>NZ_BSNI01000001.1:0-274484 GCF_030159895.1 Maritalea porphyrae
ACACAAATGCCGAGCAAGCGAGGGAAAAGGTGGACGAGGCAACTCGTTGCCGAGGACCCCGGCCAACTTTTTGGCCGCGCCGCGCAGGGGCAACAAATCGAATAGGACGGCTTTAGTCCGTCATGAGATTTGTGTTGCGCCCCGTGAGCGAAAAGACTTCCAGAACAGCTTCAACGTGCTGTTCAATGGTTTACGCCTGCCTTCGGCGTCAGACTGGACAATTTGCAACCAAGCGAAGAACGGCGACCCACTCTTCATTTGACCCAGCTTTCTTTATGAAGTGGTTGCTCTTTTTGACGCCGCCGTCGCAGCCTTATGGCTGCTTCCCCGGCACCCCCGCCAATTGCTGCCCAACACTTGCACTGAGCAAGCGAGGGACAAGATGGACGAGCACTCCGTGCGAGGACCCCGGCGGACTTTTCCGCCGCGTCCGCGCAGGTGCAGTGATTTACAAAGGGCGGACACACTTGTGTGTAGCCCGTCATGAAAATCACGGTGTGCACCGTGAGCGAAGAAGAGTTCTTCACGACCCCAACAACGCGTCCGTTGTCCGCAGGGTCTTCAAGAAAGCTGCACACAGTTTATCGCGCCTTGAAACGGCGGGGATAAACACACCTGCACGCGAACTATGAAATGGCGGCAATTGTGATAGGCTTCAAGCATACTCAATTCATTTGCTGCGTGAAAACATGACCCACTTTGAGAAACTAGTCGTTGAAGAGTTGCCAAGCCCTGAATTCATTCAGAGATTTCAAACAAGCTGGCAAAATGAAGAACTCACATATCGACCATTTCTTTATCTTAAAAACAAAGAACGATTGGACCAGATCGGCCTAATTGTCCGTCCTGCAAAAGATGAACCGATTGGGTTTGCGCATGTGGATAAGTCCGATCAGCTTTTGCTATCTCCAATGCCGCAACAAGCCGTTGAGTGCCTTTGTCGGCACCTGATTGAACGCAATATTTTATTTCCCGGCATTTTCGGTCCAGGGCGGGAAGCAAGAAACCTAGCGAAAAGTTTGGAAACCGCGCGCGGACCAGAATTTCATATCGCGAAGCGACTAATTCATTGGAAACTACACAAATTGAAGACCCAACCAAAAGCAAGTGGTTCAGCGCGCCGCGCGACGCTTTGCGAAGCCGAAACAATAGCTGAAATGTTCGACAATATGCAGCGCGAAACGAACACTCAGCGCCAGTTTAACAGTCAAGCAATGGTCAAGTACACCTTGGATGACCACCGCCTTTATGTTTGGGAAATGGCAAACGGACAAATTGGCTGTGTAGCGATTGTCACATTGGGATCTGCAGAAACCAAACACGGCACAATTGAACGCGTTTTCACACCAATGCCACACAGAGGAAATGGCTTCGCTCGAGCGCTAATTTGGAATGTCGCAAATACAATGCTTGGTCAAAAGCCCGGTATCTTTTTGTCCTCAGATGCAGATGAATTCGTTCCAACAAAGCTTTATCAAAGCCTCGGATTTGAAACCCATTCAACCATGGTCAATTTGCGCCAGTCACTCCACCGCTAATACACGCACAAAAAAGGGCCAGCCCGAAGGCTGACCCTTAAACTTTAGAATCAAGAAGCCTGTGGCTTAGTGATCAACGTTGCTCCACAAGCGACGCTTAACCAGATACATCATTCCGGTTAGCAAGAAGAGGAACAACAGAACGCGGAAACCAAGTTCCTTGCGTGCGGTCATGTCTGGCTCAGCAAGCCACATCATGAACGCTGATACGTCTTTTGCGTACTGGTCCACAGTCTCAGGAGCAGAACCTTCATAGTCCACAAGCTCATCTGACAATGGAGGGCCCATTGAGATTTTGTGGCCAGGGAAGTGGTCGTTGTAATATTGACCATCGCCAAGCTCTACGCCGTGAGGTGGCTCTTCGTGGTAACCAACGAGAAGGTTGTAGATATAATCTGCACCGCCCTCTTGGTACGCTGTGAAGTAGTTGCCAATCCAGTTCGGGAACTTTTGTGGCACGTTGCGCGCTTTAGCCAACACTGAGAAATCTGGAGGAACTACACCATTGTTCGCGCCCGCTGCATCAAGTGGCGTTGGGAATGGATTTGGCCATGTGTCCGCAGGAATTGCCGGACGTTCACCATCTTCGATCTCAAGATCAATCACAGTGTATTCAGCTGCAATCGCTTTGACTTGGTCTTCTGTATATTCCGTGCCGCCTTTTTTGCTCAACATACGGAATGCGAACAAATCAGCTGAGTGGCAAGAAGAACAAACTTCTTGGAACACTTGGAAACCACGCTGCAACTGCGCTGGGTCATACTTGCCGAAAATGCCAGAGAATGACCAATCCTGAAGAACAGGATCAGGACCATTGCTTGGGCCCGCAGCAACTGCAGAACCGGCTGACAAAGTGCTCGCTGCTAAAAGGACAGCGCTGATGATTTTAGAAAAACGTTTCATCATCTCTCTCCTATTCTGCAGCCTGTGAGGCGCTTTTTGAAAGCACACTCTCAGAAATGCTAGCTGGCAGTGGTTTGGTCACTTCAACGCGTGGCAAGAATGGCAAGATCACCAAGAAGTACAAGAAGTAATATGCCGTGCACAACTTAGCGAAGAACAAGTAGACGCCTTCTGCTGGCTGCGCGCCAAGATATGTCAAACCGATGAAGCTGATGACCCAAACCCAATAGAACCATTTGAACATTGGACGGAATGCACCAGAGCGAACTTTTGAACGATCAAGCCATGGCACGAAGAACCAAACAACGATCGAACCAAACATCATGATCACGCCGCCAAGTTTACTGTCGATTGGACCAACGTTGAAGTCGATCGCACGCAGGATGGCGTAGAAGGGCAAGAAGTACCATTCAGGAACGATGTGCGGTGGTGTCACCAACGGGTTCGCTGGGATGTAGTTATCTGGGTGACCCAAAATGTCTGGCGCGAAGAATACGAACCAAGCAAATGGGATCATGATAACCATCACCGCGAACAAATCTTTCATGGTGAGATACGGGTGGAATGGAACTGTGTCCGCTTTCGACTTCACTTCAACGCCAGTTGGGTTGTTGTTGCCCGGAACGTGCAGCGCCCAGATGTGCAAGCCAACAACGCCAGCAATCATGAATGGCAACAAGTAGTGAAGTGAGAAGAAACGGTTCAATGTTGGGTTATCAACCGCAAAACCACCTACAAGAAGGGTTTTGATGGTGTCGCCCACAACAGGGATCGCTGAGAAGAAGTTCGTGATCACTGTCGCTGCCCAGAAGCTCATTTGGCCCCAAGGTAGAACATAGCCCATAAATGCAGTTGCCATCATCAACAAGAAGATGGTTACGCCCAAAATCCACAAGACTTCACGTGGTGCCTTGTATGATCCGTAATAAAGACCACGGAAAATGTGGACATATACTGCAAAGAAGAAGAATGAAGCGCCGTTTGCGTGCGCCGCTTGTATGTAGCGGCCCCAGTTCACGTCGCGACGAATGTGCTCAACAGAGTTAAACGCCAGATCAACATGTGGCGTATAGCTCATGGCAAGAACGATACCAGTGACGATTTGGATAACCAAAAAGATCGCAAGGATCGCGCCAAACGTCCACCAGTAGTTCAGGTTCTTTGGTGACGGGAAGTCAACAAATGAATCATAGCCAAGACGGATGATCGGCAGACGCTCGTCCATCCATTTTTCAAATCCCGAATTAGGTTTGTAATTACTTTGATGTGCCATCAGACTGTCCCCTAACCAATCTTGATCAATGTATCGGACAAGAATGCATAGTCCGGAACAATGAGGTTTTCAGGCGCGGGCCCCTTACGAATACGGCCTGCCGTATCGTAGTGAGAACCATGACATGGGCAGAACCAGCCTTTGTAATCGCCAGCTTCACCCACTGGGATACAACCCAAGTGCGTACAAACGCCGATCATCACAAGCCACTCTTCGTGGCCTTCTTTGACCCGTTCCGCGTCTGACTGAGGATCTTTGAGATCCTCAAGCGGCACTGCCTTTGCTTCTTCAATTTCACTTGCCGTCCGACGACGAACAAAAACAGGCTTGCCGCGCCACTTAACTGTGACGGACTGCCCAACTTCAATTGAAGAGAGGTCCAATTCGATAGACGCCAACGCCAATGTCGAGGCGTCAGGATTCATTTGATCAACAAGCGGCCATGCCACGGCTGCGGCACCTACCGCGCCAACTGCGCCCGTTGCGAAATAGAGAAAATCTCTTCTGTTCGGTTCTGATTTGCTTTGTGTAGCCAAGGTCTAGATCCCTACCTAAGATCGTTCATCCGCTCCCGCTCAACTATCCAATAGCTAGATAGCAGAATCACCCCCATCTGAAACAGATGAAGCGGAAATCGCGGCCTTTTTTGCACTCTATAAAGCGCTTGTCCAGCCTTTGAGGCTCGAACTGGTAAAAACTGCGACACAATACCCTAGAATTTTGCATCTTTTGCACTAAGAGTATCGCCCAGAAGCACCAACAATTTGTGCGTTCTGACGTTTTTGCCTCGACAAACGCGCCCATGATGCGCTTTTTGGACAATTCATCGCTTAAGACGAAAGAACAATTTTACGCCGTGACCATCTCACTTGCTTTGTACCAACCTGACATTCCCCAAAATGCTGGCACTTTGATGCGGCTCGGCGCATGTCTCGACCTTAAAGTGCACTTGATCCACCCGACGGGTTTTTTGTTCACACAGAAATCCTTTCGCCGCGCAGGCATGGATTATCTCGATCAGGTGGACTTGCGAGAACACAAAAGCTTTGAGGCATTTAATGAGTGGCGAAAAGCAGAAGACAAGCGCTTAGTGCTTTTGACCACCAAATCCTCAATTCTGCACACAGAAGCCGCCTTTGAATCTGATGACATACTAATGGTGGGCCGCGAAAGCGCTGGCGTTCCAGACGAGGTTGCTGAGATCTCGGACCTGAATTTGCGCATTCCCATGCGACAAGATACACGCTCCATCAATGTCGCCATCGCCGCCTCACTTGTGCTAAGCGATGCGCTACGACAAACCAACCATTGGGCAAATCTTTCATGACTTCGTTTGATCTCGACCAAAAAAAGCAACAAGCCAGCGCCTGGTTCCGCGATTTGCGCGGCCAAATTTGCGAAAGCTTTGAACAGCTTGAGGACGAACTAACTGGTCCATTAAGCGACCAAGCGCCTGGCCGCTTTGAGCGCAAGCCATGGGATCGCACCGATCAAACCACGGGCCAACCGGGCGGCGGCGGCGAAATGTCGATCATGAAAGGTCGCGTGTTTGAAAAAGTTGGCGTGCATATTTCAACTGTTTTCGGTGAATTCTCAGAGGACTTTGCCAAAGGCATGCCCGGTACAGAGAAGTCCCGCGCCTTTTGGGCCAGCGGCATCTCGCTGATTGCGCACCCGCAAAACCCCAACGTGCCTGCAGTTCACATGAATACGCGCATGGTGGCAACGGGCGAATGGTGGTTCGGCGGCGGTGGTGACCTGACGCCTGTACTAGATCGGCGCCGCAACCAAGAAGACAAAGACACAATCGATTTCCATGCTGCAATGAAAGCAGCATGCGATGCGCACGAATGCGCGGACTATCCAAAGTACAAGAAGTGGTGCGACGACTATTTCTATTTACCCCACCGCAAAGAGCCGCGCGGCACCGGAGGCATTTTCTATGATCGTCACAATTCCGGCGATTGGGACGCGGACTTTGCCTTTACGCAAAATGTAGGCAGCAATTTCAAAGACATTTATTGTGAGCTTGTGCGTCGCAACTTCAACAATGAGTGGACCGATGCGGACCGCGAAGAGCAGCTGGTGCGTCGGGGCCGATATGTCGAGTTTAACCTGCTTTATGACCGTGGCACGACCTTTGGCTTAAAGACCGGCGGCAATGTAGAGAGTATTCTTTCCTCCATGCCACCAGCCGTGAAATGGCCGTAAAACCGCACTCTTTGAAATATTTCTCAAAAAAATCGTCCATGAATGTCGAATCCTGACTATCCTGCCCGACTAGAGGGTATAGGCGCACAACAATTGCGCCATTCTTGGGAACAATCAAAGGAACTCACATCATGCAATTCATGGCTCTAATTTATAATGCTGAAGGCGCCGACGCTTCATATGAAGGCGGTATGGAGCAAATCATGGCCGACTACTGGAAGTTTGGCGAAGAAGCGCGCGAAGCTGGCGTTATGGTCGCCGGAGATGCACTGGAAGCCGTCTCGACCGCCACATCCGTGCGCATTCGAAACGGCCAAACCGAGCTAACTGACGGACCATTTGCTGAAACCAAAGAAGCCCTGGGTGGCTATTATTTGCTTGAGTGCAAAGACCTTGACCAAGCTCTCGAATGGGCGGCGAAAATTCCAACGGCAAAATACGGCACCATTGAAGTGCGTCCGGTTATGGTGTTCGACAATTAATTGTCTGACCTAGAACAAGCCCTGACCCGAGCATTGCGCAAAAGCTCGGGTCGGATATTGGCCAGCCTTATCAAGAGTTTCGGTGATTTTGACAAAGCCGAAGACGCGCTGCAGGACGCAGCCACAGAGGCGCTGCGCACATGGCCAATAAAAGGTGTGCCAGACAATCCAGCAGCCTGGTTGCACACAACCGCAAAGCGGCGCGCAATTGACAAACTGCGCAAAGACACGCGCCACCACGCAAAAGAGACGCAGCAAATCCTGATGGACCTTGATGCGAACAAAGATGAAATGGCCGAAACCGACTATGAAATCCCCGACGAACGTCTGCGGCTAATCTTCACCTGCTGCCACCCTGCACTGTCGCCAGAAGCGCAATTGGCCCTCACCCTAAAAACCCTTGGTGGCCTAACGGTGCGCGAAATCGCACGTGCATTCCTGACCAGCGAAACGGCCATGCTGCAGCGCATTACGCGCGCCAAGAAGAAAATTCGCGACGCTGGCATCGCCTATGAAGTGCCGGGAAGCGAACACCTTTCCGAACGACGCAAAACGGTGCAAAAGACCATATATCTGATCTTTAATGAATCCTACTCAGCGTTTGAAGGTCAAACCCTCACGCGCGGTGATTTGGCCAATGAGGCTATTCGGCTCGCAGCCTTATTGTTCCGGCTTGACCCATGTCCTGAAACCGGTGGGCTTTTGTGTTTGATGCAGCTCACGCATGCGCGCACCGCCGCAAGAACTGACGCTCTTGGCCAAATGGTGAGCTTAGAAGAGCAAGACCGCTCACTATGGGATCACGACACAATCGAAATGGCACATCAGCTTTTGTTGGCACAGTTTAGATTGGGTCAACTCGGTCCCTACCAATTGCAGGCAGCGATTAGCGCGTTGCATTGCAAAGCAGACAGTTGGCAATCAACCGATTGGCAACAAATCACCGCGCTATATCAGGCCTTATCCGCATTCGATGCCTCACCCGTGGTGCTGTTAAACGGTGCTATGGCACAAGCAAATATGGGCGACGTGGCGAATGCGTTGAAAAAGCTCGGCGCACTAGAAAATTCGCTTGAAACCTACCAACCCTTTTATGCGGCGCGCGCCGAAATGCACGTGATGAACGGGGCCAACAAAACAGCAATTTCAGACCTTGATCGCGCCATCGAACTGTCAAGCAACCAGATTGAGCGGGCATTTTTGGAACGAAAGCGCGATAAAATTGCAAACTGCAATGGTTCAACAGAAAATTAACCATTCACTAACCATAATCAAGCCCATGAAAGCACAACTTTACGGTCAAAATCTACCGATGTGGAAAGCTAATCAGATGTGGCGCGCAGCCCGTCAGAAGCATATCCAAAGAGACCTACAAAGCACACAACTTATGACCGATTCAATTTTCGGCGGTCAGTTCCAGGCGACATATCAACAAAATGCGCTTGTGCTTAAAATTGCTACTCAGCGTGCGCTGAAAAAAGTCTAAGCAAGTTCTGCCAACAAGTCCTCTACCGATTTTGCGAAGCCGCTTTCAACCCAGCTTTTTTCCAACCCTTTGAGTTTTTCCCCAAGTTCTGGTCCTGCATCATGGCCCAGCTTGATCAAATCTTGCCCTTTGACCGGAAAAGTGGGCGCATTCCAGCTTTGAGCAAGCTTAAGTAGCTTCAAGTAGCCCGCTGCCTTTTCAACCGCTTCTAAGTTTTCGCCTGATTTGGCACGCATGCTGGCAAGCGACAATTGAAGTGCTGAGACTATCGCATCTTGATCGCCCCAATAAATCGATGCCTTTAGGTCTTGCTCGGTCATATCTGCACCAAGCCCGTCAACCAAAGCCCACTTTTGCAATTGATCCGTTTCTGCGTTCGACAGGCGCAGTCTCTTACCAAGCGCCACCATTTTATCCGGCATCGGGGGCAAAATCGATATTAGGCGCAACATCGGATCAATTGACCAGTTCAGGTCCTTTTCGGCAGCCACTACCCCATGAATTGCGTCAATGCCCCATTTTTCACCTTCTGGCAAAATGGACGCCAACACACTTGTGGTCCGCATCCACAATAACGCACGGGACGGGTCTTCTGCGCTCAGCAGTTTTTTCATTTCCTGCCAAACCCGCTCAGGGGAAAGTTGATCCAAACCAGACTTCATCGCGACGGTTGCCCGCAACCCATCTGCCTCAGGTCGCCCCGAACCGAAATGAGCAAAAAAACGGTAGAAGCGCAGAATTCGCAAATAGTCTTCCTTGATCCGCGCTTTTGCATCCCCAATAAAACGCACTTCGCGGTCCAAACAGTCTTGCAGACCATTTAGCGGATCAAGCAACTCACCATCCGGCCCAACATACATGGCATTAAACGTGAAATCCCGACGTTTCGCATCGTCTTCCCAATCACCACCAAACACCACCTCGGCATGGCGGCCATTGGTTTTGATGTCTTGGCGCAATGACGTCACTTCAATTGTTTCACCCTCTATAACGAGAGTGACCGTGCCATGTTCAATACCTGTTGGAATTGCTTTGACCCCGGCCTTTTCGGCACGATCCAAGATTTCGTTCGGCGTGAATTTGGATGCCATATCCACATCGCCCGTTCCAATCCCCAACAATGTATTGCGCACGATGCCGCCTACAGCTTTGGTTTGGCCGCCTGCACCATCCAGAATTTCAAATGCTTTGCGCACACTTGCGCGTTGCAACCAATCAGCTTGGCGCAACAATTCCAATTGTTCATTACTCATGGTCTGCAAGTTCCTGCGCCAGTGCGGTCTCTCTAAACATCCGTGTCATTGATGCTGTAATGCCCCAAATTGCACGTTGCTCATAATCAATTCGCCAGGTTTCGCGCTGTGCCTCATCGCCGCGCACAAACCGAATTTTTGAATAGTGCCGATCCGGAATTAAATGCGGCAATGGCACTTCAAAAAAGCTCGCCACTTCGTCTGGGTTTGCAACAAATTCAGATGATGGGCGCACGATTCCAACAACAGGGGTAATCAAATAGTTGGTGCCAGACAAATAATTCGGGAGATAGCCGATCACATCCACATCATTGGGATGCAAATCCACTTCTTCATGCGCCTCACGCAACGCCGCAACTGTTGCATTGCCATCTTCGTCATCAATCTTGCCACCCGGAAAAGCGATTTGCCCAGCATGCGCGCGCAGTTTTGACGAGCGTTCAATATAGAGCACATTGCTACCCTCATCACGCTGCACCAACCCAATGAGCACCGCAGACGGTTTTGGCGGTTTGTGGTGATTGAGCGGTGGCACGCCATCAACTTTGTGGCAGCCCTTGTCGAAATCATCCTGCGGGCGATCAAGTAGCCGTTCCGCAATCCGGTCGATCAACGCATCATGAGACATAAACGAAACACTTCTCCGGCCCCGCGCTGACCGCACCGGGCTTAATTCACACGACCCATTGTGAAATGGGACCATTGAGTCTTTTGCTTAGTGTAGCATCTTTTGCCGCCACCAAAACCCGTGCGGGGTCCACTGGTGCAGGAAATTCAATCCGCTCAGGCAATGTCGGTTCAAACCCCAAAGGTCCATAATAGGGCGCGTCCCCGACAAGCAACACAAATGCACAAGTAGGAATTTCAAATGCTTTTTGCACCACATCCCGCACCAGCGCCTTGCCCGCACCCAATTTCCTTTTGGTCGGATCAGTCGCCAGCGGCCCCAAAAGATAGCCATTCATGTCCGAGACATTGATAGGCGACATTTTGACAGTGGCGACGGGTTCGCCGTCTAATTCGGCAACCAAACTCAACTGATCATCTACACCAAACCGTTCCCGAATACGAAACGCGGCCCGCGCAAATCGACCCGGCCCGAAGCAAGCATCATGCAGATTTTCAATCCAATCTGCATCGCTGGTCACTTCCTTACGGATGGTGAGTGCAGGCAGATTTTGCGCAAGTGCGCTTTGTTGGGTGTTCGCAATTTCAAGGATAGTCATAGTTTTGCTCAGGCGAATTCGAGACGACAAAAGGTGGCGATTACAATGATCGCGGTCGTCGGACTCGTCGCTGTGCAAAATCTTGTGTGCTCATACTCCTCAACTAGCACCGCGTTTTTCGGCTGTCGAGCCAAAAAACAGCACATCGTAAATTTCGCCAAACCCATTAGTCGTAAAAATTGGAACAATTAGTTATGAATATCCCCCTTTGTTCAATTTCATTGATCGCTATTTTGTGGCGCTGGCGCGTATGAAAAGGAATGTGCAATGGGTATGTTGGTCGATGGTCTTTGGACCAATCAATGGTATGACACAAAATCAACTGGCGGCCGCTTTAAGCGATCAGAAGCGCGCTTTCGCAATTTTGTCACCAAGGATGGCAGCCCTGGCCCAACCGGCGAAGGTGATTTTGCCGCCGAAGCCAACCGCTATCACCTTTATGTTTCGCTCGCCTGCCCTTGGGCACACCGCACGCTGATTTTTCGCAACCTTAAGCAACTTCAGAACTTAATTAGCGTTAGCATTGTGGACGCCAAAATGCCCGATCAGCACGGCTGGACCATTCCAAAAGGCGAAGACCCGGTCAACCACGCAAAAACCATGTGGCAAGTTTATGTAGCCGCCGACAAGGATTACACAGGCCGCGTCACGGTGCCAGTGCTTTGGGACAAAAAGCAAAATACCATTGTGAGCAATGAAAGCTCTGAAATCATTAGGATGTTCAACACAGAGTTTGATCATCTGACGGGCAATGATCTGGACTTCTATCCGCACGCGCTACGCAATAAGATCGATCCGATCAACGAGCGCATTTATGGCAGCATCAATAATGGTGTTTACAAAACCGGCTTTGCGACCACCCAAGAGGCCTATGACGAAGCCGTAACAGACCTGTTTGAAAGTCTCGACTGGGTTGAAGACATTTTATCGAACAACAAATATCTCGCCGGGGACACGCTGACCGAAGCGGATTGGCGGCTATTCACCACCTTGGTGCGTTTTGACCCTGTTTATGTTGGACACTTCAAATGCAACATCCGCCGGATTGCAGACTATCCAAACATTTCACGCCTGGTGGATGAACTCAGAGCCATTCCCGGCGTTGAAGAAACCATCGATATGGAACATATCAAAGTGCACTATTATTGGTCACACACCTCGATCAATCCGCATCGCATTGTACCAGCAGGTCCAGCGCTCTGAGCCAAGCTACCAGCGTTCATCTATCGCGATGCCACCAAAATATTCGCCGATGCGGCGGCGGGTGGCATCGGTTGTATCTTGCGGCAAATCATCGAGCGGAAACCACCCCATTTCCGCAATTTCAGCGTTCGGGGAAAATTGGCGTGCCTGCTCAAACTCTTTAAAAACAAAGAGCGCAACATGATCGCGTTTTGAAGCTTCTAGATTGTGATAGACTGACAGCATCTGTCCGCGATCCAGCACCCGATAGCCGGTTTCTTCCATCAGCTCTTTTTTCGCGGTGTGTAAGGCGCTGTCACCAACCTCAACGCCTCCGCCCGGAAACATCCATCCCGCTGTGTAGGTGTGCTTGATCAGCAAAACATTTTTGCCATCCACCAACATTGCACGTGCGCCGAATGTAGTTCGCCGCAAAAAACCCATAATGAACAGGAATATGCGCGCCTGAAAACGCTCAAAAAGTGGACTATGAATCAATCGCATAAACATGATGGTGGACATTATGCGTCAGCCGTTAAAACAATTCTTACTGAATTGCGACACGTGCCTTTTTTTCTCCTTAGCTTTTGTACATAGTGCGCCGCGTCAACCTTAGCCAGTCGAAAAACCTAAATGACCAAAGTCGCTCATATATCAGACGTCCATCTTGGACCGTTGCCGCGCATATCGCCTTTTCAGCTGATGAACAAGCGACTGACAGGCTATGCCAACTGGAAATTGGCCCGGCATGCCAATATGCCCGAAGGGTTGTTGACGCAGCTTACCGATCACCTAAAGACGCAAGCACCCGAATTGATTGCGGTGTCTGGCGACCTGGTCAATCTTGCTCTTCCCAAAGAGTTTGAAGCTGCAAAAACGTGGCTTGAAGAGCTTGGCCCGAGCGAACAAATCGCCGTCATCCCAGGCAATCACGACGCTTATGTCGAAGATGGACTTAAGAGCGCGGCAGAGCAATGGGGCGACTATATGAAAGGCATGACCCTTTCAGAGCAACAGTTCCCCTATTGGCGGCAAGAAGGCTGCGTTGCCCTAATTGGCTGTTCAAGTGCTATCACCACGCCGCCTTTCTTTGCCCATGGTGAGTTTGATGAAGCACAGGCAGAACGTCTGATCGAAATTTTAAAACTAACCGGCGATGCAGGACTTTATCGCATTGTGATGATCCATCATCCGCCGCATGACGACGTAAAGCAGATATGGAGACGTGGCTTAAAGGGCCGTGATCTGTTCCGCAAAACCATCAAAGACCATGGCGCAGAATTGGTGTTGCATGGACACCTTCACCGCTCAATGATCAACCCACTGCCCGGCCCGACAGGGGATATTCCCCTTATCGGCATTGCATCCGCAGCGTCAGGCAACGGTGGCAAATATCCACCCGCCAGATACAACCTATTTGACGTCCAAAAGGTTGGGAACAAATTCGAATGCCAAATGACCGAATTCGGTTACCAACGCATCGGGGATGGTGTAACAAAACGTCTTGAAATGGTGATCAACTAACAATTGCCACATCTACTTTAAAGCTAATGCTAGACGAAACTTCAAAATATACTAGAAGAGATAAATGACAGTTTTCTTGATCGAACGACCAGAATTCAACATCGAGACGGGCGAAGTGCACTGCAACTATGCCCTGAACGAGCATCGCTTTACCGAGAAACTGGAACTCGGCGTCGGGTTTGATATTGATGCCGCCCAGTCTGAGAGCTTTGCGCGAGCGCTTGATTTAGCCGCCGCAATTCTTGGGGTCAGCTATTTCAAATTGTGCGCGCCATTCCAAATTGATGCAACCGCCATCAAACTCACCGAAGCGGCGCAGCAACTTGTACGCGACGTCTACGAAAACGGATTGGGCGAGTTCTATGCGCGCAACAATCTCGAGCGTTTTGGCAAGATTGAATATCAATTCCGAGACACCGGCGATACCTCAGGTAACCCGGCTGGAAAAATCGATCCACTCATCCTGATCGGTGGCGGCAAGGACTCACTTTTGTCGGTTAATCTGATTGAAGAAGCGGGCTGGAGCTTCACCCCTTTTGCTGTGAACCCAAAAGGCCCCATTATTTCCTCGATTGAGCGGATGGACCAAAAACCGTTTTATGTGCGCCGCTATCTGGACCAAACCATGTTGGCGCTCAACAGTGAACCGGGCTATTTTAACGGTCATGTGCCATCCACAGCGATTAATTCCATCATCGCTTCACTAGTGGCCATTCTTTACGGCAAAAGCCATGTGATCTTGTCCAACGAGCGATCGGCCAGTGAGGGCAATCTGGAGTTTGACGGCCGTGAAGTGAACCACCAGCATTCCAAAAGCCTAGCGTTTGAAAAACTGTTTGCCAGCGCTTTAGAAAGCATTGTTGGCAAATCAATCGGCTACTTCTCTTTGCTTAGACCATTTTCGGAGCTTCAAATTGGTGCGCTGTTCCTTCACTCAACTAAGTTTGACGGCGCATTTTCAAGCTGCAACCAAAACTTCAAACAAAATGCTATAGGGCCTGCCCGCTGGTGCGGCAATTGCCCAAAGTGCCATTTCGTTTCGTTGATCTTTGCGCCGTTTATTTCACCTGAACGGTTGACCAACATTGTGGGGACAAACGTTCTGGACGACGAAACGAAATTGGATGCGATGCGAGAGCTTTCGGGCCTGTCAGGCCATAAACCATGGGAATGCGTTGGTGAGATTTTGGAAGCCGCTGCAGCCTTGTGGCAGCTTTCACAACAACCACAGTGGCAGAACTCAGCTATTGTCAAAACACTGACACCAGAACTTGAAGCATTTTATGGCGCCACAAAATTGGCCAGCGCCTGGTTGGAGTTGATGACGCCCAGCAACAGCCATGCTATCCCTCAGCCCATATATAACTCGATCAATCAAAAAGAGCTCGGCCATGCAAGTTGACGGCGCAGTTGTTCTATATGGAGCTGGGCGCGAAGCGCGCTCCACTCGACAGTTTCTGGCCCAAGTTACACCAGAAGCGAAAGTCTATGTTACCGTTGATAGCGGTGACGCAGACATAGACAATGCCAGCCAAATCACTCCAGCGCAATTGCTCGAAAAAATTGAAAACAAAGAAATCGGGCTGCTGGTGCGCTCGGCCGGGGTTTCAATTTATAAGCCTGAATTGGTTGCCGCAAAGAATGCGGGCATTGAAGTGACCACAAACATCAACTTGTGGGCAAGATACAAGCGCGGTAATGCCAAAGTGGTTGCGGTTACTGGCACGAAAGGCAAAAGCACCACCGTCAAACTAACAGAAACCATGCTCAAATGCGCTGGTTTGGATGCACGCCTTGGCGGCAATTTTGGCGTCGCGCCACTTGATTTGGATGACCATGATATCATCGTGATGGAACTGTCTTCCTACCAAGTTGCCGACCTTGAGTTGCAACCTGATTTTGTCGGCTTCACCAACCTATTCCCTGAGCATGTGGACTGGCATGGCAGCCTTGACCAATATTATCATGACAAGATGAACCTACTCCGCCGACCAGAACGCTATGCCTATGCGCTTGGGTCCCAAGCTGCGGTGAACCAACGCGTTCAAGCCAATCTGCCCAAATATGCGAATGAACTCGCAGCGCCGTCTGCCGAAATGGTTGCCGCATTGCATGGCACCATGCGTCAATCCAAACTCAAGGGTCCGCACAACGCCGATAATATGATGATTGCTGCCAAATTGGCGCTCGGACTAGGGGCAAGCGAACAAGCAATCCTAGAAGGTTTAAAGAGCTTCGCCCCACCAGCACACCGGTTGGAAGAACATAAAATCGGCAACCTCATATTTGTGGATGACTCAATTTCAACCACGCCAGAGGCGACAAAGGCGGCGCTTGCCACTTATCCAGATACGCGCAACGCGCTTATTGTGGGCGGCTTTGACCGCGAGCAAGACTATCACGACCTAGCAAGTGAGATTAAGCACTCAACTGTAACAACAGTTGCATGTTTACCTAAAACGGGACATCGGCTGGCAGAGGCAATAGCCGAGCTCGGCGTCGATATTGACGTGATTGAAGCTCAAGACCTTGAAGAAGCTATGAGTGCGCTTGCGCAACGCCGCGACCAGTTTGACACACTCATCCTCTCCCCTGCGGCGCCTTCGTATAATCAGTTCCGCGACTATGTAGAACGTGGAGAGAAGTTTGTTGCCTTAGCGAAACAACTGTTCGGCTAAAAAGCACACCACAATCAGAGCGCAATATATATGACACACCTAAAGAAGTTCATCGATCGCCTGAATGCAGGTCAGTTCACCCTGTTGGCGTTTATTGCGCTTGTGTTCATTTTTGCCTTTGGGGTCTATGTCGGGAAAAGTGGGGTCATCCTCTCCCGATTGTTCCTGAGTTAGTCTCGCTCAACTCATTTCGCTCTTACCCACCACCTGGGGAAAAACGCACATATTGAGTCAGCGGGCACTGCCTCTGAGAGAGCAAAGTCACAAATGTTAGTCCTTGTGGGATTTGCCACATTGACCCAACCTGATTGTTTGATATCATCGCGCCGCTACTTTAGGGAGATATAACGATGGTCCATCCTTTCGGATTGGTGACATATCGACAAGGCAAAGATGAGGGCACATTGATTGCCGAGTGGATCAATGATGACCCAAACAGTCTTGATAGTGAAATTGGCATTGGCATGGCAAAAATTGCCAAGGCTGGTTCCGACCATTTTGAAGGCGAATACAATGTGGAGTACTGGCTAGCAGGCAAAGTCATCAAGCTTGAATTGTCGATAAAGCGCAATGGCCCGATTTACGACATGGTCTGGGCAGAAAACGGCGCCACAACAAACACAGGCTATGGCTTTATAAGTGGCGATATGCTCGTCGCTGGCTTTGAACGTAAAGTCTAGCGACCTAGCGCACGCAAGGACACCTTCATGCCCAAAGCCTATCTTTATTTGCTGATCGCCATCGTTGGAGAAGTCATTGCCACATCTGCGCTGAAAGCTGCAGATGGGTTTTCGCAAACAATCCCCTCCATATTGGTCGTCGTCGGCTATGGCGTTGCATTCTACTATTTAAGCCTAACCCTAAAGACCATCCCACTTGGCATTACATATGCGGTGTGGTCCGGTGTTGGCATCTTTGCCGTATCAATCGTTGGCTGGGTATATTATCGCCAGCCATTGGACATCGCCGCAATCGCCGGCATGGCGATGATATTGGGTGGCGTTTTGGTGATCCACTTGTTCTCAAATTCAACAGGCATCCATTAGGCACACCGCCGATCCAATAAAATACCTTTATCTTTCAGCATCTTAATCATCTGTTTAGGCTAACCGACTGGGAATTGGCCTAGTTTTGCTTTTCTTTAACCAAAGAATCAGCTGGCAAATCAGGTAACCCATTGAAAATATGCATATTTCTCAATTTTCTAAATCTTTACCTAGTTTCTTTGGAGATTGAAAATCGCTTGGGCGCAAACTGTGTTCAATGTGTTGCATAAGGCAGCACGCAACTGAGGAGGTTGGAACATGGCATTTGCACTATTAGCTGTTTCAGCAATACTTGTGATTTACGCATATCGACAGCCAGCAGGTGTGGCGGTTGTAAAAGTGAAGCGCGAAGCACGCCGTGGGCAATCAGTCTCCATCAGTGAACACAAAAATCTGAGTTAACGGGGAACAAAAACATGAAAACTCTAGCAGCAACAACTTTGGCATTTATGTTGGTAACAGCGGGCTTGGCATTGGACTTCTCAGTCAATATGTCAAACACATCTTTGGCACCAACAGCTACACCAGCTCAGTTCAGTTCGATCTATTAAGGCGTTTGCGCCCGACATTTCCTCCCTTAGAACCGTCGGGCATCCCTTCCCAAGCGTTTTATAAGTCAGCATAGCTGGCTAGTTTTGGAGAACTGAATTGACATTGAGAGCGGCGTAAAGCCTCGGCCAGAAATGGTTCGAGGCTTTTGCTATTCTGGTGGTTAAAACCCTCAGCAATCTAGATAACTTAAACACTTTGCTCTACGCTAAACATAATACTTGCGTAGAGATACTTATGGCCAACGGCGTTCTTGTTTACAGAGAAGATTCTAAATACGACGATTTTCCAGCTGCACGGTACCAGTTTCCCAAAATGTACCTAAAGAAAATGGAAGCGTTCGTGGGAAACCACGTGCTCTACTATGCGCCAAGAGAGCGCGATCGTGTCCCGGTATATTTTGCATTCGCCAAGGTTAGCGATCTAAAAGAAGACGTTCGCAAAGAAGGGATGTACATCGCACTAATTGAATCCGGTTCTTACATCCCATTCGACGTCCCAGTTCCTTTCAAACAAGATGGTATCTACAAAGAATCTGGGTTAACCAACGAAGATGGCACCTTGAACAAGGGACGGGCTAGATGGTCAGTCCGAGAGATTAACAGCGACGACTTTGATCAGATTCTTCGGGAAGGCTTTCCAAGCAATTGGGAAACTGAGAATGCGCAGACGTTTGAATTAACAAAAAAAGCCGGGTTTTATGAAGAAAAGCAAAGCGAATTCCAACTAGACGTACAAAGAAAAAGGTCCGAAAAGACCTCAAATTCGATTGTTAGATCCCACAGCTTTCGAAATATCGTACTTGCAGCATATGGAAATTGTTGCGCGATAACAGGCACACAATACGAAACGCCAAGTGGTCAAATCGAAGTCGAGGCTGCACATATCAGACCGGTACTTGAAGGTGGTCCGGACTTCATCGAAAATGCCCTGGCGTTGAGCCGCACAGCACACTGGTTATTTGATCGAGGCATGCTCTCGATTGACAAAGACTTTAAGCTCATATTTGCAACCAATTTCAGCCACGTGTCCCAGTTTGCAGAACAATTAGCCCCATCCCGCCTGACTTTCTTGCCTGAAAATTCAAACAATTGGCCAAGCCAACGCTATCTTGATTGGCATAGAAACAAAGTCTTCTTAGGCTAAACGGCCACTTCTTCCAACTCAATGAGCGTGCCGTCGAAGTCTTTCGGATGTAGAAAGAGCACCGGCAAACCATGCGCGCCAATTTTCGGTTCGCCATCACCCAAAACGCGTGCCCCCTCATCGCTAAGCTTTTTGGCTGCGGCGCGAATGTCCTCAACTTCAAAACACATGTGATGGATGCCGCCGGACGGATTTTTTTCCAGAAAACCAGCGATGGGCGACCCCTCGCCCAGAGGGTGAAGAAGTTCAATCTTTGTGTTCTCAAGCTGTACAAAAACCACCGTAACACCGTGTTCGGGCAAATCCTGCGGCGCAGAAACATCTGCACCAAGCATGTCACGATATTTTCTGATGCCCGCATCAAGGTCAGGCACGGCGATGGCTACATGGTTCAGACGACCAATCATGCTTCATTCCTCAACTTGCCCTCAATGCGGCTCATCACAGCGTTTGCAGCATCAAGCACGTTGGTGCCGGGGCCAAAAATATCAGCTACACCGGCATCTCGCAGTGCTTGATAGTCTTGCTCGGGGATCACGCCGCCAGCAAATACTGAGATATGTCCGGTCCCCTTGTTCGCCAAAATATCAATAAGTTCAGGGATAAGCGTCTTGTGCCCGGCAGCCAAAGATGATGCGCCAATGCTATCAACCTTTAGCTCAATTGCTTTGTCGGCGACCTCGGCTGGCGTTTCAAACAGATCACCAATATGAACCTCAAAGCCCATATCAGCGAAAGCGGTGGCGATGACTTTCGCGCCACGGTCGTGACCGTCCTGCCCCATCTTACCGATATAAATCGAGGGCTTGCGCGTTTGTTCAACGTTGAAATCTGCAATGCGAGATTGGATGGCTTTGTATTCTGGATCGTCACCATATTGATGATCATAGACGCCAGAAATCACCTTGGTTGACGGCTTATGCCGGTCAAACACTTCTTCCATCGCATCCGAGATTTCACCAAGTGTGGCCCGCGCCCGCGCCGCATCAATGGCCGCAGCAAGCAGGTTGCCTTCACCCGTACGTGCCACTTCACGCAATTTATCCAGCGTTTCCCGCCATTTGGCTGGATCGCGAGTTTCACGGATTTTGTTGATCGAAGCGATTTGCTCCAACCGCACAGCTTTGTTGTCGATATCTAGAATATCCAGATCGTCTTCTTGGTCCAACCGATAACGGTTAACACCAACAATCACATCGTCACCCTTATCAACCCGCGTTTGGCGAATGGCCGCAGCGCGTTCAATTTCAAGCTTTGGCGTTCCTTCTTGCACGGCCTTAGTCATGCCGCCCTGCGCTTCGATGTCTTTAATCACTGCGCCAGCCTTGGCCACCATATCGGTGGTTAGGCTTTCCACATAATAGGAGCCACCCAAAGGATCGACCACATCAGTCACGCGTGTTTCGTGCTGCAAAATCAATTGTGTATTCCGCGCAATACGAGATGAAAACTCTGTCGGGAGGGCAATTGCTTCGTCGAACGAGTTGGTGTGCAAGCTCTGCGTGCCACCCAAAACAGAGGCCATCGCTTCATAGGCGGTACGCACAACATTGTTGTACGGGTCCTGTTCTGTCAGCGACACACCAGACGTTTGACAGTGGGTTCTAAGCATCATCGAACGTGGGTTCTTGGCCCCCAAATCCCTCATAATGTCAGCCCATAGTGTCCGCGCAGCGCGCAATTTCGCCACTTCGGTAAAGAAGTTCATGCCAATGCCAAAGAAGAACGACAAACGTCCCGCAAAAGCATCAATATCAAGACCCTTTTTCTGCGCGGCCCGCACATATTCAATACCGTCCGCAAGCGTATAGGCAAGCTCTTGCACAGCCGTCGCACCCGCCTCGTGCATGTGATAGCCAGAGATCGAAATGGAGTTGAATTTCGGCATAAATTCAGCCGTATGCGCAATAATATCCGCAATGATCCGCATAGAAGGCTCTGGCGGATAGATGAAGGTGTTGCGCACCATAAATTCTTTTAGGATGTCGTTTTGAATGGTGCCAGAGAGCTTTTCTTGGCCAACGCCCTGCTCTTCTGCCGCCACCACGAACATTGCAAGCACAGGGATCACCGCCCCATTCATGGTCATCGACACGGACATTTCATCGAGCGGAATACCGCCAAACAAGGTCTTCATGTCCTCAACGCTGTCGATCGCAACCCCGGCTTTCCCCACATCGCCAACCACCCGTTCGTGGTCACTGTCGTAACCGCGGTGCGTCGCCAAATCGAAAGCAACGGACAGTCCTTTTTGCCCCTTTTCCAGCGCTTGGCGATAGAATTTGTTACTCTCTGTAGCGGTCGAAAAGCCAGCATATTGCCGGATTGTCCAAGGCCGGTTTGCATACATGGTGGCACGCACGCCCCGGGTAAATGGTGCTTCGCCCGGCATCGCTGCTGCTGCGCTTTGAGGCGCGTCTTCTGCAAAGTAGACAGGCTTTACGTCCAATTCGCCATATTGGGTTTCAAGGTCAGCCGGCGATTTGCCGCGCAACTCACCTTCGGCTAAGCCCTGCCACTTGGCATATGTGTCGGATTTGATGCTCATTCGTCTTCAAACTCCATGATCACTTCATCCACGGCCAGAACAGAACCAACGCCAGCGGTGATCTTTTTCACCCGCGCTTTTTTCTCGGCGCGCAGCACATTTTCCATTTTCATGGCTTCAACGATGGCCAAAGCTTGCCCGTCTTCCACAATGTCGCCTTCTGCAACTTCAAGGCGAACCACTTGCCCTGGCATTGGGCACAACAAATATTTGGACATATCAGGTGGCAATTTGATCGGCATATGCTCCATCAAATCTGCAATCCGCGGCAGCAACACATGCACCTTCAAGTCGGCACCGCGATAGCGCATCTTGAAGCCATAAGATGTGCGCGTGACCTGCACCACCATGTTCTTGAGATCGCCTACCCGGCCCTTGGCCAAGGTTTTGCCCGGCGCCCAATCTGTTTCGATCCGGATCAGCGTTTCAAAATTGTCTTCGCGATCTTTCCAAATCACCGCTTCTTTTTGCACGGAGAAATCAAAACGATCTTCACCGATAATCACGCTGCGATCATTGCCATTTTGCGCAAGGTCGAGCGTTGACGCTTCAGAAAAGCGACGCCCCTCAATACGGTGCGCCATGTGTGCGGCCAAACCGGCAAGCAATTTGAGCGACGCCTTGGGCAATTCAACGCCATCAAATCCTTCGGGGAATTCTTCGGCAATATAGCCCGTGGTCAAACGCCCCTCTTTGAATCGGTCCTGCTCCATCACCGCGGCAAGGAACGGAATATTGTGGCCAATGCCTTCAAGTTCAAAACCATCCAACGCATTGGACATGGCTTCAATCGCCGTTTCACGATCTGGCGCCCAAGTGCAGAGCTTTGCAATCATCGGATCGTAAAAGGTTGAGATTTCTCCCCCTTCAAACACACCAGTATCATTGCGCACCACCAGGCTTTCGCTAGCAAACTCAGACGGCGGACGATAACGTGTCAAACGGCCAATGGAGGGAAGGAAATTGCGATAGGGATCCTCAGCATAAAGCCGGGACTCAATTGCCCACCCATTGAGCGTGACCTCATTTTGGCCGATTGCAAGCTTTTCGCCCGCCGCTACGCGGAGCATTTGCTCCACAAGGTCAATCCCTGTGATCAACTCGGTTACAGGATGTTCCACCTGCAGCCTTGTATTCATCTCAAGGAAATAGAAATTTCTGTCGCCATCCACGATGAATTCCACCGTACCAGCGCTTGAATAGCCCACTGCCTGCGCCAACGCACAAGACTGTTCGCCCATCTTTTTGCGGGTCTCTTCATCCAAAAATGGTGAAGGTGCTTCTTCAATTACTTTTTGGTTGCGGCGCTGAATGGAACATTCGCGCTCGCCCAAATAAATGCAGTTGCCGTGCTTATCCGCAAGCACCTGAATTTCGATGTGACGCGGGTCAGTAACAAACTTTTCAATGAAAATCCGATCATCGCCAAAGCTTGATGCGGCTTCTGACTTTGACCGTTCAAAACCTTCGCGCGCTTCATCATCATTCCAAGCTATCCGCATGCCCTTACCACCGCCGCCAGCAGAGGCTTTAATCATCACCGGGTAACCAACTTGGTTGGAAATCTTCACCGCATCTTCTGCGTCTTCGATCAGCCCCATATAGCCGGGCACGGTGGACACATCAGCTTCTGCAGCGATCTTTTTCGAAGTGATCTTGTCGCCCATCGCCTCTATGGCTTTTGGTGGTGGGCCGATAAAGGTAATGCCGGCTTTTTCAAGTTGATCGCAAAACGCAGCGTTTTCGCTCAAAAACCCATAACCCGGATGCACTGCTTCTGCGCCAGTATCTTTACACGCTTGGATGATCCGATCACCAAGCAAATAACTTTCTGCAGCAGGTGACCCGCCAATGTGCACAGCCTCGTCAGCCATTTCCACATGCAGCGCTTCGCGGTCAGCATCGGAAAAAACAGCAACCGTTTTGATGCCCATCTTCTTGGCTGTTTTAATCACCCGGCAAGCAATTTCGCCCCGGTTTGCGATTAGGATTTTTGAGAACATTTGTTTGTTTCTCCATCTTTGCGCTTTGCGCAAACTTCATTTTGACTGACCCGGGGAATGGTTCCAAACCAGCACTGTTTTTTGACCCCGGCTCAAGGCCGGGGCGGTGCGGGTTGTTACTTCCGCGTCAAGTTTGTCTTGTCTTTTTCAGGTGAACTGCTTGCTCCGCACCATCCCGGACCTGATCCGGGATCGGTACACAAACAATAAGCTCACCGCTACTCAGGCCGTCGGCACACAAAATCAATTTCAACGAGCGCTTCGAGCGCCAACCCGGTCACCCCGATGGTGGTACGTGCAGGGCGTCGATCTTCAGGGAAAAACGACTGATAGGTTTCGTTGAACTGCGCATAGTCACGATAGAAATCCGTGAGGTAACACCGCGCCATCATCACGTGGCTCAAATCCAAATCAATGCCCGCCAACACAATCTTGAGGTTCTCCATCACGCGAATGGTCTGCGCCTCAATACCTTCAGGCAATGGCGCGTCTGGTGCGTCCGGATATGTCGGCATTTGCCCAGTGACGAACACCCACCCATTCGCTTCGGTTGCATGAGAAAATGGCGCCACCGGCCGCGGACCATCTGAAATCATATGAAATAGCGGATCAGTCATTTGTTGTTCCCCCTACAACGGAATGTTGTCGTGCTTTTTGTTCGGCATAGATTGCTGCTTGTTCTTCAGCGTTTCAAATGCCCGAGCGACCCGACGGCGCGTATTGTGTGGCATGATCACATCATCGATGAAGCCGCGCTCAGCAGCCACAAACGGATTGGCGAACCGGTCTTCATAATCCTTAGTGCGTTTGGCGATTTTGTCCGCATCGCCCAATTCAGAGCGATACAAAATCTCGGTTGCGCCTTTTGCGCCCATCACCGCAATTTCAGCCGATGGCCACGCATAATTGACGTCTGCACGGATGTGCTTGGAGGCCATAACGTCATATGCGCCGCCATAGGCTTTTCGGGTGATCACGGTTACTTTTGGCACTGTTGCTTCAGCGTAAGCGAACAGGAGTTTGGCGCCATGTTTGATGATGCCGCCATACTCCTGCGCTGTCCCGGGGAGGAAGCCGGGTACGTCAACAAGGGTCAAGATTGGAATATTAAAACTATCGCAGAAGCGCACAAAGCGTGCTGCCTTTTTAGATGAGTTAATGTCCAAACACCCGGCCAGCACCATTGGCTGGTTGGCCACAACCCCCACGGTCTGACCATTTAGCCGCACAAAACCTGTGATAATATTTGCCGCATGTTCGGCCTGGAGCTCCAAAAAATCGCCCTCGTCTGCGATTTTTAAGATCACCTCTTTCATATCATACGGCTTGTTGGCGCTGTCCGGGATGATCGTATCAAGGCTCATATCAGGACGATCAACCACATCGTTGACGTCCACTTTTGGAGCCTTTTCATTTGCACTGAGTGGCAAGAAGTTGAACAAGCGGCGCACTTCGAGCAAAGTTTCAACATCATTGTCAAATGATGCGTCCGCCACAGAAGAAATTTTACAATGGGTCGATGCGCCGCCCAATTCTTCTTGGGTCACTGTTTCGTTGGTCACGGTTTTCACCACGTCAGGCCCTGTCACAAACATATAGCTTGTGTCTTTCACCATATAGATGAAGTCGGTCATGGCTGGTGAATACACCGCGCCGCCAGCACATGGGCCCATAATAACGGAGATTTGCGGCACCGCGCCCGATGCCATCACATTGCGCAAGAACACGTCCGCATACCCACCAAGTGAAGCAACACCTTCTTGAATACGCGCGCCGCCACTATCGTTCAGTCCGATCACTGGCGCGCCATTTTGCACCGCCAAATCCATGATCTTGCAAATCTTTTGCGCATGAGTTTCTGAAAGGGAACCACCAAAAACGGTGAAGTCCTGCGAAAACACATAGACCATACGGCCATTGATCGTGCCCCAACCAGTAACCACACCGTCGCCAGGAATGATGTTTTCTTCCATGCCAAAATCGGTACAGCGATGGGTGACAAACATGTCATATTCTTCAAAGCTACCCGGGTCGAGCAACACATCCAAGCGCTCACGCGCGGTGAGTTTGCCTTTACCGTGCTGCGTATCAATCCGTCGTTGACCGCCGCCCAACCGGGCTTCGCCACGCTTTTCTTCCAGCTGCTCAATAATGTCTTGCATCAGGTGCCCCGCGTTTTTGTCTGATTTGTTGCGGCAAGCCTAGCTTCAAATGCGCAACCTGCGAAGGGTTGAAAAGGTGTACAAGAACACTTCTTTCACATTGCAAATTGTAAATTTGTGAATTTTGTGAAATTATGGGTAAATTGTGGAGTTAAAGGGAGAATAAACCTTTGGCTCCTAGCACCTAGCTACATCTTGGGCGGCCAGCCCGAAACCTTCTGGTTTCGCACCCCCAAGATTGGGAGCTAGTGCAATGACAAAAGCTGGACGAGTAGAACGAGGACCCCGCGCAACTTTTCGCGCGCCCCGCCGGAGGCCAGGCTTTTACATAGAGCGGTTTTAGCCCGACATGAAAAAGCCGATACGGCGCGTGAGGTATAAAAATGGCACAACGTAAGATCTTTGCAGGCGTGAAACTACGCGCTTTGCGTGAAAGCAACAAACTTACGCAGGCTGAATTCGCAAGCCGGCTTGATATCTCCACAAGCTATGTGAACCAGTTGGAAAACAACCAGCGCCCGGTGACCGCCTCAATCATGCTCAGCTTAGCAGAAACCTTCAATGTAGATGTCACCACGCTCCTGGCTGACAAGTCAGATCGGCTGATCATCGATCTCAAAGAGATATTCGCCGATCCGATATTTGCCGATGCGCCGCCGGGACTGCAGGAGTTGAAAAACCTTGCCACCAACACACCAGACGCCGCTCACGCCTTTTTGCGGCTTTACGAAGCCTACCGAAAATCAAATGAGCGCATGGCGGGTGTTGATGACGTACTGATGCGCGAGCAAGCGGGGAATTTACAAACCTCATACGAAGAGGTGCGCGACTTCTTCCACTACGCAGACAATTACATCGATGAATTGGACCGCGCCGCCGAAGAGTTGGCGAAAGAAGCCGCCCTCACCGACCACCACAAGCTTGAGCGTCTGGTCGCTTATTGCGCTGAAGTGCATGAACTAAACGTTGAATTTGTGCTGCCCAACAAACGCGACATGATCCGCCAATTTGACAGAACCCGCCGCATCATTCGCATAAACGCATCACTTGAAAAGCCCACACAATTCTTCCAACTGGCCAATCAGCTGGCGCTGCTGGAGCAAGTTTCGCTCATTAACGACATCCTCGAACGCGCCAATTTCAAACAAAAAGAGGCGCGCGCCATTTGCCGGATTGGCTTGGGCAATT
Organism: Maritalea porphyrae; assembly: GCF_030159895.1. Taxonomy (GTDB): domain Bacteria; phylum Pseudomonadota; class Alphaproteobacteria; order Rhizobiales; family Devosiaceae; genus Maritalea; species Maritalea porphyrae. The sequence continues at coordinate 26,399 of NZ_BSNI01000001.1, forward strand.
ATTTCGCTGGCGCTTTGCTGATGCCCTATGCAGCATTCTTGAAAGAGGCAGAGATCGTTCGATACGATATTGAAGTATTAGGCAACCGCTTTGGTGCAAGCCTAGAGCAAGTGGCCCATCGCCTTTCGACCCTACAACGTCCGCAACATCGCGGCATCCCGTTTTTCTTCGCACGCGTAGATCAAGCGGGCACCATCACCAAACGCCACTCAGCAACTGCCCTGCAATTCGCCCGTTTTGGTGGCGCATGTCCTTTGTGGAATGTGCACCGTGCATTCGAATTTCCAAACGAAATCATTCGCCAACGCGCCGAAACACCTGACGGCAAACGCTATTTATGCCTTGCTTGGATCAATGAAAAACGCGCCGGCGGCTTCCGCCAACCAACACGTCGATATGCATATGCATTGGGCTGCGAAATCGACCACGCCCACAAGCTGATCTATTCCGAGGACCTTGATATCTCAGAAACAGCCGCGTTCGATCCAATTGGCATTTCATGCCGCATCTGCGAGCGCCGCAATTGCACTCAACGCTCTGTACCACCCATTGCCGCCGAGATTTCCATCTCGCCCGACGAGCGATCAGTTGTGCCTTATGAGATTGTGTAAAATCAGGCATAATTGGTTAGGGAATCGGCAGCACTTGCGTGGACGACTATGACAGAAGAGAGAATGTGTTTTGTTATCGGCGCGGGAGCCAGTAAGTCGGCAGGTTTTCCGCTGGGTCCCGATTTAGCAGGACTTATACAATCACTTTTTCTTACTCATAGGGATTTCAACCTAACCAAGCAATACAGCCTCGTTGACCAAGACTTTTCCCATGCGCTAAATCCACTCAGGGGGGACTTCAGCGGCAGTGAATTAGAGAACGCAAGTATAGAACTGGCACATTCGCTCGATCAAGGGGAATCAATTGACAGGATTCTTCATGTGAATAGCAACAATCGGGCCATGGTTAAGCTCGGAAAGGTTGCAATCACTTATTGCATCCTGCGTGCCGAGAATAAAAGCACTCTCAGAATCCCCCCTGGCAATATCTATAATCGCTTGGATTTCAATGCCGCAGGCAACAATTGGTATAGGAAACTCTGGCAGCTAGTTTTCTATAAGTATAGCGTAGACGAACTTCTAGAACGAGCAAAGCAAATTAAATTTATCGTCTTCAACTACGATCGTTGCATTGAACACTACTTGTTTGAGTCGTTTAAGAACTGTTACCCCGCAAATCGCGAGTTCGCCCACCAATTCATCTCGAACATTGAGTTTATTCATCCGTACGGGCAAGTTGGTATCTTACCATACAACAGCGCAATCAAGGATTCTGCAAATCAAGTAGTTGGTTTCGGAGAAAAGGTTCACTCCAGTCGCTACGCTGAGCTTTCCACCGGGATTAGAGTCTTTACCGAAGGAGTAGATCCAAACGGTGGAACATTTGAGAGTATTCAACAAACAATTCAGTCAACCGATAGACTTATATTCGTGGGTTTCGGATTTATGGATTTAAACCTAAAGATCCTCGGCCCGTCGGCTCGAAGCAATCACAAGGGCCCTAGAAGAATACTTGCAACTGCATTAGGAGAAAGTGATTCCAATTGTGATTGGGTGAAACAACAACTATCTCTCATTTCTCGAGTTGGTTTCGAGAGTAACACCGTTGTCGACAACTCAGCTGATTGCTTGGCATTGCTTACAAATTACTCAAATCGGATAGCTTCCAACTAAAAACAATTCGTTGCGAGCGATCGGTTGTGCCTTATGAGATTGTCAAAAAAAACCTCCCCATTGCTGAGGAGGAAATGATGGGTACGGGGAAGTAACCCACATAAAACAAGTTAAAGGATAGCTAGGCTTCCTTGTCGACCAACGTGCCCTGGCCTTTATTGACCGGCGCTTTGATCTGTTCGCGACGCTCTTGCATCACTTGGATATTCTCTTTGTCCGCAGCTTCGACTTTTTCGCGCTTTTCGCCTTCGCGCGCTGCTTCCATATGCTGTTTTATTGGATCAGGTCGTTCATATGTTGGGGCCAACCCAACGCCTGCGACTGCACTCATTTCAACTTCTCCTTGTCAACTCCAGTTTAAACCGCTTTATCAACCAGCAAGCCCATGCCTTCAGGTGTGGGCAAGTTCAACTCACGCACAACCTCGTTGATCGCGGTCAAGGTGGCTTCGTTCGCCGCTTCAACCGCTTGAAGTTTGGCTTTCGCCACTTCCACTCTTAAGTTCTTTTCAATCGGGTCTGTTCGCGCATAACTATCGCCGCGCCCAGCCCCTGAAAGCGCACTCATGTCGCTTCTCCTTGAACAATTTTCAAGGATTACTGTAGCAAACCCGAAATAAGGGCCAGTTAGAATGATTATTCAAATTGCAGCTATTTCTGAAACACTCCAAAAACGAAAAACCCCCGCTTTTCAGCGAGGGTTTCTAAGTGTTCTGGAGGTCACTAGTTGTTAGATTTGGTCGTCGCTAACCGCATATTCTTTCAGCAGCTTTTCATTTTTAGCGCTTTCAAGTTTTGCGTAAATCTCTTCAGACTTGCGTTGATCAAACCGGTATTTTACCAAGTTCACCAAACAGATCATCAGCATGGCCAATCCCATGACCCAGTAGCCTTTGGTGGCAAGGTCAACATCGACAATCCAAATTGAGATGCCAAGCAAACCCAAGGCCGTTAGCACGCCAGCACCATTGAAAAGAATATAGATTGAATTTTCATCGTTATGCATTTTTGTTTTCCCTTTTAAATATTCTTCTTCGAAATATATCTTCCGAATAGAGTACTATTTTCCCTGCTGTTTAAGTCGAGTTAACACGTCCGTTGCATCCACTTTGGACTTGTCGCCAAACCCCGCTTGCGCCAACCGGTCGCCAATATCTGATTTGGTGAGACCTGCATCAATTTGATCAAGCACTTCAGATTCTTCCAATGGATCATCAGAACTGGTGACACGAGCAATTAGAGCCTCGGCCTCATTGATTGCGGTGGTGCTTGATAGGCTGCGGTTCAAAGACTTTTGAGCACGCTTGTCTGCATCAATCGCCCTTGCAGTCACCAATCCCTGCTTAAGATCGACGATACGACGATGTGCCTTTTCAACCGACGACTGCGTCCGTGAAACACGATGCTCGAGTTCATCCAGCGTGGCTTGGCGCACTGCGCCCTCGTTTTCAATTTCAGCAATCGCTTCCGCAGCGTCCATCGCCAATTCTTCTTTGCCCGCTTCAAGCGCCGCACTTGCCCGTTTCTCCAAATCCTTGGCTCGGTTCTGCAAGGTCGAAAGCATTTTCTCTTCACCGCGCTTGCGGATAATCAATGATGCAAGTGTGCGCTTTGCACCAGAGAGCCCGGCCTCCGCTTCACGAACTTTTTGTTCAATCAATTCAACAGCATATTTGTCTGTCAATTGATCTTCCGCTTTCGCGCTAAAACTCTTTAGCAATGTACCAAACAAGTTACCCATGTCGTTTTCCTTTATTTTGAACACCGTTCACAATTCACAAGATACACTATTTTAAACACTGTTCAATAGAAAAATTGAACAGTGTTTAATTTAATCGCACAGACAAGCTTAGTGATTTACATTTTCCCGTTATTTTACAGGAATTTAGTTAGATCGAAAAAAGTTCTATTTTTTTGCGTTTCGATATGAATCAAGATGAATTGAGACCAGCTGGTGCGCTATTTCATCAATATCTCTGTTCATGATCAGCTGCAGACGACCCGAATTTTCCAATGAAGAAACACTGTGCACACTGGCAAACAGAAGACGACTGGCTTCTTGCGCTTCAACTTCAGGCAAATCCGGACGCTCAGCCATAAAGCACTCGGTGAGCATTTGGATAAGTCCCGAAATTTTGCCCACATACCATTCAGGTACGGCTGCATCAGGCGCACGCTTGAATTCAAACAACGCATTCCAAAGATGTTTGTTGTCACGCACGTAAGACAAAAACACATCGGCATACCGATGCAGCGTCTCCCCTGTCACCTCCCCTTCACGCGCACTCAAAAAGGCTTCAGCCAATCCATTCAGCGTTCCGACATTGACGGCGGTGACGATGGCATCAAGATCATCAAAGTGGTGGTACAACGTACCTGGCGCATAGCCAATTTGTTTGGACAACGATCGCGCCGACAGTTTCTCAACACCATGCTCGACGATCATGCTTGTCGCCGTATCAACGATCAACTTTACCAGCTCCTCGCGAGTGTGGTCTGCCCGTCGTGCCATGTTTTTACCTCTTGCTGAACAATGTTCAATTACGCCTTACATCGCATTTCTGCAAGGTCATTCTTCAACAATCAGCTTTTCACATCGCCTATATGCACCAATCGCTCGAGTAAGAAGTCTTTGAACGCCCGAACGCGCGTGGGCATCAGTTTCTTATCCGCATAAACCATATAGACATGACGCATTTCGGTTTCGAATTCGGGCAGCACCCGAACCAACCGCCCATCCTCAACCGGCTGATGCATATAGAAGCGTGGACCATAGACGATGCCGAGCCCTTTAATCGCCGCATCGACGACGCCACGAATTGAACTGATTACATAGCGCGGTGTTGGGGTGAGTTCATATCGCCCATCGGGCGTCTTAAAGGCCCAACCCTTCATCGGGTCCGACGTCAACAAATCGTATTCCGGTAAATCTTGCGGGCGCTGCGGATGACCCACTTTTTCTAAATACTCGGGTGCTGCAGCAACCCACATCTCCGTATCGAATATCTTCTTTTGAACTAGCCCGGGCTGAGTTGGCGGCAAAACCACAAGTGAAAGATCAAGCTGATCATCGATGAATTGCTGATCATTGATGGCGAACTTCAAACTGATATCAACTTCAGGATGCTGCTTCAAAAAATCAACAACCCAACCGTGCAAATAGTCAATGGCCATTGATTCAGGGCAAGAAACCCGGATCGAGCCGCGCAACCGCTCGCCATCATCGCTTAACAACGAAATCTGTTCATGCAGATGTGAAAATCCAGCACTTAGCGCATTGTAATAGCGCTCACCAGCGGTCGTAAGTTGAAATCGTTTTGCGCTGCGAAACAGAAGTTGCTGACCCACGCGATCTTCCATTTGCGCTAGATTGCGAGACAAAGTCGGAACAGACACACCGAGTTTTTGTGCCGCCGAAGTGAGGCTGCCGGCCTCCACCATCTCGCAAAACCAACTTAACGCATTCAAGTCTAATGATTTCATTTTTGCAATTTAACTTTTCCTATTTGGATATTTACCATCGATATTTGAAATATTAGAGATAGAGCATCAAAATAACAACAGCTTGGAGATTTAGTATGGAAAAACTTCCCGCTCGCTTCCGCCAACCAATAGTTGGGCTATGCATCATGATTGTGATGATAACGTGCCTACCGGCCATCTTGGTTTTGCAAAACATCCCCGAAGGCGCACCCTTCTGGCCCGCGTGGCAAAATGCGCTTGGACAAGTTGCGCCATTTGCAATTCCACTCGCAGTCGCGTCGGCGTTAGTTTTCAACCTTGCGGCCAACGCTTTCATCGAAAAAGTACAATAACCCCAATGGGCGCGGTTTCCCGCCGCGCCATAATCCCTTGCCAAATGCCTTCAATCTGGTTAGCCCTTGCGCACTTAACAAAAAGCAAGGCAGTGATCGCATGGTAGATCCAGCAAAAGACATCCAGCACAAATGGCATGAAGACGTTATCGCCATAATAACCGGAACATTGCTGGTTGCATTGGGGGTGACCCTTTACAAACACACTTTGCTCGGCACTGGTGGCATCAATGGATTGGCGCTACTGCTCAACTATGTCACGCCATTTGGGTTTGGCTTGATTTTCTTCGTGCTCAACTTGCCGTTCTATTGGCTGGCGTGGAAGCGCCTGGGGCCAAGCTTTACCATCAAGACGTTCGCCTCAGTCGCCTTGGTATCTGTACTGGTTCAGCTGGTGCCGACATGGATTAGTTTTGATCAGCTAAACCCTTACTTTGCGACCATCATTGGCGGCATCTTAATGGGTACTGGCCTGCTGATCCTATTTAGACACAAATCCGGTTTGGGTGGCGTGAATATCCTCGCGGTATATTTGCAGGAAACCTACGGCATACGCGCTGGCTATTTGCAAATGGGCATTGACCTCGCCATCCTTGTGGGCGCGTTCTTTGTTTTGCCCTTCGACAAAGTCATGCTTTCAATTGTGGGTGCTCTAGTGCTGAACCTTGTGATCGCGATGAACTTTCGACCTGGCAGATATGTCGGGTTTTCAGGCGCATTTCTGGCGGAAAAACAACCTGTCAAAAAATAGCTATTCTGCCGCTTTGGCCATTTGGGCCAACGGCAATGTAACGCGGAAGCAGGCACCCTCGCCGGTCCCGCGCACCAAATCAATCTTGCCGTTCATATGGGTAACAATCTGTGAGCTAATGGCCAAGCCAAGTCCAGACCCAGTCTGCGCATTTGAGACGCCGCGATGTCCACGCGAAAACTTGTTAAATACGCGCTTGCGGTCTTTTGGCGCAATCCCCGGACCATTGTCCTGAAACTCGATTTGCAATCGCTTACCCACCCGCTTCATGCTCACCGCGACATATGGGTCTTCACAATCGTTATATTTGACCGCGTTGGAAATCAGATTGATAAACACCTGACACAAGCGATCACCATTGGCTTCAACAACGGCATTTTCGAGCACCGCCCCCATGCGAATTTCAATGCCTGAAGACTTCGCCAAAGGCTCACAAACGAGCGCGGCGCGATGGAGCACTTTGAGCACTTCAACGGGTTCGTTGTCCCAAGTTTTTTCGCCACGTTCGAGCGCACTCAAATCTAAAATCTCATCAAGCAACAATGTCAGCCGAAGGCTCTCAGTGTGAATGGTCGACAAAAACCGCTGTCTTTCGTCGCTCGTTACACCTTCTGGGTCCAACAAGATTTCAGAAAATGAGCGAATAGAAGTCATTGGTGTGCGCACTTCATGGCTCACTTGGGACAAAAACTCATCCTTTTCCTGATCAAGCTCCCTGAGTTTCTCGTTGGCGTCTTGCAGCTTCTCAGCAGTTTCACGCAGCTCTTCTGACTTTTGCTCAAGCTGCTGCGAATATTCAATTACTTGCTGAGTCTCATCAGCAATTTGCATGACCTCCTGCAGTGAAATATTATCGCCAGACACAACTTGCGAAAGCATGACGTGTGCAGAAGCGGCGCCTATAGAGCCGGCCAATTCTTTTTCTAGGTGCGCAATAAAATCCGGAGTCGGTTCAAAGCGCGCACGAGAACCCGGCTCCTTTTTTACATAGCTATCAAATACAGCGGTCGCTCGCTCAGCACCAAGCACACGCTGCGCAACAAAAAACAAATCGTTTGCCGCAGCCGACGAACGCATAAAACGCGTCTCGGTGCCAGGGAGCCGGCGAAAGGCATCGACAAACAAAGTACCTTGAATGCGTTCAAGCGCAGATTGATTGGTGCTTAAAGAAACCAAGACCATGAGGCCCGTATTTGCCAGTAAGCTCCAGAAGACCGAATGAACAAGCGGGTCAATGCCTTCAAGACCAAACAGCGCTTCGGGGCGCAAGAAACTAATACCATATGGGCCGTGTGCAACCCAGTCGGCAACCATGCCGCCGGTTTCCACAAAGCTTGGGAAAAATAAAGTGTAGAACCACACCGAAAATCCAACAAACAGACCAACGCCTGCGCCTTTCGACGTCGCATCTCGCCAGTAGAGCGCTGCAATAATCGCCGGCAAGAATTGCGCAACGCCGGCAAATGAAATCAAGCCAATTCGCGCTAGCGCACCCGAACCGTTGGTAAGCCAGAAATACAAGAACCCTAGCGCAAGCACGGCACAGATTGATATCCGGCGGCTATTGAGCAAAAGATTTGTGACGCCCTGCCCGTCACCAGATTCCGCTATCCAAGGCGTGCGCAATGCGATCGGCATCACAATGTGGTTGCTGACCATAATAGAAAGCGCAATCGAAGCGATAATGATCATTGAAGTCGCTGACGAAAACCCACCAATAAAGGCAAACAAGGCAAGCATTTCCTGTCCATGCGCCAAAGGCAAGGTCAAAACAAACATATCAGGATCAGTACCGGCGGGCAGCAGATTCAACCCAACAATTGCAATGGGGAGAGTGAAAACGCTCATCCCCAAGAGATACAAAGGGAATGCCCAACTTGCGGTTCGCAAGTGGTTTTCATCGGAGTTTTCGACAACCGTGATCTGGAACTGACGCGGCAAACAAATAATTGCCGCCGCCGACAAAACCATGATGGTTACCCAGCGCGTACCAAAGCCACCATTGTCATAGACATTCACACCCGCGGCTTCAGCGCGCGAAAAGATTTCGGCAAATCCGCCGCCCAAACCAAACACCACAAAAATGCCAACAGACAGCAATGCAACAAGTTTCACTATCGCTTCAAACGCAATCGCGGCAACCACGCCATGATGCTGTTCCTTGGCGTCGACGTTCCGTGTGCCAAACAAAATCGTAAACAGCGCCATCCCGACGGCGACCCCGAGCGCCAGCCGATTATCGTCTGTCCTGTCACCTACACCTGTTACAATACTGTCAGAAGAAATAACAAACAGGCTGGTGGTAATCGCCTTAAGCTGCAATGCAATGTAAGGCGTTGTGCCAATAACAGCGATCAGCGTAACAAGAACAGCCAACCGGTTGCTCTTTCCAAATCTAGACGAAATCAAATCCGCAACAGAAGTAATCCGCTGGTTACGTCCGATGCGCACCAATTTGCGCAAGCCAAACCACCACCCGACAAATACCAAGGTCGGGCCAAGATAAATGGCAAAAAACTCAAGTCCAGAACGTGCAGCAGAACCAACGGCGCCGTAGAATGTCCAGCTGGTGCAGTACACCGATATAGCGAGTGTGTAGACCAAGGGTGAACGCAGAAACTGGCCCCGATCGCCTTCCGCCAAACGTTCAGAAAAATAGGCCAACGCAAACAACAAGATCACATAGCCAACAGAAATTAGTATGACGAGATTGGCCGAAATCATGGCTTATCGACCGTCTTTTTCTCAAGCTCAGCTTGATCAGCGCCTGCGCGTGGCAATCCACGTGTTAAAACAAGTGATGCAACAACCAAGAAAAGCCATACGGCAAACATGTAAGCAACGATGAGCGGAATACCAAAGACGTCTGCGTCCACATCGAACAGCATTACAATAGGCGGCATAACCAGCATTGCGCCCACTACTGGGAGGAAAAACGCAAACCCTTCACTACGCTTTCGACTGGCCATTACACATTCAAGCTGCAGCCTGCTCCATTAGTTGTCGCACCGCGTCGACGACTTCGCTGTTCGAATAAGGTTTGGTGACAAATCCGTTCGCCCCCAGCTCTTCAGCAATGCGGCGGTCTTGCTGTTGCCCTTTTGCGGTGAGCATAAGAATTGGCAAATCGCGCGTGCTTTGCTGCGCACGTAAGTGCTTTAGAACTTCAAAGCCAGACTTCTTGGGCAGCATCACATCAAGCACCAGAACCTTAGGATTCAGTTCCCCAACAGCCGCAATCGCTGCATCACCATCAGTGACCGCGCTTATGTTCCAACCTGCCCGTTTGAGAATAAAATCAAGCGAATCGAGGATGCTAGGTTCATCCTCGACTATTAAAATGTCTACTGACACGTATGTTCCTCCCGCGTGTTGGCATCGGCCCCTCTCGCCAACATCAACCGCCATACCTTATGCATTTTTATCCGGTTCGCCAATATCGAACTTTATACTAACAAGTGGTCGTCGTACCGAATGCATTGAATCAACGCTCGCAAGAACCTCTTCTTGACGGTGTTCGCAATCGCGCCGGATACACATATGACAAGTCGGCCCCACAGGTACATCTAACGCCGCATTTGCAAGTTGCAAGCCTTCACCGTAGACCGTTTTGTCCGCATAAAGAATATCGCACGCCAGCATCACCGATGTGTAGAACGGTGCCTGGCTATAGGCGGCAGCTCTCTTAGATGTCGACTTCGCTAAGAACAAATATCGTGAGCCATCCGGATAAGTCACCAACTGCCGCACAACCTCGTTAGGTCGACGAAATGCGCCGTAAATGGCCCATAGCGGACAGGCATGACCAGCATTTGGCAACTGCAAACCTGGCAGTGGGAATTGTTTGGTCAAGCGCCCTGCCGGGTCAGATCGCAAAAAACCAAAAGGAATGCCCTCGCGCCCAGGCGCGCGCAATGTCACCAAACGATGTGCAACTTGTTCAAAACTCGCTGTGTACTTCTGGCTCAAAAAATCAATGTCATACTTTTGGCTCTCAGCATCCGCCAAAAACTCGTCATAAGGCAAACTGATTGCTCCTGCGAGATACGACCCGAGCGCGCGATAAGCCAATCGCCTTGAATTCAAAGTCGTCAATCTTTTGTCATTGGTGAGTTTCCGCAAAAGCCCGGCACCCGATAGTTCAGCATAAAGGCGAGAAAGCTGAAACTGACGCGTCGACATGGTGCAATTTCCTTGAAACCACATCAGCTTTTTCTCTTTATTATAGTGATACTGACCGGGCATCTCGTCTGCAGCCGTTTGCAATTGCCCTGCGCGCTCAACTGTAACGCCGAATTTTTCCTTCAACGCAAGATCCAAGCTGGCTTCGGCAAATCCACCAAATGCAAGCACCTCGTTGCGCAATTCCTTGCCCAACTCCTCTAGAGGGGCAAAATGGTTTTTCTCATCGATAATCAGATCATCAACTTCGCGCATTGGCGAAACCGAGTGATGTTCAACCGTTTCGCGTTCAAACTCACCGATCAAGGTCTGTGCGACATCGGAAAGTGTCCGACTATCGCGCGACAAAGAGGCATGAAAACGATGACGCTGTTCGCCTTCAAGGTCTGGCACATCTTCTAGGATTTCAGCCGCTGATCGCACAGCGGTTATCTGACTGAGCATTTGGTGCAACAATTCAGAAAACAACGGATCAGACCGTAGCCGATTGGACATCGCCTTTGCTTCAGCACGCGCATCTAAGAAACCACGGTAAATTCGGAATAGTGCAGCGCCAGTTTCAGGGTTGGTCGCAACCAACGTGCGCGCGTCATCGGGACCCAAATTTAACGATTCGAGCATTGGATCGGCGAACACTTCCTCAATGTCGTTGATCAAACGCTGTTCACTGTCCCCTGTTAACAACTCCAACTCGACGCCAAGGTGCTGAGCGATTCGCTGTAGCAGTACGCCGCCGACGTCTCGCTTGTTTGCCTCAATGAGGTTCAAATAGCTCGGAGAAATCTCTACCATTTTCGCAAATCCCGATTGGGAGAACCCCAAAGATTTCCTTAGGTTGCGAATTTTTAGCCCTATAGGCGAGCGCATTTTTTCATCCTCATTTGGAGCCCTCCGTTCTAACAGCTTGTAAATTTCTTTACAATCAGTTACAAGAAAATGTCGCGTTTTTGACAAAATTATCGTTATATTACAACGTACTATTGCTTACATTTTCATTTCAACACTATAATTCAGGTGTTGTGTTGCGTATAACAATTTACGCCCAACAACCCAAAAAGGAGGAGATTAATGAGCGAACGCAAAGACGGTCCTAGCCGTCGTAAGGTTCTCAAAGGCGCAGCCGCCGGTCTGGTTACAGCAGGTGTTGCTCCAACAATTTTCACTAGCTCAGCTCACGCTTTCCGTAACGAGCCAACAGGCGATACGGTAACTTTGGGCTTCAACGTGCCACAAACCGGTTCCTACGCCGATGAGGGTGCGGATGAGCTTCGTGCATACCAACTTGCTGTTGAACACCTAAACGGTGAAGGCGATGGCGGCATGCTCAACACAATGCAACCGTCTGCACTTAAAGGCGAAGGCATTTTGGGCAAAAAAGTTGCTTATGTAACAGGTGATACACAAACTAAATCTGACGCAGCCCGCGCATCCGCTAAACGGATGATTGAAAAAGACGGCGCACTGATGATTTCAGGTGGTTCATCATCTGGCGTGGCGATTGCTGTACAAGGTCTGTGTCAGGAAATGGGCACCATCTTTATGGCTGGTTTGACCCACTCAAACGACACCACTGGTAAAGACAAGCGTCGCTATGGCTTTAGGCACTTCTTTAACGCCTACATGTCTGGTGCTGCATTGGGTCCAGTGCTTGGTCAAGAGTACGGTAAAGACCGTCGTGCATATCACCTAACTGCCGACTACACTTGGGGCTGGACACAAGAAGAGTCCATGATCAACTCCACAGAGGCACTCGGTTGGGAAACTGCAGAAACGGTTAAAACACCAGTGGGCGCAGGCGACTTCTCTCAATACATCACACCGGTTCTCAACTCAGGCGCTGACGTTCTGATCTTGAACCACTATGGTCGTGACATGGTGAACTCTTTGACTCAAGCCATCCAGTTCGGTCTTAAAGACCGTCAGTCAAATGGCAAAGATTTCCAAATTGTTGTTCCATTGTTCTCACGTCTAATGGCGCAAGGTGCTGGCGAAAACATCAAAGGCATTTTGGGTTCAACAAACTGGAACTGGTCACTACAGGACGCTGGTTCACAAGCATTTGTGAAATCATTCGGCGCGAAGTACGGCTTCCCACCATCAATGGCTGCTCACACATGCTACGTACAAACATTGCTTTATGCTGATGCTTGTGAGCGTGCTGGCACATTTGATCCAATTCAAGTGATTAAAGCTCTTGAAGGTCACAAGTTCGACGGCATGGGCAACGGCCCAACCGAGTATCGTGCTGAAGATCACCAGTGCTTTAAAGATGTATTGGTTGTGCGCGGTAACGAGAACCCAACATCGCAGTTCGATTTGCTTAACGTGGTTCAGCAAGTTCCACGTAGCCAAGTGGAATACGATGCCTCAATCTTCGGCGGCGACCTAGGCCCTTACGAAGTATAATTGAGTTCACAATTTGGTATCGGGGTGGTTCGCCACCCCGATATTGGCGGTTCTGCAGAAGCGACCGCTGGAGATACGCAACGCATGACGTTGCTTGGGAGGAATAATGGACGCGATATTTTTGCAGTTTCTCAATGGACTGGATAAAGGCGGCGCATATGCGCTGATCGCATTGGGGCTAACCCTAGTTTTCGGCACTTTGGGCGTTGTTAACTTCGCGCACGGTGCATTGTTTATGCTTGGAGCGTTCTGCGCCGTAACTCTGCGCAAACTATTGACGCTTGAAATGGTTGCCACCGATCCTGAAAAAGTGACCGCATGGGGTACACCTTTAGAGATCCGAACACCTTATGTTGAAGCGTGGTTTGGCGACTTTGGCGCATTCATGGTCGACTTTTCGGTCCCCTTCTCCATATTGCTCGCGATACCCGTCATGCTTGTCATCGGCGTGGTGATGGAGCGCGGCCTAATTAAACACTTCTATCGTCGTCCACATGCCGAGCAAATCTTGGTGACATTTGGTCTGGCGATCGTGCTGCAAGAGATTATCAAGCACTATTTTGGCGCGAACCCAATTCCGCAGCCAATGCCTAGTGCAGTTGGTGGCGCTGCAGATATTGGTGCAGCCCTTGGTATGGATCCAAACGTGATCGTTTATCCATGGTGGCGTCTCATCTATTTCGCGTTCTCTGTTGTTGTTATCGGCGCAGTGTTCGCATTCCTACAATTCACAACGTTCGGGATGGTGGTCCGCGCTGGCATGGCCGACCGCGAAACCGTTGGCTTAATCGGCATCGATATCGACAAACGCTTTACCGCAATGTTTGGTCTTGCTGCCATCGTCGCAGGTATGGCCGGTGTGATGTACACACCGCTTCTGCCGCCTGATTACCACCTTGGCATGGACTTCTTGGTGCTGTCATTCGTTGTAGTTGTTGTCGGTGGCATGGGCTCACTGCCAGGTGCTGTCGCTGCTGGGTTCCTGCTGGGTATTTTGCAGTCGCTTGCCTCTATGACAGAAATCAAAGCCATCATTCCCGGTATTGACCAGATCATTATCTACTTGGTCGCTGTGATTATTCTATTGGTTCGTCCACGTGGTCTTCTGGGTCGCCGTGGCGTGATGGAGAGCTAAGATCATGAACAAAATATTCTCGATGTCACGCAAAGACGTTCTTACATTCGTCATCTTTTCAGCAGTTGTTTTGTTGATGCCAATCTGGTTGCAACCTTTTGGCGCTGCCTATCCTGATTTGATGCAGAAATTCGCCATCTTTGGCATCCTTGCCATTGGCTTCAACGTGCTGTTTGGCCTCACTGGCTATCTCAGCTTTGGTCATGCTGCTTTCTTGGGCGTGGGTTCATATACTGCAGTTTGGACATTCAAACTGTTCTCAATGAACCCGATCCCTGCCCTAATTCTAGCAGTGATTATGGCTGGCCTATTTGCCCTTGCGATCGGTTATGTGAGCCTGCGTCGCTCAGGCATTTACTTCTCGATCCTAACGCTTGCGTTCGCGCAAATGTCCTACAACCTTGCCTATTCCGTGCTTACGCCCATTACAAACGGCGAAACCGGTTTGCAGCTTGAGTTGCAAGACCCCCGCGTTATTGACAGCGCCTTTGGTAGCACGAGTGATGGCTCATTGCCGGTATCCAACCTATTTGGTCTGGTCGATATGAACGGCATTCCGGGCTTCTACTTCTGCGCGGTATTCTTGATCATTGGCTTCTTTATCACCCAACGTATTTTCGCCTCACCATTTGGCATGATGCTGCGGGCGATCAAATCAAACCAGACACGGATGAACTATACAGGCTTTAACACACGTCCTTACACGCTTACTGCCTTTGTGATCTCAGGCATGTTCGCTGGGCTTGCTGGTGGCTTGATGGCGGTTACTGATCCTCTTGCTGGCGCTGAGCGCATGCAATGGACAGCGTCTGGTGAAATCGTTCTGATGACGATTTTGGGTGGCGTTGGCACGCTGATTGGACCTGTGGTTGGCGCTTGGCTAATCAAATATTTCGAAAACATTTTCTCTTCATTCAACGAAAGCGTGCTGCACAATCTGTTCGCGTTCTTGCCCGATGGCGTCGAAAAATTTGTTGTCGAAATTACTTCAATGTTTGTTGGCGAAGGCTGGCACCTCACCTTGGGTCTAATTTTCATGCTTGTGGTGACATTCTTGCCAGGCGGCATGATGGAAGGCTTCAGACGTATTGGCTCATTGTTCAACCGCGATGGCGGCGACAAAGCCAAGCCGAATGAAAAAACGCCAGCTCCGGCACCCGCCGAATAGGTCTTGAAAGGACATTTGAAATGACAACAGAAAACGACAATATCGTTCTTCACGTTGCTGATGTGCACAAGACCTTTGGTGGCTTGCACGCCCTAAGCGACATTGATTTGCAGATCGAAGAGGGTAAAACCCACGCGATCATCGGCCCGAACGGCGCCGGCAAATCTACGCTCCTCAATGTGGTGGTGGGTCGTTTGGCCCCTACCCGCGGCGCTGTGGTATTTGACGGCCAAGTATTGACCGGAAAGCAACCACACGAAATCAACCAAGTTGGTGTGGCTCGTGTGTTTCAAACACCAGAGATCTTCCCAGATCTCACCGTGTTGCAAAATGTCATGATCCCCGCATTGGCAAAGCGTGATGGCTCATTCACCTTGAATTTCATGTCATCTCTAGCGGATGAAACCGAAATTCGTGATGAAGCAATCCACATGCTTGAGGATGTGGGCATGAAAGCAAGTATGGATATGCTTGCTGGCTCGCTATCACGTGGTGACAAGCGACGCATGGAGCTTGCCATGTGCTTGATGCAGCACCCACGTCTACTATTGTTGGACGAACCAACTGCGGGCATGTCTCGTCATGACACCAACACCACAATTGACTTGCTGAAGAAGATCAAGGAACGTGGGATGACCAAGGTCATTATTGAGCACGACATGCATGTTGTGTTTTCATTGGCCGACAAAATCTCGGTTCTGGCGGGTGGCCGTATCATCGCCGAGGGAACACCGGAGGAGGTGCGCAATAACCCGAAAGTGCAAGAAGCATATCTTGGGGGAGCACACTAATGAACGCCATGAACACAGAAAATCAAATCACTGAAAGCGCCAGCGCGTCAAACGCTGACCGCCCATATTTCCAAGTGAAAGACATTCATGCCTATTATGGCGAAAGCTATATCGTGCAAGGCGTATCGCTGGAAATCCCACATGGCCAAATCTTGGCTTTATTGGGCCGGAACGGTGCAGGCAAAACATCCGCATTGCGCACATTTGCGCGGACGGAAGATCCTCAGCTAACACAAGGCGAAATTTGGCTTGATGGCCAGCCGTTGCACAAAATGAAATCCCACGAAGCAGCCCTTGCAGGCTTGCAGTTGGTGCCTGAAGATCGCCGCATTATCCAGGGCCTAACCGTTGAAGAGAATCTATCTCTTGCGCAGGTTGCACCGGGTCATGGATGGGCAATTGAACAAGTTTACGAGCGTTTCCCGCGCCTCGCTGAACGCCGCAATCAGGAAGGCGTGACCCTTTCTGGTGGTGAACAGCAAATGCTGGCCATTGGCCGAGCATTGGTAAGGGATGTCAAACTCTTGCTGCTGGACGAGCCTTATGAAGGTCTTGCACCAGTGATTGTGCAAGAGATTGAAAAGATCCTGAGAGAAATTAAAGAACTCGGGATCACCACCATTATCGTTGAGCAGAACGCGGTCGCCGCGCTTCGTCTCGCCGATAGGGCGGTTATTCTTGATACTGGTGAGGTTGCCTTTACCGGCTCCGCACAAGAGGTCTTGGATAATGAGGAACTTCGTCACGAATATCTCGCGATCTAGTTTCTAGCAAGAATTGGGGGCGTAAGCCTCCAAGAGACCGGGCACGGTAGGGACCGGCCATTTAAACATTGAAGGTTTCAAAAAGGGTTCGCCAGCGCTTGAAAAGTGTTGGCGGGCAAGAGGAGAGCTATGTCCGGGAAAACTTATCCAGTCCCTGCCGATTGGGCAAAAAACGCCCTAATAGATGCGGACACATATGAAGAAATGTACGCGCGGTCCGTCAATGATCCGGATGGATTCTGGGCCGAGCAAGCTAAGCGATTAGATTGGATCAAAGAGCCAACCATCATCAAAAACACCAGCTTTGATCCTGTGTCGATCAAATGGTTTGAAGATGGCGAACTAAACGTTGCCTACAACTGCATCGATCGCCACCTTAAAGACAGCGGCGACCGTGTCGCCTTCCATTGGGAACCGGATCATCCTGACCAGCCGGGTCAAACAATCACTTACACCCAATTGCACGAACGTGTCTGTCGTTTCGCCAATGTGCTCAAATCACTGGGTGTTAAAAAAGGTGACCGTGTCACCATCTATCTCCCAATGATCCCAGAGATCACATATGCAATGTTGGCATGCGCGCGCATCGGCGCGGCCCATTCGGTCGTCTTTGCTGGCTTCTCACCAGAAGCGCTCGCGGGGCGCATCAATGACTGTGACAGCACCGTGGTGATCACAGCAGATGAAGGTCGGCGTGGTGGCAAAACCGTGCCGCTCAAGAAAAACGTTGATGATGCAATGCCGCACGCATTGGGCGTTGAAAAGGTCTTGGTGGTTGAGCACACCGGCGCAGACATCACCATGAAGGGTGGGCGCGATGTCTGGTGGCACGAAGCTGCAGCTGGCGTTGATGACTTTTGCGAATGCGAACCGATGAACGCTGAAGACCCGCTGTTTATCCTTTATACGTCTGGTTCAACCGGTCAGCCAAAAGGCGTTGTCCACACATCCGGCGGTTACCTCACCTACATCAACTTCGCCCATCGCGCGGTCTTCAACTATGAGGATGGCGACATTTTCTGGTGTGGCGCGGATTTGGGCTGGATTACCGGACACAGCTTCACGCTATATGCGCCGCTATCTAATGGCGCAACATCAGTGATGTTTGAAGGCGTGCCGAACTTCCCCGATGCATCACGCTTTTGGCAGATCATCGACAAATACGAAGTCAACCAATTCTACACCGCGCCAACAGCAATTCGAGCGCTTATGGGTGCGGGCGACGAATATGTCACTAAAACCAGCCGCAAGTCGCTCAAATTGTTGGGTACGGCTGGCGAGCCGATCAACCCTGAAGCTTGGGAATGGTACCACAAAGTGGTTGGCGAAGAGCGCTGCCCGATTGTCGACACTTGGTGGCAAACTGAAACCGGTGGATGCATGTTGACCCCATTGCCCGGCGCACACGGCCTAAAACCCGGCGCAGCGACAGCGCCATTCTTTGGCATCAAACCCCAACTTGTGGACAATGATGGCAACGTGCTTGAAGGCGCAGCAGAAGGCAACTTGTGCATTCTTGATAGCTGGCCTGCGCAAGCACGCACCATTTACGGCGATCATCAGCGCTTCGTGGACACTTATTTCACGACCTATAAGGGCAAATACTTCACCTCAGATGGCTGCAAGCGCGATGAAGATGGCGCTTATTGGATCACGGGCCGTGTTGACGACGTTCTAAACGTATCTGGGCACCGCATGGGCACCGCCGAAGTGGAAAGCGCATTGGTGGCACATGACAAAGTGTCTGAAGCTGCTGTTGTGGGCTATCCGCACGACATCAAAGGTCAAGGCATCTATGTCTATGTCACCCTGATGGCGGGTAACGAGCCAAGCGACGATTTGCTCAAAGAATTGCGCACCTGGGTACGCAAAGAAATTGGTCCAATCGCAACGCCAGACCTTATACAATTCGCACCAGACTTGCCTAAAACCCGTTCGGGCAAAATCATGCGACGCATCCTGCGCAAAATTGCCGAGGATGAATTCTCCAACTTAGGCGACATCTCTACGCTTGCCGACCCATCTGTGGTCGAAAAGCTAATTGACAATCGCCAAAACAGATCGGCTTAGACCCGTCCCCACAACCTCTAAGTCGTAATTCGGGGTGTCCTTTTTCAAAGGACACCCCTAATTTCTTGTTGCCGTTTCACATCACCAAAAATCCAAATGCCCGGCGTTCAGCCAAACAGCTTGAATTGCATATTACTATGATGCACGACTGAGGTCCCTCCAAGGAACTCAATTAGGCCACGCCAATGGCAAACGGACACCAATCAGCATCACTGTTTAAACACGCTGACTTTTTGAAACTTTGGGCGGCCCAAATTGGTAGCGCATTTGGTTCGCGGATTACCCGAACAGTTCTGCCGATGATTGCAATTCTGACAATCAACGCGACGCCAAACGAAATCGCAATTCTAAGCGCCCTCAGTTTCGCGCCTGGGCTAATTGTTGCGTTCTTGGCGGGCGGCTATATTGATCGCAACAAGAAGCGTCCACTTTTGATCACGACCGACCTCGTTCGTGCAGCATTGATATTTTCAGTCCCAATTGCTGCACATTTCTCCGCCATGTCGATGATGCAGCTCTACGTTGTCGCCGCGGTCGTTGGTGCGGCCACCTCTATCTTCCAAATCGCCGACAATGCCTATTTGCCTCGCTTAGTTGCAAAAGATCAGCTGGTGGACGCCAATTCCAAGTTAGAAGCCACAGATGCGGTGGCCGAAGCTTCTGGTCCGGGCATTGCAGGGCTGTTGGTGTCTTTGTTTAGCGCGCCCATCGCCATGATCTTTGACGCGATCACCTATCTTTGGTCAGCGCTAATGTTGTCGTTCATCAAAAAACCAGAACCTAAGCGAACCGCCAAATCCGCGGAAGACAGTCTACTGCGAGATGCAGTTCTAGGTTTCAAGTCTTGCGTTAAACACCCGATTGTCGGCCCCATTCTAGCCGCTGACACGCTTATGACACTGGCTGGCGGTATCTATGTCACGCTCTATATGGTGGTTGCATTGCGCACCCTTGCGCTTGATCCCTTCACCGTGGGCGTGATCATATCACTCGGCGGCATAGCCGGATTTTTTGGCGCACTCGCTGCGGCCCCAGTCGCCAACAAATTCGGTTTGCGCAATACCCTTGTTGTCACCATGGCATTAGGACAGTTGGCCAACTTCGGTATTCCACTGGCGGCGGCCCTTCCCCAATATAGCATTGCGCTACTATCATTCCAGCAAGTTGCTGGCGACTTCTTTATGACCATCTTTGTGATCCAAGCCCTTAGTCTGAGACAACGCGAAATGCCTGAAAATGTGTTGGCGCGCGCCAACGCAACTTTTCAGCTGACAACCGGTATGGTGATCCCCTTAAGCGCATTAATGGCCGGTCCAATTTCCATGTGGATCGGGATCACCAACACCCTTTGGATCGCCGCCATCGGCGCAATGTTCGCACTTCCAATTCTGCTGATGATCAAAAAGCCCAATTAGGGTTCACTTAATCACATCAGACCATTCAGGGTGTCGCTGATATTGCGCTTTGACAAATGGGCAAAGCGGCACAATCTTTGTATCTGTCGCACGTGCATCTGCAATTAAATATTCCACCAGCGCCTTGCCCACTCCTTTGCCTTTTAAGGCTTCGGGCACACCTGTGTGATCCGCAATAATGGAATGTGCGCTCATACGCGAATAGGTAAGTTCCGCTTCAACACCATCGACAACGGCCACGTAACGACCACGACTGGGGCCATCAAACTTCTTGATCTCAATATCAGCCATTAATCTGCTTCAAACCCGATCTCTTTATGCGAACCATCGCAAAATGGTTTATTCTTCGACGCGCCGCAGCGACACATAGCAAAACGTTTGCCAGTCGTAATTTTGCGACCCGACCCTGCGATAATTTCTAGGTTACCAGAAACCATCAGCGGACCGTCTTTGATCGGTTTCAAAGATAGCTCCCCGTCTCGCGCCTCAAGTGTTGCAGCATCATCTTTTGCCGACACATCGCTCGTTGCTTCAAACTCAGCATCCAAATGGGAATTGTCGCAAAACGGCTTATTTTTAGATTGCCCACAACGGCAAATTACAGCGCGAATGCGAGGCTCTTGGCCGTCGATTCGCACATCCCCGCGATATTCAACCGGGCCATTCTCCCAAAGACGGGCTGAATTCACTTTTGGCAGTTCTTCGGCGTCTGTGCCGTCTTTCATTTCATAAGTAAGCGCGCCGGACGGGCAATCACGCACCAGCCGCGCAATTTCACTTGGGTCCGCATGTTCGGGGAAAATCCATTGCCCTTTTGCGCCGGGATTGAAAACCTCCGGCAAACCCAACACGCACCGGCGCGCATGGATGCATTTCTTACCATCAAAGCTAACTGAGATTTTGTCTGATTCAACCGTGCCCATTGTTTCCCCTCACCCAATTCTAATCAAAAAATATTGGGTGAGTTTGAGCGCAAAATATGGATTGGGCAACAGACGCTGCGATCACATAAAAGTTAGAACACACAACTGTTGAGTTCGGGTCATGTTAGAAAGAACAGACCGAGCAAACCAAATCCCACAAACAACGAAAATTCAACAAGCACTCTGGGATGAGAGACGCCAATTCCAAGTTCACTAAGATTGATCAGGGTATAGATCAAATAACCCGCTGCCACCGCACTGACTAAAAAGCAAACAAGTGAAACTGCATTCATATTGCTTGGTTCGATCGCCGTTACACCGCCTTTGAATGCCGCGCATTGCCCTGACCAAAATAGGTGTCAAACTTTGCAGCAATGGCCCGTACAAATGGTTTGCCTTTGTCACTCAACCCAAATGTATCATGAGTGATGTAGACAAAATCGTCCTGGTCCGCCGCGGCAATATAACCTGCATCATTCAAAATCGTCGGCGCTAAATCACCAAAACATTGAACAAATTGATCAATGTCGAATTTGAAGTCGCACATGAGCTTCTCAATCACCCAACCACGGGCACGATCGACATCTGACAGTTCAAACCCCTTGGCAATGGCAAGGTCGCCATTGTCAATTGCAGCTTGATACTGCCCTGTCGCAACAATGTTTTGTACGTAGCCGTTCTTTGTTTGGCCAATGGCAGACCCGCCAAAACCAATTAACGCATCAGAATTATCAACCGTGTAGCCTTGGAAATTCCGGCGCAAAGTGCCATCTGCGGCCGCCTTTGCCATCGAGTCTGAAGGCAGTGCAAAATGGTCAAAACCAATACGATCATAACCAGCATCTGCCAATCGATCTCCAGCCATAATCGCATGCTCAAAGCGCTCAATTGTGCCGGGCAAGGTGTCATCCTTGATCATTTTCTGATGCGTTTTCATCCAAGGCACATGTGCATAGCCAAACAGCGCGATGCGATCCGGACGCAGCGACAAAGTTTTGTCTACGGTTTCAAGCAATCGCTCTGTTGTCTGAAAAGGCAAACCATAAAGGACATCCAAATTGATCGATTTGATGCCTGCATCCCGCAAGGCAAAAACCACATCGCGGGTGATCTCAAAACTTTGCGGGCGGTTGATTGCCTCCTGCACCTTTTTAGAAAAGTCCTGAACACCAATGCTGGCACGAGTCATACCAAATGCAACCATGCCCTCGATCTTCTCCGGCGTTACATCGCTTGGGTCAATTTCAATCGAGATCTCAGCATCATCTGCAAACTGGAAGGCGCCACGCATTTTCGCGCCAAGCAGTTCCAAATCGCTTGGTTCGAGCAAAGTCGGTGAACCACCACCTAAGTGCACAGCCGTGACAATCGCAGCAGGCTTCACCAGCTTAGAGATCATCTCGATTTCTTTGTGCACCCGCTTCATGTAGGCCTTCACAGGCGCATATTTGAGCGTCTGCTTTGTGTTGCAACCACAAAACCAGCACAAGCGATCACAGAATGGAATGTGGACATAAAGCGACAACCGATCACCTTCGCCCAAATCTTTCACCCAAGATGTATAGGTCGCATTGTCAACTTCACTGGTGAAGTGCGGCGCCGTCGGGTAGCTCGTATAACGCGGCACGGGAGCAGCGTATTTTTCAATGATTGCGTGGTCCATCTCAATCCCTATCAGCTGATAAGAGCCACAATATTGATGCAATCATTTTCTACCTTGATCGAAATCAACGGCGATTGCGCATTGGCAATACCCCAGACCCATGCCACAATTGCTCCAAATCACTTCCTTTTCTCAGCCGGATATTTATGACCAATAGCGCGCCTTTTCCCATATTCGACGGCCACAACGACATTTTGCTCAAACTGTTAGAAGAGTGCCCTGAGGACCCAGCGAAAGCGTTCTTTTCGCCACGCAAAGGGCAACATATAGATTTACAGTCAACTCAAAAGGGTGGGTTTATTGGCGGCTTATTCGCGATGTTTATCCCCCCAGAAGATGGCAAATCATTCCGCACGCCGCCAAGCCAAGAATTTGCGCGCGACTACACAATGAACATGATCACACTGTTGCGGGACATCTCTGCAGAATCCAACGGACAAGTGCAGATTTGCCGCTCAGTTTCTGACATTCGCACAGCAATGACAGAGGGTCGCCTCGCCCCTGTTCTTCATATTGAAGGTGCAGAAGCGATTTTGCCAGATTTGTCAAACCTTCAAGCCTTTTACCAAGAAGGTTTGCGCTCAATTGGTCCCGTTTGGAGCCGATCAAACGCCTTTGCCCACGGCGTGCCGTTTAAGTTCCCTGCATCGCCAGACACGGGCCCCGGACTAACCAATGACGGCATCGAGTTGATCAAGGTGTGCAATGAAATGGGCATCGCCATTGACTTGTCGCACATGAACGAAAAAGGCTTTTGGGATATTGCGCGCATTTCAAATAAGCCGCTAATCGCTAGCCACTCAAACGTACACGCGCTTTGCCCAACCACTCGAAACTTAACCGACGATCAGCTTAAAGCCATTAAGGACAGCAATGGAATTGCCGGTTTGAATTTTGCAGTGGCGTTTTTGCGCAAAGACGGTGAGAAAAACCAAGATGTGCCTATGTCGACACTTATTGAGCACATCGACTACATGGTCGACAAGATGGGGATCGACCATGTGGGGCTCGGGTCAGACTATGACGGCGCGCCGCCACCTTTTGATTTGGACAGCACCGCAAAACTGCCGAACCTTACCGATGCGCTGCGCGATGCGGGCTACGCCGATGATCAAATCAACAAAATCTGTTTTGGCAATTGGCTACGCGTTCTAGAGGACACTTGGGGCGAATAGGCCCACCAGCGCTTACAAATCCTCAATCGCAGTGCGCCGCTTCCGCTTACCGTGAATGTGAATAGGTTTGGGCTCTACGGGCCCGCCTACTTTGACCGGGCGCGGGGCAAATTTGCCGAGCGTTGCGATACGATCATACATCACAATTGCACCCGCCGTTGCAACGTTGAGGCAAAAGCTTGTCGGGATTTTGATCACATAATCACATCGATCCAATATTTGCGGTGAAAGCGATGCGCGCTCTGGGCCAAGAATATAGGCGGCCTGCGTCGGATGTCGAAAACTTGGCAATTCTATTGCATCATCGGTCAACTCAACCCCAACCAGCTGGCAGCCACTGGGCAGCGCCATCTCGTCCCAGTTTGCCCATTCATAATATGGGATATTGGTGAGTGCCTTTGATGTGTCCGCATTGACGAACTTGTCGCCTAAATCTGATTTGATGGTAAAGCAAAAGCTTGCACCAAACCCATGCGCGGTTCGAGCCAAATTCCCAAAATTATTGGCCTTCGAGATTTTCTCAGCCCCAATTGCAAAATATCCGCGCATACCGCCTCATGTGAGTGTTTTCATCGGCAATACAAAATTTAGACCGCTTTGGAAAGTTCTGGTTCCTCAGCCGTTTCGTCGGGACGCTGGAACTTAATCACTGGAATAATCAAAAGCGCGACCAGGCCCAGCAGCAACGACAGTGCACCACCCACAATAAAGGGCACGCCCAAACCAAACTGCGAGGCCAGCACTGCGCCGATAAAAGGCGCTGCCATCATAGCAAGCACGGTCATTGCTTCATTAACAGCGGTAACACGCCCCATTTTGTCAGGAGGTGTTTCCATCTGCAAAACCGTGCGCATTGGCACAAATACCGCCGAACTCACAAATCCCACGATGAAAAAGGCCGGAACAAACACCCACAATGGCAACGCCCAATTGTAAATGGCAGCAAAGCCCAGCAGCAGAGTGAAAAACGCCGCAAACATCATGCCTGGTCCTATCATTAGGTAAGGATGATAATGCCGCTTGATGCTGCCTAGTGCCAATGCGCCCAGAACACCACCAGCGCCAACTGCAGTTATGGAAAGGCCCAAAACAGACTGATCAAAGCCCAATTGCTTCGTGACTGGTCCAATCAATGTGTCGTGCAAGAACACGGCGAAGAAGCCGAATGCCCCAAGCCCAATGGTCACCCACAATGCGGGGATTTTCCCGACCGTTTTATAGCCTTCGGCTATTTCACCAAATATGCCGCCCTTTTTTGTATCGCTAGTGTCTTCTTCAGCCTTCGTCGGTTTGGGGCGAAGTGATTTTGATAGCGTTAGCAGGATACCCATCGCACAAAGTGAAACCAAACCGTTGATAACGAAGACTGTTTGACTGCTGACGATCAATAGCAATGCGCCACCGACCGCTGGTCCGGCAAGTTTCGACGCCTGATTGATGACTTGGCTCAGGCTGTTTGTTGCCATCAGTTCTGATTTATCCGCCAGTGCTTGAATGGCAGACTGCTTCGCGGGAGAGAAGAAGCTATCTACCGTTGAACGGAAAAGAACCAACACCAGCACAAATTCTGGAAAACTTGCAAAAGCCAGTGCAAAGGTCGCCATCGCGCGACCCAAATTTGACCAAACCATAATTGTCTTGATCTCATAGCGATCGACAAGCGCGCCGGCGAACGGCCCAAATAGGAGATAAGGCAGTGAATAGGTGAGTGCAAAAAATGCGAAATAAATGGGATCGACAGACCATGTGTAGGTGAACAAAGAAATGATCGCCACAAAATCCAACCAATCTGCAAAATCAGCTGGCAATTGAGCTACGAGTAATCGACGCAAATCTGTGTTCTTTGGCAATTTCATCTATCTGTCTCCCAGTTTACACACACTAATTAGACACAAATCTTTCCACTGTCAAGATTGTTTGCTGTCCGCCCAAATCATGTGAAGATAGAACGGAGCGTATCCAAAAGGGGGAAATGAGTAGATGCAACAAGACCAGCAATGCGTCGCCATTGAAAGAAGGCACGAAGAAGCACTGACGCTATTGATTGAAGAATGCGCGGAGGTCATTCAAACAGTTTGCAAAGTAAAACGGTTTGGCGCGGACACCAAAAGCCCAGGAGCAAATGAAAAGAACGGCAAAATGTTGACTGAAGAACTGGCGGATTTGCTCGCTGTAATTCGCTTGGCAGAACAGCATGGAGCCATAGATCTGCCAAACGAAGGAATGATTAGGCGGGCTATAGCGCGCAAGCAACGCTATTCCAGCCTTTGAACATTACCGCAAGTGCACCGGCTGACGCAAAATGGTTTTCAGCTTATCTGCAGTCACTTTTCTGGGGTCGCTAAGATAAATCTCATGATGCTTACCGACCATTTTCATCTTGTTTTGCGATATATATTCATTGTGCATTTGCGCCAAAATCGGGCCTTCATCATCATAGGAGCCAACGTGCAGAACTTGCACACAATCACCTTCGTCAAATGTCTCTAGCCGCACTGATCGTAATGCTGCCTCGGTGGTTGGCGGCTCTGACTTGGCATTGTTCTTCGCAATCGATGTTGCCAAGACTTGATCAAGGTGTTCACGCAGCAACCAATCTGGTTGCCTGATCATCATTGTCCATTTCCATTGGTCTTTTTCACGGGTGATGAATGTGTTCATATCATCAGCCCACCAAAGCCCTTCCAAAGGACCAACAACATAGTCTTTCTCCATTTCAATCTTGGAGAAGAATTTCATACCGTAACTTAGCGCATAAAGCGCTGCAATTGCGGGTGGATAGCTCTCTCCAACTGGACCACCATCGCCATCAATCATCAAAAAGTTCATTGGTGGGACATTTACCAGATCAAATCGGCCGACCTTCCCACTATAAAGCTTGGAATTTTGGCGCTTAAAATCAGTTTTCTTTTTGCTCATCTGGCTCACTCAATTGGCATATAGATTTCGGTCAACAATTCACTTGGCGCAACTTGTCGCGGATCATTTAAATAATCCTCCATACAAGGCGCATCTCGCAGTTCATGATCCGACTGAGAGAGCCATGTACCATAGAACCAATGATAAGCTAGCGGCAATTCGGCATAAGGCCCTTTAAACCGCATAACCGCAAATCGCCCACCAGCGACTTTCACGCGTTCAAAAGGCTCCTCAGGTTCAACCTCGTCCTGCTCAACGATTCCAGCGTAGGCATTAAGTTCTTTTGTCGGCACAATATCAGGATCGTCAAAATAAACGCCAATCGAGCGCATGTTTGGCCCATAAAGCCCATTCTGCTGCCCAAACACGTTAAGCTTCTCAAACGCCTTGCCGATTTCGGAGTAAGCACCTTGATGGTGAAGACCAACCATTATCAAAGGTTCGGCATCTTTGATCGCAACTTCGTACATTTTTGCATCCCCGTTAGAGACATCTGAAAAAATATTCGAGGGCCGTCCTTTTTCGCGGTATTTTGCCGGCGGCATGCCATATTGGGCAGAGAACGCACGCGAGAACGCTGACGTGCTGCCATAGCCAGATTTTTCGACAATGCGCCCTAACGGCATTTTTGAATTTGCCAACTGCGTTGCAGCGCGATGCAAACGCAACCGCCTAACCGTCGCAACAACGCTCTCACCCTTCAACCCACGATATACCCGATGCCAATGGTAGGGCGACAAACAAGCTATTTCAGCCAAATGGTTGAGATCAATATCCTCATCCAGATGATCGTAGATATAGTTGATAACCCGATCAAATCGGTCTTGATATTTGCTGTTCGCCAACATTACTGCCAAATCGTCCCTTCAAATCACCACACAAGATAATCATATCCTCAATTGACAAATCTTGCTGAATTTGGTGCAGATCAACATCTCGAAAGCTAATCGATCCAACTCTGGGATAATCATGAGCAGTTTTTATTATTTTGCCTATGGGTCAAACCTACTCAATGCGCGTCTACAAAATCGGTGCGCATCGGCAAAACCAATCACCACCGCCAGCGTGAAAGGCCACAGCATCAACTATGGCATGGTGGCAGATGACGACCACGGTGGATCAGGCAAAATGGCAATGTTTGCCACAGACAATGGCGATGATGAAGTGCACGGCGTTGTATATGAATTAAGCCTCTCCGACGCGCCAGTGCTCGATCGCTTTGAAGGTTTAGATTGGGACCGCCCAATGAAATATACAAGAGAAGCTGATTTGAAAGTAGCAACGCAGAGTGGCGACATACTTCAAACCGTGACCTACATGGTAGAACCACATAAGGAACCACCACTGCCATATCACTGGTACTGGGCACTTTGTTTGTCAGGCGCAATCGAAAATGGTTTGCCGCTTCACCACCAAGAAATGCTTGCCGAGCACCCACATATGCCGGACCCTCATCACGAGCGCGAAGGCAAACTCGAAGCTGAATTGCTATTACATAAATCGGGCTTTGGGCACCTGCTTGAAAAACGAAGCGCATGATTGGCGCGTTTGTTTACGAACCACCAACCAATCCATTTTTGAGCGTCATACATGTCGATGACGACATCTTGGTACTAAACAAACCATCGGGATTACTCACCGTACCAGGCAAAGCCGCCGAGCATTCAGATTGCTTGGAAGCCCGCGCGCTAGAAGAATTCCCCAGTGCGCGTATTGTCCATCGTTTGGATATGGATACGTCCGGAGTTGTGATCATGGCCATGCGCGCAGACGCACATCGTCATCTTGGACTGCAGTTCGAGCGCCGCCATACATCAAAAACCTACGTCGCGGATGTTTTTGGTGTGATTGAAAACGAACAGGGTGAGATTGACCTACCGCTTCGCTGTGATTGGCCCAATCGGCCAAAACAAATGGTTGATCACGAGCAGGGCCGCAAAGCGCTAACGAAATGGCGTGTCATAAATCGGACTGAAACTAGTACCCGCGTAGAACTAACGCCCATCACCGGCCGTTCGCACCAATTGCGGGTGCACATGCTGGAACTCGGCCATCCAATTTTGGGTGATCGGTTTTATGCATCCGGCGATGCATTGGAAGCATCTGAAAGACTACAACTTCATGCGCTGTCGCTGACAATTCATCATCCAACTGGTGGCGAGCGCGTCACATTTGAGGCACCCCTGCCATTCCAATAGCAATACCTCCTATATATATTACCCATTGACATATACACATTTGTTCGTCTAGCTTTTTGGGAATGGTAGAAGAACAGATCAAATCCAAGACCGGGCGTAACAAACCAAAGGTCGATTATACGAGCCAAGATTATTGGAACGGCCTCATTCGCATGAGCATGTCCAAATTCTTCGTGCTTTGCGTTCTCGCCAACAAACCTATGCACGGCTACGAAATCAACAAAGCCGTAGAGCGCACAACCAATGGCTGTTGCGCCCCAACCCCTGGTGCACTCTATCCCGTTTTACGTGAGTTCGAAGAAGGTGGATACGTCACCTATCGCGAAGAAACAGTGTCGGGCCGCGCTCGCAAAATCTACACAATCACAAAAAAAGGCAAAAAAGCATTCGATGTGGCCGCCAAAACGTGGCTAGACATGAGTACGTGCATCACCGCCAGTGCCAACGGGCGCTGTGATACGGACGACTGCTGTTAGGCCCCCTTTTTTGCCCTAATATATTACCCATCAATATATATCACCCGAAAGACAATCTGTGAACGACATCATGCAAAAAGACCCAACTACTGAACTCAATACCATAATCTCCTACTGGTTTGGACCAACTAATCAGGACAAACCTTTTGACATGCAATCAATTGAAATGCAGCGATGGTACGGCAAAAGTCCAGAAATTGACCAAGACATCAAACGACGCTTTGAGGGCCTTTATGTCCAGTTACATTCCAACGAAGTTGCATCGGTTTTTGAGCGCCGTCCGATCCTAGATCAACTCGCCATAATCATTACATTGGACCAGTTCCCGCGAAATATGTATCGCGAAAGTGCGAAAATGTATCAAGCAGACGCCAAGGCGCTGGAACTGTGTGATATCCTCGTCAACAATTCCGAATTTGAGCAGCTTGATCTCTTCAAACAGATGTTTGGAACCTTACCGATGATGCACGCTGAAGACAAAGCGATGCAACGTGAGACCGTCAGGCACTTCACACGATTTGTCGATCACACAAATTCGACAGCGTCACCAAACCTAGATTTTTTTGAAAACGCATTGGGGTTTGCGCTTCAGCATCAAAAAATTGTCGATCGTTTCGGTCGGTATCCGCATCGCAACGAAATTCTGGGGCGCACAACCACTACTGAAGAACTTGAGTTTTTGCAGCAACCTGATAGCTCATTTTAACAAAGGCTTGGAGAAAGACATGACAAACACCCTATCTGGAAGTTGCCTATGCGGCGAAATCGCCTTTGAAATTGAAAACCAATTCGACAATTTCTATTTTTGCAGCTGCGCGCAATGCAGGCAAATTACAGGCTCTGCCTTTGCTTCAAACCTTTTTGCCAAAACAACTGGTTTCCGTTGGACAAAGGGCGAAGAAAAGGTGAAACGCTTCAAATTGCCAAATCGGGACATTGCGAAAACGTTCTGTCCGAACTGCGGTTCCGGCGTGCCAAAGATTAGCGCAGATGGTCAATCTGTTATGGTTCCCGCCGGCGCGCTCAATGGCGAACCACAAATGCCTTTACCAAAACGGATTTTCCAAAGAGAAAGGCCAAATTGGGCAACATACTATGAGGCTTACGATGCCTTTGAGCGGTTCCCTCTGCGCTAGCTGATCTGCTTTGTTGCCGCGCGT
The DNA here is from genome assembly GCF_030159895.1 of Maritalea porphyrae. Classification (GTDB taxonomy): domain Bacteria; phylum Pseudomonadota; class Alphaproteobacteria; order Rhizobiales; family Devosiaceae; genus Maritalea; species Maritalea porphyrae. The sequence continues at coordinate 57,133 of NZ_BSNI01000001.1, forward strand.
GCAGCATCAATCTTTGCGTGAGTTAAACGCACATGCAAGACTGCCAGCCCGCCAAACATCAATAAACCTGCCAACAAATGTGGAACGCGCAGTGCCCATTCGCGCCCGATTGCGACAGCAGCAACGCTGACAATGACACCCCCAAGGAAGGTGCCGATAGGCATCATGCCCCAGCCGAAGAAACGATAGACACTGTTCACTCGTCCAAGCAATCTATCGGGGATGATGGTTTGACGAAGCGACACCGTGACAACATTCCAAACGATCCCTGCAGATGAACCCAAGAACAAAGCTGCCCACGCAACATAGGGGTTACTGTTTAAGCCAAAAATGACTGACTCAGTGGCGAACATAAAGAGTGAAACACGCAACAGCGTGGCCGAGCGAAACCGCTTAGCCAGGTGCGGAGCAGCAAGTCCTCCAATTACCCCGCCAAATGCAGCGCCTGTGAGAAGCAACCCAAACCCCGTTGGATCAAGACCCAATATCTCTTGGGCAAACAAAACCTGGGTGGCCAGTGCCATCATATATGCGCCGTTGGTTAGCCCCAGAAGCAGTGCCAGATCGCGCAACAAAATATGCTGGAACAACCACCTCAAACCTTCTTTGAGGTCTGCAACCCAGTGGGCAGGCACATGATCATCTGGCTGAAACGTTTTGAATTGCCCGGCCATCAGAAACACCATCAGCGCTGCAAGGAACAAAATCCCCGCATTCACAGCAAAGGCCAGTGCAAGCGAAATGGCAATGATAAAGCCGGCCAGAGGTGGCCCGCATAAAGAATTCATCACCAACTCTACCGTCGCCAATTTGCTGTTGGCATTCTCCAGTTGTTCAGATGGCACCACAGAGGGCAGAATGGTTTGCGCAGCATTGTCGCGCAATACTTCCGCCATCCCGAGCATCAGTGCGGCGGCATAGAGCACACCAAGCGGAAGAAGCACGTTGTTTTGAGCGGTTACTTCCGCTGCGGGTCCATTTACCGCTGATACCACAACGCCAAGCACCAAAACCGTCAATACGGCACGCGCAATGTCAGTCAGAAAGATCAACCGTCTTCGATCAACACGGTCGATGATCACGCCGGCAGGCAATGAAAAAAGCAACCATGGTGCGCGACCAAACAATGGCACCAACGCAATCAGGAAAGGGTCTCTAGTCAAAAGCGATGCAAACCAAGGGAACGCAATCAGCGCAATCCCATCACCTAAGTTGGATGCAGCGCTGGCAAGAAATAGCTTAAAGAAATTTGGATTGATCATATGGGCGCACGTAATCACGATTGCGACGGTGCGACAATTGGCAAATCACGAAGCGATGCGTTTTTCATCCAGCTGTGCCACGAACGCATCAATCGCTTTTACAGATTTTAGGCGCACAAACTCGCCATCAAAGCCTTGCATTATCTTGAGCATTTTCGGCTTTGATCGCCGGTTGTAATTCACAACATAACTCAAGAACTCAAAATCCATTTTCTCCGGACATCCGGGCGCTGCATCAATGCGTGTTTTCCCCAAGTGCGTCAGCCACCGTTTCAAAACACGATAGACGCAAAACCAAGTCGGAAAATCCAAGAAAATAACGGTATCCGCACGTTTGATCCGACGTTCGAAAGTGTTGGAATAGTTGCCGTCCATCACCCAACTGTCGCCTGCGACGAGCTCATCAACAATTGCATTCCATTCGTGATCCGGCTTGATTTCCCATCCGGTCCGAAAAAAGTGCTGATCCATATGAACTACAGGCAAACCAAGCTTTGCACCCACACGGCGTCCAAGGGTCGACTTGCCAGAGCCTGAACAGCCAACAATCAATAATCTTTGCATGAGCGCACCTGCTAGGCGGAAAGGAGGGACGCGCGTTATAGCCAAGCTAGTTCGATTGAGCAAGCAGCGTGTTGCTGCGTAGTTGAAGTTGACGATCTGGAACCAAAGACACAACTTTGTATCCGCGAGCTTTCAGCTCCGCCAAAAAGTCAGGAAGCATATTCACCGTGCGCTGATGGATATCATGGAACAGAACGATACCTTTGCCCTGCGCCTCAAGCCGCTTCAATGTGCGATCAAGAACAGCTTGTGAGCCATCTTGATAATAGTCTTTGCTGTCAATCTGCACATCCATTATCACCAAACCCGCATTGTTTACCGCTGTGCGCAATTTTTGGGTTTGTGCCAAATACGGAAAGCGGAAAAACGGTGCAGGTGATTTGTTGATCGGCGAAAGCGCTGCAACCAAAGGCTGGCGGCCACGTTCAATTTCAGCCAATGCGGCAACAAGGTTCAACTTTGTAAGATCGCCGTGCGAATGGGTGTGAAGCCCGACTGTGTGACCGCGTTTTGCGACTTCACGCACAAGCCCTGGATGCTTTTGCGCGGCTTGTCCCAACATCAAGAAGGTCGCCTTCGCATTGTACTGATCCAAAATCTGCAGAATTTTGTCTGTTTTGCCGGGCCGAGGGCCGTCATCAAAAGTGATTACCACCTCACCCTTTGCCAATTTGATGTCGCTTTGCGTTTCAATCGACAAACTGCGACCAGCGAGCCCACCACGCAAACGCGCAGTAAAACCTGCATCATCATTTATCGATGCAGTGCGAACACGATCAACTGTCTTTGGGGGTTCATTTGCAACGGCAATAGGCGCTGTAACACCCGATTTTGCCGCATATGCCAGTTCTTGAGCGTTGGGGGTTGCTGATTGATCAAGTCTTTGTGGTGGTTTCGCACAACCAGTAAGAACTGCACACAGACAGACTAACGCCAACACAACCCTTACGCACAACATGTACAAAACCTACAACTATGAAATCATAGGTTTTTTACATCGGTTATGGTTAATTATTTATTTCCAACAACTTAGCAGGCAGTTTGTTCATCTTTGATTAAGAACTCCACACCCTCAAGCACATTAATGAGTTGTTCGTAGTCTCGCCGCGAGATCACCAACATCTCTTCACCCGCAGGGGAATATAGTGACTGGGTCTCAACACGCGAAAGCGCGGTGAGCAATATCTGGTTTTTCATTTAAGGGGCCTCTGTCGCCAAGCAATAACTTTATTTTGCCAAATCGTTTTGACACGCAATACTTAAGCGCGCTGTTAATCACATTCTTTACAGCATTTCCAGAGCAAATTGACGTTTACGTAACTGTGTTTACTAATGCGCAACAATAAATAGGTTGGACCAATAGTCATTTTCACTTGAAACCCGATTTGGCGCGCCCTAGTGTGCCGAAAAACTCAAACGGGCGAAAAGCTCGGCTCCAACACATTGTGAGGCACTATGGTCGATAAGCAAAAGCGCGGCAACCAACACATCACCACGCGGATTGTACAAGCAAATGGTGTGATTGACCCGCAAACTGGTGGCGTAGTGCCTCCAATTCAGTCTTCAACCACATTTGCACGTAACGCGGACTATTCCCAAATTAGCCCGGATCACCTTTATGCACGGGACGACAACGACTTGGTTCGGCTGGGAGAAGACGTCCTGACAAAGGCCGAAGGTGCAGATGCGGGATTGCTTTTCCCATCTGGCATGGCAGCCATTGCAGCAGTTATGCGTACTGTACCAAATGGCGGCACAATCATAATCCAGTCACAGATTTATTGGGGCACGACAAAATGGGTTCGCGATTTCTGCGCCAGACGCAAAATCGCGTTGCATGAAATTGAATGTAGCGAGACCGCGGCCATAGAAGCTGCAATTGATGCACACAAACCAAACCTAGTCTTTGTTGAAACACCATCAAACCCATGGCTGCGCATCACTGACATAGAGGCCGTTGCCAAAGCCTGCGGCGGCGTTGACGCTACTCTTGTTGTCGATTCAACTGCCGCCAGCCCTGTGTTAAGTAATCCCCTCGCCTTTGGTGCCGATATCGTAATGCACTCCGCAACGAAATCGATCAACGGCCACTCTGATGTTTTGGCAGGATTCCTCGCCACGGCAGACGCGCAAAGCGAAATTTGGCAAGCAATAGCCATGGATCGTCATGACGCGGGCGCAGTAATCGGAAGTTTTGAAGCTTGGCTACTCATCCGCGGAATGCGCACATTGCCGCTCCGTATGGAACGCATGAGCGAAAACGCAATGAAAATCGCAGAGTTCCTAGATGGGCACGCTCAAGTTGAAGCTGTGCTATACCCCGGGCTAAAGACCCACCCAGCACATGCCCTTGCGACGAAGCAAATGCCAAACGGATTTGGCTCGTTATTAAGCTTCCAAGTCAAAGGCGATGCAAAAACCGCTCTTGAAGTTTGCTCAAAGCTCGAAACATTCAAGCGCGCCACATCACTTGGCGGGGTTGAAAGCCTGGTCGAACACCGTCACTCAATCGAAGGCGACGCCACGGGTGTACCCGAAAACCTCATTCGTCTGTCGGTTGGAATCGAGCATATTGACGATTTGATTGGTGATTTGAACCAAGCCTTATCCTAAAGCTTGCGGCAATCCAATTTCTGACGGGCGACGGCCCGTCAGCCTCTTAAAGGCTTTGGAGAAGTGCGCTTGATCGAAATATCCAAGCGCATGCGATAATTCGGTCAACGAAACTGCATCAGCATTGTTAAGCGCTTCAATCGCCTCGATCATTCGGTAACGCTCGATCACCCATTTGGGACCAATGCCTACATATTCGGCAAATAGCCGTTGTAGGGCACGCGGCGAGATATCGAAATGTCGTGCCACCACGGCAACCTCAAAAACCTCACGGTTTTGTTCAATGAATGACACCACATTGCACGCCAAATCCGCCTTTGCATCCTGCGGACATACTCTCGTCTTTATGATTTTTTCCACATTCGGCGCAAATGCTGCACAATTCTTGCAAGCAGCAAACTCTTGCAGAAGCGCCGTGTCATCTGCTGCGAAATAAGACGAAATCGGCACGCAATTATCGGTCAACTTGTTCATCTTGTGCGACGCTATGCGGCGGAAATGGCCCGGGCGAAACTTAACCCCGAATATCCGTCCTTTGCCTTGCAAGTGGTAGGTAAACGCGCCGCTCGTCAATCCAAAAACGCCAGATTGATATTGCGGATCAAGCACGAGATGTTGGCTGGCATGCGGCAGATGTTCTTGCGCATATGCTTTTCCAGCAGGCAAGTCCCACTCAATAATCCAGTAATTTGCAACAAGCGTCGCCAGCTCTGGACTTGGGCTCACCAAGGTCAGATCAAAATGCTGCAAGCTTACATGTTTTTCAATCAGGCCCTTTGCCTGATTTGGTTTCATACGACCCATGAATAGGCGTTCCCTGTCGCATTTTTACAATTCCCCTTTTGCCCTTTGTGCAAGGCTTGTCTCAACAAGGAGAATATATATGCGCATTTTAGCAGGTGAATTTACAATCGCCAAATGGGAAGAACAAAGCTTTATGGATACGCCGCTTCCCGCAAAGGCAAATGAGGCCAGCATTTCCTATATAGTGTCTGGCGACCTTGAGGGAGAACTGCGCGGCAAATATATCATGATTTACAATGATGACGCTCAAGCAAGCTACAATGGCGCGCTGCAATTTGCAGGCACAATTGGCAAGCAGTCAGGTTCCTTCTTCATTCAAGAAACAGGAAAATTTGAGGATAACGTCGCAACCACAAGTTGGGTGATCATCAAAGGATCAGGCACGAGGGATTTCAAAACGATATCGGGAACAGGCAGCTACTCAGCCAAAGATCGATCCGTCAATTTCGAACTCGAAGTTGAAGGCGTCTAGCGCTTTGGACTTTTACGCACTTGTTTCCGCGCCACCATCAAGCACGCCAATACAATCATTATGGCCCCTATCCACAAACTCACATGCGGCACTTCGGAGAAAAAGATAAAACCATACAAGGCGGCCCAAACAAGGGCAGTGTTGTCAACCATTGCAAACATGGATGCTGGCACATGCTTCAATGCGGTCACGAACATCATAAACCCAACAGCACCTAAAATCCCCAACGCTGCAACGCGCCATACTTCATCACCCTGCGGCACAACGAAGTCGCTCACAAACAGGAACGGTAGACAAAACAACGCGATAAGACCTGCTTGAACAAACGTGATTACTTGAGCACTTGATTGCGAAGTTTGGTTCTTCAAAATAACGATGCTGATCGCGTAAGTGAAAGGGCTTACAATTGCCGCCACCCAACCCCAGAAGCTTCCATTGGCGTTAAGCGGCGTTTCTTGCCCACCAAATGTCACAATCATCGCCCCCGAAAAGCCAAGAACAGATGCAGCAATAAGTGTTTTGCTCAATTCTTCTTTCAAGACGACAACCCCCATAACCGCAACCATTACAGGCGCTGTAAGGGCAATCGCGGTGACAAGGCCAAGCGGCAATTCGCCCAATGCGTAAAAGAAGGAAAAGGCCGTCAAACCGATCATGATGGAGCGAATGAAATGGGTTTTCATTCGGCTCCAATGTGGCAGGCTTGATTTTGTCGCAAATACCAAAGCGCCAAGCAAAATCGCAGCACCAACTTGGCGGAAAAACAAGATCTCAATTGTTGGCAATGTGCCGGATAGGCTTTTGACAAGCGCATCCATTAGCGCCAATACAGCAGCCCCAGCCGATGCCAATAGCAGAGCCTGCACCGCCCCCAAGTTTCGCATTTTTTCACCAATTTTGAGTTTCGCCCACAAGAATTGGTCGCGAGCATTAGGAAAGCCAAGCTAAGCGTTAGCCGCTTGTTTAGGCAAGGAAAATCTGAAAACCATTTAAAGCGCCTATTCCGGCGCATTGCCGACATTTCGGGGCAAAACGCTAGCTTTGTCTTCCTCGCGTCGCTCATCACCTGACATGAAGTCTTTGATTGATCGACGCCGATCTGGCCCCACATAGCCTGATGGCACAGAAATACATTCGCGTGGATTATCAATTGTTTTTTCAATCCGCAGCTGAACAGCTTTTTCGGCAACGGGTTTTACAAGAACTTCATCCACCCCCGCTTTGATCGCCCGCATGACCGTTCTTGGCAAACCATTGTCAGAAATCAGTATTACCGGCACAAGGCGCGAAACAATGTTCTTATCGATGCGCAACTTTGCTACAAATTCGAGCGGGTTCTGACCGGTCAAACTGTCATCAACAATCAGCACATCAACGGTTTTAGTTTGCAGGTGCTTTATCGCACCCTCAGCCTTGGTGAACAGCGCCACGTCGCGAACATCCATCGTGCGTAACGCGCTACGCACGCAGTCAATAATTGGCCTTTGCTCTGCGTAAATGACCACCTGTTGACTGGAATATTTTGACATCAGCACCTCAATTTATTGAGCCAGCATGATCAGCCTAGCCCAATACCTTAAAAATCTCGCAAAGCAATTGAGTTCACTTCTAAGGTGAACGGTAAATCTCACTTCAGTAAACTAAAATCAAATCAGCTTAGATCAGCTGCTTTCTATTTCTTCTCTTAGTAGCTCAATTTCAAGCCATTGGTCTTCTTTTTCGTCCAATTTTTCCTGGGCTTGCGACAATTGGACACTCAACTGCTGAAACTTTTCCGGATCGTTGGCATATAGATTTGAGTCAGCCAACTGCCCCTGGATGTTCGCAATTTCAGCACCTAGCTTTTCCATTTCGCCAGGAAGTGTTTCCAGCGCGTGTTTGTGCTTGAAGGAAAGCCTCTTCTTTGGTGATTTTGCTTCAGTTGCAGGTTTCATTGATTTGGCTTTGACGACCTTCTCGATTTGCTTTGGCTTTGTAACGCCATATCCGCGCAAACGAACCATGTCTGAGTAACCACCGGGATACTCCGTCCACACACCGTCGCCGTCAGCTATAATTATTGAGGCAACCGTGCGATCAAGAAACTCCCGGTCGTGGCTCACGACCAGAACGGTTCCCTCGTAATCGGCGATCATCTCTTGCAGCAAATCGAGCGTTTCTAAATCCAAATCGTTGGTCGGCTCATCTAGGATCAAGAAATTTGAAGGCAATGACATTGATCGCGCGATCATTACTCGCGCACGTTCACCACCCGACAATTTGCCGACCGCCGTGTTTGCCTGTTCAGGCAGGAACAAAAAGTCCTTCATATAACCAACCACATGGCGCGCTTGCCCATTGATGACTACATTGTCGCCACCGCCGCCGGTCAGGGCATCTTTCAACGAGGTTGTTGGGTCAAGTTGCGCCCGCTTTTGATCTAGCGTTGCCACCTCAAGCTTGGTCCCCAACTTTACCTCACCACTATCGGGCTCCAATTCGCCAATTATCATTTTGATCAAGGTGGTTTTGCCTGCCCCATTAGGCCCCACAATACCGATGCGGTCGCCGCGCATAATCCGGGTCGAGAAGTCAGCAACGATTGGTTTATCGCTAAAGCTTTTAGATATCCCTTCAATGTCGGCAACAATTGCGCCACTTTGGCGGCCATCTGCGACACTCAGCTTCACATTGCCGGTAGGGCCACGATGGTTGTCGCGTTTTTGCCTCAAGTCCGCCAATTCCGACATACGGCGCACATTACGTTTACGCCGCGCCGTAACGCCATAGCGCACCCAATGCTCTTCACGAACAATCTGCCGATCAAGCTTGTGTTGTTCTAACTCTTCTAAAGCCAAAAGTTCGTCGCGCCATTCCTCAAAATGGGCAAAACCCTTGTTTATCTGCCGCGTCACGCCACGATCAAGCCAAACCGTTGACCGGGTCAAGTCGGTCAAGAAACGCCGGTCGTGAGAAATGATCAACATGGCCGACTTCATTGAAGTCAACTCCGCTTGCAACCATTCAATTGCAGGCAAATCCAGGTGGTTCGTAGGCTCATCGAGCAACAACACGTCTGGTTCAGGTGCCAACGTTCTCGCCAAGGCGGCACGGCGCGCCTCCCCCCCGGAAAGAGACTTTGGATCAGCGTCCGGTTTCACCCCCAATTGCTCTAACAAATATGTCGCGCGATACGCATCATCCCCTGGTGCCAAACCAGCTTCCACATATGCCAATACATTCTCAAATGCAGACAAATCGGGCTCTTGCGGCAAATACCGAACGGTAACACCAGGCTGCACAAAACGTTCTACTTGATCCGCCTCAACATCGCCTGATGCGATCTTAAGCAAAGTAGACTTGCCAGAACCGTTGCGCCCCACCAACGCGATGCGTTCCCCAGGGGCAACGAACAGCTCTGCCCCTTGCAAAAGCGGGGTGCCCCCAAAGGTGAGGTGAACATCTTTTAGGCTTAAAAGCGCGGCGGCCATGGGCTCTCATCTTTAAACTGGATTAGATATGCGCTTGGCTTTAGCATCATGATCTAAAAGGTCAAACATTTAGATGGTGCTGCATTATGTCAAATCGTCCCATTCTGATCACCGCAAGCCAATTGCACGCAGAAATTGACAACCCAGACCTGAGGGTAATTGACGGGTCTTGGCATTTGCCAAATGCCAACCGCGATGCTTATGCAGAATATGAAAGTGGGCACATTCAAGGCGCACAATTTTTCGACATTGATGCAATTGCCGACAAAGACTCGGGATTGCCGCACACGCTGCCTAGCGCATCCGATTTTGCCCAGGCAGTAAGCGCGATGGGCGTTTCCAACACCGACAAAATTGTAGTTTACGACACTGCAGGCATGTTCTCCGCTGCTCGTGTGTGGTGGATGTTTAAGATTTATGGCGCTCAAAACATTAGAGTTTTAGATGGTGGTCTACCCGCGTGGAAAGCCGCAGGCTATGGCGTAACGGACAAACGACGCCCACCCGAACCAAGCGCATTTTCAGCAGAAAAAGACCATTCACGGATCGTCGCCCTTGAGGAAATGCGTCAACGGGTTGATGCAGCGGATTTTCAAATACTTGATGCCAGAGGCGCCGGACGCTTTTCTGGGCAAGAAGCTGAGCCGCGCCCCGGTATGCGCGCGGGCCATATGCCGGGCGCAACAAATGTCCCCTATTCAAGCCTACTCAACGCCGATGGCACATTTAGACCAAATTCTGAGTTGGAAAAGCACTTCAGAAATGAACACGTCGACCCAACAAAACCAATTATCACCACGTGTGGTTCCGGCGTTACCGCATCAATTATTTTGCTCGCACTAGAATTGTTGGGGCACACAAATACACAACTCTACGATGGCTCGTGGGCAGAATGGGGAAGCTTGAGCGACACGCCCATCGAAAAGGATTGACCATTTGGGAAAATACTTATATTGCAATTGTCAGGCCAACTAGCAATTGCAATATATGTCCCTTACAAATTTAGAAGCGCGGCTTCTCGCTCAAATCAAAGCTCAACCCTTTGCAACGCAAAAAGAACTGGGCGAAGCCTTAGGCATTTCACGCGCTAGCGTTGCCAACTACATTGAACGTCTTCAGTCCAAGGGACTAATTCTGGGGCGCGCGTATGTTTTCGCGGAAACTCCTGCGGTTACATGTATTGGCGGCGCCGTGTTGGACCGCATTTTGCGGCTTCAAAGCGAAGGCATACCACACACATCTCAACCAGGGACCAGCAGTGAAACCCGTGGGGGCGTGGCGCGCAACGTTGCGGAAAACCTAGCCCAACTCGGCGAGAGCGTTAAGCTCATATCAGTTGTGGGGAATGACGACGCTGGTCGCGCTGTAATTGAAGCGACTTCATCCGTTGGGGTCGACACAACGCTTGTCGAGCGAAAAAACATCGGCGTAACGGGTACCTATACGGCCATTATGCAGCCCACAGGCGAACTATATCTTGGCATCGCAGATATGGGCATAATTGACCACCTTGACGCACAAGTCATTGATAGAGATTGGCAGCACATCGTTTCTTCCCGGCTGGTTTTTGCAGATACAAATTGTTCTGCGAGTTTATTGTCAGTATTGATCAAACGCTGCCACAACAACGATTTGCCACTTGCGCTCGATGCCGTATCAGTTCCCAAATTTCAGCGGCTGCCCAACAACCTCACTGGCGTCGAATACCTTTTTTGCAACATGGACGAAGCTCGATCAGTGCATGGAGATTTGTCTGCGGAGAGCTTGGCCAAACAGTTCCAGCTCCGCGGCGCTAAAAACGTCGTGATTACCGATGGCTCAAATCCGGTCACCTGCTTGTGCCCAGAAGGGATTGCAAAGATCGAAACGCCAAAAACCGAAATTGTCGATGTTTCTGGCGCAGGCGACGCTTTTGTGGCCGGGTTCCTTCACACGATTCTACAAGAGAAATCTGCTTTCGATGCGACTAGAGCCGGTGTGGTTGCGGCCGGGCTGACGGTGCAAAGCGAATTGCGCAACAGCCCTGATTTAACAGCACAGATAGTTGCGCAAAAAGCGCAAGACCTTGCATTCCAAAGGACATAAAATGAAATTCGACCTACAATTTGGCGAGCACGTGCTCAAAGCCAAAATGTCCGGCCAGCCTATTGTGGCGCTTGAAACTACGGTTGTAACCCATGGTATGGACTACCCGCACAATATTGACACTGCGCTCGCCATGGAGCAAGCGGTGCGTGACGCTGGCGCTTGTCCAGCGAGCCTAGGCATCATTCGCGGCGAACCAGTAATTGGGATGAGCGAAGAACAACTTCGCGAATTCGCAAAATCCCCGCGTGGCTCAATTGCCAAATGCTCACGCCGCGACTTCCCAGCCCTAATCGGTATGGGCAAAAGTGGCTCATTGACCGTTGCGGGCACGATGATACTGGCAGCCGCTGCTTCAATCGACGTATTTGCGACCGGCGGTATTGGCGGTGTGCATCGCGGCCATCCGTTCGATGTGTCCGCTGACCTACTTGAATTGGGCAAAACGCCGGTTACTGTTGTTTGCGCAGGTGCAAAGTCAATCCTGGACCTACCGTTAACAATGGAAGTGCTGGAAACACAAGGTGTACCAGTAATCGGATATGGCTGCGAAAATCTCCCAGCCTTCTACACGCGCGAAAGCGAAATCGCATTGCCACACAGCGTAGCCAACATTGAAGAAGCAGCCAACGTATTGAACACATGGCGCAAATTGCTTAGCGACAACGGTATGTTGTTCACTGTCCCTGTGCCAGAAGAAGCAGCGCTTACCAATGAAGAGATGGAACAAGTCATCAACAAGGCAATTGCAGCAGCTGACGCTGATGGCATTCACGGCGCTGCGGTTACCCCATATGTTTTGGGAAAAGTAGTTGAACTAACCGATGGGCGTTCACTAAAAGCAAACATTGCGCTATTGATCAACAACGCCAAAACCGCCGGCGAAATCGCGGTGCAAGCTTCGCAATAAGGTCGGATCAACATGAAGACATCAAGGCAATTGAATGAGAACTCAAATGCCTTGATACCTCAATCACCCATGGCTCGTATCCTCTTGGGCATGATCGCAGTTTTGGTGATCATCCGAGTTGCGTTTATTCTTTCTGGCACAATATTGCCGGACGAAGCCTATTATTGGATGTGGTCGCAGCACCCAGCCATATCGTACTACGATCACCCACCGTTCAATGCCTGGACACTATGGCTATCTTCCAAGCTGTTCGGTTGGAATATCTTTGCACTTCGTATTGTGCCCATCATCACATTTGTTGCCGATTTGTGGGCACTGTGGTTGATTTCAAACCTCATCAGCAATGACCCAAAATCACATTTCATTGTGACCGCACTGCTGTTCCTAGCGACGCCCATATTTCTCACCATGAGCATGTTGGCGCTACCGGATCACCTGCTTATCCTTTGCTTGTTGTTCAGCCTCTATTTCTTCCTCAAGTTCTTTTCCGCCCGATTGGATGAGGAGGAAGCCGACTGGCATGCACTTTACCTCGCCTGCATCATGCTCGGTTTAGGCACCCTAGCGAAGTATAATGCTGTTTTGCTGGGCGCGGGTGTTTTCCTCTATGCAATAGCCAACCTGCGCACCCGCCAGATTTTTGCGCACTGGCAAGCCTATGCAGCGTTTGGTCTATTCTTGCTTGTCGTCTCGCCCGAGATTTATTGGAACATAGCAACCAAAGCATCATCAGTGACCTTTGTGCTACAAGATCGCCATGCCGGATTGCCGACCGACAACAACCTTGAAGGCTTGAAAGGGTTTTTAGGCGGCATGGTTGCGTTTCTGTCGCCATTCCTTATTTGGCCGCTCCTCAAAACCCTGCTGATTAAACCATCCGGCCAGTCACAAAACTTGGTGTGGCTGGGCCGCGCCGCTTTCTTCGTGTCTACATTGGTGTTCTTAGGCCTATCGCTGACCACCGACATATTGTTCCACTGGAATTTGGCGGCCTATATCGCGATTATCCCATTCATAGGACTTCATATGCGCGCTGGCTGGCTCGCAATTGCACACGTCTTCTATGGGACGCTGGTTGCAGCCCTAATCGCCTATAACTTTGCCGTATTGCCCCTACGCACCTACTTCAGTTCAGCCGACTATTTTTCAGCCCGAGCCTATGGATGGGAAGAAACGGCGGACGTGGCTAAAATGCTGGCAGATAAGCACAGTGTTGGATTTGTTGCTGGTACGCACTACACAAGTTCATCGCCCTTGGGATTTTGGATGAACGACCCGAGCGTCACTGATCTTGGCCCATCTCGATCCCAGTACCGCTTCTGGTTTCAGCCAGAGGCCTATTTGGGTCAAGATGCCCTCATTCTGACCACATCGTTTGAAGGGATAAGCAGCGGCCTAAAAGCCAGGTTTGACGAGATTACATTGTTGCAAACCGTTGAAATTCGATCCGCTGGCAAAATCGTTGAAAAGCGCCAATTCTATTTAGCAAGTGATTTCAAGGGCTGACACGCTTATGCCAATTCCTTTTGCCAAGGCGGATTAGCGCCTGCGCGTGAAACTGTGATGGCAGCCACATCAGCGGCCAAACGCAGCGCTAGTTGAAGATCATCATTTGAAATCTGCGCCAGCGCCTGTTTATTCAACAAGCCTTGTCGATTTAGACCAGCCAAGAAACCGCCATTAAAACTGTCACCGGCTCCAACCGTGTCAACAACAGTTGCCTTAGCAGCGGGCACAAAACTCTTGCCGCTGCGCGTAATCGCTTCGACACCTTCTGCCCCTTTTGTCATCAAAACAACTGAGGCGCCACTTCCGATCATTTTTGCCGCTGCATCCTCGAAGCCAGCGCCGGGCATAAGCCAAGCCAAATCCTCATCCGACACTTTAATGATATCCGCCAATCCCAGCATGCGCTCCATGCGCTTGCGATAGGTTGCTTCATCCTGAATAAAAGTTGGGCGAATATTTGGATCAAACGATATGACGCGGCTTGGCGCCTCGCGTGTCATCAGCGCTTCATACGTTGAGCCACATGGATCTGGAATAAGGCTGATCGCGCCAAAATGTAGCGCGGACACGTCATCTTCAAAGGTCGGCAAATCATCAGATGTGATCATGCGACCAGCGCTGTTTTCGTCATAAAACGCATATTCGGCATGGCCATCTGTCAGCTTCACAAAGGCAAGCGTGGTCGGCAAGTCTTGGCGTTTGCAAAACCGCGCATCCACATTAGACGCCTTCAGGCTCGCTTCAATCTGCTGGCCGAAAAGATCAGTCGACAATCCGGTGAAAAATCCGGCGCTCTCGCCAAGACGACCCAACGTAATCGCCGTGTTAAAAACGGCGCCACCAGAGACTGGCAGATAACCCATGCCTTCACCCACGATATCGCGCGGCAACATATCAATCAGCGCTTCACCACAACAAACAATCATTTGCCACTCCTCCGTACAGCCGTCAGCGCCATCTAGTCCATATTAGACTAAAGTCGCAAGTACACGGATTGGATATTTGTAAGTTTTTCTGAGGAAATGATCGCAAGATACGGTTGCGAGCAATCGCTATTTCTTTGGGCGGAAGCTGTCGATTTTGCCCTTTTCGGTCTCAATTCGGCCTGCGCCAATCAAATCAAGGCAATAAGGCACAGCTGGAAACACAGCAGATAGACAAACGTCAATGGCGGCGGGTTTGCCCGGAACATTGATGATCAGTGTCTTACCTCGAATGCCAGCAGTCTGGCGCGACAGGATGGCAGTGGGAACCTGCTCAAGACTAACCTTGCGCATCAACTCACCAAAACCAAGCAGTTCTTTTTCCATAACCAGCGCCATTGCTTCTGGTGTCAGGTCGCGCGGCGACGGGCCCGTTCCGCCCGTAGTGAGCACGAGATCGACTTGCACATTGTCACACAAGTCTTTCAGGCAAGCTTCAACTGAGGCAATGCCATCTTCTATCACCCGCTTTTCAGGCGTCCAGTCCGAAGAAATGGCTTCATTCAGCCAGTCTTCAATCGCCGGACCACTTTTGTCTTCATACTCGCCCCGGCTTGCGCGGTCCGAAATGGTAACAATCCCAATTTTTACGGTCATAAACCCTATCCACCCAAAAACGACATATGCCGCTTGATACCAGATGTGCCTGTTTCATCAATGGAGAAGTTGTGGCATTCGGGTTTGGCAAATACTGTTTCGCGAATAAGTCCCTCGACCGCGGCATTGCTTTCAGATGAACGCAGCGCGTCGCGCAAATCCACCGAGCCTTCCGACCCCATGCAAGTGTACAGCGTGCCCGTGCAAGAAACCCGCACGCGATTACAGGTAGAGCAGAAATTATGTGACATCGGCGTGATAAAGCCCAAACGACCGCCAGTTTCACCTACGCGCACGTAGCGCGATGGTCCACCGGTCGTATCTTTGATATCAGCCATTGTCCACCGCTTGGACAACTCGTTTCTGAAATTGGAAAGTGAAACATATTGATCGTTTCGATCAAATCCGACATCGCCAAGTGGCATTGTCTCGATCAAGGTCAAATCCATACCACGACCATGGGCAAACTTGATCAGATCGTCAATTTCCTCTTCGATCTTGCCTTTCACAGCGACGGTGTTGATCTTGATGTGCAAGCCTGCTTCTTGCGCTTTTTCAATGCTATCAAGCACACGTTCCAATCGACCCCACCGGGTAATCGCCGCGTACTTTTCGGGACACAATGTATCAAGGGACACGTTGGCGCGTTTTACGCCACAATCAACAAGCTGTTTGGCGTATTTGCCGAGCAATGTGCCGTTTGTGGTCAGAGTGAGTTCATCGAGTGCACCATTGGCGAGATGCCGTGACAGGCCTTGAAACAAGCTCATCACATTTCTACGCACCAATGGCTCACCGCCCGTCAGGCGCACCTTGCGTACGCCATTGTCCACAAATGCGGTTACCAGACGCTCCAATTCTTCAAGCGACAAAACCTCTTTGCGCGGCAGAAACGTCATATGTTCAGACATGCAATAGGTACAGCGCAAATCGCATCGATCCGTGATCGACAAACGCAGGTAGGTCGCTTGCCGCCCAAATTGATCTTTCAATTCTGGTCTGAACTGGTCTTGCATAAAGCTATTGCACCAATGGGCTGTCGGCACCGTCAATTTGGATGCCTTTGATCTCAGCAGCACCAGCCAAAATGCCGATATACTGCGCTACCGCACGGCTCCAGCTTGAAGCCTCAAGATAGGCCGCGATTTTTGCTTTCACATGATCAAACGGCAATTGCTGCCCTTCAATAATCCGATCAAGATAAATCACGTGATAGCCAAAAGGTGTTGGCACTGGCGAAGGGCTGATTTGCCCTTCTTCGAGTTCAAACAAAACTGTTTCGAATTCTGGAACTGTTTGACCTTTGGTCAACTGGCCAAGATTACCGCCTTCTTTCGCGGATGGGCACTGTGAAAACTCACGCGCAAATTCACCAAAGCGCGATGGGTCCGCTTTGAGCGATTCAATGATTTGGTTGGCTTTGACTTGGCCCTTGCGACGGGCAACAGGATCTTCCAGAGCCCCCGCCAACAAAATGTGCCGCGCCTCATAAATCGTTTCTGATGAAAACTTCTCAATGTGCTGATCATAATAGCGCTGACATTCTTCTTCGCCTGCACGAGGCACATCAACTTCCTGATCCAAAAGTTGACGCAATTTTGCATCTTCTTCCGTTTCGCGACGACCTTGGTCATCCGCCATCTGCTCAGCTTCAATGCCAAGCTCATTCGCCTTTTGCAAAAGCAGCTCGCGAACCACCAGCGCACGCGCCGCGCTCAAATAAGCGTCCTTAGGTTTTTCCGCCTCGTGATTTTGCACTTCTTGCTGAATGGCTTCCAAGGTGATTTCAACGCCATTCACATAGATTTCTGGTGACTTAGGCTTCGGATCAACCTTTACGGCGTCGCCGTTTGCCATTTTTGGCATGGTTTTGTCGATGAGTGTAGCCATTTTGGGTCCCTATCAAATTCTTTTTGGTGGAGTTGGGCGGGGCAAGAATTGCCCCACCCAAAATGCGGTGTTATGCGCGTTTTTTCTTTGTGCGCACAACTTGATAGCCTGGACGCCACATGTAGCGAACTGGCACTGAAAGCATGTGCACAAGGCGTGTGAATGGGAACAACAAAAGAATTGTGATGCCCAACGCCATATGCGCCTTAAAGATTGGGTCCGCGTTGATGATGTAGCTAGAAGCCTCGAAGTTGAAGGTAAAGATGCCTTGACAATAGTTCATGAAATTCACCATTTCGTGGCCATCAAGGTGCTTCAATGATACCGGAATTGTTGCCAATCCAAGCGCCAACTGCACCCACAAGATCAAGATGATCATATTGTCAGCAAAGCTTGATGCCGCACGAACACGAGCATCAAAGAACCGTCGATGGATAAGCAATGTTGCACCAATGATGCCGGCCACACCAGCAATACCACCAGCAACAATCGCCAGCATTTGCTTGAATGAATGGCTTATGCCGAGCGCATCAAACACCCAAATTGGAGTCAACAAACCCACGAGGTGACCGAAAAAGATGACGATAACACCCAAATGGAACAGTACTGAGCCAATCACCAATTGTTTGCGTCGAAGCAATTGGCTAGAGCCCGCTTTCCAAGTGTATGGGTCCTTGTCGTAACGCAGAACCGTGCCGACAACTAGGGTCGCCAGTGCGATATAGGGGTAGACCCCAAACACTGCAAAATTGAGAAATTCCTTCATCCCTCTTCTCCCTATTGAATGGTTGGTTGCGGTGCAGGACGTCGTGCCGCACGCATTTGACGACCTAGGCGATCAGGCCCGCAGTCTTCTTCGCCTTGGCCGCCACCAAATGTGATGGCTTCCTCTTCCCAAACAGCGTCAAGCGCTTCCAAGTCGTTCGGATCATCATCCGGCACGCTCAAAATCTCTTCAACAACCGCAGGGTCGGCTTGGGTTGAAATAATCGCTTCTAGAGCTTGGAACGCATTTGCATAAATGCTCTTCTTTTTCTCCAGACGCTGACGAAGCGCTGAAAGAATATGAACAGTTTGCCCAAGCAACTCTTCGCGTTCATTTTCGATCTGGATGCTCGCAAACTCCAAGAACATCGGTAGGAAGTCTGGCAAATCGCTGACAGACAATTCAAATCCTTGCTCTTCATACATTTGCTTGAGATCGACCATTGCCTGGCCACGGTCACGGCTTTCGCCATGCACATGTTCAAACAAGTGCAAAGACAAAGTGCGTGTCCGATCAAACAGTTCCACATAACGCTCTTGAGCTTCATAAACATCTCGCGAAGTGATGTCGTCAATCAGCTCATTGAGGAGAGCCTTTTCAGGCTCCCCGGTTAGACCGTCATCAAGCACAGCGGCTTTCAACTCCAACGCAGCGTCTTTCAAGTCCTTTGACGGATAAGAAAGCAGCGTTGATATTATTTTCAATGCATTAGCCATTCTTCATTTCTCCGATCAAAATACGTCAGTTGGTGTTGTCACTGTTTTGGTCTTTTTCGCCCCAAACAGATCCGCTTCAGAATTGCCGCCTGAACAACCATTGCCGAAGCTAAAGCCACAAGAACCGCGAAGGTCATATGCGTCTTCCGCTTCTTCACGGTGTGAAGTTGGAATAACGAAACGATCTTCATAGTTTGCGATCGCCATGATCTTGTACATGTCTTCGATCAATTCAGGTGTTAGCCCAACATCGGTCGCAAACTTGTCATCGATCACACCTTCAATGGTCTTGGTGCGCATATAGCCACGCATCGCCAACATCCGCTTAAGCGCCACGACGATTGGTTCGTCCTTGCCGCCTGTCAAAAGGTTGGCGAGGTAGCGAACTGGAATACGCATGCTATCCACATCTGGCATGTTGTTCTTATCAACACCAATTTTGCCAGCCGCCGCTGCATTTTGCAGTGGAGATAGTGGTGGAATGTACCAAACCATTGGAAGGGTCCGGTATTCTGGGTGAAGTGGGAATGCCACTTTCCAGTCCATAGCCATTTTGTAAACCGGTGACTTCTGCGCGCTTTCCAACCAATCCTCTGGAATGCCTTGCGCACGCGCTTCAGCAATCACTTTTGGATCATTTGGATCAAGGAACACTTTGAGTTGTTTCTCGTACAAGTCCTTGGTGTCTGGTGTAGACGCAATCTCTTCGATCTTGTCTGCATCATAAAGCATCACGCCCAGATAACGGATCCGGCCAACGCATGTTTCAGAACAAACAGTTGGAAGACCAGCTTCAATACGAGGATAGCAGAATGTGCATTTCTCTGATTTACCAGAAGACCAGTTGTAATAGATCTTCTTGTATGGGCAACCAGACACGCACATGCGCCAACCACGACATTTCTCTTGGTCGATCAACACGATGCCATCATCTTCACGCTTGTAGATTGCGCCAGATGGGCAAGCTGCAACACATGTTGGGTTCAAGCAGTGCTCACACAAACGTGGCAGATACATCATGAAGGTGTTTTCAAACTCACCGTAAATTTCTTTTTCGATGCCTTCAAAGTTGTAGTCTTTGCCGCGTTTGGAGAACTCGCCACCAAGAATTTCTTCCCAGTTTGGACCCCAATTGATCTTTTCCATCCGCTCACCAGAAATCAAAGAACGTGGACGCGCTGTTGGAAACGCCTCTACTTCTTTTGCGGTTTGCAAATGGCCATAATCGAAATCGAACGGCTCATAATAGTCGTCAATTTCAGGCAGATCAGGGTTGGCAAAAAGCTTCGCCAACACCCGCCATTTAGCACCCATTTTCGGGGTGATTTTGCCGTTCGAATTGCGTGTCCAACCACCGTTCCAGCGATTTTGGTTTTCCCAGTCTTTTGGGTAGCCAACGCCAGGCTTGGTTTCCACGTTGTTGAACCAGGCATATTCAACGCCTTCACGGTTCGTCCAAACGTTCTTACAGGTGACAGAACATGTGTGGCACCCGATACATTTATCCAGGTTCAGCACCATGCCTACTTGTGCACGAATACGCATTATTTTGCCTCCTGCTTGCCTTTGTATGGCCCTTCGAGCCACTCGACCTTGTCCATCTTGCGCACAACCACAAACTCATCGCGGTTAGAGCCGACAGTGCCGTAATAGTTGAAGCCATATGACTGCTGCACATAGCCACCGATCATGTGGGTTGGTTTGGTCACTGCGCGAGTTACCGAGTTATGGATACCGCCCCGAAGACCAGTTGTTTCCGCACCCGGTGTGTTCACAATTTTTTCCTGTGCGTGATACATGAAGACAGTGCCTTCTTTCATCCGCTGGGAAACCACAACACGTGCAGTTAGCGCACCGTTGACGTTGTAAACTTCAACCCAATCATTGTCCTCAAGGTCAGCTTTCTTTGCATCAACCTCAGAAACCCAAACAACAGGACCACCACGGTTCAATGTGAGCATCATCAAGTTGTCAGAATAGGTTGAGTGAATACCCCATTTCTGGTGAGGTGTAATGAAGTTCAGCACCACTTGCTTGTTGCCGTTTGATCGTTTGTCCAATTCAGGACGAATGGTCTTGAGGTCAACAGGTGGACGGTAGAGGCAGAAGCCTTCACCAAATGCCCGCATCCACAAGTGATCTTGATAGAGTTGCTGACGGCCAGTGATTGTCCGCCAAGGGATCAACTCATGGACGTTAGTGTAACCAGCGTTGTAGCAAACATGCTCGCTCTCAAGGCCAGACCAAGTTGGAGAAGAAATGATCTTTCTTGGTTGCGCAACAACGTCACGGAACCGGATCTTTTCTTCCTCTTTTGGCAATGCCAAGTGCCGGTGATCTATGCCGGTGATCTGCCCTAGAGCATCCCAAGCTTTCACCGCAACTTCACCGTTGGTTTCAGGTGCAAGGCTCAAGATGACTTCACAAGCATCAATGGCGCTGTCGATTTTCGCCAAGCCTTTTGAAACGCCTTCTTCCAAAACGACGCCGTTTAGCTGCTGCAACAAATGCACTTCATGCTTGGTATCCCAAGCAATGCCTTTGCCGCCATTGCCAACTTTGTCCATTAGAGGACCAAGCGAAGTGAACTTTTTGTACAAGTTCGGATAGTCCCGCTCGACCGCAATAATGTTCGGCATTGTTTTGTTTGGGATGGCTTCGATTTCGCCTTTCTTCCATTCCTTCACATCTAACGCCTGACCCATTTCGGCAGGTGTATCGTGGAGGATTGGAAGCGTAACGATATCTGTCTCAACACCCAAAACTTCTGGTGCGATTTCAGAGAACTTCTTGGCCAACCCTTTAAAGATCGCCCAGTCAGATTTCGCTTCCCAAGCAGGGTCCGCCGCTGTTGAAAGCGGGTGGATGAATGGGTGCATATCTGATGTGTTCAAATCGTCTTTTTCGTACCAAGTCGCTGTTGGCAATACGATGTCAGAGTAAACACAGGTTGTGCTCATCCGGAAATCTAGAGTGACCAGAAGATCAAGCTTACCTTCAGGCGCTTTCTCATGCCATTTCGCTTCGGTTGAACGTGCTTTTCCTTCTTCGCCCAAATCCTTGCCCATCACACCATGCGATGTGCCAAGAAGGTGCTTGAGGAAGTATTCGTGGCCTTTACCAGATGAACCAAGCAAGTTTGAACGCCAAACGAAAAGGTTACGCGGCCAGTTCGCTGGATCGTCAGGATCCTCACAAGACATTTCCATCTCGCCAGACTTAAGCTGCTGAACAACATAGTCTTTCGGATCCATTCCTGCTTCTTTAGCTTCAGCAGCGATGGTCAATGGGTTCGTCTTCAATTGAGGCGCTGATGGCAACCAACCCATCCGTTCAGCACGGATGTTATAGTCGATCATTGTGCCGTCCCATGGGCCATCAGGCGCAGTAGGTGACAAAATCTCATCAACAGTAACAGTTTCATAGCGCCACTGGTCAGTGTGCGCATACCATGCGCTGGTAGAGTTCATGTGACGTGGTGGACGTGCCCAATCCAAACCAAATGCTAGAGGCTGCCAACCAGTTTGTGGACGCAGTTTTTCTTGACCCACATAGTGGCTCCAACCACCACCAGACTGACCGATACAACCGCACATCACCAACAAGTTGATGATACCGCGATAGTTCATGTCCATGTGGTACCAGTGGTTCAAACCAGCGCCAAGAATGACCATTGAGCGGCCATTTGTTTTCTCAGCATTGTCAGCGAACTCGCGAGCAGTTGTGATGATGTGCTCTTTCGGCACGCCAGTAATTTGCTCAGCCCATGCTGGTGTGTATGGCACATTGTCATCATAGCTGGTGGCAACGTTTTCGCCGCCCAAACCGCGGTCAAGACCGTAGTTTGCAACGAACAAATCAAATACAGTTGCAACAAGCGCTTCGCCGTCAGCAAGTTTGACTTTCTTCGCAGGAACAGAGCGCACCAAAACGCTGGCGTGGTCCGTACCCTTAAAGTGGTCATGTTCTTTGTTGCCGAAATATGGGAATGCCACATCTGCGACTTGATCATGCTCACCATCAAGCACAAAGCTCATGTCCAGCTCGGTTTCATTGCCCTTGCTGTCTTTGGCTTCTAGGTTCCACTGCTTGCTGTCATCCCAACGGAAACCAGCTGAACCTTGTGGCACAACGATTTTCTTGGTTTTGCCGTCAATCGCAACAGTTTTCCATTCAGCGTTGTCTTTTTCGCCAAGATTGTCCGCAAAATCAGATGCACGCACCAAACGTTCTGGGATCAGGTTGCCGTCTTTTTCGACCAAGCGAACAAGGTTCGGCATATCTGTGTAACGACGACAATAGTCTTCGAAATACTCAGCTTGGCGATCCAAGTGGAATTCACGCAAAATAACGTGGCCCATCGCCATCGCTAGCGCCGCGTCTGTACCCTGTTTTGGGTGCAACCAAAGATCAGCAAACTTAGATGCTTCTGAATAGTCAGGAGACACAACAACAGACTTCGTACCCTTGTAGCGTGCTTCTGTGTAGAAGTGCGCATCAGGTGTACGTGTTTGCGGCACGTTGGAACCCCAAAGCATCAAGAAGCCAGCATTGTACCAATCCGCGCTTTCAGGCACGTCGGTTTGCTCGCCCCAAGTCATTGGAGATGCAGGTGGCAGATCGCAATACCAATCGTAGAACGACATGCATGTGCCGCCCATCAATGAAAGATAGCGAGAACCAGCCGCGTAAGACACCATGGACATCGCGGGAATTGGCGAGAATCCGAAGATCCGGTCTGGACCGTATGTTTTTGCTGTATAGGCGTTTGCCGCAGCAATAATCTCGTTTACTTCTTCCCAATCTGCACGCACAAAGCCGCCATGGCCGCGCACTTGTTGGTAAGACTTTCTGGCCTCTTCATTTTGCTGGATGTATTCCCAGGCTGCAACTGGCTCACGCATTACGCGTGCGTCGCGCCAGAGTTTTACCAAGCGTGAGCGGATCAAAGGATGCTTCACGCGGTTGGCTGAATACATGTACCAGGAATAGCTTGCGCCACGCGCACAACCACGAGGTTCGTGGTTTGGAAGGTCAGGACGAGTACGTGGGTAATCCGTTTGCTGGGTTTCCCAAGTGACAATGCCACCCTTCACATAGATTTTCCAAGAACATGAACCTGTACAGTTCACACCGTGGGTCGATCTGACGATCTTGTCGTGCTGCCAACGCTTGCGATAAGCGTCCTCCCAGCTCCGACTTTCATTTGTCGTCACACCATGGCCATTAGAGAATTTCTCTTTTGGTGCCAAAAAGTTGAGACGATCTAGTAAGTTACTCATTTCAATTCCCCCTTATGTAAGGATCGCGCGGGGTGCCCTGCCGACACCCCAACGCTCTGTTCACTCAACTCTTATGGATTTTGCACATATGCGTTCGGGCGGAGGTAGAACCACCAGTTGATCGCAATGCACACCGCATAAAATACTGCGAAGCCGTACAAGGCATATTCAGGATGACCTGCAGCCAGTTGTTCGCCGAACACTTTCGGAATAATGAAAGCGCCATAGGCAGCAACCGCAGCCGTCCAACCCAAGGCTGGTCCAGTTTGTTCTTTGTCGAACACCATCGCAATTGTACGGAATGTAGAACCGTTACCAATGCCGGTTGCGGCGAACAAAATTAGGAACAAACCAAGGAATGGCCAGAAGTAGATTTCTGGAGTTGCTGATGAGTAGGCTTGTTGGATGAAGTAAGCTACACCCAAGGCACTCGCGACCATCACAACTGAGATGATCTGCGTAACCTTTGCGCCACCCATCTTATCAGCCCATATGCCGCCGATTGGACGGATCAAAGCACCAATAAATGCGCCCATCCAAGCAAACATTAAAGCAGATGGACCATTTGGGTTTGCCATATCGTGGGTCATCACACCGTCGACTTCAACGTGGCTGAAGCCAAACACAACTTTGATGGTCAATGGCAAAGCAGCTGAGAAGCCAATGAACGAACCAAATGTCATTGTGTAAATGATGGTCATCGCCCATGTGTGCTTGTTACCAAAGATTTTGTACTGGCGGTTCAAGTTTTGGCCAACGGCGCCTGGGATCATTTTCAATCCCAAAACAGTCAACACGATAACGATTGGCAGCACGATCCATTTTGATAGGGTCAGACCTGATGTCGGCATCCCACCTTCAACACCTGGCAACAGCAACCAGATACCAAACGCAGATGTCGCCAAACCAATCGCAAGCATGCCAAGGATAATACCTGCTGAACCAAAGAAGTTCGGGATTTTTGGAGAAACATGCTCATCACGAATATTATTCATGAAGAACCAACCAAGGAACGCCAAAGGCACCAAGAAGACCAGCCAGATGAAGCCAGCATTCTGGATGTAAGTTTCAGTGCCCGCTGGGATCTTGCCAATCAAAGTACCTGAAGTGTTCACCAATGTGCGGCTTGCACCACCGAACAGGCCCATTGTCATCGCCAATGGGATCAAGATTTGCATGGTAGTCACACCAAAGTTGCCCAAACCGGCGTTCATGCCCAGTGCATAACCTTGGATTTTCTTCGGATAGAAGAAAGAGATGTTTGACATTGAAGACGAGAAGTTACCGCCACCGATACCAGACAGAAACGCAAGCATCTGGAAGTACCAAAGCGGCGTACCAGGGTCTTGCAACGCCAAACCAGCGCCGATCGCTGGGATCATCAGCAAGGCCGTTGTGAACACGATGGTGTTCTTACCGCCTGCGATGCGGATAAAGAAGGTAGAAGGGATGCGAAGCGTAGCGCCGGTTAGACCAGCAATAGCGCCCAATGTGAATAGTTCTGACGATGCAAACCCGAAATCAAGGTTCACCATTTGAACAGTAATAATGCCCCAGTAAAGCCAAACAGCAAAACCGCAAAGCAACGATGGGATTGAAATCCACAAATTGCGTGTTGCGATCGCTTTACCAGTGGAGTTCCACTGCGCTTCGTCGTCCGGGTTCCAATCGCGAAGGTCCTTACCCACGATATTTCTCCTTTAGTTGAGAAACACCCCCCCAAAGAGTGTTTCGTTGCAGGTCGGCATGAGCGCCGACCCGCACTTTTCAAAAAACTAGCGTGATTGCTCTGCGACCATTTCTGCCGCACGTTTTTTCGCTAATGCTTCAATCGCTTCTTCTAGTTCAGCGTTCGCTTTCTCAGCCTTTGCGCGAATTGTTTCGATGTTCGCAGCCGCAAAGTTCGCGCGTTCTTCATCTTCTTGACGTGTTGAGAAGCGTACAAAGAATGCGAGGAATGATGCGATTGTCACCACAACGCCCATAATGAAGAATGCTTGTGACCAGTCGATTGACCCTTTGAACAAGAAGCCAGCCAGCACTGCACCAGCGTTACCACCAGCACCCACAACACCCGCAACGGCACCAAGTGCCTTTTTGTTGATGAAAGGAACAACAGAGTAAGTCGCGCCTTCTGCCATCTGTGTGAACAATGAGAAGATGATCAGTGTTGGCAGTGCCAAGAACAAGACATGCATCTGTGAGAAGAGCATCAAAGCAAGGCCCTCACAGAACAAGCAGATGAACAACCAAAACGCGCGACCCTTAAGACCCCAGAGTGCGCCATAGTTGTCGCCAAAAATGCCACCCAATGTGCGGGCAAATATGTTCATCAATCCAAATGACGCGGCAACAAGGCCAGCAGTCACAAGGTTGAGTTCAAAATAGTCAGCGAAGTAAAGTGCTGCGACGTTGTTCACAGTCAATTCAATGCCGAAACATGCGCCGTAGATCACGAACAACACCCAAACGCGTGAATCTTTCAGCGCTTCGAAATAGTTGCCGGTGACTTGCTTCTTCTGCATCATCTTACCTTGCGCGCGAAGCTCAGCGAAGTTGCCGTCCGGCGCATCTTTGGTCCAGAAGAAGTAGGCAATACCTGTCAAGAAGATGGCGACACCAACAACAATCATTGACAAGCGCCACCCAACAGACTCTGAGAAACCCAAGCCAACAACAAAGATTGAGAAGATCAGTGGCATAGCAAACTGTGTGACACCGCCGCCAAGGTTACCCCAACCGGCAGATGTCGCATTCGCTTGACCAACTACGTTCGGCGCAAACATCACAGTTGTATGGTATTGCGTGATAACGAAGGCGGCACCAATAGCGCCAATCATCAAGCGGAAGATCAGGAACGAAGTAAAGTCTTGCGCCAAACCAATGCCCATCACTGGGAAGGCACCAAGCATCAACAACCCTGTATAGGTAAGCCGCGGACCGATCCGGTCACACAACCAACCGATCAACAGTCGGGCGAAGATAGTCACCGAAACAGATGCGATGATGATCCAACCGATTTGATCTTTGGTTAGACCTAACTCTTCACGGACAACCACCATCAGTGGCGCGATGCCAAACCAAGCAAAGAAACACAAAAAGAACGCGAACCACGCCATGTGGAATGTTCTAATTTG
Source organism: Maritalea porphyrae (assembly GCF_030159895.1). Classification (GTDB taxonomy): domain Bacteria; phylum Pseudomonadota; class Alphaproteobacteria; order Rhizobiales; family Devosiaceae; genus Maritalea; species Maritalea porphyrae. The sequence continues at coordinate 84,193 of NZ_BSNI01000001.1, forward strand.
CACCATGGTAATCTTGAAGAAATTACCCCAAAGGCTTGTTGCCTTATTCTGTAGCTCCATGGGAAGCCCCCTTATGCGTACCTACATAGCTCTCAATGAACTGCCCAAAAGACGGTTCGTTGGAGCCAAGAAGAAACAAAAGGGGGAGCACTAGCTTGATCCAGATCAAAACATCAGCAATTGTGGACAAAACAAGCGCAAAGAATCCATTGTTTGTGCGCGCAAGAAACAATTGTTATGTTGCGTTTTCTGGGTTGCAAGGCCCGCACAAAAATGATCAAACGATGTCTTGATAAATGTCAATTATGAGAGAAATCATAAATGCGGCCTGATGATCTGCCCCAGATTCGCGAGCTAAACATCTTTGAGGGCATCTCCGACGAAAATTTCGATGAACTGATGCGCGCTTCTTTTCTTCAAACTTTTCCAGCACAGATGGAATTGATTGAAGAAGGCGAACCAGCGGACTTCTTACATATCGTTGTTGAAGGTTGTGTTGAGCTTTTCGCCTCTACAAATGGCCGTGAGAGCACCATGGCAATGGTGTATCCCGTAAGCTCATTCATTCTTGCTGCGATTTTGCGGGACGCGGTCTATTTGATGTCCGCACGCACAAACAAGAAATCACGGGTTCTCATGATCCCCGCTGTCAGCGTGCGCGAAGTGTTCGACAAAGACCCCGCCTTCTCAAAAGCGATGGTTATGGAATTGGCCAATTGCTATCGCGGCGTCATCAAAGAGCACAAGAACCTCAAACTGCGCACTTCGGTTGAGCGACTTGCAAACCGACTATTGCGGTATCGCCAAAAACAACAATCCGATCAAGTTACGCTCCCATACGACAAGAAGATCTTGGCGTCGAACTTGGGCATGACACCTGAGAACTTGTCTCGTGCTTTCAACACGCTCAAACCCTATGGGGTAAAAGTTGAAGGCAACAAGATCACGTTGACCGACATTGAAGCCCTCGCCACGTTCGCAAAACCAAGCAAGCTGATTGACGATCTGGCAATTTGAGCACAGACTGCTGGCCCTTCCCTAAGACAATCTGGTGAACTATGGATCGGGTAAATAGATTTGACGTTGCTGTCGTCGGTTTAGGCGCTATGGGCAGCGCCACGCTGTATCAATTGGCAAAACGCGGTATCAACGCTGTGGGTATCGATCAATACTCGCCTCCGCATACTTTTGGGTCAACCCACGGCGAAACACGCCTGACTAGATGTGCAATTGGCGAAGGACACCAATATGCCCCCCTCGCAATGCGTTCGCATGAAATCTGGCGTGAACTCTTTAATGAGACCGGCGAAAAGCTCCTGCATGAAACCGGTGCCCTCATGATTGAGAGTAGCGGCAGCAAAGGCGATGTACATGGCAGCGCCAATTTTCTGAACACAACCATATCCGCTGCGACCAAGTTTGGTATTGAGCATGAGGTGTTAACCGGCGCCGACGCCCTTCGTCGCTTTCCCGCCTTTAACATTGGTGATGCCGACAAAGCCTATTTTGAACCCGGAGCGGGTTATCTCAAAGTCGAAGAATGCGTAGAAGTGCAACTGGACCGCGCAAAAGAGCTGGGCGCGACATTGCTCTCCAACACAAAAGTGCACGCCATCACACATCACGTCGATCACGTCGCAATTGAACTTGGCAACGAGACCGTACGGGCAGACAAATTGGCCGTGTGTGCCGGTCCCTGGGTGAAAGAGCTTTTAGGGCCACCGTATGAAGACCTACTAACAACAACACGACAAGTGCTGCATTGGTATCCAATTGAGCCGACCGCGCATAAGGATTGGAAGAACCACCCCGTGTTTATTTGGGTCCATGGCGATGGAGATGGTTTTTACGGTCTTCCCTCGCTCGCCGATCCAACCTTAATTAAGGTTGCAAATGCGAACTACGGACAACCGTGCAGACCAGAAGATATCGACCGACAGGTCAACGAAGCAGAACAAACTGAAATGTTCGACCTGCACCTAGCTGGGCGGCTAAACGGTGTCGCGGCGCGAACTGCAAAATCTGTGACCTGCATTTATACTGTTACGCCAGATAGCGACTTCATAATTGATTGGCACCCTGAACATCAAAACACATTCGTAGTGTCCGCATGTTCAGGTCACGGCTTCAAACACTCGGCGGCTATTGGCGAGGCTGTCGCACAACAACTGATCAGCAATTCTTCGGAAATCGATCTATCTGCCTTTAAACTGTCACGATTTGAGCGTTAAGGACGCACGCGCAAACGCTACGGTTGCGTAAGGCCAAATTGGCCTGTTACGGTCGCGGTTTCAGCGCGCTACTTTCGAAAGCAATTAGAGGCGTTTATGTGGATAGCAATACGGTCAGCTTGGCCATTGTTTGTGGGAATGGTTTTGCTCATGGTCAGCAATGGCTTGCTGTCGACCATATTGACCATCCGGGCACAAGAAATTGGTTTCTCTGAAACAATTATTGGGTTTGTGCAATCGGGCTACCCTATTGGGTTCATTTTTTCCTGCTTCATCACGCCCCGCTTGATCGCGCAATCGGGCCACGTCCGGGTTTTCGCAGCGCTCGTATCCATCGCCAGCACATCTGCCTTAGTGCACTTGATCACATACGATCCCTACAGCTGGGGCGCAATGCGCGTGCTTTCAGGATTTTGCTTTTCCGGTATCTATATCGTGGCAGAAAGCTGGCTTAACTCGCTATCCGACAACAAAAACCGTGGCTCGCTGCTCTCTACATACTTCGTCGTGCAAACGGCGGGCTATATGGTCGGTCAAATGATGCTTGGACTGTCTCGGCCAGGCGAAATTGGCCTGTTCATTTTTGTGTCTGTTTTGCTGTCATTCGCCCTGGTGCCGATATTGATTGCTGCAACCACCCAACCATCAAATGACGAGCCGCAACGGGTAACTGTTGTTGAGCTGTTCAACTTCTCCCCTATGGCGATGATTGGTGGCTTTGCAACTGGCGTCGCCAATGGCGGGCTTGTATTTGTCACAGCTCTTTATGCGCGCAGCGTCGGCTTGTCTGTTTCAGCAACCGGCTATCTCTTAGCGGTCTCAACTCTGGGCGGGCTATTGCTGCAATTCCCACTGGGCACACTATCAGACAAAATAGATCGCCGTTTGGTCATCGCGGGGTCGGCCACTGTTACACTTATTGTATGCCTTGCCATGCTGTTGGTTCCAGGCGCTCAAACCAACACCCCATCACTATTTGCTGGCTTCTTGTTGCTTGGCGGCTTCACGCTGCCTTTATACTCCATATGTATGGCGCACATGAATGACCACCTGAAACCACAGCAATTGGTGGCCGCTTCAAGCACGCTCGTCCTCGTTTTTGCAGCAGGTATGGTTCTTGGCCCTATCGTCGGTTCGATCACGCTCGATCAGTTTGGCGCTAATGGCATGTTCATGATGTATATTGTCGTTGCAGCGACTTTGGCGGGGACCGGCATTCATCGGATATTGCTCAGCGACAAGAAGATTGTGGATGGTCGCGATATCGTACCGATCGCATCAACCATCACGCCGGAAGCAACCCAAATCCAGATGGACGACTAGAGAATATTTATGGGTAAACTTGAATACCCAGATGGGCGAGGATCGACGATTGCTGATCCTCGCTGATCTTCATACCATCATACCCAGACAAAAGACCTAGAGACATACCTTCAAGTTGCGCGCCGCGCAGATCTGTTCGATCAAAATTGGAACGACGCAATTGCGCGCCTGCCAGATCACACTCACTCATATCTGCCTCCACAAATATGGTTGAGCTAAGGTCTGCGCGTACAAAGCTTGATTTTGCTAAATTGCAATTCTCAAGGTCCAAACCCGCCATATTTGCATCATCAAAGATCGTCGACGTCATTGTGGCACGCGTAACACGTTGCGCGCGACCGTAAGTGCGCGTGAATGTTGCCTGATCAAAGTCGGCACCGTTTGCTTTACTGTCTTTTATTGAGACATCGAACATGTCTGCGCCCACAAAACGGCTTGATGACAAATTGCAGTTTTCAAACGCAGCTTCACGCATTTCAGCATAAGTAAAATCTGTGCCATCCCCTTCCCCGCTATCAAAAAAGTTGCATCGCACAAAGGTAACATCACCCAATTGCCCGCGGGAAAAACTGCAACCCGCAAACTGGCAATCAACAAATCGCGCAGCAGAAAAATCTGCTTCAACCCAACGGCAATTGATAAACCGAACATTTGTTGCGCTTAACTCCTCAAGCGCATCCAGTTCAAACTCCAGCGCATCAATAATCGCATCTTCTAGCGGCGAGCCCTCGCGTAACAAATCGTCTAGTTGTTCTTGTGAAAAGTGCTGTTGATCGGGCATATGGCATGAATCTCTTAAAGTGGAAGCAACAGTCTATAGGCAAAAGGCGGCAGGACAACCCACCGCCAATGCTTCTTGAATATCGGCAACCTCTACTCAGTTGCTAAGGATCGGGCTGCTTCCACCAGATTGATGAATTCGGCTCTGTAACCAAACTTGTCGGCACCGCGAGCCTGCTTCGCAATCATGCTGATTTGCTCAAAACCAAAATCGCCAAGTTCATCGCTATTTCGCAGCTTCTGTCCAAAGGCGGCGACTGCTGTACCAAATTGCACTTCTGGCGCAACCGATTCAAATGCGGCACTCACCATATTTGTGGCGATCGGCATTTCAATTAACGCACTCTTATCTGAGCCCGGCAACTTATAACGCATCTTAAAGAATGCAATTTCGTCGGACTTCAATTCACTAGCTACAGTTTCGCTTTGGCCATAGCGCAAAGGGTCGACCACAGGTTTAACGCCTACCGGCGTTAGCTCATAAATCGCGGTCACGGTGTGCCCCGCCCCAACGTCACCAGCATCAACCTTGTCATTGTTGAAGTCTTCGCGGTTCAGCGCGCGTGTTTCGTAACCAATCAATCGATATGCGGAGATTTGCGCAGGATTGAACTCCACCTGAATTTTCACATCCCGCGCAATGGTGTGCAAAGTTGCACCAACTTCATTCACGAGTACTTTGCGCGCTTCGGCGAAGCTATCAATATAGCTGGCATTGCCGTCGCCATTTTGCGCCAAGGCCTGCATAAGCGCATCATTGTAGTTGCCTTCTCCAAACCCAAGCACCGAAAGCGAAATACCCTTATCCCGCTTTTGCTTGATGAAATCCTTGAGCGCTTCCGGCTCTGATATTCCCACATTAAAGTCACCATCGGTCGCCAAGATGACGCGGTTCACACCGTCATTGTTCTTCGCTTCATTGGCTAGGCGGTATGAAGTTTCAATGCCAGCAGCACCCGCGGTGGAACCGCCCGGCTGCAAATTATCGAGCGCATCCAAAATCTTGCGCTTTTCTGATCCTTTTGTTGGCTCCAGAACAACACCAGCGGACCCGGCATAGGTCACAATCGAAACAGTGTCCTGTTCGTCCATTTGGTCGACCAACAGCTTAAATGCCCGCTTCAACAATGGCAGTTTGTCCGCATCATTCATCGAACCTGACGTGTCGATCAAGAACACAAGATTGGAAGGTTGCGCCATAACTTGGTCGGGCGCATATCCTTTAACCGCCACATGCATCAATTGTCTTTCAGCATTCCAGGGTGCAGGATATACAGATATTTGCGGAGCAAACGGCTGATTGGCAGAAACTGGGTTTTGATACGCATAATCAAAATAGTTTATCAGCTCTTCAGTACGCACCGCGTCCTTTTGCGGCAACCGACCACTCTCTATCGCGCGCCGAACATAAGCGTAAGACGCAGTGTCCACATCAATTGAAAATGTCGAGACCGGTGCATCGCTTGTCAATTTGACCTTTGAATCGTCAAATCGTTCAAACTGATCGCCATTTTGCGCATATCCTGCGACCTGATCCTGCATCGGCGCCGGTGCGCTCATGCTTCGGTTGGCGACCTTACTCATCGCGCCCGCATTCGGCACAGGGGCAACCATTTCCATCGCTATTTCAGGTTCAGCGAGTTCCACATCAACACTTGGGTATAAGTCTGCCGACAAGTCATCCGCTTCTTCCTTTTCGCTCACCGGCAGCTGTACACGCGGCAACGAAATTGTTTCTCCAATTTGCGGCGGAGTCAGCGCCGAATTGTTCATCAACTGCCAACCAAGTGGCACAATCAAAAAGGCGGTTATTGCCGCAGTGGCAGGAATACGCATATCCATCAGTCTAATCCCTTTTAAAGATTGTAAGATGGAAGTAAGACACTCCGTCCAGCCGTTTCCTTGGGATTTTTTTTTGTTTCCTTGCGTATCTTCAAAAGCTGCCATAGCCAGACGGGTTGCCCGACCTTTGACAGTTTCGTCGACACGCATTGGCTCAATTCCGTTCAGGCGCTTCAATTCTTTATCTAGATCACTCATCGGATTACAAAAGCCCCTTCAGTGTCTTTTTGGCTTCATGGACATGCCAAGAAACCGTGCTTTCCTTGCACCCCATTACGCTAGCGCATTCAGCGTGGCTCATGTCTTCGCCATAAACCATCAGCACTGCATCACGTTGTTTGTCTGGCAGTTGGCGCACCGCAGCCCAGACTTCATTTATTGCCAGGTCATCTTCTTGGCTCGATGGCGTTGTTGTAGGCGCAACCAAGCTGAGTGCCGCCACATTCCGCCCCTGCCTGCCCGCAACACGCTGGTGATCACGTACAGCGTTTAATGTTATCCGATAGAGCCAACTCGAAAACTTTGAACGGCGATCAAACTGACCGATCGCTTGCGCCAGCTTAATTACAACCGTTTGTGTAACGTCTTCAGCATCTTGTTGGTTGCCAAGCCACTTATAGGCGACCCTAAGAACAAACTCATATTGCTGATCAACAACCTGCGCGAACGCGGCCCTGTCGCCTGCTGCCGCAGCTTTCACCAGCTCATCCAAATTCGCTTCTTCGCCAAAATCGCCCGTCAATATCGGTTCCAAACTCAAGTCCAATTGCGCACCCATTGGGTATCAAACAACTATAAGACGATTGTAAGGAGACATTCCTTGGAAAGAACTTCAAAAAAATGGCGGTTCCTTCTGGAACCGCCACAAGGGAGGATAGAACTCTAATTCTTGAACTTATGCTTGTAAGATCATTTTGGTAATTTGATAGCCTGCATAAGCTGACACAGCAGACAGCACGCCGCCCCAAACAATGTCGACTGCAGCGACTTCCCATGACCAGCCTTTAAGCGTCGCCATGTTGGTAATGTCATATGTCGCATAGGCCAGCACTCCAAACACGGCGGCATTCACCACAGCTACCATTGCATTCCCGTCTTTAAGTGCTGGGATAATCGCTAGGTGCACAATACCCATCACATAGAAAAGATAGAAGAAGGCAGCTATGCCGAGATTGGGTTGATCAAGCAAAAGCGGACCTAACCGCTCAAAATAGAATTTGCGCGCCACAAAGCTAAGCCAGACAAAATCAATGCCAAGAAACACAACGAGCGTACCGACATAAGCAACAAGATATTGGACCATAATAATTCCCCTTGGTTGCCCTTGATAACGCATCAGAACAAAAAGTGGTTCACATTATATTTTTTGTGATCCATCTGCCAATTTGAACCGTTTGACTTATAATGGTTTTTCTTAGCGCGAGTGATATAATGCAAAAACAAAACATTGCTGTAATCGGTTCTGGTATTTCTGGTCTTTCTGCGACTTGGCTCCTATCAAAATCTCACAATGTTACTGTTTATGAAGCTGGCGCCTATTTGGGTGGCCACACCAACACTGTTGATGTGGAAACCTTTGATGGCAGCACGGCTGTTGATACAGGTTTCATTGTATTCAATGAACCAAATTACCCGAATCTGACAGCGCTTTTCGATCACCTTGGTGTCAAAACCCATCATACCGATATGAGCTTTTCATTTTCAATGGATCAGGGGCGGTACGAATATTCTGGATCTGGTGCCAATGGCTATTTTGGCCAACGTCGCAATGTGATCAATCGCGATCATTGGCGCCAATTTGGCGACATGGTTCGATTTTTCGAAACGGCACCTGAGCGCATCACCGCATACAACGACAATATCTCGCTTGGCGACTATCTGACTGCAGAAGAGTTTTCACAATTCTTCATCAACAACCACGTAATTCCGATGGGCGCCGCAATTTGGTCAACAGACGCTGCTGAAATGATGGCCTACCCGGCAAAAACCTTCATCGACTTTTATGCCAACCATGCGCTGCTGAAAATCAAACAAAAGCCAGATTGGCGATCTGTCATTGGCGGCGGCCGCACTTATGTGAACCGCTTGATCGAAACAGGCAATTTTGAGACCAAACTCAACTCGCCAATTCGATCCGTCGTGCGTCACGATAACTTTGTACACATCGTAGATGGTGATGGTGTTTCACGCGCATTCGATCAAGTCGTGATGGCTACGCACGCAGATACCACGTTGCAGCTTTTAGACGAGCCAGATGAACTTGAAAGCGGCCTATTACGCCATTTCCCATACCAGCTAAACAAGGCTGTGCTACACAGTGACAAAGATTGGATGCCGAAACGCAAGCGTTTGTGGTCATGCTGGAACTATCTGAAAGATAACAGCCAGGCGGACGACAAACTGTGCGTCACCTATTGGATGAACGAACTTCAAGAGCTGACAACCAAACAAGATTTGTTTGTCACTTTAAACCCAACCGGTGAAATTGACGAACTCGAAACCTATGCCGAGTTCGACTATATGCACCCGGTGTTCGATGCCAATTCGATCGAAGCGCAAAAATCGCTTTGGTCACTTCAAGGGCGGAACAGAACTTGGTTCTGCGGCGCCTATTTCGGATATGGATTTCACGAAGATGGGATTCAGTCAGGTTTAGCCGTTGCTGAACAGCTCGGCGGCGTGCGTCGTCCGTGGAATACAATCAACGAATCTGGCCGCATTCATGTACATGGTCCTAAAGAAAAAGTGGCCGCAGAATGAGCATAAAAAACGCAATCTACAAAGGCACTGTAACGCATAAGAGGCTGCGCCCAAAGAAACACGGGCTCAGCTATTCGGTGTTCAATGTTCTCATAGACTGCAGCGAGATCTCAGCCCTTAGCAAGAAGCTCAAGTTCTTTTCGTACAACAAACCCAATGTGGTTAGTCTTTACGACAAGGACTTTGGCGACAGCAAAGATCTGATGAGCTATCTCAACGGCTTGGCGCAGAAAGCCACGCCTGAGATTGAGATTTCGCGCTTCAAAATGCTGACCTATCCGCGCATCTTCGGCTACGCCTTCAACCCGCTCACGGTCTATTTCGGCCTGGATGCGAACGAAGAAACACGCCTTATGATCTATGAGGTCAACAACACATTTGGCCAGCGCCACACCTATGTGATCCCTGCCGAACAGCGCGAAGATGGCATGATCTGGCAAAACTGTGACAAGCAGTTTTATGTTTCGCCTTTCAATGATGTAAGCGGCAACTATACCTTTCACGTAACACCGATCGCAGAAAAGCTGACCATTGGCGTTGCCTTGCGCGACGACGAAGGACCATTGCTCAATGCGTTCTTTGCGGGGAAACGTGAGGAACTGACAGATAGCGGGCTGCTCAAAGCCATCTTAAACACCGGCTGGATGACCGCCAAAGTTATGGCAGGCATTCATTGGGAAGCGTTAAAACTATTGATCAAAGGCGTGAGGCTCAAGCCGCGGCCAAAAGCACCGAAACGCGCAATTGAATTTGTGAAAAAGCAAATTGACCCCGCCGAATAAAGAACCAATTTCAGACACAAAAAAGGGGCGCTTAGCGCCCCATTATCCGTCGCATGGCCCAATAAAATGGCCGATTAGGTAGTATGCGCAGCAGCTTCATGATCAATGCAAAGCGCCAAGGAAAGATGATCTCGACCTTTTGTTTGTCGATCCCTTCCGCGATATAGCGCGCAGCTTCATCTGCCGTAATCAGGTCAGGCATCGGGAATGGATTGTCCCGTGTCGCCGGTGTGTCCACAAATCCTGGGTTGATCACGCTCACATGGATGCCGAACTGCTCAAGTTCAGGTTTCAATGTCTCAGCTAAGTTGATCAGTGCCGCTTTGGTTGGTCCATAAGCCATCGAACGCGGTAGACCCCGAAAGCCCGCCACTGACGCCATGATGGCGATATGCCCGCCTCCACGTTCCCGCATCAATGGGATCAGCTTTTCAATCGCGTAGATCACACCCATATAGTTGACTTCAAGACCTGTGCGTATCTTTGCAACGTCCATCTGGTCAGCATCCATCAGCGCCCAAGCGCCAGCATTAAGGATTGCGACGTCAATTGGAGCTTGCGCTTCAATCGCATCGATAGTTTTGTGAACATCTTCTCGCACAGATACATCCAATGGAAATGCATCTATGTTGCCGCTCGCGCTTGCGAGCTCGTTCAACTTGTCTGCAGAACGCGCAGAGATTGAGACGTTATCGCCCTGCCCTGCCATACGTTCTGCCAAGGCGTAGCCAATACCAGAGCTAGCGCCGGTTATCCAAACCCGGCGCTTCTCTTCGTGATGATGATGATCCATGGACTTAAATTCCGATAATCGGCTGTAGAATTCGCTCTACTAGGCCTTTGAATTTAGTAGGCTTTTCTGTTGCCACCAAACAGATGCACGGTGCGCCAGCTTCAACAATCGGCTGATGCTCAACATGTTCGTCCAAGTCAGCAATATCACCGGGGCCAAAACGACCAAATCGATCCGTGTAAGCACCGGACAATATAAGCGTCATTTCCATGCCGCCATGTCCATGCTCTGGCACTGCCTGCCCTTCCGCAATATTCAGCAAATAGAGCGAAGAAGGCACGTCTTTGCCCAAATCGATATCATGTTTCGAGATGCCAGGCGCAACCTTTTTCCATTCAATGTCCGCAATTTGCGAGCCTAGAAATCGCTGCAATGGCATCGGGACGTCGCCAGATATCGCTGCACGTTTCTTCGGAAATTGGTGTACATTTTGCGCATCCACGCCATCAACATTAGCTTGGTTTTGCTCGTCAATCGCTGCCATAAGCTTTGCAAAAGCGTCTTCGTTCACCGCAGTTTCTTCTGCAGCTTCCAACATCTGGCCGCCAAGCTCTTCAGCGTCATGAGATGCTTTTCGGCATTGTTCACACATTGCCAAATGAGAAGACACAATTACAGCAAATGCTTCGTCCAAATCGCCAGCCGCATAACGGACCAATGTTGCGTCGTCGAGGTGATGAGTCAGTTTCATCGCACCGCCTCCAATTTTCCTTTTAGCTTTCCGTAGGCCAAGCGCATCCGCGACTTAACGGTACCGATAGGCAGAGAAAGCTTTTTTGCAATTTCGCTCTGGCTAAGATCTGCAACGAAGGCAAGTTGAATCACCTCACGTTGATCTTTTGGTAGATCTTGGAGCGCAGCGCTTATACATTCTTCGCGTTGGCTCTGCAAAACTTCATCGTCACTCGATTTGTCGTCTGCAGCAATCTCCATCTCATAGACATCGTCATATGGTCGCGAAGATGCCTTGCGCATCAAATCAATCCGCGCATTACGCGCGATTGTAAAAATCCAAGCACTCACTGTGCCGCGATCCGGGGAAAACTGCGATGATTTTCGCCAAACCGTCATCATAACGTCTTGCATCAAGTCCTCTGCCTGCATTACGCCCATGCCGCCTTTAAGCATCATCGCTTTTATGCGGGGGGCAAAATGTTCAAAGAGAGCCTGAAATGCGGCACGATCCTGCGAAGACCCCACCCGCGCAATTAATTGCCGGTGGTGTTTCGCCAGTTCAATAGCGGGGTTTGGCTCGTTATTATTCACAAGTTTTAACGCCGTTCGCATATTGCAGTCTCCCAAATGTATAGGGGTTACGTGGCACCCCGTCGAGTGGATTACTGCAAATTCAAAAAAATCGATCTATTCTGAGCTAAAGTGCTTTTGCACGTCTGCTGCCCAACCTAAAAACAAAGCGGCATCCGTTTCAATTACGGGTCTTTTCATCAAACTGGGGTTTTCGCTCAAAAGTTGAAGCGCAGGCTGCAAACGGGCATGTTCTTCCAATTGCCGCCAAGTGGTCGATTTCTTGTTGACCAACTTGTCCTCGCCAAAAGCGTCGAGAAAGCGCTTGAGCATTGCTTCATCTAATGGGGTCTGTCGCACATCGACAAATTCCACTTTGTTGCCTGCGGCTTCCAACGCTTTTTTGGCTTTTCGGCAGCTATCGCAGTTCTTCAAACCGTACAACTTCATCTTCTTCTCTCCATGACTGACCTCAATCAGAAAATATTGCCGTCGTCGGTGTACCGCCTTCAATTTGCGATGCACGATACATACCGTTGGTGTTCATCATCAAAACAGGTGCGCCAGATTGACCGATTGCCACAACGCCACCTGCGCCATCAATTGTTGGCAATTCATCCATTACTTTGCGGCGCACAGCATCCTCAAGCGAAGCCCCGCCATACTCCATCATTGCCGCAATATCCCGCGCCACACACATGCGAATGAACATTTCGCCATGACCAGTAGCAGAAACCGCGCAACTTTTGTCGTTGGCGTAAGTTCCTGCGCCAATTAGCGGCGCATCACCCACGCGACCCGTTTTTTTGTTGGTCATGCCGCCGGTAGATGTTGCAGCAGCCAGCCCACCAAACCTGTCCCGTGCGACCGCACCAACGGTGCCATACTTGCCGTCATTATGATCAAGCGAAACAACACTGGCTTTTTGAGCAGCTAGCAATTGCTGATGGCGGTATTCAGTAAAAAAGAAGTTCGGCTCGACTTCTGAGATGCCCATTTCCCTCGCAAATTCATGCGCGCCATCGCGTGAAAACAGCAAATGCTCAGACTGTTCCATGATCAGTCGTGCCAAGCTGATTGGATGTTCGACTTTGTTGACCCCAATCACAGCGCCCGCCTCAAGATCCGAGCCGCGCATAATCGCAGCGTCAAGTTCAAAAGTCGCATCAGATGTCAAAACACTGCCATAACCAGCATTGAAGTTCTCGTCATTTTCTAATTCAACGACGGTCGCTTCCACAGCATCCAAGCTGGAGCCCCCGTCTGCTAAGATGTCAGTACCAGCTTTCAACGCTCGCGCCAAACCATCATGACAAGCCGCTTCCTTTTCCGGTGTCAGCGCAGCGCGTGGAATGGTGCCGGCCCCACCGTGTAGCGCTATGCCCCACTGATATTCAGCCATAATCAACCCTCCTCCAAGAACTTGCGAAACGACGGCAGTTGAGTGCCGTCATACCCAACACGGCTTTCGCTGTGCCACATGGCGCGATAAATCGCTTCTTCCGTGGCTTCGACGGTGGCTAGGAACAACTTATCCAAAAGACGTTCTGCGATCCGATCGTCAGACGGGGTAGCAGTGGAAAAGGCAATGGCAATGTCACCACTACCATGACCCAAATAGCTGCCCGTGCGTCCAAGCGCGGCTGAAGCACGCTTTGCAACACGTTTTAGTTGCCGAGAATCAAGTGGCGCATCAGTGGCGAGCACAATAATAATTGATCCCTTATCCTCATGTTCAACAATCTCATCTGTGCCAATCATTCGTCGACCACAAAACCGCAGCTCGCTTTGCTGCCCAAAATTGGACAAAACCAGCGCGCCGAGCGTGTACTCTGCATCTTCAATATTGATCAGACGCGAGGCACTGCCCAACCCACCCGCGAACCCAAATGTTCGCATGCCAGTACCCGCGCCAACGGCGCCCAGTGTAAACTCAACATCGGCCGCTTCAATCGCCGCAAAAACATCACGTTCGGTCACGTGCATTGACTGAATATCGTTGAGCAACCCATCGTTGCATTCAAGCGCCAACGCATTCACCGTCGGTAACGAGCGACCAATATCTGGATTATCCTCAACCGCTCGCTTGATCAGCGCCGAAGAACAGACTGGCATGGCAAATGTATTGCTGAGCACAATCGGCGTTTCAATTTGTCCAAGCTCTTCAAGCTGAACCAAACCAACACTTTTGCCGAACCCGTTCAAAACAGCCACCGCCGCTTCAACTTTGTCGCCAAACAAGTCACCACCATGCGGCAAAATCGCGGTTACGCCGGTCCGCGCACTACCGCTTGTCAAAGTCGTATGTCCAACTTTGACGCCGCTAACATCAGTAATCAGATTGCGAGTACCACAAGGCAAAGACCACCAGCCATCACAAAGTTGGTTGAAGAGCAGATCAGAATGCATGGCACCTACAATTGAAATTGTTCACTTTGTCAGCATGCTGGCCTTTGCTTAGAACACTTGCAATCGCTAACTAGTCTTTTCCCCACCACATCAGTGCAAGGGGTACGAAAAAGCTCAAATAGAATATCCGGGCAATGTGATGAGTCGCGACAAATGTTGGATCGAGATTCAACGCGAATGCCATAGCCGCCATCGCCTCAACACCACCGGGTGCAAACGCAACAACCAACTGCGCGATTGGCAAATCGATAAATAGGGACAAAACAACTGCAAATAGCACAGCGGCAAAAACGCCTACCAATGTGATCGCCATTCCAGCGCCAAAAGCTTTGCGCAGTTCGCTCCAACTCACACCGGAAAACCGCGTGCCAATCATAGAACCCAATATCGTGAGAGCTGGCAATGTAAGCCATTGCGGCATATGCCCTTCAATTATACCTGAAAGGTGCGTGGTAAGAGAAACAACCATTCCAGCCAAAACGAAAGCGGCCGGCACCCTCAGCTTTTTAAACCCTAGGCCAACCAATGCAGCTAAAGCCAAACTCACGGCAACCCAAGGCAAAATCATAAACTCTGTTGGGACCACAAATCCGTTTCCGGCCAGCCCCGACCATACCACCAACATGGGTACAACTAGGGTAAGCGCCAAAACTCGAATGCTTTGCACAATGGCCACTAGCCGGATATCTGCACCACTATCCATCCCCAGCCCAATGACAAAACTTAGATGCCCCGGGGAGGCACCCAATACGGCTGTCTTTGCGTCATATTTCCAAAACCGTTTCAACACCAATTGAGAAAAGAAAAACGCTGCTGTTACAGAAAGAACAATTGCAACCAGGCTGAATGGCCACTGCTTTGCGCTCTCATAAACTTCGGGCGTCACGCTGGTGCCCATTGAAAGGCCGATCACCAGAAAAGAAATATCCCGAACGCGCGTTTCAAACGCCAAATCGAGCCCCAACAAGCCGGCTATTGTTACTGCAACGGACGGACCTGTCAGTGCTGGCGCTGGCATGTTAATCCAAAACGCAACCATGGCCCCAACACTGCCAATGGCCAGCGCAAGAGCGGTTTTTCGCCACAATGCGAAATCTATCATAAAATTCACCACAAACTGTTCGAACGATAACTCGCTTTTGCCGAACATGTGTGGGACTAGTGGCAGGATAAGACGAGTTAAGTCTTTAAATGCTATGCCCTTATTGAGCGCCCGACAAGACCACTTTTCTCTTTTTCCGTCTAACTTGCGGCTTGGCGACAAGCACCAACCATGGCAATGTTACACTCCCTCCTCATTGAACAATTGTTCCAATCCCCAAGGTGCCCCATGTACCAAAACCCTTCCAGCATTGTTGCTCAATCTAACCAGTCCATACTTGACTTGCGTTCCGACACCGTAACCCAACCAACCGACGAAATGCGCGCCGCAATGGCCGCGGCTGAGGTAGGGGATGACGTTTATGGTGAAGACCCCACAATCAATATATTGGAAGAAAAAGCGGCATCAATGCTGGGCAAAGAAGCAGGGCTTTTTCTCCCCTCCAGCACCATGTCCAACCTTGCGGCAATGATGGCCCACACCCAACGTGGCGACGAGATAATCTTGGGGCGCGGCTACCATATTTTTAAGTATGAAGGGGGTGGCTCCTCGGTTCTTGGTAGCGCATTCCCCTATCCGCTGGACGTCGCAGCAGATGGCGGATTAGAGCCGAGAGACATCGACGCTGCAATCAAACCTGATGACAGTCACTTCCCACCATCAAAGGTTCTATCGCTAGAAAACACGCATTCGGGGCAAGCAATATCTTTGGAGCGTATAAATGCGTGCCTTGATTTGGCGGATAAACACAACTTGGCGAAACACTTGGATGGCGCACGTTTTTTCAATGCGACCACAAAATTGAACATTGAGCCAAAGCAACTCGCAATGCGTTTCGATACCATCAATCTCTGTTTATCCAAGGGGCTCGGTGCGCCGGTTGGTGCCGTGTTGGTTGGCGATAATCAAGCAATTGCCAAGGCGAGGCGTTGGCGCAAAATGCTTGGTGGCGGTATGCGCCAAGCTGGCATTTTAGCAGCTGCGGGCATTTATGCACTCGACCATCATGTTGCGCGCCTGATTGATGACCAAAAGCGTGCAGGCATTCTGGCCAACGAACTTGTCGTGCTAGACAAGTTCAAGGTCACATACCAAGACAACCAAACCAACATGCTGTTTATCGAGCCCGCGCAAGATGAGGTCGAGCCATTACGTCAGCACCTTGCGCAACGTGGTATCAATATCGGTGGCGGCAAATACATTCGCCTGGTCATGCATTTAGATATTGATGACGACGGATTGACACGGATCAACGATGGGTTCAAATCCTATTATAGTTGATGAGTGAGGCAAGTATGGTTGCGCGCAGATATGATAACAATCTTTGGTCAAACACAGCCAGCAAAACGCTTGACCTCGACACGTTGGCTGAGGATGTGTCTGCCGACATCATCATAATCGGCGGCGGATTTACAGGTTGCGCCGCCGCCCTGGAAGCTGCGACGCAAGGCATGTCCGTCCTTTTGCTCGAAGCTGAAACCATTGGGTATGGCGGCTCCGGTCGCAATGTCGGCTTGGTCAATGCAGGACTTTGGACTCCACCGGATGAAGTTGAAGAAACGCTCGGTCAGTCGCCAGGTCAGAAGCTAAACGCAGCCTTAGCCGCTGCACCAGATCTCGTGTTTTCGCTAATCGAAAAGTATCAAATTAACTGCGACGCGATCCGAAACGGCACGTTGCATTGCGCCCATTCCAAATCAGGGCTGAAAGACCTCAATTCCCGATATGCTCAGCAGATCAAACGCAACGCACCGGTGCAATTGATAGATGAAAAACAAACTGGAACGCGGACCGGCAGTTCTTCGTTCAAGGGAGCGCTTTTCGACCCGCGTGCAGGCACCATCCAACCCCTCAGCTATTGCCAAGGTTTGGCCCGTGCGGCAATAGCGCAAGGCGCTCAGCTCTTTGAACGTAGCCCGGCACTGTGCATCACGCGCGATGAGGGACAATGGCAGGTTAGAACCAAGCACGGTTCTGCAACAGCACCCAACTTAATCGTCGCAACAAATGCCTACGCGAATGACCAACTGCTCGGCCATCAATCCCGGTTTACGCTCGTCCATTATTTCCAATTCGCAACGGAGCCCCTGACCGCTGCCGAACGCAAAACCGTTCTGCCGAATCTCGAAGGATGCTGGGACACAGCTTTAGTAATGTCATCGTTCCGTTACGATCGCGACGGCAGACTGCTGGTCGGCTCTGTAGGATCACTCGATCATGCCGCATCGCCAACCCATGAATTTTGGGCAAAGAAAAAACTTGCGGCGATATATCCGCAGCTATCGCATAAGAAGCTAGATCACGCCTGGCACGGTCGTATTGCAATGACTAAAGATCATCTACCAAAAATCGTAGAGTTTGGGCCAAATGCGTACTCAGTTTTTGGCTATTCGGGGCGCGGAATTGGACCAGGCACCGTGTTTGGCACATCTTTGGCTCAAGTCATTTCAACGGGTGACAAATCAAAACTTCCCATCGCGCCGCTAGCCGCCTACGCAGAAAAGCTCACCGGTGCATCAAGCCTATATTATGAAACTGGTTCAGTTTTGGCGCACGGCACCTATGCAGCTGGGCGTGCAATCACCGGAAACTAGATTGTTTCGACACTGCGTTTGCCTGCAAGATCATCCAAAATTGGGCAGTCGGGACGATCATCTCCATGGCAGTTTTTCACCAGCACGGACAATGTTGATTTCAAGGAATTCAGCTCTTTGATCTTTTTCTCGATGAGATCGATTTTCATCTTGGCGATTTGCTTCACATCAGCGCTCGCACGTTGCTCATCATCATAAAGTGACAACAATGTGCGGCATTCTTCAATCGTGAAACCAAGACTACGCGAACGCTGTAAAAAACAGAGCCTATGTAAATCTTGATCACCATAATCACGATAGCCATTTGCCGCACGCGAAGGGTGAATCAAATCAATTTCTTCATAGTACCGTATGGTCTTTGCCGGCAAGCCAGAACGCTCGGCCGCTTGCCCGATATTCATCGCTTTGCCTTTTCGCGACATCCGTACGTCGCCACAAGCTCAGCAATATCTTCCTCCGAAAAGCCAATCTTTTCAGCAAGTTCAATCATACGTTCAAATTCATTTGGTTCGACAGGACACATATAATGATCCCTTCCATGCTATGCGGACGAGTTGCCTGCTTGCATCACTGGACAAAGTCCGGCACCGCAAACATGCAACGCATCCTATATAAACCTTACAGTAATGGGAAGGTCAACAACGCATATCGGGTAAGACAAAAATGCACAGCTCAACCAAAATGAACGAACTCAGGCTTCAAAGCATTATTTTGACGAACGTGCATCCGCTTCTGCTAGGAGTTCTTCAACAAGGAAGGAAATCAATTGTTGTCGATTTGCCAAACCTGATTTCTTGTAGATCGAATTCATCTGGCTTTTGATCGTTGAAACACTGGTCCCGCGCATGTCAGCGACTTCTGCATTCGAGAAACCCTTCATCGCCAAAATCGCGACTGATTGCTCCGACTGGGACAGATCCCAGCTGGCAAACATTTCGCCAAGATGGCTTTCAAACTGGCCAGTGGCAACATCAAGCTGTTTGCCCATGGTTTCAATTCTTGTTGCGCTGCGACGCACATAGAATGCCGTCACAACAACACCAGATATCAATCCAACACTTGCTAGAATTTGAATTAGCTCCTGCCACTCATATGGGATCGGAGTGGTCCGCAATCCAAACACTTCAGTTGCCAACTCACCGACAAACACAAGCGCACAAACAAATTGAAAAGCCAAAAGAAGGTATAGCGGCCAAGGCTGTGAAAGACTTGGCTCGAAACTGCGTTTTCGTGACTTCACAAACGCTGGCATAAGTAGTCCCCCACGCGATAGGTGGCGACCCAAAAAAGGGTCGCCGCCACAACGCAATGTTAGTTCAAGTCAACGCCGATTGAAACACTGCCTGAGGAGCTGGCGCTTGAGCCGCCTTTGTCTTTTTCGTCATCCTTTGAATTGCTGCCAATCGAAATCGAAGTTGACGAAGAGGCACTGCCGCTAACAGATGTAGAGTTCTCATTTTCTGTCTCGCCTTCAGCTTCGGCCGTTTGCTCGCCACCAGCGGTCGCACCGTTTGATGTTTCAGCATCTGCAAACGTTTCAACAATCAAGTCGTACTTAACTTCGCCAGTCCATCGGCTCACAACGACTTCACGAACATGCACATTGTTTTGCGCATAGATGTGAATGCGACCTAATAGAGTGGTCTTGGTATCCAAGATAGTATAGCCCACCGCCTCAAGCTGAGCGATTACATCTAGATGCGAATTCTGCGCGACATCAAAAGTAAGCTGCGCGCTCGCATTTGCGTTCGCAGAGGCTGATGCGTCTTGTGCCACCGCTGGCGCACTTAGGAAAGTTGAACCAAGAAGCGTTGCACTCATTGCTGCAATTACAATTTTACGTGTCATCGATATTTTCTTTCGTTTGTTCATTCACTGAAGAACACATCGGAGCGTTCATCGCCCTTGTGTTGACGCAAGAAAAACGCATTTCAGATCAGAACCCAATTCGCTTAAGGGTGGAAAGGTCCTGTTTCAACCCTTGGTACCAAGCATGAGATTGGTTTGTCCATTCGCGAAGGACTGCTAAAACCGATTTTCGTACCTAAGTACGATCGATGAACTAGGACCACTTGGCGGCACCGTCGCGCACAAGCTGAACAAGTGTCTTTCGCAGCTCATTTAACTTGGCATATTCCGCTGAGTCTTGGATGTTTTCACATCGCTCAAGCACAAATTCGGCTGTTGCAATAACATCCCGCCAACGTGGATTCGTCGGCAATGTCTCCACACTGAAATATTTGTCCAGCGTTCGCGTTTGCAACGATGAGCGATCTAAATGCACCCGCCATATTTCGCTCTGCTCAGCCAAATCAAATTTGTTTTCGTCGGTTGCTAACTTCCAAACATGCAAAGCCTGCTTCATCAACTTAACACTGGTTTGGCGGTAAACCAGTCTGTCTGGCTTCTCGTCTGTTGCCTGTGGCAACGCAATTTGTCCAGGAGGCAAATGTCCCGGCATTTCAATTGTTTCAAAGGCCCTCTGCACGGCCCCAACATCGAACTGGTTCACCGAATTGTCGACCGCATTGGGCAAAATGATCAGGCTCACGCCGCCGCCTGCTTCCTGTTCCAACTCGTAAGCAAATATGGAAGCAACACCAGCATTCTTGATCTCAATTTCTCGCTGCTCAGCGCGACCATCCGCTTGGCACGCAGCACGCATTTCTTCAAATTCAGTATCGAACAGAAACTCGGTGACTTGCGCCCCGATGACTTCACGGCCAAGCCATTGCGAGGCAAATTTGTTGGCGTAGCTAATCCGCCCATCATCGCCCACGCACCAAAGACAAACGCTCAAAGTGTCAAGTAGAGACGCCATGCGTGATTGCGACAAACGCAACGCGTCTTCAACTTGAATTCGCCGTTGCATTTCTTGATGTAGCTGGGCGTTTTCGGTGGTGGCTTGCCGTGCTTTCCTTGCTTCCAAAAGCGTTTCAATCCGCGCCAGCAATTCATCTTTTACAAATGGCTTCACCACATAATCGTTCGCACCAGCTTCCAACCCAGCGATAATATCGCGCGTGCGAGAGCGTGCAGTCACCATAATTATCGGCAGTTCTAAACGGTCAAAACGCTCCCGCAATCGACGTGCAACTTCCAAACCACTCAAATCAGGCATCATCACATCTAAGATAATGAGCGATGGCTGAGCCTGCTCAATCATCTCCAGCGCTGACTTTCCGCTGTCAGCCGTGCGCACGCCAAACCCTTGCGGCAGTAAAACATTGCGCAACACCTGCAAATTAATTGGCTCATCATCCACAACCAGAATATCTGGCGCACCTTGTTTCTTCGGCACTTCGTAGGTGAGTTCCAAATTGTCTGAACTGT
The DNA here is from genome assembly GCF_030159895.1 of Maritalea porphyrae. Taxonomy (GTDB): domain Bacteria; phylum Pseudomonadota; class Alphaproteobacteria; order Rhizobiales; family Devosiaceae; genus Maritalea; species Maritalea porphyrae. Next base: position 105,387 of record NZ_BSNI01000001.1, read on the forward strand.
TGAGCGTTTCGTGATAGCCATCTGCCAAACCAGATACGACGGGCACTCCTTCATGCTCAAAATCTACCTGGGTCGCTGCACGCAGTTTCAAAGAAAATCGAGAACCTTCCCCAAGCGCGCTGGATGCGGTCAGGTGCCCACCCAAAATCGTCGCCAGCTGACGCGCAATTGTAAGCCCCAGCCCGGTCCCCCCGGTTTTGCGCGCCGTCTCCATTCCATCTGCTTGCTCGAGAGGCTGGAACATGCGCCCTAAATCCTCTTGCGATATCCCAACGCCCGTATCAACAATTGATATATCTACCCATTCAGCATCTGCTTCGGCAAAAATTTGGATAGATCCAGCTTCGGTATATTTAATCGCGTTCCCAACAAGATTGTGCAAAATCTGCTCCAACCGCACAGGATCAGCCATGACAAGGGGTGTATCCTTTTCAATATCCACTCGCAGCGTCACAGGCTCGCCCTGCAACAATGGCTCAGATAATTGCAGAACATTGCGAACGCTCGTTGCCACATCAACTGGGTGCATATCAAGCCGCATCCGGCCCTGTCGGATGCGGTAGAGATCAAGTAAATCGTCCACCAAGCGAGAAAGTTTGCGGGCGCTAAAAGTAATCAGCTGCAGCTGACTGCGTTGTCGCTCACTCAAATCTCCTGCTGCACCGGCTGATAATGTCTCAGATATCCCCACAATCCCATTCAAGGGCGTACGCAACTCATGGCTTGTATTCGCCAAAAACGTGTCTTTGAGCCGATCAGCCTCTTCAAGTTGAGCGTTCTTCTCCTCAATGGCTGCAACATTTTGATTGATCTGATTAAGTTGGGCACGCACCGCATCTCGCATTCGCGCAAAACTATCCGCAAGGCGCTTTAATTCAATCGGCTTCTCGATCAAGGGCATGGACCGATGCAAATCACCTGCAGCGATTGCTTCAGCGGTATTCGTTATCCGCAAAATCGGATTAGTCGCGCTACGTGCCAAGCGGGTCGCGATCAGAAACAAAATCGGTATTGCCAAAAGCGCGATGGTCGTAACCGTTCCAATCAATGTATTCGCCGTAGCGTAAGCATCACGCGATGGCACCTCGCTCACCAACAACCAGTTGCGATCAAACACATCAACACTGCCAAACGCAGCAAGCGCAGCTCCACTAGATAAGCCACGTTCAATTTTGGCAGTGCCTTCTAAAGGCAACGAAGCTCGACCAATCGCAGGTCGTTCACCAATGCTGTAGATCCCGCCATGTGGTTGGCTTAGGATCTGTTGGCGTGAAGAAAGCAAAAATATTTGCCCCGCCTCGCGCGTCTCAGACTGCACAATACGTTCAACACCGTCTGTCTGAAGACGAAACACAATGGCGCCACTAGGCCGCGAATAGAAGCGAATTTTCACCCCGACATAAGCAACGTAAACTCCCGTCACAGGGTCGAATTCGAAGTCACCAAATACGATGCCCTCCTCGTCATCACGCGCCAACGTTTGCTGGGCAACACGCGCTAAAGGCGAATTGGCAATCGTACCTTCCATACTTGTCGCCAAGTAGTTGTCTTTTAGAACTGAATAGACAACTCGGCCTGTATTATTGATTAGATAGAGATTGTCATATTCCGACGACGCCAAAAACGCCTCATATTCTTCATGAAACTGGCTATGCATATTATCGTAGATCAGCGCTTTACTGATTAACTCATCGCGATCCGCGCTTTTTGCGCCGACACCGATTCCAAATGCTCCCCGCAATATCCGAGCAGCTTCTTCTGGTTCGGTCGAGATTTCACGAAATCCGTAGCTAAAACCGTAAAATTCGCCAATTGAATACCGCACAATATTCGTTTGGCTCAGGCTATCAGCCTGTCGAGTGGCAAATTGCATATATTGGCGAATTTCGCTGCGTTTTGCTTCATTCACAAACTCTAGCTTTGCAAAATTCTCCCCCTCCACATTGCGAATAAGCACATAAAAGAACGTGGCACTGACAATGAGCAACGGAATCAGCGAAATACTGACGAAAGCCAGCAAAAGCCGGGCATGAAGCCCTTTCGGCGACACAAAATCTGAACCAAATATCTTCACGCTTCTCACTCCCTGAGAACGTAACAAAACGCACGCTCTATATACCAATTCGTATCCTGGTCATCTTCTCGCTCAAAGCCGCTCTCGAGTTGCAACAAAATCGAAATTGACGATTTTTCCGCACATTTTGCAGAAGCCTTGAAGTGACTCTAGGTATTAAATTGGTTTCCTATAAGATTTCCGGTATTAAGAGCCAGGTCAAGTTTCAATTTTTGGCACTGCCGGAAGTGAGGAGTTCGCAACTTCCTGATTTGAGGTTTGCGGATTGGAAGGAAAATTCTTAGGAGGAAACCCATGCGCAAAAGCATGATCTTGCCCGCCATTGCGTCTGCACTAATGCTGACAACGGCTGGAGCCCAAGCTGAGGCAATTTTGACCGCAGTGCCACACCAAACAACGGCATTTGCAGAAATCTTCAACCCGTTCAACCAAACCGCTGACCAGCGCTCCGTGCGCGACTTCATGTACGAGCAGCTAGTGGTGTTTAACCGCATGCAAGGTGGTAAAGCTGAGTATCGTTTGGCGGAAAGCTTTGAATATTCAGACGACCTTATGTCTGTGACATTCAAAATCCGCGATGGCGTTAAATGGTCAGACGGCGAAACACTTGACGCGAACGATGTTTATTTCACATTCAACTTGATCAAGGAAAACCCAGCGCTCGACATTCGTGCAATTTGGGAAAAGCTCGACAGCGTTGAGTTGGTGGACGATAGCCACGTCAAAGTGAACTACAAAGAAGCCAGCACTGGTCTTATCTTTGATGTTGCACGTCTACATACGGTGCCTGAGCACATCTGGTCATCAGTTGAAGACCCAGTAAGCTTTGCAAACGCAAACCCTGTTGGTTCTGGTCCACTTACGGAAATCCGTCGCTTCACCCCACAAGAATATGTGCAGTGCCGCAACCCGAACTATTTCCAGGCCGATGATTTGAAAGTGGATTGCATTCGCTTCCCACAAATTTCAAACAATGACCAAGCCCTAACCGCTGCTGCAAAAGGCGAGTTGGACTGGTTCGGCTCATTCTTGCCAGACATTGAAAAAACATACGTTTCCAAAGACCCCGAGAACCACAAATATTGGTTCCCAGGCGGCTCACTGGTTATTTTCAACCTCAACATGAACGCATCTGAAGAAGGCAACAAAGAAGCCTTTAATGACGTAAACTTCCGTCGCGCGTTCTCAATGTCCATGGACCGTCAGGCAATGGTTGATATTGCAGGTTACGGCTACCCAACCATCAACCAATACCCATCTGGCTTGGGCCGCGGCTACCACGCTTGGAACAACCCAGAAGCTGACGCCCAATATGGTCAATACACTGAGTATAACGTCTCAGGTGCTGCTGAATTGTTGGCTGAAGCTGGCTATAAAGACACGGATGGCGATGGGTTCTTGGAAACACCTTCAGGCAAGCCAATTGCATTCGATTTGATCGTGCCAAACGGTTGGACCGACTGGGTTAACACTGTTCAACTTGCCGTTGAAGGACTGCAAGAAGCTGGCGTGAATGCATCTGTTGCCACACCTGAAGCTGCAGCATGGACGCAGCAATTGCTTGATGGCAGCTACCAAGGCGCAATCAACGCCCTCGTTGTTGGTGTGACCCCACATATGGCGTTCAACACGTTCCACTCTTCAAAAGCAATGGCCAGCCGCTTCTCTGTGACAGGCTATACAAATGAAGAGCTTGATGGTTTGCTTGATAGCTTCTTCAAAACATCTGATGACGGTGAACAGCGCGAGATCATGAACAAAGTTCAAATGATCTTGTCAAAAGACATGCCACACATTGCTGTGTTCAATAACCCTTACTGGTACCAGTACAACACAGCTCGCTTTGAAGGCTTCTTCTCTGCGGACAACGATCAGGCGGTGCCAACCGTTCATGATGGTAACCCAGAGCGTATCCTTCACCTGCTTTCAATCCGGCCGAAAGGCTAACCCCTCCCTTTTGAAAGCATGAAACTGATGGGCGGCCCGCTTCTTCGCCGCCCATCAACCAGTTAGCGGGTACAAATATGTCCTTCATTCTCAGACGAATTCTATTCTACATCGTTGCCTTTTTGGTCGCAGCATCCATAAACTTTTTGCTCCCACGGCTTATGCCGGGCAACCCCATCGATATCATGTTCGCCAATGCGGGCAACTCAATGCCCCCGGAAGCAAAAAAGGCTCTGGCCGCAACTTTCGGATTTGTCGATCGTCCGCTTCATGAAGAGTACTTTTTGTATCTCAAATCTGTCTTTTCATGGGACTTTGGTGTCTCCATCAAAAAGTACCCGCAATCCGTTCTTGACGTGCTAATGCGCGCCCTACCTTGGACGCTGTTCCTTGCAGGCACGTCGGTTGTCTTGGCCTTTTGCATTGGCTCAATGCTCGGCGTTTACGCCGCTTGGAAACGTGGCGGCGCGTTCGACAGCATTGTTTCACCGTCCGCTTTAGCTATTCAATCAATTCCAGCTTTGGTCATCGCCATCACCACCCTTTTCATTTTCGGCGTTGGGCTTGAGTGGCTGCCCACAAGCTATGCCTACAAACCCTCGCTCGATCCCGGCTGGAACTGGGAATACATCTCGTCGGTGCTCTATCACGCCCTAATGCCTGTCACCACATTGGCCTTTGTGTCGATCGGTGGCTATCTGATCACCATGCGCAACAATATGATTGGGCAATTGGGCGAAGAACATGTGGTTATGGGACATGCCAAAGGTCTGACAGACGCCCGCGTGCGCTACAACTATGCAGCACGCAACGCACTGCTGCCTTCAATGACTGCCTTTGCACTTAGTCTTGGCTCGGTGATGGGTGGCTCACTTATCACCGAAATCGTGTTCAATTATCCAGGTCTGGGCAACATCTTGTTCCAAGGCATTATTGCACGCGACTACCCGCTCATTCAGGGCCAATTGATCATCATGACGCTAGCAATGCTGACCGCAAATCTGCTGATTGATTTCATCTATATCTTCCTCGATCCACGGCTGCGGAAGGCGTAACAAAATGCTCAAGTTCTTTTCAATTATCTTACGCAACAAAAAAGCAGCCGCAGGTATGTTGATCGTCTTGGCCTATATCGGCATTGCACTTGCTGCACCGTTGATCACAAGCCACGATCCGCTGAAACGCGTAACCCGCCCTCACCAAGAACCAACGATGGAACATGTGATGGGCTCGACCCGCATGGGCCGCGATGTCTACACCCAATTTGTTTGGGGTACGCGCACCTCACTGATTGTTGGTTTTGCCGCAGGGCTTATCGTGACCGTTATCGGCACCTTGATCGGCGTCACGGCTGGCTATTTCGGTGGCTGGATCGATGAAACGCTGAACTTCATCACCAACATCGCCTTGGTCATCCCTCAACTCCCCTTGCTGTTGGTGCTTGCCGCCTTCATTGGGCAATCCGACCCGTTTATGATCGCACTGATTATTGGGCTCACCAGTTGGGCTTGGGGTGCTAGGGTCACCCGAGCGCAAACACTAACACTGCGAAAACGTGATTTTATTGAAGCTTCAGAACAAATTGGCGAACCAAGTTGGCGCATCATCTGCGTTGAGTTGATGCCAAACCTGTTGTCGATCATCGGCTTCAATTTCATCGGCTCAGTGGTCTACACCATCATCACCGAAGCAACACTAGAGTTCCTCGGTCTTGGCGATCCATTGGCTGTGTCTTGGGGCACTATGCTCTATAACGCACAAACATCGTCTGCCATCACTGTTGGCGCATGGTGGGAAGTCTTCGCCCCATGCATGGCAATCGTGGTCATCGGCATTGGCCTATCTCTGCTCAACTTCGGCATCGACGAAGTTTCAAATCCACGCCTGCGCACACTTGGCGCGATCAACAAGGCAGTCAAAGCGCAAAAGAAATTTGACCAAAGCTACAAGTCTGCGAAAGGAGCTGCATCGTGAGTGAAGATCGGTTCCTAGATGTCAAAGGGCTTGAGGTCGACTATATGACTTTAGATGGTCCATTCCGCGCCGTAAAAACGGTTGATCTGCACATTAACAAGGGCGAGGTACTTGGCCTTGCAGGAGAAAGCGGGTGTGGCAAATCCACTATTGCCTATGCGTTGATGCGCCTGCACCGACCGCCTGCTTTCATCTCTGGCGGCTCAATCACCGTGGACGGTGAAGATGTCCTGGCATTTGACGATGAAACGCTAAACCAATGGCGATGGAGCAAGGTCTCTTTGGTGTTTCAAAGCGCCATGAACGCACTCAATCCTGTGTTGACAATCTTCGAGCAATTCCGTGACGTTTATCATCGTCATACCGGCAAATCGACCGCCGAAGCGCGGGCTCGCGCCGAAGAATTGATGCGCTTGGTGGGCATAGATCCCATTCGCCTCGATGATTATCCGCACCAGTTATCTGGCGGCATGCGCCAACGCGTCGTGCTGGCCAACGCGCTGATTTTAGAACCTCAACTCATCATCATGGATGAGCCAACAACAGCCCTTGATGTGGTCGTGCAACGCGAAATCTTGCAAGAAATCGCTGGGCTTCAACAAAAATTTGGTTTCTCAATCCTGTTCATCACCCATGACCTTGCATTAATGGCACAGTTTGCCGACCGCATTGCCATCATGCTTGAGGGTGAGATCGTTGAGGTGAATGAAACCCAAGAAATCGTTACTAACCCGCAGCACGATTATACCAAGAAATTGTGGGACGCGATGCCCAGTTTTGACGATGCAAAAGGAGTGGCATAAATGAGTACCCCAGCCTTCCTTACCCTTGATCAGGTGCACAAGACCTACACCCTCAAAACCATGTTCGGTGCGGCCAAACACATCCACGCATTGCGCGATATTTCCTTTTCGTTGCAAAAAGGCGAAGCACTTGCCTTGGTGGGCGAAAGCGGTTCAGGTAAGTCTACCTGCGGCCGCGCTGTCGCTGGCATGTTCCAAATTGATAGCGGCGAAATTCGCGTCGAAGGCAAGCCAATTGCTACAGCTCATTCCTCACAGGAAAAGCGCGAAAATGCCCGCAAAGTGCAAATGGTTTTCCAAGATCCCTTTGCTTCGCTCAACCCAACGCACACTGTGCGCCACCATCTAGAGCGCCCACTGAAACTGCACAAACGAGTGCCAGAGGGACAGACCCTCGAGGACGCATTGTTCCGCACCCTAGCGGACGTGGAATTGGACCCCGCTGCGACATTGGATAAATTCCCACACGAGCTTTCAGGTGGCCAACGCCAGCGCATCAACCTCGCCCGCGCCCTTGCTGTGGGCGCTGAATTGATCATCGCCGATGAACCCACATCCATGCTCGACGTTTCAATCCGTCGCTCAATCCTCAATCTGATGAAACGCCTGAAGGAAGAACGCGGCATTACGTTTCTGTACATCACCCACGATCTAGCGACCGCGCACTATCTGACAGAAAACACTGCCGTGATGTTTGGCGGCCGCATTGTTGAATTTGGTCCGTCCGACCAAATTGTGCGCGCCCCACAGCATGACTATTCAAAACTATTACTGTCATCAGTTCCGAATGCCCGAACAAAAATCGATGCGGATTTTGAACATGCGCGCGATTTTTCTAAGTTTGCCGATCAAGTCCGCCAAGCCACTGCGGCAAGCGCGGCGCCGCTTGCGAGCATTGGCGAAGGTCGGATGATGCGAGGCTAAGCAAGAACTGAACTGGGGCGCTATGCCCCAGTTTTTTCTTCAGATGCTCCAAACAAGACCACCAGAAAATACATGCTCATGGCAATCGCTGGCCCAATGCCAAATGCGAACATCACTGTTCCAAACCCAACATTGCCCCCGAGCAACCAACCAATCGCAATCACCGACAATTCAATGCCGCTACGCACCCAAGCAATAGGCAGATTTGTGACCCCTTGTAGCCCTGTCATCAAACCATCACGTGGTCCGGGTCCCAAATTGGCAATCAAATAAAGCGCACCGCCAAATCCTGTGATTAATATGCCAACGATGGCTTCAATAACCCTGAGCAACACACTGTCAAAAGTAGGCAGGTAGGGCAGCAAAAAGCTGAACACCAGCGCAATGATCACCGCATTTAAGATGGTGCCAATGCCCGGACTTTGCCGCAAGGGAATCCAACAAACAAGCACCGCCATACTAACCACAAAGGTTGTAAACCCAAGTTCCCAGCCTGTGCTCTGCGCCACGCCCTGCGCCAATACCGTCCACGGGCTCACCCCAACCGCTGCTGCAACAATCAGCGCTTCGCCGACACCAAAAATGAACAGCCCCACCACAAGAAAGATGAAAGAGGTCAGCGGTGGCTTAAATGTAAGTGCTTTCGGAGCACTCCAAAACAGCGTGGGCACTTCCTTCACCGATAAGAATTTCAATAGCATTGGCAAATCATCTTTGGACATTGCGGGTGGAGATTGCGAGCCAAGAACCGGACCGCGGCTAGACGACCATTTCCGCTTTTGCACGCAATTGCAACAAAAATGGTCCAACCAACTACGTATGTCTTAGTTCGCTGTTTTGTCAAAACTGACCTTGATCAAGGCGCTTCTAAGCACCATCATTAGTCTTTACTTTGCAAATTCTTCAAAAAAGGGAAGACGATCATGCGTTTTATCTCCTTAGTACTGGCAGTATTGGCACTTTTAGTTGCACCAGTCGCTGCCCAAGAAAACAAAGAAGAACGATTTAACTATGGTGGCGATGTATATGTCGGCGCTGAACGGCCAGAAGTAGCTGGCAATATTGCAAATGACGTGTTTGCCACGGGTTACAAGCCAACCATAACCGGCACCATAAACGGCGACGTGCACACCGCAGGCTTTGAGGTGATTGTTGACGCTACCGTTGCAGGCAACACCTACGCATTCGGCAACATGGTTCGGATCAATGGCGTAACGGGCAAAGATGTAACTTCATCTGGCTCAAGCGTCAGGATAGATGGTGAGGTGGGCGGTAACGTGCGCGCCGCTGGTGCCGATGTCACTATCAACGCACCTGTCTTAGGTTCCGTTCTCATCGGCGCAGCGTCGTTCGATCTGAACGCCAATGTAAAGGGCGATGTAAACTTCTCAGGTGATGCGATCAACTTTGGCGAAGGCGCAAAAGTCGATGGTCAATTAATCATTCGATCCACCCGAGACGATGTGAAAGTGCCCACTTCGGTCGCTTCTGCGGACCGCGTAACGATTGAAAAAATCTCGCAGCCCGACATGGTGATGAGTGCTGGCGATGTGGCAAAGCAAACCACGCAAGGGCTCATTATTGCGTGGGTCTCTGCAATGTTGTTGCTTTTGATCTTACCCATCATCGGCATCATTTGGCTCGCCCTATTCCCAAAACGCAGCCAAATTGCTTATGAGGTGGCAATCGCCAAACCATTCAAATCCTTGTTCTTTGGCATACTAGGTGTTGCGATGTTTATCGGGTTGATCCCAGTTTTAGGTGTCACCCTCATCGGTATTCCACTGATCCCGGTAGCCATCGTGGTGCTAATCGTTTCGGTTCTTTTGGGCTATATCGCTGGTGCCTGGTTCTTGGCAGCACGTGTGATGGAAGCATTCGGCTTTGAAGGCGACACATTGGCCAAACGCGCCATAGCGATGGTTGCAGGCATTATCCTCGCGTTCATTCTAGGGCTGATCCCATTTATCGGATGGCTCTTTGGTTTGATCTTGGGGTTTGTCGGTCTTGGCGGCATTCTGTTCGCCTATATTGGCCGCACCATCAACAAGCAATTCCACCAAGATATTGCGGCAGAAATTGAACGGACAAGTTAGAGCAATCCGCACAGTAAAAAAGATGATCAACGACCGCGCCAACTCGCGTGGTCGTTTCTTGATTCCCGCCCAAATACGGGCCTGCCAAACGCTCACACTTTCATACTTTTGTTACTATATGCGCAGTTTTCACCGCTCAATGAACTATTGCTTTAAATGACCACGCTATTCTTGTGTTCCAATTTTTTGAGGCAGGTTGAAAATGACAAATACAGACGGCACCCGCGTCGCTATTGTCGACGATGATCCCATCTTCGCCGAGCACATCTCAAGTTTGCTGCGTCAGCATGCAGGCATGAATGCTGTAACGGCCAGCAATGGTAGTCAGCTGTTCAAGCGTCTGGATGAAACCGATGTTGAGTGCATCGTGCTTGACTATGAACTGCAGGGTGAAACCGGCCTTTCACTGGGCCATGCCATTCGCAACAAGTTTGAAAACCCGCCGCCAATCGTGATGCTGACCGGTGCAGGAAGCGAGAGGACAGCGGCCAAGGCCTTCCGCATGGGCTTCGCCGATTATGTGCCGAAAAGAAACTTACATGCCGAAGAACTTGTTTGGGCAATCAAGACAGCAATTACCAGCCAGCGCGAAGAAATTGCTGCGCATAGCGAAACCGAACGCCTGCGCGCGCAGCAACGCGTTGACAGCCTAACCGGGCTTGCATCAGCCAGCTTTGTTACCGCGCGCTTGCATGAACTTGCTGCCAACCACAATGGTGAAGGCTTCTCACTTTTGGCCATAACTATGCGTCAGCTCGATGAATATCGCATAGAGTTTGGCCATAAAATTGGCGAGAAGATTTTCCGTGACTTTGCAAGTCGAATCTCCAATGCAAATCTGCACGGCGGCTATCTCGGTCACCTAGACGCGCATAAACTCGTCTGCGTGATTGAACATGTCTGCGATGATATGCTGCTCAAAGAAATAGAACGTGAGCTGCGCATTGCTGGCACAGCAAATATTGACGTGAACGGCATTGTGACCAGCCTCGCGCCAGCATTTGGCCGCGCCCACTTTATGCTGCACGGCGGCACAGTTGAAGAAACAATTTCGCACGCTTTGGACGCCGCGCAGCAAGATGAAGCAACGCCCCAACAAATCGATGACATGCCCAATGCAGGTGCCCGTCAGCCCGAAACACACCGCCCTGAAAACGATCGGCGGGGTGATGGCGCTCAAGACCATCAGGGCGAAGACAGGCGCGGCTCACAACGCCGCGTCGAACAACGTTTTCGCGTGCTCAAACGCGGCAAAATCACTGTAAACGGCTTACACAGCACTATTGACTGTTTGGTACGTAACATTTCGCAATCTGGCGTTCGCATTCAAGTGGACGGCTATTTTGCCCCACCAGTTCGCTTTCAACTTGAAATTGTTGGCGACGGTCGTCGCCGTTGGGTGGAAAAACGTTGGCAGACCGGAAATGACATTGGCCTGCAATATGTCGAGGAAGAAGCATGAGCGCAGCGTCACTGAAGCAATTCCAAGAACAACAAGCGATCCTGCAGCGCCAATATGCGGCACGCGCCCTTAAAGATGCGGATCAAATGGAAATGCTGCTCGACAATTTTGAGCAAGGTCAACCACATGTCCTGGTCGAACTAAGGCATCTCGCCCACAGACTGGCGGGCGGCTCGGGTGTTTTTGGCCTTGGACAGCTCACTCAGCCTGCGCTCGACTTGGAGCATAGCATCGATAATTGCGAGGAAGAAACACAAATTCGCGCAAAAACGACGGCGCTGGCGGATCATATCCGGCAAGCGGCAATGAACAAATCATAATAGACTGCGCTTCGCGGGGACTTGTGGTGAGGGAATAATATGACATCTGGCAACAAACCAAACACCTCGTTTGCTTTTCAAGGCAATCAAGCAACCGCGCGCGACCTGACCGATGCAATTCCCGCAAAATGCATTTATGTGATCGAAAAAGGCGACGAGTGGCAAAAGAACGTCATGGGGCTCGGCTATCAAGCCATCACCGATGATCACGGACCTGCCCCCCAAAACTGTATCGCCGCAATTGTCGAACATGATGCCGATCCCAATCTAGATTTATGCCGATCACTTGCTGACCAGCACAAGGTTATCCTTGTCTCAGACAACGACCAGTTTGACTTCCGCCTAACCGCTGCGCGCGCCGGCGTTCACGCCATATTGTGCTCAGCTCTTGGTGCCGTTGATTTGGGCGGCTGGCTTACCGATTTCGACAATATGGACCACGACGCCTATCGCATTTTGATCATCGATGATGATGAAATGCTATCACAGGCTTATGCCTTGTCCTTGCAGTGCGCAGGCATGATCGTTGAAACAGTCAACAAACCCGCCACCGCATTGCGCACCATCAATCAATTCAAGCCAGATCTGGTGTTGATGGATTTACACATGCCCGGCATCTCTGGCGTGGAACTGGCCAAAATCATCCGCCAATATCGCCGCAACCTATCATTGCCAATTGTGTTCTTGTCTGCCGAACGTGATGAGGAACGACAAAGACATGCCCGCCGAATTGGCGGCGACGACTTTATCTCAAAACCCGTCGAACTCGATAAACTCGCTGAATTGATTGAAATCCGCGCTGACCGCGCACGTGCGTTGCGTCAAGTGATGGAAAAAGACAGCCTGACAGGCTTGCTCAATCACGCGCGTTTCAAAGACCATTTGAACCTTGAACTGGCGCGCGCAGACCGCACCAAAACGCCGCTCAGCATTATCATGATCGATTTGGATCATTTTAAATCCGTCAACGACACCTATGGGCACCAAGCCGGCGATGAGGTTATCCAAACCCTGGCACACAGCTTGCGCGGCGCGCTGCGCCGCACAGACATTATTTCACGCTATGGCGGCGAGGAATTTGCAGTAATCTTGCTCGACACACCGGTGGCATCTGCGCACAATGTTATGGATAAAATCCGCAGCGCTTTCGCCAACATCACCTTCGAAGCAGAAAACTTAGAATATTCCGTCACCCTAAGCGCCGGCATTGCCACCCATGTGCAAGGCATTAGCGCCGACGATATACTTAAACAAGCCGACGACGCCCTATATCAAGCCAAGAAGAAGGGCCGCAACCGCGTCGAGATCGCCAAAAAGATCGGGCTTTAGGTAGCGAGCCGATTTAGTGCTCGGATTCCGCACCATCAACAAGCAATTCCACCAAGATATTGCGGCAGAAATTGAACAAATGAGATAGAGATTTTGCTGGAAAATGTGCAAAAAATGGCCACGTCTAAGGTGGCCATTGATTTATATTTAGCTCCTAGTCAAGCAGCAATCAACTGATCGAACCAATTGTCATTACTATATGTAAGTACAAAAGCTTCTTGATCGCTTTCATCAGCTTTGGAAAGCGCATCAAGTCGATCAACCAATCCAGCGACGAGTTTGTCTTTCACGTCTTCCGGCAGAGCCTTAAGCGCAAACAACAGCTTCAGTGCAAGCACGGCACCGCCATTGACCTCGCACTCTTCTTTTTCCCATCTTGCGACACTTTGACTCGAGACATTTAACATCGTCGCCAATTCAGCTTGCGTCATATCCAATTCAGCTCGCAAAAAACGCAATTCTTTACCACTTGGCACTTTGCGTTCTAAAACGATATGTAAACCAATTGCTTCATGCAGCGCATCTATGTCTTTAACCGCAACGACTTGCTCACCTTCAAACTCGTCAAAGATGAAGCCGTTGCTAAGATATATGTTCTCCAAGCCGCACTCTTTATAATGGTATGTCTCAGCACTCTTGCCGGTTCCATTGTGATAGAATTGTTGCTTGTTCATTTGAGGTCTTCCCATTCAACAGTGAGTACAACGAGTCTGTCCTCCCGTTTCACGACGCACACCACGCCAACATCTCTGTTGCCTTTGGCGTTGCGAACCATTTTAGCTTTCCATTCATTTTCGTTCTGACCTGGCATAATTTCACCATAGACCTGTCCCTCCCTAAGAACTTTGTGGGCCGTCATCACGGGAATACCCCGTTCGATCATCCTTTCCCTTGCATGCTTGGTCCAAAACACGTTTTCCGAATTCGACGCCAGACGACGAATTTCTTCGGCCATTTTTGCAATGTCTGGTTTACCCTGAAACCTAGCTTCGCGTTTTGGTGCATCATTTTCCATGCACCTATCAATATGATAGGCAGCTATTAATTGTCAATGAACTTCCGCTCAACAGTTAGTGATACATTTATAACAATGACAAGTTAGCACTATTCGGAATAACGGGGATTATTCGCTCAAAATTTTCAAACGATAACGCTCTTAGATACATGTGGTAGGACGGTTACGCATACAGCCAGAGCACAAACAATCACAAATTGGCCAATAACACAAAAACAACGAAGAGGGCTGTTCTAAAGCTCAATTTAAATCCTCAAACTTCCGCACCCCCCTCCCCCCCTAGCCTCACCCGGCGTCGTCCCGGTCCAGCGTTTGAATGCGCGGGAGAAGGAGCTTGGATCGGAAAAGCCAACAAGATAAGCGGTTTCGTTCACTGAAACCTTTTTGCCGCTTAGATAATGCAGCGCCATTTTGTGGCGCAACTCGTCGAGCAAGTTTTCAAAATTTTCGCCTTCGGCTTTAAGTTTCCGATAGAGCGTTTGGCGGCTTTGCCCCAACTGTTCGGCAATCTGATCCATGCTGATATCGCCTGTGTGCAAATGCGGCAAAATCATCTGTTCAATCTTTGCTGTCAGTTTGGTGCTGTCGTCCAATTCTTTCAGCAGCGCTTCACCTCGCTCGGTCAAAACCCCAAACAAATACTGATTGGCCGGGGTCACTTCTACCTGTAACCAATTGGGATCGATTTGCATGGCATTTCGCGCTGCGCCAAACGTTACGGGCACCTGCAAAATCCGATCATATTCCGCCATATAGGGTGGCGCGGCATGGGTCACCTGAAGTTTCAGCGCAAAGGGCGTTTCGCCAAAATGGCGACGAAACTCACAGATAAAGCTGGCAAAAGTCATCTCGGTGAGTTCATCAAAATTATCTGGCCCGGTGCGATTGTCGACAATCCACAATCCATCCGGCTCGGGGGAAATACTGAACCGCTCGTCGCCCAAACCAAGATCAACTTCGGCCACTAGCTTTGCATAGCGCGACAATTGCTGCAAAACCGCCCCCATATTGGGCGCCGATTGGCAGATTAGCCCAACAACGCTAAGTTCCTCGAACCTTGTGTCATTGCAAAACTCAAGCGCGAAGGCAGGCGCGTTGCACGCCAGCTTTGCTGCCCCGATCAGCAATTGATAATTGGCCATATCAATTCGGTTGTCGGGGTTATCAAACTGCATCGCATCAATCTGCGCTGCCTTAAGCAACACTTCTTTGTCTGCGCCACGATGCACCGCATAGTCCAAAATGCCCCTGGCATAGCCTGCCGAAACCGTAAACGCCCCCACGTTGCTCCCCTTCTTTTTGCGCCCACAACCTGCGTTGTTACTTGGGGTCAATATAATGAATGGTGCGGTCATTTACAGATCGCGGCTCAAATTTTAGGCCACGCTTCAAAATCAATTGGAGTTGATGAAATGAAGGAATTAAGAAAAGTTGGCGGTGCTGCCGGTTTGATTGCCGCAGGAACATACATTTTTGGCTTTGCCTTGCTCTTGGGCGTGTTGGAACCGGCCGGATATCAATTAGATGGTCAAGACATGGTCGCCCACGCCAAATTCCTGACCGAGAACCAATTGGTCATGTATATCTGGAATTTGGTGATCTGGATTTTAAACGCCATCGTGTTGGTCATCTTGGCACTCGCGCTGCACGATCAGGTCAAACAAAATGCTCCGGCATTTTCACAAGTGGCCACATCTTTTGCCCTGATTTGGGCAGGGTTGATTTTGGCCAGCGGCATGGTTTCAAACATCGCATTGGGCACCACCGCCTCCCTTTTTGGGACAGATCCAGAATCTGCCGGGACATTTTTGCGCGCCATGTCAGCCGTCGAATCTGGTCTTGGTGGCGGCAACGAGCTGGCCGGCGGCCTGTGGGTGTTGATTTTAAGTTGGGGCGCACTGCGCGCCAGTGCATTGTCTAAGCCGCTGAATTTTATCGGGATTATCATTGGACTTGCGGGTCTAAGCACCCTCTTCCCAATGCTAGCCCCTGTCACAGGCGCGGTGTTCGGCCTTGGGTTTATTCTTTGGTTTGCATGGGCGGGCATCCATTTATTGCGCTCAGCCTAAAGCCAGAATGTCGTAGGAAACTTCCAGAACGTGCAGGCACATTCTGAAACATTTGAGCGACTTTAGAAGCCGTTTTTGCCATAGATTTGCGAAAGCATGTCCATGGCCGCAGCAACTGTTTCTTCGTCGCTCAATTTCTCTATCTCAGCCGCAACGCTGCCCGCATTAAACGCCAACAAAATTGGCTCGCCGGTATATTTGTAGATGTTCAGCCACTCGGTGAAATGCCCGCGTTTTTCACCCACGAGCCCAAGCATATCTGGCTCCTTGTCCCAGAAAACCTCATCAAATTTCAAATAGACTTTGTTGAGCAAACCCATCCCTAAATCGTTGATCGCACGCAGCTTTTTCTTTGGCAGCGAAGGCTGAAAATCGATTATTCCCGCTTTCAATACACCCAACGGCACACTGATGATCGCCACGTCAAACCGTCGACTATCCTTGCCGGAAATACCAATTTCCACACCCGATTTGCCATAGGCGATCCGGTTCACAACATGCTCTAACGCAATGTCATATCCACCGAGCATGGCATCGGCTATCTGGCTGTATCCATTGGCAAAAATTGCATCGCCGCCGCGCAAATCCTCGCCCTCATCTGCCGCTTTTCGCGACAACTGGTCAACGTCCGCGCCAAATTCATGTTCAATTTCAGAGACTTCGTCAAACCAATCAGGGAAATCATCATCATTTAAGATGACGCCACGTGCGTTTCGACTGACATAATTCTCATAGTCTGTCCGCAATAGCTTTGCGCCGATATCGTCCGCGATTTCTGTTAGCGGATTTCCCTTTAGCCCATGGATCCAGCTCGCGCCCAAATCCAAAGGAATTCCAAGGGCTTGATCGGTCCACAAGCGGCCACCAACCCGGTCACGCGCTTCAAAAACAGTGACTTTGTAACCGTCATCCGCCAGCATCCGCGCCGCCGTTAACCCGGAAATCCCGGCGCCAATAATCGCCACATGCTCAGCATCGCTTTCCATCACTTCTTCAGCCGCCCGAACGCCCGAATTTAGCGCGCCATGCACCGTTGCTGGCGCATCTCGATCGGTCGCTTCACCGCAAAAGGTGATGCGCTCATCTACATGTTTTGCAAGGTCTTTTCGCTGTTTGCTCTTCGCACCCTTCGCCAAATATGAGTAAGAACCAAAAGCAAATGGGTCTTGCCCCCAACGGGTGACTTTGTAGCCTATGGGCTGCGGGAAATTGCTTTTTGCCCCTTGGGCGGAAAATGCCGTAAACGGGCCAATAGCAGACAGCAAAGCTGCACCTTGTGCGCTTTTTGATAAGAATCTTCGGCGGTTAAACGACATAGGCGGTCCAAACTAGGTGTTTTCAATCAACACCTACACCGGTCTTGTCATTTCGGCAATCTAACCTTTAACCGCCCCGTCGCCCAAATCTGATTGCAAGAAGCGTTGCGCAAACAAGAAGATGACCGTGATTGGCAACCCGGAAAGAATTGCAGCAGCAGCAAAGTCGCCCCATAAATACTTCTGTTCATACAAGTATTGCCGCGCACCCACCGCCAAAGTCATTTGATCGGTATTGCGCAACAGTACGGACGCCACAGGATATTCGTTGATCAAAAAGATGAATGACAACACAAATACGACCGCCAAAATGGGCACTGAGAGCGGCAGGAAAATATGTCTAAATGCCTGCCAAGGCGTTGCCCCATCAATCATCGCCGCCTTATCAAGCGCCGGATCAACGCTGTCAAAATAACCCTTGATGGTCCAAATATGTAGCGTAATCGCAGATAGATAGGACAAAATCAGCGCGGGGTGACTATCGATGCCAAGCCACGGTACAACCCGCCCCAATGCATCAAAAATCGCGTAAGCAGCAATCACCGTCAGCGCGGCGGGAAACATCTGCACAATCAAAAGCGTATCGAGCAAACCGACGCGGCCTTTAAACTGCATACGCGCAAAAGCGTAAGCCGAAGTGGTCGATAAAACCAAAATGCCAACCGATGCAATGATCGAGATTTTGACCGAGTTCCAAAGCCACAACAAAACTGGATAAGGTGGCTGCACCACCGTGCCATCCGCGCGCGTGAATTCAAATCCGAGCGCCAACGCCCAGTGCTCCAATGTTGGACGTTCTGGGAAAATACTGCCAGTCGAAAAGTTTCCCTCACGAAACGAAATCGACAACACCATCAAAAATGGAAACAAGATTAACGCGATAAAGCAAATCAGAAAAGCGTGTGCGGCCAATTTGCGCCAAAATAGCGAGCGTTTGTTTTCAACCATCATGAGCGCGCACTCCTCTTAGCGGCCAGCTTTTGCATGGCGCGGTAATTCACATAGGCAATGATACCGGTGATGATAAAGATCAGCGTCGATATGGCGCCTGCCAGACCAAAATCCTGCCCTGAATTTTGGAACGCAATCCGGAAAGTGAACGAGCCAAGCAAGTCCGTGGAACCGGCTGGGATAATGGTGCCCGGAATGTCGGGCCCGCCCCGCGTAAGCAACAAGACAAGTACGATATTGTTGAAGTTAAACGCAAAATTGGCGATCAACAAAGGCACCATGGGCGGCATGATCTGCGGCAAGGTGATGGCAAAGAAATTGCGGATCGGGCCGGAATTCTCAAGCGCCGCTGCTTTAAAATGATCGCGTGGCACGCTTTGCAAAAACCCAGCAGATATCAACATCCAATAGGGAAAACCGAGCCAGGTATTGACCAGCAACAGCATTGTTCGGGTCAGGGTTGGGTTAGTGAACCAATCAGGTTCAAGCCCAAACAACCCGCCAAGGATGAGGTTTATTTCACCAAAATTTTGGTTGAACAATCCGCGAAAAACAAGGATCGAAATAAACGCAGGGACGGCATAAGGCAGAATAAGGAAAAGCTTGTAAATGCCTTTATGTGCGAGATGCTCCCACTCCAAAATGACGGCAAGCATGGTGCCAACACCAGAAGTGAAGATCATCGATAGAAATGCAAAAGCGCATGTCCAAATAAAAATTTCAAGCATTGGCTGGCGAATGCCATCCGCGAACAATACTTTGGTGAAGTTTGCCCAACCAACACCCACAGGCCAACCCGGCGTCACCAGCTCGCCCGCATCATTTTGATAGAACCCTTTGTCGTGATTTGGCACCAGTTTTGTGCCATCAGCGCCAAGCAGAACACCCTCTTCTTCAAGGGTATAGAATGGCGCAGATGACGCAAACTCGCGCAAACCATCCATTGTCAATTCGCCACCATCGGGCAGTTCAACCACCAATTGCTGCAACGCTGCGCGGTTCTGCAAAACCGCTTTGACCTTGAGCGTGTCCGGTGCCTGCCCTTTGTGCGGCGCTGCCAGCAAGCGCCCATCTGTTGCCTTTTCAATCGGCACTGTAATCAAAGCCGGTCGGCCATCATCTTCGGGGAAGAAAAGGCGAGAATCTGATGTCAGTGCAAATGGACGACCACTATCCGGCGCCTTGACCATCTTATCAAGGTGGATTTGCTGTACCCGTTCAAACGGCAAAATGTTGGAGGCGCTATAGTTGGTGAAGCCGATGCCAGATGTGTAAAGCACAGGCAAAACGATAAACACTGCAATTGCGGCAACCCCTGGGAATACGAACCGCCAAGTGTAAAACCGCGCCCAACCAAACAAAATGACAATCGAAATGCCGATGGCAAACGCCACCACGGCAAATATTGGTTCGCCAGCCAGATACAGGCCCCAAATAACATATAAAAAGGCTAAGGCGATGGCTGTTAGACTGGCAATTCTAAAAAACGGCTTCACCGCTTCATAGACATCGCGGACCATCGAGTTTTCCGTCAAGTTGGATTGCGGATCACGATCTTCAGTCATTACAGACATGGCGCTGGCCTTTGCAGTTTTGGTGAGGCACCGCCAAACTGGCGATGCCTCGATTTTGATTATTCTGCCAAGATACGTGTTTCAGCACCAGCCAAAGCTTCTTCTACAGAAGACTGACCGTTGGTGATTGAACGTAGCGCAGGCTCCATTGCCGCCCAGAACTTGCCCATTGCAGGGATCGAAGGCATAGGAATACCAGTTTGCGCATTTGCCAAAGTCGCCGCAATGTTCGCATCCGCTTCAACTTGTTTCGCAAATGAAACCGAAGTCACAGCACCCAATGGCACATCGTCATTCACTGTTTTCAAGCCATCATCAGTTAGCATGTAGCTCTCGATGAATTCTTTTGCGATATCTTTGTTTGGGCTAGCAGCGTTAACGGTTGCAGCCAAAACGCCAACGAACGCTTTTGAAGGTTTGCCGTCAACAGAAGGGATTGGCGCAACGCCAAAGTTGATGCCTGAAGTTTTAAGGTTTGACCAAGCCCAAGGACCATTGATCACCATGGCTGTTTCACCCTTGTTGATCGCAGCATCCATTACGCCATAATCAACGCCTTTTGGCATAACGCCACCATCAATCAATGACTTGATCATTGACGCGCCAGCAATAGCACCTTCATTGGCAACACCAGTTGTTGTTGCGTCGTATGCGCCATCTTTTTTCTCAAATGCGTAACCGCCACCGGCCATCAGCAAAGGGAATGAGAAGTAGGTGTTGTTGTAGTCCCACATGATTGGGTGTTCGATGCCGTCAATCTTAAGATCAGCAATTTCTTCAAAAGTTTTCGGTGGGTTTGGCACCAAATCTTTGTTGTAGATAAGGCCAACAGCTTCCACAGCCACTGGGTAACCCCAAATCTTGCCATCAGATGTTACCGCATCCCAAGCAAAGTCAAATGTGTTTGCTTTAACTTCGTCACTTGGATCAACAGGTGTGATCAAGCCGCCAGCTGCCCATTCACCAAAGCGATCGTGTGCCCAGATGAAGATATCCGGACCTTGGCCGTTAGCTGCAGCTTGTTGGAATTTGTCTGTAACACCTTCTGGGTGCTCAACAACAACTTCAACACCAAGTTCTTCAGTGAACTTTGCACCAACTTCAGCAAGGCCATTATAGCCTTTGTCGCCATTGATCCAGATGACTAGCTTGCCTTCTTCCAACGCGTATGTTGGCAAAATTGAAGCCGCAGAAATCGCAATTGCGCTTGCTGCTAGTGTGAGTAGTTTCTTCATTGTGTAATCCTCCCGACTACCGAAATGCCGCTAACCCAAAGCGGCGAAAAAGGCCTGATGGCCACCAAGGCTGACGGTTTTGCCGTCAAAGCCAAATTCAAATCCGTGATTTTCAAGCGCAGTGGCGCTCATGTTTGCTGGCAATTCAAATGCCACATCGTCATTGCTGAGATTGATGACGCAAAGCACTGCATCCGCCCCTTCTCCACGCACATAAGCAAGGCCCTCAACACCCCATTCAAGGAATGTCAGATCACCCGAAATTAGAGCAGGCAGCTGCTTGCGGAACGCTAAAAAGCGTTTGAATTGCGCATGAATAGATGTGTCCGAAGCGGCTTGCACTTCAACAGCTGCAGCCTTGTGCTCTGGTGCAACCGGCAGCCAAGTCTTTTCAGCTGTTGAGAAACCGCCATGCTGTTCACTTGAGGTCCAAGCAAATGGCGTGCGACAGCCATCGCGCCCTTTGAACTCGGGCCAGAAGGTAATGCCGTAAGGGTCGGTCAAATCTTCAAATGCGACATCCGCTTCCGTGAAGCCAAGTTCGTCGCCTTGGTAAAGACATACAGACCCTTTCAGGCTCAAAAGCAATGCACCAGCCAGTTTTGCAAACTGCTGTTTGTCGTTTGCCAAATCAGCCCAGCGAGTCATGTGGCGGTTCACATCATGGTTGGAAAACGCCCAACACGGCCAGCTATTGCCCTGCGCGAACTCTTCAGAAGCATCTTCAAATTTAGTGATACATTTCTTGAAATGGGCCGCGGAGAAATCCGGTCCAAGCATGTCGAACGAATAGCACATGTGAAGGCGGTCTTCGCCTGCAGTATATTCCGCCATTGTGCGCAAAGAACGGTCACCGTCTCCAACTTCGCCTACGGAAGAGGCGCCCGGATACTCGTCCAGCAACGCACGGAACTTTTCCAAGAACCCAATGTTTTCAGGACGCGTTTTGTCATAGATATGCTCTTGGAACCCATAAGGGTTGAGATCCGGCACATCGTTGGACCCGCCGCTGGTAACAGGTGGATTATCGCGCAGCTCTTGATCATGAACGTAAAAATTCACTGTATCGAGACGGAAACCATCAACGCCGCGCTCAAGCCAAAACCGAACCGTTTCCAGCAATGCATCTTGCACGGCTTCACAATGGAAGTTCAGGTCCGGCTGGCTTGGTAAGAAATTGTGCAAATAGTACTGGCGACGCTTCGGGTTCCAGCTCCACGCCGGACCACCAAAAACAGATTGCCAGTTTGTCGGCGGTGTACCATCGGGCTTCGCATCTGCCCAAACATACCAATCAGATTTGTCACCATCGCGACTTTGGCGGCTTTCATTGAACCACTCATGTTGATCCGAAGTGTGTGACAACACTTGGTCGATCATCACCTTTAGACCAAGCGCGTGGGCACGTGCCACCATCGCATCAAAATCTTCAAGCGTGCCAAAGCTTGGATCAACGTCACAATAATCTGATACGTCGTAGCCCATGTCTTTCATCGGGCTCTTAAAGAATGGCGACAGCCAAATCGCATCGGCACCCAGGTCCGCAATGTAATCTAGGCGCTGTGTAATACCGCGCAAATCGCCAATGCCATCGCCATTGCTGTCTTGGAAAGAACGTGGGTAGATCTGATAGATCACCGCACCGCGCCACCAATCTTCTTGCGCCGCAACACCTGCGTTAGCGCCCGTATCCATTTGTTTGACAGCCAATGCTTCGCTCATCCTCGTCCTTACTCCATTCACCAAATCCAGCCATCGGATTCGGTTCGCAACTATTGAAAGCGCTTTCAAGAAAACGAAATGAATCGGAATATGTCAAGCATCATTTTTCGCAACGCCGCGAACAATATCCGCAAATCCAGCAGAAAAGGATAATTAAATAACTGAATTTAAAGCATTTATTCTAATAGCAAACAAATTTCACGAGAATTGACAATTGTCAGGGCTTGCCAAAACATCCAATGAGCAATAAGAAATGGCTTGGAAAGCGCTTTCAATGATTGCGTATTTCGCTGCCAAATGGGATTCGTGGAGGAAGGAGGACGTTGTGGCAAATCTAAAATCACTTGCTGAGCATCTTGGCCTTTCTCAAGCCACGGTGTCCCGCGCGTTGAACAACTATTCAACCGTGAACCAAGAAACGCGCGCAAAAGTGCTAGAAGCGGCGAAAAAACTAAATTATCGCCCAAATTCAAGCGCGCGCAGATTGGCCACCGGGCGCGCCGATGCCATTGGCATTGTGCTGCCCCATCAAGACGACTTGTTGGTTGATCCGCACTTCGCTGACTTTTTGGCAGCTTTGACCAAAAAGCTGGCCACTTACGATAATGATGTGGTCTTGACCGCCACCGACACACCGCAAACATATCAACGCTTTGCAGAGATTGGCAAAGTGGACGGGTTTGTCATTTCTGCGCCCAAAGCCCACGATGAGCGCATTGCCGTACTGTCAAAACTCAACTTTCCGTTTATCGTTCACGGCCGTTGTGAAACAGACCTGCCTTACGGCTTTTTCGACATTGACAATGAAGGCGCGTTTTACGATGCGACCAAACTCCTGCTGCAACTGGGGCACACACGCATTGGCCTGATAAATGGCGCTGCGGATCTGATGTTCGCCAAACAGCGCCTGGACGGCTATAACCGCGCCCACAAAGAATTCGGCATCAAACCTGCGCTAGAACTCATCCATCATGACCACATGACCGAAGAATATGGCTACCGCCACGCGCAGGCGTTGCTTGATCTGGACGACCGCCCCACCGCGTTTCTTTGTTCTTCGACACTGGTCACGGTCGGTGCCCAACGTCGCATCCGAGAAATGGGCCTTGAAATAGGCAAAGACATATCCATCATCACCCATGACGATGGATTGTCGTCCTTAAAAACCGAGAATTTTTCTGTTGCCCTAACGGTTACGCGCGCGCCTATCCGCGACGCGGGCACACAAATCGCCAAAATGGTAGTGGACCTTGTCCGCGGCACCCCAATCGAACAATTACAAAAAGTCGTACCGGTTGATCTGATCGTGAGAACGTCAACCAGCGCACCAAGAAGGAGCAGATCGTGAGCGAAGCGAAAACGGTCCTGGACATTCAAAACCTGAAAAAGAACTACGGCTCTGTCGAGGTATTGCACGATATCAATATCGACATGAAAGAAGCTGAGTTTTTGGTGCTGTTGGGCCCATCTGGTTGCGGCAAGTCGACACTGCTCAATTGCATTGCTGGTCTAGAAACCATCAATGAAGGCACCATCCAAATTGGCGGCAAAGACATGACGCAAACCCCACCTGGGGAGCGCGACATCGCAATGGTTTTCCAATCCTATGCGCTCTACCCAACCATGACGGTGGGGGAAAACATCACCTTTGGCCTGAAAGTGCGTGGAACTGCCAAACAAGAGCAGCAAAAGCAACTCAAGCGCGTTGCTGAAATATTGCAGCTCGATCAATTACTCGACCGCAAGCCAAGCGCCCTTTCTGGTGGACAACGTCAACGCGTCGCCATGGGCCGCGCCTTGGTGCGTGACCCTCAACTTTATCTTTTTGATGAGCCACTTTCGAACCTTGATGCAAAGCTGCGTGTCGAAATGCGCGCTGAGATCAAAAGCCTTCATCAACGCGTGAATGCCTCAATCGTTTATGTGACGCATGACCAAATTGAAGCCATGACACTGGCCACCCGCATTTGTATTTTGAAGGACGGCTATATCCAACAAATTGGCACCCCAGATGAAGTTTATTACCGTCCGGCAAACACATATGTGGCCGGCTTTATGGGCTCACCACCAATGAATATTCTGCCCGCCAATGCGACCGAGAATGGCAACATATCACTGGCCAAAGATCAGACACAGCTAAAGAGCGCAGATTTTGGCCTAAATGGAAAAGCGCTGTTTGGCATTCGGCCAGAAGAAATAGAAGTCGTAGGTGAAAAAAACGGGGTTCTAGCGCACCCAGTTTCAGCAACAGCAATCGAGCGCACCGGTTCTGATACCTATATCACCGCTCAAATCGGCGAACACAGCTTCACAATTCGCGAAGCCGCCCGCAAGCGCGTCAATGTTGGCGACAAATTCAACATCTCATTTGACAACGACGCAGTTAGCCTTTTCCACGGCGAAACTGGTGAGCGCCTGAATTAGCCGCATTTCACATCCCATACTCGATCGATCCCAGGGCGCCGTTATGGCGCCCTTTTTGTCCAGCCACTCAAATTTCTGAAACAATTTTCACACAACCCTAAGTTCTGTACAGATTATTTTTGTTAATTTCTTGACAGCTGATGGTGACATGAAGGAACATCTTCAAATTGTCACAAAACTGCTAAGGAAGAAGACTAGAGCTCTTCCCGCGCTAAACAGTGGCGCAACGAAAATAACGAAGGGCGCACGCAGCAATTTCGCTTTGCGATGAACGCCTTACATAAGTGGAGTGAAATCATGAACAAGATTCTATCATCAGGGATTGCCTTGCTCGCTGCTGGCGTTCTAAGCACGTCGGCTGCACAAGCGGAAACCTTGCGTCTACTCACATGGGGCGGCTACGCACCTGAAAATGTTGTAGAATTGTTTGAAAAAGAAACCGGCCACACTGTGGAAGTGACAAAATCAAACAACGAAGAAATGGTTGCAAAACTGCGCGCAACAAATGGCGGCGGTTTCGACCTTGCTCAACCAAGCCAAGACCGCATTGCTGGCGCGCAAGCAGAATTTGATATCTATAAGCCGCTTGATCTGTCAAAAATTGACGCAAGCCAATTCATCCCATCGATGTTGGAAGCCACAAAAGGCAATACCATGATCGACGGTGAAGTTTATGGCGTACCGCACGTTTGGGGCACATCTGGTTTGGTGGTCAACACTGCGATGGCTGGCCAAGTCAAAGACTATACTGACCTTTGCGACCCTTCAGTCGCTGGCAAAGTATCGTACCGTTTGAAGCGCCCAACATTGATCGGTTTTGCTTTCTCTATGGGTCTAGACCCATTCGCAGCCTACAATGACGAAGCAGCTTACCAAGACATCTTGGACAAAGTTGAAGCCAAGTTGATCGACTGTAAGTCGAACGTTAAAACCTATTGGGGTGGTGGCGACGAGATCAAAAACCTCCTTCGTTCGGGCGAAGTTGTAGCTGCCATGGCTTGGGATACAGGCGGCTGGTCACTCAATGCTGACAATGCTGACATCACATTCGTAGCGCCAACATCTGGTGCTTTGGGTTGGATTGATACATTCGCAATGCCAAAACGCGGTCGTGCTGACGAAGCGGCATATGCTTGGATCAATTTCGTGATGCAACCAGAAATTGCTGCGATGATCACAACTGCTGCGGGTAACTTCACCGCATCACAAGGCGGCGACGCTGGCGTGGACGATGCACTTAAAGCACGTTACCAAGCAAGCTTCCCGCAAGAAGCAATCGACAACATCAAGTGGTACCCAACAGTGCCTGCAAATCTTGAGACACTCGAAGGCGCAGTGCTTGATCGCGTAAACGCAGCAAAATAAGCTTCGTCTAGAAGTGAACTGAATTGAAGGGGCGCGGATATCTGCGCCTTTTCTTGCATAAAGACCTTTTGGGGGGAAGAATAATGAGCCAAAACAAATCGGCCACCGCTTACGACTTAGAATGCCAAAACATCAATAAGGACTTTGATGGGTTCAAGGCTGTTGATGATGTCAGCTTTGGCGTCCCTGCGGGCACTTTCTTTTCCATTCTTGGCCCCTCTGGCTGCGGCAAGACCACCCTGTTGCGTATGATCGCGGGTTTCCAAGAACCTTCAAGCGGCGACTTGTTGATCAAAGGCAAATCAATGATTGGCGTACAGCCAAACAAACGCCCTGTCTCGATGGTGTTTCAGCATTTGGCGCTGTTTCCAATGATGGACATTGCTGCCAATGTTGGCTTTGGGCTGCGCCAGCGTGGCGTGCCACGCGAAGACATCGCAAAACGGGTTGAAACCGTGTTGGAACGCGTCGGATTGCCCGGCGTCGGCTCGCGACAGATCAACCAACTCTCGGGCGGTCAAAAACAGCGCGTGGCCATTGCTCGCTGCATGGTTTTGGAACCCGACGTTTTGCTGCTCGATGAACCGCTCGGCGCGCTAGACTTGAAGCTGCGCGAGCACATGAAAATTGAATTGAAAAAGCTGCAATCTGAATTCGGGACTACTTTCGTTTACATCACGCACGATCAATCAGAAGCTTTGGTGATGAGCGACCAAATCGCGGTAATGAACCACGGCAAATTCGAACAGGTCGGCACAGCTCGCGAACTGTACCACACGCCAAACACTGCATTTGTGGCTGGGTTTGTGGGCGAAGCCAACAAATATGAAGCAACAGTGGACGCTGCGTTTGGTGATGCAGTGACACTGGTGACGCCCGAAGGTATGGAGCTGAAAGGCATCAGCCCTGTTTCAAAGCTTGAGAAGGGTGACAAAGCCCATGTGTTCGTGCGACCCGAAGCCGTCCGACTGGCAACCGAAGCGGACAAATTCGGCGGCATTGAAAACCTAAACACCGGCATCGTCGAAAATATTCTTTTCAATGGCGCGAACAGCCACATCATTTTGCGCGAGGAGAAGTCGGGCGGCGAGATGAACGTCGCCATTCCGCAAACTGGCGAGTTCCGCGACCTTAATAAAGGCGACAAGATATTCATCGGCTGGGAAGCCGAACAAACCCGCTGCTACCGAGCGGAGGGATAAGATGACCCAAGCCCAATCTCGCCTTGGATTGTACTTGCTAATGGCGCCGCTAATGTTGTGGCTCTTGCTGCTAATCATCATCCCGCATATCGGCATGTTCCTAGTGTCGATCAGCGTAAAAACTGGCGTACGCCAATATGTCACCGGGTTTGGCAACTATATGGTGTTCTTCACCGAGCCGCTCTATTGGAACACCTTTGCACGCACGGCCTTTATGTCCATCGCTGCAACATTTCTAACTTTGCTGATTGGTTTTCCTGTCGCCTACTACATCGCGAAACTAACGCGCGGCCGCACAAAGACCACTTTGTTTTTGATGTGTCTCATCCCATTTTGGGTGAGTGAATTGGTGCGCACATTTGGCTGGATGATCTTGCTGCGCGAAACCGGCATCTTTTCCAGCTTCTTGCAATATATCGGCGTACACTCAGGTCCCGTCGAATTCTTGTATAACGACGCGGCGATTATGATCGGTTTGGTCTACACATCAATGTTGTTCATGGTGGTGCCGCTAGTCACAACGCTTGATAGCTTGGACGACAGCCTGATTGAGGCTGGCTATGATTTAGGCGGAAACGGGATTTCAATCTTGCGTGAAATCATCATTCCGCACGCCATGCCCGGCATTGTATCGGGTTGCATCGTGGTGTTTATGCTTTCGCTTGGAAACTACCTCACCCCCATCCTTTTGGGCGGCAAAGACAGTCTTTGGTTCACTGGTCTGATCTACAGCCAGTTCATCACCCGCTTTAATTGGGAGCTTGGCTCCGCGTTCGGTTTCTTATTGTTGGGCCTATCCTCAACAATCGTTTGGGTGGGCTTGAAGCTTTCGCGTCAATCCCTAACCGACACAGTGGGAAGGTAGAGCATCATGATCGCAACCATCCCTCAGTCAAAAGCATTCGCGTGGACCTATCGGATCTATGTGACGCTGTTTTTCATCTATTTGGCACTGCCCCTAACCGTTGTTTGCGCCTTCGCTTTCAACGATAGCGTTTTCCCATCCTTGCCTTGGGACGGCTTCACATGGGCTTGGTTCTTTGGCAATGAAGCGCCCTATATCGGTGTTTTCAATGAACGCCCAATCATCAAGTCCATCGGCACATCTTTGTTTGTCGCCTTTTGGGTTTCGCTACTGTCGATTGCAGTGGGCACATCAAACGCATTTCTTTTTGTGCGATATGACTTCAAATTCAAAGAGTTTTTGTACATTTTGATGCTCTTGCCGCTCATCATCCCAGGCATCATCTTGGGCATCTCGATTTTGGTATTTTCAAACACCGTAGCCAACAATCTAGAAGACGCAACCGGCTTGTGGTTCGATGGCTTACGCCCCGGCTTGCCTTTGGTGATCCTTGGGCAATTCAGTTTCATCGCAACATTCGCTACCCTAGTCATCTCAGCACGGCTTGAAAAGTTCGACCGGTCGCTAGAAGAGGCAGCGCTTAATCTTGGTGCCACAAAATGGGGTGCAATCCGCCAAA
This sequence comes from Maritalea porphyrae, assembly GCF_030159895.1. Taxonomy (GTDB): domain Bacteria; phylum Pseudomonadota; class Alphaproteobacteria; order Rhizobiales; family Devosiaceae; genus Maritalea; species Maritalea porphyrae. The sequence goes on from NZ_BSNI01000001.1 coordinate 134,673, forward strand.
TAACATTGCCATTTCTAATGCCCGCAATAGCTGGTGCTGCCGTGGTGGCCATTTTGATGAGCTTTGAAAACTTCAACACAACGCTAATGCTAGTCGGCTCAGACGCACCGCTAACCATCACCATGTTTGACAGATTGAAACAGGGCTCAACACCTGTGCTCAACGCAGTTTCGCTTTTGCTGATTGTCGTATCGGCATTGTTGGGCCTTATGTCCTTGTTGTTTCAAAAACGCGAACAGAATTAGCAAAGGGGTTTGACGCATAAACGTCAAACCCTAAACGGCAAGATAACTTACTTGATCTTGGCTAGAGCTTCCTCGCCATCATAAATATCGCCCTCAGCACTGATAATCTCTACGTCAATTTTTGCACGTTTTTTCTTCGACTTAATGTCATTGCCGGTGATCGTCTTTCGAAGTGCACGCAGCTCCGCAAGCTTGGCCTTGATGTTCGCCTTTACAATCTTCCAAGTCGCTTTGTGGTCCAGCTTTGCACGGGCATCTTGCAGCGCTTTGACTTCTCGCTCAACTTCCTTCTTTCTTGCGTTCGCAGACTCCAGCGCAATTTTCGCATCTGAAATCTCACGGTGATCAGGGTCATTCGGGTGATCTTTTTTAGCTTGTTCGAGATGACGCTTAGCATGTTTTATGTTGTTATCTTCTGTATCCAGTTTATCCTGCAAATCGCGCCTTTTGTTGAAAAGAAGTCGAGCAAACTCATTGCGCGGATCGCCCCATTTCTTCGGCCACTTCCCCCAATTTATCGCAAACCAGAACCCGACAGTTTTCGCGATTGAAAATGAGCTATTTGCAAGAATTCCAGTTCCACTCGATACCAAGAATGGATGGCGGGCCTCATGCAATGCGGCGTTGAAAAATTTCGGGTGGTCTTGTGCGATGGCATCAATCTGATCAAACGACCAAATTGCGCCGTCTTCATCCCTTCTAGCCAAAAGCTTCGAAGCGGCAGCATTCGCATTTTTCTTTCCTGACATCGCCAGTTGACAGATCACTTCTTCGGCATTCGCTGCGCTATTGATAAGATCAAGAAAATGGTCGACCTGGTTCTCTGAAAAATGTTCTTTCATTATTTCCTCCCTAAAAAACGCGCGTATGATTGCACAAACACACCAGCTCGACAAAATCGCACAAAAAAGCTGACCCCGAAGGGCCAGCTCACAGTTTTTGTCGTCTAAGGGAAACGACCAGGGTTTTCTGCTTAGAAACAAGCTTTCAGCAGCTCCAATGTGTTGTCGTAAGTCATCTCAACGGGGTTGCCACCAGTGCTCGGGTCTTGCAACGCCGACTTGGTCAACTGGTCCATGTCAGGATCTGTTACGCCCAACTCTGTGAGGTTCTTCGGAATGCCCAAACTATCATTTAGCTCACCCACATAATTGTAGAAACCTTCATAGCCGCCAGCGATACCAAGATAGTTGGCAGCTGCGGTCAATCGATCTTCGACTGCAGAACGGTTGAATGTGAGAACCGGCTGCATCACAACAGCATTGGTGGTGCCATGGTGGGTGTTATGCACCGCACCAATTGGGTGCGACAGCGCGTGGATGGCACCAAGGCCCTTTTGGAACGCAGTCGATCCCATGGCAGCGGCGGACATCATATGCGCACGCGCTTCAATGTCCGCGCCGTCTGCATATGCACGTGGCAAATACTCTTTCACCAATCGCATACCTTCCAGCGCGATACCCTGGCTCATTGGATGATAGTGCGGTGAGCAGAATGCTTCCAAGCAATGCGCAAAAGCATCCATTCCCGTACCTGCGGTGATGAATGGCGGCATGCCTGTTGTCAACTCAGGGTCACAAATCACAACGCCCGGCAGAATTTTAGGGTGGAAAATGATCTTCTTCTCGTGTGTCACCGAGTTGGTGATAATCGACGCGCGACCAACTTCTGACCCAGTGCCCGCTGTGGTTGGCACAGCAACGATGGGTGCGATACCGTCAACGTCAGCACGGGTCCACCAATCGCCGACATCTTCAAAATCCCAAATCGGGCGGGTTTGGCCAGACATGAAGGCAATTACTTTGCCAAGGTCTAATGCCGAACCGCCACCAAATGCGATCACACCATCATGGCCACCTTCACGATATTGTTTCAGACCCGCTTCGGCGTTCAACTCGCTAGGGTTTGGGTCCACGTCTGAGAACATCGCGCGGCCGAGCCCAGCGGCTTCAAGCAAATCAAGCGTTGCTGTTGTGATCGGCAGCGAGGCCAACCCTTTATCGCTGACAAGCAAAGGTTTCTTGATACCAACAGCCGCGCACGCATCTGCAATTTCAGAAATACGACCAGCGCCAAAACGGATCGGGGTCGGATAGTTCCAGTTTCCTTGCAACAACATGGTCGTTACACCTTCTTCAAATGATATGATTTTGGACGGGTGAGATTGTGATAGCCAATCACTGAAAGGCCACCGCCCTTCCCTGTATTCTTGCAGCCAGTCCAGCAAAGTGCCGGGTCAAGATAATCGCAGCGGTTCATAAAAACCGTGCCTGTTTCAATTCTGTCGCCAACTGCCTGCGCGCGCGCCACATCTTTTGTCCACAATGATGCGGTGAGGCCAAACTCGCTATCGTTCATCAAGCTGATTGCTTCAGCGTCGTCTTTGACCTTCATGATGCCAACAACCGGGCCGAAGCTTTCATCCCGCATCACACGCATGGAATGATCAACATCCACCAAAATCTGCGGCATCAAATATGCACCACCATCATCTTCAGGGAATAAAGCTGGATCAATTAGTGGCTTCGCACCGGCTTCAATCGCTTCTTTGGTTTGCGCGCGTACCTCATCAGCAAAACGCACATGCGCCATTGGGCCAATGGTGGTTTCTTTATCAAGCGGATTGCCCAACTTATAGCCAGAAACTATCTTCACCGCCTTTTCGACAAACTCATCGAAGAGACTTTCCGCCACATATATGCGCTCAATGCCACAACAACATTGTCCCGAATTGAACATCGCGCCGTCAATTAGCGTTTCAACCGCCGCATCCACATCCGCATCGTCCATTACATAACCTGGGTCTTTGCCACCAAGCTCTGTGCCAACGCCAGTGAATGTACCAGCAGCAGCGCGTTCCATCGCCTGACCGCCTCCAACTGAACCCGTAAAGTTCACGAACCCAAATGAACCAGATGCAATGAGCGAGGATGTAGTGTCGTGATCCAAAAACACATTTTGGAACACATCGCCAGGAATCCCAGCTGCATGGAAGGCTTCGGCCAAGCGTTCGCCCACCAACAAGGTTTGTGACGCGTGCTTGAGCATGACCGTGTTGCCTGCAATCAGCGCCGGCGCAACTGTGTTGATCGCTGTCATGTAAGGATAGTTCCAAGGCGCAACGACCAACACCACACCATGCGGCACGCGTTTGATGTAACGGTTGAACTCACCGCTATCTTCAATGGCGATTGGTGCGAGTGCATCTGCAGCAATTTCAGCCATGTATGACGCACGTTGATTAAAACCGCCAAACTCACCACCATAGCGCACTGGGCGACCCATTTGCCAAGCAAGCTCTTCAACGATTTTGTCGTTCATTTGCCCGACTTTTTCGACACCCGCTTTAACAAGCGCAATACGCTCATTCAATGGGCGTGCCGCCCATGCAACTTGAGCCGATTTTGCTCGCTCAACGGCGGCGTGAGCGGCGTCATTGCTCAGCGTTTCGCGCTCAGCATAAAGGGACCCGTCAATGGGTGATATACATTTCACAGTGTTTGACATTTCTTACGCTCTTTCAAAACCCCGGGCGATCTCATAGTCGGTCACCACCCGGTCAAAGTCTTCTTGTTCCCACTCTGCTGCATGAACATAGTGAGCCACCACCTCTTCACCCAATGCTTGTTTCAGCATATCTGAATTGTTCAAAGTCACCGCAGCATCGCGCAATGTTTGCGGGATTTCCCGTGCATCCTTGCTTTCGTAAACATCACCGGACGTTGGCGGCGCGAGTTCCATTTTGTCCTCAATGCCTTTGATACCGGCAGCCAGCTGCACAGCTAGCGCAAGATATGGATTTAGATCTGAACCACCGATACGACACTCTACGCGAACAGCTTTTGTGCCATCACCGCAAAGCCGGAACCCAGCGGTGCGATTATCAACCGACCATACGGTCTTTGTGGGCGCAAACGTGCCTTTTTGGAAACGCTTATAGCTGTTGATGTAAGGCGCGAGGAAATAAGTATAGTCCGGCGCATAATGGATCAGACCGGCCATATAGTTACGCATCAAATCTGACATTCCCAGTTCTTGATCCGGGTCGAAAAACGCGTTCTTGCCATCCTTCCAAAGCGATTGATGGACATGAGAGGAACTGCCGACACGGTCTTTATGCCACTTAGGCAGGAAGGTCACTGAACGCCCTTGTTGCCACGCAATTTCTTTGGTTGCGTGTTTGGCAATCGTGTGATTGTCCGCGCAATCCAAAGCTGCTGCATAACGGATGTTCAGCTCTTCCTGCCCAGCCTCTGCCTCCCCCTTGGAGTTCTCAATTGGCACACCCGCAGCATAAAGATGGTTGCGCAATGGACGCATCACAGCTTCTTCTTTTGTGGTCTGCAGAATATGATAATCTTCATTGTAGCCGCTAATCGGCGCTAGCTCACGAAAGCCTGATTTGCGCACCTCGTCAAAGCTCTTTTCGAACAAAAAGAACTCCAATTCAGTCGCCATCATCGCATCAAAGCCCAATTCATTTAGGCGAGCGATTTGCTTTTTCAGCATTGCGCGGGGCGAATGTGGAACCTCTTTATGGGTGTGATGATCGAGCACATCACACATCACCATCACTGTGCCTTCAAGCCAAGGCACAGGACGCAATGTTGATAGATCAGGCTTCATCACATAATCGCCATAGCCGGATTGCCAGCTTGTCGAGGCATAGCCTTCGACCGTGTACATCTCCAGATCTGTTGCGAGCAAATAGTTACAGCAATGAGTTTCTTCCCATGCGCTATCTACAAAATGTTGCGCATGAAAACGCTTACCCATCAGACGACCCTGCATATCAGGGAAGGTCACCAAAACGGTATCCACATCTCCGGCTTGCACTTGGCGCTTTAGGTCATCAAAAGAAAGATTGCCCGGCATAAAAGTCGTCCACTTTGATCAGTTAGAATAAAAATGTCTCGGAACAACCCGAAGGTCATCCCGAGACCAGTTATATTAGCTATAACGATACGGACGGCCAGCTTTTTGCATGTCCGCATTGTACTTTTTGAAGATCTCTACCACTTTGGCTTTGGTCTCAGATTCAGCCGCAATCTCATCCCAGAATTTCAAAGCAGCATTTTCAACTTGCGCCCATTCTTCGTCTGGAATTGAAGTGAGTTCCATCTTCGGTCCATTCACACGCAGTGAAGCTTCACCGCCCCAATACCACCACTGGCGGTAGTAGTGCGAGCTGTCCATTGCGAACTGCAAAAGCTCTTTCAGATGTTCCGGCAATTCCTGATAGCGATCTTGGTTGGCAAAGAATGAGCCAGCCCAAGCACCAGAGATATTGTTGGTCAGGAAGTAGTTGGTCACATCTGCCCAGCCCACAGTATAATCTTCCGTGATACCTGACCATGCAATACCATCTAGCTCGCCAGTTTGCACTGCAACTTCAATGTCTTCCCATGGCAGTGTTACTGGAACAACACCAAACTGGCTCAAGAAACGGCCAGCTGTTGGGAATGTAAAGACACGCTTGCCCTTAAGATCTGCCAAGCTGCGGATTGGGTCTTTTGTTGCAAAGTGACATGGGTCCCAAGCACCAGCTGACAAATGCTTCACACCAACTTTTGAGTACTCTTCGTCCCAAATCTCGTTCAAACCATATTGGTTGAACAACACTGGTACGTCGAGCGAATAGCGGCTTGCGAATGGGAAGTACCCACCAAACACCGTTACTTCCGTTGGTGACGCCATTGAATCATCATCTGACTGCACAGCGTCAATTGTTCCCTTTTGCATTGCACGGAACAATTCACCAGTTGGCACCAATTGATCGGCATAGAACAATTCGATTTCCATCTCATCGCCAGCGATCTTGTTGAAACTATCGATGGCGGGTTTAATCACATGCTCAGCCAAAGCAGGGCCAGCATATGTTTGCATCCGCCAACGGATTTTTGATTGCGCAATCGCTGGTGTGGCGAGAGCTGCAGCCGGTGCAAGCGCTGCCCCGGTTAAAAACTTACGTCTAGTTGTCATTTCCTTCTCCTTGTTTAAGCCTTTTGATGCCTGATTTTTCTCAGGTCTGTTTTTTCAATTATTTCCCGTAGACCGTGTTTGGTAGCCAGAGCGCAATCTCAGGGAACAACATGATGAGCGAGAGCGCGAAAACCATCACCAACACGAACGGCAAAATAGAGCCGTAGATGTCCTTAAGGGTGATTTCAGGCGGTGCCATCGCACGCATCAAGAATAGGTTGTAGCCAAATGGTGGCGTCATATAAGCGATCTGGGTGGTGATCGTGTACAACACGCCATACCAGATCAAATCGAACCCAAGTACTTTGACGAGCGGCACGTAAAGTGGTGCCACGATGACCAACATTGCTGTGTCGTCTAGGAAGGTCCCCATAATCAAAAATGAAAGCTGCATCAGAATAAGGATCAGCCAAGGGTTCAATCCAAGTTGCTCGGTGAACAAATTGTCGATTGCGCGCACAGCGCCAAGCCCGTCAAACACCGCACCAAATCCAAGCGCGGCCAAAATGATCCACATGAACATACAAGAGATGAGCAGCGTTTGACGCACTGACACTTCAAACACTTTGCGGTTCATACGACCTTTGAGTACAGCGGCCATAAAGGCGGTCATCGCGCCAATCGCCGAGCTTTCCACAAGGCTCGTCCAGCCATTGATGAACGGCACCATCATTGCAGCAAAAATCGTGATCGGCAGAACACCCGCACCTAGCAGGCGAAGCTTTTCACCAAGCGGCACGTCGCGTTCTTCTTTGGGCAGAACAGGGCCAAGCTCAGGTTGAACGCGGCAGCGGATGTAGATGTAAAGGATAAACATCGCGGCCATAAGAAGCCCCGGGAATACGCCAGCGAGCCACAACTGACCGACAGGTTGCCGCGCAATCATTGCATAGAGCACCAACACAACCGATGGCGGCACCAAAATACCGAGCGATGAACCAGCCTGCACAACGCCTGTAACCATGCGCTTGTCGTAGCCGCGGCGTAGCAACTCGGGCAGCGCAATGGTTGCGCCAATCGCCATGCCAGCAACGGACAGTCCGTTCATTGCCGACACCAAAACCATCAAGCCAATCGTACCGATTGCAAGGCCGCCATGTACTGGCCCCATCCACACGTGGAACATCTTATAAAGATCGTCTGCGATCTTGCTTTCCGACAGGATGTAGCCCATGAAAATGAACATTGGCAGCGTAAGCAGTGGATACCACTTCATCAGTTTCATCGCTGATGAGAACGGAATATCGGAGCCACCAGTGCCCCACAAAAATAGTGCCGCAATGGCTGCTACAGCACCAATGGCTCCGAACACGCGTTTGCCTGTGAACAGCATCAGCATCATCGAAGCAAACATAAAGATAGCGATCAATTCATAAGACATATTACAACTCCACGCCTTTGAGTGTGGCAATGTCTTTGAACAATTCAGAGATTGATTGCAGGAGCATCATGAAGATGCCGAAACACATGACAACTTTGATTGGCCACAGATAGGGGCGCCAAGCGGTAGGGCTGCGCTCGCCATATTGGAAAGAATAGCTGGTGCTATCGTATGCGCCATAAAGCATAACGCCGAGATAGAAAATCAAGAACAATACCGTGATCGCGTCTATCTGAGCTTTCTTCTTGTCGGACCACCCGCCATAGAACAGGTCCATACGCACATGCGCGCCCTGTTGCATCGAATAGGGTCCACCCAAAATGTAATAAGCGACCATTGCAAATTGCGCCAACTCAAGTGTCCACAATGAAGGCAGAAAAAACGTCTTCGAAATCGAAGACCACAGCAAAATCGCAACCATCACAAAAATGAAATACATCATGATCCGGCCCATTCGGTAATTGACCGCATCAACAATCCGGACATATCTGCCCATGAATAACAGCACTAGTTCCCCTCCCCGCTGCTCAATACTCCAAGCACGCCAAGAGAATTGCTGATCATCTCAAACAGCACCTGCGCAATTTCTTGCTGTTGATCGGTCGTCGCAATCAAATCGTTGCGAACCTCAATCATCACATTGAGCAGTCCGTTCTCCATGCCGTGCTTTTTCAGCGTATAGGTGACACCGTCTTCTGGTCCATACGGCTTATTCCGTTCGATCTTCAGATTTGCGTGATGCGGTGCCAAATCCAGCATTGCATCCGCAAGCCTGCTGTCACTATCGTGCAATATCCCAATTTCGGTTTCTCGGGATTGCCCACAATAAACAGGCGTGAAGCTGTGGATGGTCACAATAACGCGCTGCGCCCTGCTCCAGCGAAGCGTCCGCTCAACCATCTCACTAAACGGAACAAAACTAACATCGACACGCTGCTGATATTGTTCTGGGGAAATCGCCTTATTGCCCGGCACATCAAAGATTTCGCTACGCGATGGGACCGCATCTAACGCTTCAGGCGGACGATTGCAGTCATAAACGAGCCGCGAAATCTTTCCCACAATGGCTTGCGCATCCAACAACTTGCTGAGCTGTTCAGTTACCTCAAGTGCGCCCGGGTCCCAGGCAATGTGGCTGCGCTGAATTTCATCACTCAAACCTAGGGTGCCAAACTGTTCTGGAATAAAGTTCGACGCATGCTCACAGATCAACAGAACTGGCGAACGCCCACCTTCATTGAGCAACTCAACGGCGGCAAAATTTTCGCGATCGATTTTCGACTGTTCTGTAGAAATATTCACAACCCCTCCCGTTTTGTACATATTTCTTCAGAATGGATCGCGCTGTCAATATCATTTCTGAAATCTTTTCTTCATATTTGTTCAAATTGTTGGTAAACCGAGAAAAATGGAGATTTAACTTTGTCCGAAAACGCCAGCACCGTTGCCGAACTGTTGCAATCAAGCTTTGACAATCTCACCCGCGCGGAGCGGCAATTGTCACACTCATTGATGGAAAACTATCCGGTGTCTGGGCTCGGCTCGATAACCGCCGTCGCACAAAACGCTGGCGTCTCCACACCAACAGTTGCCCGCATGGTGCAGAAAATTGGCTTCAAAGGTTTTCCAGAATTCCAAGCGGCGCTGCGCAAGGAAGTTGAAGCAACAATTTCCGATCCAATAGCCAAACATGACACTTGGGCGGATCAGGCGCCCAACGAGCATATCGTCAACAAGTTCACTGAAGCGGTGATTGACAATATTCGCCACTCCCTCGGGCAACTCGATATTGAAACCTTTGAAAGCTCCTGTGAATTGATGGCCGATACGGATCGGTCACTTTTTGTGGTGGGTGGTCGCATAACCCGCGCGTTGGCGGACTATTTCTTCCTGCATATGCAAGTGCTGCGCAAAGATGTGACTCACATACAATCCATCTCAAACGCTTGGCCGCACTATCTGCTTGATATAAAAAAAGACGATGTGATCGTAATATTCGATGTGCGCCGGTACGAGAATTCGACGTTAAAACTCGCCGAAATGGCCGCAGAAGCAGGCGCAAAGATCATCCTGTTTACAGACCAATGGCTATCACCAATCGCTAAATTGGCCGACCACACTTTCAGCCTAAAAATCGTTGTGCCTTCTGCTTGGGACAGCTCCGTCACAACAATGCTTCTCGTTGAGACCATCATTGCTGACGTGCAACAACGCACTTGGCCAGAAACCCGCGAGCGCATGGAAGAACTTGAAGTTATGTTCGACCGCACGCGCTTTTTCCGCAAGTTCACCTAACAATAGGGCTGGCGCGGCAAAGCTTTTGATTGTCCACTCCTTCAATATGTGGCACCACCCAAACCATGACAAAATCAATCGCAATTATTGGTGGTGGCCCTGCCGGCTTAGCGGCCGCAGAAGCGCTGATCAACACCGGCCATAGAGTTACCATCTATGAAGCGATGCCCACTCCCGCGCGCAAGTTTTTGTGGGCCGGGAAATCGGGTTTAAACATCACCCATGCGGAAAATTTTGAAACATTCAAAACCCGATTTGGCGCAGCGTCTGACCGGCTCAAATCTGCTCTTGATGATTTCTCATCAGATGCCATTCAAAAATGGGCAAACGATCTTGGTGTAGAAACATTCGTCGGCTCTTCAGGACGTGTTTTTCCAAAGGCTATGAAAGCCTCGCCCTTACTTCGAGCCTGGCTCAACAAACTCGACAAAGCGGGCGTTGAGCTAAAAACCCGCCACAAATGGGTTGGTTTCAAAGACAACAAACTACTATTCAGCACCGTGGACGGACCTATCCAAATCGGGGCGGATGCAACAATTTTGGCACTAGGCGGCGCATCATACCAGCGACTTGGATCAACTGCAGAATGGGTGCCTTGGCTGGCAGAGCGCGAAATCGCAATTGCCCCGTTCAAACCGGCAAATTGCGGTTTTGATGTAGCTTGGAGCGATCACTTCATCGAACGCTTTGCGGGCGCACCAGTGAAAACAGTAACCGCAATATCAGGACAAGGCGCTTCAAAAGGCGAATTCGTTATTTCAAAGTTTGGGGTCGAAGGAAGCCTAATCTACACACACGCAGCCAATTTGCGCGACACTATCGAAACCGCTGGCCATGCCACACTGCACCTCGACCTCGCACCAGGTAAGTCTGAGGATCAACTCTGCAAATCACTAGAGCGACAAAATCCAAAACAAAGTCTCTCCAATCGTTTGCGCAAGGGCGCCAAACTCACCGGTGTGAAAGCAGCCCTTGTGCGCGAATTGCGACCTGATGCCGGCAAATTGGCTCCGGCTGAATTGGCCGCTTCGCTCAAAAAACTGCCGATCAAATTAAGCAGCACGCGCCCTATCGACGAAGCCATTTCTGTAGCTGGCGGTATTCAATGGTCCGAATTGGACGCAAATCTGATGTTGGACAAAATGCCATCCATATTTGTTGCTGGCGAGATGATCGATTGGGAGGCGCCAACTGGCGGTTACCTCATCACCGCTTGCATGGCGACGGGCCGCGCTGCCGCAAAGGGTGCCCACAATTGGCTTTCAAAAAACGAACTGTGAGAAACTTGGATATTTCGGTCAGTCCCACCTCGTGACAATCAATAGTCTTCTGCTAAGTTTAAATTGCATTGGGGAGAAATCATGGACCACTCAAACTACGTCATTGATCAACTGATTTCGGCTAAGTCAATCGCCGCACGCGTCGAAGATTTGGCTGCAGAGATTTCTGAAACGTTTGCCGATACCGACAAACTGATCGTTGTCGGCTTATTGCGCGGCTCGTTTGTGTTTATCTCTGACCTCGTCCGCGAACTTGAACTACCCGTTGAAGTGGACTTCTTGGAAGCATCTTCTTACGGCAACAGCACAGAATCCTCCCGCGAGGTGCGGATCTTAAAAGACTTGCGTGGTGAGATTGAAGGTCGCGACGTGCTCGTGGTCGAAGACATTGTTGACACGGGCTATACCCTGACGCACGTCACGAATTTGCTTAAATCACGCAACCCAAAACGACTGGAAGTTTGCGCATTGCTCGATAAGCCATCGCGCCGAGAAGTCGACATAAAAGCCACTTGGACAGGGTTTGAAATTCCGGACGAATTTGTGGTTGGCTATGGCATTGACTATGCACAGCGCAATCGCAACCTGCCTTACATCGGCAAGGTCCGTTTCACTTCGTAATCACTGCTCAATTTGGCACGAGCTCAAAGTCAGCAATCCTTGTAAAGGGTGCGCCAGGCTCAGCCTCTTCATATAGACAAATCCGATCGAGAATGTGCGTACGCTCAAGCACGGGCTTAAACCATTTCTTTGCGCCGAAAAGCATTGCAGGTCCCGTGGTTTCATCAAGTGGATCTGATAGCGTCATGTGCATCCGAAACTGCTCCATAACATAGGGATAGCCCCATTTATCGAGCAGCTCTACCTGCCTTTCACTAAGCCCAGCAGCCATCCGCTTTTCGCGGCGCGCAGCACTAAGCGGCGCACGAAATGGATCAAAAACTTCAACACATTGCGCAGCAAAACCCGACAATGCTTCACTTTGCGCCTTCGGCACCAATGCCAAGAAACGCCCGATTACCTTAAGTTTCAACGCGCCGATTTCCACGGCATTTCGCTGCCGCGCGAAGTCCGCCACTGCCGCTTCAAGTTGAGAAAGACTTTTCCCCTCGGCCAATCGATAGGGCGGCTTCAGCGTTGCGTGAAATCCATAACGTCGAGGCGATTGCGTGTGGCTACACAAATCAAGGTTTACGAGTTCAGACAAATTTGGAATTTCAACATTTTTGCCTGTCAAACAATTGCGGCCAAGCCACTGGCTGCCCAATACCCACAATTCAGACGATGGTGCAGGCGCAAAATAAATTCCGTACCGCTTTGTGTTTTCGCCCATAAAGTGTGCCCAAGAACCAACTTTTTTAAAAAGGAATATGTCGCGGGTTTGCCGCAAACACATAACAGTTTCATGACACGCATTATAGACGATGGATTTGCATCGATAGCAATTTCTATGAGCAAATGATTGGGCCAGCTCTAGCCGGCCCAATATTTAGCTATTCAAAGTCTCTGGCGACTTTCCAAGAATGATCATGCTCAACAGATCATCATCCGTCACGTCGGCGACATCTACTGTGCCAACAAGCTTACCGTTTTTCATCACCGAAGCTCGATCGCAAAGCGCCATAACGTCATGGATGTCATGGCTGATCAAAAAGATACCGATGCCCGCTTTCTTGAGCTCTTTGATAAGATCAGAAACCATTTGGGTTTCATGCGGACCAAGCGCCGCAGTTGGCTCGTCCATAATCAATATTTTAGCGTCAAAATAGACAGCTCTAGCAATCGCCACAGATTGACGTTGGCCGCCAGACAAAGCAGAAACTGGTGCCGAAAACTTCTCAAAATTTGGGTTCAGTGTCCCCATAATTTTGCGCGTTTCAGCCTCCATCGCATCATCGTCAACAAACCCCATATTTGACATCAACTCGCGACCCAAAAACAGGTTCGACGCCGCGTCCAAATTGTCGGCCAATGCTAAGGTCTGATAGATGGTTTCAATATTGTGGGCCCGCGCGTCACGCGGATTATTGATTTCAACAGCTTTGCCATTGATCAATATCTCGCCACCATCTTTTCGATAGGCGCCTGAGAGAACCTTGATCAGCGTCGACTTACCCGCGCCATTGTGCCCGAGCAGCCCAACAACTTCGCCCGGGTGAACATCAATACTGACATGGTCAACGGCCTTGATGCCGCCAAAGGACACTTGGATATCGCGCATTTCCACAAGCGGTGTTTTTGATTGTGTCATGTCTTCCTCCTAGTGTCCGGTTCTGCGGCGATAGGCGATGTCTAGATAGACAGCGAATACTAAAACAAATCCAACAACGATTGACTGCAAAGGCGCATCCACACCCACCATCGCCATGCCAGACTGCAGGCTTTGCATAATGAGAGCACCAAGCAACGCGCCATAAATGGTGCCAAAACCACCCGCCAGGGCCGTACCACCGATCACGGCAGCAGCAATCACACGAAGCTCATCTAACGTACCCAAATCGTTGCCAACAGAGCCCAAACGAGCCGAAGCGATCACCGCCGCAATGGCCGTCAGACCACCCATCAATGCAAAAACTTTTACGGTTAGCAGCTTGGTATCAATCCCAGAAAGCTCTGCGGCTTCTGGGTTTCCGCCTGTCGCAAAAATGTAGCGCCCAAACCTTGTCCGTTTTGCAATTATGGTCATTACAATCGCAACAATCACAACAATTAGAACCGGAATAGCGACCCCATGCACCACCGCAAACTGTGGGATTTCTTCGCCACGCGCTGCAAATATGCGTTTTACCGCACCTTTGGACAAGGGATAGGAATTCATTATGGTGACAAACCCCATGATCAACCCAATGGCAATTGCACCCAGCGTATACTCCGCCCAAATCGGCTTCAAAGAGAACCCATGGCTCTTCTTCTGTCGACGGCTTTGAACCATCAGCACAACAGCAACTAGAGAAGCCAAAGCCCCTGCCAACCAGCTCAAATTCGCACCAAGCGTGCCCTCAGCACCACCGCCCAGCAATCGATAGGTTGCATCAAGTGGCGCAACCGTCTGCCCAGTGGTCACCCACCATGCGGCACCGCGATACATCAAATAGCCGCCCAGAGTTACAATGAAGGACGGCACGGCCAAATAGCCAATGACCCACCCTTGCGCAGCGCCAATGACGACACCAACGCCAATGCCAAACAGCACAGTGACGATCCAGATTGCGGGATGCTCGAACCCAAGATATTGGGGTAAAAAATGAACCTGAAGCGCACCCATTAGCATACCGATGAGGCCAAGAAGTGAGCCAACCGACAAATCAATGTGCCGCGTGACGATGACAAACACCATACCTGTTGCCATCACAGCGACAGATGCAGTTTGCACAGACAGGTTAAACAGATTACGTGGCGTTAGAAATCGCCCATCCGTCACCAAATTGAAAGATAACCAAAGGAACAGAAGCGCACCGATCATGCCCAGCATGCGGGTGTCTAATTCTAGCCCTTTGAAGAACTTTTTGAGCAGGTCTAACATTGCTCTACCATACCTCTAAACGCAAAAGGTCCACCACATTCAAATATGATCCAATCAGAATGTAGTAGACCAATCAAACAATGGTCGCTCGCAGGACAAGCCTGCGAGCGCTTTATTGCTATTTGCAAACAGCAACCTTGCTAGCGTCAACGCCAACACACAATGCGTCTTTTGAAATCCAACCAGCATCCAAAACTACGTTCAATTCTGAAGCAGTAATTGGAACAGGCGCCAAGAACTTGGCTTGAATTTCTGTGCCTGCTGGTGATGTCCAAGTTGCTGAGCCTTCAATATCAGAAAGCGAAGCACCGCCTGCTAGTGCAACGGCAATATTACCAGCAGCTTTTCCGAGCTCACGGGCATCTTTCCAAACAGAAACGGTCTGCGTACCCAAGGCAACGCGGTTAAGCGCAGCGTGGTCGCCATCTTGACCAGATACTGGAATGCCTTCCATGCCTTGTGCGGTCAGCGCAGCAACAACACCGCCTGCTGTACCATCGTTTGAAGCAACAACAGCATCAACATTGTTGTCGTTTGCTGTCAGAATTTGCTCCATGTTGCGCTGCGCGTTCGCTGGAACCCAACCATCTGTATAGGCTTCGTCAACAATTGTGATATCGCCGGCATCAATTGCTGCCTGCAGCACTTCTTGTTGTCCACCACGCAAGAAATCAGCGTTCGGATCTGTAGGTGAGCCTTTGATCATCACATAGTTGCCTTTTGGCTGAGCAGCCAAAACAGCACGTGCTTGCATGCGACCAACTTCAACATTGTCAAAAGTCAGATAGAATGCACGGCCATCTTCGATTAGACGGTCATAAGCAACAACTGGAATGCCTTCATCCGTTGCAGCATCAACTGCTGGGCCAACGGCAGAAGCGTCTTGCGCCAAAATAATCAACGCGTTTGCACCACGTGCAATCAAGCTTTCAATGTCAGATAGCTGCTTGGCCGAAGAGGCCTGTGCGTCAGCTGAAATATACTCAGCGCCCGCGGCTTCCAAAGCCGCCTTAATGGCCGCTTCATCGGTCTTCCAACGTTCTTCTTGAAAGTTTGACCAGCTCACACCAACAACCAAGTCAGCAGCCAATGCGTTTGATGCAACACCCATGCTCATTACAGCAGCGGTTGCCAATAGAATCTTTTTCATAATTTCCTCCCGTAAAACTCTCGCCTCACTGACAATTCAATTTTGTCCAACATTGACAGCGGGCAGCATTATCGGTAGCAATTTTAAATTCGAAAATCAAATTAAATAATGCATTTTTTGTAAGACGCTGAATATAATAGAGAAAATACAAGGGTATCTCGCAAAACTATTTTGAGCTAAAACCGTATTTCAGTTGGAGTTGATCATGTTTGATCAGGAAGGATATGCCGTGTTGGGAGAACAAAGGACACTGGGTCGCCGCGCACTTTTAGCGCAGATTCGCAAAAGCGGTCCCGTGCCACGCATTGAGCTTTCAGAACAAACAGGAATTAGTCGTGCGACCGTCACCACGGTAACCGCGGAACTGATTGAGCGAGGATTGGTTGAAGAAATCCCGGTCGAACCCAAAGGCAAAGACCTAAAACGCGGACGCCCCAAAGTTGACCTTAAGATACGCGGAAGCGCTTTCTATGTAGCGGGCGCAAAATTGGCAAACAAATCTGTTGCAATCGTCATTGCGAACTTCGAAGGCACGGTTATTAGCGAGTATGAGCAAGCACTCGACACCACCACATACGCAGCCAAAGACCTTGTCGATGTCTTTGCAAATCATCTTCACCATGCATGCGACAATGCTAGCATCAAACTAAGCCAAATCAGCGCAATAGGTGTCGGCCTGGCGGGCATCGTCGATGCAAGTCTTGGTGTCGTGCGATGGTCGCCATCACTGATTGAGCGCAATGTTGAACTGAAAAAATTACTTAGCGACAAACTCAAAAAACCAACCTTCATCGATAACGACGCCAACCTTGTTGCCAAAGCCGAACAGCATTTCGGTATGGGCAAGGGCGTATCCGATTTTATTGTCGTAACCATCGAAAACGGCGTCGGCATGGGCATTGTTTTGGGCGATGAGTTGTATCGCGGCACCAGAGGGTGCGGCGCAGAATTTGGCCACACCAAGGTGCATTTGGATGGCGCACTATGTCGTTGTGGTCAGCGCGGATGCTTGGAGGCTTATGTCGCCGACTACGCCCTCTTGCGCGAAAGATCGTTGGGCCAAGATATCTCAGAAAACGAAGCCACCCAAGAAGGCATGGCCAAGCTAATTGAGAGCGCCAAAAATGGCGATAGAACCGCTCAGTCTATATTGCAGCGCGCGGCACGCATGTTCGCGCTTGGCCTATCCAACCTTGTAAACATATTTGATCCACAACTGATCATCCTATCGGGCGAGCGAATGCAGCTCGACTTTTTGTATGCCGACGATGTGCTTGAAAGCATTAAAGAAACCGTCGTGCAAGTCGACGCCCCTCCCCCACAGATCGTTGTCCATAAATGGGGAGATATGATGTGGGCGACAGGAGCTGCTGCCTACGCAATTGAGGGTCTTACGGAACTCGAATTAAGAGGTATGTCCGAAAATGCGGCTTAGACTTCTCGTCGCCATATCAGTGAGTCTCTCTAGCAATTTCGCTTTTGCAGAACCCATCCGATTTGAACCGCGAATTGGCGAAATCGAACATCAATATGTTGGTGGCTGGGAACACTTTGTCGGTGGCGGGGTCGCAACTTTTGACTGCAATAATGACCGATTGCCCGACTTATTCGTCGCCGGTGGCAGCGCGCCATCGCAGCTGTTTATCAACAAAACCGACGCGAATGGAAACCTCGCATTTGCGGACCAAACACCCGATACCTTATCAATAACATCAGCTACCGGCGCTTACCCGATCGACATAGACAGCGATGGATACAAAGATCTTGTCATCATGCGCGTTGGTGAAAACCAAATCCTCAAAGGGCTCGGCAACTGCCAATTTGAGCCATTCTATGCCTTACAGTTTAAGAGCGATGACCGCTGGACCACAGCTTTCAGCGCCACTTGGGAACAGGGCGAAATCCTGCCAACGCTCGCCATTGGCAACTATGTTGACCGCACAAATCCTGATGGCCCATTTGGAGCATGCGATACCAACCAGCTCTATCGCGCAAACAATGGGCGATACGATCAGCCTTTAGACCTTTCGCCGGGCCACTGTGCGCTATCAATGTTGATAAGCGATTGGGGTCGCAAAGGCGCTCCCGATTTACGCATCAGTAATGATCGGCACTACTATTTGAAAGACGGCAAGGAACAGCTTTGGTCGCTTGGATTAGAGCCAAAACAATATGGCAGTGCCGACGGCTGGGTGACGCACAAGCTTTGGGGCATGGGAATCGCCAGCCGCGACATTTCAGGCGATGGCTTGCCAGAAATATATCTCACTTCAATGGGCGACCAAAAGCTGCATTCGCTCTCAACTGACGAAGCCACCAAGCCAACCTACTCAGATGCCGCCTATGACAAAGGCATCACCACTCACCGCCCCTATATGGGAGACGACGGACGGCCATCCACTGGCTGGCACGTAGCATTTGGCGACGTACAGAATGATGGGTTGGACGATATTTTTATCGCCAAAGGGAATGTTGATCAAATGATCTCCAGCGCCATGGCAGATCCAAATAGTTTGTTGGTTCAACAGCCAAATGGCACCTTTGCCGAACAAGGTGGCGAAGCGAATATAGGCAATCCAGAACGTAGCCGAGGCGCTGCATTGGTTGACCTAAACCTTGATGGCAAGCTCGATCTTGTGGTGATCAACCGGCGTGCAAACATGGAAATCCATCAAAACATGACTGCAGTAACCGGAAATTGGATTGGCTTGTCGGTCAACCAACCTGCCCCAAATCTCGACGCTATTGGCGCATGGATTGAAATCGATACAGGCGAGCGCACTATTGCACGTGAAATTACAATCGGTGGCGGCCATGCCAGCGGCGCCCTTGTGCCGCAGCACTTTGGCCTGGGCTCGCGTGAAGCAGTCAAAGTTCGCCTCATTTGGCCAGACGGGGCAAAAAGCGGGTGGCAGCAGATATCGACACAGGATTACTGGTCAATCGAACGCCAAGGCAATGATTTCAAAGCGACAATTATTGGTCGAGCGGCAAGCCGCTAGGTACCGACTGCGGTGAACCCAGCCTGCCAGCAATGCTTTGTTCGTCTGTGAGGGTGTGCAAAAACGCAACTAGCTGTGCGATTTCAACGTCGCTTAACTCCATTGGCGCAAGCTCGTTGGCATTGGCAATTCGTTCAACTTCCGCTGCGTCTCGCATCGCAGCTTCATCATCTGCACCGGCAAGCATTGGGAGCACGCCATCCCACTGATAGTGCCGCAAGCTTTCAACCGGCGTCAAATGATGACGAATGACCGCTTCCATCGTGGCAAACGCGCCCGAATGTCCATATGGGGCCGTGTGCGCCACATTGCGCAGCGATGGCGTTCTAAATTGATAAGCATCTTCGGGATTACCCGTTACATGCATCCGACCAGTATCACGCACATGATCCTCAAATCGTGCTGCCTTACCCGGTCCCAATTGCGGCATGGCGATAGCGTGAAATTGATGGTCAGTTTGAAAGAGACCTGAGTGGCAAGAGCTACAATTCGCCTTGCCATAGAATAGGGTCATGCCGTTTGCTGCATCCTCTGGCAACGGCGCACCGTCAAATAAATGACGATCAAACGGGCTGTCGTCAGCCCGCCACTCAAATGCAATAAAAGCAGCAAGCACATTTGCGATATCGGCAAATTGAATATCTTGCCCATCAGGAAGAATTTGCGCAAAGAGCCGTTCGTATTCTTCAGTGCCACGCACCCGTTGAGCAATAATCTCCCACGCCCCACCTTCACCGGTCAACAAGCCAATCCGAACCGCTCGTGCCACATCATTTTCTAGATAATGCCCTGCCATTTCGTCCGGCGATAAAACAGGAAACATCGCCTGCGCCGACAACACGCTGTCAAAACCTGCAACCATCTCATCTTCAAGCGGCGTACGAAGACCAGAGGCGCGGCTCGGATCTGCCTCCAAACGACCATCATGGAACATCGAGATAAACTGGGCCGCACCCAAGTTGAACAAAGCTGGGGAATTGCGCGGCACTCGTTGCTCAGGCATGTTATTTGGGTCGGTTTTTCGCTCCGGTCCCAATCCAATACCGCCATCACCAATCCCCAATGCAAGACCATCCGATGTCGCGAACTTAGGGTGGTGACATGTGGAGCAGGAAACCGACTTGTTACCGCTCAGAATTGGATCATAAAACAACAAACGACCGAGCTCGATCTCGGCCATCGTGTTCTTTGGATATTCAGCGCGCTCAAATCTATGCTCTTGCGCAAAGCAAGGGCCTGCAACCACAACAAGCAGTGCAACACCGATTTTGAGCGCGCCAAACATAATTAGAGGATCGACTGACCAGTGGCCTGCCAGTCTTTTACAAATCCTTCCAGCCCTTTGTCGGTCAAAGGATGCTGCACAAGCTTTGACAATGTGCTCGCCGGAATGGTTGCAACATCCGCCCCCGCCAACGCAGCATCACTCACGTGATTCACCTGACGAATGGACGCGGCCAAAATCTGCGTCGAAAACTGATAGCCAGAATAAATATTCCGAATATCCCGGATCAAATTCATGCCATCAAGATTGATGTCATCAAGCCGCCCTATAAAGGGGCTGATATAAGTCGCACCGGCTTTGGCAGCCAGCAATGCTTGATTGGCAGAAAAACAAAGTGTGAGATTTGTCTTCACGCCAATATCTGCCAACTTACGGCATGTCTTCAACCCATCAAGGGTGGTAGGCAGTTTCACAACAACATTGGGTGCAATGTTTTTCAAAACCATCGCTTCTTTCAGCATCATTTCATGCTCAAGAGCGGCAACTTCTGCGGAAACAGGACTATCAACCACCGAGCAAATCTCGGCAATCACTTCCAACATATCGCGTCCAGATTTCTTGATCAGGGATGGGTTAGTTGTAACCCCATCGAGAAATCCGCTGTCAGCCCATTCTTTGATCTCATCAATTTCGGCTGTGTCGATAAAAAACTTCATAATGCACTCCTAAGTGTGAAATCAAACGAACCGATTGACGTAGTTTTCCAAAATTTCCTGACGACCCGATTTCGGGCTCGGATTGACGTTTTTTGCGGCCACAGTCGCAGCAATATCGTCCAAACCGCTCGACAGCATCGCTTTTGCTTCGGGTGTATCCCAACCCGCATATCGCTCGCTCAGCGCGTCTTTTAATCCACCATCTTCGATCATTGCTGCAGCAGCTTTCAGGCCACGTGCACAAACATCCATCCCGCCAATATGGGCTGCAATCAAATCTTGTGGATCAAGCGACTGACGACGCAACTTGGCGTCAAAGTTGGTGCCACCAGAGGTGAAACCACCACCTTGCAAAATATGGTAATAAGCAAGCGCAACTTCAGGCACATTGTTAGGGAACTGATCTGTATCCCAACCCGACTGATAGTCATTGCGGTTCATATCTATTGAACCAAAAACGCCAAGCGCGACGGCGGTTGCAATTTCATGCTCAAAAGAATGCCCGGCAAGAATAGCGTGTCCTTGCTCAAGGTTTAGCTTCACTTCATTTTCAAGACCGTATTTCTGCAAAAACCCAAAGCAGGTTGCAGCGTCAAAATCATATTGGTGCTTGGATGGTTCCTGCGGTTTTGGCTCAACCAAAATCTGGCCCTTAAAACCAATCTTGTGTTTGTACTCAACCACCATATTGAGAAAACGGCCCATATTGTCGAGTTCGCGTCCCATGTCAGTATTGAGCAGGGTTTCATAGCCTTCACGGCCGCCCCAAAGCACGTAATTCTCGCCGCCTAGTTTCATCGTGGCGTCCATACAGGTTTTCACTGTGGCTGCACCAAACGCAAAAACGTCAGGGTCCGGATTTGTCGCAACACCAGACATATAGCGGCGGTGCGAAAACATATTCGCCGTGCCCCACAACAGCTTGGTGCCGGTTTGCTCCATCTTCTGCGCAAAATAGTCTGAGATCTCTTCTAGGTTTCGCGTGTTCTCGGCAAAGTCTTTGCCTTCAGGTCGCACATCGGCGTCGTGAAAGCAAAAGTATGGAACACCCAGAATTTCAAACATCTCAAAGGCAACATCGGCCTTTAATTTTGCCAGGTCCATCGTGTCACCAAACCAAGGGCGATCAAATGTTTGACCACCAAATGGATCACCACCCGGCCAAGCAAAGGAATGCCAATAAGCGGCTGCAAAACGCAAATGGTCTTCCATCCTTTTGCCCAAGACCACTTCGTCCGGATTGTAATGATGAAACGCCATCGGATTAGTGCTTTGAGCACCTTCGAAGTTTGCTTTGTCGATGTTTTTGAAAAAGCCTGTGCTCATTGTACTGCCTTAACTGCTGGATAAATTTGTTGAAACTTTTGGTAAGCCGCATCATACGCTGCCACCAATTCTTTGTTTGGCGTAATTGTTCGCGCAATTGTAGGTGACGTCATTACGCTCTTTGCATCGGCGCCAGTTGCGGCGCAAATCGCCAGGCGAGCGGCGCCCAATGCCGCCCCAAAGTCGCCCTGCTCTGGAACATCAATTGGCGTATTGAGTGTGGTTGCCAGCATCTGCACCCAATATTCAGATTTTGTGCCGCCACCCATTGCTAGCAAGCTTGGCATTTGTGCCCCGGTGGCGCGCAAAGCATCTAAACTCTCTCGCAATGAAAAGCTAACGCCCTGCAAAACAGCCTGAGTTAAATCCAAATTTGAATGGGCTATATCCAATCCAAGGAATGCGCCCCGAATGGCACTGTCATTATGTGGCGTCCGCTCCCCTGAAAGATAGGGCAAAAAACTAATGCTGGTTGGTGTCGACAAGTCGACGCCCAACGCATCTGTTAGCTCCTTCGGCGTTTGACCAACAAGGCCAGAGAGCCAATTCAGGCTGTCCGTTGCAGCCAAAGTCACACCCATCTGATACCAGCGATTTGGCACCGCATGACAAAATGTATGCACAGCCCGCTCCGGCTTTGGCGCATAACCATCACGACCCGCCAAAATAACGCCCGAAGTCCCTAGTGAAACAAAGCCTTGACCTTCACCCAAAATGCCTGCGCCACAGGCCGCTGCCGCGTTGTCAGCAGCGCCACCAGCAACGACAACATCGCCAGCGATCCCCCATTTCGTAAGCAGTTCACTTCTCAGACTTCCGGCTGGTGATGATCCTTCAACAAGTGCGGGTAGCATTTCACTGTCAACGCCACTCGCCGCAATTAGAGTTTCCGACCATTGGCGCGCGCCAACATCGAGCCAACTCGTGCCTGCTGCATCAGACATTTCTGATCGCAACTCGCCGGTCAGCCAGAACCGTAAATAGTCCTTTGGCAACAAAACAGTTTTAGTGCGCGCAAATATTTCTGGTTCATTGTCTGCAACCCATTTCAGTTTCGGCGCAGTAAAACCTGGGAAAACGATATTGCCCGAAAGTTCTCGCACACCTGAAATACCATCAAGCTCCGCTGCCTGGACATGGCTTCGTGTATCATTCCACAAGATGCATTCACGCAATATCTGCTGATTTTCATCAAGCAGAACCGCACCGTGCATATGCCCAGAAATCCCAATTCCCTCTAATTCTGACAACTGAACGGCAAAATCAGAGACCAATTGAGCGAATACGTCTTCACACGCGCGCACCCAAAGCGCTGGATCTTGTTCACTCCAACCCACATGCGGATGAGACGTCTGATAGGGACTTTGAACGGACCCCACCGGCCGGCCGTTTTCGTCAATCAGCAATGCACGCAGACCAGATGTCCCTAAATCAAGACCAACAAACATGACTATTTCTCCTCGTCGACAAACTAATTGCGTTTTAATTCGAAAGTCAAATTAAAAAATTCTTATGTCAAATTATTGCCGCGCTTGGCTATTCAATTCGACCTCGAAAACCAAAATGGGATGTCCAAAGACTATTCAGGAATGTGCCGGAATGATTGCGCACATTCCACAACAAAACCGGCATGATTTAGCGCTAGGCCAATGGTTCCATCCGCGGCGAAGAACAACTCTCACGTACAATCAGATCGCCATGAAGCAATTCATCTTCGGCTTCATCAACGCCCCCCGCCAAACGGTCAAGCAGCTTGTTCATTGCTGTTTCGCCAATCATCACTCGCGGTTGACGAATCGTTGTCAGCGACGGGTTCATGCTGCTCGCAAATTGAATATCGTCAAACCCAATGACCGAAAAATCTCGAGGTACATTGAGCCCGCGCGCGCGTAAAGCGGAAATCACGCCAATCGCAGTATCGTCATTGTAACAAACAAATGCAGTTGGCAGCGTATCGCGAATGAATAGGCGCTCAATCGCGGCCCGCCCTCCTTCATGGGTGCCATCCCCAGCCACCCGCCAAGGCGAACTGCGCTTGAAGTGGGACGTAAGCGCATTGCAGTAGCCCTGATATCGCATTTCCGAAACAATATCGCCCTGCTGTCCGGAGATAAATGCAATTTGCTCGTGGCCTAATGATATCAGATATTCCGTTGCAAGCTTGGTCCCCCCGACATCATCCACACCCACATAAGCAATTTTGTCTTGGCTAACGGGACGGGACACAGCAACTGTTGCCGGGAACGTGTTAGGTGGACTTTTTCCCCAGCCAGCTACCGGCAAATGCCCAGTCAGCAATAGAAGCCCATCAACCATACCGGTCGACAAGAATCGCAAATACTTTTCTTCAGAATCAACATTCGCCTCTGTATTGCCAATAAGCACACCATATCCGCGAGCGTTCGCTGCCTTTTCCAATCCGATCAATATGCCCGGGAAATTTGGATCGGCGATTGAGTGTGCCAATACCATCACCATTTTGGAACGCTGCATGCGCAAATTTTGCGCCATCGCATTCGCGGTGTAGCCCGTGCGCGCGATTGCAGCCGTTACCTTCTTCCGCGTGCTTTCCGCAACTTTTTCCGGCATCCGAATTGCGCGGCTAACAGTTGCAATGGACACGCCAGCGATCTTGGCTACATCCTCAATAGTTGCTGGTCTGGACGGAGAATTACTCAATTATCGCAATACCTTTAGTAGCATCGGCCCAACACGATTTTCATAGAACCAATCATCTTATGTGGGTATGACACATTTCCACAGCTATGAAAAGGTTTACATAAATCGCAATGTAAAGGTTTACATCATTCATGAAAAGGTTTACATAACGATCATTGGCGCACTGAAAACGCGTCAATTTGGGAGGAATAGAACAATGCCGTCACACGAGAATAGTGACATCACGCCACTTTTGTGCGCCGACCGCGTCAGCATGTCGTTTGGTGAGGTCCCCGTGTTGTTTAGCGTCAGTTTTGACGTCAAAGCGGGCGAGGTTCATGCACTAATTGGAGAGAATGGCGCAGGCAAATCTACCCTGATGAAGATTCTCGGCGGATTTCACCAGCCAACTTCTGGACGCATTCTTTTTGAAGGCGAACCAACGGCCCTTCCCCCATTTGGCCAGTCGGAAGCATTGGGCATTGTCCTTATCCACCAAGAGTTAAATCTTGCCGAGCAGATGACCGTTGAAGAGAACATTTTTCTTGGGCGAGAGCATTCTAGAAGCATCTTCTTAGACCGCAAGTCCATGACGGAGCTTACACGGAAATATCTCGCGGATATGGGTGTAGACATCTCCCCAAGCACGCGAATTTCAGACCTATCAATCGCAGAAAAGCAAATGGTCGAAATCGTCAAGGCGATGAGCCGAGACGCAAAAGTGCTCATTATGGATGAGCCAACAGCAGTCTTAACTGAAGCTGAAACCGAGCTATTCTTCAGACAAGTTGAAAAACTAAAAGCAAAAGGCGTCGCGATTGTCTTTGTTTCGCACAAACTACCAGAAGTAAAAAAGATCGCCGACCGTGTGACCATTTTACGTGATGGTCAATGGATCGCCACCAAATCCACTAGCGACCTGACGATGGACGCTATGGCACAAATGATGGTTGGTCGCGAACTGTCCAATCTTTATCCGCCAAAGAACGAAACCGACGTTGACGCTGAGATCGTTTTGGCGGTGCGCAATATGCGAACTTCTGAAATAAACGATGTTTCCTTCGACCTTAGAAAAGGCGAAATACTAGGTTTTTCTGGCCTGGTTGGTTCAGGGCGAACGGCGCTATTTGAAGCCATCTGCGGCATCGAGCCTTTTGAGAGCGGCGAAATTTTTGTCGATGGTGTTTCGACACATTTTAAATCTGTTGCTGAGGCAAGAGATGCGGGCATCACCTACCTGACCAAAGATCGTAAGGGCAAAGGCTTATTGCTGCAGCAGACGATGCGACCAAACCTATCGCTGTTTGCGCTGCCCAAATTCGTCAAAAATTTCATGATGGACACGGACGCCGAGGAAGCCGCTCTTAAGCGTGGAATTCGTCGTTTTGACATACGAGCGCGTGATCCAAAAGTTCTGGTTGGCGACATGTCTGGGGGCAATCAGCAAAAGCTCCTGCTTGCAAAGACAATGGAATGCGAACCGCGCATTTTGATCATCGACGAGCCCACACGCGGGATCGATGTAGGCACAAAACAACAAATCTACCACTTCATCGCCGCGCTCGCCGCAGATGGCATGTCAGTCATCGTTATCTCTTCGGAAATGCCAGAGATCATAGGCGTCTGCCACCGCGTTGCGGTCATGCGCGAAGGTCGAATTACCGGCTTTGTATCGGGCAGCGAAATAAATGAAACAGAAATCGTGCGCTACGCCGCCGGTTTGAAGGAGGCACCAGCGCATGTCTGAGAATGCAGCAGCACAACCAACAAAAAAATCATGGCCTGAGATTGACTTTAAGACGCTTGGCCCAGCTATAGCGCTACTGATCTTGTGCATAATTGGCTACTCGCTCAATTCAGCATTTTTGAGCGAAGGCAATGTCACGAATTTGCTCACACGCTCTGCCTTTATTGGCATCATTGCCATTGGCGCCACATTTGTCATTACCGCTGGCGGCATAGACCTTTCAGTTGGCTCAATGGCAGCCGTTATTGCCGGGTTGATGATTATCATCATGAACAATGCAGTCGATACATTTGGCTCTGGCGTTGCCACCGTTTTAATTGGCTGCGGATGTTCGATCATCCTTGGGATTGGCGCAGGTTGGATCAACGGTGTGCTTACTACAAAAGGCAAAATCGAAGCCTTCATTGTAACACTCGGCACCATGGGCATATATCGCTCATTAGTGACGTATTTCGCCGATGGTGGCACGCTATCTCTCGACTTTGCCATTCGCGGTACATATCGGCCGGTTTATTACGAAAGTTTCTTTGGCCTACCGATACCAGTTTGGGTGTTTATCGCCGTCTCCATAGTCGGCTGGGTTCTGCTTAACCGCACCGCCTTTGGACGGTTCTGCACAGCAATCGGCTCAAGCGAAGCAGTTGCCAAATACTCCGCCATTAATGTTGATCGCATTAAAACCTATACGTACATCATTCAAGGCCTATGTGTGGCACTCGCGACCATAATTTACGTCCCCCGGCTCGGCTCGGCATCTGGATCAACCGGCGTATTGTGGGAACTTGAAGCCATCGCAGCCGTGATTATTGGCGGGACAGTGCTCAAAGGTGGCTATGGACGGATTGGCGGCACAATCCTTGGGGCTCTAATCCTTACAACGATCGGCAACATCCTGAATTTTACCGATCTCATCTCCAACTATCTCAACGGAACCATGCAAGGCCTGATCATTATCATCGCCGTTTGGTTGCAGCGAGGCAGCTGGGGCAAAAACAAGAAAACTAAAACCTAGAAGATTTACGTAACGGCACAACCGGAACGTGATTAACCGAGCATTGCCGGTGACCGGTACCGCTCACTCAAAATTCCAATTGGGAGGAACCAATGAATTTAACAAAAACAATGCTTTCGCTGGCAGTCGGTGGTGCTATCGCACTATCTAGTTCAGCATTCGCAGACGACAAAATCAAAATCGGTGTATCATACCCAACGCCAACCCATGCATGGGCAGCGGGCATGAACTGGCATGCAGAGCAGGCAGAGAAGCGTCTTGAAGCACTCTACCCAGATGTGGACCTAATTTTGGTCAACTCACCTGATCCAAGTGCGCAAGCTAGTGCTCTAGAGGATTTGGTCTCCGTTAGCCAAATCGATGCGCTTGTTGTGCTTCCATTCGAATCTGAGCCACTCACAGACCCGGTTTTGAACGTCAAGAAGTCTGGCGCGCTAATCACCGTTGTTGACCGTGGTTTGAGCCAGCCTGGTATCGAGGACATTTATGTCGCGGGTAACAACCCTGAGCTTGGTCGTGTTTCAGCGCAATATATGAAGGGTCGCCTAAGCGATGGCGATAACATCGTTATTTTGCGTGGCATTCCAACGACCATCGACAATGAACGTTTTGACGCATTTATGGCGGAGATCGAGGGTTCTGGTATTAACGTACTTGACCACAAGCACGCAAACTGGAACCGCGACGATGGCTTTGAAGTTATGCAAGACTTCCTAAGCCGCTTCCCGGATATCGATGCTGTTTGGGCGCAAGATGATGATATCGCAATTGGTGTTGTTGCGGCTCTCGAGCAAGCAGGCCGCACAGGCGATGGCATGTTCGTTGTTGGTGGCGCTGGCATGAAAGAAACCATTAAGTCTATTGCAGATGGCAACGAACTTCAGCCAGTTGATGTACTGTATCCACCTGCGATGATTGCAACAGCCATGGACGTAACAGTAGCTGCGTTCAAATCAAACGGACCAGTAGCCGGGCGGTACATTCTTGGTGCGACATTGATCACGCAAGAGAATGCAATGCAATTCTACTTCCCAGACTCGCCGTTCTAAGCAAACGCGAGTTCTAAAAGACGGCGGAGGGTCCAACACCCTTTGCCGTCCTCTTTTTTTGGAGAGCACTCATGAAAACAATTAAGGGTCCAGCCCTCTTTCTTGCACAATTCGCTGGCGACGATGCGCCATTTAACAACTGGAATGACATTACCAAATGGGCGGCGGATTGTGGCTATTTGGGCGTGCAGGTGCCCAGTTGGGACAATCGACTGATCGATCTTGAACGTGCAGCGACATCCAAATCCTACTGCGAAGAGTTGCAAGGCGTCGCCCGTGAAAATGGCGTGGAGATCACCGAACTCTCAACCCACCTGCAAGGCCAATTGGTTGCCGTTCACCCAGCATACGACAAAGGCTTTGACGGATTCGCGCCTGCTCAGGTCCATAACAACCCTGAAGCGCGCCAAATATGGGCAGTCGACCAAGTCAAGAAGGCGCTTACTGCATCAAAAAATCTTGGCATCTCACAACATGTTTCATTTTCCGGCGCTTTGGCCTGGCCCTATCTTTACCCCTGGCCACAACGCCCAGCAGGCTTAGTTGAAGAAGCATTCGATGAACTGGCCAAACGTTGGTTGCCGATCCTTAATCATGCCGAGGATTGCGGCGTTGATATTTGCTATGAAATTCACCCCGGCGAAGACCTGCACGACGGGATAACCTTTGAAATGTTCCTTGAGCGCGTGAACAATCACCAGCGCTGTAACATGCTCTTTGACCCCTCACATTTTGTCCTTCAATGCCTCGACTACTTGGACCACATCGACATCTACAAAGACCGGATCAAGATGTTCCACGTCAAAGACGCTGAATTTAACCCGAATGGACGCCAGGGCGTTTACAGTGGATACCAATCTTGGGTCGATCGTGCCGGTCGTTTCCGCAGCCTAGGCGACGGCCAAGTGGATTTTGGGGCGATCTTCTCAAAAATGGCAGCAAACAATTTTGATGGCTGGGCAGTGGTTGAATGGGAATGTTGCTTGAAACATCCAGAAGATGGCGCACGCGAAGGCGCTCAATTCGTCAAGGACCAAATCATTCGCGTTACAGAGCGCGCATTCGACGACTTTGCGGACGGCGGCACTGATCGGGCTGCGAACCGTGCAATGTTGGGGATTACGGAATAATGGTCAGCGCAGCAAAAGAAACACAATCAAACGCACCACTTCGCCTTGGCATGGTCGGTGGCGGCAAAGACGCTTTTATCGGCGAAGTTCACCGATTTGCTGCTCGGCTTGATGGGCACTATGAATTGGTGGCGGGCGCTCTTTCGTCCACGCCTCAAAAGTCACGCGAATCCGGAGAAGTTCTGGGCTTAGCGCAGGACCGCATCTATGATGATTTTCATCAAATGGCTACCGAAGAGGCGAAACGTGACGATGGAATAGATGCTGTTGCAATCGTAACGCCAAATCACATGCACTATCCAGCAGCCAAAGCGTTTCTTGAGCAAGGCATCAATGTCATTTGCGACAAGCCTTTGACCTCGACGATAGAGGACGCGCTTGAACTCGAAAAAGTCGCCAACAAGTCAGATGCACTTTTTATCCTAACCCACAATTACACTGGCTACCCTATGGCGCGCCAAGCCAAAGAAATG
Organism: Maritalea porphyrae; assembly: GCF_030159895.1. GTDB lineage: Bacteria > Pseudomonadota > Alphaproteobacteria > Rhizobiales > Devosiaceae > Maritalea > Maritalea porphyrae. Next base: position 164,867 of record NZ_BSNI01000001.1, read on the forward strand.
GTCGCCAACGGTGAGCTAGGCAATATCCGTCTAGTCCAAGCTGAATATGTCCAGGACTGGCTTACAGTAGAGGAAACCAACAAACAGGCCGATTGGCGCACAGATCCTGCGCGTTCCGGTGCTGGTGGTTCAATTGGCGACATTGGCACCCATGCTTTCAACCTTGCTTGTTTTGTATCAGGTTTGGAAGTCGAAAGCCTTGCCGCAGACCTGCAGTCTTTCGTTCCCGGTCGTCGGGTTGATGACAATGCCCATATCATGATGCGGTACGCTGGTGGCGCAAGGGGCACGCTTTGGTGCAGCCAAGTTGCGCCAGGAAATGAAAACAGCCTAAAGCTTCGTATTTACGGCGATAAGGGCGGGCTCGAATGGTGCCAAGAAGACCCAAACTATTTGTGGTTCACACCATTTGGCGAACCCAAACGCTTAATTACGCGAAACGGTGCGGGAGCTGGCAACGCGGCCGCGCGTGTTAGCCGTATTCCGGGGGGGCATCCCGAAGGCTATCTTGAAGGGTTTGCCAACATTTACAGCGAAGCGGCTAGCGCCATCCGCGCAAAGAAATATGGAACTGCTAGACCGGAGGCCACTCAGTTTCCCGGCATAAAAGAAGGCATGCAGGGTATGAAATTCATCAACGCATGTGTTTCATCTTCAGCAGAAAACTCCAAGTGGGTCACACTCTAATAATCGGGCTCGCGCAATTCATCGACAACGCGCGAGCCTTTACTCGCAAAAGAAAAAACAAACGCGACGGTCAAAAAGCCGGTTTCGAGTTTACTTAGGAGCCGCAGTGCTGTTACGCACGACGAGCCAGGGCTCAATTTGATTTCTGGTCGTTCTGGGCTTCTCGCCATCAATCAACCGCAACATCAATTGTGCTGCTTGTGCGCCCACCTTCCGGCGTGGTTGATGAATTGTGGTTAGCGGCGGAATGTAATAAGCAGCGATGTCCAGATCATCAAAACCAACAATCGACACATCATCCGGCACACTTACGCCCGCCGCCGCAAGCGTCGACATAAACCCAAACGCAGTTCGGTCGCTGGCACAAAACACAGCTGTCGGTTTGATGTCCAGCTGCAGGAAGTCCTTTGCCGCTTCAACGCCTACTTCGATGGTGTAATCGCCTTCAAAAACCCATGCCGCATCTGGATCTGAGCCAACATTCATCAATGATGCCCGAAACCCTTCAAGTCGGTCCAACCCCGGCCGGTGGTCGAGTGCACCAGTAATGTGGCCAATATTTGTATGGCCAAGCTCAATTAAATGCGACATCGCCATCTTCGCGCCGAGCAAATTGTTGATTACAGCAATCGGCACATCAGGATCATCACTCCACTCGCCGGCAGTAACGATCGGCGGCATGTCCGGTTGTTTAGATCGCATTTCGGCAATCGAAAAATGCCCATCCAGACTGATGATGCCATCACAATTGGCCTTGGACAAATAGTCGAGAAAATTCGGCCGCGACATGGAAGGCTTTCGCGTATCCGCGATCAACACTTTAAAATCGCGCTCATCGCAAACGGTCTCAATGCCTTGCAAAACGTTAGAGAAGTGCGAGTTTCCAATATCGGGCACCAGCGCCACAATCGTGTCGGTATTTCGGCGACGCAAATTGCGGGCAGCGTGGTTCAAAACATAGCCAGTTTTTGCCACCGCTTCGGTCACTTTTAGTCGGGTTTTTTCCGACACCATTTTAGGGTTGGAAATGGCACGACTAACCGTCGCCGTTGAAACGTTCGCTTCCCGTGCCACATCTTGCACGGTTGGACTGGTGCTTTTTCTAAGGTTTTCTTTCATTGTCGGACATTTTTGCAGGCAAGCCAGTCCAATTGCAAGCCAATGTTGATCGTTACAATCTAAAGTCTAGTATTCTTTTCTATGTAACCTATTTGGAACGGCAAAAGGTCCCTTTCAATCGCCGTTCCTCTGTGTCCTGCTGCCCCAACTATTGTTTAATGGCGTTCAATTCATCATGACGCTTCTGAATCGATTCCGGCCAACGAGACTTAATGTATGCCAACGCCGCCACAATTTCGTCGTCGCTTAAGATCTCTTCATATACTGGCATGTCAGTTTGATAGTTTGGATTGTTTGACAAACGGGCAATGCCGAATTTGGTAATGGCGAACAAAACCTCGTCTTTGTGATGCCAGGTATGCCCCGTTTCATCATGTGGTGGCGCTGGCATTTTTCCACTATCTTTTGGCGTCCGCCAATTTGGCTCGCCCTGCAGCTCATCACCGTGACATGAAGCACAGTTCTGCTGGTAGATTTCTTTGCCCTCTGCCACCACTTGGCGATCATAGTACGGGAACAGTGCACCTTCTGGCAGCTCTGGTTGCGTATTGCCGATCGTACCCCAAGCAACAGCGCCAATCGCGACTACCGCGACAAGCCCAATGGCTATATATTGTTTTTTCATTTTTCTCACCCCACCGTATTGGTGTGAACAACTTCTTTAAGACCCGTTAGAGTCAGCTCATTTTCAACTATGCTGTCCAGTAGCAACTACAAATATCGGAGGTGGGTCCCTAGGAGGATCATCCGAGGGCAACATTTCCCGTTGAATAACAGCCGCAAACTCGTGTCGTGTAACGACATAAGGGAAAAAGAAACTCGTCGTAATCCCCACAACACAACCACCAAGACAACTGGGTTCATTTGAACCATCATCCAGACTTTGGCAGCAAGCATTGTCGCTCATACTGAAATGAACCAATTCTGAAGAAACAACCCCAACTTCAGCTATGTCTGTCAACGGAAATGCTAAGACAACTTGCGATAAAAGCAGCAACGCTGCGAAATACAGCGACGGAAATAATCGTTTCGAGTTTTCACCATTGTCGCGCCTCGTCCACAATCTCGTTAGATCATTTCGATCATCCATTGACTTCAATCCAAGCGTTCATGCCGGATGCCGCATGCTCAAGCATGTGACAATGAAACAACCATTTTCCGACGTTGTCGGCAACGAACGAAATTCGGGTTGTTTGTCTAGGCGCGATCAAAAACGTATCCCTCCATAGGGAATCATGTTCGACGCCATCACCATCTCTGTCTTCAATCAAAAAGTGATGCCCATGCAGATGCATCGCATGCATAAAAGCAGTGCTATTTTCAATTTGCAATGAAACCGTTTGCCCGTGTTTTACCGCTAAGATTGGCTGCTCCATCAAGTTGGCGACACCGTTAAACGCCCAAAACTGTTGAGTGCGTTGAAACCCCGCCATATCAAGTTTTTCACCCTGATAATAAATATCATCAAGGGTTCCCATTGCGCCGCCCGTCATTCGGATGGAAAACTCCAATTGATCTGTGCTTGAGGGAAATGGAAGATCATTTGGCCGAGGATGAGTATAACCAATTGCTTTCGTTGCACCGCTAGCCAATTCAAAAAAGCAAAACGGAAACGCTTGTCCAGACACTTCCTCCAACGCAAATGGATTTTCAGGATAAATGAGCAAATCAACGCGCTGTGCCGGCCCTAACAGCAATGGACGATAATGTAGCTCGATTGGCTCCTCTGGAACAGGTTGACCATCAAAGGCTACAATTCTACCACCAAACTTTAACGGATCCAATTCAAGGACCCTTGAATTGCTAGCGTTGACTAATCTCAGTAGATTTGCAGCGCCAGATCGCAGCATAATTTTTGGCGCGCTTTTTCCATTTACTGTAAGCCAATTCCCAAGCCTTCCGCCATGGCTCCAATCCATCTGCGCACCAAGGCTGTCTTTATCTAACTGACCATTAGCATCTAGACGCCAGTCATCAATAACCAGAATATGATCTTGGTCTTCTGGCAATGCAGGTCCCGACGCTGGTTCAACAATCAAACCACCATAGAGTCCACGTGCAACCTGCGACCAACTGTTATTGTGTGCATGATACCAATAAGTTCCTGCATCCGGCGGCGTGAATTTGTAGACAAAGGATTCACCCGGATTTACTGCCTGTTGTGTCAAGCCAGACACACCATCCATTGAGTTTTCAATGCGTAATCCGTGCCAATGCACGGAGGTTGGTTCAGGTAATAAATTGGTAAAGCGGATGATCGCTTCTCGCCCTTGCCGCAGCTTAATTACTGGCCCGGAGATTTCGCCGTTATAACCCCAAAGATTTGAAGCTAAGGCATCTTCAGCATGGTGCAGTTTATGACTGACAGGCGCAGCAATCAATTCAACCACACCGTCAACTTCTTTGGCAAATAGAGCCGGAGGTGTCGCAACCAATGCCGCGGCACCCCCTATAATTTTGATGGCGTCGCGCCTACTTATCTGCGGCATTTTGATCTCCCAGCAAATAAGTTGCGATTGCGCTAAGGTCTTTTGGAGACAAGAAAGACGTTCCATCTCGTACCACCTCGACCATTGAACCGCCAAAAACGTCGCCATCATATTTGATGCCCGTTTTTAGTGCATATGCCAGCCCCTCAACTGTCCAACCCTTTTCCAGCAACTCTTCTTTTGTGATTGCTGGCGACTTTCCACCATCGGGCAACTTGTTTGCACCATGAAGTCGTTGCTCCACTTGCCTTGCACCCGCAAAGTTTCGTGGGGTATGGCAAGCTCCACAGTGCGCGGGGCCCTCCACAATGTATTTTCCGCGGTTCCAAGCAGCAGATTTAGACGTATCTTCTTGGAACTTTTCAAAATCAACAAACGCAGCTCGCCACAGTTTCAATCCCGCGCGAAAGCTAAAGGGAAACTTCATCTCATGGTCTTTTGAGGCTATTTCGACGGCGGGAACTGTTTTGAAGGCAGTCCACAAGTCAGCAACGTCCTGATCACTTAATTTCGCATAAAATGGAAATGGAAACGCAGGATAATATGGTTCACCACTAGGAGAAACTCCCTGCCGCAAGGCCTTGGCGAACTGGTCAATTGTCCACTCGCCCATGCCAAATTTCGCGGACATCGTCAGGTTTGGCGAGTAAAATGTCCCAAAATCGGTTGGCAACGAAAGCCCACCGGCAAGAGGGGCACCACCATTTTCAGTGTCGGTATGACAGGCAATACAGCCGGACATCCGCGCCAAATAGGCCCCTCGCCCTGCATTACCCTCCAACTCCTGCAATTCAACTTGAGCCCCGATTGGCCAGGCGACAATTGCAATCGTTGACACCGCGGCAATTGCCGCAGCGCCAGCTACTAACTGAACAACAATTTTGCGCATTATTTCTTCTCGAGCCTAAACTTCGAGTGACAACTTGCGCAAGTTTGGGCCAACATGTTGAACACGCCATCTGCTGGCATCGCAGAAATTGTCGCCAAATCAATTTCCTGTTTGGCTCCCATCATCCCCGATCCGCTCATCATGCCGGCGCCGTCTGCCATTCCACCGTCACCCATCATGGACGTTGTCGTGCCTTGTTGCATCATCAAACCGTTAGGCGCCGCTTTTTCAAGCGCTTGAGCATAGATTTTTAGTTGTTGAGATATCTCTTCAAACTCTGCCCAGTTGGACCATATCTCAAGTTTTGCTTCCGACGGACCGCCATCGCTCCCCTCCGGGAAAAGTTTACTTAATTGCTCACCTGCATGCACTTGAATCTTCAACGCATTCTCTTTGACGACTTCTGGATCGTAGTCGACATTCCCACGCATCATTTCTGACAAGACTTTGACCGCGCTCCCCATTGCGGACATACCATCCATACGTTCCTTAACAATCCCCGTCGCACCGCCATGAGCCAGCGCAGCGCCTGTGATCGATATGGCAGCAATTGTGCCTAGCAAAAATTTTATATTCTTCATTTTTCTTCCTCTAATAACTGTGAATTTCAATTGGTGAAAATTCAATCATTTCGAGGAGGGGGAGGTTCCTGACCAATGACCCTAGCAAATAAAGCCAACAAAGACGTTTGCGTGTAGCCTAATCGTAGTTTTCGAAAATGTGGCGCAGCGATCTGATTCCCAACCGCAAGCTTGGCACCACAATGGATACTTGAGCGATCGTCACAACTGGTTTGATAGCCAAGAGAAGATTGATGTACATGTTGTTCTTGCGTCTGTTGGTTGTGCGCGTGATCTTCAACAACCAAAATCGTCCCATTGGTCGGCAACGAGACAAGCACCACAAGCATTAGTGATATCGCCAACATTGCGATCTCTTTCATACCAAAACTAGCGTGCTTGAGACTATTCAATGCCGTTGGCCACCTGCAGTTTTCTAAGGTAGGTTATCACGGACACCATGTCGTCTTCGTTAACACTGGGCACCGGCGGCATATCGCCGAATGGCCAGTGATGTGATCGAACACCTACCTGTGCAGCCAGCTTAAAGGCTATATCGGCATGATGGGAAGGTTTATAAATCCTGTGAATCAGTGGCGGTGCAATGCCTTGACGACCCGCAGCGTTTTTGCCGTGACAGGCAGCACAGTTTTCATCAAACGTCTGCTTGCCCTCCATTATCTCTTCGCTCACAACAATGGGAACAACTTCGATCATCGATTCACCAGTTGGCTCGGGCTTAGTACGGTCAAGAATGACCACACCAAAAAGCCCGAACACCAATAAAACCACAATGATCGCCGTTCTATTTGCCATTTCACGTTTGTGCCCAGACAACAGGTCCAAATTAAGGCATTGAACACTGTAGTTGGACAAACAAAATCAAACAGCGAACCGTTTCAAACGCAATGCGTTACCTAAAACGAACACGCTCGACAAAGCCATCGCGCCGGCGGCCAACATAGGCGAAAGCAATGTGCCCGTTGAAGGATATAGTACACCTGCCGCCACCGGGATTAAGCTGACATTGTAGGCAAATGCCCAAAAAAGGTTTTGCTGAATATTCTTGATTGTCGCTTTCGACAAAGCAATCGCATTTGCGACGCCCTGCACATCGCCGGACATTAGCACAACATCAGCACTTTCGATTGCGATGTCAGTACCCGTACCGATGGCAATGCCAACGTCAGCTTGGGCAAGCGCAGGCGCATCGTTGATACCATCACCGACAAAGCTAACACGCTTATTCGCCGCTTGAATTTGCTTAAGAACCTCAACTTTGCCTGCTGGCAGCACTTCAGCATAAACATCGTCAATCTTCAGTTTTTTGGCGATGGCATTGGCCGTTTCTTGATTATCGCCGGTTATCATTGCCACTTTTAAGCTGAGCGCATGCAGCGCATCAATTGCTTTTGGTGTGGTTTCTTTTATTGGGTCGGCGACGGCGATAATGGCAGCTATTTTGCCATCAATGGCGGCGTAGAGTGGCGTTTTTGCTTCACGTCCAAGTCGCCTTGAGATTTCAGCAAAGGCAGACAATTCGTGGCCGAGCTTTGTCATAAAGCGATCAGCCCCAACCTCAACCGTACGCCCGTCCGCCTCGGCCCGAATGCCGTAGCCGGTAAACGAGTCAAATGAGCTTGTCTTGGGCACTTCAAGGCCCTGTTCATGTGCCGCTGCCACAATCGCCTCGGCAATCGGATGCTCCGAGTTCGCTTCCGCAGCCGCAACCAGCGCCAAGGCTTCCGCCTTATCAAAATCATCAGTTACGTCAAAATCCGTAAGCACTGGCCGCCCTAGGGTCAACGTACCCGTTTTATCGACGGCCACCACTTGCGTGTTTTTCAACTCTTGCAACGCTTCGCCATGGCGAAATAACACGCCCATCTCGGCAGCCCGTCCAGTCCCGACCATGATCGATGTTGGCGTCGCGAGCCCCATAGCGCATGGGCACGCGATTATCAAAACCGCAACACCGTTGATTAAGGCAAACGAAAGCGCTGGCTCGGGCCCAAACGCCAACCAAACACCAACTGTAATAAGCGCCACCAGCATGACAACTGGCACGAAAACCGCAGTCACTTTGTCCACTAGCGCTTGAATTGGCAGCTTTGACCCTTGGGCATTTTCGACCATCTTTATGATCTGCGCTAAAGCGCTATCTGCGCCAACCTTAATTGCGCGAAACTCGAAGCTGCCGGTTTTGTTTATCGTGCCACCAATGACTTCACTGCCAACACTCTTTTCGACTGGCACAGGCTCACCCGAAATCATGGCTTCATCGACAAAACTGTTTCCTCTAGTAACTTCGCCATCCACCGGAACCTTGTCGCCCGGACGAACCTGGACAATATCACCCGCAATGACCTCATCAAGCGAAACCTCGACAAACTTGCCGTCCCGCAAAACCCGTGCCGACTTTGCTTGCAGGCTCATCAGTTTTGTAATGGCTTCACTTGTTCGCCCCTTTGCCCGCGCTTCCAACAAGCGCCCAAGCAAAATCAGTGTGATGATGACTGCACTTGCTTCAAAATAGACGTTCGCTGTGCCAGCAGGCAGCAAAGAGGGCAAAAATGTCGCCACAACCGAATATCCCCAAGCAGCACTTGAGCCTAGGACAACAAGAGAATTCATCTCAGGCGCAAATCTCAAAAGAGCTGGCACACCCTTCTTGTAAAATATCATCCCAGGGCCGAATTGCACGATGCTCGCCATCACAAAATAAGCAAAATACAAATTGCGCATGCCTACAGATTCCATCAAAAGCATGTGCATGCCGGGAATGAAATGGGACCCCATTTCCAAAACAAACAACGGCAAAGTGAATACGACAGCAATCAACAGATTGCGCTTTAAGGTTGCATATTCCGCGTCCTTTTGAGCCTTGCGCTGCTCCAACGCATTCGCATCGGTCAATTGCGACTTGGCTCCATACCCCGCCTTTTTGACGGCTTGGGTCAGCGAAGCAGCATCCACATTGCCTCGCGCCTCGACCAAAGCGCTTTCGGTCGCCAAGTTCACCGATGCGGCGATAACTCCATCAACGCTCTTTAGTGCATCCTCAACTCGTTTCACGCACGAAGCACATGTCATGCCTTCAATTTCAAAGGTCATTGTGGTGGTCGGCACTTCATAGCCGGCATCTTCAATGGTGCGAACCACTTCGGTAATTGTTCCTGGTGAGTTGAAATTCAAACTCACAGATTCAGTTGCCAAATTGACAGAAACATCAGAAATTCCGTCAACCTTGGAGACCGCCGTTTCCACACGCTTTACACAGGACGCGCAGGTCATCCCGGAGATGGGCAAGTTAAGCCTTTTAACTTCGGCTGATAAGTCAGTATGCGCGTTCATTTGTTCACTCCAAAAATGACAATTGAACTCTTCATAAACCTTCCAGTCATTGGAAGGTCAACAGCTGTTTCAATATTTTGCCTATCGATGCATCTTGACCTTACAGCAAAGGGAAGGCTTATCAGTTGATTCAACGCACGACTTTTTTGGAGAATTGAAATGACGAAGTTTGCTGTGCCTGACATGACATGTGGCCACTGTGAAGCAACAGTGACCAAGGCAATCAAAGAAGTTGATCCATTCGCAAGCGTCAAAGCGGATTTGGCGACCAACACAATCACGCTTAGCTCAAGCGCCGAGGTGAGCACAATAACTGCGGCGCTTGAAAAAGCGGGCTATCCTAGCACTGCAATTGGCTAGTCAGTCCAGATCGACAAGCTAGGATTAGCCAAACATATCAGCAGTTATCGCTGCATACCAATCGACTGATGCTCGATAGGTGGCGGCTCGCGTTTCTGCGTCTTCGCCCGCTTGTGAAATAAAGCTTGAAGTTTTGCCAATCTTCTCGTCTGTCGCGCCATATGACGCTCCAACTTTGACGCCATCATCAACCGCAATCAAACTCCAACAAGTATTGCGATATTTGGCAGGAAAACGCTTACTGTCTAACAAATCCGCCCGAACGTGCATGGCGCAAACCTTTGCCTGACTGTTTGCCGAAAAGCCGGACTTTGGCATATCGCCCGCAATTGAACTATCGCCAATTACAAAGATATTTTGATCAACTGCCGAACGCATTGACGTAGGATCAATCTCGCAAAAACCGCTTTCATTCGTCAAACCTGCAAGTTGCGCAATTTTGCCTGCCATTTGCCCCGGAATAACATTCAGCAGGTCACCTGCAAAGTCGTCAAAGTCAGTTTCAACAATTCCGGCTTGCGCATCAATATTGCCAATACCGCCATGCACGTCGGGGCCAAGCCACTCAACCATTCCCGGATAGTATTGTTCCCACCCAGCTTGAAACAATCCTTGTTTGGAGAACTTTGGTTTGGGATCAAGCACAACGATGCGAGACTTTGAGAAGCCCTTTGATTTCAAAACATGTGCCATCATTGAAACACGCTCATATGGCCCAGGCGGACACCGATAAGGATTTGGTGGTGTTACCATCAAAATATTTTGACCATCTTCCAATGCATCCAGTTTTGCTTTCAGCAATTTGGTTTGCTCACCGCCATGCCATGCAGATGGTGCCAAGTCCATATCCGCAGCGTTGTATCCGGGGGTCGTGTCATAGTTGAAATCGATACCCGGCGAGATCACCAAGCGATCATAGGGAATTGGGTCACCGGCATCGATGCGGACTTGTTTTTTGTCCCGATCAACGCCCGTGGCATATGCGTGCACAACACGAATGCCATATTCTTGCGCCAACTTTTCGTACGAATGCGTAATCGATTCAAAACTGCGCAAACCGCCGAGATAGAGATTTGAGAAAAAGCAGGTTGTGAAATGGGTCTTGGGTTCAATCAGAACAACATTGATCGCACCCTTTGCATCCTTGGCAATGTATCGCGCGGCTGTGGCGCCCCCTGCACCGCCGCCGATCACCACTACCGTTGAATTTCCAGCCCCTTTTGCAATGGACGGCATGGCCAGTCCTGCAGCAGTTGCTCCAAATAGTGCGTTAAACGTTCTCCGGTTTAGTGTCATTTTCCCCTCCATGATTGTTGGTTGCAGCGCATCCAACTGATGCGCCATCCAATGCAAAGCGGGAAAGCTAACAAGTCCTATTCGGCAGCCCGCTCAAAATATGTTGCCAACGCAGCGATCTCTTCATCGCCAAGCTGCAATGCAATATCACGCATCGTTGTGTTTTTGCGCAGCCCTTGCTGAAACCGAACCATCGCATCGACGAAGTATGTTTTGTCATAATTGTATAAAGTGGGTATTTCGCTGCCCGCACGATGGCAAACAACGCATTCTCCGGCCAAATACGCGCCATAATCGACGTCGCCCGCAATGTTCAAAATTTCACCACCAAGCAGCTCACCATTTGCAAAGCTGAGTGTTGCAAGAGATTGATTCATGAAAGCCGCTGCCACAAGAGACCCAACAATGCATGCAGCGCTCCTGTTCATCATTCTTGATCCGGTGTTACATCCAAAACTTGGGCCCGCTTAGTGATTTCAACCGGACCAACCTTGCATTCGTTCATGCATGGGTCCGCCGAAACAGAATATTGCGGCTCATCTTCCCGATCATCGGCATAAAAATTGGCTGTGTTTGGCATCTCAACCGTCAGGAAGTTTTCCTTTGATAACTCAAACTCCTCATCATCAACGATATCGTTTAGATACAAAAGATATGCCGTGATTGCGTATGTTTCATCATCTGTCAAACTTGCTGCTTCACCAAATGGCATCGCGCGTTGAACATAATCATAAACTGTTGAAAGATACGGCCAGTAGGAGCCAATCGTTTTGACCGGGCGTTCATTTTGGAGGCTATTTTGGCCGCCCGCAAGAACCGGCCAACGACCGACACCTTCTCCGAAGTCACCATGGCAAGAAGCACATTTCTCAACGAAAACTTCTTCGCCATCAGCAACTGTTCCACGACCGTTTGGCAAACCCATTCCATCGGGACGCACATCAAAATCCCAAGCTGCAATTTCGTCATCAGTAGCAACACGGCCCAAATGAAACACGCCATGCTCAGGCACTTCAGCAGCGGAAGCGGCCACGTTTGTTTGCGTTGTCACTGCAGGCGCGTTTGCATCATCCGAAACGTCATCTTGCTCAGCAACAGGTGCCTGAACTTCTGCCGTCGAAAACGTGCCAAGGTATGCTAACAAATTGTCCATATCCTTTTGTTTTTTGATGCCCGCGAAGGACATTTTCGTCCCCTTCACAAAAGCCTTGGGTTTGGTCAAAAACGCATTGAGCGTTTCTTCATTCCAAACCAACCCGTCTTCGCCTTTCGCAAGCATGGCTTTTGAATATTTGAAGCCATCTTTCGAACCGGCGGCACGACCAAACAACTCATTAAGCTCGGGGCCCGATTTGTTCTTCGCCTTATCGCCGACCATGTGGCAGGCTTTGCATTTGTTAAAGACCTTCTTGCCTTTATCAACATCGCCTTGTGCAAACCCGGCAGCGGAAAATGCAGAACAAACCAGCGCCCCTAGCGCGACAGACTTAAGATACTTCAACATTCTCTGTCACTCCGTCTTTGGCCACATACCAAGTTTGAATTCCGTTATTGTGATAGATGGAATTTACCCCACGCACTGCGCGCAATGCATCCTTAGTGGGCTGCACATTTCGATATTCATCCATTGCACGCGACTGCAAATAAAGCGGCTCACCGTTCCAATCGATATCGAGATAGAAGCGATGAACTGAGCGCGACAGGCTTGGCCCGTCAATTCGTGCTGATCGCCAATTTCGACCTCCGTCAACAGACACATCGACCCGCGAGATTTTGCCAGCGCCTGACCAAGCCAGACCTGAGATAACTGTACGGCCTTTGCCATGAGTAACCGGCGCTTGTGGGCTTGGGCTAGTGATCACTGATTTGACGTCCATTTGCCAAGAGAACCGACGCGCCCGACCGTCAGGCATAAGATCTGTATATTTGGAGGTTTCTTCGCGCTGATGCCAAGGCTGATCGCCAACTTCAATTCGGCGCAACCACTTAATCCACATATTGCCTTCCCACCCAGGCACCACCAAGCGCATTGGATAGCCTTGTTCAGGGCGCAACGCTTCGCCATTCATCTTGAAGGCGATCATGCAATCATTAAGCGCTTTTTCAATTGGAATTGAACGGGTCATTGCCGAAGCGTCGCCGCCTTCAACCAACAACCACTTGCCGTTTGGTTTAATACCGGCTTCTTCCAAAACGTGGCGCAACTTGATGCCAGTATACATCACATTATGGATCATGCCGTGGGTGAACTGCACCCCATTCAATTGGGCCCCGCGCCATTCCATGCCCGAATTTGCAGCACATTCCAGGAAATACACTTTGTTTTCACGGGGAAACCGCTTGAGGTCTTCCAAGGTAAAAACCAGTGGCGTGTCCACAAGCCCGTGGATCATCAAGCGATGAGCGGTCGGGTCAATCTCCGCGATGCCGCCATGATGCCGTTCAAAGCACACGCCGTTTGGGGTGATGATGCCGTCAAGTTCATGCAACGGCGTAAAGCTAACTGAACTGACCGGGTCCGCAGTCAACCATTCAACATTTCGCCGTATCACGTGTGCTTCATGCGCGGAGGGAGTACCATATGGCCGCGCATCGACACCATCACCCAAATAGGTCCGCCAATCTTGTTTCTGCAAAATTACATTCTCGCCGGCAGCTTGCGCCGCCCCAGCAGCCGCTGCACCTAACGCAGCCGCGCCACCGGCAACTAATCCATTTTTCAGGAAGGCGCGGCGGCCATTATCCGGATGATCATTTCGACCTTTTGCGCTTCTCAGCATCGATTTTTTGCTCATCTGATAACGCCCCTCTTTGATTCATATGATTTTTCATATGTATTTTTACAAATTTTCACTCGCATTTCAAAAGAACTCTCAAATCAAGTCTAACTGGAAATAACTTTGACCGAACGGTTTGGCTCAAGCGCAACAACGGGGTTCTTCTGCAGGTGATCTTCCACCACATCCCAAATTGCAGGGCCCTCAACATCTTCGCTTACCGATGCCCAACCTGCGACAACATACGTGCTTTCTGGATTGATCTTTTCACCACTTTCCAGCAGCGTCATATCAGTGATCCTGTTACCGATCGTCTTTGTCGGGTCAATCGTGTAACCCATGCCACCAACTCGCACCATGTCGCCACCTTGTTGATAATAAGGGTCGGCATTAAACAAATTGTCGGCCACGTCTTCCAAAATGTCGTGGATGGTCTTGCCAGTCATCTCGCTACGATACGCAGACGGATAAGTCATTGCGCAGGCATTGTGCAAATCTTCAACGGTAATCGCCTCTCCTGGCAGAACGCTAGTGCCCCATCTAAAGCCTGGGGAAAGTGCGATGTCAGCATCACGCTCCTCAATAAGTGCCTGACAGATCAGGTCGTCGAAGGTGCCATTGAAATTGCCGCGACGGTATAAAAGGCTGTCCGTTGTGCCAAGTTCGCGCGCAAGTTCTTCGCTGTATGGTGCGCGCACCTTTTCAACCAACGCCGTCATTTCAGCATCCTGTTCAATCACATCAGAAAAGATTGGAACCAATCGATATTTAAAGCCCTTCACATCCCCTTTTTGGACGTCCAAGTCCAAACGAGAAACAAACTTGCCGTGCGAACCAGTTGCCACCAGCAAAGTCTTGTTCACCAGCAAAGGTTCGGGCAACGCATCGTGCGTATGACCGCACAAGATCACATCAATACCGTCAACGCGTTTTGCAAGCGCACGATCAACATCAAAACCGTTGTGTGAAAGCAAAACGATCAGCTCTGCGCCATCTGCTCGCGCAGCCTCAATATTGCGGGCGATATCTTCCTCGCGAATGCCAAATGACCAATTAGGGAACATCCAGCGCGGGTTCGCGATCGGGGTGTATGGAAATGCCTGACCAATTACCCCGACCTTTACGCCACCGCGTTCAAAAATCTTGTATCCCTCAAATGCTGGTTCGTTCCACTCAGCATCATAAATATTAGAGCCCAAGAATGGGAATGGCAGCTCGTCCACAATCTCAGTGACCCTGTCAACGCCATATGTGAATTCCCAATGCCCCGTCATCGCATCTGGTTTGAGGGCATTCATGACTTCAACCATATCCGCGCCATGGGTCATGTTAGAAGTGTAACTGCCTTGCCAAGTGTCGCCACCGTCGAGCAACAACATATTGTCCGCGCGGCTTGATCTGATGGAATTTACAACCGTTGCAATACGATCCATGCCACCCATTTTGCCGTAAGACTTTGCCAGGTTCACATAGTCTTCTGAGGTGAGCGCGTAAGCCTGAGCCGAGCCAGGCTGAATATTGTACAAGTCCAGAAAGTCTTTTCCCGTCACATGTGGCGGCTTGCCATAGGCGTCGCCAACACCCAAATTGATTGATGGCTCTCGGAAAAAGACTGGCATCAATTGCGCATGCAAATCTGTGATGTGGACCAGAGTGACATTGCCGTAAGCGTCCATGTCGAGCAAATCGCTTTGAGACAGCTCTTGGCGCGCAGCAGCGCGGGCCCATTGTCCCGGCATGCCCAGCCCACCAATTGCAGACGTTGCAACTGCCGCCATCAAAAACTCACGACGAGAAAACATAATTCACCCCTATTGAATCCTCACCCATTACGCCGGATCAGCAATGCAGCAGCGCCGTGGCGCTGCCGCGTCATATGTTGTTTTAGTTGCGCACCGATGGCGTTTCGACCGCCAACCCCGCACCACGTGATGCTACATAGGCTTCGAGCGCAATGAATTCATCCGATCCGCGCTTAAACGGCGTCGCCCGAATATTCTCCATACAACCTTTGAAGCGGCGATGGATTGAACCCAAACCTGCCCATTTCAAACGGTAAACCGGGAATCCATTGATCTGACCTTGGCTCAAATGATCTGAGCGAATTTGATTGCCATAATTATCTTCATGGCAGTTCGAACAAGACATATTGAGCTGACCAACGCGGGTATAGTAAAGGTCTTTTCCTTTTTCCATCCACTCAGCCATCGGCCCGTCTGTTTGAATATTCACCGGCATGCCGCGAGATTGTAAGCTAATCAGAGCCGTCATATTGACCATCTCTTTTTGCTCCCAACCCCAAGCTTCAGCGCCCATCCGATCTGTCCGGCAACGGTTGATCAGATTTTCCATTGTTGCTGGCTTATTGGTAGCCTCATCCCATTTCGGCAATTCAGCACGCAAACCTGCAAGGCTGGACACATCCTCATGACAGGAAGCACATGACTTGCCCTCACTGCCATCGGCGGTTTCCCAAGTCTCAGCCGCAGCGTCAACAGCCACAAATCCCGGATTTTCAAAGTCATCCATTTGCAGCGATTGTGTTTCCGGTGAGCGGAAGCGCCAACCTGAATAGATATGATCCAACGGTGAACTGTCAGGCGCAGCAACATCGGTAACAATAAGCTCGCCTTCAATGATCAGCTGATTATTGTCCGGATCGGCCAGCGCAGGCGATACAAGACTTGCAAGCATCGCCGCAATGCCAACTGCGGCAAAAATCCCCCCTACTTTGATCATCTGTCTCCTCCTCTAAAGGGATCTTGAAGTGCTCAAGACCCGCAAAAATTATTCAACAGCAATCTCTTTGCTGCTCGTGTACTCCGAGCCGTCATCGTCCAACCATTTAAAGTCGAACGTGCCGCTTTCCATTACCTTGACGTTAAACTCAATGAATGGATTGGCCGCGACGCCGGGTTCGATATCTGCAGAGAAAACGGTTGCGCCGTTAAATTCTGCGGTGAATTTATTGATGATTTTGCGTGGAATAAGATTCCCATCTTTTCCTTTGCGCTGACCGCTTTCCATCGCATGACTGATCAATGTTTTGATTGTGATCACATCACCAGCTGCGGCCTTCTTCGGTACTTTTACGCGAGGTTTTGTCGCCATAATAATTCTCCTTCGTGCAGCCGCTTAACCGCCACACCCGCCAATGGTTACTTTGACAAGCTTTTTGTCCATGAACACCGATCCATCACTCATTTTCGCAACGGCAATTACGTCCTGCGTTTTCGCCAATCGAATGCGTGTGGTCGCCGCAGCAACGCCGTTCATCGGTGTGAAGTTAAAGGTGATCACACCTGGGTTTGGGTTGCCCGATGCTAAGATCATCACAGCAGCGACGTGGTCGGCTTCCGTCATTTCGCTTTCGACGTCGACAGAAATTGGAACGGTATTCCCGTTTTCCGCGATTTCGGGCGCTGTTAGACTGATGCGCCCTTCGCCAACTTCTGCGCCAGCCGCAAATGCATCAATCGCTGCTTGGGTGGCAGCTTCATCAGCAAAAGCAATCCCGCTTGTTGACAATCCGGTCAACGCCGCTGCGCCAAACCCAGCGCCCAATGCAAGCACCTTACGTCTGGATAGTTTCATTCTGGTCTCCTTGCTCATGGTGCCTATTCCTCTTTCAAGGTCATTAGGTACGCCAGCACGTCTTCTACTTGCTGGGCACCCAAAATGGTTTTGCCTTCAAACTTTTCTGCAACGCGTGCGCCAAGCTTGAGGCTATAAAATGATGGCATGATCGATTCTGGGTTCATCGCCTGCTTTACATCCACCAAGATTGCTCTCAACTCGCCTTCGGTCCAGCGATCAGCAACACCATCCAATGGCGGGCCAACTTCACCATGAAATGGCTGCTCTGGAATTTCAGAATTGACGTGGCATGCGAGGCAGTTGCCAAGTTTTCGGTTAATCATGATGTCGCGACCCGCCGCCGGGTCGCCCGCGACGCCGGTCAATGATTCCGCGACAACGGCATCTGCCATTGCAACGTCGTTTGGCCCCACAGCATCCGCTAAAGCCACCCCAACAGTAAGCATGAGCACGGCCGATGCAGCGACTACAAGTTTCTTCATATCAGTCCCCCTCCCTGAGACGGATCGTCTGATCTCGTTCACATATGAACAAGCTTAGAGCGATATCTTCTCTCAATCAATATATTAATTCAAATGTTCATATGTATTGTATTCAACGATATGAACATGAAACAATTTGCGCCTTACTTTAGGCGCCCCTCCGCACGTAATTGTTCAATGATTCTAGCGTGATACTTCTGAAAGTGCTCGTCGCCTTCATAGCCACGATCAAAGACCCATTTGAACATGTTTAAGAATGTCCACTTGCCAAAGGCGCCAGGCATGGTCGCCACCGCAGCTTTGCTCACCGAGATGGAATTGGCAGGAACTTCTGCAGGCAAAAACACAATGGTTGGCGTGAAAACATAACCCCATTTGCGGGCTGCGGTCTTTTCCGTCAAGACATCGCCATCGAGGTCCGTAACCTCCTCATCGCCAAACATATTGTA
Organism: Maritalea porphyrae; assembly: GCF_030159895.1. Taxonomy (GTDB): domain Bacteria; phylum Pseudomonadota; class Alphaproteobacteria; order Rhizobiales; family Devosiaceae; genus Maritalea; species Maritalea porphyrae. Next base: position 182,926 of record NZ_BSNI01000001.1, read on the forward strand.
CTGAACAATCAGAAAATGCTCTTGCAGATAGTCAGCGACCTCAGGGTCCGACAAAAGTTCTTCATGCATCTTTGCGCAGTAAATGCAGCCGCGCTGCTCAAACACCAACGCAAGGCGTTTTCCATCAGCCGCCGCTGTTTCAATATCCTCTGCGATGTCGCGAAATGTAAGCGCAAACCAGTCTTGTTTGTGCAACCCATCTTCGCCGATCGTGCCCGCGCTGGCGACAGTCGTGATCAAAGCAAAGGCCATAGTTAGAATTATGCGCAGCATTTTCTCCCCCTATCCAACAGCACCAAAGGCTGGAAATGTTTCTAAAAGCCATTGCGCAATCGCGCTCATGTTCCCGGTCACAAACAAAAGGCCCGTGACGATAAGCAATATCCCCATGGCGATTTCGATCTTTCGCATGTGCCGTTTAAGTCGGCCCGCCATCTTGATAAACCGCGCTGCAAATGCGCCAGCCAAGATAAATGGGATGCCAATGCCCGCAGAATAAGCGAACAGCAAACTCATGCCGCGCCAAGCCGTATCTTCAGAACTTGCGACAAATAGAATTGTTGCCAAAACCGGGCCAACACATGGCGTCCAACCAAAGGCAAATGCCAGCCCCATAATGAATGCGCCAAGCAATCCAACTGGCTTACTGTTCACCTGCACCCGCGCTTCGCGATAAAGCACCGATAGGCGCAATAGGCCGATAAAATGCAGCCCCATCGCCATAATAATCACGCCGGCGACAATCGATAGGATGTCGTAATACTGCGAAATGGTTTGCCCAAGCACATTGGCCGTTGCGCCCAGCGCAAGAAAGACAACTGAAAATCCAACCACAAAGGCAATAGACGCGAACAATATTTGTCGGGCTGCGCCTTTTTCGATTTCCTCGTCACTCAATTGCTCAAAACTAACGCCTGCCAAATAAGCAAGATAAGGCGGCACGATCGGCAGAACGCATGGGGAAAAGAAAGATAATACGCCCGCTAAGAACGCCCCCCAAATACTTACATCCAACATATGCCCCTACCACATATATGAAATTTAATATCTTTCCTCACCTTAGCTGAAATATATTTGATTTCCACTATATATTTTTATCTGTTATGCTGGGCGGACTTAAATTTGGATGGAAGAATCTTGTGAAATTCTTTATTTTCAAAGCCTTAGCAACCTCACCTTTGCTTATTATTTTTTTGTCGAGTGCCGCAATTGCACAGCAATTGCTAATGCTCGAGCAAGAAGGCTGCGCCTATTGCGAGCAATGGCATGAGGAAATTGGTGAGATCTATCCAAAGACTTGGGAAGGGAAAAAGGCACCTCTTCGGCAAATTGATATACACGATCCATGGCCGGTCGATCTTGAAAACATAAAATCTGATATTTTCACCCCGACCTTCGTGTTGATTGATAAGGATCAAGAAATCGGACGACTTCGCGGTTATGCTGGTGACGAGTTCTTTTGGTTCTTACTTGATGAATTGATGGAAAAACTTGAAAAACCGGCTAAACTTTGACATCTAGGCAAACAAGAAATCACAATAGGCACTCGTAACCACTATGGCATTGCCAAAACTTAGCGAAAACTCTTCTCCTGAAGAAGTCCGCGACATGATGGAACAAGCTCGTAAAGCAAGCGATTTGCTCAAAGCGCTGTCCCATGAGTCGCGCATGCTAATTTTGTGCATTCTATCGGAAGGCGAAAAGTCGGTTTCTGATCTCGAGCGTATTATGTCTATGCCGCAAGCCTCCGTTTCGCAGCTGCTTGCTCGGCTAAGATTTGACAAGTTGGTCAACACGCGCCGCGAAGGTCGCACCATTTATTATTCTATTGCGAACAACGAAGTCTCAGCAATCATCGCTCAGCTCTACGAGCTATTTTGTGCTGATGAAAAGCAAGATAATACCGACGAATAACCTCCACAAAACTTCCGTTTTGAACGGCTCTTTGAAAACCTGATTTGTCATTTGGCAGATTTGCGCCTTATGATGCGCCCAGGGGATACGGAGAGGAATGGCGATGATCGAAGCCGATTTTGGCCTGCCATTGGCAGGAGTTGCTGTGGGCATTGCACTTGGATTTGTTGCGCGTGTGAATGTGTTTTGCACACTATCAGCATTTGAGAAAGCTTGGTATTCGGGCGATGCGTCTGGCTTGCGCACATGGGCCTTGGCGGCATTGGTTGCCGCGTTACTAAGCCAAATCGCGATTCAATTCGGCATCGTTGATCTCTCTTCCAGCTTCTATCTCACAACAAATCTTGCACTTGGCGCTCACATTGTTGGCGGCCTTTTGTTTGGCATTGGCATGGCGCTTGTTGGCACATGCGGGTTCGGTGCCCTCATCCGTTTAGGTGGCGGCAGCCTAAAGGGATTTGTGGCGTTCTTAGTCATCGGCATTACAGCACTGGCAACCAGCAGGGGCCTGCTGTCCCCTATTCGCACATTCATTGAAGGCAATTTCAGCGTTGATCTCAGTTTTGCGGCCAACCAATCAATTCCAACACTAGTTTCTGCGGGCGTAGGGGCTTGGGCGAGTATCCCAACAATCGCCCTTCTTATCGTCGCTGGCGCGTTCTGGATTTTCAAATCAAAAGACTTTCGTCAAAACGCCAAGGGGCAGCTGACCGGGCTAATTGTTGGAGTTGCAATTGCTGCAGGCTGGATCATCACAGCTTATTTTCAACAGCAGTCCTTCTCGCCTGTACAGCTGGAATCAGCGAGCTTTGTGTTGCCGCTCGGCGATGGAATTTTACAGTTTGTCGCCAATACAGGCGTCGGCCCAGACTATGGCGTTGGTTTGGTTTTCGGCACTATCTTGGGCGCAGCGCTTGGTGCATTGAAACAAAAATCCGTGCGCTGGGAAGCGTGTGATGATGCACGTGAACTTGGACGTCATATTGCTGGAGCGGCATTTATGGGCTTTGGCGGTGTTCTTGCGCTTGGCTGCACCATCGGCCAAGGATTAAGCGCGGCATCATTGATGACGATCAGTGCGCCAATCGTCATCATCTCGATTGCTATCGGCGCACGTATTGGCTTGGCTTATCTGCTCGGCGATCGTGCATTTCAGTTTAACGCCTCTTAGCGCTTTCAACCTGCAACAAAGCGGTAAGCATCGACATTGCGCTCCACGCGACCGACCCCGTTGTTCGTTAGGTGGTAGCCGATAATTTGCATTTGGTCGCTCGATAGGCGATCCAACAGTGCCTTGCGGGTTGCAATGCCTTTATCCATGTCATGATCTGAACCGGTGGGCCAATGCGGCTTCTCAAATGAAATTATGGGGTGCGTCAACGCATCACCAACAATCATCGTTGGCGTTTCACCATGCACGGCAAATGCTGTATGCCCAACCGTATGCCCACTCGTGTCCACTGCCTCAACATTTGGCAAAATCTCATCCCCAAATGCAAAAAAGCTGAACTGCTCTGCCAGTTCAGTTAAGCGGTTCTTCGCACCAACCGCGAACGATTGACGCTCCGGCGACATCTTGGACAGCGTGTCGTCCGCCATCCAAAAATCAAACTCTTTCTGTGCAATATGATATTGAGCGTTTGGGAAAATTATCTCGTCAAAGTCGTCAATAATTCCCCATAAGTGATCTGGATGAGCATGCGTAAACACAACATCTGTCACCTGATCCGGCTCAAATCCTGCCTCGACAAAAGCATCGAAAAACCCACCAAGGCTAGGCAAAAAATTCGTTCCCCCGCCAACGTCGAAAACAACCAAACCCGTTTCGTTTTCCAATACCGTCACATTACAGGGTGGCGCCACCGCATCCAAAGCAAGTTGATTGGTTGCCAACAAAGCCTTCAATTCCTCTTCCGGCGCATTGCCAAACACAAACCCCATCGGCAATTGCATAAACCCATCATTGATGACGTGCAGTTTTGATTCACCGTTCACAATTGTGGTGTTCACTTGTGCCCTGGTCACCCCCGGAAACCCAATCATTGCAGCACCAGCAAGTCCCGCCTTTATTACTCCACGCCTCGTGATCATCTTCGCCTCCAAATTACATATTAAAAATCATATGTAATTTGACTAGAACTAACAAGAGCGAACTTACGGCGGCCAATACAAGATCGCACTACAACTCAGCCATTGCTCAAACTTACGAAATCGTTGTCGCAACTAACAACCTGCAATGTAACGAAAATTTTGGTAGCGGGAGAGGGACTTGAACCCCCGACACGCGGATTATGATTCACTTACTTACTTTTTAAACCTATTTTCCGATTGGTTAGTCCACATTTCTGAGGCGCACCGGTAGATTTGGAAGTTTGCCTTTCACCCAACCAGCTATAGATCGCCGATCTCAGAATATCCGTCCAATTTCTGCAATCGGAAACAGCGTGCGAATTCAAAAAGTCCAAACATTGAAGCTAAGGAGCAACAAAACCAAACTCTGCTCACAACAATCAGACAATTGTTTCAAAAAAAACGCGGATTTATGAGGTCCCTGGCAGCAACTTCTTGCTGAAATGTGTCCTCAGCAATCTATACGTTCGCCAACGAAAAAGCTCCAATCAAGGCCCGTCATACACTTTGTACTTAGTTAAAACCGTAAGGCTAGTTTCGCATCCACTGAAATTTTGACCATATCCTTGGAACCTTTTCTTGACCAGATGCGTTTCACTGACACAAACGAAAGGAAATGCAAAATGTCTGACAGAAAAGACACGGTAGTGGTAACAAAAGATGGATCAGCTGGCTGGTTCGTTGCCGTGATCGCCATCGCAGCATTGTTGCTTTTTGGCTACCTCACTTTCTCCGGCTTCTTTACCCCACAAGAAAGCGTTTCGATTGAACTCAGTGTACCTGACCTCCCAACACCGAGCGAATAATGAAGTACAAAATTGTCGGTTACGCGCTATGTCCTCCGTATCGAGCGATAACCGGCAGACTGTAAACACAACTTTCAACCCGCAACATGAGTTGCGGGTTTTTTTATTTATTTCAAATACTTAATAGATATTAATGGAACCTTCTGCTCGTTCATTCGTTTCTATTTCGAACCCCGCGAAGATTTAAGAAGACCGCGGGAAATGAAAGGAATGAAAAATGGGCCTAACCACTCTGATCCTAATACTGCTGATCATTTCAGTTGTTGGCGTCGCCCCTGCATGGCCATACGCGCGCGGCTGGGGCTATCGCCCAGTCAGCGTATTGGGACTTTTCCTGACCATTTTCTTACTGCTGCTTTTGTTTGGCCGCATCTAAGAAAAATATTCTCACTACACATGGAACCAAAATAACCGGTTACCGTTTATTGAGTTATCAAACGCCAATGGCGGAATCGTAAAAAGGAGAAAAAAATGAAAAAGAACCTTCTTACAACAACAGCTTTGTTTGCACTTTTGACTAGCTCAGCGATTGCAGACAACAACACCGTTTCCACAGATCTGAACTCATCAACTCAAACAGACGTGGAAGTGTCCAGCGATAACACAAACGCAAGCTCAAATCTTGATGTCGAAACGAGTGTCAGCTCTGAAGTTGAGACACCAAGCATAGCAACAGATAGCAATGGTGATGCAAAAATTGACAATGCAGTTGTGACTTCTTCAGTTTCTGCTGCCATGGCTTCGTCAACGGAAACAAAGCTTACAATGAGCGGTCAAGCTGTGCTGGCTTCAAACCTCCTTGGCAAGAAAGTTTACACCTCTGCTGATGCAGACGCTAAGAGCGTCGGTGACATCAATGATGTCGTGATGGACCAAAACGGTAATGCTGAATGGGTTATTGTTGGTGTCGGCGGCTTCCTTGGCATGGGCGAAAAAGAAGTTGCCCTTTCAATTGAGCAAGTGGATTGGGTTGAACGTGACGGCGAACGCGTTGTCATCACCAACATGACCAAAGCACAATTGGAAGCAGCGGCCGAGTTTAACCGTGACGCGCTGAACGACGACGATAAATATCAGCCATTCCAATTCTCGTGGACCGAAGAAGGCAAAAAACGTCTTGATGTGTTGAAGTCATGGGATTGGGAACATTCAAACATGATGCAAGTTGCATATGAAGACCTAAGTGCAGACGCGCTGATCGGCACACGTGTTAAGGACCCAAACAATGATGATATCGGCGAAATCGGCGACGTTTTGCTCACGGAAAAAGGCGAAGTAACAGCCTATATCGTTGATGTTGGCGGTTTCCTTGGCCTTGGCGAAAAGCCGGTTGCTTTGAGCAATAGCCGCATTCACATCTATCAAGATGCAGATGCAAACCTGATGGTGCGTTCTGATTTCACAAAGGCGGAACTGGAAAACAGCACAACTTACGATGCTGAAGCTTACAAAGCTGATCCAGATGCATACATCATCAAGTAATTGATGACATCATTTATCACCACAAAGGGCGTTCGCAAGAGCGCCCTTTTTCTTTGGAACTTTCTTGTTTTTCAAACGTTTAACTATCAGACAAAAGGAGATTAATCATGGCAACTCGTACATCAAACAAACGTAGTTCAAACACCAAGAACCAACCAGATGTCGTTGAAAATCTCGAAAAGCAAATCGAGAGTTTGCAAAGCGACGTACACGCGCTTCTAAAAGCCGTTAACGGCTCAGATAATCAGCCAGGTATTGTTGAAACGGCTCAAGAAGCCATTGCCGAAACCAGCCAGAAAACGGCTGATGAGGCAGCACAAGAATTGGCAAAAGTTGAAAACCTCATCAAAGAACAGCCGTTGAAATCTGTGGCCATTGCTCTGGGTGCTGGTGCTGCAATCGCCTTGTTGGCACGTGGATAATGACCATGCAGGTGAATAAGAAAGCTCACTCTTCACCTTTGGACCGGCTCGTAGGCACCATTACGAGCCGTGTCCAAACCAACTCGCTTTTGCTGGTCATTGCATTGATTTCTGGCACCACAGCATATTTGGCGCTTCTGTTCGCCGCCTGGTACGGCATTGTCGAGCAAACCAACGCTGTCATCGCATCACTCAGTATAGCTGCCATTGCTAGCCTCACCACAATTCTAGTGGTTCTTTTTCGCTATCTTCGCGACCAAAGACGCAAGGTTGAGCAGCAGCAATTACAAACACAAGCGATCAACAGCTTGATCTTCACCGCCATTAGCGCGGCAACAAAGTCAAAAGCCACATTGGCGCCTTTGATCGCAATCGCTGGGTTGGCGCTTACGCAAAAATCACCAAGAAAGCCGCAACCTAAGCGGCTCGCGCAATAAACTGAAATGGGTTCTACTCCCTAGTGGTCAGAACCCACTTTCAGCTCACCCGCAGTTTGACAAATGCGCCAGCTCCATCCAAATCTGACAACGACCTACCAGTTCATGCTGGCAATTTTGGCCGCGCTGCTGATTGTCCTTTGTAGTTCAACAATCATTGTTTCCGCGCAGCTCATCATTGCGCCGGTTTTCATGTCCGTGATTATTGGCTTGATGTTTGGGCCTGTTTCCGACCGACTGGAAAAGTTTGGCGCACCGGCCTGGTTATCCAGCTTAGCTGTTGTATTTTGCTTCTTCTTCATCATCATTGCCATTCTATCAGCAATTGTGATCCCGCTTTCGGGATGGGTTGCAAAATTGCCCTTGCTTTGGTCACGTTTGCAGCAACTATTTGCCGATTGGGAAGGCATTCTTTCAGCCTTGGAAGGCATTCGCGAGCGGATCGATGGCGTCGTACAAAACGATGCGGATGTGGTGGTTCAGGTAGACGAAGGTTCAGCAATCACCAATGTGTTCACCATCGCGCCAGTTGTTTTGGCGCAGCTACTTATGTTTTTGGCGAGTTTGTTTTTCTTCGTCGCTACCCGAAAACAAATCAAAGATTCTGTCGTGCGCAACCTCATTGTGTTGAACGCAGGCTATCGCGGTGCGCGCATCTTTAAAGATGTCGAGCACAATGTTTCGCGCTACCTTCTCTCGATCACGCTAATCAATATTTGTGTTGCACTTGTGGTCGCCACCGCGCTTTGGCTCATCGGTATTCCTGGTGCCTTGATGTGGGGCATTCTCGCAGGGCTACTGAATTACATCACCTATGTCGGTCCAGCGCTCATGCTGGCGGCTATGGTGGGCGTCGGACTTCTAACCTTCGACACCGGCAACGCTGCACTTTTGCCCGCAATAACCTATCTCACCATCAACTTCGTTGAATCGCAATTCATCACGCCGATGCTGATTGGGCGCGCAATGACGCTGAACCCATTCCTTGTATTTTTGTCCATCACATTTTGGATTTGGGCTTGGGGTCCACTTGGCGGTTTAGTCGCCGTCCCATCTCTCATCATCGGGCGATGCATCTTTTGCAACTTGCATCAAAGCCATCAAAAACTGCAATGAACATTGGAACCAAATCTGGCCTCAACCGTTGACTAAATGAACCATATGAAAGCGAAAATGTATAACGCAAATCAGATATTTAAGGAGCTCTCATGAGTACCGTTGCAAACATAATGCGCGCCGAACCCAAGAACGAAAACACCAAAACAGGTCTTGATAAAAGTTATCAAAAACAGATTGCCGAACAACTGTCTGATGTTCTAATCGACAGCTACAAGTTGATGATCAAAAGCCATGTTTATCACTGGAATGTGGTTGGTCCGCTGTTTAAGCCTTTGCACGAACTAACAGAAGAACACTACCAAGATCTCTTCGCAGCCATTGACGTGTTGGCAGAGCGTATTCGCGCGATTGGCCACACGGCACCGTTTGTGATGTCTGACGCTTCGAATTTTGCGCCACAAACCAAAGAGCTGGACAATTGCTCAGCCAAAGAAATGGTTGAGGACCTGATTGAAGAGCATGAGGCAATTGCCCGTAAAATGCGCAGCGCTGCTGAAGCGGCTGGCGACGGTAAAGACATGGTCACAGAAGACTTGCTAACCGCACGCCTCACCTTCCACGAAAAGGCACTTTGGATGCTGCGCGCTACAATTAGCGAATAATAACGATCACCCTCGTCCCCCTGAAAAGCCCGTCATGCTGTGTTGCTGGCGGGTTTTTCTTTTGCCGAAACGAACAAACCGTCAGAAAAGAAAAATGTTTCAACTATTCCGGTTTGATCACATTGAGGGATTGCCGATCCAACGCGAACACCGTCTTGCGCTCTAACGGCACCAACTCGCCATCGATCGTCGCGCGCATTTTTTTGTTCACGCGCGGCATATACAAGACAGCCTTTGTTGTGACAATTTCAGTGAGATTTGGATTGTTTTCCCAAATGCCGAGCAGCAAGTCAGACGTGAGCTTCAAAAACTCGCGTGTAGTGAGCGGCTGCGCCCAATAGATGCCGATCTTGCCATCATCCAGCCTATCGGCATGAGGAATGTGACCGCGACCATATAAATTGTTCGTCACACAAAGCAAACTGACTTTCTCGGACAAAACGCCATGGTCATGTTCAAGCTTAATTGTCAGTTTGGGTGGTTGCACGATGGTCGACAGAAAAGTCGAAATCCCGGCAAATACTTTGCCGAAGCGCGACCTATGTTCCAACTCATCGCGCTGCTGAACAACACGCGGCTGAATGCCAAGGGCAAATTGATGTAAAAAAGGCTGTCCGTTGGCAGTCGCTGTATCAACTTTTGACCTGGTACCATTGGCAATTTGTGCGACGGCCAAGTCTAAGTCGAGCGACATGCCGATAGAACGAGCAAAAAGGTTCATGGTGCCAGCCGGCAAAACGGCGAGTTGTTTTTTTGCCCGCCAAACTTTGCCAGCAACAAACGAAACCGTTCCATCACCGCCCCCAACAACAATTGCGTCGATTGATGTGTCGCCAATTATGTAGTCGACACGCGCTGAAAGCTCATCTCCGGACACTATATGAATAGCAGCGACATGACCGCTTTCGATCAGTAAAGCTTGCGCTTGTTGACCGAAAACGTCCACATCCATTGTTTTTAGTGTGCCACCATCGCGATTGAGAAGGACAGCGAAATTCATGATTTTTCCAGCGCAGCGCGGCTCACAGTGTCAGCGGTTGTTTGGTGATGGCAGCATTGGTGGCATCAGGCCCAAACTCATGATGTCCTGAAACCTCAAGCAGGTCTTTCAAGCGTTCACGTGCCCGATTAACTCTGCTCTTGATGGTACCTACGGCACAACCACAAACTTCGCTTGCTTCCTCGTAGGACATGCCAGAGGCGCCAACCAAAACAATGGCTTCACGTTGATCGTCTGGCAACTTTGCCAGTGCTTTTTGAAAATCCTTTAAGTCCATATTTCCAAGCTGCGCAGGATGGCTCGAAAGCGATTCAGTATGCACACCTTCACTGTCTTGCACTTCGCGACCTTTTTTACGCATTTGCGAATAAAATTCATTGCGCAGGATAGTAAATAACCAAGCCTTCATATTGGTGCCCGGCTCAAATCTCGACTTATTGCCCCAAGCTTTCATGATCGTGTCTTGGACCAAATCGTCGGCACGATCTTGACTTCCCACCAGCGACACGGCGAAACCACGCAGATTAGGCAACATCCTCAAAAGCTCGCGCTTGAACTCATCACGCTCCGGTTTTTCCGAACTCATGACGATTCTCCTTCAGGGCCTGACTCCTTTTCTGCCTGGTCCAACCGTTCCAGGAGATCCAAAAATCGATCTGACACGCCTTCGTCTGCCACCGAGTCGTACAGCTCGCGAAGCTTTTTGGAGATGTGTTCGGAGCTATCACTTGGTGTCGCTGAGTGCGCCCCATGTGCAGCTCCGTTCATTTTTGGGGTGTCGTTCATAAATCGTTTCCGTAATCAAATATTGCGCCTATTTCTATTAAAACGCATCATCTGAAAAAAAGTTCCAAAAAAAATGGAACTATTTTCGTCCGCCAACGTTACCACTTCATCTGACCCGTTGGTCTATGGAGAATTTTATGTCACTTTCTACCCGCATTGCGGCACATTTGCCGTATCTTCGCAGGTTCGCACGGGCAACAACAGGCTCGCAATCTTCAGGCGATACTTATGTTGCGCTCGCACTGGAAACACTCATTGAAGACGTGAACTCTTTCCCAACAACGTCAAGCGACAAAGTTGGCTTATATAAACTGTTCTGCAAACTGGTAGAAACATCTCAAGTTGATATCAAAGAAATTGAAAGCCCTTATGGATGGGAAAAGCGTGCCGCCAACAAACTGGCCGGCATTTCCACCAAGGCGCGCAACGCGTTTCTTCTAAATAGCGTTGAAGACTTCGACCATGATCAGGTTGCTGAAATCCTTGATCTTGAAAAGGACGAAGTGACCAACGTCCTTGATCAAGCCCACCAAGAAATCGCCCGCCAAGTGGCAACCAATGTCATGATTATCGAAGATGAGCCACTGATCGCGATGGACATTGAGCAGATGGTTGAGGGCTTGGGTCACAGCGTAACGGGCATCGCCCGCACACACGACGAAGCGCGCACCCTGTATAGCCGCAAAAAACCGGGCATCGTACTCGCCGATATTCAACTGGCTGACGGCAGCTCTGGCATTGACGCGGTTAATGAGATTTTGACGCAGGACGATCTGCCCGTCATCTTCATCACTGCTTACCCAGAGCGCTTGCTGACAGGCGAACGCCCAGAACCAACGTTCTTGGTCACCAAGCCTTTCCGCGAAGAAACCGTAAAAGCTCTGATCTCGCAAGCTCTGTTCTTCGACAATGAGCTAAGAAGCTAGTTTTTTAGGAACCAAAGCGCCTCTTCCGCGTTTAACCAACAGATCACAAAGGAGAGTATGATGCTTTATTATACATTGGTTTTTCTAGCTGTTGCGATTGTCGCGGGCATCTTTGGTTTCTCCGGCATCGCAGGCGCTTCTGCAGGTATCGCACAAATCCTGTTTTTCCTTTTCTTGGCTATGTTGGTCATTTCACTGATAACAGGCGCATTCCGCAGAGGAACTAAATAACAAGAAACAGCGGGTGGCATTCAATGCCACCCCTTTTTACTACAACGACAATGAGTAGATATGCTTCGTCACAGTCTTGCTTGGGAAAAAGAACAGAAAGACCCAACCAAAAAACTCGATTATCTCACCTTTGCCCTGGTGCGAACCGGCATTTGTGTCATGCTGCAAAATGATAAGTTTGAGTATGAATATGTGGCGAATGTCCCCCAACAATGGTCAATAACTGACAACGTTCCACCCAGCGATCAGGCCATGTTTGGCGAGGCGCTTGGCAAACGCTTAGAGGCCGAAAAGGCCAACCTGCTTGAAACAGGTGAGAGTTGTGAGTTTGAATGGACAACCCGCAGCGGCTCAACTTTTCATTTTTCAATTGAATTGGTTTTTGATCGCGAGAATGGCCGCGAAATTTTCACCGCCGTAAAAGACCTGACCAAAGAGCGTCAACGCGAGAATGTGCTGCGCACACTACTCAAAGAAGTTTCTCATCGATCCAAGAACCTACTTGCTATGGTACAAAGCGTCGCCTTTCAAACCGCGCGTCATTCAGACAATTTGGACCGATTTATCGACCGGTTTCGTGGCCGAATTCAAGCCATCTCGAATTCGCAAGATGCGATTACACAGAATGACTGGCAAGGTTCCAGCGCCATGGCGTTGGTCGAACGGCAGAAAAGTTTGTTTTCGCAGTCCGTTCAACAACTCATCCAATTTGATGGTCAAGACACCATCCTCACACCAAATGCGACTATGCATTTAGGATTGGCGCTACATGAACTGATTTCAAACGCCAAAAATCATGGCAACTTCTTGGTTGAAAACAAGGCGATCAGCATTTGCTTTGAACAACACCCACATGACGATCGGGCAAACGAAGTTACTTTTGTCTGGCGCGAAGAAGCGAACGACAAGAAAAGCGCACGAGATGCAGAGAAACACTTTGGCAGTGTAGTTTTGGAAAGAATTGTTCCGGCCGCGGTTTCTGGAAATGCAGAAACCGAAAATGGCATAGACGGCTTCACCTATAAGCTCACTTTTCCGGCAAACGCATAAAAGGGCGCAACAATGAATTGCTGCACCCCAGATACTCAGATATTTCTGCGGCTCTTAATGTTCGTCCAACCGCGAGTTCGCCATCCAAAGACGAATTTCGTCTTCAATGTCGGCTTGTGCCTTGCCATAACGCTCCTGCAGTTTGCCAACAAACTTGTCGCGATCACCATCGATCTTAGCAAGATCGTCATCCGTCAACGCGCCCCATTGCTTTTTAATGTCGCCTTGAAGCTGTGTCCATTTACCTTCAATTTGGTTCCAGTCCATGAAAAGAACTCCTTTCCGTGTTTGAAAGAGCAACGCACGACTTCACAAAATTGTTCCGAAAAAAATGTTTGTGATCCAATTCTCCCTGATACGCGTTTAAAATATCGGGAACAATTGCGCGATTTGCGTCAAAAGGAAAATTTGAGGGCCGTATGAAAAAGTTTTTGCCCCTAATGGTATTCGCGCTTGTTGCAAGCCTCGGGCTAAGCATGACAGCAGTTGTATTCAACGCGGAACAAGAAACACAAAACAAACGCTTCGAACTTGCCGCGAACGAAGCAGTGGATAATATACGCCAGCGCCTCAATCAACACATTGCGCTATTGCTATCTACCCGCTCCTTGCTCAATGCAAATCAGGGTCTGGTTGACGGCGTCGCCTTCCGGCGATTTGTCCGCGGCATTGATATTGTCAACAAGCATGCCGGGGTTCAGGGCATTGGCTATGCTCAGTTCATCAACGTAGGCGAAGAAGGCACATCTGAGCAAAAACTGCTCGACAACTATGAATTGGTGCGAAAAGTTTGGCCCGATACTAATGAGCAACAACGAAGCCCTATCGTACTGCTCGAACCGCAAGATGAACGCAATAAGACCGCCCTTGGGTTCGATATGTATCACGAACAGCGCCGCCGCGCCGCGATGAAACGTGCCATTCGGACTGGCGAACTATCCGCCACAGCGCCAGTCGAATTGGTTCAAGAAATCACCAATCATAAACAAGCAGGCTTTTTGCTATATCTCCCTTTCGGCCAAATCGATGCACCAAACTCAGTCGGAGAAGATGTAAAAGGGTTTGTGTACGCCCCCTTCCGCGCCGGCGATCTGCACATTTCAGCCATTGATCAGCCAAACATGCAAACCGTTGCCTTCCGCACCACGGACTCGGGTCAACTACTTTACGAGGCAGCGAGTTTTTCACCCGAGGAAGCGCAACGTCACCTCACCAAAGAGTTAAAGATCGGTGGCCGCACTTGGTTAATCGAACTACACGAAACAGATTCATTTTATGACGGATTCCCGCATTTGAGTTCGTTAGTTTTAGGCAGCTTGTCCGGCATTTTGGCTTGTTCGTTGGCCATCGCAACGCTGGCGCAGCAAAACGCGGTTCGCCAAGCTCATGAAGTCAAACGTGTCGTTGAAGAGGCACTCGGCCAAAAAGAAATGCTCTTGCAGGAGATGCGCCATCGCATCAAAAATTCGATCGCACGGGTGCTCGCAATTGCACGTCAAACCGGCGCCAATTCACAAGACATCAATGAGTTCTTAGAGAGTTTCAATGCGCGTTTGCACGCAATGGCGACGTCGCAGGACCTCCTCACCCGATCAAAGTGGGCGCGAGCGGATCTTGAGCAATTGCTTTCCTCAGAACTCAAACAGGTGTTTGGCGAAGACCTTGAGCATTGTGCCCTGAAGGGTCCCAAAGTCGAATTAAATGAGAAGGCGACACAGGCAGTTGGCTTGGCTTGCCATGAACTTGCGACCAATGCCCTTAAATATGGCGGTGTTGCCGAGCCTCATGGAAAATTAGAAGTTTCTTGGCAGCTCTATAAGAAAAAAAATAACAAGGTTATCCGCCTATTTTGGGAAGAGGCAAGCCCAACTGCACAAAAGCCCACTGACAGAAAAGGGTTCGGCACAAAGCTGATTGACGCCAACATTCAAGGTGAACTGGGCGGCACCATAATCCGCACATTTAAAGATCATGGATTAGAAGCTGAAATCATCATTCCCCTGGTAAATTCAACCTAAGCTCTTTGCTATTTGGAACCATTTAACGCCCCAAGCGTTTTTCAATCAAACACGAGACTGTGGAGATTGGAAAACTGAGCAATGATTGACCAGCTAACTAACGCCGCGACCAACTCAATTGATACTGTAGGCAGCATGATTGGCGGATTTTTCACCCTGCTTCCCAAAATATTTATCGCGCTTATCGTTTTTGCCTTGGTCTTTGTTGCGGCCAGAATCATCAAAGATCTCGTGTCCCGCATAGTTGGTGCTCGTGCAGCCAAAAGTGTTGGGGTTGCACTAGGGCGCATTGCTCACGTGGCAACCATTTTCGTTGGTTTGCTCATTTCTGTCGCAATTGTTGCCCCTAGTGTAGGCGCCGCCGAACTGATCCAAGTGCTCGGCGTTGGCTCTGTCGCTATTGGTTTTGCCTTTCGCGACATTTTACAAAACTTTCTTGCTGGCCTCATCATCCTACTGCGCCGACCATTCACAGAGGGCGACTGGATTGAATTTGATGGTTATGAAGGGGTAATCAAAGAAATCTCTACTCGCTCCACTTGGATTCACACTTTTGATGGACGCGACGTGTCGATCCCAAATGGCGAGATCTTCACCAACCCGATAACTATTATGACGCGCGATCCAAAAATTCGCACTGACTACGAGTTCGGCATTTCTTATGAAGCCGACATCACCAAAGCGAAAAAAGTAATCATAGATGCCATTAAATCGGTGGAAGGCGTCAGTGACTTCAAAAACCCGGATGTAGGTGTATCTGACCTTGCAGCTTCATCAGTAAACCTGAAGGCGCGCTGGTGGTCGTCAACCGATGACGTATATTCGGTAAAACTAAATGTGTTAGAGGCGGTCAAAAACGCTCTTGATGACGCCGAAATTGAAATACCGTTCCCACACCGTCAGCTCATGCTGCCTGAAAATGCAAACCTAAATGTTGCGGCCAATGACTTAACCAAACAAAAAGGAATATAATCATGGGCATCGAAGTTGGCGGTCTTTTGGGCCTCATCGTCCTAGTACTCGATATCTGGGCGATCATCAAAATCATTCAGTCTGGCACCACCGCGCTAACCAAAGCACTTTGGATTGTTGTTATCCTAGTTCTGCCTGTGGTTGGACTAATCCTTTGGTACATGTTGGGGCGCAAAAGTTAGATGAATGTTGAAAAACGCAAGGTTCTTTCCAATCGCGTCGCACTCGAAAAAGAAATGAAAATCAAAGAGCGTCAAACGGTACAACAAGCGAGCCGTCTTCCCTCACGTCTGGTTTTCGAAATCATCGCACGCGACGGTGAAGAAGAGTTAGAGCGCCCTGTAAGTGCTTTGATTTGGTCTGGGATCGCAGGCGGCATAATGATCAGCTTTTCACTCATTGGCATGGCCGTTTTTCGCGTTCATCTTCCCGACGAGGCATGGCGACCGCTTATAGAGAACATCGGCTACAGCTTCGGTTTCTTGTTGGTTATCCTTGGCCGTCTGCAGTTGTTCACTGAAAACACGATGACCACTGTTGTCCCAGTTTACGCAAATCCTAGCGTAAAAAACTTTCTGGGTTTGGGGCGCTTGTGGGGATTGGTGTTTGGTGCAAACACCGTAGGCGCATTCATCTCTGCACTTGTCATCCTAAACGCTGGCATATTTGACGACGCGGTAAATAAAGCAATTGCAGATATTTCGCTCCATGCTACGCACAACCCGCCGTTCACCGCATTCGTCAAGGGTATCCCTGCGGGTATACTCATCGCCGCAATCGTTTGGATATTACCCACTGCAACAAGTGCCTTTTGGGTCATTCTCTCGTTCACCTACCTCATCGCACTGTGCGGCTTCACGCATGTTGTCGCAGGAAGCGTTGAAGTCGCATACTTGGTATTGGCCGAAAAAACAGATTTGGCGGACGCAGTGTTTGGATTCATTTTGCCGGTGCTAATCGGAAATGTCGTGGGTGGAACAGCAATTTTTAGCTTTGCGATTTGGAGCCAAGTGCGTGCAGAGAAAATTGGGAGCTGATCGCCGTTCGGAATGGTGAACCCTGCAACACAATAGAAATATCTGGTAGCGGGAGAGGGACTTGAACCCCGACTCGCAGAAATAGTTTCACTTGCTTATCTATTTTTAAAGATAGCTAGAGCAAAAGGCTTACAATGAACAACATTTAAGTTCTCGCAAAAATATGCTGATGCACGTATGCGCATCAGCACCGAATTTTTCTATAATCAAATTCAGCTGAATTTAGAAATCAACCAGCGTCAAATGCTCAAGCTTAAAATGCAAATTGAGTTGCTTGGCCGGCGACAATGTACCATGTCACCAACAAGGCATTCACAAATGCGCCAGGCAAATAGCTCGACGTGCGTTTGTACAAAAATGTACTGATAATTGCTGCGGTTAGCAGAATTGGTACAAATTGGTACATAACAATTGTGTTTAAAGGCTCACTAGGTGTCAGCAGCTTTCCAGTTGCATACAACGCAATATATTGCGCTACAAGGAACAAGGCAAATCCGCCCATTAAAGCCAATGCATTCAAAGCATAAGTCTGGAGTGTGCTTTGCTTTCGAATAGAAAGCCCACCGTGCAATGCACGCATTGCCAACACGAAATAAGCGGTAAATGGCACCAAATAGATCAGTGCAATTGCGAAGCGCTCGGCACTTAACAACTTCACGCCAACAAACCAAAATCTAAAGTCAACTTTGAAGAAGAAGTCGACAAACATTGTAATGAAATACATTACAAATACTGCAGAAATGGCAAGCAACGCGGCCCGGGCAACATCCAGTTCAAACTTGACCGAATTGCCCCGAACTACAAGTCCCAAAACCGCGAAAACAGCACCGTTTATTACCGCCCAAAAGGCAACCTGAGATGTAATTGTTTGTGGCAACAATGCTGAAGCAGGAAACCACCCTTGTGCCAAACTGAACAAGAAATAATAGTTCGCTACAGGGAAAATCGTACTAAATAGAAACAAACCCAACCACTTAGGGTTGCGTTCTTCAAAAGCAAACTCCTGAGGTTTTTTTCGCATGTTCGCAAACGTTGGCATTTGCAAAAGCCCTTGCAACACGCCCAAAAGCGCCACAACAAAACCGACAAGCCCAATCAGAGTTCCTAGTTCTTTAAAATACCAAACTTGGTTTGAGGACGGGATGCTTTCCGCTCCCTCAAGCGTTTTATCGAACCAATCAATTGAGTGACCAATCGCCGCGCGCGAAATGTGGTCACCAGGGTGCGTAACAGGAGGCTGCCATAGAATTCTAGCATTACCTTGAGCGATATCGCCGTATAACTTTCCTTCTTCGACCACATCATCTGCGCCAAAGAATTTTTGTAGCTTTTCGCTGGTTTCAATGTCATCCGCTTTTGCAACTCCCCACATCAACTGTGAAAACTCATCAAATTTAGAAAACACGACGGAAACGTTGCGCGGCCATTCAGTGGTTCCTTCAGCAGCGAACGGGGCGCCGACACTTGAACCTTCAAGAACGATCGATTTGTAATCATCTGGATAAGTAGCCGCAGCGGCCAAAACAGTCCAACCACCCATCGAGTGGCCTTCCAAACCGATATTATCAACGTCTACGATATCTAAACCGCGCAGATATTGAAGCGCTGCTGGCCCACCAAAGCCAGCGGAAAAAGCTGCGCCTTCGGAATAACCATGTCCAGTTTGATCGAGTGCCAAAACAATGTATCCACGGCGTGCATATTCAATCGCGAAGCCGCTTTGAACTTCACGTGAGTTTATATAGCCATGTACCGCCAAAATTGCCGGTGCCTTGTTTTCAGCACTCACGCCTTCAGGCACATAAAGCAAACCACTTTGTAGCTTGCCGTTTGCGCCAATAAAGCGCGTATCTTTAATTTCTACACCGTTTGAAGTTTGCACAAAATGCGCCAAAACTGACCCAACAAGCACAAACGTCAATCCAACAAGAAACAACTTCCAATTTTTAAGAAGCATTTCATTCTCCTCACAAAAAGAGGTCGGAAATCAAGATTTCCAACCACCATAAATTTTCTTACTTCATGCCGTAGGTGCTTAGGTCCAATCGGTCATAAATTTCAGTTTTAGCTAGTGCAGCAAGCGCGTCGACATCTTTGCGATCAACGCTGTTCAATAAGGCATCCCACCGGTCGACAATTGATTTGAACTGAGCGAGGATCTCCTCAGGATTTTCAACACCGCGCTTTTTTGCATTTTCAATGAGCACTTTTTCATCTTCAGCAACAAATCTATTTAAGGAACTGACAAGTGCCTCATCTGGTGAATAAACTTGCATTCCGTTTGATTTCGCAGCATCCACGGCTTTGTTGACATCAGCGTCGAAAGCAAGGCGATGCTGAGCAAGCTCATATGCCATTTCATCAAATAGAACGCGTTTGTTATCTTCGCTCAGTCCACGCCAAAACGCTTTGTTGTAGCCCCACTCGAAACCGGCATAATAGTTGCCAATCGCTAGCGTATTCATGCTCGTCACAACGTCTTTGAGGCTAAAGCTATCTAATGCGTCAGCAGCTGCTACGGCGCAGTCAAGTGACCCCGTATCCAAACCCGTATACATTTCGCTTGAAGGGATTGAGACCGGCACAGCCCCGATATATTCGGCAAATCTTGTCCACGCACCGCCAGGCATGCGTAGTCGTTTTCCTTTAACATCAGCTAGAGTTTCAACTGTGGTATTACACATCATAAAATATTGCGATGTGGAGTACCCCCCACCGAAAACTACACCATTTTTCGCCCACTCTTCCAGGGCCGCAGGGTTGGTCAATCCGAACTCGGTAGATGCAAAGGCCATCACCATTGGATCTGTGTTGTAAAATGCCATATTGCCGATCAGGTTTGCCACCGGCAGTTCTGCTGGCGTGTAGGTGCCTGCATGATAACTTATCTGCGCAACACCATCTCTTAGCCCTTGCAAGGATGCCGCGGGCGGCAACAACGATCCGCCGGTAAAGACTTGGAAAGTCACATCGCCGTTTGTCTTCTCTGCAACGCGTCTTGCGAACTCGACATAAGGCCCGCGCACCATTGAATGGCGTTCTGCAAAGAAATGATTAGCATTATAGTTTGCGGCAATTGCTGTTGTACTAGTTGCCGTTAACGTTCCAAGTACGAAACAAATTTTCTTGAAGTTTTTCATTCTTCCTCCCAATTAAAGAACAAATTAACCCATCATCATTGAGGGCATGAACAATACGATCGCAGGAAATGCGACGAGGATTGCAAGTGTGAGAAGGTCCATTCCGATGAACCATGTGGTGCCGTAAATGATATCCTTTAGCGCCACACGGCCGCTCAAAGCGCTATGCAGCACATAAAGGTTCAACCCAACTGGCGGTGTAACCAATCCGATTTCTAAAAGCTTAACGGTTATGATGCCGAACCATATTAAATCAATGCTTGTTGCCTCAAGCACAGGCAACACAATTGGCAGCGTAAGAAGCATCAGGCCAATGGAGTCGATGACCATGCCCAAGATGATGAAGAGCACAGCAATCATCAAAATGATGACGATAGGATTACCCGAAATCATCAGCATGCTGTCTGCCAAAACTCTTGGCACGCCAGACAGCCCCATAAAACGGGTAAACATAACGGCGCCGAGCGACAAAAAGAATATCGATGATGTTGCAACAACTGTTTGCTTTATCGCCACTGCTAAGTTTTCAAGTGTAAGGCTTCGGCGAACAGCTGCAATAATGAGTGCAAAAAAAGCGCCAATTGCCCCCGCTTCTGTCGGCGTAAACAAACCGGCAAAAATACCGCCGAGCACACCAACAATAAGCACAGGAAACGGCCACACGTTTAAGACAAGCCTGCCGATTAGCTGCATGTCTAAACGGCTCTGCATGCGCGGTGCTAGGGCTGGGTTTAGCGCGGCGCGAATGGTAATCATGCCGACATAGATCGCGACAGACAATATCCCTGGAACCACACCAGCGATAAAGAGTTTACCAATAGACTGTTCGGTGAAAATGCCAAACAATACCATCAAAATTGATGGCGGAATTAGGGAACCTAAAGTCCCAGATGCAGCAACGACACCCGTTGCCAAAGAAGGATGATATCCCGCCTTGAGCATTTCAGGCACGGCAATCCGCGACATGGCCGCAGTTGTAGCAATACTTGAACCAGAAGCCGCAGCAAATAGACCGCACGCACCTACGCTCGCCGATGCTAACCCACCAGGCACTCGCCCCATAAGTGCACCCAACAAGTCAAACGCCCCCGAAGCAAGGCCGGTGTTCGCGGCAACAAAGCCCATCAATAAGAACATGGGAATTGCAGTAAGTGACCAATCACCGATGAAGTTAAACGGAAGCGCGCTCACAATTCCAAACGCTGCGGTCACATTGGTTAAAAGCGCAATACCTACGATAGAAACCAGCATAAGCGCGACCCCGATCGAAACGCGTGATGCAAGCAGCAAGAAAAGTACGCCAATGCCGGCAAATCCAATCAAATTGCCTGTCATGACGCATCTGCCCTACTTGGAGTTTGACGCGAATCCTCGCCCCGAAATAGCTGAACAGCCTTTAAGAGTGAGGCGAATGCCGCCAACGCAAAACTAAATGGTAATATGCAGCGGGCAGGCCAAACAATGACCTCACGACTTCCCATCACAACTTCTCCGATTTGAAAGGAATGAACGGCATCAATGCCTGTGCGCCATGCAACTGCACTCAATACGGCCACCGTCAACGCATAAGCAACGAAACGACAAATGGTTTGCGCAAGAGCCGGCAGTAAGTTGTAGATGAGGTCGACGTTGATGTTGGAATCTTCATACTCGACGAATGCGAGCGGCAACAAAACAACTGCAACCATGTAGTAATAAGAAGAAATCTCTACCGTGCCTTGAATGGGAAAATTAAATACCGCCTTCAAAAACACATCTAACGTGACATTGAGCATCATCAACATCAAACCCGCTCCGCCGAGATACATCAGCATGCGCGACGTTTTTTGGAAAACTCTTTCCAACATTAACCAATCCAAACTCACCAACTCCTCGCCCCAAATTTGATTGTGAATATTTTCCACACATTCAAATCAAGCAAGTAGCATTACTTGATCAATTGATCGCGGATCGTTATCAATGGCTATCCAAGGAGAACGTATGGTTTACAGGCTATCGCGGCTAGATATACGACATTTGCGCTATGCGCTGGCAGTCGCGGACGCCGGCGGGTTTCGCGCAGCTTCTGAAATTTTAAACGTCGCTCAACCCGCAATCTCAAAGGCTGTTCGTGATACCGAAGAAGATCTTGGATTTAAGATTTTTGAGCGCAACACCAAATCAATTTCGATCACTGAAAATGGCCGAATTTTTCTAGATGATGCGCGTCAAACCGTCGCCCAGTTTGAACGCACGATAAGAAGTTCACGACAATCAGAATCTGGCAAAATGGGGCATATCATAATTGGATATTCTGCTTTGGCGAACTCAAATGAGCTCACAAAGGGAATAGAAGAGTTTCAGGCTGTTTACCCGAATGTTCAAATTGAAATGCACATAATGTCGACGGACAGTATGATGCGTAATTTGAAAAAAGGGAACATTGATATTGGGTTTCAACTCGAACACGAAACGGTTCGCGACAAAGCAATAAAGCAAAAAACAATATGGCGATCAGCGGTCGGAATTGTTGAGCCTTTAGAAGCGAACAGTGCGATTGAAATTGACTTAAACACGACCCCCCTTGTGTTGGGCGTTCGAGACAATTGGCGGCCATATCGACTATTTTTGGATGCCGCGTTCAAAGAACACCAGATTCACCCAAACGTTTTAGATGAAGCATGGGATATTCACGTAATTTTTCAAAGGGTGTTGAATGGTCGTGGGTTAACTTTGCTGCCCGTAGGTATCGAACCTTCCCTTCCCCGCTCTTTAAAAGTACGGACAATAAACTCATTCCAAGCCACCGTTGATATCAATATGGCATGGAGCCACGCCGCGGACACTGCACTACTGCGACTGTTCCGTTCCTATTACATCGATCGGTTCAATATTGCATAGTGATCATTCTTAGTGATCAAACGATCTAAGATCGGTATTTGAGAATTTTATCCATCTACACAATGTTCCGCAAAATAAGGCGAAGCATTTTTATAACGTGGATTTACAGATGGATATCAATAGCCCAGAAGCTTTTAAGCTAGACGGTTCGAAACAAGGAATTTTGTTGATCCATGGGTTCACTGGCACACCGCAAAGTGTCAAATGGCTGGGCAAACGACTTCATGAACTAACAGGCGCAACAGTCCATGCTCCACGACTCGCCGGGCACGGAGAAACACCTGAAGAACTTGCAAAAACAGGGTTCCGCGACTGGTTGGCTTCCGCTGAAAATGCCCTTCACGATTTGCGCAAAGAACACCAGAAAATTACTGTCGCTGGGTTATCGCTAGGCGGAACTATTGCGCTCAACATCGCTATTCGTTTTCCAGAAGAAATTCGAAATGTTGTCACCATAAACGCGTCCACGGGCCTGTATTCTTCGTACCAAATGTTGGCTATTTTTGACGACAAGCCTAAAGCCTATCACGATGGAATCGGTTCTGACATTAAAGACCCCAGTATTCGTGAAATCTGCTACGATAAAATCCCATGTCGCGCCCTCAAAGAACGATATATCTTAGCCAGTGCCACCGGCCAAATGCTCGAACTTATGTCAAAGCCGATATTAATTTTTCAGTCGCGCGAGGACCATGTAGTTAGCCCCCAAAATGGCAAACGAATCGCAAATTCTGTCGCTTCAGAAACAGTTATGCTCAAGCTACTTGAAAACTCCTACCATGTGGCAACGCTTGATCATGACAAGGAATTTATGGCTCAAGAAATCAGTTCATTTATCAAACTTGATCTTATCTAACTACAGTAACCTATTGATCAAATTATGTCGGAATACACTCAAGACTTTTGTCCTGTTGGTTTGGCCACATTTCGGAGGCGGCGCTGACGAAAAATGCCAGCACCGCTTCAAAGTTACGACTTGGTCAAAAGGTCCCTTTCAAGCTTGACGAACAGCCCGACGTCATTCGCAACGTCTTCCATAAGATGACCGTATGTATCCATTGTCATTGAAATACTCGAGTGCCCTAATATCGATTGGACCTTTTTGATCGGCCACCCCTGTTCCAAAAAGAGCGAAGCTGCGCCATGTCGCAAAGCGTGAATGTTAAACCTTGGCTTGCCCTCTGAATTCAAAAGGCACGCAGACTTCATAAGTGGTTGCCATTTTCTAGAATGAATGTTGGCCGAACTCTCAATATTGCCCTTACCATTTGGAAAAACCAGGTTTAAATGTCCTTTCGGGCACATTTGCTTCCATCTTTCCAATTGATAGATGACGCTAGGTGCCATTGGAATTTTTCGTTCACTCGCCCTGCTCTTTGGTCGACCGATCTTGAAATTCTCGTCTGCTCGCTGCGTTATTGATATGATCCCAGTTTCAAAGTTCACATTGTCCCACCTTAGGCCTCTCAATTCTGAGAGTCGCATGCCTGTGTATATGGCGGTGGTCCAAAAGGGTTTGTCTTTCTCAACTGAGTTTTCAAGCAACGCTCGTAAATCTGCTTTACTTGGAAAAACTGGCTGAAAGGCTAACCGGTTATTCTTTCTTAGCTTGATATCCTTCGCAAAGTTATAATCAATCCATTCTCGATCAACCGCCTCAGAAAGTAGGGAACGAAGTGACGTAAGCACCTTTGCGGTCATTGATCGTGTAGACTTGGCAAGCATTGCATCCAGAAACTCCCGAACAGTGCGTCGAGTAAGAGCCTTGAGTTCCTTGTCGCCTAATAACGGTAGAATATGATGTTTCAATTGTCCTTTGTATGATCGTATTGTGGACTTCTCCAACTCATCGAGTTCGCATCGCAAGATCCACACACTTGCGGCATCGCGTACTGTCTTGGGCTGCATAGATGCACTCCATTTAGTTTCAACATCTATTATATACCCGCGCGTCGATTGGGGTGCTGAATATTTTCGAAAAAAAATGAAATCTAACGCTGAGACTGGATCGCCAAACGAGCAAACTACATGCGAGAAGAGCTACATCCGCATACATGAAATCACGGACCATTGCCTTTACAAGAACATTTGTCAGACAGCACATCGCTTTTGGCGCACGAGGGCCCTGCCCTACGGTCAAAAACCGGCTATATGGGTTGGGATAGAAGGAATAACATGAACCGGAACGCGCCAAAGTCATTTGCTGGGTTTGACAGCTGGTTGACAGCTGGTTGACAGCTGGTTGACAGCTGGTTGACAAATCGGGCCGCTGTCAACCAAAACGCCAGTATTGTCAACCAGATCATTATCCTCAAGTTGACAAAAACCCAGCATTTCCAGGCTTCTCGCATGCTCAGGTTGACAGATTTAACAAAAACGATTTTTCGCGCACTTTTTACGCGAAATAGAAACAGCATTCTAACGCGAATTGATACAGATATAGCCAATCATCTATTTAGCCAATTGCAGTGCGTTTGTGAGTGAAGTAACAACAAACCAAGGCCCGACCAAAGAGAATAGTATATTGATCAATACACGATCTAGGCTGCAAGTGAAACGAACGCGAGTAGATGGAGTGTTTGACGGTAAGATTGTGATTAGACCTGCAGAGAAGTCACTGAGAGTTGTTTAAGTATTGTGGGTGAATTTAGAGAAATAGAGGGTGCGAGAAGTGATAGATGAAAATGGGCGCCCGCCCACCGCACTGGAAGTCAAGCGCCCAAAAAGCCTACTCCCAGCCCGCTGTTACCCTACCCTTTCACCAACAACCGCACACCGACACAAAGCTACGTACACCGCTATTCTTCCAGCAGCCGGTGCGCTATAACAAATCATCACGAGATTGCGCTTCATCCGGTGAGCGCGTGAGTGGTTGCTAGACACGACCATGCACACTTTCGTAATTGTAAGTCCAACCGGATATTAGGACTTGCCAACTTATAGGGCGGTCACTTCGGTGATCGCCTCTTTTTTTGGACTTTGGCCAGAATTCACCATGGAATTAGGACTTCAATGGTCGTGAGTCACAAAAGTTGGACATATTTAGCACCCGGTGAAGTCCAACTTTAGGACTTTTACAATGACCGGGATGTGTGATTTTGAGTTAAAATTCTGCCTACTCATCTAAATAGTATATACCTTTATTAAGGTACAAACATATATAGAAGAGTTGGACAATTTTTATTGAAATGGACTTGATCTGGTCAAGCAAGATTTGGACTTCGTTTCACTTCCCGGCAATTCAAAGTTGAACAATCACCCTGCCTTTTGGAATGGATGCATTGCGAATTTCATCTAGCAGCTATATTCGCTCAAGCTTGTATCGCTAACGCTATGCCGCGCACGTTCAAAAAGTGCATAATACCCCAAGCTACAAACCAATGTGCATGACCAATAATAGGATTCAGCCAGAAGCTCGCTGAGCGAGGTTTTCAATATTAACTACACCCACATCATCAAAAACTCTTGAGTCGCGCCTGTGAGCACCCCAGCAGTTTTAAGCAGCAATCCGATTGGCCCGATTGTTTTATAGTCCGGACGACAAAGGCGAGATACCTCGATCATGAGATATCCCGCCAATTTAGGAGAAAGCCCAAATATCAGGCTTTGCTTTAGACGCGCAGTTTGCAGGTTGGTCTTCTGCTCATTGCGCAAAAGAAGTTTAACTAGCACCTTCAATAACGCAATCAAAAAGAAATAAGTCGGCACTTACAACTCCTAACATAGACTGGAGCTGTGTTACGTTATTAATGACTTGTTTTACTGCTTACGACATTGACGCACAAATACGCGTTTTCATTTTTATATACATCCCCAAATCCGATGACGGAACAAAGCGCAGCGAATAGTTGCAAAGTTACCAACAGCCGCCTGTGGGTATTTGCCCGCTGACCGAATGACGGACTATACGTGCATTACCCCGCCGCAGTACGACAATGTTTGCCAGCTAACACTTTTTACTCCATAACTGATCAGGCACAGTCGACGTACCTGACAACTCAAATCGAGCAGATTGATTCTATAAATCGCCAACTTTGACAAAGTCTAGCATCAAGCGTGTCAATGGTTCAGCGTGCTATGTGCCATTTCAAACAGAAGTTAATCGCCCCAAAAGCCGACTTTGGCAATATATATGAGATTATGGACCACTTTGAGCCCTTCGTCGTCCTTAAGTGCTATTCGCAAAGCTGCTATTCCTGTCACATTGAAACTTTGAACAATTTAGCTCACAGCTCGACAAAACGGGCATTGTTGGCGTGCATCTATAGCTGTCTAAGAAAAACTCCGCTAGGCGAAACCAAATTGAATTCGTCGATCCTGTCATATATAAGTGCTTTTGCCGCATCAAAGAAACCTGAACAGACTACGACCACGGGTCCCGGGCAATGTTTCTTTGGTAAGTCAGAGTCTTAGGAAAACGCCATAGCTACACTAAACGCGCGACACCTCAATTGACCGACACTATCGAGCGTTCACACCGCCAAGATCTACCGGAATACTATCGACTTCTCAGCTAGAAAGGAGATGTTGAATTGGAGGCTAAACTATGAGAACGCGACTAGATTAGACAAATTGTTCATTTTCGAAACTCTTTCGCGGCTCAAGTTAAAAACCAAAGTGCCCGAAGTTCTGTTCACCTATAACGACTAACCTCAAATTGGTGGTGCAGTGAGGTGCAGACTCATGTCGCCAAACAGAGCATTGGAAACTTTGCGAGACGTGAACGCCCAAAGTCCAGCCCGTAGAACAAACTCATCAGCATATAGACCTGAAAAAATTGGTTGAAGTGGATGTGCGTCGACTTGCTGCATTACTGTCAGATAACTGACGGCACGAGCCGTTTTACCATTATGGCCAATCGCAATTTCAACATTTGAAATGAGATGCTTTGTGCGAGGTGTGCCATCTTGGTAAAGAATAATAACGGAAAACAAGTCTGCAACGCCTTCTTTGCCATGAACTGTTGCAACGCCTTCAATTGCGAAGTCAGCGTCAGCAAACAAAGCTGCGCAGTCTTCAATACGTCCCGAATCCAATGTATGAGCATAGTCATTGAGAAGCGAATAAATCTGCTCGTGAGGCGCCAAGTTAGAGCCGCTTGTCGGCGGTTCATTTCCATGCACGGCAGTCGTGCCCAGCATAAATTGCTGCTTGTTTAGCATAAGATTATCCTCTTAAGGTCTATATAGTTGAGATAACGATTGTCGCCGCCGCAATGATGAAAATCAGACCGATCGCCGCACTGAACAAGCGTGGAGCAGGCAATAGTTTTTCTACTGTCACGATCAGTGACAGCCCTACGATCCAAAAGATGTTCATGACACCACCGACGAAAAGCAAACACATAAGAAAGAATGAAGCAAAAAGGCAGTGTGCCCCATATTTCAGACCCAACTTCCATGGAGACTGCGACGTTGGTTGCTGCTGACACGCAAATAGATGTTTTGCTTTTGTTTTTGTCAGCTGCACTGCCCCAGCAGTGCATAGAAGTATGATGCTGAATAGCGCGTTCGTGCTCCACATTTTCGTCGGGTGCAAAACGTTCACGGATACCAATCCATATTGCATTGCTGTAGCGATCAGCGAAAAACCTAGCCAAATTGCGGCATACCCAGATAAAAACATTCCAAGTGACATGGAGACCCGTATTGAAGTGCTGCCCAACACAGGGAGATGGCGCAAAGTGCCGGGTAGCATCATTGCTATCATCATCAGCCACCACATCGTTGTTGTGCCGAACAGGCTGGGCTTGATCATCACTGTAGACATTTGCATGCCCTCTTCTTGTTCGACAGCACTGAGAACAAGACTGGGGATGCCAAACACCGACATCTCAAGGATGTCCATTGCCATGCCGGCACCAGATAACAAATATAGCCAGCACAAGCAGATCATGGCTAGCGTAGCAAACCCGGCAATTAAGTTGGAGCGCAATAGCGGACCAACGCCAAAATTAATAGTTGTCATGGTGCTTGACCCAACTCATCGGGTTGCCTTCAGCAGCTTCATTTCGACCTTTGGGTGTCATGTCGATATAGCTGTAAGCAGCATTGGTAATATCTAGACCTCGGCCATAAGTCGAATAAGTGTGATAGACTGCACCATCATCGCCTCGGGCAAAAACACTCGTACCGTGCATTTCATCCATAAAGGCAGATTCGATTTCGCTAAAATTGTACATCAGTGGTCTATTTTTGGGCCGATCCGGGCCAAAACCCACATTAAAATCTGAGTTGAAGCTGCTTGGACTGGAGGAAACCCAGTCAAAATTCCACCCCATTCGTTTTTTGAACGGTGCGATCATCGCCATAGGTGCGCTCGAAACGGCCACAAATGCGATGTCCCGCGCCGCGAGATGCGAAGCAATACCGTTAAAACTGTCCGCCCAAAAGGAACAGCTGACGCAGCCGGCATCCCACTTTGGACCGTACATGAAGTGATAGACAATTAACTGACTGTGGTCGCCAAATAGGTCTGACATCGGTACTTCCCCCGTGTCAGTTTGAAACAAATAATCTTGATCCAACTTCACCCAGGGCAGTGCTTGCCGGGCCCTTGTAATTTTGTCCTTTTCCCGGGTGTGCGCCTTTTCCATCTCAAGTAGTGCACGGCGAGCTGTTAGCCATTCTTCACGGCTGGCGAATTTTGTCGGAGTCATTGTATTTTCCTTTGAATATCAAACTAGGGATTAGGTTGCTGCTGGGGACAATTTCCAATGCGTGGGTATAGTCGCACGCACTGCTGGGACTTTGTTAAGTCTATCGATCCACGCAGAAACGTGTGGATAGTCCTCAGATAATCGAGTGAAATTAAGCTCACGGGTCAAGTCAGGCTTAGTTTCGATAGCACGTTGCAAAAGGCGAATTTCAGGAAATGCAACAGCATCAGCTGCTCCTGGCGTTTCGCCACTTAGATACAATCGCCCATCCTTCAAGATGTCTTCCAGATAGGCGCATTCATTGTGAGCAAGTTTTGCAGCAGTTCGTAAGGTTGTCAGTTCTTGACTGCCCGGTTTCGGAATAGTGCCGTCACCTGCAAATACGGGTGTCAGCAGTTGGCGGTTGGCCTCACGCAAATAATCACAACACTCCATTGTGATCTGCCAAATCTCTCGTGCTTGCGCAGGCGTGGAGCCAAAAAGTGGAATGCTGGGATAAGCTCTATCTAACCAAGCGAGGATCGAAATGGAGTCGCGCAGCACACCGTCTTTCGTTTCCAAAACAGGCACTGTAGACCGTGGATTGATGGCCCTAAATTCTGGTGTGAATTGGTCTGATTCAGAGAAGCTTATGAATCGAATGTCTGCCTTTAGACCTTTAAATGCCAGGCCCATTAATACCCGCCACCCACGTGGTGCGCCGCTAAATGTATGAAGAGTAAGCATTCAAATTCGTCTCCAAGTTGTGTTGATAAGAAGATATCTACTTAGTATTTGTTTACAAGTAGGCAGTATTTTCGTATATAGTACTCTTTTTGATACTGTTGGAGCACATATCAATGCTTTTAGGCAACTCGAAATCCCACAAAGATGTTCAAGATATTGATATTTCAGAACTTTGTCCTATGCCGGACATTGCACAGCTAATCGGTGGAAAGTGGAAATTAATCGTACTCCAAATTCTCATTTTCCGCGGAACAAAGCGATTCAATGAATTGCGACGCATGATCGACGGCATCACACAGACAATGTTGACCAATCAATTGCGCGCACTTGAGCAAGACGGTCTAGTGCAACGTAAAATCTATGCGGAGGTGCCGCCGCGGGTGGAATACACAGCTACTCAGAAAGCCCTGGACCTAAGTGATATGTTTCAGTGTATGCACAACTGGTGGCTGAAACACTCAGCCGAAACGGACTTAGAATAGTCCGTGTTAGGCGAATGGCGCGCCTGAACTTGTTGGCAAAATACGAAAAAAGCAGGTATTCATTCCGTTGCCGCCATTCGGCCCAGCACGGACGCCACCTAGTGAACAATATTGCAACAGTGTCAGACTAGACCACCGAGCCGCCGTGCCACCTAAACTCACCGATAGGGAGAGTTATGTTCGGCCGTTTAAACAGAAGCTAATGACCCGGACATATCACTCCCTCAACGAAGCGGTGCGCCGAGCAATTTTAAGAAAGAACGCGCGTGACAAACTCCACCGGCGAAAGCGGCAATTCGTTCCTGCGAAATGTTTACTCAAATCGGGACCACAAAATATTTCAAGCAATACCGGACCTCAGTATCTTTTTCGCAGCGTTTGAATATATACCACTAACTCGGACCGACTTATATATGCCGTTTTAACGGTCGCGTCGAACTACTCGCGCATATTCGCTTTGTCCTCAGAGCTGATTTTAGACCCACTTTAAATTCAAATCTCTGTTCGCTGAACTGTGCTTTTCAAAACTGATAATCACACTCATGCACCCAACATCAAAACGATGTTAAGTATAGCTCGGATTCAAAAAACAAGTGTCGCACTTCAACTATGCAGATTCAGCTTGGATTCGCGTAACAGCCAATATGGAACTTTTCAAAAATGATTTGGCAAGTTCAAATTAACGAACAGTCCCAATGTTCGGTTGCAATATTAGTGAAGTAAGTTCAACGCACTACAAAAGACCAACAAAAATGAGTAAAACGCAGAAAACTGTGCAGCAATTCGTTGCAGACCGGATTGAAGAGTTACGCCTTGAAGGCAAGTCACAAAAAGTAATTGCCGCAGAAGCCAACTACCAAAACCCCAACATGCTGACGATGATTAAACAAGGGTCAACAAAAGTATCCTTTGAGCGTGCAATGGATTTAGAGAAAGCCTTAGAGATTCAGAAAGGCAAGCTGCTTCGCCTGATGATGATGGAACACTTTGGAGAAGAGCTGTTCGTTGCAATCCAGCAAGAACTAGACACAAAACTATCGGAGACTGAGCGCCAAATTATCCAAACTATCCGGTCATCCGTTCCTCACCCTGTATTTGATGAAAGGGCAAAGCGCGTGCTAATTGCTCTATTGAGCTAGGAGAATGACTGAGGGAAGCCCGTTTGATGAAATCGCTTTCCTCAGCTAAATCCTTAAAGTTGTTCGACAACTACTGTGGAGCTAAACAGCTAAACAGCTAAACAGCTAAACAGCTAAAAAATACGCTCAGCGATTGAGCGCTGAACTACAACACTAAAACACCAAAAAAAGTCAGCTGTAGTTAAGTTTGAAAAACTATTTTTGCTTCAACGGAGACAAAATAGTCCAACAAGCAATCCCACGTTTTTCAATTGGTACCCTACCCCAAAACAAGTCCAATAATTAGGAATGGCTAGCAACCGGCGTTGCGGGATCGACCGATAAACTGACCTATTAAGCAAAGTGTAACCTCACCCACAAAACCGAACAAATAAGAACGGGTTCATAACGCAATGGAAGCGAATTTAACCATTTTGCTATTGAGCCAAATATATACCAAGCCGCGCCGCGTCCTTTTGAACTCGATGTCCTAGAAAATCCAGCACTTAAGCATGGGGATGCACGCAGTTGCCACAATCAACCGCGGTTCTATGCTCCTCTAACAAAATGGAATTCAATCAAAGCAAAAATATCTTCAACACGGATACTTGTTTTCCATCGATCCAATCCCAATATGGCACGCTTCAGCAAGTAGGGAAAAAGATATGAAGTTTGGTCCGGTTGAAGTAAAGAATGCCCGCCTCAACGATCCGTTGCTAAACACCCGTACGCCAACCTTGCTACACTACGACCTGGTGCCCGCTTCAGACTACCGATTGGGGCATAAGAGATACGCAAACGAATACATTGCCAGACCACAGATCGACCTGAGACAATACCGAACTGGCTTTTGCCTCGATTTTGTTGAATTTGAAATTCGCCCCAAACGGCATGGTCTCATCTTTCAAGACATTCGTCGGCATCTAAAAAAGCATCTACAGGAAAGTATTTGGGTTCAAGACTTGTCACAGGCGCAACCTGAGGATTGCCGGTTCACGTTTCGCATACAGGAGTTCAAACCGAAACATTTCCACAAACTTAAACAGATGTTTCAAAACGACTTAGAACTAACAACCGATCCAAAGATCGTCCTATTGGAACTCTCGCTGGACTTTAGGCCCAAGGCGATTTCGATCGAGAGTTTTGCAAGAATGTATGCTGTACTTGTGCGACATTTCCTGCCAATCGATGACCATTTCACCACAAGGAGTGATGGTATGCGCATGGTCTCCCCTTCAGGGGGGAATGAAAGCAAGACATACACCCGGCATTTTATGCTTACCAAGAATGAGATTTGCTCTAATAAAGTAATCGAAACACCTGAGCTCGAGCCCACATTGGGTTCCACGGTTTACTTCGGATCCCAGAATACCCCCTACACAAGTTGGCGGATTATGCACAAAGAGCTAGACAAGCAGGACCCCAGCAAGCGCACGAGAGATATTCTGCCACTCGAAAAGCAGAGAAGCAGGATTGAAGTAACGCTAGGCAGGCACACGCTTGAGGAAACAGGTTTGTATTCTCTCCGAGACCTAGAAGGATTAAACTTCAAAACTACCTTCTCAAAATTCTTTGAATTCGGACTGCCAAGATTTTGCGATCCGACAATAGTCAGTGAAAATCAGCTCCGGCGCTTTATTGCAATGCATTTAGACAAAGAACGATTTTTCGCCCAAGGCGCGTATCGCATGAAGCAGCGCCCTTTTGAAAGGGCTATGAGGTTTGAGAAACGGTTCAAGAAACCCGCGCCAATTAGGTATCTGGGATCAAGAACGGTAAGCTACAAAGAATTGCAAGCCGTGGTTTCTTCTCGCCTGGGTAAATTAACTAGCAGCTATTCTACTGCCAATCTATATAAGTAAGGACATAGATAATACCAGTTATTAGAGGCGGCTGTATGCGGCAATTTCCGGAGTTTCCCAGCCAATAGGCGATACATCAATCCAAACCGACAAATCTGGTACTACAAAAAGTGCCAAATGTTGGGAAATCCGCTGGCTAATATGCCTCACCCACGCGAAGCCCGTAAGAAATTGCGCACAGCTGCACGTGACAAAAAGAACTGTCCAGCGCTCGCTGCGCATAAACCACGAACGCCTTGGCAATGGGTTAATGGTTCAGATGGGGATAAGGAAATGAGAAAGCTGCTAACGAAATGAGATTTTCAAAAACAAGCTCGCAAGCAGCCTTGGCGCCATGATATTTAGCTTCGCCATACTAGCTCCACAATTTCTCAAGGTTTACATCGCTGCTGTCCGGTTCCTTGTCACCATCTAGCTTATCGACTTGTATTAGCATTGGAATATCAAAAGACGTTCCAGTTACCACACATCCCCCCTGTGGCAGCATGGGGATTTGGCTACGAGAGACGCTATCCAAAGTCGAAATGGTGTTTTCGAGCAGTGCCAAATCTCGATCGTTTACCAGTCGATGTATAAAGTAATTATGTAGTTGCGACACAATGGTCGCCGAAATATCTGCCGGACGTTGGCTAGCAAGAGTAATAAACACGCCAAATTTTCGACCCTCTTTTATGATCTCTTCGAAGAGCTCGAGTCTGTAGTCTTTCCAGCTTTCCATTTCCCGTGTTGACTGCTGAGACAGAATATTGTGAGCTTCATCAATAACCAAATGCATTGTAGAATTAGGAGGCGAAGAATTCGAAACTCTTTCTTTGTGTGAGTTGTAGAAATGTTTGGCCAAAAAGATAGGCAGTATTTTTTTCACATCCTGATTGCAATCCCGTAGAGAAATGACCGTGATGGCTTTCGAATTAGTCGTTTCTATCCCGACCGCAAGCACTTTAGAAAAGTCATTTTTTAGGGCTTCAATTCGGCGAAGCAACGGATTGATATGATCATATTGCGCGAAACCATAGAGGATGTCCGAAATCAGCTTTAATTCAGCTCTACATTGCAACTCTTTAAAGCCCCCGACCTCCCCTACATCAATCGCCTCCACCAATTCAGAAAAATAATCATTGTAAGTGTTTTTTCCGGTGGAAAAGTAGTGACTGTCATGCTGGGTTTTATAGAAAAATCCCGGGTTCCTATTGTTATAGCCAACATTGTGAATTGCAACGACCAAATCCTTGCAGAGTTCAAGATTTTTGGATAGAGACTTTAGCAACTCTAAAGCTTCTGGGTTTGGACTTTCAGACATTAACACACGTTCAAATATCGATCGCACGTAGTTGTTAAGACTTTCTGGATAATCACGAAATTTCTCTCTTTCAGAAATCACCCTGCGCAAAAATGGCCTTTGTGTGTTGGCCGTCGCCTGGAATAGAATGCCGAGTGTTTCCACATCCCAGAATTCTTCCTCTGGTAAAAGGAACTTATCGCCGTCATTGGTGCGTGTCTTCAAACGAAGCACACACTTTCGATTTGATTGGACGATCTGTTCGCCTGTATATTCGCCATTGAAGTCTAAAAATATGAATTGGCTATGTTGTGCAATTTCATCGATTTTTTTATCAAATAGAACAGTAAAGAGTTTCGCGAGAGTGTTTGACTTCCCACTCCCTGTATTCCCAAAAACTCCCAAGTGGCTGTTGAACAATTTCTGCCACGGCAATGAGACTGCAATCTCTTCCTTCATTAATTTGCCAATCACAAAGTCCGAATTGGCTTTGCGCTCAAATATTCTGTTAACCTGTTCCTCAGACAGTAATTTGGCTGGATCACCTATCTTGGGTAGAAATTTGATGCCGTCATAGAATTTGGCATTCTCAAAAAAGCCTATCGGTCGCGCTTTCAATTTTCGCTCATAGCGCACTTGGGCACCAACCTGTTCAGCCTTTCTCTCGTCTAAATACTCCCCCTCAACTATGCATATAATCTCACGAAACCCATGCTCTATTGAAATGAATTCTCTAATCGAAACGCCTTTGTAGCGCCGACCGTTATAGAAGTGCGTTTCCAAGTTTGAGTTTTCATAGGCACGGAGTGAAACCTCTACACCCATGACTGCAATGACCTCACCGATTTGGATACTCATGTGGCATTAACCGATGCTGCTTCGCCCACGGCGAATACCTCGTAGTTAAACCTAGTGAAGTTCAAATCCCCATCCAACGAAACAAGTTCGACATTTGGAAAAATCTCAAACTTCGCGTTTAACTCTTCCCGGTCTTTATCATTGAAACAACAAATGAAGAGTTTGAGCGATGGATTTGATAAGGAGCGTTTGACAAGGTTTAGAATATGCTCGTCAGCAAAGGAAAAACCAAAGATTATGAAAACGGTATTAGGTTTCTCCAACTCATAGCTGAGAAGGCGAAGCATTTGATAATAGTGCTCCTCAAAAACTGTCTCGTGAAATTTCCACTTCGTTGGATTTACGACTGGAAGCTGCTCGTACTTTTCCCAGAATAAATCTATAACGTCAGTGTCATATTCGACCTGAAGCTTTAATAGATCTTCATCTGACTTTTGCTCATCCCCTAGTAGCTTGCCTAATTCAGAACAATCCAGCATAGGTACATCATCTATCCTATCAACCGCATGTTGGCGTCGATATGAAATCTCAATTCGGTCGCCGTCTTTGTACCAATAAACTGACCCATGCATTTGAATGAGATTGACCTGAGGCACACTCTTGGCATGCCGATCAAAAACGCCATGATCTTGATAGGTACGGTTAAAAGACTTTGCATCTAACGTACGTTTTATAAATCCAGTACCACCATCGTTTAGAACGAAGTCAGCAGTTCCATTGCGTAACATTTTTTCAGCCACATGCGCGATCATCCCGTCGTAGTTTGTAGTAAAAACATTTGCGCGGTTAAGGTAGGATTTGCGAGAAAGAAGTGTCAGAACTGAAGACATAAATTTTTCATAGTTCGCAATAACTTCGTCTTCCACATCACTTCCTAAAAGTGACAAAAGCTCAATATCGAATTGGGTCGCCGGTTTAATCACTTTCTCCACATACCAAGAGAAGAGCAGTGATTTCAGGACTTTATTCTTTTCAAACTTGGTTACGAGAGTTTCAAATGTATGATTTTTGCCAGTTTGGGAGTTTTTAATCGCTAATGCCAAAGTAGGAAATAAACCGTGGGAAGCACCCGAACCGATCAGAAAATTCAAATTTTTGTCATAGAGCTCTGACCGAATTATTGGCATAGTATGTTCCCTGAAAAGTTGTGCTGGGCATGTATAAACACGCAATATTTAGAGTCGACTTTCTTGATGGCAACTAAACATCGATCTCATAGCGTCAACCCGCACGTATTCTTAATATAATTGAAGTCTAACCAAACGTCTCACTATTTCCAAGTCATAGGGAAGAAATCACCAGAGGCAAAAACCCAAATGCAACCCAAGCCAATCCACACGCAAAAACGCGAAGTGCTTCTCCCACCTAACATCCTGCAATATAATGAAAATTTTGGTAGCGGGAGAGGGACTTGAACCCCCGACACGCGGATTATGATTCCGCTGCTCTAACCAGCTGAGCTACCCCGCCACACATTTGCCGATTGGAACAAAAGGCAAAACATGAACATATCGAACAGCTTGGCTGTTGATTTGTTCGAGCGCGATATAAAGCGGGTGAGCAAACCTTGTCAAGCAAAACCACCACACAGTTTTCATCAAATCCCCAACCTTGGCAAAATTATCAAAAATTCAGGGATTTGATGATCTTTTTCTAGCCGCAAAGTCATGTATCATGACAAAGAGATTTTTGGCGGCATTGGAAAAAATCATGAAAAAACCAATTCTTATCGTAGCAGCGACAGCACTTGCGCTTTCAGGCTGCACACCAACTTGGCTGAACAACGACGCAGGCGATTTGCGCAACTCTGTTAAGGGCGGCGCAGCGGGCGCTGCAGCTGGCGCATTCGCTGGACTTGTTTACGCCTCAGTGGCAAACAAAGACGCGCGTAGCGCCGCTTTGATTGGTGCAGGGCTCGGCGCTCTTACTGGCGCCGGCGTTGGCGCATATATGGACAAACAAGAAGCAGAACTTCGTGCTGGCCTTGCTGATTCTGGGGTAACCGTTACCCGCCAGGGCGACAACATCATCCTCAATATGCCTTCAAACATCACGTTTGGCGTCGATCAGGATCAGGTGCAACCTCAGTTCCACAAAGTGCTGACATCAGTTGCAACCGTCTTACAGCGCTATCCAAAGACATTGGTTGATGTTTACGGCCATACTGATTCTTCGGGCTCTGAGCAATACAATATGGATTTATCAAATCGCCGGGCGATGTCTGTAGCTAACTATGTGTCAGGTGTCGGCGTTGATCCTCGACGGATTTACGTCACCGGATATGGCGAGAGTCAACCCATTGCCACAAACTCAACAGAAGCTGGCAAAGCGGCGAACCGACGTGTTGAAATCCAAATTGCACCGCTGACCTAGAGCGTCACACAAATTCAAATATCAAGAGCCCGAGGCGAACGTCTCGGGTTTTTATTTATCAGATTTGCGCTTTGCCGCTCGCCCAGCTTTCAACATCGGTTGAAGTAAGGTCTTGCACATTCTTGAGCTTGCCATTTCGGATTTTCACGGCAACGCCGTTCTTAATATCGCGCAGCAATTCCATGCCACCAAATACCAATGCACTATAGAGTTGGATCGCATTCGCACCGGCTGAGAATTTTGCAATGGCAGATTGAGCCGAATGAATGCCCCCAACCCCAATAATAGGCAAATCATTGCCAACACGCATACGCATTTGAGCCAAACGCATGGTCGAGAAATTAAACAATGGCTTACCGCTCAAACCGCCCGCTTCGTTTGCATTTTTACAGCCCGCAACTTGCTCACGCGACAATGTAGTGTTGGAGATAATCAAACCGTCCAAATCAACCTGACGAATAACGTCGACGACCTCATCCATTTCAGTCTCATTTAGATCAGGCGCAAGCTTTAAGAATACCGGCACACGAACAGACGATTTCGCCCTCGCATTCAGCGCTTCACCCAACAAACGCTTCAACGCCTCGCCAGACTGCAGATCACGCAAACCGGGGGTATTGGGCGATGAAATATTGACCGTCAAATAGTCGGCAATTGGTGCAAACTTCGTCACGCCGGCCACATAATCCGCTACAAAGTCAGAACTATCCTTGTTTGCGCCCACATTTATGCCAATGGTTGTGCCAGGTTGTTTGTTACGCACCAAACGTTCATATGCAGCGTCGTGACCCTCATTGTTGAAGCCCATCCGGTTGATCACACCCTCTTTTTCCGGAACGCGAAACAGCCGCGGCTTTGGGTTCCCATCCTGTGGACGCGGCGTAATTGTACCCACTTCGGCAAAACCAAACCCAATATCACAAAGCTGATTAGCGACTTCTGCATTCTTATCAAACCCAGCCGCCATCCCAATCGGGTTTTTTAGATGTAACCCAGCGATCTCGGTTGCAAAAAATTTTGGATCTTCTGTTTCTTGCGGCGCCACAGCACCAAGCTTAATCGCCTTAATGGTCAATTGGTGCGCCACTTCAGGATCAAGCTGCAACAACCCATCGCGAGAAAAATTCTGAATGGTTGGATGGCTCAAAAACTTTGCGAATTTGGAGATCATCTTTTACAGGCCTTCCGGTAAGACAAACTCACCTTGTTCATCGGTCAACAACGCATGCTCTTCAATAACTGCGCGCAGCGGCAAATCGGCATAGAGATGAGGAAACAGCGCGCCACCGCGTGATGGCTCCCATTTTAGCTTTTCTTCGATCTGTCCGGCATCGACGGTCAGCAAAACCAAGTCGGTCTGCCCCTTAAAGTGTTTAGACAGTGTTTCCGCTAACTGGTCAGCGGCTGAGAAGTGGATATATCCGTCGGCCAAATCAACCGCAACACCTGTAAAAACACCTTCTGCCTGCGCTTTTTGCCAATGTTCCATTGAACATACTTTGTAGATTTTCATAAATACCACTATGCATTTTGCTTTGCATCGGACTTAGGGAAATATTGGCCAATAAGCAAGGAAAAGCCTGACTCTTTTGCTTTCGCACTTTACAAATGGATTAAGGATAGTTAACAACTAATAGGACTTTTGTCCTTGTTGGCAGAAATTATTCCTGCTCTATTATGGAAATACTATGATCACCCATCGCGCCATTTGGTCCGCTATAGATTCGCTTGCACAGAGACGCGGCCTCTCTGTGTCCGGACTAGCGCGCATGGCCGGTCTAGACCCAACAGCCTTCAACCCTTCAAAACGCGTTTCAAAAGACGGACGCGAACGCTGGCCCTCGACCGAAAGCATTGCGAAAATGCTTGGCTCCGCTGGCGAAAGCATGGATCAGTTTTTGGCTGGAGGTGGCGTTTATGAACAGGCGGACAACCACCAAGCTGCGGTGCCGTTGTTGGGTTTCGCCCAAGCAGGCGCAGGCGGCTTTTTCGACAGTGGCGGCTTCCCGGTTGGCCAAGGCTGGGACGAAGTCAACATTCCCGTTGGACCAAACTCCAACACTTATGCGTTAGAGGTTAGCGGTGATAGCATGCTGCCACTCTATAGAGATGGTGACGTTATTATCGTATCCCCAGCCGAACAAATTCGGCGCGGTGACCGCGTGGTGGTGCGCACCCACGATGGCGAGGTCATGGCAAAAATTCTACATCGCCAAACCGCCAACAATATTGAATTGCATTCCCTAAACCCAGAGCATCCGCCAAGGGCATTGTCCACCAACGAGGTCGATTGGATAGCACGCATTCTTTGGGCAAGTCAGTAGCGCAGTCGATCATTTGCCATTTGCAAAACAGACCAGCTGTTTCGCAAATGGCAATCAATTTGAATTGTGACTAAAGCAACTCGCCAGCCAAACCTTTAGCAATCAATGCTTTTGTTTCTTCAACACCATAAAGTGCTACAAAAGAACCAAAGCGTGGCCCTTGATCCTGTCCCAAGAGCACTTGGTAAAGAGCTTTAAACCAGTTGCGCAGCGGCTCGAACTCATA
This sequence comes from Maritalea porphyrae, assembly GCF_030159895.1. Taxonomy (GTDB): domain Bacteria; phylum Pseudomonadota; class Alphaproteobacteria; order Rhizobiales; family Devosiaceae; genus Maritalea; species Maritalea porphyrae. The sequence goes on from NZ_BSNI01000001.1 coordinate 223,784, forward strand.
CTTTTTGCCAACTTCAAAAACCAACGTTTGAATGGCTTCGGCGTCAGTTGCGTCTTCCACTTCATCAAGTCGAGCCGCAAGTTCAGCCATTGCCTTGGCTTCTTGCTCAGTTGCAGCGCGAAACTCTTTGGTCGGCTTCACAAAGTCATTGAAATAGCGAATTGCATATCCAACCAAGCGATCAAGCTCTGGATGAGTTTCTGGCGTCGCATCTGGCGCATAGCGTGAAATGAAGCCCCAAAGCACGTCACTATCTTCAGCATTCGCTGCAGAAACAAGGTTCAACAACAACGCAAAGCTAATTGGCAATTCATGCGCGGGCGGAAATTCGCCTGCAATGTGCGTTGCTGGGTTTTCGAGTAGCTCCGCAGGCGTTTGCTTTTCCGCCGCCTTTGAGAACGCGTAAAACTCATCAACCGCTTTAGGGATCACATCAAAATAGAGCTTCTTAGCCGTCTTTGGCTTTTGGTACATAAACAGTGCAAGGCTTTCAGGCGACGCATATGTCAGCCAGTCTTCCATCGACAATCCATTGCCTTTTGATTTGGAAATCTTTTGGCCTTTTTCGTCCAAGAACAGCTCATAGCTCAGACTTTCAGGCGGCGTGCCACCCATGGCCCGCACTATGCGAGACGACAAACGCACACTGTCAATCAAGTCTTTGCCCGACATTTCATAGTCGATACCAAGCGCATACCAGCGAAGAGCCCAATCTGCTTTCCACTGGCATTTCACTGCACCACCAGTAACCGGAACAGTCACCTCTTCATTGGTTTCGGGGTCGATATAGGTCACGGTCCCCGCTTCCACATCACGTGCAATCATCGGCACTTGAAGCACCTTGCCTGTGCGCGGGCACAGCGGCAGGAACGGAGAATAAGTCTTCTGACGTTCTTCACCAAGCGTTGGCAAAATGACCTTCATCACATCGTCGTAAACTTCGAGCATGCGCAAAAGCGCCTTGTCGAGCACACCAGACGTATAATAGTCGGTTGAGCTGACAAACTCATATTCAAAGCCAAAGTCATCCAAGAACTTTTGCAAACGCGCATTATTGTGGTGCGCAAAGCTTGGATATTCGTCTGAAAATGGATCCGGCACCTTGGTAAGCGGCATACCCAAATATTCAGCCATGCGCTCTTGGTTCGGCACATTGGTCGGCACTTTGCGGAACCCATCCATATCATCTGAAAAGCAGATGATTTTTGATGGAATTTTGTCCCCGGTCAGCAAGCGGAATGCGGTCCGCACCATAGATGTGCGTGCAACTTCACCAAATGTACCAATGTGTGGCAGACCAGATGGGCCATAACCGGTTTGAAACAGCACCTCATCCTTGGGCGATTTTTCCAACCGTTTGACAATCTTCTTCGCTTCTTCAAATGGCCATGCGCGCGCATTGGCGGCGTTTGCGAAAAACTCTGCGTCAAAGATGGTGGGGGTATTTGCCATTTGGCTGCCCTTTGGTTGGAAAATTATGGTGTGATATTGCCCATGCTGAAATCTCAAACAAGCGTTGAAAACTAGCAATTCACGCGATTTCGCACACCTTTGCAGATGCGTCAATGCCGCGCTACATTGCCAAGAACAAATTAGTTTGAGTTCTGGCTTGTAATTGAGGCTCAACGCTCCTAGTTTTTCGAACCAACAAACCACACTCAATGAGGGCAAAAAATGTCACTTTCGCCACAAGAAGCACTCGTCTACATCATGGTTATGGTGTCAGCATCAGACCGCCGCATGTCAGACGAAGAGTTGGGTCGCATCGGCTCTGTCGTTCGCAACCTGCCGATCTTCCGCGACTTTACTCAAGACGCTTTGCCATTTGTTTGTGGCCAGTGCGCCGACGCGCTAGATAATGACAATGGCATGAACAATGTACTGGATTTAATCGCAGAAACAATTCCGCCAAAATTGCGAGACACGGCCTATGCTGTTGCAGTTGAAGTGGCGGCTGCTGACCTTGATATTCGACCTGAAGAGGTCCGCATCTTGGAGCTTTTGCGCGGTCGCTTGAAAGTGAACAAACTCACATCCGCTGCAATTGAACTCGCGGCCCAAGCCCGCCACCGCGTAGAATAGATCCAAGCCAATAGAGCACCTTCACATCACACATTGTTGCACAACAAGTGACTATTCCGATCTACGCAACACCTATATAAGATAATGCATATATAGGAGTGCATAGTGGAAGAACTTGGGTTTAGTGAAGGTGCATGGCGGTTTGGCAGCTTCGTTGCAATTTTTTTGGCAATGATGGTTCTAGAGGCAATGTGGCCACGTCGTGCGCGACGCCATTCACGTATCCGCCGCTGGGCCACCAATATTGGCATCATGGCCTCGAGCTACCTCACTGTGTCGCTGGTCACCCTCATACTTGCAAATCTGCTCGTGCCCATTACCGCACTGCTCGCTGCAATTTATGCCAAACAATGGGGCATTGGCGTTTTCAACTGGCTAGACCTGCCAAATTTTGTCGAATGGATAATTGCATTTCTGGTGCTTGATTTTGTCATTTGGGGTCAGCATTGGGCGACCCACAAAATTCCCCTATTGTGGCGCCTACATCGTGTCCACCATTCGGACCATGATATCGACGCATCAACCGCCATTCGATTTCACCCGCTAGAAATTGTCTTTTCAATCTTTGTCAAAGCCGCAGCGGTCATCATTTTGGGCGCACCAGCGGTGCTGGTTGTGATCTTTGAAGGTGTCGTCAACGGCACAGCACTGTTTAACCACGCCAATCTCAAACTTCCCCTTTGGCTCGACAAACTCATCCGGCCAATCCTAGTCACCCCCGACATGCATAGAGTTCACCATTCCATCGAGGTAGGCGAAACAAACTCAAACTATGGATTTGCCCTCAGCGTATGGGACCGAATTTTCGGCACCTACATTGACCAGCCTGCAGCCGGGCACGACAACATGACAATCGGCTTAAAGGCGCATCAAAACGAGGGCCCCGAACATCTATGGTGGTCGTTGCGCTTTCCGTTTGCCAAGACTGTTTCACAAAAAGCACTGAATAAAGAAGAAGAACAAAATCAGTAGAAACTGAGTGGAAACCACTTAAAAAACAACTCGTCTCTCTTGCCGTTTTCAGCCAAACGCCGCAACGCGATATTAATAGCGCGCAGGGTGTTTTGCTTGTCCATCGCAACGCCGATAGCCAATCCCTCGCCGAAAAACTGAGCATCAAAATATGGCCCGCCAATGAACATGCAGCAATCATTTTGGATAAGCCAAAAAGACGCACGCATTCCATCAACAAATGCATATTCCAGAGCGCCTTGAGCAACCCCCACCAAAACGTCCAAATCACTGTCATATGAAATTGGTGTGAGGTTTGGAAAGTGCGCCTTTAGAAAACTGTGATGAGCAGAATCGCGCCGTACGCCAACCGGGCCGGACAATGAATGCGGGTCAAATGAAGCGCCTACATCTGAATTCTGGTGTGCAACAAAGCGCCCCGGCAACTGCAAATAGCTTTGGGAAAAATTCATCAACTGCGCGTTGTTTGCATCAATACTGACGCCTGCCGCAATCGCATCGCCTTGCCCATCGGCAAGCGCCTTTTTGAGTTGCGCCCAAGGCCAACTTTGCATGGTGCAATCCGCATCAATTTCAGAACAAATTGCTTCTGCGAGATCGATATTAAACCCAATTAATTCACCCGTAGGGTCCTTAAAGTTAAACGGCGGAAAGTCGCTCGAAGTTAGGAACCTTATGGATGGCACAAGCGACAAATCCAACGCATCTTTGTGGGCCGAAGGGTCATTATGATTTGGGATAGTTTGCGCGTGTAGAGGAGTACAAAACAGCGCAACCGCGGTCGCAAACAGCGCAGTTTTCAGGGCATCAACGAAGCTGCGACGAAACATATGCACAAATCTGCCTTTGACTCAGTTGATAAACTTGGCCACATTATCTTTCATATTTTTATTAAAGCAATTTTTTAGTGATTTAGTTTGTGGATGGGTTGAACGAGCCCTTGGGGGCAGCGCTTTTACGGCGCGTATTCAAAGAGTACTATCAAAGTGATTGGTCGGCGCTGTTTGCACTGCGCAAGGCCGCAGACGCTCGCGTTGATCCTTTTGAGTATTGTGCTGCCCAACTCAACCTGAGCGAACAAGATGTCTATGCTCGCGCGGCAAAGGTGCTTGAGCTAGCTTTCACCCAGCAAGTACCTCCCTTAGCGGTACGCGCGCTCAACGTTGACAACATTGATCAGCTCAAGTCCGTCGCCAGTTTGCGTGGTAAAATGCTCGATCGCGACGTCTTATTTATCTCGCCGGACTTTTGGCGATATGTTGAATTGGCGAAACGCATCAGTGAAAACCATCAGCTGCGCGGCCAACTATGTATGGTTGCACCCAGCGCATTGCGGTCGGCTTTTGTTTTCCAACAAGGAACAGCTCTCTATGAAAGTGCAATTGTCCGGTTGGCGCGTAAATGGCCCTTTGCAAGTGCCCATCTAGGTTTGTCCAAAATCACCCGCTACAGTTTTCTCATCATCGTGTGCGCTGTCGCGCTAAGCGTGTTCTTTCCGCTCGGCTGGTTTCAACCTATTGCGACACTTCTAATGACTCTATTATTTCTGCTGCCCGCGGGTTTTCGCCTTGCTTGCGCATTTAATGGCAGAATTGTCAAACCTATGGACCGTACGACACTGCTCGGAGACAATCAGCTACCCATCTATACCGTTATCATCCCTTTGCGCGACGAAGCTATTTTGGTTGAACAGCTGGTCAAAGCTATGCAGGCGCTCAACTACCCGGCAGAAAAACTGGACATCAAATTCGTTGTTGAAGCCACGTCCGCAAAAACCATTGAGGCCGTGGAGCCACACTTGAACGACATTCGCTTTGAACTCATCAAGGTGCCGGACAGCGAACCCCGCACCAAACCCAAAGCAGTCAATTTTGCCCTGCCCTTTGCGCGCGGCGAGCATCTGGTGATCTTTGACGCAGAGGATATTCCTGAACCCAATCAGTTGCGCTTAGCGGCAACACTGTTTGCCAAGAACGCGGAGCTTGAGTGCTTGCAAGCTGAACTGGTTATCGACAACGCCAACGAAAACCCGCTCACCGCGCTATTCGCGACTGAATATGCAGCCCAATTTGGTCTAATCATGCCCACTCTGGCTCAATTGAATATGCCTATGCCATTGGGCGGCACATCAAACCACTTTCGCACGCAGACCCTTATAGACATTGGCGCTTGGGATAGTTTTAACGTCACCGAAGACGCAGACCTTGGGATCCGTCTAGCGCGCAAAAAGCTGAAATGCGGCGTGTTGCCCAGCTATACGCGCGAAGAGGCCCCTATTGGAATATGGCCTTGGGTCAAACAACGCACACGCTGGATGAAAGGCTGGATGCAAACCCTTTTGGTACATAGCCGCGACTTTAGATCCCTCTTTCATCAAATCGGCTGGATGAACGCCATCATCTTTTACATCTATGTGGGCGGGTTAGTGTTTTCCGCCCCTTTGCATGGGCTTTTCGTCGCCAAACTTGCGTTTGAGCTTTTCACCCAAAAAGGGCTGGTCCTTACCCAATATCTGCAATTCAATATGTACACGCTAATCCTTATTACCGGATATCTCAGCGCCATTTCAACAGCGTTTCTAGGGCTTTTGCATACGAGACAGCTTCATCTGTTTGGCTGGCAGTTTCTACTGCCTTTTTATTGGTTGCTTACAAGTTTTGCGACATTGCGCGCGGCCCTTCAACTAGCCATAACGCCTTTTTCTTGGGAGAAGACAACGCACGCGCGCACCCAATTGCCACGCCACGACCGCACAAAAACCGATGCGACAAATTCAGCAGCCCCCTCGACAGCGGCATCCAAATCAATTTATCTATAATTTATGGACCACCATAAGCGCACCATTGTTGAAGACATCACCTCCGTTCTTGCCGACCGGATTGTGCGCGGTGAACTATTGCCGGATGAAAAGCTGCGCCAGGACCATATCGCCGAGGAGTTTGGCGCAAGCCATGTTCCCGTGCGGGAGGCATTTCGGCAGCTCGAAGCACGTGGCCTCGCCGTCAGCATCCCACGTCGGGGCGTGCGCGTTTCAACCTTTGATGTGTCCGAAGCAAAAGAAGTTGCGGAAATGCGTTCCGTACTTGAAGTGCTTGCGCTCCGCCATGCTTTTCCGCATCTAAACGCGCAGACATTTGCGCTTGCCCAGCAAGCAATTGATGAGGGCGAAAAGGCACAAGACATCTATACTTGGGAAGATGCAAACCAGCGTTTCCATCGCACTATCGTTGCTGATTGCAAAATGCCAAAACTACTCGCAACATTGGACGATTTACACGTGGCGAGCGCTCGCTTTTTGTTTGCGACGTGGAAATCCAAATGGGAAACACGCATTGAACATGACCACCGGACTATCGTTCGGGCTTTGAAAAACGGCGATATTGAAAATGCCGCAAAAGTGCTTGAGCGGCACGTCAAACTCACGGGTCGCAAACTCAGCTCATTTTTGTAGATTTTTTTTCGACGACCGCTACAAGTTCTGTACCGCTTGCAAATGCGGATTTACCTTGCTGTGCCTCATTCCCACCCATAGGCTACTTGAAGTCGCTTTATCTAGGTTGCACAGGCCCGTGCCACTTGGCTCTATTGGGCTGAGGAGGCAACATGCAAAACCCTAGCTACAGTTGGCTAACGATCCATTTGGCACATTTTCCAAAGCCCTTGTCCAGTACTGACATTAGCTTTGCAGGACCGCCGATGGCAAAAGCTTGGAGATGTGGGCCAGACTCGCCAATCGGCAAAGACGGTTTCCGTACCGAGATCAGCAATATTTGGGCCGCACTTGGCTTCTATGATGACGAAAATACGGCTTTGCAAGGGCTAAAACATGCCGCCAACAAATTGGACTTTTCCAATAAGTCGACAGAAAACTGGCATGGTCTGCTCGCAGTGGTAGCCCACCGAGGCGGCGTAGATTTTTCAACAAAACAAGAACCCCACCCCAACTTAGAAGCCCTAGACACTGACCCTGACGGGGTAATGGCCGTGCTCACAAGCGCTGGATATCAGGGGTTTGATGAAACAGATTTTGACCGCGCACGCGAATTTGTTCGCAAGGTCGAAGATGTCCGCGCGTTCTACAAATCACTGGGCGCAAACGTTGTGCGACAAATATTCAACCCAATTGGAACACCTGACGGTGCATCTTTCACAGTCTGGCGCAATTCCCCCGATATGCTGGCCGCCGCTTACAAAGATGGCACCCACCGTTCAATGATCGATCAACACAAAGCCCAGCCAATGTTTGATCGCAGTTCATTCACGCGGTTTCGACTACTTCAAAGCATAGGCACTTGGGAGGGAATCGATCCATTAGAAGCCGCTAAGATGCCACCGCCGAATAACTAAATCACCCTTGCGCCACTTTTGAAGTCATTTAAACTTGGGCTTTTAAGTGAGCGCAAACCCATGCCAATTGAGATACTCGGTCGCAAACAACATCGCTTTTCAATCGATCTCAGCGACGAAAATGCTGGCGCTTCTCGCATTGCACTATTGCTGCCCGGCGTCGGTTACCGGCTTGAGAACCCGATATTCTATTTTGTTCGCCAGTTACTGATAGATCAGGGCTACCAAATTGCTGCGGCCGACTATGCATATGACAAAGTTGAAGGATTTCGCGACTTTTCTTTTGAAGAAATCATGGACATTCTAAAGGACGATGCAACGTCGATTTGCGAGGCGCTAAACCAACTGCCTGACCACAATTCTAAACTAGTTATTGGCAAGTCCTTGGGCACTGTTCTAATGGCAAATTTGTTGGATCAAGGGTTCACCAGCAACGCCCAACTGGCCTGGCTCACGCCTTCCTCCAAAGTCCCGCAAGTGCCAAACAACATTCAAAAACATGCAGAAAAATCCTTTGTCTGCATCGGAACAGCGGACAAAGGCTATGACCACAAGGTCTACCAAACCTTTGCAAAGGCAGGCGCAACTGTGACAATCCTTGAAGATCTGGCCCATGTACTTGAGTGCGAAAAAGATGTACCAAAATCTATTCTGGGGCATCATAAAATGTGCACTGATTTGCAAAACTGGCTGAAGGCAAACGCGTGAGCATCACCAATGACACGACCGATTTGAGCGCTACAACCAACCGAGTTGATCGCGACACGCTGAAGTTCGATTTTCCTGAAATTCGTATCGGAACGGCCGACTATGTCGAAGCTCAAACAGGTTGCACCGTGTTTGAATTTCAAAACCGATCTATGATGGTATCGGACTGTCGCGGCGGCGCAATTGGCTCTATCGGTACGCATTATCCAGAAGTCGACGCAATTTGTTTCGCAGGCGGCTCCGCCTATGGGCAAGAAGCAATCCTTGGCGTCGGCGCAGAACTGCACAAACGCGCAAACTACTCAACTCATTGGCAAGATATTGCCTTGGCTGCAGGCGCCATCATTTATGACTATCGGTTTCGCGACAATGCTGTTTATCCGGACAAAGCACTTGGTCGTGCAGCGCTAAATGCGGCGCAGCCAAACCTGTTTGCACAAGGAAAAGTTGGCGCAGGATTTGCAGCAAGTGCGGGCAAATGCCTAACTGAACAGGGATATAATGGTGAACGCACAGGCCAGGGTGCAGCGTTTCGTCAAATTGGCAAAACCAAAATCTTTGTTGCCACTGTCCTCAACCCATTCGGCGCAATTATCGATAAATCCGGAAACGTTGTGCGTGGGAATTTGGCCCCCAAAACCGAGCGCAGGATCCACCTTCACGAGCACATTGGAGAAATCGGCACCCCGGCAAAAGGCAACACAACACTAACATTGATGGTGACCAATCAAGTCATCAGCCGAGAAGCACTGACCCAGGTTTCAAAGCAGGTGCACAGTTCCATGGCACGAGGCATTCAACCCTTCCATTCCGAATTTGACGGCGACGTCTTGTTGGCGGTCAGCACCCAACAAGTCACTGACCCGGGCATGCCACCATTTGCTCTAGGTGCCATGGCATCCGAACTGGCTTGGGACGCCATTTTGGCAGCGGCTGGCTAATCGATCGTCACATCTACGCCTTGTGCCGGTTCTTGATCGCTTGAATACCAAACCAACTCGCCAACAAAACCAACGGCGCCAGCGCGCCCAACATCATGTTTTTGGACAATGGCAAATAGTCAGCAAAGCCAGCCAGCACGTAGCCCAATATACCAAGTGCATAATAAGAAATCGCTATGGTCGATAGCCCCTCAACCGTTGACTGCAATTTGTATTGCCCCTTTGCCGTCTGCGATATCGAACTCAGCACCTCGCGGTTTTGCGACTGAATATCGACATTTATTCGAGCATCGAGCAGCTGGATAGACCTTGCGATTTTGTTATTGAGCGAGCGCTGCCGCTTCTCCGTTGCACGACAGGTTGCTAGCGCCGGGTCTACCCGGTTGGACAAATAGCGTGTGATGGTGGTGTGCTTCTCGCTCTGCTCTTCTTCAATCCGATCAAGTCGGATTTGCAGCACATCGCCATAAGCTTGACTGGCCGCAAACCGATAGGCTGTCGCGTCAAGACTTTGCCCTGCCCGAACCGACAAAGAATGCAGCATGCCCAAAATGCGCTTGCTATCGTCAATTGACGAGACCGTGCCGATCTCTTCATTCAACAAACTAAGTTCTGTTTCTAGCCCACCAACAATCCAAGATTGCACTCGCGCATCCTGCAAACCGACGAGCGCCATTGTACGATAGGTATCGATTTCCAGAAGCCGCCGCACCAAGATGCCAGTCTTGATTGAACTGAGTTGATCAACTGCTATCTCAAACCGCGTAAAACCATGTTCATCGGTTTGAAAGTCGGTTCCAATTTGAGCATTTCCACTACCAACACGTGACAAACAAAGGCTCTTTGGTTCGAACCCCAAAAGCGCCGAAGGCGAAATCTCATGCCGCTCGACAACATCAATGCGGGCAGCTGCGATAATCGGGAATTGCTTTAGCACTTCAAGGCCAACACCTGTTGGTCTGGCCGTCAAATCATTGATCGGTGCGTACCAAGTTAGCGTCACAAATTCAGTATGCGCTTCCCATGTTACAGAATATTTTTCAGTTGAGAATGAAAATTGCCGCCAGCTTTCTTTTGGGCCTTCAATTCCAACCGTTTGGCACCAGTCGCGCAATTGTCGGCTAGCATAGGCCATCTGTTCGTTTTGTCGCCCAACTAAAAACACAATACGCCGCGCACGTAACGGCGCTTGAAGTGGCGGTATCAATCGCGCATGAATTTCCTCGTGAATTGGCTTACGCAACTCGTGATCAAAAAAACTATCCGCGCTAAGCTCACCATCCGCAAACCCAGAACCTTCACTCTCTTCTGCCATCTTATGATCTCCCCTGCCCGATCAAACCAGCAGCATGGCGACCGCTAGGCAGAGCGACAAGTGCGCATTTTGTCATACCGGCTGCCCACCTCATGCATAATTGGTCGTAGAACCAATTCGTCACCATTGCCGTTTGTCAGGTGCCCAAAACGTGTGTAGGTCTAGAACAACAAAGCGAATTTCAATGCATCAAGAGACGAAAAAGTGACCGAATTCACAACCCAAGTTGCCACCGCAAAAAACCGAATGGCCCAAATACTTGATGCAACGCCGTTACAAAAGAACGTCTATTTGAGCCAAAAACACGAAGCGAACATTTTCCTCAAACGCGAAGATCTGACGCCTGTGCGCTCCTACAAATTGCGTGGCGCATATAACTTCATTTCTAAAGCGCTCGACAAAGATGAGAACCACAAAGGCGAATTTGTCTGCGCATCAGCGGGCAATCACGCACAAGGCTTTGCTTTTAGTTGTGCTCACTTTGGCGTCACTGGCACAATTTTTATGCCCGTAACAACACCACAGCAAAAGATCGACAAGACCCGCGCATTTGGCGGCAAGAATGTCGAAATCAAACTGATCGGTGACATTTTCGACCAGTGCTATGCAGCCGCTCTTGCATTTGCAGATGAGCACAAAGCCCTCATGGTGCCCCCATTTGACCACGCCGATATTGTTGAAGGACAGGCCACCATCGCCTTGGAGATATTAGAGCAGCTTGATGGCGTACATCCCGACCTCATCATCATGCCTGTGGGCGGTGGTGGATTGGCCGCAGGCGTTTCCAAATATTTGCAAAGCGCTGCGCAAAACACCGAAATTTTGTTGGTCGAACCCGAAGGTGCCCCCAGTCTGAAAACCAGCTTGATGCAACATGAACGGGTTAAGCTGCAAGCCATCGACAATTTTGTTGATGGTGCAGCGGTCGCACAAGTTGGCGCGCTGAACTTTGATATGCTCAAGCATTTGCCAGCGGACATTGTACATTTGGTGCCTGAAAATCGCTTGTGCGCCACGATGATTGAAATGCTCAATATTGAAGGCATGGTGCTTGAACCTGCAGGTGCTTTGTCGATTGACATACTGGCCGCCTTGCCCGCCGATATGCTCGCAGGCAAAAACATTGTCTGTGTTACATCCGGCGGCAACTTCGATTTCGAGCGTTTGCCTGAGGTGAAGGAAAAGGCGCTTAAATATTCAGGCCTCAAGAAATATTTCATTCTGCGCATGCCACAACGTCCCGGCGCGCTAAAAGACTTTCTGAATATGCTCGGGCCAAACGACGATATTGCGCGCTTTGAGTATCTCAAAAAGTCAGCGCGAAACTTTGGTACGGTATTGATGGGAATCGAGACAAACGACCCTAAGAACTTTGATGCACTAAAAGAGAAACTGGTGGAAGGTGACTTCGGTTTCCAAGACATTACAGACAATGACTTGCTGTCGAGCCTGATAATTTGATCTGGTTTGTGTTTGACAAAAACTCAGCCCAACGATCATGTTGAGATCATGAACAAGAACACAGAAGCGCTCGGCCCGATCAAAAATCTCGCCTACATCATAACCATTACTGGTTTGATTTTGGGCGGCTTTATTGCGCTGTTTTTTGCTTCACTTTCCGTATTCAAAGCAGTCGAACTAGAACGCGCAGAAGGCCGCGCCCAGCTATATCATTCCACACTAGTTAGCGCCCTTGAGCGGCTGGAGCATTTGCCCTTTATCGTTGCGCAAGACCCTGCGGTGGTGCGCGCCCTCGAGCAAAAAGATGTAGCGGGACTCAACCAACGGCTAGAAGATTTTGCAAATCGCTCAAAGGCCGAAGCCATCTATGTAATGGACGCCAACGGCTGGACGATTGCCGCTTCCAACTATGCAAAAGAAATCAATTTCCTAGGCAAAAACTACGGTTTTCGCCCCTATTTCAAAGATGCAATGGCGGGCAAGCGCGGCGAATTTTTCGCTATTGGAGCCACCACATTCACACCTGGATTCTTTATCGGCGATACGGTGCGCGACAGCACGGGCAAGCCGATTGGGGTCGTTGCGCTAAAAATTGCCTTGAGTGAACTCACCGGCGCATGGGCAGCCTCGGGTGACGATATCTTGGTGACCAACAAGGATGGCATCGTGGTGTTCGCCACCTCTGACGAATGGCGCTACCGCGCAACGACTGAGCTAAGCGAAAGCCAACGCATCCAAATCCAGAACATGCAGCAATTTGGCAAACAAGAGCTGCAACCGATCGACTGGCTGTTGGGGCAAGACAACGAGGTCCAACTAGATGGCACCAACTATCTTTATGCCAACAAACAACTGGAGCGACGCGGCTGGACCCTTTGGTACATCAACCCCGCCTCGAGCCTTTTTGAGCGGACATGGTTTGTCATCATCCTTGCCGCAATCGTCGTCGCAATCATGGGAATTGCCTTCGTCACCTTTCGATCAAACCAACTCCAGCGCGCACTCAAAGCATCCCATGATGACCGGCTAAAACTGGTCGCTGAAATTGAAGAACGCAAGGCGACACAGCGAAGGTTGGAACAAACAAGAAGCGAGCTTGCGCGCACCAGCAAACTCGCAGCGCTTGGACAATTGGCTGCGTCAGTGACCCACGAATTGGGACAACCCATATCGGCAATGCGCAACTACCTTGCCGCCGAAGAAATATCTTCAGGACACAAGCCGGGCGGTCTGGTGGATCAATTGCGTGGTTTGGTTCAGCGCATGGAAAACATCACGAAAGAACTCAAATTCTTCTCGGTTCGTGGTGACAACACCACAGAAGACATTGTCATTCGTGATCTTGTCGATGGGGCCATTGGCCTTGTGAAACACGATCTCGTTCAGCAAAACATCAAAATCGACATTCACCTTGCCACCACATTGCCAACTATCAAAGGCAACAAACAGCGGCTTGAGCAAGTGCTCGTCAATTTGTTCCGCAACGCCATTTCAGCCATGCGCGAAAGTGATAAAAAACAACTCGAAATCACAGCGACCGCTGATCAGGAGCACCTCACAATTGCTGTACGAGACTGGGGCCACGGTCTTGCCGGTCAATCAATCGAACAGTTGCAAGAACCGTTTCACACCAATAAGCCATCTGGCGAAGGCATGGGGTTAGGATTGGCGATTTCTGCGGCCATCGTGCGCGAGCACCAAGGATTGCTAAGCGCAAGTGACTATGAAATAGGTGCACAATTCATCATTCAATTGCCTATTGGCGAGGAATAGAAATTGGCGGCTCAACTCAAAAACGCAAACTATCGCGCCATTATCATCGATGACGATAAGGAAATGCGCAATTCGCTGATCCACCTGATGGGTGCCGCCGGCTGGGAAGTCGAAGCCCTGGCCGAAGCAACTGGGATTGAGGACAAGGTCATCGCCTTTTTGCCCGATGTGATCCTGTCAGACGTGCGCATGCCAAAAAGCTCTGGGCTTGACCTGCTGAACGAAAAATCAGGTGTTGCGAAACTACCCATTGTATTGATCTCCGCTCATGGGGACATTCCAACCGCCGTGCAAGCCATGCGCGATGGCGCCTATAGTTTTTTGGAGAAGCCATTTGATCCGCAACGTCTCCTAACCATTTTGCGCAACGCAGCCGAAAAGCATCGTTTGTCGAAGTCAGCGGAAAGACTGCGCAAGCAGCTCGCCACGCTGTCTGGTCTTGATCGTGTTCTCCTCGGCAAATCTGAACTGTTGCAATCAGTGCGTGAAAATGTGCTTGATTTCAGCTCAGCCCACGCCGCCGCACTCATTTTGGGGGAAACAGGAACCGGCAAAGAGCTGGTCGCCCGTGCTATGCACAATTTGTCGGATCGCGCGAACGGCCCCTTTATCGCTGTTAACTGCGCCAACATCGCAGCCGACAGTTTTGAGCAATTTATCTTTGGAGAAACTGGCAAATCGCAAGGGCTGTTCCGCCAAGCGGAGGGTGGCACACTGTTTCTTGATGAGATCGCCACCTGTTCTTTGGACGTTCAAGCAAAATTGTTGCGCGCGATCGAACTGCGCGAAATTTTGCCACTTGGCGCTGATAAACCGATCACCGTCGACGTGCGCATCGTCTCAGCCTCTAACGAGCCACTTGATCAAGCCATTGAAGAGGGCCGTTTCCGCTCAGATCTCTATTTCCGCTTGTCCAATGTGGTGATTGATTTGCCCACGCTACGCTCACGGCGCGACGACATTCCACTGCTTTTTGAGCATTTCTTGCAAAATTACGCGGAGCTCTACGAAACACAAATCCCTGAAGTTACCGCAGAAGACATGGCGACACTTATTGCGCATGACTGGCCGGGCAATGTACGTGAGCTACGCAATGTGGCCGAACGATTAATCCTTGCATCGCGACGTGGCGCGAGCTCCATCAATGATGCGTTGCGGGTGCAAAACGATATGGGCGATGTGCCTGAAACTCTGCGAGAAGCCGTTGCAGCGTTCGAGCGTACACTAATCGCCAAAGCCATTCGCACCCACAAAGGCAAGATGGATGCGGTTGCAGAAGCGCTTGGCATCGGGCGACGGACTTTGAACGAAAAAATCGTCAAACTGAACCTGAACAAACAAGACCTGTTATAGGCAAGTTTTCGCCCTGCGGATTTCCGCAAGGTGGCAAGCATCTACCTACGCAGTTTTCTTCATAGGCAAATTCCGCTCAATTGCTACGATGCAATTCAACACGATCCATTTGGGTCGGGTTTGAAGTTTCTTTTGGGAGGACATTATGAAAAATATCGCAAAGGTCGCAATCGCGACCACGCTTACCTTTGGTTTCGCTGCTGAAGCCATGGCCGTTGAATGGAACGTTTCGCTTTGGGGCAAACGCCGCGCGTTCACCGAGCATGTTGAAAAACTCGCTGAATTGGTATCTGCGAAAACCAACGGCGAATTCACACTTAACTTGTCATATGGTGGCCTATCAAAGAACCGCGAGAACCTAGACGGCATCTCAATCGGCGCGTTTGAAATGGCACAATTCTGCGCTGGCTACCACGCGGACAAAAACCCATCGATCACCGTTTTGGAATTGCCATTCCTTGGCGTTAGCTCTTTGGAAGCTGAAATTGCAGCGTCAATGGCGGTTTACAGCCACCCAGCAACCCAAAAAGACTTGGGTCGTTGGAACGCTACATTGTTGATGCCTTCTCCGCTGCCACAATATAACTTTGTTGGCGTTGGCGATGCTCCACGCACAGTTGCCGACTTTGAAGGCATGACTGTTCGCGCAACAGGCGGCATTGGCCGTGCTATGGAATCTGTTAAAGCGGTTCCAAACTCAATGTCAGCTACCGAAGTGCGCCAAGCACTTGACTCAGGCGTTGTGAAAGCTGTCTCATTCGCACCGCACGCGCACATGTCATATGGCACAATCGAAAGCGGCAAGTGGTGGACGACTAACCTGAACCCAGGCACAGTGAACTGCCCAGTTGTTGCAAATACAGATGCCCTAAACGGTCTTTCTGACGCGCACCGCGACGCTTTGCTTAGCTCAATTCCTGAAGCTTTGGCGCATTATGTGAACAACTATAATGGTGCAACAATGGAAGCTTGGGGCCCAGCGCTTGAAGAGCGTGGCATCGAAAAAGTGACCTACTCAGACGAAGAGCTTGCAGCATTCCGTTCAGCTGCTGGCGGCATCGCTCAAGCTTGGGTTGAAGACAACACAGCCAAAGGCCTACCAGCTCAAGAGTTGCTAGACCTCGTGCTCTCAACTCTTTCAAACTAAGCCCGACAAATGACAAGTTCACCCGGCCGCGCCTTTGAAAAGCGTGACGCCGGGTGAATTTTATCTAAACTAAGGTTTGAGCTTTGGCTTCAAACTTGGGGGGAGTTAAAATGGCAGGTGCTTCATCTGTTCTTACCGATGACAGTTGGCTTTCAAAATTTGATCGCAAACTGTTCAAAATCGAAGGCCTTTTGGCATTCATTGGCGGCTTGGCCGTCTTTTCACTCATGTTAATGGCGGTTGTTTCTGTTGGCGGTCGCAATTTCATGAATCGACCATTGCCCGGTTATGTCGATTGGATCGAACAAGCCATGCCGCTCATCGCGTTTGTGGGCGTCGCCTACACCCAGCGCCTTGGTGGACACATCCGCATGGACATCTTGGTTGGTCGGCTAAAGGGCCGCCCGCTTTGGACCGCTGAGTTCATCTCGACATTCGTGATGCTCATTTTGATGCTGTTATTGATGTGGGGGTCGTGGGCTCACTTTGCCCGGTCGTTCGATTTCGCCGCCCCAATGTGGAGCCGAGACTCATCGATGGATATTGGCATTCCGCTCTGGCCCGCGAAGCTTTTAGCTCCGGTTGCGTTTTTCATTCTTTCAATCCGCCTGACCCTTCAGCTTTGGGGATATGGTCGTGCACTGCGCACTGGCACACTTGAGCCTGTCGCGGTACCCCTTATCGAAGATGCAGCAACCCAAGCTGCCCGCGAGGCCGAACATGTTTCAGGTTTCGACGACGTTGATGAGGAGACAGTTAAATGACCTCAATTGATATTGGCCTCATCGTCACCGGCCTGCTGTTGATTATGGTATTGATCGGCGTGCGTGTTGCATTCGCCGCTGCCCTTGCTGGCCTAACCGGACTCATTTGGATTTTCTGGTCCAAAAAGGGTTACGATCCAAACCAGTTTTTCTGGGCGCTCGAAGTCGCCGCCAAAACCGCAGGCCAAGTGCCACACTCCAAAGTGTCGTCGCAAGCGCTCTCGCTAATCCCAACCTTTATCCTTATTGGCTATCTCGCCTATTATGCAGGCCTCACCAAAGCATTGTTTGAAGCAGCAAAACGATGGGTTGGCTGGTTGCCTGGCGGCATGGGCGTTGCAACCGTGTTTGCGACAGCTGGCTTTGCCGCCGTGTCTGGTGCATCGGTCGCCACCTCTGCGGTGTTTGCGCGCATTGCCATCCCTGAAATGCTCAAAATCGGCTACGACAAGCGCTTTGCAGCAGGCGTTGTGGCAGCAGGCGGTACACTTGCGTCTCTTATCCCACCGTCAGCGATTTTGGTGATCTACGCCATCATTGTGGAACAAGATGTTGGCGCGTTGCTGCTTGCCGGTTTCTTGCCGGGCGCTGTATCAGCGCTCATTTATGGCGGGTTGGTTGTGTTGATGGCCACATTCAACAAAAAACTGGGGCCACCGGTAAAGGGCTATTCTTGGGGCGAGCGCTTCAAGTCGCTACCGCCGGCATTTCCGATCTTCTTTGTTGTGATCATCATCATTTGCTTCATCTACAACCCGTTCGGCGGTGATGCATGGGGCACACCAACTGAAGGTGGCGCGATCGGTGCATTTGTCATCTTCGTGATGGCACTCATCCACGGCATGCGTTGGCCACAATTCAAAGACGCACTGATGGAAACCGGCAAACTCGCTGTCATGATATTCACGATCATTTGGGGCGTGTTGATCTTTGTCCGTTTCCTTGGCTTTGCGGATTTGCCCGGTGCTTTCTCGGACTGGATCGTAACGCTTGAGCAAAACCCAATGATCACGCTGATCATGATCCTTTTGGCCTATGCCATTTTGGGCATGTTCATGGATGCGATCGGCATGTTGCTCCTAACGCTTCCGGTGGTCTTCCCAGCCGTTATGGCGCTTAATGGCGGCATGGATGTCACCGCAGCTGATAGTGCCTTTGGCATGAGCGGCTGGGGTTGCGCGATCTGGTTTGGGATCATTGTGGTGAAAATGGCAGAGCTTTGCCTGATCACTCCACCCATTGGCCTCAACTGCTTCGTGGTGGCGGGCGTGCGTTCGGACATCTCAGTTCAAGATGTCTTCCGCGGCGCATCACCATTCTTCGTAGCTGACGCGATCACCATTGCCGTGCTCATTGCCTTCCCAGGCATCGTGCTATGGCTGCCTAGCTTGTTGCTTGGCTGATTAACCGCATTCCATCTGCCGGGGCTTTGACGTTCCGGCAGATCTTTCCCAAATCGTTCCTAGCGTCCTAATTCTCAATCAAAGCATAGAACTCGTGTAATAGATTTTTTTGGCTGTTAACATGACACTTGCTCAAAATATTGCGCACGTGCCACCGGACAGTCCCATAACTCCGACCACTCTTGGTCGCAATATCACGCAATGAATGCCCTGCCAAAAGCGCACCTAGAACCTCAATCTCAGCACTGGTCAGTCCATAACGCTCGCCAAAATCGGACAATCGAGATTCGTGATTGACCATTTTAAGCTCACTGTCGCGCACTAACGCCAATAGATAACGCATAAACAGGGCTAATCTCTGTTTCTCAACATCATCAAAATTTGGTTCGTCTTCGCTGCGCCAAACCGTCAGCGACAACACCGAACCATCAGGCATCAACGCTGGCGCAATCATCAGATAGAACACACCATGCTTCTGCATAAAGGTATAGAAAGGTCCAAGTTCACGTACTTGCTCATCTGAAAAATATTCCGTGCGCCGATGTGGCTCGAGCGGCGTTAAATCACCCTCCTGCATTGGACGCATTTGATAAAACCGGTTTTCAAAGAAGTCCTGCATACAATCAGGATTTGAAGTTGCTAAAACTGAATCGTGGGCTGTGACTGCAACTGCGTCTTCGTCTGAGGTGCGGTACAACGCAAACTCACAATCAAAGATACGACCAAACTCCACTGAGAAGCTCGACCAATCGCGATCCTTTTCAAGATACCGAGACGCGCAATCATAGAGCTTTTCGAGTGTATTCATTTAGTGTCCCTCAGGTACGCAACAATACTTGGAAAATTGCCCACATGAAAATCTATTTCGCCTCTCATTTGGCAGGCGTCAAGAAACAACAATCTGTTTATCGATTGTTTAGCTTAGTTTGTGGGGTTCAAATGCCATACTTCAATCAGATATCTTGTTCAAAACACGGCTCAACCGACACGATCAAAATGTTGTCCGGCGCCGTTTCAATCATCGCGATAATTGCATCTACCGGGCCAATATTTGCCCAAAGCTTTACCGTAACAAACGGA
This sequence comes from Maritalea porphyrae, assembly GCF_030159895.1. Taxonomy (GTDB): domain Bacteria; phylum Pseudomonadota; class Alphaproteobacteria; order Rhizobiales; family Devosiaceae; genus Maritalea; species Maritalea porphyrae. The sequence continues at coordinate 243,130 of NZ_BSNI01000001.1, forward strand.
GAAGTCTTAGGTTCCGGTAAGTCGATGTTAAATCCTGGCGACAAAGGCGTCGTCGAACAAGGCGGCGTAATATTTGTGCCAGCGGCAGCCGCAGTTGGCGTCGTTGCGACAGGCGCAGACGCAGTAGTTGAAAACCATGGCACAATTACTATGAGCGGTTTTGCCGCAACCGGCATTGCAACATTTGGGACCAATAGCCAAGTGATCAACACTGGCACAGTCACGACCTTCCTGCCTTCATCAACAAGCATCCTGGCTACTGGGACTGGCTCCACTGTCACGAACAGCGGCGAATTAGTGACCAAAGGTGACGACTCACATGGTATCCAAGCACAAACTGGAACAAATATTCAGATCACAAACTCTGGCACAATTGACACGACTGGGTCTGCAAGCAATGGCGTCAACTCTACGGGCGTCAATGCACTAATTACCAACGCTGGTAGTGGCATAATCAAAACGACCAACACCTCTGCGACAGCAATATTATCGACAGGCGACGGATCGACGGCGGTAAATAACGGCACAATAAGCACAACAGGAAATGCTGCATTGGGCATCCAATTGATCGGTTCAGGCGGTGTTACAGCAACGAACAACGGCAGCATTACGACCAGTGGTGACTTTGCTCCAGGCATTTCTGTCAGCGGCACCAACTCACAAGCAATTGTAAATGGAGTGGTCTCAACCAGCGGCGACAGCTCTTATGGTGTAAATGCATTTGGTCTTGGAACCTCGGTAACTCACAATGGCACAATCAACACCAGCGGTCCCAATGCATCAGGCATCCTGGTGGATGGCTTGGATTCAAAAGCCATAATTTCAGGGCGTGTGTTTTCAGCTTTAGGCAACGCCATCGAATTCGCTAGTGTCGCCGACAACGAACTTCGCCTGTTGCCCGGCACAGTGTTGCAAGGCGGATTGGTATTTGGCGGAGGCACAGACACGCTAAATGTAGCTAACGGTCTTTCGCTCCACTACACTTTTGACAAAGCGCCCGACATTTTGAACACAAATGGCGCACCTTCATTGGTCCAAGGCAATGTTGTGGATGTAATTGATACCACCAGCTTCGCCCATATCGATAATTCACTCGATGCCCTGCTTGCTGGCACGTTCAACATGCTTGCCAAGCCCAAAACATCGAACGCCAACGCCGAGGAAAATCCAAACGCTTTAGGCTATGCTCAATCACCGACCAACAAATGGCCAGAAGGAGCAGACTGGCAAGCCGAAGATCATAGCAGAGTATGGGCCAATGGTTTCGCAGGCCTGCAATCCAACAACGCTTCAGGTTCCGCAACCCAAGCAAATACTGTATTCGGCGGTGGCGTAATCGGTGTCGAATCCATGCTCGATCCAGAATTTACGGCTGGTGCATTCGTTGGGTTTGGTGCGGCACAACTCAGCACCCCAGGCAACACCCAAACCGTCGATGCAAAAGGGCAATATGCTGGTCTTTACGGACAAATTGGCGGCCATATTGACCTAGCCATAACTGGTGGTGTTTTGCAGCATACAAGCAGCCGGCAAATCCTAAACAACTTGGCCGCAACTGGAATAGAAACAGTCACCGCTGACTTTAACGGGTATTTTGTTGCACCCGAAGTGACATTCAATCTGCTGGAAACTGATTTTGGCGGCAAACCAACCCGTACCAGCTTACGTGGTCGTTACACATTCCAACATATTGACGGCTATACAGAAAACGGTGCCGATTCAATATTAACAGTTGGCGCTCGCGACGTTCATGCACTCGACACCCGTCTAAAAGTCGAAGCCGACTTGGTAAACGACAACGAAACACTGGTAACCGCTCGCGCAGGTGTCGATGGCCAGTTCAATTGGGGTGCAAATTCTGTAACCGCCAACTTGCTTGGAACAAACTTAACCTTTGATCCCGGCGGCGCGCCCATCTCCGGTTCGGCTTTTGTTGGTCTGACAGCCAACAAACAACTAAATGAAAACACCAATCTGTACTTTGACACTGAGCTAACCAGTGGCACGGCCCATGGATTTGGCATAACAGCGCAAGCGGGATTCAAGTCTTCCTTTTAGGTAAAACTTCAACTGATAATTTGGTTTAGGGCGGAGGCTGGCAAAGCCTCCGCCCTCATATTTGGGGTTAGGTTGTTTTGACTATCCCGCTGGCGGGGGGAGGAAATCCACCTCGTGCAATGCAGAAAGCCGAACAACCTCGTCAGGATCCCCCAAATCATGCAGCGCGTTGAATAATTCAAAAAGCTTGCGACTTGGCGCTACGCCAAAAAAGCAGTTGGCGTCCTTGCCAGATTTGTTGGTTATGCCGTGGGCAATTCCCATTGGCATTTTCACCGTGTCACCAGCGCCCGCGGTGAATACTTGATCCCCGAACGCCACCTCTAATTCACCGTCAAGGATCGTGATCCACTCATCCTGAGTTGGGTGCACATGAGGCGGAACAAAGCTATCCGCAGGCAGCAAAGCGTGCCAAACAAATGCATTATCAGAATATAGTTTTGGGATGTAAGTTTGCCCCAAGATGTTCCATTTGAGCGCAGAGATGCCCTCACCGCTCGGCGTAATGCCGGGTGTCATATTCATCTTATCTCTCCATTTAGGTTTTTAAGCGCTGCCGCACGCTAGGTGCGGCAGCGAAGCATCGGCCCGCCTAACTTACCTTGTAGTCTGGGGTCGAATTCAAAAACTCGCGATATGCATCCGCATTTGGCGGCGCAAGGTTTTCCGCAATTGGATTGCGGTGACGCTTCTTCGCGCCCATATCATCGAGTAACTCATCAAAATGTTTGAAGTGGTAAGGGGCAACACACAAACCGCCATAGACTTTGGCAGACGGTTTTTCATTGCGTTTCCAATTCAACATCATCTCAATATTGTTGTTCATCTCAGCAGCTGTTGGCTGCTTATCCAACTTGCCATCCGCATAGCGCACCAACCAATTGGCCGCCAAATCTGCACACAAGACCGTGCAGAAAGATGAGTTGAAACCAACAAAGCCCATATCCGGCAAGTCAGGATTGGCAATGATCCGATAAAGCCGATATTGCCCATCCTCTTCTACGAGTTTTTCCTGATATTCATCGGGTAAGAACGGCACGCCAAGCTTCCAACCCACCGCTTGAATTGCAATGTCTGTTTTCACGCGTTCCCCACCGGTTAGAACAACGCTGTCCCCTTCATATTCTTTGAAGGTTCCTTTGATCGCTTTGATCCGACCATCGGCAATCATGTCGAACAGACCAGGAGTAACAATCGGCACCGAACAATTGATCTCATCTTCAATTTTGATGTCCGGTTTCAGCCCCGTTTTCTTCAGCTTCAACTGAATGCTCAACAGCGCCTCAAGTCCACGCCAATTCGCCCAAACGAAAGGTTTGGCGATCACATGCGCAAACTTTTGCATCGGGTTTAGCCCCCAACTTGGGAACATCTGCTCTTGCTTGCGAATATAAAGAATGCGCTTGAAATTAATCAGCCCGCCGATGAAATAGGGCACCCGCCACACGCTTTGCAGATAAACGATGTTCACTGATTTTGCGCCAGACTTCACTGCGTTCACCGCAATATCTGTTGCCGACTTTGAGAAGCCCAAAACCGTTACGTCTTTGCCTTCAACAATCGAGGGGTCCGTATATTCTGACGAGTGCATCACCTTCCCGCCCTGCGTTTCAAACGCTTCTTGGCCGGGGTGCGTTAGAATGTTTTTCTCACTGAATTGTCCGGTACAAACCGCAACGAAGTCATAGTCCTCATCTTTTGGCTTGCCGCCCTCTTCCTGCAGAGACAAGGTCCAACCCTTTGCGCCATCCGAGCGCCGCGCCATCCCTAAAACACTTGTGTTGAACCGAATGAGATCGCGCAGATTATAGTCAGCCGCATAGCTATCCAAATAAGCGTGCACCTGCGGCCCTTTAGGCCATTCTGGATAATCATCCGGCATCGCCTTATCGGTGTAGCGATATAAGTCTTTTGGGCTCTGGGTTTGAACGTCCGGATAAGACCGTGACAACTCCCATACCCCACCAAGATCATGACTGCGCTCAATCACAGTCACATCGTGGCCCTTTTCCTTGAACGTTTTTGCTGTCACCAGCCCGCTCACGCCCGCACCAATCACTGCGACCTTTTTCTTTTGTGCCATCGTCCCCTCCTCCGCCGATTGCATCATTTTTATTTTATGCCTAAACTAAAAGGCAGATACGGGGAGGAGTCTATCCAGAAAACGCAAAAGTGCGTAGACAGCACTTGGTTAAGCAAGCCTGTTGTCCACGAGCCATTGGCAAAGCATCGATTGTTCCGCTCGAGCGACCTTGATTGCGCCCGCGAAATGGTCGCGCGCAAATATTGCGCGCACAAACTGGATATTCTGCCCGGCACCTCACAACTTGACGTGGTGCACAACCATGTGGCGACCGACGACCTATCGTTCAACTACATGCGCTATGGCGGCAAAGTAGAGATCAAGCCAGGTGAATTGGAAGAGTTTTATCTTATCCAAATCCCACTTCGTGGACGCGCTCAGGTAAAGAATGGCCATCAGATCGTTGACAGCTCACCCGAATTTGCCACCATCTTGAACCCAGACCTAAAAACCGAAATGGTCTGGCATGCAGATTGCGAAATGCTGCTCGTGCAAATTGATGCTCAGCGGGTCAAAGCAGAAGCCGAGCAATTCTTAGGGCGTCAGCTAAAATCACCTATTCGTTTTGAACCCACCATCCGCATGAAAGCAAAGCAGCTCGAAACGTGGCGGCAGAGATTGCGCCACATGTTCCAAGATGCAGACCGTGACGTGATGCCAACGTCGGGGTCAGAGATGATCCTTGAGCTACTGCAAGCTGCCCCAAGCAACATCCAATGCTTCTTTGATGCGCGGCCAACCGAACTCGCCAACAACCAAATGAAGCGCGCGATGGAGATTATCAAATCTCAATTTGATCTGGACCTAACGCTTGATGATATTGCGCGAGCTGCAGGCGCATCACCGCGTGCGTTGCAATATAGTTTTAAAAAGGCTTACAACCTAACGCCCATGCAGATGTTGCGATTGGAACGCCTTCGTTGGGCGCGGCACTTGTTGCTAGCACCCGGCCCGAACCAAACGGTTACTCAAATTGCACTTGATTTGGGCTTTCAGCATCTGGGGCGCTTTGCGCAAGAATACCGTGAAGCCTTTGGCGAAACGCCAAACCAAACTCTGTCGACGAGTAAGCGCCAATTCGATTAGTCCGGCAAAACCGCTGTCGCTTCAATTTCGATTTTCGCCTGATCCTCAATCAGGTCAGCAACCACAACCATGGTCATGGCGGGGAAATTGTAGCCCATCACTTCGCGATAGGCTTTGCCCACTTGCGCTTGCTTGGCCAAATACTCTTTTTTGTCCGTCACGAACCAAGTTAGACGCACAATGTCTTTTGGTTCGCCACCAGCTTGTTCGACCACCGCGACTATGTTGCGTAGGGCCTGTTTCATCTGTTCGATGAAATCATCGGTTTCAAAAACTTGATCAGCGTTCCAGCCGATTTGGCCGCCAACGAAAATCGTGCGCCCTTCAGCGATCATGCCGTTCGCGTAGCCTTTTGCTGGTTTCCAGCCTTCAGGGTGTAAACTGATGTTCGCCATTATGTCCGTTCCATAAAGTTATGAATATTATCTCTTACCGCTTGCGGCCATGATTTTGGTTTGCCCGTTTGCCCATCCACATGCACAAGGGTTGTGACAACGCTTACGCGCTTTTGATCTTTGCAATGCGCGTCAATGTCGAAGCTTACGCTGGTGCCACCCAAACGCGTGACCTGCAACGTCCAGTTCAGCATGTCACCCATGCGGCTAGGCGCATGAAATCGCGTTTCAATTGCAGCGGTTGGCACACCCGTATTTGCGTCGTCAAACATCGTCAGAAATGGATAGTTCGCCTCACGCTCAAACCACGTTTCAATTACCGTGTTCACCATTTCAAAATAACGCGGATAGAAAACGATTTTCGCCGGGTCACAATGACGGAACATCACTGGTTGATCATATTGGAAGGCCGCCATAATCAGACCCCCAAATACCGGTCAGCCAACTCAGGCGTCAACGCATCTGGCGTTCCCGTCCAAGCAGTGCGTCCGCGTTCAAGGATGACACAATGATCCGCGATTGGCAGCAATTCGGATAGGGTTTTATCAACAATCAAAATCGATTGCCCAGTTGCTTTTAACTCGCGCACAGCGCGCCAGATTTCTTCGCGGATAACCGGCGCCAACCCTTCGGTCGCTTCATCCAAAACAAGTAGCTTAGGATTGGTCATTAGCGCCCGGCCGATGGCTAGCATTTGTTGTTCGCCGCCAGAAAGGGTGTTGGCCATTTGGCCCTGCCGCTCTTCAAGGCGTGGGAACAACTCATATACTCGCGCAAGGCTCCATTCGCCCGCGCGAGCGGCTGCAACCAGGTTTTCTTCAACCGTAAGATTGGCGAAACAGCGCCGCCCTTCGGGCACCAACCCAACACCCAATTGGGCAACCTTGTGCGAAGGCATGGACCCGATGTCGCAACCTGCGAACTCAATTCGACCAGCCTTTTGCTTTGACATTCGGCAAAGGGTGCGAATTGTGGTGGTCTTGCCCATCCCATTGCGGCCCATCAGCGCCACAACTTCACCTTCGCCGACCTTAAGGCTAACCCCAAACAGCGCTTGCGAAGGACCGTAAAACACTTCGATATTTTCAATATCTAGGAGTTCGCTCATGCTGTTTCTCCCAAATAGGCTTCGCGCACCGCAGGATTGTTGCGAATTTCATCGACTGTCCCAGAAGCAACCACACGACCATAAACCAATACAGAGATCCGGTCCGCCAGAGAAAACACGGCATCCATATCATGCTCAATCAACAAGATCGGCGCCTCTTTGCGCAAACCATCCAGAAAGCTGATCAGCCGTTTCGAGCCCTCCGGCCCCATACCTGCCATGGGTTCATCGAGCAAAAACGCCTTCGGCTCCAGCGCCAGCGCCAGCGCAATTTCCAACTGTCGTCGTTCACCATGAGACAATTCAGCAGCGCTTACATCAGCGCGCCCTTCAAGCTCAACCCGCGCCAAAATCGCCATCGCGCGATCCACAAGCTTTTTATCTGTCCGCACATTTTTGAAAAAGCGATAGCTTGTGCCTGCGTTTGCTTGGACCGCAAGCATGACATTGCGCAGCGCCGAAAACTCCATAATCACAGAAGATATCTGGAAAGTGCGGCCCAATCCCAACTGTGCTCGTTCAGCCACATCAAGCCCGGCCAAATCTTGACCGTTGAAGATGACTGAACCGCTGTCTGACGACAACCCGCCGCAAATCTGTTTGATCAGCGTTGACTTACCCGCACCATTAGGACCGATCAGCGCGTGGATTTCACCCGCATTGAGGGTGATCGAAACATCGTCTGTGGCTTTCAACGCGCCAAAGCTTTTGTTGAGGTTTTTGATCTCAAGAATGGGATTAGTCATGGCGTGCCCTCCCCGCGATCAAACCAATCACCCCGCCTCGGGCAAACAACACAACCCCAAGCAATACAAGCCCTAAGAAGAACTGCCAATGCTCGGTCATGCCGCCAAAGATAAACTCGAAAATGATGTAAATAATGGCACCAGCAAGCGGCCCGTATAGACGGCCAACACCACCCAAAATCACCAAAATCATGATCTCACCCGACATATGCCAAGAGAGCATTGAAGGGGAAACAAACCGGTTGAGGTCTGCGAAAAGCGCCCCAGCTAGTCCGGTCATCATGCCTGAAATAACAAAAGCGGTAAGCTTGATGTTAAAGGGTTTTACGCCAACAGCGCTCAAACGCTCTTCATTTTGCCGTGCAGATTGCAGCGCAGCACCAAAACGCGAATTCTTCAACGTTGCTGAAAGCCAAATGCCAGCCATCAACAGCGCAAAGCAGATGAAATAGAACCCTTGCGGATCAAGCGTGTTCACGCCGGGAAACGCATTGCGCACATAGATAGACAAACCATCTTCGCCCCCATAGGCGGGCCAAGAAATCGCAAAGTAGTAGATCATCTGCGCGAACGCTAAGGTGATCATGATGAAATAGACGCCAGACGTTCTAAGGCTCAACAGCCCGATCAAATAGGCACCAATGCCCGAGACGATAATCGCGACCAGCCAAATGATCAGCATTTGGTTGGTGCCTTCGATCAAAAACGGGCTTTCCATAATCGGCGTATAATTGAGCGCGTGACTGGCCAAAATGCCTGCCGCATATCCACCCAAGCCAAAGAATGCTGCATGGCCAAAGGACACAAGGCCACCAGTGCCAAGCGCCAAATTCAACCCAACGCCGGCCAGTCCCAATATCGCAACCCGCGTTGCAAGGGTGATATAGAAAGGCTCATCGATCGCAGTGGCCACAAACGGCAGTGCCAGCATGCCAATGGTCAGGAAAATATTGAGAAGTGTTTCACGAGAAAGACTAGCCATTTTGCGACACCAATCCTTCTGGTTTGAAGATCAAAACCACCGCCATCAACACATAGATCAACATTGAGGACAAAGACGACCCGATGGAGTTTGCCGCGCTTGGGTCCATAAACAGGCCAAACAATGAAGGGAGGGAAACACGCCCGAGCGTGTCCACAATCCCGACCAAAATTGAGGCGATCAAAGCGCCCTTAATCGAACCAATACCGCCAATCACGATAACCACGAAAGCTAGGATCAACACTGGCTCGCCCATACCCACTTGCACCGATTGCAAGGCACCAACAAGCGCGCCAGCGAAGCCAGCGAGCCCAGCGCCCAATGCAAATACAATTGTGTAGAGCGTGCGAATATCTACACCGAGTGCGGCGATCATTTCGCGGTCTGCTTCGCCAGCGCGGATACGAATGCCAAGTCGGGTTTTTGCAATAAGCAAATAAAGTCCCAAGGCCACCAAGCCACCAACGACAATGATTGAAAGACGATAAATTGGGTAAGGCAATCCGCCGGGCAGAGTGATCGGACCAGCCAAAATTGCAGGCACGTCCAAAAACAGCGGGAACGAACCAAAGATAAACCGGCACCCTTCAGAGAAGATCAAAATCAGGGCAAACGTTGCCAACACTTGGTCCAGATGATCGCGATTATACAATCGCCGGATCACAGTCATCTCAATTAGGGCGCCAGCAAATGCGGCAGCAACTATTGAAGCAACAAGACCAAGCCAGAAGGAGCCAGTTGCAGCGGCCACTGCCGCGCAAGCAAAAGCGCCAACCATATAGAGTGAGCCATGGGCAAGATTGATCAAACCCATCACGCCGAACACCAAGGTCAATCCAGCCGCCATCAGAAATAGCGTGACGCCAAATTGCAGTCCGTTCAGCAATTGCTCGAAAAAAAGGGCAGCTGTCATGGAGTAATCGTCCGACTAGAGCCTACATAAGGAACATGCGGAGCGCGAAAGCACCCCGCACGTTAGTTCAAAGATTACATGCCACACTCTTGGGCATATGCATCTTGGTGCTGTTCAAGACCCAAGCCAACAATCTTGTTGGTCAACACATCACCCTCTTTCACCACTTCACGAACATAGATGTTTTGAATTGGGTGTTGGTTGTTGCCGAACCGGAAGTCACCACGTACAGAATCAAACTCTGCAACTTTCAGCGCAGCGCGGAACGCATCTGCATCTTTCACATCAGCACCTTCAAGCGCCGACAAGATCAAGTTCGCGGTGTCAAAACCTTGGCTTGCATACAGTGAAGGCAAACGGCCATAAGCTTCTTGGAAGCTGGCAACAAATGCCTTGTTGGCTTCATTATCTAGGTCTTTTGACCATTGTGAAGAGTTCTTCACACCAAGCGCTGCGTCGCCAACCGCACCCAAAATGCCTTGGTCGAATGAGAATGCAGGGCCAAGCACCGGAATATCAACGCCAGATGCCGCATATTGTTTCATGAACGCAATGCCCATGCCCCCTGGCAAGAAGAAGAATACGCTGTCAGCACCAGAGGCGCGGATTTGCGCAATTTCTGCCGCGTAATCAGTTGCGCCAAGTTTGGTGTAAACCTCACCAGCCAAATCGCCTTCATAAAAACGCTTATAACCCGTCAAGGCATCCTTGCCCGCTGGATAGTTTGGCGCAAGGATATAGCTGTTTTTGTAGCCAACAGAATTTGCATAAGCACCCATGGCTTCGTGCAAATTATCATTCTGCCACGCCACGTTGAAGTAGTTTGGATGACACCCTTTGCCCGCCAATGGAGATGGGCCAGCATTTGGTGACAAGTAGAATTTGCCCTGCGCTGTTGCAGATGGAATTACCGCCATCGCAAGGTTTGACCAAATAATACCAGTGAGAATATCGACTTTCTCGCTTTGGATCATTTTGTCTGCGATTTGCACGGCCAACTCAGGCTTGCGTGCATCATCTTCAATCACGACTTCAACATCTTTATTGTCAGATTGATTGATCGCCAGCATAAAGCCATCGCGCACATCAATGCCAAGACCAGAACCGCCACCTGATAGGGTCGTGATCATGCCGATCTTCGCCCCACCAGCATAGGCCATGCTCGTGGCTGCAAGCGATAGTGCAAGCGCACTCGCCGCTATCTTTTTCAAGTGTTTCATACTTTCCTCCCAATTAATGTCACCTCAAAACTGGTGACCGCTTTGTGATAAGAAGAAGGTTAGAGAGGTGGTGTTTTTTGTAAAGCGTGAATTGCTTTAATTGGCTTGTAGCCGCAAACCAATCTGGCATTTCCAACACACAGGTCACCTCAATTGGCAATACACCAACGGGCAACTCGTTACTCTCCTCAGCTCTTCTCATCCCTCCTCAGTGTGCATGAATTTCAATATATTTCAATATTAAAATATCAAGCTTAAAGCATCGCCGGATTAAGGCGCAAACTGTTGACACAGTGCAGATTTCGCGTCCGCCAAATCATCAATGACGTTGAAATGGTGGCGCTCAGCCTCCTCGTGCCACTCCGTCTGCACACCAAATCCCGCCCAAATTTCCGCCAGCAATTTGTTTTGCCGTAAAAACTCAGGTCGCTCATCGGCGCCCACCCAGCACATCAAATCCGAATCTTCCATCGGGCGTTGTAACGCAGCACTTTCAGCCATCGCCTCATCTTCATCCAGATAGAGCGTCTCGTTCATTTTTGTGTTCATCAAGGGCCGCAAATCATGCAGCCCGGAAATCGATACGACTTTTTCAATTCGCTTTTGCACAAAGCGTTGCAAAGGCGTCTCGCTGCAAATTTGTCGGCTCACCAAATGCCCGCCAGCTGAATGCCCAGACAGACGGATAGGCCCATCTATTTTGGCAGCAGCAAATTCTATTGCGCGGGCGATTTGCCCAGTCATTTGTGTCAATGAAGCATCAGGCGCCAACGTGTAGCTTGGCAGCGCAACCGCCCACCCATTGTCCAGCGCACCTTTTGCCAGATGGGACCAACTTGATTTGTCGAAAGCCATCCAATAGCCACCATGCACAAACATCGCCAAACCTTTTGGCAGACTTTCTGGCATGAACAGATCCATCTGTTCACGCGGCGCATCACCATAGGATAAATCAAGCTTCGCGCGACCAAGGGCCGTCAATTCCTCGCGAAACGCAGCAGCCAAAGCGGCCCAGCGCGGCGGAAAGTCATCCGCCCCATCAATATAGGCACCATTGGAATAAGCATCATCCCAATCTTTGATCAAAGGCTGCTTCACGTCGCTGTTCATCCCCTATTGGTTGCGCAACCGCCAGGTTTTGGCAAGTCACCACAATCAAATCCTCACCCATATTGAGGCACGATTTCAAAAATACTTCAAGCCTAAAATTTTGAGCTTGAAATACATTTTCGACAGTGCCATCATATTGAAAATTGAACGGGAGGGTTTGATGAGAATTTTGTGCCTCGGCGGCGGCCCAGCTGCGCTCTATTTTGCCATCAGCATGAAGCTGCGCGATCCATCGCATAACATCACCATCATCGAACGCAACCAAGCCGACGACACCTTTGGCTGGGGCGTCGTTTTGAGCGATGAGACCCTCGACAATATGGCGGTCAACGACAAAATCTCGTCCGATATGATCCGCGAGCACTTCGCCTATTGGGACGATATTGCGGTGCATCACCGTGGCACAAAAACTGTATCCACAGGCCATGGATTTTGTGGCGTTGGCCGCAAACAAATGCTTTTGCTTTTGCAAGAGCGCGCCCGCCAACTAAACATTGAAATGCAGTTCGGCACCGAAGCAAAACCAGCCACTGAATATATGAAAGAATATGACCTGGTGGTCGGTGCCGACGGGCTCAATTCGAAAACGCGCACAGAGTTTGCAGGCCATTTCAAGCCCGACATCGATGTACGCGCCTGTAAATTTGTATGGCTGGGCACCCACCAAAAATTTGATGACGCATTCACCTTCATCTTTGAAGAAACCGAGCATGGCTGGGTTTGGGCCCACGCCTATCAGTTTGACAACGACACGGCCACATTCATTGTCGAGTGCGGCCAAGAAACCTTCGACAAGTTCGGCTTTGGCGAACTAAGCCAGCAAGAAAGCATCGCGATTTGCGAACAGATTTTCAAGGACCATCTAGGCGGTCATAGCTTGATGACCAATGCCAAGCATATCCGTGGTTCTGCTTGGATCAATTTCCCACGCGTCCTGTGCGAAAAATGGCACCATGAGAATGTTGTGCTTTTGGGCGATGCCTCCGCAACAGCCCACTTCTCAATTGGCTCAGGCACAAAGCTAGCCTTTGAAAGCGCCATCGCTCTTGCAGAATTTTTGCACACAGAACCAACAATGGAAGATGCGTTCAAAAAATACCAAGAAGACCGTCGCTTAGATGTTTTGCGTTTGCAGTCAGCGGCCCGCAATTCCACCGAATGGTTTGAGCAAGTAGAACGCTATCTCGATCTTGATCCTGTACAATTCAACTATTCATTGCTGACCCGCTCACAACGCATTAGCCACGAAAATCTGCGCCTGCGCGATCCTGAATGGCTTAAATCTGCCGAGACTTGGTTTCAGACCCAAGCCGGTGCAAAAAACACCCACCGCGCGCCAATGTTTGCCCCGTTCAAACTACGCGAGATGGAATTGGAAAACCGCGTCGTCGTATCTCCGATGGCTCAATATAAAGCCAAAGGGGGCTGCCCCACAGACTGGCACTTCTCCCATTATGCGGAAAGAGCCAAAGGCGGCGCGGGACTTGTTTATGTGGAAATGACCTGCGTTTCACCTGAAGGTCGCATCACACCTGGCTGCCCAGGCCTTTATGCACCAGAACATGAAACAGCTTGGAAGCGTATTACTGATTTCGTGCATGCCGAAACAAGCGCCAAGATGTGCTGCCAAATTGGCCATTCAGGCCGCAAAGGCTCCACCCAATTGGGCTGGGAAGAAATGGATGCCCCGCTTAAGAACGACAATTGGCCACTTCTTTCAGCGTCGGACATTCCTTGGTCAAAAAATAACGCTACACCAAAGGCAATGGATCGCGCTGATATGGATATGGTGCGCGACCAATTCGTATCCTCAGTTGAAATGGCAGAACGATCCGGATTTGACATGATCGAATTGCACGCAGCCCACGGCTATTTGATTTCATCCTTCATTTCCCCAATGTCCAACAATCGCAGCGACGAGTATGGCGGTTCGCTTGAAAATCGCATGCGCTATCCACTCGAAGTTGCCCGCGCCATGCGCGCTGTATGGCCAGACGAAAAGCCAATGTCTGTGCGCATTTCAGCGAATGACTGGGTTGGCGATGACGGCGTAACGCCCGAAGAAGCGGTAGAGATCGCCAAGATGTTCGCTGAAACCGGCATCGATATTATTGATGTGTCAGCAGGGCAAACTTCGACTGACGCTAAGCCGGTTTATGGTCGCATGTTCCAAACACCATTTTCAGACCGTATCCGCAACGATACCGGGCTTAAAACAATGGCGGTGGGCAACATTTATGAACCCGACCATGTGAATTCAATTCTAATTGCTGGGCGCGCCGATTTGGTTTGCCTTGCGCGACCACACCTTGCCAATCCATACTGGACGCTACACGCAGCAGCGGCGCTGGGTGACAAACAAACTGAATGGCCCGATCCATATCACCCCGGCCGCGATCAAATGATGCGCCTCGCTGAACGCGCTGAAGGCATAGGGATCAAGGTATGAGCATTTCTGGCAAAAAGGTTTTGATCACAGGTGGCGGCACCGGCGTTGGCGCAGATATGGCCCTCGCCTTCGCTGAGAAAGGCGCAAATGTCTTCATTTCTGGTCGCACAAAAGCGTCTCTTCACAAGGTCGCGGCAAAACACAAGTCCATCCAAGCCGTAGTTGCAGATGTGACCGACGAAAACTCGGTCAAAGCCCTGTTCGACCAAATTGGCCCCATGGACATTGTAGTTGCCAATGCAGGCGCGGCGGAAAGTGCCCCAATTGTCAAAACAGACCTAGACAGTTGGAACCGCATGATCGCAGTCAATCTAACTGGCGTATTTCTAACCCTCAAAGAGGGCCTAGTGCGTATGCAGGGCAAAGATTGGGGCCGTCTAATTTCTGTTGCTTCAACTGCGGGCCTAAAAGGCTATGCCTATGTTGCACCATATACCGCCGCCAAACATGGCGTGGTTGGCCTCACCAAATCTGTGGCGCTTGAAGTGGCGAAAAAGGGCATCACCGTCAACGCGATCTGCCCAGGGTTTCTCAACACAGAAATGACGGACCGGTCCGTTGAAACGATTGTTGAAAAGACCGGCATGAAAGAAGATGACGCGCGTGCAACCATCGCAAAAAACAACCCGCAAGGGCGACTAATCGAACCATCAGAAGTATCTGCCACCGCACTTTGGCTATGTGGCGAAGGTTCTGATGGGATCAATGGACAAGCCATTTCAATTTCAGGGGGCGAAATATGAGCGTGGCAAACGAGAAACTTGAAGACCAACCTGTAAGCAAACAGCGATTGCGGCTTTGGCTGCAAATGCTCAAAACCACACGGTTCATCGAAAACGAATTGCGTGAAGAACTCCGGCTTGGCTTTCAATCCACCCTGCCGCGTTTTGATGTGATGGCCATGCTCGATCGCACCCGCGAAGGGCTGCGCATGAGCCAGCTCTCCAAACAATTGATGGTCTCAAACGGCAATGTCACCGGCATCATTGATCGATTGGTGCAAGAAGGTTTTGTGATGCGGGTGCAAGTAAAGGGCGACAAGCGCGCCACCCTCGTGCGCCTCACCCCTAAAGGCATCGAAAAATTTGCCGAAATGGCAGCAGAGCACGAGCGCTGGATCAACGAGCATCTCAAAGAGATCGACGAAACCGAAATCGGACATTTCATCGACATTCTATCAAAAGTGCGGGAGGAAGATCATTGACCCCCGTTTCGATGAAAGACTTGAAACCAGAGCACTTTTCTTGGGAAATGGATGGCCGGGTTGCTATCATCAACCTGCTGCGACCTGAGCGCAAAAACCCGCTGACCTTTGAAAGCTACGCCGAGTTGCGCGACACGTTCCGGCAGATGGTTTACGCTGACGATGTCGATGTGGTGGTGTTCAAATCCAATGGCGGCAACTTCTGCTCCGGCGGCGATGTGCACGACATTATTGGCCCGCTCGTCAATATGGATATGAAGCAGCTGTTGGCCTTTACCCGCATGACCGGCGATTTGGTCAAAGCCATGCTCTATTGCGGCAAACCAATCATCTCCGCAATTGATGGTGTTTGCGTTGGCGCAGGTGCCATCATCGCCATGTGCTCAGATTTACGCCTTGCCACACCGGAAGCCAAAACCGCGTTCCTGTTTACCCGTGTTGGCCTCGCAGGTTGTGATATGGGCGCATGCGCAATGTTGCCACGCATCATCGGCCAAGGCCGCGCCGCAGAACTGCTATATACCGGCCGATCCATGAGCGCGGAAGAAGGCGCAAACTGGGGCTTTTTCAATGCCCTGCATAGCGCCGACGAGCTCGAGACAGCGGCCATCAAAATGGCGCAACGCATTGCTTCAGGTCCAACATTTGCCCACGGCATCACCAAGACCCAATTGAACCAGGAATGGAACATGTCGCTGGACCAAGCGATCGAGGCAGAAGCTCAAGCGCAAGCCATTTGCATGCAAACCCAAGATTTTGAGCGCGCCTACAACGCTTTTGTGAAAAAAGAAAAACCGGTTTTTGAGGGCGACTGATGTCAGATAAGAGCTTTCTGAATTGGCCTTTTTTTGAAGACAAACACCGCGCACTGTCTCAAGAACTTGAAGCATGGTGCAGTGCAAACCTGCCTGTCGATCATTCGGACACGGACGCTGCCTGCCAAAAGCTTGTTGCTGATCTGGGCGCCGCTGGCTTTCTTATCCATTCAGGCGCAAACATAGACGAAAAGCTCGACGTGCGCAGCCTTTGCTTGATCCGCGAAACGCTTGCACGCCATGATGGGCTGGCCGATTTTGCCTTTGCCATGCAGGGCCTTGGCATGGGCGCGGTATCTTTGTTTGGCACCAGTGAACAGCGTGACTGGCTGAAGAAAACACGTTCCGGCGAAGCCATCTCTGCATTCGCACTAAGCGAGCCAAAATCAGGATCAGACGTTGCCAATATCGAATGCAGCGCTGAACTGAAGGGCAATCATTATGTCCTGAACGGCGAAAAAACGTGGATATCAAATGGCGGCATTGCTAATATCTATGTTGTGTTTGCGCGCACAGGCGAAGGCCCCGGCGCAAAAGGACTTTCCGCCTTTTTGGTTCCCGCAGATACAGACGGGCTCGAAATCGCCGAGCGCATCGATGTTGTCGCCCCACATCCGCTGGCGCGTCTCAAATTCACTGATATGCAATTGCCGCCTTCCGCAATGATCGGTTCGCCAGGGCAAGGCTTCAAGATCGCCATGTCGGTCTTGGATGTTTTCCGCTCAACTGTAGGCGCTGCGGCCCTTGGCTTTGCGCGCCGTGCATTGGACGAAACGCTCAATCGCGCATCAAACCGCGAACTGTTCGGCGCACCGCTTTTTGATTTACAAATGGTTCAGGGCCACATTGCAGATATGGCGCTTGATGTAGATGCCGCCGCGTTACTCGTTTATCGCGCCGCATGGACAAAAGATATGGGCGCAGAACGCGTGACGCGCGAAGCCGCCATGGCCAAGCTATACGCCACAGACAAAGCACAAGAAGTTATTGATAAGGCTGTTCAAATCCACGGAGGGGATGGAGTTCGCAAGGGCTCGATTGTGGAAAGCCTATATCGCGAGATTCGCGCATTACGCATTTATGAGGGCGCATCTGACGTCCAAAAAATCGTGATCGCGCGGCAAGCAATGGGAGAGAGATCATGAAGCTGGGACCATCGGCGCATACCGACACGTTTACGCGGGACAACCTGCCGCCAGAAGACCAATGGCCGACCTTTCTCACTGAGAATTTCAACTATCCTGAGCGGATTAATGTTGGCCGCATCTTAACCGATGGCATGGTCGAAAAAGGTTTTGGCGACAATGTCGCGCTAATTGGCAATGGCCGTCAGCGCACTTACAAAGAACTTGCTGATTGGACGAACCGCCTCGCCCACACATTGGTAGAAGACTATGGGGTAAAGCCGGGCAACCGCATTCTCATTCGCTCCGCCAACAACCCTGCAATGGTTGCCTGCTGGCTCGCAGCCACAAAGGCAGGCGCAGTGGTGGTCAACACCATGCCTATGCTACGCGCGGGTGAATTGTCGGCCATCGTCGACAAAGCCGAAATCAGCTTTGCGCTCTGCGACAGCCGGATGATGGATGAAATCGTTTCATGCGGAAAAACCTCGAAATTTCTCAAAACCATTGTCAGCTTTGATGGCACCGCCAACCACGACGCGGAACTTGATCGGATTGCCCTCGGCAAACCCGTCAAGTTTGATTGCGTAGATACGGGCCGCGACGATGTGGCACTTTTGGGCTTCACCTCCGGCACCACAGGTGATCCCAAAGCCACCATGCATTTCCATCGCGATCTCTTGATGATTGCCGATGGCTATGCGCAAGAAGTGCTCGGCGTTACCCCAAAAGATGTCTTCGTTGGCTCGCCCCCATTGGCGTTCACTTTTGGTCTTGGCGGCCTAGCGATCTTCCCGCTTCGGTTTGGCGCGACGGCGACGCTGCTGGAAACTGCCTCTCCCGCAAATATGATCGAAATCATCGAAACCCACAAAGCCACCATTTGCTTCACAGCCCCCACCGCTTACCGAGCCATGATGCGCGCCATGGATGAAGGCGCTGACCTTTCAACATTGCGATGTGCGGTGTCTGCAGGCGAGACGCTCCCTGCTCCCGTATTTGATGAATGGCGCGAAAAAACCGGCAAACCAATGCTTGATGGCATTGGTGCCACCGAAATGCTGCACATTTTCATCACCAATCGATTTGAAGATGCAAAAGCGGCGTGCACTGGGCGTCCTGTGACCGGCTATGAAGCGAAAGTCGTCGACGACAACATGAACGAAATGCCACGTGGCGAACCTGGTCGCTTGGCCGTTCGCGGCCCAACCGGATGTCGATATCTGGCCGATGATCGCCAAGCCAAATATGTGCGCGACGGTTGGAATATTACCGGCGATACATTTGTGCAAGATGATCATGGCTATTTCCATTTCGCCGCCCGCAATGATGATATGATCGTCTCTGCTGGCTACAACATTGCCGGCCCTGAAGTTGAAGCCGCCCTATTGGCGCACCCGCATGTGGTTGAGTGCGCCGTGGTTGGCGCACCGGATGAGGATCGCGGCTTTATCGTTCAGGCGCATGTTGTTTTGGCCGATGATGTGCCAAAAGATGAATACACCATCAAGCGATTGCAGGATCATGTGAAAGCCACCATCGCACCCTATAAATATCCGCGTTCTGTGATCTTCACCGACGCACTGCCAAAAACCCAAACGGGCAAGATCCAGCGTTTTCAATTGCGAGCATCGTAAAAGTCAAATGAGCATTTTTCAAAAGACCAAATCCATGTTTCACCTGCCCGAAGGTGTGATTTATCTCGATGGCAATTCTTTGGGACCCTTGCCCAAAGCAACGCCCGAGAAGGTGGGCAGCATGTTGACCCAAGAGTGGGGCGACATGCTGATCACCGGCTGGAACAAAGCCGATTGGATGGGACAACCAGCACGCATTGGAGACCGTATCGGTAAACTCATTGGCGCACCCGCTGGCTACGTGGTTATGGGTGATACATTGTCGATCAAGGTCTACCAAGCCGTGGCGTCAGCGCTTGAGCTAAACCAAAGCCGCAAAGTAGTCCTTTCAGACAATGGCAATTTCCCCACAGATCTTTACATGGTCGATGGTCTGCTGAAGTCACTCAACAACGGGCATGAACTGCGCCTTGCCGATCCTGAAAATGTGGAAGCTGAGCTAAGCGAAGAGATCGCCGTGTTGATGCTCACCGAGGTGGATTACCGCACTGGCCGCAAGCACGACATGAAAACGATCACCGAAAAAGCGCATGCGCTTGGTATCATCGTGATTTGGGACTTGGCCCACTCTGCTGGCGCGGTTGAAGTTGACCTTACCGCTTGCGACGCCGACTTTGCCGTGGGCTGTACCTACAAATACCTAAACGGTGGCCCGGGCGCACCCGCCTTCATCTATGTGGCGCCCAAACATCAGAACAATATCCGCCCTGCCCTTTCTGGCTGGATGGGACATGCCTCCCCCTTCGCGTTTGATCTAGATTATCAGGCAGGTGCTGGCATCGAACGGATGCGCGTTGGTACACCGCCAGTGATTGCGCTCACAGCGCTTGAAGCGTCCCTAGACATTTGGGACATGGTCTCAATGGCCGACGTGCGCGCCAAATCAATTCAATTGTGCGATCTGTTTATTTCAGAGGTGGAGGCGCGTTGCCCAAACCTTGAATTGGCCAGTCCGCGCGATGGCAACAATCGCGGTTCGCAGGTTTCATTCAAATTCGAACATGCCTATGCCGGCATGCAGGCCCTTATTGCCAACGGTGTGATCGGCGATTTCCGTGCGCCAAACTCTATGCGTTTTGGCTTCACCCCACTTTACATCGACGAAGATGATGTTGTTGGTGCAGCCACAATATTGGAACGTGTCATCAATGAAAAGTTGTGGGATAATCCGCAATATCAAACACGGTCACGAGTAACCTAAATGCAATCACCATTCGGTCATATCAATCAAAACTGGGCGCAACATCACTTTGTTGCGTGCGATTGGTATGTGACCGATGAAAGTCGTTTTGGTATCCCACGCGGCGATGCCGCCAATTTGAACTAGCAATTGTTCTTCGCCCAATTTCGGGAAATGCTGTAATTCAATATTGGACATAATGATGACTAACGAAAACAAGCCCTACGACCCCGCCAAAGAAGGCGCTCAAATGTCGTTCGACGGACGCATGTCCTATGGCGACTACTTACAAATCGACAAAATCCTAGACGCGCAAAAGCCACTCTCGACGGCCCATGATGAAATGCTGTTTATCATTCAGCATCAAACATCTGAATTGTGGATGCGCCTTGCTATTCATGAATTAATCGCCGCCCGCAACGCGCTGCGCAATGACGACCTAGCGCCCGCGTTTAAAATGCTCGCGCGCGTCGCTCGCATTTTCGAACAACTCAATAGCGCATGGGACGTGCTGCGCACCATGACCCCAAGCGAATACACTGAATTTCGCAACACGCTTGGGCAGTCATCAGGCTTCCAATCTCAACAGTACCGGCAAGTTGAATATATTTTGGGCAACCGCAACAAAGCGATGCTCAAACCGCACGCGCACAAACCGCACATCCATCAATTGTTGGACGATGAACTCAATCAACCAAGCCTATATGACGAAGCACTGCGCTTGCTCAATCGCAACGGTGTTGACGTACCTAATGAGATTTTAACAAGAGATGTGCGCGAGCAACATCAGCCCTCTAGCGATGTCGAAAACGCATGGAAAATTGTTTATCAAGACACAAGCAAATATTGGACGCTCTACGAGTTGGCTGAAAAGCTTGTTGATTTTGAGGATTATTTCCGCCGCTGGCGCTTTAATCACGTTACAACAGTTGAGCGAATTATTGGATTTAAGCGGGGAACCGGCGGCACTGGCGGTGTATCCTATCTCCGGCGTATGCTGGAAGTAGAACTGTTCCCCGAACTATGGCATGTGAGGACCCAGCTATGACCACTTGTGTTTTTGTGCAACTGCGTTGCGACCCCGGCAAGACGTACGAGGTCGCTGATGCCATCTATGAGCGTGAGATCACTTCCGAGCTCTATTCCACCAGCGGCAATTTCGATCTCTTGATGAAGATCTATATTCCTGAGGGTGAAGATGTGGGCATGTATATCAATGACAATATCTTGGACATTCCAGGTATTTCCCGATCGCTCACAACCTTAACTTTCAAGGCGTTTTAAGCGTCCTTTGCTAAAGCCGTTTTGCAAATTGCAACTACGTATTTCCTCTTACACAACATCACCGGCGTCGAAAGGCGCCGGGTTTCTAGGACTTCGCTCCATTCTTAAAAGAAAACGCTTGATTTAATTAACCAATTTTGCAGCAAAGCCTGCCCAATTAAGCTTTTCTTTCTCTCAACCGACAAAAATACGCTCAGCAACAGGGAAATTGCGAGGGGCGAAATATGCGCGTTGAAACCTTTTCAAACACAACAGCAGAGCAGTTGGGACAAAACTGGCAATTTGGTTTTGAGCCAGACTTGATGCTCTATTTCGCAGACCCCGATTTGGCCCAAGATCTACATCGTGCGTTACGGCAGCGCGCACCAAACGCGACACTCATGGGATGTTCTTCCGGCGGTCAGTTTTCGCGCCAAGCACATGCCAGCGCTAACGCCACATGTGCGGCGGTGAAATTCGATAAGACGCGTCTCAAGTCGGTTTGCATCCCTTTCAGCGATTCAACCAACTCACAAACCGCAGGATTAGACATCGCCACAAACTTGATGGCTGACGATCTGGCCGCAGTATTTGTTCTGAGTGACGGCATGCAGGTCAATGGCACAGAACTTGTCGAAGGCATGGCCACACTCATTCCAAACCACATTCCCGTAGTTGGCGGATTGGCAGGCGATGGTGACCAGTTTGTGCGCACCTTTGTTGGGCTGAACGATCAGGTCGGCGAAAAAATGGTGGTTGCGGTTGGCCTATATGGCGATGCGCTAGATGTCGCACACGGTTGTGAAGGCGGCTGGACACCTTTCGGGCCACGTCGTGTGGTTACACGGGCTGAAGGCAATGTGCTCTATGAATTGGACGGCAAGCCCGCGCTCGATTTGTACGAACGCTATTTGGGCGACGAAGCGGCTGCACTGCCCGCCTCTGGCCTCTTGTTTCCGCTTTGGGTTCACCCAACGAACGAAGAAGACCAAGGCGCGGTGCGCACACTTTTGAACATTGATCGAGACGCAAAATCGCTGATTTTCGCTGGCACCATGCAAGAGGGCGCTGTAGCACAATTGATGACAGCGACACGCGATGCGCTAATCTATGGTGCTGCGCAGGCTGCAACAGATGCCACGTCCCGAAATAAAAGCGATAGCTTGGGTTTGTTGGTGAGCTGCATCGGCCGCAAGCTCGTTATGGGCCAGCGCGCCGAAGACGAAATTGAAACCGTTGACGACCATATCGGACAGGATGTGCCCTATATCGGCTTCTACTCCTATGGCGAAATTTGCCCGCGCTCGAGCGGCACCCACACCATGTTCCACAACCAGACCATGACTATTTCGACATTCTCAGAAAAGGATGTTGCATAAAATGCACAGGCTCCTGGTAAGACAAATTGCCTCCGCAAAAGATGATGCAGGCAATATCGACATCGAAAAGCTCGCAAAACTGGTGGACGGCGCATACAAAGAAATCGATTTGGACGCGCAGCGCCGCGAACGCGCAACCCGTTTGATGAACGAAGAGCTCGACGAGCTTAACTCTGAATTGCGCAAGACTGTCGAAAAAACCAAAGAACAAAACACTTGGTTCGAAGCGGCAATCAACGCCATGCACCAAGGGCTTTGTCTATTTGGTGCAAATGATGACCTGCAAGTATTCAACCAACAATATTGTGCCATGTTCGGTCTAGCAGAAACGCAAATGTGGCAGGGCATGACACTGCGCGAGCTGCTTGAAACGCGTGCAGACAAAGATCTGTTCTTTGGCGATGATTGGGAAGACTTCGTCGCCCATTGCTACAAGCGCGTTTCGACGGACAAATGGTCGAGCGAAATCCATGCGTTCAACAATGGTCAAAGCATAGAAATAACAGTCAATCCTTTGCCATCGGGCGGCTACTTGCTGACCTACACAGATGTTACAGACCGTGTTGTTGCTGAAAGCAGAATATTCCAACTCGCGCACCATGACAGCCTTACGGACCTTCCCAATCGCGCAAATGTTCGGGCAACGCTCGACGAAGCCATTGAGCGTGCGAAAAACGAGGACTACCAATTCGGCATCATGTATCTTGATCTGGACGGGTTTAAAGAAATCAACGACACGCTTGGTCACATTGCTGGCGATGCGGTGCTCAAATGCGTTTCGCGTCGTCTTAAAGACATGATCAGCGAAGATGTGGTGATCGGCCGTCTCGGTGGCGATGAGTTTTTGATCGTTGTCGATCGACCAACAGATGAAGAAGAACTGTGCGATATGGCGCAGAACATCTGCGATATTTTGTGGAAGCAATTGACCATCAATCAGCACGATCTCAACATTGACGCGAGCGTTGGCATCGCCTTGGGTCCAAGCAGCGACTATTGCGCGGAAACGCTGATGCAGTTTGCAGATTTGGCGCTCTACAGAGCCAAAACCGACAAGAAATCTAAATACCGCATCTTTGAAACCCAAATGGATGTCGAGGTACGTGAGCGGCGTCGCGTCGCCACTGATCTCCGCCGGGCAATTAGCCGCACGGAACTCGAGGTGCACTACCAGCCCCAAGTCTCATTCATCAACGGAGAAGTGCAGGGTTACGAAGCACTCGTGCGCTGGCAACATCCTGAACTGGGTCACATTCCACCGGACCGCTTTATTGCCATCGCTGAGGAAACCGGACAGATTTCAGAAATTGGCCGCTGGGTACTTGAACGCGCATGCCAAGAGGCAACCACATGGCAGAATGACGAAAAAATTGCCGTAAATGTTTCCTCCCATCAACTGCGCAGCTTGCGTTTTGTCGACATGGTTGAAACCGCCATCATAAATAGCGGTATTGATCCGCGTCGTTTGGAGCTGGAAATTACTGAGTCAGTTCTGGTTCAGAACCCTGAAATGACCATGGAGATCATCCACAATATCAACAAGATGGGTGTTGCTGTGGCACTCGATGATTTTGGCACTGGCTACTCATCATTGTCTTACCTAGCAAAATACAAGTTCCAAAAAATCAAAATTGATCGCTCTTTTGTCCAAGGTATTGGCGGCAACGCGGAATGCAATGCCATTATCGACAGCATTGTCAGCCTTGGCCGTTCACTCAATACAATTGTGACCGCAGAAGGCGTGGAAGAGATTTGGCAACTCAGCCAGCTGCAGTCTGCTGGTTGTGACCAAGGGCAAGGTTTCCTATTTGGAAAGCCTGCGAAAGACGTTGATGAGTTCAACAAAGGCAGTGATCGTCAAATTCAGATGGTACTCAATGCCCAACATTGGAACCGCCGCGAGACGCGCTGCTTGTCATAACACCGACACTCTTCAAATTGTCATAGCCTACGCGTCACTTTTACACATCAATTGATGCATGTGAAATATTGCTTATACATTGCCACACACCATAAGATGCATTCACAATACATCTTATGGAGCAGCGATATGCAACTCAAAGCCAAACAGGTTCAATCAGAGCTTGAGCAGATAACCACTCACCTCCTCAGCCAAGCGGATGAGCCTGAAACACAACTGCACATTGGTGTGTATGGCATCGTCGCTGGAAGTTATCTCGCAATGCTGTGCATCTTCTGGTGGGTCTTTAGCGGCTCCAGCCAAACCGTTTTTATGATTGTGATCTGCGCCGTCTATTTCGTCATGTATTTTGGCACACCTTACATGCTCACACGCCTGCCCAAACCTGATCCTCTTTCGGGCCAACACAAAACGCGATGGGCAACATTTCTACGCCAGCCATTTGCCACCAATACCGGCCTAATCTCAGGAAGAGAGGCAGCTCTTCAGGTTTGCCTAATCCCGATCTGCCTTGTGTTCGCAACACTAGTAATCGGCATTATTATTCAAACCGGATGAAATCAAAGTTGATAAATAGCAAGTAAAACGATTGAATACTGTGAACAGACAAATATTAGAAGGTGGGAATGGTGAGATTTTACCATTCGGTAAATCGATATAGCCGAATTGTACATCAACAATCGTCAGATCAACTGATATATTCACCCAAATCGCATGATTGGTTTAGGGTTTTTTAAAACATCGCATAGTATTTTCCCCCACGCACAAGATCTGTCGGGGGAAAATGGGGCAGAAACTATGTTTGCAGCGATGAAGAAAAACTTTCTCGATCACCTTATTCCTGAAGCATTTCGGACGCCGAATTGCTTTGCGCTCACAACGCGCGATAAGGATGGTAAAAAGCTTAAAAAGCCAATACCGCTTACACGTCAAGAAACGCTCGCGCGCCTATCAGAAATCAACACCAATATCGGCAAAATGCGCCAAATTGCGCACAAAGCCACAATTGAAGCCAAAACCGTCACGCCAGATAGCGATGATGCGCGCCTGTTGGCAAAGAAATGCACAGTTGCGCTTGAGCACTGCGCAAAAATCAGCGTGCAAAATGATTTCTTTTACGGCTCAATTCATTCAAGCGAAGACCCATATATGATGGACCGCAAGCATACCCGATATGCCGCTCAATTGGACGAGATTGCCTTGGCCCTCTCTTCGATTCTCAAAACGCTCTGCAAAGACTAAACACCTTCGCAAACCAATTTTGCTTGCTCCAATAGTTCACGCTTCCTACTATCTTGGCATGGCGGATTCTGAACAATCAATAAACAGCAAACAATATGGCTTTGAGACAAGCCGCTTGCGCTTGCGCCCATTTGCGGCTGCAGACGTGACGCGTATCGTCGAGATTTTCGCCGACAGCCGTGTTTCTAAATGGGTTGATGACGGCACCCCAATATCCGAAGAACAAGCCAAGCGCTGGATCGCAGCATCCTACGCATCAGTTGTCAAAAACGGATCAAGCGCTGGTGCAATTATTGAACAGTCGACCGGCCGCATGATCGGCTGGGGCGGCATCGTCCATCCCGAAGGCACTTCACCCGAAATTATCTATGGCTTTGAGTTTGCCGCATGGGGCAAAGGCTATGGCAAAGAGATCGCTCAAGCCATAGTGCGGGATGGGAATGAGCGCTGCCGCTTCTCGCGCCTGCGCGCCACTGTTGACCCAGAGAACGCCGCGTCCATCAAAATCCTCAAAGGCCTAGGCTTTGCGCTCATTTCAAGCGGGCTGGATGAAAATGGCTTGCCAACAGATGTATATCGTTTGGGGTAAGTTGGAGCGGGTGAAGGGAATCGAACCCTCGTCGTCAGCTTGGGAAGCTGCTGCTCTACCATTGAGCTACACCCGCACAGAGCGCTTCACCTTTGCAGCGCCACATGATTTCCGTCAAGGATTGACTGCGACTTTTGGGTTAAATGCATTTTGCGCATGAACAAATGCGCATCTTTCGTTGGAATCGCGCCAATCGATCTGATAAACTATTTGAAGTTTAAAATAACCCATAGGTACGACCCGTGACAACTGAGCGCCCGAGCATTCGCGATAAAGACCGCCCTGACCTTGGGGCATTCACTTGGCAAGATCCATTCCGCATGGATGATCAGCTAACCGAAGAAGAGCGCATGGTGCAAGAAACCGCACGCGCCTTCGCTGATGAAAAGCTGCGCCCGCGCGTTCGCGAAGCCTACAATGACGAAACAACTGACCCTGCCCTGTTCAAAGAAATGGGCGATATGGGCTTGCTGGGTTCAACCATCCCGGAAGAATATGGCGGCGTTGACATGGGCTATGTGGCTTACGGTCTGATCGCCCGCGAAGTTGAGCGCGTCGATAGCGGCTATCGCTCCATGATGTCAGTGCAATCATCATTGGTGATCTACCCAATCTATGCCTATGGCTCAGAAGAGCAGCGTCAGAAATATCTGCCCGGGCTAATTGCTGGCGACTTGATCGGCTGCTTTGGCCTTACCGAGCCAGATGCTGGCTCTGATCCAGGCGGCATGCTGACCCGCGCCACAAAAACCGACAATGGCTATGTGCTGAACGGCACCAAGATGTGGATTTCCAACAGCCCGATTGCTGATGTGTTTGTGGTCTGGGCCAAGTCAGATGCCCATGGCGGCAAAATCCGCGGTTTTGTCCTTGAAAAAGGCATGAAAGGCCTTTCCGCACCAAAGATCGGCGGCAAGCTTTCGCTTCGCGCGTCTATCACTGGTGAAATCGTCATGGAAAATGTGGAAGTGGGCGAAGATGCTTTGCTGCCGCATGTTGAAGGGCTCAAAGGTCCATTTGGTTGCTTGAACCGCGCCCGCTACGGCATTTCATGGGGCGCCATGGGCGCTGCTGAAGCGTGCTGGCACGCCGCCAACAAGTACGGCATGGAGCGCAAGCAGTTCGGCAAGCCATTGGCACAAATGCAATTATTCCAATTCAAGCTCGCCAACATGATGACTGACATCACTCTTGGCCTACAAGGCTCATTGCGCGTTGGTCGTTTAATGAACGAAGCCAACGCCGCGCCAGAAATGATCTCGCTCGTGAAGCGCAACAACTGCGTCAAAGCGTTGGACATTGCCCGCATGGCCCGTGACATGCACGGCGGCAACGGCATTTCGGATGAATTTGACGTGATCCGTCACATGATCAACCTTGAAACCGTGAACACTTACGAAGGCACTGCCGATGTGCATGCGCTTATTCTTGGTCGTTCACAAACTGGATTACAGGCGTTCTTTTGATGTCCAACAAGCCACTTGAAGGCATAAAAGTTCTTGAACTTGCACGGGTTTTGGCTGGCCCTTGGGTCGGCCAAACCTTTGCGGATTTGGGCGCAGACGTGATCAAAGTCGAAAGCCCAAAGGGTGATGACACCCGCACGTGGGGACCTCCTTTCGTTGAGCGTAAAGATGATCGGTCAGCCGCTTATTTCCACAGCTGCAACCGAGGCAAGCGCTCAATTGCATTGGATTTCAAGAACCCTGATGACATCGAAATTGTACTCGACCTGGTCAGGCAATCAGATGTGTTGGTGGAAAACTTCAAGCTTGGCGGCCTCAAGAAATATGGCCTTGATTACGACACGCTGAAAGAAATCAACCCGCGCCTAATCTATTGCTCGATCACTGGCTTTGGCCAAACTGGTCCCTACGCCCCGCAACCAGGTTACGACTTCATCGTCCAAGGCATGTCCGGCATGATGTCGATCACTGGAGAACCGGGACGCGAGCCGCAAAAAATCGGCACCGCTTTGGCGGATATTATGACAGGGCTTTACGCCACCATCGGCATCCAAGCCGCATTGTGGCAGCGCGAACGCACTGGGATTGGCCAGCAAGTGGATATGGCATTGCTTGATTCAATGGTGGGCGTTCTCGCCAACCAAGCCATGAATTATCTCACCTCTGGTGTCGCGCCGCAGCGCATGGGCAATGCCCATCCCAATATTGTGCCCTACCAAGTGCTTGAAGTGAAAAATGGACATATCATTTTGGCCGTTGGCAATGACGGGCAATTCCAGCGTCTGTGCCACTTGCTAGAGCTTGACGATTTGGCGACCGACGAAGCTTACGCGACCAATTCCGCCCGACAAAACCACCGCGAAGCATTGACCAAAATCTTGGCCGAGGCTTTTGCAAAATGGGACAAGTGGGAGCTTTTGGACGCGCTGCACAGTTGCAACGTGCCAGCCGGACCAATCAACAATATCGATGAGGTCTTTGCAGACCCACAAGTGATTGCGCGCAACATGCAACTAGACCTTGATGGCGTGCCCGGCGTGCGCACCCCCATCACATTTTCCGATGCTGAACTGACCCTTGATAAAGCTTCCCCAAAAGTCGATCAGCACCGCGCTGAGATTTTGGCCGAATTGCAAAAGAATAAAGAATAGGACCATTTTGAAATGGCGAAGATGACCGGCGGCGAAATTCTGGTGAAATGCCTAGAGGCCCAACGCGTTGACCGCGTGTTCTGCGTGCCCGGCGAAAGTTATTTGGCTGTTCTGGATGGCCTAGTGGATAGCAATATCAATGTGGTCACCTCTCGTCACGAAGGTGGTGCCGCCATCATGGCAGAAGCAGACGGCAAAATGCTTGGCCGCCCGGGCATTTGCATGGTTACCCGCGGTCCCGGTGCCACCAATGCCGCCGCTGGCGTGCATGTGGCCAAGCAAGATTCCACCCCAATGGTCCTGTTCGTTGGTCAAATTGGCCGCGAAATGAAGGGCCGGGAATCCTTCCAAGAAGTTGATTATCGCCAGACATTTGGCGACCTTGCCAAATGGGTTGAAGAGATCGACGACGCGTCCCGAATTCCAGAAATTATTGCCCACGCATACCACATCGCGATGAGCGGTCGCCCCGGACCTGTGGTTCTAGCGCTGCCTGAAGATATGCTGCGCGATACGGTAGACGTTGATCCTTGCACCTTTATCGAAGTCGCAGAACCCGCCCCAACCAGAAAAGCCGCATCTCAGTTTGCCGAGCTTTTGGCCAACGCCAAAGACCCGATTGTCATCGCCGGTGGCTCACGCTGGGACGAAACCTCCGTTGCCCAACTGCGCGCCTTTAGTGAAAAACACAGCCTACCTGTTGGTTGCTCCTTCCGTCGTCAGCAACTGTTTGATCACAGCCACAAAAACTATGCAGGTGACGTGGGGCTGGGCATCAACCCAGCGCTGAATGAGCGGATCGCCAAGTCCGATTGCGTGATTTTGCTCGGCGCACGTTTTTCTGAAAACCCAAGCCAGAACTTCTCGCTTCTGGACATGCCAAATCCGGGCAAAACCTTGATCCACATTCACCCCGGCGCAGAAGAATTAGGGCGCATCTACACGCCCACTTTGGCCATCAACGCCACACCGGGCGCTTTCTTTGACGCAATTGAAACCATCCCCGCCCGCGCCGACACAG
This sequence comes from Maritalea porphyrae, assembly GCF_030159895.1. GTDB lineage: Bacteria > Pseudomonadota > Alphaproteobacteria > Rhizobiales > Devosiaceae > Maritalea > Maritalea porphyrae. Next base: position 273,272 of record NZ_BSNI01000001.1, read on the forward strand.
GTGCTGCCGAAGCAGCGAACGCTGCCTACCATGCATGGACCGACAATTTACCGGCGACGCCAGGCGATGTGCAAATGGGCGAGATCATGGCGCACCTGCGCGAAACGCTAGACGACGATGCGATCCTCACCAATGGCGCGGGTAACTATGCGATTTGGCTACACCGCTTCTGGCGCTTTAAGAAATATGGCACACAACTCGCGCCAACTTCAGGCTCAATGGGTTATGGCCTACCTGCTGCCATCGCGGGCAAACTCCGCCACCCGGAAAAGGACGTGATCTGCTTTGCAGGTGATGGCTGTTTCCAAATGACAAGCAATGAGTTTGGCGCAGCATTGCAATCGGGCGCAAACATCATCACGCTTGTAATCGACAATGGCATTTACGGCACCATCCGCATGCACCAAGAGAAGCACTACCCGCATCGTATTTCGGCCACCGACTTGGTGAACCCAGATTTCGCTGCCCTCGCCCGCGCCTATGGCGGACATGGCGAAACGGTAGAGAAGACCGAAGAGTTTGCACCTGCATTTGATCGCGCTCGCGCTGCTGGCAAACCGTCAATTATTCACATCAAAATCGATCCCGAGGCAATTTCACCAACCACCACGATCAGCAAATTGCGTGGCGCTTAGGCGCCAGCAACCACTGTTGATGAGATAAATTCGCCAAAACTTATCCCCGCCCTTTCTGAGCGCGCTAAACTGTGTGCAGCTTTCTTGAAGACCTTGCGGACAACGGACGCGTTGTTGGGGTCGTGAAGAACTCTTCTTCGCTCACGGTGCACACCGTGATTTTCATGACGGGCTACACACAAGTGTGTCCGCCCTATGTAAATCACTGCACCTGCGCGGACGCGGCGGAAAAGTCCGCCGGGGTCCTCGCACTGAGTGCTCGTCCATCTTGTCTCTCGCTTGCTCAGTGCAAGTGTTGGGCAGCAATTGGCGGGGGTGTCGGGGAAGCAGCCATAAGGCTGCGACGGCGGCGTCAAAAAGAGCAACCACTTCATAAAGAAAGCTGGGTCAAATGAAGAGTGGGTCGCCGTTCTTCGCTTGGTTGCAAATTGTCCAGTCTGACGCCGAAGGCAGGCGTAAATCATCGAACGGCATGTTGAAGCTGTTCTGGAAGTCTTTTCGCTCACGGGGCGCAACACAAATCTCATGACGGACTAAAGCCGTCCTATTCGATTTGTTGCCCCTGCGCGGCGCGGCCA
>NZ_BSNI01000001.1:274662-406512 GCF_030159895.1 Maritalea porphyrae
CGGGCAGCAATTGGCGGGGGTGCCGGGGAAGCGGTCGCAAGACCGCGACGGCGGCTCAAAAAGATATTCCAATGACCGATCAACGGGTCATGATGTTGCTGAGAGGATAAATGGGTGAGCACCTCGGGGCAGTTTGAAGCTAAGCAGCATTTGGCTGAGCGCGAGACATTGTTTGTCTCTACTTACTTTTTGCGCAACTACAGAGCCATTCATTGTCTCGCGCTGCCGCATTTGTTGAAGCTCTGCATGGAAACATGGCGGAGATGTTGGTTGTTGAAGAAAGGCAACCGGAAAGGATAACGCATCTATAACGTACTGCTGTCATTCCCGCGAAGGCGGGAATCTAGGTCTGACTGTCGGTTGAAATGAAGCGCTTTGGTACTTTTGACATTCCTGCCTGGATCCCCGCCTACGCGGGGATGACGGGAGAGGGTGTGGCCGGAGAAGCACCATAGGCGACAGCAGCGTGAAAGAAGCCTCACCCTGAGCTTGTCGAAGGGCGAGGCGGAAGATCAACAAGCCTTCGATCCTTCCACAAGCTCAGGATGAGGGCGTGTGGATGGTCGATTTCAGAATGCAAAGGAGGTCAACAATCGTGGGAAGAAGTAACGGTTACGGAAAAAAGCCTCGATGCAGTCGAATCGGAAACTGACCAGATGATCAACAATATGGGTAAATCGGCAATTAGGTGCTGTCAGTTGTGCGCAAAGCTTGGTAATCGTAGGGATGGCGGGCGCGACCGAGGTGGTTTCAGACGTCCGAGCAGCCAACGCCAAGGGCGCGAACCATGGATCTAAAATCACTTATCCGTACCATTCCTGATTACCCAAAAGCTGGGGTTATGTTCCGCGATATCACGTCGCTGATTGAGCATCCTGAGGGCTTTAAAGAAAGCGTGCAAAAGCTTGCTGACCCGTTTCGGGACCAAGGCATAACCCATGTGGCAGGTATCGAGGCGCGCGGCTTTATTTTTGGTGCTGGGTTGGCAATTGAGTTGGGCGTAGGATTTATCCCGATCCGCAAAGCGGGAAAACTTCCAGGTGAAACCATCGGCCAAAATTACGCGCTTGAATATGGCGTGGATACCATTGAGATGCATGCAGGCGCGGTGAAAGCCGGCGACCATGTTTTACTTGTCGATGACCTTGTGGCAACAGGGGGCACGGCCATTGCTGCGATCTCGCTGATCCGTCGAACTGGCGCAACATTGAACCATTCAGCGTTTGTGATCGATTTGCCGGATTTGGGCGGCGCTGAGAAGATCCGCGCGCAGGACGTTGAGACGCATTTCTTGGTTGAGTTTGAAGGCGATTGATTACTGTTAGTCGGCGCTCCCATTGTCGAAAATGAACCTCGGTACCCCTGAACACAACCTGGCAAATTGCAAATAACATTATTTAATTTGACTCATGAATTAAATAATGTTTGTATTCCGCAGGAACGTGTTTGGCGGGTTGGCTGCGCATGGCAGCCCGCGAGGAAAGAAATGGAAAAACGCTGGGATAATGACCAGACATTGATCGTCAACTCAGAGGGTGAGTTACGGAAACTGTTCGGAAAAACACACGATCTGGCGCAGAAAAAAGTGCAAACGGAGTTAGATCATTACGCGCAAGAGTTAATCGCACGATCACCATTTTTGTGCTTGGGTACTCAAAATATTAGTGGCAAGGCGGACGTTTCGCCACGAGGTGATGCCGCAGGTTTTGTCAAAATACTCGATAGCCGTACCATTGCGTTGCCCGATCGCCCCGGCAACAATCGGCTCGATAGTTTAAACAACATTATTTCCAACGCGGCAGTCGGCCTGATTTTCATTATTCCGGGATTTGACGACACTCTTAGGGTCAATGGGCGTGCGAAACTGGTGACTGACGCGGACCTGCTGGCCCAAATGTCAGTCAATGGCAAAGTGCCAAAAATTGCGGTTGTTGTTGAGATTGACACCGTGTTTTTGCACTGCGCAAAGGCATTCCGGAGATCAAAACTTTGGGATGAGAAACAGCATCAAGACAGACAGGACATGCCATCACTGGTGAAAATGATCCTCGATCAAACCGGCGACGCACCTCGCGGACATGACGAGCAGAAAAAGCTTGATGATGAGCTGGAGCAAGACTACCGCAGTACCATGTATTGATTTCACAAATTGATGCTGTGCCAACTTCAAACCGTGAATACCATCGCGAGGAATAACTACGGGAACGGACTATCTGCCAATGGATATCATCATCGCGCATCTGCCTAACCTAGCGCTGGCCTATTTCGTTTTCTTCCTAGCTGTCGCGAGCCCGGGCCCCGCGACGCTTGCTATTGCGGGGGCCTCGATGTCATTGGGGCGGCCTCAGGGCATCGCAAAGGCAGCTGGCATCGTTTCCGGATCATTCTTGTGGGGCATGTTTGCCGTGTTTGGCATGGTGGCGTTTATATCATCGTTTGCCGGCGTGCTTTATTGGCTAAAAATCTTGGGCGGCATCTATCTGCTTTGGATGGCCTATAAGGCCGGAAAAAATGCTGCGGCCGTCGATGACCCGGAGCAGGGGGACATTGGTGGTAAATCGCTTTGGAAGCAATATGCGGGTGGCTTTGTGTTGCACACCACCAACCCAAAAGCACTGTTTGCATGGGCGGCGGTGATCACGCTTGGTTTGCAGCCCGGTGCACCGTGGTGGATGAGCTTTGTGGTGTTCGGCGGCGCCTATTGCTTATCGCTTCTGATCAACTTCTCATATGCCTTGTTTTTCTCAACGGATCGGATGATCAAGGCCTACTTCAAAGTTCGCCGTTGGGTGCAAGGCGTGTTTGCCGCCATATTTGGCGCAGCAGGGTTAAAGTTAATTATTCAGGGGTAGGGCCCGGCGATTGCCGAGCCCTAAAAGCACGAGCTAGTTCTTCTTCAAGAATTCAGCCAGGCTTTGCTGCGTTGGCAGTTTGGGCTGCGCCTTCTTCGGCAGTTTGTTGGTAAATTGAGGCTGGCTTTGTTTTCCAAGGTTAGGTTGCTTAAAGCCTTTGTTTGCCTTTGGATTTACGTGTGTGAATGGGGCTTTCATAAGGAGTTCCTTCCATCAGGCGGCGCAATGCGATGTTGGCGCCATATTCGAAATTTGTGGGTTTGATGGGTGTCGGACTCTGATCCATGATGCTCTCCATGAGGATTGAGCGCGCCAAAATAGGCGCATTGAAAGTATTAAAATGAAAGGAAATTAGACGCGGGGGACGAAACAAAGTCGTCGCATGATCGCTATCAAATCTATCTCGTCCCATATGCTCGCATGCGCACAGGTGCACGCATTTCGCAAAGCAAATAAGTCACGTCGATAGGTTCTAGCTGATCATTTTAGGCGTCACCTCTTGATTGGAACGCGGCAAAGGTCGCGCAAATGGCGCGACCTGTCAATAAGGGTAAGAAGCGAAATGCGCCGCGTGCTATTTGCGCAACAGCTTGCGGAACACCGGCATGGCAGCCATTGCGAGCAGTACGCGTTCTTTCAGCTTCGGCTTGTAGTCGCGGAGTTTGGAAAAACTGGCGATCTCTGAGCGGTACACAAGTTCGTCGTCTTGGTTGTAGGCGCTGATGATACTGGTCAATAGTCCCCAGCCGGGCAATGAATTTGACTTGCGCTTGTTCTTGACGGTGAGATCAAAGCGGATGGTGTCGCCTGGGCGTACTGGGGCTTTGAACTCCATCTTGTTTACACCCGGGGAGGGGCCGGAAACGCCAGGCTCTTCGCCCTTTGCGCGCTGCTCAGCATCATGGGCATACATGAAGTCGACCATAATTTTGTGGCCTACAGAAACAGTGTGCCAACCAGAGGCAATTAGCCCGCCGAAGTGACTGTGTTTTGCGGCTTCCGGGTCAATGTGGAAATATTGTGGGTCATAGCGCTTGGCGAAGCGGATAATCTCCTCTTCGGTAAAGGTGTAATCCCCCAAGGGCCAAACTGTAACATCGTCGATATCTTCAAACCAAAGGGTCATGCGGCATCTCCCTTAATCGGGGCTGATGGGTCGCGGACCTCGACCAGATTGGTGAGGCTAAGGGTCATAACCTGTTGGTCTTTTTGGTTTCGCATATCGAAGTCGAGCACCACAATGCCCATTTCAGGATTGGATTGGGAGCGGCGCAAGGAGGAGACTGTGATGGTGCCAGTGAGCGTATCGTTCTTCATCAACGGCCGTTTCCACTTGAGGTTATCGAACCCCAATCCGCCCATGCCCGCCACTTTGGATAGGAATTCGTCTACCAGCATGCGCAGGCTAAACCCTGCTGTTTGCCATCCACTTGATGCAAGGCCACCAAGCAAAGACTTTTTGGCAACTTCTTCATCCAAATGGAAAGGAAGTGGGTCAAATTCTTTGGCAAATGAGATGATGTCATCCTTGGAGAGTTTACGTTCTCCCAACTGAATGACTTCGCCGACTCGCAAGTCTTCAAAATGTCGGCGGTCTTTGGTGATCGGATTGCTCATGAAACGTGATGCCTCGTCACAGAATTCTTAAATGCCGTTATCGTACACAAATTGACGTTAACGGCAACCCGAAAATTTCTGCGCAAGAAGGTTGTTTCCTTTGGAAAAGTTAGGGAATCAAATGTTTGGGTGACACGTCCCAGCAATTTATGATCATTAGCGGTTTATTGACGAGCAACCGGTAGCACATGAAAAACACTTTACTACTGAGATTAATATGATTTCGTTTGTTTTTCGAGTTGTTGTGTCGGTCACGATATCTTGCACGCCAATTCTGATAATATATTTGGGTTCGAATTCGCGTGACGCCATGATTATATGGTTCTTGCCGTTTATTGCGGTGATACCTGCAACCGCTGGGGCACTTTTTCTTTTCGCTCCGATTGAAGCGCTGCTAGATGCAAATGCTCTTGGCGGGTGGAAGAATTTAGCGGTTCCGGTCGCCGGAGCGATCATTCCAGTTATTGTTTTCGCCATAATTGGCGGAGCATTCATGTTTGAACAAGTTTTAAGTGGATCTAAAGGGCACATCCAAGGGATGTTGTTTTGGTGTTCTCTTGGTCTTGCGTGGGGCGTCGTTTGGCGGCTCAGCGACTTGGCATGGTGGGGTACGAAACGGATTTTTAAAGGCAAAGAGTGATTTACACGCTTTGCCTTCGTTTATTGTATGTCTACTCGCAGAAACTATGTGTTGAACTTGAACAGCATAATGTCGCCGTCCTTCACCACATATTCTTTTCCTTCGTCGCGTGCCTTGCCGGCTTCTTTGGCGGCGGCTTCGCCACCTAGCTCAACAAAGTCATCATAGGCGATGGTTTGGGCGCGGATGAAGCCGCGTTCGAAGTCGGTGTGGATGACACCAGCGGCTTGCGGGGCTTTGGTGCCAACGGGGACCGTCCACGCGCGGGCTTCTTTTGGTCCGACCGTGAAGTAGGTCTGCAAGTTCAAGAGCTTGTAGCCTTCACGGATGATACGGTTCAGACCTGGCTCTTCAAGTCCTAGCGTTTCAAGAAATTCTTTTTGTTCATCGTCTTCGAGCTGGCTCAACTCGCTTTCGATTTCTGCTGAGATGATAACCGAGCGCGCGTTTTGCTCTGCCGCATATTCTGCGACCCGCTTAGTCATTTCGTTGCCGTCAGCAGCGGAATCCTCATCCACATTGCAGATATAGAGTGCTGGTTTTGATGTGAGAAGGTTCAGTTCTTTGAACGCTTTTTTCTCGTCATCAGCGATTTCAACATTGCGGGCAGGTTTGCCGTCCTGCAACACCGCTAACGCACGTTGCACCAATTCAAGGGTGATTTTGGCCTCTTTGTCTTGGCCACGTAGGCGCTTTTCCAAGCCGCCAATACGCTTCTCAAGGCTTTCCATGTCAGCCAACATCAATTCAGTTTCGACCACTTCGGCATCGGCGATTGGATCGATTTTGTTGGAGACGTGCACAATGTCATCATTTTCAAAGCAACGAAGCACATAAGCGATGGCATCGACTTCTCGGATGTTGGCCAGAAACTGGTTGCCCAAACCTTCGCCCTGGGCCGCACCCTTAACGAGACCGGCGATATCCACAAAACTCAAGCGTGTCGGGATGATTTCTGCTGATTTGCCGATGGCAGCAATTTTGTCCAAACGTTCGTCTGGCACACTCACTTCGCCCACATTCGGTTCAATGGTACAGAACGGAAAGTTTGCCGCTTGTGCAGCTGCTGTGCGTGTTAGTGCGTTAAAAAGTGTCGATTTACCAACGTTGGGTAGGCCAACGATACCGCATTTAAATCCCACGGATTATTCTCCTTTGCCAAACAGCTTATTTAGCATGTCAGCCATTGGCCCCTTGTCGGGCATTTTTTTGTTTGATTGCCGCGCTTGATGGATGTGGCTTTGCGCCTTGGGCGCAGTTTTGTTTGCCGCTTGCTTTTTCGCGCTATGATTGTCTGACTTGTCGCCTTGGGTCGCCAAGGCGATTTTGTTCATAAAATTTGCACCGTTTCCCGCCGCTAAAAGACCCGCATTGTCTGCAATCGCATCGAGCAAGTCGTCTAGCCATTGTTGATCGGCTTTGGCGAAGTCGCCTAGCACGTGACTATGCACACGGTCTTTGTGACCCGGGTGGCCGATGCCAATACGCACGCGGTGAAAGTCCTTGCCTAAGTGCGCTTCCATTGAGCGGATGCCGTTGTGGCCGCCATTGCCACCACCAGTTTTCACCCGCAATTTGCCGGGTGCAAGATCCAGTTCGTCATAGAGAACGGTGATGTCGGCAGGGGACAATTTGAAGAACTTTGCAGCTGCTGCAACGCTGGTGCCAGAATCATTCATGAAGGTTTGCGGTTTGAGCAAGATGACGCGCTCGCCATCTATCGCGCCTTCGGACATTTCTGCATTGAATTTGGATCGATAGGGAGACAGGTTATGGCGGTTCGCAATTGCGTCCACCGCCATAAACCCAACATTGTGTCGGTGAGCTTGATATTTTTTACCTGGATTGCCCAGGCCAACAAGAAGGTGCATCGTTTACCGTGCCGCCGTCGCAAGATGAACCTGCTTCCCCGGCACCTCCGAATTGTTTCACGCCGCCAATATCGCTCTATACCGAAATGGCGCGGCCTGTATGGTCGCGCCCAAAGTGCACAAAGATGTTACTCTTCGCTGCCTTGTTTTGTTGTTTCAACTTCAACAGAAACTTCTTCAGCTTCACCGTCGTCCGCATTGTCTTCAGACTTAAGAGCTGATGGAGCTGCAATGGTTGCAATGGTGAAGTCACGATCAGTAATCGTTGGTGTAACACCATCAGGCAACTTAACAGTTGAGATGTGGATTGAATCGCCAGTTTCAACACCTGAAAGGTCAACTTCCAAGAACTCTGGAAGGTTGGCTTCAGTTGCGTTCACTTCAACAGTGTGACGAACAACGTTCAACACGCCACCGCGCTTCAAACCAGGTGAGGCTTCTTCGTTCACAAAGTGAACAGGAACTTCAACAGTCAAAACAGATGTTTTTGAAACGCGCAAGAAATCAACGTGCACAAGGAAGTCACGTACAGGCTCAAGCTGATAATCACGAGGGATTACGCGGTGCTCTTCGCCATCAACTTCAACGTTGATCACTTGTGAAAGGAAGCCACCTTGTTGGATGCGTTTCATCGCATCTTTGTAGGTCACTGTGATAGATAGTGGGGATTTGTTGTCGCCATAAATGACGGCAGGAACTAGACCTTCACGACGCAGTGCTCGAGCAGCCCCCTTGCCAACCCGATCCCGCACCGAAGCCTTAAGCTCAGCGCTCATGGATATTCTCCAAGTTGTTGATGCGAAAAGGCGCCTATCGCCTTATCGCGCGCTAACGTCCTCCAGGGGTGCACGCAGCGCTTCAAGCCCCGGTGTATATAGCTTTATATTGGATATGACAATGGGGAAAATGGAGGGCAATTTGTATTGTTATTTGGCTGTCAACGCCAGTGATCTAAAACAAAAACGGCCACACAGAATGCGACCGTTTGAAATTTGTAGATGCTGATGACGCGGTTTAGTCGAACAGAGACGAAACTGATTGCTCAGCGGCTGTGCGTGCAATCGCTTCACCGATAAGTGGCGCAATTGAGAAGCGACGGATATTCGCTGTCGCTTTTTCTTCGTCAGTTTCAAAAATGCTGTCTGAAACCACAAGTTCTTTCAGCTTGGAGTTGCCGATGCGCTCGCAAGCTGAGCCAGACAAAACGCCATGCGTGATGTAGGCTGAAACTTCTTTTGCGCCTTGATCGAGCAGAGCCTCTGCCGCGTTGCACAAGGTGCCGCCACTATCCACGATATCATCGATGAGGATGCAAGACTGGCCTTCAACATCACCAATGATGTTCATCACTTCAGAAACGCCCGCTTTTGGACGACGTTTATCAACGATGGCCAAGTTCGCACCAATACGGCGAGCCACATTGCGGGCACGCAATACGCCGCCAACGTCAGGTGAAACAATCATGACATTCTTTGGGTCGTAGTGGGCGTTGATATCGCGCACCATTACCGGGGCAGATGGCAAGTTGTCTGTTGGTAGATCGAAAAAGCCCTGAATTTGCTGTGCATGCAAATCCAGGGTCAAAATGCGGTTGGCGCCGGCTTCGGTGATCAGATTGGCCACCAATTTGGCGGAGATTGGTGATCGTGAAGCTGATTTTCTGTCCTGTCGGGCGTAACCGAAATATGGAATGACAGCTGTAATGCGTCGGGCTGATGCGCGACGCAGCGCGTCGATGATGATCAGCAGTTCCATTAGGTTATCATTGGCAGGGTAAGAAGTTGATTGGAGAACAAACACGTCCTCGCCACGAACGTTTTCTTTGATCTCAACAAAGATCTCTTTGTCCGCGAATTTTGTAACCGAAGAATCTGTAAGTGGGTTGTTCAGGTATTTGGATACAGCTTTGGCCAATTGTGGGTTGGAGTTACCAGTCACCAGTTTCATGTTGAAGCGCGCCCTTTGAAAGCAGAAAGATGTGGGTAGTCTAGCGATACGTCCCGTCTGTCATGAGCTTGTTATACTGGGGTTGCAGTTGGTTCAACCGATTCAAAAGTCCAATTCGCAGATTCTAGTGCTGAATCCATCACAAAAGTGAAATCACCGACAATTGACGACCGGTTTTCTCGGCCAAATGTGTGGCCTTGCGGTGAGAAAAGAACTTATCGCTGTTTTGATATGTGCAAAGTTCAAGATCACTTATGTCAGCAATATTGGCCGATTCGAGCTGATCCATGATGCAATGGGGCAAGTCAAAGTGCGGTGCTTTTGCATTGCTGGGCAGTTTGAAATATGGCGCGGTGTGCGCATGTTGTGCGCGCACATCAGCCTTGAATTTTTCACCAACTTCGTAGCTTTCGACCCTGATCGAAGGGCCAAGTATTGCGATGATGTGTTGGCGTTCAGCGCCCAGCTGGACCATTGCCTCAATTGTGTTGCCCACAATGCCGCCAACTGCACCTTTCCAGCCCGCATGGCAGCCGCCTATGATTTGATTTTTCGGGTCGGCAAATAGCACGGGCCCGCAATCTGCAGTTTGGATGCCTAGCGCTAAGCCTTTGGTGGCGGTGACCATGCCATCCGCCTCAATGCGGTCATTGCGCGGCGACGCGGCGGTGACAGATATGACCATTGTCGAGTGCGTTTGTTTGACAAGGCACAGATTTGCTGGGCTGACGCCGATTTGGGTGGCGATGTCGTCAAGGTTTTGATTAACCGCCTTTGGGTCATCACCCACCGCAAAGGAGATGTTGAGGCTGTCAAAGGGTGAGTTTGAATGACCGCCGGTGCGTCCGAAAAAGCCATGTGCAATGGCTTGTTGTTTGAGTTTCTCTGTGGTCACTGCTTCTGGCATCATTTTGCCTCAAAAGGGTAGGGGGGCGTTGGCGCGTTGTGCATGCACCATGCTTTGAACAATGTGCCCATTTGGCCATCTTCAACAAGGCGCGCGAGGTCGGCGACGATTTTGGGAGCAGCTTCGGGCGAAGCGGAGGCAAAATTGTGTGCGCGCGGTTCGATGCCCATCGCTTTTAAGAATTGAGCTTGCGTCATAAGACTGCAAACATTCATGCCTGCTTTCTCGGCGACATCGGTGAGCGCGCCAAAATCCACATGGGCGGTTAAGTCCGCTTCACCGGGCTCATCAAGTGGATCTACAGGTTTGTGGGCCTTTAGTGCCTGCAAGGTTTCGCCGGTTTGGCTCTCTGGGTAGCCATAATCAATCGCCAGCAATGCCCCGCCGCGTTTGCCGATTAGGTCTGCAATATCTTTGGTGACCTGTTGCGCGATGAAGTTGGTCTCCCAGATGGCGTTTTCCTCAGGGTTTAGGTCTTGCGGGAAGGCTTCCTGCGGGAGCGGGGTAGGCGATAAGCCCCACTGGCGGTCATTGCCTTTTAGGCCGACCAACCGTTCATGCCATTTGCCTTCGCTAAACTGGAATTGTTTGATTGGTAGCGCATCGAAAAACTCGTTGGCGATGATCAGTAGCGGGCCGCTTTCGACAGCAAGCTGGTCAATTTCGGAACGCCAGACCACATTTTGTCCGGCCAGGTTGGCGCGTTGCTTTTCAATCAGCACCGGATTGGTTTCGATCAAATTGATGCTGGCGGCATCCAAAATGCCGGGAACCTGTTGCAGCACCCGAATGCAATCGGCCATCAATGTGCCACGACCGGGCCCGAGCTCCACAAGGCTGAACTGGGAGGGACTGCCCAGCTGTTGCCAAGTTTGCGCAATCCATATTCCAATCATTTCGCCAAACATTTGGCTGATTTCTGGCGCGGTGATGAAGTCGCCCGCTTGGCCGAGCGGATCAGCCTTTTTGTAATAGCCTAGCGTTGGGTGGGTTAGCGCAATACTCATATAAGTCGATAAGGACATTGGTCCCTGCGCCATCAATTGCACATTGATGAGTTCGCTCAATGAAAGATCGTGGTCACTCATATTGCGCGCGCCGTTGGGTGTTTGCGAAGTGCGTTCCAGATCAACAGGACGCCCGCAAGCGCAATTGGCGCGGACAAGATCATGCCCATGGTCAAATTGTAGGGAAGGACGCCGATATGCGCATCTGGCTCGCGCACGGTTTCCACTAAGATGCGGCTAAGCCCATAGCCGGCGCCAAAAATGCCTGCAGCAAGTCCAGGTTTGCGCAAGCCTGCAAGATTGTGGCTGACGACGCGCAAGATAACGAAGAGCAATAAGCCTTCCAGTAGGCCCTCATATAGTTGGCTCGGGTGCCGTGGTTCCGGGCCGCCTGTTGGGAATATCACCCCCCACGGCATATCGGTGACGCGGCCATAAAGCTCGCCATTGATGAAGTTGGCGATACGACCGAACAACAATCCAAACGGTGTGGTGAGGGCCAATAGATCAATTGCGGAGAGGAAATTCGACTTGATATGCCGGGCGTAGAACCACATGGCGGCCACAAGGCCAAACAGGCCGCCGTGGAAGGACATGCCTCCTTGCCAAATTTGCGGGATATCCATTGGGTTTTGCAGATAATAGCTGCCTGCATAAATGGCGCTAAACCCGTCTTTAGCGTTTAGCCCGGCGCTTAGGAGTATGTCGTAGAACAGCACATAGCCCAGTCGACCGCCAATTATTACGCCGATAACAGCCCAAAACACAAAGTCGATAAGTTGATTTGGGGTGAGGGGTGGCTGAACCTTGCCCCACAACGGTTTTTGCAACACAAGATGACGACCATAACCCCATGCAAACAAGATGCCTGCAAGGTAAGCAAGGGCGTACCAGCGGATTACGATGGGCCCAAGCGACAGGGCGATGGGATCGATGTTGGGAAAGGGCAAAGCTTGTCTCACTTTGGATTGGGGTAATTTATCGCACCATGCATTTCACCATAGCACTGGTCAAGGAAGCAATTGATGCTTACATAACTGATTTGAATATGATCATTTTCTCCGACCTTTAAAGGGGCATTGCCATGGCTGACGGAAACAAAATCTTTGACGATTTGGGCAAATTGATGAACGACGCTGCTGGTGTTGCTGACGGCGTGCGGCGCGAAGCGGAAACTGCTGTAAAGGCGCAGATGGAGCGTTTGGTCAATGATATGGACTTGGCCAAGCGTGAAGAGTTCGACGCGTTACGTGAGCTCGTGCAAATCCAAGGCGAAGAAATTGCTGAATTGCGCAAAGAGCTGGATGCGCTACGCTCAAAGAAAAAATCAAGCTAGGGTCCAGACCCTAAACTGTTTCATTTCAATACATCAAAGGGTTGTGAATAACCCTTGATATTAACAAGCTGTTAACCATCGCGGCCTGATCATCCACAAGAGATTTGGTGGGAATCGTTCTTTTACAATTCCCACAACGGATGGTCGGGTTAAAGTTCGTTAACGCAGAATAGATTCGCAACGAACGCTGACCCAATCCAAAGGTCAGCGTACCGGCTTTTCAAATCTTGAAGTTGCGTATCACATATGGGATTTGCTGGATTTCTCCCTCTCGCATATTCCCGTTTCTGCTAAGAACACGAGCTTTGAAAAGGCGCAAATTATGTCGCTGATCGAGATGGAAATTGAACGGGCAATGCACCCGGTGGATATCATCGAGCACATTGCAGGCATTAATGATTGGTCGTTTGAGCGGGCCGATGCGGATGAGATTTCAATCTCTATTCGTGGCGGCTGGAGCGATTATCATGTCTCCTTCTCTTGGATGGAAGATCTAGAATCGCTGCACATCGCGTGCGCGTTTGATCTAAAGATACCAGAAGCGCGCCGTGTCGAGGTCAAACAACTGATCTCTAAGGTCAACGAACAGCTTTGGATTGGCCATTTCGACATTTGGAACAAAGAGAACATGGTTCTGTTCCGTAATTCGCACTTGCTCAGCGGTGGTGCGGAAGTGACGCCGCAGCAATGCGAAGCGCTTTTGCATTCTGCGGTCGAAAGCTGCGACCAATATTATCAAGCGTTCCAATTTGTTGTCTGGGCTGGAAAACCAGCCGACGAAGCTTTATCACATGTTATGTTTGAAACTGTTGGTGAAGCTTAGGACTTTAAAAAATGCCATTATTTGATGTTGGGCCAGTTGTTCTTGTAGGCGCTGGGCAAATGGGTATGGCTATGGCCGTAGGCTGGTTGGAAGCTGGCCTGTCGCCTGATCAGTTGATTTTGGTTGATCCAAACCCAGCTCCGGCGGTGCGGCACAAAGCATCTGAGATTTCCATTACGACTTTGGCGCAGCCACCGGCAAAACCCGCGCAAGTTTTGGTTTTGGCGGTTAAGCCGCAAGTTGCGCCCGACGTTTTGCCTGCTGCCAAGGCATGCGTTGATGAAAACACACTAGTTGTTTCGGTTATGGCAGGCATATCAATTGCACAAATGAGCGAAGCGTTGGGCACCAAAAGGATTGTACGAACAATCCCGAATACCCCTGCCAAAATTGGACGCGGTGCCATTGGCGCTTTTGCAGGAACCGGTGTTGAGTATGAAGATCAGGTGGTTGTTGACAACTTGCTTGATGCATCTGGCCGCACTTTTTGGGTTGAAAAAGAAGATCATATCAACGCAGTCACAGGCGTTTCTGGTTCTGGCCCGGCCTATATTTTTAACATGGTCGAAGCATTGGCTGCCGCTGGTGAAGCGCAAGGCTTGCCAGCCGCTCTGGCGATGGACCTTGCGCGGCAAACCGTTGTTGGATCAGCCATGCTTTTGGAGGCGGAGCCAAATACGCCGCCAAGCACGTTGCGGGAAAATGTGACTTCTCCGAACGGAACAACTTTCGCTGCTCTGCAGATTTTGATGGGCGAAGAAGGCTTGACCGATTTGATGGTGAAAGCTGTAACCGCGGCCCGAAAGCGAAGCGAGGAGCTAGGCTCGTGAGTGACGAGATTAGCTTTGATGACTTTTTGAAAGTGGACATTCGCACCGGGACAATTGTTGAAGTGCGGCCATTCCCTGAGGCGCGCAAGCCTGCACATATTCTGCTGATCGATTTTGGCAGCGAAATCGGGGTCAAAAAGTCATCTGCGCAAATTACGACACATTACGATGCAGATGCGCTTGTTGGTCGCCAAGTCATGGCTGTGGTCAATTTTCCGCCACGGCAAATCGGTCCGTTGCGTTCAGAAGTTTTAACGCTTGGTTTTGAGGATGAAAACGGGGACATTGTGCTTGCTGCAACCGAGCGCGCCGTGCCGAATGGCAAACGCCTGATCTAGAGAGCCCCACAAAAGCGAATAAATGTTACCTGAGAACTAAAGTATTAGTTTCGTTGGTCAATTCGGCATTGTTCCAAATTTGTGAACGACATTGTTTGTATTATTTTTGTCTCTGGTTAACCATTCTTCCAGTCATTTTGCATATGTTTCGCGCGTGAGACGCGTTGGCGCGCGTTTGTTTTGGGACCATGGAGAAAGGTTCTTTGTTGCTGTGACTGTGCGTATTTCGAATGTTGCGAGTATCTTCTCTCTGGGGTTTGTTGTCTATTTTGGCCTAGCAGTCGCAAGTGTATTTTTGGCTCGCGTTTCGCACGATGTCGCCGTTTTTTGGCCGGCCAACGCCGTGTTGGTCGCAATGGCGCTTTCTTTTGGACGTCGCGAGTTTCCAATATTGCTATTGTCCGCCTTTGCCGCGAATGTGTCGACGCAGTTTGTTTATGGCGACAATTGGCAACTGGCGGTGGGCTTTCCACTAGCCAATTCATTTGAGATCCTAGCGGTATATATCGGATTTCAATTTGCCGGTTTTCAAAACAACGGAACAACCACACCACAGCGCGGCTTGTTGCTGCTAGCCATTGTCGCGCTCGCGGCCATCCCCGCAGCCGCTATGGGGGCTGCAACAGTTACAACTGTGTTCGGTGCGCCGTTCACTGACACGTTCACGCATTGGTGGGCCGGCGACATTGTGAGTTCAATGATCGTCTATTTGCCCGTTTTTGCATATCGCCGCAGCGCGGCGCTGCAGAAGCTGTCTGTTCTATTGTCCCGTCCAGTCATCATTGAATGTTGCCTTCTGGTTGCAAGTTTTGCATTTGGATTTTTAGTTCTGTTGGCCCTGCATTTGCCACCCGCAATCGTGTTGGTTTTCCCAACATTGTGGTTGGCATTAAAGGGGCGAGTGTTTGAAGTGGCTATGGCGAGTTCGGTGCTTTCACTCGGCACATCGGCAGCAGTTGTTATGGGCTTTTGGCCCAGTTTGGCCGCTGAACTGGTGTTGCGCGATGCTGTTTTCCAGCAGCAAACGTTGGCTTTGTTCTGTACGTTTCCGAGCTTTTTGATCGCGCTTGCTATTGCGAACTTTGAAACCAGTCAGGAAAACCTAGAAGCACGTAAAAAGGTGTTGGACACCACGCTAACCAACATGAACCAAGGTGTATCTGTTTTTGACAAAAATCACAGATTGGTGCTGTGGAACGACAAATATCTGAAGTGTTTTGGCATGAATGAGACGGATGTCGAAAAAGGCGTATCATTTACGTCTCTGCTGGAGTTGCAGCGTAATAACGGCGACTTTGATGGCGATCCGGTAGACTTGCAAAACACTATATTGGCACGCGTTTCTCGCGGCGAAGAGCATTTTGCGGAAACAGAATTGGGTTCTGGTCGGTTTATCAAGTCGGTTCATTCTCCAACGCCTGAGGGCGGGTGGATTGGAACACATGAAGATGTGACCGAGTTTCGGATGCTTGAAAAGCGGCTTGCACATGAATCATTGCACGACGTGATGACTGGCGTTCCAAATCGACGATATTTTGAACGAGAGTTTACAGACAGATTGATCGTTTCGCAGTTGGAAAAAAAGCCAATTGCGCTTTACACAATCGATTTGGACAAATTCAAAATGATCAACGACACTTACGGCCACGATGTGGGTGACGATGTGTTGTTGTGGGCTGCTACGACGATAAAAAGAATTGCGGGCGAGCACGATTTCGTTGCGCGGATGGGCGGTGACGAGTTCATTATGATTGGAAGTGAAAATACCCATGTTTCGCAGATCAATCGCACTGCACGTCGACTGTGTGACGAACTAGATCGCACCATGCAATTCAAAGGCAATATGTGTATCTGTCGCGCAAGCATTGGTGTCGCTTATTCGGTAGATGGCCAGATTTCGCGACACGATTTGCTTACCCAGTCGGACATTGCGCTTTATGCGGCAAAGCAGGCAGGGCGCGGTACCTACAGGGTTTACGACTTTGCGACAGGGCAGCACCAGCCCATGCGTGACGCAAGCTAGTCGTGTTCAACCAAATTGAGATTTTCAAGCGTTGCTTGGTCTTCTGGGTCAATCATTGATGCAAGAAACTGAGTGACCAACGCACGCGTTTCCTTTGGCATGGGCTCAAGCGCGCGGGCAATCCGTTGGGCTTGAGAAGTTGAAAGCGTTTCAAAAAACTCAGCGCCTGTAATCGTTGGGAACAGCAAGCGCTGGCGCCGATCAACAGGGCCTGGGCGTTGTTCAATATAGCCGCTATCCACAAGTTGGCGCAGAACGCGTGCAAGGCTTTGTTTTGTGATTTTGAGGATGTCGAGCAAATCAGCGACCGTCATGCCCGGGCGTAAATTGACAAAATACAAAACACGGTGATGTGCGCGGCCAAAGCCTTGTTTGGACAGGAGAGCGTCGGCATCACGCACAAAATCACGGTAGGCGAAGAACAATAAGCCCATCAAATCCAAGGGCATTTCCGCGCTGGATTCGGCAGGCTCGTTGACGACCGATAAATTTATGTCAGTCTTATTGACATTTATTTTTGTGGCTGGCATGCTGCCCTTCATCATCGCTTTTCCTTTACTTATCACAAGCTTGAGTTGATTTGCCAAGGGCGTAGGTGTTTATTGGGGAAAAGCAGTTTATTTGGCGCGTTTGGGACGCGCTGATTTAAGGGAGAATAGACATGGCCGGCGTGCCTTTGGACCAACGAGACGGTTGGATTTGGTTTGATGGTGAAATGATACCTTGGAAAGACACTAAGGTACATGTGCTCACCCACGCTCTGCATTATGCATCGAGCGTATTTGAAGGTCAGCGCGCCTATAATGGCGAGATTTACAAGTTGCATGAGCACTCCGAGCGCTTGCGCAAATCAGCGGAGCTGTTGGATTTTGAAGTGCCATATAGCGCGGATGAAATTGATCAGGCTTGTCGTGATGTTCTTGTTAAAAACAACTTGGTCGACGCTTATATGCGTCCAGTTGCGTTTCGCGGTTCAGCTGAACTCGGTCTTGGGGCGCACAACAACCCTGTTCACTTGGCCATTGCGGCTTGGGAATGGCCAAGCTTCTTGCTTGAGGACAAGCTTAAGGGTACGCGGTTGGCGTTGTCTGAGTGGCGTCGCCCTGCGCCAACATCTGCGCCGTTTGCGTCTAAAGCTGCTGGCCTTTACATGATTTGCACCTTGTCAAAGCACGCAGCGGAAGCACGTGGATTTGCTGACGCGATGATGCTTGATTATCGTGGACAGATTGCGGAAGCCACTGGCGCGAACGTGTTCTTTGTTAAAGACGGCGAAATCCACACACCAACGCCAGACTGTTTCTTGGACGGTATTACTCGCCGTACGGTGATTGGCCTTGCACGTGATGCTGGAATCAAAGTGACTGAGCGCGTGATTATGCCTGAGGAAATGTCAGAATTTGACGAGTGTTTCCTCACTGGTTCTGCGGCTGAGGTCGTACCGGTTGCTGAAATTGAGGGCGTTGTGTTCCCTGGGCGTGAGATTTGCAGCGCAATGATGGAAGCATATCAAGCCGAAGTGCAGCCAAAGAAAGCTGCTGCTGAGTAAGGCACGCCACGTTTGAGAATTCTGAAACGCCGTCTAGCTTTGTTTAGGCGGCGTTTTTGTTTGCCATTTTTCGCGCGCTTGATCATCGCTCTTGCGATGTTGCACCCATTTTGCCCCGTCAGATGTCACTTCTTGTTTCCAAAAAGGTGCGTCGGTTTTGAGCCAGTCCATCACATAGTTTGCACCGTCAAATGCTGCTTGGCGATGCGGCGATGCGGCCATCACCTGAACAATAACTTCGCCCACTTTCATTTCGCCAAATCGGTGAATCACGGCTATGTCGACCAGTTCAAATTTTTCCATCGCTTCATTGGCAAAGCGCTCAATTTGTTTTTTGGCCATGGTCGGGTGGTGCTCAAGGATCAGGGCATCAATTGGATTGTCGGGCGTTGAGCGTACTAGTCCGGTGAATGTAACCGTGGCGCCCGCTGCACCATCCGTTAAGAAAAACGCGTTGCTCTCAGCGCCGGGATCAAACGGTTCTTGTTGGATACGGACCCACATATTAGCCGCCAGTCATTGGCGGGAAGAATGCGATTTCACGCGCGCCTTCAATTTTGGCGTCAGATTCAACCAACTCATCATCAATTGAAGCGCGAATAATCTCACGGTCTTGAAAAGCGAGCGCAAAGCTCTCGTCCGAGGCCGATTTCCAATCAATGAGCTGATCAATTGTCGCAACATCAGTAGGTGGCGAAACATCTTCGCTGCCCTTGTTCATGCGCTCGCGCAACCATGCGAAATAGAGAATTTTCATGCTTCTTCTTTTGTTAGATGTGGCCATGCGCCAACGAAATACTCGTAGCCTGTATATAGCGTCAAACCGGTGGCAAGCCAAAGGGTTGCTGTCGCGGCCAAGTTTAGCCCGGGTACAATCGGCACAGCCATCACAAGACCAAGTGCAATCAATTGCGATGTGGTTTTATATTTGGCAATGCCGGACACGGGGATGACGATGTTGAGCGGCCCTAAGAACTCGCGCAGACCTGATACAGCAATTTCGCGCATCATGATAAACACTGCAGCAAAGGTGAGGGATGCGGAAAAACTGCCCTCATAGGCGAAGGTGATCAACAGAGCGCCGACAATTAGCTTATCAGCAATAGGGTCGAGCATCCGGCCAAGCGGAGAAACAACATTCATTTTGCGCGCAAGATAGCCATCAAGAAAATCGGTTAGGGCGGCAAGCACATACAGGACAAATGCAATCCATTGGGCGGTGATGTTATTCATCATAACCAGGGTGACGATGACCGGTATAACCGCGATGCGCGACATGGTGAGTATGTTTGGCAAATTCACTTGGCTTCCCCCAATATTTTCGTTCCCAAGCAATCTGATGCGGGCATCAAGGTCAAGAGCGATTGAAGTGATCGTAGATGTTTTGCGCCATTTGTTTTGAAATGCCGGGAATCGATTGCAGATCTTTCAGCGTTGCGCCGCTCACTGCCTTGGCTGAGCCGAAATGGGTCAGCAATGCTTTCTTGCGGGTTGGGCCAATGCCTTCGATTTCGTCGAGTGGATTTTTCACGATCTGTTTGGAGCGCTTTGCGCGATGGGTGCCAATGGCAAATCGGTGTGCCTCGTCCCGCAAGCGCTGCACATAGTAGAGCACAGGATCGCGTGCCGGCAGCATAAAGGGCTCGCGGCCTTCAAGAATAAAGGTTTCGCGCCCTGCATTGCGTTCTTCGCCTTTGGCGATGCCGATTAGCGTGACTTTTTGTGGCAGATCGAATTGCTTTAATGTTTCGCGCACCGCGCTCATTTGGCCCTTGCCGCCATCGATCAGCAGCACGTCCGGCCAATCGGGCATGGCATCTTTGTCCGCGTCCGCGCTTTCATCCGCAGGTTGATATTCATTGACCAACCGGGTGAAGCGGCGCGTGAGAACTTCACGCATCATGCCAAAATCATCGCCGGGGGTGATGTCAGTGGATTTGATGTTGAAGGTTCGGTAGTGCTTTTTCGACAAGCCGTCGCGGCCCGCTACAACCATTGCGCCAACCGCGTTCGTGCCTTGGATGTGCGAGTTGTCGTAGGTTTCAATGCGGCGCGGTGGTGCGTCTAAATCAAAGGTTTTCGCCATGCCTTCGAGCAATTGGATTTGCGATGCGCTCTCTGACAATTGTCGGCCAAGTGCTTGGCGGGCATTGTTGAGCGCATGTTCTACGAGTGAACGTTTTTCGCCCCTTTGCGGCACCAAGACTTCAACCTTGCGGTCGGCACGAATGGCGAGTGCTTCCGCCAACAGTTTTGGCTCGTCGGCGGGGTGTGACAGCAATACGAGTTTTGGTGGCGTGCGCGATTCATAGAACTGCGCGATGAAGGCGGTGAGTACTTCCTTTTCATCAAAGCTTTTGTCGGCACGTGGGTAGTACGCGCGGTTGCCCCAGTTTTGGTGGGCGCGGAAAAAGAACACCTGGATGCAGAATTTGCCCGCTTCTTGGTGAATGGCAAATATGTCCGCGTCCGACACGGTTTGTGCGCTCATATCGCCTTGGCCTTGGATTAGGGACAGAGCGGCAATTCGGTCGCGCAACAGTGCAGCGCGTTCAAAGTCTAGTTCTTCAGACGCTGTTTGCATTTCCTTTGATAGATCAGCCTGCACCGACTTGGATTTGCCCGACAAGAACTTAACCGCATCGTCCGCCAGACCCTGATAGTCCTTGATCGAAATCTCGCCGGTGCAAGGCGCAGCGCAGCGTTTGATTTGATGTTGTAAGCAGGGGCGGGTGCGTCCCTCATAATAGCTATCCGTGCAATTGCGCAGCAGAAACGCTTTTTGCAAAGCGGCAATTGTGCGATTTACCGCTGTGGCCGAGGCAAAGGGGCCGAAATAATGACCCTTTTTGCGCCGGACGCCACGGTGCTTTGTCAGCTCTGGCGCATCATGTTCTGTTGCGAGCAAAATGTAGGGGAAACTTTTGTCGTCGCGCAGCAGAACATTGTATCGCGGCTTGAGCCGCTTGATCATGTTCGCCTCGAGCAACAAGGCTTCAGATTCGGTGTTTGTGGTGACAAACTCCATGGTGCGCGTGGAGGAAATCATCCGCCCGATCCGCACCGAATTGCCCTCATAGCGTGTGTAGTTTGTTACCCGCGCTTTGAGGTTTCGCGCTTTGCCCACATAGATCACATTGCCCTGTTCATCGAACATGCGATAAACGCCCGGACCAGATGGCAGGGTCTTAACAAACTTTTTGATTATGTCCGGGCCGGGGGAGGTGTTTGCGTCGCTCATTTAGGGGCGATGTTTTCACCTTTGTGCGTCCACTTCAAGTGCTCGCCGCCATCAAGTGCCACCATTTGCCCGGTCATTGATGATGCATTGAGAATGAAACGGACAGCATTGCAAATCTCGTCGAGTTGCGGACCGAGCTTGAGCGGCAGCGCCTCGATCTCTTTTTCAAAATCTTCTTGGTTTTGGTGGATGTTTTTAATGGTCGGACCGGGGCCAATTGCATTGACGCGAATATGTGGCGCTAGAGATTGCGCCATGGTTTGCGTGGCGGTCCATAAAGCAGATTTGGATAAGGTGTAAGAAAAGAAAGTCGGCTTGAGTGCCCACACGCGCTGATCAATCATATTGATCACATTGCCGGTTTTATCCTTTGGCAATTGCTGTGCGAATGCACTGGCCAAAAATACGGGCGTTTCAGCGTGGATGGAAAAATGCTTTTGCCAAAGCTCTGCTGACAAAGCGTCAATGCTGTCAGGCTGGAAAATCGAGGCATTGTTGATCAACACATCGAGCGGGCCAAACAAGTCAGTCGCATTTGAAATCAAACTATTGCGCGCATCGCTGTTCAAAAGGTCTGCGCCAATAACCCTTGCGCTGCCGCCGTTCTTGATGATTTCGGAGGCAAGGTTTTGCGCTTTTTCGCCAGATGAATTGAAGTGGATGATGGTTTGATAACCATCTGCAGCCAAAGCCTTGGCCATTGCTGCGCCGATGCGATCTGCCGCGCCAGTGATGAGTGCAACGCCTTTTGCCATTGCCTTGCCTAAATGCTCCCTTCAACCACGCTGTGTCCGACTGTAAACACGAAGTACAGATAGATCACATAAAACGCGGCCATGATCAGCCCTTCGAATTTACCAATACTGCGATGCATAAACACAATTGGCAACAAGCCAACTGAGATGAGCAGCATGACCCAATAGTCGAACTGCAGGAAGTTTGAATCCACGTGCAGCGGGATAATCATTGATGTCACACCAATGATCGAGAGAATGTTGAAGATGTTGGAGCCGACCGCGTTGCCGATAGCAACAGCGGACTGTCTGCGCAGAGCAGCGGCCATTCCGGCTGCGAATTCTGGGAGTGATGTGCCAAGGGCAACGATGGAAAGGCCAACAGCGCTTTCTGCGACACCCATGATCTTGGCGATGTCGAGCGCGCTATCGGTGGTTAGTTTGCCGCCAAGTGGAAGCCCCACAATGCCGATAAGCAAATAGATGGTGATCTTGCGGGTATCGTCTGGTGCATCGTCAATCTCTTCAACGATCTCTTCAATCGCTTGGCCTTTCTTGCGCATGCGATTGGCTTCGACGCCGTTATAAACCAAATAGCCTGCAAGCAATATGATCAGGATAAGCCCATCAGTGAAGCTGATGGTTTGGTCAAGGCTGAGGAAGATCAGCAATATGCTGACAAACACCATAAAGGCCGTTGAACGCCGAAGGCCAGTTTGCTTGCAATCAATCGAGAAGAATAGGGCAGGCACACCCAACACAAACAAGATGTTGGTGATGTTTGATCCGACCACATTGCCGATTGAAAGACCGGGTGCACCTTCTGCGGCCGCTGACAGCGAAACCACCAATTCTGGTGCGGATGTGCCGAAGGCAACAACGGTTAGTCCAATGACCAAAGGGGGGATGCCCATGCGGTTGGAAAGACCAACAGCGCCACGAACCAACAAATCACCTGTTACAACCAACGTGGCGAGGCCCAAAATGAGCAGCAAATATGGCATTGGAACCTTTTTCTATAAAACGCGTGCGCTAGGTAGTGGCAAAGATCGACACAAAACACAAGAGTGTCTGATATGGGGTTTCGGTTTAATATGTAAAGAGATCACAACTAATGTGATGTGCTGGTCAGGTGAAAAATTTCCTCTTATGCTTTCGATAGATAGGGACAATATATGCTGACCAACACGCACATACTTGTTGCGGCTACGGCTTTGACGCGGCAACGGTTCACGACCAAACAGAATTTGGCGATTATTGCGGGCGGGGTGGTTCCAGACTTATCCGTATTTATTATGGCCGCTGTTGGTCGCATGCCGGGCTCAACCATTACCAATTTGTGGCGCAAGCCAGACGGTATGTATTGGCAAGAACCTTGGCAGTTCTTTTCCGCTCTTTCGAACTCCATTCCCTTGTATGTTGCCCTATTGCTTTTGTTTATGTTTTTGGTGCGGCGCGCGCAAAAACACAGGGCATTGTGGTTGGGGAGTGCGTTGTTTTTTGCGGCATGTTTGTTGCATGTTTTGTTTGATTTTCCAGTACATGCAGACGATGCGCATGTGCATTTTTGGCCACTTACAGATGCACGTTTTCACTCGCCAGTTTCCTATTGGCAATCGCAATATTGGGGCAATTGGGTCAGCGCATTTGAAGTGATCGGTGGGCTGATAATGGCCACCATTTTATGGCGTCGATTTGGCCATTGGTGGCCGCGAATTGGCACCACTTTGTTGGCGTTGCCCTATATTGCCGCCATCGCATTTTTGCTGCGTGGTTTTGTGAGCTAGCGTGCGCGTTTGAATATTGTTGCGATTGCGACACCGGCTAATATCAGCACACTGGCAACAACAAACCGAAGGCTTAATTGTTCGCCCAAAAACAAAATGCCGCCAGCTGTTGCAATGGCTGGAACAGTGAGTTGCACAACGCCTGCGCTGGTGCGGGCCAGTTTGGGCAGCACGGCATACCAAATTGCATAGCCGATGCCCGAAGCAAGTGCGCCCGATAAAGTGGCGAATAAAATGCCTTTCGGATCAATCGGCCACATATCGGCGACGAGAACCAAGCCAATAGCTGCCCCAATAATCAGCGGTGCTGAGCGGACAAAGTTGCCCATAGTGTCTTGCAGTGGATTTTTTGAGCCGCGCCCGAGAAGAGAATAAACACCCCAACTAATGCCGGAAAGGATCATGAGCGCGGTGCCTAATGGGTCAGGTGCGACTAGGCCGGGTGAAACCAAGTAGATGAATGCGCCAAAAGCCAGCAAAATGCCAAAAACCTCAATTGGGCCAGGGCGTTCGCCTTTATATATTGCCCACACAATCATGGTGATTTGAACGGATGCGAACAATATCAGGGCACCCAAGCCGGCGCCCAAGCTGAGATAGGCAAACGAGAAGAAAATTGCGTAGCCGAATAGCGCGAAAGATCCGTGAAATGAACCGCTGCCTTTTGGGTAGGCTAGAGACTTTTGGTGAAAGGCGACAATGGCAAGCAGCATCAGCGCACCCGTGAGCAACCGAATGCAGGTGAACATTACCGGATCGATATCTGTTTCCACCAACGCAATGCGCGTGAATACAGAATTGGCGGCAAAGGCGATCATCGCCAAAGCGGTGAGGGCTAAGGTCTTTATCAATTTGTTGCTCGGTTCAGCTTAGGGATAAATTTGAGGGAACTCTAAATCCATGTCGTCGGCATATCCACCGCACTCAGACTTAGCGTAGAATTTGAGCATCTTGAACCCATATTCTTGCCATTGCCATTCACCTGATGTGCCGCAATCCCCTAGGCCACGACCTTTGTAGAAGCTTGTGAGCGTGCGGGTCGCCGGATCGAAATGTGGATTGACCAGTAAATCGGTTCCAGTCCAACCAACGCTATCCCAGTAGTCGGCAAACAGTAGTTTGGAGATGCTATCGTACTCAGTTGACTGGGTGTAAAAGGCATATAGGAAATTGTAGGCACCGGCGGTGCAGGGGATCATATAGAGCAGGGTTGTGTTATTGACCTGATGTATTTGCCAGTCGCTGCCGTGCACGAGTTCAGAAAGGGCTTCGCAGTTTTCGTTCGCTGCATGCTTTTCCAAAATTTCGGCGGGCAATTCTGTCGGGATGGGCAGCTTTGGTTCCGCTAGGTCCAGCCCGATGGGTAAGTCGCCGGCGATGCGCGGATCGCCTACGCGTCCTTGTTGATCATCTATCCACAAAAGGGATGCGGTTAGACCAGAGAGGGAGAAGTCGATGTCGATGCGTTGGCCCGACATATCGTCAAAACTGGATGTCATTTTGTTGCCAGCCAGCATGGCGGTCAGCATTTTCGTGGCATCTTCGCCGATCAAGAAAATATCGTTGATGGCACCATAGGCTAGAGCGCCGCTACCTTTTGTGAACCAGAAGCTGTCTTCACCGATCCAATAATAAAAGGTAGTGCTGTTATTTGGCGCGACCGTAATTGGGGTGAACGAGATTTCCCATTTGGCGCCATCTTTGTGTCGCCCAATGCGCAGCCAATGGTCGGCTACAGCGCCGTTACCTGGATTTGGGTTAATATAGGTAATTGCAGAACAATAGCCGGTTGTGGGGCGACATGCGGCGAGCCAATCTTTGAAATATTCACGTTTTTCGCCAAAATTTTCTGCGTTTGCAGGTGCTGCGGTCAAAAAAGCTAACAAAAGCCACATGATAAAGCGCATGGTAAATCTCTCCCTGTTGCGAACAGATTAGCGCAGTTCGAGCAGTATTACACCTATTCTGTTGAATGAATATATTGTCAGACAATTTTCTTGATTGCCTTTAGTTTTGTGCGCGGGCGGGCTAAGCTTTGCGCGACGGATTGAGGGATCCGTCCAACAAAAATTAGGAGGGGAAACATGGAAGCAATTCTTCCACTACTCATTCAGGTCGTTGCTGGCGGTATTGGCGGTAACGGCGTGGCACAAGCTTTGAAAAATGCAAATCTTGGCACGATGGGCAATACAATTGCCGGTGCTGTGGGCGGTCTTGGCGGCGCTGCGCTAACCGGTGCTGTGCCTGGTCTTGATGCTCTTGCCGGAATGGGTCTTGCTGGTGACGGCATTGCCGGACTTGTCGGCGGGGGTGTGCTGACGGCAGTTGCTGGTGTTGTTAAAAACATGATGTCCAACAACGCGGACGAATAGATTAGCGAATACGAAAAGTTTGCCCCGGCGCGACCATCGTGCCGGGGTTTTTGTATCAGATCACCCTTTTGACATAGGTGTCGCGCTCGATCTCTTTAATATCAACGCTGATGCTGCCCACATCCGTTAGTCGCGCTGATGTTGCGCGCAATATTGCGTTTGTCACTTCTTGTTTTTGCGCCAATGTGCGCCCTGTCAGAAGACGCACAGTGAGGTGCGCGAATGTTGCATTTTCGACTTCTTGGTACCAATGAGTTGCTGGCAACATGCGCACTTTGATGTCTTCAGGTGTTTCAAACGCGCTGGTGCTCATTGCGGCGGCGACCAGTTCTTTGCACAAGGCGTCAAAGTCATATTGGTCTGCAAGCGGGGCGGCATATTCAACAATAATATGGGGCATAAATGTAGCCTTTTATGATGTGGCAGGTGGCATTGAATTCTTATAGGCAAGTTGGTTTTTGAATGCTACGGTTGAGGCCAATCGTTTTTGCCTTTTGGGTTCTCCACTGGGCTTTTCCTTCAGGTTCCATCATGTCCATTACGCCGCCCAACTCTGGGAATAATATCTCAAAGGGTATCGCCCTTACGCTAATCTCCATCATGATTTTTGCCGTTCAAGATGTGGCGGTGAAGATGTTGGTGACTGATTATCCACCAACTCAGGTGGTGATGATCCGGTTTTGGGGCGTTGCGGTTTTTACTCTTGTTTGGGTGATGCGCGAAGGGCCAATTCGCAATGCTTTCCGTACTAAGAAGCCTTTTTTGCAGATATCCCGCGGCGTTTTGCTGGTGCTCGACATTTGGTGCTTTAGCGCTGCACTGCAATTTATGCCACTCAGTGATTTGCAGGCGATTTTCATGCTGTTCCCTATCGTTACGACGCTATTTGCGGTGCCATTGTTGGGTGAAAAAGTGGGTATTTTCCGCTGGTCGGCGATTGGCGTTGGTTTTTTGGGCGCAATGATCATCATTCGCCCGGGCTTTCAAGAAGTGAATATTGGGGTTTGGTTCCAGTTAGGGGCGGTTACGACATTTGCCCTTTACACTGTGCTGACTAGGCTTGTTTCGCGTCACGACAGCACCACGACATCTGTCGTCTACATGGCGGCGGTCGGCGTTGTTCTTTCAACGGCTGTGGGCATATTCAATATGGTGCCGATGACTCTCAATGGCTGGCTTTTGATGGCGCTGGTAATTGTCACCGCCAACGTTGCACATACGCTTTTCACCATGGCTTATCGAGAAGCACCAGCCAGCGCCCTGCAGCCGTTTAACTTCCTGATTTTGCCCGCTGCGATTATTATGACGGTGATCTTCTTTGGTCACTGGATTGATATGATTAGTCTTTTTGGAGCCACGCTTACCGTGGGTGCTGGGTTGTTTGTGTGGTGGCGCGAACGCCAAAAGGAACGCGAAGCAAAACGCAGCGCGCTGAAACAAGTACCTATTCGATAAGGGAAAGAAGGATCGGACAGGCGCGACATACGCGGAGAGATCAGATAGGGGATGATCGCGAGAACATGCCCACACCTGTCCGAACACTTGTTGGCAATAAACCTTGGACGGGCTTTGCGAGGCATGAGATGATTGCACGCCCGCCAAGGTTATTGCACAGCACCCCATAGGTGGTGCTGATTGAAGGACCGCAGTCAGGAAATCGGTAGGTCAACTGCGATCAATCTCTTCAACTTGAGACTACTATGCGCAGAAGATACGATTCTGAGAATTGATATAAATCAATTGTGATGTAGTTACATTTGCAACATTTGGTGGGCGCGAACGCATGAATTGGTGCTTTCGATGGCAGATTAAAGCACGCGTCCGCACACTATGTTGTTGGATTGGGCGATCAATCAGCTTTCAGGAAGTGCCTTAGGATCGAACTGGCACCATTGACCGGCCTGCGCCATGCTTTGTTCAAAACCGGCAACAGAAAACAGACCGAATAGAACTGTTTCGCCCTGCGCTTGCAGGTTCATTGAATAGCCAACAGAATTTGAAGCGCCGCTGATTTCGCCAATCATTTCCACCACGAACCCTGAGGTCATAGATGCACCGTATCCGCTTGACGTTTCAACTGGGAACATCTCGTCACCAAGCCAGGTTTCCTCGCCATCGACTTCAAGAACCACATAGTCGTCTTGCCCCCAAGGGGCGCCCGTTTCGCCCGGCCATGGTGCATATTCGTAGCTGAAGTTCGCATTAAACCCTTGTTGTTCAAAACTGAACACCAGAGCACCGCTGGTGTCGCGTGCTGACCGGACAGTGAACACATAACACGTCTGGCCGATTCTGCTTGCAGCCCAGTCGCCGCTGCCAAATTGTTGTGCCGCTGCGGGCGATGTTAGGGCAAGAGCCAAAAAAGGGACTGCAATTACTTTACGCATGAATTTTCCTCACTTTTTGGGCGTAATACACACGATTTTTTTGCCACTGAACAGTGTGAATTCTGTGTGGCGGAGCTTCTTTGGTAACAGGGTTTCGAAAGTATTTCGCTTGGTGCTTTGGAAATTGCGAGTTTGACGACGCACGAGGAGTTCAAGTGCGCCGCCAAATGATTGGGGCTTTATTCCATTGAGTTCAGCCCAAAAACATTGCCTTCGGTATCTTGGCAAAGGGTGACCCATCCAAATTCGCCGATGGAGAATTTGGGGCGGATGATTTGACCGCCTGCTTCTTCAACACGCGCCTGTTCGATGGCGCAGTCTTTTGACATGAAATAAATAGTTGTACCCCCAACGCCCGGTTTGGCATGGTCAGATTTCGTTAGTGCTCCCGCTGCGCCATAGGCGGACATGTCGGCGGTGAACGCCATCATTTGAGTTTCGCCAGTAGGGTCGCCCATTGGATCCAGTTTGGTGGCGAAGACGGTCTCGTAAAAAGCAGTCGCACGATCGAGGTTATTTACATAGATGTCGAACCAGCCTACAGCGTTCATTTTGGTCATAATTGTCTCCAACAATTGAATTTATGACCAAGAACTAGCAAGCGAAATGATGAGCGTATTGTAGATTTCAGACATCAAACTTTTTGGCAAATTTTCCCGGCGTATAACCTGTTGCTTTGCGAAAAGAGTGGATGAAATGAGATTGGTCAGCGTAAGACCAAGTATCGGCGCCATTTAGTGATTGTTGTAGGCGCAAGATTTTCAAAAAGTCATGGGGCGTGAAGCCTGTCGATTTTTTTAGAATGCGTTGTAGTTGACGCGCAGAAATGTTGGTTGCCTCTGCCATATCAGCAACTGACGTGATCTCGTCCAGGTTCTGGAAGATTTTTTCGGTGGTCGGGTTGGGCGCAACAATGTTGTCTTCAACCAGAGTTTGGACAAAGCTAATTAGAGTGGATTGTTGCTTTTCAAAGGGACAGCCGACCAGCTTCTGTGCCGTATCGTTAATTGGCAATGCACCTTTATAAGGTTGGTTGAGCAATCCATATCTCAGCGGTTCGCGATCTTCTTGCCAGACGCCCGGCATGAAGCGAATGTTTACAAAATGAAACTCTTTGCCAAGGTTGAACTCTTCAGATTCAGCGCGCAGTTTTGTCGCCCCAGCGATGGTGGGTGACAGTTGGTCAAAAACCAAATAGGCGCAGGCGTCGGGCAGGGCGTGAAA
Organism: Maritalea porphyrae; assembly: GCF_030159895.1. Classification (GTDB taxonomy): domain Bacteria; phylum Pseudomonadota; class Alphaproteobacteria; order Rhizobiales; family Devosiaceae; genus Maritalea; species Maritalea porphyrae. The sequence continues at coordinate 304,148 of NZ_BSNI01000001.1, forward strand.
CCTATAGTCCTCAGGCAAAGAACCATTGGTCTTTAGCGCCAAAAAGCGATGTACGATTCCGCGCAGATGTTCGGGCGGCTCCGCCTCAACAAACTGAACAGCTTGGACTGATTTGTCCTTGCTGTTGCCCTTCGGGTCATACATTTTTTGCCATCATGATCTGAGGAACTGAAGCTTTTGGGTGGCTGGTTTTAATGCGCACGCCGCTAATCAATAATATCCAGTTCCATATCCTTGAGCCGTTTCACTTCGTCCCTTAGACGCGCCGCTTCCTCAAACTCGAGGTTGGTGGCAGCGTCACGCATTTTGGCCTCCAGGTCTTTGATGGTCGCGGCGAGGTTGTCGCCTACATGCACATCGCCTTTAGCGAACTTGCCGCCGGTTCCAACGGTGACGCGATCACCTTCGTAAACCGAATCCATGATGTTTTTGATATCGGATTTGATCGATTGCGGGGTGATGCCGTGCTCAAGGTTGTACTGCTCTTGTTTCTCGCGGCGTCGGTTTGTTTCGCCAATCGCGCGCTCCATCGAGCCTGTCACTTTGTCGGCATAGAGGATCACGCGACCCTCAGCATTCCGCGCGGCGCGGCCAATGGTTTGGATAAGAGAGGTTTCAGAGCGCAAAAAGCCCTCTTTGTCCGCATCCAAAATTGCGACCAATCCACATTCGGGGATGTCCAAACCTTCACGCAGCAAGTTGATGCCCACAAGCACGTCAAATGCGCCAAGCCGCAAATCGCGGATGATTTCGATCCGCTCAATCGTGTCGGTATCCGAGTGCATGTAGCGCACTTTGATGCCCTGTTCGTGCATGTACTCGGTTAGATCTTCGGCCATTTTTTTGGTCAAAGTGGTGACCAATGTGCGGTAGCCGGTTATGGCAACTTGCTTGATCTCGTCGATGACGTCGTCAACTTGGTTTGTTGCCGGGCGAATTTCCACAGGTGGGTCAATCAAGCCAGTTGGGCGGATGATTTGCTCTGCAAATACGCCGCCGGTTTGGTCCATTTCCCACTGCCCGGGGGTCGCTGACACATATACAGATTGAGGGCGCATCGCGTTCCACTCTTCAAATCGCAACGGACGGTTGTCCATGGCGGAAGGCAAGCGGAAACCATATTCGGCAAGTGTTGCTTTGCGTCTAAAGTCGCCGCGATACATGGCACCAAGTTGGCCGATGGTGACGTGGCTTTCATCGACAAAAACCAAAGCATCATCTGGCAGATATTCGAATAGTGTTGGGGGCGGTTCACCCGGCTGTCGGCCTGTGAGATAGCGCGAATAGTTTTCAATACCGGCACAAGAACCCGTCGCCTCCATCATTTCCAAATCGAACAAGGTGCGCTGTTCCAGGCGCTGCGCTTCTAAGAACCTGCCCATGCCGTTAAGTTCTTGCAGGCGACCTTGCAGCTCGTTTTTGATGTATTTCATCGCTTGGTTGAGTGTCGGGCGCGGGGTCACATAGTGTGAATTCGCATAGAGCCGAATGTATTTTAAGTTCGCCGCTTTGTGGCCGGTTAGTGGATCAAATTCAACGATAGATTCGATTTCATCGCCCCACAGGGAAACGCGCCAAGCTGCGCTGTCATAGTGAGCGGGGAATATTTCGATTGTGTCGCCACGCACGCGGAAGGTGCCACGCACAAAGCTTGCTTCGTTGCGTTTATATTGCAGTGCCACCAGTTGCGCGAGCAATTCGCGCTGATCGATCTTTTGACCTTCTTTCAGGTCCACGATCATTGAGGTGTAGCCTTCCACCGACCCGATACCATAAATGCACGAGACAGAAGCCACGATGATCACATCGTCGCGCTCGAGCACGGCGCGAGTTGCGGAGTGGCGCATGCGGTCAATTTGATCATTGATCGTAGATTCTTTTTCAATGAACGTATCGGTGCGCGGCACATAGGCTTCGGGCTGGTAATAGTCGTAAAACGATACGAAGTATTCTACCGCATTGTTAGGGAAGAAGCTTTTGAACTCGCCATAAAGCTGGGCCGCCAATGTCTTGTTTGGGGCCAGAATGAGTGCGGGGCGCTGCGTGTTGTTAATCAGCGAGGCAACGGTAAACGTTTTGCCTGAACCAGTTACGCCCAGCAGCACTTGGTCGGTTTCACCGTTTTCAATGCCTTCTTGCAATTCGGCAATGGCGGTTGGCTGATCGCCCTGGGGTTCAAAATCTGTCGCTAATTCAAATTTGATGCCGCCTTCAAGTTTTGGCGGGCGAGAAGGGCGGTGCGGTTTCCACGCTTCAACGCCCTCAACTTCTTCGCGGCCATATTGAATGAGGTTTTCAAGCGCTTTTACTGTTTCTGAAACGCCCGACTTCGCCTCGATTGGCTTGCCCGGCGCCATGAATCCGGCTTGTGGTGCTTCAGCGAAACCATCCAGGTTTTCGGGGCGCTCAACCGCGTTTGCTTTTGATTTCGGCGACTTCTTTGACATGCCGGTGACAGTGTCGGGGTTTGATGTTTTGGTGGTCCTGCGCTTGGCTTCGGCTGCTTCTGCGCGGTCTAACGCGCGCGCATTGCGCAAGCGTTGTTGGGGCAGCGGTTTAGACGCTTCAATGTCCTCAGCCTTTTCAATCTCGGTGATGAAATCATCTATCGAGAAGTCTGCTTTGCCGGGGCGTTCAGGTTGTTTTTTGTCGCCACTCATGATGGGGAATCCTGCGCGTCTAAGTCTTTAAGGAGCATTGGCGATCAATATAGGCACTATTGCTGTGAACGTAAAGAGAACAAATGGATTGATTTGCCACAAAAAAGCCCTGCCGCGCTGTGCGACAGGGCCCCGTCTCTCCGCTAATTCGCAACGTGCTTAAAGCACCATTTGCACAGCGATCATAATCACCACGCTTGCGACCACGTATCCGCCTTCCGTGATTTTTGCGTACATGGATTTGCTCGCAAATGAATTGCCCGCATATTGCAGCAGCACAAAAGCAACGGTGATCAGAATCATGGTCAAAAGACTGTTCGTCCGCGCGGTAATTGCAACGATCCAAGCTAGTCCAAATAATCCAAGGAATTGGGTTGCCATCGCTCCCATCGGCATCGACGACGCGCTTCCAAGTTCTGCGCCTATACCTTGCGCCCATTTTACGCCGAACATACGTTCCGAATACCATAGCCATCCCAAGATGAACGCCAGCACTGTGCCGACAATAATTGCCAACCAGCTTACATTTGCAGTAATTTCTTCCATTTTGTTCCCCACTCGAAAAAGGGCGTTTCTCCTCAAACTCGCTGTCGCCCCAATACAGCCATGCAAAATCTTGCATGGGTGCGACATTTTGGCAAGTTTTTGTTAACCTTTGTCTTTGGGTTCTTTTTCGAATTGTTTTGTTGTTACAAAGGGCGGTAGCCATTCTTCGCGCCGTGCGCACCACAGCTCGTATGTTGGAACGAATTGGTTGGGCTGGTCGAATGCGCCCAAGTGAACCTCAGTTTCGTCGCCCGTTTTTGCAAAAACCGACGATCCGCAATTGGGGCAAAAATGTCGGCCCTTATAGTGATTTGTTTCGCCTGTGATTTTGACATCGTCATGTTTGAAAATGGCAGCCGCATAGAACAGAGCGCCATGATGCTTTCGGCAATCTAAGCAATGGCAAATGCCCACACTATCTGGACTGCTGGTTGTCTCAAACCGCACATCACCGCAAAGGCAACCGCCTTGGACATTGCTCATGTTCGCCATCCTGTTTTGTTCGTTAGATAAGCTGATTGAGAAAGATAATGCGGTTTGATTGCGTCGTTGTCCACAAGGGGTTGGAGTTGGTCAGGCGAGGATAAGTCATGAAGAGTTGTTTATTTTGTGGGGCAAATAAAATACCATTTAACTCACAGCAAATGGAGAGACTTCGATGCGGATTTTGTTCACTGGCGGATCAGGTAAGGCGGGAAAACACGCGGTGGCCTATTTGTTAGATAGGGGGCACCGTGTGCTCAATGTCGATCGAGTGCCGCTTGATATGCCGGGGGTCGACAATCGGATTGCGGACATAACAGATGCGGGGCAAGTCTATGATGTCATGTTCTCTTATGCAGGGTTTGACGAGTTGGAACCCGGCACAGGTGTGCCGAAATTCGATGCAGTTGTGCATTTTGCAGCGGTACCGCGCCTGCTTTTGACCTCTGATAATGAGTGCTACCGGGTCAATACAATCGGCACTTACAATGTGATTGATGCAGCTCTTAAAGCAGGTGTGCGCAAGGTCATTTTCGCTTCTTCCGAAACAACTTATGGCGTTTGCTTTGCCGATGGCGAACGCAAGCCTGAATACATTCCGGTGGACGAAGATCATCCGGTTGTCCCAGAAGATAGCTATGCGATGTCAAAAGTTGCGAATGAAGTCACCGCCCGAAGCTTTCAGCGGCGCAGTGGCGCCGACATTTATGGCTTGCGGATCAACAATGTGATCGAGCCGCATGAATATGAAGAAAACTTCCCAGCCTATTTGGCAGACGCGTCCATCCGGCGACGCAACATTTTTGCTTATATTGATGCGCGCGATTTGGGGCAAATGGTCGAACGCTGCTTGCAAACGGATGGCTTGGGTTTTGAGCTTTTTAATGTCTCAAACGACGATCATTCGGTTGCGCCCACCACGCAAGAATTGATTGATGAGTTTTATCAAGGCGTGCCGCAAAAAGCGCAAATGGGGACGCACGAGACCTTTTATTCGAATGCCAAAGCAAAGAAGCTATTGGGTTTCGCTCCGCAGCATAGTTGGCGCGATTATATAAGCGCAGAATAGGCTTTGGGGCTTTTCCTAGTCGACCAAAAAGTAGGTGATGGTGGACACAACGCGCACCTTTTTATCGATCTGCTTGTCCGGACGATCATTTGGAATGTCCACAGCGGGCAAGATTTGGAACACGCCTTGGTTGGCGGTTTGGATGTTGCCCACTTTTGATTGGGATTGCTCCGCAAACTGCTGCGCCGCTTCTCGGGCGCGGCCCGTGGCTTCGGTCAGCATTTCAGATTTCAAATCCGCAATCCCAGTAAAGACAAAGCTTGGGCCGCCAGACCAACTGTCTGATGAAAACACAACGCCTGCTTTTAGCAATTCGCCGATATCGCGCGAGGCGGCGGCGAGGGCGTCAACTTGGTCAGTTGTCACGAGCATATCTTCGTTCAAATTGAAGCGTACATCGGCTGGATAATTGCCACCGTTGTAGCCTGCATAGCGATCTTCAACGCGTAAGTTTTGCACTTCGATTTCGGTGTTCTTGAACCCGCGCTCCGCCAAGAATTTGCGCACGGCGTTCTCCGAAATCTCAAGGTTGGAACGTGCAGCCTCCAATGTTGGTCCGGTGGCAATAAAGCGGATCGGCCAGAACCCCAAATCAGCTTTCACATTTTGCTCGGCCAAGCCTTTTACCGTGACGGTGCGGATTGGTTTGCGGCTGTTCTCAAGCGATTGGCCAAGCAACCAACCGCCAGCGGTCATGCCCAATGCAATAATGGCGGCAGAGATAATGGAGAGTGGGTTCATGGCCAGCGCCTCAACAATCTTGATCAAGTATGTGCGAAGCAAAGACCATTAAGGCGGCGGAAATAGGGCGATGTTCATTCACCTGTGGAAATTCGATCTGAGCAATTTGATAACTTGACTTTTATAATCATATTAACTTACATGCCGTTGGTCGCAAATCTGAAAACACATTCTAATTTGCAGAAAGAATAAAAATGTCCATTAAATCACTAGTGCTTGGCGCGGTCGCTTCGGCGGCTTGTTTGTTTGTGTCTGCCGTTCCCTCGATCGCTGAAACAATAACGGTAACTGATATTGCGGGCCGTTCGGTTCAGGTTGAAAAAGACCCCAAGCGGATCGTTTTGGGTGAGGGGCGGATGATCTACTCACTTGCGCTTTTAGACAAGGAGAATCCGTTTGAACGCGTTGTTGGTTGGAAAGACGATCTGATCAAATATGACCCGGACGCGTTTCGTAAATATGCGCAGAAGTTTCCAAAAGCTTACGACATCCAAAATCTTGGCAGTCCGTATTCAGGCGAATATAGCCTTGAAACGGTAATTGGGCTTGATACGCAATTGCTCATTTTGAATTTGGGCAATCTGATGAAGGCGCAGGAAAGCGGCATCATTGCCAAGCTGGAAAAAGCCGGAATACCCGTGGTGTTTGTCGATTTCAGGCAAAGACCAACCCAGAATACAGTGCCAAGCCTGCAAATGTTGGGCCGGATTTTTGACAAGCGAGATCGCGCTGATGAGTTTGTCGATTTCTATGTGAAAAACATGTCGTTGATCTACGCGCGCACCGAAACATTAAAAGACGAAGACAAGCCGGTTGTGTTTATTGAACGGGCGGCTGGATACAATCCAGACAAATGTTGCGGCACATTTGGTAGTGCAAATTTGGGGCGCTTGGTGGACCTGGCTGGTGGCATCAACTGGGGCACACGCAAGTTCCCTGGGTTTGGCGGCAAGGTAAATCCAGAATCGATTTTTGTTGATGATCCAGACGTAATTATTGGCACAGGTGCCAATTGGTCAGAGGCAAAGCCAGATACCGCAGCGGTTCTATTTGGATATGAAGCCGGCGAGGCGGAAACCCAACAACGGCTGGCAAATTTGGCGGGCCGCAAAGGCTGGGGTGCATTGTCAGCGGTAAAGAATGGCCGCTTCCACTCAATCTATCATCAGTTCTACAATAGCCCTTATCACTTTGTTGCCATGCAGGCTTTTGCAAAGTGGATGCATCCAGATTTGTTCGCGGATTTGGACCCTCATGCGACGTTTGATGAGTTGCATGACCGGTTCTTGCCTATCGACAATTCAGGTTTGTTCTGGGCAACGCTCAAATAGTTCCAATCGCCGTCCATCGTAAAGATGGGCGGCCTTTTCTTTAAGGAATAGATCAATGGATATAGCGCAGAATTCGGCGCCCATGGATGATTATGTGCGGGACGTTAGGAAGCGTTGGCTTGGCCTGTCTATCGTGGGGCTTTTGCTGCTTTTGAGCTTTATTATCGACGTGTCGAATGGGCCGGGGAATTTTCCATTATCAACAGTATTTGAAACACTGCTTGATAAAAATGCTCATGGCATCAAGCTAGAAGTGATTGTTTGGGATTTTCGTTTGCCCGTTGCGGTTACCGCCATTCTTGTTGGTGCAATTTTGGCGATTGCTGGGGCTCAAATGCAAACAATTTTGAATAACCCTTTGGCCGAACCATTTACCCTAGGCGTTTCATCAGCTGCCAGTTTTGGTGCCGCGCTCGCGATTGTTACAGGCTGGAGCCTGGTGCCCGGTGTCGGGCATTTGCTTGTCACCATGAATGCGTTTGTTTTTGCTTTAGCGACCTGTGGGTTGGTGCTTTTTGCGTCGCGCCTTAAAGGCATTGGTGCGGAAACGATGATCCTGTTCGGCATCGCGATCTTTTTCACGTTCAATGCGGCGCTGGCGATCATGCAATATATGGCCTCAGAAGATGAGTTGGCCCGCATTGTGTTTTGGATGATGGGGTCTTTGTCGCGCGCGAGCTGGGAAAAGATTGGATTGGGTGGCTTATTGCTTGTGGTGATTTTGCCCATCTGCTTTTGGCGCAGCTGGCAGCTCACCGCCTTGCGGATGGGTGAGGAAGCAGCGATTAGCTTTGGTGTTGATGTGGAGCGCATTCGTATTGAAATGCTCATCATCATTTCGTTGCTCGCCGCGACGGCCGTGGCCTTTGTTGGCACGGTTGGATTTGTCGGTCTTGTGGGGCCACATATTGCACGGATGATTGTGGGAGAAGATCAACGCTATTTCTTTCCACTTTCAGCATTGGTTGGCGCGTTGGTGATGTCGCTAACCTCGGTGGTCTCAAAAATGATCACGCCTGGCGTGATTTACCCAATTGGCATCATCACCGCGCTAATCGGCGTGCCAATTTTCATCATTCTCATTCTCAACACACGTAAGGAGCGACTAAGATGAGTTTGCTAATTGACGGATTACATGCCGGCTATTCCGGTACAAAAATCTTGACCGATGTGACGATTGAGAATTTGCAATCAGGTGAACTTGTTGGGGTGATTGGTCCTAATGCGGCGGGAAAGTCCACCTTGTTCAAATCTATCGCTGGGGTCATAAAGCCCATGAGCGGAGACATTTTGATCAATGGTAAGTCAACGTTCAATATGTCGCGCGCTCAGCGGGCGAAACATGTGGCCTATATGCCCCAAGCTTATGGCTGCAATGCGGTTTTAACGGTTTTTGAATCGGTGTTGCTCGCACTGAAGCAAAGTGGTGGTTGGCGCGTAAACCAAGCACAGTTGGATCGAGTGGCGAGCATTTTGCACACCCTCGGTTTGGAACATATTGCGGGGCGCAATATCGCGTTTCTAAGCGGCGGTCAGGCGCAAATGGTTGCGGTGGCGCAAACCTTGGTGCGCGAACCTGACATAATTTTGTTTGATGAACCTACAAGCGCGCTCGACCTTCGCCATCAATTGCAAATTATGAGCCAGATCCGAAAAGCGATCACATCAAATGGGCTGGTGGGACTTGCAGCCCTGCATGATCTCAATTTGGCAGCTCAATTTTGCGACCGTTTGGTGCTGATCAAAGATGGTCAAATCAGAGCGGATGGCTCGCCAGAGTTGGTGCTTGGCAGCTCAGATATTGATGATGCATATGGCGTATCAACCGAGCTTGGCCGCACGGGTTCTGGGAGATTGTTTGTGGACGCAACATTGAACAAGGTGCAAGCAAAACGTGTTGCGTGAGTGTTGATCGGTCGATGCACCAAACGCATCCAATAAAAATCTGCCCCAGCTTTTGGCCGGGGCAGTTGGAGGACAGCATCAATGCTGTAAGGTCAGGATCGTCCTAGTAGCGGTATGACTTATAAGACGAAATTTCATTGTTTAGGCGCCAGCCGAGACGCGGAACGTCATGATCGATAGTGCGGCAGATGCCTTTGAAGTTCTTGTGCTTACACACTTTCACCGCTGCGTCGCCGATGATTTGGATTGATGAAATCCGATCATTCCATTTTGGCGGTAGCAAGTTGTTTGACTTACCTGCATTCACACATGCTTTTCTGCCGCGATAGTTCTTCTGGCTATAGAAACAGACTTTGGCTTTGCGTGGCTTGTGCGGATATGTGTAGCCATCATCTGTTGAAAAACCGAAGGTGAAAGATGAGCCGCCTGAGCCAAACTGGAAGCCAAATGTAACTTTTGGATCTTCATATGTTGGCGTTGGTGTTGGTTTTGGCTTTGGTTTGTGGCCGATTTTTTTCAAATATTTGGCAGCAACCCAGCCGTCAGGGCCTTTGTGAGTAACATAGCACCACTTTTTGGATGGGGTACATTTGTTCACATTTACTGTTTCGCCTTTATACAAGGCGTCAACAATGTTGTAGCCCGTGCCCGGGCCAGAGCGTACATTCAGTGCTGATTGAGCCTTAGCGGCAAATGCAAATGCTGAGGTGCCGGTGATGATGACGCCGATTGTGGCCAATGCGACGGTTTTGGTGATTTTGCGAAAGTCCATTTCAGATCTCCCAGTTTTGAGCTTCACGAATTCTGTGATGCCACTTAACCAAAACCTTGCTGAATGGTTACTGAATGGTAATGTTCAGTTTCAGTTCATGTTCATGAACTGGGAGACTTATTCATTAAAAACAAATGTTTAGATGTATTTTGGCGGTGCGGAATGGCCTATTTTTGGACCGGTTTTGCCTTGCCCGTCTCATCAAGCGCCACATAAACAAAGCGGCCATCGGTCACTTTTTCCCGCTCATCCAAGCGGTTTCGGCGCGCCCAGGCTTCCATAAACACGGCAATTGATGTGTTGCCCACGCGCTCAATCGTTGTGTAAACGCACAGCACGTCTCCCACTTTAACTGGGGCAATAAAGGTCATGGCTTCCACCGCGACGGTGACAACGCGAGATTTTGAACGTTCTGCTGCTGCGATGCCGCCTGCAATATCCATTTGACTGAGCACCCAGCCGCCAAAAATATCGCCTGATGGGTTCGTATCACCAGGCATTGCGATAGTGCGGATAGTCAGTTCGCCTTTGGGTGCGTCTTCGCTCATTTGCTTATCCTATTGCCGAAATAGTTGGGTGATCATCTTCATCATCATCGCCCAGATCGAGCGATGTTTGGCGTTCAATATTCACAACGCTGGTTGGATTCATGCGCTCTTCCCAATGGCGCCGGCAAAGGGAAACATAGACCTCTTTGCCAATGCTAACCTGTTCGCCTTCGCGGATGACGTCGCCATTCTCGTCCAGGCGAACAACCATTGAGGCCTTGGATCCACACTCACAGATGGTGCGGATCTCGCGCAGAATATCGGCAATGGCCAGCAGTTCAGCCGAGCCTTCAAACAGTTTGCCTTGAAAATCTGTTCGTAGGCCGAAGCACATTACCGGAATGCCCAAACGATCCGCGACGCGCGCCAATTGCCAAACCTGAGCGCTTGTCAAAAACTGTGCTTCATCCACAAAAATACAATTGATGCGCTTTTCTTTGTTGGCAACTTCGACATCGGCCAACAGGTCCAGTTCGCGGTCATAGAGGTTGGCTTCAACGTCCAGTCCAATGCGCGACGTGATTTTGCCAACGCCATCTTCCACATAAAGGGATGATGTGTAGAGCCGCACATGCATGCCGCGTTCTTGGTAGTTGTGGGCGGCCTGCAAAAGAATTGTCGATTTGCCCGCATTCATCGCTGCATAGGAGAAATAAAGCTTTGCCATTGCCCGGGCCCTTTGTGGAATCGATTAGCTTGGCGTGCATTGTAGGCGTGAACTCGACGCAAATTGAAGCGGTGCGGCGTCGAATTGAACAAATTCCCCCAGTTTCGTTCGATAATCGTGGCTTAAGGGCACAAAAAAATGGCCGCTGACGTAGCGGCCATCGCGTGTCTCGTTGGGGTGGGGGACACGTCAGTAGTGCGCAGCTATGCATGCTGCTTCGTCCAATTCGCGGGGCATGCGTTTTGAACAGTTACAAACCTAATTTGGTTTTTTGACAGTTTGATGTCGGTGAGATGAAATCTTTAGTTATGTGCATACTAGGTTTAGCTGTCGAACGCGTGAGTTGCCAATCGACATGCAAATAAGAAAGTGCAAACTGATTGCACTTGGGCGCAAGGAGAGCAAAATGATCGGTGAAGAATTTCGCGCGTTTTTACGCGAACTCAATGAAAACAATGATCGCGCATGGTTCGAAGCCAACAAGCCGCGCTTTCAGAATGAAGTGGTTAGACCTTGCTTGGAGCTTATCGGGACTGTGGACGGTGCCGTTTCTCAGCTTAATCCGCCATTGCGGGCGGAGCCGAAGATAAATGGATCGCTCAGGCGCATTTATCGCGATACGCGTTTCTCCAAAGACAAAACGCCCTATCACACCCATGTACATCTGATATTTTGGACTGGCGGCCACCCGAACAAGTCACCGGCGACGCACATCGTATTTAACGCAGATAGTTATGGATATGGCGCGGGACATTGGGCGCTCGATAAGGAGCAACTTGATCGCATGCGGCAGCAAATTGTGTCTGATGAGGGTAATGCCGTTTCAGGGGCTGTAGAGGCGGTTTGCCAGCACGGTGTCAAACTTGATCCGCCTGCTTTAGCGCGCGTGCCCCGTGGCTATGATAAAGATGCTGATTATGCTGATTGGTTGAGGCAAAAGGCGCTTGTCGTGAAAAGCGGTAATGCTCCTTACCCCAAGGCACTTGAAAACCTTGATGATGCTGCCAATCTGATAGTTGGCATTTGTGAAAAAATGTCGCCATTAAATAGGTATTTGGTGGATCACGTTTGGGTATAATAATGGGTTTGATTGCGCTCATGTTCACATTGACGCCACACTGTGTGGTTAGCAGATAGATGCGGGCGGCAATTGTTTTGTTTGGAGATAAAATGAACAAGTTTGCCAAAATTGGTGGTGCAGTTGCACTAATGTTGTCAATGAGCGCACCGGCTATGGCCGAGATGTTGAACCCTGAGGGTATGTGGACCCCGGGCAACAAAGAATCGCGCTATGAGATCAGCTATTGCGGCAAAAAAGGCACCGATTTGTGCGCCAAAGTCGCGTGGATTGATCCAAAATTCGTCAATAATGACAACAAGAAATTGTTGGGCACCTATTTGTTCGAAGAAATTCCAATGCGCGGCCTGAATAAGTGGCGCGGCACTATTCACTTCCAAGGTCACAAGGTCAACGGCACCGTCAAACAATTGGGCGGCAACAAACTTTCAGTGAAAGCTTGTTTGTTGTTTTTGTGCGAAGAAGTGATGCTTGATCGCGTGGCCAGCAAATAGCTTAGCCCACCATTGATTTTCGGCGACGGGCCTTTTCAAAGAACACAGGGCCCGCTTCTGCCAACACAATGGCTGAAAAGATCAGCACAATCCCCAAATAGCCGTTTAGCGTTAGGCGTTCGCCCAGAATGAGGGCCGCGCCAATGGCGGCGAATAAGCTTTCCATTGAAAGAATAAGCGCCGCATTTGCTGTTGGCACATGTTGCTGGCTGATGGTGTGCAGGGTGAAGCCAATGGCCGTTGATAGAACGCCAGTATAGAGAATTTCAACCCATCCAACTTGCAGTGCTGAAACAGTTACGGATTCGGTGCCAAACGCGCCAGCTGCGCAAATGCTGCCGCCGATCAAAAAGATGCAGGCTGAAACGGTAATCGGGCGCTGGGTTTCTTTGGCAGTGGTGCCCAAAAAGAACACATATAGCGCCCAGAAGAACGAACTGCCTAAAACGTAGTAGTCGCCTTCAACAAAGTTTTCGATTTTGCCGCCGCTTAGAAGGAATAGGCCGGAAAACGCGAGAGCGGCAGCAACCCAAATTAGATTGTGCAGTTTTGCTTTTGCGAACAGAACCATGAACACAGGCACAAAGAACACGTAGAAACCGGTTAAGAATCCGGTGTTGGTGACCGATGCGGTCAGCAAACCAATTTGCTGCAACCACGATCCGAAAAAGAACGCGAATACCAAAACGCCAATATAGGTCCAGCCCTTTTTGCTGATTGGTTTATTGACCCGACGGCTTTCCCAAATCGCGAGCGGCAAGATCAATAGTCCACCAAGTAGATAGCGCGCGGCGAGGAACGTGAACGGCTCCATTGCCCCCATGGCCGATTTTTGGGCGATGAAGGCCGAGCCCCAAATAATGGTGGCAACGATCAATAGGGCAGTGGCGGTGGCGCGTGTCATAAGCGACAACTTTCACATCAAATGGGCATTTCGCCCAAATGAGGCGATGCCAGATAAATACTATAGGACCTTATCGAGGGCGTTGATCAACTGCTCGATTTCACTTTGGCTGGTGTAATGCACAAATGACATGCGCAAAACGCCATGGTCAATACCAAGATCAAGGGCGTCGATTAGGCGGTAAGCATAGAAATGCCCGCCCGCTGCCATGATCTTGTGTTTTGCCAATTCTTCCGCCAATTCCTGGCCAGGCTTTTGGCAATGGATGGCAATGGTTGGTACACGATCTTCAGCCGTTGACGGGCCAATGATGCGGACATCGTTGCGGCCACGAAGATATGCAAGCAATGGCTCGATAAGCGCGGTTTCTTGCTCGCGCATAATTAGGGAGGTGGCCCGATAAGGGTCGGACGCACCCTGCGTACCTGCAATTTTGGCCAACTCATCGAAATAGTCGACAATGCCGTTGCAAGCCGCGATTTGCGCATGGTCTGGCCCTGCAGGGACCAAACGCTTTCGCAAAATGTCTTTATTGAAGAAGTGTCCTTGGTTTGGCAATTTCCACGCTAGGTCTGGGTCAACCACCATCACCCCTTGGTGTGGGCCATATGTTTTGTAGGTTGAGAACAAATAGATATCGACACCTAAATCGGTGATGTCAGGCAAGGAGTGCGGCGCATATGCAACCCCGTCGACAACTGTGATCGCGCCCACGGAATGCGCGATTTCGCAGATCTTCTTCACTGGATTGATGTGCCCGACAATGTTGGAGCAATGTGGAAAAGCCACCAGTTTCACTTTGTCATCTAGCAAGTTGGCCAACTCATCCAAGTCGAGTTCAGCCGTTTGGGTGTTGACCTGCCATTCGCGCACTTCCACGCCGATTTTTGCAAGCTTGCGGAACGCACCTGTATTTGCTTCGTGACACTGGTTGGTGACGATAATTGCATCACCTGCTGAGAGCATTTCCTCTAAAGCTTTGCCAAGTGTGTAGGTGTTGGCCGTGGTTGAAGGGCCAATGTGGATGGCGTCCACTGAACAATTTAGCGCTTTGGCCAAACGTTCATGCGCTAAATCCATCTCCTTGCCAGCTTCTTGAGAAGCAGGGTAGGCACCATAGGGCTGCAGCTTATGGGAGGTGTAATAGTGATTATAGTGCTCGATGACTTGCTTTGCCATGTAGGCGCCGCCAGCATTTTCAAAGAATCCCCAGCCCTGAAGGTTGGCTTGTTTGAACGCAGGAAAGTTGGCGCGAACCGCCTCGGTATCTAGTGGCAATGTCATGATCGAATGTTCCCAGAAATTGGTTGTACCAACATTGGTAGCGCGGGATTGTTTGATCGGCAAGTCAAAAAACACCAATTGGTTGGGAGGCCAATTGGTGCTTCTTTGGGGGAACAAACTTGAAAGGGAAAAGGTTTGGCAGCGAGGGCATGCCGCCAAACCTTGTGGCTAGTTGAATCTAGCCATTTGAAGGGGCGGGCGTACCTTGGTTTTGTTGGCCGCGTGGACCTTTACCTTGCTTGCCCTTGCCGTGTTCGCCACGTGGTCCTTTTTTGCCACCGGCTTTGTTTATTTGGCTCTTTTGTTCGTCGCTTAGCGTTTCGTAAAACGTCTCAAATGCTGGTAGCACGGTGTTCATGCTTTCAAGCTGCAACTCCATCATAGCCGTGCGATGAGCCAGTTTTTCAGCCGCGCCTTCAGGCTTGTCTTCTTTCAGCGGGGCGCAGCTTTCAGCGAACTCAGTTTGTGCTGTAAGTGCGGCAGTTTTCAAATCGTCAAATGCTGGGCGTTGCTCGTCAGTTAGATCGATGCGGATCGCCATGATTTCGAGCATTTTGTCTAGGCGATCAGCGCCTTCCTCTGAGCAAATGGCACCAAGGAAACCGTGGCCGCCGCGAACAGCGCGGAATTGACCTTTGCCTTTGCGCTCTTGCTTTTGTTCAGCTTTTGGCGACTGGTTTGAATTGTCTTGCGCAAAAGCTGCCGGGGCGAACGCGCTGATTGACATTGTACCAACTAGCGTTGCTGCAAGTGCGAGTGTTGAGAGCTTCTTCATTTTGTCTTCTTCCTTTGCCCGGTTCTGTTGTGGGCGCTTGATGTTTGGCGTCTGATCGAGATTGAAGATAGGGCACCCAGCATTGCGTGAAGTTTTCCGCGGAATGAAAAAACCGTAAGGTTGGAAAGGATTGAAAATCGACACAAAAAAAAGACCGATGCGGGTAAGGCATCGGTCAAGTTTAGTTTTTGGGGGGTGCTTTCCAATTTGTCGCTATGGACTTCGCTTAGAAAGCGGGGGGCGAATGGAGGTCGTATTGAATATTGTTAGCGCGAACGCTTTGAGTTTCGCACTGGTACCGCTTGGCGTTTGGTCTGCGCCATTTGGCGCCATACGCCAAAGATGATGGCAGAGCAAAGGCCGAGCGCTGGCAAAATTACGCCAAATGCCAATGTGTTGGATTGATGTGCGTTGGCTGCGAAGGCTGGGCTGACGACAAGCAGAAGAGCAAACAGAGCAGCGAGTGCCCCTGTGATTTTGGCTAAGCGTGCATTTTGCTTTTTGAACCGATTCATTGCTTCATCCTTGCTTTTTCACGTCATTTTTGTTGTTGCCAAGATGATACGTAGTTGCGGTCAGAGTTGGATCAAACTTAGGAGATTTGCGTTCAATTGTGCGGCAAGTTTGTGGCAAAGGATTAATGCCAATTGCGGCTTGCCAAATGGTGGCGAACTTGTTTTGATCGCTTCTGATAGGACCCAACCAAAGAAACTTTCAACATGACTATGATTTCGGATGCGCTGCAGCGCGTGAAACCTTCTGCCAGCATGAGCATCTCTGCCATCGCTTTGGAAAAGCGTGCGGCGGGTGTCGACATTATCCCCATGAGTGCAGGCGAACCTGACTTTGACACACCGGATAATATCAAAGACGCCGCAAAGCGGGCGCTGGACGCAGGTAAGACGAAATATACGGCGGTTGATGGTATTCCTGAGCTTAAACAAGCGATTGCTGACAAGTTTAAGCGCGAGAATGATTTGGACGTTGCGCCATCAAGTTGTTTTGTGGCAACCGGCGGCAAACAGATCATTTTCAACGCGCTGGTGGCAACGTTGAACCCGGGCGATGAAGCACTTATTCCCGCACCGTTTTGGGTTTCATACCCAGAAATGGTCAATCTCACTGGCGCAACGCCGGTGATCATGGAAACAAGTGCCGCCAGCGGCTTCAAGATCACGGCAGACGAATTGGCGGCGGCAATTACGCCCAACACCAAATGGTTGTTGATCAACTCGCCGGGCAATCCATCTGGCGCGGTTTTTTCTAAAGAAGAGCTGGAAGCACTGGCCGAGGTGTTGCGTGGCCATCCACAGGTTCACATCCTGATGGATGATATTTACGAACATCTGACTTATGGGCAGAGGTTTTTCACAATGGCGCAGATTGCACCTGATCTTGCGGATCGCACGCTGACCATGAATGGTGTGTCGAAAGCCTATTCGATGACCGGGTGGCGCATTGGTTATTGCACAGGGCCGGATTGGTTGATCAAGGCGATGCGAAAGCTGCAAGGCCAGTCAACATCCAACCCTTGTTCGATTGCCCAATGGGCGGCGGTCGAAGCGCTAAATGGCGAACAGACATTTTTGGATGATTGGCGCGCTGCGTTTGTTGAACGCCGGGATTATCTGGTGTCACGACTAAATGAAATTGAGGGACTAGACTGTTTGACGCCGGATGGTGCTTTCTATGTCTATCCATCTTGTGCGGACCTTATTGGCAAGGTCACAAAAGGCGGGCGCAAACTCAATAATGATGAGGATGTGGTGATGGCGCTTTTGGAAGAGCAGGATGTGGCCACCGTGCATGGCGGCGCATATGGTGTGTCGCCACATTTCCGCATTTCATATGCCGTGTCGCTGGAAGATATTGGACGGGCTTGTGATCGTTTGGAAGCGTTTGTCGCTGGCTTGAAATAAGAAAGAGGGGATGCGTTATGACAAAGTTTGAAAGCTTGCTTGCGCCTTTTGCGTGCAAAAGTCTGGCGCATCTTCCAACGCCGCTGCATCATTTAGAGCGGATCAGCACCGCTCTTGGTGGGCCGAAAATCTTTATCAAACGCGATGATTGCACCGGGCTTGCTGGTGGCGGCAACAAAACTCGCAAGCTGGAGTTTTTGATGGCCGACGCCATCGCCAAGGGCGCTGATTGTGTGATCACCACGGGCGGGATGCAATCTAACCATTGTCGGCAAACTGCTGCTGCAGCAGCGCGGCTGGGGCTAGAATGTCGGCTTGCTTTGATCGACAAGGTGGACTGGCAGGAGCCAGCATATCGGTCCGCAGGCAATGTCACACTGGATCATGTTTTGGGTGCAAAGGTCTTCGTTTTTGATGCCAAGGCGGATCGCGATGTGGTTTGCGCGCAGATGGTTGACGATGCAAAGGCTGACGGCAAATCGCCATATTTCATTCCTTTGGGTGGTTCAAATGCCATCGGCGCATTGGGCTATGTGGCTGCGTTTGGCGAAATGCTCACGCAATTGGATGAGATGGATGTCTCGCCTTCAGCGCTATATCATTGCACCTCAAGCGGTGGTACCCATGCCGGACTAATCGCTGGCGCTGTTGCTTCAGGCCGGCCATTTCCGATTATCGGCGTGGAGAATGAGGGTGAGCCATTTCAAATTGGAAAAACTGTCGGGAAGATTGCTGAAGAAACGCTCGCTCTCCTTGGTTTGGCCCCCAAATTTGACCGGAATATGTTGAGCATCCGAACGGGTGTTGGCGGTCCGTCCTATGGCATTCCAAATGATGATGGCAACGCGGCGATCAAATTGATGGCCGAGCAAGAGGGCATATTGCTCGATCCCGTCTATACCGGCAAAGCCTTTGCTGGGCTTGTTGCTGATATCAAAGCAAGGCGATACACAAACGACGAGAGCGTTGTGTTTTTGCACACAGGCGGCGCGCAGGCGCTGGGCGCTTATTCAAGTCTGTTTGTGAAATAGACAAAGTCTTGATAGCCGCCCCGGACTTATTCCGGGGCCACCAAGTTTCAAATGCCTTATGCGCTGCGGGCGTCGCGGCGAGCATCTGCTTTTTTAAGCGTTGAGAGGAATGTGTCCTTCACGCCTTGGTCGTTGACCTCAAGGCAGATTTTTACCGGGCGACCATTTTTGGCGGGGTCAGCAATGGTGTTGCCCACCTCGTCGCCTTCCAAAATGGTGTTAAGCGGTGCTTCTTTCACTTCAAAGAATTCCGGGTCGGTGATGGCGATCACAGCTGCTGGATCGTGCAAGTAACAACCATCTACACCGACATTTTCCGTGTAGAATTTGATGTAATATTCTGACACTTGCTCCAAGAATTTGCCAATGTCTGGTGAATGTTTGGTAACGTCGCGGAAATCGTCCATGTTGCAGCTCACGGAGTGGGTCACATCAAGACCCACAAGGGTGACGTCCCAATCTGCGTCAAACACCACTTGCGCGGCGTGCGGGTCGTTCCAGATATTGGCTTCAGCAAAAGGCGTGACGTTGCCAGGTGCTTCCACCGCGCCGCCCATAATCACAACCTTTTTGGCGTTCTTAGCGATCTCCGGGTCATGCTCGAGCGCAAGCGCAAGGTTGGTCAAAGGACCCACTGCACAAATGGTGATTTCGCCGGGGTTGGCTTTGGTCACTTCACACAAAAATTCAGCGGCTGACCGTGTGTCTTTTTCGCGGCTTGGCACTTGTGGCGGATAGTCGCCAAAACCTTCAACACCATGCACAAAATCAGCATGTGGGTTTGGCGTGATGGTCATTGGCGTTGCTGCGCCTTCGGCTACCGGGATCTTCAATCCAGCTAGATCGGTGAGGTGGATGGCGTTGCGGGTGGCGGTTTTCACCGGCACGTTGCCGAACACGGTTGTAAGTCCAACAACGTCAAGTCGTTCATCGGCAAAGGCGTGGTGCAACGCCATTGCGTCGTCAATGCCTGGATCGGTGTCGATGATGATTTTGTGCACGGTCATTTATGTCTCTCCAAGAACTCGAAAACTTCAGAAATGTGCGGAATTGCGTCTGCTGCGCCCGGGCGTGTGACCTGAATGGCTGCAGCAGCGCTTGCGATTTTTAGGGCAGTTGCGGGATCGTCGCCTAAGTCTAAACGGGCAAGGAAATAGCCTGTGAACGTGTCGCCCGCGCCCGTCGTGTCAACGGGGTCGACTTTAAAGGCTTCAATGCCAAAGCTTTGATCGCCATCGGTAAAAGTTGCGCCTTTTGATCCTTTGGTGATCAGGATTTTATCAACCGGTAGGTCATTCACCGGCATATTCATGGTGTCAGCCAATTGTGCGGCTTCAATCTCATTCACCGCAATCAGATCCACATGGGGAATCATTTTCGCCGCAATGGCTGCATCAAACGGCGCGGCAGCATAAGCTACTTTTAAGCCTTTTGATTTTGCCAATTGCGCGGCCTGCAAAATCATATTTGTTTCGTTTTGCAACAGCAGCCAGTCGCTGGGTTGGGCCAGTTCAAGTGCTGTGGTGATTTGCTCGCTGGTCAGGGTTTCGTTGGCCCCACCGTGAATGACGATTGTGTTTTCACCCTCATCATCCACATAGATAACGGCATGGCCCGAAGCGCCTTCGTCGGTGACCACATTGTCTGTGTTCAAGCCAGCATCGGCGAGTTTGGCTTTTGCCCATAACCCATCTTCGCCAACGCGGCCCACATGGGCGACTTGCCCACCGGCAAGCGCGAGTGCGATCGACTGGTTTGCACCTTTGCCACCAAGCCCGGCGGCATAGCTGAGATTGCGCAGCGTTTCGCCAGCTTGTGGGAAATGCGGCACGCGGTGCACATAATCAATATTGATCGACCCGATGTTGATGACAGCCATGATTGCCCCCGCGCTGGATAAAAAGTTTCGGCTTTCTACAGATATTTTATCAAATGGTCAAAAATTAAATTGAACAGTTACACATCTTGTTACGTACTCACGGTGATTTGACAATTGCTCAGTTGCCTGTGATCGAGAAGTTTTGTCTGCTGCAATTGAAGATAAGTGCGCAAGAAGAGAGAGCCGATGCTGATTAAACATAAGAAAAGCTGGGAAATTGCGGAGCGCGAAGCGACGCCGGAAAGTGTCTACTTGAACCGCCGTCAAATAATGGCTGGTGCGGGTGCTGTTGGATTGGCCAGTGTTTTTGGATCAGCCCACAGTGCGCTTGCGGCCCCTGGTGATGATGGTGCACCCATGTCAGCGGTACGCAATGAAGCTTATCAGCTTGATCGTGACCTCACGCCTGAAGATGTAAATCTCACATACAACAATTTTTATGAATTCGGTTCGCACAAATCGATCGCCGAAGATGCACAAGCGCTCGAAGCGCGGCCATGGGAAGTCACAATTGATGGCATGGTGGATAATCCAACAAAAATCGACATTGATGATTTGATATCAAAAGTGGGCGTCGAAGAGCGGCTTTATCGACATCGCTGCGTTGAAGCATGGTCAATGACCGTGCCGTGGATTGGTTTTGCTTTTTCAAAACTTGTTGAAATGGCAGGTCCGCAATCAGGTGCGAAATATATCCGCATGGAGACCTTCAATGATCCCGGCGTTGCGCGCGGCATCAAAACTCAGCCTTGGTATCCGTGGCCTTATGTGGAAGGCTTGACCATTGAAGAAGCGCAAAATGATTTGGCCTTCTTGGTTGTCGGCGCTTATGGCAAGCAGGTTGCTGACCAAATGGGCGCGCCACTTCGCTTGGCTGTGCCTTGGAAATATGGCTTTAAATCGATCAAATCTATTGTGAAGTTTACTTTTACCGATCAACGCCCCGTGAGCTTCTGGGAGCAATTGCAATCGCGTGAATATGCGTTTTGGGCCAATGTGAACCCTGAAGTCTCTCACCCACGTTGGAGCCAAGCCACGGAACGGGTTCTGCACACCGGCGAACGCGTGCCGACGCTTTTGTTCAACGGATATGAAGAGCAGGTGGCCGGACTTTATGCAGATAAGCAAGATTTAGGTGATCTGCTTTACCGTTAGGTTCGTAACTATACTAACCACCCTCCAATATCTCGCCGGTGGCTCCGCTGCCGGCGTTTTTTTATGTCAACTTCTGGCGATAGGCGGCGGGCGTCATTCCTGTTTCAGCTTTAAAGGCACGCGTGAAATGGCTTTGGCTTGAAAAGCCGCACGCTGCTGCAATTCTTGCAATGGCATGGTCTTGAAGCATGTCTTTGGCGCGGGCAATGCGGCGAGCCATAATCCATGTATGCGGTGATATTCCGCGGCTGGCGCGGAACATGCGATGAAAATGAAACTCAGACAGGTCAATCAAAGCAGCTAGTTCCTTGAGCCGGATTGTGCCTTCTATATGCGCTTCAATCCATTCGTCTATGCGTCGCAAGTGATGAGGCGCTAATCCACCATTTACCGACAGTTTGCTGGGTTTCAGCTTTGCGATCAGTTCGGCAAATGCGGTGTCGGCTTGCAATATATTGTCGTTTATCGCGGCTCGTGCCATTGCAGCAAGCGGTGCTGAAAGCAACGGCACGTCTTCCAATGTCAGCTCATGTACTTCAAGCAGACGGCTGTCGCAGTCGTGGGTTCGCGCAAAATGCCCACGCAGCTGGTCGTCAGGCACATATAGGTGAACGAAGCGAAATGGGTCGTTAATCTCCCATTTTGATTGGTGCCCTTCAGGCAGCACGCAAA
Organism: Maritalea porphyrae; assembly: GCF_030159895.1. GTDB lineage: Bacteria > Pseudomonadota > Alphaproteobacteria > Rhizobiales > Devosiaceae > Maritalea > Maritalea porphyrae. Next base: position 326,061 of record NZ_BSNI01000001.1, read on the forward strand.
CCGCGCCGGGCCAACCCACGCGCTCCTCAATGTCGATTCTGCGCGTGCCTTGGCCGCCAGCCAAGTAGCGGCTGAATGCATGCCCGATAGGCGCATCATAATGTACGCGATCAAAAGCATTTTCCCAAATGGAGATGTGACGACCTGCGCCAAAATCCATATTGAGCAACTGTTTCGCTTTGTCTGATTTGTCCAAAAAGGCGTGAACTGTTTGTGGCATGGGCCCATCCTGTTGAGCCGCTTACATATCGTATTCAATCACCATTGGCCAAGCGCTGTTGATATTTAACAGCAAGATTGTGCAATCCCAATTTGCGGTCTGCATTTATTGAGGTCGGCAAAAAAGGAAGTGCCTTGACCAACTTTGTTCTGTTCGCTGCCACTGTTTTAATTTGGGGGACAACTTGGATCGCCATTGCGTTCCAAATGGGTGATGTCGCACTTATCACGTCCGTCTTTTATCGCTTCGCGCTCGCTGGTGTGGTTTTTGTTGCCGCGTTGGTGGTGTTGGGGAAATTGAAACGCCCGGCAAAATGGCGCTTTGTTTTTGTACAAGCTATTTGCTTGTTCAGCTTCAATTTCATTGCGTTTTACAATGCGACGGCGCTTATGCCGTCAGGCTTAGTTTCGGTGGTGTTCTCGCTCGCGACGATCTTTAATGCGATCAATGCGCGTTTGTTTTTTGGCGATCGCGTGGAGATCCGAACCGTGCTGGCCGGCGCTATCGGAGCGTTGGGTTTGATCCTTTTGTTTTGGCGAGACATTGCGGGCGAGCTAAATTGGGAGGTCGTAATGGGCATCGCTTGGGCGGCAGGAGGCACTTTGCTATTCTCGTTGGGGAATATGGCTTCTCGTCGAAATTCTGGGGAGGGTACAACTCCAATAACAGCAAATGCTTGGGGTATGTGCATTGGTGCGCTTATTTTGTTGATTGTGATCTGGCTCACCAAAACCCCACTCACTTTTTCAAGTGACGTGAAATATGTTGGCGCGCTCGTTTATTTGGCAGTGATCGGTTCCGTCGTTGGGTTTACGACCTATTTGTTGCTGGTCGCCCGAATGGGGTCTGCCAAGGCCGGGTATGCTACTGTTTTGTTCCCAATCGTCGCTCTTTTTGCTTCAACCCTATTTGAGGGTTACCAATGGCATGCAACAGCGATTGTTGGGATTGCGCTTACGATGCTGGGCAATATTGTGATGTTTGCGCGCCGCTAGGCAATCGAGGCAAGGCCACGTGCAGTTTTCTTCGCTATCTAGTCGCCAACTCGGTGTTTGTGTTAGCAGCAAGGTCATGTCGGCTGCACATGTAGCGCTGATGGCAGTGGCGAATGTGCAAACTTATTGTCTCTCCGCCTTGGCGATGTCACCTCAACTTTATTCCGCTCGTCAAACTCGGGCTTGACCCGAATATCCATCTAGCAATGCAACTTGGTGAAGCCGATGTGTTTTTGCTGCTGCATTGCAGATTGTTCACTCATAATGGACCCTCGTGTCGAGCACGAGGGTGACAAAGAGATGAATTGGTGCGACGCACGCTCTCAGCACGGTTGCCAGAACAACTACTTTCAGTCCCAGTGCCTGCGCCGCAGGGATAGTTAAATCGTCTGTTTTCTTGCCTATGGATGATGGAAGCAAAGGGCGCGCAAAAAAAGTTATCCCCGCCCTTTGGCCTTCCCTTATTATTGTTTCATCTTCGCTCCTGCGGCCAATGACGATTGGTGGAGCTGGTTTGTTGGTAAACTCAATTCGCGCTATTTGCGCAATGTGCGTGTGTTGGGCAGCAAACCTTTTGAAGAGATGAAGGTCGATGGGGGACGCCCGTCGATACGCATTTGATTTATGGTCCAGTCCGACACCGAAGGCAGCCATAAGCCACTTGATGGGTCTGATCCGTCATCGCTTTTTGAAGCGGCCATTACATGTCTAGCAATAGGCAAATTCAGATGTGATGGGGTGCAGGCAAGGAGATAGAAGGGTGAGCACTCCGGGAGCATGAATTTCATTTGCGAAAAAACTTTGTTGCACGGGGCAGGTTGTGGCCTCAACACACAAAAAATAAGCATCGAGACCATAATCGCCTCGTGCCCGCATCCTAACAATCATCAACTCGGACGCAAATTGTGTCGCGAGGCTTCTGTGTTGACGTTTGGCAAAACGCGAGATTTCAAGCGCGCAAAAAAAAGGTCCCGCCAGCTTGTGTGGCAGGACCTTTGAATAAGTGGGCAGACATCGAGGGAGGAGGGACGGTGTCTGCCGTAATACGAGTTAACTTCGAGGGAGGAGGATACGTCGTCAACTCGTTATGTGATGTATATGGGGCACCCGAGGCGGTTTAACAAGCGCAGCCTTTGCATATATGGTATGCGTTTTGTGCATGGCGTGTAGTTGGATGCCCAGTTTTGTGGCGGATAGGGCGCTAGATTTTGAAAAACTGCATAGCTCGTCTTTATTGGTATGTCCTTCAAGTTGTCACGACGATTTTGCCACCTGCGCGGTTATCTTCCATACATTGTTGCTGCCGAAAAGATACGATCAGGTACGTTAGTTGAAGTGTTGGAAGACTGGCGATTTCCAGAGGTTGGTTTGTATCTTGCCCACAATGGTCGCCGGCATATGCCAAGACAGGCGCGGGCCCTAATTGAACATGCTGCAATGTTTGCAAGATCGATGCGTAATGCTGAAACAAATAAAGGCTCCGTCGAGGGGGACGGAGCCTTTGAATAAGTGTGGCAGACATCGAGGGAGGAGGGACGGTGTCTGCCGTACTACGAGTTGACTTCGAGGGAGGAGGATACGTCATCAACTCGTTATGTGACTTATATGCCTTCTCAACTGCCGAACCACAAGCGGCGAAACCGCATACTAGCCATGCACAGAATGCATGGTGTGCGATGGGCAAAAAAAAGGCTCTACCCAAAAGGATAGAGCCAGAAAAAATTAGAGGAAAACTCTAACAAGGAGGGAACAACGAATGAGTTGAGGGAGGAGGAACAACTCGTCTCGTTTTTCTTGCGGCGTATATGATGGGTGTTTTACTTTTTGACAACCATGCTGAGCGCATGCCGGGTATGCGTTTGTCGCATGGCTGTTGCATTTTGCATGTATTCCAGTGCGTTAGCCAAAAAGGAACGCCAGAAAAAATATTTGATTATGTGCATATTGTTGGCCGTGATTTAGGCAGATGACGATGGAAATGTTGCGAATTCGCAGTATTTGCGCCGGTGGTTCAGGAAATTTTAAGCGGATTAGGGCGCGAGGTGTTCTGCTTGCGACACAAGTCTAGACAATGTAAACATCTGGATATCTCAAAAGTCAGCTTGGATTTTAGAATTGACGAAGAAGGCCGACAATTATCATCACGGGAATCTACGCCAAGCGATGTTGGATGCTGCGGCCGCGATATTGGCGGAAGATGGACTTCAAGGTCTGACGTTGCGCGCTTGTGCGCGAAAGGCGGGGGTGTCACACGCTGCTCCGGCACACCATTTCAAAGGTTTGACCGGTTTGCGCACGGCAATTGCTGCGGAAAGCTTTCATATGATCGCGGCGTTGGCTGAAAAAGTGTTCGCGCAAAATGATGGCAATGCGGCAATTCTGTTGCGCGACTTTGCTGTGGCTTACTCAAGCTTTGCAAAAAACAAACCTGAGCGATTTCGATTGATGTTTCGCCGTGACCTGCTCGACATTGACGATCAAGGTTTGTGCGACGCAGAAGAGCGAGCCTACACAACATTTGTGAACATCGTTCATGCGGTGCGTGGCGAAGAAGCTGGCACTTTGGCAGAGTTTCGTGAAGGCAAACTGCCCAAAGAGTTGTATTCAGACATCACGCTTTATTGGAGCGTGGTGCATGGGTTTGCGCATCTAAATATCGAGCGGCAATGGGATGGGTATGGCGAAATAATGGGGGCAAAAGATTTCGAAACTGAGATATTGGCAGACATTACCCGCCGGATAGTGCCGACTAAGAAACCCAACGACTAGAATTCCCAGCCGCGGGCTTTGGACACCAAGAAGTCTCGAAAAACGCCGACGCGCTTTGAATTCTTCAACGCTGGTGGGTAGACGAAATAGGTTTCGAATTCCGGCATTTCAACCGTATCGAGAATGCGCACAAGTGAGCTTTCATCTTCGGTGATGTAGTCGGGCAGCATCGCAATGCCAATGCCTTCGCGGCAGGCCTGCATCATGCCATAAATCGCGTTGACGCGAAGCGCAGGAATGCGCGGGTTGTTCTCTGGTCGGCCGATGGTCTCAAGATAATTCACATCGCCCAAATAGGCGGGGCTTGGATTGCCAAAGGTGATGATCTTGTGATTATCGATATCATCTACGCTTTTGGGAATGCCGTGCTGCTCCAAATAGGCGGACGAAGCATAAAAGTGGAAGTGCACCGTGAATAGTTTGCGTTGAATGAGTTCGGATTGGTTTGGCCGATGCAAGCGGATCGCTACATCAGCCTCGCGCATCGCAAGATCAAGTTCAGAATCGTTGAGTTTAATTTCCAACTGAATTGTTGGATATCGCTCAAGAAACTCATCAATCCGCGACGTTAGCCAGGTCGAGCCAAATCCAACCGTGGTTGTTACAAGCAACGGACCCGTGGGCTGATCGCGAGTTTCGCTCATTTGAGCTTCAACGGATTGCAGCTCCCACGCCATTCTGTGAGCGGTTTTGAACAATTGTTCACCAACTTCGGTCATCACCAGCCCGCGCGCGTGGCGAATAAAGAGCTTCAGACCAAGACCTTCTTCAAGCGAAGACACTTGTCGGGAAACCGCGGATTGGCTCATGCCTAACCGTTCGCCGGCATGGGTGAAGCTTCCCGCTTCCGCCACCACATGAAAAATCCGCAGTCGGTCCCAATCAATGCTCATTATTCAGCCGCTTCCGCTACATCAAGTTCGGCTAAGAACTTTTCAGCTTCAAGCGCTGCCATACATCCCATGCCAGCGGCGGTTACCGCCTGGCGGTACTTATCGTCCGTCACATCACCAGCAGCATAAACGCCAGGGATGTTGGTGGCGGTGCTATCTGGTGCGGTGACCAGATAGTTGCCTTGTTTCATTTCAAGCTTGCCTTCAAACAAGGAAGTTGAAGGGGCATGGCCAATGGCGACAAAGATACCGTCGCAAGCCTTTTCAGTGATTTCGCCCGTGTTGCGATTTTTCAATTTCGCACCGGTTACGGATTTTGGAATGCCCGATGTGCCCAAAACCTCAACAAGTTCGGTGTCCCACATCACGTCGATCTTTTCATTGGCAAAGAGACGTTTTTGCAGGATTTTCTCTGAACGCAGCTCGTCGCGGCGATGCACCAAAGTCACTTTTGAGGCGAAGTTAGTTAAGAACAATGCTTCTTCAACCGCGGTATTGCCGCCGCCGATTACAAGCACTTCTTTGTCTTTGTAGAAGAAGCCATCGCAAGTTGCGCAAGCGGAAACGCCAAAGCCTTGGAACTCTTGCTCAGAAGGCAAGCCAAGCCATTTAGCTTGCGCACCGGTGGCGATGATCAGTGCATCACAGGTGTAAATGGTGCCGCTATCGCCTGTGAGCTCAAATGGACGTTTGTCCACGTCGACATTGACGATCATATCGGAAACGATTTTTGTGCCAACATGCTCAGCTTGAGCTTTCATTTGCTCCATTAGCCACGGGCCCTGGATCTGTTCAGCAAATCCAGGGTAGTTTTCGACTTCTGTAGTGATCGTAAGTTGGCCACCAGGCTGAATGCCTTGGATAATGACCGGCTCCAGCATGGCGCGTGCAGCATAAATTGCTGCTGAATAACCTGCGGGACCAGAGCCGATGATCATGACGGGTGCGTGCATTTTCGCAAACCTTTGAAAAGTGAATAGTTGAGTTGCACTTAGTTTAGGTATGCGACACGCTTGTTACAAGGCAGAACCGAATTGGCCCACATAAACGTGAACCAATTCACATCTGCTATATGTAGCTGACTTTCAAAACTTCGTAAGCCTTTGAGCCGCCAGGGGCTGCTACTTCGATGCTGTCGCCTTCTTCCTTGCCAATTAGAGCGCGGGCAATGGGTGAAGAAAGTGAAATCTTACCTGCGCTGGCGTTCGCTTCAGGGTTGCCAACGATTTGATATGTTTTTTCTTCTTCTGTGTCTTCATCTACCAATTCAACGGTTGCGCCGAATTTGATGGTGTTGCCGCCAAGCTTTGTCACATCAATGACGTCAGCCAGTGCAAGAATTGATTCTAGTTCTTGGATGCGGCCTTCGTTGAGGCTTTGTTGCTCTTTGGCGGCATGGTATTCCGCGTTTTCCGAAAGGTCGCCGTGCGCGCGCGCTTCCGAGATCGCGGCAATAATGTTTGGGCGCTCTACGGACGAGCGGTGATTGAGTTCTTCGCTCAGTGCCTTGTGGCCCGCAATTGTCATTGGGATCTTGTCCATTGTCCCACCCTTTCGTTCAAAACTCTTGCTGTGTGCAATAAAAAACCGGCCCCGAATTTTTTGAATTAGAGGCCGACAGCATGTATGAAATCAACATAGCCGCAAATTTGTCCAAACAGTGGAAAAACCGCGGCTACGAAATTTGTTGTGTTCGCGCTTGCGTTGCAAATCAACTGCGAGCAGCGAAAGAGAAGAAATAGCCTTTTATGGCTTAGTCTTCAAGTGTGAGTTCGCCAGCTGAGAATTTGCCAGAACGCTTGTCTTGCACCAATTCATAGCCAACTTTTTGGTTTTCAGCCAAGGCTGAAAGGCCAGAACGTTCAACCGCTGAGATGTGGACAAACACGTCGTTGCCGCCATCTGTTGGTTGAATGAAGCCATAACCCTTTTGGGTGTTAAACCATTTTACTGTACCTGAAGGCATGCGGATTTCCTTTCGTGAAATACTGCCGTTAGCCCCTTTGCTCGCCGCGAGCATATCGGGGAGTAAATCGATGTTGGTAGAAACGTAGCATTCACGGAGGTAGCTCCGGCCAGATCGTTCGGCCAATATTCGATGAGTGAAATATAGAATTAAATCGCTAAAATTTCAACAGGGGAAATTTATGTCTAAAGCAGTTATTTCTATTGCAGAATTGGAATGTATCAATTCAATGAAGGTGGAAGAATAGAGTTTTCTTTTATTATGTCGCCGAGCGTTTTAGTGCGTAAATGCTCAATAAATAGTGATTTTGCATCAGTAAAAAAGGAAGTTAGTGAGCAGTATCCAGCAAAAACGCAACGGCATTCATCTTTGCCAAGGCATTCCACGATCGCGAAATTCGGTTCAGTATGTTCAACAATTTCTGCAATTGTAACCGAATAGGCGTCTGGATTAATTGTAACTCCGCCATTTTTACCGCGTACCGAAATCAGTATTTGAGCAGTGCTGAGCCGGTTCACAATCTTCATCAAATGGTTTTTTGAAATCCGGAGCTGATCGGCGATTTGGGCAATCGTGCGTTTTTGCGGGGAAATTGCGCCAAGATACATTAAAAGCCTTAGTGCATAGTCAGTTTGGCTCGTTAGGTGCACTTATTGTCTCACTTATCGATTTTGTTGCGCAAACATATTGCATATTTTAGCAGATGTAATAAAGATGCATTAGATATACATCTTTATGGAGCGCTGTCCAATGGAACAGAGTTTTGCAGAAATCCATCGAGAGAACTACCGACGTCAGGCCAATGGTTATGGCATAGACGAGGCCTTCGTCTCGCTGCTTGTGGAAAGTTTTTATGCCAAGGTGCGTGCAGACAAGGATCTTGGGCCAATATTTGAAGGCGTCATTGGTGATCGGTGGCCCGCTCACTTGGCACGAATGAAGACATTTTGGGGAGCTATTGCGCTTAAAACAGGTGACTATCACGGTCGCCCGATGCCTGCGCATTTGAAGTTGAAACAAGTTGAGCCTTGGCACTTTGATCGTTGGCTGGAATTGTTTGCTCAAAACCTAGATGAAGTTTCACCAACTCCTGAGGCAAAGAACTTCTTCAACTCTAGAGCGAACAATATTGCGCGTAGCCTGATGACGGGCATGTTCTACAACCCTGCAGACGACCTGAAGGACTTAAAACCATGATTGCGGTTCTTGTGTTCGTATTTGAGTTTCTAACAGTGGCAGTATTGGGTTTGTTTGCAGCGGTTGTTTTTTCGGAACGCGATCGTTTCGATGAGCCACCGACTGCGCTCAATCGTGATCCAATTGGCCGCCAGTTTGTATTGGCGGCAAAAACAGGTTTTTGGTTTTGGAAATTGGCGGTTTTGGGCGTTTCAGCCTACGCGATTTGGGAGGCTCTAACGTGAAAACTCGTAAATCAGCGTTTGAACGGGCATTGCCCATTTTGCCTTGGGTCTTGCTCTGGGGTTTTGCCCCAATGCCTTTTTATATTTGGGCGATTGTCGCACTTATCAAATAGGCTTTGTTTCGGCCTATAAATGGGGTCTGCGCCAAAAATAGCCCATTTGGCGCAGACCCCGCAATTTTTAAACTGCGAAATACTCTTGAACTGATTTCACGGTAAGCGTGTCAGTGGAGTACGATACAATGCCGTCAACAGCGGCAATCGCGCCAGCGATTGTTGTGTAGTACGGGATCTTGTTCAGCAATGCAGTACGACGCAAATCGCGGCTATCATTAAGCGCTTGTTGGCCAGCCGTTGTGTTGATAACCAATTGAACTTCGCCATTTTTCATCGCATCGACGATGTGAGGGCGGCCTTCCAACACTTTGTTGATCTTCTCAGCCTTTACGCCGTTTTCGTACAAGAAACGTCGTGTGCCGCTTGTGGCAATAACTTTGAAACCAACTTCTTCAAGCATTTTAATGCTCGCAAGAATTGCAGCTTTGTCATCGTCGCGAACTGAAACAAACACTGTGCCCGATTTTGGCACCTTGGTGCCGCCACCCAATTGGCTTTTGGCAAACGCAACGCCGAAGTTTGAATCTAGTCCAATGACTTCGCCAGTAGAACGCATTTCTGGGCCAAGGATCGTATCAACACCTGGGAAACGCGCAAACGGGAATACTGCTTCTTTCACCGCGATATGCTTGAGGGTCGGCTCTTGCAAATTAAAGCTTGCTAGCTTTTCACCTGCCATTATGCGTGCCGCAATTTTAGCGATTGGGCTGCCGATCACTTTGGCGACAAATGGCACCGTCCGGGAGGCACGTGGGTTCACCTCAAGCACGTAAAGAGTACCGTCTTTCAAGGCGAACTGGATATTCATCAAACCGCCCACGTTCAAGGCAAGTGCCAATTCGCGTGCTTGGCGTTTGATTTCGGTAATTGTTGCGGCGTCCAAATTGCGAGATGGGAGCGAACATGCGCTGTCGCCAGAGTGAACACCTGCTTCTTCAATGTGCTCCATGATGCCAGCGACAAATACATCTTCACCGTCGCAAAGCGTATCAACGTCGATCTCAATAGCTCCGCCCAAATAGCTATCAAAAAGCAATGGATTGGTTGCTAGAACTGAGTTGATCTGTCCGGTTTTGTCGTTCGGGTATTTCTGACGGATATGCGGTGGCACCAACTCAGTGAGTGTGCTTTGCACATAGTCTTCAAACTCGTTTGAGTTGTTGGCAATGGCCATAGCGCGGCCACCCAACACAAATGATGGACGAATGACAAGCGGATAAGAAATGTCCTCTGCCACCATGCGGGCCTGCTCAAGTGAATAAGCAATGCCATTACGGGGCTGGGTCAATTCAAGTTCGTGCAGTAGCTTTTGGAAGTGGTTGCGGTCTTCAGCCAAATCAATGGCTTCTGGCTGTGTGCCCAAAATTGGAATGCCGGCACGCTTGATTGAGTTAGCAAGTCCAAGTGGTGTTTGGCCACCGAATTGAACAATAACACCGGCCAAAGTGCCTTTTGATTGCTCAAGATGCAGGATTTCGAGCACATCTTCTTTGGTTAAAGGCTCAAAGTACAAGCGATCTGAGGTGTCATAGTCGGTTGAAACCGTTTCAGGGTTACAGTTGACCATGATTGTTTCATAGCCTGCGTCGTTGAGCGCGAACGCAGCGTGACAGCAGCAATAGTCAAACTCGATGCCTTGGCCGATGCGGTTTGGACCGCCGCCAAGAATGACAACTTTCTTTTTGTCCGAAGGTTGCGCTTCGCTGACCAGTTCGCCCGCAAATGGCGCTTCGTATGTTGAGTACATATAGGCCGTTGGTGAGGCAAACTCGGCCGCACAAGTGTCAATGCGTTTATACACCGGATGAACGTCCAACTCGTCACGCAGCGCTTTGATGTCGCGTGGCTTTTTCTCGCTTAGATCAGCAAGGCGTGCATCGGAGAAGCCCATAGACTTGAGCTTGCGCAATTGTTGGGCGTTATCTGGAAGGCCGTATTTTTTAACCTTTTCTTCCATCTCGACAATTCCGCGAATTTGTTCGAGTACCCAAGGGTCGAACTTGCAAACATTGTGGATGAACTCGTCATCAAAACCAAGACGCATGGCTTCGGCAATTTGAAGGATACGGTTTGGTGTTGGTTTGCCAAGGGCTGCGCGCACGGCGTTTTTGTCGTCACCTTGGCCGGTGCCGTCAATTCCGATCTCGTTGAAACCGGTTAGACCTGTTTCAAGCGAGCGCAGTGCTTTTTGCATGCTTTCTTGGAATGTGCGGCCGATTGCCATGGCTTCGCCAACAGACTTCATAGCCGTGGTTAGACGGTCGTCAGCGCCTGGGAATTTCTCAAAAGCGAAACGTGGGATTTTGGTGACCACATAGTCGATTGATGGTTCAAACGAAGCTGGCGTTGCGCCGCCCGTAATGTCGTTTTCCAGCTCATCCAAAGTGTAGCCGACCGCCAAACGCGCAGCCACTTTTGCAATTGGAAAGCCAGTTGCTTTGGACGCAAGGGCAGATGAGCGCGATACACGCGGGTTCATTTCAATAACGATGAGGCGGCCATTTTCAGGGTTCACGGAGAACTGAACGTTTGAACCGCCTGTTTCCACACCAATTTCGCGCAGTACCGCCAGAGAGGCGTCGCGCATAATTTGGTACTCTTTATCGGTCAGGGTAAGGGCCGGGGCCACAGTGATGCTGTCGCCGGTGTGCACGCCCATTGGATCGATATTTTCAATCGAACAGATGATGATGCAGTTGTCCTTCTTATCGCGGACAACTTCCATCTCATATTCTTTCCAGCCGATGATGCTTTCTTCTACCAACACTTCATTGGTTGGTGAGGCATCGATGCCGCTTTCGATGATGGAGATGTATTCTTCGCGGTTGTAAGCAACGCCACCGCCGGTGCCGCCCATGGTGAATGATGGGCGAATAATGGCGGGCAGACCAACAAATTCGAGCGCCTCAAGTGCCTCGGTCAAGTTGTGGGCGAGCATGGATTTCGGTGTTTCAAGACCAATCTTATCCATTGCAGCGCGGAACAATTCGCGGTCCTCAGCTTTATCGATTGCTTCCGCTGTCGCGCCGATCATCTCGACATTGTATTTGTCGAGGACGCCCATTTTGCGAAGCGAGAGGGCACAGTTCAGCGCCGTTTGACCACCCATTGTTGGGAGCAAGGCATCTGGACGTTCTTTCTCGATGATCTTGGCCACAACTTCTGGCGTAATTGGCTCCATATATGTCGCGTCTGCAAGATCAGGGTCCGTCATGATCGTTGCGGGGTTGGAGTTCACCAAGATGACGCGATAGCCTTCTGCTTTTAGCGCCTTACAGGCTTGTGTGCCTGAGTAGTCAAATTCACATGCTTGGCCAATAATAATTGGGCCAGCGCCGATGATCAGGATGGAGGAAATATCTTCGCGTTTAGGCATGTCGTCACTTCTCAGCAGGGCACAAACGAACGGCGGGGAGGCGCGGTTCGCGTGGCGATTCATCTCATATGTGGCTGAGAGCGCGTTTTAGGGCGAAAAGTGCAAAAGGGAAACCCCTCAAACCAATAAAAATGCGCTTTTCAAGAATATGATCTCAGTTTGCGTTAATTGGCGGCTTTTTTGACCTGAAAATCATGTCCTTGGAGGCAACGATGGCGCCGAGCGTTATCAATAGGCAAGCGGCGCCAACGGCCCATGTGAACTGGGCAAAGCCAAAGAGGATCAGAATGAGTGTTGAAAGTAGCGGTGCCGAATAGGAGGCTGCACCCAAGATTTGGATGTCACCATGTTTGACGCCGTGATCCCACACGTAGAATGCAAGTCCAAGCGGACCGAGGCCCAGACCGATTACGGCGACCCACTGCCATATGTTTTCGGGCCAAATGGTTGTTTCCCACAAAAGGTGACCGCCAAGTGACAATATTGCGGTGGCAGCACAAAAGCCGGTTACGGCATCTGTGGGCACGTGGGCAAATCGACGAGAGAGAACCGAATAGGAAGACCAAGCAAGGGCTGCCAGTACGGCCATGAAATAGCCGAAGGCAAATTCGGTTTTAAATGAAAACCCTTGACCGCCCGTGACGATGAGTGCAGCGCCGCCAAGGCCAAGAACGCATCCAACAATATGCTGCCACTTTAGATGCTCGCCTGGCAAAAGGGATGAAAACAGCACGATAAGCAGCGGCCAAAGATAGCCGATCAGGCTGGCGTCGATTGTTGGGGCGTTGCGAAGGGCGGTGAAATAGAAAAGGTGATATCCAAATAATCCAGCGACACCTAGCAACCACGCCTTGGCGGGCTGGCGCAGCTTTTTGATTGATGCTGGGTGCTTGATCCATTTGGCCATGCCCACAAGCGTGCCAACTGTGAATGCCATTGCGTTCAGTTGGAATGGTGGGATGTTGCCACTAGCTGCCGTGCAGAGCGCTAGAAATGACCAAAGCAGAATGGCGCCAGCGCCGATCAAAGTCGACAGATTGCGAGACATTATTGCGGCTCAGTTTGGCGCATGGATGGACGGTTTGAAAACTCTTCGTACCATGCGGAAAGTTCGGGATACGGCTCTAGCCAATGCTTTTTGCTCAAGCGGAAATTAAGATAGCCGATGGCGGCACCGAGTCCAATTTGCGCAGTGGAAATCTCGCCTTGGATTTGGTCAAGTTCGTTGTTTAATTGAGAAAGTGATCTGTCAATCGCGCAGCCCCAGCGGTTGATCCACATATCGTAATGCTTTTCCGGCGGTTTGCGAAACTCGTGTACGAGGCCGAGGGCGCTGTCCAAAATGCCATCAATCATTGCTTCGTGCCGACGCATAGCCCAATGCTTGGGCCCACTCTCCGCCATCAATTGCGGCCCATCGCCAATAGAATCGAAATATGCGCAAATGACGGGGCTGTCGAAAAGGGTTTTACCTTCGCCATAGATAAGGCATGGGATTTTGCCCAGCGGATTGATGTGATTGAGTTTTTCTGGCTCATCAACGGGGTTGACGTGGACTTCCTCTATTCCTTCGATGCCCTTTTCAATCGCTGTGATACGGCATTTGCGGGCATAAGGAGAGGCGTGCGAGACCAGTAGCTTCATTGGATGTTTCCCAGAACAGGTAGGTGCAGGAAATGCAGCTTAGTCTGTTTGGTTAGCTTTTCAACTGCTTTTGTTTGAATGCTTTTGCTGTAGTGATACCCACCAGAGCGATGCTACGCCCATGAAGAAAACGCCCAGACTTCCCAGAAATATCCCGATTGTTGCAAGGTTGTTCATATGCATTCTCCATTTGCCTGAACTGTTGGTATTGCAGCAGGGTTACTTGGAATAGCTAATACCGCAATGACGTGCGTCAATTCCTTAATTGGCGTGGTGCCAGCACTTAAAATTGTAGCTTGAATCCCTCATGTGTGGCTTCAAATCCCAGCTTTTCATAGAATTTATGCGCTTCTGGTCTGGTCTTTGATGAGGTCAGCTGGACCATGCGTGCGCCATTTTGTTTGGCGTTTTCAATCGCCCATATGATCATTTCAGATCCTAGTCCCTTGCCCCGATGGTCGGCTCGAATATGTACGCCTTCAAGTTGTGCCCGCGATTTACCGCGTCCAGCGAGGCTATGCAGAATATTGATTTGCATGCAGCCAACTGGCTCGTCGTTGAGTTCGGCAATGATGTAAGAATTGCTCGGGTCTTTTTCGATCACATCCCATGCGCGCTGATATTCGGGCGCATCCGCTTGATTGGCATCATCGACGATCTTTCGGCCCGGTGCATTGCCGCCAATGGAAAGGGCGAGAATGGTGGCGATATCATTGCGTGTGGCGTGACGGAATTTGAGGCGCGACATGGGAACTCCAGAACATGCGGACATTTGCGCGCAACATATTGCACACCGCAAACTGGGGCAACTCACATGGCGGTGAGAACCTTTTTGGAATTAGGGGCACCAAACTGTCTCAAATATGAGACTCAGGGTGTGGACAAGGCGTTAGTTTGCTGAAATTTCGAGACGTTGCATGCGCCGATACATGGTGGCACGAGAAATGCCGAGCTGTTTGGCGGCAAGCGATACGTTACCCTTCGAGCGCGCAAGGGCACGTCGCAATTCTGACTTTTCAGCGTTCTTCAAGCTGGCTTGTTGTTGCGAGGTTCCACCCAGAAGATCGGCAAGTGGGCGCGGATCAGCGATAATGTCATCGGTCAGATCAAACGCTTTGCGGGCATGCCGGTTTGCGCCAATTACCAATTCGTCCTGATCAACGGCGAGCAGCGCTGCCGCATTCAAGTCTTCGGTTGGGGCCATGACAACCCGCGCATCTTTGAACGAAGCGCGGAAATAATCCTGCTCAATTCTATGCGCGGTGTCAGCAACCACTTTGCCAAACACGTTGGCAAAACCGCTGGTCAAATCGCTTCGGCAAGATGAAACATCCAGCACAGCGATCATCTTTCCCTCATCGTCAAATACCGGAGCGCCCATGCAGCTCATCACGGTGTTTTGGCTCTTAAAATGTTGATCTCTATGAATAACCACTGGGCGTTGCTCGGCAGCGCATGTGCCGATGCCATTGGTGCCTTGGCGGGCTTCGCTCCATAGAGCGCCGCTTGTTAATCCCCAGCCATCAAAGACCATTTTGTCCCCGTCTTGGGATTGGCTGGCGATGATGAGGCCATCCATATCCGAGAGGACAACACAGCAACCCGATTTGTCGACTGTTTTGAATAGTTTTTGTAAGGTTGGTTCTGCAACGTGCAGCAAAAAGTCTAGCTGTTCACGCGCCTGTCGCAGGGCTTGTTCGGAGACTTGATCAGCGCGGCGTTGCTGTTCTGGCGTCAGGCCATAGTGCAGCATGGACCGGCGCCAAGAGGCGGCTAAACCTGATCGTGCTGCTGATTGCTTTTTCTCCACAATCGAACGTACGTAATCCGCATGACTGATATTTGTCGCCATAATAGTCCTCCCAATTTTGAGAATAGCACAGCATTTTTTTTCGACATAGAGGGGGAAGCTGCGTAGGGCGCTTGCGATTTGGTGGTCGAAGTCGAATATCGGTCGTTTATGTCGCGATTGTGAGACAGGTCGGACCCGGAAGCTGTCCGCCGCCCAGTGACAGCAGGCGTCTCGTGCATTCATCTTTTTGATACGCCGCAAATGGCGGAATGAGGAGGATACAATGAACAAGATCGACATTACGCGCTCAGCATCGCGAATTTACAAAGAGAAATACGGCAACTTCATCAATGGTGAATTTGTTGAGCCAAAGTCGGGCAAGTATTTTGCAAACACGTCACCAGTAAATGGGCAGGTGATTTGTGAAATTGCACGTTCAAATGAAGCCGACATTGAAGCGGCGCTGGACGCTGCGCACGCAGCCAAAGATGCTTGGGGGCGCACAAGCCAAGCCGAACGGGCTGTGATGCTCAACAAAATTGCCGACATCATGGAAGACAACCTTGATTTGTTGGCGGAAGCTGAGACTTGGGACAATGGCAAGCCGATCCGCGAAACGACTGCTGCGGATATGCCATTGGCAATTGACCATTTCCGCTATTTTGCTGGTGTCATTCGCGCGCAGGAAGGTTCTATCGCAGAGATCGACAATGACACAATGGCATACCATTTCCATGAGCCGCTTGGTGTTGTTGGGCAAATTATCCCTTGGAACTTCCCGATTCTGATGGCGACTTGGAAGCTCGCCCCAGCGCTTGCAGCAGGCAACTGTGTGGTGTTGAAACCAGCAGAGCAAACACCTGCCTCCATCATGATTTTGATGGAGTTGATTGCCGATGTGCTGCCAAAAGGCGTTGTAAATGTGGTCAATGGTTTTGGTTTGGAAGCGGGTAAGCCGCTGGCCTCGAGCAAACGCATTGCAAAGATTGCGTTTACTGGCGAGACAACAACCGGTCGGTTGATTATGCAATATGCCAGCCAAAACCTTATCCCGGTTACGCTTGAGCTTGGTGGCAAATCGCCGAACATCTTTTTTGAAGATGTGACCCGTGAAGATGATGATTTCTTCGATAAAGCAATTGAAGGTTTTGTGATGTTTGCGCTGAACCAAGGTGAGGTTTGCACCTGCCCAAGCCGTGCGCTGATTCACGAAAACATCTACGATGAGTTTATGGAACGCGCACTAAAACGCGTGAACGCCATCGTGCAGGGTAGCCCACTTGATTCAGCGACAATGATTGGTGCGCAAGCTTCATCGGAACAGCTCGAGAAGATCCTTTCATATCTTGATATTGGTAAGCAAGAAGGTGCTGAGGTGCTTGCAGGCGGCAACGAAGCCAAATTGGGTGGCGACCTTGAGAATGGTTACTACGTTCAGCCAACTGTCTTTAAGGGCAACAACAAGATGCGGATTTTCCAAGAAGAAATCTTTGGTCCGGTTGTTTCTGTAACGACCTTTAAGGACAATGACGAAGCCCTTTCGATTGCGAATGACACCCTTTATGGCCTTGGCGCCGGGGTGTGGAGCCGTGATGCCAACACTTGTTACCGCTTTGGTCGTGCTATTCAGGCGGGCCGGGTTTGGACAAACTGCTATCACGCTTACCCTGCGCACGCGGCATTTGGCGGATATAAGCAGTCGGGCATTGGTCGTGAAAACCATCTCAAGATGCTTGACCACTATCAACAAACCAAAAATATGTTGGTCAGCTATGCGCCTCAGAAGCTAGGATTCTTTTGATGGCAAAAGAGGTCGGGTTCGCCCGGCCTCTCTTTTTTGGGGGGGGGGATGAAATGAACGATAAGGTTAGCGCAACAGACGCCGCCCTGGCATTGATCGCAGAGATCAAGGCGGATCATGGTGAGATCATGTTCCATCAGTCGGGTGGTTGCTGTGATGGCTCGTCACCAATGTGTTATGCACAAGGCGACTTTCTGATCGGCGACAATGATGTGCTGCTTGGCGAAATCGGCGGCGCACCGTTCTATATTGGTGGGGAGCAATATGAGGTGTGGAAGCACACCAGTCTAATCATTGATGTGGTGCCCGGGCGCGGCGGCATGTTTTCGCTCGATAACGGGCGAGAAAAACGTTTCCTCACCCGCTCTGAGATTTGTGCGTTGCCTGATTGATTGAAGAGGGGACAACTCCCCTCAAATCACATTTAGTCGAGCTTAATCCGATACCGACCGAAGCCGCTTTCTGCTTCACCCGCATATTCAATGTCTACAGCGGTGACATCGCTCAAGTGCTCTTTCGCCTTTGGACCAGTTTCAAACAGCACCGAGGTGCCAGGTAATGGTGCGAGTGACCAGTTGCTGTCCGCACTTGGGTTGATTGTGCCTTTTTCGACGATGTAACGCACGATTACATCGCGGTTTGTATCTGGCCCAACAAAGATGATGGCATCTTCACCCAAGCCTGGGAATGAACCACCGCCGCCTGCGCGATAGTTATTGGTTGCAACCACAAACTTTTGGTCCATATCAATTGGTTCACCATTGTAGCGCAAATCCACAATGCGGTTCGCATCTGGGTTAATCGCTTCGCCACCACGCGGTGGATATTTTGATGGTTGCGAAATATCAATTTTGTAGGTGACGCCGTCGATCACATCAAAATTGTATGATGGGAACTCGGGGTTGGCCAATGGTTGGTCGGTTTTGCCAGGTTCTACTTGATTGAAAATGCCTGCTGAACGCTCAAGCCATTCTTTGATGCCTGCACCCGTTACCAGCACCGCCCGCACTGTGTTTGGATAGAGATATAGGTCGGCTACGTTTTTGATGGCCACGGGACCAACCGGGACGTCAGTGTAATAGTCTGGGCCACCACGACCGCCGGCCTTAAATGGTGCCGCCGCAGATAGGATCGGCAGGCCTTCCCATTCTGTGCCACGCATCATTTGCTCGGTGTACCAGATTTGGGCTTGAGATACGATTTGAACCGATGGGTCATCTGCCACAAGGGCAAAATAGGAATGCAATTTTGCATCAGTTTGACCAACGGCTGTGCGCACATATTCAAGGGTTTCGTCGTGGGTTTTTTGCACCGAGGCGAGAACCGCAGCATCGCTTTCCACAAGCGGATTGACCTTGCGCTCAATGCGCTCCGAAATTGGCCTTGCTTCTGAGCTATGTGAGATGATTTTCCACTCATTGCCGTCATGTTCAATCAGCAAATCGATCAAGCCCATATGCGAGCCCCAGAAGCCGGCCATCACGGCAGGCTTGCCCATCAATGTGCCTTTTGCAGTGTCGACACCTTCAATGCCGTCATATTGAGAGCTTGGGAACACATTGTGGTGATGCCCGGTGAACACAACATCAATGCCTTCAACACCTGCAAGATAGAGCGAAGCGTTGCCCATCATGTCTGTTTGGCCTGAACCATCAATGCCAGAGTGAGATAGGGCAACGATGAGATCAGCGCCTTGTTCCTTCATCAATGGCACATAGGCTTCTGCCGTTTGCACGATGTCACGAGTGGTGACTTTGCCGTTTAGGTGTTGGAAATCCCACACCATGATTTGCGGCGGTACAAAGCCAATAAAGCCGATTTTGATTGGGCGTTTGTTGCCTGAACCATCGGTGATTTCCCGTTCGAGAATCTTGAATGGTGGCAGTAAGGTTTTGTCCTTGGTTGGGTCTTCACCCAAGACCGTGCCCATCACAATGTTTGCACTGACAAACGGGAAAGAGGCGCCGGCAAGTGCTTTATCCAAAAAGCTCAGGCCGTAGTTGAATTCGTGGTTGCCCACCGTTGCAATGTCGTAACCAAGCGTGTTCATGGCTTCGATCATCGGGTGTAAGTCACCTTCTTTGAAACCACGTTCATAAGCGACATAGTCGCCCATTGGGTTTCCTTGGATGAGATCTCCATTGTCGACCAACATGGAGTTCGTCGCTTCGGCGCGCACGTCATTGATGAGTGACGCAGTTCGGGCCAAGCCCATCGTGTCGTTCGGCCGATCCGCGTAGTAGTCGTAGGGGTGAATGCTCACGTGAATGTCTGTTGTTTCCATCAGACGCAAATGAGCCTGGTTATTGCTGGCCATGGCCGCAAATGGATGCATAGCGATCAATGCGCCCGCGCTTGCGGAACCCGCTAAAAAAGATCGCCGAGATATAGAGTTGAGTAGTGACATTATAGTCCTCCGCTTATGCCTTTTGAAAATCTGTGCGGTTGGTTCGGCGCACTTATGGGTGGGGCAGAAAAATGGGATTGCTCGGACGCTATTATTTGCGTCTCGCCACCTATTGGTCGCAGAAGATTTGCGCGACCAGCGGAGTGTGTCATATTTAGACCGAATGGTAAAATATTTTTACAGCGCATGTGTATATCCCCTTGTTGCGGGGCGTTTCTATTTTGGAAATGTTGCGCTTTGTGGGCATTTTCGCGACAGTTTTGTGAAAATGATCCAAGCAAGAACGAGGGGTTGTTCTTGCTTGGAGTGTTGCCGCTGTTTACGCGCCGAGCGGCGGACCTGTGAAGGTCATATTGTACTTTTCTGCGAACGCATTGATTGTGGGCATATCGTCGGGCACTTGATATTGTCCGTCCGCCATGGCGGCAAAGAAACCCTCAAATCCACCGGGGTTTAGTATGACCAAATGCCTTGAAGGTTCATCCCCGATCACACGAAACGTGTGCTCTTTGCCGCGCGGGATAAAGACCGCTTCGCCGGGACCGTGTTCGGTTGTGGTGCCCTCAATCCAAACCTCACACTTCCCTGAGATCATGAAGAAGGTTTCATCTTCGTTGTGGTGAATGTGTTTAGGTGGACCAGATCCAACTGGCGAGAGGCTATCGACGACGGAGATTTTTCCGTCGGTTTGTTCTTTTGACAGTAGCGTTTTGTATTTCGTCCCGTTCCAGTCGAGTACGCCTGGCCCTTGCAGTCCGTTGTCCATTTTCTCATCCTCCTTTGAGAAACAAAGGCTAGGCCGAGAACTATTTATTTGAAAAACGCATATTTTGTATATTTAATATCCAAGGGATGAATTTATCTAGCTTGGATTTGAACCTATTGCGGGTGCTTGATGCTCTGTTGCGAGAGGGAAGCACTGTGGCTGCCGGCAAGCGAATAGGCTTGTCTCAACCCGCCGTGTCCGCGGCGTTAGGGCGTTTGCGCGTTACTTTGGATGACCCGTTATTTGTTCGACATGGGCAGAGGCTGCGGCCGACGCGCTATGCGAAATCACTCGAAATGCCGCTGCGCGCGGCGTTAGACGACCTGCAACGCATCCTTTCTGGGCCTTCCGTTTTTGACCCGCAACAAGCCGATAATTTATTCAAAATCTCCGGTGCTGATTTTTTTGCCACCATGTTGATGCCGCAGCTTGCTGCGCGGCTTGGACGAGATGCGCCCAGAATGCGTGCGCAATTGGTTGATTTGGTGCCTGACAATTACATCGCCACGCTGGAGCGATATGAAATTGATTTGGCGCTCATTCCCGATGCCAAATGTCCTGAATGGTGCGATTTCACACCTGCATTTGTTTCTGACTATGTGGTTATTGCGCGAAACGGCAATCAATTGGTGACCGAAAGCAAAGTTGAAAGCGGAACGGTGATGCCGTTGGATTTGTTTTGCAGGCTAAAGCACATTTTGTTTTCTCCCGAAGGACGACTAAGTGCACAGGGCGATAAGGCCCTTGAAGCTGTTGGTCGGTCACGCGACGTTGTGATGACCATGCCGTTTTTTGCTGGGGTGTGTCAGGCTGTTGCTGGCAGTGAGAATATTGCACTCGTGCCGCAAAGGTTGGCAGAACAGTTGGCGCCACAAATGGGGTTCAATATCTATCGACCTCCGGTGGCAATTGAACCTGCGACTTTATATATGGTTTGGCACCGTCGTGAGACGCTTTCTCCCGCTCACAAGTGGTTCAGAGAACTTATCCTTGAGATTTTAACACCGCTCAATACACGCGATCTGGGATAATGCGTCGTTTGTGTTAAAACGAGATTCGGACCAACAAATTACGTGGGCATAGGTTTATGAAGTGGCGAGGTCGGGATCGCAGCTCCAACATCGAAGACAGGCGCGGTCGTCGCAGCCGACCAAATAACCGTTCCACGGGAAGACGCGCGCGCATTCCGATGCCGCGCGGCCGGGCGGGCAAGGGCGGTGCAGGCGGCTTGCTTATTTTGGTTGTTTTTGTCGTGATTTCGATGGCGCTTGGCATCAACCCCTTGAGCCTGTTGGAGGGATCCATTGGCACTGGAGAAACTTATAGTTCGCGCCCGACAGATAATCGGCCATTGCCGAATGCTGGGCAGGATGAATTGTTTGACTTTGTTGCGGTCAATCTAAACGAAACTGAAAAGTTGTGGTCCTTGGTTTTCGAACAAAATGATTTGTCCTATCGAGCGCCCGTCTTGGTGATATTTTCAGGTTCAACTTCATCTCCTTGCGGAACAGCAAGCGCGCAGACGGGGCCATTTTATTGTCCGGCGGACGAAAAAATCTATTTGGATTTAGGCTTCTACGATCAGCTGCGACGCCAGTTCGGCGCTGGAGGCGATTTCGCCCAAGCGTATGTTTTGGCGCATGAAGTAGGGCACCATATTCAGCAACTCACCGGAGTGCTGCCTGAGTTTAATCAACAACGACGGGCGATGAGCCAAGTTGAAGCCAACGCCTATTCGGTGCGGGTTGAGCTACAAGCTGATTGTTATGCCGGCGTTTGGGCTAACTATGTTGGGGAGATGAATTTACTCGAGCGTGGCGATATTGCGGAAGCCTTGAACGCTGCCGAACAGATTGGTGATGATGCTATCCAAATGCGGAGCCAAGGCTTTGTTGTGCCCAAGAATTTCAATCATGGCACGTCCGAGCAACGGCAGCGGTGGTTCGAAAGAGGGTTTAGTTCAGGCAATGTTGGACAATGCGACACCTTCAGTGCTGAGCGGCTTTAGGGTTAAGGTTAATAGAAGCTAAAGATTGTACGCTCGCTCTTTTCGTACTCAATGGCAGTTGAGTATGGAAGGAACTGTCGTTGGCAAACTTTGCAAAACCAATTGCGCACAAAACGCTAAACAATGCTGAGAAGCCTCAAAATCGCGATCAAACGCTTGATATTTTTCGGGCCGCTGCGGTTTTGATGGTGGTTCTATTCCACTATACCACCCGGCTGCCGAGCGAAGTTTTTGGCGCGGTGCCATACGCCGTTGTGCCATTTGAATTTGGTTGGATTGGCGTCTATTTCTTTTTCATTATTTCTGGCTTTTGTATCTTCTTTACCCTTGAAAAGGCGAAGTCAATCGGATCGTTTCTGGCCAAACGGTTTTCCAGAATTTACCCCGCATTTTTAGCGGCTGCGGTTTTGCTGTTTGCTTTAGACCAAGTCTTTGGATTGCCCTTGCTGCCAGAATTTTCTTACCGAGAAACGGCGCCCAGTATTGTCGATTTGGTCGGGAATTTGGTTTTGCTTGGTGGGATATTTGAATGGGTGAATGGGTCATTCTGGTCGATCACCGTTGAAGTGCAGTTTTATGTGATGATCGCGATAATGGCGCTCGTTTTTAAGCAGGGCGAAAAACTTGCGCGGTTGTTTTCGTATGCGGCTTTGGCTCTAGGAACAGCATGGCTGTTGGTCGAGCTGGCAAGCTCAGACATTGCGACCATGGGCAAATTGGCCACTATGCTGCAAAAGACACTGATTGCGCCATTTATGCCATTCTTTGCTGTTGGCGTTGTCGGGGTTCAGCTTAAGCGCTCGCCAGAGGCGTTTGCTGGCCTGTTTTGGCAGCTAGCAGCGCTGTGTTTTGTCATCGTTGTGGTGACATCTGCAGAAGGTGATGCGACATTGTTGTCGGCCAGTTCTGTGTCGACCGGACTAATCGTTGTCGGGCTAATTGGTATCTTCTGCGCCTACTGTGTGGGTTGGCGATTGCCGCACATGCCATTTCTGAGCAACGGGTTGGCTCATATCGGTCTTCTTAGCTTTTCTTGGTATTTGTTACACGAAAATCTTGGCTTCTTGTTGCTCGAAGCACTTAACCCCGCATTGCCGTATTGGCTCAGCGTCATAATTGCAATGGGGATGACTTATGCTGCAGCGGCGATGTTTTCAAAATTGTTTGAGTGGCGTTTCCGTAAAACCGCAGAAGCGTGGTTCATGGCGGCGCTTCGGTTGTTTACTGCACGCCTGCCAAAGAAAATGGGCGAAAGTCTCATATAGACTTTCACCCATCAATTCGTTTCAGCAGTCGAGCTAGGCTTTAAGCGTCAGCTTTTACGCTCCGCACATTGTCCAAAAAGCGTTTGAACAGATAGTGGCTGTCATGCGGGCCCGGCGATGCTTCTGGGTGATATTGCACTGAGAAGATTGGTTTCCCCTCTACCGCCAGACCACAGTTGGACTGATCGAACAATGAGATGTGGGTCTGGTTGATGCCCGCCGGTAGGCTGTCTGCATCCACGGCAAAACCATGGTTCATTGAAGTGATTTCAACTTTGCCCGTTGTAAGGTCTTTCACAGGGTGGTTCGCGCCGTGGTGACCTTGGTGCATCTTCACCGTTTTGCCGCCCAGAGCGAGCGCCAATATCTGGTGGCCAAGGCAAATGCCAAACATTGGCTTGCCGCTATCCACCAGTTCTTTGACGATACCAACTGCATACTCGCCTGTTGCCGCTGGATCACCAGGGCCGTTGGACAAAAAGATACCATCTGGATTGAACGCTAGAATATCTTTGGCAGGTGTTGAGGCGCTCACAACGGTCACGGTGACGTCTTCGTGCGCTAGGCAGCGCAAGATGTTTGCCTTGGCGCCATAGTCGATTGCCACGATGTGGTTCTTTGGATTGTCGATTGCCGAAAAGCCTTCATTCCAAACCCAACGACCTTGCTTCCATTCGTAGGTTTTTGCCGTTGAAACATCGGCCGCCAAATCGGCATGCTCCAAGCCTTTAAAGCCTGCAAGTGCGTTGCGGATTGCTTCTTCGTCAAACACACCGTCCGGTGCGTGTGCAATGACGCCGTTTGTCAGGCCTTCTTCGCGAATAAGCGCGGTAAGAGCGCGGGTATCAACGCCTGCGATACCAATGATGCCTTTTTCTTTAAGCCACGCATCTAGGTGCTTGGCTGAGCGATAGTTGGACGGGTTGGTGATGTCTGCCTTAAGCACACATCCTACCGCGCCTGAACCGCTCGCATTCTCAAGCGTTTCGATGTCTTCATCGTTTGCGCCCACATTGCCAATATGTGGGAATGTGAAGGTGACGATTTGCCCTGCATAAGAAAGGTCAGTGAGGATTTCTTGGTAGCCGGTCATTGCGGTGTTGAAGCAAACTTCAGCTACAGCATGTCCAGTCGCGCCAAGGCCGCGCCCTTCAATGCGCATCCCGTTTTCCAAAATCAGAAGTGCAGTGGTTTTTTCTTCCTGCCAGCCGGTCATCTCAAATCCTTTTGACGCTTCATTTATGGGCGTAAATTTGACCGATCCGAGGACCTGTTTTTTACGCTTGGATGTGCGTTAGCGCATGCCTGAAGGCCCGTTGCGCTTAAACTGGTCCGGATCGGGCGGACACTATTTGAGAAAGGGGCATAGGTCAACAGATTCGAGATAAAGATTAAAGTGTGGGAAATCAGATGGTTAACTTGTCGAGCAAAGAAAAAATTGGCATTGGCGTCCAGCTTGGTTATAACCACACCGTAAATCATCAGGGAATTTTGCGAGAATATGCGAGATAAAATCAGCCTAGCGCTTAAAGAGGCCATCAAAGCGCGCGATACGCGCCGAACTGGCACCTACCGTTTGATCAATGCTGCGATTAAAGATCGGGACATTGAAGCACGCGGCCAAGGCAAAGAGCCGGTGAGCGACGAGCAAATTTTGCAAATCATGCAAAAAATGGTGAAACAGCGCGAAGAGTCAGCAACAGTTTATGCTGAAAATGGTCGCGAAGAGTTGGCCGCGCAAGAGCGTGAAGAGATTGCGGTTATTCAAGAGTTTTTGCCTCAACCGCTGAGCCAAGAAGAAATTGAAGCTGCAATCAGCGACGCGATTGCCCAGACTGGCGCTGAAGGTTTGCGCGATATGGGCAAAGTTGTTGGTGTGCTCAAAGGCAAATATCCTGGTCGTATCGATATGGGGCAGGCGTCCAAATCCGTGAAAGCAGCTTTGAACGGCTAAACCACATATGAACCAGATTGAGTTCGCTTTGGAAAAAGTAGCGTCGCATCATTGTGCGGCGCTTTTGCTTTTTGAACGTGAAAACGCAGATTACTTCAGCCAATTTGTGCCGCCGCGTGCGCTTGAAATGCTCACTGATCAAGGGATGGCGCGTGCCATTGAAGCCTTGAAAACAGACATGCTCGAGCGCGAGGGACTTTATTTCGTGGCTGTAATCGGTGATGAGATTGTTGGGCGGATCAATTTCACCATTGGTGGCGATCAAGCCGAAATTGGCTATCGACTGGCCGAGCGCTGGACAGGCAAGGGCTTGGCGGGGCAATTGCTTGAAACCGCGATTGCAGCGCTTTGCAAAGAATACCATATCAAGCGCTTGATCGCGCGCGTTATCACTAGCAATCTTGCTTCTACGAAAGTTGTCGAGCGGGCAGGTTTTGAACGCTTTAACACTGAAGAGGGCGGTGGTGAACGCCGTGGCTTTGGCGGTGATCTGGTGTCGTTTGAGCGTTGGCTTGATTGATTGAAACTGTTACCAAGCATTTCTTTGCAATTGCCATTGCACAGCTTTCACCTTTAGATTGAGCTCATGCGGTTTACTGATCAGTTTCTAGACGACATTCGTGACAGAATTTCGATCTCCCAAGTGGTGGGAGAGCATGTGGTGTGGGACAAGAAAAAGTCTCAACCGCAACGTGGGGACTTTTGGGCGTGCTGTCCTTTCCATGGCGAGAAAACACCAAGCTTTCATGCTGATGACCGGCGTGGGCGCTACCATTGCTTTGGTTGTGGTGTGTCAGGCGATCATTTCCGCTTCTTGGTTGAAAAGGCTGGAATGCCTTTCCCCGAAGCAGTTGAAAAACTTGCAGGGCAAGCTGGACTTCCGATGCCCGCGCGAGATGCGCAGGCCGAAGCACGAGACCGCAAACGTAAGTCGCTTTACGATGTCATGGAATTGGCCACAAGCTATTTTGAGCAGGCATTGGCAGCTAATGTGGGCGCGCGGGCGCGTGGCTATTTGCATGAACGGGGCGTGTTGCCGAAATACCAGCAAATGTTTCGCCTTGGATTTGCACCAGACAGCCGCAACGGTTTGAAAGAATATCTTGCTTCGAATGGTGTAACCGCAAACGAGATGATTGCTTGCGGTCTTTTGGTGGCAGGGGATGACATTGCGGTGCCATTTGACCGATTTCGAAATCGACTGATGTTCCCAATCTCCGATTTTCGTGGCCGAGTGGTGGCGTTCGGTGGTCGTGCTATGTCGCCGGAAGCGCGTGCCAAATATTTAAACTCTCCAGAAACCGAGCTATTTCACAAACGTCGTACGCTCTATAACGGGCAAATGGCGCGCCAAGCATCGCATGATGGCAAGCCGCTGATTGTGGTTGAAGGCTATATGGATGTGATCGCATTGGTGCAAGTGGGCTTTGAAGGCGCGGTTGCGCCGCTTGGCACTGCGCTTACTGACGAGCATTTGGGTCTGTTGTGGAAGATGACCAGTGACCCCGTTCTTTGTTTTGATGGTGACACTGCTGGACAGCGCGCCGCGGCTAAGTCGATGGATATTATGCTGCCCATGCTCAAACCTGGCGTGACATCAAAAATTGTGACGTTGCCGGACGGTGTTGATCCTGATGATCTGATTCAAAAAGAAGGTCGCAAAGGGTTTGAGGAATTGCTCAACTCTGCCGTGCCACTATCAGAAGCTGTGTGGGAACGCGAAACGCGAGGGGTGCGTGTGGACACCCCAGAGGCAAAGGCCGCGCTTGAATTCAAACTCAAAAACATCGCCAACGAAATTGCCGACCAGTCTGTGCGTAAGCATTATGGGCAGGCTTTCAACGATAAACTCTACAAATTCTTCCGCCCACAGCGCCAATATTCAGGTCCGCAGCGAAACAACAATAGCGGCTACCGCAAGGATGGCGGAGCTGGCGGCGGGCGCACTGGTGTGTCGCGACCTGGGCGCGGCGGCTATCAGGTTTCAAATGCTTTGAAGAAGACATTGTCCTCTAGCGCCTCCATGGGCGGGGTTGCATCGCGTGAGGCCGTTATTTTGGTTGGCTTGATCAATCATCCCGAACTTGTAGAACAGCATCTAGAGGATTTGGCGCAAATTGATCTACAGTCACCGGCTGCGCGCAAGGTGTTGGATGTGGTGATGGCGCAAGTTGCGGCCAATCCAGAAATGAAAAGCAAGGCAATTCGTGAAGTGCTTGAGCGACGCGGATGCGCGATTGAATTGGGGCAAATTGACAACATTGTTCGCCAGCAGGGTATCTGGCAGGTGACCCCAGAAGCGAACAGCCAAGACGCTGAGGTTGGATTGAATCACGCTTTGGCCTTGCATTATAAATCACATCGATTAAATAGAGAGCTGAAAGCAGCCGAATTGGCGCTGGGCAGTGACCCAAGCGAAGAGTCGTATGAAAGGCTGCGAGACATCCAGAACCAGATTACCAGTGTGGATGGCACTGAGGCTCTGATTGAGGGGTTTGGTTCGTTATCTGGGCGCTCGACGCGGAACCTTTAGAAGTAGGGTTGCGGTCGGCGTTTTTTGTGCATCGACCGTTAAGTTGTTGCATTTGGTAACGAAACGATAAGCATGATTGTCTATTCCTTTGCTGGAACATCGTGCAATCGACCTTGTCTTGGCTTGATTGTCTCACCACATATATTCGGCGATTTTGCCGGCTACCTGTTCAGGAGAACATGAATGGCGACTAAGGCTCAGAAAGAAACTGAGAAGCCAGAATCAGGCGAAAGCCAAGACGGACCACTTCTCGATCTTTCCGCTTCCGCGGTCAAGAAGATGATCAAGCTCGCGAAAAAACGCGGCTATGTGACCTATGATGAGCTCAACGAGGTGATGCCTTCTAACGAAGTATCCTCAGAGCAAATCGAAGATGTGATGGCAATGCTCTCTGAAATGGGCATTTCTGTGATCGAAGAAGATGAAGTTGAAGAGCACGAAGCAGAGCAGCGTGCGAAATCAACCAGCACAGAAGTTGCCGTTGCGACAGGCACCGCAATTGCGTCCAAATCAAACGCACGCGAAGGTTCCGATCGAACGGACGATCCTGTTCGCATGTATTTGCGTGAGATGGGCACCGTTGAGCTTTTGAGCCGTGAAGGTGAGATTGCGATTGCCAAGCGGATCGAAGCTGGTCGTGAGACCATGATCGAAGGCTTGTGTGAAAGCCCGCTGACGTTCCAGGCGATTATTATTTGGCGTGATCAGCTCGCGGAAGGCGAGATTTTGCTGCGCGATATTATCGATTTGGAAGCAACATATGCTGGCCCAGACGCCAAGCAAGCTGAACCAAACGTTCACAGTGACAATCAGGCCGCAAACGCAAATAACGAGTCTTCGGATGAAAAAGCTGAAGGCGAAGAGGGCGAAGGCGGCGACGATGACGACGAAGATGATGACGAGTTTGAAAATAACTTGTCTTTGTCTGCGATGGAAGCGGAGCTGAAGCCACAAGTCGTTGAGATTTTTGATCTGATTGCGAGTACCTATTCGAAATTGCGCAAGTTGCACGACGAACAGGTTGAATTGCGTCTTGCATCCAAAGAGTTGTCACCAGCCCAGCAGAAGAAGCTTGCGGCGTTGCACGTTGAGGTGATCAAGGAAGTTAAATCCTTGTCACTACACAATGGACGTATCGAAGCGTTGGTTGAGCAGCTTTATGACATCAACAAGAGTTTGGTACGCATCGAAGGCCGGCTGCTGCGTTTGGCTGAAAGCTATGGCATTAAGCGCCTAGACTTCTTGGAGCAATATCAGGGTTCAGAACTTGATCCAGAGTGGATTGATCGCGTCTCGACGCTTCCAACACCGGGCTGGACGAATTTTGCAATCGCCGAACGTGACACGATTGAAGAGTTGCGAGACGAAATCAAAACTCTAGCGCAAGAAACAGGCGTTGATATTGCTGAATATCGCCAGCTTGTGCACAAAGTGCAAAAGGGTGAGCGAGAAGCTGCGATTGCTAAGAAGGAAATGGTGGAAGCCAACCTTCGTTTGGTGATTTCAATCGCGAAGAAATACACAAACCGTGGCTTGCAGTTCTTGGATTTGATCCAAGAGGGCAATATCGGCTTGATGAAGGCGGTTGATAAGTTTGAGTATCGCCGTGGTTATAAGTTCTCGACTTATGCGACTTGGTGGATCCGCCAAGCGATTACGCGTTCGATTGCTGACCAAGCACGTACGATCCGTATTCCGGTGCACATGATTGAGACAATCAACAAGATTGTCCGCACGTCGCGCCAGATGCTGCACGAGATTGGTCGTGAGCCGACACCAGAGGAATTGAGCGAAAAGCTTCAAATGCCTTTGGACAAAGTGCGCAAGGTTCTCAAAATTGCTAAAGAGCCCATTTCTCTTGAAACGCCAATTGGTGATGAGGAAGATAGCAACCTTGGTGACTTTATTCCGGATAGCAATGCGATCCAGCCGATTGATGCAGCGATCCAGTCGAACTTGCGTGAGACAACCACACGAGTCCTTGCATCGCTTACGCCTCGTGAAGAGCGTGTGTTGCGGATGCGCTTTGGTATTGGCATGAACACTGACCATACTTTGGAAGAAGTTGGCCAACAGTTCAGCGTTACGCGCGAACGTATTCGTCAGATTGAGGCGAAGGCGTTGCGTAAGTTGAAGCACCCAAGTCGCAGTCGCAAGCTGCGCTCATTCCTCGACAACTAGTCGAGCATTGAGTTCTGAATTGATCAAGGGCCCCGCTGGGGCCCTTTTTTGTTTCTCAAGCAGCGTCCGACATTTCTTTTTGAGATCGGTCTTTTTGCCATTTGTATAAGGACAGCATAATCGGCGCCAATTCTTTGCCGGTGCGCGATAGCGAATAGAAGACACGTGGTCGGTTTTCGTTTGTTGGACGTCGCACAACGATCCCGTCGTTTTCCAATTCTCTCAATTGTTCTGTCAGCACCTTTTTGCTCGCCTTAGGCAAGGCGCGGCAAATGTTGGCAAAATGCAGTTCGTCCTGAGCCAGCAAATGTAATATGATTGGCTTCCACTTTCCAGAGAATGCCCCGACGGCGGCGGCCACGGGGCAGCTTGTTGGGTCATCTGCATAGAGTTCTACTGGATCAATCATCTCGTTTCCTTTAGTCGCCTCACGGATGAATATATTTCACGCAAAGTGGTTTTGCCATAGGGCACAAAATTGTAACGGATTGCGTGAGATCTGTTTCTGACTAGTGTCTCCGCGATTACCGCAATGGAGCTTGGAAATGAAATACAAAATTGGTCGCGTGCCGGTGATGAAATTTGGCATGGTCAATGCCTTTATTCTTCAATCTGAAATGGGGACCATTTTAGTGGATACAGGGGTGCCAAATTGTGAAGCACGTTTTGCCGCCGCGCTCGCAAAAATGGGTTTGACCCTTTCAGATGTTAGTTTGATCGTTGTAACCCACGGCCATTTTGACCATGCTGGCAACGCCGACAAATTGCGAAAACTATGTAATGCGCCTGTGTTGATCCATGAGCGCGAAGCGAAGTTTTGCGCGGGCGAAGAGAAGATGAAATTGTGTCCAACTGGCTGGGTTGGCAGATTGCTCTATCAAACAGGTGCGCCGCAATCTCCTTTCAGCTATTTTCAGCCTGAAATCACTGTGCAAGGTGATGATCGGTTTGATCTATTGCCGTATGGCATACCCGGTTACGTCACACCGACGCCCGGCCATACGCCGGGGTCGATCTCGGTTGTGTTGGAGGATGGCAATGCCTTTGTCAGTGATATGGTTGCATCTGGGCTGGGCTTGGGTGGGATAATTCCAACAGGAGTTGCTAAACGGCCCCCTTTTGAAGAGCAACCTCAACAAGTGGCGACAGAGCTTGAGCGATTGCTTGGCGCTGGGGTAACACAATTTCACCTTGGACACGGTTTCAAGTTGGGCGCTCATGCAATTGAGCGACATATCAAACGATTAAAGACGCTTTAGGTTTAGATGCCAAACAGCGCATTGAGCTTGTCGAGATTGCCCAAAAGGACGGCAGTTCAATCTCCATTTGATCTCTCATTCTAGGATGTTTGATCGATTTGGGTCTAAGTGATTCAAATGACTCAAATAATTGGCTGTGTGTCATTCATGTCGGAATTGAAGCCTAAAAAATCACTGCGATTTGCCGCGAAATCGAAATATGAATCTTAATCAGTGGCTTATTGCCGTTTGTTGAATCAATTTCAGAGCAAAAAGGTGCCATCAAATAAACAGGGCTTTTGAAATGCAACGAAATGAGTAGGGCGTGCGAATGCTTGCTACGAAAAGGAAAATAACGATTCTAGATCAGAAGGTTATTTTGATTTATTGAATCAATTCATGAGGATAGCAGAATGCTCTTGCTTTGGTTTTTAGCTAAGAAGTCTTCGCAAATGATTAATGCTGGATACATTGTATTTAACAATTCAGCAGGTTTTTGATACTCGTCTAGCGCTGGCCAATTGAAATAATTGTTTGTAAGAAGATGCACCAATGGTGAGAAAGTTGGGTTGCGTCTTGTACAGTCTAAGTAGCAAAATTAGCGTGTTGTTGTTGGCAGCCGGTGACGGCGCGCGATGGCGGAACTTCATGAAAGTTCCAAAGTTCATGGTGCCGATCGATGGTGTGCCTCTGGTCGAAAACACAATTGCTCGATTGCGCAAGCTGGGGGTTCAGTCCATCGAGTTATTGGTTCGACGCGACGACCTTACCGCGGTGATGCAGAACGCCGTAGCAATTGACCCCAATCCCACAAACTCAGACGCTGACAAGTTCCTATCATCGCGCGACTTGTGGAACGCAGATGGCCAGACGGTGTTGGCTTTTGCTGATGTTTATTATTCAGATTGTGCGCTAAATGAAATGTTGGTTTGTGTACCAAATACAATCAGATTTTTAGGTCGAAATCGTGAAAGTAGCTTCACAGGTTGTGACCACGGTGAAATATTTGCAGTAAGTTTTACTTCAGAAAACCACAATGAACTTGATCAAGTGTTGCGGACATTTGGTACGGGGCAATCTCGACCATCGGGGTGGCAGCTTTATCGCAAGTTTTTGGCAACGGCTGCTTTGCCGGGCAAGCCGAATGTGAGCTTTGTGCATATTGATGATTTTACCGAAGACTTTGATTTGCCGCGAGACTACAAAAATTGGCTGGCGCGATGGCAGGATAAAGCGAATGCATTTGTGGCAAAAAGACGGGTTAAGGAACATCGCAACTTGATTTTTGGTGCGATATTGGGGACGGTAATGACATTAATTGGCGTAATCATCGTCAATGTCTTGTACTAAGCTGTTCAAAAGAATTTGCGATTACGCGACCAATTTGTATCGCGATTGAAAGGAACTTCATGTCGTTTTTGAAAAAGCTCTTTGGAATGGGTGATACTGCTGGCGCACCTGCGGGACCAAAGGTTTTGGGCGAAGAAAGCCACGAAGGGTATGCGATAAAGGCGATCGAGATGAAAGCTGGATCAGAATACCAACTTGCCGGCCTAATCGAAAAAGAAATCGATGGCGAACTGAAGTCCTCACAATTCATTCGAGCCGACCGATTGGCGAGTGCGGATATGGCGAGCACGGCCGCGATTGACAAAGGCAAGCAGATTATAAAAGAGCAGGGCGACGCGCTCTTTTCATAAAGCTCGCAGGTTTAAGCCGCGTCTTTTGTAGGTTGGGCAGTGGAATCCGATTGGCTCAATTGTAGACTTGCCAAGAACCCCAATGCTGGGAACAGCGTGAAGACAAAAAGTAACCCCGCGCCCGCTGACTTGGCTGCTTCGGGAGAAAAGACCTTGCCGCTGTCTGCGCCTTCAAACAACCCCAATGCTAATGCGATGAAGCCCGCCATTGCGGCGCCGACGACTGCACCAGTGAATTGAATTGGAGCCATCGCACCTGAAGCAATTGATTTATGCTCTGATGGACTTTGTGTCATTATTGTTTGCCTTAGCAAGGGGCTAGATGATCCGAAGCCGGCGCCAATGGCAATCAATCCAGCGGTCACAACAAGATATAGGCCTTGTGATATCCCTATGGCGGCGATGAGATAACCTGCAAATATGGCGGCAGAACCAAGTTTGATAGAGATGAGGCGGCGATGTTCGTCTTTGATGTTGTTGGACATCCAGGCAAAAACTGTCCAGGAAAATGCGATAAGGGCGACGGTGTATCCAGCTGTAAGAGGCGTTAAGTCCCAAACTGATTGCAGAATGGCCACCATATAGATGTTGGTGGCGCTGGAGCCGAGTGCAAATAGGCCAAGGGCTAAAAAGGCGCGACCCATATTGGTTTTGAGTGAAAACAGATTGGGCGGCATAAACCGCTCAACGGCTTTTTGGTCAAATGTGGCGAAGGCCACAAGCAATACACTTGCGAGCGCGATGATAGCGCCAAGCAATACTAGATCTTGGACTTGCCCGGCAAAGCCGACAATAAGCAATGCTGCAAGCAAGAGAACCAAGCGCTTTAAAGGAAATGGCGGATTTTCGCTCGGGCGCTCAGTCTTTGGCAAGAAACTGACCGCCAGCACAAGCAAAAGCCCGACGAGCGGCAGGTTAAAAAGAAATGCAGCGCGCCAGGATACGAATTGTGTGAGCGTGCCGGCAAGTGCAGGGGTCGCAGCAGCGGCAACCGACCAAAGTGTTGATGATAGGGCCATCATGCGTGGTAAGAGTCTCTGCGGCAGATGGTCTGAAAGCGCCACATACAACAACGAAATAAGCATGCCTTCTGACAGCCCCTGAATGCCACGTGCAAAGATGACGATTGTGAGATTGTCGGCTATGCCGCCAATTGTTGAGCCTGCTGCAAGCAATAGACTTGCGCTAATGAAAATCGGCCGGGTGCCGAACCTTAACTTGAAGTTGCCAGCTACAATTCCTGCACAGATTGACCCAACTTGATAAAGGGCGAATAACCAGAACATATATTGTGCGCCGCCTAAGCCTAGCACAATGGATGGGGCTATAACTGCGGTGACATAGCCATTCACCGCGTGAGACAAGACCACCAAAATGTTGACCAATGTAAGCGGCAGAAAAGCGTTGGAGAATAGGCCGTTTTCGGATCTATCGTGTGGGGCAAATTCAGTCATAAAAATACGAAAAACTCGAAAAGCTTAAAGAGGACCTGCAACTACATCCTGTTTGGTGTGCAGCGCAGAATCGTCGAGAGGTAGCAATAAGGACAAGATCATAGCAGGCAAACTGACGAGAAAGAAGACAAGGTACAGTGTGGGCGCGACTTGGATGGCGATCTGTGCATCGATGATACCAAACTCTGGGCTGCCGCCAAAAAGGCCAAATGACAATGCTAGAATGCTGCCGAACGCTGCGCCAATTGCGCTTGCGGCACTGTCAATTGGTGGCAGCATTGAAGTGGTTCGGTCTTTTTCAGGGTTTGGTGCGGCTTGCATAATCTTTTTGTCCAAAAACATGGTTGCAGTGCCAAGACCAGCACCTGTTAAAGCTAAGCCAAGTGCAACAATGGCTAGATCGGAATTGGCCATGCCGATCGCGATTAGTGGGAAGCTGAGGCAAATCATTGATATGCCGAGCCGAATGCAGAAAAGCTGGTTCTTGAGCGTTGTGACGCCTGAAAGGCCCCAAGCGACAAACGACCAGCTGGCCGCTAATATGGACGCAACATAACCCGCGTTCATCGGGTTCAGCTCCCAAATGCCTTGGATGAGCGCAACCGCGTAAACGGCGTGTCCGCCCAATGGAACGCTGATAAATATACTAATCCAAACACCAAGCCCAACAGAGCCCGAAAAGCCAAACATAGATTTGGGCAACAATCGATTGTTGGCTTGCCTATCGCTTTTTACCGCAAACAGCAGGATCGCGACTGAAATTGCTATTACCGTTGCGATATGGGTTGGTTGCGTAAGTTGGCCAGTTAAGCAAATGCCTGTGATGGCAAAGACAAAAATGGACAAGCGCAACAATGGAATAGATTTCGTGTTGGATCGATCGATCTGCTGTTTGACTGAAAATCTCGATTGGATGACCAATGTCGCTGCAATTGCTAAGTTGACAAGAAAGGCGCTGCGCCAACCAAAGTTTGCTTCCAACGCTCCGGCAACGAGAGGTCCGACGAGTGATGCCACGGCCCAAACAATTCCCAATAAACCAATCATGCGGGTCATGAGGTTGTTCTTGTAGCTTTCGGACAAGATAATGTAAGCGAGCGATATCAACATGCCTTCTGCAAAACCTTGGATGCCGCGTCCAATAACTAGAAAAACGAAATGGTTTGCAAAGCCAGCAAAACAAGAGCCGACTACCAATAGGCCAGACGCAAAGTAAACTGTGTGTCGACCGCCTAGCTTTGCCTTTATTTGTGCAGAGCCCATGCCACCTACAATCGCAGCTATTTGGAACAGAGCTAGCGCCCAATACATGAGTTCTTTGCCGCCGATATCTGCAACAATAGTGGGTAGAACGGTTCGCGTGACGAATAGGTTGGTGGCGTGTGAGCCGACAGATAGTATTAGCGTCAGGGTGAGCAGTGCGCGCCCCTCAGTGAATAGGTCGATCAGTTTCACGTGTGCATTTGCACCATTTGCAGCAGATGAATCGACCATCATCTAGCGATGTTCGCATAGATTTCGTGATTGGATTGAATTTGCTGGCATTGTGCGCAAATAGAGTTGCCCTGTTTGCCGGCGGGGGCAAATGTGCCAGAAAACAGGGCGTAGCGACGGACTTGCGAACCAAAGGGGGAAACAGCTCTAGGGAGAGTGTTCTTTGAAAATGCGCGCATAATGTCCTCGCTAATTAAATAATATTTATCTTTCTTTATTGGTGATAGGTGAGATTATTTGACAAGTCAAATCTTTTTTTATTAATGTGGCGCAACCAACAATAGTATTGGATTGTCATGTCCGACGAAAAGACCATTGAGCGACTACTATTTCTAATCAAGACGCGGGGTCCCCAAACTGCGGTTGCATTGGGTGAGCTGGTTGGCACTACTTCGGTTGCGGTGCGTCAACATATGGAAAAACTCGCGCAGCAGGGGCTGGTGATTAGCGAGGACCGCCGCGAGAGCGTTGGCCGCCCGAAAAAGTATTGGCAGCTCACTGAACAAGGCAATTCGCGATTTCCCGATCGGCACGCAGACTTGACGCTTGAGATGATCAACTCCGTTGTCGAAACGTTCGGCGAAGAGGGATTGAATAAACTCATCAACAAGCGCGAAAAGCGTTCTTTGGAAATATACAAACCGCAAGTTGAGAAGTCAGACTCATTAGCAAACAAGGTGAAAACACTCGCTAAAATCCGTGAAGCCGAGGGCTATATGGCGGAAGTTGAGCAGGTTGAAGGTGGCTTTTTGTTGCATGAAAACCATTGCCCAATTTGTATTGCGGCGACATCTTGCCAAGGTTTTTGCAGGTCAGAATTGCAGCTCTTCCAAGAGGTGTTGGGCGATAATGCCGAGATCAATCGCGAAAGCCATATTGTGTCGGGTGCGCGCCGCTGTACCTATCGAATTGTTGAAAAGACTTCATAGCTCTATTTATGCCGCAAACTGTGACTAGGTTTGCTGGTGGATAGTTTTGGAGGAATATTTTGTGACATTTGAATATTTTTTGACCTGCATGGTGGTGATTTTGATTCCTGGCACTGGCATGGTGTACGCCATTGCAATGGCAATCGCTGGTGGTTGGCGCACCGGTTTAGTTGCGGCATTTGCCAGCACCATGGGCATTGTACCGCATTTGATGGCGGCGATTTTTGGCCTTGCTGTCTTGATGCATACTAGTGCCGTGGCGTTTCAGTTCGTTAAATATGCGGGTGTGGCTTACCTGATATACCTTGCATGGCAGACATTGCGTTCAGCTGGGCCGATTAAGTTGGATGACAAGCCACGTCAGGTGCCATCGATGCTACAAGTCATCGCTTCTGGCATTGCAATAAACTCGCTAAATCCCAAATTGTCGTTGTTTTTTATGGCCTTTTTACCACAATTTGTGAATGTGAGTACCGCGAACAGCACAGTTGAAATGCTGGTGTTAGGTGCAGTGTTTATGGCGTTGACCTTTTTGGTGTTTGCTGTTTTTGCCGTGCTCGCTTTCTCAATTCGGCAGCTTTTGACAAACTCGCCGACTTTTATGCGTTGGTTCAGACGCACTGTGGCGGTAAGTTTTGGGCTGCTGGCTGCCAAACTGGCTGTTGGCGAGCAATAGTCAATATATATCTAGTTGCGTCTCGACAAAGAATCCCGTCGCCTGGCGGGATTTTTTGCTGTAATGCAACTTTCTAATTTTCGCGATAGAATGCGAAAGTCCAACTTTGCGCTGGTACAAAGGAACGTTGCTGGTGGCTCCATCGAAATCAAGTTTGCCAAAAATAAGTGTCGGTCATGAAGAGTGGGTATCATTTCCGGAATTGGGATTGCCTGCAGTTTTGGCAAAAGTAGATACTGGGGCAAAAACCTCGTCTTTGCATGCATTCGCATATGAGGAAGTTGAAGAAGACGGGCAGCGGATGATCCGTTTTGGTGTTCAGCCAGTGGTCGAACGACCAGATCTGCAAATTTGGTGCACGGCACCTTTGGTTGCATACCGTGAAATCATATCATCTAATGGTATCGCAGAAATGCGCCCCATAGTGCGCACGACGCTCAGAGTTGGCGATCATCAATGGGAAATTGAGTTGTCACTAACCGACCGCGAGTCAATGAATTACCGGAAATTGCTCGGTCGGACAGCAATGGAAGGACGTATTGTTGTTGACCCAATTGCCGTGCGCATCAATGGCGACCTAGATGTGTCTGCTTATGATGAACTTGCGTCAGCGGTCCCTGAGCATCGGCTAAGGTTTGCTATTTTGAGCAAGGAACCCAAAAACTACTCTAATAGGCTGTTGATCAAGGCAATTAAAGCGCATGGCATTGAAGTGGAGGTTTTGGACCCAACGCGTTGCCATGTGGACATCAACGAAGGAAAGGCTGAGATCTTCTACAAGGGAAATATCCTCGAACCCTTTGATGCAATTGTTCCACGCTTTGGTTGGTCGACGACAAATTACGGTTTGTCAATTGTGCGGCAATTCGAATTGAATGGCGCATTTTGTTTAAACAATGCAGCGGCAATTGGTGCGTCGCGGGACAAGGTCCTAGCAGTGCAACTGCTGGCAAAAGCAGGGGCCGCAATGCCACAAACAGCCTTTGCTCACACGTCTATTGACATGAAGAAGTCGTTTGACCGACTGAAAGAATTGCCGTTTTTGCTGCGCTTTCTGGATGGTGCTCAGAGCCGGGGCACAGTTATTGGGGAAACTCTACAGGCCGCAAGAGGTGCGTTGTCTAGCTTCCGCCAATTGCGCTCAAGTGTTTTGGTCCGTGGCGAGGCAGAAGGTGGTGGGCGGAATCGAGTGCGTTGCTTGGTTCTAGGTAACAAAATTATCGGCGCATTTCGATATGATGGCGAACTAATTAGCGAAGAAACACCCGACTATTCGAAGGTCAAAATCACCAAGAAAGAGCGCATTTTGGTCCTCAAAGCTGCAAAAGTGCTTGGTTTACGATTTGCTGGTGTGGATCTGGTAAGATCCAAAAATGGAACTTTGGTGTTGGATGTTGTTCCTTCGCCGGGATTAGAAGCGTTTAACGCCGTAGCTAAAATTGATGTGGCGGACGAAATTGTCGAGTATGTTGTGCGCTATTCGCGATTGCCGGCAGGTGTGGCGAAGCGCAAACGAGGATAAAAGGCGTCGGGGGAAAGGAAATGCAATGCGATTGATTTTGATATTACCCCTGTTTTTGACACTACTTGGATGCGTGCAGCGCTTGGGCGATGAACCTGAGATTTTTGATATTGTTCGCAGCAATGATGCGGCGCAGCTGTCTTTTCTAATTGCTGATGGTGCTGACCCAAACATGGTCAATGGGGTTGGACATCCTTTGGTATTTGTGGCGACCGGTCCGAAGGGAGGATTTTCCGTTTTGGACGTTCTGCTTGCAGCAGGTGCCAATCCAAATGTAGCTATTCCTAATGGACGAACCGCACTTCACAACGCTGCTGGCTGGTGTAGCGTAAATGCTGTGATCACTCTGTTAAATTACGGAGCTGACCCTCACGTGGCTGCAAATGATGGACGAACAGCACTGGACGCTACTTGCAGTGCGCCGCAAGACAGGCGACAAGAGGTCGTGAGAGTTTTGCGCGAGGCGATGAGTAGATAATGAATCAGTTGATGGAACTTGCACCCATGGCATTATGGCTAGTGGGTGCAGGCGTTGCGGGCGGGCTTATGGCTGGCTTGCTTGGTGTTGGTGGCGGCATTATCATGGTGCCTGTCATGGCGACGATTTTTCAGTTAATGGGGATGCCGAACGAGCTGATCATGCATGTCGCAGTTGCAACATCACTTGCGGTCATTGTACCCACTGGATTGTCCAGTGCGCGATCTCATGCCAAACGCGGCGCAGTATCTAAGGATCTATTGTTGCTTTGGGCACCTGCGATGGTGGTCGCTTCATTTATTGGCGGCATAAGTGCCGGGTTCTACTCAGCGTTCGTACTGCGCATCATATTTGGTGTGATGGCCTTCTTCATTGCGGTCAACTCAGTTGTGCCACTGCAAAAGAAGCTGATGAGCGGTTTATCGGCATCGCCAATTACCCACCGCATGAGCGCTGCATTTATTGGTTATGTTTCTTCGCTTATGGGGATCGGCGGTGGCTCGCTCAGCGTTCCAACAATGACTGCGCTTGGCACGCCTGTGCATACCGCAGTTGGCACGAGTTCCGCGCTTGGCGTGTTCATTGCGCTACCTGCAGCAATTGGGTTCGTTATTTCGGGTTGGAACGTTGCTGATCTACCGCAATTCTCGCTTGGCTACCTGTCATTGCCTGCAATGGCGTCGCTAGCTATCGGCGCTATCTTGTTTGCCCCGGTGGGCGCGTTTATTGCGCATAAGCTTTCTGCGACTTTGTTGAAACGCGTATTGGCGGTGTATTT
The DNA here is from genome assembly GCF_030159895.1 of Maritalea porphyrae. GTDB lineage: Bacteria > Pseudomonadota > Alphaproteobacteria > Rhizobiales > Devosiaceae > Maritalea > Maritalea porphyrae. The sequence continues at coordinate 366,437 of NZ_BSNI01000001.1, forward strand.
GTTAATTGTTGGAACGCGCATGATTATCCAAGCGCTGTTTGGATAAGAAAAAGGCGGCTTCGAATGCCGCCTTATCTAGCTCGAGTTATTGTGAGATTTCCCACGTCACATTGACGGTGATTGAGTAGTCAATTTCACCGGCTTGCATGGGGACAACATCTGCGCTCATCATTTCCATACGCGCCATGTTTTTGAATTGCGGCGGTGAATAGCCTGTATTTTCAGAAATGTTGATTATTCGGCTAAGCTCAACATTTGCGGCGTCTGCGTAAATGCTGGCGTTTTTGATCGCCTCTTTCATAGCTTCTTTGCGCGCTTGATCGAGCAGTTTGCCGGGGTCGGATACCGCAAAGGTAACCCCATTGATCGAGTTCGCGCCGACAGAGACTGATTTGTCTAAAACAATGCCCAAATTGTCGAGGTCGTAAACGCTAACGGTCACCATGTTGGTGACGCGATAGCCATTGATTTTGGGCGGCAACACGTAACCGTTTTGATCGCGTTTGTCCGAGTGAACGTAGTTTGGTTGTACCGAAAATCCTGAGGTTTGAATGTGGCGGTTTTCAATGCCCGCATCCTCAAGAACCGCAATAAGGGCAGACATTGCTTCATTATTTGCCGATAGGGCTTGGCGTGCGGTTTCTCCCTGTGTGACGACACCTGAAGTTACCGTTGCCATATCCGGCGCCGCGGTTGCAGCGCCCGAAGCTGAAATATTAATTGTTGCTGGCTGAGCGTGATCCTGAGCAATTGCAGGCAGGCTCGAAAGTGCGCAGATCAGCGCAACAGGAATTGGCAAAACACGCTTAAACATCTTAATCTCCATAGAAAATGTCGTGCAAATGTGATGCCACTTCATTACGGCCCGATTTGGGCAATCATTCGGTTTGTCGCAATTTGACGTGTCAGATTATCTTGCAGACGAGTTTATGCGTTAGCTGAACGTACCATGCACCGCACTGATAATGTCGCGAACGCGTTCGTCGGCGAGTGAATAGTAGATTGCTTTTCCATCTCGGCGCGTTTGAACGAGGCCCTCTTGGCGGAGCCTTGCGAGCTGCTGAGACACGGCTGCTTGGCGTGCCTCCAAAAGGTCTTCAAGTTCTGAAACCGATGCTTCTCTTTCTGAAAGACGACATAGAATCATCAGTCGGCCTTCATGAGCAATCGCTTTGAGCAAAGACGATGCTTCGCCGGCGGAATAATAGAGATCAGTCGAGAAGGATGGTGCAGTGTTTATTTCGCTTGAATTTAAAGACATAAAAATCCGCTTTCAGGGCAGTATGGCCCCAATTGTCAATTGAAATTTATTACAATTATGACGGCGCAGTGTCAGTAGATTGATTAGTTGGCGTTCTGTGCGGTCATATGATTCTTACTCTATAGAGTGAAAATCATACTCATCCTATTCAATTATATTAATGTGATCAATGGGGTAAATTTGGCTTTTAAAATCTGCATAGGCTTGCTATTAGCATGCTCGGGTTGGGCCTGTAGCTCAGTTGGTTAGAGCCGACCGCTCATAACGGTCTGGTCGTAGGTTCGAGTCCTACCGGGCCCACCATTTTTTCTGACCGCAAATTATCTGTCATCACCTATGCGGATTGCGTCTTTACAATATAGGCTTCTATCGCACGCTTTTGCGCTTCATCGACTCGCAGGCCCATCTTGGTTCTGCGCCACAAATAGTCGTCCGCGGTTCTAACCCATTCATTTGCGATGACCCAATCGAGTTCGCTGGCGTAAATGCCTTGTCCGAAGTCTTTGCCCAAGTCTTTGACGTTTGTTGCGTCTTTTGTGAGTGTGAATGCATCGGTGCCATAGGCGCGGATGAGCCTTTGCGCAGTCTTATGCGAGAGGTCCGGAATTTGTTTCTGCAGTCGGTCAGCGAGTTCCTGGATTTGGTGGTGTTGGAAATCACCGCCAGGCAGTGCAACCCGCTTGGTCCATTTTTCTCCAATTTGAGGGAAGAAGTGTTCGAACTTGGCAATTGCTGATTCTGCCAAGCGTCGGTAGGTCGTGATTTTGCCACCAAAGATGTTTAGGGCAGGGGCTTGGCCGGTTTCATTGAGTTTAAGCACATATTCGCGCGTGGCCGCCGTACTTGAAGACGCATTGTCATCGTAAAGTGGGCGGACTCCCGAGTAGGTCCAGACAATGTCATCGCGCTTGATTGGCTTTTTGAAGTATTGAGATGCAAATTTGCATAAATATTCTTGTTCTTCAGGCGTGCATTCGGGCTGGGTGCGGATGTCGTCATGGTCCTGATCTGTGGTGCCGATTAGCGTGAAGTCCTGCTCATAGGGGATGGCAAAGATAATCCGTCCATCTTCACCTTGGAAGAAATACGCTTTGTCATGATCAAATAGTTTTTTGGTGACGATGTGTGATCCTCGGACCAGACGAATGCCTTCGTTGGTTTTGATGTGCGCAATGCCGCGAATAATGTCTTCAACCCAAGGCCCTCCAGCATTCACCAGCAGCTTCGCGCTGAAAACTTTTGTTTTGCCAGTGAGTTGGTCTTCCGTTTTAATGGTCCACACACCATTTTTTGACGTGGCATCAACAACCTTAGTGCGCGTCATGATTTTTGCGCCGCGATTTTCCGCATCGCGCGCGTTCAGCACAACTAGACGTGAATCCTCGACCCAGCAGTCCGAATATTCATAGGCGCGTTCAAACTTTTCCTTTATTGGCTTGCCTTCGGGCGAAGTCTGCAGATTTAGCGTAATGGTGCCTGGCAGTATTTCGCGTCCGCCAAGATTGTCATACATGAACAATCCAAGGCGAATAAGCCAAGCGGGGCGTTGTCCTTTCATCCAAGGCATAAAGGTTGTGAGCAGCTTGGATGTGGGTGTGTTGCTTTCGAAGCGCATATCCTGGTGGTAGGGCAACACAAAGCGCATTGGCCAAGAGATATGCGGCATGGCGACGAGCAGGTTTTCACGCTCAATTAGGGCTTCGCGCACCAGACGAAACTCGAAATACTCAAGATAGCGCAATCCACCGTGAAAGAGTTTGGTTGAAGCCGACGAGGTGGCTGACGCGAGATCATTCATTTCTGCTAACGCGACGGACAAACCGCGTCCTGCCGCATCGCGTGCAATACCGCAGCCATTTATGCCGCCTCCAACGATGAAAAGGTCGTAAATCTGTTCGTTGTCAGACGTGCTCATTGATTTGATCCTGCTACTAGAATTTGTGTACCGGCGTCGCGCGCTGCTTGGGCAAAGGCGTTGGAAGGTTCTGCGTCCATCACAACGAAATCAACTTCATCGATTGAGGCGATGCGCACCGGGGCGTTGATTTCAAATTTGGATTGGTCGGCGACCAAGATACGCGTGCGCGCGTTTTTTAGAATGGCCCGTGCTACGGCGACTTCGCGCGAATCAAAATCAAGAATCGATCCATCATCATCAATGGAGGACGCGCCAATTACCGCATAGTCAGCTTTGTAACGAGAAATGAATTCGACGGCTTCTTCACCAACAACTGCCCCATCGCTTTGTCGAACCATGCCGCCCACTTGAATAAGTGAACTCAGATTGGCGCTCTGCATAATTGAAATTATGTTGATGTTGTTGGTGATTACTTTGAGGTTTTGATGGCCAGCAAGGGCTGTTGCCACTTGTTCCGTTGTGGTGCCAATGTTGAGTATGACTGAGCTAGCGTCGGGGATCAATTCGGCTGCTTTTTTGCCGATTGCGCTTTTGGCTGCAATATTGTTCATGCGCCGCGCTTCGTAGCTAAGGGAAGCAGTGGAGGCGAGGCGTCGGGCGCCGCCATGCATACGTGTGGCAAGTCCACGTTGGCACAAGGTCGCAAGATCTCGCCGCACGGTTTGTTCAGTGACGTCGAAAGAATTAGCAAGGGAGATAACATCAACTTGACCCAATTCATTGAGCATCTCGATTATCTTTTCGAGTCGTTCAGGCTGCTGCATTCGATTTCTCCTTGCGAAAGTCGAAGGTAACTTAGTATGTTCAAACGAACTTGTAAATTGTGAAAATGAACATTGGTGTTAACCTGATTACGAAAAAAGCTAGTAAAAACAATAAAAACAGTTCTACTAAAAAAATAGTTTGACAAATTTAATAGTTCGAATGAATATTGTTGCAGCTAGAGTGATCTGGCTGGAATTTAATGGGAGGACAAGATGAAGAAGCATCTTCTCTGTGCAGTAGCGGTTGCGGCCGTGCTCGCAGGTACTGGATCGGCGTTTGCTGGTCCCGACGAGGCAAAAAAATGGATTGACGCTGAATTTCAGCCGTCCGTTTTGTCAAAATCAGAACAAATGAATGAAATGCAGTGGTTCATTGATGCTGCCAAACCTTACGCGGGTTTGGAAATCAATGTGCTGTCTGAAGGCATTCCCACGCACTCATATGAGTCCGAAGTTCTGACCAAGGCATTTGAGGAAATCACTGGCATTAAAGTCAATCACCAGATTTTGGGTGAGGGCGAAGTGGTGCAGGCGGTTCAAACGCAAATGCAAACCAAGCGTAATCTTTATGATGCCTATGTGAATGACAGTGACCTAATCGGCACGCACTCACGTTTGCAGCTCGCTTATAACCTTTCAGATTTCATGGCTGGCGAAGGTGCTGATGTCACCAACCCAATGCTTGATCTGGACGACTTTATGGGCACGCAGTTTACTACTGGTCCAGATGGCGATCTTTATCAATTGCCAGATCAGCAATTTGCCAACCTTTATTGGTTCCGCAAGGACTGGTTCGATCGTGAAGACATCAAAGCAGCTTTCAAAAAAGAATATGGTTATGATCTAGGCGTTCCAGTGAACTGGTCAGCTTATGAAGATATCGCTGAGTTCTTTACAACGAAGGTTGTCGATATTGATGGCACCACAGTCTATGGACACATGGACTATGGTAAGCGTGCGCCTGACCTTGGTTGGCGGATGACTGATGCTTGGCTTTCAATGGCTGGCGCTGGTTCAAAAGGTGAGCCAAACGGTGTGCCGATTGATGAGTGGGGCATTCGCATGGAAGAGGGTTCTTGTAACCCTGTTGGTGCATCCGTAACACGCGGCGGAGCTGCAAACGGCCCAGCGGCTGTTTATGCGATCCGTAAATGGGACGAATGGTTGCGTGCATATGCGCCTCCAGGTGCTGCAGCGTTTGATTTCTATCAGTCGCTACCAGCATTGAGCATTGGTAACGTTGCCCAGCAAATCTTCTGGTACACAGCGTTTACCGCCGACATGGTGAAGCCAAAATCTGAAGGCAACAACACTGTCGATGACGAAGGCAATCCACTATGGCGTATGGCTCCAAGCCCACACGGTCCATATTGGGAAGAGGGTCAAAAAGTTGGCTATCAAGATGTGGGTTCATGGACAATCCTGAAATCTACACCACTTGATCGTGCAAAAGCTGCTTGGCTCTATGCTCAGTTTGTTGTGTCTAAAACGGTTGACGTGAAAAAGTCTCACGTTGGTTTGACCTTCATTCGCGACAGCTCGGTAAATCACGAGAGCTTCACTGAACGTGCGCCAAAACTAGGTGGCTTGGTTGAGTTTTATCGCTCACCTGACCGCACTGCGTGGTCACCAACAGGCATCAACGTGCCTGATTATCCAAAGCTTGCCCAAATTTGGTGGCAGCAAATTGGTGACGTGAACTCTGGTGCTTTTACACCGCAAGAAGCCATGGATCGTTTGGCTGAAGAAATGGACATCACAATGGCCCGTATGCAGGCAGCAGACGAAGCCGCTGGCGTCTATGGTGGCTGTGGCCCACGTCTGAATGAAGAGCGTGATGCTGAGTGGTGGTTCGCCAATGGTGGCGCGAAGCCAAAACTAGAGAATGAGAAGCCTCAGGGTAAAACCATTCGCTATGAGGACCTCGTTGCACGCTGGAATTCGAACTAGTCGAACTCCCGTCAGAACATCTCTGACCCTGTTAGCTGGGGCCTTCGGGCTCCAGCTTCTTAGAGAGATTTCCCAACTTCAATTTGTTCACGATGAAGTTGAAGGCTGAAGCACAAAAAGGCTTTCCAGCAAAAGAATTAGAGTAGGTGTGCAATGGCACTCGAACTTAGAAACATCACCAAGCGTGTCGGGGGGGATCTTCACATCAAGCCCACCAATCTCGTCTTGGAAACCGGACACTTCAATGTGCTGTTGGGTGAAACTGGGGCGGGGAAAACGTCGCTGATCAAGCTGATGGCGGGCCTCGATCCTATCGCTTCTGGCCAACTGTTCATGGATGGCGAAGACGTGACGGCGCAGAATACCCAAACTCGGAACATATCTTTGGTGCATCAGTTTTTTGTCAATTACCCACATATGACGGTTTTTGACAATATCGCGTCTCCCTTGCGCGTTGCTGGAATGGCCAAATCTGAACTTGAGGATCGCGTGGCTGAAGCTGCTGATATTTTGCAACTCAAGCCAATGCTTGATCGTCGTCCGCACGAATTGTCTGGTGGACAGCAGCAACGCTGTGCATTGGCACGGGCAATTGCGAAAGAAAGCAAGGCTGTTTTCTTGGACGAGCCTCTGGCCAACCTTGACTATAAGCTGCGCGAAGAACTTCGCGATCAGTTGCCGGAATTGTTTGCAGGACGTGGTGCGGTCGTAGTTTATGCGACGTCTGAGCCAGAAGAGGCTTTGTTGCTTGGAGGCAAAACAGCGTTGATGAACGATGGCTGTGTTGCTCAATTCGGCACTACCGCAGATATATATCGCAATCCTCAGACCTTGCTTGCAGCAGAAATTTTTTCCGATCCACCAATCAATGTGGCCGAGATCGAGAAGCGGGGCAATGAAGCCAAAATGGGCTTCAATATCTCCTGGCAATTGAAGGGAGATGCGGCGAACCTGGCTGATGGAAACTACAAGATTGCCGTTCGCGCAAATCATGTGCTGCCGTTTCAAACTGAAGAAGCAAGCGTGCCAATAACCGGGCATGTGCTTGTAACGGAGCTAAGTGGCTCAGAATCTAGTGCGCATTTCAAAGCCGAAATGGCGGACTGGGTCTCATTGGCGCGCGGCGTGCACCCTTATCACGTTGGCGAAGACCACCAGTTTTTCATGAACCCGTCTGAGTGCTTTGTATTTGCGCCTGATGGCACGCTGGTCGGATAGGAGACAATCATGGCTAAAATTACTCTGTCTCAATTGCGACATAGCTACTTCCCGAACCCGAGGGGGCCGGAAGATTATGCGCTAAAGCAAATAGATTTGGATTGGAACGATGGTGGCGCTTACGCGCTTCTAGGGCCATCGGGTTGCGGCAAGTCAACGCTGCTCAATATTATTTCTGGACTGCGTGTGCCATCAGAGGGCCGCATTTTGTTTGACGACAAGGATGTAACCCATCTTCCACCGGACCAACGCAACATCGCGCAAGTGTTTCAGTTCCCGGTGATCTACGACACGATGACGGTTTATGACAATTTGGCATTTCCATTGCGCAATCGTGGAATGGCGGAAGCCGATGTTGATGTTCGTGTACGACAAATTGCTGAAATGCTCGAAGTTAGCGATATGCTCAAACAACAAGCGGCAGGTCTGTCACCGGACAATAAGCAGAAGATTTCGATGGGTCGCGGGCTTGTGCGTGACGATGTGAATGTCGTGATGTTTGACGAACCACTCACTGTTATCGATCCACATCTAAAATGGAAACTGCGATCAAAGTTGAAAGAACTGCACCAGCGGATCAAAGCAACGATGATCTATGTGACGCACGACCAAACTGAGGCGCTGACTTTTGCCGATCAGGTGGTCGTGATGCAAGAAGGCGAGGTTGTGCAAATTGGCACACCGGTCGAGTTGTTTGAACGACCAACCCATACATTTGTTGGGCACTTTATCGGTTCGCCCGGCATGAATGTTTTGCCTTGTGATGTTAAAAATGGTGCTGCTTTCTTCAATGGCCAGCAAGTTCAGCTTGAAGGTGAAATTGTAAATGGCGCAGGCGGCAAAACTGAAATTGGCGTTCGGCCCGAATATGTATCGCTTGGCAAAAGTGGTTTGCAGGCGCGCGTACGCAAAGTGGCGGACGTGGGGCGGCACAATGTTGTTGAAGCGATGGTTGGCGATCAAAAGGTGGCAGCCATTGTGAAAGGTGAGGTGCCAAATCAGGGCGACGAAATTTTCCTTGATTTCAAGACTGAACAGACGCGGCTTTATGCCGATGGCTGGTTGGCAACCAATGCGCGGGGGGCAGCATAATGAAAACCGAAAATCAAAGAGCCTGGTTCTTCGTTTTGCCAGTTTTGCTGCTGGTGGCGTTTAACGCGTTGATACCGATGATGACGGTGGTGAACTACTCAGTACAAGAAACTTTCGGCAATAACTTGTTCTTCTGGCAGGGGTTGGATTGGTTTCAGAACCTAATGCGTTCTGAGCGTTTTCACGCAGCTTTAGGCCGCCAGTTCATGTTCACTGGTTTGATCTTGTTGATTGAAATCCCACTAGGCGTAGCGATTGCAATGTCGATGCCCCGCAAAGGATTTTGGGTGTCGATCTGCTTGGTAACAATGGCTTTGCCAATGTTGATCCCGTGGAATGTTGTTGGTGCAATGTGGAATATTTTCACTCTGCCTGACATTGGTTTGCTTGGCTACTTTTTGAACCACGTACTTGGTATTCCATACGACATGACGCAGAACATTTTTGCGGCGTGGGTCACAATCATCGTGATGGATGTATGGCACTGGACTTCATTGGTCGTGCTGCTCAGCTATGCTGGATTGGTTTCAATTCCAGAGGCTTACTATCAAGCCGCCAAAATCGATGGGGCGAGCAACTTTGCAGTGTTCCGTTTTATCCAACTGCCCAAGATGAAGAACGTGCTTACGATTGCTGTGCTGTTGCGCTTTATCGATAGCTTCAACATCTACACAGAGCCGTTTGTTTTGACTGGTGGCGGACCGGGTAACTCAACAACACTCTTGTCCATTGATTTGGTGAAGATCGCGCTTGGTCAGTTTGACCTTGGTCCGGCAGCCGCCATGTCCCTTATTTACTTCGCTATCACCTTGTTGGTCAGCTGGCTGTTCTTCACGCTGATGACCAAAGATGATGCGCGATAGGAGCGAAATGATGCAAAAACGATCAATTGTTACCATCGCTTATATTCTATTCTTGTTGCTGCCAATTTATTGGCTTGTGGCGATGAGTTTTAAGACCACGAATGAAATCCTTTCCGGATTTTCGCTGTTCCCTGAAACCTTCACTTGGGAAAATTATGCGGTGATTTTCACCGATCCCACTTGGTATATGGGCTACGTCAACTCGATTATCTACGTAACTCTGAACACAATCATTTCGATTGCCGTTGCCTTGCCTGCAGCGTATGCGTTCTCGCGCTATCGGTTCCTGGGCGACAAGCAGTTATTCTTCTGGTTGCTCACCAACCGGATGGCCCCGGCGGCAGTGTTTGCATTGCCATTCTTCCAGCTCTACTCATCAGTTGGGCTTTTTGACACCCACCTTGCTGTTGCGCTTGCGCATACACTTTTCAATGTGCCTTTGGCCGTTTGGATTTTGGAAGGCTTTATGGGCGGCGTGCCAAAAGAATTGGATGAAACGGCATATGTTGACGGATATTCCTTCCCACGGTTCTTCGTCACCATATTCATACCCTCCATCAAAGCTGGCGTCGGGGTCGCTGCATTTTTCTGCTTCATGTTTTCATGGGTGGAGCTGCTTTTGGGTAAAACGCTAACTGCAGTTGCAGCAAAACCCATCGCGGCAACCATGACTAAAACTGCGTCAAACGCGGGCTACGAATTGGGCCTGCTGGCCGCTGCTGGCACACTAACAATTATTCCAGGTGCGATCGTTATCTATTTCGTACGTAACTATATCGCGAAGGGCTTCGCGATGGGGAGGGTGTAATGCTGAGTTGGATGGCATGGACTTGGCCAACAGCGCTTTTGTTTGTTGGCATATTCTCCGCAATGGGTGTGCTGACGGTCTTGGAAATCCGCCACCCCGGTGGAGACGAACGAAAAGGCGCTTTGGGGTTGGTAACAACACGCGGAGACCGATTGTTCCTCACATTATTGGGTAGTGCCTATATTTTTCTCGCTTGGTTGGGGATTTTTGGAACGCCGCTATGGATACCGCTGGGAATAGCGATATGCTGGGGTACATTTTGTTTCTGGAAAGCGTGAGCACTTAGATGACTGCAAATTACATTCTGGCAATTGATCAGGGAACAACATCCAGTCGGGCGATTGTTTTTGATGATAGTTTGAAACCTCTTGCAACGGGTCAGGAAGAATTTGAGCAGATTTTTCCGCATTCGGGCTGGGTGGAACACAATCCAGAAGAGATTTGGTCAACAACAGTGGCCATGTGTCACGAAGCAATCGAGAAGCAACATCTTTCGCCGCGAGACATCGCGGCGATTGGCGTTACAAATCAACGTGAAACCACGATTGTTTGGGACAAGAACACTGGTCGTGCCGTTTACAATGCAATTGTTTGGCAAGATCGTCGGACTTCGGACTACTGTGAGCAATTGCGCATAGCAGGGCATAGCGAAGAAATTCGCCAGAAGACTGGGTTGCTGATTGATCCATATTTTTCAGCAACAAAAGTTCACTGGATTTTAGAAAATGTAGATGGCGTTCGTGAGCGGGCGGAAAATGGCGATTTGCTATTTGGCACTGTAGATTGCTATCTGATTTGGCGGCTGACAGGCGGTAAAGTGCACGCAACTGACGCGACAAACGCTGCACGTACAATGCTCTACAACATCAACGTTGGATGTTGGGACCAGGATTTGCTGTCGTTGTTTGGCATTCCACATAGTATGATGCCTGAGGTGAAGAACTGTTCAGATGATTTTGGCGTTACGCGCGATGATTTGTTTGGCGGTGTTGGCATTCCTATTCGGGGTGTTGCAGGTGATCAGCAGGCAGCAACGGTTGGGCAGGCATGTTTTCAACCTGGAATGGTTAAATCGACCTATGGAACAGGCTGCTTCGTATTGTTGAACACAGGCGACAAACCGGTTTTGTCAAACAACAGGCTTTTGACCACGATTGCCTACCAACTCGATGGCAAGCCGACATATGCGCTTGAGGGGTCAATATTCATCGCAGGGGCGGTTGTGCAGTGGCTGCGCGACGGGTTGAAGATGATCCGCACAGCTGCGGAAACGACACCGCTTGCCGAAGCGGCTGACGAAACCGAAAATGTGTACTTTGTACCTGCTTTTACGGGACTGGGTGCACCTTACTGGGATGCTGAATGCCGCGGTGCGATATTTGGTCTTACGCGTAATACCGGCCCAGAAGAAATTGCAAAGGCCGCACTTGAAAGTGTTGGTTTTCAGACACGCGACCTTATTGAAGCGATGAATGATGATTGGGGCGCGAAGGAGCAAACCGTACTGCGTATTGATGGCGGTATGGCCAATAGCGCTTATGCGATGCAGGCGCTAGCGAACCAGTTGCAAGCGCCTGTTGATCGACCAGAGGTTACCGAAACAACAGCGCTGGGGGCTGCTTACCTTGCCGGGTTAGCCGTTGGTTTGTGTGGTCGGCCTGAAGAGTTTGCGCAAAGCTGGGCGCTCGAGCATCAGTTTGAACCAAATGTTGAACCGGCTCTTGCGGATGAAAAATACGCTGGTTGGCAGCTCGCTGTGAAGCGGTTGTTATTCAAAGGATAGGCTGCAACTTAGGGTAGAGCTTGCCAATTGTGGCAAATGTATACTAAGTTTTTAGATAACGCATATGACAGAGCGAAAAAGTAATGGCCCGAAAACACGATCCTGATTTCCTAACGAGCGTAGAACTCGAGTTCATGAACGGACTTTGGACCATTGGTTCAGGTACGGTTCGTGAGATTATGGCCAACATGGACGCAGCGGTTGACCGGGCTTACACATCTGGCGCAACAGTTATGCGAATTCTTGAACAGAAGGGCTTCGTTTCAAGCGATAAGAAAGACCGAGCTTTGGTTTATTCTCCGCAATTGAGCAAAAACGAATACCAAGGGCGTTCTATTCGCCAAATGTCAAAATCATTGTTTGACGGTGCGCCAAGCGCTTTGGTTGCACGTCTCGTGGATGATGAAATGTTGACCGATGACATGATCGAACAGATCCGCAACATGCTCGATAACAAGCTAGAGAAAAGCGATGACTAGTGCGTTGGTGAATTACTACATTGATGCCAACATCGCCTTGCTCGCAGTGTTTGGCGTTTGGGTTGTTGTTCGATTTGTCTTAGCGCGTTTTGGCTATCGCTTTTCGTTTCAAGCTGAGCAGAACTTGATCATATCTTTTATGGGTCTTGCTATTTTGGGGCCATTTTTGGCGCGGCTTGGTGCTGGATTTCTCCCGGCACATGCAAATATCACGGACTGGCTGGTATCTTGGTACTTGAATGGTGGCGTGGATATGAGCGCCAAGCAGTTCCAAACCATTATCGGGGTCAAAGGCGCGGTTGTTGACGAACTCGTCCAACGCGACAGTTGGGTGACCAGCCTTGGTTTGGGGTTGGTTGTCGCTGCCTTCACCTATTTCATCATTCGGTTGGTCGGCAATGCGTTGAGCCTTCGCAACATCCTGGATCACAGCTTTGCACTGAGGCGACATGGTGCAGTACACATTGTCGCGTCGGACAGAACTGAGGTTCCATTCACAACGCGTGGTTTGCGTCAATTTTATGTGGTTGTTCCTGTCGAGATGATTGGCGACACATGGAAAATGAGAATTGCGATTGCGCATGAGATGCAGCATATTCGCCATGGTGATGTGACTTGGGAATATGTGTGGAGCCTCGTGCATCCATTGATGTTTTGGAATCCAGCATTTGGATTGTTCCGTAAACGTCTAAACGTCTTGCGCGAACTATTGTGTGATGCCGCATTGTTGGCGCGGCCCACCTTTAATAAGCGCCGATATTGTGAAACCTTATTGAGCGTTGCCAAGTCGATGACCGCAGCTCGTCAAAGTAACAATGCTTTGGCAGTGCCGTTTGTTGAGCCAAAACGTCATTTGGCGCGGCGTGGGCAATCCAGTCTTGAATATCGCATTCTTTACGCTTTGGAACTGCCGAGCGCGCATCGTAGTTTGCGTTTTGGTCATATTGGGATGTTGTTGCCGTTTGCGGCCGCTGCAATGCTTATTTTGCTCGTCTTACAACAACCCAGTGAGTGGAGCCACGATCGCATTATGCTTTCAACAATCGCCAATCTTGAGCATTTGCAGAGTTTGAATACCCCCACTAAATAACCTGCAGTGCGGTTCTTGCAAGCATGTCTTTGAAGGTATGCAGCAAGGACGACTTATCGCTGTTGGGTAGAAAGCTAACCGAAACATCGTATCCCGGCATATTCTTTGTCTCTGTAATTTCAATGTCTGAAGCTGCATTTGCACGGGCTGAAAAAATATCGACGATTGTGATGCCCATGCCCACCTTTACCAATGAAATGGCGGTGTGGTAGGTTTCAGTAGCGAGCTGTGGGCTCGCGGTAAGCCCAGCATTTTCCTTTGCCATGTCAAGCAATTGCCCTAGCGGCCCACTATCCGCGATTGATATAAAGTCTTCTTTTGTCACAAGTGAAATATCGGGTGTTTCTTTGACATCTGCTCGGTTGCGTGGGCTAACGACAACAAACCGACCGCGTCCAATTTTGTGTGTACGCATGGCGGGAAAGTCGCCACCATAGAATGAAAGCGCAATATCGATATCCTTACGCAATAAGGCTTCGCGCATCGTATCGTATCGCATCACGCTTGCGGAAATGGCGATATGGGGAAATACCTGACGCAGAGCGGCAAGTGCGAAAGGGAGCAGTTGGAATGAAAGGGCGGGCACAACGCCAATCTTCATATTAAGGCCGATACCTTCATTGATGTTCTCGCAAATCTGGCTGACGCGGTCGACTTGTTTCATAAGACTTTCTGTATGCGCGAACAGCAGTTTGGCTTCATGACTGGGTACAATGCGTTTGCCCTGTCGATGAAACAACTGGAAGCCAAGCTGGTCTTCTGCGTGTCGCAAAGCGGTGCTGACCGCCGGTTGCGAAATATTGAGCACACGGGCCGCAGCGCTAATTGAGCCTTCAACCATGATTGTGTGAAAAATTTCGATGTGCCTTAAGCGCATAAGATGATCCCTCAAATTTCGATTTATTATAACTTCAGATTATAAGAAGCCAATGTATTATTATTTACTTTTTGGTTAGGAATTGCATAGGCTGCGTGGATTGAGGGTGGACAGGGCGAGTGACGGTCGATGTTTCGACAAGTTCAAGTCAGCAGTTTTGAGTGTATTGGTATTGCCGTTTCTATCGAGCAAGTGTTCGAGTCAAATGGCCGACGTTCATGTGCTTTGGGAGCATCTTGCTGATGTCAGTAGGCTCGCCAGAACCATCCGACAAGTCTCACAAAAAGCCCGTTATTGCAGTGGTTGGCGCAGGTGTTGTTGGTATAGCGACAGCGCTTGCTCTTTCAGAGCGCGGATTCGCCGTTAAGATCGTCGATCAAAGAGATGATGTGGCGCAGGCAACAAGTTGCCGGAATGGTGCGCAACTAAGTTATGCATATGCCGATGCCATGGCGGCGCCGGGTTTGGTGGCAATGGCCACAAGAATACTAACTGGGCAAGAAACTGGGCTGAAATTTAGACTGAAGCCGAGCCTTCATAACTATAGTTGGCTAGCGTCGTTTGTACGCGAAGGGTCGAAAGAGCGTTTTCTAGCGAACACAAAACGCAGCTTGCAGATTGCTTTGCGCAGCAAAAAGCAAATGGATAGCTGGCAAAATCGCTATGGGTTTGCTTTCGAACATCAAACCAACGGGAAACTTCAGATTCTTCCAAACCAACAAGCTGTCGACGATATTGCTGAACTTGTTGAGTTAAAACAATCGATGGGAATCAACCAATCTGTGCTGACGCCGCAACAAGCAATAGCGGTTGAGCCGGCGCTGGCGCGTTTTTGTGGGGATATGGCTGGCGCGCTCTATTCACCAGATGAAGAGGTGGGTGATCCATACCTTTTTGCGAAAGCGGCGTTAGCGCAGATCTTATCAGCAGATTCAGCAAATGAGTTCCTTTCGGGCCAGCGGATAAAGAAGCTTGAGTTGAGTGACGGCGAACTAGTCGGTCTTGGTACAGACAATGGCGTGATCAAGGCTGACGGCTTTGTTTTTGCCTTAGGCCACCGGGCGCCCAAGTTTGCACGTGACTTGGGTGTGGCAATTCCTGTTGTTCCAGTTGCGGGATACAGTTTGACATTTCCATTGGGGGCCAGTGCGCCCAAACACAGCATTACAGACATTAAAGCAAAAGCCGTGATTTGTCCGCTTGGCGGCAAATTAAGAATTGCTGGATTCGCAGACATTGGCGAGATTGCGGAAGTGCCAGCCGAAAACCGCGTCGATCAACTCCGGTCGGTTTTAACATCAAGGTTTCCGGGCGCTGCAATTGTTAGTGGCGATGGCAACCCGTGGATCGGGCATCGTCCAGTGACGCCAGATTCGCAACCAATTGTCACAGGCACCAAATTTGAAAACGCATTTGTGAATTGCGGTCATGGTACCTTGGGCTGGACAATGGCTGCAGGAACCGCGGCGGACATAGCAAGTCAGATTTCATCGAAATTTAGCATGAATAGCAATGACATACACAGAATTACGACTGAAACGTTGTCGGCGATTGATACTGACCCTAGCAGTGAAGAGCAGGCAATTTCAGCGTAACACAACATGCCAAATTGGCATGAAATATAGAAACGTCTAAAGGGAGAAACGACGTGAAAAAAATGATCATGAGTGCTGCAGTTGGTGCAGCAATGGTGGCGGGCTTGGCTGGTGCATCTTTTGCACAAGAGCAACGCATCATTTCAATTGGTACTGGTGGTGTAACAGGCGTGTACTATCCAACAGGTGGCGCTATTTGTCGCTTGGTCAACAAAAACCGCGCAGAGCACAAAATTCGTTGTTCTGTAGAGTCGACAGGTGGCTCAGTTTACAACATCAACACAATTCGCCAAGGCGAGTTGGAGTTTGGCGTTGCGCAGTCTGATTGGCAGTATCATGCTTACAACGGCACTTCAAAGTTTGAAGAGCAAGGCGCATTCACTGACCTGCGTGCCGTATTCTCGGTACACCCAGAGCCATTTACAGTTGTGGCGCGTGCCGATTCTGGCATTAAGAATTTTGAAGACCTCAAAGGCAAGCGCGTGAACATTGGTAACCCAGGTTCAGGTCAGCGCGGCACAATGGAAGTGTTGATGAATGCACTTGGTTGGACAACTGCTGACTTTGCACTTGCATCAGAACTTAAAGCTGCTGAGCAGTCTCAAGCACTATGCGACAACAAGATCGATGCGATGATTTACACAGTGGGTCACCCTTCCGGCTCAATTTCTGAAGCGACAACGTCTTGTGATTCAGTACTTGTGAATGTAACCGGCGAAGCAGTTGATAAATTGATTGCTGAAAATAGCTTCTATCGTACTGCGACTATTCCTGGTGGCATGTATCGCGGTAACGATGCTGACGTAACAACATTCGGTGTGGGCGCAACTTTTGTGACTTCAGCCGCTGTTGCAGACGACATCGTTTATGAAGTTGTTAAAGCAGTGTTTGATGACATTGACGGCTTCCGCAAATTGCACCCTGCATTTGCAAACCTAGATCCAAAACAAATGGCCAAAGATGGTCTGTCAGCACCAATTCATGATGGTGCTGCGAAGTACTACTCAGAAAACGGCATGTAAGCCTGATCTGTTGGGGCGGCGCCATTTGGTGCCGCCTCTTCCCAATTGGGGGAGAATTTGGGTGTTTTGGAGGGGCAGATGAGCGACACAAACAACAAGAATGCGCCATTGAGCGATGAAGAATTGGAAGAATTGGTTGCGGCAAGCGATAGCGGCGCGCGTAATCCAGCAGGGCCTGTCGGCAAATTGATAGCCGGTGTGGCGCTTTTTTGGGCGGCCTTCCAGTTGTGGATAGCATCGCCACTACCTTACACAGCCATCGGCCGTATTATTCCTGTTCTAAACGATACACAAACACGTTCGTTGCACTTGGCCATCGCCATTTTCCTCGCATTTATGGCCTATCCAGCGTTCAAAAACAGTTCGCGTACGCGCATCCCAATTTATGATTGGGTTCTTGGGATTACAGGCGCGCTGTGCGCAGGTTTTGCGTTTTACGCCTATGAAACATTGGCAAATACAGGCGCACAGGGGTTGCCAGAGACATATCAACTCGTGATGGCGGGCGCAGGGATGCTAATCTTGCTCGAAGCTGCGCGGCGCGCGCTTGGGCCGGCACTTGCTGTTGTCGCCATGATATTCCTTGTTTACGTGTTTTTTGGTTCAGAAAGCTTCATACCGGATGTTATCCGATGGAAGGGCGCTAGCTTTTCAAAAGCAATGAGCCATATGTGGCTAACAACCGAAGGCGTTTTTGGTATCGCACTTGGTGTGTCGGCCAGTTTTGTTTTCCTATTTGTTCTGTTCGGCTCGCTGCTCGATAAAGCAGGGGCGGGGAACTACTTCATTCAAATTGCGTTTTCTTTGCTTGGTCACCTGCGCGGCGGACCTGCCAAGGCGGCCGTTGTCGGTTCTGCTATGACAGGGCTTATTTCTGGTTCTTCAATTGCGAACGTTGTGACCACAGGTACCTTCACCATTCCATTGATGAAACGTGTCGGCTTCACGTCCGAACAGGCTGGCTCGGTTGAGGTTGCATCGTCGGTAAATGGTCAGATTATGCCGCCTGTTATGGGTGCCGCGGCATTTTTGATGGTTGAATATATCGGCATTCCATATGTCGATGTAATTAAGCACGCATTTTTGCCGGCGGTTGTGTCCTACATTGCGCTTCTTTATATCGTCCATTTGGAAGCCTTGAAGAAAGGCATGAAGGCGCTGCCAAAACCAGTGCAACAGACCAAGACGTTCTTGGGCCAATTACTCTCAACATTTATCGGGTTCGCTGTCTTCGGTGCTTTGTGTTTCGGGATTTATTACGGCATCGGCTGGATGCGTGATCTGTTCGGCGAGAATGCTTCGATTATTCTCACGGTTTCAACGCTAGCCATTTACGTTGGCATGGTTGCAATGGCTGCTCGTGCACCAGACTTGGCAATGGACGACCCTAAATCGGAAATTGTGAAACTGCCTGTGTACGATGATATTAAAGGTACAGGGCTGCACTATATTCTACCAATCATCGTATTGGTCTGGTTTTTGATGGTTGAACGCAAGTCACCAGGGCTTTCAGCGTTTTGGGCGTCTTCTTTGTTGATCATAATTCTGCTCACGCAGAAGCCGTTGAAAGTATTTTTCCGCAAGTCGGGGGATATAGCTGCTGCGTTTAAAAGTGGCTTTGATGATTTGATCTCCGGGATGATTGCTGGTTCGCGCAATATGATCGGTATCGGCGTTGCGACTGCTGCGGCGGGCATTATCGTTGGCACCGTTACTCTTACGGGCGTTGGCCAAGTTATGGCTGAGTTGGTTGAGTTTATCTCCGGTGGAAATCTGATCTTGATGCTGATGTGCGTTGGCGTGATCAGTTTGATCCTTGGTATGGGTCTGCCCACAACTGCCAACTACATTGTTGTGTCATCACTAATGGCTGCCGTTGTGGTTGAGTTAGGCGCGCAGAGTGGTCTGATTGTTCCATTGATTGCGGTACACATGTTTGTCTTCTATTTCGGGATTATGGCGGACGTAACGCCCCCGGTTGGGCTCGCCTCTTTTGCCGCCGCCGCGGTTTCAGGCGGCGATCCGATCCGAACAGGTTTCACCGCATTCTTTTATAGCTTGCGCACTGTTGCACTCCCATTCCTATTCATCTTCAACACTGACCTATTGTTGATCAATGTTGGTTGGATTGACGGCATATTCATCTTCATTGTGGCGACAATTGCGATGTTGTTATTCGCGGCGGGGACGCAAGGATATTTCTTTGCACGGTCTCGCAAGTGGGAATCTGCACTGTTGATATTAATCGCATTCACGCTGTTCCGCCCGGGCTTCTTCCTTGACTATGTGCAACCGCCATTTGTTACCTCGGCGCCAACGCAGCTTGAGGAAGTTGTCGGGAAGGCACCAGTTGGCAGTGACATTCGAATAGTTATTAGCGGACCAGACTTTGATACGGGTCTTGTTAAAGACGTTACTGTTGTGTTGCCGGTCACAGCTGAAGGTGACGGCGCAACGCGCATGTCCAACGTTGGTTTGACTACGTTCCCAGAAGGGGATGTTGTGAAACTGGACGAGCCGTTCCCGGGAACGCCGTATTTTGAGACACTTGGTGGATTTGATTTCTATATGGATGAACCCGTTGAGATCAAATCAGTGCAGACAGCTGCGGAGCGCATGCCCAAGCAGATTTTCTACATTCCATCCTTGTTGTTGTTGGGCTTGGTCATCATGTTGCAGCGCCGTAGGCAAATGCAACCGGCCTTTTAAAGGAGAGCTTTGATGTTTAAATCAGTGTTGTTACCAATTGATCTTAACCAAGAGAGTTCTTGGGATCGAGCGTTGCCCGCTGCTGAGCAAATTGCGAGAGATTATGGCGCAAAGCTCACCATTATGAGCGTGTTGCCAACTTTCGGTTTGCCTGCTGTTTCTCAATACTTCCCAGAAGGGTTTGAGAAAAAGGCAGAGACTGCCGCAGGCGAGGTTTTGAAGAAGTTTGTGCAGGAGAAATGCACAAACCCAGATCAGATCAAAACGCATTTATCGCATGGCACGATCTACGATGAGATTTTGCAATATGCGGATAAAATTGGATGTGACGTCATCGTGATGGGGTCGCACAGACCGGCATTGCAGGACTATTTGCTCGGCCCAAATGCTGCGCGAGTAGTTCGTCATGCCAAACAATCGGTCTTTGTTGTTAGACCAAATTAGTACAACGCATTAGCGGAACAAAAAATGTGTGCAGATCATGTGTTTCCACGCCACACCCGCGTGGACCTTCCCGTCGTCGTGGCTGGCGACGGGGCATGGCTTATTGATGCCAACGGTAAGAAGTATCTGGATGGATGTGGCGGAGCGGCTGTGTCGTGCCTTGGCCATTCGGCCAAGCCTGTGTTGGATGCTGTCAAGCAACAGCAAGATACAATTTCGTATGCCCATACCTCTTTCTTTACGTCGGAACCGGCGGAAAAACTTGCCGACAAGCTCATTGAGCTGGCACCTGACAATATGGAGCGTGTTTACTTTGTCTCTGGTGGCTCCGAAGCCACGGAGAGCGCAATCAAATTGGCGCGACAATATTTTTTGGAAATTGGGCAGCCTGAGCGAAAACACATCATTGCGCGCAAGCAAAGCTACCATGGCAATACACTTGGCGCATTGTCCGCTGGCGGCAATATGTGGCGCAAAGCACAGTTTGAACCGCTCATGGTGCCATCAATGGTGCACATTGATGCGTGCCATTATTGGCGTTTCGCTGAACCAGGCGAAGGTGAGTTTGATTATGGACAGCGAGTTGCAAATCAGCTGGAGGAAATGATCCAACAGCTCGGGCCACAAAACGTTGCAGCATTCATAGCAGAACCGATTGTTGGCGCAACAATGGGCGCAGTGCCACCAGTTGAAGGATACTATGACCGTATACAGGAGATATGTAAGGAACACGGCGTTCTCTTGATCATGGACGAAGTGATGGTTGGCTGTGGGCGTACGGGTAAGTATTTTGCCTCGGAACACTACAACATCAAACCGGATATGATTTGTATCGCAAAGGGCATTGCTGCCGGGATTCAGCCTCTAGCAGCGATGCTTTGCTCGGCTGAAATTTACAGGGCGATCAAGGATGGCAGCGGGTTTTTCCAGCATGGGCACACCTATCTAGCGCATCCTTCGGCATGTGCTGCTGGACTGGCAGTACTTGAGGAGATCGAAAGCAGGAACCTACTTGAGCGGGTCACAGAATTGGGTGCCAAGCTTGAAGCTGGGCTGCAAAAGGCGTTTGGTCAGCATCCGCATGTCGGCGATATTCGCGGTAAAGGACTTTTCTGGGGGCTGGAGCTTGTTACCGATAGACAAAGCAAGTCGCCGTTCGATCCAAAGCTTGGCATCGCAGGTCGGGCGAAGAAAGCCGCGTTTGCCCGTGGATTGATGATCTATCCGATGGGGGGCACCATTGACGGTAAAAGCGGCGATCATATCCTGTTGGCGCCGCCTTTTATCTATGAGGACGAGCACATTGATATGCTGATCGAACGATTGGCATTAGCGCTTGATGATGTTTTTGCTGAACAACAGATCGCATCATGACTGGGCCTTACATTTTGGTGGCGCCAAACGGTGCGCGGCGAACTAAAGCCGACCATCCAGCGCTGCCGATCACCATTCAAGAGATTGTTGATACTGCTAAGCAGTGCTTCGCTGTTGGAGCAAACGGTATTCACGCACATGTGCGTGATCAAAATGATGCGCATATACTAGATGCGGGGCTTTACCGTGAATTGATTGACGAGTTGTCCGTTCAAGTTCCTAGAATGGATGTGCAGATTACAACAGAAGCCGTTGGCATCTATTCTCCGGTGCAACAAATGGATGTTGTGTCCAAAGTGCGGCCGAAAATGGTTTCAATCGCGCTTAGCGAACTCGATACACTTGAAGACAAGGCCGAGTTATCTCGATTTTATCATGGCCTTGCTTCGGATGGGGTTGAGGTTCAGCACATCATTTATGATCCGGCCGAAATGCATCGCTTTGAGCAAATGGTGGATCAAGCCATAATTCTGGCTGAGAAACCATCTTTTTTGTTTGTGCTTGGTCGCTATACGGTTGGCCAGCTTTCAAATCCGCAACATTTTGATCCATTTTATGATGCGTTTCAACGCTCTCCATTTTCGCAAACAGGTAAGCATATGACCTGTGCATTTGGCGCGCGCGAGACCTATTGTTTGTTGCATGCCGCCGAAAAAGGCAGCGATTGCCGGATCGGATTTGAAAATAATCTGGTGATGGATAATGGCGAGATGGCCGTCGATAATGCGCAAAGAGTCGCCGATTTGGTTTCAAAACTGAATGCTGATTCTAAAGTGAAGAGTTGATAACAGATTGAAATAAATAGACTAAATCAAATCGTACTCCCGTGACAGGTTGGTGTCAGTTTTGAGTGGTGCCATGTCTTGCGAACCGACAATCGGTTTCAAGAGACTTTTTGGGAGGACATTGATGTTCAAAAAAATCACAGCTGCAATTGCGGCGACTTCACTTGTGCTAGGTGCTGCGAGTGGAGCCATGGCTGACGGCCACAAAGTCGTTGACCAAATTAAATTCCTTATTCCTGGTGGTGCTGGCGGCGGCTGGGATGGTACTGCACGTGGTACAGGCGAGGCTCTGACAAAATCAGGTCTTGTTGGCGGCGCGACATATGAGAACATGTCTGGCGGCGGCGGCGGTAAAGCCATTGCGCACATTATTGAGACAAAAGACCAAGACACTTTGATGGTCAACTCAACGCCAATCGTGATCCGGTCTTTGCAAGGGGTGTTCCCTCAATCCTTCCGTGACCTAACCCCAATCGCCGGCACGATTGGTGACTATGGTGCAGTGGTAGTTCACAAGGATTCTTCTATTGGTTCAATGCAAGAGTTTTTGGCTGAGTATGCTAACGACCCACGCAATATTGCTATTGGTGGTGGTTCGGTTGCTGGCGGCATGGATCACTTGATCGCGGCGTTGATCATGAAAAATGCTGGCGCAAACCCGATTGATGTGAAGTACATTCCATATGATGCGGGCGGCAAAGCGATGGCTGGTTTGCTTTCAGGTGAAATTGCTGCGCTTACGACAGGTTTTGGTGAAGCGATTGAGTTAGCACGCCAAGGTGAAGTGAACATTTTGTGTGTGACTTCAAATGAACGTTTGGGCACATCGCCTGATACGCCAACCTGTGCTGAAGCCGGCTCGCCAACCACTTACTTTGTGAACTGGCGCGGTTTCTTTGGTGCACCAGGCTTGTCAGCCGAGAAGCAAGAAGCATTCGTTGCTGCGCTTGAGAAAATGTATGACACGCCTGAGTGGGCTGAAGTACGTGACCGTATGGGTTGGGTTGAGATCTACAATCCAGGTGCTGATTTCGTGAAATTCTTGGAAGGTCAAGAAGAAGAGATTGGTGGCCTAATGCGTGAACTTGGCTTCCTGTAAGCAATCAATCTAAGCTGACCGCAACTTTGCGTTGGTTGCGGTCAAGCATACGGCGAGTTTCGTCTTAGAAGCGCCCGCTGCTCGGGCGCTTCAATTGATCTGGTTGGGAGGTCATTATGTTGTTTTTCACGAACAGAAGAATTGGCGGATTGTTGTTGCTTGCATTTTGCGTCACTTACGCAGTGTTGAGCCAGCGCATTCCGTTGCTTCCGTTCCAGGCAAATGTCGCATTTCATGCGCGCACGATGCCAGAAGTGCTGGCGGTGCTTGGGATTGGCTTGAGCATAGCAATTATCGCATTACCGTCACCCCAGGAATATGTGGCACTCAAGGGCAAAAATTGGGTCACGGTATTCTCATTTTTGGTATTGATGTCGTTCTACGGCATGACCATTCGTCCGTTCGGATTTGTTTTGTCGTCCACCATCTTGTTGGGCGTCGGCTATTGGATTTTGGGTGAGCGGAAAATTTGGCTGCTGCTGGCCACTTCTGTTCCAATTGCGGCAGCTTTTTGGGCGTTGATGACGCTTGGTTTGGGCGTGTTCATTGAACCGCTGCCATGGTTCTTAAGAGGGTAACGGGCACATGCTTGAAGGTATTCTAATCGGGCTAACAACAGCCTTAACACCAATGAATTTGGCTTTCGTTGTCGCTGGATGTCTTGTGGGGACATTCATTGGCATGTTGCCGGGTCTTGGCCCAATGTCGGCGATCGCATTGATGATCCCGGTTGCAGCGGGCTTGGACCCGGCGGCAGGCATTATTCTGATGGCTGCGGTCTATTATGGCGCAATTTTTGGTGGGTCAACTTCCTCGATCCTTATCAATGCTCCTGGCGTTGCCAGTACGGTTGCAACTTCATTTGACGGCTATCCCATGGCAAAGCAGGGCAAGGCGGGTAAAGCGCTCGCTATTGCTGCCTATTCGTCATTCTCAGGTGGTGTGATCGGTGCGATTTTGTTGCTTGTGGCCGCGCCTTTCTTGGCTAGTGTTTCTTTGTCATTTCATTCAACTGACTATTTTGCGCTGATGGTGTTGGGCTTAACGGCTGTGGCGGCGTTTGCTGGTCAAGGAAATGTGCTCAAAGCAATGCTGATGACGGTTGTTGGCCTGATGCTCTCGACTGTTGGTACGGACCAGACACAAGGTATTCAACGTTTCACGCTCGGGATGATCGACTTGCTCGACGGCGTTTCATTCTTGTTGTTGGTTATGGCAACATTTGCGTTGTCTGAAGCACTGATGGCAATCCTGAAGCCAAAAGATGATGAAAGCCGCCTAAAAGAGAAAGAGGCTTCTGCAAATCTTGGCTCGATGAAAGTGAGCAAAGAGGAAGTCAAAGAAATGGTGCCTGTGATCAGCAGATCATCGGTGATGGGCTTTTTGATTGGTGTGTTGCCGGGTGCCGGTGCCACTATTGCGAGCTTCTTGGCATATGGTACAGAACAGCGTTTGGCAGGTCCTGAAAAGGGCAAGCTATTTGGCAAGGGTTCCGTGCGGGGCCTCTCGGCGCCGGAAACTGCAAACAATGCTGCAGCTACAGGTTCTTTTGTGCCGCTTTTGACATTAGGTATTCCTGGTTCAGGCACGACGGCGATCATGCTTGGTGCATTGATTGGTTATGGTATTCAACCAGGTCCACGCCTCTACATTGACCAACCAGAAGTATTCTGGGCGGTGATCGTTTCAATGTGGATTGGCAATATTATCTTGCTGGTGCTGAACCTACCATTGATCCCTTACATCGCGAAGGTTTTGGCAATCCCATCACGCTTCTTGCTGCCGCTCATTCTGTTTTTCTCGTTGATTGGTGTGTATTTCGTCAGCTTCAACACGTTTGATATTCAGTTGATGATTATCTTTGCGGTGGCGGCTGTGGTCTTGCGGTTGCTCGATTTCCCTCTTGCCCCAATGATCCTTGGGTTCATCCTTGGTGGCATGATGGAAGAAAATCTACGTCGCGCATTGCTGATCAACAATGACAGTTGGTCATTCTTGTGGGAACGTGAATTGACTCTTTCAATTCTCGTGATCGCCGCCCTGACTTTGTTTGTGCCAATGCTTATGCCGCTCTACTCAAAGTGGCGTAAGAACGCAGACCGCGCAGGCGAGGGCGGCTAGACAAATATGCTGAGACGAGTGGGAGCGCCTTAGCATTTATATCAAGATATTCCCAACCCTCCTCCTTAACGCCGGTCCTTGTTTGGATCGGCGTTTTTTTATCTAAAGAGCAGTTTGTCGCGCGTTAGCTTGCTTATGGAATCAACACCCATCAAAATCATGCCACGTTCGATTTCGGCGCGCATGAGTTCTAAGGCTCGCTCAACGCCTTGCTGGCCCGCCGCTGCTAGAGGGAATAAATAAAAGCGTCCACCGCCAACCGCTTTCGCACCCAGCGCAAGCGCTTTAAGGACGTGGGTGCCGCGTTGGATGCCGCTGTCCATAATTACATCAAGACGGTCACCAACAGCGTCAACGATAGCTTCAAGCTGGTCAAAAGAGGAACGTGACCCATCTAGCTGGCGTCCACCATGGTTCGAGATGATGATGCCAGTACAGCCAATGTCGGCTGCCCGTTTGGCGTCTTCTACGGACATTATGCCTTTAATGCAGAATTGTCCGTCCCATTCTTTGACCATCTCTGCAACATCGTCCCATGAAATAGACTGATCAAGCATTTCGGTGAAATATTTGCCAATCGACATTGCGCCACCGCTCATATCCACGTGGTCGTCTAGCTGCGGTAGGCTGAATTTTTCGTGGGTCACATAATTGAGACCCCACATTGGCTTTATCGCGAACTGGGTCATGCCGCCAAGCGTGAGCTTGAATGGAATTGAGAAGCCGGTACGAAGATCGCGTTCTCGATTGCCGCCGACTATCGCATCGACCGTCAACATCATCACGTCGATGCCCGCATCTTTGGCGCGTTGCAGCATGACCTTATTGAGCTCACGGTCTTTGTGGAAATAGAATTGGTAGGCCTGTGGTGTGTCGTATTTCTCGCGCAGCTCTTCCATGCTGACTGTGCCTAACGACGAGACGCCGAACATGGTGCCATATTTGTTTGCAGCCGCTGCGACTGCTCGCTCACCCTTATGATGGAACAAGCGTTGCAATGCCGTCGGGGAGCAATAAAGCGGCATGTCGAGTTTTTGCCCCATAACTGTCACTGACATATCAACGTCGGTTATGCCGCTCAAAACATCCGGAACCAGATCACAAGTGTCGAAACTTGAAGTATTGCGTCGGTAGGTGATCTCGTCATCAGCCGCGCCGTCGATATAGTTGAAGATTGGGGAAGGTAGACGTCGTTTTGCGAGTTTCCTAAAATCTTGGAAATTGTGACAGTCTTTCAAGCGCATGGGTCTTCCCTCCAAACCAATTTGCGCGCAAGCTAGCGCAAAACGGAAAAGGAGGTCAAGTTTATTTACCTCTACATAAGTAGGGGTGCGCGTCTATAGTAATGCTTGTCGTCGCTTCGCAATTTGTTCCCGGCGGTCCCGGTTTTGATCGACAAGGTAGGAACGTTCGACAAAATTGATGTGGTCGCGCGCAGCTTTACGGGCGAGTTCTGGGTTGCTGTCCATTATTGCTTGATAAATGGCGCGATGTTGTTGCAACAGCAATTCGCCTGAGCCGTCACCGTCTTTGGCGCGTAAAACGGCGCGATTGTAGAACAGGTTTTGGCGGGTGAGTGCATATATTGACGACATTGAGTGAACCAGCAAGGTGTTGTGGCTGGCATCAACGATGGCGACATGGAACCGAATATCGGCATCTTCTGATGCAGTGAAATCGCCAATCTGATGTGCAGATTCCAGCTCATTCATAATGCCGGTTAGAATTTCCTTGTCGATTTTGGTTGCTCGCTCGGCAGCAAGCGCGGAAGCAAATTGCTCCTGTTCACGACGAAATTCCAAATAATCCAAAAAAGCGCCAGAGTGGCGAGAGTAGAGCTCGATTAGTGCCGGAGACATGGCCGAGCCAATGAGTGGGGCGACAAATGTGCCTTCACCATGACGCGAAATGATCAGGCCGTAATCTTCAAGTCTTTTAAGGGCTTCGCGCACTTTAGGGCGAGACACAGCCATGCGTTCGGAGATGTCGCGCTCTGAGGGAAGCTTGTGGCCATCGCGTAAAACACCATTGAGGATCAACCCCTCGATTTGTTCGACAATCGCGTCCACGACCGAGGCGTGATCGACGGGTTCAAAGATGCCAGTTTGAATGCTCACAACGTCTTGCCTTCGTGCGCGGTAAAATAAATGATCCACTGACAATGGCGATTTTGGACCAAGAGTTCAAGTCCCATTTTTGTCGTCGTACTTCGTGTGTTGTGCCATAAGCGTCTGAAAATTAGCTGTAAAATGGGGATTTCTTGTGTGATTTGCGTTGTAATGAATGTGTTTGCACGTTGTGCAATTCGCGTTTACTATTCGTTAGTCTAATAGTTTCTGCGCTTGACAATTGCATTAAGGTCAAGTTTATTTACCAATATTCCGGCAATGGTTTTGCCGCAATTTGAATTTTCGCTCGTCATGAGCACTAAGGAGGAACCAATGAAAAAACTAATCGCAGGTGCAGCAATAGCTGCAGCGCTCGCCACCACAACTGGTGCGATGGCAGCGGACAAGGTGTTGCTGAAAACGCCGATCGCGTTCTCAACAAGCCTTCCAGGTCTAGGCTCGCCGATTCCACGCGTGGCTGAGCAGTTGGATTTGATGTCTGGCGGCACTTTGAAGATGAAAGTGTACGAGCCAGGTAAATTGGTTCCAGCATTTGAAATTTTGGATGCCGTTTCTTCTGGAAAGATCAACTCTGGTTATACAACCGCTGGTTATTGGGCGGGCAAGATCCCGGCCGCACCATTGTTCTCTGCTGTGCCATTTGGTCCAGAAGCTGGCGAATATATGGCTTGGTTGTATTACGGCAACGGCCGCGCGTTGTACCAAGAAATGTATGAGCAAGCCGGTTATGATATTCACGTCATCCCTTGTGCGATTATTGCGCCAGAAACTTCAGGTTGGTTCGCAAAAGAAATCAACTCACCTGAAGATCTTCAAGGTTTGAAAATGCGCTTCTTCGGCCTTGGCGGTGAAGTGATGCAAAAACTCGGTGTTGCAACATCACTGCTGCCAGGCGGCGAAATCTTCCCGGCACTTGAAAAAGGCGCAATTGACGCGACCGAATTCTCAATGCCTGCGATTGATGCGCGTTTGGGCTTCCACAAACTCGTGAAGTACAACTACTTCCCTGGTTGGCACCAGCAAGCGACAGTGTTTGAGCTGTTGATCAATGGTACACAGTGGGAGCAAATGAACGATCAGCACAAGGCGATTGTTGAGAATGCCTGTAAAGCGTCAATGGCTGACAGCTTTGCTGAAGGTGAAGCAATCCAGCATGCTGCGATGATCGACAATGTGGAAAACAATGGCGTTCACATCAAAACTTGGTCACCAGAGATGCTCGAGACTTTCCGTACAACTTGGGAAGAAGTTGCAGTAGAAAAAGCTGACGGTGATGAGTTCTTCGCTAAAGTGTTGAGCGACATGAAAGAATTCCGTCAGGGCTACCAGTTGTGGAAAGAAAACGCGTTCTTGCCACGTAAGTAATAGAGCTTGAGCATCGCATGAATAGTTGCGATGCTGAAAATAAGCGGTGCGCGCATGGTATTTGCGCGCATCGACATTTGTTGAGGGAAGAGGCACATGTCGCAATCACACACCGATCAAATTGATCCGGTCGCCGCGTACGAAGAAATCACAGAGCATCCAGAACATGATAACCAGCCAGTAGCTGTCTGGCTTGATAAGTTTGTCAAAGCGGTTGGGTCCGTTGTTATGTGGGCAAACTTGCTGCTTGTTGCTGCAATCGTGACGCAAGTGTTATTCCGCTATTTGCTGAACCAAAGTTTTCCAAAGCTAGATGAGATCCAGTGGCATTTCTACGGCCTTGTGACCATGATCGGTATTTCGTATGCCATGGTGACAGACAGCCATGTGCGGGTCGATCTCTTGTATATGCAGCTCAATAGACGCACACAGCGTATAATTGAAGTTGTTGGGATATTGGCTCTGCTTGTTCCGTTCATCTATCTGATGATTGATCAGGGCTATGACTATTTCTATGAAAGCTTCCGCGTAAATGAACGATCTGATAGCCCTATTGGTTTGCCAGCACGTTGGGCCTTTAAAGCCATTATCCCGATCAGTTTTATACTGCTAGCGATCGCAGCATTGGCGCGCCTCATTCACGATGGACACGCTTTGCTTGTTAATAACAAAGAGGACCTAAAAGGGTCTGGACTAAGGTTGATCTTTATCTCCTTAGCGATTTTTGCGGTCATCACTCTTGGTTTGACGTTCTTGGTTGAGACCACAGAAGAGAAGCTCGTCATCGCAATGTTTTTGAGCTTCATTGCGCTGCTGTTTACGGGTTTTCCTGTGGCGTGGACCCTTGCTGGTATTGGGGTTGCGTATTGTGGCCTAGCGTACTTGTTCGATATGGGCATGATGAATTGGACAGGTCTTGAAGAGACACTGACTGGGCTGGATTATCTAACGCTGGGTGCGGTGGTAAACCGTATCTATGCGACTATGTCCAATGCGGTACTTGTCGCGTTGCCAATGTTCATTTTCATGGGGCTGATGCTTGATGAGAGTGGCGTTGCGGAACGGCTTATGTCGTCTATGCAAAAGCTTTTTGGCAAGACGCGCGGCGGCCTTGCAATTACGGTTACGGTTATTGGCATCATTCTCGCTGCATCGACAGGCATCATTGGTGCGTCGGTTGTGTTGTTGGGTGTTCTGTCTTTGCCTTCCATGATGCAACAGAAATATTCTCCACGTTTGGCATCAGGTGTGGTCGCCGCTTCTGGCACTTTGGGTATTCTTATTCCACCTTCAATCATGTTGGTGATCATGGCAGATCAAATGGCTCTATCCGTTGGTGACCTGTTTATGGCCGCGGTTTTCCCTGGAATTATCTTGGGTGGCTTGTACCTTTTGTATCTTTTTATCGTTTCTTACTTGAACCCAAAGATTGCACCTGTGCCAGAGGGCGCTGTTGCACCAGACTGGGCTGCAGTCAAAGACGTTTTGATTGCCGTGCTGCCAACATTTGGTCTGATATTGGCTGTGCTTGGTTCAATCTTTGCTGGCATAGCCACACCAACAGAAGCCTCTGGTGTTGGAGCGCTTGGCGCAACATTGCTGGCGTTGGGCTATCGTAAGCTGACACTTAAAAAGCTAGTGAATGTTCTCAAATCAACGTTCAACACAACCGCCTATATCTTTGCCATCTTCTTGGGCGCGACTGTCTTTTCATATGTGTTGCGTGAACTTGGTGGCGATGCGCTGATTGAAGATATGATTGGAGCAACTGGGTTTGGACCACATGGAACAATCCTGATGATCTTGTTCATTGTGTTCTTGCTGGGCTTCGTTCTTGATTGGATCGAGATCACATTAATTATTTTGCCCCTAATGCGCCCAATCGTTGCTGGTCTTGGTTTGGATATTCCGGGTTTTGATGTAGTTGATGAACCAACTTTGATCTGGTTCGTAATTCTTGTGGCGGTGACTTTACAAACCTCATTCTTAACACCGCCCGTTGGGTTTGCACTGTTCTACTTAAAAGGCGTTTGTCCGCCTGGCATTAAGTTGATGGATATTTACCGTGGCGTTGTGCCGTTTGTGTTGCTGCAGTTGTTGGGTCTTATGTTGGTGTTCTTCTGGCCCGCGCTTGCAACCTGGTTACCGGCTGTCGCCTACTAAGGACTGAGCAAATGAATGATGAGACATTGATCGCGCAATTGCGCGCGACCGTTGGCGCGCGCCATGTGATCACCGATCAACGTAAAACCGAACCGTTTCGCAAAGGATTTCGTTCTGGTGAAGGTGAAGCGCTTTGTGTCATTCGTCCGGGTAGTCTCGTTGAGATGTGGCGGGCACTTAAACTGATCGTTGCGGCCGATAAAATCGTGATTATGCAAGCCGCAAATACTGGGCTTACCGAAGGTTCAACGCCAAACGGCAATTATGATCGCGACGTTGTTCTGATCAATACGAAACGCATTGACCAGATTCATCTGATTGAGGATGGGCGACAAGTCGTAAGTCTTGCAGGTGCAACGCTATTTCAACTGGAAAAACTGCTTGCACCGATTGGGCGCCAGCCCCATTCAGTTATCGGTTCGTCTTGCATTGGCGCTTCAATCATTGGTGGGGTGTGCAATAATTCAGGCGGCTCGTTGGTTGAACGTGGACCGTCCTATACTGAACTTGCACTATTTGCTCAAATAGATGCGGATGGGCGATTGCGGTTGGTCAATCATCTCGATGTTGAGTTGGGTGACGAGCCGGAAGAAATGCTGTCTCGGTTGGACAAGGGGTTGTTGCCCGACGTCGCGGTGCGCAAGACCAATAGGTTAGCTTCAGATACAGAGTATGCAGAGCGTGTTCGGGATGTAAATGCGTCTAGCCCGGCACGTTATAATGCCGACAAACGCAGGTTATACGAAGCTGCGGGATGTGCAGGCAAGCTTGCCGTATTTGCTGTGCGGCAAGATACCTATCCCAAAGCAGGCGCAGAGAAGGTTTTTTATATCGGCAGTAACGATGCAGCCGACTTGACCGAAATTCGTCGCAAGATATTGAATGACTTTGAGACGCTACCAGTAAGTGCTGAGTATCTGCATCGTGAAATATTCGATATTTCTGAAGCATATGGCAAGGACACCGTTCTAGCGATCAAACAATTGGGTACCGATCGTTTGCCACATGTTTTTGCGTTAAAAGGCTTTTTCGATAGTTGGTTCAATAAAATATCACTCACGCGTCATTTGACGGATCGGGTGATGTACGGACTTGGCAAAGTACTTCCGCGCTTGTTGCCAAAACGGATGATGGGTTTCCGGGATAAATATGAGCATCATCTCATTTTGAAAATGAGAGATGGAGGAATTGACGAAGCACGGACTTTGCTCAAACAACTGTTTGAAGGTAGAGACGCCGACTTTTTCGAATGCACCGAAGCTGAAGGCAAAACGGCAGAGCTACATAGATTTGCAGCAGCTGGTGCCGCAGTGCGTTATCAAGCCGTTCACGCAAGCAGAGTTGCTGATATTCTGGCGCTAGACATTGCCTTGCCACGCAACTGTGTCGATTGGGTTGAAGAATTGCCACCGCACATTAATGAAAAAATTGAACACAAACTCTATTATGGTCACTTTATGTGTCACGTGTTTCACCAGGATTACATTGTGAAAAAGGGCGTTGACGTCAAAGCTCTGAAAGCTGAGATGCTCGAATTGCTCAATGCACGTGGCGCTGAATATCCAGCAGAACACAATGTTGGGCATATGTATGAAGCCAAGCCGGATTTGGCCGCGTTCTATAAAGAACAGGACCCCACTAACTCAATGAATCCGGGCATCGGTAAGATGTCGAAAAAGCGGAACTATGCGTGATGGACTACCGCTCAGAGAACGCTTGATCAACAGAGCGGAACACCGGCTTGAGCAAATAACGCGCTAGGGACTTTTCCCCCGTCATGACATCGGCGGTTACTTCCATACCGGCGTTGACCGGATAGCGGATCCCTTTGCTTTCAAGCGAATTCTGCGCCAATTCAATTTGAACTTTGAAGAAATGTTGGCCATTTTCGTCGAATGTGGTTGGCGAAATGGACTTAACCTTGCCTTCTAGATGCCCAAAAACAAATGGGTCATATGTGGAAACCGCAATTTTAGCGTCCGCACCGACTTCGATATGCCCAATATCCTTAGGACGCACTTTCACATCTGCAATAAGGTTGCGGTCGTCCGGCACAATGCTTGCAATGATTTCACCTGAGCGTGCCACAGCGCCAGCATTGTTGTGCGCGAGTTGATGAACGACACCGTCGATGGGTGAGGTCACCTCGAGATTATCGACCAACTCTTGATATTTAAGCATATCAGCTTCCATGCTTTTCAAATCTGAAAGGCCGGTTGTGTGTTGCTTTGCCAATTGAGATTGGATTGATGCTGTTTGCTCGTCCAACTGCAATTGCGCCTCTGCGACTGTTTCTGCTGCAGATGCAATTCGTGCTTTCAGGGTGAGCAAGCGTGCTTTGGCGTCCTCAAGATCAGACTCGGCCGCCAGCAGGTCTTTGCGCGGTGCGAAGCCCTTTTTTGCTAGGGTCTCCATGCCTTCGAAACGTTCTTGGGCTATGGCGAGGCGTTTTTCGACGCTTTTGAGCTCCGCAATTGCTGCTTGATGTTCAAGTTCACGACGTGCCAATTGTGATGCGAGTTTTGCTTGTTCTTGCATCAGACGTGATCGTTCAAACATGAACGCATCCATCTGTGTTCTTGCAATAGCTGGGAACTTCTCACCCATTTCGCCAAAATTGGGTGTTGAAAGGCCGCGGCGCTGCGCATCGATTGATGCAAGCGACATACTAAGTGCTGCTAAGCGAATCTCTAGTTGATCGCGGTCGCTTCGTGTTGCTGTTGGGCTAAGGCGGAGCAACACTTGTCCAGCAGACACCTTGTCGCCGACTTTGACGAATATTTCTTCGATCGTACCGCCGCTCAGGTGTTGAACGTATTTGACCTTATCGACGGGTTGGATTTGACCCTTGGCATGGGTAACCTCAGCAATTGAAGTGATTGAGGCCCATACGACGAAGGCAGCCAAGAAAGCAAAGCAACCTGCAACCACAAACGAATAGAGTTGTGGGGGGTGCTCTTTCTCCAAAGCCAAAGGAAGCGTGAGCGTTTTGGCATCAAGTTCTGTAGGGGATTGGTCGAGCCAACTCACGGGTACACGTCCTGAACTAAACTTATAACTAACAAATTGTAGCAAATTACCCTTAACGGTCTGTTTCACAGTCGTGAAGGATAGGTGAAACTTGGGTTAGGCGATCTTCTTGTTGAACTCGTCGAGCTGAGGCATCACACGCTCTGGTGGACCGTTGAGAATTGCTCGACCTTCATGCAAAACGATGACACGATCTGCCATCTTCATGTGACTTGGGCGTTGCGTGGTGAACATCACGGTCGATTTTCCGCGCAAATCTTCAAGGTGCGCCATAAACTTCTTGTCTGTTTCAAAGTCGATGAAGTTTGCTGGTTCATCGAGGAAGTAATATGCGGCTTTTTTCGCAAACGTGATGACGAGCAAAAGACGTTGCTTCAGGCTGTCTGACATTTTGCTCACAGTTTCAGTGCGCAATCTTGTCTCCAAGCCTTCGTCGAGGTCTGGATGATCAAGTGGGATATTGAATTGAGCCATCATGCGTTCGATTTCGGCGTTTTCAATGGCAGGGTCATTCATCTTTACGTTTTGCTCTATGGAGCCATAGAAGAAACGCGGCCGATCTTGTTGAAAACTGATTTCAAATCGCAACTCACCCAAGTCGATTTGTCGGATATCCAAATGGTCAAATGTGATTGAACCAGATTGAGCTTTATACAGCCCAGCTAGCAGCTTCAAGAATGTGGACTTGCCACTGCCACTCGGTCCGGTGATGGCAACGATTTCACCAGGTGCAATGTCGATATTTAGTCCGCGAATTGCCGCATCGGTTGCCTGTTGATATCGGAACGAGAGGTCTTTGGTTTTGATGTGACCGTCGAAGGAACGCGAGATATTCGGGATAACGCCTGGGGTACGCTCGGTCTGCATCCGCATCAAATTGTTGATCAATCGAACGGCTTCAATTAGTCGACCGACGCGGCTTAAGCTCATAAAAGCGTTTTGCAGCGGCGACAAAATGCGCCAAACGATGGCCATGATGGCGATTAAGCCACCAATATTCAGATTTCCTTCGATCACGGCAATAGTGCCGCACCCGAGCATGATAACGCCGGCGTACATGGACAGAGATTGCGAGATAATTTGCACTTTTTGGGAGAAGTGTTGTGCCTTGAAATCTAGGGCGCCAAAGCTTGCAGAAGCTTTTTCGAACCTTGCTTGCCAAATCTTTTCGCCGCCAACATTTCGGATGTCGCGCTGATTGAGGAACAACTCCATCATGATGTTTTGTTTTTTGGTTTTCGCGTCACCGCTTTGCATTGTTTGGCGTTTGGCGATTGGAATAGTGATTGCGGCCAAAATGCCATAAAGAACCACGAGCGCGATTGGTATAGCTGCCAACCAGCCACCTATTAGTGCAATTGCGGTGATAAAAATGAGCACAAATGGTAGATCTAGAATTGCGGTGCCGAGCGAACCAATAAACAGTTCTCTTAGTTTTTCGAATTGGCGCAGTCGGGCCAGTTGAGCGCCGATTGGCGCGCTTTGTACGAAATGAAAGGGCATGTACAAAAGGCGTTCAAACACCTCAACCGACAATGCACTGTCAAAACGAGCGCCAATATAGGCCAAGATCTTAGACCTGAGATTTCGCAAGGCAAATTCGGCCACCACGACAATGCTGATGCCGGCAAACAGCATAACTAAGCTATCTGTTGACTTAGATGGGATGACATACCCAAAAACCGCCATGATGAAGATTGGCACGGCGAGTGCAGCCATGTTGATGCCGAAGTTGACAAGAAACAGGCTTAGAAAAAGGTTTTTGAACGAAGCGGTTGCTTGCGTGACCCAGCCAAATGAATTGATTTGCCGGATGTGCATTTCAATGTCGACTGGACTAATTAAATAGAGCGTTTGCGCCCGCCCGCTGCAGGCGTATGTCTCTTCTTTTCCCGTCGCCCCATTATAGAGCACGGCCGTGTTTTGAGCGTGATCGATTGACAGTACAACAGAAACAGTGCCGTGCCGCCCGTGATGAATACAGGGCAGCTTTTCATCTGACAGCTCAGAAAGTGGGATAACATGCTTTTCAGCAGCAAGGCTTAGTCGGGTTAGCACCGCGCGCATGCTGGGCAAGTCCGATACTTGCTCGAAGTGGGGGAGGGCTTGCACCAAATGCGTGTCTTTTCCTGCCCAGCCCATGACGGCCAACAGAACTTGTAAGCATCTTCCTGCAGAACTGTCGTAGTTGATGCCGGGCCAGCGCTCGGTAATGCCCAATCGCTGTTCGGTTTCTGAGAAGAGATTGTCCTCAGCGCCCTCATCTTCAAAGAGTTGAACTTCGGATGATATTTGAACAGTCGGGGTTGTTAGACTGCGAGCGATGGCTTCTAGGTCGGCAATGTTGCCGTGGCCCGCGGCAATTCTTGAGCGAGCGTCCTGCGCGTGGTTTGGACCGTGGTTTGCTTTGTCCGCTTCTTGTTGTTCGATATGATCACTCATCTATCCGGCGACCTTTGCGTTGGTGGCAGGCGCATGAGGTTGTCTTCTGTTTGGAAATTCGAACGGCGTGAGTTGCCCATCCTTTAGCTGTAGACACTGATCTGCGATCGACAAGAATGAAGGTCTGTTTGACAATATCACCATTGTTGTTGCCCCTTTGAGGGCCGTTAAGCCGCGCTGCAACAGTCTTTCGGCGCGCTGGTCTAGCACTGCGTTTGCTTCTTCCATGATCAAAAGCTTGGGACGACGGGCAAGCGCACGTGCGATGCAAATTCGTTGCTGAAAACTTGGGGGCAGCATTTCGTTGCCACCGGATCCAACTACCGTATCGTAACCCAATGGAAGATGCTGGATGTCTGCCTCTAGGCCAATTAACCTGGACGCGGCGCGTGCTGCATTCAATCCGTCTCGAACATCAAAAAGTGTCAAGTTTTCAAGAATGGTTCCGCGAAAGATTGCAGAGTGCTGAGGAACATATGCGATGGATGCGTTTAACTCGGCGCGGACGAGCTCGCTATCTGGGATGCCACAAATGCTCACTACGCCAGCTTGGGGTTGTTCGATTGCACGGATGAAAGAAAGCAGTTTACGATCGTCAGCGGCGTTGCCGCCCTTAAGGCCGAAGATTTGTCCGTGCGGAACGTGCAGATTTAGCGGTTCGGTGCGTTTGTTTTCGTCGCTTTCCAATGTGAACTGGACATCTTTTAGCGCAACTTCACCCGTTGGTAGGTCGATGTGTTCGCGTTCAACCTCTGGGGTTTCGTTCAGTGCAAATAGTTGGTCGACATTGTCCTTGACCAAATCAAAGTTGCTCAATTCGCTCCAAGTTCGTACTGAGCGCACCAATACTTCCACGGCTCTGCCGCCCAAAAGAAGGCAGCATGCAAGCGAACCAAAAGACTGGGAGCCCTGTACCACAAGATAGCCGCCGAGCGTGACGATTGTAACCATCGTGGCCGAAGCAAAAACACCGCCCATAGATTGGGTGATACCATCAATGCGCACAGATTTGTGGAAGGCGATGGCGATAGCCTCTTGCAGCCGTTCGTAGCGGCGCATCATCTGTGGTTCGCAAGACATGGTTTTTATGTTCTCAAGTCCTGAGAGCGCTTCAATAACAAAGTCGTATTTGCGCCTATCAAGGTCTTGCTGCTCTTCTTGCAGCGCTTGGATCTTCCGCGCTCGACTAAGCAAATTAACAGCAAAAACAGCAAACAGCACAATCACAGCTGCAGCCAGAGACGGGGCGATAACAAACATTGCGCCCAAGAATATGAAGATGAATGGCAAGTCGACCAAGCCCATGCGCGCCGGGCCTGCGAACATTTTGGCCGTCGCCGTTAAAGCATTCATGCGGTCGATATGTGTGCTTGCCGGATCTTTTTCGATCACGCTCAACTTGCCCGTAAATACCCGATGGACGGCTTCAGTTTCTGCCAAGTAGTCGATATGCGCTGCGGACCAGCCTGATATGTGCGAACGGATAATCTTCAGTACCGTATCAACCGCGATGACGATCAGTAGCCCCGCAATCAAGTAAGAAAGAGTTGTGTAAGCCTTGTTGGGAATGATGCGATCATAGATCTGCAAAATCACGATCGGCATGCCAAGGCTCAGAATGTTGATGATCATAGTTGCAGCAACAATGCGTTTGGGCACGCGAATGAGATGCGCAAACCAAAGCCTTTGCATGCTTTTAGGCGGGTGAAACTTTTCGTGCACCTCTGACATCCACTGCCTAAGCGATTTGCGCTCGGTGGGCCTGCCGTTGTTGTTTTGCGATGCTTTTAGCGCCGTCATTCTGTCGTTTACACTTTCACATCTGCCATGTTCGCATGGCGTGTTTGCTCCAACCTGTCTCTTATCCCTGTATTTGCCTTAAGCTTTGCTTAACCACGTTAAACAAATTGTGGTTTTTATTGGTATTTTTTGACAATTCTCCGCAAGATTCATTGTTCGGTAACTAGTTTGAGACACCGCCGATTAAGCGTGCATCTATAAGGTCGAGTGTGAAATTTGACTTTGGGAGAAGACAAAATGGCAGATGCAACAGATAAATCCGTGGAAATTGCGAACGAGCAAGACGAAGCGAGAGCACGTGACTCGGCTGATCAACGTGACAATCAGCGCGCATATTTGGATGTAAATGAGTATTCAACAGATGACAGCGTCGCGTTTCGTCAGGATATTTTGAATTCCAATCTGCATTTTGGAACCGAATATGGCAATGACGGTGCCGGTGAAGACAATGCTGGGGCGCCTCAAGCCGCTGATACATCGACCGAATTCCAGTTTGAAGGGCAAGTGGCAGCAGACATTGATGTGTCGTCGCTCACTCTTTCTGTTCCACCGGAGTTTGGAACTGTTACTCTCGGTGAAGATGGAAAATTCAGCTTTTCTCCCAGCGCTGAATTGATTGATTTGCCAGAAGGTGAAGTTGCAAATGTCCAGTTTGATATTGAGGCCGTTGGCCTTGATGGGACAAGCAAGACACAAACCGTTCAACTTGAAATCGTTGGTGGTGTCGATGGGCCGCAAATTACGGAACTAGCGGACATCGAAGTTGCTGGCGGTGTTGCGCCGAATGAGGCGAGTAATGGTTCTGTTGATGAAGCGGTTGCAGCTGTTGAGGAAACTCAGCCAGTTGTTGAAGAAACTGTATCTGAAACTGTCGAGCAGGTCGCTGAAACAGTTGAAACTGTGACTGAAACGGTGGAGCCAACAGTTGAGCAAGTTGCTGAAACGGTTACGGAAACTGTTGATGCTGCTGTAGAAACCACTCAGCCAGTTGTTGAAGAAACTGTATCTGAAACTGTCGAGCAGGTTGCTGAAACAGTTGATACTGTGACTGAAACGGTGGAGCCAACAGTTGAACAGGTTGCTGAAACGGTTACGGAAACTGTTGATGCTGCCGTTGAAACCACAAAGCCAGTTGTTGAAGAAACTGTATCTGAAACTGTCGAGCAGGTCGCTGAAACAGTCGAAACTGTGACTGAAACGGTGGAGCCAACAGTTGAGCAGGTTGCTGAAACGGTTACGGAAACTGTTGATGCTGCCGTTGAAACCACTCAGCCAGTTGTTGAGGAAACTGTATCTGAAACTGTCGAGCAGGTCGCTGAAACAGTTGAAACTGTGACTGAAGCGGTGGAGCCAACAGTTGAGCAAGTTGCTGAAACGGTTACGGAAACTGTTGATTCTGCCGTAGAAACCACTCAGCCAGTTGTTGAAGAAACTGTATCTGAGACGGCAAGTCCAACGCCTGAGCAGCAGCCTGCGGAAGCCGCTCCTGTCGATGCAGATGAGCGAGTTGTCGGAACAAGCGAAGCAGATACAATAACCACCGGTAGTGGCGCAGACCGCATTTCTGGTCGGGATGGTGACGACACGATTAATGCTGGTGATGGCAATGATCGTGTGAGCGGTGGTGCTGGTGACGACACGATCAATGCTGGCGATGGCAATGACCGTGTGAGCGGTGGTGCTGGTGACGATACAATCAACGCTGGTGACGGTAACGATGTTGTTTCTGGTGGCCGTGGCGATGACACGATCAATGCAGGCGACGGTAACGACCGCGTCAACGGTGGTGCAGGTGACGACACGATCAATGCAGGCGATGGCAATGACCGTGTAAACGGCGGCGCTGGCGATGATACAATTAACGCAGGCGACGGCAATGACCGCGTGAGCGGTGG
>NZ_BSNI01000001.1:406522-675991 GCF_030159895.1 Maritalea porphyrae
AAAGCTAAGCAGCATTTGGCTGAGCGCGAGACATTGTTTGTCTCTACTTACTTTTTGCGCAACTACAGAGGCATTCATTGTCTCGCGCTATCGCAAACGGTCGAACTTCGCATGGAAACATGGCGGAGATATTGGCGGTTGAAGAAAGGCAACCGGAAAGGATAACGCATCTATTACGTACTGCTGTCATTCCCGCGAAGGCGGGAATCTAGGTCTGACTGTCGGTTGAAATGAAGCGCTTTGGTACTTTTGACATTCTTGCCTGGATCCCCGCCTACGCGGGGATGACGGGAGAGGGTGTGGCCGGGGAAGCGCCAAGGTCACGACGGCGGCGCGAGCGCGCAAATGAGACGCGAGTATCCATGAGGCATGTCCACATTTGTGGGTGTTGGCAAAAGCACTTCTGCAATGCCTCCGGCAGATTCATCATGGACCCTCGGGTCAAGCCCAAGGGAGACGAGAGAGGGAAATACTGTGTTGGAAGTGCTGAGCCAGCATGCGCGGCGTGAACGCAGAAAAGAGCCGCGTAATCTCCCTCCCCTTGATGGGGAGGGATTAAGGGTGGGGTGATAGTGGCTAAGCCGCCTTCGCGCTTACCGCCTCAGCAATCCAACCACCGCCAAGCACTTCGGTGTTGGGGCTGTCGTCAGCGTAAAACACACAGGCTTGTCCCGGAGAAACGCCATGTTCACCGCCGATCAGTTCCACCTCAACCACACCGTCAACAACGCTAAGGCGTGCTGGTTGTGGCGGACGTGTAGAACGGACTTTGGCTTCGATTTCAATTGGCCCATCTCGTTCAATATCGGAAAGCGATTTCGACCCAAGCCAATTCACTTGCTTCAGGCGCACCGAGCGCGTGGCCAAAGCTTCATATGGCCCAACGATCACTTGCTTAGTGTCGGGATCAAGTTTGACCACATACAAAGGATCAGGCGCAGAAATGCCCAATCCACGACGCTGACCAATCGTATAATGGATGATGCCTTTATGCTCACCCAGCACGCGACCGTCCATATGCACAATCTCGCCAGGGTCAGCCGCTTCAGGCTTCAGCTTGGTGATAATTTGCGCGTAATTACCATTGGGCACAAAGCAAATGTCTTGGCTGTCGCTCTTCTCAGCAACCACCAAGCCCATTTCGCGCGCAATGTCGCGCACTTCTTCCTTGGTCATGCCGCCAAGCGGAAAGCGCAAATAATCCAATTGCTCTTGTTCAGTGGCAAACAAGAAATAGCTTTGGTCGCGACCATGATCGTTCGGGCGGAACATGCCCCAGCGGCCATCCTTCTCAAGCGATTGAATGTAATGGCCGGTCACCAAAACGTCCGCGCCAAGCTCTTTGGATACGCGCATCAAATCAACAAACTTCACAGTTTGATTGCATTTCACGCAAGGAATTGGTGTTTCGCCACGCACATAGCTTTCAGCAAAATCATCAATCACCGCTTCACGGAAACGGCTTTCATAGTCCAAGACATAATGCGGAATACCAATGGCTGCGGCCACGCGGCGGGCATCGTGAATATCCTGCCCAGCACAACATGCACCTTTGCGGTGCATCGCTTCACCATGATCGTAAAGTTGAAGAGTAACGCCAAGGGTTTCATATCCCTCGCGCGCCATAAGTCCAGCCACAACCGAACTGTCCACGCCACCAGACATCGCCACCACAACGCGGGTGTCTTCTGGGCGCTTGTTAATACCAAGCGAATTCATTTTTTCTCCATCCAAATTGGGGTTAAGGGCCAACGGATGAGCGCGATCTAACAATTATGAGCAAAAATGACAATCAAAAACCGAACCCGTTGCGTAAAACTCATATGGGCACATTCTGCCCTTCACCCCGCAATTTGTGCCCCGTCAGCACAATTTTCCTAAACAGATACAAATGGATTATCAGGCAACTAGTTGATTTTACTAATATTATTTGCCGACCAAAAACTGGCCCGCTACTTGCATAAATGTGAGTGGACACATGTCACAAGTTTCGATGAGTGGGTAAAAAACGTGCAATTTGGATTATCAGCAGCGGTAAGTTTTCCAGGCTTTGAACTGGCAGGCGATATCAAGTCCGATACGGGCAGCATCAATTCTGGTCAGCCAGGCGAAGGCAGCACGGGATTTGAAGCGCTATTGGCGGCATTGGTGGCTGGGAACGGCAATCAGAAAACCGAATTGAACATTGAAGAGCTTAAACTTGAAGGCGTGACGCCTGAAACCCAAGAAATTATTGATGCACTGGCAGGCATGGCCGAGGCGTTGGTGCCGCTGGCCAATGCGTTCGACAATTTGCAAATTCCAACATCAGAACAATTAGATCAAGCGCGTAACGCGTTGGGCAAATTGGTAGAAAGCATCAATGCTCACCCCAATCGCCCCGAATTAACGATGAAAGGCCCTATTGGCGCATTCGCTGCACAATTATCTCAATTGCGTCAGGCTGGGATCGACGCTGGTAAAGAAGGCGCTAGCGACTTTGCCAAGGTTGGCAATTTAATGGAGCGGCTCGACAAAATTCTGAGCCAGATGGCGGGCACTGCACCGCAAGCACAACAAAATATTGGCGAAAAAGCTTCTCTCAACATCCACCAAATGATTGATCGGCTGAACAATCTGGCCGAGAAGCTGCCAACACTCCCAGCCCAATTTGAGGCACAACTGAAGGCGCAACAGCCGTTTGGCAATTCAATTGTTCAAGCGCAAACCAATCAGCAGCCTGCAACCGCAAACCCATTTGGCAACGCTGATCTTGCGTTAGAGCAAAAAGCAGGCACTCAACCTGGTGCTCAAACACAAGGCGCACTGGCCAATGGCTCTGAGACAGCAAAGCCGGGAAGCCCCAATGCTCAGCAGCCTAATCCTCAGCAACAAACAGCAGCAGCGACAGCTGCCGCCCCTGAAGGCGCTGAACCCGACATATTGGCGCAATTGGCAAATTTGGGTCAGCAACAAAGCGCAGAAGCAAAGAAAATCGATCGTTCCTTCGCGCCATCCGGCAGCTTCGCTGATGCCGCTGCTGCAGAAAACGCGGACACTTCAACACCCCGGATGACTTTTGCGCAAGTAACCCGCGAAGCACATCTACAGACGGCAAATGCTTATCCCGCAACGCAAAAAGCGACGTTGACGGCTACTGCCACTGCGCCGCTTCCATCTGATCTCGATAGCGTTGAAACAGGCACCGAAAAACTGCTCGCGCAGCACAAAATTGAGACTTTCCAGCAGCAAACAAACCATATTGAAGCCGCCAAAGCACAAGCTGGACAACGCCAAGTGAACATCCCTGGCGTAGCATTCGAAATTGTCCGCCAGTTCCGCGCAGGCATGCAGCGATTTGAAGTGCGCCTTGATCCACCCGAAATGGGGCGCATCGACGTTCGCATGGAAGTGGAAGGCAACAACGTCACTGCCCGCATGGTTGTGGAGCGCGCTGAAACACTAGATTTGCTACAACGCGACGCCCGCGCGCTTGAACGTGCTTTGCAGCAAGCAGGGCTGAATGCCGAGCGTGCGAACCTGCAGTTTTCACTGAAACAGGATGGGCAAAATTCAAGCCCGAATTTTGAAAATGGCGGGCGCGATAATGACGGTTCAAAAACCGCTAATAGCGACCAGCAACTAGAAGACGAAACCCAATTGGGCACAACAACCACCTATCGTGGCACCGCCGGACCCGGCGGGCTCAATATGTGGGCTTAGGAGCATAAAATGGTACAACTCGCACCAGCAAGCGGCCTTTCTGCCACCCAATC
Source organism: Maritalea porphyrae (assembly GCF_030159895.1). GTDB lineage: Bacteria > Pseudomonadota > Alphaproteobacteria > Rhizobiales > Devosiaceae > Maritalea > Maritalea porphyrae. The sequence goes on from NZ_BSNI01000001.1 coordinate 410,278, forward strand.
GGACCTTACAAGTTCACGCAAAACCATTGCGGAGAACTTCGATACATTTTTGAGCATCTTGACCACGCAGCTCAAGAACCAAAATCCGCTTGATCCGCTGGATACGAACCAATTCACCTCACAAATGGTGGAATTTACCGGCGTCGAGCAACAGCTCAAAACCAACGAGTACCTAGAAGCACTGATCAAAGCGAATGAGGGTTCGTTCGCCTCCCAAGCTGTGTCCTATATTGGCAAGGCCGTCACCGCGTTTGGCTCGTCTTCGCAAATGAAAGATGGCAACGCTGAATGGACATACGGGCTGACCGCAGACGCGCCAGAAAGCAAAATCACGATCAAAAATGCTGCAGGCGCTGTGGTGTTCACAGAAGAAACGGCGCTGACGCAAGGTGAGCATACCTACACATGGGACGGAAAAAGCGCCGATGGCGTTCAACTTCCCGAAGGCCAATATAGCATCGACATTGAAGCCAAGAACGCTGATGGCAAAATCATCGACAATTACACCATGACCAAAGGCATTGTGGAAACTGTGGACTTTGCTGGCGAAGAGCCAATTCTGGTGATCAACGGCAACAAAGTGAAACTATCATCAGTCGCTAAAGTTGGCTTAGCGAGCTAGCGTACAATTACAGGCCCCGAGTTTGGCGCATGAGCAAAACGCTTCGAGCCCGCAACACACAGCACCACCATCGAACTTGCCAGAAGCATTGGTACACTCACATGTTCTCTTAGCAAAATGGCGGCCAACACTAGCCCCATAAAGGGTTGAAGAAGCTGCAATTGACTAACCGCGGCAATGCCGCCTTGTGCCAAACCACGATACCAGAACACAAAACCGATGAGCATTGAAAACATCGACACATAAAACAACGCAATCCACGATGTCACTGGCACGTCGGCGAAACCGTCGGGCAGCGTAATCAAGGCCGCTGGAAAACTCACTGGCAACGACAAAAGAAGCGCCCAACTGATCACCTGCCAACCGCCAAATTTGCGCGACAGCTTCGCCCCTTCAGCATAGCCCAACCCGCAAGCAACAATTGCCGCCAACATCATAATGTCTGCACCGATTGTGCCCCGAGCGCCCTGGCTTAACGCAAACCCGACGACTACCAAACTACCCAAACCAGAAAACAACCAAAATAGCGGATGCGTTCTATCACCAGCGCGCAGCACCCCAAAAATGGCCGTGGCCAAGGGCAATAACCCAATAAATACAGTGGAGTGCGCGGAAGTTACCTGCTGCAACGCCAATGCGGTGAGCAAAGGAAAGCCGACGACCACACCGCCAGCCACAATCAAAAGTGGAACGACATCTTCGCGCTCCGGACGTGCCTTGGCAAAAACCAGCAAAGCAACTCCGCCTGCCAATGCCGCAAGAACGGCGCGCACTGCGGTCAAGAATAAAGGGTCAAATCCCTCAACTGCCGCGCGTGTTGCCACCAGCGAACCGCTGAAAATTGCAACGCCGATAAAACCGAAAACCCAACCGCAAGTGCGCTGATCCATAACTACTCCTCATTTCGTTGTCATGATCCGCGAAATAGGCTGGCCCAACCAGAAACAATTGGGTACAATTTTGACAAACTGTACTGATATGATTTCAATACAATCAGCATGGGACGCGGAACGTGGATCATTTCCCAAAGGAAAAAACGGCTGAAACGCGAGTGGAAATGGCCATGACCGCCATCCGCAAACGCATCAGATCAAGACAAGCGACCAGCGGTGTCCGTTTGCCTTCGATACGCGCCCTCACCCAACAACTGAAGATTTCTAAGTCGACAGTGGTTGAAGCCTATGAACGCTTGGTAGCAGAAGGCGAAGTGGCTTCACGGCCCGGCTCCGGCTTTTACATTGCTGGACATTTACCCCCTCTTTCGATCATGGAAAATAGCCCTACACTCGAACGCGATGTTGACCCCGTTTGGATGACACGCCAATCGCTGGCGGCGGATGAGCAGCTTCTAAAACCCGGATGTGGATGGTTACCGCCATCATGGATGCCCGAGCCTGAAATCCAGCGCGCTTTGCGCGCTCATGCGCGACCGGGCCAAGCAAACCTTGTTGACTACAGCACTCCGCAGGGGCTGCCGGCATTGCGTCAACGGCTGTCTCGCAAACTGATGGATCGCTCTATCGATGCCACACCAGATCAGATTATTCTCACCGAATCCGGCACCCATTCTGTCGACCTACTTTGTCGCTTTTTCCTGAAGCCAGATGACGTGGTGATCCTTGATGACCCGTGCTATTTCAATTTTCACGCGCTTTTGCGCGCCCATCGCGTGCAGGTGGTTGGTGTACCGTTCACCCCAAGCGGGCCAGATTTGAAAGCGTTTGAAGAAGCTCTAATCGAACACAAACCTCGGCTTTACATTACAAATTCAGGCTTACAAAATCCTACCGGTGCCACACTGAGCCCAGTGAATGCGCATCGTGTGCTCAAGCTCGCTGAGCAACACGATTTAACGATCATTGAAGACGATATTTTTGCCGATCTCGAGCATGGCGCAGCCCCAAGACTGGCGGCATTTGATGGATTTGACCGCGTTGTGCAAATCGGCAGTTTCTCAAAAACACTGTCCGCATCCATTCGCTGTGGATATATCGCCACAAAAAGTGACTGGGTGCCCGAAATCACAAACCTTAAGCTAGCAACGTCCTTTGGCGCCGGTGCATTCTCTCAGCAAATCGCACTGCACCTACTCAAAGATGGCGCCTATCGAAGACATGTGAACGGCCTACGGGAAAAACTTGCCGGAGCAATGAGTACGACCATTCCAAAGCTGGAGGGCCTTGGTCTATCGATTTGGACCAAACCAAATGCAGGCATGTTTTTGTGGTGCGAATTGCCGGACCAACTTGATGCGGTACAAGTGGCCAAAAATGCGCTTGAAGACAATATGATGCTTGCGCCCGGCAACGCTTTCAGCGCCAATCAAACAGCCAACAGCCATCTGCGCTTCAACGTGGCACAAATGAGTGACCCAAAAATTTTTAAGACTCTTGAAAAAGCAATGAAGCGGGCTTCGAAGAGTTAAACCGCCTCACCGATCCAGTGCGCCTTTGCCAGCAATGATTTTGTCCCGGTATTTGGCAATGCGAGCAATCCGGGTTTCACTTTTCTTCGCATTGTTGAGCGCAAAGGCGTAACTTTTTTGCCGCCCGGGGGTTAAAGCATCAAACGCTTCAGACAATTCTGGGTCAGCCGCAAGTGCTTCGGTTAACTCTTCAGGCATTTCAATTTCGCGAACGATTTTAACCGGCTTTATCCCCTTCTCAGCATAAGACATAGCTTCAGCAAGATAGGCATTTATGATGGGCGCAAACTCATTCACTTTTTGAACGCTGTCAAAACGCAAAACGCTCGGCACCTGTGCGTTCGGCCCTGCCTTTTCCAACACGCCCTCGGGGTCTTTCAACAACGATGCGTTGAGAAAGCTAAATCGGAAATCCCCCTGAAACGCGCCAATCATCGCGATATTGCGGTCTTTATGCATGTAAGTCGGGTGCGCCCACTTCACGGTTTCTTCTAACCCCGCAGCCAAACAAAGCTTACGCAGGGCCACCACACCATCGCGCCAGATTTGTGCGGAACATTGTGGCGTATCAAAACGCTTGCAGCGACCGCAGCCTTTGGTGAAATAGTCTTCAATATCTGTGATCATTGGCATGCAAATGTCTCCCTACCAAATCATGGCCTTACCGAAGTGCGTTGGCAACATCTAGTTCCTTAGCTTACTTACTTAATAAATACACTTAACCAATTCTAACCATTGGCTTTAGCAAATTTTAAGGCTGGTGGTTTAGGTTAAGCCTACTATTGGTCAAGTTTTTAGTAGTGAGTAAAATGACCGCACAAATGCGTCCACGTGTAAAATACGTAATCGGCCCAGATGGCAGCCCTCTAACGATTGCTGATCTGCCGCCAACAAATACCAGAAGATGGGTAATTCGCCGCAAGGCAGAAGTCGTCGCCGCAGTGCGTGGAGGATTGTTGAGCCTTGAAGAGGCTTGCACCCGCTACACATTAAGTGTTGATGAATTTCTTAACTGGCAAGCCGCCATCGATAAACATGGTCTTGCCGGATTACGCACAACTTGGGTTCAGCATTACCGCGACAGCTAAACCGCTGAACTGTCAATAATTTTTACAAAATCTTAAGAAGCCCGCCTTTTTTGGTGGGCTTTTTTGCGTTCGGCAATTTTTTCCCCACTAATTACCCCTTATTGCACCGGTCATTAACATTATGTTTACCACCCTCTAGGTAATTTTTGCCTAGCGGGAAGTTTTCCCGCGCTTTCGATTGGGAATCAAATTTTGAGTTGGGTGGAAGTGTGAACGGATTAGGTGAGTTTCTGGCGCGATTGGGCATAGCTCGGGTTGCCGCCATGGCCGTAACAGCAATTCTGATGGTTGGATTCTTTGCGTTTCTGATTTTCAGAGTCACTTCCCCGCAAATGGCCCCCGTTTATTCCGGATTAGATTTTGAAGACTCTGCTGCAATCGTAAAAGAATTGCGCACGATGGGTGTTCAATTTGAAATCAAAGGCGATGGCGAAAGCATTTTGGTGCCGCGCGATCAAATTACTTCGATCCGCATGAGCCTTGCTGAAAGCGGCCTGCCAAACAAAGGCCAAGTTGGTTACGAGATTTTTGATCAGCAAAACACACTTGGCGCGACAAGCTTTGTGCAAAACCTCAATCATTTGCGCGCCCTTGAAGGCGAACTGGCCCGCACCATTTCTTCCCTCTCCCGCGTTAAGTCGGCGCGCGTTCACCTTGTCCTGCCTGAACGAGAGCTTTTCCGCCGTGAAGCAAAGCAACCTTCCGCCTCTATCGTACTTGAGGTTCGTGGCGCTTTGTCAGTTGGCGAAATTCGCTCTGTTCAACACTTGGTTGCTTCAGCTGTCGATAGCCTTTCCCCAAACATGGTCTCCATCGTTGATAGCGCAGGCCAATTGTTGGCCTCAGGCTCAGACGGTGAAGAAAACATGCTCACCACCATTGGTGAAGAGCGCACATTGGCCATTGAAAGCCGCTTGCGCAGTCGCCTTGAAGACTTGCTATCAAATGTAGTTGGTGCTGGCCGGGCGCGCGTTCAAGTAAGCGCTGAACTCGATATGAACCGCTTCACCCGCACATCTGAGAGCTTCGACCCGAACGGTCAGGTTGTACGCTCAGCGCAAACACGTGAGTTGAGCAACAACTCAAAAGGCGCAGCAAATGGCGGCCAAGTCAGCGTTGCAAACGAATTGCCAGGCGCTTCAGCCAATCAGGGCGACGGCACTGGCGCCAGCGAGCAATCAGCGACAACCGAAGAAACCATCAACTATGAGATTTCAAAAACAACCCAAACTGAGGTGATTGAAGCGGGCGCAATCAAGCGGTTGTCCGTGGCTGTGGTGGTTGACGGCCTTTATGTCACCAACGCTGATGGTGTTGCAGAATATACCCCTCGCTCTGCTGCTGAAATCGAACAAATTCGCGCCTTGGTCAACACAGCTATCGGTTACGACCAAACACGTGGCGACCAAGTTGAAGTGCTAAACATGCAATTTGCAGAGCGCCCTGACCTAAGCTTTGAACCATCGGAAGCTGGTTTGTTTGACTTCACCCGCGACGACATGTTCGCCGCCATAGAAATGGCTGTCACTCTTCTAATTGCTCTGGCCCTAGTGTTCTTCGTGATGCGTCCGCTCATCAAGAAAGTCTTGGAGCCAGATGAGCAGCCAATGTTAGTGACCGCGCAAGAGGCAGTAGATGCAGCCGGAAATCCAGTAAGTGCTTCAGACCCCGCGTCGCCCGAAGAAGAAGCCCGCGAGAAATGGCTTGATGAAGCCCGCAGCCTAGGCGCAGCACAGATTGAAGCCATTGAACGCGTCGGAACGCTTGTACAAGAGAACCCAAAACAGGCCTCTATGATCATCCGCAACTGGCTCTTGGAGGCGGCATAATCAATGGCAAATGAAGTCGCAACACAGAACAGCAATGGCGTGGGTAGCCAACTCGAAGTTGGTGAAGCTGCACAAGAGCGCGAGCTTAAAGGTGATGAGCGCGCAGCCGTTATTATGATGGCCCTCGGTCCTGGATACGGCAAACCCATTTTTGAAGAGTTGGACGATATAGAGATTCGTCAACTATCACGTGCCATGTCCAATATGGGTGCGGTCACCCAAGACATGCTCGACAAAATTTTTGCCCAATTTGTGATGGGTGTGACCACCAATGGCGATTTGAATGGTGGCGTCGATTCTACTGAACGCCTGCTCCTATCATTCTTGCCCAAAGATCGGGTGGAAATGATAATGGAAGAAATTCGTGGGCCGGCTGGACGCAACATTTGGGAAAAGCTCTCAAATGTTCAGGAAGATATTCTCGCTTCTTTCCTAAAGAACGAGTATCCGCAGACCATCTCAGTGGTTTTGACCAAGCTTGAAACTGACCACGCCTCACGCGTGCTGGCGACTTTGCCCGAAGAGCTGGCCATGGACGTGGTACAGCGAATGTTGGCAATCGAGCCTGTGCAAAAAGAAATCGTAGAAAAAATCGAAGACACGCTGCGCAAAGAGTTTATGTCAACGCTCTCACACACGCGTCGGCGCGACAGCCACGAACAAATGGCTGACATCTTCAACTCATTCGACCGGCAAACCGAAGCGCGCTTCCTCACCAATTTGGAAGAACGTGACATCGAAGCGGCGGAACGCATTAAAGCGTTGATGTTTACATTCGACGACTTGGGCAATTTGGACGGCACTGCCATTCAAACTGTTCTGCAAGCGGTGGAAAAACCAATGCTTACACTGGGCCTCAAAGGTGCTTCCGACGAGACCAAAGAATTGTTCTTGGCCAACATGTCTGCACGTGCGGCCAAGATGCTCAAAGACGATATGGAAGCTATGGGACCTGTGCGGCTTAAAGATGTGGATGAAGCACAGTCATCCATGGTGAATTTGGCAAAAGACCTTGCAGCCAAAGGTGAAATCGTGATCACCAAAAATGGCTCTGATGAAGAAATGATTGGTTGATGACCCAGCCTGCAAAATTCACGTTTGATCTGGACCTTGCGCAAACATCGCGCAAGACCAAAATGATGGAACAAGAGGACCTCGATCTCTTGATTTCGCAAGCGCGTGAGCAAGGCTATAATGAAGGTTTGGAAGCCGGGCAAAGCTCTGTCGTAAGTCAAACAAGCCAGCAAATAGCTGCGGCGGCAGAACAAGTTGCGGCACTTGGAAACAATTTCTTGCAAACACTCGACCACGCACAGCAGCACCATTTGGTTCAGTCCACCAAACTGGCATCTGTTGTTGGCCACAAGCTGGCGGCTCATTTGGTAGACTCTAACCCAACGCCAGAAATTGCTGCACTATTGGAAGATTGCCTGGCTTCATTGAGCGGCACAGCCCACCTGGTAATCCGATGCAATGAACAACTATCCGACCAAGTGAAGCCGATCGCAGAACAATTTGCCCATCAAGCAGGCTATGAAGGCCGTCTTATCATTATGGGTGAACCCGATATTCCGCTTGGTGACTGTCGCATTGAGTGGTCAGACGGTGGCTTGGCCCGGAGCTTTGAAAACCTAGCGGCTGAAATTGATCAAAAAGTAGCGCAATTTGTGCGCCTGAAATCTCCTCCTGTTGCACCGGTTGAACCACTCACCGAACCACAACAGGAAACTGCTGACACGCAGAATAACCCTGAGGAAGTCCAATGAGCGACACAGACGATCCTACCGTCGACATGCCAGATGGTGGCCTAACTTCCATGCTGGATGGTCTTGAAGAAATGGAAGCCAAAGAAAAGAAGCCATCCGGTGAAAGCGGCGATAAATCCGCTGACGATCTGGAGGCCGTTTTTGACGTTCCTGTTCGCATTTCTGCCGTACTGGGCCGCACCAAAATGCCGGTTTCCGAGCTGTTGGAAATGGACGCTGGCTCTGTTGTCGAGCTTGACCGGCAAGTGGGTGAAGCGATTGATATCTATGTGAATTCACGCCTGGTGGCCCGTGGCGAAATTGTGCTTGTAGAAGATAAGCTGGGCATCACCATGACCGAGATAATTAAGGCTGGCTAAGCCAAAACCAAAAGTCAGCAAGGAATAAGATATGCGTTTATTGATCATCGGTGCACTTGAAGGCCAACTCAGCCAAGCCACAAAGCTGGCAATGGATGGCGGCGCAAAGGTCGCCCACGCCGACACTATCGACGTGGCATTGGCTAGCTTGCGCGCGGGCCGCGGTGCGGATCTGCTTCTAGCCGATGTGATGGCTGACATTCCAGGGCTGCTCGCGGCACTAGAGGCCGAACGTATCCACATTCCAGTTGTTGCTTGCGGCACAGAAACAAACGCAGCCGCGGCGGTCAACGCAATCCGCGCTGGCGCAAAAGAGTATATTCCGCTACCACCAGACGCCGAGCTAATTGCGGCCATTATTGCCGCTGTCGCACGCGAAAGCAGCGACTTCTTATATCGCGATCCAGTAATGGCACAGATGGTCAAGCTGGCGGATCAAATTGCACCATCTGAAGCGAGCGTCTTGATCACGGGAGAAAGTGGATCAGGCAAGGAAGTCATTGCAAAATATGTACATGCGCGTTCAAAACGGGCATCAAAGCCATTTATCTCAATCAACTGCGCAGCGATCCCCGATAATCTGCTAGAGAGTGAGCTGTTCGGTCACGAAAAAGGCGCCTTTACTGGCGCTGTTGCACGTCGTATCGGCAAATTTGAAGAAGCAAATGGCGGCACCTTGCTGCTCGATGAGATATCTGAGATGGATATCCGCTTGCAGGCGAAATTGCTGCGAGCAATTCAAGAGCGGATTATTGATCGCGTCGGTGGCACGAAGCCCGTTCCAGTCGACATTCGCATTCTCGCAACGTCAAACCGCAACTTGGATGAGAGCGTCAAAAATGGCGAGTTCCGAGAGGATTTGCTGTTCCGCCTAAATGTGGTGAACCTAAAAATTCCGGCGCTGCGTGAACGCCCTGGCGACATCATTGCACTGGCCGAACACTTCATCAAAAAATACGCTGAAGCAAACGGCGTGCCTGAACGCCCACTTGGTGAAGACGCGAAAAAGCAACTGGTACAGGCCCAATGGCCGGGCAACGTCCGTGAATTGGAAAACACATTGCACCGCGCGGTACTACTTGCCACAGGCGACGAGATCGACGCTGCATCCATAAGCATGCCGGATGGTTCCGGGCTTGGTGCTGCGCCGCAAGGCAGTTCAGTTGCCGCACAAGCAGCTTCAACCGCTGAAAGTATCTCACGCGCCATGGTTGGACGCACGGTAGCTGATGTCGAAAAAGAACTGATTCTAGATACACTTGACCATTGTCTGGGCAATCGCACCCATGCCTCGAACATTTTAGGCATTTCGATCCGCACTTTGCGCAATAAACTCAACCAATATGCACAAAGTGGTGAACAGATTCCCGCACCCGGTGAAAATCGCTCGTCAGGCGCAGCGTGAAAGGCGACACTCACTAGATGAGCGACACATCACAAGCACCACAGCCAAAAACAGTTAGACCGTCTTCCGGATTCCCATCCCTTGGCAGCATGTTCGACATGTTGCGCCAAGGCGATATTGCTTTGGCCGTTGGCGTCATATCAATTCTGATGGTGCTCATAATGCCCATGCCAGCAATTATGCTGGACATGTTGCTAGCGATTTCGATCGTTTTCTCCGTGCTGATTTTGATGACCACCCTGTTCATTCGGACACCACTTGAGTTTTCCGCTTTTCCAACGGTGCTGCTGATCGCTGCGATGATGCGACTTGCGCTGAACCTGGCATCGACCCGCTTGATCTTGGCCAATGGTCACCTTGGCACAAATGCCGCTGGCAATGTGATTGAGGCCTTTGGCAACTTTGTCATGCAAGGCAATTTCGTGATCGGGATTATCGTGTTTGCGATCCTGATCATCGTGAACTTCATCGTGATCACCAAAGGCTCTGGCCGTATCGCTGAAGTTGCGGCCCGCTTCACCTTGGATGCGATGCCGGGCAAGCAAATGGCTATTGATGCGGATTTGTCCGCTGGCATGATCGACGAAGAAACAGCTCGCACCCGTCGCAAAAACCTTGAAGACGAAAGTTCGTTCTTTGGCGCCATGGACGGTGCATCAAAATTTGTGCGCGGTGATGCGATTGCGGGCCTGTTGATCACCTTTATCAATATTGCGGCCGGCATTATTATCGGCGTCGGCCAACAGCAAATGTCATTGGGCGATGCGGCAAATAACTACACTTTGCTGACTGTAGGCGATGGGCTTGTCTCTCAAGTGCCAGCGCTCATCGTTTCAACGGCGGCTGGCCTTTTGGTGTCGAAGGCTGGCGTGACCGGCTCTGCCAACCAAGCTTTGGCCGAGCAGTTTTCGGGATATCCTCGTGCCTTGGGCATGACCGCTGCGGTCATGTGCATCCTTGCGATTTTGCCTGGCATGCCTGCTTTGCCTTTCTTGGCTTTGGCTGGCGGTTCTGGCTACCTCGCCTACAAATTTTCTAGAGATAAGTCGCAAAAAGCTGACAATGATTTGGCCAAGAAGGCCGCTGAAAAAATCGCCAAAGAAGCGCCGCCGAAAGATCCGCCAATCACTGATGCGCTCAAAATGGACGAGCTCAAGCTCGAACTTGGTTACGGACTATTGTCGTTGGTGAAAGAAGATGACCAAGGCAATGATCGCCTAACCGAGCAGATCAAAGCGCTGCGCCGACAATTGGCCACCGACATGGGCATCATCATGCCTTCAGTGCGCATCCTTGATAATATGCAGCTCCAGCCCAACGATTACATGGTGCGCATCAAGGAAGTTGAATCGGGCCACGGCAATGTGTTCCCCGACCAATATATGGTTATGGACCCGATGGGTGGGCAAATTGATCTGCCCGGACAGCACACAATTGAGCCCACTTTCGGTCTACCAGCCACTTGGGTTGATGCCGGTTTGCGCGATGAAGCTGAAGTGAAGGGCTATACCATCGTTGACCCGTCCTCTGTAATTTCAACCCATCTCACAGAGATCTTGAAAACCAACATTGCGGATCTCCTCAGCTACGCAAACGTGCAAGAGTTGCTCAACAACCTACCTGCAGAGCAGCAAAAGCTCATCGACGATATGGTGCCAAACCTAATCACGGTTTCTGGTATCCAACGCGTCCTACAAATCTTGTTGGCGGAGCGCATTTCAATCCGCGATTTGGCAACAATCTTGGAGGGTATTGCTGAGGTTGCCGGTGGCATGAGCTCAGCCAAACTAATCGCTGAGCATGTGCGCACACGCATGGCGCGACAACTATGCGCTGCAAATTCTGCACCAGACGGTAACCTGCCGATAATAACCCTTTCACCCGATTGGGAACGAGATTTCTCTGAAAGCCTACACGGCGAAGGCGCAGAACGGCACTTGGCTATGGCACCTTCGCGCTTGCATGAATTCATTCAAGAGGTCCAAAATGCCTTCGAAAGCGCCGCGCAAATGGGCGAATTGCCAGTGCTTATTACATCACCGCCAATTCGACCGCACGTGCGTGCCATTATTGAGCGCTTCCGCCCGCAAACCGTCGTGATGAGCCAAAACGAAATTCACCCGCGCGCTAAACTCAAAACCATTGGCAGTGTTTGATCCCCGTTTAGTTGGCTCTTGCATCGCCTCCACATCGCGCTAAGCTCAGCAATATCACTTTTTTGAAAGCGCGCAGATGACACACATTGTTTTGTTTCACTCAATCCTGGGATGTCGCGCGGCTGAAAGGGAAATAGCAAACACCTTTGAAAAAGCCGGGCACACCACCTACTTGCCAGACCTTTTTGACGGCAAAACTGCCGAAAATTATGATGACGGGTTTGCTCTATTTCGCATGTTTGATCGCGATCAATTGGTGGATCGAGCGCGTGATGCCCTAAAGTCCGTGCCCGAGAACGCGGTTCTAAGCGGCATTTCTTTTGGCGCAGGCATGGTGAGCAGCCTATGGGCGGATCGCCCGAAAATGCGGGGTGCATTGCTTTTTGCGGGTGCCGCAGAATGGGCCAAGGAGTTGCCCCGCGACTTACCAGTTCAAGCACATATCGCTAAGCCTGATCCATTCGACGATGAAGCCTATTTCAATGAATGGCAAACGGATGCCCCCACGCAAAATCTAAGCATATTTCGTTATGACAAAGTCGGCCATTTTTTTCTTGATCGCGCCATCAGCGATTTTGATAAAGATGCAACCAAACTATGTCTTGAGCGATCGATTGCTTTTTTGGACCGACTTGATGACAAGGACGATGTGAAATGATCAAGGGCAAATGCCACTGCGGCAAAGTCTCATACGAATTTGATGACCAACCAGAATACGCTATACGCTGCAATTGCTCGATTTGCCGCCGCTTAGGGACACTTTGGATTTATTCGGATGCGTCCAATATTGCTTTGAACGGCATAAATGACACGACAACCGTCAGCTATTCGCACGGCGACATGGAACTTGATTTCCGCACCTGCAAAGGATGTGGCACATCAATCCTTTGGCAATCGCTTGAAACACCAGGTGAAGGCCGCATGGCCCTAAACTTAAACATGGCGGAGCTTGAGCACATTTATGGTGTCCCAGTGCGTTTGTTTGATGGCGCAGAGAGTTGGAGCTTTTTCATAGAAGATCCGCAAACAAAATTTACAGAGGAAGACGCTTCATCGGGTTAAGCGTTTCTGGCCAATCGAAATCCAACATCATCGATGCCATAGGTCGGGTGGCTGCGCCGTCGGTTTGTGGCCAGGCACCCCCGTTCAGGATCGTTCCATCCACCACCTCGAAACACTCGGTACGTGCCATAAACTTCTGCATCATAGATGTCAAAGCACCACTCCCAGACATTCCCAAGCATATCAAAAAGGCCATATTGGTTTGCAGACTTCAGTCCCACTTGATGGGTTTGAGCACCTGAATTGGCTTTATACCATGCGATTTGGTCGATCTCGCCATAGCGCGGCTGGGCCAAGCCCCCAAGCGCTGCAAACTGCCACTCAGCATCGCTTGGCAGCCGATAGCCGTTTGCATTTTTGTTGACCACAACATCATCTTTGTTGACGCCGACTAAGTAGCTGGGATCAAGGCCCGCTGCTACTGACAACAAGTTGCAAAACGCGATCGCCTCATACCACGATACATTCTCAATGGGGTTTCTTGTCCCGTCAAATGTTGCTGGATTCGTGCCAACCACCGCTGAATATATGTCTTGGGTGACTTGAAATCTCGACATGCAAAATGGTTTGAGTTCGGTCTGCCACTGACGTTGGACTCTGTCGTCGCGCATGGCGACGACACCACCTTCGATGCGAACGATTTCCGCATCGACCATTTCTATTGCTTGCGATTGTTCCATCGGCAACAGCTACGATGGATTGTTCTTCAAATCAACACGCTGGCTGATTAACGCTCAACCCACCAAGCGACGTTTCTTTGTAGCGACTGTCCATATCTCTGCCGGTCTCATACATGGTCTTGATGCATGTATCGAGCGCCACAATATGCTCGCCATCACCATTTAGCGCCAGCGAAGCCGCAGCAATTGCCTTGATTGCCCCCATCCCGTTGCGTTCAATACAAGGCACTTGCACCAGCCCAGCAATTGGGTCGCAGGTCATGCCCAAATGGTGTTCCAGCGCGATCTCAGCAGCGTTTTCCGCTTGTTCATTTGTCCCCCCTAATGCGGCACAGAAAGCGGCAGCAGCCATGGCAGAGGCCGAACCGATTTCACCTTGGCAACCAACCTCGGCACCAGAAATTGAGGCATTGTGCTTAATCAACCCACCAACAGCAGCTCCCACCAAAAGCATTTCATGCGCTTTGGCTAGTGTAGCTCCTGGCACGTGGTTCAAGTAGTATTTGATGACCGCTGGAAAAACCCCTGCGGCGCCATTTGTTGGCGAAGTAACGACCTGACCTCCAGCGGCATTTTCTTCGTTCACCGCCATCGCATAAAGCGATATCCAGTCATTTGCCACATGCGGCATCTGTTGATTTTTGCCGCGCTGGTCCAACAACTTCGCGCGCACATCTGCAGCGCGCCGTCGAACTTTCAACCCGCCAGGCAAAATGCCGGTGCCGTCAAGACCGCGCTCTACACAGTCATCCATCACCGCCCAAAGCTTTTTCAAACCGATGTTTAAGTCAGTCTCATTCATCCGCGTCAATTCGTTGGCGCGTTTCATTTCAGCAATCGATTTGCCATGTTCCCTGCCCATTTCCAGCATTTCTTTCGCGCTGTGAAAGGGGAAGGGAATGGCGATTGCTTCAACTTTTTTCTCAAGCTTGTCGACGTTGTAATGCTCTTCCTTGGTGAGCACGAAACCGCCCCCAATCGAGAGATAGGTTTCTTCAAACCGCGCGTCTCCATCCGGCCCAACTAACGAGATAGTCATCGTGTTGGGATGAGGCATTTCCTTTGTGTCATAGTCAAAGATAATGCCTGTCTCGGGGTCTAAACTTGCTTCAAACTCATCCGCAATCTCAATAGATTTGCCAATGCGCAATTTGACCATTCGGTCCTCGGCTTCCTCACGGTCAAACGTTTCTGGCGAAAAGCCGCAAAGTCCAAACAAAACGGCTTGGTCGGTGGCATGGCCCTTGCCGGTAAAGGCGAGCGATCCTTGCAATTTGCATTGCACCGAACACCGATCCCCTCGGTCGAAACGCCCTTTGTTTTTGGCAAGATGCTCGATGAAGCGATTGGCGGCCACCATTGGTCCCATGGTGTGCGAAGACGAAGGCCCAATCGAGACCTTAAAGATTTCAAACACGCTGACAAACATGCGCTATATCCCCTTTTCGATGCCGCAATCCTCTTTTGGGTTTACTTCCATCGGTTGTCGTTTGTGGGTTTTGAACCCCGATCTGACAACAGGATTAGCGAGGATGGCCCCATATAGCAAAGGAATAAGTGGAGCGAATGGTTCGACTTTGGTTTTAAGGCCGAAAAGGAACTAAACCAGATACCCGAAATAGGAAAATACCGCGCCAATGAGAATGCAAAAACCAAGCATCAGATTGATCAATTGCGGCCGTTTCACAAAACTATTGGCTATGCCCTCGCCCACACGAACAGGCAAGACCAACAATGTCAGCCCTTTGAGCAAAGCAATCCAACTGAAAATGGTGATAATCACGCGCCAGTCAACGACCCAAACATTGTGAAACCTAACCATCAAAACGCCAATGAACAACGCCACCACCCCTGAAATCAGAATAACAGCGTAACTCGCTTTGAAACCTTCAATGAGCGTCATGAAGTGTTTGCGGTTCACAAACCCGCCAACACCAAGTGCCAAGTATATCGGCCCTAACAGCTGAGCGATGAACTGACTAACATCCATTAGAATTCTCCCCTTTTGCAACAATGATAACGCCACAAAGCAGATAAACAAAATGCGCCCCCAACAAGTTGGAGACGCACCTTAGAAATTGGCTTTTCTTTGGGGGTTAGGAACTAGCCAACAAATCCGTTTGCATATTGAAAGATCAAGCCAAACAACACGGCTCCAACAATGGCCATCACCAAATAGATCGCAAACACCTGGCGCTTCACCAAAGAGACCACAGCCATCATCGCTGGGATTGATGTCACAGGCCCAGCAATCATAAAGGCCATTGCCGCGCCAAGGCTCATACCTTGATCCAGAAGCCCATCAATCAATGGGATTGCGGCATATCCGTTCAGATAAGCTGGTGCGCCAACAAGTGCTGCCAATCCAATGGTTAGGATGCCTTCGCCGCCGAGCACATTGGCAACCAATTCAGCCGGCACGTAAGTGACGAACAATGCTTCAATGACATAGGCCAGCGCCAACCATTGACCAAGAAAGATAAGGTTGTTCACGCTTTCTTTGCGGAACACCGATACGCGATCCGCTTCACTCCAAAACGCCCATTTTGGTTTGCCTTTGAACTTGTTCGCACCGCAAGTTGAGGCTTTGTAGTCTTCGCGCAACGGATCGCCAACGGCGCCACGTTTGCCGATCATTTTGACCACAAAACCACCAAGCAGACCAAGAGCAACAGCGAATGCGGCGCGGGAAAGTGCGAATGGCAAACCCAGTTCAGAAACGGTGATAATAAAGGTTGGCGGATCAATTAAGGGCGAAGCCAGCCAAAACGCCATTACGGCAGAAAGTGGCGCACCAACAGCGAGCAACCCGGCAATAAAGGGGATCACTTCACATGAGCAAAATGGTGCAATACCACCAATCAGCGCCGCCAAGAAAATTGCTTGGGTTTCGCGCCCTTCAAACGCTTTGCCGATCATGCTTTCAGAACCGGTGGCTTTCAAATAGCCAATCATCAAAACGGCAAACAGAATGAATGGCAATGTGCCCAAAAAGGCACGCACAGCAAACTGAATGACCGCGAGCAGTTGCGCTACATCCAACACCGCGACACCTAAGAGCATAATTGCGATGGCAAATGGGACGCTCTTGATAATTTTGCTGAGCTTGATTTTTGGCCGCAAGCTTTGGCCCTGCGTAATGTCGGACATTTATGCCCCCTCATTTTGTGATACTGAACTCGACTGCCCAACATTTGTTGGAACGTCGATACAACATTGCTTAAGAATGAAGCTAGCCAGCGCCTCGAGCGCGTCAAACTGGGCACGATTGATAATTGTGCGCCCCTGTTTTTCCTGGGTAACGATGCCAGCAGCGGTTAAAAACTTCAGATGATGGTTGAGCGTTGACGCAGGTATGTTGGTGCGATCTTGAATATCACCAACCAACAAGCCAGCATCGCCGGCTCTCACCAGACACATCAGCACCTCTAATCGTGGTTCTGACCCCATTGCCGCAAATGCCTGCGCGGCTTCTGTAAAATCTGTTTCATTCTGCGCCATTTCACGCTCCAATTATTATTTCTATAATTCTAGATATATCGAATCGTTTAGAAAGTCAACAACACACATCGCAGATCAAACTTGCGACCCGCGTTACATTCACACAATGATTTTTGAAAAGGGCTAGGCTAGTCTTCGACCCTACCGCGCAACTTCTTGGTTGCACTACGTTCTTTCTTCGCGTCCAGTCGCCGCTTGATCGACCCACGCGTTGGTTTGGTCTTCACGCGAAATTTTGGCTTCTCAGTGGCCCTCAGGATCAATTCAGCGAGTCGTTCGCGCGCAATCTCCCGGTTTCGCGCCTGCGAGCGCGTCTCCTGCACAAAAAGCACAATCGCTCCATCTTGCGTCCAACGCCGCCCGGCCAATCTCTTCAACCGCTTTTTGATCGCTTCGGATAAGTTTGGTGACGCCGCCGCCTCAAATCGCAACTCAACCGCCGTGCTGACCTTATTCACATTCTGCCCACCAGGGCCAGACGCGCGCGTAAACTGTTCAGTCAGCTCCCAGTCGGCAATGGTGATTTGATCATTGATGCGCATAAGTACAGTGGCCGTAATACATTAGACGTCACCCAACCGCGCGCGATTTATTGCACGCGTTGGTTTGCTGCTTCGTTCTAACGCCACTCTAATCAAATCTATACTTAAGACCAACCTTTGGTAACGGCTTGCAAAATATGGTCGCGCTGAATCCTACTTCAATGCGTCCAACAAACGTTCCAACAATCCTGGGTCGTCTACTACTATTAAACCTTCATCCTCAATTCGATTTGCAAGTCGTTTCCCAGCATTTGCACCGGCTTTTTGCCCCGCGATTTGACCCATCCGTGCGCCTTCCATCATCAGTGTAGGTGTCGCAGCGATATATGCCTGACCAGCATCAGTTGCAAAAAATGAAGCAATTTCAACCAGCTGCTCACTTGTGAAAGCATCCAAAAACACCTGTGCACTTTGTGCTTGCATGGATTCAGTAAACTCATCCAAAAACTCTTCCATCAAAAGGTCGAAAAAGCGATCTGGATTTGGTAGTGTTACGTTCTTTTGTTTTAGGTCGTGTTGAATAGCGCTCAATATCAAGGATCTTTGTGCGGCAATTGCCCCCTCAAACATCTCTCGAGTTACCGTCTGGCTCACAATGTAGTCTGCAGATTTTTGATCCGCCATCACGGGAGTCGAAAAAACTCCTAGTACCAACGTCGCCGCAATTAGTATGTCTCTCATTTCAAATTCCTTAAAGTAAATCAAGCTACAAACGTTTTAAAACGATTCGAGCCCTTGCGCGCAACTGACTTAATAGACGGAAAGGTTTATGGGCCTTAGCTTCAACCAGAGAAGGAATTTTTGCCAAGCTATCTCCAGTCCGCTAAATAGCCCAAACTATTGCGCAATGGGCTAGAACTCAATTTTGCTGTTTTGGTAAGATATGGACCCAGCTGATTTTAAGGACGATCACATGCCAAACCTGCTGGTCTCTATTATCATTCTTTTCGCTCTCATGGGATGCGAGCCAGGTGTGCATAGGTCAGCGTGGCGCAAATGCATAACGAACAGTTCAGTGATGCAAGCTTATGTGAATGAGGCAACTTCCGCCGGGGTCATCAAAAAGAATGGCCCGTGGGAAGCATCAAAAGAAAAATGGATGGCGCTGAATGACAATCAAAAAGCCAACATAGCGATCGGCATATATTGCAAAGCGGCGAACGCGCAAGGCATCGGCAAGATAGTGATCAGCGACACGAGCACCGGGAAACAACTGGCAGCAGTTGTAAACGGACATTTTAGCGAGCAATGACGCACACCCCAAAAAGGCCGCACACCTGTTTGGCATGCAACCTCTAAAAAAATCTCGGGTAAGAGAATTAAGCTGAAAACTCAGCTCAAACCTTATTTGCGATGACGGCGCATTAGGGCGATTTCGTCCATTTCCGCCTGTTCGCGCTTGGTCTCTTCTGCTTGCTCACGTGCGTTTTCACGCGCATCGAGCAACTCGATCTTTTTCAACTCTTCGACCGCTTCGGCCAACTCGTCTTGCGCTGCTTCAAGCTTGCCGCGCATCTCATCGGCTGACGCGTTGAGGTTGTCACGGCGATCGGCTGCCGCCTTAGCAAATGTTGAATAAGCAAAGTGACCCACATCCGTGATGCCAGTTTTTTGGTGCTCGATTTCGATTTGCTGATCCAATTCGGCCGCCATACGTTCAAAATCGGCAACCATCATTTCAATCTGTGTTACAGCGCGACGTTTTTCGTCCACCGTAAATTTTCTCAAGCGAATGAGAGACTCATTGCGTGATTTCATGACTTGTACTCCTTACCCAACCAAGTCGTCATTCCCCGCCGCCTTCTACACTGGCGACAATTTGTTCAAGCTGGCGATAACCTTCATCAAGGGTCACCCGCTCGTCTTGCAACTGAGACAAAAACGCGTCCAGTTGCGGCGCAATGGAAATTGCAGTGTCCACTTTCGGATCTGACCCAGACCTATAGGCCCCCAAGCGGATCAGCTCCTCCATGTCAGCAAACACTGACATATATTCGCGCGCCTTCAGCAAAACTGGCCGATACTCAGCCGGAACACAGCCCGGCATAGTGCGCGAAATGGACCTTAAAACATTCACCGCCGGATAACGTCCCCGCTCAGCGATTGCCCTTTCCATTACAATGTGCCCATCCAAAATACCGCGAACGGCATCAGCAATTGGCTCATTATGATCATCACCTTCCACTAAAACGGTAAAAAGTCCGGTAACAGATCCAGAATTTTTTAATCCTGGGCCCGCTCTTTCCAATAATCTTGGCAATTCAGTGAAAACTGTTGGTGGATAGCCTTTTGCCGTGGGCGGTTCGCCCGTCGCCAAACCGATTTCGCGCTGCGCCATAGCAAAACGGGTCAAACTGTCCATCATGCACAATACGCGCTTTCCTTTATCGCGGAAATATTCAGCCAGTGTCAGGGTCATATAGGCAGCTTGTCGACGCATTAGGGCTGGCTCATCAGATGTTGCCACCACAATCACCGCACGCTTGAGCCCTTCGGGCCCAAGATTATCTTCAATAAACTCTTGAACCTCCCGGCCCCGCTCACCAATCAGCCCAATAATTGCCACATCAACACCAGTATTGCGCGCCAACATCGACATCAGCACAGATTTACCAACGCCGGAACCAGCAAAAATACCCATCCGCTGCCCATCGCAACAGGTGGTGAATGTGTTGAGAACCTTAACGCCCAAATCGATTGGCGGCCCAACCCGCGCCCGCTCATGGGCTGGCGGTGGCGACGCTCGCAACGGATAATGATCGGCACCTTTTAGAATTGGCTGGCCACCATCAATCGGTTCGCCATTGGCGTTGATCACCCGACCAAGCCAATCATCCGATGGCTGCGCCGTGCCGCCATGCGAATAAAAGATCGCTTTGCACCCCAAGCGAACACCTTCTAGCGGCCCGAATGGCAAACAAAGCGCATGGTCATTCTCAAAGCCAACAATCTCGCACATCAAATTGTTGCCAAGACGGGTTTCAATTGCCACACGACCGCCCACACGCAACTCGCGTACAGGCCCAATGACTTCAACAAGCAAGCCCTGCACCGTCTTTACACGGCCAAACACCTCCACGGCGTCCATCGCATCAATGTCGGCAATTAATGATTCCAAAGCGTCTTCAATCCTTTTGATTCGGTTAATGCTAACGATTCCTTTACGGAAACGCACTAATTTCACAGTTCAAGCTAAAAAAAATCTTCTCCCGCTTCTAATTCAAAACACATTCAGTGACCTGCAATTCACTGAGTCTAAAGAGTCGGTTGAAACCTTTTCTTAAACTAAATTATTAAGTTGGTAACCACCATTTTATTCAATTATTTCAATGTGTTAACATAAATGAAGAAAGTTGTTCAATGCATATTGCAGAACCGAATTAAACTTTGTTAACTATTTCTCACTAGGGTTGATTCATATCCAGTAGGATTCATTAACTGGTGCGCTGATGTTGGGCTGCACCACGTAGGTTCCATGACGGAACAAGGACAAGGGGAACGACATGCGGGTACTCCTGATTGAGGACGACAGCGCAACCGCGCAGAGTATTGAGCTGATGCTCAAATCTGAAAGTTTCAATGTGTACACAACCGATCTGGGCGAAGAAGGCGTAGATCTTGGCAAGCTTTATGATTATGACATCATCTTGCTTGATCTTAACCTACCAGACATGAGCGGATATGAAGTGTTGCGCACCTTGCGTGTGGCAAAAGTTCAAACCCCGATCCTTATTCTTTCTGGCCTTGCAGGCATTGAAGATAAAGTTCGCGGCCTGGGCTTCGGCGCTGACGACTACATGACCAAGCCATTCCATAAGGATGAATTGGTTGCCCGCATTCACGCAGTGGTTCGTCGCTCAAAAGGTCACGCTCAATCGGTCATCAATACTGGCGACCTTTCTGTGAACCTTGACACAAAAACAGTGGAAGTTGGCGGTCAACGCGTTCACCTCACTGGCAAAGAATATCAAATGCTCGAACTACTCTCTTTGCGTAAGGGCACGACCCTCACCAAAGAAATGTTCCTCAACCACCTATATGGCGGCATGGACGAGCCAGAGCTTAAAATCATCGACGTATTTATCTGTAAGCTTCGCAAAAAGCTTTCCACAGCAACTGGCGGCAAGAATTATATCGAAACCGTATGGGGCCGTGGCTATGTTCTGCGCGAACCTGATGAAAATGAATTGTCTGAAAGCGCATAACGCTATTCAACGATGATTACGAATTTCAAAGCCCTACCATTTTGGCGGGGCTTTTTTTTGACCTTGCATACTGATCAAGAACGGGACAAAATTTCAGTGTAGGAACTACAATTAATGTTCTGCCAAAGGGCAACGACCATGGGCAAAGTTACCGTAGAATTGCATAGCATTGAAGGCAAGCAGGCTGCTCTTGGGATCGCTGGTCAGCACACTGTGGTGGTTGATCGGCCAGAGGGAAGTGCCGGTGGCAGGGGTATCGGTTTCAATGGAGCGCAACTGCTAGGTCTCACAATTGGAGGCTGCTTTTGCAACGACCTAAGATATGTTGCTGAGGAAATGGGAATTCAAATTCAAAGCATTGCTGTAAGTGTGGAATTGGAACTCGAAGGAACTCCAATCCTAACGAAGGCAGCAAAACTCGAAGTCCAATGCACCTTAGAAGATGGATCAAATCCAAAAGAGCTGATTAATCGTGCAAAAGCCTCCTGTATGGCAAGCAATTCCCTTTCAAGAGGGATACCGGTGGAAATTTTGCAGAATTAGCGGCTCAAATCTCTTCGCTTTGATGCTCGATGATCCGCACAATTTCGTTGCGGGCATATAGAGCAAGCTGGCTCTGGGCATCGCGTTTGGCAGGGTCAGTTTCGTCCAAATCCCCAAGCACCATGATATTCTCATCATTGGTGAGGTTTGCAGGACCAGTATAATTAAAGCTCCCAACAATCGTGAGCTGGTCATCAATCGTCATCAATTTGTGATGGACCTTTCGCACCCCCGTCCCGGTTTTATTCTGAAATAGGGTGATGCCACCATTCTTAAGTGTGTCCTTCGCCGCCCATTTTTGGTTTGCAGCCCTTCGGTCCAAAACACCACGCACAGAAACGCCGGCCAATTGAGACAATACCATCGCATCATCAATGCCTGAGGATTTCGAGAAGGTAAAAATCGCAAAATCGATCCGATCACGCGCTTTGTTCATATGTTTGATGAACTCCATCTCCGGCATATGATCTGGCGCAAAAAGCGGCTTCACCCGCACATCCCCAACATAATGGTCTTCAAGCGGTTTGCGCGAGCGATCCAAGCTGCGTTTGCCAAAAATACCTTTGCGGATTGATCTGAACTCGCGCGTATATTCACGCGCGACCAATTTGTCTTTGACGACCACAATGTGGTTGAGATTTTTGCGCACCCCCGTGGTGGTGAAATTTGTCGACCCAGTCAGCACCGCCTCGCCATCGCGCACAATAAACTTTTGGTGAAAGATTGATGGGTTGTAGTCCGCCTTTGCATCAATACCATGCCGTAATATGCGCATCAGCAGTTCACGGTTCACCTCCAATTCACCTAAAGAATCCGCCGCTGGTGGATGGCTCTCTTTTAAATAATCCTGCTCCATCACCATATGCACCTGAATGCCACGCAATTTGGCCGCAACAATCGCATCGGCGATGGGTTTGTGATCGAGTTCTTGGACGGAAATGTAAAGGCTCTTAGTGGCCGCTTCGATAAATTCAATTATCGCCGCTTCCAAATCATCTGGCCCACCAATGTTTTGTGGCCCCAAATGCATAGTGATATTGCCAACGGATAACGGCATCGCGCGCCTCCAATATGTCTAAAATATTGGCGCAGTCTAGCACGCGGAACAGTAGATTGCGAAAACCGCAGGTTTAACTTGTGGGTTGAAACAAGTTTTGATGCTCGGCTGTCGGCAAAAAGTGATCGGTGACCCCAACAAGGGTTTCAGCTGCCCCAAGCATCAAATAGCCAGTATTACTCATTTGTTTTCTGATATTGCCCAGCACTTGGGCTTTGGTCTCGACATCAAAATAGATCAGCACATTGCGACAAAAAACAATGTCGACCTTGCCTACCTGATGCAGTGATTTCAACAGGTTTAGCTCTTTGAACTCAATAAGTTCACGCAAATGCGGTTTGACACGCCAAGCGCCCCCCTCCTGA
The DNA here is from genome assembly GCF_030159895.1 of Maritalea porphyrae. Taxonomy (GTDB): domain Bacteria; phylum Pseudomonadota; class Alphaproteobacteria; order Rhizobiales; family Devosiaceae; genus Maritalea; species Maritalea porphyrae. The sequence continues at coordinate 433,883 of NZ_BSNI01000001.1, forward strand.
TCAAAATGAGTGATGAGACGCTGCGCACTCAAGCCGCGCTGCACTTCAAATTGTGTATATCGCCCACTTTCGGCCGTCCCCAATGCAGCTTGCGAAATATCTGTAGCCAATATTGAAACATCCAAGCCGTCCAGCACCGTTTGGTTTTCCAATACAGAGATCGCAAGCGAATATGGCTCTTGACCGGTGGCTGCCGCCGCGCACCAGATGCGCAAGGGCTGCCCATTAGCCCGTTTCGCCTCGGCAACGCGCGGCAACATTACATTTGAGAACAGGTCAAAAGGCGTGCGGTCCCGGAAAAAGAAGCTTTCATTGGTGGTCATGGCATCAACCACCGCTTGTCGCAATTCGCTGGTTGCCGCCATCAGCTGCGTCGCCAAATGCTCAAAACTCGAAATGCCAAATTCTGACATCACAGGCGTCAAACGGCTTTCCATCATATAGGCTTTGCCATCAGAAAGCTTAATGCCGCTTTCCTGCGCCACAAAGCGCGCGATCGCGTTGTAGGTTTGTTGCTGCATCCCCATCTCACTCATCCCTTTAGCCGCAACAACTCAGGTCCGATTTTCTGCAACTGCAGAACTCGATCAACGGCGTTCGCGGCAATAGCTGCACCCGGCATTCCCCACACAGCACTCGTCGCCTGATCCTGCGCCAACACAACACCTCCCCCATCGTGAATGGCTTTTGCACCCCGGGCCCCATCGTGGCCCATGCCCGTCAACATGACCGCAGCACAGTCGCCCTGGTAATGGCGCGCCACGGAAAAGAATGTAGGGTCAACCGAGGGTTTGCAGAAATTGATCGCTGCTTCATCACCCAACTCGATCCGCAACTTCCCGCCATTATCTACGACCCGCATATGAAATCCGCCTGGCGCCATATACAGCCGCCCCGGTAATACCGGTTCACCTTCGACGGCTTCACCGCCCGGCAGACCAATCCGCTGGGCGAGGTCTTCGCCCAAAAGCTTGGTAAAATGGGCGGGCATGTGCTGGGTGACGAACACCGCGCAATCATCAAATTTTCCAGATAGTGTGCCAAACACTTCATTGATTGCTTGCGGTCCACCCGTTGACGCACCAACAGCCAGCGCCTTCATACTACCACGCCACTTTTTCGTTTGTGACAGGCCAACAACATTGCCGCTTTCAACAGCGCACATTGCGTTTGCGTCACCGCCAAGGGCACGAAGTTTTTCAACCAAATGCAAACGAAATGCATCACGAGATGTGGCAACGTCTGGCTTTGCCAAATAGTCTGTCGCCCCAGCGCGCATCGCTGCAAGAGAAGCGCGCGCATTGCGGGTCGTCAATGTCGATGCAATCAGAATCTTGGCACCAGCGCAGACCTTGCGCAATTCAGGCAGCGCTTCCATACCGGACATAACCGGCATTTCCAAATCAAGGATTATGATGTCAGGCTGAACCCGCTTGGCTTTCGCAATCGCTTCTTGCCCATTGATCGCACTTGCAACCACGTCCAAGCCTCGTTCAGCGTCAATCCAGCGGCGCATAATGCCGCGAATAACCGCAGAATCGTCCACAAGCATCACCCGCACCGGCGAGGCAATGGCCCCGGGCACATTTCGCGCCTCCATAAGGACGCTCCTTTCGACCCAATTTACTTTTGGTCGAGATCTCGGAATTTGCTTTCCATGATTTCCCGATCAAATGGCTTCATCATATATTCGTTGGCGCCAGCTTTGAGCGCCATAGCGATGTGCCCCACATCATTTTCTGTCGTACAAAACAATATCTTCGGGGATTCGCCACCAATATAGCTGCGCAGCTCTTTAACGAACTCGAGCCCAGTCATCACAGGCATATTCCAATCCACCAAAATGGCGTCCGGCATGCTTTGCGTGCATTTTTCAAAAGCTTCACGGCCATCTTCGGCTTCATCGACTTCATAGCCAATGTCCTCGATTATGCGGCGCGCGACTTTGCGAATGACACTGCTGTCGTCAACAATTAGACAGGTTTTCATCGCATTTTCTCCTTCAAATGCATTTCAACTTCGGCCCTATGCAGCCTCTTGATTTAGAACTTGGGCGATAATTTTGTCTGCCATTAGGACCGTCATCAACTCACCATTGAGCCGCAAGATCCCTTGGCTATAGATCGCTAAATTCCCATCAAGATTGATCGGGTTTGGTTTAATTTCAGTGGCGCAAAATGCCACCACATCCCCAACACTATCAGCCAAAAGTCCATAAGATTCGTTTAAATATTTTATATTCACCATCTGTCGCCCAACTATTGGCGCATCAACCGGCGGCAACCCCAACAATAGGTCGGTATTGATCGCAACAATAATCCGCCCGCGCAGATTCAAAATGCCGGCAATCTCGGGCCGTACCGACGGAATGGGTGTAAACTGTTCGGGTTTGAACACGTCATCTACCAATTCAAGATTGATCGCAAACAATTGCCCGCCAATGCGCAGGGTCACCAATTGGATCATGTTTGTTGATTGTGGCTGATCATCCATTAAGCTGCCTCCAATCCGCGCAAACTGATTGCCCTGCTTACCGCTTTGGTCAAATGCTCGCGATCACCTTTGGCCACAAAATCAAACAGCCCAACTTCTTGCGCGCGGCTCTTTGCGTTCGGGCCATCATAAGCAGACAAGGCAATCACCGGCGTTTGCGCCGCATTTGGCAATTGCTGAATTGACTGCGCAAGCGAAAATCCATCCATGCCCGGCATTTCAATGTCGGTAACAATCAAGTCAAAATAGCCGCCCTCATTAAGCACTTGAAATGCAGCCTGCCCGTCTTCACACACCGTGACATCAAAACCAGCACTCTTGAAGATTGGTACCAACATATTGCGGTAGAACGCACTGTCCTCCGCATAAAGCATCCGGCGGCGCGCGCTTTGAGCATAATCGGCCTGCCGATCAAAAGATTTTGGATGTTCAACCGCCATAAAGTGCGCCATATCCAATATTTCTGTCGCCCGTCCTTTGATAATCGCGGTACCCAAATAGCCTTGGCTTTTTGACTCCACGTCAATTTCCAACCGATCTGCGACAATATCCAAAACTTGCGCCACGACAATCCCGAGCCGATAGCCGCGGTCCTCAAAGACAAGCATCGACATTTTCCGCTCCGCATAAGTCGGCGGGTCACACAGAAACTGTATCGGCATCAATGCCTCACGATATTGCAGTAAATATCGGCCATCGACGTGTTCAAGTTCGCACTGTTTTACTGTCTCAAGTCGATTAACCAGAGCAAGCGGCACCGCTTGGCGGGCACCGCCTCGCGCTTCAAACACAAGCAATTCAGTGCTGTGTTCACCATCATCAACTTCTTCAGGCGTTTGGGCGGTGCGTGCCAGATCGCCCATTTCAGTTTGCGCCACAGAACTCGCTAGTCCTGATGGGTCCATAATCATGATCACACTACCATCGCCCAAAATGGTGGTGCCAGAAAAATGCTTGAGCCCCTGCAACGCACCCATCATCGGCTTCACCACTATCTCTTCGGTGTGAAAAACCTCATCAACCAACAGCCCAAAGCAATATTGGCCCACTTCAGTCACCACAACATACCCCTCTTCAGGCACCGCACCGGGGCTGACGCCTAAGAGATCGCTCATCCCGACAACCGGCAGCAAATGGTCGCGCAATTGCAGAACCAGACTGCCATTTAAGTGCTCAATTCGATTTGCTTTTTTGTTGACCCGAACCAATTCGCGGACCGCCCGCTGCGGCAGCGCGAAACGTTCTTGACCCACCGCAATAATAAGCGCCGGAACAATCGCAAGGGTAAGTGGGATTTTCAAACTGACCGTAGTGCCAACGCCCTTTTGGGACTTGAGGTCGATTGTGCCGCCAATTAACTCGACATTTGAGCGCACCACATCCATGCCAACGCCGCGCCCTGAAACGCTGGTCACTTCACTTGCCGTGGAAAATCCAGGGTGAAAAATCAACTGCTGGATTTGACCTTCGGTCATGCCATCCAGTTCAGCATCGCTTACAATGCTTTTTTCGCGCGCTTTGTGCTTTAGCCGCTCAGTATCAAGGCCCCGACCATCATCCGCGATTTCGATAACGATCTGCCCACCTTCATGAAAAGCATTGAGCCGGACAACCCCAGAAGGCGTCTTGCCAGATGCCTGACGCGAGGCCGCATCTTCCAAGCCATGGTCCGCCGCGTTACGCACCATATGGGTCAGCGGGTCTTTGATCTGCTCCAATATCTGACGGTCTAGTTCAGTGTCTTCGCCAGACATTTCAAGCAAAATCTCTTTGCCCAATTCCTTAGAAAGGTCGCGGATCAATCGCGGCATTTTCTGCCAAGCAGCGGAAATCGGTTGCATGCGGGTTTTCATCACGCCATCTTGCAGCTCAGCCGTCACCGAACACAAGCGCTGTAATGGCGCGTTGAACTCACTTTCCTCTCGTCCGCGCGAAATCGCCATGAGCTGGTTGCGCGTGAGCACCAACTCGCTCACCATCGTCATCAAACCTTCCAGCACGGGCAATTGCACTCGGATCGCTTGAGGTGCCGTGTTGCCTGAGGTTTTCGACGTCACTGTTTTTGGCTTAGCCGAATTAATGGCGTCTGTTTCAGGAACATTGTCTTCGGGTCCCGGTGCCGCCAGAAACGCCGCTTCTAATGGGTCCAAAGCCGGTTTCGCAGTTTCGTGCGGTTCCTCATCAAACCGGTCAGTTTCAATTGGCCCACTTGCAAGGGCGTTGAGCGCGTCAATAAGGTCTTCATCGTCACCATCTGGTTCTGCGCCTGTCGACGCCAAAACATCTAAATGCAATTTCACCCGGTCAATCGAATTGAGAATGGTCTCAACGCCATCTCCGACAACCGGCGCACCGTCGCGATATTTGCCCATGAGATTTTCGGCGGCATGCGTCAACGCTTCAAGGCGTGGCAAGCCAAGGAACCCACAAGTGCCCTTGATGGTGTGAACAAGTCTGAAGATGCGACGCAGGATTTCTTGATCGTCAGGGTGTTTTTCAAAATCCACCAACTCGGCATCGACCTGCTCAATGCTTTCTGTCGTCTCCGTCAAAAAATCGCTTAAAAGCTCATCCATTTGCTCGCCCAAAAATATACCCGCAAGAAACGCCAGACCAAAAGTATGACGCCACCTTGCGGGTGCATTCGTTAACGAGTCATTGCAAAACCAACCGGTGCGTATTCGCACCTAGGGGGCAATGCGTAGTGCGATTTTTAAGCGCTGCCTACCGCTTTAATGATGACCACATCATCGACCATTTCAATGGTCACATCCAGGCCGCAATCGCGCGCCAGAAGGCCCGCGTAATATGGTTGAATAACTTGCGCATCGATCCGGCCATCTTCAGGCTTTCCGGCAAGCAAAGGGCCAACCAAATGCGGGATCAATGTCTTCTTGCCGCTTGATTTAAGAATGACACCTTCTTTGCCCATTTCAGCACCGTCAAGTTCAACGCTTACGGTACCGCCACGAGGCACAGAGCCAGCTGCAATCAACAGCAAATTCAAGATCATTTTGACTTTGTTTTTCGGCAACAAGATGGGCTCGATCTTCCAATCAAGATCGGCTTTCTCTCCCGCCATGTAGCTTTGCGCCACTTTTTCAGCTTCGCGTGTATCGATCTCAGTGCCTTGGGTCGAAGATGCACCAAATGCCAATCGCGCAAATTCAAGTTTTGCACGGGCTTGCTTGGCAGAATTGTTGATCAATTCTTGCGCAAACTCAGCCATCTCAGCTTGTTCAGGGTCCGCCAGAACTTCCAAACCGTTGCCAATTGCCCCAACCGGGCTGATCAGATCGTGACACACGCGCGAGCACAACATGGCCGCCAAATCAGTCCCATTAATTTCAACAAGTTCCGCCATTGCATTCCCTTAAAGTGCTTATGGCTGGTGCAGGAACAAGCCCCACCAACCGAATCAAGTTGGATGTAGTTTAGCCCGAAGCCGCCGCTGAGCAAGACTTCAGCGAAGGTCTACCCCTTTTATCCCGCTTTGAATGAGAAAACGACAATCCGTACAAATAGGAAATGCCTATTGCCGTGCCAGCTGGTCCCGCAATTCGAGCCAATTGTCGAAGGCAAAGTTCACCATCGCTGCTTTTTCAAGCATAAACGCTTCGCGATTGCCTGCTGAGTAAAACAAGTATAGCCGCCGATTGTACACAGCGTAGATACGTGGATTGCCATTAGACAAATAACCACGCGCGATACCTGCAAGACCATAGCCGCCAAACTGGGGCACGTAGGCTTCTGGTGCTGCGCGGAACACTTCGCGATTTGCTTCGGTCGCAAAAAACCACGAAACGCCCTTCCAGTGATATTCATATTCAGCCTTGCCCATAAGTGGTTCAGGCTCAGTGAAATAACTCACCGGATCCATACCTTCGATGGCGGAGCCAGAAAGCGGATCAGTAACATACATCTCTAGAAAATGCCGGTTCGTTTCGGCGCGCGCGGGCAAGGTCAGGCAAAAAACTGCCCCGAGCAGCAAACAAAGTGCGCCAAGCTGGAAAATAGTTAATCTTTGTTTACTCAATTGCCGCATCATCGCCTTGTTTACGCAGTACTTCGTGTAGCGAACAGCGATCAGACTAACAAAAAGAGATATCTTGTTTGTTAACAGTCAATTGTCGCTTCGGCGGTCACCAAAATGACAAGGAAATGAGGCCAATGTTTTCCCAAATCCGCACCCTGTTTATTGCTCTGTTCTTATCGTTTGCAGTCACAGGACTTGCAACCGCACAGGACACGGTTTCCGATCGCTACACCGCAAACGAATTGGTTCAAGCTGGTGGACAGTTCTTTGGCAAAGTTTCTCAAGGACTCGCGTCGGTTGTCGAACGCGCGATCTCAAACTACGGACTGCCAAACGGTTACATTCTAGGCCAAGAAGGTTCGGGCGCATTTTTTGGTGGCGTGCGATATGGTGATGGTGAGCTTTATACAAAGAACGCTGGCAACCACATCCTTTATTGGCAAGGGCCAACACTTGGCTTCGACATTGGCGCTGATGGCAGTCAGGTGATGATGCTGGTTTACAACCTTCCCTCAACAGATTCCATTTATGGCCGCTACCCTGGCGTAGATGGCTCCGCTTATGTGGTTGGCGGTGTTGGTATGACCGTGATGAAATATAAAGACATCTATATTGTGCCTATTCGCTCTGGTGTAGGCGCGCGTCTGGGCATCAATGTGGGTTACCTCAAATTCACCCAAAACCCAACCTGGAACCCGTTTTGATCTTTTGATCAACAATTCTAGTAAAGCATTAACAACAAACATCATTGTCGCGTGACCAAACTGCTGGGTTTGTGTTATTAACCATTTGTAAATACAAACGCAGCAAGGCCTTTCTTTTGCGCCAATTGTGCTCTAGCAATTAGGTGTCAGATTTGGGAGTTTGGAATGATCATTGAGCTAATGATGTTTTACGCACTGGGCTTCTTGTGCGCCATCATTCTTGCTTTGCTTGTTCTACCCAGCATTTGGCGCCGCGCCGTTCGTTTGACCAAAAAACGAATTGCCGCAACCACCCCGGTTACCCTTTCAGAATTTCGCGCCGAAAAAGATCAGTTGCGCGCACAAAACGCGCTCAAACTGCGCAAACTGGAATTGCAACTTGAAGATTTGCGAAAGAAACGCGCCGCGCAATTGCGCGAACTCACCCAACTCCGCCAGTCTCAGGAAATGGCCGTTCACGAGCAAGATGGCGCTCAAAGCATTGCTGCCGAACTCACAGAGCGCAATCAGGAACTGCAGGACCAAGTCCGCAGCTACGAAATTGAGCTAACTAACCTCAATCAAAAACTGCGCTTTCGCGAACGCGATCTAGCGGCAAAAATTGAAGAGTTGGATCAAGCAAGGTCGGTGGCCAACATCGCAGCGTCAGCCGTCGTCCAGAACTACGATGATGATATCGACCTAAGCGAATATGAAGGCGACGCCAAAAAACTGGCGAAATCGCTTGCGGCAGAGCGCAAACGCAACAACTTCTTGGAAGAACAATTGCGCGCTTCAATGGCACGGGTGCAGGAGCTAAAATCAAAAGTCCGGACCACGCCTGACAAATCACTTACCAAAAACATCCCTGACCTGTTGGATGACGCCGAAGCGCATATTGCCATCGCGGCCGAGCGCTTCAACGCGCTTTTGAACGATCAAGAAAAAGCAAATAAGCAAGCGGAAGAACCCCAAGAAGAGCTTCAAATCACGCAAGCCCCTGCTGAACTTGCCGACACTGAGTATGTCACCCCTGCGCCCACCACGAGCCTCGCCGAAGAGCTAATGGTAGAGGACGAGTTGGAAGATGTTGGTGCACGCATCCTCGCGCTCGAAGAAGACATATTGGAACGCTTCTCACATGAGACCGGCAATGTTGATGATTTGCGCGAACGCATGGAAAACATTGCAATAGACGTGAGCCACATCATCTACGCACAAGATACAACCGGCGGCGCCGACGGCGAAGAAAGCTTGTTTGATCGCGTGCGCAAATATGCGGACGATGGCTTAGACGAAGCCGTGCTTGAGCCAACAGCGGACGAAAACATTATTGGTCGCGTTGCCGACCGTATGGATGCCCTTAAAAAGACATCCAACTAGTTCAGCGGCACTTCTGCACCAATAGCAATATCGCGAACAACATCGCCGGATTTGGCATTTACAATGCGAATAGTTGTGGCTTCACCTACCTTGTAGGTCACGGTTATTAGCCCATCTTGCGCAACTGCAGAAACGACCGACGCACCTTGTGGCAAGCCAATTGATTGTGCCTGATATTGCTCATCGCTCGACTTTTGGTTCAAACGATAGACAAGTGCGCCCGCAACAGCCATAAACCCAACCATAAGAATAAGCACACTGACGCCAAACGAGCGCCGCGCCCGGTTTATTACCGCTTCGGCTTCTGGTGTTAGTTCATTATTCTCGTCAGTAGAATTTGAAGGTTGATCAGCACTCATGCACTTGGGCTCCGAAAGCGAATTGGTTACATTTTTGGTCAGCGCCGATGATCACGGCAAGCGCTTGGACATTGTATTGGCTTCGCTGCTTGACGGACATTCCCGATCAAGATGCCAAGCGCTCATCAAGTCTGGCGCGCTCTCAATAGACGGCGCGACCATAAGCGAGCCGAAATACCGCGTCAAACAAGATCAGCAACTTTGTTTTGTCGAACCAGACCCTGTTGACGCCGATCCAGAACCTCAAGACATTCCGTTAGAAGTTCTGTTTGAGGATGACGCGATTATTGTCATCAACAAACCCGCGGGCATGGTAGTGCATCCAGCATCTGGCGTTGAACGCGACACATTGGTCAACGCATTGCTGTTTCACTGCGGTGATAGCCTAAAAGGAATTGGCGGGGTGAAGCGTCCCGGCATTGTGCACCGGTTAGACAAAGACACGTCGGGTGTCATGATCGCGGCAAAAACTGACGAGGCTCACCAATCGCTTTCTGCTCAGTTTGCCGACCACGGTAAAAACGGACCACTGCGTCGCACCTATAACGCATTTGTGTGGGGCGTGCCCTCGCCTGAAAAAGGCACTATTGATGCCATGATCGGGCGTTCTCCACACAACCGCACCAGACAAGCAATTGTTGAAAACAATGGCCGCCATGCCATCACTCACTACAAAACCCTGAATGCATATGGCGGCGACAAATGGACGGTGAGCAAAATCGCTTGCCAACTCGAAACCGGTCGCACGCACCAAATTCGCGTGCATTTGTCCCACATTGGGTACGCACTGTTGGGTGATCCCACCTATGGCATCGGCTTTGAAAGTCGCGAGCGCAATCTGCCTATGACGGTCCAAAAATCGCTAAAATCGCTGGCGCGCCAAGCACTGCATGCGGTAGATTTGACCATCGCACACCCCGTTTCAAATGAAGAAATGCATTTTTCTTCACCTTTGCCCGCGGACATGGCAAATCTTGAAAACTGCTTGCAAACCGCTGATTCTTAGGCCAAGTTTCGCTTCCTTTATCGTTTTTTGTACATTTTTTCTCACCCAAAGGGGTGAAATGACATATATCAGCCCTATATAATGTCCAACTAACGAGATGATTGTAGGCGGTGCTGCCTGTTAGGAGCATCAGATTTGTGTCGGCATGCAGTTTATTGCGACGCAGCTAGGGAATGAGGGGGTGCTTTATGGCCCAAACAAATTTGCCAACCTTGTCGTCAGACAATGGCCTATCGCGCTATTTGCAGGAAATCCGCAAATTCCCAATGCTGGAGCCGGACGAAGAGTTCATGCTCGCCAAACGCTATAAAGAACATGAAGATCCCGAAGCGGCGCAGAAACTAATCACCTCACATTTGCGCCTCGTCGCCAAAATTGCCATGGGCTACCGCGGCTATGGATTGCCCATTTCTGAAGTTATCTCAGAAGGCAATGTGGGTTTGATGCAGGCGGTAAAACGCTTCGAACCGGATAAGGGCTTCCGCCTAGCGACCTACGCAATGTGGTGGATCCGTGCATCAATTCAGGAATATGTGTTGCGCTCATGGTCACTTGTCAAAATCGGCACGACAGCTGCGCAAAAACGTCTATTCTTCAACTTGCGCAAAATTAAGGGCCAAATTGCCGCTTTGGACGATGGCGCCCTGCACCCAGACCAGATCAAGCAAATCGCCACAACGCTAAAAGTGTCCGAAGATGATGTGGTCTCGATGAACCAACGCCTAACTGGCGATGCTTCATTAAACGCCCCAATGAAATCAGATGAAGGCGCGTCACAATGGCAGGATTGGTTGGTGGACGAAGAACCCGACCAAGAAACTGCCTTGGGCGATGCGCAAGAATATGATGAACGCATGACGTTGCTTAAAAACGCCATGGGCGTGCTGAACGATCGCGAACAAGAGATTTTCAAGGCGCGACGCTTGCGCGAGCCTGCACTAACTTTGGAAGAGCTAGCGCAAAAGTTTGAAGTTTCTCGGGAACGCATTCGCCAGATTGAGGTCCGTGCATTTGAAAAAGTTCAGATCGAAGTCAAAAAGCAAATGCTCGAAAAAGCTGGTGAGCCTGCCTAACCCGGGCAATTTAAACTGGTCGTGCCTTAGGGTAACACTGTCATTAATCTAGGATCAAAGACGCCACGGCACAGTCGACGGTCTTTTCGAACTTCGCGTTTTTGCTTTCTGCTCATTTCAGGAAACGCTAGCGCGAGTTTCACAACTTCCAGCTTCGGCTGAATTTTGTTATTTTTGAACTGCTTAGCCCGTTCAAACAAAACTTCATCGCCTTTCATAACGCGATAGTTCACGCCCAGATGCTGATGCATAATGTACTCCGCCACGAGCTCGGCAAAGTCCTCACCTGCATTCGCCAACGCATAAAAAGTGGCGTAATTGTCATCCTCCAATTCTTGCAAAATAGCACTATCCTGACCAATTTTCGGATGCTGATCCAAAACCATCGCATAGCCCTTTATGCGCCTGTCCAAGGCATGTAAACGGTAATTATTGGCAGCCTGATATTGCGAATTACAAGAAAAATATCCGAAACTATGGTGATTGTTGAACCTTGGGTGTTTTTCCAAAAAGTGCGCCAACTCATGAAAAAGTAAATAGGCCAGCGGGTAGTTCAACCCCTCAATACGTCCTTTGGTGTACGCGACTTCATAGCGCAACAAATGCGCGTCAGTTAGCCGTAAATCTTGCGGGTCATAACCTTTTTCAAGCCCAGCAAATGTCGCCCCGGTAGCATATCGAGAAAACTCGCCTTCTATAAAGCTCTCCATAGATTCATGAAACAAGTGGATAGCATACCAACTTAAATGAATTTCAGTTGCCAGCTGTATGCCTGCTGCGTGCTCGTGAATTTCTTCTGAAATGAAAAGATGGTCCAGAGCGCACATAGCGCGTTGCATTGTTGGTGGCGCAATCGAGTAAATCAGTTCGATCTGTTCGCCCAATTTGTAGTGAGTCAACTCTGTTGGCGGGTCGATACACTCGCGCGTGTCGCCACCAAGCGTGTAACAAATCTTTTGTGAAATTGGCGTTTTGCACTCAATGGATTCAGCGACCACATTCCCAACTGAAAGCCCGTACAAAAGCAATATAGCTGCGGCACCACGCAATATGCAGTGTTTCATATTACCTCCTAAAGTAATCTCAAATCATCTAGCCACAAAAATGTATCGGACAGATGTGGGCGATAATATGCCCATTGTTAAACCCGACCCAAAAGGCCGGATTATGCAATAAAAACACGTACTAAAGATCTTTCTTGATAATCGCAGCCACATCGACAGCTGTTGCGTCACCTTCTTGATTTAGCTTTTCTGCGACCGCCAGCTTGTCAGCATCCTTGCGGTTCTGGCTCATTTTCCATTTGCCTGCCATCTCCGTGATTTCAAGCTCCAGCCCATATAGACCTTTGAGCTGTCGCGCCACATAATCAGCGGGCGCATCAGATAATGACCAAGGCGTCGCGCGCCCATATTCCATCATATCAGTAAGAGATTTCAGATGGTGGAGCTTCCAGCTCGCCTCGTGCCTGAAATGCAGCTTGCCGCGCACATGAACCACCACATAATTGTACGTTGGCACTTCCTTGCCATGCTCTTGTTTGCCAGGATACCAATCAGCTGAAATATAGGCAGCGGGGCCCTGAAAGATTGCAAGCGCCTCAACACCGTCCTCACATTGCTGATAAAGGTCATTTCCACGCGACAAATGTGCATGCAATTGCGTTTTGTCCCCATCGACCACCATTGGCAAATGGTTTGCCGTGATCCCGTCCGCCGTATTACACACCAAAGTCGCCAGCGGATGCTTTGCAATAGCTTCCAACAAAACGTCTCTGCGTGTCTCTTTAAAGGCGGGGGGTTGGTACATAAACAATCCTAAACGTCATTTTTGGCTAATCAATTTCACGATTGCCTCAAAATGTGTTCTTGGCAAGATCACAAGATATGGTTCGGGCTGATTTGCCGCGACCGTTAATCGAACACGTGATTGGTCTGTTTCATTTGACGTGCCAATTCGATCGCCAACACCAAGCTGCAACACATCTAGCGGATATTTTAGCCCAACCGACTTCTCAAAACTGATAGGACGCAGTGGATAAATTGAAAACCGCGTTTCTAAGGGCAGATCAATTTCAAAATCACCTGCTACCCCAAACGTAAGGTCAACTTGATCCATCAGCACAATGTTCTTGTGTCCGCCATATCGCGCGATCGTGTGAAACGCAGCCAATGTATGGTCTACCCGCTTGCCCAACATGCCAAAACATACGAACAGCGGCGCATCGACCGAATAAAGGCACTTTTCAAAATCAGTCGTTTCTTGCTCGCCCAATTCGATGAGTTTGACATCGGCTGAAAAAGCCTGCCGATCTTGAATTGAATCAAAATCTCCAATGACCGCTGCAATGTTCATCCCAAGTGCCAGTGCCGCGTCCGCAGCGCCATCCGCTGCGATCAGCGGATAACCTTTGGAAACAAACTCACGCAATTGTTCAGGCGAAAAATCGCCGCCGCCCAGCACAATAACAGGCGAAGCAAACGAGAGTTGAACCTTGTTCTCATGAGACTTAATGAGGTCTTGCATATCACATCAAATTCACTAAATTAGCGCCATCTCGCTGGGGTGCTCCGAAGGGAGCTGAGAATAAACCCATATAACCTGAACCAGGTCATGCTGGCGGAGGGAGACCGAGATGACAAGAGTGAAACATCCAAAAGCTTGTCATTTCCCCTTTTATGCACGACCGCACATTGTTTGATTGTAAAAGGGACATATCATGTCTTTGAAAAACCTAACGATTGCGGCGCTTTTCTCGATTGCACCACTTGCATCATCCGCAATGGCAGAAGATAAGCCAACTCTCACCATTTACACCTATGACAGCTTTGCATCCGATTGGGGCCCGGGCCCACAAATCAAAGCGGGCTTTGAAGCCAACTGCAATTGCGTTGTTGATTTTGTTGGCGCTGAAGATGCGATCAGCGCGTTGCGCAAAGCCCAACTTGAAGGCGACAGCACAAAGGCTGATATCATCCTTGGCCTTGATACAAGCGTTGCGGCTGAAGCAAAAAGCACCGATCTTTTTGCCAATCACCATACGGATCTATCAGCTGTAAAACTGCCGATCGACTATACATCTGAGCAATTTGTACCGTTCGACTATGGGTATTTTGCCTTTGTTTATCGTAAATCAGATTTCCCAGAAGCGCCGACTTCATTTGAAGATCTGGACATGGCAGATGAAGATTTCAAAATCGTCATTCAAGATCCTCGTTCTTCAACACCTGGTCTGGGTCTTATCTTGTGGGCGAAGGCCGTATATGGCAGCGACACAGAAGAAATGTGGCCGGATCTGGCGCCATACATTCTTACCGTTACCAAAGGTTGGTCAGAAGCCTACAGCCTGTTCCTAGATGGCGAAGCCGATATGGTTTTGAGCTACACAACGTCGCCTAGCTACCATAAAATTGCTGAGGGCGATGACAACTACGCCGCTGCGATCTTTGAAGAAGGCCACTACGCACAAGTTGAGTTGGCTGGCATTCTAAAATCGTCAAAACAGCAAGAACTTGCGCAAAGCTTCATGAGCTATTTGGTCAGCCAAGAGGCGCAAAAAATCATCCCAACAACCAACTGGATGTTCCCAGTCATTGAGTTGGAGGGCGGATTGCCTGAAGGCTTTGCAACTCCATTGAGCAAAGAGCAAACATTGCTTTTGGACGATGAGACCGTTGCGGCCAACACCAAAGCCTATATTGATGCCTTCTTTGCCGGCATCAAGTAACGTCAAATGGTCTCGCCCTCAGGGCGGGGCCATCCCCTTTTGGCGCACGCCACGCTTGTTGGTCGGGCTCCTTATAGCATTGGCCGTTGGCGCACTTATCTGCGAATTGATTGCCATCATTTGGCAAGCCGCCGACCTGTTCGGCAACGAGCAAACCACCTCTGCTAACCTATTGCATCTATTGCGCATGTCCGCCATCCAAGCCGGACTGTCAGTCCTATTGGCATTTATCACGGGTGGCATTGTCGCCATTGCGCTGACGCGACTAAGCTTTTTCGGCAAACCACTGGCATTGGCCATTCTATCCGCTGGTTTAGTGCTACCCACCTTAGTTGTCGCCTTTGGGCTTTTGGCCATTTGGGGCCGCGCCGGCCTCATCAATGATATCAGCCAAGCCGTTGGCTTGGGCAAATTGCCCTTCACCATTTTCGGCCTGCAAGGCATCTTGGCCGCCCACACGATCCTCAATGGATCCTTTGCCGCGCGCATATTCTATGATCGTCTGCAGGCGCTTCCAACCGCCAGTCTAAAGCTTGGCCAATCCCTCGGGTTGAGCGAATGGCAGCGAATTCGTATCCTTGATTGGCCAGTGATCAGAAGCGCAATGCCTGGACTTGGCGCCACCATATTTTTGATGTGCTTCACTTCATTCTCAATCGTATTGCTGTTAGGCGGCGGCCCTGCCAACGCCACATTTGAAGTGGCGATATTTGAAGCGGTCAAACTCGACTTCGATCTTCATCGCGCGGCCATTTTGGCAGCGACACAGTTGGGGTTTTGTCTTCTCATCATCATTCCAACGGCGGGCTTAAAATCCAGTTCGGTACTCATTGGTGCGCAGCAACGCCATGTTTGGCAGGCGACCGGATGGACCAAATGGACAGTGGCTTTTGTTTTGTTCGTGCTATTGCTCGCCTATGCCAGCCCGCTACTCATTATTTTGGTCGAAGGGTTCGACGTTAGATTCTTCACGCTTGTTTCATCGACTAAATTCATCAACGCGTTGATCACTTCGTGCACAATTGCTTTGGCAAGCGCATCGATCGCGCTAGGCGCCGCCATGTTGCTGGCTTTTGCGCGCGCAGAACTGATTTACAGAAATGCCAGCAAGGCACAAACCAGCTTGCTGCGCACCATCATTAGCGCCCCAATTTTCGCATATCTTGCCACTCCAGCCATTGTGCTGGCGCTTGGGTTTTTCTTACTTGCGCGTGTGGCAGGTTTGGACACAAGCAAAGTTGGTATCTATGTGGTCATTCTCGCAAATGCCTTGCTGGCCCTTCCTCTAGCGAATGCCACCCTGGGCCCACCAGTAGAGAAAATCGCCAACAAATCCTATCGCTTGGTCAAGAGCCTCAATATTCACGGCTGGCGGCGTTTTCGATATGTTGAATTGCCACTCATTCGAAAAGAATGCGCCTATGTCTTTGCATTAGGTTTTAGCTATTCGTTCGGTGATTTAGGCGTTATTGCACTGTTTGGCACAGACGAGTTTTCAACCCTGCCATGGATGATGTATCGCGCATTGGGCGCTTACCGTTCTAACGATGCAGCGATGCTTGCGGCCATGTTGTTGATTGTTGCCGTCCTTAGTTTTTACCTATTCCCCAAACTCTTGGGAGGTCGTGACAATGCTCACGCTCAATAACGTCCAATTCGCTTATCCAAAAACAACGCCCTATCTATTCAATCTCAATGTTGAAGCAGGTGAGATTATTGGGATTGCCGGCAAGAGTGGATCAGGCAAATCGACTTTGCTCGATTTAGTCGCTGGATTTCAATCGCCTCAGGGTGGCGAGATTTTCCTTGATAGCCAATCGATTGATGGACTTGCGCCAGAAGCGCGGCCAGTTTCGATTTTGTTTCAGAAAGACAATGTCTTCGCACACCTCACTGCGGCAGAAAACGTACAGCTCGGCAGTGCAGAAGATATCGATGCCGCTGAAAAATTGGCAGAAGTCGGATTAACCGGGTTTGAGGGACAAAAATGTGCATCCCTCTCCGGCGGTCAGCAGCAACGAGTTGCACTGGCCCGCACATTGGCGCGCAATCAACCAATTCTGCTGCTCGACGAACCGTTTTCAGCCCTTGATGGCGACACAGCCAATCAAATGCGTGACCTAGTGAAACAATTGGTGATCAAAAACAAATGGCACGCTATTTTGGTCAGCCACCATAGAGCAGACTTTGATGCACTAGCAAATCGTACGATGCAGCTTGAAAACGGACAACTAAGCGAATTGAGCTAACCTATTCGGTCGCCCATGCCGCCAACACGGCTTCAAAGATTGCGCCGCCTTCTTTGCCCTTTTCCAAAGTCACAATGGCTTTGCGACCAGTTGAATAAACAACCGGCAAGTCAATCCAACCGCGCGCCGCGATCAAATCAAGGTTTTTCGCCAAATCTGCTTCCGCCGCGCTTAGTGCGAACAAGAACGAATTGTCAAAAATCCGGGCAGATGCCCCAACAAGCGGATTGCCCTGTGCCAATTCTTGATCCTTCAGCAGGATGCCAGGTAAGCTAGCAATGCCGCCGCCCAAGAAGCTCTCCGTCACGGAGAAATTGACCTCAACCAAATGACTAGCGGGCAATGCCGCATCACCATTTTTGCGGAACAATACGTCAACGGCTAAATTGCGAGCCGGAATGGACACGCGTGCCTTAATCACAGGCGCACCAAGCTCATCAACATCACGCGACCATTCAGTTGATCCTGAAAATGGTACAGCGCCGCCACTGCCTGTCAGCTGCTCTTCAATCAGCAAGGACCGTGAACCAACTTCGGCAACCGCGTCGCTGGTATCACCCACATTCAATTTCGGCTGATCACCATCAGTTGTTGGTTCTTCAGCGGTCAGGCGATCATCAGTCGGTGCCGTTGTCTCTTCGGAAGCCACTGGTGCTTCTGCCACTTCAGTCGTTGGTGGCGTGGTCTCTTCTACCACAGGAGTTGGTTCATCAGCGGTTGGTTCAGGCGTCAAACGTTCTTCTTCAACAGGTGTCGGCGTCGCCTCTTCCACAACTGGCGTTGTTGCCGTCAAATCAGAAACCGTCGTCGCAGGTGTCACATTGCGCACATTGCTTTGCTCTGGGACATCCGCATCAGCCGTATTTGTGTCAGCTGGCGTTGTTGTGGTTTCTGAAGATGGTGTTGTCTGATCAGAAAGGCCCAATTGCGCCATTAGCGGGTTAAGGTCAACATAGCCTTCTTTCCACGCCCAATAAGCGCCACCGCCTGCGCCTGCCAACAACAGAATTACCAACAGCAAGAACACTGTCAGCCCATTGCCGCCATTTTCTTCTTCTGAAACCACCGATGCAACATCAGCTTCTTCCATGGCCAAAGCAGAAACGCTAGATTTAGCTGTTTCGGCAGCATTTTCGGCCTTTGCGGTCTCGTCACCTGAAATCAGTTCGCCGCCATTCTTGCCTTCTGCTTCAAGATCAAGCGCCTTAATCGCGCGATCAATAGTTGCCTGTGGCTCATCGCCGCCAACACTAATGGCGACTTCTGGCAATTTCTCATCCACATCAACTTCGCGAACGCTCGACAATGCAGGCGCAACCGTCGGTGCATCTATTTCGGCCTGTGCAGACTTACTGTCCAAATCGACCTTCGGCGCTTTGATCGCAGCAGCCGATGAAGCGGCTTGCGCTGCGGCAATAACTTCATCTACGGGGTTGGTTGGTGCTTTGACGTCTTCAGGTTCTTGTGCCGTTTCCTCAGCGTCCACCTCAACAGAAACGGCTTCTTCTGCGGGTTCGTGGTCAACTTTGTCTTCGTCACCTAGTTCCGAATGCGTCCCCTCAGCTTCTTCGCTGACCGCGTCAACATCTTCAGACACAACTTCGTCAGTTAGCGCTTCCTCAGCAAGAGCTTCTTCTACCTCAGATTCGGCGCTTGCGGCCTCTTCTTCAGGTTCAGATTGAACGTCATCAGCTGCTCCTGCAGCTTCATCCTCTGCCGGTGCATCAACGGTTTGGCCATCTTGAACATCAGCAGTCTCTTCGGAAACATCCGGCTCGTCGGCGATGTCCTCTGCATCTTGCTGAATGTCTTCTTCAACAGGCGCGTCTTCAGGTTCAGGCTCCGGCTCAATCGTCTCCTCGACAGGTGCCGCGGCCTCAACGATAGGATCCTCAACAACTTCAGGTTCGTCAACTGGCTCAGGCGCTGGTGGAGCAACGGGCGCACTGGGTGCTTCCGTTTCTTGCTTTAAACCTTGCAGCAGAGCTTCGGTTGCTTCTTGCTCAACCTGACGAATGCAGTCTTCAAGAGTCAACCGATGCTGCGTGATTTCACGCGCAGGCAGCGGCGGCTCAATCGCACGCAATTGCGTTACCAGCGCTTCACGCGCCTTTTCGTAAACGGCGCGTCGTGACGTGCCATTATTCTCTGGAAGGGCGTCAACCGCCCGACGCAAAAGCTCTCGATAGTCAGCCATCAGCTACTCAAACATGCTCCCCGTTACCTGTTGTAACGAAAAAAACTTAGTCTTGGAAAGGGTCTGTTACCAAAATGCTGTCCAAACGTTCCGGAGATGTGGACAAGACAGCAACTGGCGTCCCAATTAATTCTTCAATTCGGCGCACATATTTCACCGCTTCTGCTGGCAAATCTGCCCAACTACGCGCGCCCGCGGTTGTGCCACTCCAGCCAGCAAGCGTTTCATAGATCGGTTTCACATTGGCCTGACCTTTCATGGTCGAAGGCAAATAGTCAATCCGCTCGCCATCAAGTTCATATGCCACGCAAACCTTAATTTCTTCCATGCCATCAAGCACATCAAGTTTGGTCAATGCGATTCCATTGATGCCAGAGACTTGTACGGTTTGCTTCACCAATACGGCATCAAACCAACCACAACGACGCTTACGGCCAGTGTTCACGCCCCACTCATGACCCGTTTTGCCAAGATACTCGCCAATGTCATTAAGCTGTTCAGTTGGGAACGGTCCCTCACCCACACGTGTTGTGTAGGCCTTAGTAATCCCCAACACATAGTCCAACGCGCCTGGGCCCAAGCCTGAGCCGTTTGCCGCTTGTCCACCAATGGTGTTCGAGCTTGTCACAAACGGATATGTACCATGTTCGATATCCAGCAACGCGCCTTGCGCACCTTCAAACAAAATGCGCTTGCCATCGCGGCGCATATTGTTGAGCTTTTCCCAAACACGGCCAGCAAATGGCAAAATCTCATCTGCTACAGCCATCAGCTCATCATAGATCGCTTGCGCTTTAACTTCATCAATGCCCAAACCACGACGAAGCGCATTGTGGTGGCGCAGGTTGCGTTCGATTTTCGGCATCAAGCTTTCAGGGTCCGCCAAGTCGCAAACGCGGATCGCGCGCCGACCAACCTTGTCTTCATAGGCTGGGCCCATGCCACGTTTTGTGGTGCCGATTTTCAAGCCGGCATTTGAATTTTCGCGGAAGCTATCAAGCTCGCGGTGCAGCGACAGGATTAGACATGCATTGTCTGCAACCATCAAATTCTCTGGAGAGATTTCAACGCCTTGGCCACGCAACAAAGCAAGCTCTTCAACAAAGTGATGCGGGTCAACCACAACACCATTACCGATTACAGAGAACTTGCCCGGGCGCACAACACCTGAAGGCAGCAAAGCAGTTTTGTAGGTAACACCATCAATCACCAATGTATGGCCAGCATTGTGACCGCCTTGGAAACGCACAACAACATCCGCACGTTCTGAAAGCCAATCAACAATCTTGCCTTTACCCTCGTCCCCCCACTGGGAGCCGACAACCACCACATTCGCCATTAAAATGTTCTCCTTGAGACCGAACGTTTTAGCCATTTTGAACGGGCCATTTACCCCGTCTCGCCCCGACAAAACGCTCAAAACTGACAACAATACCCGTGTTGTTTGGTATATCGGGCACCGCCAAAACCTGTTAAGCGTCGCTGGTATAGCAAAAGTGAACTGATGACAAAACAACAATCCGCCGAAAAAAGGGCCAAAAACCCACTAATTCAACTATTTAATCGTCCCATTCTGCTTCTCGTGCTTACAGCGCTGTTTTGGGGCGGAAATATGGTGGCAGGCAAAATGGCTGTGGGGGAAATTGCGCCAACAAATCTCGTCGCTGGGCGATTCCTTTTGGGCTTCTTGGTGATTTTGCCTTTTGCGCTGCCGCACTTCAAAACAGACTGGCCCGCAATTCGAAAGAACCTGTTGTTCTTGGCCTTTGCAGGCGGTGTTGGTTTTGCAGGCTTTAACTTGTTTCTATATCTTGGCGCGCAATACACAACCGCAGTGAATGGCGCAATTGAACAAGCTTCAATCCCCATGATGGTGATGCTGGCCAACTTTGCCTTCTACGGGGAACGTACAAAATTGCCGCAAATAGTTGGCGTTATTGCCACAATTTTCGGCGTGCTGTTTGTTGCAACGGCGGGCAACCCGATGCGGTTGCTCACCTTAGATATAAACGTCGGCGATGGTTTGATTTTGATCGCATGCGTTATTTACGCCGCCTATTCTGTTCTTCTGCGCTATCGCCCAAAAATTCATTGGATGAGTTTCCTAGCAACGACTTTCCTGTTCGCCACACTTTCAACTTTGCTATTCGAATTGCTTGTCGGCGGGCTACCAACAATGATTGCAAGTTTTGCTACCGTCACTACTACCGGTTGGTTGCTGGTGCTCTATACGGGCCTGTTCCCTTCAATCATCTCGCAACTCTTCTATGCGCGCGGCGTAGAGCTTATTGGTGCAAACCGGGCAAGCCTATTCATCAATGCTTTGCCACTTTTCGGTGCTATCCTGTCGGTATTGATATTGGCAGAACCACTGCAAAGCTTTCATCTTATCGCAGCGATATTTATTGTTGCGGGCATAACCATGGCCGAGTATGCGGCACGCAGCAAAGAAGGGGTAAAAGACAATGCCTGATACCAATGAACTTTTGTCTCGCATTGAAGCGTTAGAAACCCAAGTCGCCTATCAAGATCAAACCATTGAAGATTTGAACAAGGCAATTACCGAACAATGGTCGCAGTTTGAAAAATTGCAACGCGAGATTACCAAACTGCACGCCGAGCTAGAGCAAATCGACACCTCCGGCGGTGGCGAAATCGTTGAACGTCCACCCCACTACTAGGATCAAGCATCCGGATGTGGCGGCGGGCCCTTGAGTTCAATTTTGTTGCCAAATGGGTCTCGGAAATAGAACGAATTGCCAAGTCCGCGTGCGCCACCATGCATCGCCTCGCGCTCAATCTCAACGCCGTGCGCCGCCAAATGCGCCCGTAACGCGTCATGATCGAAGGGTCCCGCTGCAAGGCACACATGATCAACATTGCGTCCGCCGGCAACTGGCGGTTTTGCACCAGCACCACCGGGGTGCGTGTGATCCCACAAGACGATGAGTGCGTTACCTGCCCATACCTGCTCCATGCCCAGTTCTGGATAGGCATAGCCAGGCTGACACCCCAAAACATTCAGATAAAAATCCATTGCCGCTTGCATGTCATCGACAATGAACACGATGTGGTCGATCCCCGCCAATGCAAAAGGAACCTTGCCCATTTCTTGCTTCATCTCAAACTCCATCCAAGCATCATGTAATCGATTACAAATCGATCATCTTTATCCGCATCCGTCAAGGCTGAATGATGTCAAAACGCAAAAAAGGGCCAGTCCCATCGGGCCGGCCCTTTCAACAAACAGGCTGCAGCCTGCTACTTCGTTTTAAAAACCCTTATGTGGCGTCAAAATAGATAGGCTTGGCCTGCTGAACGCCTTCAAGAGCGGAGATATTGGCAAGTTGCGCGTCAGACAGTTTGCCATCAATATTAATCAAGGCAATCGCATCACCGCCTTCTTGCACGCGACCCAGATTGAAGTTCGCAATATTGATGCCCTCGTCACCCAACAACATGCCCAGACGGCCGACAAAGCCAGGCTTATCTTCGTTTGTGATGTAGAGCATGGATGGCGTTACTTCCGCTTCCATGTTTACGCCCTTCACTTGGATCAAGCGCGGCTTACCGTCGGCAAACACCGTACCTGCAACAGAACGCTCTTGACGTTCAGTTACGATGGTTAGGCGGATATAGTTCTCATATACGCCCTGTTGTTCACGGTTCGTGGTTTCAACATTCATGCCGCGGTCTTTTGCCAAGACAGGCGCAGACACCATGTTCACATCACCAAGTAACGGCTTAAGCACACCGGTCAGCAATGCAGACACCATAGGCTTGGTGTTCAGGTCTGCCACGTGACCTTCAAACTCAATTTTAACGCCAGTGATGCCTGTTTCAGTCAATTGACCCGCAAAGCTGCCCAAAATCTCAGCCAATTTCACAAATGGCATTAGTTTTGGCGCTTCTTCTGCAGAAATTGAAGGGAAGTTCAAAGCGTTTGAAATCGCGCCATGCATCAAATATGCGCTCATCTGCTCTGCAACTTGCAACGCAACATTTTCCTGCGCTTCTGTCGTAGAAGCACCAAGGTGTGGTGTACAAATAATATTTGGCGCATCAAAGATTGGATTGTCTTTTGCAGGCTCTACTTCAAAAACGTCCAACGCCGCGCCAGCGACTTTACCGCTTTCAAGCGCAACTTTCAGCGCAGCCTCATCGATCAAACCGCCACGCGCGCAGTTCACAATACGAACGCCATTTTTCATCTTCGCAAATGCTTCCGCACCCAAAATACCGCGGGTCGCATCCGTCAATGGTGTGTGCAAGGAGATGAAGTCTGCTCGTGCCAGCAATTCGTCCAATTCAACTTTTTCAACGCCCAAGTCAAGCGCACGTTCAGGGGTCAAAAACGGATCGAAAGCAATCACTTTCATCTTAAGGCCTTGGGCCCGGTCCGCAACGATAGCACCGATATTGCCGCAACCGATAATGCCCAGTGTTTTGGCTGTCACTTCGACGCCCATAAATTTGGACTTTTCCCACTTGCTCGCGCGAGTTGATGCATCAGCTGCAGGGATTTGACGGGCGGTAGAAAGCAACAGAGAAATAGCATGCTCGGCAGTGGTGATAGAATTGCCGAACGGCGTATTCATCACAATAATGCCTTTGGCAGTGGCTTTTGGAATGTCCACATTGTCAACGCCAATACCTGCACGACCAATAACTTTAAGGTTGGTTGCAGCGGCGATAATCTTTTCAGTTACTTTGGTTGCGGAACGGATGGCCAAGCCATCATATTGGCCAATAATTTCAAGTAGCTTTTCTTTATCTTTGCCAACGTCTGGCAAAAAATCTACTTCAACACCATTGTCGCGGAAAATTTGAACCGCGGTTTCGCTCAACTTGTCAGATACAAGTACTTTAGGCATGAAAGCCTCCATCAATTTAAAATCTGGGGAAACGGCTGGCGGCAATCCGCCAGCATAAATTCTCTTGTGCGCTGTTAAGCGGGCTGAACCAATGCAGCTTTTTCAGTCGCAAATGCCCAATCAAGCCAAGCCGTCAACGCTTGTAAATCAGACGCTTCAACTGTAGAGCCAGCCCAAATGCGCAAACCTGCAGGTGCGTCACGATAGGCGCCAATGTCATAGGCAATGCCTTCTTGATCAAGACGTGTCGCAATCGCTTTTGCAAAAGCCGCTTGTCCGTCTGCATCAAGTCCAGCGACATCCGCATCAACAATCTTTAGACATACCGATGTGTTTGACTCTGTCGCTGGATCATCGGCCAAATTGGCGACCCAAGCTGTTTTTGCAACCCAATCAGCCAACACTTTGTGGTTTGCATCGGCTCGATCACGCAATGCGTTTGGACCAAGGTCTTTAGCCCATTCCATTGCATCAATCACATCTTCGATCACCATCAAGGATGGGGTGTTGATGGTCGCTGCTTGGAAAATGCCTTCGATCAGCTTGCCGCCCTTCGTCAGACGGAAGATCTTCGGCAATGGACGATCCGGCGCATAAGTTTCAAGCCGCTCGACCGCCTTTGGAGACAAGATGATTACGCCATGTGCGCCCTCGCCGCCCAAAACTTTTTGCCAAGAGAAAGTCACAACATCAAGTTTTTGGAAATCGAGATCTTGTGCAAATGCTGCAGAAGTCGCATCGCAAATGGCCAAGCCCTCTCGGTCAGCCGCAATCCAATCCGCATTTGGAACCCGTACACCAGAGGTGGTACCGTTCCAAGTAAAGACCACATCGCGTGTCCAATCGACAGCGGAAAGGCCTGGCAATTGCCCGTAATCAGCTTCCATTACGCGCACATCATCGAGCTTAAGCTGTTTAACCACATCGGTCACCCAACCAGCGCCAAAGCTTTCCCAAGCGAGCATATCAACGCCGCGCGCGCCCAACATGGACCACAATGCCATCTCAACAGCGCCGGTATCAGAACCTGGCACAATGCCGATCCGATAATCATCTGGAACACCAAGCAGTTCGCGCGTCAGGTCAATTGCGAGCTGAATGCGTGCTTTTGCTGGTTTCGCACGATGCGAGCGACCAAGATGTGTGTTTTCAAGGAAAGTAGGCGTCCAACCCGGACGTTTAGTGCATGGACCGCTAGAAAAACGCGGATTTACCGGACGGAGGTCCGGTTTCGAAATATCTGTCATGTGACTACCCTTTCAGATAGGCGCCCCTCGTTGGGGAGGGGTGGCCCACTGACCGGAATAGAGATTCGCAAACAGAAAAGCAAACGAAAACTTTGCTCGGGGTAAATTCGTCGCAATTGTCAGACAAAGAAAAACCCCGCATCATCGCTGAAACGGGGTTCAAAATTCAAACTATGCTCTGATCAAGCCTAGTGGAAGCGGTACCGCAAACTTGCGCGGATTTCGTGCGCGATCGCATCTTGTGCCCAGAAGTCTGTGCCACCTGAGGTAGAGAAACCTTTGAGCCACAGTGCGCGGTAGCCAACATCAGCAACCATGTTGCCCATGTCGTAGCCAACACCGATCATGCCAGCGCCAGCCCAAGAGCGCGCGCCTGCGCCTTCAACCAAATCTGGGTTCGTCGCATGCGTTGCTGAAGTATAGCTCCAAGCTTTACCCAAACCAGCACCCACATAACCAGTCCAGCCGCCTTCTGCGGAGTGACCAAGACCATCAAGGCTGAAATCGTAATAAACGTTTGCCAATGCCACTGTCGAACGCAATGTCGCTGTGTAGCCGTTTGCCGTCAGGCCACTATTGT
The DNA here is from genome assembly GCF_030159895.1 of Maritalea porphyrae. Classification (GTDB taxonomy): domain Bacteria; phylum Pseudomonadota; class Alphaproteobacteria; order Rhizobiales; family Devosiaceae; genus Maritalea; species Maritalea porphyrae. The sequence continues at coordinate 459,790 of NZ_BSNI01000001.1, forward strand.
GCAGCATGTCAAAGGTTAAATCTGTGCGCCAACCGTCGCCAAACTCATAACCAGCGCCCACACCGTAGCTGTAACCCCAGCCCATGTCGGTCACGCCGTAGTCTGTACAACAGATCACAACATTTCGCGCCCAAAGCGCGTTACCAGCAACAGAACCACGCAAGTAGAATGAGCCACCTAGCCCATAGTCCACCTCTGGCAATTCAGGATATTCTGGATATTCAGGTTCAGGCACAATCATGTCGGCGGCCAATACGCTGCTACCGAACATGGTTGCAACAGCCAGTGAGGCGGCCATTGTCCATTTTAGCATCATTCTAATCCTCGTTACGCAAGCCATTTTCTGTGACTTCTCGCTGGGCATTATTGACGCTTTTTGTTAAAAGGCGCTTAACCTCAATAATTAACCCTAACAATTCAACAATCACTTTAAGTTCCCACCTGCCAATTTGGCGCGAATTGATAGAGCACATCATGGATCAACAACAACGCACAGCGTCTGATTGGATTTGGCTTGCCAGCCTCGTTTTGATGTGGGGCAGCGCCTTTATCGCCATCAAAGTGGCCGTTGAAACGATCACACCTTTGTGGCTGGTTGCAATCAGAATGATTATGGCATCGGCCCTAATGATCGCCTTTGCAAAATGGCAAAACATCCGCCTACCACAGGGCTGGCGAGAATGGCGTGCGATGATCTTCTTGGGATCAATCGGCACAGCAATTCCCTTTATTCTGATCTCATATGCAGCACCCGATGTCCCTTCAGCAATTGCTGGCTTGATGATGGCCACCATCCCGTTTCAGATATTGCTTTTCTCGCTCGTGTTCTTGCCCGAGGAAAAGGCAACGCCGGTGCGCATTCTTAGCCTAGTGATTGGGTTTGTTGGTGTAGCTCTGGTCATTTTCGGCAGTGAAAAATTTGCTTCTGCGGACAATTTGGCACTCTTGCCATTTGTACTGCTCATACTTGCCACCACCGGATATGCCACCAATGGCATCATCTCCCGCCGCATGATCGATATGCCAGCAATGACAAAATCCTACGGTGCCATATTGGTTTCAAGCGTCGTTGCCATTTTGGGTGCAATACTATTTGAACCATTGCCGACCAGCATGACACTGCCGGCCTTTGGTGGCGCTGCCTATCTGGCCGTATTTTCAACATGGGCAGGCACGGTTGTGTACTACCGCCTAGTTGATAAGACCTCTGTCGCCTTCTGCTCACAGACAAGCTATTTGATCCCGATAGTAGCGGTTGCGCTTGGCGCGCTGATCTTTGGTGAGCAACTCTCCCCGATCCAACTGGTTGGCTTCTTTGCCATCATTTTCGGCATTCTGATCGCTGAAGGTATCCTGAAACGCAAAAAGCGGCGTCGATTGCCGACGCCGCCCGCTTAAAAGCGAATAGAAAAACTGAAATTAAGCGACTTGCCCGATCACTTCTGCAATGTCGCCAACAACATCATGCACTAGTTTTTCGTCGTCACATTCGCCCATCACGCGAATAAGTGGCTCGGTGCCTGACGCCCGGATGACCAAACGACCGCTGTCGCCCATTTTTTCTTCGCCCGCGGCAATCGCTTTTTTCACGCGCTCATCTTCAAGTGGCTTGCCGCTTTCATACCGCACATTGGTCAGCAGTTGTGGCACAGTTTCAAACAATTGACAGACTTCAGAAACTGGTTTGTTTTTTTGCTGCACCAACGCCATGATTTGCAGCGCGGACACCAAACCATCGCCTGTTGTTGTATGGTCACTTAGAATAATGTGGCCCGATTGCTCGCCACCCACATTGAAGCCGCCTTCACGCATGCGCTCAAGCACATAGCGGTCACCCACTTTCGTGCGTTCAAGCGTTAAGTCCTGACCTTGCAGATATCGTTCCAACCCTAGATTGGACATCACCGTCGCCACCACACCGCCGCCGGTCAACTTGCCTTGATCTTTCCAAAATGTACCAAGCGCAGCCATCAGCTGATCGCCATCAACGATGTCGCCTTTTTCATCAACAAGTACCACACGATCAGCATCACCATCCAAGGCAATGCCTATGTCGGCGCGCGTTTCGCGCACTTTTTGTTGCAGAAGATGCGGCGCAGTAGACCCACAGCCTTCATTGATATTGTAGCCGTCTGGCGACACACCAATGGTTATCACGTCCGCGCCAAGCTCCCAAAGCACCTCAGGTGCAGACTTGTAGGCAGCCCCATTGGCGCAATCCACAACAACGCGCAAACCGTTAAACTCAGTGAGTCGCGGCAATGTGCGTTTCGCATATTCAGAATACCGACCACGCGCTTCTTCGATCCGGTGCGCCCGACCAATTTCACGTCCACGCACCAGTTCATCGGCCAATTCGCTGTTCAGAAGCTCTTCAATTTGGGCTTCCATTTCATCGGTGAGTTTAAACCCGTCCGGCTGAAAAAGCTTAATACCATTATCATCATACGGATTATGTGACGCGGATATCATCACGCCCAAATCCGCGCGCAATGATCGTGTCAGCATCGCAACAGCAGGGGTTGGCATCGGACCGAGCAAAAACACATCCATGCCCACCGAGTTAAACCCGGCAGTCAACGCGTATTCGATCATATAGCCAGACCGGCGCGTATCCTTGCCGATAACCACGCGATGGCGGTGGTTGCCTTGTTGAAAGATGAGACCAGCCGCCTGCCCAACCTTCAATGCGAGTTCAGAGGTAAGCTTGTGGCCGTTGGCCAGGCCGCGAATACCATCGGTCCCGAAATACTTCTTTGTCATTTTGTCCCCGAATTGACGAAATCGACGCACAAGCGCGACGCCATTGCCTTCTATATAGACCAAACAATACCTAAAATATGGCCAATTTCGAGCATTCTCATGATGACACAGGGTAAAAACTGAGTGTTAGATTAACGATCCATTGCCAGCTTGCCACCCAGCATCACCAAAAACGATCCGCCTGCCATCTTTGCCCATTTCGCACCAGTGTTTGATTGACGCAAACGCTTCACCATCACACTGGCGAAAACGACACAAAAAAGATCAGCGGAAGAGAACAATAGATTCACGATTGTGCCCAGCACCACCATTTGCACCCAAACCGGCCAAGCAGCGGCTACATCCACAAATTGCGGCAAAAACGCCACAAAAAAGATGGCTGTTTTGGGGTTCAAAACCTCAACAATAATGCTCTCAACAAATGCTTGCCTTGCGTCTTTTTGCTTACCCTCGACTTGCTCCATTTTCTCATGACGATTTTTGATCATCATTACGCCAAGAAAGATAAGGTAGAGCGCACCCGCAAGCTTGATTACAAAATAAACCTGTGGCACCAGCGCCAACAATGCGGCCAAGCCAAAAGCGGCCGCAATAACGTGAAAATAGCCACCCAAATGAACGCCTAGCGACGCCGTCAAACCAGCCTGCTTTCCTCGTGCCAACGTTTGAGCCGACACATAAATCATGGCAGGACCCGGCATGTAGGCAAACAGCGACGTTGTAATGAAAAAAGCGAGCAATATTTCAAAACTTGGCATCTCAGGAACCTTTCAAAGCAGGCGCATAGTATGAATCAAAAAGGGCCGTCTGTTAAGACAGCCCTTTGAATACTTGTTGAGGCTAAATTAGCCTTCAGGCTGTGGCTCTGCATCGCCACCAGCTAAATCATCACCCTTTTTCTTCGGTGCAGATTTACCTGCTTTAGGCACGGCAGAGATTTTAGGCTTATCCGCATCATCATCATCTTTACGATCAGGACGCTTGCCTTCCATCAATGCGCGGAGTTCGTCGCCCGTAAGCGTTTCAAACTCAAGCAGAGATTGCGCGATGTTTTCAAACAAATCCTCATTGTCTTTGATCATCTTGCGCGCTTTGGTTTCAGCCTCTTCAATTAGGCTGCGCACTTCTTCATCGATCAGGCGCGCAGTATCATCCGAAATCTCTGCGCTTGCAGCACCATAGAACCCGTTTGGATCAGACTTCAAAAGCACGCGACCAAGCTTGTCGCTCATGCCCCATTCGGTCACCATTGAAGTGGCCAATTTGGTTGCGCCCTGAATATCGCCAGCTGCTCCAGAGGTCACTTTGATCGGGCCAAACTTGTGGATTTCCGCTTCACGACCACCAAAAGCCATAACCAGTTGGGCCAACGCTTTCTCTTTCGAGAAAGAATATTGATCAGACTCAGGCAGGCTCATCACCATGCCCAATGCACGACCACGCGGAATGATTGTTGCTTTGTGGATCGGATCAAGAACGTCTGGCATCAACAAGGAGATCAACGCGTGACCAGCCTCGTGATAGGCAGTATTCTTTTTCTCGTCCTCCTTCATCGCCATGGTGCGACGCTCAGCGCCCATCATGATCTTGTCTTTGGCGTCCTCAAACTCAGACATCGTCACAAAACGCTTATTGCGACGCGCAGCCAACAATGCGCTCTCGTTTACCAAATTCATCAACTCAGCACCGGAAAAGCCCGGCGTACCGCGCGCAAGAATTTTCAAGTCCACATCTGGCGCCAATGGCACTTTGCGTACGTGAACTTTCAAAATCTTCTCGCGACCGCCCACATCTGGGTTAGGCACCACAACCTGACGGTCAAAACGGCCTGGACGCAATAGCGCAGGGTCCAGAACGTCAGGACGGTTGGTTGCAGCAATCAAAATGATGCTTTCGTTTTCTTCAAAACCATCCATTTCAACCAGCAACTGGTTCAATGTTTGTTCGCGCTCATCATTGCCACCGCCAATGCCGGCACCGCGTGAGCGGCCCACCGCATCAATCTCGTCAATAAAGATGATACAAGGCGAATTCTTCTTGGCCTGTTCGAACATGTCGCGCACACGGCTTGCGCCCACACCAACAAACATCTCAACAAAGTCAGAACCTGAAATGGTAAAAAACGGCACATTGGCTTCACCGGCGACTGAGCGTGCGAGCAAAGTTTTACCTGTACCTGGAGGGCCCACCAACAAAACGCCACGCGGAATTTTACCGCCCAATCGCTGGAACTTGCCCGGATCGCGCAAGTATTCAACGATCTCTTCAAGGTCTTGCTTCGCTTCGTCAACGCCAGCCACATCTTCAAATGTGATTTTGCCAGATGCTTCGGTCAAAAGCTTTGCTCGCGATTTGCCGAAGCCCATCGCACCGCCTTTGCCGCCACCCTGCATCTGCCGAATGAAGAAGAACCAAACAGCAATGATCACGATAAATGGCAACCATGAGGACAACAATATCGTCCAGAAGGGGCTCGATTCAGCCTCACGCGCTTCAATATCAACGCCACGTGCTTCAAGGCGCGACACAACATCAACCCCTTGCGGTAAGCTGGTTTCAAATGTGCCGCCACTTTTCAGTGTGCCGCGTAGCGTATTGTCGGTGATGACCACCGAGTTGACATTGCCAGCATCAACCTCAGCAACAAATTCAGAATAGGTACGTTTACCTACGCTGGCTGTTTGAGTTGAGGTGTTAAAGACCTGAAACAGGCCCAGCAATAGGACCAATATCACGATCCAAATGGCGAAGTTTCTAAAATTGCCGTTCATTAATCCTGCCTTGGATTTTTGTCCCGCGCGTGCGCGAAACCTATTTGGATAAGAGTTATCGCGAATGTAGGCACCAACCCCTTAAGATACAAGGGGCGTTTCACCTCACTTCACATTACAATTCGTTGATCAAAACTAACATTAAATGTGTTAACGTTAGATCAGCGCATTTGGACCAAAACTTCGAAACACATCGACACCCTCGGCCAAAACATGTTCTCCAAGCGCCATGATCTGATCTTCAACAAACACGAGTGGCGCTGAATGCACAGCTTGCATGGGTACATAAGGCAAGCCGGGCAAGATATTGTCCAACATATTGCGCGTCATATCAATCGCAGGCACAACACAAAGCGGTGATGTTAGATCCTGTGCGGCAATAATCTGAAAACGACTATCCCATCGCACCGATCGCCCAGGATCAACATTTATTGTTGCTTCACCCAATCGTCCAGCTTCGCGAAATATCTGGCCAATGCCATCCTTCTCTTTGATACCGCATCCACCAAGCGTAAGCCCTTTGAATGCAAATACCCCCGACTGCAGGTGATCGAATAGCGCCTCGACTTGCAACAATGTCGGCGCTTGACCATCCCCGCCAGCATCATCCAACGCACGCGCCAGCAAACGAATGGCAATTTCAGCCGGCTGCTTGCTCAACTCTGCCAAGTCAAAAAACAAGCAGCCAAATGGATCAATGACAAACAAGTCGTCATAGATGCGTTCAGTTAGTTCGTTAAGCGCTTGGTCTGCACGTCGAAGTCGCATAGCCGACAAACCAATCATTTCGCTGCTCAGGCCAGCCTTGTTGAGTTGCGGCATAAACTGGCGCCATCGCACGCGCTCAAATTTCTTGTTTTGGTTCGACGGATCATCAACCGCGCTCGTCTCTTGCCGGTCAATGAACTCTTCCAACTCGCTGCGCCTAACTTCCAAGAAGGGCCGGAACACAAATAAACCTTGGCGTACGCTAATCTTTGACATACCGCCGAGCCCACCGACCCCACTGCCTTTGGCCAGCCGCATCAAAACCGTTTCAGCCTGATCGTCACAATGATGGCCGGTCAACAAGCAGGTTATCCCCTGCTCGTCCATCGCTTCACCAATTAGCTGATAGCGCAGGGCACGCGCTTTCTCTTGCAAACGGCTTTCTGGATCTTTGATTTCACCTTCAAGAATATCAACTTCGAAACCAAGCTCAGCGGCAAGTGACGCAACAAATTCTGTTTCGGATTTAGCTTCTTTGCGCAAGCCGTGGTTCACTGTGAAAACACGAACCTGAGGCGGTGTTTCATGTAGCGCGGTCCAACGCGCTGCGAGCATCATCAAAGAAAGGCTATCAACGCCGCCTGAAACCGCCAGCCCCAATTGTCTTTCGCCCTGCACCGGCGCAAACAACAGATTTAGTCGATCTGGGTCCTCCAAAGGCAAGTCGGAGAGCGGGCCATCTAGCATTGCGACTGTCTTTGTTCCTTTTGCACGCGTGTTTTGAAAGACTTCGGCAATTCAGGGAACTTGCGCAAAACCTCAACAAAGGTGCGGCAAGCTGTTTCGCGTTCACCGTTTTTGGCCAACACAATGCCAAGTTTTAGCACCATGTCTGGCGCGCGCGCAGCAGTTGGGAAACGCTCGTAACCTTCCAAGAAGACTTCCGCTGCTTCTTCTGTTTCCCCATTTTGCATCAAAGCTTCGCCCAGCCAATGGTGCGCATCAGCTGCATTGGGGTGGCTTGGGTAAAGCGCAACAAACTGAGAGAATTGGTCTTGGGCAAACAAATAGTCGCCACGCACGATCGCCTCATATCCCGCTTCATATTGCGCATCACCATCTGCTTCAGAAAGGGTGGTGCCCGGGTTGAAATTGAGATCAAGCGGTTGACCATTTTGGTCCACGCTCAAAGTACCCAATGTGTTTACAGTTGATTGCAGCGTTTCATCGCTGGTTTGTGCATTATCGGTTTGGGTCTGCGGCAGCCTCTCAGACGGCGTCGCGCTGTCTGGTTGAGGTGCCGCACTAGTTTTTCCCAAAGAACCGCCTTCCAGTTCTTGAAAACGGAATTCATAATCCTCTTGCATACGCTCGAGAAGCGTTTGCATTTGGGTGATTTGGAATTGCAATCCCTCCACTTGACCATTGAGAACCCGCATTTGGTTTTCAATCTGATCCAGCCGAACATTGATCGCGCCGGTTTGACTGCTATGCGCCATTTTGATCGGCTGAGGCGGCGTAATATTAGCCCCATTTCCCAAGCCAGATTGCATTTCAAAAAGCTGCTGGCTTAGTTGATTTGATTGTAGGGTCAACGCATCGATGCGTGAACTGACTGAATTGGGGTCTGACATACCGGCAAATGCCGAAACACTGACCATCCCCGCAACAATCGCACCGCCAGCCATCAACGCTAGTCGCAATCGCAAAGTGTTTTTGTCTCTCATGGCTACTCCTCGCCAAACTCAATTGTGGATGCGCAAAAGCGCAGCCCAATCTCTTTTAATGTCTATTGGACACCGAGGTAAAACAAAATTACGACAAAAAAACGCCGGGCTCGCATTGCGATACCCGGCGCCCGCCTCCAGTAGAGGATTTTCAATTGCCAGTTACGGCAGCAACACAGTTACCGCGCGGCGGTTTTGCGACCAACATGAAATGTCGTTACAAACCGCAACAGGACGTTCTTTACCAAACGACTTTGTGGTGATCCGGTTCGAGTTAACGCCTCGGCTTACCAAGTAATTCACAACAGCCGATCCACGACGTGCGCCCAACGCAATGTTGTATTCACGTGTGCCGCGTTCGTCAGCGTGACCTTCAATCATCACCCGATATTTTGGATAGCGCGCCAACCAAGTGGCTTGCTTGTCCAATGTCACCTTGGCTTCGTCAGTCAACACAGAACTATCCGTTGTAAAGAACACACGGTCACCAACTGACACCAAAAACTCTTGTTGTGTGCCAGGCGCCGCTTGCCCTGGTCCTAGATTGCCAACACCACCGTTTGGTGTACGCGCACAAGCTGCCACAACCGCAACGAGCGCAACAATCAAAATGCCTTTCATAAGGCTTGTGATTTTATGACCCATTTGCATGGTCTTTGCTCCAAAATAGGGAAAATTCTAACGCCAATCTTTACCCCCCGTTATCTTAAAACCGGGTTCTCAAAGAAGGTTAATGCGCCGCTAATCGGGCTACAATATGGCTAATAATGCGCCAAACACGGCGAATTGCCAAATTTTAGAAATAAACAAATGAACGCATAGACAAACTGCCCATGTCGATCTGATCGTTAAAGAACGAAAGCTGATCGTCTTTTTGCGTCACTGCAGCAACATATATCGTTGGTGCAAAGTGCTCAGAGGTCGGGTGCGCCAGTCGAAACAAACCATTTTGTGACTGCAACCGCTTCAAGCTGTTGTGGTCCCCTTTTTCGAGCTTGTCTGCGACCAACTGATCGAACTCAAGCGCCCAATCATGATGCTCGCCATCTTGCCGAATCTTGCGCAAATTGTGCACCACATTGCCGGAACCTAATATCAGCACACCTTGTTCGCGCAAGGGCTGAAGCTGTTGCGCCAGTTCATATTGTTCAATCAAACTCATGCTCATATTGATGGAGAGCTGAAAAACGGGCACATCGGCTTTGGGAAATAGATGCCGCAAAACCGACCACGCACCATGGTCCAATCCCCACTCCATGGTCTCGTGGGCTGCATGGTCCTTCAATAACGCTGCCGCATTGCGCGCCACGTCCGGCGCGCCGCTCGCAGCATATTGAACATCGAACAGTTCTTGCGGAAACCCATAAAAATCGTGGATCGTTCTTGGTTGCCCTGTCACCTGCACAAGGGTGGTGTCACGCGTTTCCCAATGTGCTGAAACACAAAGAATTGCCTGCGGCGTCGGCAATCGATCACCCAACTTACGCCAATTCGCCGCAAACTCATTGTCTGTTATTGCATACATTGGATTGCCATGGCCTAAAAACACCGCCGGCATTTTGGGGCTGGGCTTTAGCTGGTCCAACAGCTTCTCAAAACTGACAATTTTTGGCATGGCGTAGCACCTTCACTTCTTTCGTCCCTCAGATTTGAAGGATAGCGAAGAAGCTAGGGAGCCACTGTTTGACAATCAAGTACGCACAATTTTGTGACTATGTTCTAGCTCAACAAGGGCGACCACGTCGGGTCTGACGCAAAGGTCTCTGTTGGAATGCGCAATTCGTTACGGCCCCAAATATCTATCGTATAGAGTTGCGGGCCGCTATCGCCACCTGGGTCCTTAAAGAACATGATCACACGGCCGTTTGGCGCCCAGGTCGGCCCTTCCATCAAATAGCTTGAAGAAAGAATGCGTTCGCCAGAGCCATCCGGCTTCATCGTGCCAATATGAAACTGACCTTCATTTTGCTTGGTGAAGGCAATCAGATCCCCTTTTGGCGACCACACAGGCGTTGAATACCGCCCTTCGCCAAAACTAATACGTTGCGCACCGCCACCGCCAGCACTCATTACATAAATCTGTTGCGACCCACCGCGATCAGATTCAAATGCAATACGCGCGCCATCCGGCGAGAAGCTCGGCCCAGTGTCAATGGCAGCGCCACTGGTCAAAGCTGCTGGCTTACGCGCCTGCAAATTCATCATGTAAATATTTGTGTTTGCCCCGCTAGTGACGCTAAACGCCAAATTCTGTCCGTCGGGTGAAAAGCGTGGAGACAATGTCATTTTGCCAAAATCTGCTACCCGTTGCTGGCGTCCTGTATTGAGATCGAGCAAATAAATTTGCGGCACATCGCCAGCAAAGTTCATATAGGAAAGCAAATTGCCTTGCGGTGAATAGCGCGGCGTCAGCACAATGCTATCGCCACGCGTCAAATATTGAACATTTGCACCGTCCTGATCCATGATCGCAAGCCGTTTGACACGATTAGCCTTTGGACCGCTTTCCGCTACATAAACAATGCGCGTATCAAAATATCCCGCTTCACCTGTGAGCTTCTGATAGATCGCATCAGCCACAATGTGCGCAACACGGCGAATGGTTTTCCGGTCCGCTGCGAAGCTCTCACCAAAAACTTGTGCGCCGTCAATGACGTCCCAAAGCCGAACATCGGCCCGAATCTGCCCACCAACCTGGTTAACGCTGCCCATTACAAGGGCATCAGCTTTGGCATTACGCCAAGCCCCAAATTCTGGGCTTGCGTTCACATCACCTTGTTTAAGCGGCATTGCGCTTTCAGCAATTGGGGCAAACAAGCCAGAGCGTTTCAAATCCGCGACAATGATTGAAGTTATCTCAGCTGCCAGTTGTGGGTCGGCAGATGAGAAAGTTGGAATGCCAATCGGCAAGGGTTCAAAGTCCCCGCCAGACACAACGATTTTCACCAACGCGCTCGCGGGCGAAGTAAATGCGGCAACGCCAGCACCGGCCATGCCCAGTTTTATCGCTTGTCGTCTCGTCAAATCAATCATGGGTTTCCCTAACAATAACTCTACCCAAAACAAACACTACTAAAGCGCGTCTTTGGGATCAAATTTAACTTCAATTTGCCGCCATTCATCAAAACTCTCAGGCTTGAGAATGTCATTGTAAGGCGCACATTTGCGCACTGCGCGTTGCGCCGCGCTTGCTGTGGCCACACCAACACTGTTCTGAATAGAAATCTCCAAAACCTGCGGTGTACCCGCGACAGATCCGTCGCGGTTCATATCGATCAGCAAACGCACAAACAGACCATCAGCATTCCGTGCCGAAAGTGGCGGGAAGAAGCATTCGCGCATTTTCGCAGCGAGTGCCGCTTTTTCCGATTGGCTCAAACGCGCTGACGTTCCTGTTGTCTTGCCTGCGGTCTTGGTGCCGCCGCTGCCCGTTGTCGCGCCGCGGCTGTCTTCTTTGTTGATGATATCGGAAATCTTATCCGCTTTTTCCGTATTGTCGGTGGTCTTTGAACTTTGTGCAGGTTTAGGCGCAGCCTGCGACCGCGCTCGGTCAAGCGCAGCAGTCAATGTCGGCGGCATAGGTGCTTGCACCTCAGGCTCCGCTGCCGTGTCATTTGCAGCGATTACTTCTTGAATTGGATCAGGCGTTGCTGGCGTTGGCTCCACAACAGGTTCTGGCTCAGGCTGCGGGGCTGGCGCAGGTGGTGTTGGCGGCGTTGGTTCAGGCTCGGGTGTAACTTCTGGCTGCGGCCGCTCTGGTATTGTTTCAACCGGCGTTGGCTCCACCACTGGCTCTGGCTGGGGCTCTGGCGCGGTTTGATCGGTGGGCGCAGGGGTAACGTTTTCTGTTTCTTCAGGCGTTGGCTGGTTTTCTTCCGTATTGCCCGTTGGCTCAGCAATTTCTGCAGGCTTTTCCGCATCCACCGCCGAAGGCGCTTCGGTTTCAATCACGTTGCTATCGAGCGAGCCAAACCGTACGTTTGAAATGCTATCAATCGGCACCAATTCAATCGGTATCGCTTCAATTTCAGTTGGATCAAACGGCTCCGGCCCGCCGAGCGACATCAGCCCGACGGCCAAAAGCGCCGCATGTGATACAACTGAAATGCCTAGACCGATCCGCATGTGGCTATTGCTCTTGCTCGGTGATCAGGCCGATTTTGGTAAAACCAGCACCCGACAATTGCCCCATGATCTTCATGACGGAACCATAGTCAGCCACCGTGTCGCCACGAACATAAATCCGCTCTTCAGTGCCGTTTGGCGCTTGCGCCTCAATGGTTGTGATCAGATCAGCCGGGTCAACTTTGTTCTCACCTACATAGACATCGCCTTCCGAGGTCACAGAAACGGTGATCGGCTTGCTTTCTGTGTTCAGAGATTTGGCTTGGCTTTCAGGCAGGTCAATCGGCACACCAACAGTAAGCAGCGGCGCCGCCACCATAAAAACAATCAACAATACCAACATCACGTCCACCAATGGCGTAACGTTGATTTCGCTCATCGGTTGGCTCTTGCCGCGTCGTCCGCGACGTCGACCGCCGCCGCGTCCGCCTACGCTCATCCCCATTACTGACCTCGGCTTTCAAGTTGACGGGTCAAAATGGCAGAGAACTCATCAGCAAACCCTTCAAGCCGCGCGTTCAACTTGTTCGCATCACTTGAAAGCTTGTTGTAGGCAATAACCGCAGGGATCGCCGCCAATAGGCCAAGCGCTGTCGCAAACAAGGCTTCGGCAATACCAGGCGCCACAACCGCAAGGTTGGTACTTTTTGAAGCTGCGATTGATTGGAACGAATTCATGATGCCCCAAACCGTACCGAACAAACCAACAAACGGAGCCGCAGAACCAACTGTTGCCAAAAAGGTCAGACGTGCTTCAAGCTTATCGCTTTCGCGGCCAATGGTGAGGTCCAAGACCTTGTCCAAACGTTGCTGCACGCCAATGTAAGAAGATGCGCCCTGCTCGTGGCTGCGCTTCCATTCTTTCATCGCCGCAACAAATACTGAGGCCATGCCGCGTGTTTCGGTGTCGCTGAGTTGCTGATAAAGCTCTTCAAGGCTTTGCCCGGACCAAAAGTTTTTCTCAAACTTGTTCATCGCGCGGCGCGAGCGGCCATAAAGCATGGTCTTGTCGACAATGATTGCCCAGCTCCAAACTGAGGCAACCAGCAAGCCAATCATGACCGCTTTTACAACCCAATCAGCAGCCCAAAACAGCGCAAACAGTGAAAAGTCCACTTCTGCGGCCGCACTGGTAAGTTCTACTTCCATTTATCTTCCCCTAAAATGCCGCCCACGGGCCATTTCGCTTTTCCAACCAGCTTAGCACCCGACATGACGCGCAATTTTGTCAAATTTAAGAGCGCAATAGCCAAAAAGCCCCAGAAAATCTAGATCGCCGATCCATAGGCTGATCCGGTAATTTTAGGGTTAATGAACTCTTGCTGAATTGTAGATGAACAATCTTGCTATTCGAACGCTTTTCGCAACCGCTGCGGCATACGCGTAGGCCGCCCGTCTGGCTTGATGGTCACCACCACAACTTGCGCACGAGTAATCACCTCGATATCTCGCCGCAACTCTTGTTCTAATATCAATTTCGGCCCGCGCAATTCTTTAACTGATGTGCTGACTTCCAACACATCATCAATCCGCGCTGCTTTTTCATAATCGATATTGATCGAGCGCACCGCAAACGCAACACCATCTTCAGCCAACAAAGTCTGATGATCCACATTGCGCGCCCGCAAAAATTCAGTGCGCGCCCGTTCAAAAAACTTCAAATAGGCTGCGTGATAAACATTGCCGGTGAAGTCTGTGTCTTCATAATAAATGCGCACGGGGAACAAATGTCCCCCGTCGCTGGTGAGTTGCCCACCAAATTGAAAATCTTGATTGTTCACGCTAATTGACAACCCTTGCGCAAGTCATATCGCCCACGCCTTCACAAGGCGCAAAAGTGACGATCTCACTTTCCGTATCGTCATCAAACACCACTTGAACCGTCAGCGTTTTGGCCGTTTGCGGCGCTAGCCGAATAAGCGTTGCGTCCCAGGGCGCATCACTTGGCAATGCGAAAGGAAGTGCCGGAATACACGGCACCATATCAAACTGCTCATCCAAGGCATCAGAATTGATCGAATAGCGCACCTCTTTCAACCGACAACGCAAGGTCACAAGCGCGCTGAAATAAACCCATTGATGTCCATCATATTCGCGGAATGAAACCCAGCCAGAATTCTTGTTGCCCTCAAGCATCATTTTAAACATCGACACATCTGGCATTTCTTGCGCAGTCGCTGCAGCTGGCGCAAACCCCGATATCAATGCCAAAATCAACAGTAGCTTTTTCATATGTTCCTCCCAAAACCTCAAATCTATTCTTCTAGGATAACATGCAGCGGCGCTTTTGGCAGGTCAACAAAATGCTTGTGCAAAGGCCCCGGTTTTAAGTCAACTTGTGCCATCGCATCTGGCGATGTTTCCACCCAGCGAAAGAAAAACGAACTATCCCCCTCATCGTGTCGATGACAGTCTTTGTCCAAGACAAATGGGATGTTTTTCGGCCGCGAAACTTCAAAATAAAACGCCAATTCGTGGAACCGCTCAGACCCAAGCGAAAAGAAACTCTCAGCTACAATGAGAGGTTTTCGCACCACAATTTCTGCATTCAATTCTTCAGACAATTCACGCTGTAGCGCATCGGCGCTTAGTTCGCCGCGCTTGATCCGGCCGCCGGGCAGAAAGCTAAAATCAACCCCTCGCTCATTGTCACAAAGGATATGCCCTTCATGCTTGATGATCGCTGCGCAGCGCACGTTAAACCGCGCGCCGGGAGACTTAAAACTTAAATCTATGCCCATAATCTCAATATTCCGGATCAACCACAGTGTGATGCTCAAATGCTTCAGGTAGCGATAGAATACGCGTCCGCATAGCGATGGGATGCAAGTTCACCCGGCATAAATGATTGGCCGAAAACGGCACCCACTCAAAGCTCAGCTCTTTGCCGTCATCCTCGCCTTTTTGACAAACACCATCAATTACGAATGGCACATGGGCTGGTGGTTCTACTTCATAATAAAAGGCAAATTCGTGAAACCTTTTGCCATATCGCCAGAAGAAATTCTCAATCACATATTTCAGCTGCGGCGCCTCAATTTCAGCGTTTAACTCTTCCATCATCTCGCGATGAATGGCGGCCAACGAACTTTCGCCGCGCTGCACACGCCCACCTGGCAAACACACAAAATCATCATCATCTTCGCGCACCACCAGCACATGGCCATCACGCCGGATAATCCCCGCCGTGCGCACATTTACGCGGTTAATGCCTTCATCAAAGGTGAGATTGCTCATTCAATTGTCCAAATTCTTTAAGTCAGGATATTTCGATTAGGTTTATTTCAGGTGGCACGCCAAATCGCACCGGTATCATAGAACATCCCAAGCCACCCGAAACAAGGAGGTCGCGGCCATTTTCTTGGATATGACCATATGCGTATTTGTTGCCATACTTTGACGGAACCACCGGCGAGTACCCCCCTAGCCTGATTTGGCCGCCATGCGTATGCCCGCTCAAAGTTAATGCCACACGGTCAGGCACACGTGGAAAAATATCTGGTTCATGCGCCATCAAAATCACGGGTGCATCATCGTCAATCTGTTCAAGCGTGCCATCCAAGTCGTCTAAGCCAACATGACGACCTCGCGTCAAACCTTTGTTCGGAAACAGCGCCCATTGATCAGCAAGACCAGCAAGCCAAAACGGCTGCCCAGCCTTTTCCAACCGCAACACATCATTTTCAAAGACTGATATCCCGACCTTTTTCATCGCATCACCAATGGCCGTAGGGCCACCGCCACGAAGCTGCGCTGCTTCGTCTTCCCACCAATCGTGATTTCCAAGGATAGCATGTACGCCAAGCGGCGCGGAAAGGTGCGAAAGCGCCGCCGCCAATTCATCATTAGGCAGGCTGCGAAACACCATGCGCATGCCAGAGAGGTAATCGCCAAGTAGCAAAATTACATCCGGTTTCAGCGCATTGGTTTTCGCAACGATTTGCCGCACACGGTGCGCATTCATCCACGGCTCACATGCATGAAAATCTGCTAAAGCAGCAATTCGAAGCGGCGGGCCATAACGCCATTTTGGCGTTTTAACTTGGTTCTTTGTAATGCTGAGACGCACCAGCGGCTCCAAACCAAAGGCATAAGCAACAACACCGACGCCACCGACTAACGCGGCACCAAAAAGCTTTAAAAATGTGCGACGTGAGACCAAACCAAAGTGCTCCAAAAGCACTCAACTTGTTTCAAGATTACGGCGCAAATCAGGCCGCTATTCTTCGCCCGCCTCTTCTTCAAACAAGCTGGCTTGCACACCCAAAAATCCTTGCGGCACACCCATTCCCATATGTTGAAATGCCATAGCCGTCAGCATCCGCCCACGCGGTGTGCGTTGAATAAATCCTTGTTGGATCAAATATGGCTCAATGATCTCTTCCACCGCATCTCGTGGTTCAGACAAGGCAGCCGCAATGGTTTCAATGCCAACCGGCCCGCCACCATAATTTGTAGCAATGGTACCTAAATAGCGCCGATCAACTTGATCGAGCCCTTTATTGTCCACATCCAAGCGCCCAAGCGCCTTATCCGCCACCGCCTTATTGATTTCGGCCACGTCGTCCACTTGCGCAAAGTCAGCAACTCGGCGCAACAAGCGCCCGGCAATACGTGGAGTGCCCCGTGAACGTCGAGCGATTTCCATCGCACCATCATCGCTCATGCCAACGCCCATCAACCGCGCGCCACGCCGAACAATTTTCACCAACTCTTCTGGCGTATAAAATTGCAACCGCACCGGGATACCAAAACGGTCGCGCAATGGCGTGGTCAACAAACCAGCCCGCGTCGTTGCCGCCACCAAGGTAAACTTGGCCAAATCAATCCGCACCGAGCGCGCCGCCGGGCCCTCACCGATAATCAAATCGAGCTGAAAGTCCTCCATCGCTGGATAGAGCACTTCTTCAACCTGCGGGTTGAGGCGGTGAATTTCATCAATGAACAGCACATCGCGCTCTTCAAGATTGGTCAGCAATGCCGCCAAATCACCTGCCTTGGTGATCACAGGGCCAGAAGTTGCGCGGAAGCCAACGCCCAACTCTTTAGCAACAATTTGCGCCAAGGTTGTTTTGCCCAAGCCCGGCGGGCCAACAAACAAAACATGGTCAAGCGCCGATCCACGCTTCTTCGCCGCATCAATGAAAACTTGCAGGTTTTCGCGCGCCTTTTCTTGGCCCACAAAATCGTCAAACAAGGACGGGCGCAGACTGACATCAATCTCACCATCACGACCAATATTGCTGTCGGTTATGTCAGTCATTGAGTAGAAACCTTATCCAATAGTGTGAAACGACCCACGCCGTCCCAGAGAAACATGGCGGAAAATAGTGACATAGGCATAGAAAACAGCAACGGGTATAGCAGGGCCTGTGCTCCTAACAGTAGATAAGCAAACCACGGTATGTTTGCCAATTCAGGGGGAGGAAAGCATGCAAGCATGTAAACTGCCGCCACCAGTGTCGCCGAATACCCAGAAACACCACAAAGAAAGAGATATGTCTGTCTCCCCATACTCCCATTACCAACTAGCACCTTTGTTCCGAACCACATTGTGGCTGCGTGAAACATCATCAGCATAACAAGTACGGCTGTCGTCGAGACAAAGCTGCCTAGCGGCGTCAATTCTAGTGTTTCCCACAGATAACTCAGTGGTTTGCTCTTCGTAACAACGCCCAGCTGGCTTGCGAAGTAAAGAAACATTCCGATTGCTAGGGCAGGCCATAGTACCACTGACAATAGCAGGAAGTTCTTTCCTCGAGACCCCTTCGCAACTAGCTTGATCATAATCATTCGTCACAAATCTTTATGAACCAATTGGTGGCTTTCATTATCTACCTATTATCATTGGTTCTGGGTGACAGTTTTTCACCGCCAATAATCCAGCATACATGAGCCCAGAAGAACGATACCATCACGCCTGCGACACCTCCGATTGCAACGCCAGCAGCCATTTGCCCCAAACCAAATGCGCTAAGGCCCGACGCCACCACATAGCTCATCGCCAAAACCACAACTACGCCATATATGCCGCCAGCGATCACCGCGCGGCGCACATAAATGGATTGCAACAAGACAAAGCCTTTTTCCACCGCCATGGCATAAGGCACCAATGCGCCAAGGCTGAACGGGATGGCCCCAACGCCGAGGATAATCGCAAAGCCAAACAGCTTGCCCACCTGCGCCCAATAGCCACCAACCAGAGGGTTGGTGATCGCCGCCCAAATGTCAGAGAAGCCGAATAGAGCCATCAACAAAAATGCGCTACCCAACGGCCCAACAATGGCGCTGATCCATACAAATCGCACCGCCTCATTTTGCGGCTTTTGTTGTTCCGGCTCCGGCTTACGCTTCTTTTCTGGATCAAATTTTAGAACGTTGTTCAACTACTCAACTCCTTCAGCCCCATGCGGATGAGTTTTTCTGTCGAAACATCATCACCTTCTTTGGCTACGATTTTTGCCAATGCGCCAGAGGCTTGCATTTGCGAATAGCCCAAATTGATCAGCGCTGAAACCGCATCGGCGACGTTTGAAGTGGCCACACCTTCGCCAATAGCTTCTTGCAAGCCCTGAACACCTGGGTCCAGCGCGCCCAGGGCAGGTACTTTGCCTTTAAGCTCGGTGACAATGCGCTGCGCCACCTTAGGGCCAACGCCTGGTGCGCGGCCAACCATGGCTTTATCTTGCAAAGCAATCGAACTTGAAATCTCAGAAACCGACAGCGTCGACAAAATCGCCAGCGCCACTTTCGCACCAACCCCTTGCACCGTCATCAGCAACAAAAACCATTGCTTTTCAGCCTGGGTGCCGAAACCAAACAACTTGAGCTGATCTTCGCGCACATATGTTTCTATAAACAATTCTGTTGCTTCGCCAATCGAAGGCAAATTACCCAAGGTGCGGCCAGAGCAATGGGCCACATAGCACACCCCATTCACATCAATCAGAACGCTATCATCTTCGAGCGCCTCAACAAGGCCTTTGAGTTTGCCGATCATTTATGCACTTGCCTTCTGGTTTAAACTGCCGCGATGGTGCGCGTGGGTAATCGCAATCGCTAGAGCATCCGCCGCGTCTGCGCTTTCAAACTTTGCCGTGGGCAGCAAAATATTGATCATCAATTGCACTTGGTTCTTGTCCGCGTGGCCTGCGCCAACCACTGACTTTTTCACCTTGTTGGCGGAATATTCTCCAACCCGCAGCCCGCAAGCCGAAGGGGTCATCAAACACACGCCCCGCGCTTGGCCCAAAAGCAGTGCCGAGCGCGGCCCTGCATTGACAAATGTTTCTTCAACTGCAGCTTCATCAGGCTTATGTTTGGCGATTAATTCTTTGATGCCTTCGTGCAAGCCAAGCAAGCGCACCGGCAAATCATCCTTGATTGGTGGTTGCACTACGCCGGACGCCACATAGGTCAGGCGGTTGCCGATTTGATCGATTATGCCCCAGCCCGTATTGCGGAGCCCCGGATCAATGCCCAAAATGCGTATTGTTGAACTGCTCATCTATCGCTATGCCAAATAAAAAGAGGTGCAGTTTCCCGCACCTCTTCTTTGAACATGTTCTTGTTCTGTACGCAAGACTGCGTCGCCAATTAATGGTTGGCGTGATCCATGCCCGGCGCGCCCAACTGAGCCGCAGGAAACATCATTTCAACTTGCCCAGCATGTTCAAACTCAAGTATGATCTTCACCATATCGCCCTTGGCGATCGCCTTGTGCAAACCAATCATCATTAGGTGAAAGCTGCCTGGCTTCAATTCAACTGTAGCGCCCGGCTCAATCACCAAACCGTCTTTGAGGTGCGCCATTTTCATCACGCCATTGTCCATGCTCATTTCGTGCACTTCAACAACCTTCGCGACATCAGAAGACGCACCGATCAAACGATCAGCCATTTTGCCGTTGTTGGTCAAAGTAACAAATGCGCCGCCTGCTGGCGCACCATTTGGTGTGGCACGAGTCCAAGCATTTTCAATGTGAATGTCGCCTGCCATAGGCGATGTGTGTTTCATATCGGCTTGCGCCGCAAAAGTGCCAGCGACAAGCATAACAGCGCTCACGAGCGCGAGGATAAAATTGTTCATTTTTTGGGGTCCTGAAATCTGGAATTGCGCATTATGCGCTTAGAAGGAATTGGAATTTTCAGGACAATACAGGAGGCGCCCTTGGCGCATGTGGCGAAAGGTGCAAACCACGCCGATGATCAAGCAACCCTTCAGGGACCAAAGGAGAAACGTCCCCCGGAGGCGCTTGGAAATGCGGCAGGGCCGGCGCTTGCGCCAAATCCGCTGCAGCAGACTGAGCGACGAGACACATGGTCTCGCCCTCAAGTACGGTTTCATCACCCGTTTTTGTATCAACGGTGATTAGCCCATGCGATGTACATAGCACCAACCGGTCTTCCCCAGACCAATTGGACAACGCATTGGCATAGCTGGGCAACATGGCCTGGAACAGCAAGAAAATCGCTAGCGTCAACGCACGTTCCGCGCGCGACAACCGCAATATTTCCCTCAATTTTCCAAGCCAGTGGCCCAACATCATTTTCGTTCCTTATCGGATAAGCGCTACTCGCCAGCTGAAAGCTGCGCCATCACCTCGTCCGACATTTCAAAATTGGCGTAAACGTTCTGCACATCATCATCGTCTTCCAACGTTTCGATAAGCTTCATCAATGTCGCGCCCTTATCCGCATCCACAGGCACATTGTTTTGTGGCTTCCAAATCGGGTTCACCGATTTTGGTTCGCCCAATGCTTTTTCAAGCGCTGTGGATACATCGTTCAAATCTTCAAACGCGCAAATGATCGTGTGACCGTTCTCATCAGATTCGCAATCTTCAGCACCGGCTTCAATCGCTGCTTCCATCACGCTATCCGCATCACCCGCTTCTGGGTCATAAGAGATCTCGCCAACACGGTCGAACATAAAGCCAACTGAGCCGGTTTCACCCAAAGCGCCGCCATTCTTTGAAAAGGTCGAACGCACAGTGGAAGCTGTGCGGTTTTTGTTGTCCGTAAGCGTTTCAACGATAACTGCAACGCCGCCGGGACCATACCCCTCATAGCGGATTTCGTCATAGGCATCGCCTTCACCGCCAACCGCTTTTTTGATTGCACGCTCAATATTGTCTTTTGGCATTGATTGCGATTTGGCGTTTTGAACAGCCAAGCGCAAACGCGGGTTCATATCTGGGTCTGGCATGCCGCTTTTCGCAGCAACGGTGATTTCTTTTGAAAGCTTTGAAAACAGCTTGGAACGCACTTTGTCTTGGCGTCCCTTGCGGTGCATAATGTTTTTAAACTGTGAATGGCCGGCCATGTCTTCGGTCATCCCTCATGGTTAGTTGAACTGATTTCGCACCTTATATTGCGTCACCAGTCGAAAATAAAGCCTTCGTTGGCTTGTTTGTAGAAGGGAGTGATGGCCCACACTTTGCGCTGGATCAAGCAAATCGAATTCTCGATCCAACTATCACGCATTCTCTCTTCGCCAATCCCAAACGATCCATGCTACCGCCGCCAGTTGGGTGCCCCAGAGTATTGTTGCGGCCAGATCATTCTGCAATGTCGGCACCACGTAATGGGTGAAGTTGAACATCGTGTGCAAAAGCAACATTGCCCAAATCGAGCCCCCAGTGCGCCGATAGAGCCAAGTGAAAATGAACGAAATCAACACGGTGGATAGGACCAACCCCCAAACTGGGCGTTCGTAATAAAATGCTTGGCTAGGCAAATAAAACAGCGGCAAATGCCACAGACCCCAAACCAACCCAACCATGATACTTGAAGCCGAAGGCCCAAACCGCTCAAGTAGTTTTGGTAGCAAAACCCCGCGCCAACCAAACTCCTCCTGTAACGGACCACCCAGAAACAAAATGAAAAGAAATGCAATGGGCAGCACTGCAGGGTCTTGCAGCCCTTCGCTTTGTGGCATCGCCTCGCCCATAATCATGGCCAACGCCATCGCGCCACCAATCAAAATCGGAAACGTCAAAAAAATTACAGCGTAATAGACCCATGCAAAGCGAGCCATTATGCCACGCTTCAACAAAGCGCCAACCGCGCCCCAGCCACCAACGATCAATGCCGACAGAACTGCACCAATCAACGGCCCCCATGCTGCAGGGCTTCCCGGTTGCGCAAAATAGTCCGTCAAACCGAAAGGCAAAGTGCCGCCATTGACCACGACAACTTCGGGCCACCAAAATCCCCAACTAAAGGCAAACGTTAAACCAAGAAAAATCCAAATCTGACGCATCAGCTTCAATCCTTTCGTTCAGAGTTCACCCATGCCTCTGGTGATGATATTACCCTTCAAATCCTTCAACGCCAATCATCACCATGTCGCCAGCAGGCAGCCGAATATCGCGGGCTTTTTGATATTCCTCACTTGCATAAAATGCATCAAAATCTTGCTTTGAGGGAAACCTGAGGAGCACTAGGCGACGTGGCGCGAAATACGTACCTTCTTTGACCTGAAATTCACCGCCGCGCACCAAATACTCGCCACCATGGCTTTCCGCCAATGGCCGCGCAAGCGCCATGTACTTCTTGTACTCTTCTGCATCATCAATCTGCACGTCCACGATCACGTAATAGTCGGCCATACTTGTTTCCCCATTTTGAATTTTCCAGCACAAAAGCTCGGCTGAGCCTTGCTCACCGAGTTATCATTTTTAAGTTCAGGGCGCGAGGCGTTTTAGGTCTCGTCTTGTGTTAGTTCAAAAAATGAGACGTAAAACGCCTCGCGCAAATGGCTTGCTGCTTGAAAAGATAATGCCCCGAGGTGCTCACCCGTCTATCCTCTTTAAATGCATCACAATCCGTGGTTCTGAGCATTGCTGCTCCAGATTGCAGATCATTGCTGATTCAATGGGAACCAACCCACTAATGACTTACATCTGCCTTCGGCGTCAGACTGGACATTTACTTTCAAGCGAAAGGCAAACGTCTTGCCTTTCAACCATCCCCTTTTCTTTGAAGGATGCTCTTTACGCGCCGCCGTCGCAGCCTTTCGGCTGCTTCCCCGGCACCCCCGCCAATTGGTGCAAAACACCAAATTTGGAGAGAACACGGGCCACAAACTCTCCCGTCATCCTTGGGCAACTAAGTGGCGTTCACACCACGAGAGGCTGATGCGGGACCTATTGGCGCCGTTAGCTCAACTCTCCTATCGTCACCCTCGGGCTTGAGCCGAGGGTCCATGATGAGCGGACAAGTGGCAAAGAAACATTAGCTTTGCAGCGGCTTTACCACGCAGCACCGCAACATGGATGCTCGGGTCAAGCCCGAGCATGACGAAAGAGAAACCCCAACGCAACACCAACAACCCTCACCGCCCGACATTCGTCAATGCCCTGAGCGGTTTCAAGAAAAGGTGAGAACATCATCGCACAAGGTCAGAGAGCGGGGATAAGTTTGACCGTCAATCCGCTAGAAACCAAACTTCAAGAGGACAATTGACGGCGTAACAAGCGAAAAAATATCCCTCTTTCCAAAGCAGACATAACGTCCACCACATGATAAATTACGAACTTACTTCGCCACTTTAGAAACAGATTTATGATACTAACCGTTGCCATATCGGGCTATAGATCGCTTCGCAGCCTTATCCTGCCTCTAGCCCCTCTAACGGTTATTACTGGCGCGAACGGTGCCGGCAAATCGTCGCTATATCGTTCACTCAGATTACTTGGCGAAGTCTCCCAAGGCCGGGCAATCGCCTCTTTAGCGTCGGAAGGGGGATTAAATTCCACAATTTGGGCAGGGCCAGAGACAATTTCTCGAGCAATGAAGTCCGGCCAAGTAGAAATCACGGGGACGAGCCGCCGCAATCGCGTTGGACTAAAACTTGGTTTCGCGTCAAAAGATTATGGTTACGCGGTAGACCTTGGACTGCCACCAGAACGCACGGCTTTCGCCAACGATCCAGAAATCAAAGCCGAAGCCGTGTGGATTGGCGAAAAGATACGCCGAAACAACGTTCTTGCAGAACGGCGAGGCCCCGGTGTCCGTATACGCACCAAAGACGGAACATGGTCTCAGGCAACCACTTCCCTATTGCCATTTGACAGCATGATGACGCATGCAGCTGATCCAAGAAACGCGCCGGAGTTGCTACACCTAAGAGACCGGATGCGAAACTGGCGCTTTTATGACCAGCTTCGTACCGACCGTGATGCACCTGCGCGAAAACAACAAATAGGCACTAGAACGCCAGTACTTTCAAGTGATGGCGCAGACCTCGCCGCTGCGGTTCAGACCATCCGAGAAATCGGGGATGCAGATGCATTTGATGAAATGATTTTGGATGCGTTTCCAAATAGTGTTGTTGAGGTAACAATCAATGAAGGTGTCTTTACACTCAACATGCGGCAGCGCGGCGTATTGCGGCCACTTACTGCTTCGGAGTTATCTGACGGAACGCTGCGCTACCTGATGCTCGTGGCAGCGCTTCTAACACCACGCCCTCCCAGTCTTATGGTCTTGAATGAACCTGAAACGAGCCTGCATCCAGACCTAATCCCACCGCTCGCACGTTTAATTTCAATCGTTTCCAAAGAAAGTCAGATATTGCTTATTTCGCACAATCAAGCCCTCGCCGACGCTTTAAACGCTGACGAAATGGTCACACACCACCTTGAAAAAGACACGGGAGAAACAATCGTTCAAGGTCTTACTCCCGAAGCGTGGGAATGGCCAAAACGTTAGAATACGAAGGCTCTTCCAATATTTCGCAGACGCGCCCAACGGCGGCGCGAAAAACTAAAAAGGCAAAGCCTCAGAAATACTGCCACCAATCCGTAAAGGTGCCACATAGGTGCATAAGCCGTCAGCGCCGGTTTCAATGGCGACGCCACACACGCTGGGGTTGCCTTCGGCGGGGGTGAAGCGTTCTTTGGGCATGCCGGTGACGAAACGATTGACTGGTTCTTCGGCTTGCATGCCGATTACGCTGTCATAATCGCCGCACATACCCGCATCGGACATTATGGCGGTGCCGCCGGACAATATCCGATGATCGGCGGTTGGAATATGGGTGTGGGTGCCGACCACAAGCGACGCGCGGCCATCACAAAAATGGCCCATGCCTTGCATTTCTGACGTTGCTTCAGCGTGAAAATCAACAATTGCCGCATCGGCCACATCGCCCATCGGGCAAGCGTTAAGCGCATCATCGACCGCCGCGAACGGGTCGTTAATCGGGTTCATAAACACACGCCCAAGCGCATTGATCACCAATACGCGTTGCCCGCCTTGGCTTTCATACATCATGGCGCCGCGCCCCGGTGCGGCGTCGGACATATTGATTGGGCGCAACATCGTATCTTCGCGCGCAATGGTGCTTAGTGTTTCTTTTTGGTCAAACGCATGATCGCCTAAGGTGATCACGTCCGCGCCTGCGTCCAGTAACTCGCGATAATGCTTTTCGGTTATGCCACGGCCATGCGAAGCGTTTTCGCCGTTCACAATGACAAAATCAAAATTATAGTCGCGGCGCAATTGAGGCAGATAGCGCTGCACGCCATCACGGCCGCAGCGGCCCATCACATCGCCCAAGAATAAAATTCTCACGAAACTGCCTCTTCTTTTCTAAGCCGTTTAACACCCGCTTCGGTGACAACCATATCCAATGGTTTGTCGTGCGGCTCAGCTGGCATAGCATCAAGTTCCTGCGCAGCAAACGCATAGCCCACAAGCATCACAGGTTTGTCTATGCCGTCAATTGAGCGGTCATAATGACCCGCGCCATATCCTAGCCGATTGCCATGTTTGTCGAACCCAAGCATGGGCAACACCATAATATCAGGCGTCACAACCGGCGCGCCCAATTGCGGGGCAAGCGTGCCAAATCCGGATGGCGCCAATGGCTGCCCGGGCTGCCAAAGTCGAAATTCTAGCGGTTGATCTCGTCCCAACACTACTGGCAAACAGACCTGATGGCCCTCATCCATCAACTGCACCAGCAATGGTTCTGTCGCCAATTCGTCGCGAATGGCCCAATAAAGGGAAACCACTTGACCCTCTTTGATAGGCACAGCGGCGGCAAAAGTTTCGGCAGCGGCAATAGCGGCTTCTTTGCGAAATGCGGGAGAAAGAGCGGCGCGGCGTTGATGTGCTTTTTCGCGCAAAAGAGATTTTTGTTCCGCGTTTGTAGTTGTTTCGCTCAAGTCGCTTGGTCTTTCTAAACCACAATAATGAAGGTGCCGCCCTGGCCGTCGGAATGTTTTTGATCCTGGGAACCTACAAAAGTAGGTGGGCGCCGTATGTAAAAACCCACGAGCTTAAACAGGGACAGCTCCCTAAAGGATCGGTAAGGCCCCGGGAATACAAAATATCCGGCACGAACCGGGCAGCGAGGTGCACATATAGTGCGAAAGTGATCAGTTTTAAAGAAAAAACTACTTAGCCTTGGTCGTCGACCGATGCAGTCTTCGGCTGAGATGCATTTTCAAGCTGGGCGGCCAATAGCTCCACCCGTTCAGAGACCATAATGATCTGCTTGGCGAAATCTTCTTCCAGCGCGTCGCGCTCTTCCACCAACTTGTTCGATTTGAACGCCAACTGGTCTAACGCATCTTTTGCGCTGGCCAACTCGTCTTGCACAGCTTTGAGATCATCCATCACCGTAAGCGCGGCCATCACGGTCAGGCGTGTGTCCCCGGCTTCACCGAATTCACCCTTAAGACCTTCCACATAGTTGGAAAACCGCGTGGCCAAATCGCGTACGTGCGCTTCCTGACCATCTTCGCAGGCCATGCGATATTTGCGCCCATCAATTTCAACACTAATCTCTGCCATTGAAATCTACGACGCCTCGCTCTCGCCATTTAGTGCCATTTGCACTTTTTCCATGGCGCCCATAATGCGCAGTGAAACTTGTTTTGCAGATTTTTCGATATCGGTGGCGCGGGCGGTTGTTTTTTCCAACTCGTCAGCAAGCCGAGAACGCTCTTTGGATAAGTGTTGCACCTTAAGTTCCAATTCAGACGCTGTGCCCAATTGCTGGCGCGTTTCGCGCAATTGACGTTCCAACCGGTCCAAAGCGCTATCCAGCCGCGCATTGGCACCGTCTAAATCCAAACTTTTTTCAACCATCAAATCAGCCAGACGTCCCTCGATGCGCAGCTATTCCCAACGCGAACTTTACTTTGATTCTCTGTTATATATGCAGATAACCTGATCCGTTACCCCAATTGCAACCAGCAATTAGCATAAATTTGGCGAAAATGGGGGAATTGACTCAAAAACCGGACCTGATATGACATCGCCAGCAATTGTCGCCACTTCAATCCCGTTTATCGGGGCAAATCAATTCGGGCAGGACTTTGATGACAGATCAAGCCAAAACCAGCGCAATGGCCAATGCAATTCGCGCGCTAACTATGGACGCCGTGCAAAAAGCCAATATCGGCCACCCCGGCATGCCAATGGGCGCTGCTGATATCGCCACAGTGCTTTTCACCAAAATCATGAAATTTGATCCTAAAGCGCCAAACTGGCCTGATCGGGATCGCTTCGTTCTGTCAGCTGGCCACGGCTCCATGTTGCTCTATTCCGCGCTGCATCTGCTCGGCTACGAAGACATGACGATGGAAGACATCAAAGATTTCCGTCAGTTAGGTGCAAAGACCGCTGGTCACCCAGAATATGGTCACGCCTCAGGCATCGAAACAACAACTGGTCCTTTGGGTCAAGGCATTGCCAATGCGGTTGGTATGGCGATGGCCGAAGCAAAGCTTGCTGCGGACTATGGTTCTGACCTTGTTGACCACTACACATATGCCATTGCTGGTGATGGCTGCTTGATGGAGGGTATCTCCCAAGAAGCAATCGCTTTGGCAGGTCACCTAAAGCTGAACAAATTGATCGTGATCTGGGACGATAACGACATCACCATCGATGGCGCAGTGTCCTTGTCTGATTCGACAGATCAGCATGCGCGCTTCAAAGCATCAGGCTGGAACACACTTTCTGTGGATGGCCACGACCAAGACGCAATTGAAAAAGCGATTTTGGAAGCACAAAAATCTGACAAGCCAACAATGATCGCTGCAAAAACCGTTATCGGTTTTGGCGCGCCGACAAAAGCGGGCACATCAGCTGCCCACGGCGCACCACTTGGCGAAGAAGAAATTGCTGGCGCACGCGAAGCACTTGGTTGGCCACATGCGCCGTTTGTGTTGCCAAACGATGTTGTTGACGCATGGCGCCTGGCGGGTAACCGCTCAACCAAGCACCGCACGGCTTGGGAAGAACGCCTAGAAGCCAAAGGCGCAGAGTTCAAAGCAGAGTTTGATCGTCGCGAAAACGGCTCACTGCCAACCAGCTTCAAAAAAGCAATTGCTGAGTTCAAACGCGAATTGGCCGAAGAAAAGCCAAAATGGGCAACACGTGTTGCTTCGCAAAAATCGTTGAACGTGATCAATGGCGTATTGCCAGAAATGTTTGGCGGTTCCGCCGATTTGACAGGCTCAAACAACACCAAGTCTGGCGAGCAGAAAGCCTTTACCGCTGAAGATCGTTCTGGCTCTTATGTCTATTATGGCATTCGCGAACACGGCATGGCCGCGGCCATGAACGGTATCGCACTGCATGGCGGTTTGGCCCCATATGGCGGCACATTCATGGTCTTTACAGACTATTGCCGCCCTTCAATTCGCCTTTCAGCGCTTATGGGCATCCGCTCTATCTATGTAATGACCCACGATTCAATCGGGCTTGGCGAAGATGGCCCAACTCACCAACCGGTTGAGCATTTGGCTGCACTGCGCGCCATTCCAAACCTCAACGTGTTCCGTCCAGCGGATGCGATGGAAACAGTTGAATGTTGGGAATTGTCGCTCAAATCTAAAAAGACCCCATCAATCCTTGCGCTAACCCGTCAAGGCGTTCCAGCATTGCGTCACGACGCAACTGAAACCAACCGCTGTGCCAAAGGCGGGTACACACTTTATGGCGAAAATGACGCCGATATTGTTTTGTTCGCATCAGGCTCTGAAGTTTCAGTGGCAATGGATGCTGCCAAAGAGCTTGAAAAAGACAAAAACAGCGTTCGCGTTGTATCTGTGCCTTGTATGGAGCTTTTTGAAAAGCAAGACGCGGACTATCGCCAAGAAGTTATTGGCAATGCCAAATCTTACGTGGCAGTGGAAGCTGGCATTGAGATGGGTTGGCAACAATATATTGGGCCAAATGGCAAGTTTGTGGGCATGAGTTCGTTCGGTGCTTCCGCCCCTGGCGCACAATTGTTTGAGCATTTCGGCATTACGGCGAAAGTCGTGGTTGAAGCCGCAAAATCTCAACTATAATTTAGCAATCAATATGAAGGGGCGTTTTCTGCCCCTTCTTTAATTCTCACCCCCTTGGAGATGAAAAATGGCAGTACGGGTAGCTATTAACGGTTTTGGTCGCATTGGCCGCAATGTTTTGCGCGCAATCATTGAATCAGGCCGTACCGATATTGAAGTTGTGGCAATTAACGATCTTGGCCCAGTTGAAACCAATGCACACTTGATCCGCTATGATAGCGTGCACGGCAAATTCCCAGGCACAGTAACTGTTGACGGCGACACAATCGACGTTGGCCGTGGCCCAATGAAAGTTTACGCGATCCGTGATCCGAAGGAATTGCCTTGGGGTGAGTTGGACATTGACATCGCGATGGAATGTACAGGCATTTTCACAGCGCGTGATAAAGCTCAGTTCCACCTAGATGCAGGCGCAAAACGCGTATTGATTTCAGCACCTGGCAAAGATGCTGACATCACTACAGTTTACGGCGTGAACCACGAAGACATCACAGCCGACCACAAAGTGATCTCGAACGCATCTTGCACAACAAACTGCTTGGCACCATTGGCTAAAGTATTGCACCGCGAAATCGGCATCGAAAAAGGTATGATGAACACCATTCACTCATACACTGGCGATCAGCCGACTTTGGACACGATGCATGGCGACCTTTACCGCGCGCGCGCAGCAGCAATGTCCATGATCCCAACATCAACAGGTGCAGCCAAAGCTGTTGGCCTTGTCTTGCCTGAGCTAAACGGCAAATTGGACGGCATGTCAGTACGTGTACCAACACCAAACGTTTCTGTTGTTGACTTGAAATTTGTGGCGTCACGCGACACCACAGCAGAAGAAGTGAATGCGGTTGTCAAAGCAGCAGCAGAAGGTGAATTGAAAGGCGTTCTTGATTTTGATCCAGAAAGCAAAGTTTCAATCGACTTCAACCACGACCCACACTCTTCAAACTTTGCTGCACAGCAAACCAAAGTCATGGACGGCAACTTCGTTTCTGTCATGAGCTGGTACGACAATGAGTGGGGTTTCTCAAACCGCATGTCAGACGTTGCAGTTGTGATTGGCAAAACTTTGTAAGTTTCGCGTCCAAAAGCGAACCGAATTTTGTAAGGGGCTCTTTGGGGCCCCTTATTTTTGAGCTATAAGAGAATACAACTCCTTTTTCGCCCAATCGGGCGGCAAGAACGGAATGAACCGATGAGCAGTTTCAAGAAACTCGAAGATTTCGATTTTAACGGCAAGCGCGTCTTGGTACGTGCTGACCTTAACGTGCCAGTGGCCGATGGCAAAGTTACCGACAATACGCGCATCGTGCGTCTTGGCCCAACCATGAGCCACATCATTGAGCATGGCGGCACACCCGTTTTGCTGTCGCATTTTGGTCGCCCAAAGGGTCAAGTGAACGCCGAGTTTTCACTTGAGTTTATCGTCGACGCTGTCAAAAGCGCATTTGGCCAGCCTGTAGAATTTGTCAAAACCGACTGGACAAATGTAGACGCCGCCAAAGCACAGCTTGAGGCGGGCGCCAAAGGCACAATCTACATCATGGAAAACACCCGTTTCCACCCCGGTGAAGAAGCAAATGATGCCGAACTGGCGGCACGCATGGCCAGCCTTGGCAACATTTATCTCAATGATGCGTTTTCTGCCGCGCACCGAGCACATGCTTCAACCGAAGCACTGGCACGTCAATTGCCGTCTGGCGCTGGCCGCGCCATGGAAATGGAAATGTCTGCCCTTGAAGCAGGATTGGGTAAACCAAAGAAACCCGTGATCGCATTGGTTGGTGGCGCAAAGGTTTCAACCAAGCTCGACCTTCTCGAAAACCTCATCCACAAAGTCGAAGCCCTAGTGATTGGTGGTGGCATGGCCAACACTTTTCTACACTCGCAGGGTATTGATGTGGGCAAATCGCTTTGCGAAAAAGACCTCGCAGAAACTGCCCGCCGCATCTACGACAAAGCCGCAGATGCCAATTGTGCAATCATTTTGCCAATTGACGGTGTGGTCGCTTGGCACTTTGAAGCCAATGCCCCAAACCGCACCTATGGCGTTGAAGCCATGGACCAAACTGGCATGATGCTCGATGTGGGAGATCACTCGATTGAGCGCATCAAAGGTGCAATTGACGAAGCCAAAACCTTGATTTGGAACGGCCCTCTGGGTGCGTTTGAACTCGATCCATTCGGCAAAGGCACTATTGAAGTGGCGAAATATGCGGCCAAGCGCACTTTGGATGGCAAGCTGACCTCCGTTGCAGGGGGTGGCGACACGGTTGCAGCGCTTGCAAAAGCCAAGGTTGTGAACGACTTCACCTACGTATCAACTGCAGGCGGCGCATTCCTTGAGTGGATGGAAGGCAAGCCATTGCCGGGCGTTCAAGCGATCAAGAGCTAGCCAACAATCGAATTCACAAATAAAAAACCCCGGTGCGAACTGCACCGGGGTTTTTCATGTCTGTTTATGACGGAACGAATATTCTGAATAGTGACTATTCGAACCCAGTAACTAGGACAGTGCCCTGACGGTCGCCAACCCAGGCGCCTTTTTGTACGCGGGTAATTGGAACATTGCCCGTGATGCTTTCAACGGTGATATTTCCTGCCGCCATTGCGCAATAGTTTTGCTGGAAGCGAACCTGCGCTCTATCACCCGGATTTGGACCGGCAAATGTCAACTCGCAATCAGGTCCATGAAGATAAGCAGCGTCCAATGTCGCCCCATTCGGCGTGATGTTGGTGATTTCACCATGTTCGCAATCATCGCTGCCAACAAAGGCACCAACAATGCGCCAGCCTGGCATCTGCAGATCAATCACCAGTTCGTTGCACGATGATGCAAAGGCTTGTGTACTCATTGTCGCAATTGCGAATACCGCGGCTGCGCGAACAAAATTCGACTTCATAGTTCCACTTTCATTTTTGCAACTGCATAGTGAAACAACAGCCGACTATTAGATGAATTCAATTGAAAATTGTACTTCACACTAAAAGTTTCGGGCCAATTTGGCAATATTGTCACTGGATTAGATGAAGCATCTCTAAAATTGCTGGTTGAGCACTTGCTCAATTTTTATGCCGATGCCGCTCGCTTGGTAACTGGGATAAGGGTGACGACCTTCAATAACAATCTCGCGTTGCAGCCAGCCGCTTTCCTCAAGTTGCAACAAGGATTGAGACAGCGCCCGATCAGTAATTGAAGGCAACATCGACTTGATCTCAGAAAATCTTTTGGGTTTGCCAATCAGCGCCACCACAGGCAACGTCCATGTTTTGCGCATCAGCGCAAAACCATCGTCATTTTCATCCAAACAATTTAGAACATCCGCCGCCGTTTTTGCCGCGATTATCCCCTTTTTGGTCAATCTAAACTCTGGCCGCAGCGGATGACCATGGCCGGGATTACGTTCCGCCATGCCAATTTCAATTAGATATTGAAGGCTCTGGCCAAAAGCTGTGCGCCCAGCACCAGATGCCGCCAGCAGCGGCGCTTGCCTTCCCGGCACACCCGAATGCATCAACGCTAAAATTTTTATCGACCAGCTTTTCGCTGACAGCTTGACAATCTCTTCTATGTCCATAAAGTATAGTAACTAATATTTTTGACAAAGGAAAGATTTATGTCAGTTGTTTCACTAGAAAATACGATTACTTTGGCGATCTCCGTCAAAGACCGTCATGCCAGTGCAAAATGGTATGAGGAAATGCTGGGGTTCGAAATTATCTACCATGCGGACGAAGCGGGTTGGAGCGAGCTAAGCACCAAAACCGAAAGTGTAACTCTAGGCTTGGGCGAACAGGCGGAGCCGCAACCTGGCAACAGCGTGCCTGTGTTTGGCATTGCAGATATTGCTAGTGCCAGGGCGGCGCTTGAAGGCGCAGGTGTAAAGTTTGACGGCCCAACCGACACGGTAGAAGGCATGGTCTCAACCGCGACATTTTACGACCCGGACGGCAACGCGATGATGCTGGCGCAAGACCTCACATCGTAGGCATTTTGGTCAAAAAGCCCCGACGCCATAGCGCCGGGGCAAGAACTATGCAGATTGTTTGGCGCGATGCACATCGGTTGGGATGGCATCAAAGCCCCAATTTTCCAATGGCACCTCATCAATCACGATATGGGTCGTTTTGGGGTCCTTATTAAGCACATCAACCAAAAGATCTGTGACACCCTTTATCAGTTTAGCTTTCTGCTCGCGCGTTACACCCTCGTCAGTCACCTTGATGTTCACATATGGCATTGCTTAATTTCCCTGTTTGATTTGGAAGATTTTGGACATGATCTGCCAACGCCCGTTCGTGCGAACGAGGGTCAGAAAATCAACAAATTGGGTTTCGGCAATCGCGCAGCGGACCCGCGCAAAGGCTGTATTCTCACCGGCAAACTGAAGATCATCAATCGCTTCGTTGCGCACTTCGCCCCGCGATGCCGGTGATTGGCGCTTCGCGATAATCGAAAAATACTCATCCATTTGTCGATACAAAAGCGGCGCCTCATCGGCTGTCGCGTAGATCGCTTGCGGGTGAAAAACTTGTTTGAATGTTTCAACGTCACATTGATAAAGCCCATCCAAATATTGATGGACGACACTCACCACACCTGAAAAATCTTCGCGCGTCGTTGCCGACGAACCGGCAAAACCCGTCCCCTGTTGATCAATTTCAATTTGCGCACTCATTTACTTCTCCTAAGAAATTTGCAGCAACCACTCGCACCCAAACCTATTCAATTGATTTCCAATAGCAAGCAAGTTACCATCCGTAACCTTCACTATTGGGTTACCTTGGAGAAACCGGCAAACGTGGCGGGTGAGTGCATTCTCTAGATCGTACGATCACAAAATGATTTCCGGCGTTGCAATCTACAACAAGAAGAGAAAACAAAGCATGGCGCTTAAAGTCACGAAAAACAAAAGCCCTGCCCCACCGATTGGCTGCGATTTGACCGAATGTATGTCGATGCTGGCTGGCGCTTGGGCCCCAAACGTGATTT
The DNA here is from genome assembly GCF_030159895.1 of Maritalea porphyrae. GTDB lineage: Bacteria > Pseudomonadota > Alphaproteobacteria > Rhizobiales > Devosiaceae > Maritalea > Maritalea porphyrae. Next base: position 494,194 of record NZ_BSNI01000001.1, read on the forward strand.
GGCATTTGCGCGCCGGACCGCGGCGATTCAACGAGTTAAAAATCGACATCCCGCCGGTGTCCTCGAAAGTGTTGTCCGCCCGGCTTAAGGAATTGCAGGAACGCGGGATTATTGTGCGCGAAGTCAAACCGACCTCACCGCCATCGGTAGAATATCAGCTCACCGACATTGGGCGCGAGCTAATCCCAGCGCTTCAAGCCATCGTTGAAGTTGGGCATAAGCTAAAAGACAGAGCTTGAAATTGTAAGCTATGCGCCCCACTTTCAGCGTCCAAGGGACAAAGGGGAACAATATGCGCGCGTTCATATGCACCAAATATGGCAATGCCGATCGACTGACGCTGCAAGAGATTGCAAAACCCTCCCCTAAGCCAAATGAAATCCTCATCAAGGTCAAAGCCGTTTCCGTGAACAGCTGGGACTGGGACATCATGAAAGGCGCACCAATCATCCGAATGATCGGTCCGTTTAGCCCTCCTTACAAAATCCTTGGGGCAGATTTATCCGGCACAGTTGAAGCAGTCGGCACAGAAGTGACCAACTTCGAAGTTGGTGATGAGGTTTTTGGCGACGTGTCCGATAGTGGCTGGGGCGGTTTTGCAGAATTTGTGTGCGGCAAGGCAGAAGACTTTTGCAAAAAACCAGCGGAACTAACGTTTGAACAAGCAGCCTGCATTCCACAAGCGGGGATGCTTGGCTATCAAGGCGTGCGCACCTTTGGCAAAGTCAAACCCGGCGACAAGGTTTTGATAAATGGCGCAGGTGGCGGCGCGGGCATGTTCGCCTGCCAAGTTGCTAAACTAGACGGGGCAGAAGTCACCGGCGTCGATAGCGCGGCAAAGCAAGATACCATGCGCAGTTTTGGCGCTGATCATGTTTATGACTATAAGCAAACCGACTATACAAAGCTTGATCAAAAATTTGATGTGATCATCGATGCTGTGGCGCACAAATGGCCCTCAACCTATCGGCGCGTTCTAAGCCCAACCGGCACATTTGTAATGATGGGCGGCAAAATGCGCGCAATTATCGGCGCCTTCATGGCGAGCCGGAAAAATGCCGATGAAGTTCAGAAATTCCAAATCCTTATGTGGAGCGTCAACCACAAGGATTTACTCGATTTAGCGCAATTGGTGATCGACAAAAAAATCAAAATACATGTCGGCAAGATCTTTCCCTTTGAACAAACGCCTGAGGCATTGCAACATGTGGGTGATCAAAATGCCCACGGCAAAGTTGTGATCAAAGTTTCCTAAACGCCATTTATATCAACAATTTAGTGGATCGAGCGACCTACGGCGGAGCCAAAGGATACGCGTTAGCATGTCCACAATTTTAACCACCATGTCGCCTTAGCTTGTCTATGTGTCAAAAATAATTGACACATCGTCGTATATACATTACATAGTGTACAACAAACACGACCAAGTTTATTAGATTTACGACAAGAGAAGCGAGGCAAACATGTCTTACCACGAACGAAACATCGTTGTTTACGTCATCACCGGCATCATCGTGATGGCGGTCTATACCCTCAATATGCAAGGCATCATCGAAGCCGGCCTGCTAGAGGGACCAGATGCCGGCCCAACAATTGGCTGGAGTGTTATCAAACTCATCGGCGGCTCCATCATCGCCACCATTATCGTGACCATCATCGTCACCATCATTAATGCAATCATCACAAAAGAAACTGATGTGGACACAAGCGATGAGCGCGACAAGCAGATCGACCTGATCGGCATGAAGGTGGCCTTTATTGCTTTCTCAGTGATGTTCATCAGCATTTTCTTGTGGCTGATGTTTGGCCTCACCCCAGCGCTGGCACTTGTCGGGATGATCTATGCGATGTGGTTTTCATCCATCATTGAAAGCGTTGTGCGTCTTTATCTATACCGGATGGGCTTTTAATCATGGCCAAACCCAAAGGACAGCTTGAAAACAATATTCGGACGCTGCGGTTTCACCATAATGAAATGAGCCAAAAGGCCTTAGCCGAAGCGGTGGGTGTATCGCGACAGACCATTGTCGCCATTGAGGCAGCCAAATACTCCCCATCGTTGGAACTGGCGTTTCTCATTGCCAATGTTTTTGAAACGCCACTAGAGGAAGTGTTTAGCTACACACCAGCTCCGCCCAAGAAATAGCATCGAGGCGCAACCAAGGGCTGCGCCTCACCCCCAAAATCCAAAACTTCTTTTGAATTCACTTGAAAACCTCAAGATTGAAAGCGCTATTCCTATGCCCAAAATTCAAAGCAAACCAAGAATTTCGAACTGGCGCGTGCCGCTGTTCTTGTTCCTTTTCGGGTTGGTCAACATCGCCTTTGGCACGATCCAACTTACCACCATTGCAGCCGGACCTGCGGCCGATGGCTCAATCAGTGAAATGACGTCCCCACAATATTTGATCACGCCCCTGCCCGTGGTGGCCCATATCGTGTGCGGTATCTTTTTCAACATTATGGCGCCGCTACAATTCGTCCCCGGCTTTCGCAAACGCGCCCCGCAATTTCACCGTTGGTCCGGCCGTCTGCTATTTGTTGCAGGCTTGGGTGCTGCTGGCACTGGAATGTATATGAACCAATATTTCCCAGCCTTCGGCACGGGGTGGAAATATGCAGCGGTGCTGATCTTCTCATTCGGCATGATGGCATCACTTATCTTGGGCCTACGCGCAATTTTGAAGCGCGACGTGAAATGCCACAATGAATGGATGATGCGCGCGGTAATGATCGGGCTCGGCCCGGCCACGCAGCGCCTGCTTATACTCCCAATCTACTTCGCTACCGGCGAAATGAGCATACTTATGATCGAAATCGGCGTTTGGGCTGGTTTTTTAATCAACGTCATTATCGGGGAGATGATCCTGCGCAGCCACTACATACCTAGAAAGGCACTGCGTCATGCCCCAGCAGAGTAGTTTTTGGAACCGGCAAGCAACCCGCTACGACAAAGCGATTTCCGATCACGATCAACGCTATGAAATGCGATTGACCCAGATCACACAGCTATTGCATCGAGATGCAAACGTGCTCGATTTTGGCTGTGCCTCAGGCGAGATTGCGTTGGATATTGCAGCGCGCGTCAATTCAATTGAGGGCATCGATCCCGCATCAGAAATGATCCGCATTGCGACGGAAAAAGCGAACAAGCGCGGCATCAACAATGCAAGCTTCCTCGCAACCGACATTTTTGACGCCCGATTGGAGCCAGAGAGTTTTGATGCGGTCCTCGCCTTCAATGTGCTGCATTTGGTGCACGATCATGATGAGGTGATCCACCGGATCAAATCACTTCTAAAACCAGGCGGCATGTTATTTGTCGAAACCCCATGCCTTGGCGAGTTTACCTGGTGGAAACGCCAACTGATCCTTGCAGCAAGCGCCTTGCGGCTAGCCCCCTTTATTCACGTCTACAAATTTGGCGAACCAAACGCTGAACTTGAGCACCGCAGTTTCAAAATCCTGGGTGCGCAAAACGAACCAGACCAAGATTGCCGCGCCTTCATCGCGGCCCAAAAACCAGCAGAATGAGAATTGAAATGACAAAGCAAACAATGAAAGCACTATACCAAGAGAATTTCGGCGGGCCAGAAGTGCTGCAACTGCGCGATCTGCCCGTCCCCTCACCTAAGGAAAACGAAGTACTGATCAAGGTAATGTCGGCCCATATGGGCAATGGTGACCAAGTGGCCCGCACCGGCAACTCACCTTGGCCTTTGATGAAATTGCCAGCCAAAATCATGATGGGCTTTTTCAAACCAAAGCTCAAAATTCCCGGTGGTGAGTTTTCCGGCATTGTTGAGCACGTTGGCGCCAAGGTGACCAAGTATAAGGTTGGCGACCGCGTGTTTGGCTTCACCGACATGCAGTTTGGTGCCCATGCCCAGTTTGTCAGTTTGCCAGAAACTGCGCCAATTGCGCTGCTGCCCGACGATGTTTCTTTCGACGCTGGCGCGGCCATTGGTGGCTCCAATGCGCAAACAGCGATGCATTTTGTGCGCACGGCTCAAATTGGTTCTGGCACGAAAGTGCTGATCAATGGCGCATCAGGCGGCATTGGTCGCGTTGCCACTCAATTGGCCAAAGCGCTCGGCGCACATGTCACTGGCACATGCTCTGCGCAAAACCAAGACTTGGTGAAAAAACTAGGCGCAGACGAGACCATCGACTATCGAAAGACCGACTTCACAAAGCACGGCAAGAAATACGATGTGATCATCGATTGCGCGGGCTTTTTGCCTTGGCACAAAGTGGAACCTGTGCTGACACCTAAAGGGCGTCACCTATTGGCCATGTTCGGCTTCTCTCATTTGTGGAAGCAAAAACAAACCAAAGGCAAAGGCGGCAAACAACAGCTTTGTGTCCTGGCCCCGGCGTCAGACGACAAGCTTGCTGAAATTGCCACGCGACTTGCAGATGGCAGTCTAAAGCCAATCGTTTCGCACACTTATCCCATGAACCAGGCGATTGATGCGGCTTGGGCCTATGAAAACAAGGTCCGCGAAGGGTGCATCGTAATCCACCCGCAAGAATGGAACGAGCAATGAGCCTGAAGCCATTCATCAATCTATGTGCAACGGCCCTAGAAGCTCATTTAGGGCTTTGGGAACAGTTGCACCGTCTCAAAAACGCCATCACCCAACTTTCAGGAGAGTAAAATGGCAACGTCCTATTTGAATAATCCACGTCAACTCACCATCATTGCGGCCCTATGCTATGTCATATTACTTGTCGCTGGCCCCATCGGGTTGATGTATATGCCCGAGCAGATTGTTGTTGCCGGTGACGCCACGCAAACCGCACAGAATATGCGCACCAATTCTGGTACATTCTACCTCGGCGTTGTTGCGCAAGTGGTGATCATCTTCACCGAGATTGTGCTGACCGGCCTACTATATGTTTTGATGAAACCTGCAGGCCACGCCACCACACTAATGGCCAGCTTTGCCCGATTGGCGATGACAGTTGTGATGGCGATCAATCTACTACCGCTATTGATGATGGCCGAAGCAGCAAGCGGCGCAAATTATCTCGCTAGCTTTAGCGCCGATCAGTTAGACAGCTTGGCATTGTTCTTCTTCCAAACGCACAATTTTGGCACCGTTGCGTGGCAACTGTTCTTTGCCCTGCACATGCTGCTGCTTGGTATCTTGGTTTTCAACTCCACTTACCTGCCCCGCTTTATCGGCCTTGCGTTGATCATTGGCAGCCCAAGCTACGCGTTTGATAGTTTTGGTCGCATTTTCGGGCTGATGGAACTCGCGCCCTATTCGCTTACAACCAACATACTGCTTGGCGCTTCCGCGGTGGGCGAACTTGGCCTTGCGATTTGGTTCTTATTTAAAGGCGTGAACTTAGAAAAATGGCGTTCTAAACTCGCCGAGTAGTTCCGATCTTAAGCCCGCCAAATTGGCGGGCTTTTTCAATTAACCTCAATCGCCACCTTGCCTTTGGCGCGCATGGTTTCCACATACTCCACCGCAATCGAAGTGTCTTTCAGCTCATAGGTCCGGTCAATTACGGAACGTATTTTTCCAGAAGCCAACATGTCGCCCAGAGTTGTTAAATCATCCACGTTGACGTCCGCTATTTTCAACACAAGCGACTTGCCTGAATCAGAAAACAGCCAACGCCCAAACAGGCCGCCCAAAATCATATTCTTGAAGTTAAAGCCCACATGCACCCAACGTGATACCGGCGCCATTGCGCGCTTTGTCTCCTTGATTGATCTGCTGGCAGCTAGGTCGATGATCACATCATAGGTCTTGCCGTTTTGGGTGAAATCTTCCTTCTTGTAGTCGATCACATGGTCAGCGCCCAAACCTTTGACAAGTTCAGCATTTTTGCCACTGCAAACGGCAGTGACTTCTGCCCCGAAAACTTTTGCGATTTGAACCGCATAAGTCCCGACACCGCCAGAAGCGCCGTTGATTAGCACTTTCTGCCCTGGCTTGACTTCGCCCCAATCGCGCACCGCCTGCAATGCAGTCAGGCCCGCAATGCCAACAACACCGACATCTTGAAAGCTCACATCATTGGGTTTGTGTGCCAACTTCTTTTCAGCGCCCACCGCATATTGCGCAAAAGCACCAAAACCAATGTCACCAAACACCTCATCGCCAGGGTTAAACCGGGTAACCTTTGCACCAACGGCTTCCACGACGCCAGACACATCGGCGCCCAAAATATGCACATGGGGCTTAAGCAGTGCTTTGTTCGCCATACGCATCAACCACGGTTCGCCGCGCAGATGGTGCCATTCGAAGGGGTTAACCGAAGTATAGGCGACCTTTATCAATACCTGATCGTCCTTAGGAACAGGTCGATCCAGTTCTTCAAGTTTCATAATCTCGGGACCGCCATATTCACGGCTGGTCATCGCTTGCATTTTGTCGCCCATTTGCCCCTCCAAAAAAGCACCATTGCACAATGGCATTTTAATCGCAGAATTTGTCGTACAATTGAAATTGGGGGCAATTGCTTCAATTCAAGCCCTTGAAATCGTCTCTAAGCGTCCTAGCCACGCCATCATCCACACATTCCACAACTATGGTTAGCGACAGGTCTGCAATTTAAATTGTTATATTTCAACATGATAACGAGAATTATAAATACCAAAAACATACCTTTGTCACCCCAAAGTCTAACTCGACAAAAATCGCTCTAAGGGCCAGAAACCGGGTAAATCACAAGCATTTTTGGAGACATTTCAAATGGCCCGCATTACCCTTCGTCAATTGCTCGACCATGCAGCCGAGCACAGCTATGGCGTTCCAGCGTTCAACATCAACAATATGGAACAGGCTTTGGCGATCGCCGAGGCGGCCGACAAAACAGATTCTCCTGTTATCATCCAAGCATCGCGCGGCGCGCGCTCATATGCGCACGATGTGATGCTTAAGCGCATGATGGACGCGATCATTGAAATCTATCCGCACATCCCTGTTTGTATTCACCTTGACCACGGCAATGGCCCTGCAACTTGCATGACCGCGATCCAAGCTGGCTTCACCTCCGTGATGATGGACGGCTCGCTCGAAGAAGATGGAAAAACACCTGCCGATTGGGATTACAATGTGGGCGTCACCAAAACAGTGACCGACACAGCGCACCTAGGTGGTATCTCTGTTGAAGGCGAATTGGGCGTTCTTGGCTCACTCGAAACCGGCGAAGGTGAAAAAGAAGACGGCCACGGTTTTGACGGCAAATTGTCTACGGAACAGCTTCTTACTGATCCAGACGAAGCCGTAAAATTCGTGCAAGAAACCAAAGTTGATGCACTTGCTATAGCGATGGGCACATCACACGGCGCGTACAAATTTACCCGCCAGCCAGATGGCGATATTTTGGCGATGAACGTGATCGAAGAAATCCACCGTCGCTTGCCAAGCACTCACCTTGTGATGCACGGCTCATCTTCCGTGCCGCAAGAACTACAGGACATCATCAACCAGTTTGGCGGCGAAATGCCACAAACTTGGGGCGTGCCTGTCGAAGAAATCCAGCGCGGCATCAAAAACGGCGTGCGCAAGATCAACATCGACACAGATAACCGTATGGCAATGACCGGCCAGATCCGGCGCATCCTGCAAGAGCACCCCGGTGAATTTGATCCGCGCAAATATCTAAAGCCGGCGCGCGAAGCGATGACCAAGTTGTGCATTGAGCGCCTAGAGCAGTTCAACACAGCCGGCCAAGCTGGCAAAATCGGCCGTATCATCCCATTGGCAGACATGGCCAATCGCTATGCAAGCGGCGAGCTTGATCCAAAAGTTGGCTAGTTAAGACGACAGACAACACTTCATTTTCAAACGGCGTATTGGTCTCCCGATGCGCCGTTTTTGCTTTTTTAATTGCAAAAACTTGCGCGGCATCTATTTTCTGCCCAAATTACAGGCGATTAGCCTAATGGCAAAACTTCAAGGAACGTCATGAACGCGCAGCTCTATCTCATTACCCCACCCGATGTTGGACCGGACTTTGCCCACACGCTTGGCCAAGTCCTTGCAACGACAGAAGTGGCGGCGGTTCTAATTCAACGCGGCGAGCGCGAAGATGACGCTTATGTGGACGTGGCCAATGCGCTAATTCCGATTGCCCAAAAGGCAGGTGCTGCCGCCCTGCTCGACAATATGCCAGAAGCGGTAAAGAGAACAAACGCCGATGGCGTGCATATGACTAGCGCTGCAAAGGACATTGCGAAGGTGGTCAAAGACCTGAAGCCCAACTCAATCGTTGGTGCGGGCGGCATTCATTCAAAGCACGATGCCATGACCAAAGGCGAGCTGAACGTCGATTATGTTTTCTTTGGCCATTTGCCTTTGGGCAAAACCGACGACGAGTTTTCAGCCGAAGAGCTTGCCATTTGGTGGGCAGAGACTTTTGAAGTGCCTGCCGTCTGCTTTGATCAAGAAAACACGGACCTAAATACCAAGTTTGAATTCCGCGCGCTGCGTGAGCAGGTCTGGCAATCGGATCAGCCGGCCCAAACGCTTGCCATCATCGCCAAAGGCAACAGCTAGATGATTAAACGCCGACACATCACAAAGTTCTTGCCAACGCTCCTTTTGTCGAGCGCTTGTGTTGTGCTTGGCCCAATCTCATCATACGCCCAAGATGCATCTGCCGAACAACAGGCAAGAGAAGCCGCCGAAATTGCCCGCTCCGTCCTTGGCCCAAAACGCCCGATTGATGAAGCCTATGGTGCCTTTCAAACAGGCTATTATCTGACCGCTCTGCAATTGGCCCTGCCCCGTGCTCAAAACGATGATGCCGCAGCGCAAACTTTGATCGCAGAACTCTATGCCAACGGGTTGGGCGTTGCACAAAGCTACGCGCGCGCTTCGTCCTGGTACGCGTTGGCCGACAAAAACGGCGATCTAAACGCCACGTTCCAATTGGCATTGCTCTATCAAAATGGTCTAGGCGTGCCAAAGAACCGACAAAAGGCCGCTGAACTTACAAAAAAAGCGGCCGATGGCGGCATCATGGCCGCGGTCTATAATTTGGCGCAATTGCACGTTGAAGGGCGTTACGTAGAGCCCAATTTAGGTCTTGCTGCAAAACTGTTTAAACAAGCGGCGGACGCTAACATAGCGGACGCACAATATGACTATGGCAATGTGTTGATCGCTGGTGCGGGCGTGGCCCCGAACATTGAAGATGGTGTCTACTATATCGGCCTTGCGGCCACCAACGGAAACGTTGCTGCGATGGTGGAATATGCAACCTTTCTTGCCCAAGGCAAAGGTGTTCCGCTTGACCTTGTAACCGCTGCACAATGGTACGAAAAAGCCGCCGAACTGGGCAACCCGGTTGGGCAAGCAAGGTTTGGTCGTTTACTCGCCACTGGCGCAGGGGTGAAAAAAGACTTGATCGAGGCGGCCAAGTGGCGTGCGCTGGCGCGCAAGCAAGGGCTTGATGACAAGCTACTTGGCGAAATGCTGCTTGGCTTGTCGCCAGAAGACCTACGAGAGGCCGAACAGCGCGCCAGTAGTTGGCCAGAAAATCCACTCCTCGATTAATCATGAGCGATGCAAACAGTGCCGCAAACGCCCAATAGTCTTGCGCTTGGCGCAATATTGAGGCAAAAGGCACCGCAACAGCATTTTGAACGCGCAACGCTTTGCCCAAAAGCGCGCTTTTGAAACACGACCAATCCGGAAAGATCGAACGAAAATGAAACTGAACGGCAACGAAATCCGCCCCGGCAATGTAATTTTGCACAAAGACAGCCTTTGGGTTGCAGTGAAAGTACAAAGCGTAAAACCTGGTAAAGGCGGCGCCTTTGCCCAAGTTGAACTTAAAGACATTGTTTCTGGCACCAAGCTAAACGAACGCTTCCGCGCTGCCGAAACCGTTGAACGTGTTCAGCTTGAGCAGAAGGAATATCAGTTCCTTTATGCACAAGGCGATGATTTGGTGTTCATGGACATGGAAAGCTACGAGCAGCTTGAACTGCAGGCTGACTTTGTGGGCGACCGCGTCGCATTTTTGCAAGACGGCATGATGGTGGAAGTTGAAAGCTACGAAGGCAAGCCTTTGGGCGTTAAGTTGCCACAGTTCGTGACACTTGAGGTCAAGGAAACTGAGCCTGTTGTTAAGGGCCAAACCGCTGCGAACTCATTCAAACCAGCAATTTTGGAAAACGGCATCAAAGTTATGGTGCCCCCATTTGTTGGCGAAGGTGAAAAAATCGTCGTCGACACCACCGAAGTCACCTATTCAAAACGCGCTGACTAATCCGCACCAATTTTAAGGCAAAAATGTCATGGCACAATCTGCCCTTTTGACCATCATGACCGCTGCGGCTCGCAAGGCTGCGCGCTCGCTCAAACGCGATTTTGGTGAAGTAGAAAACTTACAAGTCTCGCGCAAAGGCCCAGCGGATTTTGTATCTGCTGCCGACCAACGCGCTGAAGAAGTGATTTTTGAAGAGCTGCACAAATCGCGCCCGACCTATTCTTTCCTGATGGAAGAACGCGGCGCGATTGAAGGCACTGACGGCCAGCACCGTTGGATCATTGATCCGCTTGATGGCACCACCAACTTCTTGCACTCCATTCCAGCCTTCGCTGTATCCATCGGCCTTGAGCGCAATGGCGTGATGGTCGCGGGTGTTATCTACAACCCAATCACCGAAGAACTGTTTACCGCAGAACGTGGATCCGGTGCGTATGTCAACAACCGTCGCTTGCGCGTTGCGGGCCGCAATCACCTTGCAGATTGCGTGGCGGTTACCGGCATCAAGCAAACCAGCGATGTTGCTGCCGACACCAAAACAATTGCTCAAGTCGCCAAGCTGAACAACACACTAGCCGGCATCCGCCGCACCGGTTCCGCTGCGCTTGACTTGGCTTGGGTCGCCGCCGGACGCTTTGATCTGATGTGGGAAATCGGCCTTCAGCCGTGGGACATTGCCGCAGGCATGTTGATGATCCGTGAAGCCGGTGGCTTGATCACCGACATCAAAGGCAAAGAAATCAAACCCGAGAGCGGCTCTGTGCTAGCGGGCAATGAAAAAGTGCACGCCAAACTCCTAAAAGAGCTAAAAGCGATATAAACACTGCAGATTTCAAAATGAAAACTTCTTAAAAAGCCCTGGCAATTTGCCGGGGCTTTTTTGATAGAACGGCTATATTTTTCCGGACGCCAGTTCGCCAAAAAGCAAACTCGGTTCTGTTGTCACTTGCCACATTGTGTTGGTCTGATATGCAAGAACTACACATACTCACATTTTGGAATTCGTATGCCGCCCGTTCATGGCAAAATGCCAATTTTAATCGTTGATCTTGACGATACGCTTTTAAAATCTGACATGCTTTTTGAGACATTCTGGAATTCTGTTTCCACTAAGTGGACAAATGTCTTCATGGCAGTGTCGGCTGCTCTTGGGGGAAAAGCGCGACTAAAACGATGGCTGGTTGATCACTCATTTGTTGATGTGAGCACGCTCCCCTACAATCAAGACGTTCTCCAATACATAAAAGACTGGCGCGCCAAAGGTGGGCAAACTGCGCTCGTTTCAGCATCGGACGAGAAAGTCACCAAGGAGATCGCTGAGCATCTTGGACTATTTGATGAAACTCACGGCTCAAATGGCGAAGCGAACTTAAAGGGGATCACAAAGGCAAATTTCCTAAGAGAACGGTTTGGTGAAAACGGTTTCGCCTATGTTGGCGATTCACATGCTGACCTATCGGTTTGGCGCGAAGCGAGCGACATAATCACTATAAACGCAAGCACGTCTCTGAAGCGCAAAGTTGAAGAAATTGGCACTGCCTTACACATTGGCACAGCCAAAGCTGACACAAAGTCATATGTTAAAGCACTGCGTCCGCATCAGTGGCTAAAGAACTGCTTGGTCTTCATCCCAATTCTTGCATCACAGAGTTTTTCTGTTCAGAACATATTTTCTGCAATCGCGGCATTTGTTGCGTTCAGCCTGATAGCTTCAAGTGTCTACATCACCAATGACTTGCTCGACCTGAGCGCGGACCGCTCTCACCCACGAAAACGATCGCGTCCCTTCGCATCGGGGAGCATACCATTAAGTCACGGTACATTGCTGTCGATTGGACTGTTGTGTGCTGGTTTTTTGGTGTCCCTACAATTGGGCACCACTTTCCTTGCGGTCATGGTGCTCTATCTAACTGTCACCTTTGCCTATTCCCTCGACCTTAAACGCCGTGTCATCATCGACATATGCGTGCTTGCTGGTCTTTATACGCTCCGCATAATTGCAGGCGGAGCTGCCACGCAAATTCCACTATCTGTTTGGCTGTTGGCATTCTCAATTTTCTTCTTTTTCTCACTCGCTGCCATCAAGCGCCAAGCCGAACTCGTCGACTTGAAGAACCGAAACGAATTGGCAGCAACCGGCAGAGGCTACCATGTTGATGATTTGAACCTCATGTCGCAAATCTCCATCAGTTCAGGATTTTTGTCGGTGCTGGTGATGGCGCTTTATGTTAATTCGCCGGCAATCTTGGTTCTATATAAATCGCCCATCGCCCTGTGGGGGATCTGCCCCATTCTACTATATTGGATAACCAAAATGGTCATGGTCACGCAGCGTGGGCAAATGCATGACGACCCTTTGGTCTTTGCTGTAACTGACCGGGCCAGTCAGGTTTGTTTTGGCTTGATACTGCTAATCGTTGTCGGTGGGGCAATCATTTGACAAAAAAGACCCTGATCTTGCGCTACACCTGTTTCGCCATCATCGCAACACTCGCAAATCTATTGGCGCAACGCCTTGTGTTGTCAATCGACAACAACACGGCCGGGTTTGTTGCAGCACTTGGTGTAGGCACATTGGTCGGGCTCGCGATCAAGTTCTATCTCGATAAATATTGGATATTTTTTGATAATTCCAAAGGCGTTAGGACCAACGGGAAACAATTCATCCTATATTCAATTATGGGAATCGTAACCACACTCATATTTTGGGGAACCGAAACCGCATTTTGGCTGATTTGGAAGTCGGATATCCTTCGCGAAATCGGTGCCATTGTTGGTTTAGCCATCGGCTATATTGTGAAATACAACCTTGATCGGCGCTTTGTCTTTACGGACTTCTCCCAGGAGAGCCAAAAATGAAATTGTCCGGTTGGGGTGGTTTCCCCTCACACGAAACACGACTTGTTGCCCCAAGGTCTATCACACAGCTTGTAGATGCAGTGCACGATGGCAATGCTATCGCACGCGGCAACGGTCGCGCCTATGGCGACAGCGCAATTGGCAGCAACACCACCATCAATATGCGCCACTTCAACCATATGATTGCGTTCAACGCCCAAACCGGTGTTCTTGAAACGGAAGCCGGCGTGCTTTTGAGCGATATCATTGATGCTTTCTTGCCCCGAGGCTGGTTCCCTTATGTAACACCTGGGACCAAATATGTGTCCGTTGGCGGCATAATTGCTGCAGATGTTCATGGCAAAAACCACCACAAAGATGGCAGTTTGCGCAATTTCGTCGATTGGCTTGAGGTTATGGGCCCCTCTGGTGAGATTGTGCGCTGCTCACCAACGCAAAATGAAGAGCTTTTTGGCTGGACAGTTGGCGGCATGGGGCTCACAGGCATAATTGTGCGCGCTGCAATCCGTCTTCGGCCGGTTGAATCAGGTTGGATAAAACAGCGCACAATCGTTGCAGAAAACATTGATGCCGCAATCGACATATTTGAGGACAACAGCGACGCCAGCTACTCTGTCGCGTGGATCGATTGTCTGAGTACTGCCGACAAAGCGGGGCGATCTGTGATCATGTTGGGCGAGCATGCATCAATGAACGATTTGGACGACAAAACCCGTCGCCGGCCGCATGCTCTAGCAACAAAGGGCAAACTATCGGTACCGTTTCATTTCCCCAGCTGGGTGCTAAACCAGTTTTCAGTTCGCGCTTTCAACAGTGTTTATTTCCGAAATCTCAAGTGGCAAATCGGCGAACAGTTGCTGAGCTGGGATAAGTATTTCTATCCGCTAGATGCCATAAACGGCTGGAACAAGATTTATGGCCGAAAGGGCTTCATGCAGTTCCAATGCACACTCCCGCTGGCCAGTTCGCGTGAAGCCTTGCACGAAATTCTCGGCAAAATCTCGTCAACTGGTTCAGGGTCATTTTTATCCGTTCTTAAGCGATTTGGCGCGCAGGAAGGGGGCATCTCTTTTCCGATGGAAGGCTATACGCTCGCCCTTGATTTTCCCGTTAGCAAGAAGACCATTGAACTCATGTCACAACTCGATGAGATTACGCTGAAATATGGCGGACGGTTCTATCTGGCCAAAGACAGCCGGATGAGTGCGGCAACATTGGACAGTTCAGACAATCGCAGCAAACACTTCGCTACATGGCGGGCCGAAAATGGCCTGAATACAACATTTCAATCCGTGCAATCACAAAGGCTGGGCCTGTGACAAAAAAGACAATCCTAATCGTTGGGGCAACCTCTGACATTGCAAACGCAACGGCACACCAATTTGCCAAAGCTGGCTACAACATCGTTCTAGCGGCGCGAGACACCGCCGACCTTGAAACAAACAAGTCAGATATCGCCGTGCGATACGAGACAGAGGTTACAACTCAACAGCTTGATATCCTTGACACGAAGCAAATTGAAGGATTTGCGAAAGGCCTAAGCCCGCTGCCTGACATTGTTGTGTGCGCTGTTGGGTTTATGGGCGATCAAGTAACGAACGAATTAGAACTTTCAAGTGCCAGCACCGTCATGCGGACCAATTTTGAGGGCCCATCCTTGTTGCTATCCGCCTTTGCAAATCTGTTTGAAGAGAGGGGCCATGGCACATTGGTCGGCATAAGCTCGGTCGCAGGGAACCGTGGGCGCGCTACCAATTATGTATATGGGTCCGCAAAAGCTGGGTTCACTGCATTCTTGTCTGGCTTGCGCAACAGACTGGCATCCAAAAACGTTCACGTGCTTACTGTCCTCCCCGGTTTTGTGGCCACCCGCATGACTGAAGGCTTGGACTTGCCTGAAAAGCTAACCGCACAACCAGAAGAGGTTGCTCAGGCAATCTGGCGCGCCACTGAGCGGAAAAGGAACGTCATCTTTGTTCGGCCCATTTGGCGGCTTATTATGCTGATCATTTGCGCAATTCCTGAACCGATTTTTAAGAAGCTTAAAATATGAATAACTCTATCCGATGGCCCCTGTATGTGGGCTTAGCGCTCCTATGCTTAAACCTTATTTATGTGACTTTTGATCGGACCGTATTTTGGGACCTCGCCGTCTATCAAAGCGCGGTCGACATACATTTGAATGGCGGCAATGCCTACACAGATATTGATGGGCTAAAATTCGTATATCCGCCGCTGATATTGACGGCTATGGCTATATTTGGACCATACCTTAGCATCATCTTGTGTGGTTTGATTTTTGGGGCTCTATTGAGTTTCGCCCATCGCGGTATGCATAATCTATTTTGGGGTCTTGCTATTTCAACCGCTGTTTTCATTTCCCCACAAATTCCGCAGTTCTATGCGTTTCAAACCGGGAACATTACGGCACCGTTGCATATCCTAATCATTTTCGCCCTGCTGCACACAAACAAGGGGGAGAACCTGATCCCATTTCTTGTGATTGTCGCCATCGCGTCATTGATCAAGCCCTATTATCTCGCCTATTTGGTTGTGCCCTTTTTTTTCCAGATTATCAGCATTCGACTGATAACAATGACTGGCATTTCAGCCGGTGTACCCGTTATTCTGTTTGCCTTACAATATCTTGCAATGCCGGACCTTGTTGGCCAATTCCTATCTGCTCTGAAAACTCAAGCAATAGGGACAAATGAACTGGCAGGTGCCGGACGAGATGTTGGCCGTGGGCTTTACTACTATCTCGGAACAGTTGCTGGACTTCCGCGTGTTAGCGCTGTCCTTTTGCACTTTGCTTTGCTTTTACCATTTGCCGGATTTACCCTTTTCGCTACAAGAAAGCTCGCACACATAATCGACGACGAACGGCTCCGCTTCGAATTCCTGGTCTTTGTTGGGGTAATCGTCGCTGTAATCTTAAATCCAAGACTGAAAGCTTATGACTGGATTATCATGGATGCAGCAGCTGTTGGAGCCACAATTATCTTATTCAAGGCCGGCTACAATTCCTTCCAACTAAAATTCTGGTGGTTGATAATGACCACTATGATCGCGGTTGGAGTTTTGGGCCGCATAGAAGAGACAATGTGGATGGGCGAGATTTTTGCAGCACTGCCAGTTTATTTACCACCGGCCTTGCTCGCGTTAGATTCATTCATCATTTTTAGCCGGAAAACCAAGCTCACCGAACGGTTTCAATGACGAAATGCTTTTGAAAAAACTAAAATCGACTGATTCTCAAAAAGCCTCGGCAGAAATGCCGGGGCTTTTTCGCATGTTCGTCTGACAATTTGGCGAGCCCACTTGCCTTTGGGCGCAAAAAAGGTGATCTAGCGCTGAAATGGATTACACTGAAGGCGAGAAAACATGGACATTGCATCAATTGGATTGATCGGCGTTGGCACAATGGGCAGCGCACTAGCGCTCAACATTGCTGAAAATGGCCATGACATAGCCCTTTACAATCTTGACCCAACAACCATCGATGAGCTGATTGACCGTGCTGGCGAATTGGCGCCACGTCTAAGCAAAACGCTGGACATTAAAGAACTCGTAGAAGCGCTGAAACCACCACGTGCCATCATTTTGTTGGTGCCAGCTGGTGCGCCGGTTGACATTACCATCGACGAATTGGTGAAGCATCTTGAGCCCGGCGACACCATCATTGATGGGGGCAACTCTGACTTTAAAGACACTCAACAGCGCACCAAACGCGTGGAAGCAGAGGGCCTGCAATATCTTGGCGTCGGCGTCAGCGGCGGCGAAGATGGCGCTCGCCATGGCCCCTCTATGATGGTCGGCGGTTCTCCCACTGCGTGGGAGCCCATTCGCCCCATCTTCGAAGCTATAGCAGCGAAGTTCAATGGTGAGCCTTGCGTTGCTCATTTAGGACCAGACGGCGCCGGACACTTTGTAAAAACCGTACATAACGGCATTGAATATGCCGACATGCAGATGATCGCCGAAATCTATGGCCTGCTGCGCGACGCCCAAGGCCGCACGCCAGCGCAAATTGCGCCACTGTTTCACAAATGGAATGAAGGCCCATTACAAAGCTATTTGGTCGAGATATCCGCAAAGGTTCTAGACGCCGTTGACCCAGAAACAGGCAAGCCGATGCTCGATGTCATCGTTGACCAAGCAGGCCAAAAAGGCACTGGCCGTTGGACAGTGATTGAAGCGATCAAAATGGGCCAGTCTGCATCAATTATTGAGGCTGCGGTCGGCGCACGAGTTCTCTCTTCTGAACGCACAGTGCGCCAAGCTGCTGGCGACATTCTGGGCAGCGACGTGCCCGAGGGAATAGCGTTTGAAGAAAGTGACCTAGAATCTGCATTGCTGGTGGGCCGCGCCCTAAGCTATGCGCAAGGCTTTCGCATTCTAAAAGCTGCTTCCGACGAATTCGATTGGAACCTTGAATATTCAAAAATTGCCGAAGTTTGGCGCGCCGGTTGCATCATCCGCTCAGCGATGCTCGACGATATCTCAACAGCATTCAAAAGCGACCTGCCCCACGGCAGGTTGATCCTTTCCAATCACTTCGCAACTCTTCTAAAAACCCATATCGGCGCACTTCGCCGTGTGGTGGCAACCGCCACATTGGCAGGCTTGCCCGTGCCAGCGCTCTCCTCTGCCGTGTCATGGTATGATGAAATCCGACAACCTCGCGGCACCGCCAATATGATCCAGGGCCAACGCGACTTCTTTGGCGCACACGGCTTTGCCCGCGTTGATCAGGACGGTGAGTTTCACGGCCCTTGGTGAGAAGCTGTTGTATTGGCAGGCAACCAAAGGGGACACGCCCCTTACAAAATGCCAAGAAGCGATCAAAGCGAATTAAGCCCCAGATCGAACAAATCACAAAAGCCTCGGCGGCCATACCGAGGTTGCTTTTGCATGTCTATTGAAGTCACAGCTGTCCGGCCAATATTACAAAAAACGTGGTTGGGAAGGAAAACGACATGAATGATCGAATTGGGACTTCATTTGAGAACGCGGAGACGGTGGATCATTACAATTATCGCCCGCCTTACCCCACAAAGCTCTATGATCTTCTGATTGAAAAAGCTCCCGCCTACAACCGGCTTCTGGACCTCGGATGCGGCATGGCAAGATTGCGCGGTATCTTGTTGATCAATTCTCCGAAGTCCTCGCCGTTGACCCGTCCAAACGCATGATTGAACTTGGACAATCTTTGCAAAACGGTAACGCCAAAAACCTTCGCTGGTTAGAAGGGTTGGCCGAAACAACACCACTTAAAGGCAAGTTTGACCTCATCACAGCAGCTTTGAGCGTCCACTGGATGGATCATGAAAAACTGTTTGTGCGGCTAGCCGAACATGTTAGCCCAAACCACCTTTTTGCAGTCATTGAAGGCGATGACGCCTACAATCCTCCTTGGCGAACAAGCGAGATTTCATTTTTAGAAAAATGGGTACCGGCAGTAACGGGCAAACAATTTGTTGAAGGCCACCGCGAGTTCATGACACGCTACCAACACCATGTTCACTTGATTGAAGAGATTGAAATTATCTCAGAGCCATTCACACAATCGATAGATGACTTCATAGCTTGCCAGCATTCTCGTGACACATTTGCCATATCAAAGCTAGGACAGCGCCTTGAAGAGTTTGACAATGAGCTCAAGGAGATTCTGCAGCCGCACGCAGATGACAACTCCATTTTGACGTTTAAAACCAAATCCACATTGACGTTGTCCAAACTCAAAATATGAAATCGCTTCTCACCCCCGCCACATGATCACCACAACAATTTGATTTAAATATTGTCACACTCAATTGCTCTGACTAGAATCAGATTTTGGGAGCAAACGATTTTTTGAGGGACAACTCGTTAATGGCGCAGTCATACGATCCATATCATCTTGCAAGTCCAACCGTTTATCTTGTGAAGATGATCATCTTCCTGATCATCGTTGGCATGGTGGCCGTTATCATCGCCCCACAACTTATCGAAGCATTTTGGGCGAACCCGTTCATCAACATCGTGATCCTTGGCGCCTTGGGCATCGGCATCATCTTGTCGTTCCTGCAAGTAATGCGATTGTTCCCGGAAGTGAAATGGGTAAATTCGCTACAATCTGGCAATATCGACGCCAATGTGCGCCAACCAACAATGCTTCTGCCAGTGGCTGTTATCTTGCGCGACAATTTGGGGGAGACAATGATCACCCCTGCTTCGTTGCGCTCCATCCTTGATTCGGTGGGGAATCGCCTAGACGAAGCCAAAGACACGTCACGCTACCTCACAGGTCTTTTGGTGTTCCTTGGCCTGTTGGGCACATTCTATGGCCTTCTGCAGACCGTTAGTTCGGTGGGCGATGTGATCCAATCGCTCGACATTACCGCTGGGGACACAGGCAACCTATTCACCAACCTCAAAGAGGGATTGGAAGCCCCGCTTTCTGGCATGGGCACCGCGTTTGCTTCATCGCTTTTTGGTCTATCCGGCTCTTTGATCTTGGGCTTTTTGGACCTGCAGGCTAGCCAAGCGCAAAATGCCTTTTTCACCGATTTGGAAGACTGGATGTCTTCAATGACCGAACTTGACCACCCGATGACCCAAATGCAGGTGGATCAAATGGGCGTTGATGGCGCGGGCATGCAAGAAATGGTCGCCCAGTTGGGTGCCACCATGCAAAATTCCTCGTCGTCCCAAAACGCAATTCGCGCCATGGCCGAACTTGCACATGGTTTGGA
Source organism: Maritalea porphyrae (assembly GCF_030159895.1). Lineage (GTDB taxonomy): Bacteria > Pseudomonadota > Alphaproteobacteria > Rhizobiales > Devosiaceae > Maritalea > Maritalea porphyrae. The sequence continues at coordinate 514,035 of NZ_BSNI01000001.1, forward strand.
TGGATTGACCAAGCTGATCCGCACACAGCAAGACGATTTGCGCACCCACATTACCGACCAAGCGGCAAACAACCAAAAGATGCGTGAACTGGTGGATGCACTTCTCAACAGTGTTGAACATGACGACGGGCCGGACAAGCCAAAAACCGGCAAGGGCAAATAACATATGGCGCGCGCAAGACGGCAGGCACGGCAAGACTATTGGCCCGGCTTCGTAGATGCCATGGCCAGTTTGCTGCTGGTGATCATTTTCCTTTTGTCAGTGTTTATGCTGGCGCAGTTTTTCCTCAGCCAAGAGATATTAGGCAAGGATAGCGCGCTGACGCGCCTAAACAGCCAAATCGCCGAACTTACAGAATTGCTGCAACTCGAACGCGCCAACTCAGAAGATTTAGAAACCACTATCGCATCTCTTTCTGCCACCCTAGCGGGCGCAGAAGCCCAGCGTGACAGCCTCTCGCAACAACTTGCAGGATTGGGCGTTGGCACGTCCGAAAAAGACAGCCAAATCGCTCAACTATCGAATGACTTGGCATCTGAAAAAGAAATCAGCGCTGAAGCGGCTGCGCAAGTTGCACTATTGAACCAGCAATTATCTGCCCTGCGCTCACAAATCGCAGCGCTTGAAGCAGCGCTTGGTGCCTCCGAAGCTCGCGATTCTGAAAGCCGCACCCGCATCGCCGACCTGGGCCGCCGCCTCAATTTGGCATTGGCCCAGCGTGTGCAAGATTTGTCCCGATACCGTTCGGATTTCTTTGGGCAGTTGCGTGAGATCTTGGCCGACCGTGACGATATCCGCATTGTAGGCGACCGCTTTGTATTCCAGTCAGAAGTTCTGTTCAGCGCGGGCGACGCAGAAATTGCGGGTGCCGGGTTGGCCGACCTTGAAGCATTGGCAAATGCCATCAAACAGCTTGAAACTCAAATTCCACCAGAAATTCCATGGGTCCTTCAAATCGAAGGGCACACCGATAAACGCCCGATCAACACACCGCGCTTCCCATCCAACTGGGAATTGTCGGCCAGCCGCGCCATTTCAGTGGCGAAATATTTGGTGGATCAAGGCATTTCACCCACACGCCTCGTGGCGGCAGGTTTCGGTGAGTTCCAGCCCATCGACAATGGCGATACCGACGAAGCCTATCGCCGCAACCGCCGGATTGAGTTTAAGTTGACCGATTGATTTGTAGCTTATTGATTGCGACACAACCCAACGCGCGCCACATAGTGATCCCGGATCAAGTCCGGGATGGTGCGAGGGGGTAACAAAGACCGTCAATCCAAACGCCGCATCAGTAAATGCCTAGGCGAAACGTCGATACGGGTGCTGCGCTTGGTGCGCGACCAAGCAAGCTTGTGTCGTCAAGCCAAGGATCGCATCAACAGGAATTCAAGAGAAAGAATCGCACTGCACCGCCCCGCACTTGATGCGGGGCCAGGCAAGGTCAGAACCTACTGCTGAAACTGGAGTTTCGCCAGTTCGGCGTATCGTCCACCTTTTTCAACAAGCTGATCGTGGGTGCCTTCGTCAATCACTTTGCCGCCTTCAAGCACCAAAATCCGGTCAGCATTTTTGATCGTTGCTAGGCGGTGCGCCACAACCAAAGTGGTGCGGCCAACCATCAACCGTTCCAGCGCTTGCTGCACTTTGGTTTCGCTTTCCGCATCCAGCGCACTTGTCGCTTCGTCGAGCAACAAGATGGGCGCATCTTTGAGCAGCGCACGCGCTATCGCTACGCGTTGCTTCTGCCCACCAGACAACATCACACCGCGCTCCCCAACAATGCTCTCATAGCCATGTTCTAGGCGTTGTACGAACTCGTCCACCAATGCAATGCGGGCTGCTTCTTTAACCTCTTCGTCGCTGGCGTCTGGTTTGCCGAACCGAATGTTTTCAGCAATGGTTCCAGAGAACATGATCGCATCTTGTTCCACATAGGCGAAGCGCTTGCGCAACTCGGTAAATTCAGCTTCGCGCACATCAACGCCGTCCACGCGGATCGAGCCGCCACTAACATCGTAGAAACGCTGCAACAGCGAAAACACTGTCGACTTGCCTGCACCCGATGGGCCAACCAGCGCAATGGTTTCGCCCGACTTCACATCAAAGCTGATCCCATTTAGCACTGCCTCATCTTCGCGGGTGAGATACTGGAAATGCACATCATCGAAAGTTACGGTTGCAGGACTTGGCACAGGCAGCGCAATTGGATTTTCAGCCGCATCGATGCTGGGCTCGGTGGCCAAAATCTCGGTGATCCGCTCCGTTGCCCCTGCAACCGTTTGTAACGTGCCAAGAATTTCAGAAATACCCGTCAGCGTACCCGTCGCCATCATTGCATAGATTAGGAATTGACCAAGCTCGCCAACCGTAATCTGACCGCTTGAGACGAGCTGAGTACCCAACCAAATCAGACCAACAATTCCAGAGGCGGTAAGGAAAATCACAAAGGCAATCATGCCAGCGCGCACCAAAAGCCGCGATGCTTCTGATTGGTAGCTCGCTTCGGCATATTCGCCATATTCTTCGTTTCGTTGATCTTCGCGCGTGAAGGCTTTGATGGTCTTAATCGCACCAAAAGTCTCGGTTGCAAGCGCGGCCAGATCGGCAATTTTGTCTTGCTGCTTGCGCGATAATCCACGGATATATTTGCCAAGCCAAACAACTGGGAATACCAAAACTGGGATGATGATAACAACCGCAGAAGCCAGATAGAATGAGGTGACAAACATCATGATCACCGCGCCTGCCAACATCACGCCAGAGCGCAACACGACGGGTAGCGAACTATCAAGCGCGCCCCGCACAATCGACACATCAGATGTGATGCGCGAAATTAATTCACCGGTGCGGTTGGTGTCAAAAAACACCACATCCATATTCATCAAATGATCAAATACGGCACGCCGAATATCGGTGATCACCCGCATGCCAATGACCGAGATGAAATAGAACCGTGCAGCGGACGCAACAGCCAAGACACCTGCAATTGCAATGATCGCCAGAGAATAAGAATTCACGACGCCTAAATTTTGGGTGACAAATCCTTCATCAATGATGTTGCCAGCAAAAAACGGAATCGCCAAAGCTGCAAAAGCCGCAACCAACAAAAACAGTGCAGTGAAGCCCAATCGATATGGATATTTCAGCAAAAACGGCAGAAGCGCCTTCAAAGGCTCCGACGACTTGGTCCCGCCCTCTCGGTCTGAGGTAAGAATGACTTTTTCAAGACGCGATTTGTTATCGCGTGCCTTTGCGTCCTTCACCTCGGGGCTGGACAAATCTGACATATTGGAAACCTTTGAACGGCAAATCGTTGCGCTAAAATAGGTACTGACACCAATGAACTCAATAGGCGCTATGCACAATCGCCCAGATTCATTTCACCAAATGCTTTGAACACTTGCAGTTTAAGGAAAAGTCGGGTAGAACCCGCCCAACTGTTTTCCATGAGGTGGGCAACAAGTAGGTTTTCTATGCCTTTTGATTGCCCAATCTTAGTTTTTTGAATTGAAGGCGCAACCAGATGAAAAAAGACATTCATCCAGATTACCACATGATCAAAGTGGTTATGACAGACGGCACAGAATACCAAACACGTTCAACTTGGGGTTCTGAAGGCGACACAATGCAACTTGATATTGACCCAAAAACTCACCCAGCTTGGACTGGTGGTTCAGGTCAGTTGATGGACCGTGGCGGCCGCGTGTCTCGCTTTAAAGACAAGTATAAAGGCATCTTGGGTTAATAGACCCAAAGCTTTGCTTTTCTATAGAATTGAAAAACCCGGCTCATTGGCCGGGTTTTTTGTTGTCCATTCTGACGTGCTAAATCAACTAGCTTTCAGTCTTAGCCCCAAACGCACTGCGCAAACGCGCAAGGTGGCTATTTACTGGGTTAAGCTTTTCTTCTTCGGCCACCGCACCGCCGCGTTCCATCGCATCAAGTGCTTGAATACGCTTGTTTAAAGAATCCGCTTTGTCGATCAACGCGCGCATTTCAGCCGGCAGCGCATCCCACATCGGCACGTCTTTGTCTGCCATCTTGGTATTAAGCTCGACGCGGCGCTCTTCTGATTGCGCATCCTCTTCTGTCAATTCCCCCTCGCGCACAGCGCGTTGCAACAGCAACCAACTTGCAAGCTGCATCAATCGAGTGGTCAATTGCATCGACTGGGCTGCATATAACAGAGATGCATCACGTTCCAGTTGTTTGCTGGCGGCACGGCCATCGCCATCCAAATAGCCAGCAGCGTCTTCCACCAGTTTCATACCTTCGCGATAAAGCGTGTCAAAACCGCCCGTCGCTACAATGCGGGGGCCAATGGATTGCGCATCGCGCGGCTGATCAGATTGTGTCAATTGCCTACCTGCCTCAATTTCTTCTTCGCCTGCATTCTAGCACGCGAACGTTTTGATGCCCATTAAAGCGATTCTACATGTAAACACTTAACAAACAAAATTCGGCGCTTGTGTGAAAACAATAAATAATCGCGCGCTGCGCGCCGTTAACCTCTCAGTAACCCGCAAGTATACAAAAAAAGAGCCGTAAAAACGGCTCTCGAAAGTTAACAGGGAGGCGTCGAACAGAGAGTAAAGAACCGCTCTGTCAGACCCAACAAGAATGTTGGATAAAGATAAGTTAACCCAAATTCTTTAATGCAACCTTAACCAGCAGCATTTTCTTAACCGTCAGAAATTTAACCGTATACGTTAGCAGCCTGTTGTTCTTATTTTTTGTTTGTAAGAACAAGAAGTTGCGCGCCGACAGCGCGTCAAATTATTTAACAATTTTGCAAAATAAAAACTGTTTAGCTGTTCGCGTCAGGGTTGGAAAGCATCGGAAAAAGGTTTTTGAACACCTCATCCTTCTTCGCAACTTTCTTTTCTTCGTGCGGACGCACCAACTCAAGCGCAGCTTTGACTCGCTTCATTTCGTCAAACAGCATCACCAACCGCGCATCGAGCTCTTCAGCAGGCATGCCTTCAAGCGACATCCCCACTTGATGTGAAATAGGCTTTGGAATGATTTGATCTCCCATTGTGCTTCACCCTTCTCGCGCTTTTACTCATCTTTTCACATTTGACAAGTCTTGCTGAACACAAATGAAATTGGGTTAAAATCGACCCATCAAATTTTAAACACAGCGTTCGCAGCTGCTTTACTTGATTGCTTGGTTTCAATCTCGGCACGAAGCCGCTCGATCTCTTGCTCTAAAAGTCCAATGCGCACGTGCAACTCATCCACTGAAATCGCATCAAGCGACATACCGACCTCGTGCGACTTGGGTTTGGCAAAGTCGTCATCATCCATTTCGCTTATCTCCCCAGTTGCATTCAAACGCCTACACCAAAATAATGAGCCTAGAATCACTTTTTGGGCAACTCCCCAACGAAGAAATTGTTCTCTTAAGGAAGGTGACGGCCACTCTCATGACTGCTCAAAACATAAAAGCAATCAAAATTGATCACCCTGGCGGGCCCGACGTTCTGGTGCCAACACAAGTGCCGATGCCTTATGCCTATGAAGGGGAAATGGTCATCAAAGTGCACGCAGCCGGTGTCAATCGCCCCGACATTTTGCAACGCATGGGCGCATATCCGCCTCCAAAAGATGCATCCCCATTACCCGGGCTTGAAGTCGCGGGCACGGTGGAACAGGTCGGGCGCAATGTGACCAACTTCAAAGTTGGTGACAAGGTCGTCGCACTCTGCAATGGCGGCGGCTATGCCGAATTTGTCGCTGTGCCATCTGGTCAGGTTTTGCCGCTGCCAAATGGTTGGTCCATGGTTGAAGGCGCTGCATTGCCGGAAACGCTTTTCACGGTTCAACAAACCATGATTGATCGGGGGCGATTGCGCGACGGGCAAAGTGTACTCATTCATGGCGGCGCAGGCGGCATTGGCGCTGCGGCAATTCAGTTGGCAAAACTTAAAGATTGCAAGGTCTTGGCAACAGCATCGAGCGAAGAAAAACTAAGTTACATCCGATCAGTTGGCGCAGACCACGCCATCAATTACCTCACCCAAGACTTTGTTGAACACACCAAATCAGCAACTGATGGCAATGGCGCCGATGTGATTATTGATATTATTGGCGCAGACTATGTGGACCGCAACATCCGCGCTGCTGCAGTGGATGGCACCATTATCCAACTAGCGAACTTGGGCGGACGTGAAGCAACCATCACCATGGGGTTAATCGTTGCCAAAAGGCTCACGCTATTTGGATCGACTTTGCGTGCGCAGTCCAACGAAGTTAAAGCGACAATTGCGCAGAACCTTAAAGACCAAGTTTGGCCAGCACTGGAGAGCGGAAAGTTTATCAAGCCCCGCATTTCAACGTTTGCGCTCGAGGACGCATCCAAGGCACATGCCGCTATGGATGCAGGCGACCACTTTGGCAAAATCGTTCTGACCACTAGCTTCAATGATGAACAGTGAGCAAAAACACATTTGGATTGCATTTTAACCTGTTCGGCGCTATATCAGGGCCAATTCCCCATCAGTATTAAAGTTTGAGGGGCGTGCAAGGTGACCAAAAGCCTCGCACCCAAGCAAAAGAGATATATAAATGGCCACACAACTATTAATGCCAAAAGCAACTGCCGTTTGGTTGGTTGATAACACAGGGCTAACATTCGATCAGATCGCGGCATTTTGCGGTTTGCACCCACTCGAAGTTCAGGGCATTGCCGACGGCGATGTTGCGGGCGGTATTAAAGGTGTGAACCCAATTCAAAATGACCAGCTGACTAAAGAAGAACTAGAGAAAGCTGAAGCAGACTCTACTTACCGCATGACGCTGTCAGGCCCAAAAACAATCGTGCCTCAAGCTAAGCGTCGCGGTCCGCGCTATACGCCAGTTTCTAAGCGCCAAGAAAAGCCAAATGCTATTCTGTGGTTGGTGCGCAATCACCCAGAGCTTAAAGACGCTCAATTGATGCGTCTTGTGGGCACCACTAAGCCAACGATTGAATCGGTTCGTGAACGCACGCACTGGAATGCGGCCAACCAAACCCCTGCTGATCCGGTAACATTGGGTTTGTGCACGCAGGTTGAGTTGGACATGGAAGTGAAAAAAGCGGCGAAAAACTTGCCACCGCAAGAGGACCGCGCTGAAGATTCTGGTCTGCTTACAGCTGAAGAAGCCATGGCAACTGCACAGCCAACGCCTGTGTTCGATCAAGACTTCCTTGACGCTCAACCTTCTCAGTTGACCGAACACGAAAAACGCGAAGAAGAAGAGTATGATGCGGACAGCGTTTTCTCTGGTCTTACAAGCTTGAAAAACAACAGAGACGAAGACTAAAACAGTTTTCATCTTAATTGATCGTAAAAGCGGATCAGCCATCATGCCTTCAACGGAGGTATTTATGGCAGGTCCGCTTTTTTGTTGGCATAAAGAAACACACGCGCTCGCTAAGGAGCAGCACTAATGGAATACGGATTTTTATTCGCCTGCTTCATCTTCCTTTCCGCTGCGGTTGTGGTGGTACCGATCGCCAAGTTCACCGGCTTGGGGCCGGTATTGGGCTACTTGCTCGCAGGCGTATTGATCGGACCATATGCACTTGGCCTAGTGGCCAACCCGACAACTATCCTGCATTTCTCCGAATTCGGCGTCGTGATGATGCTTTTCCTCATCGGGCTTGAACTGCAGCCGCGCGAGTTTTGGAACATGCGCGTACGCCTGGTTGGTTTAGGCATACCGCAAGTCATCATCAGCGCATTGTTGATCGCTGGGATCGGTGTCTGGCTCAATATGCCTTGGCAATCCGCAGTTGTAATGGGCTTGGGTCTGTCCCTTTCGTCAACCGCAATTGTTCTTAAGATCATTGACGAACGTGGCATCATGCAGCGAAGCGTCGGACGTTCAGCCTTTTCCGTTTTGCTGGTGCAAGATGTTGCCGTCATCCCATTTTTGGCCGTCATACCGTTTCTGGTCATCCCCGAACTTGCCGCACATGCACCAACCGACGCCCACGGCGCAGCAGACGTTGTAGAAGAGGATGGCTGGCAGGCTGGATGGCGGGTCGCAGCGGTATTCGCTGCCATGTACCTTGCGGGTCGCTATTTGCTGCGTCCGATCCTGCGGATCATTGCCAAATCCGGTGTGCGTGAAATCTTCACCGCCCTTGCGCTATTGCTGGTCGTCGCAGCAGCGCTGTTGATGGAGTGGATCAATATATCCCCCGCGCTTGGCGCATTTATGATTGGGGTCATCTTGGCCGACAGCGAATATCGGCATGAGCTAGAAAGCGATTTGGAGCCATTTAAGGGCTTGTTGCTTGGCCTATTCTTCATCTCCGTCGGCATGTCGATCGAGTTCTCGGTATTAGTGAATAATCCCTGGCCGATCTTTGGCGCAGTTCTCGCCCTCGCCGCTTTAAAGTTTGCGGTACTTTATGGCTTAGCCGTTCTATTCAAGTTTCACATTGCTGACAGATTATTGTTTGCCACTTTGCTTGCACAGGGCGGCGAATTTGCCTTTGTGCTGTTCCAATTTGCCCTCGGCGCAGGCGCACTTGATCCAAAGCTAGCCAGCCTGCTCAACGTCACCGTCGCACTTTCAATGATCATCACACCAATATTGCTGATCGTCTTCGACCGCATTGTTGTGCCAAACTTGCCTTCGCTGCAAACACCTGACCGCCCAGATGATGATATCAGCGTGCGCAACCGTGTCATCGTTTTGGGCTATGGCCGATTTGGACAAATCGTAACGCGCTTAGTCACCGCGCAAGGGTTTGAAGCGACTTTGATTGATCACGATCCTGAACAAATCGAATTGATGAAGAAATTTGATGCGAAGGTGTTTTATGGCGATGCGCGGAGACTAGACCTTTTAAAGTCCGCCGGCGCCGACAAAGCCGAATTGATGGTCATATCGATCCACAACCCAGAAATTGTGTCCGAAATTGCGCAAAAGGTGCGCACCAATTTCCCACACATTCGCATTCTCGCCCGGGCACGTGACCGCAATCACGCACACGATCTGATGGATATCGGCGTGCATGAGTTTGAGCGCGACACTTTCCATTCTGCCCTACACCTGGGCATCAAGGCCCTAATTTCACTTGGTTACACAGAGACCAAAGCAAAACGGCTTGCCACGGCATTTGCAAAGCACGATGTTGAAATGCTGCATGAAGCATATGAACTTCGCGGTGATGATGAAGCGATGATCGGCCACGTCAAAACCGCGCGCGAATTGCTCGCACAAGTCATGCAAGCAGACTTGGATGAACTTGAAGCAGAGTTGGCAGCTGACAAGAAAAAAGATGGCAGCTAATCTTCTCAAAGATCAAAAAAATAGGAGCACTATGAAATCCATATCTAGATACGACATCTGACAGGGGACGACGCCTTAATTGTCAGTGCGATAAAATGACACTTACCGATGGCTATTGCACGCGTGGCGGTAGACTTCGAGCGGATCGCGATATTTGCAAGTTATCCGCAAGCAGGAATTGGAAGTAGCCGCGACAGCAAAGTGGCGAATTTGTCCCTCTTTTATCTAGCCTGAAAAGCCTGTTGCCATACGGCAACCGCTCAAGAACAAACGGAACCCTGATCCTTGATTTCTTCCCAAGAAACAAGGATTCAGGATGTCAAAACTCACTCAAAACGTGCCGTTCATTTGCGAACGCTGCGCTCAGCAAATTGAAAAACTCTCAAACGGCAGCTATCGCAACCACTGCCCGGCTTGCCTATGGTCAAAGCATGTAGATGTGAAACCAGGTGACAGAGCAAATCGCTGCAAAGGTTTGATGGAACCCGTAGGCTTGTACCACCACAAGAAAAAGGGTTGGCAGATCATACATTGCTGCACCCGCTGCGGACACGTTGGGCGCAACAAAATTGCAACAAACACCGCACAGCCCGACAATCCCGAATTGATAGTTTCACTATCTCGAAATGTCTGGCGCGAATGAGCCGAATGTCTAGAGGTCAAGTCGCCATTGTTTGATGACTTCAATGGGCGAAAACTCAATGACTTCGATGGAATTAAAGATCACATCAAACTCGCCGATTTCTGCACTTATATAGCGCAACACCGCTTCCCGGTTTGCTGGGTCAATTTGCGTGGCCAAAGTACAATGCGGATGCCATTTGCCCGGCAAATAGTTTGACCGACACTTGGCCATATCGACCCGAGCATGAACTTCGTGATGCAATGCCAACAGCCGCGGCAGTTGTATCGGCGCGGCCCAAACCACCATAGGCTCGACGTCAAAGAAACGAATTTTGTTAAAAGTCACGCGCACCGGCTTTGTGCGCCGAAACACGTCACCCAATTGCCGATTCAATTGCGCGCCGGTGACATTCTCATACATAGCGAACATGAAATGCGGCGGATATTGCAATGTCGGCATTGAGGGAGATGTTTCAAAGGCAGACACTTCTTGCCAAAGATGAGTAATCGCACGGGCACTTTTGTTGCGCGCAACCAGTGAAACCGCACTCCCCATAATGAAACATCCTTTCGAGGACGAATTCTGCCAACAAACGCTTGGCCACTCAAGTTCGATGATCTAGCCTGCCATCACCCTACCAATCAATTACGTATTTTACTTATGCCGCTCGACATTACCGCCATTGACCCAACTGTGGTCATCATCAGTTTTTTGGCCGTTTTCATGGTCGCGCTATCCAAATCTGGTTTGGTCGGCTCGCTCAGTTTCGTCGGCGTTCCTCTATTATCCATCGTCATGCCTGTCACCGAGGCGGTTGGCGTTATGTTGCCGGTGCTAATTTGCATGGATATAATTGGTTTAATGGCTTACCGCCGCGAAATCCATTGGCCGAACCTAAAAATCCTTTTGCCTGGTGCCATAACAGGCATCGCTATTGGTTGGATTTTCTTTGCCTTCATTTCAGAAGGCATGGTGCGCTTAATGGTTGGGGTGGTGACACTGCTATTTTGCCTGGATGAATGGCTGCCCTTGCGCAAATCCCTAACGGGTTTGCCACCATCCAAACCTTGGGGCGTCTTTTGGGGGAGCATTGCCGGTTTCACTAGTTTTGTTAGTCATACCGGTGGCCCACCATTTCAAATCTTCATGTTGCCGCAGCGCCTAAAGCCAACGCTTTATGCAGGGACGACCGTTATCTTTTTTGCAGTTGTGAACGCCACGAAGCTGATCCCATATGCTTTTTTGGGGCAACTCTCGAGTTCAAATCTTACAAAATCGGCAATGTTGGTCCCGGTAGCCGTAATGGGCATGTTGCTCGGCGTATTTCTGGTTAAGCGCATTTCCACCGAGTTGTTCTATCGGATGGCATATATACTCGCATTCATTCTGGCGCTTAAACTACTCTATGATGGGATATTGAGCTTCCTTTAGGCAAAAATAAAAGGCCACGAAAATGATCGTGGCCCCGTTTTGTTGATACTCAAAAGATTATTCTATTCTCACCTATTGTCGCGTCTGATTTTGCAGTCGCGATATCTCGTCTTTAAGTTCGAGTTTTTTGCGCTTAAGCATGCCAATTTTCAGCTCGTCTTGAGCAGGCCGCTGCAGTTCTTGGAGGATCTCTTCGTCAAGCGAGGCATGACGGCGCTCCAGCGCGTTGAGGTGGGAAGTAGTTGTCATGAAGTCTTCCTTTCTCTGTATGTACAAGGCTGAGTGTGACAAAAAAATGTCGACCTGTCCAATCAACAAATTGCTCCAATTTGCCGCAATTTTGCATCTACAATTAAATCTTTGTGCAATCATTTGTAATATGGGGTATTTTCAAGGAATTGACGCAAGAAGAATCAGAAGGTTTTTTGCCCCATGATGCCACTAACGCCCGAACAAAGGGCAAAATTGGGATTGGAACTGGCGTCAAAACGTCAAGAACACAAAGACCTGGACGCAGCGATTCACGCGCTGACCCACTCAGGTCAGTCCGATCCTATGTTGGTGCAGCGACTGAAAAAGAAAAAGTTGGCTCTTAAAGACCGGATCATTGAGCTAGAGCATATCTTGTTGCCCGACATAATTGCCTAAGCTTGTTCAGCAGCGCCAAGCAAAAGCGCCAATAATTCGATTTCACCATCGCTTTCAAACATCCCCTTTGAACGCCAAGCAATAGATAGCGCGCATTTAGCCGCTGCCCATTGCAGAAGGCGGCGGCGATCAACTGCAAATCTCTCAGACCAAATTTGCGCCAAATAGCGGATTCGCTCAGGATCAAAGACGATCCGTTGTGCGCCTTTTGGGTTGCGGAATGCATTTGCAAGTTCAAATGTCTTCTCACCAACAACCCCTCTTGCATCAAATGCGCAATAGCCGCGTGTGCCAAGCCGAATATTGTCATGGTGCAAATCGCCATGTAGCGCGCAGATATTCTGTTGCGTTTCTAACAGTTCTTTCGAAAGTTCTCTCGCGCAGGACAGAAGCTGTGCCTCGCGTTTAGGCACGTCCGAAGCGAATTGCAGCTTATGCAAAGTGCCAAACAAGGAATGTAGATCAGGAAAGCGATCTGGCACATTGATCTGCACTGCGTGCAACTTGTTGGCAACTTCAACCAACTTGAAACTAGCTTCCTTGTCCTGCCCTGCACGCACCATATTGCCTAGAGATGGGCCTTCAAGCCATTCCGTCAAGCCGACTTTTTCGGCAACATAAATTACCTTTGCGCTCGCTTGACCGTCGCACAATTTGAGAAACGCGAACCCAAACGCATCATCGCGCATACTCTCATTGTGATAAATCTTAAGGGCTGCCGCTTCACCGTTTGATTGAACCACTCGCCAAATCTGCGCAATATTGGTTTCTTCAACAAACGTTGCATTGGATAAGTTCAATTCATCTAAAATGCTCATATGGGTTGAAAGCTTCGTTTGCATAAGCAATTCGATAGCACATCAACTCAGAGCCGCAAGATTGATTGGTTGAATCAAGGCAAATTGCACCAATTAGACTTTACGCCACTTGCTCAAACCCCAAAGGTAGGGTAAACGCCCTTTTTGACGTAACGCGAGAGGGCACCACATGCCTTTAAACCCGCCAATTGCCATCGTCATGGGCAGTCAGTCTGACTGGGCCACAATGTGCCATGCTGCCGAGACACTCGATCAACTCGAAATCGCTTATGAAGCACGCATCGTTTCTGCGCACCGCACGCCAGACCGCATGTATGACTTTGCAAAATCAGCCGCAGACGATGGGTTTAAAACCATCATCGCCGGCGCTGGCGGCGCCGCGCACCTGCCGGGCATGATTGCAGCATTGACCCACCTCCCTGTGTTTGGCGTTCCCGTGGAAAGCCGCACCATGAAAGGTTTGGACAGTCTTTATTCGATCGTTCAGATGCCAGCAGGGATCCCCGTTGGCACATTAGCCATCGGCAAAGCAGGTGCAACCAACGCCGCATTGCTAGCCGCCGCTGTGCTTGGCATTTCTGACGAAGAAGCGCGTAAAAACTTGATTGCCTATCGTGAAAACAGAACAGCTCAAGTCAAAGAGTTTCCGGTTGATGACGAATAAACTAGCCGTTGGTGCAACAATTGGAATTCTGGGTGGTGGACAACTTGGCCGCATGATGGCCCTTGCAGCACATCGTTTGGGGCTAAAAAGCCACATCTATTGTCCTGATGCACAAAGCCCTGCATTTGATGTGACACCGCTAAAGACGGTTGCTGCATATGAAGATATCGCAGCGCTAAGCGACTTTGCTCAACAAGTTGACTGTGTCACTTACGAGTTCGAAAACGTGCCTGCAGCCACCGCTGCCGCTATTACCGAAGTTGGCACCAACTTGTTTCCTTCAGCAAAAGCACTTGAAATCTCTCAAGACCGCTTGGTTGAAAAACGCTTCATCTCAACAGTTGGTATTGAAGTCGCCCCTTTTGCAAAGGTCGACAGCCAAGCCGAACTTGTTTCCGCTGTTCAAAAAATTGGACTTCCTGCCGTCTTAAAGACCCGCCGTTTTGGCTATGACGGCAAAGGCCAAACCATGTTGAAAACCGAGGCGGATATCCAAACCGCGTTTGCAACGATTGGGGAACAGCCCGCAATTTTGGAGGGCTTTGTCCCCTTCGAAAAAGAAATTTCTGTCATCATCGCCCGCGATCAAGCTGGCCATGTTGCAGCATATGATCCGGCAGAAAACGTCCACAAGGATCATATTCTTAAGACATCAACGGTGCCAGGCAACATTACAGTCGCACAAGGTGACACAGCAAAGTCGATAGCCGAGCAGCTGATCATTGCGCTCGACTATGTTGGCGTGCTCGGTGTTGAGTTTTTCGTTGTAAAAACAGAAAATGGCACTCAATTTGTGGTCAATGAAATTGCACCGCGCGTGCACAATTCCGGCCATTGGACAGAAGCTGCCTGCCTTGTTGACCAATTTGAACAGCACATCCGCGCTGTCGCTGGCTGGGACTTGGGTAGCCCAGAACGCCATTCAAATGTCGTGATGGAAAACCTTATCGGTGATGAAATCACAGCGGGAATGAATACCACAGAATCGAATGCTCAAGTGCATCATTACGGCAAATCTGAAATCCGTGCTGGTCGCAAGATGGGGCATATCAACCGGATTTTTGCCAAAAAAGACGCTCCCTAAGCCCAATTTTGTGCACTTTTGGTGTGTGACCCGCTAGACAAGCCACCTCAGTTTTGGTATTCACCCACCCAACGCTTGGCTGGTTCCGCTGGCCGAAGCGCAATTGGCTTTTTGTCAAATGCGCATTGAAAATCTGGTTTAACTCTTTTGAAGGTGGTGTGCCGCGTGCAAGTAGTCGTTCGCGATAACAATGTAGATCAAGCTCTTCGGGCTTTGAAAAAGAAACTTCAACGCGAAGGTGTATTTCGTGAAATGAAGCTTCGTAACTACTATGAAAAGCCTTCTGAGAAGAAAGCTCGTCAGAAAGCAGAAGCTGTTCGTCGTGCCCGCAAATTGGCCCGCAAGCGTATGCAGCGTGAAGGTTTGGTTGCTGGTCGTCGCTAAGACGCGCACCGCTTCAACGCAAACAGAATTAAAAAACGCCGCTGACCATTTCAGCGGCGTTTTTGTGTTTGAATAAAGCTAGTCCAGAGCTTATTGCGCTTCCGCCTCTTCTTTCAGCACTGTTTCCAAAGCTTCTTTGAAAACCTCATCGGGTTGCGCGCCGGACAATCCATATTTGTTGCCGAGTATGAAAAATGGCACACCTTGGATTCCTTTCTGAGACGCACTGGTCGCTGCCTTTTCGACTTCCATTTGCAAGTCGTCGCGCGTGACCAGGGCCATTACTTCTTCGCGTGTGAACCCGTTCGCCATGCCAATTTCAACCAGCACTTCCGGGTCAGAAATATTGAGCGCATCAACATAACAGGCTTTGCTCATCGCCATCGACATCTCATGCTGCGTGCCTTTAGATTCTGCCGCCGCGATTAGCACTTGAGCTGCCTGAGAAGGATAGCGCATCTTTTGCTTGCGCATATCCAATTCAAGGCCGGACTTTTTTGCCTCTTCTTCAAGCCTATCCCACATCGGTGCTGGGTCGGTGCCATATTTGCGACGCAACATAGTTTCGCTGTCCTCACCTTCTTTAATTGCATTCGCATCCAACAAATAAGGGTGGTGAAAAATCGAAACCTTGGTGTCGTCAGGCAGTGCTGCAACGGCGTTATTCAGCCGGTGCAGCCCCACAAGACACCATGGGCATACGGGATCAGAAAAGATGTCAATTCGGAGTTCAGGCAAGTCACAATCCTTTAGTTAGCTTTTTGCTATGCTAGCGAAGCGACCATGACACCACAACTCACAGCTTAGCGAGCAAGTGCCTGTTCGTAAAATGGCTGCACCTGATCCCAAATTCGATTGGCCCACAAATTGTCGTGGTCTGCGCCGTCAACAATCCATTTCTGTTTTGGGCTAGTGACGATGTCAAACAGACGGTGTCCGTGTTCAACTGGAATCACATCGTCTGCTGTGCCATGGCCAATGAAAACGGGCTCTTCAACCGACTTCATCCACTCGCGCGAAGGAAAATGGTCTTGCATAACCAAATTCACAAGCAAATAGGGATAACGTTCTTTCGCCACATCAACGGTCGCGGTGTATGGAGATTCAAGCGCCAAAGCGACCGCTTCGCGTTCCGAGGCCACATAGGTTGCAACCCCAGAGCCAAGCGAGCGTCCCCACAACAAAATTTGTTCGTCGTGCATCGCCACCCAGTCAAATGCCGCCAATGCATCTTGCAAGATGTTTGTTTGGTTCAATTCACCAGGCGAACCAGGAAACCCGCGATAATCAAGCGACAAGAACCCGTAACCGTCCGCCATGAACTGCGTGAAGCGCTCATGTTCGCGTGTAAACGAGCCAGTATTGCCCCGATAATAAATGATCGTTGGCTTGCCTTGCGTTGAAGGCGCATACCACGCATGTAACTGTTTATCATTGCCGGTTGGTATTTTGACAACTTGTACATCTTCGATTCCCAACTCACTTGGGATTAGCGTTGTACCACTCACATTATATTGCAAGCTACGCTGAAAGAAGAACATGTACGCGTGGGCGGCCAGGTACAACACCAACACAAGCGCCAAAAGCCATTTGGCGACAGTCACAAATCTCAATGACATAAATTATATCCTTATTATTTCTTTGAAGACACAAGGCCAACTGCCTTGCGAAATTTAACAATATGATCGGCAACACCCGAAATGGCGGTATTGCTCCAATAACGCGTATGCGTGATCAGCCGCAGTCGGTCTAGGCCAAATTTGCTGTAAGTAATGTGCACTTTGTGCTCTTTAATACCGCGCCCAAAAAGCGAATACCCTTTGACGGGTCCGCCCAATACGTCGCCTTGCCAGAACATCAAAGGGTGATGCTCATCAAACATATTGGTCCACTTTACGGTTGAAAAAACAGCACCATGATGCGCAAACGCACGCGGCGCTTTAAGCGCCCATTCGGCGCTTGATTGCGGGATAGGCATTCCTGCATATTTTTCTTCGTTGAACTCAAGTTTGTCCGGCGTGTAGAGCACACCAAAATCCTCATTGTATGAACGCGGCGGCGCAACAGGAAACAGGCGTTCTTCCTTCAGTTTTTCAAAATTCTCAACTCCACGCGCAATCAAAAACTGCGCATGACTTAAAGGCGAACCAAAAGTGATAAAGTCGGTAATCTTCCAATAGGACCTACTTTTCTCACCGTGTTTGTTTTCAACTGCACCGGACAATCGAATTGCCTTGGCGATGTTTGCTTGGACAGCCTGATAGGCGTCAACCGTAAGGCTGTTCCAATAGCGACTTTGATGGTTGCGCACAAACCGATCATGCTCATACAACGCTTGGCGCACGCGTTCACTCGGCGGGTTCTCGTTGGTGGGGCCAAGCTCCTCCCACAATAGATGCAATATGTCGTAGGCGACAACTGAACCCAAAGAGTGCGCAACAATGACAACCCGATCATAGGTGGGATCTTCGTGTAGGGCGCGCAGCAACCCCAAGCCGCGCTCGCGAACATCATGCCGCCGACGAACCGTATCTGGGTGAGCCCCCAAATATCCTGCAACGTCCCCTAGATAGGGCAGAAAAAACATACCCGTAAGGATGGTCATTAAAACGGTGCCGCCCACCACAAATGAGCGCACCTCCACGCCACCAATGCCGAACAGCGAATGGTAGACCAACAAGGTGATCACCGCATAAGCGGGCCACCGCAATATCCAACGCAGCTTTGGAATGAGCCGACCAAGCCAAACCATCAGCCCTAAATTCAGGATACCCAAAAAGCTGATTTCCCAAACATTCAGCCGCGCGGAGCCGCCGTCCAAATTCCACCATTGCAGCTCAAATATTGTGCCGAGCCCCAACAACACCACACCAAAGGCCACCAAACCAATCAGGACAATCAAAAAGCACAGTGCTGACCAAGGCCAGACCATGCGATCAGCCACATATTCAGGCTTCACCATGATGATCCGCAACAACCAGCGCCACAGATTGCGTAGCTTTGCGTCATCTAAAACGTCCGCATAGTAGAACTCGTAGAAATCTGTGCGCTTGCCATCTTTAGCTGGGGGCGTTGTGATCCGTTGAAGGTCGTGGCTACCGGTTTTTAAATCAGGCACGATCCAGCTTTTGTTGCCGTCTGGGCCAATGTGACGGTCACCCGCATTTAGCACCGTTTCATCCGTGGTCCAAAGCGTATCCACAATGCGGCGCATCATGCCCATAGGACGTTGCTCGCCCATGCCATGCACGACCACAATTGCTTGTTTTTCACCTGCCACGCTGATCGCCCTCAACTTCGCTCACTTCAATTGCAAAGTGGACTAGTTTCTTTTGCGAAACAAGTTCCACCCCACTCAACTTTTGTCCGATTCTGAACCTTGCTTTCTAATGTGTTCTGAAGCATTGGCATGCGCGCGATTTAGAAGGCCAAATAGTTTCTCTGTTTCTTCGCTTGAGAAATCTTTAAGCAATGCTGCATTCACCTCAGTATAAAGATGTTGCAGGTGTGATTTCTGATGTCCCTTTTGAGAAGCCGAGACCAGAACAGACCGCGCGTCTGTCTCTGACGTGCTCTTATTGACCCACCCTGCCTTCTCCATTCTGTCAACAAGCCGAGAAACCGCGGGCTTTTCCGATCGCATATAACGTGCAAGCTCTCCCACACTGACTTTTTCCCGCCGCCACAGCACGCCAAGTACAATCCATTGCTGTGGCGACAAATCGTGCTCCTCCAACAGACGTGCTAAAATCTGTTGAGCGCGAGCCGCTGTGGCAGACACCAAGCGGCCTAGCGAGTCCTTGGGTGGGGTAACGGGTCGTTCTGACATTTCACTTTTTAGTTTACATGGAACACATTTTATATTACATGTAAACTAACAGAGGAAATCTGATTTGAAAACCAAAAAGGGAAAATCTATGTCGGATACACCCGTCACCAAATATTCTCGCCCAATCCGTATACTTCATTGGTTGTTGGCGCTCATTCTAATCGCCCTATTTGTCGCTGGCACCATCATGCACAACACAAATGATGAGGCATTGAAATTCGCTATCGTCAAAATTCACGCGCCGCTTGGATTGCTCGCAGGATTGTTGCTGCTTGCACGTACCTATTTCGCATTCACACAAGCGCGCCCAGCACCCGATGCGAAATGGTCACTGGCCGTGAAGTGGGGATCAAAGATCATCCATATCTTGCTTTATGTCTTGCCTTTGGCACTAGTTGGTACTGGCATCGGCACAATGGCACTTTCAGGCTTGGGCGAAATACTCCAGTCAGGGCAAACTGCACCATGGCCAGACATGTCCAATGTTCCTCCAGCGGCTGGACATGGACTTTTCGCAAAACTGTTTCTAGCCAGCTTAACGCTGCATATTGCAGGTGCGATTTACCATCAGTTTGTCGTCAAAGACAATTTGATCGCTCGCATGATGCCCGGGAAATAGTTTTGCCTAAATTATGCAAGGGCAGAACAGCCCTTGCATCTATAGTCACTAGAGCTTTTATAAAGCCTGCACCAAAATCAAAGGTGCAAAATGGCAAACAACGATCTTCTAAAATCTACCCGCTTACTCGACTTCAATCACCCAACAATTCAGAAATTGGTCCAAAGCAAAAATTGGCGCAATCTCAGTGATTACGACAAAATTGGCGCCGCATACGATTTTGTGCAGAACCAAATAAAGTTCGGCTACAATCGAAAAGACAGCATTCCCGCTAGTGAAGTCCTTAAAGATGGTTACGGCCAGTGTAATACCAAAGGCACGCTGTTAATGGCGCTGCTGCGCGCGCTCAATATCCCATGCCGACTACACGGCTTCACCATCAAAAAATCACTACAAAGAGGCGTTGTGCCAGAGTTGGTCTACGCCATCGCTCCCGAAAACATCCTCCATTCTTGGGTCGAAGTGCAATTTGAAGATCAGTGGGTATATCTTGAAGGTTTCATTCTTGATCGCGCATTTCTTGGACAACTTCAAAAAGAATTCTCAGATCAATCTAGCCTATGCGCTTACGGCGTCGGCACCGATTGTTTGCAAACGCCAAACATAGATTGGACAGGTCAAAACACCTACATTCAACGCACAGGCATAAACCAGGATTTTGGTCTGTTTGACACACCCGACGAGTTTTATGCTGAGCACCAGCAAGAGTTTAGCCCACTCAAAGACTTTCTATACCAGCACATTATCCGCCACTGGATGAATGCAAGAGTCGCCAATGCGCGTCGCGGCAACATCCCCATAATCCCAACAAAAAAAGGCGCTCAGTGAGCGCCCTCTTCAATTTCTAACATTTAGAACGTGTGACTAGTGCCCAAAGGCTTTCACAATATCTTCTGTCATTTTCTTCGCATCACCAAACAACATCATCGTGTTGTCACGGAAGAACAATTCGTTCTGAACGCCAGCATAACCTGCTGACATGCCGCGCTTGATGAACAAAACCGTACCTGCATTTTCAACGTCCAACACAGGCATGCCATAAATTGGCGACGCCTTGTCGGTCTTTGCAGATGGGTTGGTCACATCGTTCGCACCGATCACGAAAGCCACATCAGCTTGGCTGAACTCGGAGTTGATATCTTCAAGCTCAAACACTTCGTCATAAGGCACGTTCGCTTCAGCAAGCAAAACATTCATATGACCCGGCATACGTCCCGCCACTGGGTGGATCGCATACTTGATTTCCACGCCTTCGGCTTTCAGCAAGTCGCACATTTCACGCAAAGCGTGCTGTGCTTGCGCAACCGCCATGCCGTAACCCGGCACAATGATCACTTTTCCAGCGTTCTTCATCATGAAGGCCGCATCGTCAGCAGAACCTTGCTTGACTGGACGGGTCTCTTCTTCTCCATCAGCTGCAGCAGCGCTGTCGCCACCAAAACCACCAAGAATAACCGAGATGAAAGAGCGGTTCATCGCCTTACACATAATGTAAGAAAGGATCGCACCAGAAGAGCCAACCAACGCACCGGTAATGATCAATGCGGTATTGCCCAACGTAAAGCCGATACCAGCAGCAGCCCAACCTGAATATGAGTTGAGCATGGAGACCACAACCGGCATATCAGCACCACCGATTGGGATGATCATCAAACCACCCAACACCAGTGCAAGAACGGTAATCGCCCAGAACAACATCGGATCAGAGGTAACGGTAAACTGCCAGATCAGATAGACGAGCAACACACCCAAAGCGATGTGCAATAGGTGACGCATCGGCAAGATGATCGGCTTGCCCGACATGTTGCCGTTAAGCTTAGCAAAAGCGATCACGGAACCAGTGAAGGTAAAGGCACCAATGGCCACGCCAAGGCTCATTTCAACCAATGCTTGCGCATGGATGTGCCCATCAGTGGTGATACCAAATGCGTCTGGTGCATAAAGCGCCGCAGCGGCCACAAACACGGCGGCCAAACCCACAAGCGAGTGGAAAGCAGCAACGAGCTGAGGCATATCGGTCATCGCAATGCGACGCGCCATTACGGCACCGATTACACCACCGATGCCGATACCACCAATGATCAATGCCCAAGAAAGCATGTCAGAAGGTGCGGCAACCATTAGCGTTGTCACAACGGCAATCGCCATACCAATAATACCGTAAGCATTACCGCGACGAGCAGTTGCCGGAGAAGAAAGGCCGCGCAAGGCTAAGATGAAAAGAACCCCTGAAACGAGGTAGAGAATAGCAGCAATATTTGCAGAAATCATGTCGGCTATCCCTTCTTCTTATACATGGCAAGCATGCGTTGAGTCACAAGGAAACCGCCAAAGATATTGACGCTGGCAAACACAAGTGCCAAGAATCCAAACACTTTGGAAATCCAGTTGCCGTCAGCCGCCAAATGCACGCCAACCGCGAGCAATGCGCCCACAACAATTACTGAAGAAATCGCGTTGGTTACGCTCATCAATGGCGTGTGCAACGCAGGGGTCACTGACCACACAACGAAATAGCCAACAAAAATGGCCAACACAAAAATCGCCAAGCGGAACACGAATGGGTCAATTGAGCCGCCCGACGCGGCGGATGCCGCAGCGCCTGCAGCGGATGACATTTGATCTAGAGATGCAATCATTATTTCGCTCCCTTCTCGCCCGCAAAGGCAGGATGCACAACTTCACCATCACGTGTGAGTTGTGTTGCAGCAACCAATTCGTCTTCTGGGTCAACCGCAAGATTTTTCGCTTCCTTGTCGATCAACGTCTCAAGGAATGAAGCCAAGTTCTTCGCATAAAGTGAAGATGCTGTAGTCGCGATGCGACCAGCCATATTTTCAAAGCCGATGATTTTGACGCCCTTGTGGTCGACTATTTCATTCGCCTTCGCACCTTCAACATTACCACCGCGTTCAACAGCCAAATCCACAAGCACCGAACCAGGCGCCATAGATTCAACCATTTTCTTGGTGATCAAACGCGGTGCCGGACGCCCAGGAATCAGCGCTGTGGTGATCACCACATCTTGTTTGGCGATATGAGCGGCCACAAGCTCAGCTTGTTTGGCTTGATATTCCTTGCTCATTTCCTTGGCGTAACCACCAGCTGTTTCAGCTTGCTTAAACTCTTCGTCTTCAACCGCAACGAACTTTGAACCCAAAGATTCAACTTGTTCTTTTGCTGCCGGACGCACATCAGTTGCAGAAACTACCGCACCCAAACGTTTTGCTGTAGCAATCGCCTGCAATCCCGCAACACCGGCACCCATCACAAATGCTTTGGCCGGACGAACAGTGCCCGCCGCCGTCATCATCATGGGGAATGCACGGTCAAATGCTGTAGCGGCTTCAATCACCGCTTGATAGCCAGCAAGGTTGGCTTGTGAGGACAACACATCCATCACTTGCGCACGCGTGATCCGTGGCATGAACTCCATTGCAAAAGCGTCAAAGCCAGCTTTTGCAAGCGCTTTGATATCTTTTTCGTTGCCATAAGGGTCCATCTGGCCAATGACCAGCGCACCTTTTTTGGCCCCGGCCAATGCTTTGGCGTCTGGTCGACGCACCGTTAGAACCACATCAGCGCCTTTTACCGCAGCTGAGGCAGAAGCAGAGACCGTGGCCCCTGCCGCTTTATAATCTGCATCTGGTATTTTGGAGCCGTCGCCAGCTCCCTTTTCGACGCTAACTTTAGCGCCGAGCCCGATATATTTTTGCACCGTTTCCGGTGTCGCCGCCACACGGGCTTCGTTGGCGGCAGTTTCGCGTAAGATCGCTATCTTCATGCCTTACTCCCTGGACTTGCAAGCAAGCCCAAACGCATTTCCAAAAATGCGCCGCCCCCACATTTGCGGCACGACAAATCTCGTTTGGCTGTTACGCCACGAGGAAGA
The DNA here is from genome assembly GCF_030159895.1 of Maritalea porphyrae. Classification (GTDB taxonomy): domain Bacteria; phylum Pseudomonadota; class Alphaproteobacteria; order Rhizobiales; family Devosiaceae; genus Maritalea; species Maritalea porphyrae. The sequence goes on from NZ_BSNI01000001.1 coordinate 537,324, forward strand.
AATACATCAACACAAGCACCACAACGATGGCGATGGTTGACCATTTCAACAAAGTCAAAAAGCCTGAGTAGGTTTTTGATTGTTCTTCATAGAGTTTTTCAGCTTCAGTGCTCATATATCTCTCCGTACTATGAACCTATTTTTCAAACGCCAATCAGGCGTCCAATTCTTCCAACTCGTCAATTAGACCTTCGATCATTGAAAGGCCAAGTGACCAGAAATCAGGGTCTTTGGCATCCAGACCAAACGGTGCCAACAATTCTGAATGATGTTTGGACCCGCCAGCGCGCAACAAGTCAAGATAACGATCTGCAAATCCGTCTTGTGACTTTTGATATTGCGCATAAAGTGAGTTCACCAAGCAATCGCCAAATGCATATGCATAAACGTAGAACGGCGAATGGATGAAATGTGGGATGTAGGACCAGAAATTCTCATATCCTTCATTGAGCAACACAGAAGGACCCAAGCTTTCTTTGGAAACCTCGACCCACATCTGGTTTAGCTCTTCAGACCGCAACTCACCATTGCGACGTGCAGTGTGTACTTTGCGCTCAAACGTATAGAAGGAAATTTGCCGCACAACCGTGTTGAGCATGTCCTCAACTTTACCTGCTAGCAAAGCAAACCGCGCTTTTTTGTCGGTAGTTGCATCGAGCAAGGACCTAAAGGTGAGCATTTCACCAAACACGCTTGCCGTTTCAGCTAGCGTCAATGGTGTCGATGCCATCAATGGACCTTGATCAGCTGCCAAAACCTGATGCACGCCGTGACCCAATTCATGGGCCAAAGTCATCACGTCACGCGCTTTACCCAAATAGTTGAGCATCAAATAAGGGTGCGCGCTTGGCACTGTTGGGTGTGCAAATGCACCTGAACGTTTGCCTTCGCGCACTGGCGCATCGATCCAGCCCGAACCAAAGAAAGGTTTTGCCACATCAGCCAACTCGGGGGAGAACTTGCCGTAGGCCGACATCACCATGTCGGTTGCTTCATCCCAGTTGAACAACCGGTCATCATCGTCAGGCAAAGGCGCGTTGCGGTCCCAAGCATTTAGCTTTTCCATGCCGAACCACTTAGCCTTCATCGCATAATAGCGGTGGGACAATTTTGGGTAGGATGTGCGCACAGCGCTTTCAAGCGCATCAACCACTTCCCGCTCGACCGAGTTCGCCAAGTGACGGCTGTCCGCGACATCTTCATAACCGCGCCAGCGATCTGAGATTTCCTTATCCTTGGCCAACACATTGGTGATGTGGGTGAAAAGACGTTGGTTCTCGCCTAGCGTTTCAACCAATCCTTTAAACGCAGCTTCACGCTTTGCGCCATCTTTGCCCGTCATTTGCGTCAAGGTCGGCTCAAGCGACAGCTTTTCGCCATCCACATCAAACTTGAGGCTCGCCATCGTCTCGTCGAACAACCGGTTCCACGCCGAGCGACCGGTTTGAGATTTGTCGTGGAATAATTCTTCCACGCGATCTTCCAGTTGGTAAGGCTTGGCTTTGCGCAACTCAACAAACCACGGCTTGTAGCGCGCGAGCGCTGCGTCTTTTTCAAAGGCAGCGTCGAGCACCGCATCATCAATACGGTTCAACTCAAGCGTGAAGAACAGCAAAGGCGTTGAAAATTTGGTGAGCTTTTCATTCGTGTCGCCCATAAATTTCGCACGATCCGGATCAGATGTGTTTTGTGCATATTGCAAATAGGCAAATGAGCCCAAGCGACCCATTTTGTCCGAAAGCGCTTCAAAGCGGGCAATTGTTTCAAGCAATCCGCCATCTTTGGCTAAGCTCTCCAGATTGCCCTTATAGTCTTCAGCAAACTGTTTGGCTTCTTTCTCGCAAAAGGCAATATCGGACTTGATTTCGTCGCTGTCAGGACCAGGATAAAGATCGCTTAGATCCCACTGAGGCAAATCGCCAAATTCTGCGCCAGGCTTTTTGTCCGTCGCCGCATCAAAAACCACGTTGCTCATAATTATAAGATAACTCCAAAAGATTTGGAGCGAACATTATCATATTGTCCAGTGATGTGAAGGCCGCGACATTGCTCAAGAGGGCGAAATTGGGAAACAAGTTTTTGTGACCGTGCAAATTTGCGCACTCTCAGACACCCAAGATGAACAATTATGCTTAAACCACTGTTAAGAACTCACCCCTACCCTGCTCCAAAATAGAACAGTTTTATGATTCGCCCCTCGCAAATGCGCTCGGGGCGCATTGATGATTGATTGCGAGTTACATTAAGAATGGCCAAAGTCCTGATTATTGACGATGACCCGGTACAATGTCGCCTGAGTACTGAGATTCTAAAATCCAACGGCTTTGAAGCGCTTGAAGCACTTTCTGGTCCCCTAGGTTTGGACATTCTTGAAGATCAGCAAATTGATGCGGTTATACTGGACCTAGTGATGCCCGAAATGGACGGCATGGCGGTTATGGCGGAAATGTCCAAGCGCCAAATGAACCACCCTGTGATCGTGCAAACCGCCAACTCGTCTATTGAAACGATCGTGACCGCAATGCGCCACGGCGCCGTTGATTTCTTCGTCAAACCCGTAGCGCCTGAACGTTTAATCATCTCGCTTGAAAATGCCCTAAAACGCCAGAGCCTTGAAACTTGTCTGCGCACTGAACGCAACCGACTGTCCGGGCATTTTGGTTTTGATGACATTATCACAAAGTCCCCAATCATGGACCGCGTGAAAGAGCTCGGCAACAAGGCCAGCGCCAGCAATATTCCGGTTCTCATCGAAGGCGAAAGCGGCACTGGTAAAGAACTGATCGCCCGCGCCATTCAAGCCAGCTCAAAACGCGCAAACAAACCGTTTGTCACAGTAAACTGTGGCGCAATCCCACCAAACCTAGTGGAATCCACGCTCTTTGGTCACAAAAAAGGTTCCTTTACCGGAGCCAACACCGACCAAAAAGGCAAGTTTCAGGAAGCAGATGGCGGAACGCTTTTCCTTGATGAGATTGGTGAACTACCCCTTGATATGCAAGTCAAACTCTTACGCGCGCTGCAAGAAGGTGAAGTGGAACCGATTGGCGCAGCAAAGCCTGAAAAAGTCGACGTGCGCATAATCTCCGCCACGAATAAGCGTCTTCTAAATCTGACCAAAGAAGGTCACTTCCGCGAAGACCTATTCTATCGCCTCAATGTTTTCCCGATTTACCTGCCGCCTTTGCGCGAGCGCATGGATGACCTTGATGCGCTAATTGCGCATTTCATCGCTCGTTTCTCTGCAGAAGAAGGTCGTCACATTTCTCAGTGTACGCCAAAGACCGTTGCAATGCTGAAAAGCTACGACTGGCCGGGCAATGTTCGCCAATTGGAAAATACTATCTACCGCGCCGTCGTGCTGGCGAGCAATGCAGTGTTGGAGACCGAAGACTTCCCACAAATCTGCGCCAGCCTTGAAGGCGCTGACCGTATTCGACATCAATTAGCGGCACGCCCCAATATGGCAATCCCTGTACATATTGACCAAATAAGCGAGCCAACACCCATTGTGTCGCCAGAGCCGACGAAACAGAAAGACAGATTCGTTGGCGAGGATGGTGACATTGCCCCGCTCGACAATGTGGAGCGCGACCTGATCGCATTTGCACTGGACCAATACCAAGGCAAAATGAGCGCCGTTGCGCGTGCGCTTGGAATTGGCCGATCAACTCTTTACCGAAAAATCAAGGAATATGGGCTAGAAGAAAGCGACGCGGCGTAGTTTCTTCATGAATTGGTGCCGTTCAAATATGCGGTAACAATTACGCGAAAAGCTTGGATTCGCCCCAATCTCGACGTATAAATTGCGCACATTTTTAAATTGTTGAATGCGTTAAACAATTACGCAGAGAAAATATACATGATTTGGCAATTGTTTAGGCCAAACGTGGTGGAGTTCGAGGGATCACGATGGGTTGTAAATTTCGGTCTTTGATTCTGGCACTGAGTATCGCCAGCTTGGCACCTATTAGCGCCACAGCACAGGAAACCGTGCTTGTAAATGGCGTTGAAGCGACCCGCGTTGTCATCGGACCTGCTATTTCACCACTCGCAAAAATCATCAAAACAGGTCTGCGTGACGACTATTATGGCGCGAAATCTGGCACCCGCGCATGGAAAAACGCGCAAAGTCTTTATTACTTCTACGGAGCGCGCAATTTTGAACCGCTTTGGCTTGAAGGCGAAGGCAACGATGTATCTTTCTCATCAAAAGCACAGGCCGTTATTGACCTTTTTGAAAAGGCCGAATTCGAAGGCTTGCGCCCATCAGATTATCTGACTGACAAGCTCGACATAAATGCCGCGCAAAACGATCCTATTCGGCTTGCGCAAGTTGAAGTCGCCTTTACAGATGCTGCCATTCTTTATGCAAAACACGCAGCTGGTGGTCGTATCGCTCCAAGCGCAGTGTCAAGTTCAATCACCTTGCGCCCGACACGCGTCGACTTGGCAAAATTACGTGTTGACCTAGTCAGCGCTGACGATCCGGCGGCCTTATTGCAAGGCATGCACCCAACTCACGATGAGTTCTTGGGGTTGCGCGCCGAGTTGGTGAAGCGACTAGCAGGGCCAGAGATTGAACAAATCATTGTGCCGGACGGCAAATTGATGAAACTAGGCAAGTCGGACAAGCGCATGCCCATCTTGCGCGAACGCCTTGGCCTTGAACTTGCCGACCCAGATAGCGAATTCATCTATGATCAATCAGCTGTTGATGCTGTCAAAGACTTCCAAAACTCAATCGGTCTCATTGCAGATGGCGTCGTTGGTCCAGCAACAGTTGCTGCGCTAAATGGTGCGCAAGGCGCAAGCGCGGAGGACATTGTCGCCAACATGGAACGTTGGCGTTGGATGCCTAAAGATTTAGGCGATTTCCACGTGTTTGTGAATATTCCAGAATATCGTTTGCAAGTGCGCAAGTCTGGTGTCGTAGAGCACACGACACGCGTGGTCGTGGGCAAACCGAAGTTCAAAACACCCGTATTTTCGGACGAAATTGAACATGTAGTAGTAAATCCATATTGGAATGTGCCCTACTCAATCGCGACCAACGAACTATTGCCCGCCTCAGGCGGCAACCCAGGTTACTTCAATGCTCGCAATTATGAATTGCTTTCTGGCGGTAAAGTGATCAACGCTTCATCTGTAGATTGGGCAAACATCAACCCGAAGAACCCGCCATTCCGCATTCGCCAACGACCAGGTCGCAACAACGCGCTGGGCACAATTAAGTTTTTGTTCCCGAACCAGCATTCGGTCTATCTGCACGACACGCCTTCAAAATCGCTGTTTAGCCGCACCTATCGGGCATTTTCTCATGGTTGTGTTCGCGTTCACAATCCGTTGGAATTTGCCGATGCGCTGCTAAGATATGAACCATCGCTCAACCTTGCCAAGATCAAAGGCATGATGGGCAGCAACGAAAAGTGGAACAACCTTTCCACGCACGTGCCTGTTCATTTGGCTTACTTCACATTGCGCATTGATACAGACGGTACAGTTCGCAGCTTTGGCGATGTCTATGGCCACCACAAAAAGCTGCTTTCCCTTTTGAAGGGCTAGTAAAAAAGCTCACCACAAAGCGATAGCTCGGCACAGGATTAACTGTGCTGGGCAAATTGCCGCATATGCCTTGGTTCAGCCCCTTTTCACCCCCATATTAAAACTGTAAGTTTTGAACACTGAATTTTACTCTTGGGGTAGCAAGCGTCCTTATCGTTAACAAAATCGCATCTTGTTTGGTGTAGATTGGTTTAAGTTTTAGCGTTAAGGGCGTCCGAAAATTGTTGGGTATATTGGGCACACTCTCGACACGCGTGATCAAGCGCGCATTGTTATTGCTGATGGCAACACTAGTTGCGGTGGCTGGTATTGCCGGGCCCGCTGCAGCTGCGCGCGACCGCACGCTTTACCTTTACTACACCCACACCAAAGAAACGGCGAAGATCACCTATAAGCGCAATGGGCGCTATGACAAGAAGGGGCTCGCTGAGCTCAACAAGTTCTTGCGCGACTGGCGCCGTAACGAACCCACCAAGATGGACCCGCGTCTGTTTGATCTCGTATGGGAAGTTTATCAAGAAGTTGGTGCATCAAAACCAATCCATGTTGTTTCAGCTTATCGCTCACCAAAGACGAACGAAATGCTGCGCTCCCGCTCTAGCGCTGTGGCAAAGAACTCAAATCACACACGTGGTTTGGCGATGGACTTTTTCATTCCTGGAGTGTCGATTTCAAAACTCCGCCAAGTTGCGATGAAAAAACAAATGGGCGGTGTAGGCTATTACCCCACATCGGGCAGTCCATTTGTGCACCTTGATACTGGCAGCGTGCGCGCTTGGCCGCGCATGACAACCGCACAATTGAAAAAGCTCTTCCCTAAGGGCAAAACTTTGCACGTTCCATCCAATGGCGTGGTGCTCTCAAAAACCGGATATGCGACCGCACAAGCTGAATATAAACGTTGTCGCCAAGTCCCTTGTAGCGGTTCTTCTACTCGCGTTGCCAGCGCCTCAAGTTCAAACTCAGACAGCGGCTCTGGCCGCACTCTAATGGACGTTCTATTTGGACGCGACAACGACAATGTTGAAGTGGCGAAGAAACCAACAACCGTTGCAGCGCCAATAAAAGTGGCAGCTCTTGGTCAACTGCCGCCGCGTCGTCCAGCTGCCCTTTCAGATGATCCGTCGACGGAAGAATTATTGCCTGAATTGGGCGAAGACACGTTGATCGCCATCACACCACCGATTAAGCCACAAGCGATACAGCTCGCCACATTGAGCACCACTCAGGATAGCGAAGAGCTGGTGCCTTCTCGCTTTGCAGTTGCATCCATAAACAGCGACGATATTCCAAATCCATCTCGATTTGCTGATGATGCAACCAGTCAAGCTTCAGCTTTGCCACCAATTCGAAAAGGCGCACAGCCAAATTCGAACGCGGCGGCCGCGCTGCTCGCTGCCTATGCGCCGACACCAGAATCATCCCCCGACGCTCAAAAAGCACTTGAGATTATTCTCAACCGCCAAAATGGTGCGACAGAGCTGCCTCAGTTGGTGGCCGCGATTGATCCAAAAGCGCAAGTGCCCGCAAATATCCGCGACGCTTTGGCAAAAGCATCACTTCAGACGGACTTTAGTGATTTCGGCTCAATCTTGACGAACGTCAAAGCGGCAAACACACGTTCTGCACCGGTGCCTTTGTCGGTTGAAATCGAGCAACGTCCAGGATCATTCTTCACAACAGAATTCGATTACGACTTCTCACTCGTGGCTGATCCAAAACAGTTCAACGAGGGACGTTTTGCGGTTCTATTTGAACCAGACACAGGCGATCTGACACCGTCAAACGTGTTGGGCGACCAGACGCAGTTGGGCTTTGCAACCTACAAGGCGCAATATGTCGCCCCCGAAATAGGCTTCAAGACCGCCCTTTCTCAGTAAAAATCGCCAAAAAGCCACAAAAAACAGCGACCTTTCGTCACCCGCTGGTTGCACCTATGTGCCCATGGGTTTAAATCTCGTTAGATCAGATGGGGCGCGAAAAGTCCCGGCTGCTTAGAAGTGAGGCATGAGTGACAAATCGCCCTGAAACGCCCATCCTAGATGGCATCAAAAAAATCGACGACGTGCGCAACCTGCCACGGGATCAAATCCGTGCACTTGCTGATGAGGTTCGAGCGGAAATGATCGATTCCGTTTCAGTGACCGGTGGGCACCTTGGCGCAGGTCTTGGCGTTGTTGAATTGTCAGTTGCACTGCATCACGTTTTTAACACCCCGGACGACAAAATCATTTGGGATGTGGGGCACCAAGCCTATCCGCACAAAATTCTCACTGGCCGCCGCGACAAAATGCGCACCCTTCGCAAGGAAGGTGGCATTTCAGGCTTTACAAAGCGCGGCGAAAGCGAATTTGACCCGTTCGGTGCGGGACACTCATCAACTTCTATTTCTGCAGGGCTCGGCATGGCCGTTGCCGCCGATCTCAAACATGAAAAACGCAACATCATTGCTGTAATTGGTGACGGTGCAATGTCTGCGGGCATGGCTTATGAAGCCATGAACAACGCCGGCGCAATGGACGCGCGCTTGATTGTGGTTCTGAACGACAATGATATGTCGATCGCCCCTCCAACCGGTGCGATGAGCGCATATCTTGCGCGCCTTGTGTCTGGCAAGGCCTATCGCTCAATCCGGGAGATTGCAAAAGGCCTCACAGATCGCCTGCCAAAGTTTGTTTCAGAAAAGGCGCGGAAAACAGAAGAATATGCGCGCGGTTTCTGGACCGGCGGCACCCTGTTTGAAGAGCTTGGATTTTACTATATCGGACCAATCGATGGTCACAATCTCGATCATCTTTTGCCGATTTTGGACAATGTGCGGGACGCCGAAACCGGGCCAATCCTCATCCATGTGGTGACACAAAAGGGCAAAGGCTATGGCCCCGCAGAAAACGCGGCAGACAAATATCACGGCGTTTCAAAGTTCAACGTAATCACTGGGGCGCAATCCAAGCCTGTTTCAAACACCCCTTCTTATACCAGCGTGTTTGCCGAAGGGCTGATCCAAGAAGCCGAGCTTGACGAGCGTATCGTTGCGGTCAATGCCGCTATGCCATCTGGCACCGGGCTTGACAAATTTGCCAAGCAATTTGGCGATAGATGCTTTGATGTCGGCATTGCCGAACAACATGCTGTGACATTTGCCGCTGGCATGGCCACAGAGGGCTTAAGCCCATTTTGCGCCATCTATTCAACATTTTTGCAGCGCGGCTATGACCAAGTCGTCCACGACGTGGCAATCCAAAACTTGCCCGTACGCTTTGCAATCGACCGTGCAGGCTTTGTTGGCGCTGACGGTCCAACCCACGCCGGCGCTTACGATACCGCCTACTTGGGTGCAATTCCAAACATGGTACTGATGGCACCTGGCGATGAAGCAGAATTGAAGCACATGGTGCGCACCGCAGCAGAGTTCGACGAACACCCGATCGCCTTCCGTTTCCCACGAGGCGAAGGCGTCGGTGTAGACATGCCCAAGCGCGGTGAGTTTTTGGAAATTGGCAAGGGTCGAGTTGTGCGCGAAGGCAACTCCGTTGCGCTCTTGTCTTTTGGTGGGCGTTTGAGCGAAACCATTGCCGCCGCCGAAATTCTTTCGACATTCGGCATCTCAGCCACTGTGGCAGATGCGCGATTTGCAAAGCCACTCGATGTTGATTTGGTCGAACGACTTGCTCGTGAACATGAAGTGCTGATTACAATCGAAGAAGGCTCAATCGGTGGTTTTGGTAGCTTTGTGTTGAACCACTTGGCAAGCAATGGCCTTCTTGATGGCGGCCTAAAGTGTCGTCCCATGTTCATTCCGGACGCCTATTTCGATCACGCCGCGCAAGACAAAATGTATGCGCATGCCGGACTTGATCGCAACGCCATCGCCGCTACTGCAATGCGCGCAATTGGCAACGAAAAAGCCGCCAATCAAGTCATGTCTGGCTTGATCGACGGCTAATTTAAATTCTCAAATATTGCGGAGCGCCAAAATCTAAAGCGCTTCGTCTCCTACGTCACCGGATGGGATCATGCCCAGCGCATGTTTATAGAGGTCAAGCACTGCTTCATGTTCTTGACGTTCATGCGCTTCTTGCTTGCGCAGCTTAATCACTTCGCGCATCACTTTCACATCATAGCCATTGCCTTTGGCTTCAGCGTAAACGTCGCGAATATCATCAGCTATTGACTTCTTTTCTTCTTCCAAACGCTCGATGCGCTCAATAAATGCACGCAACTGCTCGCGGGCGACGGTTGACTGTCCCATGTGATCACTCTTTTTCGTGGCGGTTTTTCAAAAAATTCGGATGTTATGTTTCACCCAATCTGACCTCCAAATGCAAGTGATAATCTTGGCTCATCCACCACACGGAATGCCAGCGGGGTATACATCCAGACAAAAACGGCCCAATTGACAAATTGGTGGTCACAGTTGAGACCAAAATCCATTATAACATGGCTCGAACCGCCAAAAATGTACTCAACTTGGAGCGTCGGGACCTTGTTTTTTATCGACTTTAGTATAACAACGTTCGCAATGAGGTTTGCACCGCTGATCCTATTGCTGGCAACGTTTTACACAACTCCTGCAGCTGCAGATTTGCGGATATGCAATCAAAGTCAAAACCCGGTGACTATCGCCATAGGCTTTCGCAGCGAAAAAGGCTGGCAATCTGAAGGCTGGTGGGTCGCAGAACCGGAGAATTGCGCCGTAGTGTTCAATGGGCCACTGAACGAACAACGGTCGCAATATTTCTATATTCACGCCGTTGATGATATCGGCGGAAATCGGTGGGATGGGCGCATTTTTATGTGCACTCGTGATAAGTCCTTCACAATCTTTGGTGAAAAGGACTGTCTAGCCCGCGGCTATGAAAGAACCGGCTTCATGGAAGTCGACACCAAGAAAAACAGAGATTGGACGGTTCAACTCACGGACGCCGATCTGCAATAGTTGGAGCACTAATGAGACGTCTACGCAAAGTCAAAATCCTCGCGACCCTCGGCCCCGCCTCTAATACTGAGGCCACCATTGAAGAACTAGCCCGTGCCGGCGCAGACGTTTTCCGCATAAATATGAGCCATGCAAGCCACGATCTTTTGCATGAGACCATGGCCAAAATTCGCAAAGTCGAAAAAGCCGTGAAACGGCCAATCGGTGTTTTAGTGGATTTGCAGGGACCAAAACTTCGGGTCGGAAAATTCAACACAGGTTCAGTACAACTGGCAACGGGTGACGTGATCACGCTGGACACGGACACCTCTGAGGGCAACAAAACACGCGTTCACTTGCCACACCCTGAAATCTTCGAGGCCATCGAAAAAGGCCACAAGCTTTTGCTTGATGACGGCAAAATTGAACTTCGGTGCATCAAAAAAACAGCCGACAAAATTGAATGCGAAGTCGTGCATGGTGGCAAGCTTTCTGACCGCAAAGGCGTAAGCCTGCCAGACACGTTGTTAGGCGTTGGCGCCTTAACCGACAAAGACCGTGCTGATCTGTTGGCAGCGTTGGATGCAAAAGCGGACTGGGTTGCGCTTTCATTTGTGCAGCGACCAGAAGACATTATTGACGTGCGCAAGACTGTGCAGGGTCGCGCCGGTATCTTGGCAAAGATCGAAAAGCCTCAAGCTATCGAGCGCTTGGAAGAAATCATCAAACTTTCTGACGCCATTATGATCGCACGTGGCGACCTCGGCGTTGAAATGCCACTGGAAACGGTGCCGGGTTTGCAAAAGCGTATGATCCGCATGGCACGCCAGCAGGGTAAACCCGTTGTGGTGGCCACTCAAATGCTTGAATCAATGATTGAAGCGCCGGTACCTACACGTGCCGAAGTTTCTGACGTCGCCACTGCCGTTTATGAAGGCGCAGATGCGGTAATGCTGTCCGCAGAGTCGGCCGCTGGCGACTTCCCAGTTCAAGCTGTGTCCACTATGAACCGCATTGCAGTGGCGGTTGAGCAAGACGGGCTTTACCAGTCAATCATTCGCCGCCAAAATATTGAACCCGAAGCAACTGCAGCTGATGCGATCTCAGCATCAGCCCGTCAAGTTGCTGAAACTCTCGATCTGGCAGCAATTGTCACTTACACATCATCTGGATCAACGGGTATTCGCGCGGCGCGCGAGCGCCCCGAAAAGCCGATTGTCGCGCTATCACCAAAGCTAGCCACCGTGCGCCGTTTGTCGCTTGTTTGGGGCCTGCACTGTGTTCGCACCGACGATGCGGTTAACTTGGACGACGTGGTTGATCGCGCATGCTCTATTGCTTACCGCGAAGGCTTTGCTCGCCCAGGCGACCGCGTTGCAATCACCGCTGGTGTGCCACTGGGCACGCCAGGGGCAACCAACATGTTGCGCATTGCCTTTGTTGGCCAAGATGGTGTTGGCTCTTCCTAAGAGCGCCTCACCGCAGTTTAAAATGGAAATCGCCCGCCAAACTGGTGGGCGATTTTTTTGTTTTTCCTGATGCTTGAAAAGCAGACTTTAATTGAGCACCTAAAAAGCACAACGCGCCAATCGGTTGAAGAGAGAATAAGGGTCTCACTCTTCCACATGATTGGCGCGTTAGATCTTGAAACGTCGCGCTCGCTAAAGCGCGCTTTCGCCACCCTCCCCCGTGCGCACACGAATGGCTGCTTCAAGATCTAGAACGAATATTTTGCCATCGCCAATTTTGCCTTCAGAGGCAGTTTCACGGATGGCATCAACGGCACGATCGAGCTTCTCATCTGGCACCGCAATTTCTAGTTTGAGTTTTGGAATATACGAAATTTCATACTCAGCACCACGGTATATTTCCGTATGCCCACGTTGGCGACCATATCCGCGCACCTCTGTCACGGTCATGCCCGAGATATCCAACGCCCCTATCGCATCACGTACCTCATCCAATTTGTGCGGCTTAATGATCGCGATAATGAATTTCATATATTCCTCCCCTCAAACCGACACTAGTGCCGGTAACCTGTTTCACCATGCACAGCCAAATCGAGCCCTGTCGTTTCAGCCTCTTTGTCGACCCGGAGGCCCACAAGCATCTTAGTTATCCATACAATAACCACAGTTGCGACCAAAGACCAAATCGCTGTCGCAACGACACCAATGGCCTGCACGCCGAACTGGCCGAACGCTGTTACACCTTCGCCATATCCCGCACCACCAGAGCCGAAAGCCAGCAGAAACGCCAAAAGCAACGTACCCGTTGCGCCGCCAACGCCGTGGACAGCCAAAACGTCCAATGAATCATCGATATTCATTTTGCTCTTAACAAAGTCGACCGCATAGAAACAAATAACGCCACCTGCAAGCCCCAAAACAATTGCACCCATCGGTCCAACAGAACCAGATGCAGGTGTAATCGTCGCCAAGCCAGCGATAGTGCCCGTCACAATACCAACAATGCTCGGCTTGCCGAATTTGACCCACTCAATCACCATCCAAACAAGCGAGGCTGTTGCAGCAGACAAATGCGTCACCAAAATCGCCATGGTTGCGTCGCCATTCGCTGCAACGGCGCTTCCGCCGTTAAAGCCGAACCAACCAACCCAAAGCAGAGATGCGCCAACCATAACCATCCAAGGCGCATGCGGTGGGCGCACGCCATTTGGGAAACCATCGCGCGAACCCAGCATCAATGCAATAACAGCTGCGGAAACGCCCGCCGTTACGTGCACAACAATTCCACCAGCAAAATCAATAACGCCCATTTGAGCAAGCCAGCCGCCGCCCCATACCCAATGGGTAACAGGCACATAGACCAGCAATAGCCAAGCGCCGGCAATGATCAATACGGCTGAGAATTTGATCCGCTCAACAAAGGCACCAACCATCAATGCAGGTGTAATGACCGCAAAAGTCATTTGAAAGATCACCCATAGGCTTTCAGGAATAGTGCCGCTTAAACTATCGCGCTCAATTCCAGCGAGCCCGAGGCGGCTCAAGCCACCAATAAAGGCGTTGCCTTCTGTGAAGGCCAAGGAGTAGCCCAAAACGAACCACAAAATTGATGCCAAGCATGCAATTGCCACACAGTGCATAAGCACGGACAAAATGTTTTTGGCTTGCACCAGTCCAGCATAGAACAAGGCCAAGCCCGGCATTGTCATCATTAATACGAGCGCTGTGGCGGTCAATATCCAGCTCGTGTCCGCACCATTCATCTTTGACTTCTCCTCAAATAGCAAAAATGCCTAATTTTTAGGCACATGCATATTGTTGCTTATTTTTGAGCAAAAGTCAAAGCTGCTCAATTTCTAGGCAGCTAAATGTGGACAAGAAAAAGGGGCCGATGACTTTGTCATCGACCCCTAATTCAAATTCAACAAAAGCGAGGAACGCTTAGCCCTGACGAGCCTTAAAACGCTTGTTCACTTTGTTGATAATGTAGATGCGACCGCGACGGCGAACGACCTTATTGTCGCGATGCCGGGTGCGCAGCGCTTTAATGGAATTTTTGATTTTCATTCCGGTCACCCTTCACATTCATAAAAATAGGCGCCACTGGCGCCAAGAATTCGTTGGAGGTTGTTTATGGACAAAACCCCAGTTTGTCAACGCATCTTGATGCAAAACCTCACGATTCTTATCATCAAATACCAACAATCAACAAGATTGCTTATTCCAAAACGATCAAGGGGCACGAATGCCCCTTGAAAAATACTGCACAAAGCAAAAGCTTAGCTGGCGAGCAATTCCTCAATTGGATCATGCTCTGCCACAAAGTGACCAGGCTTTAGCTCACGCAACTCCGGCACATAATCAAGCTGATTTGCTTTCAGTTTTGATTTCAAGAACCGCAGCTTGGCTGTTGGGTCCATGGGTGAAGGCAACTCGCCTGGGAACCGAATGCGCTCACGCGTACGTTCAACGCTCGGGTCAGGAATCGGCACCGCTGAAATCAATTGCTGTGTATATGGATGTTGTGGGTTGAGGTAAATTTCATTGCGATCAGCAAGCTCCACAATCCGTCCAAGGTAAAGCACCATGATCCGGTGAGAAACCTCGCGCACAACAGACAAATCGTGCGAGATGAACAACAAGGACAAGCCAAACTCTTCTTGTAGGTCCATCAAAAGCTCAATGATTTGTGCCTGAATAGATACATCAAGCGCTGACACGGCTTCATCACAAACCACCAACTTCGGCTCCATGATCATCGCCCGGGCAATGCCAACACGTTGATTCTGACCACCTGACAATTCGTGCGGATAGCGGTTGATCATATTCCGATCAAGCCCAACACGCTCCATCATGCTCGCAACCTTTGCCTTCATCTCTGTCCGGCTCATATCCGAACGGAATGTTTGCAACGGCTCCATGATGGAATCGGCGATAGTCATACGCGGATCAAGGCTAGCAAGCGGATCTTGGAAAACAATCTGCAAATCTTCACGTTTTGCTTTCAAGTCAGCTTTATTGCTTGCATCAAGCGGCTTGCCCAACCAGGTAACATTACCCTCGGTAGGTGGGATAAGCTGCAATACAGCTCGCGCAAGTGTCGACTTGCCACAACCAGATTCACCAACGATTCCGAGTGTTTCACCCGGCTTTAGGTCAAAGCTAACGCCATCAACAGCTTTCAGCGGCACGTTCTTATACCAAAGGCCAGTTGGCACCTTGATATTGAAGTGCACCTTCACATCGTCAACTTTGAGGAAGTTCTCATCACGCCCCTTAAGGTCGTATTCCTTCAGTTTACGATTGGTCGCCTTGTCCGGCTGATCGATCCGCGGCATCGCATCCAAGAGCATCTTGGTATAGTCATGCTGTGGATTGTGGAACACTTCTTCAGCGGTCCCTTCTTCCACATAAACACCATGGCGCATAACCTGAATACGATCACACATCCGTGCAACCACGCCCATATCGTGGGTAATCAAGGCAATCGCTGTGTTGTTTTCGCGCTTTAGCTCATCCATCAAATCTAGGATTTCGGCCTGCACGGTCACATCAAGCGCCGTAGTTGGCTCATCGGCGATCAACAAATCAGGCGAACACAACATCGACATCGCAATCATTACCCGCTGACGCATGCCACCAGACAATTCATGTGGGTACTGCCGCAAACGGCGCTCAGCCTCTGAAATCCGAACCCGATCGAGCCAATCAAGGCACTTCGCTTCCGCTTCACGACCCCGTACGCCAGTATGCAATTGCAGCACTTCAGACATTTGCTCGAAAACGGTCAAATGTGGTGTCAATGATGTCAACGGATCTTGGAAGATCATCGACATATTACGGCCACGCACCGTGTTCAATTCTGAAGTTGAGAGCCCAAGCAAAGATGTGCCGTTGAAAATGATATCGCCTTCGGCGCGACCATTATTGGCCAACAAGCCCATTGTAGTCATAAAGGTTTGGCTTTTGCCTGAACCACTCTCGCCCACAATGCCCAAGCACTCACCTTGCTTGATGTTAAGGGTCACCCCCTTAACGGCCTCAACTTGCCCATCAGGGGTATCGAAGGTCACCTTAAGGTTGTTGACCTCCAAAACATTCTTTTTGTCGTTACTCACGCTACTGATCCTTTATGCTGAGCGAAGGTCGAAATTCGAGTTAATTGAAAATAGTTCAACATACCCTCCTATCGATCTTTCGGATCCAGCGCATCGCGCAGACCGTCACCAATAAAGTAGAAGCAGAATAGCCCTACAATGAAGAACCCAAGTGGGAACAAGAGCTGCCAAGGCGTGCCATACTGAATGGTCTTAGCACCATCAGAAATCAAAGCGCCCCATGATGTAAGAGGTTCTTGAACGCCCAAGCCAAGGAATGAGATGAAGCTTTCGGTCATGATCAAACCAGGGATTAGCAAAGTCGTATAGACCGCAACGATACCCAAAAGGTTCGGCAAAACGTGCCGCATGATGATAGTAAACCCGCCAACACCGGCCGCAACAGAAGCTTCAATATATTCTTTGTTTTTGATCGAAAGCGTTTGCCCACGCACAATACGAGCCATATCCATCCAGGCAAATGCCCCAAGGCCCGCGAACAGCAGCCACAAGGAACGGCCGAACATCACGAACAAGATGATCAAGATGAACATGTATGGAATGGACATCAAAAAGTCGACGAAACGCATCATGTAGTTGTCAACACGACCGCCGACATAGCCAGCTGTAGCGCCAAACAGCACACCGATGATAACAGCAACTGCGGTACCAACTAACCCCACAAGAAGTGAAATCTGTGTCCCTTGTAGTGTACGCGCATATATGTCACGACCCAAATCGTCCGTGCCAAAGAAATGCCCCGTTTCCAATGAAGGGAAGCCGGCAGCTGCCGCATTGCCGATCACATTCCAATCGATTTCTTCGTATGACCACGGCGACAATGCTGGACCAATAAATGACCAGATGACCATAAAAGCGAGCACAAAAACGCTAACAACCGCCGCTTTGTTGCGCTGAAAACGTCCTATCGCATCCTGCCACAGCGATCGACCCTCGATCTCTTTGTTGTTAGATACAGCGTCTACAACGCCGGCCATTTTTTCTTTACTTACCAACATAAGAGCCTCCTAAGCCAACCGAATTTTCGGATCGAGCCAGGCATATACAATGTCGGCAAGCATGTTGAACAGAATGGTGAGCGATCCAAAAATAATCGTGGCGCCCATCAACAATGAATAGTCGCGGTTAGTCGCTGCATCAACGAAGTATTGTCCCATACCACCGGTTGAGAAATAAACGTCAATAATCACCGAACCAGTAATCATCCCCACAAACGCTGGCCCCAGATATGAGACAACAGGCAACAATGCAGGCTTGATTGCGTGTTTCATAATAATGCTCGACATCGGAAGGCCCTTTGCCTTCGCTGTGCGAATGAAGTTGGAATGCAGAACTTCAAGCATTGATGAACGCGCAATACGCGAAATTGACGCCATATAGCTCGTCGAAAGAGCAATCACAGGCATAATGATATACTGCCACTGTCCACCGTTCCAGCCGCCGCCGGGCAGCCAACCAAGAACCAGTGTAAACAAAATCACCAAGAGCGGCGCCATAACGAAGTTCGGCAGCACTTGCGCACCAATTGAAATACCAACGGCGAGGTAGTCGAGCCAGCTATTGTGCTTGATCGCAGCGATAATGCCCAAAGGCATACCAACGCCAACAGCAACGACAAACGACCAAAAACCGTAAACCAAAGTTACGGAGAAGCCCTGAGAGAGAATAGAATTGACGGTTTGATCTTTATACCGGAATGACGGTCCAAAATCGAACTGTGTCACAATACCCGAAACGTAGTTCCAAATTTGAACCAACCAAGGTTGATCCAAACCGTACTTCGCCTCGATGTTGGCGAGCACTTGCGGCGGCAACGGCTTTTCAGACGTAAAAGGGCCACCTGGCGCCAAACGCATCAAGACAAAAGAAAAAATAATTAGAAAAAGGAGCGTCGGAACAGCCGACAATGCTCGTTTTACGATAAAGCTGAACATAAGCTTTGACCCTGCATCCCTTAGCGTGCCTCTTCGATTTGTGCATTATATATGCCAGCCCGAAGCTTGGCATTTCAACAATGTGAGAGGGCATTCACTAAATACTGGAACCCAACTTTTCGTGGTGCTCCAAATTAAAAGAAGGCACCGCGAACGGAATTCGCGGCACCTTCAATTTGCTTAACTGTTATTCAGCAACCTTATAAAGGTTACGGCTATACCAGTTTTGCTCGACGTTACCGAAAGGCCAGCCTTTCAAGTTTTTCTTGAGCATCATCACACCAGTGTAGTGATAAACAGGGATCACAGGCATTTCATCTGCCAAAATCTGTTCAACACGTGTGTAACCCGCAGAAGTATCGGAGCTCGTCTTGGCATCGGCCATGATCTTGTCAACTTCGGCGTTTGAGTACTTACCATCGTTGTAACCAGATGGTGTTGTCACGAGATCGAGGAATGTTGATGCTTCGTTGTAGTCACCACACCATGCACCACGTGCCAACTGGAAGTCTTGGTTGCCGCGAGTTTCAAGGAATGTTTTCCATTCCATGTTCGCCAACACCGCTTCTACGCCAAGCTTCTGTTTCCACATCGCAGCAATCGCTGTTGCGATTTTCTTGTGGCCCTCAGAAGTGTTGTAGAGCATGTCAAACTTCAATGGATTGTCAGCGCCGTAGCCAGCTTCAGCCAAAAGCTCTTTCGCTTTCGCATCACGCTCAGCTTGTGTCATGTTCGCAAAATCAACGTTTGGAACGTCAAAGCCAGCTGTTGCGCCTGGTGTAAATGTGTAAGCTGGGAATTGACCGCCCTGCAAAACATTCTCAACAATCACGTCACGGTCAACGGCGTATGAAAGAGCCTTACGTACGCGAACGTCTTTAAACGCTTCTGGGCCAGAGTCTGACAAGTTGAATGTGTAGTAGTAGTTACACAGACGTGGGAATGAGTGAGCCTCATCAGGCAACTCTTCTTTCAAACGTGGATACTGACCAGAAGGAACTTCTGTTCGATCCAATTCACCAGCGCGCCAACGAGTCAGTGCAACGTTTTCATCGTTGATGACCAATGTAACAACCTTATCAAGGATTGTTGCATCGTTGTTCCAATACATTTCGTTGCGTTCGCGAGTTGTACGCTCTTTAAGAACCCACTCGGTTAGCTTGTACGCACCGTTTGAAACCATGTTTTCAGGACGTGTCCACTGGTCGCCATGCGCTTCGATTGTCGCTTGGTGAGTTGGGAACACTGTCGCATGTGTTGTCATTGCAACGAAATATGGAAGCGGCTGTGACAATGTCACTTTAAATGTGTGATCGTCGACGGCTTCAACACCAAGTTGATCTGGAGCAACATCGCCAGCAAGAACTTCAGAACCATTCTTGATTGACATTAGGTCAATGTACCAAGAGTAAGGTGAAGCTGTCGCAGGGTCAGCAGCGCGACGCCAAGCATAAACAAAGTCATGCGCAGTCACTGGATCACCATTTGACCATTTCGCGTTGTCGCGAAGGTTAAATGTGTAAACTGTGTTGCCTTCAGAAGCTTCCCAGCTTTCAGCGACACCTGGAATTGTGTTGCCGTCTGCGTCTTGGTTGGTCAAACCTTCAAACAAGTCACGCAAAATATCTGAACCAGAAACATCTTCGTTCAGTTGTGGATCAAGTGTCGGAATGCCGTCAAGCAAACGATAAGTGAATGTTTGATCCGCAGCCAGCTTCTCGCCGGTTACAGGATGCATCGCATCAGCGTAAGCAGCACCGCCGACCATTGCGGTCGCGATTGTTGCGGCAGATGCCATTTTGAAAATTGAGGTAAACTTCATTAACTACTCTCCCTAGTAGACGTTTCCTTGGACCCCGATTGTCACTTTTATGGACAACCTTTTGGTCACATTTGCAAAGGGGCCTAACAGCCCAATTGCGAGCCTAGAACCTAGCGTTCAATTCGCCATTTTGGCAAGCACTGATTGGCCGCATGGTCTTCGATTCGGCGTGATAAATGGGCTTCAAATCATCTCCCAAAAACATGGATGCAAGTTTTGTATTTATATTTCAGTGAATTAGGAGAAAGAGGAATTGCTTTTCTCTCATCAAAATTTTTTTGGAAAACTGGTAAAAAACGGACATAAACTTCAATTTTTTTTAGTCTGAATTACCCTTAAACTTGAAGGCAGTAGCAATTCTTGTCTGACAATACAGAACATGAATTGAAATTGTACGCATGGGTACGGCAATTCTAGACCAAACAATAAAATCTCGACGCCAAAGTGGCGTCGAGATCACTCAAATAAATATCGATTACTTGTGGGCCTTATGCCCGCTCAATCACCGCAGCAACACCCTGCCCACCAGCAGTACAAACCGATATCAACGCACGCTGTTTTTCGCTCTCATTTAAGAGCTTTGCAGTAACGCCCAATATGCGGGCCCCGGTTGCTGCAAACGGATGACCATAAGCAACACTTGAACCTTTTACATTGAGCTTTTTCGGATCGATCTTACCAAGCACCTTGTCGCGCCCAAGTACCTTACGGTTATAGTTCCGATCAGAGAACGACTTGATCGTGCAAAGAACCTGTGCGGCAAATGCCTCATGCAATTCAAAGAAATCGAAATCGGAAAACGCAAGGTCTTCTTTGCGCAGCATGTTCGAGACAGCTATTGTAGGCGCCATCAGCAGCCCATCGCCTGCGGCAAAATCATTCGCCGAAACGGCACCTGCACGCAAATAGCCCAAAATTGGCAATCCGCGCTCTTTTGCCCACTCCTCGCTCGCCAGCAATACCGCAGCAGCCCCATCAGTGAGTGGTGTCGAGTTGGCAGCCGTCAGAGTGCCGTGGCCTGACTTGCGATCAAATGACGGCTTCAGCGTCGCCATTTTTTCCATTGTTGAATCTGCGCGCACATTGTTATCGCGTACGATGCCAGCGTGCGGAACAATCAAATCATCGTGGAAACCTTCATCATAGGCTTTTGCGGCATTGATATGGCTTTTCCACGCCAACTCATCTTGCTCTTCGCGGGTAACGCCCCACTCACGCGCCATCAATTCGCAATGCTGACCCATTGAAAGGCCGGTGCGCGGCTCAGATGTGGAGGGCGCATTTGGCACCACCTCACCGAACGAGAAACCTTTAAACACGCCAAGCTTTTGGCCAAGCGTTTTTGTGCGGCTCAATTTAATCATGCGTTTTGAAAATTTGGGACCAAATACAATTGGACTGTCGCTAACGCTATCGGCGCCACATGCGATGCCACTTTCAATCTCGCCGCTTGCAATCTTTGCGCCAATCATGAGTGCCGCTTGTAAAGACGTGCCGCAAGCAATTTGTACTGTGGTGCCCGGTGTTGTTGGTGCCAAACCAGCATTCAGCGCGGCCTCGCGCGCAATATTGAAGTCACGCGAATGATTGAGCACCACGCCACCCATGACTTCATCAATATGCTGACCTCTAAGATCTAGCTTGTCGACAAGGCCGGACAAAGCGCCAGACATCATCGATAGGTTGGTCTCTTCCATATAGCCGGTATAAGCGCGACAGAAAGGAATTCGGGCGCTACCAACAATGGCAACGCGTTTAAGTGTTTTATTCGCCATCATATTTCTCCCTTACGCTTTACCGTCTTTGCGCGCTTGCATGGGGCCGCCCAAGAACGGGGCAAATCCAGTGCCAAAGATAACGCCGATGTCAGCCATGTCCGCATTTGCTACGATCTTCTCTTTGACGCAAACCTCGCACTCATCAACAAGCGGCTTCACCAATTCGCGGCCCAATGCCTCAAGGTCTGCGACTTTTGCAGCCTCACCTTTTTGTGGCTTGCCATCTTCCCATTTGTAAAAGCCTTCGCCTGTCTTCCGGCCAAGCTTGCCAGCGGCCACAAGTCCAGAGAATTTGCCACCCTCCTTGACTTCTTGGCCCAGCTCTTCAGCAACCGATTTGCCAACATCAAGCCCAACCACATCCATCAATTCGATTGGACCCATTGGCATACCGAACGCCACGGCCGCTTTATCGATGGTCACAGGGTTTTCACCCTTTTCCACACGCATGACCGCTTGCAGCATATATGGCATCAAAACACGGTTCACGAGGAAACCAGGTGCGCTTTTCACAACTACCGGGCTCTTGCCAATCGCTGTGCAGAAGCTTGCGCCAATCCTCACAATTTCTTCGCTATTGCCCTTTTGCTCAATCACTTCCACTAATGGCAATTGCGCCACCGGATTAAAGAAGTGCAGACCGATCAAACGCGATGGGTCCTTTAAAGCAGATGCGATATTTTCCAATGGAATCGAAGACGTGTTGGTCGCCAAAATCGCGTTTGGTTTCAAGTCCGGCTCAATTGACGAGAACAGTTTTTGCTTGATTTCAAGATTTTCGACAATCGCCTCAATAACCACATCAGCGCGTCCAACACCTTTGCCTTCAGTGTCTGGCGTCAATCGCGCCATCGCTGCCGCCACCAAATTTGGTTTACGCAAACGTTTCTTGAAAAGTGATTTAGCCCGTTTCAATGCTGGCGCAATGCGCTCTAAGTCCAAATCCTGCAACGTCACTTCCATGCCGCGCAAAGCGCACCACGCAGCGATATCACCACCCATGACACCAGCGCCAACAACATGAACACGTGCAAATTTTGGCTTTGGCCCTTTTTGCACACCTTGGGATTTCAATCCTTCAGACAAAAAGAATACGCGACGCAGATTGGCGGCCGTGTCTGTTGCCATCAAAGGTGGAAAATATTCAAGTTCGGCTTTGATCAATGATTTCGGATCATCGCCATGTTTTTCATACATATCGATGAGCTTGTGCGGCGCCGGATAATGCTTCTTGTTCGCCTTTTTGCGCACAGTTTCGCGCATCTTGTTTGCAGTGAAGCCGCGCAAAGGACCCATTGCCATAACACGCTTTGTAAAACCTGCCGGCTCAGATTTGCGCCGCTGCATTACAGCTTTGCGCGCTTCCCAGCGCAATTGATCCTTGTGCTTCACCAACTTGTCGACAAAGCCCATGCCCTTGGCTGCACCGGCACGATAAAACTTGCCGGTTAACATCGCCGTCATTGCAGCAACAGGACCTGCTTGACGAATGGAACGACCAGTACCGCCAAATCCTGGGAAAATCCCCAGTTTCACTTCAGGGAAGCCAATACGGGTTTTGTCGTCATTTACTGCGATGCGATAGTGACAAGCGAGCGCTAACTCAAAGCCACCGCCCAAACAAAAACCGTGAATTCCAGCAACCACCGGCACTTTCAGGTTTTCAATGCGATTGAACACCGCATGTGCACGTTTCAATGCGTCAGGCAAAATTGACGGGTCGCTCATCGCATCAAACTCGCGCACATCGGCGCCAGCAATAAATCCGTTTTCCTTGGCCGACAATAAAACGACGCCAGCAAGTTCATCTGAAGCAACCAAATCTTCAAAACGCAAAGAAAGCGTTTCAAGCTCTGCCATGCACTCGGTGCCCAAAACGTTCACCGGTGATTTTGGCGTATCAATGGTCAGCCAACCAATCTTTTCGAAATCCAGTTCAAAGCGCCAATATTTTAGCTTTGGCATTTTGGGTTGTGCCACGTTCTCGCTCCCCATCTTAAAATTCGTTTCGCGCCGGGTTATTCAGCGGCAATATGTTTGCCATTAGCACCCGAACGGTTCGCTTTTGCAAGTTCATCAGGCGCAAAGTCATCAACCTTGATCACATTGTCGGTTGCTTCATCTGCGGCACGCAACAGACCCGCTTCATTGTGCGAGATGATATCAAGATCAACCGCATCATCAATTGCATCCCGATCCAAACGCCGTGAAATGATGCCTTTTTTCAAAGCCCGTATGAACTTCTTCTCAGCGTCGGCCGCTTCTTCAACCTTCTTCAAGGCATCTTCCAAAACGCCAGTTCGGTCTTCAGGATCGAAGCTAATATAGATATCGCGTGTTAGACGATCACGTTGTTCCGAATGTTTGAGCACTGCTTTCGCCAACCTATAATTTGCTTTGTCGCCAGATGGCTGCGCGTAAGCACCAAAAGGAAACACCAAACGGCGCATTACAAATGTCATTACCGGATTAGGGAAATTCGCAAACACTTTCTGAAAGCTTTCCTCAATCGCTGCAATTCGGTCTTGCACAATTGCTTCAACAATTGGCAGATCTTCTTCGATCGCACCATCATCTTCCCAGCGTTTCAATGTTGTCGACCACAAATAGAGGTCCGACAAAATGTCCGCCATGCGACCCGAAATCATCTGCTTGCGTTTGATGTCACCACCAAGTACCACAACGACCCAGTCGCCAACCAATGCAAAATTCTGCGCATAGCGGTGCAGCTGCTGATAATGCTTTTTAAGTGACCCTTCTGTCGGCGAAGTTGCAAACGCGCCAAGGGTGATATTGTGAAATAATGATCCGCAAATATTGCGCAACATAAACGCAGTATGACCTGCAAAAGCCTCGTCAAATGCCTTCAAGCCTTCTTTGCTATTCTCATTTTGCGCCGCAGCAATTTCACTATAAAGGAACGGATGCGCACGCAATGCACCTTGCGCAAATGTAATCAGCGTACGCGTAAGAATATTTGCACCTTCAACCGTAATGGCAACTGGCACCGCTTGGTATCCAGAGAACAAATAGTTTGCGGGTCCATCACAAATTGCGCGGCCACCGTGAATATCCAATGCATCATTCAACCGATCGCGCATAGCTTCTGTGGTGCGATACTTCAATAGCGCCGAAATAACGGAAGGCTTCTGTCCTTCGTCCACCATTGCCGCAGTCACAGCGCGGGAGCCCTCATACATGTAAGCGTCTTTTACTAGCCGCGACATTGGCTCCGCAACACCTTCCATCATGCCAACAGGAATAGCAAATTGGCGTCGAACACGCGCATAGGCGCTCGTGACACGAAGTGCCTGCTTGATCGATACCGTGCCAATTGCCGGCAATGAAATAGCCCGCCCAGTTGACAAGCACTCCATCAACATACGCCAGCCCTGGCCGCAATAATCTGTGCCGCCAATGATCCAATCAAGCGGGATGAAAACATCTTGGCCGCTGTTTGGACCGTTCATAAATGCTGAGCGTGCTGGGAAGTGACGGCGACCAATATTGACGCCTTTATGGTCGGTCGGGATCAGCGCCAACGTAATGCCGATGTCTTCGCCTTTGCCCAAAAGATTTTCAGGGTCATAAAGATTGAAAGCCAAACCAAGCAGCGTCGCAACAGGTCCAAGCGTAATGTAGCGCTTGTCCCAGCTCAACTTTACCCCAAGAACTTCTTTGCCTTCATGCTCGCCATAGCAAACAACACCCGCGTCGCGCATGCCGGCTGCGTCTGATCCAGCATGTGGACCGGTCAGTGCAAAACAAGGCACTTCTTTACCGCTAGCCAGTCGCTCTAGATATTTGTCTTTTTGAGCAGGCGTACCATATTTCTCTAGCAATTCACCTGGCCCAAGCGAGTTGGGCACCATCACAGAAATACCAGCCGCGATCGAACGTGTTGCGACTTTTGAAACAATCATTGACTGGGCTTGAGCGGAAAAACCAAGCCCACCATGATCTTTGGAAATCAGCATGCCTAGAAACTTGTTCTTTTTCAAAAACTCCCAAACATCGTCTGGCATATCAACACGATTGTGACGGACATCCCAGTCATCAATCATGGCACAAACTTCTTCGACCGGACCATCCATGAAGGCCTGCTCTTCTGCTGTAAGGGTCAGCTTCCGAATGTCGAGAAGTTTGTTCCATTCAGGCTTGCCAGAGAACAACTCAGCATCCCAACCAACTGTGCCTGCATCCAAGGCTTCCTGTTCCGTACTGGAAACTTTCGGGAGGATCTTTTTAACAGCGCGATAGATAGGCGCCGTTAGCACTGCACGTCGGACAACCGGGACGGACAAAAGTACCATCAATATTCCAGGAGCATATAATAATGACCCCAACCCCAGCGGCGCAAAGCCACCGCCAACAACCAACTGCCAAATTGCCGCAAATCCAAGCGCCACCGCGCCCCAGATAATCAAGCGCGCTTCAAACAACGCGAGTGCGAACAATATTACCAAACCAGCCAATATGAGAGTTAGCGCCATCAAATCCTCCTGACGATAGCATTGCCTAATAGACAATAGCCCATGCACCGAATGCTCGGCCAAGCTCAAATTACCATGCCACAGATATACGTTTACGTCAACCTAGTGACCATTTAGGCAATCAATCAATTTACTTAATGTTTTAAGATGTTTAGCAACCACTTGCGAAAACTTTCCACACCCGATCTAGATCAGCGTCGCTTCATTGACGTTAACGTCAATACATGTAATACTTCCTTTCTTGCCGCGAATAGGGACAAGATGAGGGAGAGGGAACTTGAGCACAAAATCAGCAACACACCAACCATATCAGCCATGGCTAAACAATTACCCAGATGGCATCGACTATTTTGCGCCAATAGACACAACACCCGTCCCTGAACGCATTGCACGAGCGGTTAAAACCCATGCGGAACGCGTCGCCCTAGATTTTCTTGGCAAAGAAACAACATACGCTGAACTTGGCGAAGCGATTGACGCCATGGCGGGCGCACTGCAAAAGCAAATGGGTATCAAGAAAGGCGACCGCGTTGCCTTGTTGATGCCAAATACACACTTCTTTCCAATCGCCTATTATGCAGCCCTAAAAATTGGCGCAACAGTTGTAAACTGCAACCCGCTCTATACGGTTTCCGAACTCACACATATTCTAAGCGCATCAGATTCCAAGATCATCATTACGCTCGATCTTGCGCTGACATTTGAAAAAGCAGAAGCGCTCGCGAAAAAGGGCCTGTGCGAAAAGGTAGTGGTCGCCCACTTCCCCAACGCATTGCCGACACTCAAAAAAGTGCTCTATAAGCTGCTAAAAAGCAAGGACTTGTCAAAACCTGACACCTCGTCGATCAAGTCACAGGTTGTGCACTGGGACGATTTAGCGAACGCCAATGATGTTGCCGACAAAGTGGATATCGCCCCGGATGACATGGCAATATTGCAATTCACCGGAGGCACAACTGGATTGCCAAAAGCAGCGGTATTGTCTCATCAAAACATCGCCGCAAACCTGAGCCAAATCGACTTATGGGGACTGGATCTATTCCGTCCTCCGGCGGGTCTAATCGCGGTTTTGCCGTTCTTCCATATTTTTGCAATGACGGTTTGTATGAACACGCCCCTTGTGAGCGGCGTAAAGGTGGTCATGCTACCGCGATATGAAAAACTTCCACTCCTCAAGCTCATTGCACGAACAAAACCAAGTATTTTCCCGGCAGTGCCGACACTCTCGCACGCATTGGCAACCGCGCCTGAACGGGAGAAATATGATATCTCTAGCATCAAAATAGGGATTTCAGGTGGCGCAGCGCTGCCAAGCGAAACCAAAGAGCTATTTGCAAAAGCAACCGGGGGCCGCATCGCTGAGGGTTATGGCTTAACAGAAACAGCCCCAGTGTTGACCTGCTCGCCGCTTTATGCGCCGAACAAAGACAACTCAATCGGCCAACCACTTCCCGGCACGGATGTTCAATTCGTTGATGTTGAAGACCCAAAACGGTTTGTGGGTCCAGGCGAACGCGGTGAACTTGTCGCCAAGGGGCCGCAAGTCATGCCTGGCTACCTTAACAACCCAGAGGCCAACGAAGAGGCGTTTGTTAACGGCTACTTCCGCACGGGTGATGTGGGATATATCGACGAAGATGGGTTCATCTATATCGTTGACCGCATCAAAGATACCATCATCTGCTCGGGCTACAACGTCTACCCGCGCGCAATTGAAGACGCTCTTTATCATCATGATGCGGTTGACGAGTGTAACGTCATTGGCGCACCTGATGAATATCGCGGCGAAGCCCCGATTGCGTTTGTGAAGCTGGTCGACGGTGCAAATGTCACCGAAGAAGAATTGATGACGTTCATCAAGACCTACATTTCAAAAATTGAAATGCCACGCGAAATCATCTTCAAAGACGAACTTCCAAAGACCTTAATCGGCAAGCTGTCGAAAAAGGAATTGCGCGAAGAGTACGCAGAACGCTCAGGCCAGAAGGCAACTTAATGGACAAAATTCTCGCAAAACCGGCCGAAAAAAAACAAGAGCTTTTCTCAATTGCGGAGCTGGCCGACGAGTTTGACATCTCAACGAGAACCATAAGGTTTTACGAGTCCAAAGGGCTTATCACGCCAGACCGGGTAGGCACGACCCGTGTGTTTCGACGCCGGGATCGAACCCGACTTCTGCTTATCTTGCGTGGCAAGCGACTGGGCTTTTCACTCAATGAAATCTCGGACTATTTAGAACTTTACGACGCTGACCAAACGCAAGCGACCCAAACGCAGCATTTGCTGGAACGTGTAAACACAAGACTTGCAATGTTAAGGGCACAAAAGACGGATCTTGAGACGGCCATTGCAGAGCTTGAAGAAATGCAGGGCTACGCAATGGAGCAGCTCAAAAAACAAGCCTAGTCTAAATGGCGCTCCAGCGGTTTTCGGTCACAAATGCGGGCGGCTTGTGATCAAATACATCGACTGTTTCGACCCCTTTGAAAACGTCGCGCCGGATCGACAAGCGGCGATAAGGGGTCATTCCTGTGCGCTTTTCGTGATGCGCCGATTGTGAAACAAAGTAATTGCGCCGGTCGGGCCCGAAATACTCATCCGTTTCATAGTATTTTACGACATTGTTGAGCTGTCGCTTGGCCCGCGTCCGAAGCATGTCAAATGTGCAGGGGAATTGCACAATATCATCAAAGCCGATGCTTATATATTCTGAAAGCTCACTCTTTGAGATTTCCTTAGCCATCAAAATCGCGGGCGAAAACCGGATATCATCATCTCGATACGAGCGCACTGCATGCACGGCAGCGCGAATTTGTTCGATTTGACTACTCTGAGAGAAGAAACAGTAATTGATGTGATGCCGGGAGATTGAGCGCTCCAATGCCTCAAAATCACACACACAGTCAGTTCGCATAAAGCCGATGGTGGCCAGGTTGGCACAAAACGCCTCAGACCAACGCCCATCTGCAGAAAAAACTAACGCACTACATCTGTTCAACATGACCAAATACTTAAAAGTTACATACGAACATTACCAAACACGCCTAAACTTTTAGTAAATTGCTATTCTTATTAATTAACATGTGAACAAGATAAGTATTGACTTGGTTTGGCAAACACCTGTCCCAATATAGTCAGTCTCAAAAGCCGCACCCCCTCTCCACGTAAGGGGACAGTGAGGAGGTGGTGTCGAAGGATCGTCAAAACACCAAAATCACCCCCCAATGGACCTTCTACATGTCACCACGACCAACCAAATCCAACTCATAACATCCAAAAAAAGTGCGATTTGACCAAAACAACAGAATCGGTCATAACGTCAATTACACATTTCGACATAAGTTGGGCGACAGCTCAAAACACCAACAAACGAACAATGCGATGAACAAAGCAGATCAAAAAGACAAAGACCGGCGCGATCGTATTTTGAATGCCGCCGCTGATCTCATCAGTCACTTTGGCTACAACAAAACAACCGTGGCAGACATTGCATCCAAAGCAGGCATATCCAAAGGTGCGGTGTACCTGCATTTCAAATCCAAAGACGAAGTGCTTGAAGCCTTGTTGATCGACGCCACTTATCGTTTTTCAAAACTATGGTTTGAAGCGATCGAGAATGACCCACGCGGCGGCTTGATCTCTCATATGTATCTGAACATGCTCAAAGTGTTAGATGATATCCCATTCATGGCCGTCATCATGCGCAAAGACCCTGGCATTTTGGGAAACTACCTGAAACAGCCAGGCAACTTCTTCGAGCAGCAACAGCATTCCGGCATGCGACATGAATTCATTTCGCTTATGCAACAAGCAGGTGCGGTGCGCAAAGACGTCGACCCAAAGGTCACCGCTCATATCATGGATATTTTTAGCTATGGGCTGGTGGTCATACAAGATTTCAAACCAAAGAGCGAAATCCCAGAAACCGATGCTGTAATCAAAGGCATTGCCGACATGATGGACCGCGCGCTGACGCCACCGGAAGGGGGCAACAGTGAAGCGGGCAAAGCAATACTGCGCCAACTTTATCAAAAGGGTTTGGCCGAATTTGAAACTGCGAAGAACAACCAACGGGACGCAACATGATCACCGTCAACGACCTCAAATATGCATACCCTAGCGCCAATACAGACACCTTACACGGCATCAGTTTTGACATTGAGGAACAAGAAATTTTCGGCTTCCTTGGCCCTTCAGGCTCAGGAAAGTCGACGACGCAAAAAATACTGATTGGGCTACTGCAAAATTATCGCGGCGACATATCTATTCTTGGCAAAGACCGCCAACAGTGGGGCAACGACCTATTTGAAAAGATTGGTGTTTCTTTTGAACTGCCCAATCATTATCTCAAACTCACTGCGCGCGAAAACCTCGAACACTTTGCCGGCTTCTATAGCGGCGAAACGCTCTCCCCCGAAACCGTTTTGGAATGGGTCGACCTCAAGGAGGATGCGGAGAAAAGGGTTTCAGAATTCTCCAAGGGCATGAAAATTCGCCTTAATGTGGCGCGCAGCCTGATCCATCAGCCCAAAATTCTTTTTCTGGACGAACCAACAAGTGGCTTGGACCCAGTGAATGGCAAACGCATCAAGGATCTGGTTTTGCGTTTGCGGGACGAAGGCACCACGGTGTTTATTACCACACACAACATGACGCTAGCGGACCAACTTTGTGATCGCGTGGCGTTTGTTACATCTGGCAACATCTCGGTGATCGACCGACCCGAGAAGCTCAAACAGCAATATGGCAAACGCACAGTTCGGCTAGACACAGCAGATCCAAAAGGCGTCATCTCCAGCGCCGAATTTGAACTTGATGGACTACAAACAAACGAACACTTTGCGCGCGCAATCGCCAAAGCTCATCGCATTGAACACATGCATACCCAAGAAACCACTCTCGATAATATCTTTATTGAGGTGACAGGTCGGGAGCTAACGCAATGACTCGGCTCAGCCAGGCAATTGCAACAGACATACGCATCCAATTTCGCAATGGCCTTTATCATGTTGGCATCATCATATCACTGATCATCGCCATCGCTCTTGCTCAACTAACCTCGCCGCAATCATTGGGCAATGTTGTCCCAGCAGCTATTCTGTTGATTATCGGTGGCACCACGATGCTCTATGTCGCCGGCATGATGATCTTTGAAAAAGACGAGGGAACAATCGCCGCCGCCATTGTTTCACCGCTCACGACCAAGGAGTATTTGGTCGCAAAACTTGTTTCCTTGGTACTGCTTGCAACACTTGAATCGCTTGTATCGATCTATGGCGCAATCGCCATTCACCAGTTTGGCGGCGCAGCAACTTGGCCAAATGCAGCTTGGCTGGTTTTGGGCATTCTAGTGATCGGAATAGTCTTCACGCTCACAGGCATTGCCGTGGTTGCGCGATTCAACAAAATCACTGATTTTCTAATTCCAATGGCGGCCATTTCCGTGGCGATGCAATTGCCATTCTTGTATTTTTGGGGACTGTGGAAGCATCCTGCGCTGTTGATTTTGCCAACAGCCGCACCGACCATGCTCATGGATGCTGCATTTAGACCGCTTGCGATGTGGGAACAATTTTACGCCATTGGTTATTCGATTGCGACTGTGCTTGCACTAGGCCTCTGGGCCCACGCCGCCTTTCAAAAACACATCATTCAGAGAATGGGTTAGGGCCATGACACCATTACTATTGGCAAAAAAAATCACCACCAATGATTTCCGCATCATTGGCCGCGACCATTTCCTGCAGCTCATGTTTGGATTTGTGGTCATAATCGCCCTTTTCTTAAGATTTGCGCTGCCGGCGCTAAACGACAATCTTGCAGCCAACGGATTAATGCCCGGCAGTTTCCACGCAGAACCTTTAAGCAGCTTCTACCCACTTTTGGTCGGGTTTATGGTCGTTTTTCAAGGCGCGCTTTTGTCTGGTGCCATTTACGGTTTTCTGATCTTGGACGAAAAAGAAGACGGAACACTTGTGGCAATGCAAGTGACACCAGTGCCAACCGCAAACTATCTTGGCGTACGCATGTATATTCCTGCGCTAGTAGCTGCAGTAATAGTGTTTGCGCAGCTACATTTCGTTGGAATTGCTGTCCCCCAACTTGCTGATTCAATTGCCATCAGCTTAGGTGCATCACTTGCCGGACCGATCGCCACCTTGGTTTATGCCAATTTTGCCCAAAACAAACTTCAAGGTTTTGCCATTGCTAAGTTTGTCGGCGTTGCGGGGTGGATCATTTTGATCGGCTGGTTTGTCCCTGAACCAGCGCAATGGCTGTTTGGTCTTTTTCCCCCCTTTCTCGTCAGCAAGGCCTATTGGATGGCAATTTCTGGAAATTCGGCCTGGGTTTGGACTTTGATGCTAGGCGTCGCGGCACAACTGGCACTTATTGCATTGCTAGTGCATAGGTTTCGCAGCACGCTTCAACAATAGTGAATTTCCAATTTGTGGGGGGTGGATGGTGGGCGTAACTGGGATTGAACCAGTGACCCCTACAATGTCAATGTAGTGCTCTCCCGCTGAGCTATACGCCCATCCGTGCAATCAAGATTGCTGGGGTGATAGACCATAAAATCCACCTGCGGGTCAATAGGTTTTTGACCAAATTTCTGAATAGATACAGCCAACATTATGCACCCTAGACATAAGTGACCACGCTTTGCATACTCAAGGGCAAGATTAGTGCAATAGGATAAACTGTGCCGCAAAGCCCAACGCAATTAGCCAAGTCAATGATGCTAAAGCAACGCAACAAACTTGCCTGGCCCACGCTAATCGCTTCACTGGTGCTGTTGGGGCTTTTTGCCAGCGCAATTTCTGGGTACTTGAGCGGATTAATGCCGTTGTGGTTTGCCAGCCTTCTCGCATTTTTGGCAATCCATATGGGTTTTGCTGTTGCACACGAAGCGACCCACAAAACCATTTCAAACCGTTCAAATGCTTGGCTCGATCAATTGCTGGGCACGCTTCACGGGTGGCTGCTTATCTATGATTTTCCGACCTTTAAGTTCTTACACCTAAGACACCACGCCAATACCAACGATCCAGAAAACGACCCAGATTATTGGCTGCAAAATGTCTCGATCCCCACTGGCTTCATATTGGGGCTGTTCGTGCCGCTGCACTATTTGCGCATGTTCATCAACGCACACCAAAAACATAGTGTGACAAAAACATTTGCCACTTGGAGCTATATTCGCATCAGCGCATTGATCACCACTTTGCTTGCACTTTTGGTTTTGTTTCCGATTGAAACCTTCTTTCTGTGGCTTGCACCGGCGTCAATCGCATCATCTTTGATCGCCGTCTCGCATCGCATGCTGCACACGATTGAACAAAGCTCTGATCGAAAGAAAACGACACTTATTGTGCGCGGGGAAGAATTCTGGGAGTGGATCGTCAGCCCATTCTTTTGGCTCAACAACCATCACTTCTTGCACCACGAATTTCCAAAATTACCTTGCTACACGCACGAAAGCCTCTTTGCACAAACCAAAGACCAATTGGCAAATGAGGGCGTACAAATCCGCACACTTGGGCGAAGCCCCGCGCCGTTGGTTAAATAATGGAACAAAACCTAGAGAGCGCATTTGCAACAACAACCTGGCACGACACCAAATGTCCGTTGCCAAAAAACTCCGTCTATCGTTCCATCGACGGACGCGCTGAGTTTCAAGCCTATTACGACAAAGTGGTGCATTCCCTTAACGAACCGGTTGCGACCAACTGTTACGACACATCATTTGGTAGTACGCACGTGACAACCATGGGCAATCCAGAGGGCAAGCCAATTCTGATCCTGCCAGGCATGTCAATTCCTGGCCCAATGATGCTCGATTTCTTCGCCTATCTTGCTAAGGACAACTGGCTCATCGCCCCTGACCTAATTGGCCAACCTGGCAGGTCAGCAGATGTTCCATTTTCACCACGCAACAATGCCTATGGCAAATGGGCAATTGAGCTGCTGGACGCGCTGAGCTTATCGCAAGTGAATATCGCCGCGGCCAGTTTCGGTGGATCAATTGGCCTAGAGTTGCTCAAGCTTGCCCCACAACGCGTTCAAAAACAAGCACTTATAGTCGCCGCCGGACTAACACCAAAACTCCCCTATTTTAAGATATACGCTAAGCTGTTTTTCACCTGGATGGCCTATCGTCACTTTCCTAACAAGGCGATTCTGCAAACTATTGCGCGCCCGCTTTCACGGCACCTCACAAGCGACAATCTCGACTATCTGGACATCGTTATTCGCCAAACCGCGTTCTGGCGCCACCACCCCGCCGGTCCGTTTTTTGGAAATGACATGCCAAAAACAATGAAGCCCGTGCTCATCGTCTTTGGCAAAAACGATATCATGTTTCCCTATAAAGAAACGAAGGCACATGCCGAAAAGATTTTGAACATCGGACATGAGTTTGTATTGGAAGAAAGCGCGCACATGCCAGGCGACAAAGAAATGGCCCCGATCCACAAAGAGATCGAGGCCTATTTCAAAAACTAAACTGCTTTGCCAATTTAAGCAGCGAGCAAACGCTCGACTTCATCAACCAAATCTTTCAGGTGGAAAGGTTTAGAAAGCACGGACGCATCTTTTGGTGCTTCACTATCTGGGTTGAGCGCCACCGCAGCAAAACCGGTAATGAACATAACCTTCAGATCTGGATCAAGTTCCGTTGCGCGCCGCGCCAATTCAATACCGTCCATTTCAGGCATAACGATATCTGACAACAACAAAGTAAATGGTTCCTCGCGCAGACGTTCGTAAGCGGACTTGCCATTGTCGAATGCGACAACATCGTAACCAGCATTGCCCAATGCGCGAGTCAAAAACTTGCGCATATCGTTATCATCTTCAGCCAACAAAATTCGACGCATCGAAACAGCCTCTCAAAAAAGCAATCATTTGATTCGGATTCTGCCTGTCAAATCGCCCAAACTCAAGTCAACAATGCGACAATTTATTCCCACCGATCAATTCCTCTTGTTCGGGTAGACTTCACTTCAATTTTTCTGCACACTGTCCGGAGGGGAACGGCGCCGTAAATCACGGAGAACATGTTGCAATCTGACTACTTTAACCGACCAGCTTTTGAAACAATTCGGCCGCGAAACCAAAGAGCGCCATTTGTTTTCAATTCCCCGCACTCTGGCCGAGATTACCCAACGAGATTTGTAAACCAAACACGACTCGACCATCTCAGCATTCG
Organism: Maritalea porphyrae; assembly: GCF_030159895.1. Taxonomy (GTDB): domain Bacteria; phylum Pseudomonadota; class Alphaproteobacteria; order Rhizobiales; family Devosiaceae; genus Maritalea; species Maritalea porphyrae. The sequence continues at coordinate 572,629 of NZ_BSNI01000001.1, forward strand.
CCAATCTGAGGATGCTTTTGTCGACGAATTGTTTGGCCGCGCGCCCAACTTCGGCGCGCCGCTCCTGCGCGCGCATTTCCCGCGCGCCTATTTGGACGTAAATCGAGAGCCTTATGAGCTTGATCCGACCATGTTCAGTGATCAGCTGCCGGACAATTACAACACCACATCACCTCGCGTCGCGGCGGGCTTGGGCACCATTGCAAAAATTGTTGCAGAAAAGAAAACAATCTATCGGACTAAACTGTCACTTGCCGATGCGCAAATGCGCATCGAGGGTATCTACAAACCCTATCACTCTGCCTTGCAGAACCTTTTAAGCGACACCTTGAGTGCATTTGGCATCGCTGTTTTGATCGATTGCCATTCCATGCCCAACTTAGACAAGCGCGGCAACGCAAGCGCACCAGACATTGTATTGGGTGATCGTTTCGGCTCCACCTGCCATCCTATGATCGCAGACTTGACCGACACTTTATTCACCACCGCTGGCCTCAAAGTTGCAAGAAACCGCCCCTATGCTGGCGGGTTCACCACCAAGACCTATGGCAAGCCGGGTAACAACGTTCACGCACTGCAAATCGAAATCGGTCGCCATCTTTATATGAATGAAGTCACTCTGGAAAAAAATGAGAACTTCATTCATGTGCAACAGCTGATCCAACAACTGATTTCACTTCTTGTTCGCCTTGATCTGCGCGAACTAATTGACCTTCCGCACGCAGCCGAATAATCAATACATCACTGATTTTAGTTTTTTTCGAAAAAGGGGCCGCCCGAAGCGGCCCTAGTCAAGGGAGGAAACGTCAGCAGCTCAAAGCAGAATAGGCTGAGCTGCCAATGCATCATGCATCTACTGGGGTGAACTGATTTGCCCCGAAATGCAAGCCATCAAGCCGCAACAATACAAGCAATTACAGAAGTTGTTGCCAAAATGACTCTATCCAAAACCTACAATTTTTCTGTAAACATTCTCTAAAGAATACCCAAACATCAACAAAACCAGTAAGTTGACAACACAAAATGGCAGAATTCTCAATGAATACAACTGAAACCGTAGATTTCGATTTAATTCACAGAATTTTGCTCGAAGCGTCTCAAAAAGCGCAAGACGTTACGCTTAAATACTTCCGTAAAACTATCGATATTGAGAATAAACTGCAAAAGGGTTTTGACCCTGTCACCGCCGCAGACAAGGAAGCAGAATTGGCGATCCGTGCTGTTATCACGGAATATTTCCCAGATCATAACATTTCTGGCGAGGAATGGGAGGACAAAGAAACGAACAGTCCGTTCCGCTGGATAATCGACCCGATTGACGGCACACGTGCATTCATTTGCGGCCTACCCGTTTGGGGCACGCTGATTGCGCTGACCTATGAAGGCAAGTCTGTCGCCGGCTTGATGAGCCAGCCACATATTGGCGAAGATTTCATCGGACTGCCTCAAAAATCGCTTCTCAACCGCCAAGGCTTAGAAATACAGCTAAAAACCAGCACAATTACTGAACTATCTGCTGCAAACATCTTCACCACATCTCCACGCATCTTTCTGCTCGACAAATCACTTGCTGCCTATGACGCTCTTGAGGACAAAGTGAAACTGGCGCGATATGGACTAGATTGCTACGCCTACGCCATGGTTGCTTTAGGTCACGGTGAATTGGTGGTTGAAGAGGGTCTAAAGAGCGTTGATATCGCTGCAATGATCCCGATCATTGAACAAGCTGGTGGCATCGTCACCACTTGGTCCGGAAAGCAAGCGACAGAAGGCGGCCAGGTCATTGCTGCGGCAAACAAACATATCCATGAAGCCGCGCTCGACATCCTGTCGCCAGCGGCAACAGACTAAACAGCTCTGACAAACTAGAAGCTTTTGGTTTGCTCGGTGATAAATGCATCGAACGCTGCAAGTGCCTGAGCGCGAATAGCATCCGTCTCCATAAAAATTTCATGTCGCGCATTTGGCAATACCGCATGGCGGCCAATCCGCATGCTAATGCCCAATTGCTCAATTGCCGGCGTTGAAACCACGCTGTCTGACGCCGCTGCAAGCATCAAAACGGGCAATCGCACTTCTGAAGGAAATTCACTCGTGTTGGCCCGCATCATTGCTTTAAACGAAGCTGCGCCCCACCCAATGGTCGGCGCTGCAATTTCCAAATCTGGCCGGTGATCAAGCGTTTTGACCATCCGCATATACCGCCCGTGGTCTGAGGTTATGTCATTCCCTGGAAAGGTTGCTTCACTCGGGTGCGGAAAATCCCAAGGATTAAGCGGCAAACGCCCAAGTCCAAGATATTTCCCAACGCCAAGCACGGTTGCGGCTGTAGAAAGGCTAAGGCCAGTATCCACTGAAACCATCGGCGCACTCAAAAACACGCGATCAAACATCAAACGATCACGCGTTGACGCCAACAGCGAAACCAAACCGCCCATTGAATGGCCAACCAAGAAATAAGGAGGCGGACAATCTGGCAGCAATATTTCGGCATGAAAATCGACAAGATCCAAGACATAGTCTTCAAAGTCTTCAACATATCCAAGCTTTGGGTTCGCAATTAGCCGATCTGAACCACCCTGCCCTCGCCAATCAAACGTCGCCACTTGAAATCCACGACTTTGAAAATCAACAATCGTTTCGAAATACTTTTCAATATATTCAGTGCGCCCCTGCACCAAACAAACTGTCCCACGCTTTTTCTGCCCCAAAGCGGGGAACAAAGCATAGCGCAACCGGACATTATCTTGCGTGACAAAATAACCAGCCCGCGCCCCTTCTGGCACAGGATTTGAGGGAATATTTGCAAGTTCGGGTCCATCCATCTGAGAGACCGAAGAGGGTTTGGCAACCAAAGACATGAACACCGCCACAAACAAAGAGAATAATTGTCTCCCCACTTAGTAATTCACCACGCACAAAAAAACCAGCAATCCAAAAAATGAATTGCTGGCCTTTTGGGGTGGGATGCCATGCGGGGGGCGGATGATGACATCCCGTTAGGTTGATTTGATGTGACGCTGGTTGAAGTGATCAGACTTTTCTTAGCGCCACATTCAAATAGATACCAAAGCGCGACTGAACCAATTCCGAAACCCTCATTCATATTCAGTTCATTTGGATATTTTTCCGCATTCCAACCTCTTGAACGACGAAAATTGCGCACAATATTAAGGTTATCGGTCGCCACTGAAGGGGCCGATTTGAACTGTCGCCGCATATGTCGGGGCATTCAATTCTGAATAGAACAAAAGCATGTTGCTCAAAGGAGAATATGTAATGCAAAATCTAGATCTATCACCATTCTATCGCTCAACCGTCGGTTTTGACCGCTTGTTTTCACTTCTTGACGACCAAGTGCCGCAAGAAGCAAACGCGTTCCCGCCATATAATATTGAGCGAACAGGCGACGACACTTATCGTATCTCGATGGCCGTTGCAGGTTTCTCCGAATCTGACATCGTGATTGAGACAAAAGAAAACGCGATTAGCGTTAAAGGCGCCAAATCAACATCAACTACCGAACAGAAACGTGAATTTCTGCATCGCGGCATTGCTGAACGATCATTTGAACGTCGGTTCCAATTGGCGGACCATGTAGAAGTTCAGGGCGCAAACCTAGAAAATGGTTTGTTGCATATTGATCTGGTACGCGAGCTTCCAGAAAGCAAACGACCACGCAAGATTGCGATTGGAACAGCCAAATCAAATGAAACAAAGACTATTGAAAGCGATGTAAAGAACTAATTCGCAACTACATCAATTGCTTCAATAGTATCAAAAACTATACAGCCCTTGAGCGAGTTTATTTCAGATTACTACGCTCAAGGGCAACATTTACATTCTAGATATTCTCGTCCACTGCGACAAAAAAACTTACCCCACCACCTTGCCCTCCCGCGAAATTTCTGGCAATCTCCCGATCAAAATAGGACAGCAATATTGTCCATTATAAAACACCGCGACGCCCATATCTGATTTGTGATAATCAGGATGCGGCGTTGAACGCGTGTCATACGCCGCTGGTAAGGCGCTAGGGGAGAGCTCAAAAACGAGCTCGCGAAGTTGAACGGCAACAATTCAATTTGACCGTTCTTTTGAAAATTGTTTGCGCAACGTCGCAACGAGCCGTTCGTGGTATTCCAACGAACGACCCGAGCGTAACGACCTGACCCAATTTTTGGCTCATTCGAGCTGATTGGGCGTAATTTTGAAGGAGGGGCTTATGGCCAACAGCATGACAACATTGATGGGGAGCACATCAATGACCGCTACATCCGCTTACAACGGTCGTCCCGCCAAACAGGGTCTATATGATCCTGCCAACGAACATGACGCCTGTGGTCTTGGTTTTATTGCGAATATTGACAACACAAAGACCCACGAAATCGTGCAAAATGGGTTGGATATTCTTATCAACCTTACTCACCGTGGTGCGGTTGGTGCCGATCCACTCATGGGTGACGGCGCCGGTATGCTGGTGCAAATTCCGCACGCATTTTTTGCCAAATCAGTTGATTTTGAGCTGCCAAGCCAAGGCGAATATGCTGTCGCAATGTTGTTCTATCCAAACAACAAAGAGCTTAAAGAGAAATGCGCGAAGAAACTTGCTGAATGCCTAAAGAAAGAGGGCATTGAGCTGCTTGGCACGCGTGAAGTGCCAACTGATAACTCCTGCCTATCCGAAGGCGTAATTGGCACCCAGCCAATTATTGAACAAGTTTTCGTGGCACGCCCCGACGGCATGGACACAGACACGTTTGAAACAAAGCTCTTGATTACGCGCAAGGTCATTTCAAACTCGATCTATGCAGCGCTACCTGAAGCGGACAATGACAATGGCTTTTACGTCGTTTCGTTCTCAGCGCGCACCGTTGTTTATAAAGGTATGTTTTTGGCCAACCAGCTTGGCCCATTCTACCCTGACTTAGGCGACGAAGATTTCACATCAGCGCTTGCCCTCGTGCACCAGCGCTTTTCAACCAACACGTTCCCATCTTGGAAACTGGCGCACCCCTATCGCTTCGTCGCACACAACGGTGAAATCAACACCATTCGCGGCAACGTGAACTGGATGGCAGCGCGTCAGGCATCAGTTTCATCTGAACGCTTTGGCGATGACATCGAGAAAATCTGGCCCATTTCATATGAAGGTCAGTCAGATACCGCATGTTTTGATAATGCGCTCGAATTCTTGGTGCGTGGTGGCTACGACTTGCCACATGCAGCAATGATGATGGTGCCACAGGCATGGGCGGGTAACCCGCTAATGAATGAAGAGCGCCGTGCGTTCTACGAGTATCACGCTGCTATTATGGAGCCATGGGATGGCCCTGCGGCCCTAACCATGACAGATGGTCGCCGGATCGCGGCAACGCTTGATCGAAATGGCCTGCGCCCAGCGCGTTATTGCGTCACTAAAGGCGGCCAAATCATTCTTGCATCGGAATCTGGTGTTTTGGATATTCCAGAAGATCAAATCGTTGAGAAGTGGCGCTTGCAGCCAGGCAAAATGCTGCTTGTGGATCTTGAAGCAGGAAAAATCATTTCTGACGACGAGATCAAATCAAAGCTCGCGCAGAAAAACCCTTATCAAAAATGGTTGGGCCGCACACAGATCGTGCTTGAGGATGTGCCTGCAGTTGATCGTCACCCAATCAAACCATCAGAAACCCTTCTAGATCGCCAGCAAGCGTTTGGCTATACAACAGAAGACATCAAGTTTTTGATGACACCTATGGCAACAACTGGTCAAGAAGCCGTTGGTTCCATGGGTACGGACACGCCAATTTCGGCGCTCAGCGACAAGTCGAAACTGCTCTATAGCTATTTCAAACAGAACTTTGCGCAGGTAACAAACCCGCCAATCGACCCGATCCGCGAAGAAAGCGTGATGAGCCTGATCTCGTTCATCGGCCCACGCCCGAACCTGTTTGACCTAGAAGGTCTATCGACTCAAAAGCGTTTGGAAGTGCGTCAACCGATCTTGACCAACGAAGATTTGGAGAAGATCCGCACAATCGGCAATATTGGCGACAACCAGTTCCTCACAGAAACCATCGACATTACCTATGCGGCTGAAAAAGGCGCAGACTGGATGGAAATGGCACTTGAGACCATTTGCGACCGCGCCGAAAGCGCTGTTCGCTTGGGCCTCAACATTATTGTTCTGTCAGATCGTTTGCTTAGCCACGATCGGATCGCCATCCCGGCGCTTCTGGCAACGGCAGCTGTTCACCACCACCTGATCCGCAAAGGCCTGCGCACGTCATGTGGCTTGGTGGTCGAAACTGGCGAAGCACGTGAAGTACATCACTTCGCTGTTCTCGCTGGCTATGGCGCAGAAGCGATCAACCCATATTTGGCGTTCGAAACCATTGCAGCGCTCCAGGCTGAAGGGCAATTCCCACCAGAAGTTGATGAGCATGAGTGCGTTGAGCGCTACATCAAATCAATCGGCAAGGGCCTGCTTAAGGTTATGTCCAAGATGGGCATCTCCACGTTCCAATCCTATTGTGGCGCACAGATCTTTGACGCAGTTGGTCTATCAACCGAGTTTGTTGAGAAGTTCTTCTTTGGTACAGGCACCTCAATCGAGGGCGTTGGTCTTAATGAAGTGGCCCGTGAAACTGTAGAGCGTCACGTCCAAGCATTTGGTGATGATGCCGTGCTTGCAAACTCTTTGGACGTTGGCGGCGAATATCAATACCGCATTCGCGGCGAGGCACATGCTTGGTCGCCAAACGCGATTGCCGACCTGCAACACGCCGTAAGAACTGCAGAGCAGTCTCCTCAATCCGCACAAGCGAAATATGATGCCTTCGCGCAAGCCGTGAATGATGCATCTGACCAGCTTTTGACCATCCGCTCTTTGTTTGAGTTCAAGCCATTAGGCGAGCCGGTTGATATCTCAGAAGTTGAGCCAGCGACAGAAATCGTAAAGCGCTTTTCAACCGGCGCTATGTCATTTGGCTCGATCAGCCGCGAAGCACACACTTCCCTTGCAATTGCAATGAACCAGATCGGCGGCAAGTCAAACACTGGTGAAGGTGGTGAAGAGCCAGATCGCTACAACCCATTGCCAGATGGTTCACGCAACCCTGAGCGTTCCGCAATCAAACAAGTAGCTTCGGGCCGTTTTGGCGTGACCACCGACTATTTGGTGAATGCAGACATGATCCAAATTAAGGTGGCCCAAGGTGCAAAACCTGGCGAAGGCGGGCAATTGCCGGGCCATAAGGTAGATGCTGTCATCGCCCAGACACGGCATTCAACACCGGGTGTCGGACTGATTTCTCCACCACCGCACCACGACATTTATTCAATCGAAGATTTGGCACAGCTGATCTACGATTTGAAAAACGTTAACGAAAAAGCTGACATCTCTGTGAAGCTCGTTTCGGAGTTAGGTGTCGGCACCGTTGCGGCTGGCGTTGCAAAAGCGCACGCGGACCACATCACGATCTCTGGTTTTGATGGCGGTACCGGCGCATCACCACTTACGTCGCTCAAGCACGCAGGATCCCCTTGGGAAATCGGCTTGGCTGAAACCCACCAAACGCTTGTGCTGAACCGTTTGCGTTCGCGCGTGGCGTTGCAAGTGGACGGCGGCTTTAAAACTGGTCGTGACGTTTTGGTTGGCGCTCTGCTTGGTGCAGACGAGTTCGGCTTTGCGACTGCACCACTTATTGCGGCAGGTTGCTTGATGATGCGCAAGTGTCACCTCAACACGTGCCCTGTGGGCATTGCAACACAAGACCCTGTTTTACGCAAACGCTTCAAAGGCACACCCGAGCACGTTGTGAACTACTTCTTCTATGTAGCTGAAGAATTGCGCCAGCTCATGGCTCAATTGGGCGCGCGCACAATCAACGAATTGGTTGGTCGCTCTGATCTATTGGCACAGAAGAAAACTGAAGGTCACTGGAAAGCACAAGGTGTGGACGTCACCAAACTGTTCCACAAGCCTGAGCTTGTAGGCGACGACACTTACTACCACTCACAAGTGCAAGATCATGAGTTGGAAGAAGTGCTTGATCGCACAATGATCAAGAAAGCAAAACCTGCACTTGAAAAAGGTGAGGCGGTCAAATTTGATATCGACATCAAATCTAAAAACCGCTCAGCTGGTGCAATGCTTTCGGGCGCAGTTGCTGCGAAATATGGTCTTGAGGGTCTGCCTGAAGATACTATTGCGGTGAACCTGAAGGGTATTGCGGGCCAAGCCTTCGGTGCGTTCCTAATGAACGGCGTCAGCTTTGACCTTGTCGGCGAAGCCAACGACTATGTAGGCAAGGGCCTATCTGGCGGTCGCATTGTTGTGCGCCCTCCTGAAAACACAAACATTGTGCCTGAAAACGCAATCATTGTCGGCAACACAGTGCTTTATGGCGCGGTTTCTGGCGAATGTTATTTCCGCGGCATTGCGGGCGAACGCTTTGCTGTGCGCAACTCAGGTGCAGTCGCGGTTGTCGAGGGCACAGGCGACCACGGTTGTGAATATATGACCGGCGGTATCGTTGTTGTTATCGGCGAAACAGGTCGCAATTTTGCGGCCGGCATGTCCGGCGGCGTTGCATATGTGCTTGATGAAGACCAAACCTTCCGCTCACGTTGCAACTTAGCAATGGTGGATATCGAGCCTGTTCTTGAAGAAGAAGAGCTGATGCGCGAACACCACCACCATGGTGGAGACATCGAGTGGCATGGTCGCGTTGATATTTCTGGCGACATGACCAAACACGATGATGAGCGTCTATATCAGCTGATTTCAAACCACTTGCACTACACTGGTTCAACACGCGCCAAGGACATTCTTGACGACTGGGAAAACTATCGTGGCAAGTTTGTAAAAGTTATGCCGGTCGAATATCGCCGCGCCATCCTCGAGATGGAACAGCAAAAAAGCCAGCAATCTTCGGCAAAAGCGTAAGGGAGAAAGCAAATGGGTAAGCACACAGGTTTTCTCGAAATTGATCGTCAAGAAGCACGGTATGAGCCAGCATCTGATCGCATTCGTCACTATAACGAATTTGCAGTACCGCTAACCGAAGGCGAAATTGTTCGCCAAGCTTCTCGATGCATGGATTGCGGCATTCCCTATTGCCATGGCGATACTGGCTGTCCAGTGAACAACCAAATTCCTGATTGGAACGATTTGGTCTATCAACGCGATTGGGAACGCGCTGCCATCAATCTGCATTCAACTAACAATTTTCCTGAGTTTACGGGCCGCATTTGCCCTGCACCATGTGAAGAGGCATGTACGCTAAACTTGGAAGATCAACCGGTGACCATCAAGACGGTCGAGCAAACCATCGCTGACCGCGCAATCAAAAACGGTTGGATTAAGCCGCAAGTGCCTGAGACCAAAACGGGCAAAAAAGTTGCCATCGTCGGTTCTGGGCCTGCAGGGCTCGCCGCCGCCCAGCAACTGGCAAGAGCTGGCCACGACGTGCACGTATTTGAACGTGAAGCGAAAGCTGGTGGCCTGTTGCGTTATGGCATTCCCGATTTCAAAATGGAAAAAAGTCATATCGACTTCCGCGTTGAGCAAATGGAAGCTGAAGGCGTGACGTTCCACTACAATGAAAATATCGGTGTGACACGCACGGTCGAAAACCTAAAGAAAAACCACGACGCTGTTTTGCTATGTGGCGGTTCTGAGCATCCGCGTGATCCAGGTTGCGAAGGTGAGACCCTAATTGGCGTGCATTACGCTATGCCGTACCTCGTGCAACAAAATAAGCGCAATGGCGGCGAAGACGTTGAAGGCCTCGACCCCATCTTAGCCACTGGCAAAAAAGTTGTCGTGATTGGCGGCGGAGACACTGCATCTGACTGCGTTGGTACAGCATTCCGCCAAGGCGCAGTGTCTGTTACCCAGCTTGATATCCGTCCACAACCTCCAGAAAAAGAGGACAAACTCACCTCTTGGCCAAACTGGGCAATCAAAATGCGCACTTCGTCGTCGCAAGCTGAAGGCGCAAACCGTGAGTTCCAGGCGGCAACGCTTGAGATCATGGGCGACAAAATGGGCCACGTAAACGGCGTGAAATGCTCACGTGTGGATGAAAAGCGTCAACCAGTTGAAGGCGGCGAGTTCATCCTAAGGGCAGATCTTGTTTTGATGGCGATTGGCTTCGCGCATCCAATTTTTGAAGGCATGCTCGAAGAGCTAGGTGCCGACCTCGACCCACGCAAAAACCTGTTTGCCGACACCATGTCATATAAAACAAGCGTCGAGGGCGTATACGCAGCAGGCGATATGCGACGTGGCCAGTCCTTGGTTGTTTGGGCAATTCGCGAGGGCCGTCAGGCAGCACGCTCAATCGACTTTGACCTAATGGGAAAAACAAGTCTGCCGCGCTGAACCCACAATCAGCGCAACTGACTTGGCAAAAGCCGGCATCTATGTGACCCCATCGATGCCGGCTTAATCGTTTCTATGCTATTCAGTTGCTGGTTCTTCTAAAGCCACACCAACGCCAAACGCATCTGCACGCCCTTCTGGCGCACCAAACAATTGCTCAACCGGCAATGCCATCGTTTCAGGCTTTGTCGCCAGCACCAGTTCCCGGCTTTTGTGCTTTAACCCAAGCTCACGGATAGCGCCGGCGAGCTCTAGTTTGCGAATTTGCGCAATGCCTTGGAAAGGTGGGCGCAGCATATCAAATGCATCTGTGCCTTCTAATGGATCGACAACGGCAACAGATATCTCGCCGCCGCGATAGTATTGACTAACAACCTTATCGACAAAGAAGGCAACCTTATCACTGCCTGCAGATGAAAGGTGGATGCCATCGCTTTTGCGCATCAGCACATTTTGGCCATTCAAGTCCGGGCCATAAGACGAATAATTGCCATCCTCATCGACAAATCGCTCATAAATGTCGACATATTCCGCACCGTTTGCAAATGCTGCCAGGCGGTGCATGGACGATATTTGGCTCATGGCTTTTGAGTAAGATGTTTTGCGCATTGGTGGCAGACCCATCCACACCACCGGCTTTTGCGCTTGCGCTACTTTTGACAAAAACAGGTTTAGCCGCCGCTCATATTCTAGGCGCCAACCAGGGGTCAAAGGTTGGTGACGACCATCTGCCGCTCTAATCTCCTGACGATCATTAATACCAATCGCAACAACCAACAGATCGAATGGCTGGTTGACCAAGTAATCATCAATTGCAGCATTCCAGTCAAAATAATCGTCCCGCACAAACCCCGACGACCCGACGCCTTTGCTTACAATCGCCAACTGGGTTTCCGACGCGTAAAAACGATCAAGTGCCTTTGCAAGATCAATCGCCAAACTATCACCAACGACCAGAAGGGTTTTTGCGTCCGGCGCCTTTTCGATCATTTTGACTGTTGGCACAGTGGTAATGCTTGGCGACGACTTCCGCTTTGTCGAATTTGTGTTCTTTGTCGATTTTGGTGGCGTTGCAGGTTTGTTTCGCCCAAATAAAATATCAAAAAGGGAGCGTTTCTTGGGTTCACTATTTTGCGCAACCACGATGCGATCATCAGCTAGCGTCGCACCCACAACGCCCGGCAGCCCCAATGGCATTGCCAGCAGCAAAGTCACAACAAACAATCGTAAACAGTTCGCTATTCGCATCTCAAACAATCTATTTTGCTTTCATCACAGCATCATATACGCCCATGGTGGGAAAGCCATCCGCAACATATCCATTTTTGTGCTGCCACGCTCGCAATGCCTGCTGGCTAATTGGCCCAAGCCGCCCGTCGATCTTGTCCTGATAATAGCCCAAACGCGTCAATTTCGTTTGCAAATTGATACGCTGTTCGCGATTTAAAAATTTGCTATTGCGCGGCCAGTCATTAATCAGAGGTCCTGCACCTTTAAGGCGGTCCGTAAGGTGCGCAACAGCAAGCGCGTAAGAATCTGCGAAATTGTACCCTTTGAGGGCCAAATAGTTCTTCGTCATCAAGAATTTTGGCCCGTTCGCACCTGCTGGCACATAAAGAAAGACTTGCTCATCTCGATCACCAAACTTTCGGCCCTTAACACGCAGAACGCCACGGTCCGCAAAAAACGACACCGGTCGAAATTGATCGCGGCCCGCAAGCATATAGTCAAACCCATTCGGAAGGTTCACCTCGTAACCCCAATCATGGCCAGCCTGATATCCTAGTCCCAATAACCACTTCGCGCTTGAGGCCAACGCGTCTGCCAATGACCCATGCGGGTCGCGTTTTCCATCATCATCAAAATCGGTCCCATGGGTAAGAAATGCAGAGGGCATGATTTGCAAATGTCCTAGCGCTCCAGCCCAAGACCCTTTCAGTCCGCTCGCTGGCGCTTCGTTTCTGGCATAAATCTTCAGCGCAGCGATCAATTCTGCTTCATCAAGTTTCACGCGCCCACGCCGCTGATGAACCAAGCTAAACAATGAGCGCAATACGGGCTTAAAATAGCGATCATTGCTCATAATCGCCCCATAGTCTGTTTCAACGCCCCAAATCGCTGCGAGCATATACGGGTCTACGCCATACTTTGCGCCGACTTTCTGGAATACTTGCTCGTTGCGCGCAAAAGCATTGCGACCTCGACTTATGCGGTCTTGCGTGATCCGCCGGTCTAAATAGTCCCAAATTGGGCGCTCAAACTCGGGCTGGCTGCCTTCGGCGACTTTGATCGCAGGATCAGGCACCAAGCCTTGAGTTAATTGTCGATAGAGTGATTTTGGGATTCCGGCCGCAACCGCTTTTTTCTCAAAACTCGAGACGAACTGCACAAAACTCTGTGTTGGTGCGGCATAAGCTACACCAACAAAAAGCGATACAAAAACAATCGTCGCCCATAGCAAGCGCACAAAACTCACCTCCACATTGTCAGATGAGCATCGTGGCACAGATTTTAGCCCAATTCAGGGCGATCATTGCGGGTCAGCAAATATTTTTCCCAAGCAAAAGCATGGTCTACAATCTCACGCAAATCATCGTGCTTTGGCTCCCAACCAAGGACAGATCGTGCACGATCCGCTTGCGCAACAATCGCAGCCGGGTCTCCAGCGCGACGACCTGTTTCCTCGGCAACAAAGTCAATGCCTGTCGCCTTTTTGACAACACCAACAACTTCTTTCACGCTATAGCCACGACCATAGCCGCAATTCATCGTCGTGCTTTCTCCACCATCGCGCAAATAGTTTAGCAACAACGCATGTGCTTCGGCCAAATCAGTCACATGGATATAATCACGTATACAAGTGCCGTCAGGCGTTTCGTAATCTGTGCCAAAAATCTTCATCTTGTCACGTTGACCAAGCGCGGTCTGACACGCCACCTTAATCAAGTGGGTCGCGAGTGGCGTCGATTGCCCGGACCGTCCTTGTGGATCAGCTCCCGCCACATTGAAATAGCGCAACACGCCATATTTGATGTCATGCGCAAATGCGACGTCCGCAAGCATCATTTCGCTCATCAGTTTTGATTTCGCATATGGTGATTCTGGACTAAGTGGATTTTCTTCGCCAACCGGCTCCATGCCCGCCATGCCATAAACTGCAGCAGTCGACGAAAAAATAAAGTGCTTCACACCTGCATTCACGGCAGCTTCAATCAAGTTGCGCGTTGTGGCTGTGTTGTTGTGATAGTATTTCAAAGGGTTTTCAACGGATTCTGGAACAACAATTGACCCCGCAAAGTGCAATATCGACTTGATTCCACGTTCCTGCAAAAGCGCTGTTACAGCTTCGGTATCGCCAGCATTTCCCTCAACAAAGTCAACACGATCATCCACCGCCCACTGGAAGCCCGTGGTTAGATTATCCAGCACCGTAACCTTCTCACCGGCATCTGCGAGCTGAAGCACGGTGTGACCGCCAATATAACCTGCGCCGCCTGTTACCAATATGCTCATTGCACGTCCTCAAACATTATTAATCAAACCTCGTCTATCACTTGAAGGGTTGCGATTGCATTACACAATGACTAGTTGTGGTACAAATTCTGTAAAAGGAAAGCCCATTGAGCAAAAAAGTTCGGACCGCCGTTTTTCCCGTTGCTGGCCTCGGCACGCGTTTTTTACCTGCCACCAAAGCCATGCCAAAAGAAATGTTGCCAGTGGTGGACAAGCCTCTGATTCAATATGCCGTGGACGAAGCCCGAGAAGCCGGAATTGAACATTTTGTCTTTGTAACTGGCCGCAACAAAGGCGTGATTGAAGATCATTTTGACCGCCAGGTTGAATTGGAAATCACGCTACACCAGCGACAAAAACACGACATGCTGAAAATGCTTGGTGAGGGTTTGCCCAAGCCAGGCCAAACAAGTTTCACGCGCCAACAAGAGCCAATGGGCCTTGGGCATGCGGTATGGTGCGCGCGTGACATTGTCGGGAATGAGCCATTTGCGCTTTTGCTGCCAGATATGCTTATGCGATCAAAGCCGGGCGTTTTGACCCAAATGATGCAAAGCTACAATCAAAATGGCGGCAACGTTATAGCGGTTGAAGAAGTTGAACCCAACGATGTCTCATCTTATGGCGTTGTCGGCCGCGGCGACGGGCCGGACGAAGGCTTTACGATCTCTGAGATGGTCGAAAAACCTTCTGCTGACGAAGCACCTTCAAATCTCATCATTTCGGGTCGTTACATCCTACAGCCCGAGATTTTTGATCTGCTGAGCAAGCAGTCAAAAGGCGCAGGCGGTGAAATTCAAATCACTGACGCGATGGTGACCTTGATGGGTCAACAAAATTTCACAGGCGTGAAATATGAAGGGCATAGTTTTGACTGCGGTTCGAAAGTTGGCTTCTTAACGGCGAACGTCGTTTTTGCAATGGACCGTGAAGATATTGCAGCAGACTTCAAGTCAGAACTGCGCGAAGTGGCCGCCGAACTGCTCGACAACTTCACTATTGCCGATTAAAGCGCAACCCCGCCTCAATCAAATGCGTGCGGCGCACATCAGTGGGCGCCTCGCGCAACGAAAAGCTGTAATTCGCAAAAGCCGACAATTGCTTGTTCGCTTGATATTGCAAACCCAATCCAGCGCGCGTCGTTTTAATTTCATCTGTGCTTGTTTGATAGTGCTCTCGCTGCAATTCCCCAAACACCGACCCCTGCAAACTAGAATTGATCTGCTGATTAAACGTCAGCCGTCCCGTATCAACGATCCGCATGGCTTCGCCCGATGATGGCGAAGGACTAATGTTCGTATCAACAGCAAGCACGACTTGTGACGTGTCACTTGTTTGCCAATCAAGGTTGGCCCCGTATGTAAAGGTCTGCAAAGCGTCAAGACTGGTGTCATCAAAACTCTGCCGCAAATACCCCAACGATGCGGTACCCTGTAACCGTTGGTCAAAGCTGACTTCAGCACCAATTTCAGCTTCGTAAGTCCAACTGTTCCGACTTGCTCCAAGTGTGGTACTTGTTGCATCAAATCGAGAGCGGCTGAGTTGCGCATCCACGAACGCTTGAATGGTTGGGGTCAATTCGCGTGAAATTCGCCCACCAATGCCATAGGTCCAAGCGTTTTGGTCAGCGTTAGATTGGTAACTATTATCATTGAGCAATGAATTTGCAGTTTGCGATCGACCGACTGAGCCACGCAACTGCATCGCTGTTTTGCTGAACTGGTGACTATATTGCGCCACCAATCCAAACTGTTGCTCATGCCCAGCCACTTTTACATCTGTGGGTAAATCGGGATCGGATGATCGTGGCTGGGTGATGCCATAACTAATGCCCAGTTCGGCTGCGGCATGCTGATTCAATCTAAGGCCAACCGTCGCCTGAGTGCCCAGAGAACGAGCAGAAAACTGGTCGCCACCAACTTGGTCCAACTCGGCATTGCCACTAAGAGATATGGACAAGTCATCATTTTGCCGCTGAAGGGAAAACTGAGGCGCAGCTATAACAAAATGCGAATTCTCGCCATTTACATTTTCAAACCCGCCACGCAAGGTGACTTCGCTTGAAAGGTCCCAATCATGCAAAATGTCTTGAGCGAAAACAGGCGCACAAACAGATGCGCCAAGGCACAATGTGCTTGCCGCTATCAAACGCTGATAACCAGCCTTTGAATTTATTGCCACGATTTTCCGCCTGTTCTACTTACAAAAATCTACCTGCATCCTGCTCGATTATGGTTAATGAAGTGATAATTCGGGTGCGGGCATTTTCATAAAAAAATGCTTTTTATCAATAGGTTGCATCACAAACATGTGTTGCAAAACGTGATCCAAGCCCCGTCCCCCATTAACAGCTGATTAGCCTTAACGCGCTAAACTGCCCTCACGTAATTGACCTAGCGCCCATCCGTAAATGGGCTGCAGTAAGGAGTAGGGTCTAATGGATTTAGCCACAATTCTTGGCATGCTCGCCGGTGCAGGCTTTATCGCTGCTGCGATTTTTATGGGCGGCTCGTTTTCGCAATTCGTTGATCCGCCTTCGATCATGATCGTGGTGGGCGGCGGCATCGCCGCAACACTTATTCGCTTTCCCTTGGCTGGTGTCGTCACCGCTTTCTCAACTGGTGGCAAGGTGGCGTTCACTCATAAAAAGGTCGACCCTCGTGAACTGATCGAGCAGATCGCTGAAATGGGTGACATTGTTCGTAAGAACGGTCCACTAGGTCTTGAGAATGTTGAAGTTGAAGAGCCGAATTTGAAAAAAGGTGCCCAGTATATTGCTGACGGCTACGACGCTGCTTTTATCCGCGAGACGATGGAACTTGAGCGCGATCAATACATTACGCGCCTTTCAGAAGGGCAGCGTGTTTTTAAGTCATTGGGCGATGCAGCACCTGCATTCGGGATGATCGGAACGCTTGTTGGTCTGGTGCAGATGCTTGCAAACATGTCAGACCCATCCGCCATTGGTCCCGCGATGGCGGTTGCTCTTTTGACCACAATGTATGGCGCGGTTCTTGCCAACCTTGTTTGCTTGCCTATTTCCGACAAATTATCAGCAAAACTGGTTACAGAGGATATCAACCAGACGCTCGTTATTGATGGCATTATGTCTATCCGCGATGGCAAGAGCCCTGCCCTCATCAAGGAAATGCTTACCGCTTACCTCCCAGAGAAGCAACGCGAGTCACTGGACGAAGCGGCTTAATAGGAAGCAAAGATGGCCAAGAAAGAAAAAGCAGCAGGCGGCAGTGACATCCCAGAATGGCTGGTGACGTTTGCCGACTTGATGTCCATTTTGGTGTGTTTCTTTGTTTTGATTATTTCTTTTTCAATTCAGGACGACGAAAAACTTCAGGTGGTCGCTGGATCAATCAAAGAAGCATTTGGGGTGATCAAGATTCAAGCCCGTGCCGGGATTATCGAACGCGATGGCAACCCGCAGCGCGACTTTGTCAAGTCGCTGACACTTGACGAGCAGAATACTCAGACAGAGTTTGCCGAAGTTAAACACAATGATCGCTCCAAACAAGGTCCGGAAGCCAACACGCACGACATCGAAAAATCCGATGTAGAGATCCCACGCCAATTTGCGCTAGCAACGACAACATTGCGCCAAGCATGGCAGGAGTTGCCCGAAATCACCTTCGTTGCGGATAATTTGCTTATCGAAGAAACCGAAGAAGGCTTGCACATTCAAATTGTGGATCAAGAAGGCCGCACCATGTTCCCCGAAGGGTCAAAGTACCCTTATGAGACCACCCGTCAGGCTATTGCGATCATGACACCTATTTTGAAAAGCTTGCCGAACCAAATTCGAGTCACTGGCCACACCGCCGCCGGCGCGTCTTATCAGACAGCAGCCTATGGACCATGGGAGCTATCGTCTGATCGTGCAAATGTCGTGCGTCGCCTAATGGAAGAATTTGGCATGCCATCTGAACGGATTTTCTCCGTCGTCGGCAAAGGCGATGCTGACCCTCTATTCCCGAACGATCCCTATCTTTCGGCCAACCGCCGCATCTCGATCCTCGTGATGCAGGAAAGCCCGCCAGTGCCAATTGAATTAAAACCATAAAAAAACGGCGCCTTATGGCGCCGTTTCTTTGTTCTTATTCATTCCATTGCGCTTAAGACGCTTCAACTTTCAACACGGTCGCCTCAACAGAGACCACGGTAACTTTGGTTCCTTTTTCAAGATCGGGCCCAGTTACGCGCCAAAAACTATCTTCAACCTTCAACCGCCCTTTACCATCGACAATCGGCTCGTCGAGCCTGAAAGTTTGACCAACCAATTTTTGGTTTCGTGCATTCAAAAAAGGTCGGTCTGATGCGTCTTTACGCCCCTTGAAGTATAGCGTCCAAATCGCAACGCTTGCCACCGACAGAACGGCAAACAAAATCCACTGCGTTTGCCAATTGAACGCCTGGGTGAGCGTTGCCAACCCCACCAGCACAGCAGAAACGCCAAACCAGACAAATACGCCGCCGGGCACCACCAGTTCAATGGCAAGCAAAATGAACCCACCAATAATCCAAGACCAGCCGCCATATTCAGCAATTAGCGCCATCAAATCCATGTCTTAACTCTCCGAGTTTGGCACGCGCCCGGGCTGCCGTTTTGGCTTGTCACCTCCAAATGCCTCGCGCGCGATTTCTGCAATACCGCCAACGGCACCGATCACGCTGGCCGCCTCAAGCGGCATCATCAACACTTTTTGGTTTGGTGACTTGGCGATACCTTCCAACGCTTTGATGTAATTGTTGGCAACGAAATAATTCACCGCCTGCACATCGCCTGACGCGATTGCTTCGGACACCATCTGTGTCGCTTTTGCTTCCGCTTCCGCCGCCCGCTCGCGCGCTTCCGCATCCCGGAACGCGGCCTCTTTACGCCCTTCCGCTTCTAGAACCTGAGCTTGTTTTTCACCCTCAGCTTCCAAAATCGCGCTTTGGCGACGACCTTCACTTTCAAGAATGGTCGCGCGTTTTTCGCGCTCGGCTTTCATTTGGCGAGCCATGGATTCGACCAAGTCTTTTGGTGGATCAATGTCCTTAATCTCGATGCGCGTGATTTTTACGCCCCAAGGTGACACCGCGGCATCGACGACATTGAGCAAGCGCGCATTGATCTCTTCGCGATTGGAAAGAAGTTCATCCAAATCCATAGAACCCATTACCGTTCTGATATTGGTCATGGTGAGATTAAGGATCGCGTGCTCAAGATTATTCACTTCATATGACGCGGCAGCGGCATCCATAACCTGATAAAAAGTAACGCCATTTGCAGTAACTGTTGCGTTATCTTTGGTGATCACTTCCTGGTGCTGCACATCGAGCACCTGCTCCATCATGTTGATCTTTCGGCCAACGCCATCAACAAAAGGAATAATGAGATTCAAACCAGGCTTCAGTGAGCGCGTATATCGGCCAAACCGTTCAACTGTATAATTGAAACCCTGCGGCACGGTCTTCACGCCTGCAACAAGGACCAATATTACCAGTACGGCGCCTACGATGATTGCAATCGAAAAACCGTCCATCACACTCTCCCAAAAATCAATTTTCCAAACATGTGGGGACAATGAGCGGTTTTATCAAGAAAAGCAATGTTGAACCCCCAAAATCGCGCCCCTTCTTGCATGGTGTTTGACCTAGATCATTTTTATCTTGATTTTTATAATCATATTTAGCAAAACAACCTAAATATCCATCACGAGTGGCCCAGATGCTATATCCAATTGCCCTGATTATTCACCTTTTTTGCGCCACTGCTTTTATCGGCGTGGTATTCTTTGAAGTATTTATCCTAGAGGGTATGCGCCAACACATAACCGAAAACACGATGGTGGAAATCGAAACCGGTCTGGTCAAACGTGCACGACAAATTATGCCATATATCGTTGGCACCCTGTTTCTGTCAGGTGGATATCTAGGCTACACCCAATTTCAGGGCATGGGCGTTCTATGGCAGGACAGTTTTTCGATCCTACTAAGCCTCAAAATCGCACTAGCCCTAAGCGTGCTCGGCCATTTTGTGTGGGCGCTCACCAATGCCAAAAATGGGTGCATGAACTCAAAGAAGTTCCAGCTAACTCACATCAGCGTATTCACCCACATGGTGTTAATCGTGATCCTTGCAAAAGGCATGTTCTATTTCACCTGGTGAAATAGGGCGTGGAACCAACCGATAGCTTAGAGCCAGCCGGCAAGTTCGCGCTTTACCACGTCTTCAATCACGTCCATACCTAGTTCAGAATCATTGAGGCACGGAATATAGGCAAACTCCTCGCCGCCCGCTTCCATGAATTCCTCTTTGCCTTCCATCGCAATTTCTTCAAGCGTTTCAAGACAATCAACAGAAAATCCAGGCGTAAGGATCGCTATCTTTTTGATCCCCTTTTCGGGCAGCGCTTCCAACGTTTTGTCGGTGTAAGGTTGCAGCCATTCTTCCGGACCAAAACGAGACTGGAACGTAACCATCATCTTGTCTTCGGGCCATCCAAGCTTTTCGCGCACCAGACGTGTCGATTTATAGCACTGGCAGTGATAGGGATCGCCCTTCATCAAATAGCTTTTGGGCACGCCGTGATATGAGGTGATCACCAGATCAGGTTCAAAATCTAAATTCGCCAGACCCTGTTCAATCGATTTTGCAAGTGCGCTCACATATGCATCATTCTCAAAATAGGCAGGTGCGGTTCGCACCGCTGGTTGCCAACGCAATTGCTTAAGCGCGTCAAACGCCTTGTCGTTTGCCGTGGCCGTGGTGGCCGCTGAATATTGCGGATACAGCGGCACAAGCAAGATCTTGTCGCACCCTTGTGCTTGCAGCTCTTCCAATTTCGATTGCGTCGATGGATTGCCATAACGCATGGCATAATCAACAACCACATTTGGCTGGTCAGCATAACTTGAGCGCAATTTTTCGACCTGCCTCTTAGCAATCACGCGCAACGGACTGTCGCCATTTTCATAGTCCCAAATTTTGTCATACGCGGCGCCCGATTTTTTGGGACGAACCGTCAGAACGATACCATTCAGTATCGGCCACCAAATCCACTTTGGAATTTCAATCACCCGGCTATCCGACAAGAACTCTTTCAAATACTGGCGCATGGACCAATAATCTGTGGCATCTGGCGTGCCCAAATTTAAAAGCAACACCCCTATTTTCTTGGGTTGCACTGCTGGATGATCTTTTGGGAGATGCGACGACATTTTGCCTCATTATTCTTTATGGTTCGGCGTCCGCTAGGTGGCCACAACATAAAGACGCACACAGCAAAATGCAGTGTTCGAATTGTCGCAGATATCCCCTAACCTTCGCCGCCTAACATAGTGGGTACATTCCTAAAAGCAAATACGAAAAGGGCGACCCAATGGATCGCCCTTTTGCAACAATTTGTTTAGTGCAGTGACTATTCTACAGCACGAATGCGGTCATCAACCATCGGGGTATATGCGCCGCCAAGTTTAGCAATGTACTCAGCAACAACATCTTCGAGGCCCGGACCATAGTCGTAGGCGTTCATACCTTTTGTCTCAAAGACACTGTATCCGTCGCCGCCGCCACGCATATAGTTGTTTGACGCTACGCCATATGTTGCGTCTTCAACCAGCGGACCATATGTACCTTCATCACCCAGGACTTCAACAGACACGACACGGCTGCCTGGCTCTGCCTTAGGATCCCAAACATATCTGATACCTGCAACCTGTGGGAATCGACCTGCACCATTTTCAACTTGGCTTAGACCATTCTCCAGCGCTGCAATAACGTCTGCACCTTTAAGTTCAAATGTCGCCAACGTGTTTTGGAATGGCAACACAGTAAGCACTTCACCCATAGTGATTTCGCCAGCATCAATTGATGCACGCAAACCACCACCGTTTTGGATAACGATACTCACACCTTGGTCCTGTACACGATTAAGCATCGCTTCAGTTACCAATACGCCCATTGAACAAACTTTAGCGCGGCAATTCGCACGATCACCATCAATTATGTCCGTTGTTTCACCAACTACTTTGGCTTTGATCTCTTCCAAAGGCGCAGCTTTTTCATTAATCAGCGCAAGCATTTCCTTGTTTTCAGGAACACGTGCATCCAACAACCAAGGTTGACCTTCAGCTTCGGTTACATCGCCATTATCGTCCCAAGTAACAGTCAACTCACCCAAATATTTTGAGTAAGCATATGCTTGAACGATTTGGACAGGCTTGCCGTTTGGCGCATCAACAACTGTTGGATATTCATCCAACAATGTATGAGAATGTCCGCCAACAATCACGTCGATTCCGTCAACAGCCGCTGCGATTTCCATATCGCGGTTGATGCCAACGTGAGACAGCAAAATAATCTTGTTGATGCCATCAGCTTCGAGCTGGGTGACAAGCTTTTTCAAAATGTCTTCAGCTTGAATGAACGGGACGTTTTTGCCCGGTGAAGATGTTTCTGCAGTATCTTCTGCGAGTACACCAATGATTGCGATCTTCTCGCCGCCAACTTCTTTGATGATGTGTGATGGAATTTTGCCGGCCAACAATGGCTCATTCGCCAAATTGGTGTTGGCAAACAACACAGGGAAATCCGCAGCGTCAACAAATTCTGCAAGTTTTTCCGGACCATCGTCAAACTCGTGGTTACCCACGGCCATGGCATCAAAACCAATCATGTTCATCAACTCAACAGCCAAAGAACCTTTGTACGTTGTATAGAACAAGGAACCTTGGAACTGGTCGCCAGCGTCGAGCGTAATAACATTCTTGCCAGCGCCCTCTAGCGCAGAACGGCGCGTATCAATTGCGGTGGCAACACGCGCCATACCGCCAAAGCAGCTACCTTCGGCATTATCAGATGGACGACAACCTGAATCAAATCTGTTGATCGGCTGTATGCGCGAGTGAACATCATTAATGTGCAAAATACTTAGCGTATAATCTGCGAATGCTGGCGCCGTGGCACTGGCCATCAAGGTACCAAGCGCAAGCGCGAGTGCTTTTTTCTTCATTTTTATGAGCCTCCAAATAAAATTCAACCAGCCCCTTATAGGCCGCGCCTCATGGCAGATTTTTGACAATTTGCGATGATTTTTGTGCGCGCCGTTCCTCCCACAGACACTGGCTTGCACTAGAGCTTATGACAGATTTGTGACAGTGGCCAGCACAAAATTAGACCATTTGGACAAATCGAATTGGATCAAAATGACGAGTAAAGCAAGATCGCGCCGAACCCAAAAACCACAAAAGCACCGGCCAATTCTGCTGTTGCGAAAACCTCCGACCACACGCGCCCACCAGCTTCGGCCCGCAACTTTGCAAAGCTCTTGAAGTAGACGGCAACCGCCGCAAGTGCAGAAACCGTAATCGCGGTGCCAAGCCCCATCAAGAAAGTCGCTGCAATGCCGGCTAGCAACAGTTGTTGGCTCAGCGCAAAAGCCAAGACCACCAAAGCGCCAGAACAGGGGCGCAACCCGACAGAAACCACCAACCCGACTTGCTCGCGCCAAGGCTTTGCTCGGAATTGCTCTGGGTCCGGTGCGTGGTTGCAATGTTCGCAATGCTCAGCATCGTGGTCATGATCATGGTGATGGTCAGAGTGGTCATGATTGTGCACATGGGCATGCTTTGACTTACTAAATAGCTTCCGCCAGATAAGCCAAAGGCCA
The DNA here is from genome assembly GCF_030159895.1 of Maritalea porphyrae. Taxonomy (GTDB): domain Bacteria; phylum Pseudomonadota; class Alphaproteobacteria; order Rhizobiales; family Devosiaceae; genus Maritalea; species Maritalea porphyrae. The sequence goes on from NZ_BSNI01000001.1 coordinate 596,182, forward strand.
AGCAACATCACCAAACCATAAGAACTCACGGCCATCCAATGCGCCGCGTCCGACATGGCAAAACTGGTCAATTGCAGCACGCTTGCCGCAACCAAAACAAATAACACTGCAACGATGGATTGCATCAAGGCGGTAGCAAAACTCAGCGCTATTCCCTGCTTGAGTTCGCTTTCATTCGCCAGCATATATGATGAAATAACAACCTTGCCATGCCCGGGCCCGGCGGCATGGAAAATGCCATATAGAAAGCTCAGGCCACCCAAAACCCAAAACGCACTTCCATCCGCGCGCATGCGCGCCAAACTGTCAGTAAGCGCGCGATAGAATGCCTTTTGCTGCACGTTGATCCAGCCAAAAAACCCGGTGGTTTGTCCGCCAATGTTCGGCTCTTGCGGCGGCGCCACAAAAGGAGACCCCTTTGGCTTTTCACTCACAACGGGCGTCACGGCGCCAACATTTGTGCCATCACAACGCACTATAATGATGTTTGAAAGATCTTTGACCGCTTGCGCTAAATCTGCAGGCAACTCGAGCACATCGGTTCCTAGCGCATACAAGCGTTCTTCGATCTCGGGATCGATTGGGCGTGGTCCATTGGCCTCCGCCGAACAGGCCTCGGGCGCATTGTCGAAATAGACCGCATCCCCTTCAGCAAACTGAAAAGCGGAATAGTATTCTGGATCTGCAACCTCAATTTCAACGTCAGACGTAGGAGCAATGGCTTGCTCAAAGTCTATCGCAAATGCCAATTGTAGATTGGTACCATCATATTCCATTCGCGCATCGCGCCCGGTCGCAAATTTAACATTTTCACCACCCGACAAACCAGCAACAGTATAATAGTCAAACTCCTTGAGGCCGAGCATGTTGTCGTCGGCCAAGGGCTGTAACTCGTCGCTGGTTACCGTGCCGTCTTCATTCTCATCTAGGCCCTGAATCGCCCAGGCCGAATAAAGCGCATCAAAGGTCCATGCTTGGCGAAGACCGGTGATTTGCCCCGCATCATTGAACGCAATAACAACACGTGCATCGATAAAAATGTGCGGATGAGCAAAAGCGCCGCCAATACCGGTCAGCACCATCAAAATCACTGCGATTATGCGCAACATAAAACCATTTGCCCCGGCTCATCTTTGTTCAAATGCCGCATAAACACCAATTGCGGCATCAACGCGTCATTCTTTATTTTCAAAACGCGACAGGTCAAATTTCGCCACGTCTTCAACAAGTTCAAAAAAGCCCTCAACGGCATGTGCAGCACTCGCGGCACCTTTTTCAGCCGTCGCTGCCTTCGCATTGCCGACCACACCTTCTTCATGCAGATCGTCACTCATCCAGCCAAAACGGTGTTTGCCAAAACCAGTAAGATGTTTACTTTGCGCCTCGATTTCGCCAAGCGAGTTCGCACAGTCTCGTGCTTTATCCATATCCACCTTGTCTGGCGCGTAGTGCAACATCAAAGAGGTTTCGATGTCACCGCCGTGAATGCCATATTTGCGCTCATGGGCGTCAAACAAGCCTTCTGGCTGACCAAAGCGCAACCAAGCCGACGATACTGCCAGCATCTCAAAATCGCGCCGCAGTGCCAATATCAACTGGTCCACAACCGCACTGTTCCCGCCATGCGATGACATGATGATCAATCGCTGCCCTCCCCAGGCATAAAACCGCGCTGCGATCTCATACCAGTTTTGCAAAAGCTGATCCGCATCAAAACTTAGCGTACCTACGAAGTGGTCATGTTCGTCACTGGCTCCAATTTGCTGTATTGGGAAAACCAACACATTTGCTGCACAGCCAGCTGATTGCGCAGCGCGTAGATGACCTTGTGCAATGTCACAGTCTGTCGAAAGCGGTAAATGGGGACCATGCGGCTCGATTGCGGCAACGGGCAGCACACCAATGGTTTGCTCGTCAACTAGCGCAGCCAATTCATCGCGCTTTAAATCCATCAGATTAAAGACTGGCATTAGATTGTTCACTCCGCCCAAATCGCTTTACTTTGGTTTTCGCAGTTATTCCATCATTTGCAAAGCGGGTCAGTTGAAATTAACCGATTAACGATAGTCTAAGCCTTGATTTCAATTGCAAATTCGATTGCGCTACAAATAATTATGGCCAAGAAAACCGAAAATACATTGCTGTTCGCACTCATTGAAGCCGGCGCCCTAAGCCGTCAAGCCGCCATCGCACCTTTGCGCGAACTTGGTCTTGTGCCCGGCGATGATGCGATTTTGTTGTGGCTCAATGGCAATCCAGAAACAGAGTTTTCCGAAATGATGTTTGAATTGGGGTTAGACAAGCAATCCCTGCGCACCACATTGTTCCGTTTCCAAAATGCTGGTCTCATCATCTGCACTCCATCCCAAAATGGAGACGATCTGGACGTGACATTAACCGATGGGGGCCAACGCCTAATCGATGCGCTCGAACATCATTGGCGCACGCTCGACAAACAGTTGCGCGCCCAACTTAAGCCCAAGAAAAACAAAAAGCTCAAAAAAGCACTGCACAAGCTAGCGGACAGTTTTTGAGCTCTCTTGCACTCGGTGAAACAGCAAACTCGTCCCCACAAGGATCGCAAGTGAGGCCAGCAACGCCAACACGGCAATTGGGAACTCTGAACCGGAAATCTCACTTTCGTTTAACGCAAAGACTGACGCCCCCACGCCAAACACAAACTTTCCCAAATCAATCAAATCCGACAGAAGCTTTGCTTGTCTGTCAGATAGCTCAGCGCGCATAACCAGGCGCTTTAGCTCCCTGGCCATTCGGAAAACGATGCCAACCGACAAAACCAAAAATCCAACCTGCAATTGGGCTTTCATCCATGCTTCATTTCCGTTCAAAAGCGCAAAAACGGTGATTGGCAAAAGCGATACACCCCAATGCCAGAGACGAACTCCATCGATGCCTAGCAACAACTTATCCATTCAATATTCAGACCACCAAAAAAATACAAAAACTAAACTGACTTCTTCCGTGTTAGAAGTTTGAAAAACCGCCACACCGCAAAGCCCAAAATAAGGACAGCAATAACCAACGCCATTCGCGGCCATATCGGGTTGCGCACCCAAACCAAAAACAAAATGCTTAAACACATCAAAGCGATTTGCTGCGAAAGATATACACGCCAAGGCGCATTGTAATAATAGTGAAGACCTCTACTCTCAGCGTCCAATGGCACTTGAGCTCGCGCGTAAAAGTAAGGCACTTGCACGACCAGCATCACCAAGAAAAATGACAACCCCAAAAACAACCCTAGCGTCATGGCACTTTCCGGCCAGACAACAGCGACGCCCAGCGAGACGACAACCAAAAGAACTGCTGCGTTTATCCAGCGCATCTCTTTGTGCATCAAATGCGCCCAAAACAGTTCCTTAAAGCGCATCGAGCGGAACCCCGAAATATTTGCGGTGATAATATGTGGTCATCCCGAGCCCTATTATTGCCATCACCCCAAGCAGTGAAAATGTGTAGATCGGTGCATATTGGTCAAAAAAGCCCATTCCCCAGAACCAAATTCCACCGACAGCAATTGTGGCAACTTGATGCAAAACAAGCACCGTCCAACTGGCGCGAGCATAATATGCATAATGCCTCTTGGGATGATCGACAGGCACCTCAACCAATGCATATATCAATGGAGTGCTAAGCGTTAACCACAGCGACCAGAGTGCAAAGCTGAATAGCAATGCAAAGATGTCTTCTGAAGGAAAGGCAACCACCAAAAAAAGCGAACAAGCTGCTAACCCCAGTATGTTGAAATAAAACAATGCTCGCGAATGACCTTGCATCAAATGCGCCCAAAACAATTCTCGAAATCTCATATCATTCATCTTCAAACTTGTAATATGCGATGCGGCGAAGATAGCCGCGCGCGGCGTAAAAGACCAAATAAACCGTTTGTGTCAGCGGCAAAAACAACCCCCACCCTAACGGCGCGTCAAGCAACCAATATAGCCAAGTGAGCGTTATCAGATTTACGATGTGATCGAGCACATAAACGGGCCATCTTGCTTCCACCAAATAACCCCAACTGCGTGAAGCGGCATATGGATCAACACCCGCAAGTGCGAAAAAGAAAGCTGGCGACAAGGCGAAATAACTCAACAGCAAAATGATAGGCGGCAGGGCGTCACGCGCCTCACCCATGTCGAAGGCAAAATCGAACCGCCAGTGAATGGCAAACCAAACCAACACAGCGATAAGCCACCAGTTGGCACGATGAAAAAAGTGCTCTGCGAACCTTGTCTGAAAATTCAAATACCACCATCCCGCTTTTTCAGAACCCAACTTGTCGCTGAATATAAAGAACCAGGCAACAAAACGCCAAATGTCAAATAAACGAGTTTGGTGCCTACGCTAGATGCCGGGTGATTGAAAAAGAAGCTTGCTGCAAGCATCGCCAAAAAGAAGACGAAGCCGACGCCCCATTTCGCGCCCACAACTGGATGTTCGGCCGCTTTGTTTGCCGATTGGATAGCAACCATAAACAACGCACCCAGCATGAAGGTCAGACAATAAAACATATCCCAATAATAAACCGGGTCGTCTAAGACGAGCGCAAGAGACGGCCCAGCGATTGTAGCAACGCCAAACAGGGCAACGGTCTTTCTATTAAGGTGGCGCCCAAATGCGCTCAATAAATCCATAAAGTTCATAATCCAAATCAACAAAATATCTTGCCAATTTATCCAATCGCACTGTCAAAGCAATGCGCAATTTTACTTCCAAGACGCAGATCAGATGCTAAACTCCATTTAGGTGATTTGAGAGAAAAATAAAGATGTTCAGCGTTCCGATCTACTATTTGGACCTTTTCGGCGTCGCGATTTTCGCCACCACTGGCGCGTTGGTGGCCAGCCGCAAACAACTCGACATCATCAGTTTCGCGCTGTTGGCGACCCTAACCGGTGTTGGTGGCGGCACGGTCCGAGACCTCATATTGGATCGTCCGGTTTTCTGGACGGTCGACCAGACTTACCTCATCACCTGCATTGCAATTGCTGTTGTTGCCTTCTTTGCTTCTCATTTGATCCAGCGCCGATATATCGCCTTATTGTGGCTTGATGCGATTGGACTGGCGGCCTATGGCGTTTTAGGCGCCCACATTGCGCACCAACATGGCCAAGGCTTTTTCGTGGCTACCGCCTTAGGCATGATGACTGCCACCTTCGGCGGGATGATCCGTGATGTGGTGAGCGACGAGAACACCCTCATTCTTCAAGATGAGATCTATGCGACCGCAGCGCTATTTGCCGCCGGTGGTTATATTTCTTTGGTCTATCTCGGCGTAACTCCAACAATCGCTGCCATCTCGGGCACCGTAATTGGCTTTATCTTGCGCGCAGGTGCCATTCAATTTGGTTGGCAACTGCCGCGCTACAAGCCACGTGAAGGTAAAGAATATTGATCCATTTTCTCGATCAAAAGCTCTACCACATTTCCGAAGAACCTAACATTTCTTCGTTCCGGCCCCGCTTAGATCGCAATGGAAATATGAGTGTTTGGGCGATCAGCGCCCACCGCGTCCAAAACTATTTGCTGCCGCGTAATTGCCCTCGAATTTGCGTTTGGGCAGGCGAGAAAACCAACGAGCAAGATCGGCACAAATTACGTCACGCCAATTCAATCATAGCAATTGAAAGGGCGTGGTTTGAACGCGCAGAAAGCACGCCCCTTTTTGCCTACATGTTCGACAGTGACGGATTTGAAATCGAAGATGCCAACGCTGGATATTTCACCTCAAACCAGGATCAAATACCAGAAGATGTACAAGAAATCGACGACCCCTTACGCCATCTGAACCGACTAGGTACACGCCTGGAAGTGCTTGAAGAATTACACAGTTTCAAAGAAACTATTTTGTCCTCTAGCTTTGCATTTTCTATGATTAGAATGCGCAATGCTGCGCCTATTCAACCGACGCAGACTTGAACACAACAAAAATTGGCTGGTTCACAGCCATTTCCATATCAGACACGGTTTTGCACATCACCCGTGCCCGGACGAGCGAACCTTCAACCCGCACCAAAATGTCCGCGTGGGCCTGATCAGTCATTGAGATTGTTTCAACAGCGCCCAGCAATTGATTGCGCGCGCTTACCCCGACTAAGCGCTCTTTGGCCAACAGCACATCGCGTGCCCAAACGCGCAATCGCACTTCCTCCCCGACAGCCATATTGCGGGCAGGCAAATCAACCAATTGCTCACCAATAGCGATCTGCGCCAAATCAAAACGCTTATCGATTGCAGCGACCCGTCCATTTAAAACACTGGTGATCCCATTCTCAAAAAAGGCCGCACCATCCAATTTGGCCATCGTTTCGGCAATTGGACCTTGCGCAACGATTTGACCAGCGTCTATCGCAATCAACTCATTTGCCAGCTGCGCCGCCTCATCCATCTGGTGGGTGACATAAAGCACGGGAATCTTCGCATCAGCAAAATGTTGCCGTACAAGTGCAATCAGGTCAGTTTTCAACCTTGGATCGATCGCGCTCAGTGGCTCATCAAACAACATCAATTTGGGCGAACCAAACAATGCGCGGGCAATCATCACGCGCTGCTTTTCGCCACCCGACAAACCATGCGGCATACGATCTAGTAGCGCATTGATCCCAAGATCATGCGCCAACTGATCAATCGATACGATGGACTGCCGTCCAAGCTCAATGTTAGATCGTATATTCAAATGCGGCAGCAATCTTGGCTCTTGAAAAACCATGCCAATGTCGCGCATCTCTGGCGCACCAGTAAGCGGCGTTTCATTGAGTGAAATTCTGCCGCTTGTTGGAACATCTAATCCCGCCAGCGCCCGCAAAAGAGATGTCTTGCCCGCGCCCGAAGGTCCAACAATAGCCGTGATCCCCGGCAGCGCGCGAAACTGAAATAGTGCAGAGCTGTTGCCGCGAATGCCTTGAATATCAACCTCAAGCATGACGCACCACCTGCTCGCCAAGCATGCGTTTTTGCAGCCAATTCAACAAATACTCAGAACCTAAGACGGCAATCACAGAAATTAAAATCGAAACAATGCTCAACAGCAAAACTGTCTCGCCGCCATCAAATTTTTGCAAAGCCGAATGGATCGCTAGGGAAAAAGTCTGTGTTTCACCGGGAATATTGGCGACAAATGTTATCGTCGCGCCAAACTCGCCCATAGCCTTTGCAAAGCCCAAAATGCCGCCAGCAACAACACCCGGGAGCGCCATTGGCAAATAAAGCATTGAAAAGCGCTGCAGCCGGCTACGGCCAGCCACAGCCAGCGCTTCATCTAGATTTGGGTCGACAGCCTCCAATGACAGCCTTATCGGTCGCACGATCAATGGCAGTGCGACCAATCCGGCCGCAAGACTTGCACCAGCCGCATTGAATGCAAACGAAACACCCAACGGTGCCAAAACAAGTCCAACCGGTCCTAAAGGGCCGAACACATATAGGAGCACAAGTCCTGTAACCACCGGTGGCATCACAAGCGGCAACATGATGACCGCGCTGAGCAATTGCTTACCCCAAAACTGCTTTCGCGCGAGCAAGTAGGCCAACCCAAAAGCAATTGGCACCGCCCAAATCAGTGCAAATGCTGACACTTTGAGCGACAATAATACAATGGACCAAATCTCAGCCGACACTACTGCCTCTCAAGCGGTACAAACCCATAAGATGCAACTATATCACGCGCTTCTTCACTGCCAAGGAATGAAACAAAGGCACCAACTTCAGGTTGGTCATGACCCATGGCCACCATCCAATAGATGATCGGCATATGTGTGTCCGCGCCAAACTCATATGCGACATTCAACTGCAACAGCTGCGCATCTGATTGATAAACAATTCCAAAGGGTGCAGCGCCCGCACCTACCAATTGAGCGGCGGCACGCACATTGTCTGCAGGTGCGAGGCGATGGTGCAGGCTTTGCCAAACGGATAGGCTTTCCAACGCTTGTCGCGCATAGATGCCAGCTGGCACATGATCCGGATCAGCAACAGCCAATCGACCTTCTTTGAGCAATTCAGGCAGCTGAGCAATATCGGCTATACTTTGTTGCTCATGTGAAATCAGCACCAAGCGATTGGAAAAAAGCGGCCGCAATTCTTTGTCGTCCGCCACATATTGCGCCCAATCTTCATTGGCGGAAATAAACAGACCCGCAGGTGCCCCGGCCTTGATTTGGCGCGCAAGACTGGAACTACTGCCGACAACAATCGTCAAACCATCAATGTTTGAAGCCTCAACAAGGGGATCAACAACATCGACAAGCGACGAAGCGACAAAGATTTTGCTGTCGGCGAACGCAGGGTGACAAATCATCCCAAGCAACGCCGCCAGCAAAAACCCAAGCCGCTTCAGCATGGCTATTTGCCGATTTGTGACGCTTCGCGCGCCAATGCTTCGATTTTGTCAAAGTCGCGATTCTTAATCGCATCGCCCGGCACAATCCATGAACCACCCACACAAATCACGTTGGGTAGTGACAAATAGTCCATCGCATTCTGCGGGCTCACACCACCGGTTGGACAGAACTTAAGATCGGGCAATGGCGAAGCAAAGCTCTTAAGCAATTTCGCACCACCGACGGCTTCGGCAGGGAACAGCTTCAAATAAGAATAGCCAGCATCTGATGCGGCCATTGCTTCAGTCGCAGTGGAAACACCGGGCAAAAGCGGCACATCATACTGAAGGGCATCTTCTAACAATTGTAGTGGCGCACCCGGCGACACCATGAACTGCGCGCCAGCTTCAATTGACTGCTCGATTTGCGCCTTGTTGCGCACTGTGCCCGACCCGACAAATGCGCCCTCGACTTTTGCCATCTCTTTGATGATAGCAAGTGCATTTGGCGTGCGCAGGGTAACCTCTAAAGCAGGTAGCCCACCTTTCACCAATGCAAGCGCAAGCGGCGCTGCTGCCTCAATATCATCAAGAACAATAACCGGCACCACAGGTGCTGCGGAAAGAATTGGGGTAAGTTGAGCTACGTTTTGGGCCATGATCTGCTTTTCTCTATATGGGTGCACGCAATTCACAATTGCGAGATAATCGACATTGGTTTGGGCTTTAACACGAAGGATCAATTGAAATACACAATAAAAATACCTAAGTTCCGCATCAACTAGCTTGGGAAAGGGCAAAACGATGGCTCAACTGATCAATTCAACAACCCCACTTGATGAAGCACGTGACGTGCTCAAAGGGCTGTTTGACCTTAAATTCACTAAGGCCGTTGAGAAAGAAACCGCCCCGATCTACGAACATCTCAAAGATCGTATTCCTGAGATTGAGTGGCAGTTCTACGCACCACTGATTCGCCAGATCAATCAGCTCAAACGTGAAAAAGACGCAGTAATTCTGGCGCACAACTATCAAACACCACAAATTTATCACGGTGTGGCCGATGTTGTGGGCGACAGCTTGCAGCTCGCCATTGAAGCGACAAAAGTGAGCCAATCCACCATCATCCAGTGCGGCGTGCACTTCATGGCGGAAACCTCAAAACTTCTGAACCCGGAAAAGACGGTTCTTATTCCTGATGCGCGCGCGGGTTGTTCTTTGGCGTCTTCAATCACAGCAGAAGATGTGATGGCCATGCGCGAGCAATATCCTGGCGTGCCCGTTGTTACCTATGTAAACACTTCAGCTGAAGTGAAAGCGGTCACCGATATTTGCTGCACCTCATCCAACGCATTGGACATTGTTGAGGGTTTGGACAGCGACACGGTGATGATGATCCCAGATCAATATCTTGCGCAAAACACAGCGAAGAAAACCAAGAAGAAAATCATCACTTGGGCTGGCGCATGTGAAGTGCACGAAACTTTCACTGCAGGCGACATTGCTGAATTGCGTGAAGCCTATCCGGGTGCCAAAATCATTGCACACCCTGAATGCCCAACCGATGTAATCGACGCCTGTGATTTCTCAGGTTCCACGTCGGGTATGATCAACTGGGTAAAAACCAAAAAGCCGAAAAACGTGGTGATGGTCACCGAGTGCTCGATGTCCGACAACGTGGCGGCAGAAACACCGGGCGTTCAGTTCCTTAAGGGATGCAACATCTGCCCACATATGAAACGCATCAACCTTGAAAACATCTTGTGGTCACTGCACACTGGCACTGAAGAAGTAACCGTTGACCCCGCCATTGCGGAAAAGGCGCGCGGTGCGGTTGAACGCATGATTGAATTTGGCAAAGACAAAAAAGCCAAACGCAAATCGTAAATCAAATGGAAGGCGGCGAAATGACAGATCAACAGAGTTTTCGCCAGCATCCGCTAACACTGTTTCTGATTGCCGCGACATTGTTCGCGGCAATTCTGTTTGCGCCAACACATGCGACAGCGGGCACCCACTTCGAAGTTGAAGACAATATTGTCTATATGGACAATGAAATCACATCTCGCACCTACAGCCAGTTCGTCAAACTGCACAAAAAGCATCCCAATATCGATACGATTGTGATGCTGGAGATTGACGGCTCTAGCGACGATGAAGTGATGATCAAGCTTGGCTACTATTTACGCAAACACAAGTTTAAAACCCACCTTGAGGCAGATTCAGAGATCTACTCTGGCGGTGTGGATTTGTTTTTAGCTGGCGTAAAACGCACTATGGAGCGCGGTGCCATTATTGGCGTTCATTCCTGGAGCGATGGGGTGAAAGACGGCGCCGATTATCTGCGGTCTTCACCGGAACATGATATGAATCGAAATTATCTAAAACGCATGCTTGGACGCGATGATTTTTATTGGTTCACGCTAGAGGCGGCACCTGCTGACGACATTCACATCATGTCAGCGGGCGAAATCAAAAAATACCGCCTACTAACACATGCAATTATCGACTAGGGCCTAAGCCTTCTTCAAAAACTCGGTTTTGAGCACGATGGTGGATTTGCCGATCCGGCATTCAACTTCGGTGTCTTTGTTCGTGGTGCGAATATTCTTAATCGACGTGCCACGCTTCAGCGTTTTTGACATGCCTTTTACCTTCAAGTCTTTGTTGACTTGAACATTGTCGCCGTCTTCTAACTCAGCACCATTACAATCACGTGCGCTCATTCCAGCATCCCCCGCTCAATCTGTTGAGCGAGGCATATAGCAGTTGTGTAATCCTGTCGCTTAAAAACTATTCAGGTTTCCCGGATGGCCAGTATTTATCGCTCCAGGTCACTTCCGCGCCATATAACGGAACCGTTGAAATTGACATTTTTGCTGAACCGTCGGCCACTTCGCGCGTATGCGAAAGATAAATCAGCGTGTTGTTTGTTTTGTCATAAATACGTTTGACGACGAGTTTTTTCCAAAGGAACGAACGCCCTTCTTTGAACACTTCTTCCCCGCCTTTTGACAAAGAGATGTCTCCGACCGTCACGGGTCCGGTCACCCGACAAGCAATCGATGAGTTTGAAGGATCTTCAAACCAATTGCCCTTGGACAAACGGTCAAAAAAGCCGCGATCAAAATAGGCCAAATGGCAGGTCACGCCCTCAATTTCATGATCGTGCACCGCTTCGACCAAAATATCATTTCCGACCCAATCAACACCGATTTTTCCAACTTCTTCGGCATGGCCAGAAGTCGCCACAAAAGAGGCCGATATCAACACGGCCGCGGCAATTGCTTTTTTCATCAATCGGTCCCTTTGCAAATACTGTTCCTTGCACTCCAAGTGGGCACACACAGGCAAAATTGCAAGACATGTGGCAAACAATCGCCTGTTGGCCACCACATGCGACGCAGCGCGCCCTTCCAATCCCCCCATCAAATCTATAACGTTCCTGCCAGCAAAACGAATCTAGTCAGCAAACTCCAAGCATTCGGCTTGAGAACATTTCCTTCAATCATCAAGAGAACCGCTAATGACCATTTATGACAATGTGTTAAACGCTGAAGGTGCGTTGATCGTCGGCGCCGGATTGGCCGGATTGTTTTGCGCGCTCAAGCTCGCACCGCGCCCTGTCACGGTCTTATCGCCCAAACCGCTGGGCACAGGTGCATCTTCGACTTGGGCGCAAGGCGGCGTTGCAGCGGCGGTTGGTGAAGGTGACAGCGCAGAGGCGCATGCCCGCGACACCGATATTGCTGGCGCAGGCATAGTCGATTTTGAAGTCGCACAATCAGTCGCGGCAGAAGCGGCGGAGCGAATTGCCGATCTGGCCAAATGGGGCACCCCATTTGATCGCGCTGAAGATGGCAGTTTCGTTTTGTCAAAAGAAGCAGCACACTCGGTCAATCGCGTGGTGCGTGTATCCGGCGATCGTGCCGGACGCGAAATCATGGCGGCGCTAATCGAAGAAGTGCGCAACACCCCATCGATCCGCATTGTTGAAGGCATCACCGCCGTGGACCTTGCTCGCGCCGATGGGCGCGTGATTGGCGTTTACGCCCGTAAGCTGGGCGACCGCTACGCCGAACCCGTCCTAATAAGGGCACGCGCAACGGTATTGGCCGCAGGCGGCCTTGGTGGCCTTTATGCAGTGACCACAAACCCGCCAGGTGTGCGTGGACACGCAATGGGTATGGCGGCACGCGCTGGCGCTTTGATTGCAGACAGCGAATTTGTGCAGTTCCATCCAACAGCTATGGCCGTGGGGCAAGACCCAGCACCATTGGCAACAGAAGCATTGCGCGGCGAAGGTGCGATCCTTCTAAATGACAAGGGCGAGCGCTTCATGCTTGATGTGCATGAAGACGCCGAACTTGCCCCGCGCGACGTGGTTGCACGTGCCAATTTCCGGCAAATACAAGCCGGTAACAAGATTTTCCTAGACACCAGACAGGTGCTGGGTGAACGGATATTGACCGCGTTCCCCACTGTTGCGAATTACTGCAAAGAAGCGGGCATCGACCCCGTTGCCGACATGATCCCGGTTACCCCAGCCACCCACTTCCACATGGGCGGCGTCAAAGTGGACGAGCGCGGGCGTTCGTCCCTTGCGGGTTTGTGGGTGTGTGGCGAAGCATCTTGCACCGGACTTCATGGCGCGAACCGTCTTGCCTCAAACTCCTTGCTTGAAGCGGTGGTCTATGGCGCGCGGATCGCTGAGGATATCTCCGGGCTAGAGCCGGTCAACAAAAGCCTGCCCCCGTACCTTGGCATCGAATGGGATGAGGAAGAGGGCGAAGAAGCAGAGCGCGTACTGCGTAATTTGGATGCGGTGCAGCAATTGCGTCAGGTTATGACTGACTATGTGGGCGTTGAGCGAAACGAGATGGGTCTACGTCTTGCGCTGCGCAAAATCCAAGAATTGGAAGAAACCGCAAAAGACGTTACGCGTTCGTACCTCAACATGACCACATCAGCGACCCTTGTGGCAGCGGCGGCCCTTAAACGCACAGAAAGCCGGGGCGGACATTTCCGCACCGACTTCCCAGATAAGGACCCAGCCTTTAAGGATCACACCACAATGACCCTTATTGACGCGCTAAAGATCCGCGCGTCAGCGTAAGCTCTATTTTCGCGATTTAGGCGTGGCTATCAGCCGCGCCCTCGTTTTCTTTCCTGATCACGTCACGAATAAGCGCTTCGCGACGCTCACGCTCAAGCATCAGCTTTTTCTGATAACGACTTTGCACCACATCCACGGCCACCATCACAAACAGCACGAAGTAGAATGTGGACTTTGCCATTGGCAAAATCTCAAAGCCAAACAGTTTCAGATGCGCAAGGTGCCCACCTTCTGAAAGCAACAATATCCCGACAAGAAGCAGGATGAATAGACCAAGCACTTGGTACATCCGATTGCGCTGTAAAAAGTCTGAAACGTAATCGCTAAGAACGATCATCATCGCACCAGACAAAACAATCGCGACCGCCATCACCCAGAACTGGTCTGTCAACGCGATTGACGACAACACGCTATCAAACGAGAAAACAAGGTTCATCGCAACGAGCCAGAAGATTGTCACACCAACGCCGCGCTTGCGCTTATCGCCATGTTGATCGTGTAAGTCGTGCACAGAGATCAAGTGGAAGATCTCTTGAATGGCGGTGTAAATGATGAAACCGCCACCCACGAGAACGATGAATGCATGCACATTCATCTCTGTTTCGACGAAACCCGTAAGGTTCAAAATCAAGAACGGTTCTTGGAAAAACTCAATCAGGCGCAGCAACAAGAACAACAGCACAATACGGAACAAGACCGCCAGTCCAATGCCCATACGCCGCACATATTGTTGCTTGTCCTTTTCAACCCGCTGAGATTCCAGCGAGATATATAAGAGATTGTCAAAGCCCAAAACGGCCAGCAACCCAAACAACATCAAAAGCGTGAACCAGTTCTCCAGTGAGAGAAGACTTTCCATTTAAAACTCCGCCTATCAAATCTTTTTAAAACTAATGCCGATTAAGCGATTGAAACTCAACCCCCAATGGCGAATGGGTTCAATCCTGATCGAGTAAATATGCAGCCAATGCGGACAAATCCTCTTTAGTCCAATGAACTAAACTCTCATTGATCACCTCGCCCATTGCCCCACCAAGCGTATCAAAGTCTGGGTCAAAACCGCCCGTAAGCGCATCTACCAACGTCGCTTCATCATAACCACGATCTTTAAGGGTCGCACTGTCAATCGCTGGGAAGAATGGCCGAGTGCCAGAAGGTGTGCCTTTAAAGTGTTGATCTTTGAGCGCCGCGCCAAATAAATTGCGCGGAGTGTGACAAGCGCCACAATGGGCCGGACCATTGGCCAAATAAGCGCCGCGGTTCCAGCGGCCTGATCGATCTGCATCGGGTTCATACCGCTCTGGGGTGAAGAACAACCGTTTCCAACCCTGCATGGCCAACCGAATATTAAACGGAAAGCCAACACTATGTTCCGCAGCCCTTTGTGGCACCGGCTCGGTCGCCATTAGCGCCGCATAAAGGTCCACAATGTCTTGATCAGACATTTTGGTGTAACTGTCATAAGGGAAAGAAGGATAAAGATGCTTGCCGCCGGGACCGACGCCAATGGTCATAGCGTCTGAAAACTCGGCCACACTCCATCCGCCAATGCCAGCTTGTTTGTCTGAAGTGATATTAGGCGGAACAAAATCGCCAAAAGGCGTTTTTAGTGGCAACCCACCTGCCAAATGGGCACCGCCGCCGGCAATGTCCGTATGGCAAGCAACGCATCCGCCAACGCGGATCACATATTCTCCGCGCACAACGTCGCCCGTAAGATTGAGGTTTCGGCTTGGGCCGCCCAGCGGCGACACAAAATAGGTAATCCCTGCTAGTGCAAAAACCAACAAGAGTGCCAAAAAGATATATCGACGCCGCATAGTAATCTCCCCTAAAGGCAAATTATCTACGCGGCATCAAAGGCTGTCAAACGGCTAGAGGCCAAGTTCAAGTAAATCACGAATTTTGGATTTGCTGGTTTGGGCCACAACGCGGCCAAGTTCTGTTGTGCCTTTGAACATAACCAGCGTTGAGCGGCGCGGAATCTTGAGTTTTTGAATAAGCGGTTTTGACTTTGGGTCATCCCAATCCACGCGCAATATTGTGACATCTAAATACTTGTTGTTCTCGGCCTGAAGTTGACCAAGCACTTTGTCCTGCGTCCGGCACGTGCTGCACCACGAAGCGTAAAAATCGAGCAGGTAAGGGTCCCCACTTTTTTCCACTTTGGCCAAAACATCTGCCGTAAATTCAGTGTGCTTAGTATCAGCAAATGCCGCACCGGTCACGCCAACCAAAATGGCACAAGCCACCATGAAACTTTTCATCAATTGTCGCATCGCGACCTCCATCTAACTAAAATCGTACTGATAAATCGATCAACCACTCCGGCAACGTATCGAGCGCCCAAATTTCAACAACCCGGTCAAAATGGAACCAAATTGCCAACCCGACAGCCAATAAAGCTGCCCCCATAATTGGCTTTGCATATTGAGATAGGCCGTTGAGAAAATCACGGCGCTGCCCGATCAATTCTCGAGAACCGTAGCTCAGTGCAAGCACAATCGTGGCTGCCCCAAGCGAAAAAACGGCCATAATCATCAAAGCATAAAAAAGATTCTCACCCTGGCTTGCCAAGCCAATTGCACCGCCTAGCGTCGGCCCAATGCACGGCGACCAAGCAACACCCAAAAGTACGCCGGTGAGAAGTTGGCCACCAAGCCCATCGCCATCGATAGAATTAATCCGACTGTTGCCACCTGCCGCCATGCCAGACGTCACTTTTGAAAATTGCCGCTCAAACTGCGGCACGATCAAAACCACACCAAAGCCAATCATGATACCAGCACCAAATCGACTGATCGCGTCCTGATCCAGCCCGATATTCTGGGCGACCGCATAAACAAGAAATCCAACTACGGTGAATGAAACTGCGAGTCCGAGGGCCATTGCAACCGGCCCTAGCCTGTTCTTGGAAACAGACCCTGCCAAAACGATTGGCAAAAGCGGCAAGACGCAAGGGTTGATCAGGGTCAATAGCCCAGCCACATATGCGAAAACGAAATCTAGCAAACCTACAGCCCTTGATTGAAATTGTTGGCTATTTGTAGCGCACGACAATGCGTAAGGCTGCTAACCAATTTTCACGAAGCCGTGAGCAAAAAAAGAGCTGCGCAAGGTTTCCCTCGCGCAGCCCATATTCTTTGTAATGTTCGCGGCCCTAGAACAAGGTTGTCGGCAACCAAGTCACAACGCCAGGGAATGCCCACAAAATTGCAAGTGCGATCACTTGAATGAGGATAAATGGCATCACCCCAGAATATAGATCGCTGGTCTTGAAGTCGGCGGGGGCCACCCCGCGCAAATAGAACAGTGCAAATCCAAATGGCGGCGTTAAGAAGCTAGTCTGCAAATTGATGGCAATCATCACGCCAAGCCACAGTGGGTCATATCCCAGCGCGATCAGAATTGGTCCAACAATCGGTACAACCACGTAGATGATCTCGATGAAATCAAGGAAGAAGCCCAAGAAAAACATCAATAGCATCACCAGCAATAGCGCAGAGAATGCACCACCAGGAAGGTTGCGCAAGAACTCAGCGATCACGTCATCGCCGCCAAAGCCCTTAAACACGGTTGAGAAAAGACCCGCACCGATGATGATCAAGAACACCATGGACGACACTTTTACTGTTTCAATGCCCACCTCTTTGAACAAGGTGAAGTTGAACTTCTTCGCACGCCAAGCAAGCACCGCCGCACCCACGGCACCAACCGCCGCGGATTCTGTTGGTGTTGCAATACCGGCCAAAATTGAGCCCAATACCAAAACGATCAAGATAAGTGGTGGTGCAACCGCACCGATAAGTTGCCCAACGCTTGGCGCGTGAACACTTTCATCTTTCATTGATGGCACATCATCAGGACGAACAATGGTGAGGATGAAAATCCAAAGGAGATATAGGCCAACCAAAAGAAGCCCGGGGAACAACGCACCGGCAAACAAGTCAATCGCGGTGACTGGCTCTGGTGCCAGATTACCCGTCAACGCAGCCGCTTCTTCGTTCACGCCCTGCAAGATGTTGGCAAGCAACACCAAAACAATCGACGGTGGAATGATTTGTCCCAACGTCCCTGATGCGCAAATAATACCACCAGCAATCTTGGGATTGTAGCCAGCCTTCAGCATCACCGGTAGGCTCATAAGGCCCATGGTCACAACAGTTGCGCCCACAATGCCTGTTGAAGCTGCGAGCAATGCGCCCACAATGATGACTGAGTAGCCCAAACCACCTCGGATTGTGCCAAACAATTGTCCCATCGATTCAAGCAACTGCCCTGCAATATCCGATCGCTGGAGGATTACCCCCATATAAACGAATAGCGGCACCGCAACGAGCGGCTCATTTTTCATCGTTGAGAATATGCGTGTCGGTGACAGATTGAGGAATGCGAAATGGAACAAGTCCAACTGGTCGCCAATATAGGCAAAGATGATCGCAGAACCGGCAAGTGACAGCGCCACAGGGAAACCAAGGAGCAACACAAAAATGGTCACCCCAAACATTACAAATGCTAAAACTTCTGGGGTCATGTTAGCGGCTCTTCTTCTTCAACTATTTTGCGGCCCGTAATTATAGTGTCAAGCGAACGAAGCGCCATCGACAAAACCTGCAAACTCAAAACGATTGCAAGAGCAGGAATTGCTGCCTTTAGCACATAAAGCGCAGGCAAACCGCCAGCTTCCGGTGATGTTTCGAGGCGAGAGAACGAGCGATAAAAGAAGTCCATACCGCGTGTATAAATCAGCCAAAGAACCGGTGCGCCCAAGATAATCGAACCGAAGAAATTGACGAACGCTTTGTATCGATCTGATGCGCCCGAATAGATCAAATCAATACGCACATGCCCATCATGCAACAGCGTGTATCCCGCGCCGAGCATGAAGATAAATGCGTGCATCCAGATGTAGGTTTCCTGCATCCAAACATCGCCATATGAAAACACATAGCGCAACACAACAACTAAGAAGACGTTTACAACAAGTAGCAGCGCCAACCACGCTAGGATTTGACCGATCGCTTCATTGATCCAGTCAATAACCCCTGCCACGAGTCTGATGCCATTTATGAGCCCAGACATTTAATTCCCCCCAACGAAATTTTTCTCACTATAGGGTATAATAAAGGCGGGGCCAATCGACCCCGCCAATAGGTTCTCAAACCCGATTCAAACCTTAGATGGTTTTGAACGGTGCTGATGTACGGGCATTCATGAATTTACCTTCAGAAATACCTGACCACTGAACCATACCTTCACGCCACTCAACGATTGAGTTGTAAAGCTTGGTTGCTTCTGGTGACTTTTTCGCCAACTCAGCAGTCACTTCTGGTGTACGCTCACCAATCGCTTGTAGCAATTCGTCAGAGTAAGGCTTCAACTGAACGCCGTGCTCGTTAACAAGCTTCTTAAGCGATGCGTTGTTTACAGCTTGGAAGCGTGAAAGAACGCCCAAGTTTGTCGCCATCGCAGCTTGCTCAATTGCAGCACGCTGGGTGTCGTTTAGTGAATCCCAAGCGCCCTTATCGAAGAAGGCGTCAAGCACTGTGGCAGGCTCGTGCCAACCAGGATAGTAGTAGTTTTTCACAACTTTAAAGAAACCAGCACCAAGGTCAGCCGCTGGGCCGATCCACTCTGTACCGTCAATCGCACCTGAAGTCAGCGCAGGAAGCACATCAGAACCTGGCAATAGAACAACGTTCACGCCAAATGTTTTCAATACTTCACCGCCAAGACCTGGCATACGGAACTTCAAGCCTTCAAGATCAGCAACAGTGTTGATGTCTTTAGCGTACCAACCGCCCATTTGGTTGCCTGAGTTGCCCAAAGGCAAGAACTTCAGACCCAATGGGTTGTAGCTTGTTTCGTCAGCAAGCTCGATGCCGCCGCCATAGTAGAACCAAGCGTTTTGCTCTTGCGCGTTCAAGCCGTAAGGCATAGCCGCAACAAATGAGATCGCATCAGATTTACCAGCCCAATAGTATGGCGCGCCATAACCCATTTGGGCAGTACCTGACTGCACAGCATCCAATGCTTCAAGGCCACCAACAAGCTCACCAGAGTGATAAAGCTTAATTTCAAGGCTGCCTTCAGTCAGTGTGCTAACTGTTTTTGCAAAGTTCTCGTATGCAGCGCCCAAAAGACCCGCTTTGCCGAACGCAGAAACACCGATCCACTGTGTGCGACCCTGTGACAATGCAGGGCTAGCCAAAGTCGCTGCACCCGCAGCGCCTGCAACTGTTACACCTGCTTTTTTGAAAAACTCACGTCTTTTCATTCAATCCTCCCAAAGAGATTAATTCAACTGCATCGCGTCCTAGCGCCCATGCAATCAACAACAAGGCCCATGCTCCTCGCCTGCACCTTGGGGCACAGTGCATAGAAAAATTGTGAAACTTTCAAGAGCCAATCGCAACGATTTGCGGTTATTGGGTAGTCCAAGCGTTTCGTTTTAAGTATTTACCCATAAATACGGAGATGAAATTGCCAATAAATGCTAAAATGCCTTTCAACATTGCTTTTGAGATGGCGCTAAAATGACGTTTCGACAACAGATTCTGGCACTCACGACGATTCCACTTTTGCTGGCCATTTTGGCCATCACAACGCTTGTCACTTGGCAATCTAGCCAACTTTCCAAAGAAGGCATTCAAACCTTTGAGCAGTCGATGCTTGGCGCCAAACAGGATGAGTTGAAGAATTATATCGAATTAGCGATGACCGCCATTCGACCCGTCTACGAGAATGCTAGCCCAGACGACGAAATCGCCAAGGAACAAGTAAAGCAAATTCTCAAACGTCTCAGCTTTGGCGAGGATGGCTACTTTTACGTCTATCATTATGACGGCACCAATGTCGTGCACCCGCGCCAACCATTCCGCGTCGGCAAAAACTGGGCCGATCACCCAGACGTTGCCGCCCTACTTGAATATGCGCAAAATGGAGGCGGCTTCCATCGCTATGTTTGGGAAAAGCCCTCATCAAGCGAAGTCTCTGACAAGATGGGATATGCGGTTGGTATGGACAAGTGGCAATGGATGATTGGTACTGGCGCCTACATTGATGACATTCTCGCGCAGACTGAAGCCGCCAATCAGTCGCTTTCTAATACCGTAAACCAAACATTCTTGCTGGTTGCCCTAATCACTGTGCCGGCCGTTCTTGCCGTGTTTGGCACCGGCATTATTATGAATTTGCGTGAACGTCGCTTGGCAGACAGCAAGCTCAAAGAATTGACCCAGCGGATCGTGGACACTCAAGAAGAAGAGCGCTCACGCATTGCCCGTGAACTGCACGATGGGATCAGCCAGAACATGGTGGGGGTGCGCTACGTGCTGGATTTAGCCGAGCGACAGGTACGCGAAGGCAAGCAAAACGCGCTTGAAACAATTGAGCGCGGCGCAGGCGCACTTAACACCGCCATCAAAGAAGTGCGGCGAATCTCTCACGACCTTCGCCCGGGCCAACTTGATGATTTGGGGTTGAGCGCAGCACTTGAAGCACTGATCAACAATTTTGAAGAACGCACGCAGATCGACGTGGACTTTGAAAGTGTCGCCTTTAAGAACGTATTGCCATCAGATGCAAAAACCGCGATCTATCGCGTAGCGCAAGAGGCCCTGAGCAATATCGAACGCCACTCCGGCGCAGATGCGGTAAAACTTCGCCTCAAAAGCACCAATGCGGGCCTTGAGATGGTCATCATCGATAATGGCCGCGGCTTCATGCCCAAACAGAACCAGAAAGACAAAATGGTTGGTCCGTCCGGCGGATTGGGATTGCGCAACATGCAAGAGCGCATGGAACACTTTAATGGTAATTTGGAGGTTATCTCGACCCCCAAAGGTACGCGGCTGGTTGCACGTTTGCCCCGCTCGATTTATCTCACCAGCTCGAAAGAAAACTTGGAGATGCAAGGCGCATGACCACTGCTATCAAAGTCTTGTTGATTGACGATCACCCATTGGTACTTGAAGGGATCCGCTCGGTTTTAGAAACCTATGATCACATCGAAGTGGTGGGTGCTGAATCCTCAGCTAAAGCTGGCTTAGCCACATCAAAATCGAACCAACCCGATGTTGTGCTGATGGACATCAACATGCCGGATATGAACGGGATCGACGCCATCGAACTGTTCAAAGATCAGCTACCCGCTACCAAGCTATTAATGCTTTCGATGCACGACAGCCGAGAATATATTTCGACCTCAACCATGTATGGTGCGTCCGGCTATGTACTCAAAGATGTGTCAACGTCGGAGATTGTCACAGCGATTGAAAAGGTCGCCGCTGGCGGCACCTATTTTTCAACCGGCGTTTCTCAGGTTCTAATGGGCGAGCAAAACGATACTGGCGCCAACTCTTTGCTCACCACGAGAGAACAGGCCGTGCTGTTGCTTGTGGCGGAAGGCAAAAGCAACAAGGACGTGGCCGCCAAACTCGACATCTCAATTCGCACGGTCGAAACGCACCGTAAGAACATCAAGAAAAAGCTTGGTATTTCAACGACTGCTGGCTTAACGCGTTACGCCATCACGCATGGTTTGTTGGGCGCTTAGCGCTCTAACCAGCAGCCATGATCGATTGAGAATATGCCGCGACAATAAATGCCTTGGGTGTGTTGGTTGGCCTGCCAAAATAATAGCCCTGCAAAATATCGCATCCTGCCAATTGAAGTGCTTGCAGCTGGCTTTCATTTTCAACGCCCTCAGCTACCACCGACAATCGCAATGACTTTGACAAACCAATAACGCAATGCACCACTGCATCGTCAGCTTTGCCCAAGTGGAAATTCGACACAAATGAGCGATCAATTTTGAGCTTGGTCAGTGGTATGCGCGTTAAATAATTCAACGACGAATATCCGGTGCCAAAATCATCCATGGCGATGCCAACGCCCAGCGCCCGCAACTCATCTAATGTGTGCCTCACCTGCGCGGTATCAAATACAAAGACACCTTCAGTGATTTCCAACTCAAGGCGATGAGGCGATAGCCTGCTTTCAGCAAGAACACGACGCACACAATTGACAATTTGAGCATCGCGCAACTGCAACGGCGATAAATTCACAGCGATGGTAAGATCGTCATACTCCCAAGTCGCAGCCTCTTTGCACGCGGTGGCAAGCGCCCATTCTCCGAGCACATGTATCAATCCAGATTGTTCAGCAACGCTAACAAATTCATCTGGACTAATGTTGCCAAGTTTCGGGTGGCACCACCGAGCCAAAGCCTCAAAACCCATCAACCGGCCGGTCATCGCGCAAACCTGTGGCTGATAATGCAGTTCAAGGCCACCCACTTCCAACGCAATGCGCAATTCACGCTCAATCAACGCCTTTCGGTTCTGCTCTTCTTCAAGTTGTGGCGTATAAATCGTAAAGCCAGCGCGCCCTGCATCTTTCGCGTGATATAGCGCCAAATCACTCCGCTTTAGCAATTGTCGATCATCATCTCCATGCAGTGGGAAAACGGCAGCTCCAATTGAAATACTAGCCACGATATGGCTCATTTCCACTTCAATCGACAATTTCATTGCATCAACGAGTTTTGTGCAAAGCGCAGCAAGATCGGTCGATGAAAAAACATGATCAAGGATGACCACAAATTCGTCGCCAGAAAGTCGATATACATCATTCTTGGTGCCAACTTGTTCATGCAAACGCTTGCCAATTTCCATGAGCACCAGATCGCCCGCACCATGACCATATAGATCGTTGATCTGTTTGAACTTATCGACGTCAATGCTCAGGAGACCAAACTGGAGTTTCTGCGCGGCTGCCAGAGCCACACGTTGCGGCAAATCTTTGTGAAAACGACGCCGGTTCGGCAATCCTGTCAGCGGGTCATAAAACGCTAGACGTATCGCTTCTCTCTCTGCAAGCCGTCGCTGCCGCCCCCAATAAAACAACGTGATCATCACAATCGCGGACAGAACAGCCAGCAATATTGCGGTGACTAGTCCGGTGAATTGAACACCACGCTCCATAACATCCTCGATATGATGGCGTTCAACTTCGACACTAATCACACCACGTGAAGCACCAAAGCGTTGCAACGGAATGAGTACAATCAGTGAAGGCTTGTCTTTGTTGCCAACCGCCCCGCGTGAAAAAACCATGCTTTTCTGGTGACGCATAGCATCTTGTGCCGCTTTTGCGAAATTTACGTTGGACATATCGCGCATTTGTGGCGTACCGCCGGCGATGAACAGCTCACCAAATTTGGTGAAAACCGCATAGCCGCGAATATTGCCAAAGTGCTCAAGTGATTGAAATTCTAGTGGCCGGAACAAGTTGACTTCACTTGGCTCGCTGTCCTTTTGCTGCAACATCGTTGCTGCAAGCCTATCCATCAGACTTACTTCAAATTCGATCGGCTCACCGGGCAAATCAAATTGGCTTTTTATGGACACGACCCAGTCACGGGCGAGTAGCCGTGCATCCAAAGATGACAATTGTTGCACGATTCCGGGAGCCAAAAGGGCTGACGCGACAACGGCCAAAGCAAAGGCCGATAGAAACAAAACAAAAGAACCGGCAAATCCAATTCGGCTCATACAACCCCGCAATTTCTACTCGACCCAGAGACAAAGTAGAACACCGCAATATGACAGTTTTGCAACAAAGTCGCACTCAAAACTTATATTAAACTATTGTTATTTAACGATATTATTCCGCTGAAAGGAACCGAAACACGCCCCACGCAGCAACTGCGCCAAACAGCTGCGCCAAGATAAATGGCAGGATTGAGCTGGGCACAATGCCAGCAAAGCTATCCGAAAATCCACGCGCGATGGTCACGGCTGGGTTAGCAAACGACGTGCTGGCGGTGAACCAATAGGCCGCGGTGATATAAAGGCCAACAGCCATCGCAATTGCGTCACGTTTGAACTTAACAACCAAAAAAATCACCAACACCAGTCCGAACGTCGCTACAAATTCAGCGAACCACTGACCCGCGCCAAAGCGCGGTTTTTGCGACAATTGAAAAAATGGCTCAGCAAACATCATGTGTGCACACCAAACCCCAAATATCCCACCAGCGATCTGCGCCAGAACATATGGCACTCCATCAATCCGCTTGAGATCTCCATTTAGGAACATAGCCAACGTCACGGCGGGGTTGAAATGGGCGCCCGATATTGGACCAAACATGGTAATCAGCACCACCAAAATTGCACCCGTTGGAATGGTATTGCCCAGCAAGGCTATTGCAACGTTACCATCTGCTAGCCGCTCTGCCATGATGCCAGAACCGACAACGGTTGCGAGCAAAAGCGCCGTGCCCAAAAACTCAGCAACCAAAATTTGCGACCGACTAAACATGGGCCGTCTCCATCCTGCCGATATCACGAAGTGCCTGGCGAAATTCTTCATCGCGATTGGTATATTCAAGTCGCAACAAAGCCGATATCCGTGCCAACATCTGAGAATATGTTGTGGCAAAAGCCAATCGCTTTTTCTCTTCGTCCCCCTCAATTGCTGCAGGGTCGGCAACGCCCCAATGGGCGGTAATCGGGTGGCCGGGCCAAACAGGGCAAGTTTCACTTGCTGCGCTGTCGCACACAGTGATCACAATATCGATCGCCGGTGCATTTGCGCCAGTAAACTCGTCCCAGCTCTTGGAGCGAACACCCGAAATGTCGATACCGTTACTCGCCAACACTTCGAGCGCGAATGGGTTTGGTTTGCCTGTTGGTTGAGAGCCTGCAGAATATGCTAAAAACTCTTTTCCACCTAGCTCTGCCATCAATCGCTCAGCAATCACGGATCGCGCCGAATTGCCCGTACACAAGAACAAAATTCCGATTGGTTGATCTGCCATTGCATGCCCCAAAACATCTCAGTTTATGCGGCTCTAATCAGCTTCAATGACAGTTTAATGACAATTGGAGAACAGCGTCTTCTATACGTTGCGTCCCTGATACCCAAGGCCAAGACTATCGCGCACCCGCAAAGCAATTGCCTTGAGATCATCGTTACTCATGTCACCTGTGACCGAGAACGCGATATTCTGATTGAGCCAAACGCAGGTGGTTTTATCTTCACTTGGAACAAACCAATAGCCAACCTCGGCCAGTTGCTCGCTATGCGCCTGCACAAACACCGATATGCGTTCCGCACTCGCCGTTTCGTACGTCATCAACGCACCGGGCAAACCGCCTTGGCCAACAAGTCGAGCACCCACAAACCGAAGCTGATTACTCTCAAGATTTGGGATCGACACGTCAACACCCACCCGCTTTTGGAGCCATCCCGTCGCGACATCTAAACTATCTTGATCAAACTCACCCGGACGGTTCTTGTCCGTGGCAAAAACCTCATGTGCCTCATTGGCCCAAGCGGCCACGCGCAATTGATATTTGACATCCCCGAACGGCAACTGAGACAGACCTAATCCGCCGCCAAAACCTATTGCGAGCAGCAAGCAAGCAGCCAAAGCGTACCGAGTAAGTTGTTGCCAACGATTGTTATCATTATGCGCAGTTGGCAATTCGCTTTGAACATCCGGCACGTCATCCAACGAAAAAGCCTGCTTTAGCGCCAAATCATTTGCCTGCCACTGCTTAACACGTTCTGCTTGCTCTGGATTCTGCGCCAAATAAGTTTCAACTTCTTCGCGCTTGGCTTGGCTCAATTCGCCATCCACATAGGCGACCAAAAGATCATCAGATATATTCATCTTGTTTCACCTCTGGTTTGTTGATCACCATTCATAATCGAACGCAATTGATCACGCGCCCTAGCCAATCGAGACATCACTGTGCCTTTTTGGATGCCTAATATCTGTGCGGCTTCTTTGTAGCTGAGCCCCTCAACCGCCACCAACATCAATATCTGTTTGTGTTCTTGGCTCAGCATTTCCATCGCGGCTTTTACATCGTTCAGTTCGGATGCAGCCAGTTGGCGAGGCGGTTCAGCGGCATCTACCAATTCAACGCTGCCAATATGCGGGCGTTTCTGCACCACTTGGTTCCGATGCAAGTTATGCATGATCTTAAAGAGCCAAGCGCGCGGGTTTGCGGGGCTCCGAAACAGCGACTTCTTTCGGATTGCCCGTTCCAAACAGTCCTGCACCAAGTCATCAGCAAGATCTGGCGCACTGGTCAACGTCCGCGCAAATCTTTGCAACGCGGGGATATGAACCGCAAACTGATCTTCCACCCGAAAATTCAACGCTAAATTATCTCCAATTGACCCGCCGATCATCGGCGAGCCAACTTGTATCCGTCAAGGTGCGATTGCAATGTTGCACCTTGCAACTGCACTAGTACATGGATGGCTTTGCAACGTGCCAAACGCCACCAACACCATCGCCAGAAGTGTCACCAGGCTCTGTATCCCCAACCCAAAGATAAAGCGGCTGTCCTTTATAGGCCCACATCTTCGTGCCGTCCTTGCGCTCAACAACGCTATAATCGCCATCATGCTCGTCAATATCAGCAAATAGCGGCGGCCAATTATCCGCACAGCTATCATAGCAATTGGAAACGCCCGTCTCATCCTTGTCAAAAGTATAGAGCGTCATATTGTTCTTGTCGGCGAGCACCTTGCCAAGGTCCGTTTCATATTGCTGGACCGGAATATGACCCGCGGCAAACGCTACGCCACCTGCAACAATCGCAACAATTGCGGCACCTGAAATTTTTGAAAATATCGACATTTTGATCTCCCATATTTGTTTGATGAATATGGAGACAACAGTTCCAGTGCGTTTTTATTCCCAAAAATCTTGAAAATGTTCAGAGTGACTTCATGCGGCTACTTAATTTCGATCCTCAATGTCAGCGTTTCGGGCAAATCTTTGCCAAATTTCGCATCGTCTGGGATTTTCCAAGCGAGCTGTGTAGAGTTTTGATCTCGCCCAAGCTTTACGCCATGAAGATATACATCTGCATCAAACCTATTTGTATTTGGAATAGAACCCGGCACAAGGGAAATCACGAAGCGATAACCCGGCAAGGGATAAAATGCATCATTCTTTGTGGCTTGCATTTCTCCCAAATGCTGCCGCTCAGTAAGCGACTTGATGAACCCCAATAGTGTCTCAATCGCGGCTTCATTCTCCCAATAAGCGTCGCCAGCGATCATCATTCGCGCGTATGCTTCAGAAACTGCCATCTGCGCTGCCGCATAATCTACCAGCGCTCCGCCTTCAATGACTTCCGCTGCGGCACGCTTAAACCCCTCTTTGGTCAGCTCCTTTGCAATGTTCTGACCTGCTTCAGCCAAGATAGACTTCACCACGCCTTTGAACCCGGCTTTGCCAATGGCTTCGCCCAGCTTTTGTGCAGCCTCGCGCGAAGCCATATCTTTTTTGGCCATTTGCCTCAAAAGGCCGTCGTTCGGGGTTAATCCTTCGGCAGCAAGCGACTGCAAAAGCGAACGATGCGCGCCCGACGCATTTGCGGTTTCAGCGGCGGTTGCCATTGCTACAAGCGTGCGATAGGGCAAAGCCATTGTTTCCCGAGCGACGATCGTTTTGATCGAGTTTTCACCATCTTCAAAGGTGTAGGCTGGCGAGTCATTTTCAATCGCATCTTCCTGCTTGAGCTGAGGGATATCCCGGAAAAGCCCTGTTGCATCATAATATGAGGGTCCGGCAAGCGCGACGCCACCCACAACATATTTCGAGCCGCCAGCCACGTTTGTTGCAATTTGCCCAACTGCTTCCGCCAAAACGCCTCCGGGCCCTCCACGCGAGGCTAGGGCGAGATTTGCCGCTGAAGCCTGCACCTCGATCATAAATTGATAGGCAACCGACAAAGCACCCCTTAGCGCCAAATCATCAGAAGCATCATTTGCGTCGGCAACTGCCGCTTCCAGCGCCTTGTTGGCTGCACGACGTGCCTCCATCAGTTTCTGCTTGTTCTTCGAACGCGCACTAACTTCCTCATAGGCGCTTTTGATTAAGTTCTGGATTTTGCGAAGTCCCTCCACATCGGTGGGCTCAAGCACCGCTTGCTCAGTTTCGACCCGCAATATCGTGCCACCCAGCCCATCCAGATACCTCATATAGCGTTCAGAGGGTTTGACCATTCCATCTCGCGTCTTCTCAATTCGCTTTTCAATCTGATCGATAGTGCGAACAAACTCATCTGCATAATTCTTGAAATTTTCTAGATCAGATTCATGACGCGAAATGGCATCAATTCGTCTTTTGGCTAGCAACTGAGGAACATCGACACCACGGGCACCTAATCCCGCAATTTCCCGATCTATTTTCGATAAGTGTTCGGCGCTCTCTTTGACGAACCTTTGCCGTTCACCCAGCACCATCGCCATGCGACTCTTTTCCGCCGCCAAATCACCAATTGCCCGCTCATGTGCCGCAACTGCGTCCTTGAAACCCTGTTTGATCTTGGTCTCTTCAAGGTCCTTTTTTGTGCGATCAATTGATGCCCAGCCAATAGTGAACCATGCATCTGGCTCAGGAATTGTCGTGCTGAGCGCAAGTTCTGCGGCATGGCTGCTCGGGTCGATCCCCTTTGCCCGCATGTCATCTAGATAGGGCGAAGGAATTTTCTGCCCCTCCCAAAACAAAGCTTCAGAGATGTTCAAGTGCAGAGCAAAATTCGCCATAGCCTTGCCAAAAACGGTTTGCCCATCAGTTGTTTTTCGCGATGAAATAGCTTCTCGAATTTGCTTTAAGGTCGGCACAGATTTGCGCGACGTCCACAGATCCAATTCAGACTGGTGATGTGCTGCATAATTCTCAATCAACTGCTTTTGGCCTGGGAAGTTCACTCGGAATGAACGATCCTCCAGCGTCGCCGTTGTGCACAAAATGTATTGCGCTTTTTTAATCATGAAAGCGCGCAGTTCCTCGCCAGAATCTGGAACGCTACTCATTCCGGCGGGATCAAGCTGACACTCTTGAGCACGCAAACTTGTGGTGCCAATAAGAAAGCACATCAAAAGTCCCACAGAAAACAAGCAACGACTTACAGCTTTGGTTCTTGTGCGCATGGTATTTCCTTGCCCCTCAGCAACTGCCTAGTTTCGTGAAAACACTGGTCAGTCTAAGACCAAATGGCCAAAATGGGCAAACTAGGCAACCAGTTGAAAACGGCTTCTGTGCAACAACTTGTAGGATCTACCGCTTCAAAGGTTTGGCAAGCGGCTGAAAACCAGCCATGCGTGGACATTGTGGGCAACAAGAAACAGCCCCGCAAAACCAAAGAAGACAACATTTCGCCAGGCGATGCGGGCATCAATGGCGCGTTGGCCAATCATGCCAATGCCCACAATCCATATTGCTGGCGTATAAGCAGGGGCCAAAAATCCAAAAAAGCTTGTCGCCCAAACCCCATCGGGCGCAGCGACGATTGCCCATTGGCACAATATGTATAGTGCAAGGCCAATCACATATATGGCGAACCCCAATTTCTGTGTGCTCGTGCGCCATTCAATAAGCATAATTGCCGACAGTCCGATCACAGCAAACCGAGAAACATTCTCAACCCAACCAAGCGCCTGCGGAATGTCCCGCCAAAAAATCTCGGGCTGATAGGCAGCGCTCAAATTTGGCCAGAAGGAAAAACTCACCAAAAGCGGTGGCACCCAAAACCATATGCAGCTTCTCAAATAGGCAAAGTATTGGGTCATTGGCATTCTCCTTGCCTCCAACCTAGCACCCAACGACGCGCCCACCTTGGCATAAATCAAAAAAGGCGGGTCAATTACGACCCGCCAGTGCAACAATCAAAGGGTTATTCAAGTTCTAGTTTTTGAGGTAAGTCGCGTTGTTTGCGTCTTCAACAGCCGATCGGAATTGCTCTAGCAATGCCACACCCTCATCACCAAGCGCTTCTTCAACGTGTGCCAACACGGCAGGCTGTGCCGCATCCTTGAAGGCTTGACGATCTTCAGCGGTCAAAGCCGTCACTTCGATTTTGTCCATCAATCCAGCAAGCCCACGATCAGAAGCTTCAATGATACGGCTAATGCCACGGCTTGCTGTTACGCAAGACTTGGCAGCGTAATTGATTACCCGTTGCTCTTCAGGTGTTAGCGAGTTCCAGAAGCTATCCGAAATCATGAATGTATATGGCGAGAACAAATGATTGGTCAGCGTCATATATTGTTGGACTTCAGCAAAGTTTGCGAATGAAATGATCGGCACAGGGTTCATTTGCCCGTCGATCACGCCTGTTTGCAATCCAGAATAAACTTCGCCCCATGACAATGGATATGCTTCGCCGCCCAGTGCTTGAATGATCTTTTGGTGTGAAGGCAAAGTCATTGTGCGCACCCGAATGCCATCAAAATCATCCAGCGTTTTGATTGGGCGTTTTGAGTTGGTAATCGCAAAGAACCCGCCCGTATCTGGGAAACCAAGAACTTTCGCATTTGGGATGCTCGCTTCTATATCGGCAGCGAGCGCAGCGCCAAATGGACCGTCAAACACATCATAAGTGGCCGCGTTGTGGTCAAATGCAAAGGCAAGGTTCAACACGTCGATCCGCGGGTAATAAGATGAGATTGCACCTGTTGAGGTCAACGTGGCTTGAATCACATTGTCTTGCAAGAACTGCACATGTTCTGAAGCAGAGCCAAGTTGGTTTGATGGAAACACCTCAACCTTAACCGAGCCATTTGTGTCCGCGTTGACGATATTGGCAAATACGGCGGTACAAGCATGAGCGGGGTTTTCAAACGGGTCGGTTTTGTTGTCATGTGCAAATTTGAGCACCTTCGTGTCTGCAAATGCGCCCGACGCAGTTGCAACAACGGTTGCTCCTAACGCCAATCCCAATCCAAGTTTTTTAAAATCCATTTATCTTCTCCCTCTAGGATTCTCGGGCCAGTTGAATTTTGGCTTGACCCGCGTGCCAATGGCGCGATGCGCCCTCTACGCAAATCCGAGCATTCGGGGCACCCACAGCGCCAAATCTTCGAAAAATGCAAAGATGAACAAGACGGCCACTTCGGCCAGCAAAAACGGCCAAAGCTTTGCAGCGATCCGCTCCAAGCGTTCGCCCGTTACAGACGACAAAACAAACAGGCAGGCGCCAACAGGCGGGGTCATCAATGAAATGTTGAGTGCCAAAACAAAGATGATGCCGGCGTGAATTGGCTCAAGGCCAATCGAAGCGGTAAGTGGCACCAAAACCGGTGCCAAGATGATCAAAATGGCGGTAATATCCATCACCATACCGATGGCCAACAGCAGACCAATGATCAGCGCAATGATGACGTAGCGGTTATCAGAAACTGACAAGATTTGCGTCGCGATTGCTTGCGGGATTTGGTTGAAGCTCAACCACCAGCCAACAATAGAGGCAAATGCAATAATAACGAAAATGACACCAGTCACCCGCGCCGTGCGGATAAGCATTTGAATGAGATCATTGATTCGAATTTTGCGATAAACGAAGACACCAATGAACAATGCATAGCCAACGGCAATCGAAGCCGCTTCCGTTGGTGTGACAATGCCGCCCAAAATACCACCGAGAATTATCACCGGCATAATCAAAGCCAAAATCGACTGCTTGAACGTCGCCCAGATTTTTGGCAGCCGCGCCCGCTCTTCGGCTTGTGGCAAATTGTTCGCACGCGCACCGATTGCAATCACCGCCATACACACAGCACAGATGATTAGACCGGGCAATATACCAGCCGCAAACAGTCCGCCAATTGAAACACCCATCAAAGAGCCATAAACAACCATCAAGCCAGACGGCGGAATAGTTGGACCGATAATCGACCCCGCAGCAGTCACGGCGCAGGCATAATCTCGGTCATACCCTTCTTTCACCATTGCAGGCACCAGCGTTTTGCCGAACGCTGCCGCATCTGCCGTTGCTGCCCCCGTAAGACCCGCAAAGAAGACTGATGCGAGCATATTGGTGTGCGCTAACCCGCCTCTAAAGTGACCAACCAGAACCTGCGCAAGCAACACCAAGCGATTGGTTATGCCGGTGTGGTTCATAATCTCGCCAGCGAGGATGAAGAACGGCATGGCAAGAAACGGGAAGATGTTTAGCCCGTTGAACATTTTGCCCGGACCAAGTGCAAAGAAATTCTCCCCACCAATTTGGAACAAGCCAATCACCCCGGCCACGCCAAGAGCAAACCCAATCGGCAATCCCAAAACAACAAAGGCGACGAAAGCAAGGGCAACGATCATTCGGTCATCCCCGCTATAGAAGGCTCACGCAGTGCGCCCTGATCCCGCAGTGCCACAAGCAATGTCTGAATGGCGCAAAGTGCACCTGCAACGGGTATCGACAAAAATGGAATGAACAGGGTCGCGCCAAAGATCATCGCCTGCCGGTTGGCACCGGTTTGTGCGAACGCCAGCCCGTACCAAGCCACATAGACAAAAAGAGCAAAAGTCACCGCATCCAAAGCCAGAACAATCACGCGGCGGAACCGATCCGGAATTTTTGAAATCAGCATCAGAAGGCCAATATGCTCGCGCCTTGCAATGCCCGCAGAAATCGCAAGCATCGCGGCCCATATCATCAAGTAGCGCGCCAGCACTTCGGGCCAAGGCAGCTGCCAATGAAAAATGTAGCGGTCAACAACGCCAATCCAAACATCAAGCACCAAGAGGACCATGAGCAATGCAACGACACGCTCCACGATCCAATTCAGTCTTGCACTCAGCATGCGCGCATATTCTGACAACTTATCCCCTCCACACCTCTCATATGTAGTAAAACTACAAATATGTTAGATTATATTGCGTGTAAAGGGCAATTTATGTAGTTTCACAAACGAAAAAGCATTTTATGTGCACAGGGTCGCGAATCGTGCACTTATCTTTTTCGCAAAAAATGCATGTGCTCGAACGCGGCGAAACCGCCGCATTGCCTAGAGCGCAAACACATTTTGCATCGACTTGGGAGATAACTTTTGACTGCAGCTTTGGACATCATTTCGCAAATTCGCCAAAATGACGGCAACTACAATGCGCGCGAGCAGCAAGTCGCTAGCTACATCCTGAAAAACTTAGAGACCGTTTCCGAAATGTCAGTCGCCGCCCTTGCGGACGCAGCAAACGTTTCTGAACCGACGGTTATCCGCTTTTGCAGATCATTGGGTTGCGCCGGGTTCAAGGATTTCAAAATTCGTTTGGCGCAAAATGTTGCGGTTTCATTGCAATATCTCGACACACGCGACGAGGCAGAGCACGAGCCGCAAAACCTCATCGATC
The DNA here is from genome assembly GCF_030159895.1 of Maritalea porphyrae. GTDB lineage: Bacteria > Pseudomonadota > Alphaproteobacteria > Rhizobiales > Devosiaceae > Maritalea > Maritalea porphyrae. The sequence continues at coordinate 629,803 of NZ_BSNI01000001.1, forward strand.
AAGTATTCCAAACGCTTTACGTCACCGCCAACATCGCGCGCTCGCAATTGGACGAAGAAACGATCAAGCTCGCAGCTGAGCATATCAACAATGCTGAAAAACTAATCTTTTGCGGCGTCGGCGGCGGATCGACAACGGTTGCCTTTGACGCGGCAAATCGCTTCTTCCGTCTTGGCTATTCCGCGGTTGCGGTCTCAGATGCCTATCTACAGCGGATGCACGCCGCAACACTTGGCAAGCGCGACGCCATCATTTTTATCTCGGCCACCGGCCTACCACGATCCAACATTGATAGCGCCAATGTTGCTAAACAATATGGCGCGAAAACCATCGCACTGACCAAGGCAGATTCACCCTTAGCCCAAGCGTGCGACCTAACCATTGGCCTTAGCCTGCCAGAAGACCCAGACATCTATAAGCCCACCGCATCTCGCTTGGTTTTCTTAGCCACAATAGACATTATTGCGGCCACCGTTGCACGGCTGCGCCCAGACGAGACCAAGGAAAAGCTGCGCCGCATTCGCTCCAGCCTGACCGCCATTCACGGCGACACCGGCCCGCAACCGATCGGTGACTAAAGCAAAAAGTGCCCCTGAACATTAGTCCAGGAGCACCTTCTAGCGTTCAAATTGGGAGGCAATTTGCCCGGCTATTATTCTGCAGCGGTGATTGAATCTTCAACGCTAAGAACACCGCGTTCAATTTGCTCGCGCTCAATTGATTCAAACAATGCGCGGAAATTACCTTCGCCAAAGCCTTCATCACCTTTGCGCTGAATGAACTCAAAGAAGATCGGGCCAATGACTGTCTTGGAGAAAATCTGCAGCAAGATTTTCGTCATGCCACCATCAATCACGCCTTCTCCGTCAATCAAAATGCCATGCTTGGCCATCCGATCGAGCGGCTCATCATGTCCGCTCACCCGATCTGAGGACATATCGTAATATGTCTGCGGTGGGCCAGGCATAAACTTCAATTCGTTGTCCGCCAACTTGTCGGTAGAGGTGTAAATATCATCACAACCAACCGCGATATGCTGAATGCCTTCACCCTTGTATTTTTTCAAATACTCTTCGATTTGGCTGGTTTCGTCTTTTGACTCATTCAGCGGAATGCGGATCTTTCCACATGGCGAGGTAATCGCACGGCTGGTCAATCCAGTAATCCGGCCATCAATGTCAAAGAAGTGGATTTGCTTAAAGCCGAACATGTCGCGGTAAAAGTCCCACCACTTGTCCATATTGCCGCGATACACATTGTGGGTCAGATGGTCGAGATAGTAAAAACCAACCCCTTCCGGACGCGGGTTGGCTTCTGCGAGCCAATCATAATCCGCGTCATAGGCTGACCCTTTATCCCCATAGGTATCGATGAAATATAGAAGCGATCCGCCAATGCCCAAAATTGCTGGCGCATCAATGCACTTGTCATCGCCTTCATATGGCGTTGCGCCCTTTTTGACAGCGTGATCAAACGCATGCTGCGCATCAACAACCCGCCATGCCATAGAAGGCGCACAGGGGCCATGAAGATCGACGAATTTACCGCCAAAGCTCGATTTTTCGCCATTCAAAATGTAATTCACATCGCCTTGGCGCCACAAAGAAATGTTCTTAGATTTATGTGTCGCAACTTTTGCGTAGCCCATTTTGGTGAAAAGCTCTTCCAACTTTTCTGGCTCATCATGCGCAAATTCTACAAATTCAAAACCGTCTGTACCCGCTGGGTTGCTCTCGCTAATGGTGGCAACCGGGGCGTCGTGAGGAAATGGACCCATTTCAAACTCTCCCTATCATGTTCTCTGCTGTCAATTATTGCGCATAATCCATGCAAGAGGCTTGCAAAATTTCACATATTCATCAAAAATACGCACACTTCACGCAATATTAGGCGTATACATGCACAGTTATGACATAATTGATCGATTTGACCGCGCGATCCTCGCACTTTTGCAAAAAGATGCGCGCCTGACCAACAACGAATTGTCCGAACAAGTAAACCTGTCCCCTTCTCAATGTTCGCGCCGCCGCACGCGGCTAGAAGATGACGGCTTGATCGCCGGTTACCATGCCAAATTGGACCGCGAGAAAGTCGGCCTGGGCATTGTCACCATCATTAACGTGACCCTTGCTACCCACAATCCAGACAACTCCAAACGCTTCGCGGCACTGATTTCAGATCTTCCCGAAGTCCAAGAAGCGCACGCTTTGACCGGCGAAATGGACTATTTCATCAAAGTCGTCGCGCCTGACCTCAACGGCTTACGCGAATTCGTCAATGATGTTCTTTTGCCTCATGAATCCGTGCAGAACGTGAAAACCTCAATTGTGTTGGAGACCTTGAAGGACACATCGAGCTTGCCCTTGGGGTAAGTTCGCCATTCCCCTCATCCTGAGCTTGTCGAAGGATGGGCCCTTGTTGATGGCCCACCTCGCCTTTATTAGTCCGCCTCGCCCTTCGACAAGCTCAGGTTGAGGCTTCTTTCACGCCGCCGTCGCCTATGGTGTTTCCCCGGCCACACCCTCTCCCGTCATCCCCGCGTAGTCGGGGATCCAGGCAAGAATGTCAAAAGTACCAAAGCGCTTCATTTCAACGCAACAACGCAAAGCTCTCAACCACCAGCATCTCCGCCATGTTTCCATGCGAAGTTTACCAAGTGATGCGATAGCGCGAGACAATGAACGCCTCTGTAGTTGCGCAAAAAGTAAGTAGAGACAAACAATGTCTCGCGCTCAGCCAAATGCTGCTTGACTTCAAACTGCCCCGAGGTGCTCACCCATTTATCCCCTTCCCTGCATCCGTGATGTCTGTGGTCATCACGCGGAGCTAAAAACTCCAATTGGGCACAGACCCAATAATGACTGACAGGTGCCTTCGGCGTCAGACTGGACAATTTGCAACCAAGCGAAGCACAAACGTCTTGCACTTCATTTGACCCAGCTTTCTTTATGAATGGTTTGGTGTGACCCCGCATCAAGTGCGGGGTGGTGCGGTTCATGTATAGGATTTACCAAACCCACCGAACCGTCCCGTACAACTAAGTGGCGTTCGCGCCACGCAGGCTGATACGGGACCTACACAATTCCATACCTCTTCACGACCCCAACAACGCGTCCGTTGTCCGCAAGGTCTTCAAGAAAGCTGCAAGCAGTGTAACGCGCTCAGACAGGGCGGGGATAAGTTTTTGGCCAGCACGCAGGCAAGGTTGTTTTTGAGCTTTATGATTTTTGTTTTCCTGATACAGAAATTGTATGATTGATCCAACTGCAGATAATGCCGCTTTCCGTTTCGTTCAACGTATTCCAGACACCCAACTTGGCCTGCGTTTGATGCATTGTTTGGCTTATGCCAACCTCGGCAGAACGCCCAGCAACATCACGATTGAACGTGCTGCAATTCATGGCAAAACCGGGCACTCGATCCCCATCACCATTGCGCGACCCAAAGCGGAAAGAGATGGACTGCCGATTTTGTTGCATTTTCACGGCGGCGGCTATGCCATCGGCGCGCCGCGCCAAGATATAGGCTTGTTTTCAAGGTTAATTGATGCCGCGCCGTGCATTATCATCGCACCTCATTATCGCCGGTCTTTTCAAGCGCGCTACCCTGCTGCATTGGAAGATTGTTATGATGTACTTTGTTGGGTTCGCGACAATGCAGTACAATTGGGCGGACGTGCCGACCAAATCATGGTCATGGGCGAAAGCGCCGGCGGCGGCCTTGCCGCAGCGATTTGCATTGCCGCACGCGACCGTGGCGACGTGAATATTGCTGCGCAATTTCCGCTTTATGCAATGCTGGACAATCGCACAACTTCAACAAATCTTGCGCTTAATGATCTGTCGTGGACGCCTGGAAAGAACAAACTAGCTTGGGACCTCTATGTTGGACCCGAAGACAAAGACATGCCCGCAACTGCGGTGCCCGCGCGTACAGATAATCTGGCAAAATTGCCACCTGCAATCGGCTTTGTAGGCAGTTGCGACCTTTTCATGCAAGAGAACATTGCCTATTTCACTGCGCTTGAAACGGCGGGAGTTCAGACCAACTTTAAACTGATTGATGGTGCATACCATGGCGTGGAAGTTTTTGCGCCAGATTCAAATTCTGGACGCATCGCGATGGACTACTTGCTTACCATGTTTGAAAAGAGCGTCAAATCTCACTTCGCCCCGCAAAAAGAAAAACAAATGACACAAAAGGCGCGTAGCTAGTGCTTGATTGACAGCAATCACCAATTCTGTGAGGCTCAAAATAGGCAGCATCAGACCAACTGGGGGAACTGGCAATGAGACGATTTTTAACTCTATGCATCGCAATTGCTTTGGCGCTTGTTACAGCGTTGCCGCTACCGGCGATGGCTGCCTGTGCAAATGGAAAATGCTGGGGCGCGGTGGGCGTTGGCCCAAACGGTGCTTGGGGTAACGCATATGATTACCCTTCCCAAAATGCAGCGGCGCAGGCTGTACAAAGCCGCTGTGGTGGCAACTGCACTACCATAAAAACCTTCTACAATTCATGCGGCGCTATTGCGCAAGGTGATTATGGTGGCTGGGGCTGGGCATGGAATGTCTACAAAGATGAAGCGCTAAGCAGCGCCATTGCCTATTGCGTACCAAATGACCGCAATTGCCGCGTGACGGTTTGGGCCTGCACGTCAAGGTAGGATATTGTTGTCACCTCTCCGGCGCAAATTTATCCGGATGAGCAGCCTGAAACGCGGGATGGGCATTGCAATTTTCTTCAATCGCCAAAATCCGCTCGCAGGCTGAAAGGTCAACTTCCCAACGGCGGGCATTGTAAAGCTGTGGCATCAAGCAGCAATCGGCCATTGTTGGCGTATCGCCAAACGAGAATTTGCTGTCGGACTGTTGTTGCAACATCCCTTCATAGGCGTGCAATCCTTGCCCGATAAAGTGATGAAACCAATCGCGCACCACGTCCTTGTCCACGCCAAATGTTTTGGTGATATGTTGGGTGACCCCAAGATTACAGACAGGGTGAATATCCATCGCAATGGCGTGTGAAAGTGCGCGAACGCGTTGGCGATCCAGCGCATCAGCAGGCATCAAGCCCTTATCAGGATGCACCTCCGCTAAATACTCGATAATCGCCACGGACTGGGTGAACAACATGCCATCAAGCTCAATAGTGGGTACCAATCCTTGCGGGTTGAGCATTTTATAGCTTTCGCCCTTATGTGCGCCTTCCAAAAGGTTCACATCAACATCCCTGTAGTCAATGCCACACAGGGCCAAAGCAATGCGCACGCGATAGGCTGCGGAAGAGCGCCAATAATTATAAAGAACAGTTTCGCTCATATTGGCGCTCCGCATTTGCTATTTTGTTTCAACGATCTGCTGATCGATGGCACCGAAAATACTTGATCCATCATCATTGAGCATTTCGATACGAACCTGATCGCCAAACTTCATAAATTCAGTGGTTGGTTTGCCACTCTCAATGGTTTCGATCATACGGATTTCGGCGATGCAAGAATAGCCCAAGCCGCCATCACGCACAGGTTTGCCCGGCGTGCCATCAGCATCTTTGTTTGACACGGTGCCAGACCCGATAATCGCGCCCGCTGCAACGTGGCGTGTTTTTGCCGCATGAGAGACGATCTTTGGGAAATTGAACGTCATATCAACGCCTGCATTGGCTTTGCCGAAAGCATCGCCATTATAGTGCACCAGCATGTCACGATGCACCTTGCCGTCTTGCCAATTCTCGCCCAACTCGTCTGGCGTAATCGCCACGGGTGCAAAAGCAGTCGCGCCTTTACTTTGGAAAAAGCCAAAGCCTTTGGCCAACTCACCTGGAATCAAAGCGCGGTAGCTCACATCATTGAGCAATACGATCAGCTTGATTTTGTCCGCCGCTTCCTCCGGTGAAAGACCCATTTTAAGGTCATCGCAAATCACACCAATCTCGGCTTCCATATCGATGCCCCAGCTCTCCGAGCCAACTTCCACATCGTCATGCGCGCCCAGCATTGCATCGGGTGCACCCATATACATCAATGGATCTTCCCAGAAGCTCGCTGGCAATTCCGCGCCACGTGCCTTGCGCACAAGTTCAACGTGATTGACGTAAGCAGACCCATCTGCCCACTGGCTTGGGTTCGGCAAAGGTGCCATCGCTTTTTGAACGTCAAATGCTTCACCAACAGATGCATCGCCATTGATTTTCTCAGAAAGCGCCTGCAGGCCCGCTTCAACGCTGGACCAATCATCAATCGCATCACGCATGGTTTTGGCCACATCTCTTGCGCTCACATAGCGCGACAAATCTCGGCTCACCACCACCAGCTCGCCATAGCGCGAGCCGTTTGAAAGAGTTGCAAGTTTCATAAAATCAGTCCCACTTTCCTTCTGGGGTGCCATCAAAATGGCTCTTTAGGTCTTCCCAGCAATCAATGTAATTATCTTGTTGTGTCTCAAGCTTCGCCGCATAATCTGTCAGAAGTTGCGGGAACCGCGTTTCGAACATAAATGCCATGGTATTATCAAGTTTTTGCGGCTTCAAATCCGCATTTGAAGCTTTATAGAACCCGCCCGAATCTGGCCCGTGCGGCAACATCATATTGTGCAAGCTCATGCCGCCGGGCACAAAGCCTTCTTCCTTCGCATCGTACTGACCTTGGATAAGCCCCATAAATTCAGACATGATGTTGCGGTGATACCAAGGCGGACGGAACGTGTGCTCGGCCACCAGCCAGCGCGGCGGGAAGATCACAAAATCAATATTCGCCGTACCCTCTTCGCCAGACGGTGCCGTTAGAACGGTGAAAATTGACGGATCAGGGTGATCGAACAAAATTGAGCCAACCGGCGAATAAGTCGCAAGATCATATTTATATGGCGTGTAGTTGCCGTGCCAAGCGACCACATCGAGCGGCGAATGTGGAATTTCTGTTTCATAGAAATTACCACACCATTTCACGATCACCCGACAAGGCGTATCTTTTTGTTCAAACGCTGCAACCGGCGTTTTGAAATCGCGTGGGTTTGCCAAACAGTTCGCGCCAATCGGACCACGATCTGGCAACGTAAATTTTGCACCATAGTTTTCGCACATATAGCCGCGGGATGGTCCCTCAACGCTCACCTTGAACACCATGCCGCGCGGGATCACCACAATCTCGCCTGGGGCCACGTCAAACTTGCCCATCTCGGTGAAGATGTGCAGGCTGCCCACTTCTGGTACCAACAGCAGTTCCGCATCCGCGTTGAAAAAGTGATCATCTTCCATCGAGGCGTTGAACGCATAAACATGGCTGGCCATGCCAACCTGCGTGTACACATCCCCTGCGGTGGTGATGGTTTTCACCCCATGCAAAAAGTCAGTTTTTTCCTCTGGAATCGGCACCGGGTCCCAACGCAACTGCCCAATCGGCAATTCAGCATCGAGTTTTTGCGGCGCTGTTTTCCAAAGCGGCAATTGGAACGGCTTGAACCGTTTTGTGTGCCGAACGCTTGGCCGAATGCGATATAGCCATGACCGCTCATTGGTGCCGCGTGGCGCGGTAAATGGCGAACCAGACAATTGCTCAGCATAAAGCCCATAGGCACATTTTTGCGGGCTATTTTGCCCCTGCGGCAACGCACCCGGCAAAGCCTCGGTTTCAAAATCATTGCCGAAACCGGGCATATAATCGAGATCATTCTTGCTCATTTGAAAACCCTTGGACCCTATCTATCTTTTCCAAAGTCAAATTAGTGGTTGCACATGTAACCATCCATTATGTAACTATCAAACGAGGGAGATTTACACAATGGATGATCAAAACAAACAAAACGCTGAAATTCTTGCCTTGGAGAACTTCTTGCCTTACCGGCTCAATCAAGCCGCTGAAAAGGTCAGCCAAAAGTTCGCGCAGGAATATAAAAAGCGTTATGGCCTGACACGGCCGGAATGGCGCACCTTCGCCACCATCGGGCAGTTTGGTGTGATCACCGCGCGCGAGATTTGCAATCACTCCCCCATGCACAAAACCAAAGTATCCCGCGCAGTTTTCTCACTGGAAAAGCGCCGCTGGGTAAAACGCACCCAAGATCCCGAAGATCGTCGGTTGGAACATCTCGAACTCACAAGTGTTGGGCAAACCGCCTATAAAGACATGGTCAATGTTGCCCGTCAGTTTGAAAAGAATTTCATTGATTCAATCGGCGGTGAAGATGCCAAATTATTGCTTACTGCGTTAAATGCCATTGAAAGGCGCTTTGAAGGGTAAGACCAAATACCGCCCGAAAGATCGTAAGCAATTATTTACCGCGCCAATTTTCCAATGCTTTAGTAAATACGCTTATGCTGCGACACATGCAAAGTCGCGAATTGAGCATCGTCGATCCGATTGACTTGATCCCAAATGCTGACGCTCTGGGTCGAGCAAAAGGCATATTTCTGATCACAACTGATGGTCAGATCGCTTCCGTTTTTGGTGATTTAGCGGTCCTGCTCAACAATTCCGAAACAAGTCTGGTTGGACAAGACATCCGTGATATTCTGCGCGCAGCTGAGCTTGATGCGCTTTTCGCAGGCGGATCAACCAACCAAAACCCACCACACAAGATCGCGTTTCTAGCGGAATCCACAAGCAAGAAAATCGAGCCACAACGGTTTGTGTTAACCGTACATCTGCCAGAGCAAGCCTTACAAACCGCACCGCAGATGCTGGTCGAAATTCACGAACTTGTTGAAACTGCCGTCCCAACGAAAACTGCGAACAAACATGATGACCGCATTCGGTTTGCTTTACAAAGCGCCGCGCAAGCGGTTTGGGACTGCGACATGAATAGTGGCGAAATATGGTATTCAAGCCGTTGGTACACTATGCGCGGATTTGAAATTGGTGACAGCCAAGCCTCAGGTGCCGAAAATTGGCAAAAGCGCCTTCATCCGGATGATAGGGATGAGATATTGGAACAAGTCCACGCGCAGGATAGTGGCGAACTAACTGAAAATTCCTTCGAATATCGAGAACGTCACGCGGACGGAAACTGGATATGGATCATGAGCCGCGGGCGCATTATTGCGTGGAACAGCGATGGCACACCAGCACGTATTGTTGGAACCGACACCGACATAACCGACATGAAAATGCGCGAGCGGCAACTGACCCTCGAAACTCGTCGGTTCTTTGAAAAAAGCATGAGCGACATTGCCGCGGCCCATCAGCGCGTCGTTGAGGACAGCGAGAAAGCAAAACAGCTCGCCAATCAAGACCCACTTACGGGCCTTGCCAACCGCAGAGCCTTGCTGGAAAAAATCGAAAGCTGGGTGGCCAAGGATCACGAAGAGCCAGGTGTTGGACGGCTTCTGTTTTTCCTCGACCTCGACAATTTCAAACCGATCAACGATTCGTTGGGGCATGTTGCAGGTGATTTCATCTTGCGTGAAACAGCTCATCGCTTAGCCCAAATTACAAACTCGTCTGACATGATTGCACGCCTTGGTGGCGATGAGTTTGCTATTCTCATCGAAAGGGGCCTGATTGACGAAGATGTCAGCGACATTGCCTATCGCATTTGCACACGCATCATAGATGCAATCACAACCCCAATAGAATATGGCGGTCGAAGCCTGCAACTCGGCGTAAGCATTGGCGTGACTGACTTTGAGCGCGCCAACAAATCCGCGGATCAATTACTGCACGCTGCGGATGTTGCAATGTATAATGCGAAAAACCGAGGCGGCAACAGATTTAGCCTTGCAGACAGCTAGTCAAATGCGAAACGTATGTGCATATAACACGCCCAAAACTTGCCATCATGTTCATTCTGACATAATTGACGCGTAAAAGCCGTTCAGCCTCATATTTCAATTAACGAATATGAGTTAGAACCGATCGGTCCTTAAAATCTTTTGAGTGAGCAATTATGACCAAATCACCGTTTAAAGCCTATGACGTGCGCGGCATCATTCCTGACCAGATGAATGTGCCTTTCGCTTATCGATTTGGCCAAGCCGTTGCGCATTTTCTCAAAGCAAAAACAATTGTTGTTGGTCATGATATGCGCCTTGATAGCGCGCCGTTTGCCGAAGCCATTTCACAAGGCTTGATGGATAGCGGCGTTGATGTATTGCCAGTTGGTCAGTGCGGTACAGAAGAGGTTTATTTCCACACAGACAATTCTGGCGCGGACGGCGGATTGATGGTGACCGCCAGCCACAACCCACAAGATTATAACGGAATCAAGATGGTGCTTAAGGGCGCGCAAGCGGCGACCAAAGATAACGCGCTTGGGCCACTTGAAGAATTGGTGATGGGCGACACCCAATTCGCGCCAGTTTCTTATGAACAACGCGGTCAAAAACGCGAGGTTCTCGATCGTAGCAAATATGTGCAACGCTTGCTCAACCAAGTTAAAGGCGTGGAGCTTAAACCGCTCAAAATCGTCTGCCATGCGGGCAATGGCTGCGCCGGCGCAATCATCGATGCGCTTGAACCACACCTGCCGTTCACGTTTATCAAAGTAGACCATGAAGCAGATGGCCACCTGCCAAACGGCATTCCAAACCCGCTTCTGCCAGAAAAACGCGCCAAAGCCGCCAACGCAGTTAAAGAGCATGGTGCCGATTTGGGCATTGCCTGGGATGGCGACTTCGACCGCTGCTTCTTCTACGACCACACAGGCGAATTCGTTGAGGGCTACTATTTGGTAGGTCTAATCGCGCAAACACTGCTGCACAAAAATCCGGGCGCAAAAATCGTCTACGATCCACGCATGACCTGGAACACTATTGATGTGGTAGAAGCGGCAGGCGGCGTGCCGATTATTTCCAAAACTGGCCACGCATTCTTTAAACAAATCATGCGCGAAGAAAACGCCCTTTATGGCGGCGAAATGAGCGCACACCACTATTTCGATGATTTCTCTTATTGCGACACCGGCATGGTGCCGTGGTTGGCAATCGTGTCCGAAATCTCAACCAGCGGCAAAACCCTCAAGCAGATGGTTGAAGAACGAATTGCAAAATTCCCATGCTCGGGTGAGATCAACTTCAAGGTGGCCGACGCACCTGCCATTTTGGCAAAAATCGAAGCGACCTATGCCCCTGATGCATTAAAAGTCGAGCATATTGATGGGGTCAGTGTTGAATTTGAAAACTGGCGTTTCAATGTACGCTCTTCAAACACTGAGCCCCTATTGCGCATCAATGTGGAGTCACGCGGCGACAAAGACTTGGTCGACGCCAAGGTGCAAGAACTTACAGACCTGATCCAAGCGTAGAATTAGCAACCCCGGCCTGAAGCCGGGGCGGCCAAAAGTTCTCTCTAAATCAAATTTTTGCTTAGATATCCCACTTCGCGCCGGTCAACTCTTCCGAGACGTGCCAAAGCTTCGCGGCTGCATCCATATCGCGCCCCCAAGGAGCAATGGGTGTTTCCCCAACTGGACCACCCAATCCGCCGCGTTTTACCGGACCATAAAATGTCACTGGCTTTGCTTCAGGATCAGCTGCGGCTAACACCAATGACTTTGCGCCATGGGATGGTGGGTGAGACAAAAACCGTCCAAACACCACCATTAGCCACTTTTCGATGCCGCCCGGACCTGTGCGTTGCAAATTAGTGTCCGCATAACCTGGGTGCACCACATAGGCATCAACTGCACTGCCAGCTGCCTTCAAACGGTGTTGCAGTTCATGGATGAAAAGCATATTGGCGAGCTTGCTCTGGCCATAACTAACGGTCGAGCTGTAACCTTCGTCAAAATTCAAGTCTTCAAACTTGATGCGCTCCAACCCCCAACGGTGGGCAATAGAGGAGACAGCAATAATGCGCCCTTTTGCCTTTTCCACGAGGGGATAGAGCATTTGCGCAAACAAAAAATGCCCCAAATGATTGACGCCAAACTGCGTTTCAAACCCATCTTTTGTTAGGGTGCGCGTTGGGATCATCATAAGGCCTGCATTGTTGAGCAACACATCGAGCGTCTCATGCGTTTTCAGATAGGTATCTGCCGCTGCACGCACACTCTCCAAGGAGGCTAGGTCCATGAGCACATAGTCAATAGAAGCTGCTGGCGTTGCATGTTCATTGATTTGGGCAACAGCATCTTTTGCTTTCTCTTCATTTCGGCAAAAAATCGTCACATGCGCATTTTTGCTAACCAAGACTTTTGCGGCTTCCAGGCCGATGCCAGAATTGCCGCCCGTAATCACAACAGTCTTGCCGCTCATATCTGGGGTGCGCTCATAACCCCAACCATTCTTGCCAAATGGCAATTTGTATTTCGTCATCAATTTCTCCAATTATCAAACTGAGTGATTAGTCAGTCATTTTCTATATGTGTTGAACTTTTTGCAATTCAAGATCTCTCGCTTGAGATTTCTGATCGTTTATTTTTTGCTAATGCCGTTCCAAAAGACGTCGAAACTTGTTTCGAGATGCGCGTTGCGCTCGGCGTCCGAAAACGCCTCGTTCCACAATAGGTACTCAACAACTGCTTGGCCCTGCCGAAACATAATCTCGGCAATGAGTTCTGGGGCTAAGTGCTGCAACCGGCCGCCTTCTACTCCACCGCTAAACAATGTCATCATTTCTTGATACGGCTCACCAACTGCATCAAGGTCAGTTTTTGTCAGCCTTTCAGAAACACGAATTTGCTCCATCAAATTGAACCGCGTCCAATTCGACATGCCCCACTTCAACCCGTTGAACCACAACAACTCGAGTTGATCGCGAAGGTCCGCAATTGGGTCAAACCCAACGGACGCAGCGCCAATCATTTCGCGCTTGAGATACATCATCACTTCACGGATCAAGTCTTCTTTTGTCGGGAAGTAATTAAATAGAGTGCCCGTTGCTACACCAGCATGTTTGGCCACAGACGCGGTGGACGTGTTCCAAAACCCATTTTCACCAAAAAGCTCAATCGCTGCTTCCAAAAGCACATCGCGCTTCGCCGCTCGGCCGTCGCCATTGCCCTTGCGTCCACTGCCATTGGTAGCGCGCACATCAGCGGGCGAAAAAACAATCACATTTCGAGGCATTTTCTTTTCCATAGCTGCCATATAGGAACCAATGACTGAGCAGTCAATCACAGCTGAACGAACTTGTTATTCACTAAAATCAAACAGTGTCGTAATTGGCTGAAAGTTTCATTGGCACAAAGCGACAAGCCTGATATGGAAATCTTTATGTCAATGAAAATACATCAAACACTGCTCGATCTTGAACGCGCCATTTTGGCGCCGAACAATCGTGCAAACACCGACTTCCTAATGAACATCCTCACTCCGGACTTTTTGGAAATCGGCGCATCCGGCACACGCTACACGCGTGCCAACATTATCGAGCACTTGCGCGACAAGCCCGGCTTTGACGGCCCGCGATCCGTTGAGAACTTTTTTGCCAAGCCACTATCCGAAGATACATGGATCGTGAATTATCGCATTCCAGAAACAACGACCCAGCGCACTTCAATTTGGCAAAAGCGCGGCGGCGAATGGAAGATGCGCTTCCATCAGGGCACCGTTGAGCAGAAATCAAAAGGCCTATCGCATTAGCGCTCGAACAGGCTGTCGAATAACGGTTTTGCGTTTTTCTGGTGCAATACGGCGCGGATCGCCAAGATAGATCTCGTGATAGTGCCCATGTGCCTCCAAGCCATTTTCCGGCAAATATTCGTGATAAAGCTGATCAAGTGTGGGCCGAACTTCTTCGTTTGGGCCAATATGCATAATTTGCACCGCCAGTCCCTCTTCAAACCACTCTAAGCGCAAACCCTCAGGTGGTGATGATTTGAGTTTTTCTGATGCCTCCTTGAGAGCACTTTCAAACTGCTGTTGATCGATCCAACTTGGCATTGGGATCATCAAACTCCATTTGAACTTGTCTCGATTTCCTTCAATCAGATCATTGATATCATCCGCCCACCACAAAGTTTCCAGCGGCGGCTCGATAAAGTCCTTACCCATGCGCTTTTTGCCATCACGTCGGATCGGCTGGATCGCTGCAAATATCCATTTCAGTTTCGCTTCATAATCACCTTTTTGCGGGTCCCCTGCCCCATCAAGCATGGCAAAGGGTAGTCGTGGCACCGTGACAGATGAGAACTTGTCGCTTGGCAGGAGGTACAGCTCTTTCAATTGCGCTTTGAGTTCCTCAAAAGCCATATCTCGCTCCTCTTTCATCCCAATGATGCCTGCAAAACTTAGCCGCCTGGTTTTGCCGCCGCTTCTAGGGCGTGGGCCAGCACTTGTTTGTCGCCTATATGGTTGGCCAGCAACAAGATGAGCCGCGCATTGATGTCAGCGCTTTCTTTCTCTGATTTCCCCTCATGCAGCGCCAGAAGATCGGCGTAAAAATCATCAGCACCAGCAATATTTGGTTTGGTGTTCAACATCTATGCTCTCCTCACCCGCGACCGGTTGCTTTGGCCAATGCCGCACGCACTTTGGCTTCATCATATGCGGTCCAGCGCGCCGCCACATGCTGATCGGGCCGCATCAAATAAACCGCACTTGACTGATCACCCAAATAGCGCGTCGCAAATCCATCGTCGTCCAACGAGGCTGTATTCACTGACAATGTCGAAACGCCAATGCCACACACATCCAAATGGTCTGGCACGTCACAATTGATCGCGATCAACTGAAATTTGTTGCCGAGTTGGTCGCCCAGCCAACCATTCGCAATAGGTGCATCCACATAAGGCGCGCCGGGCCGGGTGCGAAGCGGCAACGCTTCATCATCGTCCCCATTAAGGGGTGAACCATCATAAACCGCAGGCACGGACAAGCGGCCCGAGTTTACCAATGGACGCGCAAATTCATAATGCTCGGCCAAGTCCAAGACCGCATTGCGGAAGGATCGGCTTACATCGGACTTAGGGGTGATGAAATCGGTTGATCGGGTGGAATTGAGGATATTCTCATCTGCCCCATAAATGCGCTCCCAGTCATAACTATCGAGCAGGCTTTCAGGCGCGTGTCCGTCCATAACAAGCTTTAGCTTCCAGCACAGATTGTCCGTGTCTTGCAATCCAGAATTGGCCCCACGTGCGCCAAAGGGCGATACTTGATGCGCAGCGTCTCCAGCAAAAATCACGTGCCCGTGCCGGAACTTTTCCATCCGTCGACATTGGAATGTGTAGATCGAAACCCATTCAAGCTCAAACTTGGCGTCTTCGCCCAGCATCGCTTTCAGGCGCGGCACAACGTTTTCTTCGCGCTTCTCTTTTTCTTTGTCGATGTTCCAGCCAAGCTGCAAATCAATCCGCCACACATTGTCGGGTTGCGAGTGCAACAATGCGGACTGCCCTCTATTGAATGGCGGATCAAACCAGAACCACCGTTCCACCGGAAAATCCGCTTCCATAATCACATCTGCAATTAAGAAATTGTCTTCAAACACCCGCCCGTCAAAATCAAGATTGAGCATTTGGCGAATGGGAGACGCAGCGCCATCGCACACAATCAACCAATCTGTATCGAGCTGGTACGGCCCATCCGGCGTTTCAATAGAAATGCGCGCGCCATTATCCTTAGGGTCGACTTGCGTGACTTTGTTCTGCCCACGGATTTCAATCGGCTTGCCCTGGCGTTGCAACTCAAAAGCCCGCTCAACCAGATATTGCTCAAAATAATATTGCTGCAAATTGATAAAAGCTGGGCGCTTGTGACCACCTTCAGGTAGCAGGTCAAAATCATAGACTTGGCGCTCATCAAAGAACACTTTGCCCAAATTCCAAACAACGCCCTTGTCGACAAACTCGTCGCCGCAGCCCAATCGATCCAAGATCTCCAACGGTCGTTTGGCATAGCATACCGCCCGCGACCCCCAACTCACCTTGTCATTATCGTCGACCACAACAACTGGCACGTCTTGCATCGCCAGATCGATCGCAGCGCCGAGTCCAATGGGCCCAGCACCAACCACAATAACCGGATGCCGCACAATGTCGGCACTGTCTTGGTCCGCATGTTTTTTGTACGGATAAAGCGGTGTTTCAAAGATCTTGGTCATTCTTCCTCCCCAAAAGAACGATTTTGAACTGATGGCTTAGCCTTGCAACTTGTTCCACATATCCAAGTCGCGTTCCGCCGTCCAAATGCGCGGTGTATCCACATCCAGCGCTTCGTCATAAGCGCGTGATACGTTAAATGGCAGGCAATGCTCATAGATTGCGTAGTCGCCAAACTTTGGATCACACTCGGCCCGCACAGCGTCCCATGCTTCTTTTAGCGACCCGCCACGCAAGGCAACGCGCGCTGCTGGCAAATAAGTCGAGCGAACAAAATCCGAAGTGTTGTCGAGCGCGGCATTGACCATCTCTTTGCCCACCAGCGCATCACCACGGCCCGGCGCAATCGCATCCACGTCCCATGACCGAATGGCCTCAATGGTTTTAGGCCAATCGTGGAAATGACCGTCACCGCAATAACATGCGGAATGATATTCAACGATATCGCCGGTGAACATCACATTCTCGTCGCCCACATAGGCAACGATATCTCCGGCAGTGTGCGCACGACCCAAATGCATCAAATCAACACGTCGTTTGCCCAGATAAACCGACATACGCTTGTTAAATGTCGTTGTCGGCCAAGTAAGGCCCGGAATGCTTTCGTGACCCTGGAACAGACGTGGGAAGCGACCAAATTCACTGTCCCAATCTTCCTGGCCCCGCTCAACAACCATCGAGCGCGCTTTTTCTGACATTATGACTTGGCTTGCGCCATAGGCAGATGCCCCCAAAACGCGCACAGCGTGATAGTGGGTGAGAACAACATGGCTGATCGGCTTATCAGTAACGCTGCGCACCTTTTCAACGACCATATTGGCCAAACGTGGGGTCGCCTGCGCATCAATAATCATCACACTATCATCGCCAATGATCACGCCTGTGTTTGGATCACCTTCAGCGGTAAACGCATAGAGATCGCGCCCAACCTCGGTGAACGAAATTTTCTTGTCTTCCATATCGTTAGTGGAAGCGAAAGCTTTTGCCATTTTGTCTGTCCTCCTCGCGCAAACGAGCACTTGCCCGTTGCAAATCATCTCAAGCGTTCAAGCCCGAGCAATTTGCAACCGTCAAGCGATCATCCCCTATTCGCTCAATCAGTAATCGCGCACAAGATTAGTTTCAATCGCAACTATGTCAAGTGCAACTTGTTATGCTTTCGACCTATGCCTCAACTTGAGATGAATCAAAACAAGCGTCAAAATTGCTGCTAGCTTACTAGTTAGATCGATGGGGACGCTGAAAATGTCAGAACAACAAACAACATTAAAACGAACGCTGAATTTGCCGATGCTGATTTTCTATGGCGTCGGGGTAACAATTGGCGCGGGCATTTTTGCGCTGATCGGCGAAGCCATGCTGATCGCTGGCAACAAAGCGCCAATTGGTTTTGTGGTTGCAGGCATCATCGCCGCGGCAACAGGATTGTCTTATGCAAAACTGGCAGCAGTTTACCCACGCGCCGCGGGCGAAGCGGTTTTTGTCAATATCGGGATGGGCCCCAACTGGGCTCGCTTGGTGGGCATTGGCGTCACTATTACTGCCATAGTTTCAAGCGCTGTTATCGCACTTTCGTTCGCGGGTTATTTGGGACAACTCATAACCATTCCAGCGCCTATTCTGGTGCTAGCGATCCTTGTGACGATGGCAACGATTGCATGCCTTGGCGTCACCCACAGCGTTATTTTTGCCGCTATCGTCACCACCATCGAACTTGGCGCACTCATTGTCATTGTGTGGTTTGGTGCTGAACACTTGACCGTGCCGGCCAACTGGGTGAACGGCCTCGCTCCCCCAACCGATTTTTCACTTTGGCCTGCGATTTTCTCTGCTTCACTTTTGGCATTCTTTGCCTTTGTGGGCTTTGAAGATATTGAAAACATGGCGGAAGAAACAATCGACCCACACATCAATGTACCGCGCGCCATCATCGGCACGCTCATCATCACGGTGTTGATCTACGCCCTTGTTGCGCTTGTTGCCGTATCCGCGCCTAACCCGGATGCAGTAGCCAATTCAGAGGCACCTTTGGCGACTTTGTTTGCCCAGCTCACCGGCGGCAATGGAGACTTGATCGCAGCAGCAGCCACGATCGCGATGGTCAACGGCATTTTGGTGCAAATCGTCATGGCATCACGGGTGATGTTTGGCATGGGCAAAGAAGGTTTGCTGCCCAAAGCGATTTCCAAACTGCACCCAACTCGCCAAACCCCGATCCGCGCCACCATTTTGGTGACCGTTTTGATCGCTATTTTAGCGCTGATTTTCCCACTGGGCGGCTTGGCCCGCACTACGTCAGCAGTAATCTTGGTGGTATTCACCTTGGTCAACTTCTCGCTGTGGCGCATTGGCAGCCGCAAAGATGCAGCACCCAGCCTTCAACGCTGGAAGTTGCTAGGACTAGTGGGTGCATTTTTGTCTGCTGGCTTGCTGGCAATCGAGATGATCAACCAACTATCAAACTGGACTTAGCGGGCGGTCCATCCGCCATCAATGGCCAGTGAGGTGCCGGTGATCGAGCCAGCAAGATCGCCACACAGGAACCCGGTCAATTCCGCCACTTCGTCAATTTGCACGAATTTCTTGGTGGGCTGGGGTTGCAGCATGATGTTTTCAATCACCTCTTGCTTGCTCAGGCCATGCACCTTGCATTGATCTGCTAGCTGTTGCTCAACCAAAGGTGTCCAAACATATCCAGGACATATGGCATTGCAGGTGATGCCATCTTCTGCGTGCTCCAGCGCGGCGACTTTGGTTAGGCCCAAAATGCCATGCTTTGCCGCCACATAGGCCGACTTATAGGCCGACGCCACCAATCCATGCGCCGAAGCAATATTGATGATCCGTCCCCACTTCTTCGCTTTCATATGTGGCAACACATGTTTGCTCAGGTAAAACGATGAGGACAAATTGATCTCGAGAATTTGCTGCCATTTCTCAACTGGAAAATCCACAATAGGCTTCACATGTTGGATACCAACATTGTTGACCAAAATATCAAAACTGATCTGGTCACGCTTGAGCGCATCCATCATCTCATCAATATTGACATGCGCTGACATATCCGCCTGCGCGAAACGCACATCGGGCCCATCATGCTTGTTCAAATCGTCTAGTGCAGGTTGCACATCAGAAGGCGTTTCGTGACTATTGATGATCACGCTGGCGCCAAGAGTCTTCAATCGCTTGGCAATCCCCAAACCAATGCCACTTGTACCACCAGTAACCAGTGCACACTTACCCGCAAGTGCTGACGAGCCGTCCAACATCGAAATTGTCATAAAACCTATCCGCCGCTAATTCGAATACGCAATTGAAGGCAACCATGTCACCAAGTCTTTAAATACAAAGACAAGCACAAGTCCCAATAATTGCAAGCCAATAAACGGCAAAACGCCTGCGTAAATGTGTTTTACGCTAATCCCTTCAGGGGCAGTGCCTTTCAAATAGAACAAAGCAAAGCCTACAGGCGGGGTCAAAAACGAGGTTTGCAAACATACCGCAAACAGAACCGTAAACCACACCAAATCAAACCCGAGACCGGCCACTACGGGTCCAACAAGCGGCAAAATAATCAAGGTGATTTCAATCCAATCAAGGAAGAAGCCAAGCAAAAATGTGAATGCCAAAATCGTGATGATAATACCTGTTGGCCCAAACGGCAGCCCAAGCAACGCACCTTCGATCAACTCATCTCCACCAAGCCCCCGGAACACCAACGAAAACGCAGTTGCCCCAAGGAAAATGGCAAAGATAAAGGCGGTTGTTTTAGTGGTTTCGCGACAAACATCTTTCAACACTTGCCAATTCAACTTGCCCGAGAAAAACGCGAGCAAGAGTGCCCCAAACGCGCCAACGCCAGATGCTTCTGTTGGCGTCGCAATGCCGGCAAAAATGGAACCAAGCACTGCCAATATCAAACCAGCAGGTGGCAGCACGGCTAAAAACACATTCCAAACAAGTTTGCCCGTAATCGGCTCCACATTGTCGGGGCGCGGTGCCATATCTTTTGAGAAATTTGCGACCACCAAAATATAGATGATGTAAATCGAGCCAAGCAACACACCGGGGATCAAAGCCCCCAAGAATAAGTCACCAACTGAAATCGCCAAGCGATCGGCCATCAGCACGAGCATGATCGAAGGTGGGATCAGAATACCCAAAGTTCCAACCGAGCATACAACGCCTGATGCAAATGATTTGGAGTATTTTGCTTGCATCATCACCGGCAAACCAAGCACCGAGAGCAACACAACCGATGCGCCAATTATCCCAGTGGATGCCGCGAGCAAGATGCCAATCAGCGCTATAGTGACCGCCAAGCCACCCTTGACCCGACCAAACAATTTGGCAAAATCGGTTAGAAGCTTTGACGCCAATCCTGAACGATCAAGCATTAAGCCCATGAACACAAACATCGGCAACGCAACCAGCACCCAATTGTGCATAACGTCCCAAATCCGATCGACTGTGGCCGAACTATAGGCCCAATCCACGGAATAAAAGCTGTTGGCAAACAGATCGGTATAGGCAGACAAATACCAACCAAGCGCAGTGAATGCGACGGCCAATCCGCCCAAAATCCAAGCGACTGGAAAGCCGGTGAACAGCAGCGCGATGAACGCTGCGAACATCGAAATACACAATATCTCATTGAATTCCATGATCATCGCCCTCCGCTCTGTTCAACAGATGTGGCGCGGCGCCCCATCAAATAAGCGAGGGTGCGCGATAGACGCGACAAAGCAGCGAACAGCAGCAACACAAAGCCGATAATAAGGAACGATTTGATCGCCCAGCGCGCAGGCAATCCGCCTGGTGAGCCTGAAACTTCATTGATTGATAGCGAATAGGTGAAAAACGGCACCGCATAGATGATCACGAAAACCAAAAACGGGAGCAGCAAGAAAATGATGCCAAACGTTTCCACCCAAGCTTTGACCTTTTGCGAGAAGATCTCAGCGATCACATCTACCCGAATGTGATCGTCGGTTGTAAGGCAATAAGAAAGTCCGATCAAAAAACCGATGGCATAGAAATGCCATTGGATTTCCTCAAACTCAATGCGGCCTTTGCCAAACACATAGCGCGACACCACATTGATCACGATGGTTGCCAGCAGCAAAATCCAAACCCAGCTGACACCGTTGCCGATCGCACGCAATGCGCGATCGACTATTCTTGAAAAAGCCGTTGTGGGCAAAAACTCGCCATAAGCGTGGCCCGGCTCTTCGAGCATATGTTCTGGATGTTCCAGATCTTTTTTTATTGTCATTTATGTTTTCTGCTCGAAAAGCAGACCTCCCTCAAAACAAGGCTTTGCCCCAAAGCTCAATTCTGCCTATCGATCAAAAATCGCGTGGCAAATAAGCTAGGCTTTTCCAGTTTTTGTATTCCGCTGAGAAGGCTTCTTGAGACTCATAGATGGTCTTGAAATGATCATCTTTCGCCGCTTCTTCTTGCATTACTTCATTGGTGATGACCTGCAATTCACGCAGCAACTCGTCCGGCAATGTGTTCGCCGTTACGCCTTTTTCATCGAAGCCAGCAATGACCGCACCTTGGATCGCTTCACCTTTTGAAATGTTGCGCATCACACCAGCAGTACACGCCATATCAAGCAAAGCTTTGCGATCCGCAGGCAAACTAGCCCAAAGGTCTGAATTCACAACCAAGTGGAAGGCTGTGTAGGTTTGGTGCCAACCTGGGAAATAGTTGTTCTTGATGATCTTATCAAACCCAAGCAACTGATCGATTGCTGGCATAGAAAATTCGGTCGCATCAATCGCGCCTTTTTCCAAAGCTGGGAAGATTTCCCCGCCTGGCAACACCGTTACCGACGCACCAAGCTTTTGCATCACTTTACCGCCTAGGCCAGCAAAGCGAATTTTGAGACCATCAATATCATCAAGTGATTTGATTTCATCGCGGAACCAGCCAGCGGTTTCTGGGCCAATAATACCGCAAAGAATTGGGTGCACGCCATGCTCAGCATAAACCGCTTCACCAAGCGCCTTGCCACCACCTTCGTACCACCAAGCTGTATATTCCCAAGGCTCCATGCCGAACGGGCGCGCCGCCAACAATGGGGCTGCTGGAATACGGCCCTGATCGTAACCAAGCCACGTATAGCCGGCTTGCATTTTGCCGTCTTTCACCGCTTCGGTGATTGACAATGGCGCAACCAGTTTGCCCGGCTCAAACACTTTAAACTGCACTTCGCCAGCTGTTGCTGCGTCCAGCGCTTCGGCCACATAGTTGATGTTATCGCCCAGAGCTGGCAAATGCGTGCCAAACGCGACCGGCACGCGCCAACGCATCGGCTCACCCGCTTGTGCTGGCACCATAGCCGAAGACATGACCAGCGCAGCCATTGCTGGCGCCGCCACTTTTTTGGCCACTGATTTTAGATTTATCGCTTCCATATTATCCTCCCTTGAATGGAAAAGATGCGCGCACGCCTTTCCATTCGACGCGCACGATCTTGCCCCATGCAGTGCAATGGCCATGCCAACTGACAATCTGGAGGGAAAAATGAATTATTTCAAAGACTTATATTAGTTTGAGGTTCGATGACAAAATAGCAATTTTTGTATGAATTCCATACAAAAACACCAAACCGACCAACAAGTGACTGAAATTGCTAGGATAAAGTGAATTGCGTGGAAATCAGACAATTTTGTGTGAAATCAAGACAAATCATGAAGTTTGAGTTTGTCATAGAGCTGTGAGCGCGAGATGCCCAATTGCTTTGCCGCATTACCTTTGTGCCCGCCGCACATGCGCAACGCCTCACCAATCGCGCGACGTTCCAACTGCGCAATTTGCAAGGGAAGGTTCTCAGCGGAAACCGCCTCGCCTGCCCTTAGTGGCCGAACTGCATCGTTGGTCACTTGGTCTATGGGCACAACATCTGCGAACGCATCTTCATTTAGAACCGGGGCCTGCGAGAGGACGCACACGCGCTCAATCACATTGCGCAGTTCACGCACATTGCCTGGCCAATCATATGCACACAAATGGCTAACGGCACCATCGCTCATCAAACGCACAGGGTCGCCGCTGCGCTGCGAAAACTCTTCCAAGAAATAGTCGCACAAAACCGGCACGTCTTCGATCCGCTCCCGAAGCGGCGGAATGTCAATTTTGAGAACATTTAGTCGATAATAGAAATCGCGTCGAAACGTGCCCTTTTTCACCATCGCTTCAAGATCGAGCGACGTCGCCGCCACAATCCGCACATCCACCGGCTGGATGACATTGGAGCCAACGGGCTCAAATTCTTTTTCTTCCAGAACACGCAAAAGCTTGGCTTGCAAGGCAAGCGGCATGTCGCCAACTTCATCCAAGAACAGCGTGCCATGCCGCGCCAACGCCAACTTGCCTTCCGGCTGCCTGTCACTCGCGCCCGTGTAAGCGCCGGGAGCTACGCCGAAAAACTCAGCCTCCAACAAGGCCTCTGGAATTGCCGCAACATTGAGCGCAACAAACGGGCCATTGCGCCGCGCTGACGCATTATGAATGGCATGCGCGAACAGCTCTTTGCCGGTGCCTGTTTCACCCCGCAACAACACCGGGCTGTCATGTTGAGCGACAGCACGTGTTTGTTCTTTCACCTTGTCGATTTTGAGAGAGCGGTTGATTATACTCGCAACCGAATATTTCGCACGCCGGGCCTCTGCCAGCTTTTTCTCAGCCAAACTGAGACGTTTACCCAGCACTTCAAATTTCTGCATCAAGGGCGCCAGTGGCTCCACCTTGTCGAACAGCACAAAACCAATTGCGCCAGCAATCTCATCATTAGCGTCTTTCAACGGAAAACGACTGACCACGAATTGCTGATCATCAAAATTCATGATGTCAATAAGTATCGATTTGCCCGTGCGCACCACTTCTTTGAGACGGCTTTCAGGAATAAGCGCCTCGATATCTTCGCCCCGCGGATCAACATCAGCCGATATGCCCAACAAAATATGATAATTCTTGTTGATCCAAGTGATCTTGCCCTTCGCATCAATCGCGATTGCGCCGTCGCCCATTTCTTCAAGCAGGCTCTGCAACATTTCTGGGCTAAAGGGTTTCTCACCGATTTGGGACACAGGCAGCTTTCAATTTCGCAACGAACGGATCATTGTCTAGCGGTACATTGGATCCTTGAAAAATCAAGCATCAAGTCCTCATTCATATGCAATCGGCAGCGCCACATCAAGAATAGTGCCTTATGGATAATTCTAACGCCGCGAACCGTTGTTTGGTTTTGCACGCGAAGTCGGCTTTGCCGCCACCGGATCATCTGGCCAAAAATGACGCGGGTAGCGCCCTTTCAAATCCTTAGCCGCATCCGCCCAAGAACCGCGCCAAAACCCGGGCAAATCTCGCGTCATTTGGATTGGGCGATGTGCTGGCGACAACAAGATAACAAGCAATGGGATTTTGCCATCAGCAATAGCGGGATGCTTTGTGAGGCCAAACAATTCTTGCACCCGCACCTCAATTGCCGGAGCTGTTTCATGGCCATAATCTATTGCAATGCGCGAACCGGTTGGCGCTTCAAAATGCGAGGGCAACAACTGGTCCATTTGGTTGCGCAAGTTCCATGGCAACAACCCCATCAGCGCATTATCCAACATTTGCGGCTCAATTCCTGAAATTGAGATCACGCCAGATAGACATGGCGCCAACCAGCTCGTCACATCATCTTGCAGTGCCAAATCGCTTAGGTCGGGCCAGGGCGCACCAAGTGTCGTATGTAAATAAGTCGCTCGACCCCGCATCGCTTTTTGCGCCTTCGTCCAAGGTAAAGATTCAACGCCCAGCTGTTGAATGCCCAAACAAAGCATTCTTGCCGCCTCATCAAAATCCTCAATTTTGGTCGGCGCATCGGCCAAGATCAGTTTCTTGAACGCGCGCACGCGCCGCGCGCGGACAGAGCGCGACGAAGCATCGAACTCGAGCCGTGTTTCCTCAACAATATGGGACGAAAAATCCGCCTCAATTTCATCAAGATCAATCCGCGCAGCGGCCCGAATTCGCCCATTTGCAGCCTGCCCAGTGATATCCGTCACCACCAGAAATTTCTCCTGTGCAAGCCGATCTGTTTCTGGAAGTGCTGCAGCGCGCCCATTCGCCAGTCGAAAACGACCAGGCTTTCCAGCTGCCTGCGCAATACGATCCGGATAGGCATAAGCAATCAACCGGCCAACGCTAACTTCTTCTTTTGCGGCAGCCCCACCACCCACTTGTTTAGCCCATCGACGTGCAAGCGATTTTGCTTCATTTGCGCGACCACTGCGATCTGACAAGAAGTTTTGCAGTCGATTCTCAAGGTCTGTCACTTCACCACCCAGACCATGTTCTGAAACCAGCGCCGCGATATCTGCGGCGCGTTGACCATATCCAATTGCTGCAGATTTTTGGATCATATGTGCGAGCCGGGGATGAATGGGCAATGCTACCAGCGCCCGCCCATGCGCGGTGATCTGCCCGCTTTCATCCAGCGCATCCAAATCTTTAAGCAAGACAACCGCTTCCGCCCATGCAGACGTCGGGGGTTGGTCAACAAACTGCATTTGCTTTGGGTCTGACACACCCCACCGCGCAAGGTTGAGCACAAGTGACGTCAGATCGGCGGCCAATATTTCTGGTGTATCAAAAGCCGGGCGAGCCGCATTTTGCCCTTTTGCCCACAAGCGATAGCAAACCCCAGCTTGCACTCGACCTGCGCGGCCCTGCCGTTGGGTCGCAGCCGCTTGCGAAATCGTACGCGTTTCAAGACGCGTCAATGCGGTGGCCGGTTCGTAAACGGGCACCCGCGCCAACCCACTATCAACCACAACCCGAATACCTTCAATCGTCAAAGATGTTTGCGCAATAGATGTGGCCAACACAACCTTGCGTCGCCCCACCTTCGCTGGCGCAATCGCCAAGTCCTGTTGGTCCGGCGTCAGCCGCCCATAAAGCGGAGCGACATCAACATCATCAGGCGCCGCCGCCGACAACCGTGCCGCAACCCGACGAATCTCTGCCTGCCCTGGCAAAAACACCAATATCGAGCCCCGCTCTTTATCAAGTGCGTCCAGAACTGTGCGAACCAAATGATCTTCCAGCAAAACGTCCGATTTTGAAGGCGCATATATTGTTTCAACCGGAAAGGCACGCCCTTCGCTTTCAATCAGTGGCGCATCCGCCAACTGTTTGGACATTTGTGCGCTATCAAGTGTTGCCGACATAATGAGAATACGCAGTTCAGGCCGCAAAATCGCTGCATCCAGCGCTAACGCAAGGCCGAGGTCACCATCAAGGCTCCGCTCATGAAATTCATCAAAAAGGACAGCGGCGACCCCTTCCAGCTCGGGATCATCCAAAATCATGCGGGTGAATACCCCTTCGGTGACCACTTCGATTTGGGTTTTTGCGCTTACGCGCGCATCAAGCCGTACCCGATAGCCAACAGTCTCTCCAACCTTTTCCCCAAACGACTGCGCCATGCGATGTGCCGCCGCCCTTACGGCAATCCGCCTTGGCTCCAGCATGATGATACGCCCACCCTTGCGCCATTCTGCATCAAGCAAAGCAAGGGGAACACGCGTGGTTTTACCTGCACCAGGCGCAGCCACCAGCAGGGCAAACGACTGATCGTTCAGCGTTTCACGAAGCTGATCTAAAACATCATCAATAGGGAGGGGCGAAAAGTTGATGGTCATTCACACTACATATGGGAAATCCCATGCAAAGCAAAGAAGGCGTGGCGTGCGGCGCATCCAAAACAGCCGCGAAATCATAAAGTGCGCGCAGCTCAACAAAAGCGAAGAAATCGACAAATCAGTGGTGAAGAAAAAGAGATTTTGGTTGCGGGGGCAGGATTTGAACCTGCGACCTTCAGGTTATGAGCCTGACGAGCTACCGGGCTGCTCCACCCCGCGCCAAAATCAAGACAGTCGCTGTCTTTAAGAAGTAACGGCCTTGGCCGTTTTGTCGTCCGACGATCACCGGACTGCGCCTATATAGGGTGCTTTGATCTGAATGTGAACCCTTAATGACACTCTTTTTCAAAAAACTTTTTTATCCCCCTTGAGCAGCTCTAATCTTGTGCCATACGCGCCATATAGGTTAGGTTGGCAACCCCACCCAAATTGCGAGACATGAGATGAAATTCAACAAACTTGGTCGTACTGACCTTAAGGTCAGTGAAATCTGCTTGGGCACCATGACATGGGGCCGTCAAAACACCGAACAAGATGCACACGAGCAACTCGACTATGCGCTCGACCAACAGGTGAACTTTATTGATACCGCAGAGCTTTACGCTGTGCCGCCTACGGCTGAAAGCTATGGGCTAACTGAAAAATACATTGGCACATGGCTCAAGAAAACGGGACGACGGCAAGACGTTATCGTCGCCACAAAGGTTGCCGGCAAAGGGGTTTCTTGGATTCGCGATGGTCAAAAGATCGAAGCCAGCTCAATCCGCAAAGCCGTTGAAGGCAGCCTTGAGCGTTTGCAAACTGATTACATCGATCTATACCAATTGCACTGGCCCAACCGTGGTCACTACCATTTCGAAAATGGATATGGCTACAACCCTTCAACCCAAGACACCGCGGCAGAACTTGTCAACATGCTTGAGGTCTTGGAAACTCTTGACGCTTTAGTGCGCGATGGAAAAATCCGCCATGTGGGGCTTTCCAATGAAACAGCGTGGGGCACGATGCAATATTTGCGGCTTGCAGAAACACACGATTTGCCGCGCATGGTCTCCATCCAAAATGAATATGGCTTGTTGCGCCGCTATTTCGACCATGACCTGGCCGAAGTTAGCCATCATGAAGATGTGGGGCTGCTTGCATATTCTGCACTTGCAGCCGGTGCTCTGTCTGGCAAGTATCTGGGTGGCGAAATCCCAAAAGGCTCTCGCGGCGAATTGGCTGCTGGTGCAACCTATCGCAACAACCCCCATTCCGAGCCTGCCATTCAAGCCTATATCGAACTGGCGCAAAAGCATGGCCTAGATGTTTGTCAAATGGGGCTGAAGTTCGCCCTTGATCGCCCCTTTATGACGTCGGTGATTATTGGCGCCACCAATATGGAGCAACTCAAAACCGATATCGCAGCGAAAGACATCACGTTGAGCGACGAGGTAAATAAAGGAATTGCTGAGATTTATCGCCAATTCCCGCGCCCAATTTAATTAATCGAATTTCTGGGCGGCGATGAAATCATCTATTGCCGCCCAATAGCCTGGCACAAAAGCATCTTGGCCCTGCAACATAACTTGCAGCAACAACCAAAGCCCATCGCCATCGTCCATTGGCTTGCGTTCATCAACTCCAATCATCGAATGACCCGCTGTCTCGAATATATGCGCAGTCAATTGATCACCTAATATATCGCTAAACACAGCCATGGTTTCAGTTGCATCAACTTGTCCATCGCGAGCGCCAGTCAAAAGCAAGACTGGCTTGTGGCGCAATTGTTTCAAGTCTTCAGATAAATCAGACCTTGCGTTTTCGGCAACAAACGCCCACCGCTCCTTTGAGAACCACGACGCATCAATGCTGGCTTCTTCAGTCGCAAGCGACAAAAAAGCGTCATATGATGCGCCCCTAAGAAGCAACTGATCCAAAGCACGATCAGCGCGTTTTTCTTCGATAGGTTGCGGTTCAGCACCACGCCGCAACTCGCTCATATAGCTGGACTGACGCATCCAATTCACCGCCGGAGATACAAATATATAGAAAGATATATTTTGCTCCCTTGGATTGATCTTTGGCATTACCCATCCCGCTTGGGAAAAGCCCATCAATCCAACGCGGCCAACATCAAGCTGGGGGTGGCGGCGGAGCGCCTGGACCGCAGAACCAACCAGCGTCGCACGGTCCGCCATCGAATAGTTAAGCCAGTTCCCTTGCGCCCCAACGACCCCAGGCTTGTCCCAAGATAAAACGCAAATGTTGCGCTGGGTAAAAAAAGAAAAATATGGGGCAAAATAGCCGTGCGCATCATAGGTCATCGCCCCATCGCCATGCACCATCACCACGCAATCGATCGGCCCAATTTTGGAGCCCAAAGGCTTGATCAATTTTCCCTTTATAGGCTGTCCTTCGTGATTGAAGACAAATGCCGTTTCCTCATAGCTGCTGTCAGGCGATAAAAACCAAAAACTGGCTAGAACCAACAACAGCGCCAATAAGACGCCCAACCCAAGCGGCAAAGATTTTATGCGCATACCTGCCCCATAATCAGAATAATCATTCTCGTAATAACACAACTTGAGATTGGCGCAATTCTTTTTTAGAATAGTCATTCGACAAATTGAAGTGAGTTCCAATGGCCCGCACGAAAAACGAAGCCCTGCATGTAAAGCGCAAAAGCCAAATTTTGGCCGCCGCACGAAAATGCTTTATTGCCAACGGCATACACACAACCTCGATGCAGGAAATTTGCAAAACCAGCAAAATCAGTCCTGGCGCACTCTACCGCTACTATCCGTCGAAGCAGGCGATCATTGAAGCGATTGCTGCGCACGAACATCAACAAAACCAAGAACTGATTGAGTTCCTCAGAGACGCAAAAGATCCGGTTGTCGGCCTACAGCAGGCCTTACCTGACACGTTGGACACGCTGTTGAACAAAGACTTTGCCCGGCTAATGATCGAAATCAGCACAGAAGCGTCACGCAACAAGGACGTGCATCGTGTGTTTTCCGAGGTAGAAGATCAATTCAAACGCGAGCTTATTGAAATCTTTGTTTCAGCCCAACAAAACAAAGGCTTACCCAAATCCGTCAACGTGCCGGAAGCCATTTACATTGTCCTAGCTCTGTTTGATGGCATCACAAGCCAAACCGCCAACGACGCTGCTCCTGACCGAAAACAACTAACGAGCAACCTGGACAAAATGATCGCCACCCTATTTCAGCAATAGAACATTGCACCAATCAGATTAGATTTATCTAGCGACAGATTTTTCGCGCTGTTGCTTTGCTTGTAGATCGACCAAACACCGTCGTCGGATGTTGATCCCAAGTGGTCATATAAAGATCATCTCCATCATGTTCGAGTTGATGATATTCAGACCAAACCATTCCTTCACCCCAACAAAGCGCATGCGCCAAGGCGCTATCACCCATGACAATCGCTTTGGTGACAGTGCAGCGATGTTCCCAACCTAAGGACCTTGCCATTCGATTTTTTCGATCCACAACAAACTCAAAACTTCGGTCGCCGCAGGCCATTTCTGCACCTTCCGACGACTTTTCAGGACCAAGTCCAGCAAGTGTTTCGAAATAGTCCAACGCCTCATCGGGCAGGGCGTCATTGGTTTGATATCCCCACTCGTTCAACCAAAATACCAGCGCTGCGCCAAAACTTTGGAACTCAGTTTTTTGCCCACAAGTTGGTGGTGAACACGACAAATCCCAGTCCGTTGACAGCTTGCCGAGCAAATCTTCAAAGTTCGGCGCAACGGCTTGGTACATACCCAATTGAGCCGCCTTTGCCAAAACACCTGCGACCAAACCTTGAGACTGTCGCAAAGCCTCATCATTCGAAATTTGCTGAAGATCATCAATAAAGTCGCGCATCAAGAAATCTGAAAATCTTGGATCCATCGTTACGTTACGCAATTCACGACCATCAAACCGCAAGATTTCAAGCGGTCCAAATGATTCAGCATATGAGGCAAACGCGTAAAGAAAACGGTGGTCATATGTGAGGAATTCATAATCCCCATCATGATCTAAATCCTTGATCGCGGGCCCTTCGCCATCGAACGTGCCAACATCTATATGATTGCCATCCGGTTTGAGCAGCACGGCCTTGGTGCAACAATGCGCGCCGCCGGTGAACGATGTGAAATAAAGCGCTTCACTATTATATTCGAACGGAAACACACCCCAAGCGCCGGAAGGGAACGACGAATCCTCAAGTTTGATTGTCCGCTCAGGCCCCTTCTTGTGCGAAGCGATCAGATAAACATCAGCAGAACCGTCTAAGTTTTCTTCCCGCTCTACCCGCATGGTCCAATCATATACAGAGAACCTCTTCCCCAGACTGTCGCCATCCCAATTTGAAAGTGTCGCGTAAGGCAGCTCAATCGGCTTTGCCGGTTTAAACGCACCTGCCTTGGCGGCTTCGGCGCACGCCATTAATATCTCAATCGCCTTAGATGATCCTTTGAGGGACATTGGCCCATATGTGGCGCCATCAACATCAAGCCGCAGTCTATTTGAGCGTTTTAGGTCGGAGAAGAACTCTGCCTTCACGGCAGTCATATATAGAGTGCCTGTGCCATCATCACTGCGATAAGCTGAAAGCGTACCGTTCCAATAGTATTTATCGGTCGATATTTTGACCTTGTAGCTTTTGTCCTTGTCGACCCAGCTCAGCTTCTTACTGGTGAAATAGAAATTCCGACTGCCGTTTGGGCGCACCGCGAAGGTGAGATATTCGCTCGCTCCGTTAGAAAATGCCTCGCAGCTATCATTTGATGCGTAGTGATTTATCGTCCAATTGCCGCTTTTTGCAAAATTGGAAATTTGCGCAAGTGCGATAGAAGGAGCAGACAATAATAGAACGAAGGCAATGAGAAAGCGCATTTTGTAACCGCTGAAACTAGAGTGTAAAATCCAGCAAAGCCTAGTTTAAAATTACTTTTCCTTCAACTGGCACCGCCGTGCGGTTTCCGACAACGCTACCCGCAGCGTCCACACCGAACGCCAGTCGACTACACCGCGATAAAGCCCCCACAACCCTACCACAATGACCAAATGATTTATTTGGTCATTGACTCAGGCGTTGCAATTGTGCTTGCTTGTTTATGTGAGTGATAACAACTCTTGCCCTCAAGAACACAGGTGCAGGATAACTGAAACAGCCGCAAAACTCGCTTGGGCGACCGGCTGATTTTGAAAAAGGCAAAGCTGAAGCGCCCAAACGCGATGAACAAACATAACCGTTGGACACCAAAAAAAAATGGCGAAACACTTTAGCGAAAAAGAGCGCGCCCAAATTATTGAACAGCTTTGTGAAATCGGCCACAAGGAGTTCACCTTGCGCGGGCTCCGCGCTGCACGTATTGAAGACATTTGCCGCGCCGCAGGTATTTCCAAGGGGTCATTCTACAACTTCTTTCCAGCTAAAGAGCAGTTGTTTCTTGCCATAATTGAAAAACGCGAAGCCGTGCACCGCGATAAACTCACCCGCCTTGCACAAGATTTTAGCGGCAAAGAAACGGACCTAATCGGCGTCATATTTGACGCAATTTCAAGTTCAATCGAAACCGATCCATTCATTGCTGTGATGATGCAACCAGGCGAGATGGAACATCTCGCACGCAAAATTGGCCCAGAACAGATGGCCGCGCATCAGCAGGGTGATATTGAGTTTTTCGCCTCTCTTACCGCTGATCTGCAAACCCGCGGCTACTTCAAGTCAGCAAGCCCAACCTTAATCACCGAACTGTCCGTGCTGGTGTTCTGCACCTTTATGCAAAGAGACCTCTTACCCAAAGAGATGTTCAACACGTCCCTTTCTCACTTACGCGATTTGTTCCAGTTCAAACTTGTAGACAAGGGTGGAAACTAGATGCTGAACGTAGAACATCTCAAATTTCGCTATGCAAAGGCCAGCGAACCAACGCTGCATGACGTCACATTTTCAATCGATAAGGGCGAGGTGTTCGGGCTACTTGGACCTTCAGGTGCAGGCAAAAGCACAACCCAACGCATATTGATGCGCCAATTGCGCGGCTATGATGGCAAAGTGCAAATGTTTGGCCAAAACATTACGGACCTTGACCGTACATTTTACGATCGGATCGGGGTGAGTTTTGAACTGCCCGCTCTATACCAGCGCTTAACGGCGCGCGAAAATCTCCAACTGTTTAGTGCACTTTATAGCGGGGCAACCATGCCAGTGAATGAATGCCTTGCACTGGTCGACCTTGAGGAAGATGCAGACAAACGAGTGGAGAGTTTTTCCAAGGGAATGAAAATGCGGCTCAATCTGTGCCGCGCTTTATTGCACGATCCCGAGTTTTTGTTTCTTGATGAGCCAACAACCGGGCAAGACCCTGCAAGGGCACGCATAACGCGCGATCTGATTCTGCGTCTAAAGGCACAAGGAAAAACCATCTTCTTGACCACACACAATATGGCAGAAGCAGATGAAATATGCGACCAGGTCGCGTTCTTGCACAATGGCAGAATTCCACTGATTGGAAGTCCGGCGGACTTAAAACACAGGTTCGGCAAACGCACATTAGAAGTTACCACGGCTAGTGCGCAGCCAAACCAAATCTATGAATTTGCAATGCAGGATATTGGTCGCAACCAAGAGTTCTTGGAGCTCATGCACAATGACGACATTCTAAGCTTGCACACCAAGGAAGCCAGCTTGGACGATGTTTTTATCAAGGTCGTCAACCAATGACCCCGAAACTTGTCGCCCTAATCCAAAATGACTTTCGCCTGCAATGGCGATATCGCATTATCGCCGCCTATATTGTCGTTGTCGCCCTTTATGCCACAATCATCATTTCGGCCCAGGATGCGTTGCCAAACTGGGCAATCGCCATTCTGATCTACTCTGATCCAGCAGTTTTAGGTTTCTTCTTTCTTGGCGGCTTGATGATGCTCGAAAAGGGAGAAAATGTGCGCACCGCGCTGGCCATGTCAGCGATCTCACCAACACAATATCTTGCCGCAAAATCAATAAGCCTCACCATTATTGCACTAGGTGCAGTGGTGGTGATTGCGCTGTGCGCAAAAACGCCGATCCAGGCGATGCCTATAATCCTGTTTGCAACGGCAACCACATCCATCATGTTTATTTCAATTGGGGCGATTGTTGCCTTACGCTTCAAAACCATCAATGGATATCTGATCGGTTCGGTGCCATTTGTCACGCCACTCATCGCCCCCGCT
The DNA here is from genome assembly GCF_030159895.1 of Maritalea porphyrae. Lineage (GTDB taxonomy): Bacteria > Pseudomonadota > Alphaproteobacteria > Rhizobiales > Devosiaceae > Maritalea > Maritalea porphyrae. Next base: position 663,703 of record NZ_BSNI01000001.1, read on the forward strand.
GCTCTCAACCTGATTGACCCTTTACCGCTTTATGCCTTCATCCTGCCGCCAACCGCACAACTCAAATTATTGCTTGTCGGATTTAGTGTCGGCAGCGCGAGCTTGGCGGTGATAACTGTCTGCGTGTTGAGCTGCATGAGTGGTGCTATAGGCAGCTTTTGTTTCACGCAGCACCTTCTTAAATCTGAGCTAGGTGACAAATGAACTCGTTGCAAAAAACACCATTTCCAAACCGCATTTGGCATCTATTCAAATCAGACGCACTCAACATTTCACGCGATCCAATTTTGCTGATGGTGACGATTTTGAGCGTCATCCCGCCGCTACTTTTCGCGCGATTTTCAACAGACCTAGACCAGTTTGGACAAACACATTTCTCCGTTGAAACCCTGTCAACATTTCTTGCCCCGTGCGCCCTTTTGCTGCCTGCCTATTTGCTTGGTTGGGTTTCCGGCTTCTTATTGCTTGAAGACAGAGATGATCACACACTTCTAGCCATCGAAACCACGTCTTTTGGCAAAATCGGCTTCTTTAGCTACCGCCTCATACTCGCGGCAATGGTTGGCGGCGGGCTTACTTGGTTCACGTCGTTTCTGATTTTTCCCAACCAACCCATTGAGTTGACCATTTTGATCTGCGGCCTTGTTGGGGCACAAACAGCAACTGTTGCGCTAATTTTGTTGGCATTGGCCAGCAACAAGGTTGAGGGCTTGGCGCTTTCAAAGCTGCTTAACATGGGCATACTCTTCCCCATCATTGCCGCCTTCCCCAGCCCTTGGCGACTATTTGGCGGGGTGTTCCCCAGCTATTGGATTGGTGAAATTTATATGCTTTCCACAGCAACTTACATCCCAACAGCAATCTCAATTTTTATCGCATTTGGGGTGCATCTAATTTGGCTTGCGGCAATGCTGACCATTTCGATCCGCCGCTATGAACATTTATAGCCAAAATGACCTCGCCACATTCAATTTTTGCGCTATGATCGGGCAAAAAAGATGGTGAGGCCACAAGCGCATGACGCTCTTATCGACACTACTGCCCCTGTTGTTTTGGGCCTTTTACGGGCTGTTTAGCCGGATTATAGGCCGACGCCGTGCTTCAATGTCAGCTCTTATGGCCACGCAACGCTTGCGGTGGGTTCAAAATGCAGTGCGCCGCGACACCCCGATTGACGGCATTTTGACAGGCAACATCATGAGTGCCGTATCATTCTTTGCATCAACATCTGTGCTGTTGATTTTGGCGATGTTTGCGGTCATTGGCCAACTCAACGATTTGCTGCCAACGATCCGGTCAATGAGTTGGGGCGAGGCATACACGGACTTTGACTATCAGTTCCACTTCGTGGTGATGCTTGTCATGACGGTGATGGCATTTTTATCCTTCACCTTGTCGCTCCGCCACTTCAACCATTTCTGTATTTTGCTCGGCGCCGCTGATCACTCAGTCAATAGCGATCCGGCAGAAGTTGAAGCTATGGCCAACCTAAACGCGCAAGGCGCGCGACACTTCAATAATGGCATTCGAGCCTACTATTTTTCTCTCGCCAATGTGGGCTGGTTTCTTTCCAGTGAAATCGGCATGATCATGGCCATCGGCACGATTGGCTTCATTATTTACCGCGAATATTTTTCTGCCGCGCGCAACGCAATTTCTTTATTGCCAGGCGCCAATAACTCAAGTGAGGACTAAAATGACCAAACTGATATTGCCGCTCGCGGCCATTGCAGCGCTAAGCATGACCAACACAAGCCATGCGCAAGAATTTACCACCGAAGACGAAATCAACATGCAGCAATGCATTGAGACCGTGCATCAATACCAAGCGGATGGTGAAAACATCTCCATGCGGGAATGCATTGGTGCGGCTTCGCGCGTTTGCATGGACGAACCAGGTGGCAGCAGCACAGTGGGCATGAGTGAATGTACCATGCACGAAAATGCGTGGTGGGATCAGCACCTCAACTTCCTCTATCAAGATCTCAAAGACAATCTAACCAGCGAACAGTTCACCAAACTGCGGGACGCTCAGCGCGCTTGGATCAAGTTCCGTGATGCAGACTGCGACTTCAATTATGAATATTGGAAAGAAGGCACGATCCGCTCAACTTTCTACACAAGCTGCGTTCTGGACAAAACAGCGAGCCGTGCGATTGAGCTTGAAGGTTACTTGGAATGGATAAACCTCTAACCTATGCCAGAACCGTTCAAGAATTTTTTCAATATTCCATTGATTGAAAAGATGGCAGCGCTGTTTGGCGCTGCCGACCCTACATTTGACCAAGCGCAATTTGTTGAGCTTGCCACCAAAGACTTTGAAGCGCTTGAGCTCAAACAAAGATCCAATCAAATTCGCGACGCAATGGTGGCAACTTTGCCAAATGATATTGACGTTGCGGGCCCGATTTTAGTCCAATCCTTGGGCCCCGAAGCGCCAGTTGATGGCGGTACAACCCAAGAAGGCGCCAAGGGCCTAAGCGGTTTTGCCATTATGCCAATGGCTGACTTTGTTGCTGAAATTGGGCACGATGAAATTGACAAGAGTTTCGCCGTTCTTGAGGAGCTCACCAAGCGCTTTAGCGCTGAATTTGCCGTGCGCCCATTCATCATCGCCAACCCTGATGCAGCCATGAAGCAATTCGCCCGCTGGGCAACGCATGATAACCCACATGTGCGCCGCCTTGCATCAGAAGGGTGTCGACCTTTGTTGCCCTGGGGCCTGCGTATTCAGCAGTTCGTCAAAGACCCCACGCCAATTCTGCCAATATTGGAAAAGTTGAAAGACGACCCAACAGAATATGTGCGCCGTTCTGTAGCGAACAACATCAATGACATTGCCAAAAACCAACCCGAATTGGTGGCGCAAATCGCCAAACAATGGCTGAAAGGCGCGGACAAAAACCGCGAACGCCTCGTCCGTCACGCGTGCCGGACGCTGATCAAAAAGGGACATAAACCGACTCTCACTGCCCTAGGTTATGGCGAAATCAAAGCAGATTTTAATAGCTTTCAGCTCAAAGCCGATCAACTCAAACTAGGCGAGAACCTGAACTTTAGCTTCGAATTGGAAAGCAAAAGTGATGTCGCACAGCCCATTATTCTGGACTATGCCATCTATTTCAAAATGGCCAACGGCTCGCTCTCGCCAAAAGTTTTCAAACTAAAAACCGGAACGTTAGATGCCGGCCAGAAAATGCAGGTTGAAAAGGCGCACAAGATCAAACAGATCACGACACGCACTTTCTATGCTGGCGAGCACGCCATCGAAATATTGTGCAATGGCGAAACGCTAGGACGCCTGTCGTTTGATCTCGCCCTGTGACGCTTCTTCATCCCAGGGTACGATCGTCAATTCAGGCCAATGCTGCAACGCACGCACTCCTTTAGTGATGTGTGTTTTCTCATTCGCCAGAACATAGTTCGGCGTCACGCGGAACGAAAAGATTTCGTTCAATCCATATGGCGCGTAAAGCTCCAGCTGATCGTTCTGCCGCATGCGGACACCCACTGCGTGGGTAATCGACGCAAAACGGTCAATCCCCTCTTCAGCAGAAGTCAGTGGCGCATAGTCCTGACCGAAATGATCTTTGTACCAAAGATGCACCCGCGCCTGATTGCGCACTTCAACCGGCGGATTGATGCCAGCAAAAACTTGTTCTGCTCGCTTAATCACCAAATCCTCGGCTTCATAGCTCAAATCTGAGCGATCAAAGTAAAATAGGTCAATATCCTTCACGCCCTGCATGAAAGGACGGTCGGTCAAATAATTCCAAATATTATTGTAAATTGCACCCGATACAATCCAATGATCGGGCAATTCCATATCGCGTGCGCGCTTTAGAACGTCCATCATCAAAGGATAAGAACGAATAATTTCCTTGAGCGCGCAGCTCTGTTCATCAAATGGTAAATCAGCAAATCTCAAATGTTTCATGGCCACCATATGGCATATTTCACAAAGAACACATAGAGAACAAATTTGACGATTTTGCAGTTTTAGACCTTGAAAAATGCAAAGCCTTTGATTCCAAAGTAAGTTTTCGAAGTGAGTAATTCGACCCTGACGGAACAAACTTTGGTCCCGTCAGAGCATGATTATTCGCATTAGCCGCGCCAATCGGCACCACTTTGTTTAATGAATGTGCCCGCCTGCAATTCATTTACCGCATCGATGAGCTCTTGCCGTGTATTCATAACAATTGGCCCATGCCACGCCACCGGCTCTTGCAGCGGCTTGCCCGAAATCAGCAAAAAGCGCACACCTTCGTCACCAGCTTGCACAACCACCTCGTCGCCGGTGTCAAAATAAACAAGGGTACGATCGCCGCTCATGTCGCGAATATGTAGCTCCTCACCTGCCACTTCTTTTTCAGTAAGCACACCAACAGGTTTGGAGGCGTCACGAAAACTGCCGGAGCCGGCAAACACATATGCAAAAGTATTGCGATATGTATCAACTTTGAACGTTTTCCTCACGCCCGCGGGCACAGAAATATCAAGATATTGTGGATCAGCGGCAATGCCATCCACAGGGCCCTTTTTGCCCCAAAATTCGCCAACAACCACCCGTACGGATGTACCATCATCATCGACAATTGTTGGAACGTCGCTTGCTTCCACATCTTGATAGCGTGGCGCTGTCATTTTCATTGAAGCGGGCAAGTTAGCCCACAATTGAAACCCATGCATTTGCCCATTCTCGTTACCTTTCGGCATTTCTTGATGCATGATGCCAGAGCCAGCGGTCATCCATTGCACATCACCGGCGTTTAGCTCGCCCTTGTTGCCTAAGCTGTCGCCATGCTCCACGGAACCGGAAAGGACATAGGTAATGGTTTCGATGCCCCTGTGCGGATGCCAAGGAAAGCCCTGAATATAGTCTTCTTCATGTTCATTGCGGAAATCATCGAACAACAAGAACGGATCTAGCTCGCGCGGCTGATGAAAGCCAAACGCCCGATGCAACTTAACGCCTGCGCCTTCCATCGTGGGTTGCGCGGAAACTGTTTTCTTTACTGGTCGAATAGACATCTTTGTCTCCCGATATGTGGGGCAGTCCATGCGCCGCCCCTGTTATCGGTCAATATAAGTGCACAATAAATAAGATTAACCGCCAAAACGGAAACAGTCTTTTCCCAGATTAGGTGGAAACAAAAATGTGCCTTTGTCGCGTTAAACGCCAATTTCCATACGAACCCGCTCGGGCCAATACGAGACTAAACCTTTGATGGTTCGCGCAAAGTTGAAGGGAATGTCATAGCTCCACGCGATTTCTTTGCCGTAATAACTATAATAGGATGCATCACCTTTCAGTGGACAATGCGTTTTCTTGTCCAATACCGACAATTCCTGGCGCAAATCTGTCTTCGGCAAATAAATGCGGGGCGGATAAATGGTCTTCCCAGTCTCTTGCAACCAAACTGCCTGTTCACTTTGCGCAATCAATTCATCGACCACATAAATCTCAACCAACACACCAACCGGCTGAATATGCATATAGTGATCTCGGTTGCGCGGATTACGAACTATTGCGTCAGCAAAAACACTGCGCGCGTTCGGTGCGATATCGTTGATCATTAGGCGCTCCTATGCCTATCCGTATCTTCTTAATTCATAATCTAAGGGCCAGAATACAAGCGTGCGCTCTCGGTTGGAATATGCAACAAAAATGCACTATGGTTCAAATATGAACCAGACAATGCGAGACCCCATCAATGACGACTGCCATCCAACGCCTGAATTGGGAAAACATCAAAATCTTCCTCGCCATCGCACGAGGCGGCAGCCTTCGTCGCGCCGCAGAAGAGTTGCGGATCAATCATGCCACAATGGCGCGTCACCTCAATACCCTGGAAGATCAAGTTGGTGCCCGCCTTTTTGACCGCACAAAAACCGGCTTGAACCTGACCACAATTGGCGAAGAATTATTGCCTTTTGCTCAAAACATTGAGGCCGAGATCGCTGCGGCATCGCGCTTGGTGACAGGTCGGGATCATCGTCACGAAGGGGTTGTGTATTTCTCACTTCCGCCGTCCTTGGTGCTTTCGCCAATCAGTCAATATTTGGCAGACTTTGCCCGTGAATATCCGCAAATTGAGGTGGTGCTGCACCTCTCAAATGCGTTTGCAAAGCTGCATAAACGTGAGGCAGACGTTTCTTTGCGATATGCACAAGAAGTCACCGATGACCTGGTGGGCCGCCGATTGGTGCGCTGCAACAAGGCTGTTTATTGCACCCCGCAATATGCAGAAAAGGTGCTCGACAACCAAGGCGATGGATTGCACTGGATCGGTTGGGCAGAAGAAGTGGGGGCACAACATGTCCCTTGGACCCTAAAGTCAGCTTTCCCCAAAGCAACGCTTAAATACCGCGCCAACGAAGTTGCACCGCAACTCACCCTGGCAAGTTCTGGGCTGGGATTGACGATGCTGCCATGTTTTATCGCTGATCAATATCCTGGCCTTATCCGCGCGCCATACAGTGCGCCTTTGCCAGACCGATCAATCTGGTTGTTGTTGCACAATGACTTGCGTGGCACTGGTCGTATTCGCGCATTCGTTGATTACTTAGCGGACCGAATTTTAGCCGACAAAGCGACATTCCGTGGCATTGTTTGACCGCTCGGTTCATTTGTTGGGTTGAGACAATAGCTCTTCGCCCCATTTTTTTGCTAACGCACCAAGCGGCACAAGGTCTTCGTAAAGCTCTTTACCTAAAGGGGTAAGCACGTAACCATCTGCCACGCGTTCAACAAAACACGCCACTTGCAGTTCTTTCAATCGCATATTGAGTGCAGCAGGTGAAATTGACTCGCAATGAGCCTGCAACTCCCTGAATGTGCATGGTCCGATTTCGCTGAGCACCCAAACAATACCCATCGACCAATTTCGACCCAACAAATCAAACAACGCCATAATTGGCGCGCCCGTTTTCGAACCGCGTACCGGCTGCCCTGGGCGAGGAATATCTACCATATTGCTATACTTTCTATAGCGTGTTATCGATGCTTCAAATTATATAGCAAATACGGACAACCACAATGACAAAGATCAAACATTTTGAAATCCTTGATGATCGCTTTAAGCGCTGCGTGCAAACAGACGAGCCACTTGAGCAATTATGGACTGGCGGCAAATGGACCGAGGGTCCTGTTTACTCAGCCGCCCATAGATGCCTTTATTTCAGCGACATCCCCAATGATCGCCGTATGCGATGGGACGAGCTTTCGGGCGTAGTATCAGATTTCCGTAGCAACCTTGGCTGCTACACAAACGGCGCAACTATGGATCGACAAGGGCGTCAGGTCACATGTGAGCAAGGCACAAGGTCTGTTGTGCGCATCGAGCATGATGGAACCATCACAACCCTCGCGTCACATTTTAACGGCAAGCGCTTTAACAGCCCCAATGATGTGGTGGTCCGATCAGATAACTCCATCTGGTTCACTGACCCTGCCTATGGCATTGATAGTCCTTATGAGGGATTTGAAGCACCGCGAGAAGTGGACGGCGAACATGTTTATCGCATCGATCCCAAAGACGGCACCATCAAGCAAGTTACCAACGATTTTGCATGCCCAAATGGTTTGGCATTTTCACTCGACGAACAATTTCTCTACATCGTTGACTCGTGCGGCTCCAAATACCCTTCCGGTCAACGCCACATGCGCAAATTCACTGTTAGTGACGATGGCATGTTGGAGGGAGGCGATGTATTTGCCGAATGCACAACCGGTGTGTTTGATGGGTTAAGACTGGACAACAAGGGCCGCATTTGGACAAGTGCACAGGATGGGGTCCATTGTTACGACCCTGACGGAACCTTGATTGGTAAGATCCACATTCCAGAAGAAGTCTCCAACCTATGCTTTGGTGGTCCCAAGCTTAACAAACTATTCATCACAGCATCGTCCAGCCTTTATTGCATCTTGCTTCCCGTATCAGGTATCTCAGATTTTGCACGACCAGCAAGCCGATGAATCACTAGCGTTTGTTTCAACCGATCAGCGAGACAATGAATATTTTAACAAGCAAACACTTTTTCTATTGAAATTCCCACATTTCAAATGCATAATTAAAGGGCAGGCGCACTCGCGCTTTCCTCCCCTTTGTTTGGCGCACCGTGCCAAGTTTGTTTGAGATTTATATTTGATTGGATAATCGGCCATGTTTGCCGCAGTGCGCCATTTCAATAAAACCATTTGGTTGATCATCTTTGCCACATTCGCATCGCGCTTTGTTCTGTTCATGGTGTGGCCGTTCCTTGCCATTTTGCTGTACCAAAAGTTTGGCCTAAACGAATTTCAAATCGGCATGTTCTTGGCGGGTTCCGCGGCTGTTGGCGTCTTCTTTGGCTTTTATGTCGGTTTCCTCTCCGACATTGTGGGGCGGCGCAAGATCATTCTAATCGGGTTGGTCCTCAACATTGTTGCCATGTTTGTCTTGGGTATCTCAGACCAACTTTGGTGGATTTTCGCGGGGACTGTGCTGCAAAGTTTTGGGCGCGGCATGGTGGAGAGCCCAGGCCGAGCCCTGATGACAGACATGGTGGAAGACCGTGAAGTTAAAGATATGGCGCTTCATATGCGCTATTTCTTCCTTAATATTGGCGCAGCAACCGGGCCATTGCTGGGTACCTTTGTGGGCGCAACCGGCCAGCAATCAACATTTCTAATCGTCTCGGCACTCTATGTCGTTTACTTCCTCATTGCCGCAATAGTCTTTCGCATTGAGCGTCCACTCAAACGAACAAAAGCTGGAACAGCCCTCCGTTTTGTCGACGCGCTACATGTATTGCGCAAAGACCGTGCCTTCATGTTGTTTGTGGCCGCCACGCTTATTTCCCATATCGCCTATGGTCAAATAGATGCCGGCTTAGTTCAATATCTTCGACAAGAAAATGTGGTGGACTTAGCGACGCTCTATGCAACGTTGATCTTCATCAACGGCGCAACGATTATCGTCTTCCAATTCGCATTCCTAAAATTGCTAGAACATGTTCGCCCTCTATTGCGGGCAATGGGCGGCGTTGTCCTTTTTGCGGCAGGATTTTTGGGCTTTGCATTCGCCCCAACCGACCCTGGTTATTGGCTATTTGGCGCAATGTTCATCCTAAGCTTAGGTGAAACCATTCTATTCCCGACCCTCAATATTATTACAGATCGAATGGCCCCAGACCACCTGAAGGGAAGCTATGTCGGCGCGGCATCCTTGGCATCAATGGGCTTTGTATCAGCGCCAATTGTCGGTGGTTTTTTTCTCCACCAATTTGGCGGCTTTACACTTTGGTTGTCGATGGCCGCATTGGCATTAGTCGTCGCTAGTTTGTATGGATTGGCTGCAAGGATCAGACCCGCGAGCCGCCCACTAAAAATCGATTGAATGCAAAGATGGCAATCAGCATTTCCAAAATGTAGCCAACGACAAACAGCAACAACACCCAATCATTCGTTGGTTCATACCAAACAGGTACATATCTGTTCGCAATTTCTGCGGGAACGACGAGCACACCCAAAACAAGAACTGCAGCAAAAATACGGTGCTTCACAGCGTTACGCGCAACGGCGTACGCGGACGCCATCGCCAACATCATAAAAAAGTAGCCAAACAACACGAACGCCAAAACGCCCCAAACACCATTTAGCAGGGGATGGTAATCCCACAAATCCAAAGAAACACGAGTGCTTTCAACGATAACGCCAGTCACAACAGTTACCAAATAAAAGCGCAAAACGCCGCCCAAACGATACTTTGGAAGCCATGCATTTTGATCGCCTTTGGCGAATATATATATAGCGGCGAGGTAGAAACTGTACCACCAAATTGGAGAGCCAGTTAGGCAAAGGACGACAGCGAGAAGCAGAAGAACCAGCCCAACAATCAATGTCATATTCCCCTAATACCAAATGTTCACCGCATGTATGCGGCCAGCATTTCACACATTGTCACTTTACTCATTCCTGCGGATCCATCCAACTGCCCAGTCTAGGAAAAAATGATGCTGTTCATCTCTCACCAACCGGAACCCCAAATGATCTGGCGGCACGCCCGCAGAGCATCCGCCACCTTTTGGATCACGGATAAACCCACTTACGTAGGCGCGATGTGCGCCCTCCACAGCGCGAACGCCACAATTCTCCACAACGCTAACCACCGCACCATTGGCATCTAATGTTGTACGATTGTAGCAAGTGCTGGTCCACTCCCACACATTGGAATGCATATCAGCCACGCCAAATTCATTCTCCCCGTAAAAGCCCTGCACCTTCACAAGGGGGTCCGCTGCCGCGCGCAATTCCGCATTTTTGGTGTAGGCGCTGAGCCAAAGCGCTGAAGGGTCATTTTCGCCGCGCGCACCATCAACCACATCGTCAATAAATTGACTACCAGCGGCCTGTGCCCATTCCATATCCGTTGGCAAGCGCCACACTTCGCCCGTTTGATCTGATAGCCATGCAGCATAATCCTGCGCATCATTAAAACTAATGCCAGTCGCGGGCGCACCCGCCACATTTGATTGCGATCTATTTGTCTTGCGACACGCGCCACTCTCAACACAATGGGCAAAATGGCGTGCCTGCACGCCATATTTCATAATTTCAATTGGCCCACTCGCCGTCACTGATATCAAAGGGGCCGCAACTTGATGACTATCTGTCTGAAACTTGCCGGACTGACGATAAGAATAGCGCCGCGCTGGCACAATAATAGTTTCAATCTCAAACGGCAGTACCGTCTCCGGCATCCCTGAAAAGGTGGTGCCGCGCAACTGTTGTGTGATGACCCAAATCAAAACACAGAGCAAGCAAAGCGGCACAACTAGGGAGATGACTTGGCGTAATCCATATGTCTGTGTAACTGTCATCATCGCCTCACAAACCAAAAATGGCCCGCAGATTGCAAAGCAAAACGCGAGCCAAATCGATCAAACGGATCAAGTCCTATTCAGCGATCGGCGCTGGCGCTTGCACCTGTTTCATCAAGTCATCATCCCACTCACCATCAACGATAAAGTGAGCGGTTGCGCCCAATTCCACCGCTTCAATAAGGTTGTGATTGACATAGGCATAAACACCTGGTTGCAAGAATGTATAGAGCGCTGCACCTGCAGAACCGCCGCGAATGAACCATGTTTCTAGGTCTTTTTCTGGCGGGTTGTTGAACTTACCAGTTTCCCAAACATAGTCGCCATGGCCACCAATCAAGTGGGGGCGGCTATCGCGGTTGGCTTGTGAATGAACGATCAACACAGCCTCACCCACAGATGCTGTCATTGCATTATCGCCGGTCAAGGCACCGCGCGCGCCATTGAACACCACATGGCTCGGAATTAGACCGCGCATCGTTTCTATCGTGTCTGAAAAGGACTCACCCACTGAGTCAAACCGCATATATTCGCCGTCCTCGTCCTTAGGGATATAAAAGTCATTTTCGCCGACATAATAGACGCGATCATAACGAAGGGGATTGCCCACCTCGTCTTTTAGTCCGTCACGCGGCAAGATCATAATCGTACCGCTCATCCCGGCAACCACGTGCCATGGGATCATGGAACCACCAGGGGCACAGTGATAAACAAATGTACCGGGACGGGTCGCCTTAAAGCGCAAGACAACTTGTTCACCCGGATTAATTTCAGTCAACGCCCCACCACCGAGCGCACCAGTCGCTGCATGGAAGTCAATATTATGCGGCATTTCATTGGTTTCGGGGTTCACGAGGGTAAGTTCAACATAATCCCCTTCGTGTACCACCATCATTGGCCCCGGCACCGAACCATTATAAGTCATCGCCCGAACGACAGTGCCGTCGTCATCAATCACCATTTCTTTTTCTTCAATGACCATGGTGAACTCAACGACCTGTGCCGGGCCCGTTGCAACCTGATCGTGCGGATGAACAAATGGCGGCGCAACCAACTCGACCGTTCGTCGCTCAAGTTGATCTGCAATATCTTGTGCAAATGCTGTTGGAATGAAACTGGTGGCAGAGGCTAAAGCGAATACTACGCCCATTGCTCCCACGATTGATTGGCGACGAGTGACCATAACATTCTCCTGTAAGCTGTATCGGTCTTCTTCACGGCCGAAACGCTAGGCTTCTCATCACAACCTTCTTTGCCATTTCGCAAACAGGGCTCCGCAACGTATCAAGAAAATGATTGTTGTTTGCGTTTTCGCAAACTCCCCTTTTGACGCAGAAACGCCCCGCTGGCGAACCAACGGGGCGTTTTGTTATTTAATATCGTGAAGAGAATTTCTTTGTTTTTAGCAGACTTGGCGACGACC
>NZ_BSNI01000002.1:0-187929 GCF_030159895.1 Maritalea porphyrae
GAAACACCAAACAAACAAACCAAATCATTCGCTCAGTGTTGCGGGTTATAAGGCTACCTAAACAACCTGTCAACACCCAAATTCTAATTAAAATCAACAAACTTCAACTAGAAAATCTTGAGAAAAACCAACGCTAAAAGCATCCATTTTTTCAAGCATCAACATTGATAAACCAACTAGATCAGTTTTTCAATGCCCAATTGAAAAATAATTCATATTCTTCAACTGGTTACCTTATTAAGGATTCTTTGGTTTCCCAAATTGTCCGCAATTAGGTCAGATGAGCATCAAAAGCCATTTTGGCTCTAAATCTCACCTAAACCGAAAGTTAAATTTTCATTTATCTTTCAATCGGTTAGCGCCTTGTTGTCGTTGTCTTGCGACCCCGTTTCCCTCAGCGCTGGGGGGTTATAGGGCTGGGCCATTTCAGAGTCAACAGCCGTTTTCAGAAAAATGTCAGTTTTTTGACATCCGCATTCACTGCGATGCACATCCCTCCTTACGGGCATAGGTACGCCGGGCGGTCCGGCACTATCCAACTCAGGATTTTGGTAAAGCTTTGTGCGGTGTCTGACCAAGTTTCGCCCCAATTTAAACGCAAACAAGCAAGCGCAATGGCATTAATTGTCCCCGCGGACGCTAAACGCATTACAATTGGGCGCATTGAACTCGTGGTGCAAGTCGTGCCATAACGTCGGTGCTGCTCACATGGTCCAATGTTGGGCCGCCGAAAATGGTGTTGGCATCTAGCAATTCATAAGGTCGTATTGAGTTTTGAACGCAGTAAAACGCAAACAAGATCGAGCACTATTAAAGTCGGCGGGTTTTCGGGACGCGGCTGCGCTTAGCATAAATGCTCTGCGCGCCAATGCACCCGAAAGCAAGGAAGTTTCACTCAAATGGCTAAGCGGGATTGTCTTAACTGGTGTGACCGGCGGTTTGCTTATGGCCGCAGTCTTATATGTATCGTTTGACGGCAAACGCACTTTCTCTACTCCATATGAGGCTCTCAGTATTGAGGCGCCCGCCGCAACGGCTGCTGTCCAGGTCTCAACAAAAACAGATCGCGTTCGCCCTACCGCTGCGACAAGATCGGACAAAGAGACAATAGAAGCTTCCATTCGCGAAACCGTGGATGGGGTCGCTAAAATTCGCAGGCAGCCATTTGAACGTATCCGCGCAACGCTTGCCACATCAGCGACTTCATTGTCGCAAGACATACCAACTTACGACCCGGTCTCATTGCTAAGCCGGAATCAACCGGTCAGCTTGCCAAGCGACACCCGCACCATCAACACAGACATTTATGGCGCAGAGGTTGACGGTGAAGTAACCGTTGTCCAAGCGGCATTGCCTTTAAACACACCGCCGCAACCAACGATCTCTGATCTGCGCGCCGCAGAATATGTGCGGGCAACGGTAGAAGGCGCATATACCGGATTTGATGGCGCGGCTTTGGCCTATGCGCCAACCGATGTGCAGAATATCAATCCACTTTCTATTGTACGTGACGGCTTCACGTCTGTCGCTGAAAACATATCCATCGTGCCGCGCACCAATTTAGATGGTTCCAGTATTTCGCGCACCGAGCGGATATTGACGGTACGTGAAACCGCACCACTTGCCGATGTTTTGCTCAAGAACGGTTTTACGCAAGCCATGGTGACCAGTATTGAAGGCGCTATCAAGAATGTGTTCCCTTCCACCACGCTAAATGCGGGGATCAAACTACGGATTTTGTTCGGTAGCGAAGTCGGTGCAAACACGCAACTGCCCTATCGCATGAGCGTATATACGAGCAAAGCGCAGCATATTGTTACTGTGGCCCGCACCGACAAAGGGCAGTACGTTCTTGGTTTGGCACCACCCGAAATTGAGTTTCCTGAAGAGGACAGCGAAGAGATTGATGTGGCAAACTTGCCCTCTCTATATCGCTCGATCTTTGAAACCGGACGCAAACACGACCTGCCCGATACCACTATTGAACGCATCATCGCCATGTTCGCCTATGACCTAGATCTCACCAAGAAGATCAATGCAGGCGATTCGATTGAGCTTCTATTTGCGGAGCCTGACGCGCAAGGCCACAAAGAACTGCTCTATGTTGGCCTAAAGCTGGCCACGGCCGAACGGCATATGTATCGCCACCAGTCCGATGATGGCGTCGTCGACTATTACGACGAGAACGGCCAAACGGGTAAGAAGTTCTTGATGCGCCGCCCGCTGAAAGGTGGGGGCAAGTTGCGCTCAAACTATGGTTATCGCCGCCATCCAATCTTTAAGACCTATAAGCTACACACCGGAGTCGACTTGTCAGCCCCAACAGGCACCCCAATTTATGCAGCGGGCGATGGCGTTGTAAAACGCGCGCAGTGGGTTTCAGGTTACGGCCGCTATGTTGAACTAACGCACGCCAACGGCTACCGCACCGCATATGCACACATGACCCGCATTGCATCGGGTATGCAGCCCGGCACTCGCGTACGCCAAGGACAAATTATTGGCTATGTGGGCTCCACCGGATATTCAACCGGGCCACACCTGCACTATGAAATCAAGATCAATGGGAGAACCGTTGATCCGCTTAAAGTACGTCTGCCGCGCGACAAGGCGCTGCCAAATAAGTATCGCCGCAAGTTCGACCAAACCATCGCGCAAATCCAGGAACTTATGGACCGCGAGGCCAAGCCGATTAATGTTGCGCAGCGGTAGCAAACCTACCGCCACATACTTGGTTCTTTACGAGGCGATATAGTCGCGCATAGCGGCGGCTTCGCGTTCGGCTTGCTCAATCTTGCGTTTGACCAAATCACCGATTGAAACCAGACCAACAAGCTTTCCACCATCAACAACCGGCATATGGCGAATGCGCTTTTGGCTCATCACGCCCATCAACTCATCAACGGTTGCATCCAAATCCGATGTAAACGGATCTGGCGTCATGCATTTGCCAATTGATCCCTCAAGTGCTGATGAACCCGATTCGCGCAAACGACGCACAATGTCACGTTCAGATAGAATGCCGCACACTTCCCCAACATCGCCAAGAACAACCACAACACCAACATTGTGCTCGCCTAAGATATCTACTGCTTTGGAAACCGAATCGGAGCGAACGACCGTGAGAACATTGCTGCCCTTCTCGTGAAGAATATCGCTAACTTTCATTTGCATTTCTCCTTTCGACAATCCGAGTGTGCGCCAATAACAATTTCTGAGCAAGCGCGATTAGCACTTCATTTCACCGACTTTTGGCGAACGATGCGCAATTTTACTTATCGCTCCACACCGCCATTTCATTGCCGCTGGGTTCTTTGAAGTGAAAGCGTCGCCCGCCGGGAAACGAAAAAATCGGCTTAACAATCTCCCCACCACCCGATTCGATTTGTGTCTGCGCTGCTTCCAAATCATCTGCCTTGAGCACCACCAAAGCATGAGGCAAAGCCTCGGGGGTTCCGTCCATGCCGCCATCAAGCCCAGCATTGTCGAACGAGAAATATTGCGGCCCATAATCTGTAAAAGTCCACCCCAGCGCCTTGGCAAAAAAATGCTTGCTGCGCGCCAGGTCTTTTCCCGGCAATTCCACATAATCAATCTTCAATATCATTTTGCTCAACTACCCTTTTCGTTTCGACCGCATTCCCACAATTTGCTCTAGGGATTTGTCGGCCAGTAAATCTGCATATTGATCCGTTTCAACAGCGATAAGCGCCATGCGCCCCATCGCGTCATAATGCACGCCCCATCCAAAGGTTTTCACCAAAGGCGAAGCGCGCATGCAGGGCTGCCCTTTTGAGAAAAAGGCCAGCATGGCTTCGTCACGCGCTTGCCCAAACAGTTCCCGCCGATCCGCAAATATGCCAAACAACAACTCATCGCTCGTGATGGTGTAGGGGGAAGCCGCCACCCGTCCATATTGCATTGCCGCCACAGTGCCTGAACGCTCTGGCACCGCTCCAACCAGTGCACCACTGTCCGGGGAAATCGCAATAAAGCTGTTTTGGTAATTCGTTGTGTGCATGCTCCCCTCCACTTTTGTTCCTATTTTGTTCTAAATCCAATTTTCCGAGTCGTCAATCAAGAAACAGCTCTATCCGCAACTCGGATCATGCCGATTGCGGGACAAAAAGGATGTGGGTGCGAGGCGCATATTGGCTCGACTGATATTTAAAAAAAGATGAGACAATAAACGCCTCGCACAACTGAGTTTTTGACGCTAAACATCGGCCACCCCGGGGTGCTCACCCATTTATCCCCTTAGCCACATCATGATCCGTTGATCGAACATTGGAATATCTTTTTGAGCCGCCGTCGCGGTCTTGCGACAGCACTTTTTGGCGTTCGCGCCACGCAGGCTGGCCCAGCACCCCCGCCAATTGCTGCCCGACACAAATGGCGAGCAAGCGAGGGAAAAGGTGGACGAGGCAACTCGTTGCCAAGGACCCCGGCCAACTGCCAGCCTTTCGGCGCGAGAAGTTATGGCCGCCCCGCCGGAGGTGCAGGAAATGGAATAGCCCGGTTTTAGGGCGTCATTCCAAATCCGTTACGCGCCGTGAGTCAAAAAGACTTCCAGAACAGCTTCAACTTGCTGCCCGATGATTTTACGCCTGCCCTCGGTGTCGGACTGGACGGCAAATGACAGCGATATGAATTGCGGCCAACCCATATCCCAGCCTCTTCTTTTGGTAGATGCGTGTTGGCGCTTCACGCAAAAGCGTTCGCCCAAAAACTCATCCACTGCCTCAACTGCCCGTCGGCAATCCACAAGACTTCAAAGAAGATGCAATGAGTATAGGCACAGCTTTTGAGAGCGGGGATAAGTATGTGGAATTTTTTCAGCGAATGGCAGCTATGTGGACTTTTGAGACATTCGCAAAAATGGTACCTTTGGCAAAATGAGCGGAAAGTGGACATTCACAACAGCTTGGGTTGTTGATTGAAAGTGGCTGTTGCGATGGCAACTCAGCTGGAAACGTAATCATAAACATTGTATATCTAACGTGATGGCGAAATCTTGGAGAGTCGTAGTATTTCTGATTCGAGTCCACGAGCTACCGGACCAGCAGGCCCACAATTTGAAGCAAAAGTTGGTACTCATTACGCGTTAGCGTTGCTTGCCAAAACAGAGCCGTTTGGGCTGCCGGGTGCAATTGTTGATCGAATTGAGTTTCAACGTGGCGGTCAGGACCATCCGCTCGACGACGTGATTGTGCACTGCAAGACGTCTCATGGCGAAGACCGCTGTCTTGAAGTTCAGGTCAAACGATCAATGGCGTTCACCAAGGGCGACGACAACTTCGCGTCGGTCGTAGACGCAATTGTCAGAGCACGAAAGATCGAGCAGAATCGCCGCTTTGCGGTTGCCATTGAGCGCACCACGAGAGCGATTGACAATGGCGTGCAGGAAGCTTTAGAACTTGCGCAGCAGACGATCGATGCCGCTTCGTTCTTGAAGCTCCTTGAGGCGCCAGGGCGCGGCAATAAGGACATGCGCGCGTTCGTTGCTGCGTTCAGAGTTCACCTCGAAAAGAGCGGTGAGACCGGGGACGATACTCTCTACGAAATCCTTCGATCATTCTCAGTCCTGACGTTCGATTATGCCCGCCCGAACTCGATAGCCGAGCAGCATGATCGCTTTCGTGCAAGGCAGCTGACATCTGCCGACGGTGGCCCCGATCCCTATGACGGTCTGTTCGGGCTTGTCGTTCGGGCCGACGCCATGGGAGGCGAACTGAACCGAAGCGAGCTGGTCAGCAAGCTGAACGCTGTGGGTATCAGCATCGGCTCGGCGCCGGCGCTAGCGGCGGCGCGCCGCCATATCGAGGAACTCAGTCGCCATGCGCTGGATGATATCGGACTCACGGTGAATGAATGCCGGCTCGCGCGGGAAAAGCCTCGGCGGGAGTTAGAGGCGATGCTTCAAGCTGCAGAGACGCACGACGGCGTGGTTGAGGTTTCCGGGCCTAGCGGCGTTGGCAAATCCGGTCTGCTCAGAACTGTAATCGAGGGTCGCGGAGCAGTTTCTCGCATATTGGTGCTAGCTCCGGACCGGACCTTGCCTGGTGGCTGGCCCGCGATGCGCTCTCAGTTCAATATACAAGCGACGGCAGACGATTTTTTGAGCGATCTTGCCTGCGATGGCGGTGGTTACCTCTGTATTGATGGTCTTGATCGGTTTCTTGACAGCTCGCAACGAAAGACTGTCCTCGACCTCTTACGTGCAGGATTGCGGTGTCAGGGACTGACGGTGCTGTTCACTGCACGGCCTGGATGGGAGGAAGAAGCCGCTACATGGATCGGCGAAGAGACTTTCGGGCAGTTGTCTCTTCGCGGACGACTGACGTTGGACGGGCTCGATGACGATGAGGCCGAAGCGCTCGCGACTGCATCTCCGCAGCTCGCCCATCTGCTAAAGCCGGACCATCCAGCGAAAGCGCTCGCCCGAAACCTGTTGAAGTTGCGGCTACTGGTCAGAACGCGACTCAATACTGCCGAAGCAATCAGTGAGGCGGAACTCGCAAACGACTGGCTGGCCTCTGGTGCGGAGGCGAGTGCGCGTACGAGCGGCGAGACTCGTTCACGCAAGCGGGTGATTTACGCAGTGGGAAAGGGCCTTATCGAAGGCGCCGGTCTAGTCGATGTCGCGGGACAGGACGCGCAGGCTGTTGCGGGATTGATTGCGGACGGAGTGCTTGTCGAAATCCAGTCGGACCGGGTTCGCTTCAGGCATGATCTGTTTACGGACTGGGCGGTCGCCTGCGTCCTATCGGATGATCCCGACGTGATGGACGGTCTGCCCTTTGACGCGCCGCCACCTTTCTGGATGACCCGTGGGTTTGAACTCGCGTGCCGGATGCTTGCTGAAAGCGGTTCAGACGAGGCTTGGCCACAACTGCTCGCGCGACTGGAGGGGGAAGGCGTCGCCCTGGGATGGGCGAGCCTTGCATTGTTGGCGCTAATCCGATCGGAGCGCGCAGACACTCTGTTCGATCGACACGATGCGCATCTTCTGGCGGATAAGGGGCGCCGGGCGGCTCAACTCGTCAGGCGTTTCATCGCATCGCATACCCAGTACGCAGCGCCCCTTTTTCGTGAAGTCTTGCCAGACGGAGCTGAATTTCCGGAAGGCATCACGATTCCAAAGGGACCGGAGTGGATGCCTCTCATCTTGTGGTGTCTGCGGCGCTTCGACCGTTTGAAGCCAGATGCTTTGTCCGCAGTCGTTGACCTTTTCCAAAACTGGCTGGTTCTTGCAGCGTTTGGCGAAAAGACCGTGACGCCAGTCTTGCTGGATCGCCTTGCTGACATTCTGGTCGCGGACATCGAGCACAGAGACCGCCCGCTGCCTCGGTATGGAGATCCCCTCCCGGAGATAAGCTATGCGGTCACTGGCGACGCTCTTGAAACAGCTCGACTACAACTTGCGCTCTGGGCGCCGTTCTCGCCAGACGCCGCAGTTCGCTATTTGAACGCTGTCAAAAATTCGAAGCGCCCGGAAGCAGCGATGAGCCAGATTCTCGAATTTCCCGGGCGGTTGGCGGGTGCAGCACCTGCCGAATTTGCGGATGCCCTCCTGCGCGCAACCGAAGACGACGAAGATGAAGACGAACATCATTGGAGGCCAAGGCGTCGCCGCTCTTTTGCATTGTCGCGCGTCGACAGTCCGTTTGTACTCGGCCGATGCGGCATGAGCGTATTCACAGAAATTTTTCAGGCGGCGCCCGCCACAGGTACGTCCTTCATTAGAGAGCTGACAGTGCGCGCGTGCGCTCCTGAGGATGATGATCCCCATTTCTCTTTAGAGTTTATGGGCAAGACACGTAGGATTGCGGCGTCTTTCAGCTATGGCTGGTCGCGTGGACGCACACCATCAGCAATGCTGTCCAAGGCATTCTTGGCGCTAGAACATTGGGCGCATCGCAGACTTGACGACGGCGAGACGCTTGAACTGGTGATTGGCGAAGTGATCGGTGAGGGACCGATCCTCGGTGCGCTATGGCTCGTTGTTGTCGACCTCGTCTTGTCTCATTCATCGCTAGACGGAAAAATCCTGCGAGATCTTCTCGCGTCGCCGGAAACATTAGCGTTGGACGCTGGCCGAGCCAACATCGACCGGGTTGATTCTATGGGAGGGGGGCTGCTCGGCAGCGCCTGGCGGTCGGCCCCAGCATCCGACCGATCTGTCGAAGAAGATCTGGCGAACCGTGTGTCAAGAAGCCTTGCGCTGCACGACGTCATTCCTCAGCTCGTCTTCAGAAATTCTGAGCAAGAGCTTGCCGTGCTGCAGGAGCGGCTCGATGTGGCCGTGAGGCGGCTTGGACCGTGGATGCAGGACGCTGTCGAATGGAGTTCGCCTGAATTCATGGCGTCCCATGCGCTCCGCCTCTTGTCACGGGGCAGTTACAAGCGGGTCAAGGAGAGGGACGCGGCGGGCGAGGAACGCGAAGGATGGGTCTACGAATGGCCCCCTGGACAGAAGAAGTGGCTGGAACAAGGGGCAGCGAAAGCGAGTGCGGAGCAGTCAGCGTTCACCCGTTCTCTGGCGGTTCGCATGGCGATGGATGACGAGACGAAGTCCGTCAGCGTCAGCGTTGCTGACGCGGAAACGATCCTGGAAGAGACGATTACAACCGTGCCGGGCGAGAACCGCGACGCTTCGCATGACCCAGACGACCCTTGGCTTGCGCGCATTGCGGCAGCAGCATTCGTCGCCCGCTTTGGCGCGCCCGAAGACGTTGCGCGACGGCGACGTGAACTTGCATCGACCTTCGACCAGGCTCTGCACACCGAGGATCCATCGAGAGCATGGCCGCGAGACGATATCATGTACGATGAGAGGTCGCTGGCGATCGCTGGGTGTCTCTATCTCGCAGCCGCTACCGGTGATGAGGCAGATACAGATCGCCTCTTGCAGTCCGTTGGTGAGTTCGTTGCGAGCGCAGCGCCTGTCTTCCTGAGACACCAATCTGCTGTCGGTAAGATTGAAGAGAAAGCCCGGATCTCGATTTGTCGTTTAGCCCTCTTAGCCTGCTGGGTTCCCCGTCGCGCAAACTATGAGGAGGACGAGTCCGCATATGAGACGCGACGCGCAGATCTGAAGTTGCGTCTTTCCTCCGCGATCGAGGCAGAGCGGCTATGGCGGGGGGGTGGTGCAGAGCCTGACTGGCCTACCCCGCCGTCGCGACGACCGAGGCGTGCAAAAAGGACTTTGACGATCGGCGGTAGGAGCAGTGCCAAGAAGCCTGCTCCACGCGAACCGCAATGGCCTGACTACTACTTCGACGAAAAAGCCGGAACGGCGTGGCTTCGCACGCTCGAACATCTCGGCCCAAATGCTGGAACGATGTCGCAAGCGCTTATGCGCGCCAATCGGGACTGGCTCATAGAGACGAACGGGCCAGGCGAGGATGGCGAAGACGATAGCGATATCGAGCGCGTTTGGACGCGAGGCCTGATGGACTATGCAGCGGCGCATGCCCGCGACTGGGAAGACGATACACGCCAAGCGTTGGTATTCGACATTGTAACAGCTTTCTCCGATGAAGCGTTCATCGACGCTGCCGCGGCACTCATCGTGCAAAGCGATCTTCGTCTGATCGAAGGTGATGCGGAAGATCGAGCCTATCTGTTGTCGGTACGCGAGGCTCTTTGGCCGCGTCTCAAGCAAACACGTCACTGGCGCAGTCATTTGTGGTCGACAAGCGACGGCATGGAAATCCATCTCAAGGAGCTCATCAGCGCCTTTTTCATGCGGGTGAGCTATGGGTTTGGTGAGGGCCAAGCTTACACGAAGGGTTTGGCTGATCCCGAATTGACGCCCTTCATCCCGCTGTTGCTTGAGATCACTGGGGAAGCGCCATCATGCCCTACGATCGCATACTTGTTTTTAAATATTCTCGAATGCCTGGAGCCAATCACCGCAGAAGTTCCGCTCGCGGCCGCTGCAGAGCGATGGGCCAAGGAAGCGAATAATCGCTTTTGGAACGAACTCGGCATTGGGCGGCGCGTGCTTTCGATCGGGAGAAAAGCTGCACAGCTATCCAACTATCCTGCTTGGAATGCTGTCTGCGAAGTCCTCTTGAACGCCGGAGTAACAGTAGATACGGACTTCTTGATACGCGTCAAAAACCAAACTACTTAATGTGCACTGTTGGGATTTTGTTCTAAACGCAGCAATAAGAACCCAGAGCAAACACATTTGAATAGTAGCACGGTGTTTTACACTCATCGGTTTTGAACGCTGCGTGGCGGTTAATCTCCGCTATTCTCTGACGCGGCCTGTCTGCAGGACAAAGACGACACAGCCAGCAGTCAAATACAAAATTAGGTAGTTTGATTGCAAAATACTAAAACAATATAGGATATAACACATAGAAATATTTATTCTTTAATTATGAACAGTGTAGATAACAAACATTCTGACAATTTACGTAGTGCGCTCTTGGCGCTTTATCACTCGGGACCCAATGGTTTTGAGGGGCTGCTCGGCATCGTGCTATCTTCTGTTACGGGCCAGTCATTTCGCCTTGCCAAATCTGGATCCCAACGTGGGCGCGACGGAGACAGTGCGTTTGACGGTGGGGCTACCTACTTCGAAGGCAAGCGCTACCGTAAGAGCCCAAAGACTTCTGAGATCACCGCTAAACTATTTGATCTTATCAAGGATGATGCGGGCCAATTGGACCTTTGGGTACTTGGTGCCACGTGTGAGGTCGCAGCGCAGACCGCAACCGAAATGCGCGTGGTGTGCGAGCGGCTAGGGATAGGTGCAGTTCTCCTCGATTGGAACCACAATGATCTTGGTGCGCTCCTTGTCGCGATCGCCCACGCTAATCAGAAGGCAAAGGACTTCATCCGCGATAATTTGAAGGGAAAACCAAAAGCACACCTAATAAAGGACGCGCTCCACGCGATCGATCATTTCGCGAAACATCCTGACTTGCCAGCACGACTTGAAACCCTACGTGACGCCCTGTCAGCTGAAGAAGCAGGGCTAGGTCAGGCACGGGGTCGCAATCGAGAGCGTTTGATAACCACACTTTCAAGTCGAGTGTCCGCGCGTGCCGCGTTTGGTCAGCCACTTGCACCTCGCGATACGTCGGCACTCGCAGGAATTTCGCGCCCCTTAGAAGCGCAGCTAGCGAACGCCTTCACGGGGCAGCCTACAGCAGAGATTTACGCCGTTATTGGCGATGAAGGTGTTGGTAAGTCTTGGCTCACAGCGTCTGCGTGGCTCTCTCGCGACCCATCTTCCATTCTCATTATCTGCCCCGCAGAAGAACTGCTTTCGCCAAAGGCGACCGGGGATTTTGAGTCCTTCCTCATCAATAAGCTGATTCAAGAAACGGGAGGGCAACGCTCCGACCGCGCAACACAAAGATGGTGTCGACGGATTAGAGGATGGCGTGCTAATCTGCCACCTAAGAACGTTCGCGTTACGATGGTCTTCGATGGACTTAATCAGCCCTTGAAGGCTGACTGGTCTAGACGTTTGGATCACGCTGCTTCTGAGCTTGCGAAGATCGGCGGATGCCTCGTCATTTCCACAAGGCTCACACACTGGGCGCACCTAAAAAGCAGCCTTGCCTGCAAGGTTGTTGAAGTGCCGGTCAATCAATGGACCGTGGCCGAGGTGAAAGACATCCTTCAGGGCCGAGGGATCGATGCCAAGAAGGTGAAACAAGACGTTCTTCAATCGCTTCGCAACCCCAGAATATTGGGAATCGCAATCGACCTTCTTAGCGAAAACGATGTCGAAACAATCGATCAACTAAGTGTTGGCCGTCTCCTGTTTGAGCACCTCCGCAAGACTCAGAAGACAGGTGCCGAGCCTATATCCGGTCCAGAGTACGCCGAGCTCCTAAAATCGCTCGCAAATGAAACGCTGGCACGAGCGCAGAGGCAGGAAACCGATGACCTTCGTGTCTTTAACTCGAAGAACCACCACGGACTTCAAGATGTGGCGTCGTCTCGCTTTTTCGTGCCCGTCAAAGGCAGTCTGCAATATGAGATCAAACAAGATGGCCTCAACCTCGGGCTAGCGCTTTCTCTTATTGACGCCCTTGAGAAGGAGCTTCGCAACAAACGTGACCCACGAGATCGGCTTGCGATCATCCTTGAGCCGATCACTGCGCTTGATGAAGCAGCAAGCATCGTCTTTCTCGCTACACAGATCGCTTGCCTCGATGAAGAGGCGAGCCTCGAGGTAAGGTCAGCGCTTATCGAACAATTCGTCTCGTTGCAGAATTTACCTAACGACGACTCTGAGGCATTTGCAGTCCTGGTCCGGACTGCAGCCCCGTCGTTTCTCACCGCAGCTCAGAACGTCCACATGAGCAAATCTCACGTGCAAAACGCCGATTGGCTACTCTACGCACTTCATAATCATCGCGATAACCCAACGGTATGGGACGCGATCTCAGACGCCGTGCGACGTTGGCTTGCCTACTACTCGCTCGCCCCCGAGCGGATGATGTTCAAGTCACCAGGCCGCGACGCTGAGAAGGAAGTCACCGAGGAACGGAACAAGCGTCAGGCGGAGATCGACAAGAAGGTCAACGGCCTAACTTATATCGAGAAAAAGTATCGGGACGAAAACCTACATCATTCGGACCGATGGCATTTCGACACGCTACATCGACTGGCCTTTTTTCTGCTCGCGGGCAAGACCCTAGAAGGCTTTGCAGATGATCTAGTAAGGTGGAGCTTCTCCGGCGCACTAGGCCCTGCCATTCACGCGCCCGATAGGGAGTTTAGACAACTCATTCGGTTTAATCGCGCAGATTGGAAAGAGACGAGGGCAGCCCTTCTCAAGGGGATATCGACTTTTGCGGGCGATAACTCATCAACCGTTGGGAAGTGGGCGACTGTTGAAATTCTGCGCGCAACAGGTGACTTAGCAGACGCGAAACGAGCGGAAGAACTCGCCGAATGGCTCACGCGAGATCGAGAGAAGTTCCCTGGATGGTCGCGCATTACAGATTACTGCGCGGTCGATCCCTGCGATCCCAGCACAACGAAGCCAGACAACGTGGACGCAACAGCGCAGCAGTATCGCGCCATTGATCCATCCAAACTTGCAAACCATATGGGGCACAGCTCGGTAGACCACTTCTTTGACATGGCAAGGACGGGGGTAACACGCTTTCATCTCGATGACGCTGTCATTGCGCATCGAGCTTTGGCTGATGACATCCTAACGAGAGCGGGTATTGCTCGCCGACAGGGCGCTCTTACCCTGCTCGAGCACAGTGCAGCACTAACGGGTCAACAGGCACGGGACATTCTCAAAGCGGGTCAAGCCAGCACGGCGACATTTGATAGTCAGCGAGATGAACGCGACGAGTGGCTCACCGCTCAGTACTCTGTCTTCACTGCGATCGCCCACCTTCCTGCAGAAGAGCAACTTGAAGCAATCGCTAGCATCGAAGGAAACACGGTTCTCCTCGATATCCTAGATGCGCTACTTCCTGCATCAGAGTCGGCCGCCGAGCGCGTGCTTGAGCGTGTTCTCCAATCAACGGATACAGACAAGCAAAGCTCCGTTCTTGCAGCCATTCGGTATTCGAGGCCCATCCTATCATTGCGGTCACGCTCCATCATCGGGGAGTTACTCAAGTCAGGTGATGCAGGAGTGCGGACTCAAGCCCTCGGGGCTGCTGCTGCCAGCGGCGATCAGGAGCTGCTGAAGACGGTCGTCGAGAGTGGGTGGGATGCAAGGCCATTGCGCGCCGGTAAGCAGACCTTTGAACGGTGGTACGGCTCCTCTGCGCTTCTTGAAGCAGCAAAGTGCGGTCTAGTTGCGCTTGAAGAGGCTCTTGATCGCATAGACCTCGATTATTATGGCTTTGCCGCACAGGCGCTCGGCTCGGCGGCCTCGAAGGTAATTGCAAAGCGCGTCGACGAAGCCATCGTCAAGGCGCTTGGCTACACGCAGACTTCCAATCTGCCTGAGATGGCGACGTCAACGCCGAATGCGGCAAGCGCGAGCCCACCAATCATCTCACTAAACGATCCGCCCCCCAGTCAGGACATAAGAGATCGGCTCGACCGTCTGGGTGAAAGTAGTGAGCAGTTCGATGCGCGCCAAGATCGCATGGCACGTTCCTACGATTGCTTCACAAGGGAGCTCACAACGGCGGAGGCCAATCTCGTTCTCACTGATTTGACCCTAGGCGGTGTGAAAGCGCTCGTTGACGCTGACGAAACTGCGGGTAGGCGTTGGATTGGGATGTTTAACGCGGCATCAGATGCCCAGTTGCGCCATCTCCATCATGTGGCAGTCCAACTTGCAGTCACACTCGCTAAGGAAGCCGACGCGGAGAAACTGCTGACCCGGTTAATGGGCGTTGAGCCCACGATCAACCGCGTCCAAGGCGTCGCGAAAGTGCCTGCAGAGTGCCTTTCTCTATGGGCCAACGCTGACGAGCCACCACTCAGAGATATCTGCAAGCGTCGCCTAGTTACACGGCGGGATGATAGGACGATCGCGCTCGAAGTGTTTGCTGCCTACCTATCTGGCAGGGCCAAAATTGTTGACGAAACGATCGATGAATTGCTAGCAAGCGGGCAACCTGCCGATACATGCATGGCACTGACCCTGGCGGGCTTTTGCGATGAGAGCCCTCACGCAATTAGCGTCCTTGCGCGCTTCGATGGCGCGCAGGGCTACATCGGCATCGCACAAAAGGCTGCGAGCGATTCCTATCAGCGCAATCTCTGGGCACGGTCGTGGTATGAGCAAATGAGGGCGGCCAAAACACCCTTGGAGTTCTGGCAAGCTTCAGTGCTGCTAACCAAGATCGTCGATCTGCGTTTTGATATCTGGACGGAGACAATGGGAGCAGAGAGCGATATCTGTCGCGCATTCTTTCCGACAGTTCTTCGTGAGATCGGACGCCGCATCGAAAAATGGCAAAAGAAGCGCAAGGATCATCTCTTCGGAGATAAGTCGCCTGCTGCCCTCTTTCTACCGGATGAAGCTCTTTGACCAAGGGGGCGGCAAATAATGTTTGCACAAGTTCAAGCTCGCCAGATACGCTAAGTCAATTCAGATAAGGTAGGTAACAGAGACCGACGCAATAACTGCATTGTCTGCAATGGCAAGTTTAATAGAGTTCCGAGCAATATTAACTTTGGAGGTCTGCATTTGCCATACCCGAAATTGAGTAAAAGCTAAACAGCCGAGTAGGTCGATCCCCACGATCGACCTTGTCAACGAGCTAAATTTCGACACTCTCAGAAATCGACAGAGCGTCTTCCAGATCAACGCCAAGATAACGCACAGTGCTGTCCATCTTTGTATGGCCCAGAAGCAACTGCACAGCTCTTAGGTTGCCGGTCTTCTTATAGATTTGCGCGACCTTAGTTCGCCTCATTGAGTGCGTCCCATAGGCACTTGGTTCCAAACCAATTGATTGAACCCAGCCTTTGAGCAACCGGGCATATTGTCGGGTTGAAATATGGGGTCGATCATGAAATCGTCCAGGCCAAAGAAAGCTGTGTCCGCTCATTTTGGGATGATCAACCCACGCCTTTAGAGATGCTCTAGTGCCTGCAGTTAATTCAAACCGAACTGGAGTGTTTGTTTTTTGTTGCAGGACCGATGCGCGCTCTTTTATAGAACCAGCGGCGTATACATCAGATACCCTCATGCTGACGAGATCACATCCACGCAGCTTGCTATCGATTGCCGTGTTAAACAGCGCCAAATCTCGAAATGACTTTGCAATTTCAAGTCGAACGCGAATTGCCCAAACATGCTTTGGTTGAAGTGGTCTCTTTTGGCCGATTATTCGACCACGGTTCCAAGCTCTGTTGGAAGGAATGACCATTGGTAGATTTGATGAAATAGACATGACAAGCCCTTTTCACCATACCCTCCTACCGCAGCACTCAAACTTTCAGCATTTCATTGTCTCACCAAGCTCGCAAATTAGCAAATTGGGTGCAGGATGAAGCTAATCCCTTTGCTTTTGACGGGAAATTCGTGGTAATATTTTTATATGAGCAAAATCATAAACCCACAGAACAAAGCAACTACAAGCCAGTTCGTTCAAACGAGTCTTGGCAAGGCGAAAGCTTCGAAATTCGCATTGGTCGAAGGTATGTCTTTGAATTCGAAGTCCAGAAAGTTGATTAATAAGCTGGAACGCCGCGGGTTCCATGGTGATGCCTTGCGCAAAGAAATCATTAGTTCGTTTGCCACCAAGCAGGGTTAATGAGTCGCTATAACGCAACCGACGATCCTCTTTGCTATCCGGGTACACAAGTTCTTAAAAACAAGGTCGGCCTTCGCGATCAGGATGAGCTCGATCAATTTGAGCAACTAATGTATTTGACGCGGGCGGAAGAACCGCTACCCGCTGGCAACCTCGACTACGTGCATTAGAAGCGCATTCATCATCATTTTTTCCAAGATGTGTATGACTGGGCTGGCCAATCCCGCGAAATCAGGACCGGGAAAGGTGGAAACTGGTTTTGCTTTCCCGAGCATATTGATGGCGAAATGACTAATATTTTTAGACAGCTCGCCAATGAAGACCATTTAGTTGGGCTTACTAACTCAAAACACTTTGCCGAGCGCGCGGCATTCTACATCGCTGAAATCAACGCTATTCACCCCTTCAGAGAGGGTAATGGGCGCTGCCAGCTTACGCTGCTTGATATTCTTCTAAACAATTCAGGCTTCACCATGAACGAAGACCAAATTGTTCCTGACATTTTCATGCAGGCAATGATTGCAAGCTTCCAAGGCAAAAATGCGCCACTTGAACGAGCACTTTTGAACATGATCTCGTAGTTAACCACTTTGGCGCTGAGCCATTAGCAATCTTCATACCAGTGGTCTAGAAATGTACTAAAAGGTTTGCGACCTGTCGAAACGATCAGCCCTCGTCTGTATCATGCGAAAAGCTGTTTTGGAGGAGTTAGCTGGAGAGCAAGCCGCTCGATTTTTGTAGTCGTTTGGTTTGCATTTTGAATGAAATCCTTGAGAGTATCTACGCTCAAACTGTCCATTTCGTGTTTGAGCATCATGAGTAATTTTCGCCCTTCAACTTCGACTTCAATGATGTGGCGCGTGTCTTCTTGGCGGGATTCATAAGCTCCCAAATTTGGTGTGTGGTGACGGTGGTGGTTTTCCCACTGAAGCCGCAAATCGTGGCAGGCTTTTTGCAGTGACAAAAAACTCTGTTCTGCCCTTGCCATTACTTCACCTGCCTTCAGATTGAACGATACTAAATCTGATGCTTCCGCTGCCTTAGTTGCCGTTTTAGCAACATGGAATGCGAGCACCGCATAAACGAGGGCGCCAAAAGCGATTGACAAGGATGCAACTTCAAAAAAGTAGTTTCCAAAATATTCCCAGACACCTTCCATCAATAGCCCTCCGCAAAGGCTTGCAACCTATAAACACTATCTTGTGCCTTGCCTTGTATTTTTCAAGTGCGAGGAATTTGTTTCATGATATTGCATGCTAAGAACTTAAGTGAAAACGTCTTAGAAATCTGCGAACCGCAAAATGGTGGTTTGGAGGTTGAACCCCTGGTTACAATTGACGTTTGATGAATGTCCGCATTTGGGAAAACTTCGTCCGAACTATTCCAAATCGAATGACTGGGTTGGGCTCGGAGCAGTCTTTTGGAAATACGCGCTGTTTTTCAATTTCGGTCAGAAATGCTTGACGTTTGGGTCAGAATTGTAAAGTGAGCTCCGGCCATTTGCCTTGGTTTTGCTGACTACCTGAGTCAAAAACGTGTCACGTTCCACAGCCGCTAAAGCGGTTACCGAGAAGAACATTGACCGATCGATGGTGTTTGAATGATCGCCCCAACATGGGCGTGTTTCTCTAAGAGGACAAACGACACTTTGGTCTAAAATGTGACCATTGGCCAGCATGCTGCGACGTTCGACACATAATGCATTCGAAACTATACTTCCAAGATTATTGATTCCGAGGGTATGCTGGAACAAACAAGAGTTTGACGTCGATCGTTTCCTTCTTCGCCAACCAAGCGTGTTGCTGAACCAGACAAGATTTTGCAAGAACACGATTTGCAAAGACCTGCGCGACAATTTGATGAGATTACCACGCCACGCGCCTCGGCAAAGTCCAAGAGCGTACCGTCAGCTGGGGTCCAGTTCTCTGTGATGTCTGACTTTTGAAGTGTTACCCTAATTGGCTCCGAGGCGGGTATAGGACGCATTTCTGTCTCGACACTAGGCGAGCTAAACGTGTCTAAAAATATCTTTTCTTCATCAAAGTCGATGGATCCCAGTGCCGCCATAACTGAATTCACAAATGTAGTTGGGCCGCAAATATGCACATCCGCCTTGTCGCTTTTGGCGTATTCAGCAAGCTTGCTGGGATCAGGACGACCAAGTTTAGCGCCAACCGTGTCCCCTACATTTTTGGTTAAATGGAGCTCAAGCGAAGAGCCAGAGAGTCTTTTCGCGGCGTCCACGACGTCATCCCAAAGAGCTAGCTCAGAAGCTGTTCGTGCGACATGTGTGACGCGAACTTTGCCAACAAAACCTTGTGCGTAGAGATAGCGTAGTTTTGCGACAGTTGGGGTAATGCCAATCCCAGCTGTTAAGAAATGATGTGCTTTGCTCTTCCCGCTCAGCGTTGCCTCGCCAAATGGCCCACTGACTGTCAAATTGTCACCAACATTGAAGCTATGCATCGCTTGTGAGCCAACACCCGCATCGCGTTTTACAGTGATGCGAAGCCTGCTTCCATCAACAGCAGAAACTGTGTAGCTCCGCCAAGTATGTGTTTGGGCAAGGTTATGGATACGAATGTATTGTCCCGCTTTAAAATTGGACAGGGATCCAGTTTTTGCAAGTGGATCCTCTAGCCAGATCGAGCGAATGTCTGTTGCTTCCTCAACCGTTCTTGATACCCGCATAGGACGCGGCCAGTCGGGCAAAGCTGGCGCGGTGATGGCATTGGCGGCCGCCTCAATTATGCGGTCCTCTGACTTGCCAGTGATCTTAACACTTGCACCAGGAACGATAGTGCCAGACTTTTTGACGGACGCGTATACCCCGCAATACAGGTGCCCAAAATGGCGCACGAGAAGTGCGGGCATGTTTAGGTCAGCTACTCCTGTTTTGACGTTAACAGATGTCGTTTTGCATCGATCAATCGGTCGGATTACGTCCAGTTCTGCCTCGCCAAGACTAAGCTGTGATCCGAGCCATTGAAATTCTGACCACGGTTTTGCGCGGATATAAATGTTTGCACGAAACCTCAGTGGATCAATAGTTTGTCCGATCACCTGTGAGATGGCATCAACTGTTGAGAGGTTTATGATCGACAGGGCGGCATCTGGATGATCCCAGTATCCTTTGTTGCCATTCGCTCGGTAGACGGGCAATTGGTCGCCAACTGTTGGATTTCCAGCTTCAACTTGTTTTGTGTCTGCGTCGATGGTTTCCGAGCGTCCGCTTGGGGCCGTCAACGTCAAAATGTGATCGTGCCGATCGACCTGAAACGTGGTTAGGTCGGGCCGGATGGTCATGCGTTGAAATGCTTGGCAGGGCGTCCATTCGCCGCTTTGGTTGACTGCCATGGCACCACTCCCGACGCCAATTTTTCTGTCACCAACTATACCTTCCGCCAAGTTGAGCCTTGCATCTTCTAGGCGTTCGCCGGGGAAACCTTTGATAGGATACCTATAAATATATTCCAGAGAAATCATCATACTTGTCCCTCAGTTACTATAATCAATGGTTTGGCATCCACTGGCAAAGCGGCGGCATTGAGCCCCGCTAGTCCTGCGGCGCCTGATGGCGTAGTTGGCAAGCCGAGTTCGTTGAGTAAGTTTTGAGCTTCAGCGGCTTTAGCATCAGAGATGACGACAAAACGGTCTGCCATAGCTTTCAACACCTCAAAAGCAAGCATCGACGGCGTTTTGCAATCCAGACGACCCATATTCGAGACAGCACCATCGACCGTAGTAAGCTCGCCCGTTTCAACACTGGTCTTTAGGCATGGCGCTTCATCGGGTTCAACGACTATGATCTCCGGTTGTTTAGACCAGTTCTTCCGGATCATATAGGCGATGGCGGCCGCTAGCCCTCCCACCCCTGCTTGCAAGAACACATGTGTTGGCCATTCGCCGTTCATTGCGAACGCAGCTCTCATTTCTTCTGCAATGACGGTGTACCCTTCCATCACTAGCCGTGGTGGTTCTGTATATCCCTGCCACGAGCCGTCAGCTAAGTGGATATAGTTGTTTTCGGCAGCATCTTTGATGGCAATCTGAACGCTTTCCTCGTAGGTGTCGCCTGATCGAATAACTTGTGCCTGCTGTGCTTCCAACCTTGATACAAAGGCCTGAGGCACTGTCTTAGCAAGGTGAATGCGAGCGTGTGCGCCAAAAATACGCGCGCCAGCCGCCACGGCCATACCATGGTTTCCGGCACTCGCGCAAACGAATGTCATTTTTTCTGTTTCTTCGCGCAACTTGTCAGAGGATGTCGTAAGTGTGCCGTTCTTCGTCAACATGAGTTGTGCAACCGCATAGACACCACCTAGCGCTTTGAATGCGCCAAGACCCATACGATGTGTTTCATCCTTCACGAGAATGCGGCGATGCCCTAGGGTCTTATGTACGAGTGGCGACGGCGCATACACGGGGCACCGTTTAAGTAAGCGTACTGGAAGTTCGTGCGATAGCTCAAATGATATTTTTTTCATATTCATAGCATAGCGCAACTTGTTGATTGGAATTGATCAAATAATGACATAGAATGAGAAAGTATTTCATTTCTTGATGGAAAATGTGGATGAAACTTGATCAAGCCGACGTTGTTATTATCAATACTCTTCAAGAGAATGCTCGAACAAGCTTGGAACAATTGGCTCATATAACGGGTCTGTCGTCAGCCACTGTTCAAAGGCGAGTAAAAGCGCTTCGGGACACAGGCGTCATTGTTCGCGAAATAGCCGTAGTCGACCCTATAAAGGTTGGTCAAAGCATGAGCTTCGTTATTCTTGTCGAATTGGAAAGAGAACGGCGAGATCAAATTGACATATTTGTGCGCCGAGCAGTGAATGAGCCGCTTGTTCAACAGTGTTACTATGTAACTGGTGACGCAGACTTTTGCCTCATTTGTACGGCGAAAGACATGGACGAATTTGAAGAGATGACCCAGCGCTTGTTCTTTGAAGATACGAATGTGCGGCGCTTTCGAACCTCCGTGGTCATGGGTCGGAAAAAGGTAGGGTTAGGAGTGCCCTTGTAATGCAAGAACATCGCCAACTTATATTGACGTATTGGGTGTGTAGGCTTCGACCTGCAACGTGAACCCAATCGTGAGAAAAAATGGCTCCATGATATTGACAGCGATATCAGTTTTTCTGCGATGGCAGCTTAGAAGATGAACGCCACGTCGAACGCCAAAGCTCGTATCGCGGGTTAATGCAATTTGCGGTCCGGCGAAATTGTCGTTTCTAACAATGGCCAGATTCGATCAAAACGCTGTAGTGGATCAAACTCAGGATCGACTTGAGCCAAAACGATCAGTCCTTCCAGTGTAGCCAGAAGAAAGTCGGCCAAAACGTCGACGGCGTTGTTCTTTAACTCTCCAGCCTGGATGCCTTTTGTGATCAGTAGGACTAGTTCTTTGCGACTTAGAGCGATAATTTCCGCAAACTTTTCTTTGGATGCCTCTTGTTGTAAGAACTCAATCCAAACACGTTCCATATTCCCTTGCTCAATAGACATCACAAGCAATAGCCTGACCCTACTTCGTATAGCGTCAATTATTGAGGTGCACTCGGGTTGTAGGTGCTCCCAACGGGCCGCAAACTCAGCCTCATGTGCGTCAAGAAGCGCAAGCAATATTTCGTCTTTTGACTTGAAGAACCTGTAGATCGATCCTTTTGACAAACCGGCTCGGGATGCGATCTTTTCGATGGTAGCGCCTGCATATCCTTCTTTTGCAAAGCAGATGCGAGACGATTCAAGCAAGTCTTTTGTGCGTCGCTCTGGACTAGCGTGCGATGAGCCCTTGATTTTCCTTTTTGGTGACAACGCGGAGCTCCTCTATAAAGTGACCAAAAGTTCAGTATTGATATTGACTTTAGATTCGCTTACATCAACAGGCAAGAGTGGCAGCGATTATGCTGATGTATTTGTACGGTATTATGCGAACTATTCCTGAAGCGAAATCATAGTTCGCATTGCAAATTCCAGTTCAAGTTCAAAAGCCTGCCAATAGGCGAAGATGGAATTCGATTTGTTGAAAAAAGGGCTATTTGTATGAAGTCTTTTCTCCTTGTGTTCACTTTTGGTATTGCAGGCATAGATCCAATGGGCCTAACTCTACTGCTTGCAGGAATAGCGTCTGGGGTGAAAAAGCGGCAGGTCGCAGCGTTCGGGTTGGCAACTTTTTTTGGAACCATCTTGCTTGGTGTGTTGTTTTCCCTGTTTGGAGGACAAATCACCGACTGGATTAGGCCACTCGTCCCTCAAGCCAACGACCCGAGTTGGGCTATGGCGGAAATTGCCGTCGCCCTGCTGATTGGTTATTGGTTGTTCACGCACATCACAGCGCGGAGTCGGACGCACGACAATACCGAAGGCCGCGAATCTGGGCGCCCCAGTTCAGTTTTTGGCATGGCTGTATCGGGTTTCGCGTTCAGTCTATCAGCTGTGCCAGATCCGGCATTCCTCGCGACTGCGGTAATTGCAAGCCAGACTTCCAGTCTCCCAAAGATGATCATTATGCACTCAATTTGGGTGTTGGTAAGTCAAATCCTTTTGTTCGCATTTATTGCGGCGTACCTTCTTGATGCACACGAACCACTAAAAGACTTTGTGCGACCGATTTGGGAGAGTGTGAAGCGTCCCGTGATCGGTGCCCTTTATGTCGGGATAGGTGCTCTATGTTTTGGTATGGCAATAGATGCAATCGCACTATTCGCGACCGGCGAATATTTGGTGCGACTATAATGGATAGGGTTTCTCACTGCCGCTCAACTAGTATTATGTGGATCTAGATGGACTAAAACCATCAAAGACAAGGAC
Source organism: Maritalea porphyrae (assembly GCF_030159895.1). GTDB lineage: Bacteria > Pseudomonadota > Alphaproteobacteria > Rhizobiales > Devosiaceae > Maritalea > Maritalea porphyrae. The sequence continues at coordinate 23,043 of NZ_BSNI01000002.1, forward strand.
GAGACCTTACAACATAAGTGAATTGATCTCTGAAATGGCCGTATGTGAAACGTTCGAGATCGCGAGGTTTGTTGGTTTTAATCGTTACGTACAACTTTGTTGTTAATGGGCCCAGGTTCGCATGTCGGCGTGCAATTAGGAATCAACTGTGGGCAAAATTATACTTTTACCAGCCAATTAACGTGGTTGTTTTGGCCATCGCCTCCAGATAATGATCTTCTGCGGCGTGGTTCTGAAAGAGCCCTCCAAATACAGACTACTATGTAAAACGCACGGACCATTTGATCGTTGAGCTTTAACAAATTTTCGTGCCTTACTGTCTGTAGAGCCTGCATAGGAAAACAACATGAAACGCCAAGTAGTAGTACCCCAAGAACTTAAATCTTATTACGTTGACTGGAAAATGTCGCCGGGTATGGTTTCCGGGCAGCATGTTTTTTTCTCAGGCTTTACCGGAGCAAGTGCTGACGGCAGTCTTTCCAGCGACCCTGAGATTCAGATGAAAAACGCCTTTGAAAAGATTGGTTTCGTTCTGCGTGACGCAAATTTGGATTTCAGTTCGGTATCGTGTTTCGCACGGACCAAATGTTCCACTTTTGCCAAGAATTCGCTAGATGTTGCCCGACAGTTCTGCCCTGTGGGATTTGATACGTAGCTTTATGAACTCAATAAACTCCTTAATGCGTTTGGTTTTGCGCGTTTCGTCAAGTGTTAATAGCCAAATGGTTCCATAGTACTCCACTGAGCTCCCCCACAACCTTTCGAGTTGGGGATCGCTGTCGCCGACAAAGCAGGGTAAGATCGTCACTCCAAGCCCCGCTCTTGCAGCCGCTACCTGCGACGAGAGTTCGTCCACCAACACTGGTGGCTTGTTCTTGCCTAATTGAATGGCTGCGGCCCAACTGGGCAACTCGCCGTCTTCTTTCTTTTTGATCCAACGAACATCATCATATTCACAAATCAATAGTGATTTGGCGACATATACGCCCCGGTAGACGTCTTCCAACCGTGACCCAATGAGGTGTTGTGGCAAGCTCATTTGGTCGTAGACCAGCCTTATGGCGACATCGGCCTGCCGAGTCGTCAAATTCACTGCTCGATAGGAAGTGTTCACCTGCATTTCTATAGCAGGATGTAGTTTTGTGAAATCTGCTAGATCAGGCATCAAAAGATCTGTCGCCAGCGATGGCGGCAATGCAATGCGCAATGATCCTGACAAACTTTGATCGCGCGCAAAAACGCGCGACTGAAGTTGAGAAGAGATGCTTTCCATAGTTCCAGAAAGTTCGAAGATTTCTTCACCGGCGCCAGTAAGAGCGTATCCGGACGGAAGTTTTTCAAACAGCCGCGCGCCAAGTTGCGCCTCCAATTGGGATATTCGACGTAGTACTGTTGAGTGAGTTACACGGAGGGCCAGTGCAGCGCCGCGAACGGAGCCAGAGCGGGCAACCGCCAAGAAGAATCTAATGTTGTCCCAGTTTTCCATTGGTCGTTATTTGCACCACCGTTGCTGAAGTTTCATGAATAGAAGGCGTTCAAACATGGGCCTAAGTTCTAGCCAGTCGCACTGACCTTATGTTTGTGCACCACGATAAGGAACATTCAATGCTAGAACTCTACACAGATGCCACGCCAAACGGCTTGAAAATATCCATCGCTCTAGAAGAGATGGGGTTGGACTATAAAACACACCAAGTGTTTCTGGGCGGGGAGCAGCAGACAGCTGAATTTACTGCGCTCAATCCTAACCAGAAAATACCGGTTCTTGTCGACGACGACTTGGTGGTCACTGAGTCGGGGGCCATTTTGCTCTATTTGGCAGAAAAAACCGGCAAGTTCTTGCCACTCGATCCTGCAAAACGGGTTGCCACTATTGAAGCGCTGATGTTCCAAATGGGTTCACTTGGTCCGATGTTCGGCCAATATATTGTTTTCGCTGCAGCTTGGGGAAACAAGTTTCCGGACGTAACTGGCCGTTACTACACCGAAGTCAGCCGCATTATGGGTGTTTTGAACACGCGCCTCGAAGGTCAAAATTACTTGGCCGGCGACGAATTTACAATTGCGGACATGGCGGTTGCTCCATGGATTCGGTTGTGTGAAATCCACCCGGCCTGCAAAAACTTGCCGTTAGATGCGAATACCAATCTAAAGAACTGGTGGCATCGTGTTGCGGCTCGTCCTGCAACACAAAAAGGAATTGCAAATCCGACACCATTCGCCGACGATAAGCAGTTCGAAGGATTTGTGAAGGCAGTTGTTGGGCTCGGTGATCTCCATAAATAGTTCATTCTTTTAGATCTGTCACGTTGATCCAAAGGCTAGTTAGTTAATATAGGCCTTTGGATCAGTTTTTGAGCGAACACAGCGTGAGCCATTATGTGAAATAGTTCTGCACTTACCTCTCAGGCTTATTGCTTTACATTTCCAAATCCGAGAAATGTAGAATAAATCCGTCAGGGTCTCTGAGCACAAACTCGGTAGCCCCATTGTAGTCGGTAACGCCCAATGGCTTTAGAAGCTTGCATTGGATGGATGCACGTTCAAAGTACTTTTTGACGTTTGGGGTATTAATCCACAACGTTAAGGCGCCACCAGATTGTTGATCCGCCAATTGAGGAAATTCGGCTGTTAAAGAGGGTTTGGATTGAAACATAATCTTGATCCCATCTAGTTCCACCAACGCCCAGACAGGGCTCTCTTCGGGCATTTTGCTCAGGACGGAAAATCCCAAATTCTGATAAAACGTGAGCGTTTGCTCCATATCTTGTACCATCAAGTTTGGAAATAAGCGGTTCATGTATTGCCCTTCCGGCACCAGCATACGATTGTTGATCTGCTGTCTCTTTGGTGACGATATTGCCACCAAAGAGACATAGGATGGGTTCTAAACGTGCACAAGGCTATATACGCCGAAGCCAGTCAGCCAGTCCTTGACCTATCACATGTGGATGGTCTTCTTGGATGAAGTGCATGCCAGCACCAACAAAACGAGTTTCAAGTTGCTTAACGTTTGCCTTCATATAGTCAACCACCGGACCTATGACTAGCGCGCCTGGGTCTGCGTAGAACAACAGTTTTGGGATTTCGTTTGAATATAACCATTCACCATTCAGCGTAATCTCGTTGGTCGTATGCTCGGGTACACCGCCAATTGGGATTTCACGCGGCCATTGTAGGGTTGGCAAGCGACTTTTTGGTGTTGGATAAGGCGCGCGATAGGCTGCCATTTCTTCTTCGCTCATTGTGCGCATTACGCCCAACTCGGGGAGAACATTCTCGACGAATAGATTGTTTTCCAGAATCATCTGTTCGCCAACACCTGGGGTGCGTAGTGTTCTGAAAAACTCGCCATTTTCAGCGCCCAGAGCTTCATAGTTGGGAGCAGGAAGTCCCGGCGGCACAATAGCCTCCATATACGCCATGGCTGTAACGTTGCCCGGATTTAAGCGCGCATAACGCATGCCCAAAGCCGATCCCCAGTCATGGATAACTAAGATCACGTCCTTTAGGCCGAGCGCCGCAATAAAGGCGTCAAGGTATTTGGCGTGGTCAGCAAAAGTGTAAGGGATATCTGGCTTGTCACTGTCGCCCATACCGATTAGGTCAGGAGCAATGGCGCGGTAACTATCTGTGACATATGGAATAATGTTGCGCCACAGATAGGATGATGTCGGATTGCCGTGAAGAAACAACACAGGTTGGCCTTCGCCTTCATCCACATAGGACATCCGCGAGCCTTCGACAGAAATGCTCTTCTTTTCGAATGGAAAGTCGCCGGATATTTTTACGCCGTAGGGCGAAGTTTCACCTGCATGTGCCGCTTGTGCGAACATGCCCGTAGACACTGCCAACAATGGAAGCGTAACCGATGAACCAAGCAATGCTCGGCGGGTCATGCCCCGGGAAGGTAGTTGATTTTTCTTCGTGAACATAATTTCTCCGTTTACCTGGGATCGTTGATAGGGGTTATTAGAAGGCGCGATTTCCGCGACATGTTGATTGATAATTGGCTAATGCTGGAGCTTGAAAATTGTGCGGTGAGGCTGACTCACCTGTAAGAAGTTTTCCGTTTCCGCCGGTCCGCCCCATTGAAACTTTTGTCATCATGCGTTTCCTTAATTCAAGCTTCACATTCAGGCCTGTGTGCTTCTCTTTCACGAATATGTCCGGTGCATGTTTCGAATGGAACTCTTGATTCTTGCGTTTCGGTGGTGCTAAAATGCACCATGACTGATTGGGACGATTTAAGATTTTTCTTGGCAGTTGCCAAAAAAGGGTCAATTCGTGGAGCCGCGGGGTTATTGAGTGTGAACCACTCAACGGTTTCCCGCCGGATTGATGCATTCGAGAAAAAGTTAGGTTCGCGCATTTTTGAGCGAATGCCTTCGGGGTACTTCTTGACCGCTACTGGCGAGGAGATGATTAGGTCTGCAGAAAGGATTGAATCTGAGGTTGATGCGGTTAACCGTCGTGTTGCTGGACGAGATACAAAGCTTCATGGCCTGTTGCGCGTAACAGTCTTTGATTCACTTGTACAAAAACTTCTGATGCCCGAATTTGTTGCCTTCACTCAAGCGTTTCCAGCGATTGAGTTGGAGTTGATCGTTTCACACTCAATGGCGAATTTGACGAGGAGGGAGGCAGATGTCGCAATACGAATTTCCAATGATCCACCAGATAGTTTGGTGGGAAGGCGTCTCGTAAAATATGCAACTTCGACTTACGCTTCGGCAGAATATCTCGCTACACATGACCTGAAGAACAATCCTGAAGCTGCAAGCTGGATTGGTTGGGATGATCAAACGCCTGACCCACAATGGGTGCGCGAAAGTGATTTTCCTGCCGTGCCCGTTCGGCACAAAATTTTTCACCCTTTGAGCCAAATGGAGGCCGCCAAATTGGGTTTAGGATTGACCATGCTTCCGTGTTTTTTGGGTGACACGGAACCAGCGTTGCAACGCGTGCCGCAAGCTTCTGTTACACCAAGTCGTGAAATTTGGATCTTAACTCACGAAGACTTGCGTCAAACCGCTCGAGTTCTGCAATTCACCGATTTCATTGCAAAGGGCATGCAATCCAAAAAAAACCTCCTCGAAGGAAGATGCCCACGATAGTGTGGCATCTGATGCTAGTTGAAGGCCCCAGCAATTAGGTAAATCCCAATTGACAATAGCAGCAACATGGTCGCATTGCGGAAGCTACTTTCTTTCAGGTAGGCACGCATTTTTTGTCCGGTGATCATGCCCAATATTACAGGGATAAGGGCGAAGAAAGATGTTGTCGCGTTCGAGGGTGAGATTAAGCCTGTTCCGCCTAAAGCAATTACGAGCGTCAATGTCGACAATGTGAAAAGAATGCCCATCGCTTGTACCAGTTCTTCGCGGCTAAGATCAATTGATTGCAGGTACATCACGCCGGGGACAACATATGATCCGGTCATCCCAGTCAGTACGCCGTTTGCTAATCCCATACATGGTCCCATCCACCGTTCTGTGTCGGACCGAACAGAAGTTTTAGAGCCCGTGAGACTGGATACAGAGTAAATGGCCAGAGCAAAACCTAAGATTCCTGAAAGTATGCTGAGGTTGACGCTGGAAAGCACTATTGTTCCAAGCCACACTGTAGATATAGAGGCTAAGTAAAATGGCCATAGCCGTTGGCCTAATTTAAGCAACGAGCGGCCATCAATTGCTTGCCACAAGTTGGAAGCCAATGAGGGTAGCAATGATATGGCAATTGCTTGATCCAGACCGACCCAGGAAGTCAATATAGCAACAGAGATGGTGGGGAGCCCAATGCCGGTTATACCTTTAATAAAACCGGCACCCAAAAACACGACGCATATTAGCGTAAGTTCTATCATACACTTGCAGCGCTCGTGTGATGGCGATCGTTACGCCATTGAGTTGTTGCATATTCAGCAACAGCGCTATTCAGTCGGAAATTGTTCATGAGATGGCTTTCGTCTTGAATTTATATTAGCGCTAATGTATATCGAGATTATGACCCAGTCAAACAACACAGGACTTGGCGAGCTCTTGCGCCATCTTACCGATTTGCTCGATCGGGGTTCTTTGGACGCCTACAATAATGAGGGCTTAGATTTTAGGCCTCGGTATACTCCTATTATGCGCGTCCTTAATGAGGAGCCCATGTCCGTTTCCGATCTATGCGCTCAGTTGCACATTACTCAAGGTGCGGTAAGTCAAGCCGTCAAGCTAATGGAGCAGGATGGTCTCGTAGCACGAGTGCCGACAACAGACAGCCGCTCTCGCAGCGTCGTATTAACAAACAAGGGCAAGAATCTCCGTTCGAAGTTGATCGAACAATGGCGTCGACGTACTGATGCAATTTGGGAACTCGAACAAGAGATCCAAGCACCACTTCGAACTATCTTGGAAGATGCAATTGAGGCACTGGAAGATCGAGGTTTTGCAGATCGGTTGTCTCAAAAATATCGTGGAGACGAATGATGGTTGAAAAAGTGGGGCAAGACAAAAACCACTTCCTTAAAGGTGGGGCGTTGTATTCAACCAGTCGACCTACCTATCCCGAGGCGCTTGCGGACGTGTTGATGGCAAGTTGTGTTGAGCGGGGCCACGCTTTAGACGTTGGTTGTGGTAGCGGTCAGCTATCTGTCTTATTGGGAGATAGATTTCAAAAAGTGACTGCCACTGATCCTAGTCAAACTCAGTTGGATTCTGCTGTTTCTCACGCCACCGTAACCTACAAAATGGAGCCTGCTGAACAAATAAGTCTACCCAACAATTCTGTGGATTTGATCTCGGCCGCACAAGCCGCGCATTGGTTCGACCTTGATTTGTTTTACAATGAAGTGCGTCGGATCGCGCGACCTAATGCTGTTATTGCGTTGGTGACTTATGGTGTTCCAACAATGAAAGGAGATATTGGGCGACTTTTCGAAAAATTCTACTGGCAAGATATCCATTCATTCTGGCCCGATGGACGTCAACATGTTGAAAATGGGTACAAAAATCTTGCATTTCCATTCGTTGAAAGAGAAATGCCTGAATTGTCGATTTCACGACAATGGTCGCTAAATCAGCTCATTGCTTATATTTACACGTGGTCTGCCATGCGTCGTGCGCGCGATGCCGGAAACGGAAGGATAATTGATGAGTTTATTAGAGAGGCCAGACGATGTTGGCCCGACGAAGAGAGCCGAAAAAGTGTAGTGTGGCCGGTGATGGGGCGACTTGGAGCGCTCTAATTCTTGCCCCAACACCCGCAATTATTCTTCCACCAGTCTGTGGACCTTGGCGTCAGTTAATGACTGAGAAATATATGATTAGCCTTGACCCCCGAAGTAGAAGAAAAGGTAATAGCTTACATGACTAAAGAAACAGGTTTTCTTCCTTCTGAAAATGAATTGGGCGTCTTAATGGACGATCTAAGTTCAATTCTCGGTAGTTTGTTCATTCCGACCACCCCCATGCCTGTCCGGATTGAAGACTTTCCCCCAGTGCCTTTGGATGGGATTGGCGCCAAGGGACTTTCAGTCCTTTGGCGCCAGATATTGCGAAATTCTACGCGGCTAGATTCTCCGCAAATGTCAGGGCACATGGATACGGCCCCACATCCATTCGCAGTTATGACTCAGACATTGGTGTCTGCCCTCAATCAAAACATGTTGTTTCGCGAGTTGTCACCTTTGGCCAGTTTGGTCGAAGAGGACTTAATTGATTTGTTTAAAACACATTTAAAACTGGGACCAGATTGGGATGGGACGTGGGCGAGTGGTGGATCAATTGCCAACCTAACGGCACTGTTTTGCGCTATCGGAGGTTACCGTGGAACGATTGACAGGGGTAATGTCCATATGTTTTTCCCAGAGTCTGGTCACGCGTCCTTAAAAAAGGCGGCACTAATTCTTGGTGTCCCCGTCGGTCAAGTTCATTTTGTCAAGTGTGATGATGCTGGTCGGATTGACGTTGACGAGTTATCTGCTGCTTTAAAAAAGGCTCCCCGGCAAGCACACAATGTCGTAACAAGTGTGTTAGGGACAACCATTCATGGGTCCATTGACCGTATAGAAGAAATTGCGAAAATCTGCAGCAAATATGGTGCTTGGCACCACGTGGATGCCATTTATGGTGGCGCATTGATGTTTAGCAAAACACATGACCATTTTTTAGCTGGTCTCTCCTCAGCCGATTCAATTGTTATCGGCCCGCAGAAGTGGATGTATGTGCCAAGAGTATCCGCCGCTGTGCTGGTATCTGGGCGAAAACGCTTTGACGAAAATCTAGGCGTGGTAATGCCTTATTCCATATCCGGAGAAGTTCATCGAGGTGTCTGGGGTGTGCAAGGCAGCCGTCCTGCCGATGCGATGGTTTTATGGGCACTTTTACACGCCATAGGAACGAAAGCTGTTGGGGAACAAATTGATCGGTCGATTAAGTTAACACGCTCATTTTATGAAATTTTGAGCAACAGTTCTATTTTGTCGCCAACTCATGTTCCGGGCCTCAACTTGCAGGTTATACGGCCGAACACGACCAAACGAGACACGATTGAAATTCAACAAAGGCTGAAAGACGATGGTAGCCTTTGGGCGAGTGTATCGCAGTGGCGAGATGAAAAACTGTTGCGGACTGTTTTGCTCTCTCCAAAACTCAACGAGGATAGTCTCAATGACTTTGTGGTTTCTCTAGAGAGGGCGGCATCTTGAACCAAGTGCTTGGCTATTCAGACAACTTCTTATTTGCTTGGATGCGTTGAGACTTGAAACTTACAAGTTAGGTGCATTTTTTACTTCAAAAATCGAAACATTGGATAGTCTTGTGAAGACAATCGGAATACTCGGAGGCATGTCAGCAGCCTCTACACAGACCTATTACCGCGAACTTTGTAACTTGACACGCAACCAGCTTGGTGGGTTGCATTCACCAGAACTCCTGATCCGCTCTCTTGATTTCGCCCAAATTGAAGCTTTGCAAATGGACGGCGATTGGGATGCAGCAGGTGCCATCCTGAATTCCGAGGCCAAAGCCCTGCAAAATGGCGGAGCCAGCTTTATTCTCCTGGCAACCAACACCATGCACAAACTCACGGACCAAATGATGCAAGACGTTGATGTTCCTTTGCTTCATATCGCCGACGCGACCGCTGATGCGATCAATTCGGCGGGGTTAAAAGCGCCGGGTCTCATGGCCACCGCTTTCACGATGGAGCAATCTTTCTATACCGACAGACTGATCGCGGCGGGGTTGAAACCCGTCGTTCCGCAAGACGACGACCGCGCCGAAACGCACCGGATCATTTACGAAGAGCTTTGCAAAGATATTACAACCAACGAAAGCGAAGCGACCTATATCAGCATTGCCGGGCGATTGTTGGAAACAGGTGCCGATTGCCTGATATTGGGGTGTACCGAAGTTGGAATGCTTCTCAATCAGGGGAACGTGGATGTTCCAGTGTTTGACACAACTCTAATCCATTGTGAGGCCGCCTTGAAAATGGCACTCACGTAACTTGCGAGAAAGTAGAATCTGGTTTGTCTGCTAGGTTAGCCTTGTCCGCATGGTTGACCTTCATTAGTTGCTAGACTCGGATGTCCGCTATAGGACGGAAGTGTTGATAGTCTTCTAAAATCGAGTGTCGTAGTAGGGCTCAAAACTGACTTTGAACCAGCACATCCCCTCACCAAAACCGATGGGGCCGATAGGACCCCAACCATTTGTCGGTTTGCGCCGAGCTGCCATTGATCACTTCACTGGCAATTAGCTCACCCATCAAAGCGCCTAGGGTGATGCCGGAATGAAGCGTCGCCACATAAAGCCCGGGCCTAACAGCGCCAACGGCGGGCAAGCCATCCCCCGGCACTGGCCGATGGGCCAGAGTGGTTTGCGCCAATTCCAATTCAAGTGAAGGCAAAAGCGCGCGCAGTCGGTCCATTGCATCTTCGGCCAATTTGTCGGGCGCATCCGATATTTCAGTTGAACTATCGCCTTGATGGCCAACGGCGGCGGGCATCAAAATTGACCCGTTGGGCAATTGGCGCACTTCGCCAATTTCTGACACCAGCACATGTTTGATGGCGGGAGCAACGGACCTTGTCTTGATCACCAAGGCGGGACGCTGCAGCATTGGAATATCAATGTTCAACGTGGTGGCCAATTGCTGCGTTGCCGTGCCAGCACACAGCACAACTTCGTCTGCCATGAGGCGGCCAACCGGCGTTTGCACCCCAACCACACGCTCGCCCTTTGTTTCAAAGCCTTGCACCTGAACACCGCTGATCAGCTTTGCCCCGTTTTCAATGGCGGCGTTTAACAAGGTTTGCGCAAGTTGCGGACTTTCGGCGGCGGCTTCACCAGCAAAATACAAGCAACGCTTTGGTGGGTTCGCCACTTGGGGCTCACGACGCTTGAAGTCTTGCCGATCAATTTCTTGCACATCATAGCCCAAATCTTTGAGCTCACTCATCTGCGCTTCAAATGCGTCGCCTACATTTTCCCAACAAAGGCAGCCCGACCAATCAACCGGAATGCGCAGCTCTTTTTGCAAGCGCTTAAACGCCTTGATGCCTTCAAGCCGCAACTCAAAATGGTTCTTATTGGCGAAAAAGCTGGCATTGATCCAACCAAATGAAGCAGCAGTTGCATTTGCCCCGCCTGCATCAATGATGGTCACATGCGCGCCGCCTTTCTGCAATTGATAGGCGGCGGACGCACCAATAATACCTGCGCCAACAACGATTATGTTCGCCATTCTGATCGCCCCCAAATCAATATCCCTCAACCCCATATAAAGCGGGATAGCTGATGGCGACAAGTCTCATTCCTTGCAGCGGAATTGATGCCATTCAATGGCGCACATAAAACAAGCGCAACGAAAGGAAATGCGATGAACATCTCTAGATTTTACATTCTGCTTGCGCTGTTGGGGCTTGTTCTGCCTTGGGCGCAATATATGCCATTCGTCCAAACTCACGGGGTAAACTTGCCGCTATTTATAAGCCAAGTCTTTGCCAATGGCCCCGCCACAGGCTTCGCGCTTGATGTGTTGTGGGCAACGTTGGTGTTTTGGATTTGGAGCTATTTCGATGCGCGCCAAAACAATGTGCCCCATTGGTGGGCCGCTTTGCTGGCCGGGGCATGCCTTGGGCTTTCAGTGGCGTTGCCGCTTTATCTCGCCATCAAGACTTCGCAAGCGCCGCAGCGCGCCGCCGCCAACGCACCAGCGCAATAATCGCCCAAATCCCTTCGGCAATTAGAAACGGCACCGACCAAATCAGAAACGCATAAAAGGCCGCAAGCGCGCACCCGCCAGCAAATAGCAAAATGAACAGCGGGTGCCGCTCTTCAAGTGCATAGGCACCAACCATAATTATCACAGCGATCAGACCCAAATATTCAACCATCACGCCACCTGCTTTCTTTTTTGCTCAACATCAGGGCTGAGGTGAATGCCGGGCACGGTGCTAAGATGCGCAAACAGAACATTTTGCACGGCTTGTGCTTTCAAGCTGTCGCGCACCTGCTCATTGGTCACCAAAAACAATGGCGCAATATGCGGCCTGATGCCGGGCAAAACTTCCACCAATTTGCCCTCAGCAATTTGGTTCGCCACAAAGAACAGCGGCGAAATGGTAAAACCTAACCCCATCTCAATCGCATGGGCAAGCTTGGCTGCTGCGCCAAAAACCCGGGTTCAATATGAATGGTCAAATCCCCACCTGGCCCTTTACACAAAATGTCGCCAACCTTTCGATCTTCACGATATTGCACATAATTGAGGCGGCTCAGGTCGTCAGGGTGGTTGGGATAGCCTGCCTCAGCGAGATATCCGGGCGAAGCAACAAACACGCTTTCCACTTCGCCGATCCGCCGCACAATGCCGCCGCCATGTCCGGGCGAGCCGACGCGGATCGCAAAATCGATATTTTCAGCTTCAATATCCACCACCTCATCGGTGGAGATAAGTTCGGCACGCAATTTGGGATGCATCTTTTGCAATTCAAGCATTGCATTTCCAACATAGGATTGCGCGAGCGCCTGCACCGTGGTGACGCGCACCTTGCCCGAGATCACATTTTGCAGCCCATCCAATTGGGCCCGCGCACTTTCGAGTTCGCCAAGCATTCGCCGCCCATGTTCAAGAACCACCTCCCCCGCATTAGTTAGCGAGATGCCGCGATGCCCCCGCACGATCAGGGTGGCGCCAAAATGCGCTTCCAGTCCCGAAATGGTCTGGCTCATGGCAGGCTGGCTAACGCCAATCTGTGCCGCAGCTCCAGATAACGATCCGCGATCCGCAGCCGCCAATAGGCAGCGCATACCATTCAAAACATTCATAAGATATCCTTATGTCAACTATAAGGTTTCGGGCAGTTCAATTGCTCAGCTAGAAGTTTTACTTAACATCCCATCCAAAGACAACCCAACAAGGATGGTTCCAAAAATGACTGACACCCACAACGGCCCTCGCCTTTCTCGCCGTATGCTGCTTGGTGGCCTTGCTGCCGCACCGGTCGCAGCATTAGGCGCAACCAGTTTGGTCAGCGCCGCAAGCGCTCAAACTGCAACGCCTGAAATGCACCCCATGGCGGAATTCTCCCGCCGCACTATTGGTGACATTGAAGTGATCGCCCTGGCCGACGGCTATGCAACTTTGCCACTTAATTTTATGCCCGAGCTTGATCAAGCCAAGGCCGACAAAATCGCGACGCAAAACTACAAAACCCATAACCCGCAAGTCATGAACACCGCGATCAACGGCTTCATCATCCGCACAGCCGACCGCACCATTGCCGTGGACGCTGGCGCGCCGGGCTTCCTCGCCCCAACGGTCGGCGCATGGCACAATAGCTTAGCGATTGCTGGCATCGATTCGAACGAAATCGACACACTGTTCCTCACCCACGCACATGCAGATCATGTTGCAGCCATGACAGGGCAAAATGGAGAGCGACTATTCCCCAATGCTGGGTTGGTTTTGTCCGAAGCTGAATGGGCATTCGCCCACAATGATAGTTTTTTGGCTCAGATGCCTGAAGACTTTCAGCCGATGTTTCACTATGCGCGGGCACAATTATCGCCCTACGCCAATGGTCGCGACATGATATCGATGAGCAAAGAAACCGAAATTGCGCCGGGCGTCACCGCCGTGCCGATGCCCGGACATACGCCCGGTCATATGGGCTTGCGGATCACCAGCGGCAATCAGTCTTTGATGATTTGGGGCGATTTGGTGCACGCACCAGCCTACCAATTCGCCGAGCCTGATTGGGGCATCGTATTTGATGCCGATATGGAGCAAGCCAAACAAACCCGCGCTAAATTGCTCGATCAACTGAGCGCCGAGCGCACAATGGTTGCCGGCATGCATCTTGATTTCCCAGCCTTGGGTTATGTGGAGCGCGCAGCGGAAAACTATCGTTACCTCACGGCCCCACGCGACTACGGCGTGTAAGATTTGCAATCAATCTCGGACTTGGCGGCAAACTGCCAAGTCCACCCAATCACACCTTGCTCGCGACCATTTCTGCAAGCGAAGCCGTAAGTTCCTCGACATCGTGCGCTAATGGATCATCGATTGCATCTGCCAGCGACTGCATAAGCACCAGCCCCAAAGCATTGGTGTGCAACACAAAAGCGCGTCGTCGCGCCGCTTCCAATGTCAAACCCATCTCGGTTTGCAGGAAACTTGAAAGCACATCATAGATCCCGGACGTGACTTCATGCACTCGGCCTGCAAAACCCTCGTCCAACAATTTGCTCTTTATGCCCTTTTGCGCTTCGAGCTGAGGCGCCAAATACATTGAACGAAATCGGTCCAAATCACTCAAATGGAAGTTGATGATCGCGCGCGAAAAGGCAGCTGCCGCATTTTCTCCAGATGACAGGCTTTGCAGACACTGAATTGCAGCCGCAGCCTCAGCTTCAATATGCGGCAAAAACATAGCTTCAAGCAATTTCGGCTTGCTCGAAAAATAGTAGATTATGGCCTGTTTGGTGACGCCCATATCTTTAGCAACCGCTTCAAAAGTAAGCGCGGCCACCCCTTGTTGCTTCACAATGTTAGAAGCAACTTCAACGATCTTGTCTCGCTTATTCGGTTTCCTCATCAAAGCTCCCGTCACCTATCGCCACGCCAGATTGCTATTGCCTATTGACTTTTTACCAATGGTAAGTTTTTATCTTACCAACGGTAAAATAATGATGTGGGAGAAAATTGCAATGGCAGACATTATAAAAGTGTTCGGCTTTGCGCCCGATTGGGGCTTGCCCACCACTGGCCCATTTGCGCTGAAATTGCTCACCTGGATGCAAGCCCACAATATTCGGTACGAATTTCATACTGAAATGAACTCGGGTAAGGGTCCAAAAGGCAAAAGCCCATGGGTAAAGATTGGCGACAAAATCATAGCAGATAGCAACGTTATTATCGCGCACTTGGCAAAAACCCATCACATCGATTTGTCCCGCGACATGGGCCGACCGCAAGTTGCGAATGCCTATGCCCTGCAAGTGGCGTTTGAAGAACGCATGCATCAAATTCTTGAGTGGGAGCTTTTTTGCACGAATGAAGGGTTGCGCTTTATACGCCAAGCGATCAAAGACACCAGCCCGCCAATTCTTGACGCCTTGATCTACAAAGTCGTCGTGCGCAACTTCCAAAAGCAACTTTATGCGCGAGGCATTTCAAGGCATGACAATGCCAAAATATTCGAACTTGGCGAAGAATTGGTCTTGGCACTGGAGACTTTTTTAATCGAAGGAGGCTTTGCGCGGACTGACGACAAACCGTCAATTGCCGAGGTTGGCGTTTATGGCCAAGCTGGTCTGATGGCCCATTGGCCGATGCAAACACCGGTTGCGAACCGAATAAAAAAATCGAAACCCATAAAGGCTTGGGTGCAGGATATTGGAGCGCATTTTCTTGCACCCACTACGTCCCCTTCACAAACCGCAGATCCAGTTGAGTTTGCACAACCAATGTCCAGCGCGGCAGGAGAATAGGTCACGATGAGAGGCGTGTCTTTTTGGTTTTTCTTTTCGGCCATTTGCTATTTGATTGTCGGCATTGCCCTTGGCGGCTACATGGCTGGGTCAAAGGACTTTGTTCTAGCGCCGGTGCATGGCCACCTTAATCTGGTGGGCTGGGTCAGCTTCGCGCTGTTTGGGCTTTACTACCGAGTAGAACCATTGGTTGCAAACTCACCCCTAGCGATCACCCATTTCGTTGTCGCTTCATTTGGCTTGTGGCTTTTGGTCCCTGGCATCGCAATGTTTGAACTGGGCATTACAGAAAGCGTGGCGGCATTAGGTGGTGTAATCACCCTTGTGGCGATTTTCCTATTTGCCTTTATCGTGGTGAAATATCGCGCTGTCTAAGGCGCACAAAATTCGCGCAGCTTGCATCCACCTTTTTCCCGCGCAATAATTTCTCCTAAGGGACAGAAACGGGAGATGAAGATGGCGCTGTCGGCAAAGGCAAAAGAAATTCTTGATGTGCTCGACATGGACAACCCAAAAATGGGCGACATCAAAAAGCTCGCGGCCAAAATCAAAAAAGATCATGAGCTGGCATTGGAGCTTTGGCACACCGGTGAATTCACGCCGCGCTTGCTGGCAGTTTTGATCATGGACAAGTCCACATTGGACCAAACAACAATCGAAGCCTTTGTCGCAGATATGGCCTCGCACGAAGAAGCCAACCGCAATCGCTTGTCGGAATGGTTCATGGCCAACCAGCTGATGAAGTCCAAAAAAACAGCCGCGCTCATTGAAACTTGGGCCAATCACAAGTCACCCACATTGCGACGGCTATTCTGGTATCACCAAGCTCGATTGCGCTGGACGGGCCAAAAATCCCCCGAAAACACCGAAATACTCGTATCTGAGATAAAAACCAACTTGGCGTCCGAAGACCCCGAAGTACAGTGGGCGATGAATTTCACCGCCGGTTGGATTGGCGTTCATGATCCACAATATCGCAAGGAGCTTATTGATCTAGGTGAAGAAGTTGGCCTTTATGCCGACGAGCCGATGGTGCGCGGCTGTACGCCCAATTATTTACCTGGATTTATCGAAGTTGAAGTTGCGAAACGAGCAAAGTAACGAACACTTCTTCATAACCAACATGTGCCCAACTCCCGAAAAAGGAATTGAGCACATGCTGATCGTTGAAGTTAAAGGATGATTATTGAGCCGCTTCTTTTACCGAAGCGTTCGGGTCAATCACCAAACCCTCATTCGTTGCGCTGACATGCACAGACTGCCCGTCAACAATTTCGCCGGCCAGCACTTTCTCGGCCAACTCATCTTGCAACGCACGTTGGATCACACGCTTTAGCGGCCTTGCGCCATAAGCAGGGTCATAGCCCTCATTTGCCAACCATTCGCGGGCCACATCATCAAGCTCAAGCGTGATGTCGCGATCCACTAACAATTTGCGCAAATAGCCCAGCTGAATATCGACAATCGCACCCATATCGGACCGCGCCAAACGGTGGAACAACAAGATCTCATCCACACGGTTCAAGAACTCAGGTCTGAAATTCGCCCGCACAGTGTCGAGCACTTTGCCGCGAACCAATTCAACCGATTCGCCTTCTTTTTGCTCAACCAAATATTCAGCACCAAGGTTTGACGTCATAATGATCAGCGTATTGCGGAAATCGACCGTGCGGCCTTGCCCGTCAGTTAGGCGACCATCATCAAGCACTTGCAACAGCACGTTGAAAACGTCCGGGTGCGCTTTTTCGATCTCATCGAATAACACAACTTGATAGGGCCGGCGGCGAACCGCTTCAGTCAAAACGCCACCTTCATCATAGCCAACATAGCCTGGAGGCGCGCCAATCAGACGAGCAACCGAGTGCTTTTCCATGAATTCTGACATGTCCATGCGCACCATCGCGGTGTCATCGTCGAACAAGAATTGCGCCAACGCTTTGGTCAGTTCTGTTTTGCCCACGCCAGTTGGCCCAAGGAAAATGAAAGAGCCCATCGGCCTGTTCGGATCTTGCAATCCAGCGCGCGAGCGCCGTACCGCTTTAGAAACCGCTTCGACTGCCTCGGCTTGTCCAACAACACGTTTGGCCAACTCATCTTCCATGCGCAACAGCTTGTCGCGCTCGCCTTCTAGCATTTTGTCGACAGGTACGCCCGTCCAGCGCGACACCACTTGCGCAATGTGCGATGGGGACACCACTTCTTCCACCATGCTGGCGGTCTCAGCAGCGTCGTCTTTGCCTTCAGCGGCCTGAATTTTGCGCTCAAGCTCAGGGATCAACCCATAAGCCAACTCGCCAGCTTTGGCCAAGTCGCCTTGCCGTTGCGCATTTTCAAGATCGGTTCGCGCCTGATCCAGGTGCTCTTTAAGCTTCTGCTCGGCACCCAAACGATCTTTTTCGGCAACCCAACGCTGATTCAACGCATCGGCTTGTTCTTCCAAATCTGAAAGCTCTGCTTCTAACTTTTCAAGCCGGGACTTTGATGCATCATCGGTCTCTTTTTTAAGCGCTTCACGCTCAATCTTGAGCTGAATTATGCGACGATCCAATTCGTCCAATTCTTCCGGCTTACTATCCACCTGCATCCGCAACCGCGCAGAGGCCTCATCCATCAAATCGATGGCCTTATCTGGCAAGAACCGATCCGTGATGTAGCGGTTCGACAATGTCGCAGCGGATACCAATGCGCTATCAGAAATCCGAACCCCGTGGTGAAGCTCGTATTTTTCCTTTAGCCCACGCAAAATCGAAACCGTGTCTTCAACTGTTGGTTCAGAAACAAATACCGGTTGGAAACGACGGGCCAAGGCCGCATCTTTTTCAACATGCTTTTGATACTCATCAAGCGTTGTTGCGCCCACACAGTGCAACTCACCGCGCGCCAGAGCCGGCTTTAGAAGGTTTGAAGCATCCATTGCCCCATCAGATTTGCCCGCGCCAACCAGCGTGTGCATCTCATCAATGAACAGGATGATATTGCCTTCAGCAGCGGTGACTTCGTTCAAAACCGCTTTCAAACGTTCTTCAAACTCACCGCGATATTTTGCACCCGCAATCAGCGCGCCCATATCCAGCGCCAGCAATGATTTGCCTTTGATCGATTCGGGTACGTCGCCATTGACGATTCGCAGAGCCAAGCCCTCGGCAATCGCTGTTTTACCAACACCTGGCTCACCAATAAGCACGGGGTTGTTTTTTGTGCGACGCGACAAAACCTGAATGGCGCGGCGAATTTCTTCATCACGGCCAATCACTGGGTCCAACTTGCCTTCGCGGGCAACTTCGGTGAGGTCGCGGGCATATTTTTTCAAAGCATCATAGCTTTCTTCGGCGCTTTGCGAATCGGCGGTACGGCCTTTGCGCAACTCGTTGATTGCATCGTTCAAACCATTGGCGGTAACGCCAGCCGCAGCAAGCAATTTGCCCGCATCGCTGTCTTTTTCAATGACAAGTGCAAGCAGCAAGCGCTCAACGGTCACATACGAATCGCCGGCCTTGTCTGCAGCTTTTTCAGCTGTTTCAAAAACACGTGCCATTTCGCGGCCCAAATAGAGCTGCCCATTGCCGCCAGAAACACTTGCGATTTTCTTTAGTCCCGCCTCGACACTGGCGCGCAAGGCTTTTGAATTGCCGCCGGCGCGGTCAACAAGACCAGAGGCCATGCCTTGGTCGTCATCCAAAAGGACTTTTAGAAGATGAATGGGGGCAAACTGCTGGTGCCCAGCTGATAGGGCGCCGCTTTGTGCGGACTGGATGAAACCGCGCGCACGTTCGGTATATTTTTCAATATTCACGTTTCAACTCTCCATTTTCGGCCCGTTTTCATCTGCCCAATTCTGGCACAGACATGAAACGTCTCGAAGCGTTGTTATCACTTTTGGAGTTGGTCCGCATTGCGCGGAATCAAAACCCAAAAGCATACTCATTGTTGGATGCCCTGTTCAGGCACATCCTTCGCCAACTGATATGGGGAGTTTTTTGCGGACGAAAAGGGGGAAAACGAAAAAATTCAAAAGAAATGGATGAAGCCGCCAAGCGCTGCCATAATCAAGCCCATGCGCATGACCCATGCTGCAATTAGCTGCTGCAAAAATCCTTTATCGCCTGGTTGGAGCTGTTCCCAATTGCCCAATACCGGCACTTTTGAAGCCCCATCGCGAAAGCCGCCGCCAATCATGTGCGCCGCGCCCCCAGCCAACGTCACGATCCAACCAAGCATGAAAATGGAAAAGGCATGCGTTTCCAACGCAGCATTTATTGATTCTAGCATTTTCAGTTGCCTCTTCTTGCTGAAGACCAATTTAACACCAAAAGGAGAGAGATAACAATGTTTGGCAATTTCTATATGGTGCGTTAAATATATGCCAATCATGATGACCATGGATATCGGACGCGAAACAATGACAGATCCAAAGACTGTAAGGCAAAGAAAAGCGAAACAGGTCGCGATTCTCGCCTATGATCAGCTTTGCACGTTCGAATTTGGATTAAGCGTTGAGATTTTTGCCACCGAACGTCCCGAAATTGAAAACTGGTACAAGTGCAAAACCATAGCCGCAGAACCCGGCCCCTTGCGCGCAGCCGGAGGTTTACTTGTTCACTGCGATTCGCAACTTACCGATTTGCGCAAAGCCGACCTAATTGTCATTCCCGGATGGCCAACGGAGAAACCGCCAAGTGCAAAATTGCTGTCCCAATTGCGAATAGCCCATCAAAATGGCGCACAATTCATGGCGATCTGTTCTGGCATTTTTCTACTCGCCGCCTTGGATTTGTTGGAAGGCAAAACCATCACCACCCATTGGCGCTATATCGACAAGCTGAAAGAACGCGCTCCAAACGCAAATGTGGAGGAAAACGTGCTTTATTGCACGGACGGCGACATCCTAAGTTCTGCCGGATCCGCTGCCGGCATTGATTTGGCGCTGCATGTCATCCGGCAAGACCTGGGCACAAAGGCCGCCAATATCGTTGCACAACGTTTGGTCCTGCCCGCCCACCGCGAAGGGGGACAAAAGCAATTTGTGCCCCGCCCCGTGCAACAAAACACCAAAGGACCATTGTCGAACTTGCTCGACCATGTGCGCAGCAAGCTTGATCAAGACTGGACAGTAAAACAACTGGCCGCAAAATCAGCCATGTCAGAGCGAACGCTGATCAGACGGTTCCAAGAATCCGTAGGGCAAAGCCCCGGGCAATGGCTCACCTCCGAACGCATCTATCTCGCGCGCGAATTATTGGAGCAAAATCAATTGAGCATTGACCTGATCGCGCAGCATACAGGGTTTAATACACCGGAGACTTTGCGTCATCATTTTCGCAAGAAGCTAAAAGTGTCCCCCAGCGATTATCGTCGCCAGTTTAACGCGGGAAAAGTTGCATAAAAAAAGGCCGGCAAATGCCGACCCTTTGAAACATGTTAGCGCAAAAACATTGCCGCTATTCAGCAGCTTCTTTTGCTGAATTGTCGTCATCTTTGCTGCCAGCAGGCTCATCATCATTTTTTGCCTCAACCTTTGGCAATTCCGCATCACCCAAATTCATGGATGGCTGCGGTGCTTCGGCCAGCTCTGCATTTTCAGTAGGCTTGCGACGCGGACGGCGTGCCCGAGGCGCACGACGTGGACGAGGTGTTTCTTCCTCACCAGACTTTGCTTCAGCTTTTTCAGCCATCGCTTCAGGTGATTCAGCTTCTGCTGCATCGCTAGCATCATCGGCCTTCGCTGAATCCGCATCTGCTTGCTGATTCTCGCCCGGATTTTGCTCTTGGCGTTCAGCTTGCGCGCGTTCCCGTTCTTCTTGACGCGCTTGGCTTTGCGCCTGCGCTGCCGAGATAATTCGGAAATAATGCTCCGCGTGCTGGAAATAGTTCTCAGCCATCACGCTGTCACCAGAAGCCTGCGCATCCCGTGCCAACTGCACATATTTTTCCGCAATTGTCGCTGGGTTGCCGCGCACCTTAACGTCAGGGCCGTTACTTTCGTAACTGCGTGACAATGGATTGACATTCTTGCGACCGCCGCCGCCGTTACCACGGCCACGTGAGCGATTATTTTTTTGTCCAGGTCTCATAGAAGTCTCATGTGATGACTACAAATTGTTCTTAACTCTTATTGGCAGCGTGAAATCGCCCACATCAAATCAAAATGTGTCGCAGTCCAAATTCCGGCCAAGCGCTTCCCTTTAAGAAGTCCGCCTGCTGTCAGTGCTGAAATGGATGCTGCAATATGCCTGCTGTCCGGCGTGCGCACGATCTACCAATCAAAGAAGCTTCTCAATCGTAAATTCGCGATCAGATGACTCGCACCTGATAATTTAACACGCAAAGTGAACCTATATGGTTCGCCCCTATTTTCCAAGAAAAAAATTTTAGTTCTCTTAACGCTTGAAAATTAACTGATTTTAGCGCTGTGCAAGGACCGCACGGTCATGCCCGGATAGGTCGGATAGTTTGGCAATTTCGCCGAATCCATTGTCATGCAAAAGCTGAGAAACCGCTTCGGCTTGGGTGTAGCCGATCTCAAATATCAACCACCCATCGCCCGCCAAAAACTCATTTGCCCTCTCAATGATTGCTTTGTAGGCAGCCAATCCACCTTCTTCTGCAAACAAGGCCATCTGTGGATCAAACCCCAACGCCTCGGCGTTCATCTCATCGCGCTCATCAACGCCGATATAGGGCGGGTTGGAAATGATTAGATCAAACTTTTGCGCTGGGACCGGATCAAACCAACTACCATGCAACAGGGTCAACCGATCTTGCACACCGTGCCGCTCTGCATTTTGTTGCGCGCATTCCAATGCACCTTTGGACAAGTCCACGGCCACGCCGCTGGCATCTGGATATTCAAGCAGCAAGGTAATCGCAATTGCCCCTGTACCTGTTCCCAAATCAAGAACCCGGCCATCACGCGAAAAGCGCTCAAGCGCCACATCAACAATCAACTCAGTTTCAGGACGTGGCACCAACGTTTCTTTGTTCAGTACAAAATTGTGCCCGTAAAATTCCTTCTCGCCCAGAATGCGCGCGACCGGCTCGCCTTTTAGGCGACGCTCGCCCATCGCATCGAACGCTGTCGAAACACTTTCAGGGATCTGGTCCTTATCGGCACTGATTAACTGCGCCGCGTCCATTTTTGCCGCCGCCAGCAACAAATAGCGCGCATCAAGTCCCGCTGTAACCAGTTCAGCTGCTTCAAATTTCTTACGCCAGAAAACTAGCCGCTCTTGATATGTTGGCACGTCTTCTTAAACGTCCTCATCCAAAGCAGCCAATTGCGCCGCTTGATTTTCAGTGATTAGCGCATCAAAAACCTCATCCAAGCCTTCACCAGCAATCAGCTTATCCAGCTTGTAGAGTGTGAGGTTAATGCGGTGATCCGTCATCCGACCTTGTGGGAAATTGTAGGTGCGAATACGCTCAGAGCGATCTCCCGATCCCACTTGATCACGTCGCGCATCTGCCCGTTCACTATCACGCTTTTGGCGCTGCTCTTCATAAAGCCGCGCACGCAGAACCTTCATCGCGTTGGCGCGGTTTTGGTGCTGCGATTTTTCAGACGAAATCACCACAATTCCCGTTGGAATATGGGTAATGCGCACAGCACTATCCGTGGTGTTAACGTGCTGGCCACCTGCGCCAGAGGCGCGCATTGTATCGATCCGGATGTCTTCATTGCGCACTTCAATGTCGATATCCTCAACTTCCGGCAGCACCGCAACTGTCGCAGCTGATGTGTGAATACGACCACTAGATTCTGTATCTGGCACCCGTTGCACGCGGTGCACACCGGACTCATATTTCATCCGCGCGTAAACGCCATTGCCCTTAATCGAAGCAACAATTTCTTTGTAGCCGCCCATATCGCCATCGGCCTGTTCCATGATGGTCATTTTCCATCCAGCCAATTCAGCGTGGCGCTGATACATGCGGAACAAATCGCCAGCAAAAAGCGCAGCTTCATCGCCGCCAGTTCCCGCACGAACTTCCAAAATCGCACTTTTGTCGTCTGCATCATCTTTGGGCAGCAACAACAAACGGATTTCTTGCGTGTACTCTTCGATCTTTTCTTTCAGCTCGTCCCGCTCGAGCTCCGCCAACTCGATCAATTCTTTGTCGCCCGATGCAATCATCTCTTCCGCATCGGCAAGACCTGACACGGCGGCCTTATATTCGCGGATTTTTTCAACGACCGGCTGTAGATCTGAATGTTCTTTTGACAATCTTACAATGGTTTCAGGATCAGGGGCTTGCGCCATTTGATCCTCAATCGCTTGATAGCGTTTGTCCATTGCATCCAACTTGTCCGTCGGTAGTTTTGCCATAAAGCGGCACCTTCTTCGTTTGGTATTGCGCTAAAGCGGCAGACCTTGCCGATCCGCAAGCGCATAAAGAAATTCGCGTGTATCCAGATTGCCCAAATCATTGTCCAACGCTTCAGACAATTGTGATCGCAACTGCATCAAATCAAGGCTTAGAACCAATTCTTTGATTTGTCCAACCGACGATGCAGCCATGGATAATCTTTCAATGCCTACAGCCATCAAAGCCAGCGCTTCAATAGGACGACCTGCCAATTCACCACACATCGTTAGCGGTTTATTGTGTCGCCGTGCGGCATCTGCAATGTGCTTGAACGCCCGCAGACGCGGTGGTGAAATTGCATCGTAACGACGCGCCACCCGCGAGTTTGCTCGGTCAGCAGCGGTCAAAAATTGCACCAAATCATTCGAGCCAATAGACACATAATCAGTGAGCGGCAGCAATTGATCCAATTCAAACAGCAATGACGGCACTTCAATCATGGCGCCAACGCGCAAAGAAGATGGCGCTGCATATTTGGTGTTGCGCAAACGCTGCATTTCCACATTGACCATTTGTCGCGCTTCAATGAATTCGCGGCAATCTGTAACCATGGGGACCAAAATGTCTAAAGGTCGACCATTTGCTGCCTGCAACAGCGCACGAATTTGCGTGCGCAACAAAGCAGGGCGATCTAGCCCCAAGCGCAGAGACCGCCAGCCCATTGCCGGGTTTTCTTCGCTTGCAGAGCGCAAATAGGGCACGACTTTGTCGCCGCCAATATCAAGCAAACGGAAAACTATAGGTCGATCCCCGGCCAAATCCATTGCTTGGCCATAAAGCTCTACCTGTTCGGGTAAGCGCGGCAATTTTGACGCAATCATAAACTGCAACTCGGTGCGGAACAGCCCAATGCCCGCAGCACCGGTTTCTTCAATTGCAGACAAATCAGCCAACAGCCCTGAATTGTGCAAAAGCGTAATCTCAACACCATCAAGGGTGACACTTGGCTTGTCTTTGAGCGCGGCAAAACGCTCCTGCCGTTTGGCACTAAGCCGCACCTTATCAGCGTAGGTGGCCGCCACATCCTCAGTTGGGCGCAAATGGACCGTGCCTGTTTGCGCATCCAAAATGATATTGTCGCCGGTTTCACAGATCGAAGTGATATTGTCCGCTTGGCCCATCACCGTAATGCCAAGTGAGCGGGCAACAATCGCTACGTGCGCGGTCATGCCGCCCTCTTCCAGCGCCACACCCTTTAGCTTGGTCCGGTCATATTCCAGCAACTCCGCTGGGCCCATATTCCGCGCCACCAAAATCGCATTTTCTGGCAATTCATGGCGACCAAACACTTTTGTGTCGCCAGTTAAAACGCGCAGCAACCTGTTCGCCAAGTCATCCAGATCGTGCAAACGATCCCGAATGTAAGGGTCAGTTTGGCGCAACATGCGCGCACGTGTGTCGTTCTGTACACGCTCAACAGCGGCTTCCGCCGTTAGACCGCTGGCCACCGCTTCGCGCAACCGCCGCAACCACCCTCGATCATGGGCAAACATGCGGTAGCTTTCCAAAATCTCACGATGTTCGGACCGCGCCTGCATGTCGCGTTGATTAAACATATCGTCGATCGACATGCGCATGGTGCGCACGGCGCGTTCAAGCCGCTCGGTTTCCGCTTCTACATCTTCAGCAACGAAGTTGGTCACCACCACCCGCGGGTCGTGAATAAAGACTTTGCCAAGCGCAATACCGTCCGAAAAACTCGCCGCCTCTAGCGTACGCGGGCGGCGCAATTCAATCTCTGACCCTGAGCCTACCAGTGCGCCAAATTCAGTCGTTGAGACCATTTCAGCAAGCAGTGTGGCCGTCGTCAGGAGAGCTTCGGTTTCAGCAATCGAAAACTCGCGCCCCTCGGTGCTCTGTACGTCCAAAACACCAAGTGTTTGGCCAGAACGCAAAACCGGCACACCAAGAAAAGAGTGGTAGGGATCTTCCCCAGTTTCTGGTCGATAAGCAAAGGCCGGGTGCTGCGGTGCATCAGCAAGGTTTAAGGGCTCAGCTTCCGCTGCAATCAACCCCACCAGACCTTCGCCAAGGCGCAAAGTGGTTTTGTGTACAGCTTCGCGCTTCAAACCTTGCGTGGCAAAAAGTTCCAACTGACCATCGTCGCGCAGGACATAAAAAGAGCACACGTCGGCGTGCATACTGTCCGAAATCAGCTCAACGATTTTGTTTAGCCGGTCCTGGATGCCCAAAGGCTCAGCCATGGTCGCCCGCAAACGACGCAACAGCTCTCTTGGACCAGCGGTCATAACACTCATTTTTTTCTCAACCACAAACGTGGCTGCCTTTATCCGGATCGGATCAGCGTCAGCTTAGGCTTCTTCTACATCAAGTCCGTAGTAAGTATGCAATGCCCGAACGGCAAGTTCAGCATATTCTTCATCAATCAACACAGATGTTTTAATCTCAGAAGTCGTAATCAGTTGAATATTAATGCCTTTATCAGACAGCGCCTTAAACATAGATGCGGCCACACCAGCATGCGAACGCATGCCAACACCCACAACAGAAATCTTTGCTGAGCCTTTTGAGCCAGAAATCGAATCATATTCAAGCGTCGATTTGCCCGCTTCGGTGAGCACATTCATGCTCTTCTCATATTCGCTATCGGGCACCGTAAATGTAATGTCGGTGGATTTGCCGTCATCTGAGATGTTTTGAACGATCATATCAACAACGATCTGCGCATCCGCCAATGGGCCAAATACATCTGCAGCCACGCCAGGATTGTCCTTCACGCCGCGCAAGGTAATTTTGGCTTCTGAACGTGCGCACGTCACACCAGATACGATTTGCTTTTCCATAATTTCATCCTCATCACAAACCAACGTTCCAGGACCATTCCACGACCCATCGTCATTCAACGCAGGCACTGTATCTGGATCATCAAAACTAGAACGCACAACCAGGCGCACTTTTTGTGCCATGGCCAATTCAACCGAGCGCGTTTGCAAAACTTTCGCACCCAACGATGCCATTTCAAGCATCTCTTCAAAACTTACCCGATCAAGTCGTTGCGCCTTTGGCACAATGCGCGGGTCAGTGGTGTAAACACCATCCACATCTGTATATATATCACACCGATCCGCATTGACCGCAGCAGCTACCGCAACAGCGCTTGTGTCCGAGCCACCGCGCCCAAGCGTGGTAATCCGATTTTGCGGCGAAATCCCTTGGAAGCCGGTGACCACGCACACAACGCCATCATCCATGCGTTCATTGAGCAAATCTGGCTCAATATTGGTGATCCGCGCCGCCCCGTGCGCATCATTGGTTTCAATCGGCACCTGCCATCCAGCAAAGGAGCGCGCTGGCACGCCCAAATCCTGTAACACAATTGCCATAAGGCCAGCGGTTACCTGTTCGCCAGATGCCACAACCGCGTCATACTCGCGCGCATCGTGCAAGGTCGCGGCTTCGCGCGCCCACCCCACAAGCTCATTGGTCTTGCCTGACATTGCAGAAACAACAACGGAAACCTTGTTGCCCAGCTCAACTTCACGTTTGACATGCCGGGCCGCATGCCTGATCCGGTCGATATCAGCGACTGAGGTGCCGCCAAACTTCATCACGATGGTTGCCATAAAAAGGTTTCCTGATTTTTCGCCCCGTCTGACGTTTTTCTGTCACGGGTTATTCTGGTGCACTTTTAAAGTTGTTGCGGGCGGACCTTTGCCATAAACCAGCCTTGCAATCAACAAAAACACTACATTTGACTTGACTGAGACAATATCTCACCTGATCTGTTAGGGTGAATTTAGCGTATAGTGCAAGTCGAGTTTGACCCATATGGTCCAAGCCGCAAGTATTGAGGAATAACAATGTCAGCAACCACAATTGAAGCCGCAGAAGTCGATCGCTTCACCGCCATGGCGGACGAATGGTGGGACCCAAAGGGCAAGTTTAAACCGCTGCACAAATTCAACCCCGTGCGCCTTGCTTATATTCGCAACGCCGTTATTGGACATTTTAGTCTGGATGAAACTGCTCGCGAACCGTTTAAAGGCCTGCGCCTTTTAGACATTGGTTGCGGCGGCGGATTGCTGTGCGAGCCGATGAAGCGATTGGGCGCAGATGTGGTTGGGGCTGACGCGGGCGAGAAAAACATACAAATAGCCAAAAACCACGCCGAGCGGGTGGGGCTGGACATCGATTATCGCGCCACAACATCGGAAAGCTTGGCCGAACAAGGTGAGCAATTTGATGTGGTGCTGAATATGGAAGTTATTGAGCACGTCAACGACATCCAACTCTACCTTGAAAGCTGCGCGGCGCTGGTCAAACCCGGCGGCATCATGTTTGTGGCCACCATCAACCGCACCTTTAAAGCCTATGCGTTGGCCATCGTTGGCGCGGAGCATGTACTGCGCTGGCTACCAAAAGGCACACACACATACGATAAGTTCGTAACGCCTGAGGAAATCACCTCGATCCTTAAGCGTTGCGACATGCCCATTAAAGAACGCGTCGGCGTGTCCTACTCACCACTTGAGGACAAGTGGAAGCGATCCAAAGACATGAGCGTGAACTATATGCTATTGGCGGAGAAGCCGAAGAGCTAGCAAGAAATCTCATATTGTGGCGACTTGACCTGCATTCCTTTATGTATTTAGTTCATATAATAATTATTATTAAATGAACTAAATATGGACCAATACGCAAACTCAACACTGTTCTCTGTAATCAACGCAGGTAAATCGCTCGAACAGGATTTGAGCGAAGCGCTTGGCCGCATTGGTCTTTCAATGGCCAAATATGGTGCCCTTTGCGTTCTCGCGGCTTCAGCGGAGCCTTTACCGCTCAGCGTATGCGCGCGGCGAATGACCTGCGTGCGCTCCAATATTACCCAGTTGATGGATCGTTTGGCCGCTGACGGGTTGATTGAACGCGAAGCAGACCCACTTGATCGACGCAGCGTAAGAGCCAAGCTCACCAGCAAAGGGGCTGAACTGCAATTGGCTGGCGACCAAATCTGCTCAGATATTGAAAGCGATCTCGCGGGCCTGTTCGAAGCCCAAGAGGCAAAGATCCTGCGCAGCACATTGCACCGAATTTCCTAAATACAAACTACCCCAAAAAAGGATCGAACATGTTCGTTATTCTATTAAAGTTTGCCGATAAATCAAAAGCCAAAGAACATATGCAAGGCCATAATGATTGGATCGATCAAGGCATCAAAGACGGTACATTTTTGGTGGTCGGTAGCCTGCAACCCAACCTAGGCGGCGCTATAATTTCTGTCGGCTCGAATAGAGCTGACATCGAAGCGCGCATTAACCAAGACCCATTCGTAAAGCACAGTGTTGTAGATGCAGAAATCCTTGAAATCACACCTAACAGGATTGCGGATGCGATGGCTGGCGTTATTCAGTAGATTGCGAAATCAAAAAAGGGCGGCACATGCCGCCCTCAGAATTCTGCAAAGGCTTAATCGCGTTTCTACTTAGCAAAATGCGCCAAATAGCCGCCTTCCAAAATCATTGTCCAGCCATGTCCGTATCCGCCATGAACCATTTCAGCCATGTCACCCAAGGCTTCCCAATTGCTTTGCGTAAGCTCCAACCGTGTTGAATTATCGCCAAGGGACGTAAAACGCACCTCGACCAATGTGCGCTCGCCAACCTCTTCGTGGCCCGGGGCGGGAATATGGAAATCCATCGATAGATAGTCGCTTGGATCATACTCTTTGATGGTGCCCCAAAGGGTTTCAACGCCACCAGCGCCAATTTCAACGATTTGCCCGTCAGGCCGCGCATCAACGCGAATACCTGTAGCCGGTTCACCCTTCATGGCTGACAAAGTGAATTTGCCCAATGGCCACCAACTATCCATTTTGTTGATAAATACATCAAAAGCGGTAGCTTGATCGCACGGCACATCAATCGTTTTTACAAGTGGTTCTAACATTATTCTTCTCCCTTATTCTCCATAACTTTAGCAATTTCCGCGCGATAGGCAGAAAACGCATCGGACCAAAAACAGTCCAGATAATCTCGCAATTCTTTTAGGCCTTCGCGCTTGATCGAATACAGACGACGATTGCCTTGTGGCTCCACACTGACCAAATGAGCATCTTGCAAAACACGCAAATGTTGAGAAACAGCAGGGCGCGAAACTGTTTGCCCTTTTGCCAGCTCCCCAACAGTTTTTGGATGATCACGCAGATTTTCAAAAATCTGCCGCCTCGTGGGGTCTGCCAATGCTGCAAAGATATCTTGGTAAGCCATAACTTACCGTAAGTCAAAACTTACATAGATGTCAACAGCAGTTTGGAACCTTTCTCTCAGACCTTAGTCAGAGGGGAAGGTTTGCAACGCTTCGCGTGAGCTTCCGAAATCGGCTTTGGGGTACCGGCTTTCCTACTGTGATCAACCGATTGCTCCCAATACAAAGCAGGCTTGACCCCGCATCAAGCGCGGGGTGGTTCGGGGGTGGAGTTCGCGACGTACATTCTGATTCAGGTGCTCGATCAAACCGGCTTGGCGAAGCTAATATCGGTTACTTGCAGCGGGAAATTTCAATGCAAACAGTTCATAACCGACCATCCCTGCGGTCTTGCACCGCACCGAACTTGATGCGGGGTCTCGCCCCTAGAATTTAAATCGGGCCAGGCTTGCATCAGCGATGCAGGTCTAATAGGTCACAAAAAACCGCCAAGCGTCTGCATTGGCGGCTTCGTCAATCTAACAGTTGAAAATATCGCTAGTTATGGTCTTCCGGCGCAGCGGGCAACGGCAAAAAATCCACACCCTCTTCCACCAAAGATGTCACTTCTTCAGAAGTGGCTTCACCATAGATGCCGCGACTTTCAGACTCTTCAGCGTGAATTTTGCGCGCTTCTTCTGCAAAGCGATCGCCAACATATTCGGCTTCACTCATAACCTTGTTGCGCAGCTTGTTCATCGCATCGCGCAAAGCCTTTTGTTCCGGATGCCCGGCAGACAATGCCACTTTCTGGTTTGACTTTTTGCCAACGGCAGGCGCCATCAGCGCCTTATTCACATCTGCAGAACCGCAGACTGGACACTCCAACACGCCTTGGCTGGCTTGGACGTCAAACGCATCGGCATTTTTAAACCATGCTTCGAACTTGTGTTCGTTATTGCAGCTAAGCGAATACTGGATCACTGAAACATACCTTCATGTTCAATCATTGTTATTGTGCCGCATTATGGTTAACGCTTAGCGAAAAATCACGCGCATTGGCAAGAGTTGGTATGCGAGATCTTGCATCTTTTACCTTGTCAGCGTCAAACGGCGCGACAATTAAACCATGATTACCCTCGGTGCAAGAGGCGATCACCCGCCCCCATGGGTCAATAATCATCGAATGGCCGTACGTGTTGCGCCCATTTGCGTGATGCCCACCTTGGGCTGCTGCCACCACATAACAACCGGTTTCAATGGCGCGAGCACGCAATAGGCTTTCCCAATGCGCTTTGCCGGTTGGCACTGTGAATGCTGCAGGCACCGTCAAAATCTGTGCACCTGCTTGGCGCAATGTCGCAAACAATTGGGGGAACCGAAGATCGTAGCAAATCGCCATGCCAAGCCCGATGCCATTTACGTCAGCAACAACTGCACGGGTGCCCGCGTCAAAATTCTTGCTTTCGCGATAAGGCGCATCGCCATCAACATCTGCATCAAACAAATGGATTTTGTCGTAAGACGCGACTTCGCGACCATCCGGGCCAAACAAGAACGCGCGGTTCAAGAATTTACCGGTTGGACTGGCGACAGCCATAGATCCAACATGCAAATAAAGCTGATGGTTCTCAGCCATTGTTGCCAGCAACTTAATGGCTTCATCTGCCTGCTCGCGAACAAAAGCTCTCAGACCATTATGGTCTTCGGCAAACATCACTGCCATTTCCGGCACTTGCAAATAGCCAACGCCTTTTTGGGCGGCGTCGGCACAAGCTTGTTCGATGGTGCGCAAGTTTTCCTGCGCATCCATGGACGACCGCATCTGCAGGGCGCCCAGCAACATGTAATCTAGCTCGCCGCGCGCTTAAGCAGCGGATCAAGTTTGCCCTGACGGTCCAGCGCGTTCATATCGTCAAAACCGCCAATATGCTGCCCATCAATAAAGATTTGCGGCACGGTGTGACGACCATTGGCACGCTCCAGCATTTCTTGGCGCTTTGCAGGATCGCCGATAACGGTCAATTCATTGTAGGCAACGCCTTTATTGTCCAAAAGGGCTTTTGCAGCCAAGCAATAAGGGCAAGTTGGTGTAGTGTAGATGTCGATCGTGGGCATATAAGCTCTCAACTTATGATCAAGGGGACCAGTGTCTATATTGCACCAATAGGGTCCATGACAACCCGTGCAAAGCTCAAGACGTTCACCTTGTCGCGATATCGCTTCTTAAAACAGCGCGCAATTGCGTCAACCGTCGCCCCTGTGGTGACAACATCATCAACAATTACAATATGTTGCCCTTCATATTGTTCCAAAAAACGCTCGGTAACCACAAATGCACCACGCACATTCTGCTCGCGATCTTTTGAACTCAATCCAACTTGCTGGCGCGTTGGTCGTTTGCGCTGCACCCAATCACGATAAACCGGAAAGCCAGTTTGAACGCCCAATTGATCAGCCAACAACTGGCTTTGATTATAGCGCCGTGCCAAGCGCCGCCGCCAATGCAAAGGAACGGGTACGAAAACACATTTCTCCCCCCAATAGTCCTGACCTGCGCCGACCATCAGCCTGGCGCAAATCTTAGCCAGTTCAAGCCGATCGCCATATTTAAATTGTGACACAAGTTGGCGCGCCAAATCATCGTAGATCACCGCAGAGCGCGAGCGCGCAAAAGGCGGCGGATTGGCAATCGCCTGTGCACTTAGAACCGACGCGCCGATATCAGCGGCGAACGGAACGCCAAGAACAGGGCAATAGGGTTTTGAAATAAATCGCAACTTGCCCCAGCAATTTGGGCACAATCCATCTGCGTCAATAATTGGCATATCGCACGCTAGACAGCACGGGGGAAACAGCATATCCAGAAGCTGAGTACGCCAATGTGCGGCACGCCCCTGTGCCTGCAACAAAACAGATTTGGTCTGTGCGACAATTTTGTTTGGCGTCGCCGTCATAAAATGCTCAAAAAATATTTGGAGCCACACGATGCAGCCGCCAATGCTTTTCAATCGTAGCCGAATTCAAATGCGATTGGAACGCTATGCCAATAACAATGATCGCTTCATCGCCAAACTCGTGCATGAAGAACTGCTTAGCCGCCTGGCCACCATCACCCGCAAATTTGAACGCGCTCTAATTTTGGCACCATGTGCCGACTATTTACTGGAGTCGGCACACTCTGCCACTGATCCAATTGCCTTTGATCAAGCCACCACACTTGTGCCTGCAAATGACATCCCACTGCTCAATGTGGAAGAATTCACACCAGCTGATGCGCAATACGACCTGATTGTGTCGCTCATGGATTTGCAGACGACCAACGATGTGCCCGGCTTTTTGACGCGAATTCGTCACAGCCTCAACCCTGATGGCCTGTTCATGGCCGCTGCGTTGGGTGGCGAAACACTAAAGGAACTGCGCGCCGCTTGGCTAAATGCGGATGACAAAATCTCCGGCGGTGCCCATTTGCGCGTTGCGCCCTTTATCGACATTCGAGACGCAGGTGCTTTACTCCAACGTGCAGGCTTTGCCTTGCCGGTTGCCGATCTCGAACATCACAAAGTACGCTACGAGCACCCGATTGCCCTCATGAGTGAGTTGCGCAAGTTCGGCGCAACAAACCCAATGATCGAAGTCCCGCACACCGCGACTTCTCGCAAATTACTCGGGCAAGCGATTGCCAACTATATCGATGAGTTTCAAGAAGAAGATGGCCGCGTGCCGGCGACTTTGGAATTTATTTGGCTCTCCGCTTGGGCGCCACACGAAAGCCAGCAAAAACCACTTGCACCTGGCAGCGCCAAAGTGTCTCTAAAAGATGTTCTGGAGAAAAAAGATACGGATTAGGAAGCCAAAGCGCCGTCAATTGCGCTGCCGATACTGCCTTCATTCCCGCTAAACAGTGAAGCAATGCCATCGCCAAGGCCCATAAATGCGGCCATCAGTGCCACCGCAATTACTGTGGCTATCATACTATATTCAACAGCAGGACTGCCAGATTCGTCTTCAATAAATCTTTTGAATAACTGCTTCATGCCCTGCATCCCAGAATGTAATCGCCCTAATGTTCAAAGCAAGTCGCATAAATGCGCGACTAGCGGCTCATCCGCCGGGGGCATTGGATAGTCGCGGAGACGCTGTGGGCGAACCCATTTTAGGGCCGTATGTTCGAGCGCTTGCGGCGTACCTTGCCATTTCCGACAAACATAAAGTGGCATCAGAAGGTGAAATTTTTCATAAGAAAACGAAGCAAACGTCAACGGCGCAAGGCATGCCTCACGCGTTTCAATGTCCAATTCTTCTTTCAGTTCGCGGATCAACGCGGTTTCGGGACTTTCCGCTTGCTCGACTTTACCGCCAGGGAATTCCCACAAGCCGCCCATATTTTTGTTTTCGGGTCGCTGCGCAATCAACACGCGGCGATCAGCATCAACAAGCGCGCACGCTACCACCAACAAGGTTGGGTAATTCTCTGCCATTAGCTGCGATAGTCTCCATTGATCGAGACATATCCATGGGTCAAATCGCACCCATAAATTGTTGCTTCGCCATCACCTAGGCCAAGCGATACACCAATTTCGATTTGCTGATTTTTCATATATTGGCTGGCATCGTCTTCAGAATAATCAGGCGAGCGATAACCATCTTTGGCGACAACCAGATCGCCAAACCGGATTTGCAATTGATCGCGATCAGCAGGCTCCCCAGCTTTACCAACAGCCGCAACTACGCGTCCCCAATTGGCATCTTCTCCGGCAAGCGCAGTTTTCACCAATGGCGAGTTTGCAATCGAGCGCGCAATAACATCAGCGCTTTGGTCTGATACGGCTCCCTCAACCTTCACCACCATCAATTTGGTCGCACCTTCACCATCTCGAATAATTTGCAAAGCAAGGTCTTTCAAAACCGCATGCAAGGCTTGAGCAAAATCCGCACAACGCGGATCATCCAAATCGGTGATCGGCTCAACGCCACGGCTTTTCGCCGCGCCAGTTGCAAAAACCAAACAGGTGTCTGACGTTGAAGTATCGCTATCGACTGTGATCGCATTGAAGCTTTTCGCATTGCCGTCGACCAAAATGGATTTCAGCACATCTGCTGATACTGGCACGTCGGTGAACAAATATGACAGCATCGTCGCCATATTTGGCGCAATCATGCCAGAGCCTTTTGCAATGCCGGAGATGACCACTTCAACCCCATCTAGATCAAACGATGCGCCCGCCCCTTTGGCAAACGTGTCAGTTGTCCGAATGGCGTTCGCAGCATCTTCAAAAGTCGCAGAAGCGCCAAGCGCAGCAGACATCGCATCCACAAGAGGCCCAGCGTTAAGCGGCTCACCAATTACGCCAGTTGATGAGATAAAAATCTCACTCGCATCACACTGCAAAATCGTTGCAGCAGCGTCCGCGGTTGCACGAACGGTCTCAGCGCCAACTTTGCCAACAAACGCATTGGCATTGCCAGCGTTCACCACCAGCCCACGCGCCAAGCCTTGCGGCAAATTTTGCTTACACCAATCAATTGGTGCAGATGGGCATTTCGATTTGGTCAACACACCCGCAACGCTGGTGCCCTCAATCATGCGGGCAACCAGCAAATTTTTGCGGCCATGATATCCAGCGCCAATTGGCGCCACAAAAAGCTCTACGCCATCAACTTTCTCAAGCTGAGGAAATTGATCCGGTGCCAAAGGAGAAACCGCAGACACTTGTGCCATTTTAGTTGCCTTGATTTACAATGTTGATCTCGGCGTTGGCTTTGAGGTCCTCAACCAGCTTCTCAAACTTCTTCACCATTACGCGCTGACGAATTTGCGGGAACACCTGCTCCATCGCTGGCGGTGTAGATGGGCGACGATCTTCAAGCTTAATCACGTGCCAACCAAATTGGGATTGAACAGGCGCAGAATAGGCGCCAACTTCCAAGGCTCGTGAGGCATCGTAAAATTCTGGAACCATGTCACCTTCGCTGAAATAGCCAAGATCGCCACCATTTGGACCAGTTGGGCCAGTTGATTTTTCCTTTGCAACTTCTGCAAAATCACGTCCCTTATCCAATTCCGCGATGACCAATTTGGCATCTTCTTCGCTGGCCACGAGGACATGACGTGCGCGGAGCTGTTCGGTCGGTTTGAAATCCTTAAAGACATCATCATACTCAGCCTGCAACTCTTCTTGTGTGAGTTCGGCCGCCATTATATCCTGCAAGTAAGCACGACGTAGCGCGCGATCTTCTAGATATGTCTTGCGACGGGCAAATGTGTCCGTATCCGCCATGCCAGCTCTACGGGCGGCTTGCGCCATCACTTTCATATCCACCAACATCTGCACCAAAAATTCGCGACGCTCATTTGGCGCAATCTGTTGAATTTCATCGCCCATATCTTCAAGCGCATAGGTCAGCTCAGCTTGGGTGATGGTTTCACCACCCACAACAGCAATCACCTCGTCTGGTGCTACAGCTGTCTGAGCAACCGCCATTGAAGTGCCAAACATGCCAAAGGCAACTGCCCCGCCGAGCAAAATGGAACGTAGTGTTGATTGGCGTTTCAGTTCAAATTTCAGCATGCTGTTTCTTTCTTTTTCTTGAGAGCTCACACAGCTAGAATATTAAGCATGTGCAAGGCGAACATATTTAATTGACGTTTGCGTGATTTCCGAGGCGTTGACAAGACACTTGTCCGCACTTACATCTCCCAACGCTCGAAAAGGCAAAAATTAAGCGCCATTGCCGCTATTTTGCCAAGTTCATGCAAAGAATTTTCCGCTGATGCGCCCAAAATAAGGCGCAATAGCAACAAAATGGGACCGCTGATATGGCACTCGCCGCGCTAGCACGTAAACTCTTTGGCTCTTCAAATGATCGCCAAGTCAAAAAATACCGCCCGATCGTTGAGAAAATCAACGCGTTGGAGCCGGAAATGGAAGCATTGAGCGACGAGCAATTGCGAGCCCGGACCGACGAGCTAAAGGCCCAATATCAAAGCGGCACCAAAATCAAAGATTTGCTGATACCAGCATTCGCCACAGTACGCGAAGCGGCGAAACGTTCGATGGGCATGCGCCACTTCGACGTTCAGTTGATCGGCGGCATGGTTTTGAACGACAACGCTATTGCTGAAATGCGCACTGGTGAAGGTAAAACGCTGGTTGCAACGCTTGCCGTTTACCTAAATGCGCTTACAGGCAAAGGCGTGCACGTTGTCACCGTTAACGACTATTTGGCGAGCCGTGATGCGCAATGGATGAGCCAAGTTTATAGCTTTTTGGGCTTAACCACCGGCGTCATTGTCCATGGCCTCTCTGATGATCAACGACGCGCAGCATACGCAGCGGACGTCACTTACGGCACCAACAACGAGTTTGGCTTCGACTATTTGCGCGACAACATGAAGTTCTCCAAAGAACAAATGGTGCAGCGCGGCCACCACTTCGCCATCGTCGACGAGGTGGACAGCATTCTGATCGATGAAGCGCGTACACCATTGATCATTTCTGGCCCGTCTGAAGACCGGTCGGAGCTTTACACTCAGATCAATGAACTTGTTAATGCCAATGTTGCTGACGAAGATTTTGAACTGGACGAAAAACAACGTTCAGCTTCGTTCACAGATGATGGTATCGAGAAATTTGAAACCATCCTCAAAGAAGCAGACCTTATTAAAGGCGAAAGCCTGTTTGACGTTGAAAACGTCTCCGTGGTGCACCACCTCAACTCAGCGCTTCGTGCGCACAAACTCTTCACCCGCGACAAAGACTATATCGTACGCAATGATGAAGTGGTGATTATTGACGAGTTTACCGGCCGTATGATGCCGGGCCGCCGTTTCTCAGAAGGTTTGCACCAGGCGCTAGAAGCCAAAGAAGGCGCTAAAATTCAGCCCGAAAACCAAACGCTGGCTTCGATCACATTCCAAAACTATTTCCGTCTTTATGACAAACTGGCCGGCATGACCGGTACAGCTGCAACCGAAGCGGAAGAATTTGCTGACATTTATAAACTTGATGTTGTGTCGATCCCGACCAACAAAGAAGTTTCCCGTGTCGACGAAGAAGACGAAGTCTACCGCACGGTTCAGGAAAAATTTGAAGCGATTGCTGAAGAAGTCAAAGACGCTCGCGCGCGCAAACAACCTGTATTGGTTGGTACGACGTCGATTGAAAAGTCTGAGTTCTTGGCCGATCTGTTAGAGAAAAAAGGCGTAAAGCACATCAAGGTTCTAAACGCACGCCATCACGAACAAGAAGCGCAAATCATCGCCGATGCCGGCATGCCCGGTGCGGTTACGATCGCCACAAACATGGCGGGTCGCGGCACAGATATTCAGCTGGGCGGCAACCTAGAAATGCGTATCGAAAATGAGTGCGGTGATCTTGAAGGCGAAGTCCGCGACGCCAAAATCAAGCAAATCGAAGCCGAGATTGAGACCCGCAAAAAAGAAGCTCTTGCAGCGGGCGGTCTATATGTGATCGGTACCGAGCGCCATGAATCTCGCCGTATCGACAACCAGCTACGCGGTCGTTCTGGTCGTCAAGGTGATCCGGGTCGTTCGAAATTCTACTTGTCTTTGCAAGACGATTTGATGCGTATTTTCGCACCAGAACGCATGGAAGGCATGTTGGTTAAACTTGGCCTTGAAGAAGGTGAAGCCATTGCCCACCCTTGGGTGACCAAAGCACTTGAGCGCAGCCAACAAAAAGTGGAAGCACGCAACTTCGACATTCGTAAAAACATCCTCAAATATGATGATGTAATGAATGACCAGCGCAAGGTGATCTTTGAACAACGCCTTGAACTGATGGAAGACGCCAATGTGGCTGAAGCGATTAAGGAAATGCGCGAAGACGTGGTGCACGACATCATTGAAAAAGCCATTCCTGAGCGCTCTTATCCTGAACAATGGGAACATGAGCAGCTTCAAGAAGCCGCAAAAACATATCTAAACGTCGATGCGCCGATCAAAGAATGGTCGGAAGAAGAAGGCATTGACGCAGAGCAGGTGACCGAGCGCCTTGTGAAAATGGCTGATGAAACAGCGGCCAAAAAGGCTGCTGAATATTCGCCTGAAATCATGCGCCAGATCGAAAAACAGATTTTGCTACAATCAATTGATGGCCTTTGGCGTGAGCATTTGGTTACTCTTGATCATTTGTCCAAAGTTGTTGGTTGGCGCGGATTGGCCCAGCGCGATCCGCTAAACGAATACAAGCAAGAAGGCTATGAGCTGTTCCAAAACTTGCTGGACAGCTTGCGTGAACTGGTTATTGCGCAGCTCAGCCATGTTCAAGTTCAAGTGGCTCCACCACAGCCCGAACTACCGCCAATGCAAGAGCAGCACATCGACCCACTAACTGGTGAGAACGATGCGGTGCCAGCCACTTCAGGCATTAACAAAGACGACCCTTCAACTTGGGGCAAAGTTCGCCGCAACGAAGCGTGCCCATGTGGATCCGGTAAAAAATACAAACATTGCCATGGCGCAATCGCTTAGCATCAACATTGTCGATTGATGAATGAATTCGGGTCGCCTGATTATGTCAGGCGACCTTCTTTTTGGGAGCATTATCATGACCAGCACCGACTTTGACAAACTTGCAACCATCTATACCAGCGCCAAAATCAACCCTTGGAACGATCTATATGAGCGTCCAGCGGCAGTTGAAATGATGGGCGAGGTCGCAGGCAAAAAAGTGCTGGATGCCGGTTGCGGAGGTGGCAAACATTCGGCTGACTTGATGGCCAAAGGCGCAAATGTGCAAGGCTTCGACCTTAGCGCAAATATGCTTGACCACGCGCGACAACTATTGGGCAACAACGTAGAGCTCAAGGTTGCTAGTCTTGATGAAAAACTCCCCTATAAGACAGGCAGTTTTGATGCCATTCTTTGCTCTTTGGCTATGCACTATTTGAAAGATTGGCGGCAGCCATTGAGCGAATTTCATCGCTTGCTCAAGCCAGGTGGATCGGTGGTGATTTCAACTCACCATCCATTTATGGATCATGAACTTGCAGGCAGCGAAAACTACTTCGCTCACATGCTTATTGAAGACAGCTGGGAGAAAAATGGCGAAACCATGCATGTTCGCTATTGGCGCCGCTCACTCTCACAAATGATCCGCGAATTCAAAGATGCAGGTTTTCAGATCGAGCAGATTGACGAGCCCATGCCGTTGGCAGAAACCGCAGACCAATTCCCTATTGCATATGAAAAACTCACAACGCAACCGCGCTTCATCTTTTTCAAACTGAGCAAATAATTGATAGGCTAAGGCAGAAATAATGGGTGAAGTCTCTGAAATTTTTAATTGGCGCGAACTCGACACGCACATCACATCTTCGGGGCAGCCCAGTGCGGCCCAGTTCTCTCACCTAAAGTCAGCAGGCGTGAAAACAATCATCAATCTTGCGCCGGAAGATCACCAAGACGCATTGCCAAATGAGCGAAAACTTCTCGATGAACTAGGTTTCAACTACACAAACATTCCGGTCCCGTTTACTCAACCG
The DNA here is from genome assembly GCF_030159895.1 of Maritalea porphyrae. Taxonomy (GTDB): domain Bacteria; phylum Pseudomonadota; class Alphaproteobacteria; order Rhizobiales; family Devosiaceae; genus Maritalea; species Maritalea porphyrae. Next base: position 63,050 of record NZ_BSNI01000002.1, read on the forward strand.
AGCGACGAGACCTACAATTTATTCGTTAGTGCTATTCAAGCTGATCCCAAAGATCGCATGCACATCCATTGTATTTTCAACGCCCGCGTGACTGCCTACTGGCACCGCTACATTTGTGAATATATACCGGCGGACAGAATCAAAAGTGCCGCGATCTTGGACAGCATTTGGCGGCCCGGCAAACATTGGGCGGTCTTCATCGGGGACGAACACCGCGCAAATAAGGACCACGAGTATTCAAGCCTAGACTACTAGTCAGATGATTAGCCAGAGTTAAAGCAAACAATCAATTGTCGGCACTTGCCGCAGCAGCTTGCAAATCAACAATTACAATCTTGCGCATTTTCAACATCGCCTCAGTGCATGCTTGGGCAATGACGGGATCAGAATTTCCAACCAATCCTGCAAGCTGTTTCGGAATGATCTGCCAAGACACACCAAACTGATCTTCTAGCCAGCCGCACATACTTTCTTTGCCATTATTGGCCAGCAATGCATTCCAATAATGGTCCAACTCTTTTTGGTCCTCGACCTCGACAAAAAACGAAAAAGCCGCGCTCTGTGGGAATTTTGGGCCACCATTCAACCCCATAACCCGCTGCCCATTCATCTCCCAAACAACCATAAAACTTTGTTGTGACAAATCTGCAGGAGAGATAATTCTCGCGTCGTCAAAAATGGTGCAATAGAATTGTGCGGCAGCCGCAGCATCATTATTCAACCACAAACATGGCGTTGGTTTTGGTTGTCTCATTTTCTGCACCCTTTGCGTTTTCAATTCGATCCAAGTGCCCGACAATCATAGAAAAGGTGATATGAGGCCAAATAATCTCAGACATCAACGCCCGTCGATCTCGAATTTTCGACTTTAATCTACCGACAGTCGTACAAATGCGAGCTAATATTTTCATCCAAAGCCAATAGATCCAAATCGGATTTCGCGCCAAAAACAGCCATCCTGCCAACCATCTTTTGAAGCTGCGCAAACTCTTCAATCACGTGGTAACCTGTGCGATCAACATAGTCGTCGACAACAATGACCCAACCTGTATCGTCACCAAGTGCCTTTATACATTTCAACGCACATGCCACACGAAATCGACCATCAATCAATATTAGGTCGGGTCGAAGCGTAGGTGGCATATCAGAGTAGGCTGCAAAGCGCGCCAATTGGTCATCACCGACATTTTTGAACTTGATCGGATAACCCCATGTGCCTGTCACACCAATATCGGCGTGTACATAATGTTGATTGGGCGTCGCGTAGCCCGCATCGCGGATCGTTTTTTGCACGCTCAACGCAAACAACAAATCGCTTTCTTTACTGACAAATGGCACCCCCATTTTCGCGGCCGCATATGTTGTGCCGCCACTGCCAAATTCCAGATAGCTTTTTGCATTCGCCAAACGCTCCAAAAACCAATTCGTCGACGTCTGATCATCAAAGTAAGGACTTTCACCCGTTTTAAACAGCAGTGCTCGCTGAACCACATTGCAAAAGGAATGGTTATGGCGCGTCAAATAGACCAACGCTGACTTCCATCTAGGCCATTTTTGAATCAACCGATCAACTCCCTTACTCTTCGCTGCAACTTTGGCACGACCTCGTTTTCAAACCAAGCATTGCGCTTGAGCCAGATATTATTGCGCGGACTTGGATGCGGCAAAGGCAGATGGGTTGGCATAAATTCGCGCCATCTCTTCACAGTTTCGGTAAGGGTTTTGGACTGCCGAGCACCCAAATGATAGTCAAGCGCATAAGCACCGATAATCAGCCTCAACTCAAGTTGTGGCATTTGCTTGAACAGCTGATCATGCCAGGTGGCGCGACATTCAGAGCGCGGCGGCAGATCTCCCGACTTTCCCGTTCCGGGAAAACAAAAACCCATTGGAACAATTGCAAATAGATCTGGGTTGTAAAACTGATCTGGTGTCACACCCAGCCAGTCGCGCAATCGCTCCCCGCTTTTATCGTCAAACGGCTTGCCGGTTTGATGCACAATACGACCCGGCGCTTGGCCTGCGATTAGAACTTTAGCTGTTGAACTGACTTGCAAAACCGGCCTTGGCCCATGCGGTAGATGCGGCGCACAGATTGTGCACTGCGATATTTCTGCCAGCAAGCTTTCAAGCGCCATAATTAAATTTTCACCTCTCAGCCAAGGTTGGGAAATTCCAACCCGATTGGCAAGTCAACAAGACAAAACAAATCCTTTTTGCCCCCTAGCCCTATCAAGATTAGTTTGCGAATATCGCGCAACAAACATGCGCTAAAAGCAATTGGGCCTGCCTCTATATGACACTCGATCAGATTATCCTGTTTACATTATTCTTTCTTGTCTTTGTGGGCCTGCTTTGGGGACGATGGCGCTATGACTTAGTCGCCTTCACCGCCCTCATCATCGCATTATTGCTGCAGGTAGTGCCAACGGATATGGCCTTCTCTGGATTTGGGCATCCCGCCACAATCATCGTTGCCCTGGTGCTCGTCGTATCGCGTGGGCTTACCAATTCTGGGGCGGTTGACTTGATCACCCGCTCTGTGATCGACCAATCACGCTCCATCGGTATGCACATCACTATTCTGGGCGGCATCGGCGGCATTTTGTCGGCCTTCATGAATAATGTGGCGGCACTGGCCATGTTGATGCCGGTCGACATTCAGGCTGCTCAAAAGTCCGGACGCACACCTGGGCAAACCTTGATGCCACTTTCCTTTGCCACCATTTTGGGCGGTCTTGTTACCCTTATTGGCACACCCCCCAATATCATTATTGCTTCAATCCGCGAGACCACATTGGGTGAACCTTTCAAGATGTTCGATTTCGCGCCCGTTGGCATCATCGCCGCAATTGTGGGCATCACCTATGTGGCCACCATCGGCTGGCGGCTTATCCCTGAGCAATCGCGAAAGAAAAACGCCACATCTGAATTGGCCGAACTTGAAGGCTATATTGCTGATCTCGTCGTTGCTGACGACAGCAAAGCCATCGGCCAAAAAGTCAAAGACCTTGATACCATCGCAGAAGAAAACGACTGTTATGTTTTAGGGCTCGCACGACGCGGCAACCGCCTACCCGGACGCGCGCGCAATGAAGAAATCAAAGCTGGCGACCATCTGATTATTGAAGCCTCGCCAGAAGCAATCAATGCGCTGGTGGGCGCACTTGGTTTAAAATTTCAAAGTCAAACCGCTTCAAAGAAAGCACTCTCTGGCGATGTCATTTTATCTGAGGCCGTTGTGACACGTGAAAGCAGGTTGGCTGGCCGCACCGCGATGCAATCCAAATTGCTTGCGCGGTATGGCGTTTCACTCTTGGGGATCTCGCGCCAGGGCAAGGCCATCCGCACACAAGTGCGCAAGACCGAACTTGAACCCGGCGACATCCTGTTATTGTTGGGCACGCCGGAAAGCGTCGAGGACGTAATTGGACGCATGGGTTTCTTGCCCCTAGCGGATCGGCAATTGCCGGTCACACAATATGATCGCGCTTGGCTTGCGATTGGGGTTTTTGCCGCAGCACTAATCGCTGCAAGCCTTGGCTGGATATATTTGCCCGTTGCCCTTGCGGTGGTCGCCATCGCCTTTGTATTCACCGATATCGTGCCATTGCGCGAACTCTACGACACAATTGAATGGCCAGTGGTTGTCCTGCTGGGCTCGATGATCCCTCTTGGCGCCGCGCTTGAAACGTCAGGCGGCACGGAGCTGATTGTCAACGGACTTGCGGCCGCCACCAACGGCATGCCCGCCTGGGTAGCCCTCACATTATTGATGGCAGTTACCATGACCTTGTCAGATGTGTTGAACAATACAGCGACAGCCATTGTTGCAGCGCCGGTGGCCATCGGTTTGGCCAACCAAATGGGGGTGAACCCTGACCCGTTTTTAATGGCTGTCGCCATTGCTGCCAGTTGTGCGTTCCTTACCCCAATCGGGCACAAAAATAACATGCTTATTCTTGGTCCCGGTGGCTATTCATTCTCGGACTATTGGCGCATGGGATTGCCGCTCGAAATCATAATCGTCGCGGTCTCAGTGCCAGCAATTCTTGTCTTCTGGCCGCTCTAAAGGTTTAAAATATGCTATCGAACGAACAATTCGAGCGCGTTTTGACGCTCAACAATATCCACGCCAAAGAAACCTCATATCTTGAAACGGCAGACCTAGAGCGGTTGATCAGCCGTTCCTACCTCACCAAGACCATTGGCGAACTGGACGCTTTTCTGATCACCATGAGCCATTCGTCGCCTCATGATGGGATCAATTTTTCTTGGTTCAAAGAACGATTTGACAGTTTTGCCTATATTGACCGCATCGTCACAGCCGGACATGCACGTGGGAAGGGCCATGCGAAATCGCTTTATCTTGCCCTGATGGACAAAGCTAAAGAGGATGGCATCGATATGGTTTGCTGTGAGATCAATCATTCCCCGCCAAATCCAGGATCTGTCGCATTCCATGAAAAACTGGGTTTTGAAATGATCGATACGGCGGATCTGAGCGAGGACAAAACCGTCGGCTACTGGACCAAAAAGCTCTAAAGAGGAACAAATACGCGGCGCAATATTTCAGGCCGTCCCGCCCGAACTGCGGACTTGCGTGAGGCGTGATTGTGGCGGTCAATAGTGCCAAGCATCAAGCGATCTGGCGTGGCTGCCGCGCGTTGGTTTGCAAATGCGCATTGCATTTGCATCGCATATCCATGCCCGGCATGAACAGCCGCAACGACCTCTTCTTGCACAACCTCGCCAGGCAACCACCCAATCGCATCTTCTTTTACCGCAATTACTCCAACAAGATGTTTGCTTGCATCGACATGGGCACCAAATAGATTGCCTTGTTCGTGGCATGTTTTTAGCGTTTCCATATCCATAGCGCTGACGTTTTTCGCTAAGTCAGGCTGAGTGCGTCGTACTTCGCCATAGCGCTCGACAATCAGCGCCTCAACCTCTCGCATTTTCACATCTTGGGTAAGATTGATCTCAAGATTTCGCCGCTTCATTTCACTATATCGCGCTGCGTGAATGGATACGTCCAGAAACGCTTCAGGTGTCGGCATGGCATTCGCTGCAAGCGTCAAGCGCAAAAACTGCGGGCTAAACACTGCCCACTCATCGCGCACAACCCCACGCAATCCATCCATCTGAGAAAAGTTATGAGCAACCACTTCAACAAATGGTCGCATAATATCAAGCCCGTAGAATCGAATACCACCCAACAGCGCGCCGTTTTTCGTCTCAATCATCCGATGATTATAAGCCGAGGGTTCAACGTCAAAACAGTCGATATTATCGCTAAAGAGGCGTGCAAAATTAGGATCGTCAATTAGCTGAAACTGACGTTTCAGCCAGTTTGACAAAAGGGTGGAAGACGCACCAAACAAGTGGTTTTCAACATCCAAGTCGGGGACTAAGGATGGCCAAGATGATGGGGACATGAACTGGTTATTACGCCCCATATTTCACCTTACAAGCGTCGCTTTATGTGCTCAATTATGGACGCGGCGGCGGCACGGGCGCGTTCGGGTCTTCAACACCTTGATCGTCGCTGCCACCGCCACCAAACAGGCTGCCGAACCAGCCGGTTACCTTTTGTGTAGTTTGATTGATTGCAACTTTGCGCTCCTCAGCTGCCCGAGCAGCCTCCAACTTGCGCTGTGCTTCAGCTTCGGCGTCAAGTTCCGCTTGCGCCTTGTTTGCCATAGCCAGTTTAAATGCAGCAGCATCCGCTGTTTGCTTCTGACTATATGCTGCCTGCATTTCCTTACTGAGCAATGAGGGGCCACAGCCGCCGGAGCGGTTTATGCCATATCGACCATTGCACACATCCCATTTTGGGCGTTCTTTTGTGAGTTCAAAATGGTCATATCCCACCTTGATGTCGCGCCAAAATGACAGGTGTTTGCTTTCGCTAAACGCTGCCAAATTTTCGCCCGTCATCCGGAATGGGAAAACTTGAACCTGAAAGCTCTTGCTGCCGCCTTTAAACGTTTCACGAGCCAGCGCATATATCTCTGCGATTTTTTCATCTGTCATCGCATAGCAGCCGCGGGACGAACAATCGCCATGCACCATAATGTTTGACCCTGTGCGGCCATGTGCGCGGTCAAACTTGTTTGGGAAACCAAGGTTGAATGCCAAGAAATAGTTTGAGCGGGGATTCATCAACCCGGGCGTTACATCATAGAACCCTTCGGGAGACTGGCGATCACCTTCTCTGAATTTTGGCCCCAGGTCGCCTGACCAAGCACAAATCTTATAGGTGCGGAAATGCTCAAATTTCCCGGTCTTTTTGACCTCTTTCCAAACTTCCAACTCGCTTTCGCGTTTAAAAATCCGCACAAGCATTGGAGCGCCTTCGCTCGAACCCATTTGGCTCAGCCGCGCTTTGGTCAACGATGACAATGGAACATTATGGCGATTGCTTTCAAAACCTGTGGTACAGGCGGCTAAAAGCCCAAGCCCCAACAAAACAAAAACTGATTTTGCAAACTGTCGCAAAGCGCTGATCACAAAATTCTCCAATTGCACAACTTCCGTGCCAAAAAGCATAAAGGCACCGCCAATAAATTACAGTTAATCATTTGGGGTGCCTAATGCTATTCGCCAAGGCCCGGATCACAATTAGGTGAGATTTGAACCCATAGCGAGGAACTTCTCGCGACGGTGTTCACGCACTTCCAATCGGCCCTTGCCTTCAAATTCTGCCAAGAAGTCTTCAATCACCTTGTGGGTTGATTGCATGATTTCAGGCGCATGGCGATGGGCGCCACCGGCAGGTTCTGGGATGATTTGGTCAATAATGCCAAATTCTTTCAAGTCTTGCGCGGTGATCTTCATATTGTTCGCCGCTTCCTGTGCTTTTGCAGCATCGCGCCACAAAATTGAAGCTGCAGCTTCAGGCGAAGCCACCGTGTAGATTGAGTGCTCAAGCATCACAACTTTGTTTGCTGTCGCGATCGCAATGGCGCCACCAGATCCACCTTCACCAATCACAATTGCCAATGATGGCACGCCAATCTCAAGGCACATTTCGGTTGAACGCGCAATTGCTTCCGCTTGCCCGCGCTCTTCTGCACCAACGCCAGGATATGCACCTGCAGTATCTACAAAGAACAATACCGGAATATCGAACCGGTCCGCCATATCCATCACACGTACCGCTTTACGGTAGCCTTCAGGACGAGCCGAACCAAAATTGTGCTTGAGGCGCGATTCTGTATTGGAACCTTTTTCCTGACCAATGATCGCAACGGGTTGCCCGTCAAATCGGCCAAATCCAGTTTGGACCGCAGCATCTTCAGAAAACTTACGGTCTCCAGCGAGCGGAACAAAGTCAGTAATTAGGTTTTTGATGTAATCGACGAAATGCGGACGCAAAGGATGGCGCGCAATTTGCGTTTTTTGCCAAGGCGTAAGCCGACCATAAATCTCGTGCAAAGCTTCATCTGCTTTATCCTGCAAACGCTTCACTTCGTCTTCAATTTCCACCGCTTCGCCGCTTTGGGCGAGTGATTTCAATTCTTGAACTTTGCCTTGCAAATCAGCGACTGGCTTTTCAAATTCGAGATAGGACTGCATTTTTATCCGTCTTTTTTGTCGTTCCTGCCCAAGGACAATTGGAACCCCACATAATTGCGTCGGAAAGTGGCCATTCCCCCGGTTAATGTCAAGCTTTGATGCACCAAATGCTGGGCAAATTCTTGACCCTGATCGCGATCTTTCCTCGTGATCAACGCTTAATCCTTGGCCAAAGGATGATGTTCTTGCACCAGCGCCGTCAAGCGCTCATCCAAAATATGGGTGTAGATCTGCGTTGTTGAAATATCAGAATGCCCCAACAATAGCTGTACTACACGAAGATCGGCACCCCTTTCCAACAAATGTGAGGCAAAAGCATGGCGCAAAATATGTGGCGAGATTTTTTTGGTGTCTAACCCAGCGCGCCCGGCCAACGCTTTTAACTCACGCGCAAATACTTGCCGGGCCATAAAACCCGTTTCAGTGTTCGCAGGGAACACAAACCGCCCCGGTGGCAATTGCCCCAAATAGGCCAACAAAGCATCTTTTGCTCTATCATTTAGCGGCACCACGCGCTCTTTGTTGCCCTTACCGATGATATTCAGCATTGAACCTTCGCGCGTCACGCTGGATCGCAACAACCCCACAAGTTCAGATACGCGCATCCCGGTACCATACAAGAGCTCTAAAAGCACATAAAGTTTTTGCGCGCGCAACTTTGCTTTGGGCGCAAGCTCTGGGTCTGCAGCTTCCAACTCTGCTTGCCCAAAAAGCTGATCCACTTCTTCAATCGACATTGTTTTGGGTAGCTTCGTGCCCGCTCTTGGTGCTGGGATCACCCGCGTAGGATCATCCTTGCGTGCGCCATCGGATACCAGAAACTGATAAAATTGCTTGATGGAGCTTAGGCGTCGTGCCGCACTTGAAGCGGCAAAGCCACGTTCGTCCAGCGAAATCAAATAGTGCTGCACCAAATGCCGATCAGCATTCCCAACGGGTGCCTTTTTCGAAGCTGCAAATTGCGCATAGTCAATTAGATCGCGCCGATAAGCTTCAAGTGTGTTCGCCGCGGCGCCCCGCTCTGCGCTCATCATTTCGAGGAAGTTTTCGATCAATAAATGATCGTTCATCGCGATCGCCTAATTGTTGCCAAACAAATCACGCGTTGGAATGCGTTGGCTTATCTCACGGGGCTCAGGCTCAACAAATATGGTGAGCGCATACATACCACCAACCCCTAACGCAGCAAGAAAGCCAATAAAGAATACAAAACGGAATAGCGTAGGCATTGGGTGTTGGTTCCTCCAGTTACCCTACTTTTGGGCCATTTTGCGCTTTCGATCAAGCATTTGATTGACGGTTGTGGCTTGACAATTTGCCTCCACATCGCTTCAACCTCACATTCAAGGTCAAGCTGGAGATATTAGTGCCCGTCGAATTGGACAGCACCGTGGTGCAACGCAATGCTGAACGCGTCAACACACATCGCGCGGGTAAGCCGATTGTCATAATCGGCATGATGGGCGCCGGAAAATCCACTGTAGGCAAACGCGTTGCGCATTTTTTGAACCTTGATTTTGTTGATAGCGATGACGAGATCGAACTCGCAGCCGGCATGCCAATTCCCGACATTTTTGAAACCCATGGCGAAGAAGAATTTCGCGCAGGTGAAACACGCGTGATTGCCCGCCTTTTAAGAACGCGTCGTGATGCCATCATTTCCACCGGCGGTGGGGCCTTTATGGACGCCACAACTCGGAAAAACATCGCCCAGCATGGAATTTGCGTGTGGCTCAAAGCCGACGTGGAACTGTTGTTTGAGCGCGTATCGCGCCGCAACACCCGACCGCTATTACACACGCCGGATCCGTTTGGCACACTAAAAGCGCTGGTCGATCAGCGCTATCCAACCTACGCTGAAGCCGATCTAACTGTGATGTCCCATGAAGCAACCCACGAACAAATTGCTTCTGAGATCATTGAAGCTCTCGCCGAGCATTTGGACCCGAACAAAAAGTCTGATTAAACATGACAAACAGCAATATCGTTCATATTGACCTGGGTGACCGCGCCTATGACATCAATGTGGCGCACGACGCCATTGACACTTTGGGCGCGAAACTAAAAACAATGTTTCCCGGCGCACGGTACGGCATCGTCACCGATGAAAATGTTCAGCGCGAACAATTACCCCGCCTCAAAAAAGCGCTTGAAGCGGAAGGGTTAAACTACGCGGTCGTCACAATTCCGGCTGGCGAAAGCTCAAAGTGCAACGCCATGTTGAACCAAGTCGTTGAAGCTTTATTGGCGGAACGCTTGGAGCGAACAGACATCATCATCGCATTCGGTGGTGGCGTCGTCGGCGATCTGGCTGGGTTTGCCGCTTCAATCATCCGGCGCGGGATGGATTTTGTGCAAGTGCCAACATCACTTCTGGCGCAGGTAGACAGTTCGGTTGGCGGAAAAACCGGCATCAATTCACCGCACGGCAAAAATCTAATCGGTGCATTCCATCAACCACGATATGTCGCGGCGGACCTTGCAGCGCTTGGCACGCTTTCAGAGCGCCAGTTCCGTGCAGGCTATGCTGAAATGGCCAAATATGGCTTGATTGATGACGCTAAGTTTTTCTACTGGCTGGAGGAAAACTGGCGCGAAGTCTTTGAAGGCGGACCTGCACGCGCCGAGGCCATTGCACATTCTTGTCGTGCAAAAGCGCGATTTGTGGCAGCTGACGAAAAAGAGCATGGCGCGCGCGCTTTGCTCAATCTCGGTCATACTTTTGGCCACGCATTTGAGGCAGTTACCGGCTACTCTGATCGTTTGTTGCACGGAGAGGCGATTGCCATAGGCATGGTTCTAGCACATCGCTATTCAACCAAAATCGGCATCGCCAACGGGCAAGACGCTGTTCGTGTCACCAATCACTTCAAATCGGTTGGCCTACCGACAGAATTGAGCGATATTCCGGGCGAGCTAGCTTCAACTGAAGAATTGATGCACCATATTGCCCAAGACAAGAAAGTTTCGCGCGGCGCGCTGACTTTCATTCTAACAAATGGCGTTGGTGAAGCTTTCATCGAAAAGAACGTGGACCCAACTTCAATTTCTGCTTTTCTTGAGGAGCAAAGAAACTAATGGCTGAATTTTTTGCATCGATGCCCCCTTCCTTTTGGATTTCCGTGGCGGCCATTCTGGTGCTTTTGGCCCTGTCTGGCTTTTTCTCTGGTTCTGAAACCGCACTGACCGCTGCTTCGCGCGCGCGCATCCACAATTGGGTGAAGGCCGGCAACAACCGCGCCAAAATCGTTGAGAAACTCATTGCCGACAAGGAACGCCTGATCGGGGCGCTGTTGTTAGGCAACAATTTGGTCAACATCCTTGCTTCATCCTTGGCCACCAGCGTGTTGATCGCCTTGTTTGGTGACACAGGTGTGATTTACGCCACGATCGCAATGACCGCGATGGTGGTGATCTTTTCAGAGGTCTTGCCCAAAACTTGGGCCATATCTAAGCCTGATGAATTTGCCCTTGGTACTGCTCCGTTTGTCCGCCCAATCGTTGCCCTTTTTGCGCCGATCACCTTTGCCATCCAAAAACTCGTCAATGCCCTGCTACGTCTTATTGGTGCACGCCGAGAAGGCGACGAAAGCGGCATGACTGGCCACGAAGAGCTGCGCGGCACCGTGGACCTGCTGCACAAAGAAGGTGAAGTGGTCAAAAATGACCGCGACATGCTTGGCGGCATTCTGGACTTAAGCGCGCTTGAAGTGTCCGATGTGATGGTGCACCGCACAAAAATGCTCGCGCTTGACGCCGAATTGCCCAAAGAACAACTGGTTCAAGAAATCCTTGAAAGCCCCTACACGCGTATCCCTTTGTGGAAAGACGACCAGGAGAACATCGTTGGCGTCGTGCATGCAAAAGACTTGTTGCGCGCCCTGTTTAAAGCCGGTGGCAATGTCGAACAATTGGACATTGAGGCCATCGTATCAAAACCGTGGTTTGTGCCGGACACAACGCCGGTGCAGGCCCAACTCAACGCGTTCTTACGTGAAAATGCCCACTTTGCGCTTGTGGTAGATGAATATGGCGAGGTCGAGGGCCTCATCACGCTTGAAGACATACTTGAGGAAATCGTTGGCGAAATCGCTGACGAGCATGATGAAGTAATGGAAGGCGCAAAGAAGCAACCCGACGGCTCCTATATCGTTGACGGCTCACTGCCGATTCGCGATCTAAACCGTGCTCTTGATTGGCAACTCCCCGACGAGAATGCCACAACGATTGCCGGCCTAGTGCTGGATGAAGCGAAAATGATTCCAAACGTCAATCAGACTTTTACGTTTCACGGCAAGCGTTTCAGGGTGCTGAAAAAAGAGCGAAATCGCATCACAGAACTAAAGATAATTCCGTAAGCATTTCCTGCAACTCGGCGGCTTCATATACATACTACGGCGTTGAATTGTCAATGTTTTTCGCGATGCGTAAAATGCAATCTAAATTGCCGAACATATCCTAATATCTGACGCCTATTCTTTGGGCATGATGATGAGAAATTGTTTGAGCAAATTGGCAGCGTTTTTTAGGGGTGATCCTTCGATCAGCCCCATATGCCTAACTTTGTTTCAAACAGCAGGCGCAACGGTATTGGCATCTTTTCTTGCTGTGCTCGCCTTTAAAACAGTTGGCGTGCATTATGCTGGGGTTTGGTATCAGCTTGGCGTAACCTTGGTAGTCGCGTCGTTTGTTGCGCCAATATTTCTTTATCCCACATATCGAACCTCCGCGAATTTGCAAAAGGCAAATGCAATAATTGCAGAGCAAGCGACAACAGATCACCTTACTGGTTTGCCTAACATGTTGGCGCTGTCTAGCGAACTAGCGCAGCTATTGGCGCAAGGCGACCGGCATCAACCATTCGCCGTCCACTTCCTCGATATTGATCGCTTTAAGCAGGTGAACGATTCTCTTGGTCACGATGTTGGAAACGAGCTCATTGCAGCAACCGGTCAACGCATTCAAGAATGGGTAGGCGATGCGGGATTTGTCGCCCGGTTCGGCGGCGACGAATTCGTGGTTATCCAATACCACACATCCAATGAAATGGCGGCAACGCAGTTTGGGCGCGAGCTGCGTGTGCACCTAGCCAAACGCTACAATTTGTCTGACCATGAAGTAAATGTCACAACCTCAATCGGCACCGCACTTTCGCCTTTGCATGGCGAGGGTCAGGACCAGTTGTTAAAAGCGGCCGACCTTGCCCTCTACAAGGCAAAAGAAACCGGCCACTCCTCTTGTGTTTTCGAACCACGTTTCGCATCTGAGGCATCCAATCGTCGTCGTATTGAAGGCATTTTACGGGACACGATTGCACATGGCACACTCAAGCCGCGCTATCACTCTATTGTGCACGCGCAAAACCCCTTACAAATTGCTGGATTTGAAGCCCTTTGCCGCATCGAATTGCCCGACGGTGAGGTGTTAAACCCCGAACAGTTCATTCCCGTGGCTGAGAGCACCGGTTTGATTTTGGATATCGGCGCCTATATGTTGCAACAAGCTTGCTTTGAATGCGCAAACTGGCACCCAGATCTATTTGTTTCAGTCAACGTATCGCCCGTACAACTTATCCGCTCTGACTTTTTGACAACTGTGCAAGAAGCGCTGAACGACAGCGGGTTACCGCCCTATCGCTTGGAGCTGGAAATCACAGAATCCGTTCTCATCAACGATGTTGAACACATCCGCACAACGCTAGAACGTGTGCGCGCCCTTGGCGTGCAAATTGCACTCGACGACTTTGGTGCCGGCTATTGCGGATTGCATTACTTGCGCCAGATCGAGATCGACAAAATCAAAATCGACAAGTCCATTATCGACGATGCGGAAACCGTCGAAATCTCGCGCAATATTCTGAATGGTGTTTCCTTAATCGCCAAACAAATGGATATCACATTGGTTGCAGAAGGCGTTGACGACATCTCAAAAGCAGAGTTTTTGTGCCAGGGTGAGCGCGTACATCAGTTCCAAGGCTACTTGTTCTCAAAACCAGTTAGTGCAGCTGATGCGCGCCGGATGCAGAAAATCCTTCCCCAACAATCCACACCCGACAACGTTATTCAGTTACCTGTTCGCAAGAAAGACAGCGTTTAATCAATTACTCGGTGCTGCTTGGGCTGACCTCAATCGCAAATGCGTGGATGGTTTCTTTCAACTCTTCAGCCAGACACTCCATAATCGCTCGATGTTGCGCGACACGCAGTTTCCCGTCCAATGAACGGGCGGCAATTTGTACCCGAAAATGTGAGTTCCCGCCTTCGCGATATCCTGCGTGACCGCGATGCAACTCACTCTCATCAATCACGTTTAGATGAGTTGGCTGAAATTCTTTCGTTAATTTCTCAATGATTGTCTGTTTCATCGACATAAGGGGTTTTGCTCTCGCCGGTTTTTGATGTAAAAGAGGTGTCCTTTTCTCTAACTTTAAGAGCCCCTACATTGAATTCAAAGCTCTTCGACAAAATAAAAGTAAAGCGTCGCGCTAGCTCAGCGGCCAAACCAGAAGATGATTTGCCGCGCTGTGCTTGGAAGGGCTGCGACCAACCTGGTGCGCACAAAGCGCCCAAAGGTCCAGATCTGCCAGGCTATTACCAGTTTTGTGTGACCCATGTGCGCGAGTACAACAAGAACTACAATTTCTTCTCAGAAATGAATGATGAGGAAATTCAAAAAGTTGTAACTGATCGCACCGGTGGACGCCCCACTTGGGATATGGGTGTCAACAAGGTTGGAAAAGATGCGACCGAAATGCCAAGCACGGCGGGTCGCAAGAAAAAGAATCACGACCCATCAAATGTCTTCCGTCGTTATGAACGCATGCAGGGCAAATCAGCAGGTCCAAACCGCTCTTCGGATCGCAAGATCCTAGAAGCCGACAAGAAGGCGCTGGAAATGCTTGATGTGGCACCAACATCGGGCCCTGATGAGATCAAAAAGGCCTATAAAGATTTGGTGAAAAAGCACCACCCAGACATCAATGGTGGCGACAAAAGCTCTGAAGAGCGATTGCGCAATATTGTGACAGCCTACAATCATCTTAAATCCAAAGGATTTGTTTGATTTTGCATGCGCCAAAATGATGCGGGCTCGGCACTAGTCGAGCCCAAACTTTGTTGCTATAAATTTTCCATCACAACCACATCCCGCCCTACCTTTTGCGCGCAAACTGTGCCAAAACCCCAATTGACGAATACGTTTTATCTAAAAGGTTAGCCATAATGACCGTGACAGCACCCCTGCCCGATACCGAATATTCAGTTCGTGACCTTTTCGGCATTGATTCAGATTTGGTGGTCAAAGGATATAAAGAGCGCACTGAGCATGTGCCGCCTGTTGATCCTGACTATCTGTTCGACAAAGCCACCACATTGGCCATTCTAGCAGGCTTCGAGCACAATCGACGTGTCATGGTTCAGGGCTATCACGGCACGGGTAAATCGACCCACATTGAACAAGTCGCCGCACGCCTGAACTGGCCGCTTGTGCGGGTGAACTTGGATAGCCATGTCAGCCGGATCGATTTGGTGGGTAAAGATGCCATCGTCATTAAAGACGGCAAGCAAATCACCGAGTTCCGCGACGGCATTTTGCCATGGGCGTTGAAGAACAATGTCGCCATCGTATTCGACGAATATGATGCAGGTCGCCCAGACGTTATGTTCGTAATCCAACGCGTGTTGGAGGTATCTGGCCGCCTTACTTTGCTTGACCAGAACAAAGTGATCGAGCCGCACCCAGCCTTCCGTTTATTCTCAACAACCAACACGATTGGTTTGGGCGATACATCAGGTCTTTATCACGGCACTCAGCAGATCAACCAAGGTCAGATGGACCGTTGGTCAATCGTGACCACATTGAACTATTTGCCGCACGAAAAAGAAGTTGGCATTGTTTTGGCCAAAGCCAAAAGCTTTGACACTGAAGAAGGTCGCCAAACCATTTCCAACATGGTGCGCCTTGCAGACCTTACGCGTTCGGCCTTCATCAACGGCGATCTTTCAACCGTGATGAGCCCACGAACAGTGATCACATGGGCGGAAAACGCACAGATCTTTGGTGATGTGGGTATGGCGTTCCGCCTGACCTTCCTCAACAAATGTGACGAGTTGGAACGCGCGGTTGTCGCTGAATTCTATCAGCGCGTCTTTGGCACTGACTTGCCAGAATCTGCCGCGAACATCGCTTTGAGCGCCTAACAGAATAAAGGCAAATTATGTCTGGCATTTCAAAACGCGCCAACAAGCCTGATCCGTCTGCCACGTTGAAAAACGCGGTTGGCGTAACCATGCGCGCCATTGCCGAAGACAAAGAATTGGAGGTGGCATTCACCTCTGATCGTCCTTTGTTGACCAAAGACAAAGCGCGGCTGGCCAACTTGCCGCGCATGCCAAAGCCAGAAGACATCGCTATTGCCCGTGGGCAGGGCGATGCGATGGCGATGCGTCTTGCTGCGCACGACCAAAAACTGCACAAGAAGTTTTCGCCACAAGACCCCGAAGCGCGCGCAGTGTTCGACGCGCTAGAACAGGTCCGCGTTGAAGCGTTGGGGACCGAACGTTTGCCCGGCATGAAGGGCAATTTGGCAGCCATGCTCGAGGACAAATTGTTCCGCGCAAACTATGCCTCCATCTCTGACATTGCGGACGCGCCGCTTGCCGAAGCGATGGGCTTGGTGCTGCGCGAAAAACTTTTGGGTATCGGCATTCCATCTTCCGGTGAGAAACTGGTGGACTTGTGGCGCAAAACGATTGAACAAAAGGCAGGCGACCAACTGGACGAGTTGGCAAACCTTGTGGACGACCAAACAGAGTTTTCCAAAATCTGCCGCTCTGCCTTGCGCAATATGGAATTGATGGTCGACGCAGATCCAACCGATCTGGATGGCGACGAAGATGATGCGGGTGAAGATGCTGATCCGCAAAACGCACCAGACGAAAATGCCGACAAGCAAGATGGCTCATCCGAGCAAGATGAAGAGCAAATTGACGCCGAACAAGCACCCGGCGACACCGAGCAAGAAGGTGAGGTAGAGGGCGAAGACGCTGACATGCAGGACATGGAAGAGCAGGACGCCCCGCTCGAACATGGCGAAGACAGCCCCAATGCCCAACCTGACGCTGACATTCCTGATCACTTCCGGAACATGCCGGAATATAAGATCTTCACCACCAAGTTTGACGAAACAGTTGGTGCAGCCGAACTTTGCCCGCCTGAGGAACTTGAACAATTGCGCGCCCTTTTGGACAAGCAACTTGATGGGCTTTCCGGTGCCGTTGCGCGCTTGGCGAATAAGCTTCAACGCCGCCTAATGGCGCAACAAAACCGCTCTTGGGAATTTGACCTAGAAGAAGGTCTACTCGATACCGCACGGATCACGCGCGTGGTCACCGATCCGCTGCAACCACTTTCGTTTAAGATCGAAAAAGACACAGACTTCCGCGACACGGTTGTCACTTTGTTGATCGACAATTCCGGGTCCATGCGCGGTCGCCCGATCACCATCGCGGCGATCTGCGGTGACATTCTCGCCCGAACGCTTGAGCGTTGTGGTGTGAAAGTTGAGATTTTGGGCTTTACAACCCGCGCCTGGAAAGGCGGCAAATCTCGCGAAGCGTGGATGCAAGGTGGGCGCCCTGCAAATCCGGGTCGGATCAATGATATCCGCCACATCATCTATAAATCCGCTGACGAGCCTTGGCGACATGCCAAGTCAAATCTTGGATTGATGATGCGCGAAGGCCTGCTTAAAGAAAATATTGACGGTGAAGCACTGCAATGGGCGCATAAGCGAATTTTGGGTCGGCCCGAAAATCGCCGCATATTGATGGTGATTTCAGATGGCGCGCCTGTCGATGACAGCACGCAGTCTGTTAACCCCGGCAATTATTTGGAAAAGCACCTACGCTACGTGATTGAGGACATTGAAACCCGCTCGCCTGTTCAACTGGTCGCTATCGGTATTGGTCACGATGTGACCCGCTATTACCGACGTGCGGTTACCCTTTTGGACGCCGAGGAGCTAGCGGGCGCGCTCACCGACAATCTTGCAGCATTGTTTGACGAAGAATTGCCGCAAGAAACCCGTCGCCGAGGCCGCAAATAGCTCGCTTTCTTTTTTTGGCAACAATTCTGGCGGGCGCATTTTTTGCGCCCAGCATTGCGTGGGCTGAAAAGCTGACCATCAATGCCAACCAAATCAAATGGTTTAAAAGTCAAGCGATCGGTAAACCGGTGGGCAATGGATTGATTTGGCGCGGCGGTTTGCACCTAACCAGCGACAACGAACAATTTGGCGGCCTGTCAGACATAACCTTCACCTCAACACAGGGTGACGTGACCATGGTGACCGACACCGGTCGATTTGTGTCAGGACGCCTTCAATATGGTGAAAATGCAGCGCCAATTGCTATCGAAAACGCAACAATTGAGCGGGTGCAAAACTCCAAAGGCGTCAACCTGCCAACCATCTTCTCTCGCGATCCAGAGTCTCTTGATACGATATATCGCAACGGCAAAGCGTTTGCCGTACGCGTCGGATTTGAACATCTCACACGCGTCGCCGATTTCAATCTTATTGATGGCAAGCCCGGTGGTGCGGCAATAGAATACACCATTCCAAATTGGATAACGCGCCAGCGCAACAATGGCTCGCTCGAATCGCTTTGTATCGCGCCTCCAGCTTCTCCTGTGGCCGGGTCCACCTTGATGATCCTCGAAGATGTGCGTGACGACAAACGTAATCACCGCGCTTGGCTGTCGGGCAAGCGCGATGGTGGCGATTTAAGCGTTAAGGCAGAAAACGGCTTCCGTCCGACAGCCTGCGCCTTCACCCAAAACGGTGATCTTTTAATTCTTTACCGTGATGTGGGCATCTTTGGTTTTTCGATGCAACTGCGCATGGTCAGAGCATCAGACGTCCAGAAGAACAATGTGCTGTTTGGCGAAAAACTGCTTGAGGCGAACGGGGGCGATGTCGACAATATGGAGGGCCTAGCAACCCATATTGGGACCAACAACGAAACCATAATTACCATCCTATCCGACGACAATTTCCGGGGCTGGGAGCGCACTTTGTTGCTGCAATTCGAGCTAGTAAAAAAATTTTGATTTCACTAAAAACCCTGTCTAATATGACCTCACCTCAAATCAAAGTCCGGCCATAACGGACAACTCCACAAAAGGGATTATTCATGAATATCGATCTACTCAAACGCTTGTGCGAAACTCCAGGCGTGCCAGGCCGCGAAGACCGCATCCGCGCACTCATTGAAAAAGAAATTGACGGCCTATTCGATGAGGTAGTCACAGATCCAATGGGTTCACTTTTGTGCAAGCGCAACCCAACAAGCAAAGTAGACGGTACGCCGAAAAAGGTGATGTTGTTGTGCCACATGGACGAGATCGGTTTCCTTGTGTCGCATGTCAACGAAAAGGGCCATGTCTATGTGGACAATGTGGGCGGCTTTGACACACGCAACCTATTCTCACGCCGAGTGCTCGTGGTTACTGAAAATGGTGACTACAAAGCGGTGATGAACCCAGGCGGCAAACCCATTCACATCCAAACACCTGAAGAAGGTAAAAAGATCCCAACGGTTTCTGAATTTGTGATCGATCTCGGTATGGGTGAAAAAACCAAAGACGTCGTGCAAGTTGGCGACTATGTGGTGATGGACGAGCCACTGCTTGATCTCGAAGATAAGGTGGTTTCAAAGGCGCTTGATAACCGTGTGGCATGCTGGCTCGGCATTGAATCTATTCGCAAATTGGTTGAGGACAAGTCGACTCACGACTGCGAAATCCATGTCGCCTTCACCACTCAAGAAGAAGTTGGCCTGCGCGGCGCCCGCACAGCGGCACACGCGATCCAGCCAGACATCGGCCTAGGCATCGACGTAACCCTTGCCTGTGACACCCCAGGCGTGCCTGAGCACCAATCTGTCACCACTCAAGGCAAAGGTTTTGGCCTACACGTCAAAGACAGCTCGTTTATAGCCGATATCGACTTGGTACGTGAAGTAGAAGCGCTAGCGAAAAAGAATGACATTCCGTATCAGCGCACCATTTTGGCCCGCGGCGGTCAAGACGGTGCCGCCGCACAGCAAGCAGCAGCCGGGGCAAAAGCGGTTGGCATTGTGGTTGGCTGTCGCTACGTGCACACGGTCACCGAAATGATCGACAAAACAGATCTAAAAGCAGCCCGCGATATTTTGGCTGCATACCTTGCAGCCCATTAAATTGGTGACGCAAGTATAGAATAAATGAAGCCCGCTGCACTCTGCAGCGGGCTTCATTTTTGACCACGGCTTAATTGTTTTCCGGGACACCAAAATGACCATAATTGAGTATGTTTACTCCGCGCATTCCGCCTACGCCTATATTGGTTCGAAAACCTTTAGCCAAATTGCCGAGTCAAATGGCGCGACGATTATGCACCGCCCAATTTTGCTATCGCCAGTTGTGGAGGCGCAGCGCAGCGAGCCTTTTCGCCAACGTACGCAAGCGCACGTGGACTATTTTTTTGGTCGAGAAATCGAACGTTGGGCAGAATATCGAGATGTGCCGATAATCAACTACCGCCCAACCCACCATGACGCCGATTACAGGCTTGCGTCTGGTATGATCATAGCGCTTGGCGACAATGGCGCATCCGTTGATGCGATGGCCCACGCGCTTTTAGAAGCCCATTGGGTTAATGATGTTGACTTGTCTGATCAAACTGCCCTGACAGCGGTAGCAAAGCAACTTGGGCACGATGCTGAAAACTTGTTGGAAAAAGCGGCTTCACCTTCCGTGCAGGACCAGCTCAATAAAAATATCAAATGGGCGCGAGACCAGAATGTTTTCGGTTCGCCAACATATATCGTAAATGGCGACCCGTTTTATGGCCAAGACCACTTGGAATTGGTTGAACGTGCAATCAAAAAACCCTTTGGCGCACCGAACTGGAAAAATCCGCCAGTAGACGCTTGAACCAAAGCTATGTCAGCTGGTTGCCTACAAGTGAACTCATCAAATTTGTCCTGCGGATGAAGCAAAACTCTACTTCATTGCTTTATCGACAATCTTATCAAACCGAGAATCCATACAAACGCTGACATCTGTGGTGATGAATTTCCCATCCAAAAACAGACTAAAAATGGTTGCCGGCGTCGGCGCGCTTTGCGCGACCTCAAGACTATCAAGCTTGATGGTTTTGAGCGGAAGGTCCCTTTTCTCGCAACTCTCTTTCAAGGAGTTTTCAATATGAAACTCTGTGAATGGACAACGGTTTGAGTAATATGCGGTCACGCCTTTGCTGTTCGCATCAAGTCCAGCCCGCGCACTTTCGGCAAATCGCGGCATCTCAACTTTCGCATCGGGTTTGACCGACAAAGCCAACAGAACGAAGCCGTTTTCAAGCTCATCAACTTTTTGAAAACCTTGTCGCAACAGCCATTTGCCATCGCTCTGGAAGTGCATCTTCTTCTTACCCACAACTGTGGTTAGACCTGCAAATCCTTGCGCTTTGGCATCATCCAGCGCGGACTGCAACAAAGCCTTGCCATGCCCGTGGCCCTTGAACTTCCCTGAAACCCAAAAGCACCCCATTACCATCCAGTTTGGCGCAATCACCGGCATCCACGCATGTTCGCCAGGTCCATATTCAATGAAAACCTTGCCGCGCTCGTCAAGGCGCGTAAACCGGTAGCCCTTTGAGTGTTGATCAGCCAACCAGCGCTTTTTCGCAATATATCCATTGGCGCATTTTTTATCGGAAATCGCACAACAGATATGCTCAGTTTGAAGCATTTCAGGGATAAGAGAAATATAGCTCATTGTTGTTCCTCCTTTTCTAAGAAAGGTTAGAAACTTGAGCACAAATGTCATTGAGGCATGTCAAGCTCGTCTTTGCCGCAAACCAACGCAATTCAACGACAAATGACCCAATAAAAAACGCCCCGAAAAACGGGGCGTTCTGCTACACAGCTAAATTGCGCTCACATTCAATTCAGCTAAGCATAGGTAATTCCTTTAGTCGCTGACTTATCAGGCCGCAACCTTTTGTGCAAGTTGGCGATCTGAAACAAATTGCCGAAGGAAATTGTAGGGCGCGAGAAGCGCAAACACCATTAGACCTTTGACAATCAGATCACCGAGCCCGAGCGACACATAAAGCGGCACTTCTGCTCCAACGCTCAATAGCGGGACACCGAACCCAAGCGAACTATCGGCCTGCGCGAAGAAATTGTCGATACCCACAAATGCGGGTGCAAAGGCCAATGAAAAGAAAATGGCTGTGTCGATTGCCGATGCAATGCTTGATGATATCAACGGCGCGCGCCACCAAGCCCCACCTGAGCGCAATCGGTCAAATATGGAAATATCTAGCAATTGTGCAATCAAGAACGCCGAGCCTGATGCGACGGCGATGCGTGGGTTTGCCAGTTGAAGCGAGAGATAGACCGCCAATGAAAAACCGACCAACACAACAATGCGCGCAGATTTTGGCCCGAAATGACGGTTCGTCAAATCGGTAACAAGAAACGCGAATGGATATGTGAAAGCACCCCAAGTGAGGATTTCTTGTAGGTCAAGCGGTCCGAGTTGAATAACAACGGGAATCGCAACCAAATAGTTAGACGCGGCGACAACAATCGCCATGGCCGCAACGGCCACAAAAAAACGAGCGA
This sequence comes from Maritalea porphyrae, assembly GCF_030159895.1. Classification (GTDB taxonomy): domain Bacteria; phylum Pseudomonadota; class Alphaproteobacteria; order Rhizobiales; family Devosiaceae; genus Maritalea; species Maritalea porphyrae. The sequence continues at coordinate 85,309 of NZ_BSNI01000002.1, forward strand.
GCATGATAATGCACCTCTTAAGTTACGCGGCAACTCCGGCAATAGACCGACGCCACTAGTTCAAATGCAAGAAACCGCGAAACGACCAATCGTCTCGCGGCATCTCATTTTTCTTAACAAAGAAACCGGATTAAGAGGCTTGCGCCAGACGGATTTCTTTTTTCACGCTCAATGCGCGATCTGACAATTCAGTGTCTTTTGCTTTAAGCAAATATGCGTCCAAGCCACCGCGGTGCTCAACAGTACGCAACGCCGCTGCAGAAACTTTAAGTTTCACATTGCGGCCCAAAGTTTCAGACATCAAAGTCACATTGCACAAGTTTGGCAAAAACTTGCGACGAGTCCGGTTGAGCGCGTGGCTCACATTGTTACCAGACATCACACCTTTGCCAGAAAGTTCACAACGCCGTGCCATGTTATAATTCCCGTTCGATCCACAAAACCTTCGTCTGTCTCGTGCTTAACGCCGAGCCCGACAGGTCTCAATTACATGAAAAAGTCGCGTTTAAATAGATAATGGGCCACCATTAGTCAAGCACTTCTGTGCGAAAATCAAATGGAATTGCCTTGAAAGCGTCAAACCATGACGGCACTGTAAAATTTCAGTGATTCGTCAAAAACGCATTCTCGCCTACCAACTAAGGATCGACACTTATCGTGGCCGCTTCGTTTTATCGCAAATTGTACCGTGTATTCTTGTTTGTTTTTGGCGCTATTTTGCTCGCGCCGCAAGCCTTCGCCGCAGACGTTAATGCCAAAGCAAATTATATTGTTTCTCTACGAGGGGTGAACATTGCAACGGTTGGCGTGGCCTTCAAGGACAATGGCGACAAATATAGCGTCAATATTTCTGGCGATGTGGCTGGCCTTGCGTCTTTGGTTGCTGCGGGAACTGCAACACTTGCATCCTATGGCACATCGTCAAAGGGAGGAGATTTGCAGAGCGATCAGTTTGAGCTGGAAACCATCGCCAATGAACAGTCGTTTCGCGTTCGGTTTCAAGCGAACAAAGGCAATGTCACAAGCACCCAAGTGATTCCAGCGCTCACACAAAATGAAAACCGCGTACCCGTCGCCGCTGCTCATCGTCGCAACATCAACGATCCTATTGCCGCATTCTTTTTAAAATCCAATGGTCTGGATCCAGCCGTTTGCAACCGCACCTTAGAAATCTACACCGGCGTTGAGCGCTATGACATTCACCTCAAGTTCGCCAAAAACCAGACAGCAACGTCTAAGGCCACCGGCTATCAGGGCCCAGTTATGTTGTGCACCATGCGCTATAAGCCAATTTCGGGTCATTTTTCCAACTCTGACACGACCAACTACATGAAATCCAATCAACGATTTCTGATTTGGTACGCCCCGCTGGAAAACTCAGATTATTTGATTCCCTACCGAATCCTCGTAGGTACGGCCTTTGGCGATCTTTCTATGGTGCTGACGCGCCTAAACAACTAAAATCACATCACTTTCCAGCGCTTTGCCATTAACCATAACGCCCCGAATTGGCATCTCAATTCGGCACGTCAAAATCTTTTTCGTAAAGATTGCACTTTTCTGCTCAAGGTTTTGGGCACCAAACCTTAATGCCGTCAAAAAAATGACGCGCCCAAACATTCAAACAATTGAAACAATCATTAGGATTTGAGACAAATTAAGCAAATCGCAATCAAGATGAATACAATTTGCGCCTTTCAACCCCACAAACGGGGAAAATGTCGAAAAATTGTGCCCCATTAGTCCGCGACCCACCATATAATGTAGGGAACGAAGCAAGAATGGACGAGAAACCGCGATTCGGTCTATGTTCGTTCTCTTTTTGTACCAATAGTAAATCCAATTGCTGTTTTGACCCGCCGTCCTGTCTCAAAAAAAGACAGTCAGACCAGCCACAACACCAAAGGACGCCGGAGAGTTTATGGACACCCATTTCGCCGCGGGCAACGTAAAGGCCATTCTTGGCCCCACCAATACCGGCAAAACCCATTATGCGGTCGAAAGGTTGTTAGCGCATCGCACCGGCATGATTGGTTTGCCTTTGCGGCTGCTGGCCCGCGAGGTTTATCAACGCTTAGTCGAACGCGTTGGCGTTGGTGCGGTCGCACTAGTGACAGGCGAAGAGCGAATCGCTCCAAAGAATGCGCGTTATTGGGTGGCCACCGTAGAAGCCATGCCCACCAACTTCAGCGTTGAATGTGTGGCCATTGATGAAATTCAAACAGCCACCCATCTGGATCGCGGACATGTTTTCACTGACCGCATACTCAATGCACGCGGCACTCACGAAACTTTATTGCTTGGCGCCGCTACAATGGCCCCAATAATCGCAGCCCTACTGCCCGACGCTGAAATTATCCATCGCCCACGCTTTTCGCAGCTTACTTATGTGGGCTCGAAAAAGATCACCCGCCAACCGCGGCGTTCCGCGATTGTGGCATTTTCGACCAATGAAGTTTATGCAATTGCCGAACTGATCCGACGTCAACGCGGCGGCGCAGCTGTGGTTATGGGCGCCCTAAGCCCGCGCACCCGCAATGCCCAAGTTGAGCTTTACGAAAACGGCGAAGTCGACTTTCTCGTTGCAACCGATGCTATAGGCATGGGGTTGAACCTTGATATCAACCACGTGGCCTTTGCCGCCGATATGAAATTTGACGGCAAGCAAATGCGACCGCTCATTCCCGCAGAGTTCGCGCAGATCGCTGGACGCGCGGGACGGCACACAAAAGACGGCACATTCGGCGTCACCGGCGGCGTTGAGCCATTTTCGGATGAACTAGCGCAGCAGCTTGAAACCCACGAATTTGAACCGATAAAAATATTGCAATGGCGCAACTCAAATTTGAATTTCGCAAGTTTTCAATTGCTCCAGCAATCCCTTGACGTGCGCGCAGACCACCCCAAATTGACGAATGTGCCAGTTGCAAAAGACCAGCAAGCGCTCGAATTTTTGATGCGTCACCCAGATATTGGCCCCAAAAACGGCAAAGCCATTACCCAATTGGCATGGGATTGTGCCCTGATTCCGGACTATCGCAACATCTCACCAGCCCAACATGGTGAGATAATTGCCACAATCTTCCTAAATCTTGAGCAAAACGAAACAATTAGTGAAGACTGGATTGCCGAACAGGTCAGGTTTTGCGACAATGACCAAGGTGAAATTGACACCTTGTCCAATCGGATCAAACAAATCCGCACTTGGACGTATGTAGCGAACCGAAAAAACTGGCTTAAAGACCCTACCTATTGGCGTGAAAAAACAAATGAGATTGAAAACACATTGTCTGACGCATTACATAAGCGTCTTACGCAGCGATTTATTGATCGCCGCACAAGTGTTTTAATGCGCCATTTAAGAGATAAACAGATGACGGCACCAGAAATATCACAGAGCGGCGAAGTATCCCTTGAGGGACAAACCATCGGATCCATCGAAGGGTTTCGCTTTACCCTTTCATCGCAAGATGGCGGGGAAACGAAAAATCTACGCTCTGCGGCCAGTGTGGCCATAGCGCCGGAGATAAAAAAACGCGCAGAGAAGGTTTCGGATTCGCCCAACGACGAATTTGTCTTGACCGCTGACGGCCTTATACGCTGGCGCGGTGAAGTGATTGCGGAACTGGCGCCTGGCGATGAGGTTCTTGCCCCTCGGTTGATTATTCTAGCAGACGAAAGCCTAACCGGCCCAGATCTGGGCGCTGTGCAAGATCGACTTGATCTATGGTTGCGGCACGCCATAAACACCCAGCTTGAACAGTTGATTGCGCTCAAAGAGCCTGCCGAACTAGAAGGTACTGCACGCGGCGTTGCATTCCGCCTTTCGGAAAGTCTTGGGGTTATTCCACGCGCTGAAATCGCGGACGAAGTTAAGGTGCTTGATCAAGATGTGCGCGCTATCATGCGCAAAATGGGTGTCAAATTTGGCGCCTATCATATCTATTTGCCTCTATCACTTAAACCAGCACCGCGTGAAATAGCGCTGATTCTCTGGGCATTGAAAAATGGCGGCGTACGTCAGCCTGGCGTGCGCGAACTGCCACAGATCATTCTTTCAGGTCGCACATCAATTGATGTCGATCCTGAAATTGCTAAAGAGCTTTACGAAATTGCTGGTTTCAAGGTCACTGGAAACCGTGCTGTACGGGTCGATATTCTTGAGCGGTTGGCCGATCTGATCCGGCCCTTGATTGCCTTTGATCCAAAGCGCAATCAAGACACGCCGCCAGAAGGCGCAGCAGACGGGAATGGTTTCCGTGTCACAGTTGAAATGACATCTTTGCTTGGCTGTGCCGGCGAAGAGTTTTCAACCGTGCTGAAATCTCTTGGATACAAAGTGACCCGCACCCCAATTGAAGCAAAGCCAGAAGAAGCGGCGACCGAAACTGAAACCGTAGAGGCCGCCAACAATAATGAGCCTCAAACTGAAGCGGTCGCAGAATCGGGCGAAAAAGTTGCGGCAAAAGTAGTTGCTGAGACTGAAGAGCCACAATTTGACGAGGTTTGGCAGCCAGCTGGCCGGCGCAACAACAACGCCCACCATGGCAAGAAACGCGACCAAAATCGCAACCAATTTGCGAAGGGCAAAAAAGACGGCAATAAGGGCAACAAAAAGCACAACCAACAAAAGCGCCCGAACAAGCCTGCACACAAGCCAAAGCCAATCGATCCTGATTCGCCATTCGCAGCGCTTGCCGCTTTGAAAAAATAAGCTGCATCTAATATGAGCGAACCGGACCAGAAGCGCAGGCTTGATAAATGGCTTTGGTTCGCTCGTTGCGCTAAAACCCGAACCTTAGCGCAAAAACTTGTCAATGGCGGCCATGTGCGCATTAACACTGAGCGGTGTGTCAATGCGGCATTCAAAATCAAAATCGGCGATGTCTTAACAATCGGTCTGCCGCGCGGCATTCGCATTCTCAAAGTCTTAGATCTTGGCGAGAAACGACAATCAGCGACATTAGCTGCACGACTTTACGAAGACCTTAGCCCACCACCGCCACCCAAATCTGATGGTCCCCGCCCATTGCCCCAAGCGGTGCGTGAAAAAGGCGCAGGTCGGCCAACCAAACGCGAAAGACGCGCAACAGATAGGCTTATTAAGCCAGATTGAAACGGGATTTCACGGATCGCCTAAGGATTGAAAACCCTTGCTCAAAACCACCCTTGCGCTTTTGGGAAAAATTCATTAGCCAATAGGCCGTCAGTTTCTAAAAGGGACCGGGTAAGTCCAGTTGCACCTTCCCCAACTGCATATTTTGGAAAAAGAACACCTAACGGAACCCAGTGTATGACCTACATCGTCACCGACAATTGTATCAAATGCAAATATATGGACTGCGTGGAAGTGTGCCCCGTAGATTGTTTCTACGAGGGTGAGAACATGCTCGTGATCCATCCTGACGAATGTATCGACTGTGGGGTATGTGAGCCTGAATGCCCAGCGGAAGCGATTCTGCCAGATACAGAACCGGGCCAAGAAGCATGGCTTGAACTCAATACAAAGTTTGCTGACGTGTGGCCAAACATCACGGAAAAACGTGAACCACCCGAAGATGCAGCTAAGTTTGATGGCGAAACAGGCAAGCTTGAGAAGTATTTCTCTGAAGCACCTGGCGAAGGCGATTGATCCTTCTCACTATTCTGAACAACAAATTAACGATTAAATTGTTAGAAACGCGCAGAAATTGATTCTTGCGCGTTTTTATGTTACACATATGTAACAGTCGTAGTTTTGCCGTTTACCCAACCGTGCCGGAGGGCACGTTTTTTTTGCTCACAAGCGATCAAATTAAGAATTTGGTAACCAGTCACAAGGCCTTCGCAAGCTACGTGAGCGGCATTTTTTGCGACAATGATCAGGATAGATCAGTAAGGGCACTTTTCATTTGAAGTGCCGGGGCGTCAATTAGGAGTTTACCGAATGGCAACTAAAAAGTCAGTACAGCGTCAAGGGTTCAAAACAGGCGAATTCGTTGTGTATCCTGCACATGGCGTGGGCCAAATTACCGGTATTGAAGAGCAAGAAGTAGCAGGCATTTCGCTTGAACTTTTTGTCATCAATTTCGAACAGGACAAACTCACCCTACGCGTACCACTTGCCAAGGTTAAAAGCGTTGGCATGCGCAAGCTTGCCGAAGAAACAGTTGTCGACAAGGCACTCAAAACAGTAACCGGCCGTGCACGTGTTAAGCGCACGATGTGGAGCCGTCGCGCGCAAGAGTACGAAGCCAAGATCAACTCCGGCGATCTTATTTCAATTGCTGAAGTTGTCCGGGATTTGTTCCGTTCAGAAGAACAGCCTGAGCAATCTTACTCAGAGCGTCAATTGTTTGAAGCTGCAATTGACCGCATGTCACGCGAAATCAGCGTTGTGAACAAAATCTCGCTCACAGAAGCGCTCAAACTTATTCAAAAGAATTTGGCGAAAAGCCCACGTCGTGGTGCCAAATCAGATGATGCTGATGATTCAGAGGAAGCAGCAGCATAACGCTGAAGTTTTCATCTTTATTCAAAATGGGGCTGGTCATTTGACTGGCCCTATTTTTTGCGCACTATTTTGTAGCTCTGCCCTGGGATAAGCTGATCGCCCGGCAACAAGCCATTTAGCACATTAAACAAGGCGGTTGCATCCGATACGCCGCTCATGCGCGCCACCAAGTCACGCGCGGATTGTCCAGAGCGCGCTTCAACCACAGCCAATTCAAATCGCTGAATTTGCTTTAAGTCCGCGCTGCGCAATTTGCGGAAACTTGAAAGCGTGAAGTCAAAATCGCTCCGCAACCGTTTGCCCGCTTCTTTCGCAGCAAATATGAAGCGATAAACTTGGCCCTCAAATCGCACAACGGCGATCTCAAATGCCCAATCTTTTGTTTTCGCAGACGCTGTAACCATCGGCACATTATTGCGGCTGGTTGATTTGATGGTCGCATCGTTGAGACCAGCCACCCACCCTGATTTCAAATAGTCTTCGAGCGAGACATCTTCAGGCACAAACACACTGTCAAACCGTGCTGCTGTGCCATCTTTCGCGACCGCCACAACTGAAGCGTTTGCATTGGTCAGCTCATAAGAGTTCGGAACCGCAAAAACAAAACCCAAATTGGGGTGAATATAGCGCTGTCCGGCAATTGCGCCATTGTTTGGGTTTGGCCCAAATGCAATACCGTCAATCGCTTTCAAATAGCGCTCACGTTCTGTGGCCCCAATTCCCGGCGCGCCAAAACCTCGCGCTGCTTTCACCGCCAGCTCAATGCGGTCCGGCGTTGACGGGTGGCTCGACAAGAAATCATCACCAGACTGGGATTTTGATTTATAAGCCGCAAACTGCGCCATTAATCCCAAGAACCGGGCCGCGGCATGTGGATCATATCCCGCCTGCCCCGCAATTTTCACGCCTTCTTTATCCGCCGACAACTCTTGGGATTGGGAGAATGCCGCCAACGAAAGCTTAGAGCGTGCAGCAGATTGATCTGTTTCTGGGTTCGACCCCAATATGCCACCAATCACACGGTCGACAATCTTGCTGGTGCGCTCTCTATTAGACCGCTCCCGCGCATGACGTAGGGTCAAATGCGCTATCTCATGCGCAATTACCGCTGCCAGTTCAGATTCGTCATTCGCCAATGCCAGAATGCCGCGCGTAACGTAAATATAGCCGCCTGGAAGCGCAAAAGCGTTTACTTCTTCACTATCCAGAATAGTCACGGTCAACTGACTAGAGCCTTCGCCAGCTGCCACCAACAGCTTGCTGGCGAGGCGCGCCAGCATAATCTCGGTCGAACGATCATCATATGCGCCACCGTAGGATGCAACTATCTTAGGGTGTTCGCGCTGACCAATGATATGGTCAGATGGATCTGTTCCCGCAGGTACCGCCGTACCACCATCGCCCAACCGGCTTACACCAACATTTGGACCACCATCAAAAATGGTTGTGCAGCCCAAAATTGAGCTGCTCAACAAACCAGCAATGATGATCCGATGCCATTTCATCTTACTTAAACGCCAATATTTCAATTTGTTCTGGGTGCGTCACATCAATACGTGGGCCATCATTGATATCAATCCAACCCCTAATGCGCACAAATGCATCATCAAGTTTATTAAGATCGATTCCGGCTTCGTCAAAATGCTTGACCGCACGCCGATCAATCACAGCGGTGAAGTCGGTCTTCCAATCACGCCCGAAGTTAAGATAAACCCGGTGGGCCGTATCGCCTACGCCAAAAATCCGACCCTCGACCAACTCATAATGGCCTTGGCGCTTTTCCAACTGCTGCGGTTTGTGCGCGTCACGCAGCTTATAATATTCATGCTGCCAAATATTAAGTCGATCCGCACGTGCTTGGCGCTCAGCCACCATCAACTCATCCAAACAATGCCGATTGTCGCTAAACGAATATACCCGCGCTAACCCCGCTTCAATCACCGCACGCTGTGCCCATTTGCTTTTGTCATCATCGATGAACATATGCCCCAGCACACGACCATGTCGGTCTTTGCGCGCGCCACCATAATAGATGCGCACATTTTCGCCCATCGCAAAGTCATAAAGAAACGCTTGCGCCTCATCAGCCAACGGCCATTTTTCAAAACCAACGCGACCTAATGGTAGTTTTGGGGCCTGCATTCCGATTAGTCGGATTTTGTCACCATTATCTAGCAACACCGTATCGCCATCGGTCACCTCAACCACACGCCCCTTAGGACCTGGCTTGAGTGTTTCGCAAGCATATACAGCGCCGCCAAAAAAAGTTGTCACGCTCACGAGCACCGCCGCCAAAAATTTAGATGAAATAGAAACCAAGAAATAACGCGCCCCAATAAACCACAAACTGCAACTTAAGTGCGATGTTGCATGAAATTAAGGCAAAAATCATCCCCAATTGCGACTTTTCTCGATCCCGCGCACAAGCTATGTTGCGCTCCGAGTGGTCCCGTAGCTCAGCAGGATAGAGCACCAGATTCCTAATCTGGGGGTCGCGCGTTCGAATCGCGCCGGGATCACCAAACAACCTGATACCCGCAATGATTTAGGCGGACCAGAGGTCGTGCATTCCAATAAACTCAGCTGCTGACAGGCATGCAGCAAGCGCAGAGGGGCAATTACTGGAGGATAAGGTTCAGTTGTTTATTGATGTGCAGCTTATCGCAAAAGTTCGAGTGCAACTAAATTCATAAGCGGTCCGACACCTTTTGGATCGTCATTTACACATTTTTCAGAAACATAATACTCAGCTGTTCCATCTCGATAACGGTCTTGATACTTCCCCAAACCAGCAACATGACAGATCCCCGTCATTGCTTGACTTCCATTTTGCTCGCAAGACAATACAGAGTTAAAAAGTCCTTGCGCAGATATGGGTTTCTCGTCCCCAACCCCTAGGCGTTCTGCTTTATTAAGCGCATAAACGAACATAGCGGATGCTGAACTTTCTTCGAAATTTCCTTCTAGCTGCGGTTGATCGATTACCTGCAACCAAAGTCCATTCGATGTCCTGAAACCAGAAATCTTTTCAAGAAGATCGACCGTTTGACTGTGAAGAGGCTCAAACTCTTCGTCTGTCGTCAATTCAGCGATGTCCACCAAAGACATGGCAACCCAACCAAGAGCGCGCGCCCAATGGGCTTTTGGGTGCCCAGTTTCGGCATCTGCCCAACGTTGTTTTTTCGCTTCGTCAAAGGCATGGGCATAAAGGCCAGTTTCCTCAACAAAAGTTTCTTCAAGCGCGGTTGCGACCTGATTGATTCCATCCAAAACCAGTTCTTGGTCATTAGTGACTTTGCCGAATTCGATTTGGAACGGATGCCCCATATATAGACCATCTAGCCAGATCTGCCATGGATATCGCAGCTTGTGCCAATAGACGCCCGATTTTGTGCGCGGATGTGTGCGCAATTGTTCCATGAGGTGCTCAGCGGCGCGCAAATAACGGTTTTCACCCACGGTTTTATGCAAATAAAGCAGCGAGCGTCCTGGCTGAATATTGTCAATGTTATAGTCGTTTGGATTATACCCGGCCAAATAGCCATTTGGATCAATTTGCTTGTCGATCAGCCGGATTAAGTGACTTAACCATTTTTCATCGCCTGTGGCCTTATGCAACTCGCAAAGGCCGCGATAAATCAAACCATCTTCATAGCACCAAGCACCACCCTTATAGTATAAGTGTTCGCTGGCGATACGTTCGCAATAATCCAACAGGTGTTTCATTGTTGCTGGGTCCCATCAAGTTGTACGACCTGTCCTTGCAATTGCGCGAACTCACAATAAGCATCGACATTGCACATCTCTGGCACGTGCAACGCCATCAGCGGAACACCAGGTGTAGAGTTTTGGTTGAACTGAATTTGAAAGTTGTCGACCAACACACCCTTGATCGGTGCTTCTGGTAGACCAAGGAGCGCAATGCCAACTTGCTCAACGCCGGTGGCAACTACGTCGCGAATTTCGATGTTTTGGACATGTGGCGTTGAACCATCGACAGCGTGCGGGGTGCGATCTTGCACCCACTCGCTTTTGCCGTCATGATCGCAGAAATAAAATGAATTGGCGGTAATAGGCGCTGGTACATTCCGCATCAGCACGTCCTGGATAAATACGTTCTCAACCTTGCCGCCGCGCCCGCGCCGGGTTTTGATCCGAATGCCGCGATCGGTACCATCAAATTCACATTTTTCAACGCGCACATTCGTGATGGAGCCTGACATTTCTGACCCAAGCACCACTGCGCCGTGGCCTTTTTCCATCAAACAATGAGAAATGTGCAAACCCATTGTTGGGGCCAAATGTTGCGCATAGCCATCGTCGGCTTTTTTGCCCGCTTTTACCGCAATGCAATCGTCGCCAACCGTAAAGCGCGACGCAACGATTGAAGTGTTCTCGCAGCTTTCGGGGTTCAAGCCATCTGTGTTTGGGCTGTCCGCCGGGTTCAAAATCGTAATGTTGGAAAAGTGCACAGATTTGCACCGATAGGGATGCACGGTCCAAGAAGGCGAGTTCTGGACTTGCACACCTGTTAGTGAGCAATTTGTGCAGCCTATAAGATGAAGTGTTCTCGCTCGCCGCGCGCCAACTCTGGTGCCTTTGGGCCATTCCCACCAGTCACCAACATCGCCGCCGCCATCAATAATCCCGTTGCCGGCTATATGTAGATTATGACAGTTAATCGCGGTGATGACGGCAGCATAACAGTTCGAAGGCAAACCCTCCCAACTGCCAATTGTAGCGTCATCGTCCCCATGGGCTGACAATATAGGCCAGCCTTCGCGGCTGCTCACAGCACTTAGTTGGGCGCCTTCTTCAAAGTGAACGGTCATGTCGCTTTTTAGGAATAAGGGACGCGTATGAAAGTTTCCTGGTGGAATGCTTAGAGTGCCGTTTGCCGGTGTAGCGGCGATTGCTGCACTAAAAGCGTCGCAATTATCCTCTTTTGTAGCGCTAATGCCAAAATCGCTTGCCTCAACAAAGCCACCGCATGCACTTGTGCCAAATTGTAACGAGGTGTCTGAGCATTCAAAAATGTAAGTTGTTTCTGGCTCAAGTTCGGAAAGAAACAAGCCAGTTCTGTCGGACATACCAGACCGCACTTCTTCGCCCTGCTTGTACAATTGCCAAGCTTGGGGGGTGTGCAAGTAGTATTTAGCTTTGTCTTGAACAAGCAATAGCGAGGCTGTCCTTGCCGTTGCCGCCAAGAGTTCCAACTTAATCATTTGAATTCTCTTACATTTGAAGAGTGCCGGCTAGGGCCGACACTCCAAGAATTATGAAAGTTATAGATCTTCCAAAGCTTCTTCGATCGCGTAGATCATCTCATCAGCTGCAGTTGCAGCGTCCACTTCACCATATGCAAAGAGCTCAAGATTGTCTTGAAGCGCAGAACGCACATCTGGGAACTCCATCATTGGGTGAATGGCTGGTCCCTCAGCATTTATTACGCGGGCTTGAGCAGCGATTTGCACCTGTTCAACCGCGCCAGCACTTAGCAATTGGCTACGTGCTGCGGTAGACCCGGGCAACCCACGGGTCGCGCCAAGGGCTGCAACACCCTCTTCTTCGTTCAACAAGCAATTGACGATTTGCGCCGCTGCTTCTTTGTTGGGTGAGTTCTTGGAAATAGAGAACACCATCGACGCCTTGCGGTAGATACCTGGCGTCTTTTGACCTTCTTGGCTCAAAAGATCCACATAGGTCAATTCTTGACCGTCTTCCATTGGGTCGGAAATCTTGAAATACGTTGAATCCCACTGATACGTACCGCCAATTTTGCCGCTCGCCCAATTTGGATTTTCATGTAGAGCAATATTGCCTGCAGCTGCGACATCTTTCCAAGGCATCAAAACGTGATTGTCCACCAATGTTTGATAGAATTCGATAGCGCGAACAAGATCTTCTTTTGACCAGTCAAACTTGCTGGTTTCTGGATTGATCAAGGCTTTGCCCGTCGCTTGCGTACCGTATAGTGTTACGATTAGCGCGGCATCTAGGCGTGAAGCTTCAAACGGGAAATAGTCGTCGCCAAGCTTTTCCTTGAAGACTGGACCAGCAGCAAGCAAGTCATCCCAAGTTTTTGGCAAATCCAGACCGGCTTTTTCCCAAGTGGTTTTGTTGAATGCAAACAAACGACCTGTTGTAGAAATGGGCAAACCGTTTAGCTTGCCGTTCATTGTGCCGGCCTGAAGCTGATCGCCATCCCAATTGGACAGATCAATAATGTCGGCAAGCTCCGCCAAATTGGCAAGACCATTACCGTCAGCAGAATAGATCGACAGCCATGGCCAGTTCACTTGCATAATGTCAGCTTCTGTGCCGCCAGCAATCTGTGTGGTGAGCTTTTCGTAGTGGCCCGACCAACCAGTATATTCTGGATTGATAGTGTGACCGTGCTTTACGCCACAAACTTTCAGCGCCTCTTGAGTTGCAACGTGGCGGCTATCTCCTCCCCACCAGCTCATGCGCAATTCTGCGGCCTGGCCAACGCTCACAAGCGCCGTTGTAGCCAACACTGTGCCTAAAATATGTCGTTTCATTTTCAACTTTCCTCCCTGTTGGATTAGTCATCAACGCTGGCCAGCGAGATATTTTCGCCAGTATCAACGTCAAATAGATGAACTTTGGAACCGACGGGTTTAAGCCCGACTTTGCTTCCTCGTTGAAGCGACTTGTCAAAGCGCTCCGACGAAATCACAGCGACGAAATCTGCATCTCCAGATCTTGCGTGAAGATTGATTTCGTGCCCCATGAATTCAAGATTTGTGATGGTCGCGACAAAACAATTATCAGCGTTCGGCGTTGTTACTTCGATATGTTGAGGTCGAACGCCAAGCTGTACTTTTCCGCTTTTTTTCTTAATCCGCCGTGCCAGCCCTTCATCTATCGCGACCCCCTTGCCGGATAGCTCAAGCAACGGTTTGCCGCTTTCGCTCCACGACAAATCGACAGGCACCAAATTCATCTCTGGCATACCAATAAAGCCAGCAACGAATGCGTTTGCAGGTCGCTCATAAAGCGTTGCAGGATCAGCGACCTGCATGATGCGTCCATCTTTCATCACGCAAATCCGGTCGCCCATTGTCATGGCTTCCACCTGGTCATGTGTGACATAAACAACGGTGGCAGGACGCCCCTCATCTCTTAGTCTTTTGTGCAAATCGGTGATGCGCACCCGCATCGACGCGCGGAGTTTGGCATCCAAATTCGACAATGGTTCGTCAAACAGAAAAACTTCTGGTTGCTTGATGAGGGCACGACCGAGTGCAACCCGTTGCGCTTGACCACCAGATAATTGCTTTGGCAACCGATCAAGAAGTTCTCCAATCTCCAAAATGCCAGAGACTTCTGCGGTTGCGTTTCTAATCTTTTCTTTTGGTTCCCGCTTGAGCTTCAACCCGAATGACAGATTGTTGTGGACTTTCATATGCGGGTACAACGCATAGTTTTGAAAAACCATAGCGATCCCGCGCTTGCCAGGCACCAGATCGTTGACCAACCTGTCTCCAATCCAAATCTCACCACCCGAAATGGTCTCCAGCCCGGCAATCATCCGCAAGGTCGTCGATTTGGCGCAGCCAGACGGTCCAACAAGAACCATGAACTCGCCTTCTGCGACCTCCAAATCAATGCCGTGAACAGCTTTGAAGCTATTGCCGTAGACCTTTTCGACCGACTTTAAGGAAAGGTGTGCCATTAGCCTTTTACGCCTCCAGTAGAGATACCTTCGATGAATGATTTCTGCGCCATGAAGAACACAACCAACGAAGGTGTTAGCGCCAACACAGTCATGGCCAAGATTTGGTTCCAATTGAACGCTTCAGTCGCATCGATGCTAAGCTTTAGGGCCAAACTAACCGGGTAATTTTCGACCGTGGATATATAGATTAATGGCCCAAGAAAATCATTCATCGTCCACATGAATTGGAACAGACAAACCGACACCAATGCAGGCGCTAATATCGGCACCACGATAAAGATCAACGTCTGCAGACTATTCGCACCGTCAACGCGTGAAGCCTCTTCCATTTCTCGCGGAATGGCCCGCAAGAACTGCACCAACATGAACACAAAGAAGGCTTCCCACGCGAACCATTGCGGAACAAAAAGCGGCAGATAAGTGTCAAGCCAACCCAGTTCGCGGAACAACAAATATTGTGGAATTCGCGTTACAACATCAGGCAGCAAAAGCGTGGCGATGAGAATGGCAAAAAGGACCTTCTTGCCGGGGAATTCAAACCTTGCAAACCCATAGGCAACCAATGTCGAAGATATAGCTGTGCCTATAACCTTGGGAATCGCGATTTTCATTGAATTGAGGAAAAAGTGCCCAAATGTATATGGCGTTGAGGTTTTCCAACCATCCACATACCCTTGCGTTGTTGGCTCTTTTGGCCAAAACCACGGACTGGAGAAGATCTCGTTGTTGCTTTTGAACGAAGCACCAATTAGCCATACGAGCGGATAGATCATGATCAAGCCAAAAATGATCAACAAGCAGTATCGCAAAGATACGCTGATGCGCTCACGTCGACGTCGACGACGCTCAGTCAACGACGCTTCTGTAGTGTTTGCGGTTAGGTCTTGAGTGTTTTGTGAGGAAATGCTCATGGCTTAACTCCTCTTGTCGCCGGCGTAGTACACCCACTTTTTGGATGACCAGAACGCCACGAGCGTTAGCGACATAATGATGACAAATAACACCCAAGCTATGGCCGATGCGTTGCCCATGTCGAAACTTTTGAAGGCTTCGTCGTAGATATAAAGAGACAACAAATAGGTCGACTTAAGCGGGCCGCCTTCAGTGATAATGTAGGGGCCATTAAACTCTTGGAATGCCTGCACGGTTTGCATGATCAGATTGAAGAAAATTACCGGCGTGATAAGGGGCAATGTGATGCTTTTGAACGTGTGCCAAGGGCCTGCACCATCAATAGCCGCCGCCTCGTAAAGTGACTTATCAACGGACTGGAGCGCTGCGAGGAAAATCACCATTGCAGAGCCAAATTGCCAGATCCGCAAAAGCGTGATGGTAAACAGCGCATTAGCGGGCTCGCCAAACCAATTGACCGGTTCGCCGCCAAACAACGCGATGATCATATTCATCAAGCCCGTATCGGCAAAAATGTAACGCCACAAAACTGCAATAGCGATCGATCCACCCAAAATTGATGGCACATAATAAGCCGTGCGGAAGAAGTTGATGCCCTTCAATCGATAATTGAGCACCACGGCAATAAACAGCGCAAAAATCAGCTTCAGCGGCACAGTGGTGAAAACATATGTCAACGTAACAGTGAGCGATTTTTTGAAAGTCCTGTCGCGCGTAAACAGCTTCTCATAATTCTCAAGCCCCACCCATTCAGGTGCGGACAACAAGTTATAGTCAGTGAAGCTAAGTAGGAATGAGGCTGCAAATGGAAATGCTGTGAAAAGCAAAAGTCCAATAATATAAGGCGCAACATACCAGAGGCCCAAAAACTTGCTATCACCACCCATCTAAGCAGCCCTCGCGATTTCTTTTGGCAACAGGTGTGAAGTCGCAGCAACCATTTGCGTGTACAGTGCTCGTGCTTGCGCCTTTGGCAGGTGCCTAACGAGCGGGTCAGACGCAAAAAGCTCAACCAGCGGTGCAACATCGCTGGTTAGAACGGCATCCAGCAAATTTGTCTGTCGCTGGGCGTGATCCTTTATGATTTCGAGCAAAGCTGGCGGCAACGAACCAGAGAATATTGGCTGAATACCGCGCCCCGAAAAGACCGCATTGGTTTCAACAATTGTCCCATCAGCCAAACCTGCAATCTGACCAACGTTTGGCAAGTTCACGTTGCTGATGAAGGGCTGTCCGCTCATCAGCGCAACGATTTGATCGGTCAAAGCCTCATCCGATTTTTTGCCGAATAGTGGTGCCTCGCCGCGTGCGGCTTGCTCAAGACGGGCAATCTTAATTGCCCGATCCTTTTTGCGATATTCAATTGGCGTTAGCGCAAAGCCCCAACTTTCTGGATCTTCAAGATAATACCGCCCGGGCAGGAACTCGGCCAAATGGCGATCGCCAGCAGCGGCCGGCATGCCAAACCTTTGCAACAAATCAAAAGAAACTAGGTTACGACTACCAAAGAAGCGATCATGCTCAGCATCGGAGCTTATCTCAGATGGATCCGTCCATCCGCTTTGCCTGTTCTCATTTGAAAACTCGCGATATTGCGGCAACATGTCCTTGCCCCGCACGCTAATCTTATCAACAAAGGTGAAATGATTGATTCCGAGGACGTTGACCTCAACGTCGCGATGCGTGAAAGAGGCACTATCAGCATTCTTGTTGGCAAGTGCCGCCACAAGTTTTCGTATCTTGGTAACCTCGTGGCACTCACCCCAGGCGCGAATGCCTGGAAACACCTTATGAAGCGCGCCGGTGAGGACACTCATTGGGTTCGTGAGATTGCAGACATAGGCGTCGGGAGAACATCTCTTTATCGCTAAACCTATGTCCGCAATCATCGGTATAGCACGCATTGCGCGCATAAATCCGCCAGGGCCTACAGTATCACCTACGGATTGAGAAACCCCATAGCGTGCCGGTATCTCGATATCCGCAGCCATATCATCAAGCGAACCTGGCAAAATGGAGATAACGACAATTTCTGCACCGTTAAGCGCTTCCTCGAGCGAAGAATAAGATTTATAGCGCGCCGCCGCGCCGTTTGAACAATCAGCAAATCGATTGCCAATTGCCGCGTTCCTATCAGCGGCTGACTTATCGATGTCAAACAACCGCACCTCTGCCGCCAATCGATCATCGACAGCTAAATCCGCCATAAGCTTAATGGCCCAATTTGTTGAGCCTCCACCTATATATGCGATTTTGACGGGTATATGTTGATCGTTACGGCGCATTTCTTGATTATGAACCATTAACCATACAATTGGCTTAACGGCACACTCCCTCCCATATGTAGAGAAAATCACAGATTTCTTGCTGTTATTCCTCTGATATGTCAGTTTTAGTGCCGCGCAAGCATTTTCAAAATGGTGAAAAATGGACAAAAAGATGGATGAAATCGAACATGAATCACTCGGGCTAATCCCGATGAAGTCACTTTCACTCTGGCTTGTGCGCTCAACGATCAAAATGAACCACGACCCGAAATGGCGCGTTGAAAAACTAAACCCGACCCATGACCTCGTCATATGCCTGACCGGACGTGGCGAATATGAAATTGAGGGGCGTCCGGGAACCGTTAGCTTTGAACCGGGACAAGCTATGCTCATCCCTGCTTATAAGAGGTTTAGGGGCCGGTATGCAGGCGATGGTGAAATCATGACAGGCGTCGCCCAGCACTTCACCCTCGATCTCTTCGAGCGCGGCGATCTCATCCGCCAAATGAAGCTAAAAGACCCCGTCTGGCTCAAAAATTGGGACGCTTTGGAACCAATGGTTCAGCTATATCGCGAGCAAGCACCTGCTGTTCACACAACGCTGTCACAACACCATCAATTTATGGTCTTTTTGCTCGCATATTTTGATGCAGCATTTGAAGGCTGGAAGACAGAAGAAAATCAACCAGAAAGCCAGGATCACCTTTCAATGCAAATCATGTTGATTGCATCTCGGCTGTCCGCGGATCCTTTGGGCAGCGGTTCGCAAGAGGCGCTAGACGATGTGCCTTATAACGCAGACTATTTCCGACGCGCCTTCAAAGAAAGAATTGGTTACACCCCACAAAAATTCAGAGAATTGAAGCGAATGGAGTTTGCAGCAAATCGTTTAGCCACCGGTATGACTGTGAAGTCTGTTGCTGCAGAGCTTGGATATACAGACCCATATTTCTTCAGCCGATTGTTTAAAAGATATTTGGGTGCGAGCCCGTCCACCTTTATTGAACGTCCCAGCCAAAGCAGACCACCAAGAAGGCGGACATTCACATGACGGCACCAACCTGCCAAGGAACAAATTCATAGTCGCCAAAACCCAAACTCTCACTTTTTGTGCGCGCTCCGCTCGCCACCTCGATTATCAGTTCAAGAAGCTCTTCGCCTTTATCCTCAATGGTTACACCCTGAGAAACAATGTCGCCACAATTGAGGTCCATATCGTCTTGCATATGTCGCCATAGACGATCATTGGTCGCAAGCTTAATCGTGGGGGCAGGCTTAGAGCCAAAGGCGGACCCCCGGCCTGTGGTGAATACGACCAGTTGCGCGCCACCTGCGATTTGACCAGTTGCTGAAACAGGATCAAACCCTGGCGTATCCATGAAAACCAAACCCGGGCCATCAATCTTTTCAGCATAGTCCAAAACTGCCATCAGAGGTGTCGCCCCAGACTTTGCCACAGCACCCAACGATTTCTCAAGGATCGTGGTCAACCCGCCCGCTTTGTTGCCCGGGGAAGGGTTGTTGTCCAAACTCGCATTATTCTGTTCTGCATAGCCCCGCCACCACGCAAGCTTTTCCAGCAAACGCTCGCCAACCGCCTTGCTGCTGGCTCGCGCCAGAAGCAGTTGTTCCGCGCCATAAATCTCTGGCGTTTCCGACAGCACAACCGTGCCCCCGAACCCAACAAGCATATCGCTTGCGCGCCCCAGCGCAGGGTTTGCTGTTATACCCGAATAGCCATCTGAGCCGCCACATTGCAGCGCAACTTTCAGTTTCGAAACGTCACAGCTTGATCGTTCATGTTTGTTGACTTGCGGCAATATCTCCTTGATGTACGCGACCAACCGCTCAATTGTTTTGGCCGTTCCGCCAATGTCCTGAATAGTCAGTCCAAAAAAACGTTCCTCGGTTTCAGCGCCACCATAAATCTGGCGCAACCGGGCGATCTGCATAACTTCACAACCAAGGCCAACAAACACCGCTGCGCCAACATTAGGATGGGTTGCGTAGCCCCACAAAACCCGTTGAAGATTATCCCAACCCGCCCCTTTGGTGGACATGCCACAACCGCTCATATGCGTGCACGCCATAATACCATCTACATTTGGATATTGGTCCAACAGGCCCGAAGCTTCAACAATCGATACAGCACGACGAATTACCGTGGCCGAGCAGTTGACCGTTGCGATAAGGGCGATCATGTTCCGCGTTCCAACGCTGCCATCCGCCCGTTCAAAGCCTTGAAATTGCCGCGGTTTCATCTCAGGAATTGCCGTCGATGCTTCGTTTAGCGCTGATCCAATTGGCATATTGTTTGAGTGAAGAGCAAACACGCAATTATGTGAATGCACATGGCTACCCGCTTCAATATGCTGGCTGGCGAAGCCAATTGAAGCCCCAAACTTGATGACCTCGGATCCTTTTGCGATATCAGTTGAAGCAATCTTATGGCCAGCGCCAATTGCCACACCCAACGACCGACCAATCGCAAGCGGATCTGCGCCTTGAGCAAAGCTTGCGGTGGCAATCAAGACATTATCACTTGAATGTAACCTTATGAGATTGGTCATGCGCGTGCGCCAGCGTAGCCCAATCCAGCAATCGTTCCACGAATTTCGGCTAATCCTCGAAGGCGCCCGATCAAGGGATATCCGGGATGAGCATCAAGCTCACTATCATCAAGCAACTCATGGCCGTGATCCGGTCGGAACGGGATGATCAAATCATCACGACTTGTTTCGCAACGGCGCGCTTCCTCATCCAACAAATGGCGCACCACGGCGACCAAATCCACATCGCCATCAAGATGCTCAGATTCTTGAAACGAACCATCTGACTCACCCGCAACATTTCGCAGATGCGCAAAGTGAATTCGATCTGCAAATCTTGCGGCAAACGCGGGAACATCGTTCTTTGGGTTCGCGCCGAGCGATCCGGTGCACAATGTAATGCCGTTCGACAAATGCGGATCAAGTCCAACAAGGTAGTCGAAGTCTTCCTGGCTTGAAAAAATCCGCGGCAGACCGAACAGATGGCGCGGCGGATCATCAGGATGGACACACATTTTCACGCCCAATTCAGCCGCTGTTGGCATAATTTCAGCAACAAAACGCGAAAGCGAGGCGCGCAAATCATCCGCTGTAAAATCGGACCATTTTTTAAGCTCATCAGCAAGCCCGGACGCGTCATATCGCTTATACTCACCAGGCAGTCCGGACATAATTGAAATTGTCAGCTTTTCCTGTTGCGCCTCGGTCGAGCTCTCCCACCATTTTGTCGCCGCAGCAATTATTTCTGCAGTGTGTTCGTCGCTTTCACGCCCGAGCATAAAAATGTCAAATGCGGCATATTCCGCCATCTCAAACCGCAACGCTGCGCCGCCATTTGCCACCGGCGCGTTTAGGGTTGTTCGAGTCCAGTCCAGCACAGGCATAAAATTGTAGCATATTGTTGTGATGCCAACCTCAGCCAGGTTCTTCAGCGTCTGTCGATAGTTGCTGAACAAAGCATCAAGATTGCCATCACCACGTTTGATGCTTTCGTGCACTGGAACGCTTTCAACCACATCCCAAGTCAACCCCGCGCACTCAATTTCACTTTTGCGGGTTTCAATGTCTTTTGTTTGCCACACATCGCCATAAGGCACCTCATGCAAGGCCGTGACGATGCCAGAAGCACCTGTTTGACGCACCTGATTAAGTGAAATTTTGTCCAGTGGTCCAAACCATCGCCATGTCTCACGCATTGATATGTGCCTCAATAGTTGCCTCAACGCCCAGTGCTTCAATACGTTGATAAGCATCAACCAGCTCACGCAAAAAGACAGGGTTATTTGCGAGTCGCGAGTCGAAAATTTCACTGACTTCCAGGATAGATTGAACTTTTTCTTGCGCCGATCCGGCAGCGTCAAGAAGTTGTTTTAACGTGAAAGCTAAAGGATCGCGCACATCGATCTCCTTGCCCTGCTCATCAATACCGCCCACATATCTGATCCATGCAGCTACGGCGAGACAAAGGCCTTTAGGAACAATGCCATTTGCCAAATTATCAGAGATTGTACCAAGAATTCGCTGCGGCAATTTTTGACTGCCATCCATTGCGATTTGCCATGTCTTATGACGAATTGCAGCATTCTGATACCGCGCCAACAAGCCCTTGCAATAGGCGTTTAAATCTTCGCCTTCCGGTTGCGGCAATGTTGGTAGAATTTCGTCACGCCAAAGGCCTAGGCAAAATGCAGCAAATGAAGAGTTGTTTGAAACTTCGGCAATTGTCACATACCCAGCTAAATAGCCAAGATAGGCAAGGCTAGAATGAGTACCATTCAAACAGCGCAACTTCATCAATTCATGTGCATCGACTGAGGTGACAAACTGTGCGCCGGCCATTTCCCACGCGGGGCGCTCAGCGACAAAATCGTCCTCGATCACCCATTGGCGAAATGGCTCATGCACAACACATGCCGGATCATAAAATCCGGTGCTGTTTTCAAGTTCCTCAACATCCTGCGCAGTGGTGGCGGGTGTAATCCGATCAACCATCGTCGACGGGAACTTGGCGTTTCGATCAATCCATTTGGCCAATTCTTTGTCGACCAGTTTCGCAAATTGCAGAACCAATTTACGCAACACTTGCCCGTTCGAAGGTAGATTGTCGCAAGAAACAATTGTGAATGGCGCTTGACCAGCGCGCCAGCGCCGAGCAAGTCCGGCAACCAAGAAGCCAATAGCCGATTTGGGTTCTGATAGGTTTTTTAAATCATGAATGATGTCTTCATGATCCCCATTCAAATCTCCCGTTGCCGGACTGTGACAATAGCCTTTCTCCGTGATCGTCAGCGTCACCAATTTCACATTGTCAACGCTCAACAGATCAACAATTGCCCCAGGATCTTCTGGCGCAACGAATACGCTTGAGATCGACCTGACAACACGCTCTTTTTTGCCACTTTCAGCCAGCTCAACAGCTGTATATAAATTATCTTGTTCTGCAAGCTGATCACGCGTTGTCGGGCTTTTCAAACTGACAGCCGCAATCCCCCAATCACCGCCATGTTCTTGCAGAACATCATCGGTATAAATTGCACTAAACGCTCGAAAAAATGCGCCTGGTCCGAAATGAACAATGCCAATTTTGGCAGGGCTTTCAGATCGGCTTAATCTGTTTTTACCGTGCAAGCCATCCTCCATCGACATTAAGGATCGCCCCGTGGATATACGCAGAAGCAGGCATGCACAAAAACGTAACAGCGCCAGCGATATCAGCCGGGTCGCCCCAGCGCTGAGCCGGAATACGCGAAAGGATTTCACCATTCCGCTTAGCATCGGCCCGCAAGGCTGCGGTGTTGTTTGTCTCGATATAGCCTGGCGCAACGGCATTTACATTGATGCCTTTTGCCGCCCACTCATTGGCCAAAATCTTAGTCAGCCCCGCAACAGCGTGTTTTGAGGCTGTGTAAGCAGGCACGCGAATGCCGCCTTGAAAGCTCAAAAGCGAGGCAATATTGACGATACGCCCTGTGCCATCCCGCTCAAAAACAGATTTTGCGAAAGCCTGAGACAAAAGGAAAACTGCCTTTTGATTGACGTCTATGACGTCGTCCCAGTCCTGCTCACTATATTCAACTGAATCGGCCCGACGAATGATGCCCGCATTGTTCACCAATATGTCGAGCTCACCCAACTTTTCCAGCGCATCAACGCCAAAACTGCCGTCAGAAAGGTCCAAGCTCGCAGTTTCCGCTGATTTTCCACGTGCAGCAATCAATTGAACGGTCTCATCGCAAGATGACCTGCCCGCTGCAACGACATTTGCGCCTGCGTCTGCGAGGCCGATTGCGATTGCTTGTCCAATACCAGTATTTGCACCCGTCACGAGGGCGCGTTTGCCGGTTAGGTCAAACGCTTCATTCATCGCAATGCCTCCATTGGCACCATGTCCATATCTGTGAAATCAACATTGTCGCCAGCCATTGCCCAGCAGAAGGTATAGGATCCAGTACCTGCCCCACTGTGGATTGACCAAGGTGGCGAGATTACCGCCTCTTCGTTTGCTACAACGATATGTCTTGTTTCGTCAGGTTTGCCCATGAAGTGAAAAACACGCTGATCTTGGGACATATCAAAGTAAAGATATGCCTCCATGCGGCGATCATGCACATGCGCAGGCATCGTGTTCCAAACAGAACCTGGTGCAAATTGGGTATAGCCCATCAACAATTGACAGCTTTCACACACATCAGGATGAAGAAGCTGAATGATTACGCGTTCATTTGCTGCTTCTTGTGAGCCAAGTTCTACCCGTTTTGCATCTTCTATTTTGATGAGCTTTGTCGGATAAGTTTGATGGGCTGGCGCGCTCAAAACATAATATCGGCCAGGTGCTGAAAAAGTAATCTTTCCCGCGCCCTTGCCAATATATAGCACCTCACCATTTCCAACATGGTAGGTTTGGCCGCCAACCGTCACCGCCCCTTCTTCTCCGATGTTCAATATGCCCATTTCACGGCGATCCAAAATAGACTCTGTGCCCGTTTCCGGGACGTTGTCTAAAACCAAGTCCTGCGAAGAAGGCACTGCAGACCCAACAATCAGTCGATCATAGTGCGAGTAAACCAGCTTCAACTCCCCCACGGCGAACAGCCCACCGACATGGAAATGTGCACGAAGGGTTTCTGTGTCAAATCCCTTTGCCGTTGCTGGGTCGACGGCATATCTTGTTTCTGCATTTGGCATTTTTTGCCCCTTCTATCTTATAGAAAATCGTCGCGACGTGGCGTAAAACCGTCGATAAGTTCACCTTCTTCCAAACACACACAGCCATGCGTTTCGCCCGAAGGAATGACAAAGCTGTCGCCTCCGGAAACCTCGAACTCATTTGATCCGACAGTGAATTTGAACCGACCACTTCGAACAAAAGTCGATTGCGTATGTCGATGATTGTGCAGCGCACCTTCGCCGCCTTTTTCAAAGCAAAATGAAACGACCATCAGTTCTTTGTTTTCGCTGAGAACCTGGCGCGTTACGCCATCACTAGCTTCTACAATTGGATATTTGTTCTGCATTAGAGTTCTCACTTGAAAACTGAAGGGAGCCATAGGGAAAGTGCGGGTACATAGGTGACGAGCAACAGCACGGCGATCGCGGCGAGATAGAAAGGCCAAATGGTCTTGATTACCTCGGAAATCTTCACCTTGCCGACAGCACAACCGACAAACAGCACCGCCCCTACGGGTGGCGTGCATAGCCCAATGCCCAAATTCAGGATCAAGATGATGCCAAACTGCACAGGGTCGATGCCATATGCCATAGCGACGGGCAGGAAGATCGGCGTGGTGATGACAATCAATGGTGACATGTCCATAAAGGTACCAAGCAGAAGCAACAGCACATTGAGAAGCAGTAAAATGACCAGCGGATTTTGCGAGATGCCCTTCATCCATTGAACAAGCTCAGCTGGCACTTTCAAATAGGCCAACAACCAACCAAATGCCGCCGCCGACCCAATAACCAAAAGGACCATTGATGAGGTACGAACAGCCGACTTTGTCGCGGCGACAAACTCACTCCACGGCAGCGAACGATAGACGAAAATTGTCACTGCAATCGCATAGATGACTGCGATACATGAGCTTTCTGATGCCGTAAAAACACCCGAACGTACGCCGCCAAATATGATTGCAACCAGAATCAGCCCCGGCAAAGCGCTAAACAAAAGTCCAACAACTGCGCGAGCGCCTGGGAAGGGCTCTGTCGTGTAGCCACGTTTTTTAGCGACGAACCAGGCAACGACCATCAATGCAAGTGCCAACAAAAGTCCCGGAACAATCCCTGCGGTGAATAAGTCGGCGATTGAAATGCGACCGCCAGCTGAGATCGAATAAATGATAAGGTTATGCGAAGGTGGCAGCATCAGTGCAATTATCGACGAAGTCACGGTGATATTGACAGCGTAGTCGCGGCCATATCCCCGCTTCTCCATTTGCGGGATCATCAACCCACCAATTGCCGACGCGTCCGCAGCGGCAGAACCGGAAATGCCGCCAAAGAGCACAGATGCGGTGATATTGACCTGCCCAAGGCCACCGCGAAGATGACCAACTGCGGCCCCAGCGAGCGCTACAAGACGTCGCGCAATATCGCCACGCACCATCAATTCGCCTGCATAGATAAAGAATGGAATTGCCAATAGGGCAAACACGGAAATGCCAGAGTTAAGTCGTTGAAAAACAACCACCGGCGGTAAACCAATAAAGGCAATTGTTGCAAAACTTGCCATGCCAAGGCATAGCGCAACGGGCGCGCCGATTAGCAAGAGGACAGCAAATGTGCCGAAAAGGACTAGGAGTTCCATTATTTACTCTTCCTCGGCTTCGTCGCCGAACCGCGCTGTATGCAAACCAACCGCTCGACGGAGCAACCTCTCGATTGAAAACAGGATCATCAAAACTCCACCAAAGATCAGAGAGAAAAAGCTAACCGCCCCCGAAAAGCCTAAGTTTGGAATTGTTGTGGCCCAAGTTGTCGCCGCAAGTTGCCCGCCATAGCCAATCATGCCGGCACCAAAAGCGATCACTATAAAATCGGAAATTGAGTGACAGATTTTCACCACACGTTGGGGCAACACATACAAAAGAACATCAAAACTGAGATGATTGCCCTCACGAATACCGACCGCAGCGCCTAAGAATATGAACCAGCCCATCAAAAGGATAGACGAGGTTTCAGTCCAAGTTGGAGTGTCGTTCATCACAAATCGACCCCAAACCTGAAACCCAATAAACGCCGTCATCGCAACCAAGCCAGCGCCCGCAATCCAAAGGATAAAGTGCGACACAATGGCGAGCACGCTCGACAGTCTTTTCACGAAATCTATCATGAGGTTATCTCAACAAAAGATGCAGGTCGCCAAGGGGCGACCTGCATAGGATTGACTATTGAACCGCGCGAATTTGCTCAACAAGCATTTTCAACTTGTCAGATTTCACGTGTTTTTCATAAACGGGGTCCATCGCTGCAATGAATGGCGCCTTATCGATGTCCTCGACAATTTGCACCCCAGCGGCACGCACTTTTTCTTCAGATGCCTTTTCGCGCGCTGCCCAAAGCTCTCGCATAACTGGAACAGCGTCTTTAGCTGCTTGACGAACTAACGCCTGATCGTCGGCTGAAAGTTTTTCCCATGACGCTTTGCTCATCACAAGCACTTCAGGAACGATCAAGTGTTGATCGAGTGTATAGTATCCAGCAACTTCAAAGTGACCTGATGATTCAAATGACGGCCAGTTGTTTTCCGCTCCATCAATCACGCCAGTCTGAATTGAAGAGTAAACTTCCCCATATGGCAAAGGCGTGGCATTCCCGCCCAAGGCATCCACCATGTCGACGAACACATCTGATTGCATAACGCGGAACTTCAAGCCCTCAATATCTGCAATTGAGTTGATCGGTTTTTGACTGTTATAAAAGCTGCGTGAACCGCCATCATAGTAAGCCAAGCCAACCAAGTTATGGTTGGAAAACTCGGCCAATATTGCTTCACCGACTTCACCATCGACAACATTATGCATATGGTCCGTGCCACGGAAGATATATGGCAATGAGAACACTTTGGTTTCTTCGATAATGTTGTTGAACGGCCCCAAACTCACACGGTTTAGGTCAATAACACCAAGCTGAGTTTGCTCAATGGTGTCCTTTTCCTGGCCAAGCTGTGCTGAATGGAAAACTTCGACGCAAATGCGTCCGCCGGAGCGCTCTTCAAGCAAGCTGCCCATATGTTTTACGGCTTCCACTGTTGGGTAGCCGTCTGGGTGCGTGTCAGACGAACGTAGTGTAATTTCACATGCTGTAGCGGCAGTCGCAAAAGTAGCCGATGCGAGCACTGCAAGCGCAGTTGATTTGATGTATTTCATTCTTTCCTCCCAAAAGAAATATTGTGAAAAGCTGGTCAAAGATTGTAGGCGTCTTTGGCCAATTTGTAGGTCAGGTCGTAGGCTACCTGATAAGCCTCATCTTCACGAAGGCGACCAGTAGCCACCAAATTCGCGAGATAAGCACAATCCGAGCGCCGTGCTACATCATGGCGAGCGGGTATCGAGCAAAACGCTCGTGTATCGTCATTAAATCCTGCAGTGTTGTAGAAACCGCAGGTTTCAGTGGTTGTTTCTCTAAATCGCTTAATGCCTTCATAGCTGTCGAAAAACCACCAAGGTGGACCAAGTAAAAGACAAGGATAAGCGCCAGCCAGCGGAGCCAATTCGCGGCTATAAGTGGTCTCATCAAGCGTGAACAGAATTATTTTGAGACCAGGTTCAAAACCCACAGTGTTCAATAAGGGCTGCAAGGCTTCCACATAGTCGGTACGCCCGGGAATATCGAAACCCTTATCTCGCCCATAGACACTCAGAACGCCCGCATGGTGGTTTCGGCGTGATCCTGCGTGAATTTGTAATGTTAGCCCATCATCAAGGCTCATCCGTGCCATTTCTGTAAGCATTTGACCGCGGAAAAGGTCCGCTTCAGTTGCTGACGCTTTCCCAGAAACAACTTTCGAATAAAGCTCCTCGGCATCGACCTTTGAAAGGTCGGCAGTGTTTGCCGTTAGATGCCCGTGATCGCTCGCGGTTGCGCCATGTTGTTTAAAAAACTCTCGACGCACACGATGCGCACGAAGATAGCCTATCCAGCTACTAACATCTTCACCTGTCAGGTCGCCAAGCGCGCTGACATTTTGCGTAAAGCCTTCGAATTCTGGGTCGACAACGGCATCGGGCCGATAAGTCGTAACAATTCGACCGTCCCATCCACTTGCAGAAATTTGCTTATGCCATTTCAAATCGTCAAGCGCAGATTCAGTTGTTGAGAGAACTTCAATATTGAATCGCTCAAACAAAGCGCGCGGCAGGAAGTCCGGACTTGCGAGTTTCTTGTCAATAGTTTCGTAATAGAAATCAGCCGTTTCTGCGGACAAAGCAACATCAATTCCAAACACCTGCTCAAATGAATGTTCCAACCACATTGAGGTCGGAGTCCCGCGAAACAGGTGAAAGTTTTTGGCAAGGCTTCGCCAAACCTCTTTAGGGTCGACAATACCCTCTGCGCCATCGTTCCGTGGAATGCTGAGATCTTCCATTGTGACGCCGCGGCTAACGAGCATTCGAAACGCATAATGGTCCGGCACTACAAAGAGTTCAGCGGGGTTTGGGAATCTCTGATTTTCAGCAAACCAACGCGGATCGCAGTGGCCATGAGGACTAATGATCGGAAGGTTTTCAATAGATTGATAGAGCCCGCGTGCCAAATCACGAGTTCGGTTCTCGGTCGGAAACAATCTATTCGGATTTAGCAGTGGCATAGGTGTGGGTCCATGTGGCTCTATCTAATCTGCTAATATGTTAGTCTGCCAATTGAGTCAAACGAAAAAGTGCGTTAAAAGCGATTCAACACGGAGATTTGGAGAAATTGATGGGGCTGAAATTGGAGTCTTTTGCGCCGGCGCAAAAACCAACCACTACAGACGAGGTCTTCAATCGGCTCTATCAGGCCGTGATTTCACTTGAGTTGCCACCAGGCACTAAGATGTCTGAAGCAGAAATTGCGTCGACACTGAATGTTTCACGCCAACCCGTTCGCGATGCGTTTTATCGCCTTTCAAAAATCGGTCTGCTGCTTGTGCGCCCGCAACGGGCAACAAGGGTAACAAAGATTTCTGAAAAGGCCGTATTTAACGCTGTTTTTGTGCGAACAGCATTGGAAGTGGAGTGTCTACGCACCGCATTTAAATTAGCGCCAAAAAAGCTCACTTCTCTTCTAAAAGAAAACCTCGCAGCTCAAGAGATTGCATATAAACAAGAAGATCCGGCACGCTTTCACCAACTTGATGAAAGTTTCCACCTCACAATATGCGAATGCGCAGAGCAGGCCCATGTTTGGGCGCTTATTCAAGAACAAAAAGCTCACCTCGATCGCGTACGATATTTGACCCTGTCTCAAGAACATCGGCGCAACGTCGCTGACGAACACCTCTGCATTGTTGGCGCCCTTGAAGGAAACGACATTGAAACGGCCGAACGCAAACTCCGCGCTCATTTAGGCGGAATTGGCGAGCATCTGGAAAAAATTCGATCGGACAACGAAGAGTGTTTTGCCTAAGGGCAAAAACTCTCCGCCATGTTCTTGGTTGTCAGAGCAAAAAAAACGTCTTTGGACTTTGAGCATTTCGTTAGATCAAGGCCATAGAAACCTGTCCAGCAACCATTCGCTGCAACTCCGCGGCGACAGAACCGCTCTTCCCCAAAGAATGCTTTTTTGTTTCGCCATTTCGTCCACCAATCCGATACCAAACAACTAAAACTTCTCTTCCATTCGGCATGAGTTTTGGTTCATATCCAGACAACCCAAAGGAAGAACAGATTCCTAATCTGGGGGTCGCGCGTTCGAATCGCGCCGGGATCACCAGCATGCGCGCCTCAAACACATCACTGTTAGAGCCAGAACTGTCAAAAGCCCTCAAGTGGGGCTTGCCCCCAATCGTATTCCTCTTCTAAATGCACCCGCTATAAATTCTGCTGTACAAGAAAAGACCAAACGATGAACAAGTTTGCCCTCACCGTTGAATGCAAGTCCCAACCCGGAGTGGTTGCCGCTATTGCCACCTATTTGGCCGAAAATAATTGCAACATCACCGACAGCGCTCAATTTGACGACATGGAAAATGGTGGCTTTTTCATGCGCGTTAGTTTCACCTGCTCAAGCGATCTAGATCTTGCAAAGTTGCAGGCAGAATTCGCCGACGTCGCATCATCGAAGAACATGAAATTCACTTTTCATGATGAAACGCAGAAAATGAAAGTTGCGATATTTGTCTCTCGGTTTGGCCACTGCTTGAACGACATATTGTACCGTTGGCGCATTGGCGCATTGCCCATCGACATTGTCGCCGTTATCTCCAATCATGATGATTATCGTGATCTGGTTGAGAGCCGCAATATCCCGTTTCACTTGATTCCAGTGACCAAAGAGACAAAAGCTGATGCAGAAGCGCAGCAAATAGCAATCATCGAAAGAACAGGCGCCGAACTGATTGTTCTGGCCCGCTATATGCAAGTGCTCTCCGATGAAATGTGTACAAAAATGTCGGGCCGGATCATCAACATCCACCACTCATTTTTGCCAAGCTTCAAAGGCGCAAACCCATACAAGCAAGCCTATGCCCGCGGCGTAAAACTCATCGGTGCCACATCCCATTATGTGACATCAGACTTGGATGAGGGCCCAATCATCGAGCAGGACATTGTGCGTGTAACCCACGCGCAAAGCCCGTCCGATTATGTAGCGCTGGGGCGCGACGTGGAAAGTCAAGTGCTTGCCCGCGCCATCCATGCACATATCCACCACCGCGCCTTCATCTCCGGCAACAAAACCATTGTCTTCCCTGCCAGCCCAGATAGCTACGCCTCTGAGCGAATGGGATAAGGATCAGGCCAATTAAAATACCGCCTCAATTATGAGGCAGTAAAGCACCTCTGTTAGACAATAAATGGATCGTCCATCACGCCCACCAATTTGATCAACAACTCACCACTGTTCGCGTCAATCGCCGAGCTATAATATCCATCAACCGCACTCTTGGCAGCAGCCAATCCCGCATCTGAGCCATCGTAGAGCGCCATTGCAGATTTAGCGTTATCCGTATTGCTCATCCCTTTGATTACCGAGAAATAAGAGCCAACTTTCGCTTTGCCAGTGATATAATCAACATCCGCTGGACTTCCCGTATCAGCTTTTGCGCCATTAATAATCGCCAGCATGAAAATATCACGGCTGATCGAACCGGTATCGAGTTCGTTGACCCAATACGCAAACCCTTCGGCATCTGGCGCTCGACCCAAGAAGTTGTTGTAAACAGAAGTGACAAAACCTGACGTGTCGTTTGGGTCAGGATAAAGCGCCACAGTTTCCGGCTGCACAAAGAAGCTCTTTGCGATTTGGCTAAGTTCCATGCCTTCGCTCAGCCGTGTCCCCCAATAAAACAGCCCCTCAGCGTCCGGCGCGCGATTGAAGTAGGCAATGTACATTTCTATAAACACGGTCAAGTCAGCTTCTGAGACATTCACAACCCCGTCTAAAATGTCCAAATCGACATCTTTTGCACCAACTAAAAAATCAATATTCTCGACATTCACTACATTGTCTGTTCCCGCATCACCTTTGCGATCCAAAATGGATGTGGCTGCCCCTTTGTTCAAAGTGATCGAGAATTGCGTTGCCGAACCGTCATATTTCACTGTGTCTTCGCCAGAACCACCATCAATAGTATCATCGCCACCTGCGCCTGTGATTATGTCCACACCGCCACCCGTTTTGATGGATTGCGCTGCGCTGTTGCCAACAACGGTCTCCCCCAAGGAGGTTCCGATATATTCTTCAATGATCGTATCTTGGTGGATCTGCAAATGAGCAATTTTGTCGCTCGTGGTCAAGTCGATCCATTCACCAGTTTCGTTTGAGTTGATTTGGACCAATTGCCCTTTGTCAAGGAACAAGCCTTGACTAAAATCGAACAGGGCAGAAGAAACGTCCGACAATGACATTGTGCTGGCATCGATAATGTCATAGCCACCGCTGTCTGCCAAAGCGAACGGAATCGCAATCGGCACATCCCATGTTGTGCCACTTTTTGAAGCGTCACCACTCATGTTTAGTGAATAGGTATTATGCTCAAAGGTCGGTTTCACCCCGTAAATATTGATCAGCGCCTCAATATCCAACAGTCCAAAGAAAGTGAAAAAGCCGTCGGCTAGCGGATCGGTGTAATAAGCGTTGTTGTACGACATTATGGTCAGTGCAGATGTATCAATATCAAAATCTAAACGCTCAGCTGCACCAACAGTATATTCATTAGGGTGACTCAATCCTAAAGCATGCCCCAATTCATGAACTATGGAACCCAATCCATAGTCACCAATACTATTGTTCACCCGAGCATTCGAAATGTACACCGCTTGCTTGGAGATGCCTGGATAATCGGCATATCCACCAGCATCCATGTTGTGTCGTCCAAATCCCAGTGTTCCTGCGCTGCCAGAGACTTCTTGGAAGTCAATGTTCAGAAAACCTTCCAAATAGTCGATAATTGTACGTGTAAATGCCTTTTCGTAGGACGAAAACGATTCAAAGTTTGTTGGTTCACCTGCTGGAACATAGGGCTGGAAGACTCGCCCATCATCTTGTGTTAGAAAACTGTAAGTGACTGTAGAAGTATTGTGCTTGTATCCACTCGTAAGATGCGTTGCATTTGCATTGACCGATGCGATTTTCGCAACCGCTGAGAGGTTGTTCCAAGTATCGTAGTTTGCCATAAGGTTCTCACTTAAAAATCTCTACGAACTCCCCTTTGCGCACCGCATTATTCTGCAACAGGTCATCGTTGAGCAATCAATTATGCCATCACAGATAGCCGACAAGCGCCCACCTGTACAGTAAAGATAATACTCACAGATGGTGGCAAAACCATGACACCAAAATGTCATGATCATTAGATTACACTGGTTGCGGAAAAACTATGCCTATTCAGCCTGGCAAACTTGGTTGCGGCCATTTTCTTTGGCTTTGTAGAGCGCGGCATCTGCGCGGCTTAGCAATTTATCGATGCTCTTATCCGTCTCGCGAAATTCAGCCACGCCAAAACTGGCTGTAATGCTGACCAAACGTTCATCATCAGTTGGGATACGCAAGCGCATCAGCGAACGGCGAAATTCATCCACGATGGCGTAGCCAGCTTCCTTGCCCAACCCAGGCAACAAGAACAAAAACTCTTCACCACCAATGCGCGCGAACATGGCAGACTTGCAATTGGTTATGGTGGGCACAAATTCATGTGCCAGCCGAGTGATCTCTTTCAGCACAGCATCCCCCACCGCATGGCCATAGGTGTCGTTAACCGACTTGAAATGATCCACATCGAGCATGCCAACGGTCACCAACGGCCGATCTTTTTGCTGAATATAACTATCCGCTTCATAGAACACGTGACGCCGGTTAAATGCGCCTGTTAGTTCATCCGTGATGGAAAGCTTACGTAGCGACAGTTCAGCTTGTTTTTGCGCGGTAATGTCTTGAAAAAGGACTTGAATAACAGGTGTGCCTTCCCAAGGTAAGCGGCTTGCTGTGATCTTGATGAGCTTGTCAGCACTGCCTCGGCAAGCAATCACGCTTTCCGCTTCAACCGCTTTTTGATTGGCTTCAAATGCATTTTGCATCAGCGAATTGGCTTCCAAGAACTCCGCTTCTCGAATGTAATCAAGAAAGTGGCGCCCCACCAACTCGCTTTTTTGCGCTCTTAGCAAGCTACACGCTTGATCATTTGCATAGAGGATGCCTTGGTGAGTATGAAACAAAAGCCCAATCGGCATGGCGTCAAGCATCGCGCCAAGTCGCTGTTCGGTGTCGAACAGCGATTCTTGCGTTTTAACGATGGTGTTGACCTCATCAACATCATCCGCAAAAAGGTCGAACTCTTCCATTTTGTCTCACATACTCGAACATTAGAGTAATTTCAGCCTAATTGATCGGAGTTAAGAAACTCCAATCATATGATTAAACTGTTAAATACACCCCAATATGTGGACATTTTGATACCATCAACCCAATTTCTTGTGTTTTTTCAATTCACTAGAAAGTAAAACAGCATCCATCGGCACGTCATGCGGTTGTGGATGAATGGTTTCAAGCCGTTGTGCTTGCCAACCAACGCCAATTTTTTGCGGCTGAACCGCATATTCAGCAAGCGTGCGGTCATAATATCCGCCGCCATGTCCAAGCCGATACCCAGCATTATCAAACCCCACCAACGGGGCAACCACGATATTTGGTGTGAACGTGGTCAACTCCACAGGTTGCAATATACCCCAAACGCCCCGCTCCAATTGCGCATTTGGCATCCAGCGCCGAAATTTCAGTGGTGCATTTCGCTTTTCAACCACGGGCAACACAATTGTCGCTCCAGCCTCAATTGCTGAACGCATAAAGGGTCGTAAATCCATCTCACCCTTAAAGGGCCAATAAGTTGAGATCACATCGTCATTTGAAGGTTGGATAAAATCATAAAGCTGCGCACAAACATCTTCGGCATTTGCCTGCCGCTGATCATTGGGCAAACCCTGCCGCCACGCAATCAACCGCTGGCGCTCAGCTTCGCGCCAAACGGCAACATCCTTTGCTGCCGCCGCATCATATTCGATCAGCTCACCACGCCAGTTTTCTTTAAAGCCGTCTCGGTAGCATACGGGCGATGAAGTCATCACCCACACCCCTGACAAAGCCCTCTGATTTCAAGGCTGGTCTTTGTCGGTGTAAAGTTTCGCTCTGTCGCCCAATCTGCCAAACGAGATTGCACCACATCGTCGGAAAACTCAGAGACCGTGCCGCACTTCTCACAAATTGCAAAGGCAACGAGACCCGTTTTGGCGTGGCAATGCGGCTGCGCGCAAGCAACGAACGAGTTCATGCTTTCAAGCCGATGCACCAGATCAACTTCTTGTAGCTTTTCAAGCGCTCGATAAATCTGCAGCGGGGCTTTCAGACCCTGTTCTCGCAATTCATCCAATAGATCATAGGCACTCATTGGGCCGTCAGCAGCGGAGAGTTTTTCAAACACCAACGATTGATTCTTGGTCAGATTTTGCTCTTGCGCCATTTAAGATGCCTTTGTGTTCTTGCGCCAAATAACGGCCAGCGGTGTTAAACTAAGTAAAAACAGTCCAAGTGCCGCCACCACAATAGACGGACCAGATGGCGTATCATAAAGAAGGCTCAGATTTAGCCCACCAACCACAGCCATCACGCCAATTATTGAAGCAATCACCACCATCTGCTCAGGGCTCGCCGACAGTCTTCGCGCCGCCGCTGCAGGAATAATCAGCAAAGCAGTAATGAGCAATATACCAACAATCTTCATCGCCACCGCAATCAGAATGGCCAGAAACACCATCAGCATTATGCGTGCGCGTTGCGGATGCATGCCTTCGGCTTGCGCCAGTTCCACATTTACCGTTGCGGCGATCAACGCCCGCCAACCCCACGCAATGCCGACAAGGATCAAGGCACCAAACCCATAGATCAGCGCAATATCTGACTTAGAAACGGCCAATATATCACCAAACAAAAGCGCCATTAGATCAATCCGGACCCAACTCATAAATCCCACCAACACAAGACCAAGTGCCAAGGTCGAGTGAGATAGGATACCGAGCAAGGCATCGGACGAAAACACACCCCGCTTTTCAAGAACCAACAGCGCGCCGCTAACCAGCAAAGCGGCAGCCACCACCCCAACCATCATGTTGATGTTCAAAAGCAAACTGATGGCAACGCCCAATAGCGCCGAATGTGCCATCGTATCGCCAAAGTAAGCCATTCGCCGCCACACGACGAACGCACCAAGCGGACCTGTAACCAGCGCAAACCCGATACCGGCCACCAATGCACGGACAAAAAAGTCATCAAGCATGATCATGCTCCTTATGATCATGAGCACCGTGCGAATGATCGCAATCTTCGCAAATGGTGCCATCGGCATGCTTCACCCGCCCATCGGGCAAATGCGTGTGATCATGTTGGTGATCATAAATTGCCAACGCCTCGGATCGGCGCACACCAAATAGTTGCTGATATTCTGCGCTTTGCGCCACCTGCTTTGGGGCGCCGCGACAGCACACATGGCCATTCATGCAAATCACCGTGTCAGTTGCCGCCATCACCACGTGCAAGTCATGTGAAATCAGAAGAACACCGCAATTATGGTGATCTCGCATATGCGCAATCAACTCATAAAGTGCCACTTCACCTTGAAAATCGACGCCCTGCACCGGTTCGTCCAAGACCAACAAGTCCGGTTTGCGTAACATGGCGCGCGCCAATTGGGCTCTTTGCAACTCGCCGCCCGACAAATGGCTCACCTCTGCATCAGCCAGATGGGCAATACCCACTTGCTCCAGAGCTTCTTCAATATCGGCGTGCGAATGATGGGCGGTTAAATTCATCAAGCGTTTGACACTAAGTGGCAGCGTCCAATCCAAATTGAACTTCTGCGGCACATAACTCACCACCAAATCGGTTGCGCGGTTCACCTGCCCTTCGGTTGGGTCAATCACCCCCAAGGCGCATTTGACGCTGGTGGATTTTCCCGAACCATTTGGCCCGATCAGCGTAACGATTTCGCCACGGCGCACTTCAAAATCAACACCGCGCACCAACCATTTGCCATCACGCTCGACGCCCACATTTTTCAGCGACACCAATAGGTCTTTTTTGGCCACCTTGCGGCACCCCTTGTCCTTACAACCAGCAGGTCACATGTTTTGTGCCGTGGTCCAAAATTTCTTATTGCCACCCTCTATGCCATACGTTATATCATAACACAATCCATGTAATAGTATAACATATCAAACATAAGAGAGATCAAATGCGCGCGCTTAACTGCATCGCCCTTGCAACGCTTTTGGCCAGCACTGCCACCACCGCTTTTGCGGACAAATTGCAAGTTGTCACTTCCATTCGCCCCATCCATTCGCTGGTAGAATATGTCAGCCAAGGCAATGCCGAGGTGACAAATCTAGTGCCTGCAAATGCTTCGCCGCACAATTACAGTTTAAAGCCATCAGACGCGAAGCAGTTGCAAAATGCTGATGTGATATTTTGGATCGATGAGCACCTCGAAACATTTTTGGCCAAAGCGATTGAAACCTTGCCACAAAACGCTGTTCCGATCGCGCTCGCCGAACAACCCGGTATTAACGTCTTAGATGCCAGAGCGCTTAACCTTGCGCAGCACGACGATGATCACAAAGACGAAGCACATGCGCATGATGATGAACATGCTGACCACGACCATGAAGACACGCATGACCACGATGACGAACATCATGAAGAACACAGCGAGCACGACGGCCATGATGAGCATGAAGGGCACGATCATGGCGCACACGATCTACATATCTGGCTAGACCCTGAAAATGCAAAAACCATCGTGTCGATTATCAAATACACTTTGGCAGATATGGACCCAGAAAACGCACCGCAATATCATGCGAACGCCAATGAACTAATTGAAGAACTCGATAGGTTGATCGAAAGCACATCGTTGCAATTGGCGACAGTTAAAGACAAACGCTTCGTGACCTTTCACGACGCCTACCAATATTACGAAAAGCGTTTCGACATCCAAAATGTGGGTGTTGTGACTTTGTCGCCAGACATCAAACCAGGTGCAAAACGCCTCAAAGAACTCAAAAAAGCGCTCGATAAGAACAATATTGCTTGTATTTTCTCTGAGCCTCAATTCGATGCCAAGCTGGTCAACTTGGCCATCGAAGGCACCAATGTGCAAACAGCCGAACTGGACCCGCTGGGCGCAAACCTAGAGGCTGGTGCAACATTATATCTCGATCTGATCAATCAGCTGACAACAGGATTTGTGGACTGCCTAAGCAAGACCCAATAATGCGTCTTGTTTGGCACGCAAGCCAACAATCGCTTGTGCGGCGTCAGGCTGACAATTGGCATAAGTGATCAACTCACCTTTTTTAATCGAGGCGGTGGCAACACCGCCTTCGATTAGACCGCATGGCACTGCCTTGGCCGCGCGCGCATCAGCTGCAGTCATCGTCCAAGAGCGGTAGCAATATTGGCCAATCGCATCGAACTTCTCACCCGCCGCCATATCTTTCTTGGCCAACGCACAAACCTCTGCCACTGGCACATCAAGCGGCTGCATATCAACCTGCCCATAAAGCGCAACTCGCGCGCAAGAAAGCGGCACTTCCAAACTTGTCAGATGGAATGGACGGTAAAGAGTGAAGTAAGGACCCCGCCCGACTTTGAGGTCCGCCATGCGCTCATGAATGCGCTCATGCGGTGCCTTCACGACCACAAAAACGCCCGGCGCCACACCCTTGCCGATCGTATAATCAACCCGTCCAACGTCCGACAAGATGCCCCCATCCGCTGCAGGAATCAGAATATCCTCAAGCGTATCAAGTGTTGCTTGAGGACCATGCATACCCGGCTTGTCGGGCACCATTCCTGTGGCGTTGGCAAGAGCCGCCATTTCCACCATGGTTTTTGAACCATCCACAAATTCCACCAACATGCGTGGGTTCATATTGCGTTCAATGGCTTCTTTCTCGTAATCGTCGGGCACCGCATCAACGTTCAAGGGGTTATTCTTGCCTTTGCCCGCAGACACGATCGGCAAACCCAACGCGTTGGCAAAATCGATCAACTCCATAATCGATGAAGGCTCATCACCTGCGCCAACGGTGTAGATCAAACCAAGCTCTTGCGCACGCCGCTTTAGATAGGCACCGACCGTTACGTCAGCTTCCACATTCATCATAATGAGGTGCTTGCCTGCTTCCAGCGCCTGCAACCCGATGTCTGCACCAACACTTGGCTTACCCGTTGCCTCAACAACTTGTGCAATCAATTCGTTATTCGCCACCAGTGCTGCATCGGTGCAAATGGCAATTTTGCCCATTTCGATGGCTCTAGTTATTGCAGCGTCATTTTCGCAAACGACTGCATTGTCCCGATCACCATAGGCAATTTGCACGGCTTTCAGTGCGTTCTCAGCATTGCGAACCGCAACTGCGCCGATCCGCAAGCCACGCATCCGCGCCACCTGCATAATCAAATCGGTGCCCATTTCGCCGGCACCAATCAATCCGATCAGCACCTCTTTACCTTCATTTTCCAACCGCAACAAATCGCGGCTCAACCCCGTCAAACTTTCAGGGGGCATTTGAAAAACTGAAGATGGCGAATGCGACATAGAAAGCACCTTGGTGTTCGTTTGGCTGCCTTTTATCCCAGCAATCGCCACTTGGCGATAGTTGGCATCAACAAATTGTCACCAGCCAACACTTGTTTATGAAGCGAATGAGGGGCAGTTTGAGCCCAAAGCAAATCAAATTTGGGGATCAACAATGATCGCAAAGCCGCAAGATATTATCCAATTCTGGTTCAAGGACCACGGACCCAAAGACTGGTTTTCAGGTGGCGAGGAATTCGACAAAGAAATCGTCGACAAATTCAGCGACACGCATGCCGCAGCGCACAAAGGTGAATTATTTTGGTGGCGTACATCACCAGAAAACCGCTTGGCTGAAATCATCGTGCTCGATCAATTTACCCGCCAGATCTACCGCAAGGACCCACGTGCTTTTGCCTGCGATCCAATCGCCCTCACTCTAGCGCAAGAAATGGTCATTCGCGGCGACGATCAAAAACTGCCTGAGGATTGGCGAACCTTTGCTTATATGCCCTATATGCATTGCGAAAGCTTAGCCGTACATGATGAAGCCATGAAACTATTTGGTGCCTTGCCCGGTGAGAACAGCCAAGAATATGAAATCAAGCACCGCGACATGATTGAGAAATTTGGTCGCTATCCTTATCGCAACGCCGTGTTGGGCCGTAAGAATACACCAGAAGAGGATGAATTCTTATCCGGCGACCACGATAGCTTCGGCCAATAAGGGCATTTGTCAAAACCGGGTCGCGCAAAGCGCCAAAACATAGTTGGGTCTCCACCAATAAATCTTGAGGAGACCCTAATATGCCAAACATCAAGTTCACCCCAATTCCAACAGCAGACGCCCAAAACTGGTGGGACGGCAGAACCGATGCTTATGGGCAAACGCTTGAGCGCCGCATTTCCGATGGTAGCGCCCCGTGCCGCCATTGCCTGAAAAACATTGAAAAAGGCAAACCCGTCCTGCTCGGCGCATACAAACCATTTTCAACCACAGGCCATTTCACTGAAACCGGCCCCATCTTCATTTGTGGCGAGCCTTGCGATCCGTTTGCCGGCGCAGCTAACCAATTGCCACCTGTTGT
Organism: Maritalea porphyrae; assembly: GCF_030159895.1. Taxonomy (GTDB): domain Bacteria; phylum Pseudomonadota; class Alphaproteobacteria; order Rhizobiales; family Devosiaceae; genus Maritalea; species Maritalea porphyrae. Next base: position 125,581 of record NZ_BSNI01000002.1, read on the forward strand.
TGAGACGCGCGAACAATTCATGATTCGCGGCTATTCAAACGACGAAAAGATCGATTATCGCACCGGACAGATTGTAAATGTGTCGGAACTCAAATCCGTCACTGATATGATCTTCTCTCACAATGACGTTGCCTTCATCCATCTTAGGTCTGCGGCTTACACCTGTTTTACAACCCGAATTGATCGATCGGAATAGATCTAAATTCCGCCCCTTTTTTAGTTCAAACATGGGCAGCAGCCAGAGTTCCCTCTGGCTGTTTTTATTATGCTCTGGTAAGAGCGTTCAACTGATCAAAGCCTTGCGGGGGCATCATGCTTAGAATTCTTTTTGTACTTAGTTTGTTTTTGCCATTGGCCGGTTGCCTGGGCACCACCTCGCCTTTACCCGTTGGACTAACAGCCTCAATGGCACGCCCTGGTGCGCAACTTGATCGGCAAGAAGCGATTGGCTTGATCAATCAATATCGGGCCGCAAACAATTTGTCCCAACTCGTTTTGACCGCTGAATTGAACGCCCTCGCGACTGAAGCCGCCGCACGCTATGCAAGCGATGGCAACAATAATGGGGCAGCGGCACTCGTGGCCGAACGCTCTCAGGGTTCAGCTTTGTTTAGTGCTGGATATACAAATTTCGCCGAAACCTTTTCAGGCTGGCGCGGCTCCAGCCGCGACGCCAAAACCTTGCTCATTCCAAGTGCAGGCAAAGCAGGTCTTGCGGTTAACTACAATCCAAATTCAAGCTATGGGGCCCACTGGGTATTGGTCGTTGCAAACTGATAAAATTCTCATCGACACGATCGGCCTGAATTGCCCGCTGCCCGTTATTAAAGCCGAAAAACAACTCAGCATGATGCAATCCGGGCAAAGCTTTGTGCTTTTGGCCAGCGACCCGTTGGCGGCAATAGATATCCCCAATATGTGCAACAAAGCGGGTCATCAGCTTTTAGAACAAAGCCAAGACGGTGACATTTTGCATTTTGAAATCCAAAAAGCCTAGTCTGAAATAGACGCCCGAAATCGGGCGGACAGCATCCCCGATCTGCGCTAGATTGGCACCATGCTTTACCAACTTCCAGACAATGACCAACTCTACAATGCCCTACTTAACCGTGACCCATCATACGATGGACGCGTTTATGTTGGCGTGTCATCCACTGGCATTTTTTGCCGCCTCACTTGCCCGGCCCGCAAACCAAAACGGGAAAACTGCACATTTTACGACGAAATCGGCACCGCGATTGAAGCAGGCTATCGCCCTTGTAAGAGATGTAAGCCACTGGCCCCAGAAGCCAATGGTGACCCAGCAATTCAAACGCTGACCAAAGCACTTGAAGCTGATCCATCCCGCCGCTGGAGCGAGGCTGACATCGTCAAATTCGGCTTAGATCCATCAACGGTTCGGCGCGCGTTCAAACGACAGTTTGGCATCACATTCTTGGAGATGGCACGCCTGAGCCGGATGCGCGACGGTTTCACCACGCTAGCTGATGGTGGCAAAGTCATTGAAGCACAGCTTGATGCAGGTTACGCATCGCCCGGCGCGTTCCGCACACGTTTTGCAAAATTGCTGGGCATCTCCCCAGGCAAACTGAAGTCTGACGCGATACTCAAAGCTGATTGGATTGACACGCCATTAGGTGCCATGATCGCAGTGAGCGACGATAACGCCCTGCACTTGCTTGAGTTTGCCGATCGAAAAGCTTTGCCCAATGAGCTCAAAAGGCTAATGAAAACCGTCAAAGGTAATATTGGCGTTGGTCAAAACACGCCAACAAAACAAGTTAAAAATGAACTGTCTGATTTTTTTAACGGCAAATCCGATCAGTTCAATACACCACTAGTTTTGCATGGGTCGGACTTTACCAAAAATGTCTGGAATGCATTGCAAACAATCCGCGCAGGGCACACAAAGTCATATTCACAATTGGCTGCACAAATTGGCCAACCAACGGCAACGCGCGCGGTTGCTCGCGCCAATGGTGCTAATCAAATCGCCATACTTATCCCCTGCCATCGCGTTATTGGGGCAGACGGCTCACTCACCGGTTATGGTGGCGGATTGTGGCGCAAACAGAAGCTGATCGAACTTGAGCGTCAGTATTTGTAACCCGTTAACAGTTTGCCAAAGAGCTGGGCACCAACCAAGTACCAATAGAATTAGCAAGCTGCTCATCGCCAATTAGGTCAATCTTTTGATCATCAATCTCTTTATCCAAACGCGATAGCCCCAACCATGCCGAGGTCATCGCTTTCAGTTCGGCGCTGACAAAAAGATCAACATTAAACCCTGGGTCATTCCAGCAAATGTCAACGTCACAACCGGGCTTGGCGATCAACCAGTAGTTTGTTTGGTCGTCTTCTAATTCTGGAAACATGAATTGAATGGTTGTCTTTTGATGCATCGGTAGCGCATGACGATCGACTTTGCGCCGTATATTCCACATCAAAAGCCGCGCATCTAAGTGCTCTAGGGTCACCTCTGTATCTACATTTCGATGCGCCCACTGCCCAAGCGCGTGTACAATCGGCCCCAACTCGTTGCCAACCGGTGTAATCTTATAAGTGATACCGCCTGTTGCCACATCTTCACGACGAGAAATCAGTCCATGTGCCTCCATTTCCTTAAGTCGTTTGGACAATAAGGTTGGAGACATCCGGGGAACACCGCGCCGAATTTCATTAAAGCGCATCGACCCAGACCACATCTCGCACATGATCAACAGGGTCCAGCGCGGCTCCAATATTTCACATGCCATAGCGATAGGACAAAATTGATTGTAGCTGTTTTGGGCCATTTTGCCCCCCTAACTGCCAAGAGTATGTCGAGTGCACCCGCTTCAGTCCAGTACATAAACAGTACCGACATCGCTTCACTTTCTACACTAGGGTGTTAGCGACCATCCCTTTTAACGTTGTGCTCTAACCAGATGGAGACAACAATGCCGCTCATTGATATCAACGTAATTGAAGGGGTATTCACCCCTGAACAAAAACAATCCCTAATCACCAATGTCACCGATGCAGTGGTCGCAATAGAGGGCGAAAACCTGCGCAGCGTCACCTGGGTCAGAGTTCTAGAAGTTAAAAGTGGCGATTGGGCAATTGGTGGCCAACCGCTACAGTCCGGCGATGTCCAAAACATGGCACGTGGCGCGGCCTAATCGCAACCGATTAGGTTCAGGGCCGCAAATATTGCGGCCTTGGGCGCGGCAGTTCAATGATCGCCGTTTTCGGCACATAGCTATAGGCCGGACGTGGCCGCGGCAGTTCAACATTCACCAGTTTGCCTAATGTGTTTACCCGCACGCGTTTGGGTTCAATCTTGTCACCCAAATAAGTTGGCTGGCCCTCCAGTCCAAACGGAAACGCCGCCGCACGTCCATTCACGTAAGACTTTGCGTCTTTGCCGCAAATTTTAGGGCGCATATCCACAGGCGTAGAAGCCAAATTTGCAACCCGCGTAACAGATTTACCTGTGCCTTTGTAGCGATTGTCAAACCCACGTTCGAGTAACAACGCGGTCAACTCTCCACGTTCCCGCGCCGAGGACGCCCCCATAACCACGGCCATTAATTTGCGCCCGCGTCGCTCGGCGGTGGCCACTATGTTCAAGCCCGAAGCGCACACATAGCCAGTTTTCATACCCGTTGTGCCACGAAACTTCGTCAGCAAAATATTGTATGACGCCAGCTTCGAACGCCCAAATTCAATCGTACGCGTTTCAAAAAGGCCGTCATATTGCGGGTAACGATTCCGGATCACGACCGACAGAATGGCCAAATCGCGCGCACTGGTCACCATTTCTGGATCATGCAACCCATTGGGGTTTTCAAAATGCGTATTGCTTAGCCCCAAATTGCGGGCATGTGCGTTCATCAGGCTAACAAATCGCTGTTCATCGCCAGCAATGGTTTCAGCAATCGCCACCGCCACATCATTTGCCGATTTTACAACCAGCATATAAAGCGCATCTTCAAGTGCAACCGCCGTTCCAACTGGAAAACCCATTTTGCTTGGTGGTTCTTTGAGCGCATTTTCGGACATTATCACTGGCGTTGACAAATCGACTTCGCCTGCCGCAATGGCTTCAAACGCCACATAGGCAGTCATCAGCTTTGTCAAAGATGCAGGGTGCCACGCAATACCGGCATCTTCTTCAAAAAGAACCTCGCCGCTTTGCATATCAATTAGCAATTGTGGAATAGCATAAGCTGCGCTGCTCAACCCCATCCACAAAGCAATTCCAGCAAAAACTCGACGCAATCCGCGCATATCCAACCCAAAACTCATATTGTTGTTGCAAACTTGTAGCCACTGAAATTGTTGGATGCAAATCCATTACGGCAAATTGATGATGGTGGGAGCGCTATTTGTTTGGTTCAGGGCTTAAACCGAGGGTTACCAAATAGTGCTGGCCGTTTTCATCCATGTCTAGACCAGAAGTAAAATCCTCAACCAACGCCTCAATGCGGTGCACCAAGTCTTGGCGCTGTTGCGCGTTTAAGGGCACTGAAAATTGCAAAGCAAGGGCGTTCTTTTTGTCGGTTCCAATATGCGCTTCGCCAGAAAGCAATGCGCGCCGCAACTCGCGCTCGGCCTGCCGATAGCCAGCCGCAGCATTATCTGCAACGGCCTCTAAATAGTCCCTATCGCGGTTAGATGGGTCTGTTTCAAGTAAATGCGCCACGGGTCGATAAAGCTTTTCAATACGCGCACCTGAGCGGCGTTCGCCATTTTCAAGCACCAACCCTACCGCAACCAATTTGTCCATGTGATGGTAAAGCGCATGCGGTGTCTTGCCAATCAGTGCGGCTACTTCCTTGATTGAGCCTTGGCCCAATTGCAACAATCCCTGAAAGACCAAACGACTTGTGGGCGCACCAAGCGCTCGCAATTGTGCAGGTTCGCTCAAAACAAATTTCTGGGTCACATCTTGAAAAGGCGCATTGCTCATATTAAATATTTTTCATAATTTTTAATAAAGTGAAAGCCCCATCCAGATGTTTCCCCGCTTTTTACCGATTAATCTGCCCAAGGCCCTGGCCGCATTGACCCTAGTGAGTATGCCTATGTCCGCTGTACACGCACAAGACCAGACCAATATGCAATCCATGCTTGAAAACCGTCTTCCCGCTATTTTGCAAGACGCCGATCAAATCGGCAATGCTGGGATTGTGATGCACAAAGGGGAAGTCATTGCACTAGGCGCCACCGGAAACCGCCAAAAGAACGGTGAAAGCAAAGTCACAAGGAACGACAAGTGGCATATTGGTTCGATCACCAAATCCATGACGGCAACAATGATCGGTAGATTGGTCGACAAAGGCTATTTCAGCTTTGACGACCCAATTGCCGAACTTCTGCCCAGCAAAATTCAAGAAATCGATCCAGCTTGGCACAATGTCAAATTGATCGACCTGTTGCACCATACTTCCGGCGCAAGCGCCAATTTTGGTCCCACAACCTTACTTAACAACAAATTTGAAAGCCAAAACGAAGTGGATGAAGCGCGGCGAACCGCCGTTTTCAAGACCTTAGCAAAAGCGCCTGCACATGCACCAAACACCAAGTTCGAATACTCAAATATTGGCTACACAATTGCCGGCACCATAGCCACGCAAGTCACTGGGAAATCCTGGGAAAAACTGATGCACGAGGAATTATTTGATCCGCTTGGGCTTGAAAGTGCCGGATTTGGTGCACCTATGGGTGAGCAGCCTTGGGGACACACAAAAACCTTATGGCTTTTCACAAACCCAGTGGACCCGACAAAACACGTTGCCGATAATACGCCAATAATGGGGCCAGCAGGCACAGTCCATATGAGCATTGAGGACCTAGCGCGATATGGCCAAATGCATCTTCAAGCCGCAAAAGGCGACACCCAGTTTCTGTCAGCTTCAACAAGCAAACGCTTGCACACCGCATCCGACCTCACAATTTCAAATGAAAACTACGCTGCCGGTTGGGTTTTGGTTCCCCTGCAGCCACCTCTGCAAGGCGAGGCCATATTCCACAATGGCTCCAACACCATGTGGTATGCCTTTTTGGCCGTGGCGCCACAATATGATTTGGTCGCAGCCTTTGTCACCAACACAGGCACAGTTGAAAGTTCTGAGAACGCTTTTGCAACCTTGTTCAATGAAATCGCAACGCAAATAGCAAAGGCGGAGAAGCAATAAGCTCCCCCGCCTCAATAATCTAGATAATCAGCTTAGCTCGAACTAGAACTCCGCCCAATCGTCGCTAATCGCCGCATTGCCATGTGTACCATACGCCTTAGCAGCTGGTGCAGCACGAGGTGCCGGTGCCGATGGTGCAGCAACTGGCGCAGGTTTCGACATGACTTTGGATGGTGTTGCGCTACCGCTAATGCGGAACACTTCAACAATGTCATCCAAATCATTTGCCTGATTTTCAGTTTGAGCGATGGCTGCGTTGGTTTCTTCAACCAGCGCCGCATTGTGTTGCGTCATTTCATCCATCTGACGCACCGCAGTACCAACTTCTGAAATCGCATTTGATTGCTCTTTAGAAGCCTGCGCAATTTCCGACATCAGGGTGGCGTTTTCTTGTACCGCCGCCAACATCTCGTCAAGTTTCTCAGACGCACCGGAAACCAGTTTGGTACCCTCAGACACTTCGCCTGCGCTTTGTTCAATCAGCACCTTCACTTCAGACGAAGCTTCCGCTGCAGATTGCGCCAACCGTCGAACCTCTACGGCCACAACCGCAAAGCCCTTACCCGCTTCACCCGCTCGTGCGGCCTCAACAGAAGCGTTAAGCGCCAGCAAATTGGTTTGGAAAGCGATATCATCGATCATGCCGATAATATTCGAAATCTTTGAAGAAGAAGACGTAATGCGTTCCATTGCCGTTGTGGCATGGGTCATCGCTTCACCACCAGCCGAAGCAAGCTCAGATGCTTGTGCGGTTTTCTGTGTCGCCATCTGAGCCTTTTGCGCATTGTCGGCAACCGTCTCAGACAATTGCTCCATTGCAGCAGAAGTCTCTTCAATGGTTGCGGCCTGACGGGTCGTGCGCTCACTAAGATCATTCGCGCCCGTTAGGATTTCACTTGTCGCCGCTTTCAGCCCGCTTGAAGTCTCTTTCAATCGACCAACAATCTCAGTCAGACGATCCGCCACCGCATTGGTGTCTTGTTTCAGTTTCAAGAACGAGCCTTGATACTCACCTTCTACACGCAATGTAAGGTCAGTCTTGGCCAAAGCTGCCAAGACTTCACCAGTTTCACGCAAGCCGCGCTCAACAGTGTCCACCAAGCCGTTTACGCTCGTGCCAAGTGTATTGAGTTCAGGATCTGGGAATTCCATATCAACACGATGCGAGAAGTCACCTTCGCCTGCGGCATCGACAACCTTACCAAAGGCTGCCTGTAGATTTTGCATCATCTGGGCACGTTCTTCGCGCGTTTGCGCTTGGCGCTCAACATCTTCTTCGCTGAGCTGCGCCATTTTCAAACCGTTCTCTCTGAACACTTCAACAGCGCGCGCCATCTCTCCAATTTCATCAGAGCGGTCAGCGCCAGGCACATCAACTTCATGATCCCCCGATGCCAGCGTACCCATTGTACGTGTCAGGGCTTCTACGGGTTTGGTGATAGAGCGACCAATAAAGAAGGCTAGGATGAGCAATGCACCTGCAATAGCGGCGGTAAGCGCCAACTGCTGCATAATCGTTTCTTGGTTTGCGGCCCGCAAATCATCAACATAGACGCCTGTACCCACGATCCAGCCCCAAGGCTCAAACCGTTTCACATAGCTATTCTTATCAACTGGCGTTTTTTCTTTTCCGCGTGGCCACACATATTCCATGAAGCCGGCGCCTTCTTTTTTCGCCAAAGCAATCATTTCAACGAAAATTGGCTTGCCATTTGCATCTTTCAATCCAAGTTGATTGCCACCCACCAATTGCTTGGCAAATGGATGCATAATCATCACGCCTTCATCATTCACTGCAAAGAAATACTCATTGCCGCGATATCGAATATCTTCGATGGCACGCAATGCCGCAGCTTGCGCTTCTTCGACGGTAATTTCGCCCGCTTCAGCGCGATCATAGTTCGCTTGAACAATGGCTATTGTTGAATCTGTGAGCGATACCAACTCTTGCGACCGCAAGGTAGTACGTGTGTTGTTGATGTTTGTAATGCCCAGATAAGCCAGAAGACCAACTGTCAACATCGACAGCGCCACCAGCAAATAAATCCGCGCAGAAATCTTGAGTTTGTGCATGCCTTATACCCCAGCTTACAAAGCTTGAAGCGCGCCTGCCACGCATATGCTTCAAGCCAAAAAATCACTAGGCTTTGTTTTGCTTGCAACGGGTGTGTTCATTTTGCCCCGAACAACACCAGCGTCCAATAAACAATCCAACGCCTAGTTGACTATGTCGGGCCCACTTTGCGCTAAAACTCCTTAAGTAAGCATAAACCATTAGCGAATTTTTGCCGCAGCCGCTGCGACCTCGCGTCGCGGACATTCGCACATCGAAAAAGAGCAATAAAAAAAGAATTTGCTTTCTAAATTGAACTGCATTAAACAGGCCCAAACAGTCAAAAAGGTAGAGCGATGACGAACGCACCAAGATTTTTGGGATTGGCAGGAAGCCTGCGACAGAACTCTTACAACTTTCAATTGCTTGAAGCGCTTAAGACAATTGGCCAAGGCAAAGTTGAACTAGAGCTATATACCAACCTGCCCAACATTCCGCTGTTCAATGAGGACCTCAAGCCTATTGAAAATCGGCCAAAATCTGTGATTGACCTTTGCGCGCAGATCGAAGCGGTAGATGGACTTGTTATCGCCACGCCGGAATATTGCCAATCAGTTCCTGGCGTTTTGAAGAACGTGCTCGATTGGATTTCAATCAGCAAAGCATTGGATGAAAAGCCCGTCGCTATTCTAGGTGGCACCACCGGCATTTGGGGAACCCGTTATGCGCAAGCCAGCCTTCGCCACACCCTTGTGTCCATTGGTTCGCACACAATGCAGCGCCCGATGGTTTTCGTAAATGACATCAGAAATCAGTTGCCGCACGGTGATCAACCGATTGCTCCCGAGTTGGGACAACGCCTTACAGCTTTTGCTGACGGCATGCAAAAATGGGCTGCGCTTCATAAATAGGTAAAAAAGCCAATTGGAAAAAACAAAACCCCGGTAGCAAAGCTGACCGGGGTTTTTGTTTGGTGCGGGTGGAGGGAATCGAACCCCCACTCCCGAAGGAACGGGATTTTGAATCCCGCGCGTCTACCAGTTCCGCCACACCCGCACTAAGGTGATGGGGGCGGAATATACCCAAAAAAGTCACCGCGTCAATCACTGATTGACACGAAATTCAAACTGATTACATCTGTGAGCCAAAAGGGCGACTTGTCCTTGAATGAATTTGAGGATTTTTGCTTGTGATTAGACGCCTATATGACTGGGTTTTAGCGCTCGGCGCTTCCAAACACGCCCCCAAAGCATTGGGCGCAATTTCTTTCGCCGAAAGCTCATTTTTCCCGATCCCGCCTGATATCATGCTTATTCCGATGGTCTTGGCCAAACGCGAACGCGCATGGTGGTTCGCACTTATCTGCACCATCACTTCGGTACTTGGCGGCCTGCTCGGCTACTACATTGGCGCCGCACTGCTCGAAGCGCTCGCACGCCCAATCCTTGAATTTTATGGCTATTGGTACAAATTTGAGGACTTCCAAGCCGCCTTCAACGAATGGGGTTTGCTCATCGTCTTTGTATTTGGGTTGACGCCTTTTCCCTACAAAGTGATTACAATTGCGTCCGGCGCAACTGGCCTTAATCTGCCCATATTTATCCTCTCCTCTATCGTGGCGCGCGGCTTACGTTTCTTCATCGTTGCTGGCTTGCTGTTTTTCTTTGGTCCACCAATTAAAGACTTTATCGAAAAACGCCTCGGCCTCATGTTTTTCATTGGCTGCGCATTGCTAATTGGCGGATTTGTGGCCATCAAATTTGTGCTTTGATCGCCACCAAAGATATTGGGGACATTCGTGTTTGAGTTGAACGCTAAAAACCTAACCATTGGCGCAACAGCGCTTGCCGCAGCGACAATTACCAGCGCCTATGCGTTTCAGTATATTGGCGGCTATATCCCATGCGATCTTTGCTACGAGCAGCGCAATCCATACTACATCGCCATTCCAATTCTATTGATGGGCATCTTTTTGTGGGATCGACTCAACGCCAACTATCGCACCATTTTGCTAGGTGCTGCCGCCTTGATTTTTGGCTATGGCACATGGACGGCTGGCTATCATTCTGGCGTTGAATGGAGTTGGTGGCCCGGCCCTGACACCTGCACCGGCGTTGGCGCGGGCATCAATGATTTCTCAGCACTTGAAAACATCAACGAAACTGTGGTGATCCCTTGTGACCGCGCACAAGTGCGCTTCTTCGGCCTCAGCTTTGCAGGCATGAATGCCATCGTGTCATTGATCCTGACCTGCATCACCCTTTATGCGGGCCACATCAATTTCCACGCGAACAAGCAGGGTTAAGACGAAAACTCTACTGCTAGTCGGACCTCTAGTTCAATCTGTTTCGCTAAGCCAGTCTTCAGCCACAGGGTCATAGCGCCAAGTAACGCTGCTTGGAAAATCCTCAACTGCCATCTCAAGTATTTTCACTATCTCGAGAATGGGAACAAAATAGATCCATTTGCGTTTTTCAAAATCTGAATTCGTGTATAGACCCGCCCAATTACGATCTTCTTTCACAAGCGCTTGAGTGCAATGTGCATGAATAAACTGATTGCATACGAAAATTGCACCTTTCAATATGGGTTGCTCATTTTCAAGTTCGTATTCATCCAAATCCTTGTATCGCAACCTATGTGGCCTACCATTGAATGCGAATCTTAGGATTTTTGCACGATGGTTTTTGAACTTCGTTGAAAATTTTCCATCCTCTGCTAGCCGCCTGACCATGAAGAGCGCCATAGTCACGTCTTTTTCGAAATTAACAAGCACGCGTTCGGTCCTTCGGGCCGGGTTTTTCACCGGCTTGAATTCTTTTACATATTCGGCAAGATCTTCACGCCAGAAACGAGATTCTATGACCAAGGTTCAGCTCCAATTTCTACAATCGCCGTACAAATTGTAGATCAATATTAACAGCAGTTCGAGAAGTCTGACGAGCGTGATGGTTACTTAATGCGAGAAGCTTGAGGTCGTTTTTGTGTGGCGGACGCTCCAAACAGACACTTTCACCACAGGAAAGCGCGAAGATGAATTTCAGATTTGAGTCGAAAATGATGGCGCCCAAGAACCGGCGCGCAACGTACATTTAGTACGTGAGCACCGGAAGCGCAGGACACGTCCATTTGCAGACCAATTGTGTGGTTCAGGGCGCGTTCTAAGGTTCGAGTTCGATATCCCAATAAAGATAATCCATCCAACTTTCATGCAAATGGTTTGGCGGAAACTTTCGCCCGTTTGCTTGCAGATCATATGAAGTGGGCTGGAATGGCGTTTGGCTTGGCCACATGCCAATGTCTTTTGGCATCTTGTTGGCTTTGCGTAAATTGCAAGGCGAACAAGCGGTCACCACATTTTGCCAAGTGGTGCGCCCACCGCGCGAACGTGGGATTAAATGATCAAAAGTGAGGTCACTATTTGACCCACAATATTGGCATTCAAATCTGTCGCGTAAGAACAAATTAAAGCGCGTAAAGGCCGGGTTGCTTGCTGGTTTGATATAGGATTTTAGACTGACCACGCTGGGCAGTCTCATCTCAAAGCTCGGGCTTTTGATCACCCGATCATACTCAGAGACAATATTGACCCGATCCAAGCAAACCGCCTTGATAGCGTCCTGCCACGACCACAATGACAATGGATAATAGCTCAGCGGACGAAAGTCCGCATTCAACACGAGCGCTGGAAGAGCTTCGGGTGACACATGGATTGTCACACCTTCCTCCTTTGGTGAGAATCACTCCACTAAATATTCACGTGCCATCATTGTGCCGTAAGATGTCAGCCGTGTGAAGGCTTGTTAACTTTTCATTTACTCTTCAACAGCGATCTGATCGTCTGGCTTAAACACATGGCTCAAAAACCCTGTGGCGAATTGCAGGCCGTCCATAGCGATTGAATGCCCGGTCTTTTGCGTTACCTTGAGCGACACATTGACGTAAAACTCTTCTAACACTTCTTTGGCTTCTAAACTGCCGGCAACTGGAACGACCTCATCATCTTCCCCATGCACCAAGCAAACCGGTGGTGACGTTTCCATCTCATCGCCAATGGTTTCTGGATCGACCATTTTGCCCGAAAAGCACAAAATGCCTGCAAGCGGCTCTTCAAAACGAAGCCCAGTATATAGCGCCATCATCGCACCCTGGCTGAACCCACCAAGCACCACGTCTTTCAATTCAAGTCCCGCATCAGCGGTGCGTTCCAAAACGTAGTCGCGAATAATCGGATAGGCTTGCTCGGCCCCTGCCTCATAATTTGCGTGGCCACGCTCCAAATCCAGATGGAACCACTCAAAGCCAAACGGGTTCACAGAGCATGGGTTTGGCGCATTGGGCGCCAAAAACTCAACGTCAGGAAACCCTTGATTCCAAAAGTTGCCAAGGCCAATCATGTCCTTACCGTCAGACCCATAACCATGCAGCAAGATCACAAGCTTTTTCGGTGGAAGGCCATTGGCAGGTTCAAGTTTTGGGCCAAATAATTCGCTCATATCAATATGCCTTCTTTATTCTTTATCACCGCATAATAGCGCCACATCAATCGCGCCGCCGCACCTCGATAGGGTGACCATTTTTGCGTCAATTTCATGGTCTCGCTTATGCTGGGTGTAACATCGCAACCCATATGGTGCGCAACAATTTTTCGCAAAGCCAAATCTCCAGCTGGGAAAATGTCTGGGTGACCAACGCAAAAGCTTAAATAAACCTCCGCGGTCCAAGGCCCAATACCCTTGATGGCAGTGAGCATTTTCATCGCCTCGAACATTGGCATGGTTTCAATCAAATCATAACGTAGCGTTTGTCCAAGCTCGGCTTTTGCAATGGCGCGCAATGTCAAATATTTCGCATTTGAAAGCCCAACACCGTCAAATGCTACTTCGTCCAAGTCCAAAAAACGCGCGGCATCAACGTCGCCCATTACCGCACGAAATCTGTCCCAAATCGCTGCTGCAGACTGCACCGACAAAAGCTGGCCAATCACAATGCGCGACAGCCCGCGAAAGCCACCAGGCTCAAACCGCAACGGCACCGGATCGCACAGCGCCACCACATCGCCAAGGGTTGGATCTTGAACCACCAAAGCGCTCAAATGGCTGCGCAACACATCATCGTGACGCAAAAAATCATCTTGGCTTGTGCGATTCATGTTTGTCTTTCTTGTTGGCGCATGGCAACTAGAGCGCCATGAACATTTCTGATCAACCCATATTTCGATTTGCCCCCAGCCCCAATGGGCAATTGCACCTTGGCCACGCCTTTTCTGCGCTTCTTACGCAAGAACTAGCACAAAAGGCCGATGGCAAATTGCTGTTGCGTATTGAAGACATCGACACCATTCGCTGTACCGAAGAAGGCATTGAGCAAATGCTCAATGATTTGGACTGGGTCGGCTTTGCTTGGGATGAAGAACCTAGACGTCAATCTAATCATTTTGACGACTATCAAAAGGCGCTTGATCAGCTAAAGGCCGATGGGTTGATTTACCCCTGCTTCTGCTCACGCAAACAAATCAAAGACGCTGCCACCGGCGCCAAAGACCCAGATGGTGCGCCCGTTTACCCCGGCACCTGCAAACATATGAGCCCATTCACCCGCGACAAGCATATGGCTGAAGCCAAGGCTTTTGCATGGCGTTTGGATATGGACAAAGCGATCCAAAAAGTCGGTGATATAACTTGGCAAGAGCTCGACGAAGAGTTGAGCCATGCTGAAACCATTAAGGCTGACCCAGCGGCATGGGGGGATGTGGTATTGGCGCGCAAATATACGCCAACCTCATATCACTTAAGCGTTGTCGTGGACGATGCGGATCAAAACATCACCCACATCACACGCGGCAAAGACCTATACTTTGCCACCGCAGTGCACCGCGTGTTGCAAGAGTTGCTGCAATTGCCAGAACCGCAATATTACCATCATGGGCTTATCCTTGACGACGAGGGCAACAAGCTTTCCAAATCAAAGAAATCACTCAGCTTAGAAGCCTTGAAGAAACGAGGCTGGACGCCAGAACAAATCCGCGCCCAGCTTGGGTTAGATGAAGAAGATGAAAGCGCCGGCGAAGACTAAGCCAACACTGGTGCGCGCTTCATGCCTTTAAGCTTTTCAAGTTCAGTTTCGGGCAAATAGGACAAAGTCGTTTCGGCCACAGCACGTTCGAAACTGGTGCCAAAGCCATCACCCAAAATCGCATCCAGCTTGGGATCAATCAACTCTTGTGGCGATTGCCACAAATAGCGCATTTTGATCACTTCCCGAATTACAGGTTGGAACAGTCCCATGATGGAGAATGCCCACCATGGTAGTTTCTTCACCGCATATGGCTCAGGTACAACCCGCTGAATGGCATCTGCCATTTCATTGCCAGTGACAAAATGACCGTGAAAATGGAAGTTTTCAAACGCTCCCAGCTCATCGCGTTTTGCTGCGACTTTTTCAAAGGCACGGCCAAAGTCTGGCAAGTAAGCCCAGGAATGCTTTGTTTCCCCATCGCATGGCTGTGTGATTTGGCGCCTCTTGAAATTCATCGCGATCCCGAGGTCAAACCAGCTCCCTTCGGAACCCGGACCATAGAAATCGCCCCCGCGCAAAATATGCGCTTTGAACCCATGCTGTTCAGCAGCATCGCGCAAATCATCTTCCATGCGCTTGCGAATTTCGCCCTTTGCCGTTTCCGGGGTTTGCGGAGCATCTGGGGTCATGCGGTGTGTGTCGGCAGAAAAATTGTAAACATTGCCGGGAAAAATCAATATCTTTCCTGTGCCTTTCATCGCCTCAATAACAACCTTATTGAGCTGTTCAGCTTCGCGTTCCCACCTATCATAAGGCAGATTTAGCGCATGGATTACAACGTCGGCATCTGCAATTGCGCGTTTCACATCGGCCAGTTCAAATCCATCGCCCTGACAAAATTCAAACCCTTCAAATTGGGCTCGGTTTGATCGACCAAAACCGATCACATTCCACCCGCTTTCAATAAATGCTTTTGCAGCGAACTGACCAATTCGGCCGTTAATGCCCAAAACTGTTACTGTATCAGTCATGTTATTCTCCTTGATTTCAAATTCGTTTGCTTGACTGACACCCAAGATATATATTCATTTTCAAATTGAAATTCGCTAAAACTGCAGTTGAGATATTCAATTATGAATAAGACAAATCTACCGTCCGAACCTGATTGGTTTCTGTGGCGCTCATTTTTGGCGGTAATGGATGGAGGGTCTTTGTCAGCGGCCGCGCGCGCATTGGGTGCATCTCAGCCCACTATTGGCCGGCACATTGAAGAACTTGAGAGCTGCCTAAACGCTGTTCTTTTCGACCGCACAGGGCGCGGCCTGAACCCCACCTCGATCGCGCATCAATTGGTCGACCCGGTTCGCCACGCCAAAGCGGCACTAGCTGAGGCACAACTGGCCGTCACCGGCGCAACTGAAGTGCTTGAAGGCACGGTGCGGATCACCGCATCGCAAATCATCTCGCACAATATCCTACCCGCAATCATGAAAAAATCGCGCCAACAGTTCCCAATGATCGAGTTAGAAATCGTGCCCTCGGATGCGGTAGAAAATCTACTCCTACGCGAAGCTGACATTGCCATCCGGATGTTCCGCCCCGGCCAGCTTGATGTGGTGGGCAAAAAAATCGGCGAAGTGCCCCTTCGCGCTTGCGCGCACCAATCGTACCTTGATGAACATGGCACACCACAAAAACCTGAAGACCTTTATGACCACGAGATTATTGGCCTTGATCGTCAAGACGATATTATCCGCGTGTCAAAGTCGCTTGGCTTTCCGCTCGAGCGGGACAATTTCAAGCTGCGTACAGACAGCCAAACGCTAATTTGGGAAATGGTCAAACAAGGTCTTGGCGTTAGTTTTGCCCAATTCAACTTGATCGAAAAGACCCCAGGGATGGTGCATGTTGTGCCCGACCTTAAAATCCCCTCAATGGAAATGTGGCTGGTTGCGCACCGCGAGGTGCATAAGGCAAAACGCATCCGCGTCATTTATGACCTGTTAGCTGCCGAACTAACCGCCTATACTCGCAACTAAACGTTGACTGAAAAAGATTCGAGCACATGCAACCGATCAGCATCCTTATTTTCGTCGCCTTGGGCGTGGTCGCCCTAATCCTCTTTGCCGGCTTGTTCAATATGTTCCGTGGCGGCAATCCAAACCTGTCGCAAAAACTGATGCGCGCACGTGTGATTGCCCAGTTTGTGGCCTTGGTAATTTTGGTCATCGCCGCCGTTTTCTTTGCGCCACGCTAAGAGGGTCAAATGGTCAAACTCAACAAAATCTACACCCGCACGGGCGATGATGGCACCACAGGTTTGGTTTCCGGCCCCCGCCGCTCAAAAGCTGATATTCGGGTGGAAGCCTATGGCACGATCGACGAAGCCAATTCAACCATTGGCCTAGTGCGCCTACATACAGGCAGCGACCATGACCTTGATGAAGTGTTGGCGCGCATCCAAAATGATCTGTTTGATGTGGGCTCAGACTTCGCGACGCCTGGTCCAGACGAAGGGTTGAGCTACGAGCCATTGCGCGCTGTGCAAAGCCAAGTGGATTGGCTTGAGACAACAATCGACCGCTATAACGAACGACTTGAGCCGCTCAAAAGTTTCACCCTGCCCGGTGGCAGTGCCTTGTCCGCTCACCTTCATTTGGCCCGCACCGTGGTGCGACGTGCCGAACGCATTGGCGTTGCCTTGATGGATGCAGAGCCAGAAACCAACCCAATTGCGGTGAAATACCTCAATCGATTGTCTGATTTGCTGTTTGTTTTGTCTCGTGTCACAAATGATGATGGCGCACGCGATGTCTTGTGGCAGCCCGGTCGGTTTAGAGAATAGCGTCGCGACGGCGGTAAATAGATGATGGCGGGGGTGCCGGGGACGCGAATGCAAATTCGCGACGGCGGCAAATAGATAATGGGGTTAGTTTTTGTTTATTCCACTTTATGATCACAACCCCAAAATCTATGTGGAGCGCCCATGGGTCAATCAAACCCTGATCGTGCTCAACCTTATTTTCTTCGCCATTCAATATGTGCTTCCCGCTGCCGGCGAAGAATTTGTGCTGATTACCATGGCTGTGGTGCCCGGCTGGCTTAGTGAGCCAATGATCGATCAAGTGCCTTTTTTGCCTGATCAAACCACATTGGTCACCTATGCCTTTTTACATGCGGATTGGATGCATGTGCTTTCAAACATGCTCTTCCTTTGGGTCTTTGGTGACAATATCGAAGATGCGATGGGGCACATCCGCTATTTGATTTTTTATCTTGCATGCGCGGCAGCTGGCGGTTTGGCCCATATGCTTGCCGACCCAGCGAGCACGGCACCGCTGGTTGGTGCATCAGGGGCTGTTGCTGGTGTCATCGGCGCCTATATTATTCTGTTCCCCAAAGTCAGGATCTATGTGCTGGCTAAAATTGTTGTTCCGTTGCCAATTCCCATTCCAGCGCTTTGGGTTTTAGGGCTTTGGATCGCCATGCAGATATTTTTCGTGCTGTTCCCAGATGGTGGCCCCACCGCTTGGTGGGCGCATATTGGCGGGGTTATTGCAGGCGCAACCCTGGTGTTCTTTATGAAACGCAGCGCCGTTGGATTATTTGGCCGCTAGCTGAGCAGCGCCGTCACGCCCGACTTTGCCAAGCGTGCAAAATCCATGTCGCCAGATTGCGCCATCCACAACAGGTTTATGCCTTCAAGCAGCGCAACAATTTCTTGCGCCTTGTTCGCCGCATCGCTTGGCAACATACCGTCATCAACCAACAACTGGGCAATTGCGCTTTGATATTCCTGGTAAAACTCCAAAACCTTTTGCCGCGCATCTGTGTCCCGCCCAGCCATAGCCAAAAATTCAAATCCAACGGTTTGAAAATGCGCACCCTGCTGCATGGCAGCGCTGACCAAATCGATCCAAAGACACAACCGATCCGTTGCACTATTGCCTTGCGGAATAAGCTTTAGCGCCTCCAAATTCGCAGCAAAGAATTGCTCCAGCAGGGCCAGTACCAGCGCATCTTTGTTCTTATAGTAGAGATAAATCGCGGCCTTAGATAAACCCGCCTCTTTCGCCACATCGTCCATACGCGCGCCCTGCACACCGTCGGCGGCAAAAACCTTCGCTGCAGCCGACAGGATTTGTGGGATACGTTCATGTGAGCGATCAGGACGAGGCAATACAGTCTTTCCTTTGTGGCGGGCGAACCATTTGAACAAACTTCGCGCCCAAACTAAATGACCTGGACCGTTCGCGATAGCCAAGCTTTGTAAAAATCGACAAGTTTTCTTGTCGCGATGTTTCAAGCCATATAGACGCCCCTTCGCCAATCATTTGATGATAAGCGACGAACAGATCGCGCCCTATCCCGCGCCCTCGTTTGGTCGCGTCTACGGCAACAAATTCAACAATATGCGCTGATGCTGAATTGAACTGCTTTTGCCGCTCCTGATCATGCTGCGCGGTGCGCACCACAGCGCCTAAGCCGCAAAGCCATCCAACCGTCAATGACCATTTCAATTGCGCAAACCCCGAGACCTTCAGCGCGCTATGACCGCTGAGCAACACGCCAACCAGCTGATCACCATCATAGGCAGCGAGCATCGTTTGCCCTTGGGCTTCCCACAAATTCAGTGTGGCGACGAACCAACTTTGCATTGCGTTTTTCAATTGATCCGGTGTTTGCTTGGGGAACAAAACCACCATGCCTTGATCATCGAGAAAACTGCTTGCCAACAGCTGTGCGGCAGCCTCAATTTTTGCTGCCGCTAGCGGTTCCACCCTAATCTCAGCCATTATCGATCACCGGGCTGAAATGGCGCTTCTTTCAGCGCATGGCCAAGAATGAGTTTAAGCATCAAGGCGGGTATGAACCAATTCAATCCGGCGATATCAAATGGCGGTAATTGCCCAGCCATTATGACAACCATAGCCAAGCCGACTGCCATTGGTCGCTGCAGATAGAGGGGCGAGAACAAGACCAGCACGGTCGACAACATCAGCATACCGCCAAGCGCCAACGCGTAAGATATTGGCGCATCCGCAAACAGAAATGCCATCAATCCGATATGCACCAAATGGGCGGCAACAAATCCAAAGTGCTGCAAGCGCCCATGACCGGGGCGATGATACCAGCGTTTCGCGGCCGAGGTGGAATTGGTGACAATGCCGCCACCAATATCGAACGCTAAAACAGCAACAAATAGCCATTGCCAAATACTCGCCGTTTGCCCTTGCGCCAACCAGAACAGGGCCACACCGCCAATTGCGATGGCACCACCCAAAATCAGTTGCAGCACCTCTTCTGCATCTGTCGCCCCGGGACCAACAAAACGATCCCATCCACCCAACGCACCTGTTCGCGGTTTGGGCGGGTTCCAGCTTATTTGCACTGAATTGTTTGACTTATCTGCCGCAGATGAATGGTCGTGCACGGACGATCCATCACCTTCCACGCCACGCTTTTCGTTGTGTTTCGCACTTTGATTTGTTTGGGTCATGGTTCCTCATAATAAATAACTTACTAGTAAGTTATATATGTAGCAATATCTCTATCTGCAAGGAAAAAGAGCGAGAAAGTGATCGGAAAACAATTCGAGCAAGGGTTAATGGCCGCAAAAAACCAAACATCAGGCAAAGCAAAATTCTCAACTCGAACAATTTGATTTAATCTGTTTACCCGCCATTAACGCTAAATCGGCGACACTGTGCGCGACTGAAAAGCTAGAAAGGCGCTTCAGATGGATATGTCATTGGTCAATCAAGCTGTTGGAATGCAGGCCGCACAACGCCAGCAATCTGCCGAATTGTTGATGATGAAATCCGCCCACGACATGCAGCAACAAGCGGTCAATATGCTTGAAAAAGGGCTGCAGAACGCCAAAGCAATGCCTGCACCGGGCACTGGCACCGTGGTCGATAAGTCAGCCTAAGCACCCCTTCAATACCCAATTGCATTGCGCCTTGCGCCATAGTTGCGCTTAAGCCAACCCATCCGCGCACTCTTAATCCAAGTCACTTCCATGTCCGCAACACCTGCCACCAAACTGCTCGACAAGCTGCGTATTGATTATCGCCTGCACGAATATGCCTATGATCCAACCGCGCAAAATATTGGCATGCAGGCCGCTGATGCGCTTGGCGTTGACCCTGCGCGCCTGTTCAAATGCCTTATGTTTGGCACCAGTGCGCAAACAGGCGCGGCATTAATTCCGACCAACAAAGAAATGAACCTCAAACTGGCGGCCAAAGCACTCAACGAGAAAAAGATCAGCCTGCTCGACAAGTCAAAAGCCGAAAAACTATCCGGCTACGTCATCGGCGGCATCAGCCCCTTGGGTCAGCGCTCCCGCTGCCAAGTTCTGCTTGATCAAACTGCCCTGCTGCACGAAACGATTCTGTTCAACGGCGGCAAACGTGGACTGCAAATCGAAATTGCACCTCAAGACTTCACGCGCGCGGCAAACGCGAAAACCCTCGAGCTAACCTAGCGACAAATCCGCTTTTCAAATCACGCGCTATAGCCTAAAACAGACAACAATACCAATTCCAGTCCTTTAGGCGCTTCCATGTCAAAATCCGCAAAACATCAAATGCTCGCTGGCGAACCATTTCTGGCAGGCGATCCTGATCTGATCGCACATGCCGGGCGCACCCGCGCAGCTGTGAACAAGTTCAACAATGCAGACTATGACGACCCAAATCGCATGGAGATATTGCGTGCAATTCTTGGCAAAGCGCCAAACGAGTTTTGGGTGGAAAGCCCCTTTTATGTGGAATATGGGGAAATGGTTGAGATCGGCGAGCGCACATTTATCAATCGCAACTGCTCAATAATGGACAATCACTTTGTGCGCATCGGCTCTGAAACCCTGATCGCGCCGAATGTTCAAATCCTAACCGCAGGGCACCCGATTCATGCGCACGAGCGATGCGTTTACCCCTACCCGGACGAGCCAGAACGGATGAACTTTGTCAACAAAGCAGCACCTGTCACCATCGGCGATCAATGCTGGATTGGTGCCGGTGCGATCATTGTGCCCGGCGTGACCATTGGCGACCGCACAACAATCGGCGCAGGCGCTGTCGTCACCAAAGATATTCCATCAGATTGCGTAGCTGTTGGCTCCCCAGCGCGGGTGATAAAAGAGCTTTAGCTATTCACCAGCGCCAACGCCGCTTCGATTAATGCGTGCGCATCTTCGCTGTTCCATTCAGCGGGGCCAGCCAACACGCCCCATTCATGCCCGTCGGGCCCAATCAGCAATGTAGCGGGCAGGCCAAGCGCGGTGCCCCGCGTTTTCAGAACTTCGAATGCTTCAAATGTTGGATCAGCGTGCAGCGGCAAGTTTTTCAACCCCACCTCTTCCATAAAGGCTTTTGCCTTATCCAAACCATCTTCGCCCACATCCAAATTGATGGTGGCGACTTGAAAACCTTGATCTTGATATTTGGCGTGCAAAGCATCAAGAGCTGGCATTTCTGCCCGGCATGGGCCGCACCAAGTGGCCCAAAAGTTCACCAATGTTACTTTGCCGTTGAAATGGTCAAAGCCAACGCTTTCGCCAGTGTCAGCAACGAACTTGATCTCGGGATATCCCTCGCCTTTTGCCGTGGCGCGAAAGGCCGCCAGTTCGCCTGCTGCGGCCTCATCCAACGCCGTAGCAATTGCCGGACTCGGCGTGAATCCACCAGTGCCAGCCGAACCATTTTGTCCGCCGCCGCCATTGCTAACCCAAACCGCGGTCGCTATAGCTACCACAACACCAACAATGACGCCCATGTTCCACTTGTTTGGAGCTTTTTTTTCGGCTTCGTTGTGCGGATCCTGGGACATTATTTCTCCTTCAAAGAGAGGTCAGTATGAGCAATCAAATGTGGGGCGGCCGGTTCGCTTCTGGGCCAGACGCCATCATGGAGGAAATAAACGCCTCCATCGATTTCGACAAGCGCTTCTATAAACAAGATATAGAAGGCTCAAAAGCCCATGCCACCATGCTTGAGGCCGCTGGCATTCTCACTAAAGAAGATAAGGACGCGATCATCAAAGGTCTAGATCAAGTGCGATCAGAAATTGATGCCGGATCGTTCACTTTTTCGCGCGCGCTTGAAGACATTCATATGAATGTGGAAGCGCGGCTCAAAGACCTTATCGGCGAACCTGCAGGGCGACTGCACACGGGCCGCTCGCGCAACGACCAAGTCGCGACCGATTTCAAACTCTATGTCCGCGACACCATCGACATGTTCATAGGGCAAATCAAAACGCTGCAGCTTGAAATGGTGAAGCGTGCTGAAGAAGAAGCAGACACCGTAATGCCTGGCTTTACGCACTTGCAAAGCGCCCAACCTGTCACCTTTGGTCACCATATGTTGGCTTACGTTGAAATGCTTGGCCGCGATGTATCCCGCTTTTATGGCGCACGCAAACGCCTTAATGAATGCCCTCTGGGATCGGCTGCATTGGCTGGCACCTCATTCCCAATCGACAGGGAAATGACAGCAGGGGCTCTTGGCTTTGAACGCCCAACGGCAAACTCGCTAGACGCTGTGGCGGACCGTGATTTTGTGCTTGAAGCTTTAAGCTGCGCGTCAATTTGCGCCATGCACCTGTCCCGCCTATCTGAAGAATTGGTAATTTGGTCCACCGCGCAATTCCGCTTTGTGACCCTATCAGACAAGTTCTCAACCGGCTCGTCTATCATGCCGCAAAAGCGCAACCCGGACGCCGCTGAATTGATCCGCGCCAAAATTGGTCGCATCATGGGCGCGCTAACATCGTTGATGATCGTGATGAAGGGCTTGCCGCTTGCCTATTCAAAAGACATGCAAGAAGACAAAGAAGTTGCCTTTGACGCCTTCGATAGCCTTGGTCTAGCGCTTGCTGCGATGACAGGCATGATCAACGACCTCAAGGTGAACCGCGAAGCCATGCGCGATGCGGCTGGTTCTGGTTTTTCAACCGCTACTGATTTGGCCGACTGGTTGGTGCGCGAAGCAAACGTTCCATTCCGCGACGCTCACCACATCACCGGCGCCGCTGTTGCAAAGGCTGAAGAAAAAGGCTGCGACCTTGACGGTTTGACCATCGAAGACCTCAAGGAAGTTGATGAACGCATCGACAGCCGCGTCTTTAAGGTCCTCAGCGTTGAAAACTCGGTGAAGTCCCGCACCTCTTATGGCGGCACGTCGCCAAAAAACGTACGCGAACAAGCCGCGCGTTGGAAAGAGCAACTAGCGTCAAGCGAAGAAGAATAAGATGGTCCACCACTTCCAGTATAAGGGCGGCAAACTACATGCCGAAGACGTTGACCTGACCGAATTGGCTGGCGAAGTCGGCACGCCATTTTACGTTTATTCAACGGCCACCTTCACCCGCCATATCCGCGTAATGCAGGAAGCCTTTAAGGGCGTGGATACGCTTGTGGCTTACGCCATGAAAGCGAACTCAAACCAAGCCATGCTCAAGCTTGTGGCCAATATGGGCGCAGGCGCAGACGTTGTGTCCCTTGGCGAACTCAAACGCGCGCTGAAAGCCGGCATTCCGGCAAACAAAATCGTTTTCTCTGGCGTGGCCAAAACCCATGCGGAAATGGAACTGGGGCTAGAGGCAGGTATTAAATGCTTCAACGCAGAGAGCGAAGCGGAGCTTGAGCGCCTTAATGAAGTGGCCAAATCGCTTGGCAAGATTGCGCCAGTTTCTGTGCGCATCAACCCAAATGTGGACGCGAAAACGCACGCGAAAATCTCAACCGGCAAGGCTGAAAACAAATTCGGCATTCCGTTTGAGCGTGCATCAGAAGTCTATAAGCGCATCGCAGAGCTTGAGCATTTGGACGCTACTGGCATTGACATGCATATCGGCAGCCAAATCACCGAGCTTGAGCCGTTCGATAATGCATTCAAATTGTTGGCCGAATTGGTGGGGGAATTGCGCACAGAGGGGCACAATATCCGCCATGTGGATGTTGGCGGCGGCTTGGGCATTCCTTATGGCACCTCAAACGAGATACCGCCCGATCCGATGGCCTACGCGCAAGTGGTGTTCAAAAATGTCAAAGATCTGGGCTGCGAACTGGTGCTTGAGCCGGGCCGCATGATCGCAGGCAATGCGGGCATCTTTGTCACCAAGGTTGAATATGTCAAAGAAGGCGCTGAACGAACCTTCGTAATTGTTGATGCGGGCATGAACGACATGATCCGCCCAACACTCTACGAAGCGCATCACGGCGTGATGCCGCTGGTGGAAAATCATCATCTACTTGAGAAGCGCGGTGATGTGGTTGGCCCAGTGTGCGAAACAGGCGATTACCTTGCCCGCGACCGTCAATTGCCTGAAGTTGCAGAAGGCGACTATATCGCCATTATGAGTGCAGGCGCTTATGGCGCGGTTATGTCTGGCACCTACAACACACGTCCACTTTGCGCAGAAGTGTTGGTGGATGGTGACCGCTACCACGTCATTCGCGAGCGCCAGGACCTCGACGCATTGATCGAATTGGACAGTGTGCCGGAGTGGTTGGAGTAGCAATCAAATAAGGCTTGGGTTTTCCATTTGGAAACCCAGCCTCGATTCTTCAAATCCACATTGCTGATAAAACTTGTGGGCTTCCAGATTGCGTTTGCCAGAATGCAACATCACCTTGTAGCAATCCGCCCGCCAAGCCCGTTGCAGCGCCTCACTTAAAACCGCGGTTGCGGCGCCTTTTCTTCTAAATTCCGGCTTAGTAGCAACCACCTCAACTAAACCGTATGGTCGGCCGCGACGCGTCATATTGGGCAAAATCACCAAAGTACAGGTTGAAACAACACTTCCTTCGGCTTCCGACACCAACAAATGCATCCGACGATCTTCTAGTATTTCATGAAACCGTTGAGCAATAAGCTCTTCATCTTGCTTGTGATCCTGGTGCGGGAACACTGAGATCAGAGACAAGAGGTCATTAAAGTCATGTTGCTGCGCCTCGCGAACCAACAATTGATGCATTTCCCGCGTTGAGTGATTACGCCCCAAACTTCTTCGCAAGCGTTTCTTTTTCCACTTCACGGCCCTCGAGCGCTTCAGCCACTTTGGCGCGAATGTCAGCCAGCGTGAATGGTTTTGGCACCACATCGTGCACCAATGCATCAAGCCCGTGCGCACGTTCACGCTGATCAGCAAAGCCAGTCATCAGCAAAATTGTAATGTCGGGGTACTGCGCAGCGATACTAAGCGACAGAGCAATGCCGTCCATCACCGGCATTTTGATATCAGAAAGCAACAGATCAAATTCGCCATTGTGCTCCAGCGCCGCTTCAGCAGCTAGGCCACCATCTTCGGTCACCACAACTTCATGGCCATCCATTTCCAAAGCACGACTTACAAAGCCACGAACACTTGGGTCGTCCTCTGCCAATAATATCTTTGCCATGTTGCTACTCTCCTGTACTCAATTCTTTCACGCCGTTTCGCGTTTAGTTATTTCTTTTCTTTGCTAGGACGGCACCAATGCCGCCAACTTCCCCGGTCGCACCGCTCGGTTTGGC
This sequence comes from Maritalea porphyrae, assembly GCF_030159895.1. Taxonomy (GTDB): domain Bacteria; phylum Pseudomonadota; class Alphaproteobacteria; order Rhizobiales; family Devosiaceae; genus Maritalea; species Maritalea porphyrae. Next base: position 151,359 of record NZ_BSNI01000002.1, read on the forward strand.
CGCGGGATTGAACCCCGGTTCTATTGCTTGATTGGTAACGCCGCCTGAATATTGCCAATCCAAGAATTTCAGCTTCACCCGTCGCACGTCATTTGGTGGCGACGACAATTCGGTCTTAAACTCGAAAATGCCGCGTGCTTCCAAAACCGCCAGTCCTGGCGTCGTGTTCCACTCATAAATCACATCACCATTTTCATCGATCAGCGCCACTCGAATTGGTGGCAGATAGATCATTCGATTAGTGACATTCTCAATTTTTGAGCGCACGGTGAGCACTTCATGCCCATCGCTCCACACGCGGTCCGTCTTCACGTCCGCAAACTCAAGACCGACCACATTTACGGTTTGGCCAAACAGACGATAGAAGCCGGCCATATCTGGATAAATCTGTACAACCTTGGTGCTAAAACCAAATAAGATGGCCACAACCAACAATGACGCTGCAAACGCGCCATAGCTGATATTGCGCCGCAATTTGGCCATTGGCAATGCTTTGGCAATTTCGCGCCGACGCTTCGCAATCCGTCGCGAGCGTTTCATGCGCTCGATTTGCTGGCGGCGACGTGCTGCATAAGATGACAACTCAACCTCGTTGTCCTCATTTATAGCGTTCATTACGTCCTGCGCCGCGCCAATCGCACTTTCTACCGCTGCGCGCGCTTTGCTGCCATCATCATCATCGCCAAACGGATCATCATCGTCATCTGGTAATTCAAAGCTGCCGATTTTGTTCGCATCATTGCCCTCAGACGATGCATCCGCTTGCGTTTCATCAGCCGCGGCTTTGTCTTCTTCGGCCACAAACGCAATATCCAAAGCGTCCTCGTCCGCTTCGGTAACCTTTGTTTTCTTCTGCTTTTTTGGCTTTTCCTTAGGTGGCTCGTTTAGCGCATCGCCCAACAGCGCATCAAAATCATCTTCTTTTAAGGCTTGCGCGTGCCAAGATCGCTGGCAGTTTGCGCACTGCACACTTCGTCCATTATCGCCGATCGCTTGCGCGGCAACTTCATATCGCATGCTGCAATTTGGACAAACAATGATCATTTAATGCGAACCGATGCAAAACTTCCGCCCCAAATGTACCGCTGATTATGTTAACACTCCGAAAAAACCAGCAACGTTTAAGCGCCAAATTGTGCATCGCTGATAATATGGTTTCCAAATAGTGATTCGGGAGCAGGTCTTGATCAAATTTAAAAATGTCGGGCTTCACTACGGAGCCGGTCCAGAGATCTTAAAAAACCTCAATTTCAACATTGATCCGGGGTCATTTCACTTTCTTACAGGCCCCTCAGGGTCAGGCAAAACCTCGCTTTTGCGGCTTTTGCTGCTGTCCATGCGCCCTACATCGGGTGAAATGGAAATGTTTGGCAAAAACACCAACCGTCTGGACAAATCGGCATTGATGCAGATGCGGCAGCATATTGGCATCGTGTTTCAAGAATTTCGTCTGCTTGAGCACCTCACCACCTTCCAAAATGTGGCATTGCCGCTGGTTGTGCGGGGCGAACCCGAATCAGCTTACAAATCCAACGTTGAAGAACTGCTCGATTGGGTGGGATTGGGCCATCAAATGCATGTGCGCCCAGAACTTTTGTCCGGTGGTGAAAAACAACGTGCAGCCATTGCCCGCGCGGTGATCGCAAAACCTGATCTATTGTTGGCCGATGAACCAACCGGCAATGTGGACCCTGAATTGTCTGAGCGTTTGCTGCATTTGTTTGTTGAACTCAACCGCATGGGCACCACAATCATCCTAGCCAGCCACGAGCTGCATCTGCTCAACAAGTTCAAATTTCCACGCCTGCAGCTGAAAGACGGAGGCATAAATGTCTCTCATTAGCCAATTGCTCCCCAAGCCCAAAACCCCATTTCCAATCGTGCCGCGCCAATCCATCGCTGGGCGCACATTGGCATTGCTTGTCGCCATCATGACGTTTCTGAGCTGCGTCACATTTGGTGCGGTTTATCTGGTACAAAATTCAACCCTTGCTTGGTCATCTGAGGTGGGGCGCGAGCTTACAATTCAGTTGCAACCGGTCGAAGATGAGCAAATGCTCTCCAATATCCGCACAGCCATCAGCTTGGCGGAGCAAACGCCAGGTGTATCGCGTGCTTTTGAACTGACGGTAAGCGACAGCGAAAAACTGTTGAGCCCTTGGCTAGGCGAACAGTTTGACATTAGCGCATTCCACTTGCCGCGCTTGGTCATTGTTCAACTGGGCGACCCAAGCCTATTTGATCTTGAAGCACTTACCGCCAAGTTGACGGACGCTGTCCCAGAAGCAACTATCGACACTCATGAATTGTGGCAACAGCAGCTCAATGCCATGGCGGGAACAGTCGTTTTATCGGGTACATTGGCCCTAATCCTCATCCTCACAGCTACTGTGCTTGCAATTGTTTTTGCAACTGGCGGCGCGATGGCGACCAACCGCGAAATCGTTGATGTACTTCACTTTATTGGCGCATCAGACACTTATATTGCAGGCGCATTCCAGGAGCGATTCCTCGCAATCGGTCTGCAGGGCGGTCTTGTGGGTGGTGCCTGTTCGATTGTATTTTTCTTTGTGGCCAGCACCATCACAAACGCAATCCTGCCAGATCAAAGCGCGACGCAAGTTGAACTGTTATTTGGCCAGTTCACATTGGGTTGGTTGGGTCTATTGGGGCTAATTCTGACCGTTGTCACCATTGCCATATTGACCGCCATCACCTCTCGCGTCACTGTGCACCGTTTTTTAGCCCAGATCGCCCCTTAAGTAACAAAGGCAACTTCCATGATTCTCCAAGCCATTCGGTCGATGATTTTCTATGTGCTGTTCATCGGCTACACAGCAATTCTGGCTATTCCTTTTGGCATCTATTCGCTGTTTGGCCGCAAAATGACCGGCTGGTGGGTTGTAAAAGCTTGGTATCTTGGCAATCTATTCTTCCTGCGTTGGGTCGTCGGCATCAAAACCGAAATCACCGGCCAAGAAAATCTGCCCGATGGCCCATTTATCATTGCGTCAAAACACATGTCCGACTGGGACATTTTTGCTCTATTGCCCGCAACTAATGGTCGACCAACATTCATTTCCAAAAAGGAATTGCTCGACATTCCTTTCTTTGGCTGGTGCATGCGGAATTTCCACACCATTTCGATTGATCGCAAAAACGGCAAATCTGCGCTGCCGCAAATGGTCGATCAGGGCAAACAAGCAATAGAGCGCGATTGCCGAATTGTTATTTATCCTGAGGGCACGCGCCGCGCCCCGCTTGATGAGCCAAAATATAAGTGGGGCCTTGCCAAAATGTATGAGGCCCTAGAAGTGCCGGTGGTACCCGTTGCCCTCACGTCAGGCCTTTATTGGCCACGCAACTCCCTAATTCTATGGCCCGGCACCGCCCGCGCCAAATATCTCGAACCAATCCCTGCTGGTTTGGACATGGAGACTTTTCACCAGACAATTCAGGAACGGATCGAACCGGAAACGACCAAGATGCTAATGCAGGATATTGATGCCGGCATAAGTCGTCCTATCAATTCAGCGATGCAAGCCCGAATTGACGCACACAAACGCTAAATACACCATATATTGACATTTGTCTGATAGATTCCCATATATATAGTATTGACCCATTTCATGGATTGACAACAATAGACGTTTGTTCTATTTTTGTTCTCTTATCACGGGGCAACTAAAATCGGGGAATTTGAAATGTCAGAAGCAATTCGACTAATCAATCTACGCAATTCCGATCATTCGGTAGCGGACTGGCAAGGCCGCACCGGGCGCACCTATACTCTTACAAGAACCAAGTTGGCTGACCTCAATATGGCGGGCAATCAACTGTGCCTTTTGTCCAAACACAACGAATTGGGCGAAGATGCCTTGTGGGTTGGTACCGGTGATAATCTGATCCATGACGAACAAAGCCGACGTGCCTTTTTGAAGGCTGTGCATATCGCAGATGATGCCTATGTGCTTGAATTGGCCGACGATGAAATGCCACCACTGACCATGATATGGGATTTGGAGGCAGCCCATCGAGACCCGGAGCGCCATGCCGCTTAAGGTAGCGGCCTAACTATCTTTCACAAGCGAATCGTGGAGCCATTTAAGGCCCTCATCTTTGATGTTCATTTCGTGCAGGTGCGCGTAAGTGTTGATCACATATTCAGGATTTTTGCCTGAATTGCCGACCCCTTGCCTAACCAGCCGCAATTGTTCTTCACGCGCCAATCGGCCCGCATATTGCCGATGCGACCTATCTGCCACAAATGTTAGCGCTTCGACCGTGCGGCCATCAGCTAATTCTACCTGCCGCCAGCTTTCTTTATAAACATCGTTGCCCTGTTCTCGCTCCCGCAAATAGGCGTGGGTATCATTCCAAATGCCACGATCAACCTCGAACGCCATCCCCCGACAGGCCCCACCACGGTCCAAACCAAAAACCAACCCGGGACGATCTTCGGTGCCACGATGCGTGAAGGAGTAAATACACAATTGGCGATGGAGCCCACGCAAGAGTGCTTGATGTGCATCCACATATTCAAATCCCGGACGCCAGATCAACGACCCGTAGCCAAATACCCAATAGCTCATATTAAAACCATATTTCTTTTGCACATCATCCACACCAGTTGGCTCTTATAAGAGCAACTCGAACGAGCGGCAACAACCCGTTTTTATCAGGCTCACGCCATTTTGAGTGACAAGCAAGCAATGTCGGGTTAGACCCATTTTATGACCAAATTCAAATTCCTTATTGCCATCGTGCTGATCGTCGTTGTTGCCTATACGGGTGCATGGTTTTTCGGTGCAAATCAGATCTCGACCGAGTTGGACAAATTTGCATCTGCGAATGCCCAGCCTCAGATTTCATGCGACGAACGGTCTATTTCCGGCTTCCCATTTCGCTATGACGTGACGTGCAAAAATGCCAATATCATTGATGGCGACGACCAATATTTGGTCCAAGAAATCAAGGCGACGGTGCGCGTTTATAGCCCCACCCACATTATCGCTTTTGCTCAAAGCCCGATAAACTCGCGTAATGAGTTCACTGGCAGCGAACGCGAATTGGATTTCACAAGCCTCCAACTCAGTGCCCGATTGAACTGGAGCTTGGAACTTGAGCGTGTTTCAGCCATCGCAGACAATTTGAAATGGTCCGACACTTTGATCACCCCGATTGAGCTGGCAAACGCCAAGAACGTCGAAGCCCATTTGATCGCAACACAGGATGCGGAAACCGGCGTACAAGCCTTTTTCCGTGTGAGCGAAGCTAATCTGATTGAGCTCAACACTCAAAAAGCCAACCTCGCGGTTGAACTCGAGGCGACAAATCTTGATCGCAATGTCACCAATTGGCAATATCCGAACATGCTGCGCCAATGGCAAAGCCAACAAGGTGAACTGGTGGTGCATGGGCTTGAATTCAGCGCCACCGATATGCGCTTTACCGCCAATGGCAAGCTCAATCTCGATGCAGCGGGCCAGCTAAATGGTCAAGTCACCACCCAATCCAAAGGGCTTGTGGAATTGTTTGATCCTGAAGCCTATGGCATCCTTGCACCGACTATTTTTGGCGTGGCAAACGACGAGGGTGAGTATAAATCTCTATGGCAGGCAAATGCAGGCACTGTCAGCATTGGCGTCGCGCCGCTGTTCTTTGTGCCTGCATTGTTCTAAAGCATCGATGCGGGACGTGTTACGCCCCGCTTTCATCCTCAACAGCACTCACGTGACGACCAAAGTCAGGAACGTCCGTTTCTTGACCCGCATCAATGATTGAGCGGCGAATATTACGTGTACGTGTGAACAGTTCTTCAAGCATCTCACCATCACCAAAACGCACGGCGCGCTGCAGCATCGACAAATCCTCAGAGAACCGCCCGAGCATTTCCATCACCGCTTCGCGGTTGGTCAAAAACACATCCCGCCACATTTCAGGATCTGACGCAGCAATCCGCGTAAAGTCGCGGAAACCACCAGCAGAGAACTTAATCACTTCCGATTTGGTCACACTTTCCAAATGGTCCGCCGTGCCCACAATATTGTAAGCAATCAAGTGGGGCACATGGCTTGTGATTGCCAGCACCATATCATGGTGTTTGGCGTCCAAGATTTCCACGTCGCTGCCAAATGCGACCCATAAATCACGCAACCGGTGCAAAGCATCTTGATCGGTGCCTTCAATTGGCGTGAGGATACACCACTTGCCGTCAAACAGGGACGCAAAGCCCGCTTCAGGTCCCGAATTCTCGGTGCCCGCAATTGGGTGACCGGGGATGAAGTGAACGCCATCCGGCACATGTGGCTCAAGGGCTTTGACGACATGTTCTTTCACTGAGCCAACGTCAGACAAAATGGCGCCAGTTTTCAAATGTGGCGCGATTTGCTTGCCGATTGCCTCATATGCGCCAACTGGCGCGCAAATAATCACCAAATCTGCGTCACGCACCACTTCGGTTGGATCAATATTGTAGCTGTCGCCCAGACCCAATTCCTTGGCCCGGTCCAGGGTTTTTTGTGAGCGCGTGGAAATGGCAATATGGTCTGCCAAGTTTTTCTCTTTAATCGCGCGTGCGATCGATGAGCCGATAAGCCCGATCCCGATCAGTGCAACTTTTTCAAACATCTTATTTCGATTCTTAATTCATGCTCTGCAATATCTGCACGAGCTTTTTCATATCTTTTTCATGACCAATGGAAATGCGTAGCGCGTGCGGCAATCCATAAGATGCCATTTCGCGCACGACCAATCCTTCTCCCAACAATGTTTCAAATGCGTCTTTTGCGGTCCGGCCCTCTTCTTCAGAAAACTCGGTGAGCACAAAATTGCCTTGGCTTGGACGGGTGCGATACCAATTGGATTGCAGCTCTGAAACCAAATAGTCGCGCAAACGCTTATTGTGGGTTTTCAACTTGGCCGTAAATTCCACATCGCGCACTGCGGCTTGCGCCGCGGCAAGCGCTGCGCCGTTCACATTGAACGGACCGCGCAAACGGTGAAACACATCCATGAAATGTGCTGGACCATAGAGCCAACCCACCCGCAAATTCGCCAATCCGATCTTGGAGAAAGTGCGCGTCATCACAACATTTTCATTGTTGTTCACCAAATCAATGCCGAGCTTATAGTCTGCCGCATCCACATATTCAGCATATGCCGCGTCAATCACCAGCAACACATTTTTGGGCAATCCAGCATGCAGCCGATCCAACTCGTCCGCCGTCAAATAGCTGCCCGTTGGGTTGTTGGGATTCGCCAAATAAACCACTTTGGTTTTTTCGCTCACCGCAGCCAACATGGCATCCACATCTGTTTTCAAATCGGTTTCTGACGCAAAAACAGGCGTGCCACCTGCCCCACGGGTCACGATTGGGTAAACCAAAAATCCATATTGGCTCATCACCGCTTCATCACCCGCTTCAATATAGAGCTGAGCAATAAGGTGCAACAATTCATCGGAGCCAGACCCAACGCCAATCCGGTTGGGGTCAAGGCCATAAACCTCGCCAATCGCGGTACGCAGTTCCATTGCTGACCCGTCCGGATAAATCGCCAAATTGTGCGCATGATATCGATAAGCCTCTTCCGCTTTCGGGCTCGCGCCCAAAGGAGACTCATTTGCACTCAATTTGATCGGCTCAATGCCTGGCGCAGCTTTTGATTTGCCAGGCACATAAGCAGCGATTTCCATAATCGAAGGATTAACTTCTGGACGGTCTGTCACGTTAAACTGCTCGTTGGTTGGTTGAAACTATATTTGCAGCGCCGCACCATAAGGGCACTGAGCCGATTGCGCAAAGCAATCTGTTTGCTTTTTGGTTCCGCTTTGGACGAATTGCTAGTCTAGTTGCGGTTTGAATGCACCGGATAAGCAGGTTGGGGAGCAAATTCTGGCATTCTGACCATTTTTCGGTCGCGTCTCTTACGGGTTACCGCGGGGAACATCTCTTTGCGCGCCCGCACCACCATCACGCCAGCGAACGCCGGGCCAGCAAACCGGCCCAAGCTCTCAAACAGTCGCGCGGATTTAAGCACCGGCGCCCAATTGCTCGGTGGCAGATACAGCGCCTCTCGCCAAATCTCGGGGGTGAATGAATGATCCTGCAATAAGCGATGCAGTTGGTTGCGCGAAAACGGATGACCATGCCCAAATGGCGTATTGTCCCGCTGTGCCCAAAGACCACGGCGGCGCGGCACCACAATAAGCAAACGCGCGCCCGGTGCCGTTACCCGCCACAACTCCTGCATCAACTCTTCAGGCTCGCGTGCATATTCAAACAAATGATTGGCGATCACCAAATCGACCGCACTATCAGTTAGCGGCAACTCCAACGGGTCGACCAGCGCGGTGGCGCTTGGCCCTTCTTTGGGCCAAACCTGCGCCCCTTGTCGCGCGGGCATAAATGCCATCACCCGTTCTGCACCTTGAGTGACGCGATTAAGGTACGGCGCACTATAACCAAGACCAACCACCCGGTGCCCGGTCGCCCCATCGGTCATCTTCGCCATCACCTCTTGGATCAAGCGGCGCGAAATCCGCCCCAACGGGGAGCGATAAAATTGCAGCAATTCATCTATGGCCACAAACATGTGATGCCAATCTTCCTGTTGTGCGAACGCCCCGAGCCTTTAGCGCACTATGCATTCAAGTTCCCATTTATTAAAGTCTCATTTCAATGCAATGCTTGGCCACCCCCATTTAAGGCAAATTCGTCATGTTTAAGATCCACCAAATTCCAGCGCTAGAAACAAATTTTGCCCTTATCATTGAGTGCGATGTCACCGGTGAAGTGGCGCTGATCGATGCGCCGGACGCTCAGCCAATTTTAGACGCATTTAGAGATCTTGATCTAACGCCCACGAAAATCTTTGTCACCCATCATCATTGGGACCATGTGCAGGGCATTGACCCGTTGCGCGAACATTTTGACCTCACCGTTTTTGGGCCAAAATCTGAAGCCAAGGACATCAAGCAACTCGATGTAGAAGTAGAGCCCGGCGCCATGCTCAAATTTGGTGACGGGCATCTTACGGTCATCTCCTGCCCCGGGCATACATATGGTCATATCGCTTATTTCCTGCCTGAACAGCCTACCTTGTTTGCGGGCGATGCGCTGTTTTCCCTCGGGTGCGGTCGCATGTTTGACGGCCCACCGGATCAAATGTGGGCCGGTTTGAAACGCCTTAGAGACTTGCCAGACGCAACCCAGCTTTATTGCGGCCACGAATATACGCTTTCAAATGGTGCGTTTGCATCAACAATTGATCCTGACAACAAGGCCCTTGAACAACGCATTAAAGAAGCACAAAGCCAAATCAATTCTGGTCAACCAACCTTGCCCACGAACCTTGGCAGTGAAAAGCTTGCGAACCCGTTCTTGCGTGCTGATCAGCCATTGATTGCAGAAAAGCTTGGCCTATCCGGCAAAGACCCGGTTGAAACCTTCGCAGCGCTTCGAAAAGCCAAGGACCAGTTTTAACCATATTGCCGCCTTTCTGGGGTTAAAAGTTAACAAATCCTTTATATTTGGCACGCTCATTGCAATAATATGGGTGTGAGCCAACAATTCTGTATCAAAATGAAACATGGCTCGCTGTTTTAACGGAGCGCGTCATGAGTACGGACCAAAACGGCACATCCCGACCCAATTCGGCACAAAACCTCCCGCTGGTTTTGGAGCCCGCGCCGCGTCGCCGTTCACTCAATGGCAATTATCGCCCCGATGCCAGCTTCTTAGCCCAAGTGATCGCAGGCAAAACTGGTGCGCCAATATATCGGGCGAAACGCCGCGCAAGCGTTGGGGAAGCACAAACCGCCTATGCGCAAAATAATGAGCGCAAGATTGTGCGCATGCCCAAAGGCTATCTACGCGCACTTGAGGCCTAGGCTTTAGGACCAACCATTTCCTCAGGCTTAATCGCCAAATCAAACGCCTCGCCACTCATGAGGTCCAACTCAATCGCAGCCGCACGTAGGGTCAGCCCATTTTTGTGCGCATGTTTGGCAATTTTGGCCGCATTGTCATAGCCAATATGTGGATTAAGCGCGGTCACCAACATCAGTGAATTATTCAAATGATCTGAAATCTGCTCTCGGATCGGTTCAATGCCTACCGCACAGTTTTTGTTAAAGCTGTTAAGCGCATCACCCAGCAACCGCACCGATTGCAGCAAATTATAAGCCATGACCGGCTTATAAACATTCAATTCAAAATTGCCTTGGCTGCCCGCAATACCGATCGCTGCGTCATTGCCCATCACTTGCACACAAACCATGGTCAACGCTTCGCATTGAGTTGGGTTCACCTTGCCCGGCATAATTGAGGAGCCTGGCTCATTTTCGGGCAGTTGTAACTCACCTAATCCACTCCGGGGACCAGAGGCCAACCAGCGCACGTCATTGGCGATCTTCATCGCCGCAACAGCCAATTGCTTTAGTGCACCGTGGGTCCCAACAAACGCATCATGGGCTGCAAGGTATGCAAATTTATTATCTGCGGTAACAAAATCATGGCCCGTCAATTCAGCAATTTTCGCCGCCACCTTAGGTGCATAGTCTGGGTGCGTATTCAAACCTGTGCCAACCGCTGTGCCGCCTAACGCTAGCTGTTTCATTTGCGGCATCGTTGCTTTGATCGCATTGATGGCCAGATCAAGCTGCGCCACCCAGCCACTCATTTCTTGGCCCAATGTCAATGGCGTCGCATCTTGCAAATGCGTGCGCCCAATCTTTACGATGTCAGCAAACTCATCTGCCTTTTTTCCAAGCACATCGCGCAAAGCAACAATGGCTGGCAATAACTGACTCTCAATCTTGATCACCGCCGCAATATGCATGGCCGTTGGGTAAGTATCGTTTGAACTCTGTGATTTATTGACGTGATCATTTGGATGTACTGGGTCTTTGCTGCCCATCACCCCGCCCGCCAGTTCAATGGCACGGTTTGAGATCACCTCGTTCACATTCATATTGGATTGAGTGCCAGATCCCGTCTGCCACACCACCAAGGGGAAGTGCGCGTCCAACTTTCCGGCAATCACCTCGTCCGCAGCAGAACAGATCAAGTCTTTTATCTGTGCGTCCAACGTTCCCAACTCATGATTGGTCAGCGCCGCCGCCTTTTTCAAGGTGCCGAAAGCGTGAATTACTTCAATCGGCATTTTTTCAATCCCGATTTTGAAGTTCATCATAGAGCGTGCGGTTTGCGCCCCATAATAAGCGTCCTGCGGCACCTCAATTTCGCCCATTGAATCCGTTTCAACGCGATATGCCATGGCTTATCCCTTTGCTAATGACCACCAAAATTTACGTCGCGAGACGCCGAGCGAATGGACACCGAGAAGCCGGCAACCAAGTCCACAAGCGACATGGCCAAGCATGTAAAGAACAACGAAGTTGCAGCAGCAGGCACCAACAAAAATTCAACCAAATAGGCAATAAATACAAAGGTTGAGAGCATGTGATCCATGATCGATGCGTTACCAACTTTGGTAGATTTAATCACTTCGATGAACAACAAGATCAGAGCAAACACCACCAACAAATCGCCAACACTCATGGTCCATACCGCACCGGAAACCATGTCGATTGACATTACCGGTGACGCCCAGCCATTTGACTTGTCCCCGACAAAATCGAAAGCAACCAAATTATAAATGATCAGCGGCAATGCGAGCAGTGGGATTTTCCAAATCATCAGCCCATCCTCTTTTGTGGGAAATTTGCTCAACATCATTTCGTGATTTCGCGCAGGAGGCAAGGTAATTGCGCATCAGCAAACAGCCATAGCTCCACAAGCTATTTGCTTTGGAGGGATTATTGGCGGGGGTGCCGGGGTCGGTAGCGTCAGCGACCAACGGCGGCACGAAAAAATGTCAGGACGCGAGGCGTTTTTGGTCTCGTCATCTGTGTAGTTAGTAATGAGACGTAAAACGCCTCGCGCAAATGGCTTGCTGCTTGAAAAGATAATGCCCCGAGGTGCTCACCCTTCTATCCTCTTTAAATGCATCACAATCCGTGGTTCTGAACATTGCTGCTCCAGATTGCAGATCATCACTGATCCAATGGGAACCAACCCACTAATGACTGACATCTGCCTTCGGCGTCAGACTGGACATTTACTCTCAAGCGAAAGGCAAACGTCTTGCCTTTCAACCATCCCCTTTTCTTTGAAGGATGTTTTGTGACCCCGGATCGAGTCCGGGGTGGTATGGTTGGAGATTATGTCTCTCTCGCACCGTCCCGCACAACTAAGTGGCATTCACGCCACGAGAGGCTGATGCGGGACCTATTGGCGCCGTTAGCTCAACTCTCCTGTCGTCACCCTCGGGCTTGATCCGAGGGTCCATGATGAGCGGACAAGTGGCAAAGCATTATTAGCTTTGCAGCGGCTTTACCACACAGCACCGCAACATGGATGCTCGGGTCAAGCCCGAGCATGACGAAGGAAAGAACCCAACGCCACACCAACAACCCTCACCGCCCGACATTCGTCAATGTCCTGAACGGTTTCAAGAAAAGGTGCAAGCATCATCGCACAAGGTCAGAGAGCGGGGATAAGTTTTGTGAAACGCAAAAAACCGCCCCTTAAAAAATAAGGGACGGTTCAAAACTCATTCACAACGAAAATAAAGCCTTAGGCTTCTTTCGGTGTAAGGATCTGACGGCCGCGATACATGCCGGTTTTCAGATCGATGTGGTGAGGACGACGCAACTCGCCGCTATCCTTATCTTCCACATATGTGTTGGCTTTCAACGCATCGGCAGAGCGACGGTTACCGCGCTTCATGCCAGATATCTTCTTCTTAGGTACTGCCATTTTGTCTCTCCATTCAACAAAAACGCCCCTCATCATTTCAAACGCGGGGCCGCTTTAGCATCAAATTCTTGTCAGTTGGCGGCTATATACGCCTTTAAGCCGCAGTTGGCTAGTAAAAAATGCGCCGCTTGCAATTGTTGAAAAGCACCGCAATCACCGCTAGAACCAGTTTTACAAGATGCAACGCTCACAAGCTGCTTTGAAAGAGCTTTTATGTCGCTAAAACACGCCATCGATTCTAGCACCAGCGCCATTGAAGCGTTTTTAGACGACGAGCTAAGTGCCAACACCTTATCAACACCTTATCCAGCACCAGATCGCTTGGTCAACGCCGTGCGCCATGGTGCGCTCAACGGGGGCAAAAGATTGCGCCCAGCTTTGGTACGCCTAACTGCGGATTTGGTCGGGCCATCAAATGGCGATCTGGTGCGTGCTGGCGCTGCGGTTGAATATGTACATTGCTATTCACTTGTTCATGACGATTTGCCGGATATGGATGACGACGAGCTACGTCGCGGCCAACCCACCGTACATGTTGCGTTCGACCCCGCCACCGCGATTCTTGCGGGCGACAGTTTGCTCACCCATGCGTTTGGACTTTTAGCCGATGAACGCACCCACCCAGACGCTAACATCCGCACACAACTGATCACTGAACTTGTGCAAGGCGCGGGTGTTGGTGGCATGGCCGGCGGGCAAATGCGCGACATAGAGGGGGAACGCCAAGGCTATGACCCGAAAACCGTTTCCCTGATCCACGCCATGAAAACCGGCGCGATTATTCGCGCATCGGTGCGCATGGGCGCGATAATGGCAGAAGCATCCAACGAACAACTAGAGACCCTCACCCGATTCGCTGAAGCGGCGGGCCGTATCTATCAACTGTCTGACGACATTTTGGACGCCACCAAATCCTCTGAAGAACTGGGCAAAACCGCAGGCAAAGACGCCGCGCAAGGTAAGTCGACGCTGATCGCAAGCCACGGGCTGGACCATGCACGTGAGGCGCTGAATGAGGAACTGCAAGGCGCGCTCTACGAACTTGACGGGTTTGGCGAAAAAGCAAATCTTATGCGCGAATTGGTGACGCACTTCGCAAGGCGGGAGGCATAAATGCCCTTCTATGATGACCCAAAAAACGCCGAAGACTATATCGAAATGGCAAAAGGCTATGATGGCGCGGAACTGATCGCCATTTTGGATGAACATCTGACTGAGGGCGCACGCGTCCTCGAATTGGGCATGGGGCCCGGCGTCGATCTTGATATCTTAGCCAAGCGCTACAATGTCACAGGTTCGGACAACGCACCTTACTTTTTGGAGCGTTACAAGAAGGCCAATCCAGATGCGGATTTGATTGAATTAGACGCCGTTGAAATCGACACAGACCGCACATTCAACGGCATCTATTCCAACAAAGTATTGCACCATCTCGCCGACGAGGCGCTAGACAACAGCTTCAAAAATCAAGCCGCTGCTCTCAACCCAAGTGGCTTGATCTTTCATAGCTTTTGGCATGGCAACGAAGTGATGGAAATGCATGGGATGACTTTTCACTATCGGTCGGTCAAATACGTCACCGACAGATTAGCCCCATATTTTGAGCTGATCGACGCGCAAATCTACGCAGAGATGGAAAAAGACGATTCCTTTTGGGTGATGGCGAAAAAACGCTAGCCGCCAAATCGCTCTTCAATATATTCAGCAACCATCAGTTTGAACTGATCAGCAATATCTTCGCCGCGCAAAGTCTTGGCTTTTTCCCCGTCAATAAATACGGGGGCGGCAGGTGTTTCGCCGGTGCCAGGCAATGAAATGCCAATATCGGCATGCTTGCTTTCACCCGGCCCATTGACGATACAACCCATCACCGCAACGCTCATCCCCTCAACACCTGGATATTTCTCACGCCAGATCGGCATCGAGGTATTGAGGTGATCTTGGATATCGCGCGCCAGCTCTTGGAACACGGTCGATGTGGTGCGCCCGCAACCCGGACAGGCGGTCACAACAGGTAAGAACTGGCGGAAGCCCATAGTTTGCAAAAGCTGCTGCGCCACTTCAACTTCCAAGGTGCGATCGCCGCCCGGCTCTGGGGTTAGAGAAATCCGAATCGTGTCGCCAATGCCTTGTTGCAGCAAAATCCCAAGCGCGGCCGAGGAAGCGACAATGCCTTTTGCGCCCATGCCCGCTTCGGTAAGCCCGAGATGCAGCGCATAATCGCAGCGCGCAGCCAAATCGGCATAAACGTCGATCAGGTGCTGCACGTTCGACACTTTGGTCGAAAGGATGATTTTATCTCGCCCCATGCCCAATTCTTCAGCCCGTTGGGCACTCAACAAGGCGGACTGAATAATCGCTTCGCGTTGCACACGCGCCGCACTCCAGGGCGAGCCATTCTCTGCGTTCTCATCCATCAATTTGGTGAGCAATTCTTGGTCAAGCGACCCCCAATTCACCCCGATGCGCACTGGCTTGTCGTAGGTGTTGGCGACTTCAATCATTTGCGAGAATTGCGTGTCGCGCTTGGCTTTAAAGCCAACATTGCCCGGGTTAATGCGGTATTTGGCGAGCGCTTCGGCACAGGCAGGATGTTCAGACAAAAGCTTGTGGCCGATATAGTGGAAATCACCAACAAGTGGCACATCAACGCCACGCGCCAGCAACTTATCGCGAATGTGAGGCACCGCCGCCGCAGATTCGTCGCGGTCCACAGTAATGCGCACGATCTCAGACCCAGCACGCGCCAAATCCGCCACCTGCTCAACTGTCTTTTGAATGTCGGCAGTGTCCGTGTTGGTCATCGACTGAACAACAATTGGAGCGTCGCCGCCCACTTTCACATTGCCAACCATCACGCCAACGGCATTTCTGCGTTCTATGGGACCCGACATAATCTCTCCTAAAAACCTATCGCGAGATATAATGGTTTCGCCTGTTGCGAGCAACCGGACATTGCGCCTCATTGCAATCACGTTTTGGTGCCGACCAGATGGTAAAAAACTTCATCTCACCCACTTGCCCATCGTTCGATTTGATGGTTAGGTGCCCCTCCTTCATTGATTTCTCTTTGTTGAGTCACCACCTCAGTACATTGTTTTCACGTGATCAACCCCAAAAGGTTGGCCGCGTTGCGTTCCCTCCAAGAACAAATTTTGAAAGTCGCAATAATGAATCTCGAAATTGTCAAATACTCCCTGATATTGGGCCTTATGAATGCCATTAGCGCATTTGCCATCGATATGTATTTGCCCGCTATGCCCACCATGGCGTCCGACCTTGGTGCACCGATTTCCTCTGCTCAATTGACCTTGACCGTGTACTTTTTGGCCTTTGGCGTTGCGCAATTATTCTGGGGGCCCTTGAGCGACATGTTTGGCCGCAAGCTTCCGATCTATTTGGGATTGGGGCTGTTTTTCGCTGCATCAATCGGCTGCGCATACGCACAAGACATCGAAACCCTCATTGTATTGCGCTTCATTCAAGGGGTTGCCGCCGCTGGCCCAATGTCGATCCCGCGCGCCATTATTCGCGATCTCTATACCGGCCAAAAAGCCACCCGCATGATGTCAACTTTGATGCTGGTATTTTCGGTCTCGCCAATGCTTGCGCCATTGCTTGGCTCATTCGTTATGGAACCTTTTGGCTGGCGCGGCGTATTCTTTGCCATTGCGGCATGCACGATCCTGTCGCTGGTGATGGTTGGCACATTGCTGCCAGAAACGCTCAAGCCTTCTGACCGCCGTCCCTTTGATATGCGCACCATGTTTCAAAGCTTTGGCATTTTGCTTAAAGACATGAACTATCTCAGCCTCACCTTCATTGGTGGGTTGGGCATGGCCAGTTTCTTCACGTTTTTGGGCAGCGCAAGCTTCGTCTATATGGAGCATTTCGGCCTCGACCCAACCCAGTTCGCTATCGCTTTTGCCGCCAATGCAGCTGGCTTTTTCGTCACCTCGCAGTTTGCGGCAAACCTGATGGGCATTGCCGGGCCGAAGAAGCTGATCTTTGTGGCCACCATTGGCTATGCGATTATGGTCGGCGGCTTGCTCAGCATTTTCGCGCTTGGCATGGGCACCTTGCCGATCATGATCGCCATGTTCATTGTTGCCAACGGCTTCATGGGGCTAATCATTCCAACATCGATGGTGTTAGCATTGGAAGATCACGGACCAATTGCTGGCGCAGCGGCTTCACTCGGCGGCACCCTGCAAATGCTCTCTGGCTCCTTGGCCATGGCGATTTCTGCCATGTTCTTTGATGGCACGCCAGTGCCAATGCTGGTGGTGATTGTTGCATGCGCGCTGGGCGCGCTTGCTTTAGCAATTATGTCCAATAGACGCGGCACACCGGCAATTGCCGAATAACAAAAGGCCGCCCCGAGGGGCGGCCTTTTTTTCAATTACTATAAGGGGCTGATTAGCCTTCGAAACGCACCAGCAAGTCTTTTGCGTCGATTTGATTGCCCGGCTGCACATGCACTTCAGCCACAACGCCATCGATTTCTGCGTGGATCGCGGTTTCCATTTTCATCGCTTCGATGGACAACAACACATCGCCTGCAGTCACTTCTTGCCCCGGCTTAACTGCAAGGGTTGAAACAACACCTGGCATTGGCGCGCCAACATGCAGTTGATTGCCCACTTCAGCTTTTGGCCGAACAACAATCTCAGATGCCATTGAGCGATCAGGAACAGAGACTGAGCGTGGCTGGCCGTTCAATTCGAAGAACACCCGCACCATACCCTTTTCGTTTGGCTTGGATTGGCCCACCAATTGCACCACCAAGGTCTTGCCTTTGGCAATGTCCACCAGCGCTTCGTCGCCCGCTTCCAACCCATAGAAGTAAATTGGTGTCGGCAAAACTGAAGTTGGCCCATATGTATCAAGCGCCTTCATGAAATCGGTGAAGACTTTCGGGTACATCAGGTATGATGCCAGCTCAAAATCGTTGATGGTGTGCCCTGTAAGCTCCTCAACTTCTTTGCGTTTCGCTTCAAGATCAACTGGCTCCAAATAAGCGCCGGGGCGCTTATCCATAGGCGCTTTGCCTTTAAGCACTTTTTCTTGCAGCGCCTTCGGGAAACCGCCAGGAGGCTGACCTAAATCGCCAGCAAAGAAGCCAACCACTGATTCTGGGAATGCCACTTCGCGGTTCGGGTCTTCCACATCGGCACGGTTCAGACCTGATGACACCATGGAAAGCGCCATATCGCCCACCACTTTGGACGATGGGGTCACTTTGACGATGTCACCAAACATCTGGTTCACATCAGCATAGGTTTGTGCCACTTCGTGCCAACGAGATTCAAGGCCCAAAGAACGCGCTTGCTCTTTGAGGTTGGTGAATTGACCGCCCGGCATTTCGTGCAAGTAAACTTCAGAAGCGCCAGAGCGCAAATCGCTTTCAAACGCACGATATTGGGTACGTACCGCTTCCCAATAGAAGGAAATCTCACGGATTGTTTTCGCGTCGAATTCTGGGTCACGTTCTGTGCCGCGAAGCGCTGCCGCAAGCGAACCTAAGCAAGGCTGCGATGTGGTGCCAGAAAACGCATCCATTGCCGCATCAACCGCATCAACACCTGCATCCACCGCCGCGAGAACCGTAGCAGATGCCGCACCAGAAGTATCATGCGTGTGGAAGTGGATCGGCATGCCGACCTCTTCCTTCAAGGTCGAAATCAGCTTTTTCGCCGCTGCTGGTTTGAGCAATCCGGCCATATCTTTTAGGCCCAACACATGTGCGCCAGCCGCTTCAAGCTCTTTGGCCAACCCCACATAATATTTCAGGTCATACTTGGCGCGGTCAGGGTCTAGCATGTCGCCGGTGTAACAAATGACGCCTTCACACACTTTGTTGGCTTCAATCACCGCGTCCATTGAAACGCGCATGTTTTCGACCCAGTTCAAGCAGTCAAATACACGGAAGATATCAATCCCGCCCTTAGCTGCCTGCTCGACAAAGAATTTGACCACATTGTCCGCATAGTTGGTGTAGCCAACACCGTTCGAGCCGCGCAGCAACATTTGCGTCATGATGTTTGGCGCTTCTTCGCGGATGATCGCAAGGCGCTCCCACGGATCTTCGGTCAAGAACCGCATAGAGACGTCAAACGTTGCGCCGCCCCAACATTCAAGCGACAGCAAGTTTGGCATACCATGCGCATATGCGCTGGCGATCTTTGTAATGTCGTTGGTCCGCATCCGCGTCGCCAACAAGCTTTGGTGACCGTCGCGCATGGTTGTGTCGGTGAACAGCACGCGTTTTTGCGCCTTCATCCAATCAGCAACGCCTTTTGGCCCTTCGCGTTCTAAAACCTGACGCGAGCCTTCAAGCACCGTCAATGGTTCAAACGTCGGCACCTTTGGCGCTGCAGCATCCGCAGGCGGCATCGGCCGGTTCTTTACCTCTGGGTGACCATTCACGGTCACATCTGCAACGTAAGTCAGCAGTTTGGTGGCTGTGTCACGACGCTTGGGGAAGTTGAACAGCTCAGGCGTGTTATCGATAAAGCGAGTTGTGTAGCTATTGTCCTGAAAACTTGGGTGCGAGATAATGTTCTCAAGGAAATTCAGGTTCGTGGTCACGCCGCGAATACGAAACTCGCGCAAAGCACGATCCATCCGCGCAATCGCATCTTCTGGGGTTTGCGCCCAACAGGTCACTTTTTCCAAAAGCGGGTCATAATAGCGCGTGATCACCGCACCAGAATAGGCAGTACCACCGTCAAGACGCACACCAAAACCCGTCGCGCCGCGATAAGCGGTGATCCGACCATAATCTGGAATAAAGTTTTCTTCCGGATCTTCTGTGGTCACCCGGCACTGCAAAGCGTGGCCATTCAGCTTGATGTTTTTCTGGGTCGGCACACCGCTGTCTTCATCGCCAATTTTTGCGCCTTCCAATATCCGGATTTGCGCTTTAACGATATCGATCCCGGTCACCTCTTCAGTAACCGTATGCTCCACCTGAATACGTGGGTTTACTTCAATAAAGTAAAACTCGTCACTATCGGCATCCATCAAAAACTCAACAGTGCCCGCGCCGCGATATCCGGTGGACTTGCCAAGCTTGATTGCAGCTTGCGTCAGCGCTTCGCGCACCTCGTCGCTTAAATAGGGTGCGGGCGCGCGCTCCACCACTTTTTGGTTGCGACGTTGCACCGAACAATCACGCTCATAAAGATGCACCAAGTTGCCATGGCTATCGCCAATCAGCTGCACTTCAACGTGACGCGCGCGCTCAACCAGCTTTTCAAAGTACATTTCGTCTTTGCCAAACGCCGCTTTAGCCTCGCGCTTTGCTTCTTCAACTTCAGCCCGCACAGCCGCTTCGTCGCGGATGGTACGCATGCCGCGACCACCGCCACCCCAGCTGGCTTTCAGCATCAAAGGATAACCAACCTCTTCAGCCAACCGCACAACTTCGTCCATATCATCTGGAAGCGGGTCCGTTGCCGGCACAACAGGCACACCAGCGCCTTTTGCGATATTACGAGCAGCAACCTTGTTGCCCAAGGCGCGCATTGTTTCCGCTTTTGGTCCAATAAAGATAATGCCAGCTTCTTCACAAGCATCAACGAATTCTGGACTTTCAGAAAGTAGGCCATAACCTGGGTGAATGGCATCAGCGCCAGATAGTTTTGCAATACGGATATATTCGTCGATCTGCAAATAGGCCTCAACTGGCCCCAAACCCTGCCCGATCAAATAAGATTCGTCCGCCTTAAATCGATGCAATGCCAACTTGTCTTCTTCAGCAAAAACCGCAACGGTTTTGATGCCCATTTCGTTGGCCGCGCGGAACACGCGAATGGCAATTTCACTTCTGTTGGCGACGAGGATTTTCTTGATCTTCATGGACGAGGTCGATCCTTTGTTCGTGGGGTTTAGCCTTTTTGCTCTTTACTTGGAGTGGTGGGGGTCACGCCAAACAAAGTGTAGTTCGGTGCCTGATTATCGGCACAAATGATTTGAAAGATGCGAGATGTCATATCCAGCACCTGCCGCAGCATCGATGATTTCTTGTGCGTCTTGCTTGCCTGCTTGGCTTAATGCCCAAAGCGTTGTTGAACGTGTGCCGGAGCGACAATATGCCAATACTGGCTCATCTCCTGCAAACGCGGCTTGTGTTTGGGTAATCATTTCAGGTGAAACACCCTCGCGGCCCATTGGGATTTCAACGAAATTCAAACCTGCAGCTTCTGCCGCCGCTTTGATTTCAGCGGACGCAGGTTGGTCCGGCGCCTCGCCGTCTGGGCGGTTATTGATGATGGTTTTAAAGCCCGCCTGTTTGATCGCCTCAATATCCTCGACAGATATTTGCGGGCTAACACTCACCCGATCATTGATCTTTTTAAGTTCCATCAAGGGTCTCCTATTATAGGCTGCGCAGCATCAATACCGGGTTATAGGCGGCAGTTTTAAGTTTTAGCAAGCGCTGTGCGCACCAAAAACAATCGCAGCAAAGAAATAAAGTTACAATTTAGTCTAACCTGCCGAAAAATCCGTGTTTTCCGGTAGATTTTGCATAAAATTTAGGCAGCATTCATCCCAAAGGATAATAGGCCAATTAGACAAGCTGCGCCAAGTCAGCCGGGCGAATTAAAGCGATCAGTTGCAAATTCGCCGCCTCCAACGCGCGCACCGCATCCTCTGACCGCGCAATAACAAGGACAACGCCCACAATTTGCGCACCGCGAACGATAGTCACTACATAAACAAAGAAAGAGCCAACGCAAGTTTCACCTTGCGCCGGCCCTTTCCAAATCAAACTTCTTATTGTTCTTCGCTAAACCGCCGAGCTATGTCGCGCTAGCGCCTTAATCACTTGCTTTGCCGTCAAGCGCCCGATTTGCGTGCCATCTTCGGTGTTCACGCCCACCCAATCATGCTCCGCAAACAAAGGCAAAACATCTTCACAACACGCGCCAACTTGTACGGCTGATGCGCATCGCTCAAACTCACCCTTTTCCATGATGGTTTGCACATGGATTGCCCGCGCGCGATTCACATCGGCCACGAATTCTTCCATATGGGCGTTGGCTGGGTTCAACACGACTTCTTCTGGTCGGCCCGATTGGATCACCGCACCGTCTTGCAACACAGTGACTTGATCACCAATTTTAAGCGCTTCATCAAAATCATGGGTGATGAACAAAATGGTCTTGTTGAGATCTTTTTGTAGCGCCAACAATTCGTCTTGCATGCCTGAGCGAATAAGAGGATCAAGCGCTGAAAAAGCTTCATCCATCAACAAAATGTCCACGTCCATTGCCAACGCACGCGCCAAACCGACGCGTTGTTGTTGACCACCAGACAATTGGTGCGGCCGCGATTGCTCATAGCCATCAAGCCCAACTTTCGCGATCCATTCTTCAGCGGTTGCAAGGCGCTGCTTTTTCTCAACACCTCGGATTTCGAGCCCGTAGGCCACATTATCCAAAACCGAGCGATGTGGCAGCAGACCAAATTTTTGAAACACCATTGCTATTTCGGTACGTCGAAATTCGCGCAACTGCTCCATGTCCATATCAAGGACATTTCGACCATTGACCAAAATCTCACCAGCAGTTGGATCAATCAACCGGTTCACATGGCGGATCAGGGTAGATTTGCCAGAGCCTGACAGCCCCATCACCACATGCAATTCGCCTGCGCGCACATCTAAGTCGACATTATTGAGGCCAATCACATGTCCGGTTTCAGCTTGCAGCTCATCCTTAGACCGTCCAGCCTGCAATTGCGTCAGCACATCGTCAGGTTCGGGGCCAAAGATTTTTGTGACCCCACGCATT
Organism: Maritalea porphyrae; assembly: GCF_030159895.1. Lineage (GTDB taxonomy): Bacteria > Pseudomonadota > Alphaproteobacteria > Rhizobiales > Devosiaceae > Maritalea > Maritalea porphyrae. Next base: position 173,983 of record NZ_BSNI01000002.1, read on the forward strand.
TCAATTTTCAAATTTTCACTCATTAGCGTGCCCCTGACAATCCAATTTGCGCCTGCAATTGCTTGCCATACGCTTGAGTGATCCGATCAAATATGATCGCCAACACCACAATGCCTAGACCCGCAAAGACACCGCGGCTCACTTCCAGTCGGCCAATACCTTGCAGCACTTGATAGCCAAGGCCGCCAGCACCAATCATTGAGGCAATCACCACCATGGCCAAAGCCATCATGGTGGTCTGGTTTATCCCAGCCAAAATGGTGGGCAGTGCTAAAGGAATTTGCACACCGAAAAGGCGCTGTCTTGGGCTGGCGCCAAACGCTTGCGCAGCTTCAAGCACATTGGGTTCAACCTGCCGAATGCCCAAATCGGTCAAGCGCACCAAAGGCGGCGCAGCATAAACAATGGTTGCCAACAGGGCTGGAATTTTTCCAGGTCCAAAAATCATCACCGTTGGGATGAGATAAACGAAGCTTGGCATGGTTTGCATCAAATCCAAGATGGGCGTCACGATTTTGCGCACCAACGAGGACCGAGCCATAACGATGCCCATTGGAATCGAAAATACAATCGCGGTGACCGTTGCTGAAATCATCAGCGCCATGGTCTTAACGCTGTCTTCCCACAATTCCATCAACCCCATAAACACAAGACCGATCACCACAACGATTGGCAAAGTCACTTTTCGCGTGGCGCCATAGGCAAGGCCCGCCAACAGCGCAATGATCAGCCACCAAGGCATCATCAGCAAAAATCGCTCGATTGTGTTGAGCATAACCAACAGCGGATAAGCCGCTGCTTCAAACGCGTCACCCCAATGTTTGACGACCCAATTGAGCCCATCATCAATCCAGATGCGCAATGGCCGTGTATTGAATAGTTCAGGAAACATTCACTTCACCCCAATAGCACAATTCGGCCAGGCGTTTTGCGCCCAGCCGAATTGCAGTTTTGTTAGTTCACCAGCTTAAAGAGCTGATTTGATTTTCTCTGCTGTCTCAGCATCAACCCAAGATGTCCAAACATCTTGTTCTGTTTTGAGGAAATTTTCAGCCGTCTCTTTTGCGCCAGCTTTGTTTTCCGCACCCCAGTTGAGCATCTGAGAAATCTGCACATTGTTCAAAGAAACTTTGCCCAAATACTCAAACACCATTGGTGCTTCCTCTGACAACCAGCTTGAAGTCGCAACAACTACAGGTGGCGTTGCAAATGCGCTCTTGCGCTTCGGTGTACAAGCTGAATCTGTATTACAGTTCCAAACCTCTGCATCATAAGCAGGCATTTCAAGCTGCACCATATCGTACTTACCCATGATGGCTGTTGGCCCCCAATAGTAAAATACAATCGGCTGCTCACGCTCAAACGCCCGAATGATAGAAGCGTCTAGGTTGCCACCAGAACCCGGTGAAAACAGATTAAAGCTCTCTTCAAGCTCATAAGCTTCAAACAATGCTGCGTTGGCAATCTCACAACCCCAACCTGGAGGGCACGAATAAAAACGGCCTTGGCTTGGATCGTCTGGGTCTTTGAACAAATCTTTATGCGCAGGCAGATCTTCAACTTTTTTCAGATCAGGATTTGCATCTGCCACATATTTGGGGATCCACCAGCCCTCAACAGCACCGTCAGATATTGCCAGCCCTGCAGGTTTCACAGCACCATCAGCAATGCCCTTGTCCCACGCTTCTTGAATGGTGCCAGTCCACATTTCTGGCGCGATCGCTGGGCGACCCTTTGCCAGCATGGACGCAGAAGTTGGCACGGTATCGCCAGCAACAACTTCAACGTTACACCCATAACCTTTTTCCAAAATCGTTGCGTGAATATGTGCCAAAGCCGCAGCAGAAGGCCAATTCATTTCCGCAATATCGATTTTTCGATCCGTGTCGCACGATGCGGCAAGGGCCGCAGGTGCAAACCCAGCTACGCCAGCAACAACAATTGCGCTCGCCAACATTTTTGTAATTTTTGCTCTCACGCGTTTTCTCCCAAATAGTTTTCGCGATTAGCCAGAGCATAAACACCACAATTTGGCGCGTCAAACCAAGCGCGCGAACAAAACTGTGTGAACAAAACAAGAAAACTGTAGACTTGGAATAATACTTAATCGCACAAATAATTATGATGTATTCTATGTTGATCACAAGGTCAAAAAAATATAAGTCACCAGCACCGACAAGTTCTATTTGTCAGCACTATATACCTATATTTTTACTTAATAAATACTTGAGTTTTACTGCGCGATCACTGGCAACCACGATTGCCAAACATCTGGATGGCTATTCACAAAATGATCTGCCACTGCTTCAGCCGAAATTCCTTGTTCAAGTTCCAGCGCCAACAACTCATTCATAATTGAAATTGGCATTTTCGCTTTGCGAACATATGGCAATAATTCGGGCGCTTCGCCCCGCACCCAGCTTGCCACCACCACTTCAACCTGCTCATTTGGAAAGCTCGATGGTTGTGGTGAATCGCATCGCGACTGACCAAAACAACCATATGCTTGTGGCACAAATGGCCCCATTTCAATGCGCGCGACCGCCAACTCATGGACCAGTGGGTTTGGTTCCCAATAGTAAAACAGGACAGGCTTATTGCCTGATATCGCATTGCCAATGCGCTGATCCATTTCAATGCGGTTTTGTGGCACCACAACGTTAAAAACACCTTCAAGATCAAATGCCTGCAGCATGTGCCGGTTGATAACGGCGCATGCCCAATCTGCCGGACATGATATAAAATCTGGCTTTTGCTCGAGCTGGTAGAGTTCTTGGATATTCTTCAAATTGGCAACATTCAAAAGAGCTGGAAAATCTTGCGCCGACTTCGCCGAAATGTACCAACCTTCAAATAGATCCCGTTCATATGTGCTGCCCGCCACAAACCCAGCGCGTTCTTCCAAGACTTTGTTCCAGCGCTCGGCAACACGTGTGGTCCACATTTCAGGGATCATTGTTGGGGTCTGCGCCGTTTTAAGCGTTGTCGCAGCGCTTTCAATATCGGTAATGGCAACTTGAGTGGCGCAGTCCAATTCTTCGGCAATGATTTTTGCATGGATATGCGCCATCACCGAAGCGGAGGGCCATTGCAAATCAGCAATAACAATAGGTTGCCCAGAACAGCCATTTGAGGGCGCTGAACTTTGCCCCATTGCTGCGCCAAACCAAAATGCAGACAAAATCAAAGCGCTAAAGAAAGTGCGTATTGGCGAAAAACAGAACCTAAACTTCATCGGCACAATGCACCCTTCTCGTCTCACATATCACCCATATTGTTCATCAAATGAATTGTCAGGCAATCACCGCTAACCAAATGATATGACGATTCTTTTGTAACTACCTTGCGCGCAAACACCGAACTTAACCAATTAACACAGTTTCGAGCATCAACTTCGTCAAAATTCGATCAAAACAGGTGACTCTTTTCTCAAAATGTTTATTGTTGGGATCAGACGAGGGAGGGAAACGACCTCGCTAGAACTCGAAAACGCCATAAACTTATGGCACCAAATTCGAGTCAAAAACAAGAAGATGAACTAGTCAGAGGGAAATTATGCGTCATCTTAAAACAGCACTCACAGCCGCAGTTGCAGCAACAGCTCTATCAGCTGCCTCACCTGCTATGGCTGAAGGCGTAAATATCGGCATCATGTTCGGTTTTACAGGTCCACTTGAAACATTGTCACCACCAATGGGTGACGCTGCGAAGCTTGCTCTTCAGCACATTAACGAGCAAGGCGGCGTTCTCGGTGGCGAAGCAAAATACACCATCGGCGATTCAACTTGTGCCGACGCGACTGCTGCGGCAAACGCGGCTGACCGCTTGATCAACGCTGACGGCGTTGACGCAATCGTTGGCGCTATGTGTTCTGGTGCAACAATTTCTGCAGCCAACACTGCAGCAATTCCAGCTGGCGTTGTGATGATTTCACCGTCAGCTTCTTCACCAGCTGTAACCACTGTGGAAGACAATGATCTATTGTTCCGCGCTGGTCCATCAGATAGCTACCAAGGTGAAGTTGTTGCACGTTTGTTGCTTGCTAAAGGCATCAACGACATTGCTATTACCTACGTGAACAACGACTACGGTAAAGGCTTTGCCGATGCACTTGCTGCAGCTTATACAGCTGGCGGCGGCGACGTAACCGTTAACGAAGCACACGAAGAAGGCAAATCAGACTATCGCGCTGAATTGGGTTCTTTGGCTGCTGGCGGCTCAGCTAACCTAGTTGTGTTGGCTTATGCTTCAGGTTCAGGTCAAACTATCCTGCGTCAAGCAATTGAATCAGGCGACTTCGAAGTCTACTTCGGTGGTGACGGCATGATCGCTGATGCGCTTCTAACAGGCATCGACGCTGCTGACGTTGAAGGCATGATTGGTACACGCCAAGGCCGCGCAGACAGCGCTGGTACACAAGTGTACGCTGATCTTGCAACAGCTGCTGGTCAAGATCCAATTGCTGCATTTGGTGCACAGTCATATGACGCTGCATTCATGCTTGCATTGGCATTTGAAAAGCACGGTTCAACAGACCGCGAAGGCTTGAACAAAGCTCTACGTGAAATCGCAACTGCACCAGGTGAAGTTATTGTTCCAGGCGAGTGGGCTAAAGCTAAAGCTCTAATCGCTGAAGGCAAAGACATCAACTATGAAGGCGGCGGCGGCAGCCACGAATTCGACGAAGCTGGCGACGTTGCTGGCGTGATCGTTGAAATGGCTGTTCAAGGCGGCACATGGGTAGAACTCGGCCAAGCTAAATAAGCTTAGTCACTCTACGAAAAATAATTGGGCTCGATGTTCGCATCGAGCCCTTTTTTATGCGCGCATTTACCCCTAAACTACTGTCATGTCCTACGATCAAAACACTTTTAATTTCTACGCTGAAAACGCTGCAGAATATGCAGCCAAGCGCACAAAGCCATCCAAGACGCTGGTCAAATTTCTCAGCCTTTTGCCTGAAGACGCATTTATTTTAGAGTTGGGCAGCGGCGCAGGCCTTGAAGCGTCGCATATGCGCGACCAAGGTTTCAAAGTCTTGGCAACGGAAGGCAACCCAGAACTCGGCAAGTTTGCGATCGCACGATTGGGTGCTGATGCCAAAATCATGCGCTTTGATGAGCTAGAAGAAGTACAAGCTTTTGATGCCGTTTGGGCGAATATGTGCCTACTGCATGCCCCTTGGGAAGCGCTCGACGACATCATTGGGCGCATTCACAATGCGCTAAAACCAAATGGCTTGTTGATGGCCAGTTTTAAAAGCGGCACCGGCGCTAGCCGTGACAAGCTTGATCGATACTACAATTTGCCAACAGAAGACGCATTGATGCAGAAATTTTCAGAGGCAGCAAACTGGTCTGACCTCTATCTCACAGCAGGCGAAGGCGGTATAGGGCATGATGACACGCCCTATAACGTCTTGTGGGTTAGCGCTAGGCGCTAAATGCTGCGCGATGCTTGAAGATGTTGAATGTGAAAATCAGCATCGACAGAATGATCAGCACGGACCTGATTTTCACAATAGTTTCGCCCTGCCCCGTGATGGCAAGTGCGATACCGGGGATAAAGCTGATAAGTCCCAACATCGCGATCACAAAATGCGCTTTGCCGATCATGGTTTCGCCGGCCGCAGGCACCAATTTGTAATAAACACCAAAAAACGCCATCGTAACCCAGCCCACCAAATTAAGATGCCCATGGGCAGGTGACAGCGTATGGTCATGTGTTGCTGACATTTGGATGCCCCACCCCATGCCGATAAGCCCACAAATCGCAGCAACCGCAAAAAACCAAAAACCAATATTCTTTTCCATTCTCTCTTCCCCCTTTTAGAATTGAGTGAAAAGGATATTGGCAAAACCAACTCTATAATTGAAATCGATTGATTTTATAAACTATATTGGTTCAATGAATTTATTGACCTTCGACTTCAATTTGTTGCGCGTGCTTGCGGCGCTACTGGAAACCCACTCCACCGTAAAAGCGGGCGAAAAAATCGGCCTGTCGCAACCCGCGATATCCGCGGCCCTTGGGCGTTTAAGGGTTAGCTTGAACGATCCTCTGTTTGTACGTGAAGGGCAAAAGCTAGTGCCCACACAAAAGGCACTTGATTTGCAAGTGCCGCTTCATAACATTATGCGCTCAATTGAAAGTGTAATTGATCAAACAAACGAGTTTGATCCGCAAGACTGCACAGCAAACTTTGTTATCTCCGGTTCAGATTTCTTTGCTGAATTATTACTGCCGCGTCTTGGCCAAATCATTTCAAATATTGCACCGAATATCCAACTGCAAATGGTCGATCAGGTTATCGACAACCAATTGGACACGATGCGACGCGAGCAAATTGATCTTGCCCTTATCCCGCAAACAAACCTACCCGATTGGGCAGAAAGCCGCCTAGCGATTACTGGCCCATTTGAAGTCGTTGCCAGCAGAAATAACCTAGCCATACAAGAAGCAAAGATTAAGCCGGGGGAGGTTATTCCGCTCGATCTTTATTGTGAGATGGGACATGTCCTTTTTTCCAGCGAAGGAAAGATGGAAGGCATTGGCGACCAAGCGCTGCGCGCTGTCGGACGACAACGCAGAATTTCCATGACTGTGCCATTTTTTAATGGTGTCGCCAACGCGGTTTCCAACTCTGAACTCATCGCGCTCTTACCTTCGGCCTTTGCCCATCACGTTAGAGATCGGCTCGCGCTTGAAATTTACCATCCGCCTATTGACGTGCCTAAAGCGCGAATTCATATGGTTTGGCATCGTCGAAACTCAGCACATCCACCACATAGATGGTTCCGAGAAATCGTGCTTGAAGCGCTATCCGAAATATAAAACGCCGCCCGATATGGGCGGCGTTTTGCATTTAGTCCATCATTTCTGACAACTATTCTTTTTCGGTGCGCACCCGCTCTGGGATCATACCTTGCGGTGCGTAGCGCAACGCAAATGTAATCACCAAACCGAGCACGAACACACGCATTTGCAGCGCTCTCGACTCAATGTCTGGAATTGCACCAATGCCCGCGCCTTCTGACATATCCGATATCAGGCTGAACAAAATCACCGAAGCCGGTTCAGAGATCGTCCAAACAATATAGATGAAGATGCCGCCAAATAGTGCGCCATAATTGTTGCCAGCGCCCCCAACAATAATCATCACCCATACGATAAAGGTGTGGTTGATCGGCTGATAGCCACTTGGATCAAGCAACTGCACGTAGGATGTCAAAATCGCACCGCCAACACCCATCAGGATGGCGCCCAACACGAAAATCTCCAACTCACGCTTGGTCACATCTTTACCGATGGAGCCAGCAGCAATGTGGTTGTCGCGGATCGCACGCATCATCCGACCCCAAGGACCGTCATATGCACGCTGCAAGAAGAAGAAGATGACCCCAACCAAAAGCATCACAATGGCCAAGAAGCCAGACCGTGCCAGCAAGATCGCCATATCAGGGCTCGCAACACCAGATGCGGTGATGTCAGCTGGCAATGGCGTTGGCCAAGGCACTGGCGACACGGTCAATGTACCACGGGTCAACCAATCCATGTTTTTGATCAACGCCCGGATAATCTCGGAAACACCAATCGTGGCAATCGCCAGATAGTCGGTACGCAAACCAAGACAGATTTTACCGATCACATAGGCAATGATGCCCGCCATGATGCCGCCGAATACCCAACCAAAGATCGCTGGCAAACCAAGACCGCCAACAAAGTCCGCTTCAGCTTCAATCAGGCGCGCAGCTGGATCGATCTGTGAGCGATAGACCACATAGGCAACAGCCCAAGCGATCACCAACAAGAACCCACGCAGTTTTGCAAGATTGCCCTTTTTGGGAATGCGCGTGACGCCCCAAATAAGCGCGCCGCCAGCAATCGCCGCCAAAAGCGCCTTAAACAACATCATTGGGCCATCGGACGACCAAAAGGCATCATTTAGCGGATAGGATATGAATGTCGCGGACGCGCCGCCCACCATCAAGAAGCCCATCACACCAAAGTTGAACAGTCCCGCATAGCCCCACTGAACGTTTAGCCCAAGCGCAATCAGCGCATAGGCAAACGCATTCACAAGAATTTGCAGCGTGTATGGCACTGAGAACCAGTTCGCCAGCGCCAGGATCATAATGCCAAGACCGGCAAACAAAATCGCATCGCGTCTAATCATGATGATGCTCCTTTGAAGATACCTTGTGGCCGAACCAGCAACACCACAACCAAAATGATAAAGGCGACGGTCAACTTATATTCGGTTGGCACCAAGGATAGATCTTTTGGGAACCAATCAGGCAAATTGTCAAACCCACGGAACATGATCGACCAGTTGAAAACAGACATTGTTTCCGCAAAGCCGATTAAGAAGCCGCCAGCAATCGCGCCATATGAATGGCCCAAGCCACCAACAACCGCCGCCGCAAAAATCGGCAACACGATGTTAAAGGCCAAATCTGGTTTCAGGATAACGTCCAACGCAAGCATGGTACCTGCCATCGCAGCTAAACTGCCTGCAATTATCCAAGTCGCACGCACAACACCTGCAGTGTTGATGCCAGAAACTTGGGCAAGGCTTGGATTGTCCGCCATTGCGCGCATGCCTTTACCAATCCGCGAACGGGTCAGGAAGAAATGCAAGGCAAGTACCGCAATCAATGTGGTCACAATCACCAATATCTGAGGTTCAGAAATGTTGATTGAGCGAATGCCATCGATTGGTAGTTTGATCCGGAAAAGGTCCTTCTTCTCATTTTCAAAGAAGCTGCGCGTAGCCGTACCCGCAAACAACCGGATCAGACCTTGAAGCATCAAGGTCACACCGATTGAAGCGATCAACAGCGTCACCGTTTTCACGCCCTTTGCCCGAAGCGGCTCATAAAAGCCTTTATCGATGCCAAGTGCTAGCGCCGCCGTTATTGCCATCGCAAACGGTAGAACAATGAAACCTGTTGGTAGTGGGGTTTGAATGCCCATCGCTTGGAATACACCAACCAACAAAAAGGAAATGAAGGCACCCAAGGTCATCATGTCGCCGTGCGCAAAGTGCGCAAAACGCAAGATACCAAAGATCAACGTGACCCCAACAGCACCCAATGCATAGACCGATCCCAGCGTCGCGCCGGAAATGATCACTTTGTTCAAAAAGAAAATAAATTCGTTCATTTCAGTTAGATCCCCTCTAACCGCCAAGGAAGCTCTGAGCGACTTCTGGGTCGTCCAATAGCTCCCGTCCGGTCCCTGTGTACCGGTTTTTACCCCCTGCCAACACAAAGCCTTTTGAGGCGAATTCTAGTGCTTGGCGTGCATTTTGCTCAACCATCAATATGCCCACTCCGGACTTATTGACGTTCACAACCGTCTCAAAGATTTCCATCATATAGCGTGGACTTAACCCAGCGGACGGTTCATCGAGCAACAATAGTTTTGGCTGGCTCATCAAAGCCCGGCCCATCGCGACCATTTGGCGTTGACCACCGGACAATTCACCGGCTTTTTGTTTGCGCTTGTCTTTTAGTGGCGGGAACATTTCATAGACATAATCAAGCGTATCGCTGATATCGTCCTCACGAATGTAAGCACCCATTTCCAAGTTCTCGTGCACAGACATCTCTGTAAACACATTGAACTCCTGCGGCACAAAACTCAGACCTAACGGCACAAGCTTATCTGGCAACTGGTTGGCCACTTCTTGTCCATCAAGTGTGATCGAGCCGCCCGTGACCTCCAACAAACCAAAGATCGCTTTAAGAGTGGTGGATTTACCAGCGCCGTTTGGCCCAACAATCACACCAATGTCTTCACGTTCAATCGCCATGTTGACGCCATTAAGAATGGGGGCGCCGCCATAGCCGCCATGCACGTCTTTGACTTCCAACAAACTCATGACGCAGCCTCCACGGCAGTGCCGAAATAAGCCTCAACAATTTCTGGATTGTTGCGGATATCTTCCATCGGACCTTCAGCAATCTTTGTGCCTTGTGCCATCACGATTACCGGGTCACATAGTTCAGCGATCAAATCCATATCGTGCTCAATCACAAAAAAGGTGTAACCCAATTCTCTGTTCATTCGCTGGATATTGCTCGCCAAGTCCTTGAGCAGCGTTTTGTTCACGCCCGCAGCAACCTCATCAAGCAAAACGGCTTTAGCGTCTGTCATCATGGTCCGACCAAGCTCCAAAAGCTTCTTCTGACCACCTGACAAATTGCCCGCCAGCTCATTCTTCACATGACCCAAATGCAAGAAATCGATCACATCGAGCGCCATCTTGCGCACTTCCAGATCAAAATCCGTCACATGCTTGATGTTGAACCATGACTGGAACAAGCTTTCACCCGGCTGTTCAGACGCCGCAACCATTAGGTTTTCAAGCGCTGTCATTGCCGAGAATTCATGTGCAATTTGGAAGGTGCGTAGCATGCCTTTGGCATGCAGTTCGTGCGGTTTAAGTGCGGTGACATCTTCGCCATCAAAGATGATCTGCCCTTGGTCCGGCATCAAAGTACCCGCCACAATGTTAAAGAGCGTAGTTTTGCCCGCACCGTTTGGTCCGATCAAACCCGTAATTGAGCCCTTTTCCACTTGCAACGAACAATCTGAAACGGCTTTGAGCCCTCCAAAACTCTTGGAGACCCCTTTCACCTCAATCATATTATCGTTTTTCACCCCGTTATTTCCCCTCTTGTCGGAGTTTATTGTCTGACAAACTGCCCTAAAACCGACCTAGCGGTCAATCAATACCTCCCTAAGTCTTTAGAACAATTCCAACACTGCATTTGCAGTTGATCTGTTGCATGCAAACGGCACGTCATAAATTGTTGCTAGGCGGATAAGCGCCTTCACATCAACATCGTGCGGCATTGCGGCAAGGCCATCAATGAAAAAGATAAGACCGTCAAGGCGCTTTTCAGCAATCATGGCCCCTAATTGCGCATCCCCCCCCAAGGGTCCGCTTTCAAGTCGGGTCAATTCAAGTCCCGTATGATCGATGATTTTTTTGCCGGTTGTGCCGGTCGAATAAAGGTCTAGCGAGGACAGTTTGTCCTTATGCGCCAAACACCAATCAGCAAGAAGTTGCTTCTTCTCATCATGGGCAACAAGCCCAAGAGATTTTTTCACGTTCTGCCCAAGCCAACCAAAGGCCGACCTGCTCCTCAACACTGCATTCGCATAGGCTTTGATATAGCAAACCCGATCAGGTTTCTACCTAATCGGGTTGATTAATTGATCAACAGTGTAAAAAACTTGCAAGCCGTTAGAACTCTTGCCAATCCTCGTCTGCTGGCTGCATTGCGTTATTCCCCTGCACCGCAGGCACGCTTGCAGCTTTTGGCGCAGGTTTAATTTGCGTCGGTTTTGGCGTTTGCGCCTTGGCTTTTCGTCCATCAAGGTGGAAGCGCTCAACCATCTGATCCAGTTCGTTGGCTTGCGCTTCAGTTTTGTCGATCGACGAATTGGTTTGCTGCACCAGCGCCGCATTGTGCTGGGTCATTTGGTCCATTTCACGGATCGACTGCGAAATGTCACTAATCGACGCCGCTTGTTCTTGGCTCTCCCGCGCAATCTCATCCATCAACTTGGTGACACCACGCACCGAATCCACAATGCCATCTAAGTTTTCCGAAGCTTGAGAAACCAGTTTTGTGCCCCCCTCCACTTCAGACGCTGACTGCTCAATCAGCACCTTCACTTCCGAGGACGCTTGTGCTGCTGATTGCGCCAAACGCCGCACCTCAACCGCCACAACTGCAAAGCCTTTGCCTGCTTCCCCAGCACGCGCAGCCTCGACAGAAGCGTTCAACGCCAACAAGTTGGTTTGAAACGCAATATCGTCAATCATACCAATAATGTCTGAGATCTTGCTCGAAGAATTGGTGATGCGCTCCATAGCGTTGTTGGCCTCAGCCATCACCTGACCACCACGCTCTGCAACTGACCGAGCTTCAGTAATAGAGCCTTGGGCCTTTTTCGCGCGTTCCGTGTTATCGCGCACCGTTTCCGCCAACTGCTCTGTGGTTGCAGATGTTTCTTCAATTGATGCGGCTTGTCGGGTTGTGCGTTCAGACAAATCATTTGCGCCAGACAAAATCTCTGTGGTCGCTTGCTTCAAAGCCCGAGAGGTATCGCCAATTTGCGAGACACAATTCGCAAAACTTTCCGCAACAGCATTTGTGCTCTGCTTCAATTCAAGAAACGACCCTTCGTAATTGCCCGCCATACGCACGGTCAAATCATAATTGGCCAGCGCTGAGAGAACTTCTCCGGTATCGCTTAGTCCCCGATCTACGGTCTCCACCAACTCATTGACCGCGTCGGCGAGCATGTTGAGTTCATCATCTGGGAAGTTTGGCTCAATCCGGCGAGAAAAATCGCCCGCCGCTGCTGCCAACACGACGCCGCCAAAAGCCTCGCGCAAATCAGTTACCATTTGAGCGCGTTGATCAGATGATTCAGATTGCGCCAATTCACGCGCTGCTGAAGCCTCGCGAGTACGCTCAGATTCTAGTTCAGCCAATTCCGATTTCTCTTGCGCGACATCTAAAAGGCGTCTGGTATTGGTCATCATCCAGACCAAAGCAATCGCTTCACCGCCCAAAATCACCCCATGCAACAAGACACGTTCAATGGAACCGCCGCCATAAAAAACGAGATCCTCAATAGCCATGCCTAAGAAGAGATGGTGCGCAACAACCAGCAAAGCACCCAAAATGATCGGACGGTGATCGTAAAACAAAGCACAAAATGCAAGAGCGGAGAAAAATGCCATATGCATATCGCTTTGGAATGGGTATCCGCGGGCAGCAATCAATAGGCCCATCACTTGCGCCATCAGGACAGCAACAGCTGCGAAACGGAATGCAACGCCATTGCGCTGCACAAAAAACACCGCGCTGATTGCACCAAGGCCGCTAACGGCGAGCAACGAGCCTATTTGAAACCCACCTTGGAAGTAGTATTCAACGCCACACACCGCCGCTGCCAAAATACCAGCAAGGATCATTGTGTATTTAACCGCGGTAGCCCGCAATTGCTCAATGGACATAAACTACTCCCCTATCAGTATCGTTTTGGATACTGGTCCGCAAATTCCAGTTGCTGCGGCAAAAAAAACAGCTCCACTTTCACGCAATCGAGATTTCACCTCGTCAGATTGCAAGCGGATCACAAATACATTTGGCATTCTCGCTGGCGAGATAAACTGCGCGCCGGATCGAACGATAGATTGAACGACAATATTGCTGTCTACCCACGGCGGAAAAACAACAGCCATTTCGCCGAGTTCGGGTGCACGCATATAGCCAACAAACCCCAAAACAACGGCAAAGCCGCTGAACCCAACGGCGGGCAGCAAATCCCGTACTCGAAGTTTTTCCTCAGCCATTACCGCTCATGCCTTAAAATGCGCAAAACTATGGTTAACAAAATATGTCAGCCAAGGGTTAATTTGCGGTTAGCAGCAGGGTGCGGCAGTACACTAAAAATGAAAACGGCCCGGTTTTTATCCGGGCCGCATAATTCGTTTCATCCTAGAAATTCACAACTGAACTAGAACTCTTGCCATTCTTCATCTGGCTCTTTCACCGCAGCGTTGCCATGGCTCAGATATGCCTTAGCGGCAGTTTGCTGCAGCCCACGCGCATCTTGCTGAGGCGCATTCTGAGGTGCTTGCTCATACTCGTCTGCTTGAGATTGTGCAGGTGCTTGGCTGCCATCAATGCGGAACTGTTCCACCACCCGATCAAGTTCAGAAGCTTGGCTTTCTGTCTGATCAATCGCTGCATTGGTTTCTTCAACCAAAGCCGCATTGTGCTGGGTCATCTCATCCATCTCGCGGATAGAATGAGAGATATCGTTGATTGATGTGGCTTGTTCTTGGCTTTCGCGTGCAATCTCATCCATCAGCGCTGTTACGCCGCGTACAGATTCCACAATGCCATCCAAGTT
>NZ_BSNI01000002.1:188038-1079565 GCF_030159895.1 Maritalea porphyrae
TACAAGCTTGGTGCCCCCATCAACTTCAGCACCTGATTGCTCGATCAACACCTTCACCTCAGATGAAGCTTGTGCCGCTGATTGGGCAAGGCGTCGCACCTCAACCGCCACAACCGCAAAGCCTTTACCTGCTTCACCAGCTCGTGCCGCTTCGACAGAGGCGTTAAGCGCCAGCAAGTTGGTTTGGAACGCGATATCATCAATCATGCCGATAATGTCTGAGATCTTATTGGAAGACGCTGTGATGCGCTGCATCGCCTCATTGGCTTGCGCCATCACTTCACCGCCACGCTCAGCCACCTGGCTGGCTTCTCCGGCCGACACTTGCGCGCGCTTGGCCCGCTCTGTGTTGTCCCGCACCGTTTCTGCCAATTGCTCCGTCGCCGCAGAAGTTTCTTCAATCGAAGCGGCCTGACGGGTTGTACGCTCAGACAGATCATTGGCACCCGACAAGATCTCCCCTGTCGCGTTCTTCAAAGACTTTGACGTTTCACGCAGGCTAGAGATCACCTCGGTCAGCTTATCGCCTACCCGGTTGGTGTCGTTCTTTAGCTGCAGGAACGAGCCTTGATAGTCGCCTTCCATGCGCTTGGTCAGGTCAGTATTGGCCAAAGCTGCCAGCACTTCACCGGTTTCTGTTACCCCGCGGTCCACGGTTTCCACCAACTCGTTCACCCCATGGGCCAAACGGTTCAGCTCTTCATCAGGGAACTCGGCTTCCACCCGGCGGGTAAAGTCACCACTAACCGCTGCATCCACCACTTCACCAAAGGCACGCTGCAACTCTTGCATCATGTCTGCACGCTCTGCGGTGCGCTGCTTGGCGGCCATCTTCTCTTCTTCGGTCATTTCGTTCACCCGAAGACCGTTCGCTCTGAACACCTCAACAGCACGCGCCATCTCGCCAAGCTCGTTGGTTTTTTGCGTATATGGCACTTCATAATCATAGTCGCCATTCGCAATCTCTGTCATCGCTTCAGAAATACGCGGAATTGGTCGCATCATCACGCGAGAGACAAAGAAGGCCGCAATCGCCATCACACCAAGTACCGCAAGCGACACCAATACGATCAGCTGCAGAGTTTCCATCACTTGGCCAATGAAGGCCGAGATTGGCGCGCCCACATAGACAGCACCGATGACCTCGTCTTTTTTGTTCTGAATTGGTTGGTATACTGCGAAGAACTTCACGCCGCGGATCGAAACCTCGCCGGCAAATTGTTCGTTCAACAACAGTTTTTCATAAGCGGGATTTGTGGCGTCCAGCACATATTCTTTATCGCGCACACCCTCTTCGATTTCAACTGTTGTGGTGAATTGTTCAAACCCTTCAACTTCCGGGTTAAACCGCAACAGCGACACAGGACCACGCGTTACAGCGCCGATTGAATTCACCATATCGTCGGTGCGCAGTTTCGGCATCCGGAATGTTGTGATCGTTTTAACTTCGCCATTCTCATCCCGTCCCATATCGGACCCAGGCATCTGCGTTTCAAGAATGGCAATGGTCGTGCGCATATTCGCCAACTGCGAATCTCGTGCTTGCGCCATCACATTGGCCGATATTTGGAAATAGATTGCAGTGGCAACCGCTGCAATTGAGAGGGCAATACTCACCACAACAAACAGCGCAATGCTTGTTGTCAGCTTTGGTTGACCAATTCGAAGCTTGAATTTGTTCTGCATTATATGCTGTGCGCCAACGCAATACTCATAACGTCTTGTGCACACCCCTTGTCGCTACTCTTTTGTCAAAGAGTGTAGTGCAGCTTAGTAAATTCAACTTTAATGAAGTAAGTAACTGTAGGTTAACAACAATTCGGCGCCGATGCCTAAAAACTAGGCAAATCAGGCCGTTTTCTTTTACAAAGATTTACAAAGCGAACACAAAAAAGCGCCCCAAAATTGGGGCGCTTTTCATTCAATAGAACCAAATTGATTTGGCTTAAAACTGCTGCCATTCATCATCCGCACTCACATCGACCGCAGCATTGCCATGGCTAAGGTACGATTTAGCGGCGGTTGCTGCACGCTTTTGAATGTCTTTGATGCCATTTTCAGGTGGCAGCTCTTTTGGCACCTCGTTGTTTGCACCAACTGGCAAACGACGTTGACCACCATTTTGAGTGACAAACACATCAACAATCCGGTCAAGTTCGGCAGCTTGGCTCTCAGTCTGCTCAATCGCTGCATTGGTTTCTTCAACCAGTGCCGCATTGTGCTGAGTTGTTTCATCCATCTCACGCACAGCGGTATTGATCTGCTCAATGGAGGAGGCCTGAGACTTGCTCTTATCGGCAATCGACACCATCAATTCATTGTTGGCCCGCGCCGCTTCAAGCATTGTGCCAAGATTTTCAGATGCTTGGGACACGAGCTTGGTGCCGCCATCCACTTCAGACACCGATTGCTCAATAAGCACCTTCACATCCGAAGACGCAGTTGCTGCTGATTGCGCCAATCGACGCACTTCAACAGCAACAACCGCAAAGCCTTTACCCGCTTCACCAGCCCGTGCAGCCTCAACCGAGGCGTTCAACGCAAGCAAGTTGGTTTGGAACGCAATATCATCGATCATGCCAATGATGTTTGAGATTTTGTTGGAACTTTCGGTGATCCGCTCCATAGCCTCATTGGCCTGGCGCATCACATCACCACCTTCTTCGGCCGTAATCCGAACCTTATCCGCGATCTCGCTGGCATTGTCAGCTTCTTTGGCATTTTCAAGAACGGTATCTGCCAATTGCTCCATTGCCGCTGAGGTCTCTTCAATAGTTGCCGCTTGACGAGTAGTACGTTCTGACAAATCGTTGGCGCCAGCCAAAATCTCGCTGGTCGCGTTTTTCAACGCTGTCGAAGTGGAGCGCAGCTGGCCCACCACATCAGTCAACCGATCCGCCACACGGTTTGTGTCGTTTTTAAGCTGGAGGAACGCACCGTCATAGTTGCCTTCCATGCGCTTGGTCAAATCAGTATTGGCCAAGGCCGCAAGCACTTCGCCGGTCTCTTTAATGCCGCGATCAACAGTATCGATCAATGAGTTCACGCTGCGCGAAAGTTTGACCATCTCTTCATCAGATATGTCTTCGCTTACCCGCTGAGAGAAATCCCCTGCAGCGGCAGCGCCCACAACAATACCAAAGCTCTGTTGTAACTCTTCCATCATCTCTTGGCGTTCAGCCAGCGCTTTCTGACGCGCTGCCTCTTCAACACCCAACTCAGCGACTTTGACAGCGTTTTCGCGGAATACTTCTACCGCGCGCGCCATCGAACCTAGCTCATCGTGCCGCTCTAGTCCGTCGACAGTAACGTCCAGATCGTCACTCGACAACGACCGCATGGTCTCGGTGATGTTTGACATTGGGCGTGTAATGGTACGCGAGAAGAACCAGCCTATTGCCGCCATAATGACGAGCAAGACGCCACCGATTGCCAGCATAGTCATGCGCATCACGCCGACGCTGGCCAATGCCTCTGATTTGTCTTGCACCGCAAGTACGGCCCATGTGGTGCCTTTGAACTCCATAGGCGACGCTGCAAACAGCATGGTGGTATTGCGATATTCAGAAAACTCACCTTGTACGGCATTGCCGTTGATGGCTGCATCAATCTCGTGCGCCTCAAATGTGGTTTGCAAAATATCATTTTCTTCGCTGAACGTTGAATCGTTGCGCATCAGATGATCGGCACCAACAACCACGGTCTCGCCAGTTTCACCCAGTCCAACCTTAGCGCCCATAATCGCATTAATGCGATCAATCGGCATTTGGAAAACAAGAACGCCAATGCGCTTATTGCCCTCAAAAATTGGCGTCGAAATAAAGCTCGCTGGTGCGTCATAGCTCGGCTTATAGGGCTTGAAGTCGAGGAAATAGCTTTCGCCCTTATTCAGCGAAATGCCGGCTCTAAACGCGTTACCAAGATCAGTATCCGCCCATTCACCACCGCCGGTTTTAAAGTTTGTGGCATAATCGAGTTCTTTGAATACGGTGTAGACAAGGTCGCCCTGATCATCGAATAGGAAAATGTCGTAATAACCACGTTGATTTAGCTGTTCGCGGAACGTTGCGTGAAATTGGCCATGCACTTTGTCATATTCTGTACCGCCAGGTGCAGCATCCAACAAATGTTTGGAACCCAGCTCATTTGGGTTTTTGTCAATATAGGCATCCTGCAAAAGCTTCGCCTGATCACCGACCAGCGTATCCCATGCCGCATCAAACGCCTTCAAAGCGGACACGGTATATGGGTTATCGGCCGTTAGAACCAAGTCTGTTTGAATATCTTCCAGATAGGCTTTCATTTCGTGCGCGCGGCCATCCGCAAGCGTTTCAAGTTTTTTTGTTTCAGATTGAGAAATGACCGAAGAACCGATCATAACGCCTGAAATACCAAGGCCTAGGCCCACAGCCACCACGCCACCGATTACAAGTGCGGGCAATTTGTGCGCAATTTTTAGTTGAGATAGAACACTCATCTCTCTTCACCTCTTCGACAACGCACGAATCCCCCACGCGCGTATCCTATGGATACAAAATGCCAGCCAACAGAAACCAAATGGTTAACATTTGGTATTGGCAATTAACTAAGTACTAATAGTTGGAAAGTGGCATTTGCAATAATTCCACAATGCGCAAAGGGGTATTAACATCATCTTACCCCCACGGTTGAACATGGTGTTTTTGAAAAATGAACAATAAAAAAGACCCGCACAATGATTGTACGGGTCTTAATAATCTTGAAAGGCTTTGAAACCGATCTAGTTCGGCAAACCTACCGCATCGATTTCCAACAATAGGTTTTTCCAACCATCAAGCGCTGTCTGTGCATCTTGCTTTGCTTGATCTGTTGTTGCTGCACTCAAAGCTGCCTGTGCTTTAACAATTGCTGCATCCAATTCAGAACGATCAAAGTCAGCGCCGGTCTTCGCCTGCTCTGCCAGAATAGTTAGGCCTGCATCAGAAACATCAGCAAAGCCGCCCTGTACATAATAGGTACGCTCCGCACCACCAGAAGTCACCGTCACAAAGCCGGCTTTGAGTGTGGTCATCAACGCCGCATGGTCGCCCATCACGGTGAAATAACCATCAGCACCTGGCACAGTTACAGACGAAGCCTGTTCACTTAGCACCAGGTTTTCTGGTGAAACGATCTCGATTTTAATGCCGTCGGCCATTAAACCCTCGTTTCCTTACGCAGCTTCCGCTGCAAGTTTTTGTGCTTTCTTCACGGCGTCATCAATTGTGCCAACCATGTAGAATGCAGCTTCTGGAAGGTGGTCATATTCACCAGCAACCAAGCCTTTGAACGCTTTAATTGTGTCTTCAAGCGCCACAAAGATACCAGGAGTACCTGTAAAGATTTCCGCCACGTGGAACGGCTGAGACATGAAACGCTCAATCTTACGAGCACGTGCCACAGTCAACTTATCTTCTTCTGACAATTCATCCATACCCAAGATGGCGATGATGTCTTGCAAAGATTTGTAGCGCTGAAGAATCTCTTGAACATCACGAGCAACTTGATAGTGCTCTTCACCCACAACTTGTGGATCAAGAAGACGTGAGTTTGAATCCAATGGATCCACCGCAGGGTAGATACCCTTTTCAGAGATCGCACGGTTCAAAACGGTTGTCGCGTCCAAGTGAGCAAATGTTGCTGCAGGCGCCGGATCGGTCAAGTCATCGGCAGGCACGTAAACGGCTTGCACTGAAGTAACAGAACCTTTTGAAGTTGTCGTAATACGTTCCTGCATGGCACCCATGTCGGTCGCCAATGTAGGTTGGTAACCCACAGCTGAAGGAATACGACCCAACAAGGCTGACACTTCTGAACCAGCTTGTGTAAAGCGGAAGATGTTATCAACGAAGAACAATACGTCCTGACCTTCATCACGGAACTGTTCCGCAATAGTCAAACCTGTCAAAGCCACACGAGCACGCGCTCCTGGGGGTTCGTTCATCTGACCGAACACAAGGGCACATTTCGAACCTGCGCCGCCTTTTTCTTTGTTCACGCCTGATTCAATCATTTCCCAGTAAAGGTCGTTACCTTCACGTGTACGCTCGCCAACGCCGGCAAACACAGAGTAACCACCGTGATTGTTCGCAACGTTGTTGATCAACTCTTGAATAAGAACTGTTTTACCAACACCAGCACCACCGAATAGGCCGATTTTACCGCCCTTCGCATATGGCGCTAGCAAATCCACAACCTTAATACCGGTTACAAGGATTTCAGCTTCTGGTGATTGCTCAACAAATTCAGGTGCATCTTGGTGGATAGCACGCTTTTCTTTTGT
This sequence comes from Maritalea porphyrae, assembly GCF_030159895.1. Classification (GTDB taxonomy): domain Bacteria; phylum Pseudomonadota; class Alphaproteobacteria; order Rhizobiales; family Devosiaceae; genus Maritalea; species Maritalea porphyrae. The sequence continues at coordinate 194,340 of NZ_BSNI01000002.1, forward strand.
TTTAATCGGACCAGCTTCGTCAATCGGCTCGCCGATAACGTTCATAATCCGGCCAAGAGTTTCTTCACCCACTGGGATAGAAATCGCGATACCAGTATCACGAACTTCTTGTCCACGTACCAAACCTTCCGATGTATCCATCGCGATGGTCCGTACGGTGTTTTCACCCAAGTGCTGAGCCACTTCAAGTACCAAGCGGTTGCCGTTATTGTCTGTTTCCAGCGCATCAAGAATAGCTGGGAGGTGATCGTCAAACTCAACGTCCACCACCGCGCCAATTACTTGCGCAATGCGTCCGACCTTTGTCGCTTTTGCTGCCATGGTCTGTCCTCGTTTGCCTTAGAGCGCTTCCGCGCCTGAGATAATTTCAATCAATTCTTTAGTGATCTGAGCTTGGCGCTGACGGTTGTAGCTAATTTCAAGCTTGTTGATCATGTCGCCAGCGTTACGGGTCGCATTGTCCATCGCAGACATTTTGGCACCCATCTCACCAGCCGCATTTTCAAGCAATGCGTGGAAAATCTGCACTGACACGTTACGTGGCAACAAATCTTCCAAAATAGCTTCTTCGCTTGGCTCATATTCGTAGTTTGTGGCTTCACCAGAAACCGCATCCTCATCAAATGAGGCAGGGATCAATTGGTGCGCAGTTGGCACCTGGCTGATCACTGATTTAAACTTTGAATAGAACAATGTAGCGACATCAAACTCACCAGCGTCAAACATTTCAAGCACGCGATCGCCAATTTCCTTAGCATTCGAATACCCAATTTGCTTCACTTCACGCAAAGTGATCAGATCTTCCATTTGGTCGGCGAACAAACGCTTCAACACGTCATGTCCTTTTTTGCCAACGCAAAGAATTTTCACTGTTTTGCCTTCAGCAATCAACTTATTCGCATGGTCACGTGCAAGACGCGCAATTGAAGAGTTGAAGCCACCGCACAATCCGCGTTCAGCGGATGCAACGATAAGCAATTGTGTCTGGTCTTTACCGTTTCCACCAAGCAGCTGCGGTGCACCTTCACGGCCCTTATAGGCCGCGGCCAAACCAGCAAGCACATCATTCATGCGCTCTGCGTATGGCCGGGCACTTTCAGCATTTTCTTGCGCACGGCGCAGCTTTGCAGCTGCAACCATTTGCATTGCTTTAGTGATCTTCTGGGTCGACTTGACCGAAGATATCCGGTTTTTAAGGTCCTTCAATGAGGGCATAGCACCTCAGCTCCTTGTCAAAACCAAAAGTTACGCTGCAAAAGTCTTGGCGTAACCGCCAATCGCTGCATGCAATTTCTCACGAGTATCGTCAGAGATTGCTTTCTCTTTTGCAATCGTGCCGAGCAAATCTTTGTGCTTAGAGCGCAATGCGCCAAGCAAGCCCTGCTCAAACTTTTGAACGTCACGTACGCCAACAGCATCGATGTAGCCTTCAACACCGGCGAAAATCACAGCAACCTGCTCTTCAGTTTTCAAAGGTGAGAACTGAGGCTGTTTCAGCAATTCAACAAGACGCGCGCCGCGGTTCAATAGCTTCTGCGTTGCCGCATCAAGGTCTGAACCAAACTGAGCAAACGCTGCCATTTCACGATACTGGGCCAATTCACCCTTAATCGAGCCTGCAACTTGCTTCATCGCTTTGATCTGAGCTGATGAACCCACGCGAGACACTGACAAACCAACGTTCACAGCAGGACGGATACCTTGGAAGAACAAGTCTGTTTCCAAGAAGATCTGACCATCAGTGATCGAAATCACGTTTGTTGGAATGTAAGCAGAAACGTCGTTCGCTTGTGTTTCAATGATCGGCAGCGCAGTCAATGAGCCTGAACCGTGATCTTCGTTCAACTTCGCTGAACGCTCAAGCAAACGGGAGTGTAGATAGAACACGTCACCAGGATAAGCTTCACGTCCAGGTGGACGACGAAGAAGAAGTGACATCTGACGATAAGCTACAGCTTGCTTTGAAAGGTCATCATAACCAATCACAGCGTGCATACCGTTATCGCGGAAATATTCGCCCATTGTACAACCGGTGAACGGTGCCAAGAACTGCATAGGCGCAGGATCAGAAGCAGTCGCTGCAACAACGATTGAGTACTCAAGTGCGCCGGCGTCTTCCAACTGCTTCACGAACTGCGCAACAGTTGAACGCTTTTGGCCAACCGCAACGTAGATACAGTAAAGCTTCTCGTTCTCGTCGCCTGCATCGTGCGCTGGCTTCTGGTTCAAGAAAGTATCAAGAACAATCGCTGTTTTACCAGTTTGACGGTCACCAATGATCAATTCACGCTGGCCACGACCAACTGGGATCATCGCATCCACTGATTTCAAACCAGTAGACATTGGCTCGTGCACAGACTTACGTGGCAAAATGCCAGGCGCCTTAACGTCAACCAATGCGCGTTTCTTTGATTTGATTGGGCCTTTACCATCAATTGGGTTACCCAAACCATCAACAACACGACCCAAAAGCTCTGGACCAACTGGAACGTCCACAATAGCGCCTGTACGCTTAACTGTGTCGCCCTCTTTAATAGAACGGTCAGAACCGAAAATAACAACACCTACGTTGTCAGCTTCAAGGTTCAATGCCATCCCTTTAATGCCACCTGGGAACTCAACGAGCTCACCAGCCTGAACATTGTCAAGACCGTAAACACGAGCAATACCGTCACCGACGGAGAGAACTTGCCCAACTTCTGAGACTTGCGCCTCTTTCCCAAATTCTTTGATTTGATCTTTGAGAATGGCAGAAATTTCTGCAGCTTTAATATCCATTAGCCGACCTCTTTCATGGCGATCTTCATGGCTGTCAATTTCGTCTTGAGCGAAGAGTCGATCATCTGGGAACCAACCTTAACGATTAGTCCGCCAATCAGATCAGCATCCACATGCTGCTCAAGCGTGACATCCTTACCAATCTTCTCTTTGAGAGCCTTAGCAAGGCTGTCTTGGTGTGCTTTCGAAAGCGGTTGAGCAGAAGTTACCTCGGCGTGAACTTCACCCCGATCCTTTGCCGCAAACGCTTTGAACTGTGAAATCATTTGTGGCAACGCGAACAGACGTTGGTTCTTTGCCACTAGATTTAAGAAATTTGCTGTTAGGCCTTTAAGCTTGGCCTTTTTGATCAACGCCTCAACGACAGCGCTTTTTGCTTCACCAGAAACCACTGGGCTCTTCAAAAAGTCAGAAAAATCTTGGCTGTCATTGATCAGCTTCAAAAGGCCATCAAGGGCCTTTTCAACACCCGCAATGTCTTTTGCTTCGGACGCTAAATCAAATAGCGCCGACGCATACGGACGGGCGATAGTTACGAGAACCGAGTTTTGTGCGCTCAAAGCCTCTATACCCCAATCAATTGCAAAAATTCGCTTTACCAATCCCGTCGAGCGATAGCCCGCAAAACCGGCGCGAATTTTCATGGTGTTTGGAGGCTGACGGTACCGCCCTCCTCAGATATCGCGCACCGTCTACCATAAGCATTTAGGCCGCGCAATAGATTCGATGTCGAAATTGCCCGAGTCTTTTGTCCTATGCGGGATTTTGTGAAGATTTCACAAGAATGCGCGCTTTTTTGACAAAATCAAACCTGAACTGGGCTTTTCTGCCCATTTGCCGCCATCGTCGCTTTTGGCGATAAACCGATATGCAAAACTGCGTCAAAACAACTCACCAACGCTGAGATGCTCAATAAAAACTCATCGGATCGATATCGACCTGAACGCGCAAATTGCCCGTCACTTTTGGCCCTTCATTGAGCCAATAGCGGACATATCCCGACAGATCGAATTGTTTATCCGCCTGAACCAGCAACCGCACCCGGTGCCGCCCGCGCACCATTGCAACTGGCGCGTCCGCCGGACCGAACAATTTCAACTTTGCTTCATCCGGCGCTTTTGGTGCCATTACCGCCAGACCGCGCGCGTGCCCAAACGCCACATCGTGCTCGGTCGCTGAAATGATTAAAGCCGCCAACCGACCAAATGGCGGTAAACCCGCAGCTTCTCTAGCCCGCAACTCGTGGGTGTAAAACGCCTCGCGGTCGCCGCACACCATTGCCTGCATCACAGCATGTTCTGGCACATATGTTTGCAAAAAAGCGCGCCCCGCTTTTCCGGTCCGTCCTGCGCGACCAGTCACTTGGGTGAGAATCTGAAATGTTTTTTCCGCAGCACGTGGATCACCATGCGCCAGTCCCAAATCTGCATCAAGCACACCGACCAAATTCAACTTTGGAAAATGGTGCCCCTTAGCCACCAATTGCGTGCCAATAATCAGATCATAATCGCCTCGGGCAATTTCTTCGAACCGCTCTCGCGCCGCAACAATGCCGCCCATATCCGAGGAAAGGATCACCCGACGCGCCTCTGGAAAACGTCGCGCTGCTTCTTCCGCAATACGCTCGATACCAGGGCCAATCGGAATGAGAGAATCTTCTGCTCCGCATTCTTTACAGGTTTTCGGCTTTTGCACTTCATGCCCACAATGGTGACACTGCAGAACGCCACGGAAGCGATGATCCACCAGCCAAGCAGAGCAATCAGGGCATTGATATTGGTATCCACAATCCCGACAAAGGGTCAGCGGCGCATAGCCACGCCGATTAAGGAACAACAGAACCTGTTCCTTCTTGTCCAGCGCCGAGAAAATCTCTCGCGCCAGTTTTGGTGCGATCCACTCACCCTTTTCTGGCCCATCTTCTTTCATATCGATAGCGGTAATGTCGGGCATTTTCGCATCGGCAAAGCGCCCCAGCATTTTCACATGGGCATAGCGACCTTGATCCGCATTATTGCGACTTTCAACTGATGGCGTTGCTGAGGATAGGATTACCCGCGCTTTTGCCAAGTGCGCGCGCACCACCGCCATATCCCGCGCATGGTAATTCACACGATCCGCCTGCTTGAACGCTGTATCATGTTCTTCATCAATCACGATCAACCCAAGATCAGGGTAAGGCAAGAACAAAGCTGAACGTGCGCCAACCACCGCTTGAACTTTGCCCCGCGCAACTGACCGCCACATGCGCGCTCGCTGTACTGGCGTCATATCCGAGTGCCATTCGCCAGGTCGTGCGCCAAAACGATCTTCAAACCGTTTTAAGAACGTATGGGTTAGCGCAATTTCAGGCAGCAAGATCACCGCTTGTCGACCAGCGCGCAAACAATCCGCCACGGCCTCAAAGAACACTTCAGTCTTGCCTGAGCCCGTCACCCCATCCAAAAGCGATACACCAAACTCATCAGGCTTATGTTCGCGCAGCAATTCAAGCGCTGCTTTTTGCTCGTCATTAAGCTGCAACGGCGCATGATCTGGGTTGGGTGGTTGAACAATTGGCGGCGGCGGCACAAAGCTTTGCTCCAAGACGCCAAGTTTCACCATGCCTTCAATCACTGATGGGCTAACGCCGGTCTCACCGACCAAAGCGCGCTTTTGCCAGGCGAACCCATCTTGCATCACATCAATGACCCTTTGGCGCGCTGACGTCATGCGATCGGGCAGTTCACCTGTGAACCGGAACACCGCAATGGGTTTGTCTTCGCCAAATGCTTCGGGTGAACGCAACACGCCGCGCAAAACCATTCCCGGTTGCGCAAGCGTATATTTGGCGATCCAATCAACCAGCGCCATCAACTCATCGGTCAAAGGAGGTGTATCAAACGCCAAATCAATGTCTTTTAGTCTGTTGTGCGCCACTTGATCCTTTGGCTCACCCCAAACAACTCCCATGACCTTGCGCGGCCCCAATGGCACCTGCACCACGGACCCACGGCACACATCCATGCCGTCAGGGACCCGATAAGAATAGGGCTTATCAACAGCAACGCTGACCATGACGGATACAATGTCGGCAGAAATTCGGCCCATCAGATGCTTTCTAAGAATCGTTTGTGTCATAGAGCCTAATTCGTGACCGACGAAAAAACGAGGGCGATTTCAATTTTGGTAAGCTCAAGCAACTAAACTGATGCGCATGAACACGCCTTTGATCAACAAGACCAAAAAAATCGCCAATTGGCTGGAGCAGTGGCAGGATGAATTGTCATCTTTGCGCAGACTCAGCGACAAGACTTTGCTGGCCTATGATCGGGATGTGGAGCAGATGCTGACCTTTTTTACCTCGCATCTGGGTGAACCCGTATCGCACAAGCACCTGCAAGAGCTTACCCCGTCCGACTGGCGCGCCTTTATGGCAACCCGCAGACAAAATGGTGCCGGCAACGCCACCATGGCCAGAAGCCTTTCCGGCATCAAAAGTTTCTTTTCGTTTTTGGAGAAAGAGGGTCACGCCACGGCCGATAGCTTGGCAGCGATAAAAGCACCAAAGAAAAAGCAAACTCTGCCCAAAGCGCTCCCGGCAATTGATGCAAAGAAACTGATCGATCAAGGGGGGACTTTGGATGATGAACCCTGGGTCGCAGCACGCGATGTGGCCGTACTGGCATTATGTTATGGCGCGGGCTTGCGTATATCTGAAGCATTGGCGCTCACAAAGAACGATCTAAAAGAGCAAAATGGCCTTCGCATTCTCGGTAAAGGCGGCAAAACCCGTATGGTGCCGATCTTGGCGGCCATAAATGATGCCATCAATGAGTATAAACGCCTTTGCCCCTTTAACCCCGGCGACAATGATCCGATCTTTCGGGGTGTGCGTGGCGGCCCGCTGAACCCAAGATTGATCCAATTAAAGATGCAAAAACTGCGTTCCGCTTTTGGCTTGCCAAATTCTGCAACGCCCCATGCCTTGCGCCACAGCTTTGCCACCCACCTTTTGGCAGGCGGTGGCGATTTGCGCGCAATCCAAGAACTGCTCGGCCACGCTTCACTTTCCACCACCCAGATCTATACCAAGGTCGACACGGCCCAACTTATGGACGCTTACCTAAAAGCCCACCCGCGCAGCTAGTCCTTAAACTTCACCGGCACCTTGCGCGTGCGGTCAATTTCAAGACTAAACAAATCATGCCGTCCATAATGCCCTGCAACATCCAGCGCCTTCCGGCTTTTCTTTGCAGTCGCGGGATCAATATCGGCGTACAAGATATCCTGTTGCTGATGCATTGGCCCAGCAATAATGCCACCACCCGGTTTGGCCACCAGCGCATCACCGGCATTGATCCACTCGTCATCAGTAAACAGATTTTCCCGCCCCGGCAGATCTGCAGGCACATCGCTGCCCTTTAAGGCCGTGGCGGTTTGCAACACCCAGCACCCGCCTTCGCGTGCAATATGGCTGGCCGTCGCGGCGGCAATATCACCATTGTCCCAGGTTGGCGCCACATAGATGTCAATATCTTGGGAATACAAAGCATAGCGCGCCAAAGGCATATAGCTCTCCCAGCAAATCAAAGAACCCACACGCCCAACGGCGGTGTCCACAACCCGCAATCCGTTTGCATCACCTGCCCCCCAAACCATGCGTTCAGGGTTCGTTGGCATCAGTTTTCGATGCACGTTCAGCAACTCGCCATTGGCATCAATAATCGCCACCGAATTAAAAAGCGTCGAGCCGCTATAGGCGCTGTCAATTTCATTCATGCCGACAACTACAACCATATCGTACTCCGCTGCCGCATCTTGAATACGCCCAAGGCCACCGCGACCAACATCAACAGCATTTTCGCGCAGCAACGCGTGGATTTCATTGCCCACCCCCATATCGCCGCCAGGCCTCAATCGCCAAATCCATGTTGGATAGCCAGGCAAAAAACATTCTGGAAATACTGTGAGCTTCGCCCCTTCATGCGCCGCTTCGGCGATAATCTCGACGCAAAGATCAATCGTGCCGTCTAAATCAAGCAGTTTTGGTGGCTTTTGCGAGATCGCTATTTTGATGTTCATTTGCATTCTCCCCTTGCAAAATTTCGTTCTGGGGCAGTTTCATGCAATGTTGAAAAGACGGATAGTCCACCAATTGTACTACCCCTCTTTTGCTCGCACAGAAGTGCCGCAACCAAGTGGCCGAGCAACAAACAGATCGGAACTAAGATGAGCGATCCAATTGGCTACGGCCAATTCTGCCCGGTTTCCATGACCTCTGAAATTTTGTGCAACCGTTGGACCACATTGGTTGTGCGTGAGCTGCTGTGTGGTTCAACCCGCTTTAATGATTTGCGCCGTGGCTTACCGCGCATGTCACCGTCGCTTCTTTCAAAACGACTGAAACAGTTGGAAAAAGCGGGCATCGTAAAAACCAAACGAAACGACGCCAATATCGTTGAGTATCATCTATCCGAGGCAGGCGAAGAGCTGCGACCGCTGATAATTGGTATGGGAAATTGGGGCCAACGCTGGGTTCAGTCAGAACTCTCCATGCGCAATCTTGATCCCTCACTTTTGATGTGGGACATGCGGCGGAACCTTCGGCCAGAACCCATGCCGCCAAGCCGTTGCACCATTCAATTCACCTATCCTGAATTGCCAAATGCAACACGCCATTGGTGGATGATCGTGGAAAAATCTAAGGTTGATTTATGCGGCTTTGACCCCGGATATGAAATTGATCTGATTGTCACAACGTCTTTGCGCGATATGACTGCCATTTGGATGGGACATGCTGATATTCAATCAGAACTCAAAGCTGGGCGGCTTGCTCTTGATGGTCATCCAACACTCGCATCAACAATTGAGCAATGGATTGGCCTGAGCGTGTTTGCGGATCAGGAACGAAAAGTCTCCTAAAAACCTATCAGCGTAGCTTTCATAGTCGCAAATGCAAATCATTTGCAAGTAGCGTGGGTTTTAGCTACTGTTGCTTAGTCAGCTAAAGGGTTGGAGAAACCGAAATGTATGCCCCATTCGTAAGTGACGCCACATCAGCCATTCAGTTCATCATGTTCTTGTCATGCATCCTGATGGGGTTATCGCATATCTTGCAACCGCGCATGTGGGAGGAGTATTTCACTCGCCTTCACGCTAAGGGTGAAACCGCCATCATTACCCGCACATTCACGCTCGAACTCTGGCCGGCCCTGCTTATCGTGACCCTGCATCAGGTATGGTCAGGACCCGGCATAGTGCTTACCCTTTATGGCATCGCCCTAACCATCAAATGCACAATATCCGTTCTCGCCCCTCAAATTGGCATGCGCTCACTCAAGCAAGCGCAACGCGGCGGCAATACATTCATTTTCGCAGGCTTAATGCTCATCGTTGTCGGTATGTGTGCCGGATGGGCGCTTAGTTCGTGAACCAGCGAACGAATTCAACAAAAATGCCATTGGCAGTTCGTATTCTTTGGCGCTAGTCTGGTGCTCTGTCCTTTTGGTGTTGTCACCAAACCCTTCGCATCGGAGTTGAACAATGGAACATGTCAAAGCCATGATTGCGCGCCTTGTGGCGCACGATACGGTTTCTTCAAAATCAAACCTTGGTCTAATCGAAGATGTACGCGCCTATTTGGCAGATCATGGTATTGAAAGCCACCTGGTGCCAAACGAGGATGGGGCAAAGGCCAACCTTTACGCCACCATCGGCCCCAATGTTGCAGGCGGCATTATCCTGAGCGGGCACACCGATGTGGTCCCGGTTGACGATCAAGACTGGTCAACTAACCCGTTTGAAGTGGTCGAGAAAGACAACCGACTTTACGGCCGCGGCACCTGCGACATGAAAGGCTTTTGCGCCATCGCCCTTGCCCTCGTCCCCGAAATGCTTGCAGCCAACCTTAAACGCCCAATCCATATTGCCCTTTCCTATGATGAAGAATTGGGCTGTTTGGGCGCGCCTTTTATGATCAAGGAAATGGCGGCCAAGCTGCCACGCATCGATGCGGTGATCGTTGGCGAACCCACTGACATGCAAGTGGCCGAAATGCACAAGGGCGTCTACGCCTCAACCATCCATGTACGTGGGCTTGAAGCCCATTCAAGCCAAACCCATCTGGGCGTCAGCGCTACCCGCTATGCGGCAAAGATCATCAATTTCATCAATGATCTGCACGATGAACTTCTAGCCAACCCCTATCCGGGTCTGCCACTGTCACCCAATCACTCAACGCTCAATGTGGGCAAAGTGAATGGTGGCATCGCCGACAATATCGTCGCCCGCGATTGTATCTTCACTTATGATTATCGCGTGCTGCCGCAAGAAGACCACGCAAGCATCGTTGGCCGCATTGATGCGCTAATTGGTGAGCTTGAAGCCGAGATGAAAGCCAAACATAAAGACTGTTCTATCACGCAAAAAGTGGTGTGGACGCCAGGCTTCGCCGCACCAGAAGATGATGAAGCCAAAAGCTTGGCCATGCGTGTTGCAGGCAAAAACCAAACTATTGGCGTACCCTATGGCACAGAGGCTGGACAGTTCCAGAATGATGGCGGATTTTCCACCATCGTCTGTGGCCCCGGTTCCATTGACCAAGCGCACAAGCCAGACGAATTTATCGAATTATCGCAAGTAGAATTGGGCACACAATTTGTGCGCGATTTGATCATCCACCAATCCAAATAGGCAATTTATGTCCACCACCTCGAGCAACAAGATCATCCTTGGCTATTTAATCGGCGCATTGGGCGCGAGCTTTTTTGCAACCAAAGGCATTCTGATCAAGCTGGCGCTCATTGAAGATGTGGACGCGATCACGACCCTGACATGGCGCATGATTATCGCGCTGCCATTTTTTATTCTGATCGGCTATTTCGGCTATCGCCGCCGCGTCGCCGAAACAGAGGGCAAATTGCTTACTGGCAAAGCGCTAGTTACTGTTGGGGCCATTGGCGCGCTGGGATACTACCTAGCCTCATATCTCGACTTTGCAGGGCTAACCTACATTTCGGCGCAGTTTGATCGTTTGATCTTGCTCACCTATCCAATTTTTGTAGTGCTGATCGGCGCGATTTTTCAGGGCCGACCACTTAATGCAAAAATGCTAGCGGCGCTTTTCATTTCTTATGGCGGCTTGGCATTGATCTTTGCCCGCGATCTACAGATCGACGGACGCTCAACCATTATCGGCTCGCTTTTGGTGCTTGGTGCTGCGCTCTCCTACGCGATCTATCAAATTCTGGCCAAACCGCACATAGATCGGATCGGCGCACGGCTGTTTACCTCAATTGCCATGACGGCGGCGGGCGTGGTGGTGATCATTCACTTCTTCTTGGTCAATGATTTGTCCGACCTTATACTGCCACCGCGTGCGATGATGCTCATGTTTGCGGTCGCCACCATCTCAACGGTGATCCCAGCCTATCTAATTTCGATAAGCATCGGCATGGTGGGACCCGAACCAACGGCGGTCATTGGCAACATCTCAACATTGGTGACCATTGGTTTGGCGGTTTCGATTTTGGGCGAACCCTTTACGCTCTGGCATGCAGCAGGCGCGGCAATGGTGTTGATCGGGGTGATCAGTTTCACCCAAATGGATCGACGCGCCAAGGAAGCCGCCGCACGAAAAGTTCAATTTCCGTCCTAACCGTCATTAACGCCATTGCATTGCCATCTTGCAGCCCCAACATGGGTTCAAAGGTCGATTCGCAATTTTTTTGGAAATACATATGCTCAAAACAATCCTAGGCACCGCCCTCGCACTTACCGCAACGCTGACCAGCCAAACGGCACTGGCCAGCTCAGCCTGCACTTACACAAATCTTTATCAAGAGATGCAGCAAGCTGACCCCTCAAGCTACGCCAAAATCAAAGCGCAAGCAGATGCGACCGTAAATGGCGAAGGCATTTTTTGGCGTGTGAGCCACGAAGACGACGCACACGTCTCATACATTTTCGGCACCATGCACAAGTCCGACCCACGCATCACTACTTTGGCAAAAAATGTAGAAACTGCGCTGCTGTCATCCAAAACCTATGCCGGAGAATTGGACTGGGAAACAACCGCCTATGAGATGGGTCTCATCATGGGTAAGAACCCTGAAATGATGTTCCAGCAAAATGGCGAGAAGCTGAGCGATCAACTTGATCCGCATACGGTTGAAGTGGTGGATCAGCTACTCAATCAGCGCGGTTCTGATTTTGACCAGATCGACCCAATGCAACCTTGGCTCTCTGCTTCACTATTGGCCAACAGCCTGTGTGACATTGAAAATGGTGTGTCTGAGTTTTCCTTCTTAGACCGTGTACTTGAGATTAAAGCCCGCGAAGCTGACCTTAAAGTTGTCGGGCTGGAAACTGTTGAACAGCAATTCCGCGCCATCAACGCCATTGATGAAACCTTCTTCCTCAAGTCTTTGGAAGACGCCGCAATACAGCACGAACAAGGTATCTTTGATGATGTGCTTCAAACAGCATCAGAGCTTTACGTGTCAGAAGAAATCGGCGCGATGCTACCATTGATGATGCACTATTCACACACCCTAAAAGATGGCGAAGCCGATTTGCTCAGCTTCCAACGCGAGCTACTCGATATCCGCAATGAAGGCATGGTGGAAAAAGCTGTTGCCCTGCACGAAGAGGGCCCAAGCTTCATTGCGGTTGGCGCATTGCACCTGATCGGTGAAACCGGACTAGTCGAAGGCTTCCGCAATGCCGGTTACGCGGTTGAGCGCGTGGAGTTGCAGCGTTAGTTTTGGATTTTCAAAATTGATGAATAAGAAATCCCGGCCAATCGCCGGGATTTTTACTTTTAGCGATCTTCGCAAATCAGTTTCGCCTGCATCTGCGCCATAGCCTCGTACATGTCGAGGAACATGTGAAAAAGCTTCCAAGCAAGGAATATCCCTAAAATATTGAGGAAAATGGGAGCAAGAGCTGTGCTGTAAAAGCTTACAAAAAGACTATTTCTAATCGCTTCACCACCAGGTTGCAGCAAGTAATCGTGAACTCCATCCATAATCTTAAATGTTGCAAAAACGTTAGAGGAAACGGTCAGCAAGGATAGTATTGCAAGAATATTCCCAACAATCCGTAGGGCGCGGACATTCGCTTTCAATCGCATAGATTCTCACTTTAAAAAGTATTCAAATCAAAGCGCATTATCATCCTTAGATTTGTGGCAATTGCAACGTTAAAATTGCTAACCTAGCAGTTCGGTCATATTCGCTTGCCCACGCAAGATTTGTTCTGCGTAGGTTTGGCTATCAATATTGGCACCGCACACAATAAGCGCATGGCGTTTGCCAGCCACCTTAATGCGTAGTGGCCCAAGCGCTGCAGCCAACGTGGCGCCGGCGGCAGGTTCAACCGCCAATTTCAACTCTTCTTGGTAGAGCGCTTGCCCGGCACAAATCTGATCGTCCGATATCGTGATCACTTCGTCCACAAACGCCTGATTGAGTGCAAAACTGTAAGGCAACGAATATGGTGGCGCGAGACTATCGGCGATGGTGTTAATCTCATCCATCTTCACCGGTTCATTTGCTTTGCGCGACGCACTCATGGACGCTGCGCCCTCTGGCTCTACCCCATAGACCTTGCAATCTGGATTGATTAATTTCACTGCCGCTGCAACGCCTGAAATCAAACCGCCTCCGCCAATTGAAACGATCACAGCTTCAAGGTCTTTCACATCCCGCATCAATTCAAGGCCAACGCCTGCTGCACCCAATGTTGTGTGCGGCCCTTCAAATGGATGCACAAAGGTGCGCCCTTCTTCTTTTTCTAAGCGCTGCACTTCTGCAAAGGCGGCGGCAATATCATCGCACAAAATGACTTCTGCGCCTTCTGCTTTTGAGCGTTCAATGCGCAGCGGGTTGGCGGTTTTGGTCATCACAACTTTTGCGCTGATGCCTGCTTTGCGCGCCGCCCAACTGGCCGCAATGGCATGATTGCCAGCGCTTACCGCCGTAATGCCATTGGCCCGTTGCGCTTCATCCAAGGTGCTGACAACTGATAGTGCGCCACGCGCTTTAAACGTGCCCGTATATTGAAAAAGCTCTTGCTTAAGGAAGAGACCCGGTCCCAAAATGTTCGCCAGTTTGGCAGACGCTGCTTGCACTGTAGGCGTGTGCAACACTTGGCCCTCCAAGTCACGATAGCGGGCTTCTATCTGAGCAAGCGTTGGCAGCTGAACCATATTCACCTCCAAAAAAGAAAAGTGCCGGAGAACCCCGGCACTTCTTTTTAAACACCAATTGAGCTGAAGCTCAATGTCTACATGTGAATTGTCCCATCGCCACAACCAAGCGCAGCTTCGCGAACCGCTTCGGACATGGTTGGATGCGCATGACATGTTCGGGCCAAATCTTCAGCCGAACCGCCAAACTCCATCAACACCGCTAGCTCATGGATCATTTCGCCAGCGCCTTTACCGATAATATGTGCGCCGAGCACTCGATCAGTGTTTTTGTCCGCGATGATCTTCACAAAGCCGTCGGTTGAAAGCATGGCTTTTGCACGACCGTTGGCGGTGAAGTTGAATTTGCCGATTTTATAATCGATGCCAGCTTCTTTAACGTCATCTTCGGTTTGACCAACGGAAGCCACTTCTGGGTTGGTGTAAACAACACCTGGGATCACACCATAATTCACGTGACCGGCTTGACCTGCCAAAATCTCAGCAATTGCTACGCCTTCATCTTCTGCTTTGTGCGCAAGCATCGGTCCAACAATCACGTCGCCAATGGCATAAATGCCATCAACATTTGACTTATAATGCGCGTCTGTTTTCACCCGACCGCGCTCATCAAGTTCAACGCCAACAGCTTCAAGACCCAAGCCCTGCGTATATGGTGTACGACCAATCGCCACCAAAATCACATCTGCTTCGATTTCTTCGGCGTCGCCGCCAGCGGCTGGCTCAACAGTTGCTTTGAGAACATCGCCAGACTTGTCTACACCGGTTACCTTTGTGCCAAGCTTGAATTTGAAGCCCTGCTTTTTCAAAGTGCGTTGGAAGTTTTTGGCAATCTCGCTGTCCATACCCGGAAGGATGCGATCAAGATATTCAACAACTGTGACCTCTGCGCCCAAGCGCGACCAAACCGAGCCAAGCTCCAATCCAATTACACCTGCACCCACAACGAGCAGTTTCTTTGGCACCTCTTTAAGCTCCAAAGCACCGGTTGAGGTCACAACCCGCTCTTCGTCAATTTCAATGCCCGGCAAGTTGGCTGAATCTGAACCCGTTGCGATCACGATATTTGTGGTCTCAATGGTCTGTGTTGAACCATCATCCGCAGTGACTTTCACTTTGCCCGGTGCTTCAATGGTGCCAAGACCGAGAAACGCAGTAATTTTGTTTTTCTTGAGCAAGAACTCAATGCCGGTAGTGTTTGATTTGACCGTGTCGTCCTTGTGCTTGAGCATATCGCCAAGGTTCAACTCTGGCTCAACCTGAATGCCCAATTTTGCAAATGTGTGGTTTGCTTCTTCAAACAGCTCGGAGGCATGCAGCAACGCTTTTGATGGAATACAGCCAATGTTCAAGCAGGTGCCGCCATGTGTCGCGCGCTTTTCAACAACGGCCACCTTCATGCCCAATTGTGCTGCGCGGATTGCGCCAACATAGCCGCCAGGGCCAGTACCAATAATGGTGAGATCAAATTTGTCCGACATAATTGCCTCGTAAAGAATATAAACCCGATGAATTGGCGAATTGATTTCGCCTTATTTTTGGTTGGTGTAGAGGAGCAAACGCGCTGCCTACCCACAGGCAGCGCGTTTGAATGACTTACAGATCCAAAACCAGACGCTGCGGATCTTCCAAGCTCTCTTTGATGCGTACAAGAAACGTCACCGCTTCCTTGCCATCAACAATGCGGTGGTCATAAGAAAGCGCCAAATACATCATTGGACGCACAACCACTTCACCATTCACAACAACAGGACGCTCTTGGATTTTATGCATGCCCAAGATACCAGATTGTGGCGCATTAAGAATTGGGGTCGACATCAAAGAGCCGTAAACACCACCATTTGAAATGGTGAATGTACCACCCTGCATGTCCGCCATGGAGAGTTCGCCATCACGCGCTGCACGACCCAAACGACCAATTTCTTGCTCAATCTCAGCAATTGACATCTGGTCCGCATCACGCACAACCGGCACCACAAGCCCCTTATCTGTGCCAACTGCCACACCAATATGTGCGTAGTTTTTATAGATCAGGTCACTGCCATCAATCTCAGCGTTCACGGCTGGGATTTCTTTAAGCGCGTGGCACACCGCTTTGGCGAAAAAGCCCATAAAGCCAAGCTTGACGCCGTGCTTTTTCTCAAACAAATCCTTGTAGGATTTGCGCAGGTCCATCACCGGCTTCATGTCCACTTCGTTAAAGGTGGTCAACATCGCTGCGGTGTTCTGAGCTTCTTTCAAGCGCGTCGCAATAGTCTTGCGCAAGCGGGTCATCTTCACCCGCTCTTCACGCGGTGCATCATCAGCATTTGACGGTGCGCGCACTGGTGCTGGCGCGCTCGAAGTTGTCGCAACAGCCGTTGATCCAATACTTGCCGCCGCAGCAATCACATCTTCTTTCAAGACCTGACCACGTTTGCCAGAACCGGTCAGGCTTGCTGGGTCGATGTTTTTCTCAGCCATCATTTTTGAAGCGGAAGGCGCAGGTGGCATTTCAGTGCCGCTCGATGCGGGCGCTGCAGCTGGTGCTTCTTCCTTGGTCGCTGGCGCAGGAGCGGCTGCCGCAACCGCGCCGCCTTCACCAGGCTGCACACGAGCAAGCAAAGCGCCCACTTCAACAGTTTCGCCGCTTTCGGCCAAAATCTCGATCACCGTACCTGCAACAGGAGAAGACACATCCATCGCGGCTTTATCGGTTTCAAGCTCCACAATTGCTTCATCAAGCTCGACGCGATCGCCGACCTTTTTGAACCACTCACCAACATCTGCCTCAACAACAGATTCGCCCGCTACTGGCACCACAATATCTACTGGCGCTGCATCATTTTTATCATCGCTCGCCATGTTGGCCTCGCTTGTTTCTTGCTCGTTTTGACTTTGTTCTGCCGCTGGTGCTTCTTCACCATCAGCAATGGCACCAATTAGTGCGCCTACTTCTACCGTTTCGCCTTCTTGAAAGCTAATCGCTTCCAAAACGCCACCGGCAGGTGCAGGCACCTCAATTGTCACCTTATCCGTTTCCAGTTCAACCACCGGTTCGTCTGCTTTTACGGCATCGCCCGGTTTTTTGAACCATTGCCCAATCGTGGCTTCTGTCACGCTCTCGCCAAGAGTGGGCACTCGAATTTCAACAGACATTTTGTTCGAATTTCCTATCTAAACTCTGTTGTCAATTATTCAGCAAATGCCTCATCCAAGAAGGCTTGCAACTGCGCCAAGTGTGTTCGCATCAAACCTGTTGCTGTCGATGCAGAAGCTGCACGACCCACATAACGTGGACGTTCGCCTGCACGATCCATTTGCTCAAGCACCCATTCCACATATGGCTGGATAAAGAACCAAGCACCCATATTTTTCGGCTCTTCTTGGCACCAGACAACTTCAGCGTTTTTGAAACGAGATAATTCGTCATGCAACGCTTTAGCTGGGAACGGATAAAGCTGCTCAAGACGCATCAAATAGACATCGTCAATGCCGCGTTTTTCCCGGTCCTCAAGCAGGTCAAAATAGACCTTGCCCGAACATAGGATCACACGACGGATTTTATCGTCTGATTGCAGCTTGATGTCTGTGTGGCCGTTCGGCGCCTCTGCGTCATCCCACAGCAAACGGTGGAATGTGCTGTTTGGTCCCAACTCTTCCAAAGTGGATACACAACGCTTGTGGCGCAGCAAACTCTTTGGTGTCATCAACAACAACGGCTTGCGGAAATCACGCTTTAGTTGGCGGCGCAAAATATGGAAGTAGTTCGCTGGTGTCGTACAGTTGGCCACTTGCATATTGTCTTCCGCACAAAGCTGCAAATAACGTTCCAGACGAGCTGATGAGTGTTCTGGGCCCTGCCCTTCATAACCATGAGGAAGCATCACCACCAAACCTGACATCCGCAACCACTTGCGTTCGCCCGATGAAATAAACTGATCAATCAACACCTGCGCGCCGTTCACAAAGTCACCAAATTGCGCTTCCCAAATGGTCAACGCGTTTGGCTCTGTGAGCGAATAGCCATACTCAAATCCAAGCACCGCTTCTTCGGACAACATTGAGTTGATCACTTCATAGCGTGCTTGCCCTGGGTCAATATTGTTCAGCGGGGTAAACTGCGCACCTGTTTCCTGGTCATGGATCACCGTGTGGCGTTGCGAGAATGTGCCCCGCTCACAATCTTGACCTGACAAACGAACCGGATGCCCTTCGGTCACCAAAGATCCAAACGCCAAAGCTTCTGCCAATGCCCAATCAATGCCCGCTTCCGCGTCAATGGCCTTACGGCGATTGTTCATAAAACGTTTGATGGTTTTATGTGCGCTGAAACCCTCGGGCACTTCAGTAATCTTTTTACCAACTGAGCGGAGCTTATCAACATCCACACCAGAGTTGCCACGCCGTGCACCATCCTCAGCCAAAGACAGGTTTTTCCATGCCCCATCCAACCAATCGGCTTTGTTTGGTTTGTACTCATCGCCGGCATCAAATTCGCCTTGTAGGTGATTGCGCCAATCCTCGATCATGCGATCGACTTCGTCAGCGGTCAAAACACCTTCTGCAACCAAACGATCCGCATAAATCTGCAAGGTTGAACGATGCGCACGAATGCGTTTGTACATTTCAGGCTGTGTAAATGAAGGTTCGTCGCCTTCATTGTGCCCAAAACGACGGTAGCAGAACATATCAATGACCACAGGCTTGTGGAATTTCTGCCTAAATTCGATCGCCACTTTCGCTGCAAACACAACCGCTTCTGGATCATCGCCATTTACGTGCAATACAGGCGCTTCGATCATTTTCGCCACGTCGGTTGGATATGGCGAAGAACGCGAATTCTTTGGTGCAGTTGTAAAGCCGATTTGGTTGTTGATCACAAAGTGAATCGAACCACCTGTCCGGTGACCTTTAAGGCCCGACAAACCAAAACATTCAGCGACAACGCCTTGTCCTGCAAATGCCGCATCACCGTGCAACAACAATGGCAAAACAGATGAGCGATCAACTTTCTTTGGCGGGATGAAAATGCCATTTTCCGCATTATGCTGATCTTGCTTGGCACGCGCTTTGCCCAAAACAACTGGGTTCACAATTTCAAGGTGTGATGGGTTAGCGGTCAGAGACAAGTGAACCTTGTTGTCATCAAACTCGCGGTCTGATGAAGCGCCAAGGTGATATTTCACATCGCCTGAACCTTCAACATCATCAGGAACGGCAGAGCCGCCCTTGAACTCGTTGAACAAGGCACGATGCTGTTTGCCCATCACTTGCGTCAACACGTTCAAACGACCACGGTGTGCCATGCCCAGAACAATGTCTTTGACGCCCATTGCGCCGCCGCGCTTGATGATCTGCTCAAGGGCTGGGATCAAGCTTTCGCCACCATCAAGACCAAAACGCTTGGTGCCGGTATATTTCACATCCAAAAACTTCTCAAAGCCTTCCGCTTCGATTAGTTTCTTCAAAATGGCAATTCGACCTTCTTTCGTGAAGGCGATCTCTTTGTCTGGACCTTCGATACGCTCTTGCAACCAACCCTTTTCGTCAGGGTCAGAAATGTGCATAAATTCGATGGCAAAAGTCGAACAATAAGTCCGCTTCAAAATGTCGATCATTTCTGGGATTGTTGCATATTCCAACCCTAGATAATTATCGATGAAAATCTTGCGCTCATAATCGGCGGGCGTAAAGCCATAGCTTGCCGGATCAAGTTCTGGTGCTTCTTCCAAAACCGCCAATCCAAGCGGATCAAGATCGGCATGTAGGTGTCCCCGCATCCGGTATGCGCGGATCATCATAATCGCATGGATGGAATCGCGTGTCGCTTGCTGAACATCTGCAGATGTAAGATCGCGCCCTTCTGCCTTTGCCTTTGTGGCAACCGCCTTGGTTGACTTGGCTTCCAACTCGCCCCAGTCACCATCAAGCGCAGAAACCAGTTCGCCGCTTTCAGCCTTTGGCCAATCCTTGCGCGCCCAAGATGGACCCTTTGCGCTTTTGATGACGTCTAGTGCATCATCATCCAGTGAGCCAAAAAAAGACCGCCACGTTTCATCAACATTGGCGGGGTTTTCTTGAAATTTCGCATATAGCTCTTCGATATAGCCCGCATTGCCTCCATCAAGGAAGGAAGTGAGCAGAAACGCAGAGTTCTGTTCTTGTCGTGTCATGACTTGCCTGGCGAGGAGTGGCCTCGTCGTCCCCTTATCCAAATACCCTCAACTATCAAGGGCATAAACAGATCGGCTAAAATTACCGATGATAGTCATTTAGTATCGCGCGCGATGCGTTAGGTTTCGATTAACGCTAAATCGCGCGCGATATTACTCTTGCTAACCCTTGAGAACTTCCAAAAGGGTTTCACCAATTTTGGCTGGTGAGCGCGAAACTTTAATGCCCGCTGCTTCCATTGCCGCAATCTTATCTTCTGCGCCGCCTTTGCCGCCAGAAATCACCGCACCAGCGTGACCCATTGTGCGGCCTGGAGGCGCCGTTAGACCCGCTATAAAGCCAGCCATTGGCTTAGAGCGGCCTTTCTTGGCTTCATCCATGATGAATTGCGCAGCTTCTTCTTCTGCAGAACCGCCAATTTCACCAATCATGATGATGCTTTCAGTGGCATCATCAGCCAGGAACATCTCTAGCATGTCGATAAACTCAGTGCCCTTAACCGGGTCACCACCAATACCAACAGCCGTTGTTTGACCAAGGCCAGCATTGGTTGTTTGGAACACCGCTTCATAAGTCAAAGTGCCTGAACGAGACACAATTCCCACAGAGCCTTTTTGGAAGATGTTACCGGGCATAATGCCGATTTTGCACTCTTCAGGTGTCAAAACACCTGGGCAGTTCGGGCCGATCAAGCGTGAATTAGATTTCTCAAGCGCACGTTTCACTTTCACCATGTCCATAACGGGCACGCCTTCAGTGATACATACGATCAACTCAACTTCAGCTTCAATCGCCTCCAAAATCGCAGCAGCTGCACCAGCAGGTGGCACATAGATAACAGATGCGTTTGCACCTGTTTGCTCTTTGCCTTCTGCAACGGTTGCAAAGATTGGCAACTCAGATCCATCAACGCCAGATGTCCACTTTTCGCCACCCTTTTTAGGGTGCGTGCCGCCAACCATCTGTGTGCCATAATAGGCAAGTGCTTGCTCAGTGTGGAATGTACCGGTTTTACCTGTAAGGCCTTGAACCAATACTTTTGTGTCTTTATCGATCAAAATAGACATTGGTTATGCCCCCTTCACTGCAGCAACAATTTTCTGCGCTGCATCATCCAGATCATCCGCTGGGATCACGTTCAGGCCGCTCTCTTCAATGAGCTTTTTGCCTTCCGCAACCTTTGTGCCTTCCAAACGCACCACAAGTGGCACTTGCAAGCCAACTTCTTTCACCGCGGTCAACACACCTTCAGCGATCACATCACAGCGCATAATGCCGCCGAAAATGTTCACCAAAATGCCCTTAACGCTCGGGTCAGCTGTAATGATCTTAAACGCTGCTGTTACTTTCTCTGCGTTCGCGCCACCGCCAACGTCGAGGAAGTTTGCAGGCTCTTCACCGTACAATTTGATGATGTCCATTGTAGACATTGCCAAACCAGCGCCGTTCACCATACAACCGATCGTGCCGTCCAAAGCGATGTAAGCAAGATCATATTTACTTGCTTCAATCTCTTTTTCGTCTTCTTCGGTCAGATCACGCAATTCAGCAATATCTGGATGACGGAACATTGCATTATTGTCGAAGGATACTTTTGCATCCAAAACCCGCAAACGGCCATCTTTCATCACGATCAACGGGTTGATCTCCAAAAGCGCCATATCCGTTTCAACAAACGCCTTATAAAGAATTGGGAAAAGGTTCATCCCATCTTCTTTTGCAACGCCGTCAAGTTCCAATGACGCACAGATTTTTTCTGCATCATCAGCCGTAACGCCAGCGTCTGGATCAATTGGAAGCGTGTGGATCTTTTCAGGTGTTTCTTCAGCAACAGCTTCAATGTCCATGCCGCCTTCAGTTGATGCAACAAAAGCCACGCGGCCAGTTGTGCGATCAACCAAGATTGACAAATAAAGCTCGCGCTCAATGTCAGCACCATCTTCAATATAAAGCTGGTTGACTTGCTTGCCGGCTGGGCCAGTTTGCTTGGTCACCAATGTGTTGCCCAACATCTCATCAACATGGGCTTGCATTTCGTCCATAGAAAATGCCAAGCGAACGCCGCCTTTTGCATCTTCTGGCAATTCTTTGAATTTACCTTTGCCGCGACCACCTGCGTGGATTTGGCTTTTCACCACCCACAATGGGCCACCAAGTTCTTCCGCTGCCGCTTTGGCTTCTTCTTTCGAGAAGATCGGAATCCCTTTGGCGATTGGCGCACCAAAGGAGGCCAATAGTTTCTTGGCCTGATATTCATGAATATTCATCGCGTCACTCCGCTTTGGTTAGCGATTTTGTTCTATGATGCGTCCAATTACGCCAGTTTAGGCGCAATCTTCTTACAAGCTTCAACAAGGCCATCAACCGCGCCCACTGACTTGTCGAACATTGCTTGTTCAGACTTGTTCAATGTCACTTCAACGACGCGCTCAACACCATCGGCACCAAGTACTACAGGAACACCCACATACATTCCCTTAACGCCGAACTCACCTTTTAGGTAAGCTGCACATGGAAGTACGCGTTTTTGGTCTTTTAGGTAGCTTTCAGCCATTGCAATCGCAGATGCAGCAGGCGCGTAAAAAGCAGAACCTGTCTTCAGCAAACCAACAATTTCAGCACCGCCATCACGTGTGCGCTGAACGATTTCTTCCAAACGCTCTTTAGTGATCCAGCCCATTTTGACCAAATCAGTCAAAGGCACACCAGCAACATTTGAGTAGCGTGTCAACGGCACCATGGTGTCGCCGTGTCCGCCCATCACAAATGCCGTTACGTCTTTAATCGAAACATTGAACTCGTCAGCAATGAAATGTTGGAAACGTGAGCTATCCAAAACGCCCGCCATGCCCACAACTTTATTTGCTGGAAGACCAGAGAAACGCTGCAGCGCCCAAACCATCGCATCAAGCGGATTAGTGATACAGATCACAAATGCGTCTGGTGCATATTTGGCGATACCTGCACCAACTTGCTCCATCACTTTAAGGTTGATCTCAAGCAAATCATCGCGGCTCATGCCAGGCTTGCGCGGCACACCAGCGGTTACGATAACGACGTCAGCACCGGCAATATCTTTATACTCAGAAGTGCCTTTTAGATTGCTGTCAAAACCATCAACGGCAGATGTCTGTGCAAGATCGAGCGCTTTGCCTTGTGGTACACCATCAACGATGTCGAACAATACAACGTCACCAAGTTCCTTTGATGCCGCGAGATGTGCGAGCGTGCCACCGATCTGACCTGCACCGATCAGCGCAATTTTTTTGCGAGCCATTTGTGAAGTTTCCCTATAGGTAAAGTTGAGTTTTTCCTGACCCTCCTTACCCCCATAGTTACAGGTGCGCAAGTGACCCGTTCGTCTAACAATTCATACTAATGGGGGATTACAGGGCGAATTCGGCCAAAGCCATTATTCCGCAGCATCTTTTCGTGGTGCCGCCAAATAGTCTTTAGACTGCATTTCGATCAGCCGGGAGATCGTCCGCTGGAACTCAAAAGCCGTTTTATCATCAAGACTTAAAGCGTCCAAATCCATCTCGAAAGAGGCCACCAATTTGTCCCCACGATCATAAAGTGTATCGATCAACAAAATGAACCGCTTCGCCGCATCGGAGCGCGCGCGGTCAAAACGAGGGATATTTTCAAGGACAAAAGTATGGAAATGGTGGGAAAGGCGCAAATAGTCTCGTGCGCCCAGCGGTGCCTCGCAAAGCTCCTTAAAGCCGAATCGCGCCGCCCCCATAAAGTGCCGCTGCACAACAAAGTCACGGCCCATCAGATCAATATGATGCGGATCCGCTTCCATACCGCCAGTTAGGGTATGCCAAGCTTGATCGATGCCAGAACGCGTTTCATTTTCTGGCCCGAAGAAAAACACCGGCTGTGTTTCAAGTTTTTGGCGACGATAGTCGGTTTGCGATGCCAAATTGAGCACGTCAGCATGTTCAAGCAGCAGGTCAATAAAAGGCAAGAACAATTGCCGATTAAGCCCATTCTTATAAAGCTGGTCCGGGACCACATTCGACGTCGCAACAACGGTGATGCCCGCGTCAAACAGCTTTTCAAATAGGCGCTTTAAAAGCATCGCATCGGTAATGTCATTGACGTGAAACTCGTCAAAACACAAAAGCCGAACCTTTTCGATTATCGGCGCAACCACGTAAGGGATTGGATCACCCGATTTCTCTTTGTTATCACTTTTGCGAAAGGCCGAAATGCGATTATGCACTTCATCCATAAACTCGTGGAAATGCACCCGTTGTTTGCGCGGCTCTTTGACCGCATCAAAAAACATATCCATTAAAAGGGTTTTACCGCGCCCCACATCCCCCCAGACATAAAGCCCTTTGGTGAAAGGCGCACCTTTGTCGCGACCCGCAAGTTTGGAAAATAGCGAGGCTTTTTGTTTTGGTGCATCCACGCCTGCGCGCACATGGTCCAAAGCGGCAACACACTTGGCTTGCTGATGATCAGGCTGTAACACGCCATCTGCTATTAGCGCCTGATAGGCAGCGCCAACGCTGCCCTCTTCGCTATTGAGATGAACAATGTCGGCGCTATTGCTCATTAGCCAACCATCGAGATGCCTTGGCCGCCAACCATTGTGCCAACAAAACGATCACCATTTTGCAGCAAGGCGCCGATCAACTGACCCGCTTCGTTAAACAACTGCACTTGATTACCCGTTAGCTGCCATGAACTCACCGCTGCAATCGCTGGAACAGCACAGCCCGGTGACGAGGCGCGATAACGACCTGTTGCGCCTTTTGCAGATTGCGTCAGGTTCAAACGACAGGTTTCTTCGCCCGATTGAACTGTCCAAACGCCAAGCAACTTCAAAATGGTCAAAGGCCCAGTAAGGTCACGACCCGCCACATTTGTGTTTTCATTCAGATCATCTAGAGAAACGAATGAAGGATCCGTATCCCCGAACAGGTTCTCTGTATCATTTGCAAACTGGTCATCGGAAAATGTCGCGTCTGCATTCGCCGTCGTTGAAATTTCACCATTGCCCGTTGGCTCCTGGCCCACCGGCGGCAAAGAAGACTTATTCACGGACCCATTATCAACCGGCGTCAATTGCTCAGGTGGTTGACTGGAAGTGGAACGTGAGGCGAAGGGAGAGGAGGTTGACGTGCAAGCAGAAAGGACCAACAGCGCAGACAAGCTTGCGCCCATTGCCAACAGCTTAACATCAAAATTCATCATTTAGCTCCTTTGCGCCCCCGCGCGAGTGCCCAACCTTAGCGGCAAAACCTTAAAACCGTTTCAACCTGCATTGAGCATTTCAATTGTGTCTTCATGCCCCAACGAATGTGGCGAACATGCGGCGATGGCCGCACGCGATGGTGCTTAATTGATGCAAGGGGAAAAATAAAGCCCTACTTAGCGACAATATCCGCCAACAAGGCTTCGGCGAGCAACTGCGCGTCCTCCGCCTCATCTTCGGGCACTTGAATGGAAATACCGCCCGGGCCAGCCATGCCGCCCATGCCAGAAACGCCAATATCGGTGCCTTCAATAGGGTGAAAGCCATGCCCCTTTAGGGCTGGAATGAGGATGCGGGCTTGCGCCACATCCTCAACTTTGATGATTGTTTTGATCTTCATAATGCTAGCTTATAACCAAACCCTTTTGCTTGGCCAGCTCATTGAATTTCTGCATCATGCTTGGGAGTTCCTGCTGCATTTTCTGCATCATCCCCGGCATGATTTCACCCATGAGTTTTGGCGCCGTAGCAAGCGTCTTTTGACCCAAGTCCGATTGGTAGAATGCCATCAAATCGCGCAATTCTTGCTCGGTGTAATTGTCGGCGTAAAAATCAACCACATCGCCAATAATCGAGCCAATCAAAGCTTCAACCAAACGGCCATATTCTGCCTTCATGGCATCCAACGCATCGTCACTAGGGTTTTCGTTTTTCGCAACAATGCTCGCTTCCAACGTCGGCCACACCGCATCCACCATCTGATCAACCATCGCACCTGTGGTGGTCAGTTCGACAATTTCTATGGCTAATTCTTGGCGCACACTATCGTCAGCATGTGCGGCGCCAAAAGACAGAAGTAAAATCAGTACAAAACCCAAAATTCTCATAAAACATATCCTTGAAAAAGAAAAAGCCGCCAACTGCGGCGACTTTTTCAAACTATCAAATCATGTTGAGCGATCAAGCTAAACCCGGCGTTCAACCATCATTTTCTTGATCTCACCAATTGCCTTGGCTGGGTTCAACCCTTTAGGGCACGTGTTGGCACAGTTCATAATGGTATGGCAGCGATAGAGACGGAACGGATCTTCCAAATCGTCCAAACGCTCGCCTGTCGCTTCGTCCCGGCTATCAATCAACCAGCGATAAGCTTGCAGCAAAACTGCCGGGCCCAAATACCGATCACCATTCCACCAATAGCTTGGGCAAGATGTTGAGCAACAAGCGCAAAGAATACACTCGTAAAGGCCATCAAGCTTTTCGCGGTCTTCGCGCGCCTGCAACCATTCAGCCTGTGGCTCTGGAGATTTGGTTTTCAACCATGGCTCAATGGAACGGTGTTGTGCGTAGAAATTGGTAAGATCTGGCACCAAGTCTTTGACCACCGGCATGTGCGGCAAAGGATATACTGCAATCGGACCATCAAACTCGTCCATGCCTTTGGTACAAGCCAGTGTATTCATGCCGCCAACATTCATCGCGCATGATCCGCAAATCCCTTCGCGGCAAGAACGACGTAGCGTCAATGTGGGATCGATCTTATCTTTGATGTACAACAGCGCATCCAGCACCATCGGACCGCAATCGTCCAAATCGACAAAGAACGTATCGATACGTGGATTGTCGCCACTGTCAGGATCGAACCGATAAATGTGGAACTCGCGCACATTATCGCCGGACGGCTTTGGCCACGTTTTGCCCTTAGTCGGCTGCGAGTTTTTAGGCAGGGTCAGTTGTACCATCAGCTGGAGCTCCCAAATTCAATCCATAGCGGTGGCGTTTCTCTTTGCGAATGACCAGCTTCAATCCTGACCACACCGCGTCCACCGCGCAAACTTTCACATCCACCAAATCAAGGGCCAACGCTTCAGCGCGCACCACATCTTCAGTGACATCTGTTTCAATTTTCGCCGCCTTTTTTGGCCACGAAATCCATATCATGCCCTCTGGAACAATAAGGCTTTGCAAACGCTCCAAATGGTCTTTCAACTCTTGGTGGGATTTTGTGAACCCATGGATCACATCAAACCCCGCCTCTTGTGTCGCAAGTCCCGACCATTCACTCACTGAGTGGTCTCGATACTCGCAACATTCAAGCAAGGCAGCCTGCGTTTTGGGCAACTCCACAAACAAAACCCGCTGACCATCTTTCAATCCCAATTTTTTGGGCAATGGTGTACCGGAATATCCGTGTTGCGCTGCCAAATTTGACCGCCTTTGCTCCTTGCTTCCCGTTCTTAGTAGACACGCGCTTTCGGCGCGATCTTTTTCAAATCAACTTCTTCGGTAAGCGGATCAACGTGTACACCACGATAGCTCAGCTCCACCTTACCGTTCTCATCAAGGCGAGAAATGGTGTGCTTGCGCCATTTCTTATCATCACGATCTGGATAGTCTTCCCGCGCATGCGCACCGCGGCTTTCTTGACGTGCTTCAGCAGAAACTACAGTGGTCACCGCGTTAGCCATCAAGTTTTCAAGCTCTAATGTTTCAACCAAATCCGTATTCCAGATCATTGAATGATCGTGGACTTTAACGTCTGACATCTCACCAAAAATAGCGCTCATACGTTTCACGCCAGACTGCAATGTTTCTTCAGTCCGGAACACAGCTGCATCTTCTTGCATGGTGCGTTGCATCTTGTCGCGCAATGCAGCAGTTGGTGTTCCACCATCCGCATAACGCAAGCGATCCAAACGATCCAACGCCTTTTCTTCGCTTGCAGGGTTCACGCTTGGAACGGGTGTTGAAGGATCAACAACCTTGCCTGCCTTAATGGCAGCAGCGCGACCAAATACGACCAAGTCAATCAATGAGTTTGAACCCAAACGGTTGGCACCGTGAACAGACGCACAACCAGCCTCGCCCACAGCCATAAGACCAGGAACGATCGCATCTTCATCGTCAGCTGTTGGATTGAGCACCTCACCCCAATAGTTGGTCGGAATACCGCCCATATTGTAGTGAACCGTTGGAATAACCGGAATTGGCTCTTTGGTCAGATCAACGCCAGCAAATACTTTCGCGCTTTCCGTAATGCCCGGCAAACGCTCAGCCAACACCGCAGGATCAAGGTGATCGAGGTGCAAATAGATGTGGTCTTTGTTTGGACCAACGCCACGGCCTTCGCGAATTTCCATCGTCATGCAACGTGATACCACATCGCGTGACGCCAGGTCTTTCGCGTTTGGCGCATAGCGCTCCATAAAGCGCTCGCCCTCAGAGTTGGTGACATAGCCACCTTCGCCGCGTGCGCCTTCAGTAATCAACACACCCGCGCCGTAAATGCCGGTTGGGTGGAACTGAACAAACTCCATATCCTGCAAAGGAAGACCAGCGCGCGCGACCATGCCACCGCCATCACCAGTACAGGTGTGCGCAGATGTCGCTGAGAAGTAGGCGCGTCCATAGCCGCCTGTCGCCAACACTGTTTGTTTGGCGCGGAAACGGTGGATGGTGCCATCATCCAATTTCCAAGCAATCACGCCGATACATTCGCCGTCTTCGCTCATCAGCAAATCTGTTGCGAAATATTCGATGAAAAACTCAGCATTGTTGCGCAATGACTGTCCATAAAGCGTGTGCAAAATCGCGTGACCGGTTCTATCAGCCGCGGCACAAGTGCGCTGTACTGGCGGACCTTCGCCAAAGTTTTGCATGTGCCCACCAAACGGACGCTGGTAAATCTTACCCTCTTCTGTCCGCGAGAATGGCACACCATAGTGCTCAAGCTCATACACTGCTGCGGGCGCTTCACGCGCAAGATATTCCATCGCATCGTTGTCGCCGAGCCAATCTGAGCCTTTGACCGTGTCATACATGTGCCACTGCCAGCTATCGGGGCCCATATTGGACAAAGAAGCGGCAATGCCACCCTGCGCTGCAACTGTGTGCGAGCGCGTTGGGAAAACTTTAGAGATACAAGCGGTGCGCAAACCCTGCTCAGCCATGCCAAGCGTTGCGCGCAATCCAGCGCCACCAGCGCCAACAACAACCACATCAAATGCGTGATCGATAATTTCGTAAGAACCTTTGCGTGCCATCAGGTCTTAGCCCCCAAAACTCAGTTTAAGAAGCGAAACAACTGCAACCGCAGCGACGCCATAGGAAAAGAATGTATTGAGCAAAATCAGAACAATTTTGCTGCCCTCTGCCTGCACATAGTCTTCAATCACCACCTGCAAGCCAAGCTTCATGTGAATGCATGCGCTCAAAACAGTAAGAATGGTCAAAGCGGTTACAAACGGATTTGCAAAGGTTGCAAGCATTTGTGCGCGATCAGCACCGACTAGCGATACGATCAGCCAAACCAGAAACAACATAAGCGGCACATTGGCCACTGCGGTCATGCGCTGGGTCCAAAAATGTCCAGTGCCTTCCTTGGCAGAACCAAGGCCCGTGACCCGAGAATAAGGGGTACGATAACTCATCATCAGCCTCCCAAGGAATTAAATAAGAACCAACAGCCACAACAGAGCTGTCAAAACCACGCCACCAATTAGCGTCAGCCAACCGTAGGTGTACCGCTCTGGTCCATAACCTTTGCCCATGTCCCAAACAAAGTGGCGCAAGCCACCAAGCATGTGGTGGAACAATGCCCATGTGTATCCGATCAGAATGAGCCGGCCGAACCAGTGATTGAAGAAGCCTTGTGCAATATCAAATGCACCGTCGCCAATTGCAGCGGCAGCAAACCACCACGCGAGCAATGCCGTGCCAAGATAAAGACCAACACCCGTAATGCGGTGCACAATGGACATCGCCATTGTGATTTCAAACTTGTAGATCTGCAGGTGCGGCGAGAGAGGACGATTAGGTTCAGCCATTGCGACAGGGCCTCTTGATCAATTGCGTTATGCCTATGCCCCCAAATTCGACACAAGCCTTTTATAAAGACATCTACCCGTCAAACGAAGATTCGTCAAAGAAACGGGCCTTGTTCTTAAGTCGAAGCGGCAACTTTACCTATACGGAAACCGCTACGCACTTGAAGCCAATTGCATCCGCAACTAGTAATCTGTCAAGGCTTTTTCCATATCGAACGGTTGATCTGGCACCTCTTTTGTCACGGCCTGGCCGCAACGCATCTTGTTTTCAGCTGCATCGAAAGTGTATTTGGGCTCACCATAGAGCGTCCAACCTTCACTCAGCGCTTTGCTCACACGTTTACAGAATTGGCTGTCATCATCATTGGTGATAAATCGATAGATATGCATATTATGTCCCCTTGTAAGGACTAGTTTTTGACTGGAATCAATGATTTGGCAAGTCAATCATTTATCACCGAACGCATTCGCCCTTTGTCGAGTTGCAAAACACAAACAATCAGGATATTTGACCGATATGAACAGCTTTCCAAATGAATTGCTCGCTGGGTACCGCGCCTTTATGGACGGCACTTACAAACAACAGCGAAACAGAATCCGGGAATTGGCTGACAAAGGCCAAACCCCATCCACAATGATCATCGCGTGCTGTGATAGCCGCGCTGCGCCGGAGATGATATTCGACGCACATCCGGGCGAACTTTTCGTGGTCCGCAATGTGGCCAACTTGGTGCCAGAATACGCGCCCGATGGTCGACACCACTCCACCTCTGCAGCTATTGAGTTTGCGGTAAATGGACTTGGCGTTTCCAATATCGTCGTGATGGGCCACGGACGCTGCGGCGGCATCAAAGCCGCACTTTCCGGTGGTGAAGTCAAACTCGACGAAGGCGATTTCATTGGCAAATGGATGAGCCAACTTGCCCCGGTTGCCGAAAAAGTCGCATCAGCTGGCGTGATGACAGATGGCGAACGCCAAACAGCCCTTGAGCGTGTCGGTGTGCGTCAATCGGTCAATCACCTCAAAACCTTCCCATATGTCAACGATCTGGTTGAAAAGGGTGAATTGTCGCTTCACGGCGCTTGGTTCGACATTTCAACCGCTGAACTTTGGATTATGGACCACGAAACGGGCGACTTTGTGCGTCCAGAAAACGACTAGTTCGCACCTTTGCGCCAACGATATAGCCGATCGGGGAGCTTTTCTTCATTCTCCCCGTCGGTCTCTTTTATCGCAACGAAACCATTCTTTTCATAAAAGGCGCGCGCCGCCCAGTTTTGCTGAAAACACCATAATTCAAGTGCGTCATGACGCGCTTTGGCATCATCAATCAGCCTTTGCCCAATCCCCTGCTGTCGCCTATCCGGATCAAGATAAAGGTGGGCAATCCAACCATCCAAATCCACAATAAACCCAACAACCTGCTCAGCTTCTTCTGCCAAGGTGATGCGACCGCGTACGTGCATTTCACGCATGTGCTTACGGTCTTCTTCTGGCGAATGAACTATTGGCAAAAATGGCAATGCAACTTGCCGCGAGCGCAAAAACAACTGCGCAATCGCTTCAATATCGTCCGAAGTAGCGATGCGCAGTTGAACCAAAATCGCCTCTTCCCTCAGCGTTTACGTTTCAGTTGATCAAAGAAAAAGGCCGGGCACAATGCCCGACCTAATTTCGTTAGATTCTTTTTTAAAGCGCTTACGCAGCCTTAGTTAGCAAGCCGCGATTGATAATGCTTTCGGCGATCTGAATAGTGTTCAACGCCGCGCCTTTGCGTAAATTGTCTGAAACAACCCAGAGGTTCAAACCATTCTCTACCGTTGTATCCTCGCGGATTCGGCTCACATAAGTAGCGTCTTCACCTGCCGCGTCAATCGGAGTGATATAGCCGCCATCTTCACGACTATCGACAACCATCACGCCTGGTGCTTCACGCAGAATGTCACGCGCCTCATCAGCTGTGATTTCATTTTCAAACTCAAGATTGACCGCTTCAGAGTGACCAACAAACACCGGCACGCGAACCGCTGTGCATGTCACTTTGATTTTTGGATCGAGCATTTTCTTGGTCTCAGCCAAAACCTTCCACTCTTCTTTGGTGTATCCATCTTCCATGAACACATCGATATGTGGGATCACGTTAAAAGCGATCTGTTTTGTGTAAACCTGCGGCTCCGGCATATCTGTTACATAGATGCCTTTAGTTTGGTTCCACAGTTCATCAGATGCTTCTTTGCCCGAGCCAGAAACAGATTGATATGTGGAAATTACAGCACGCTTGATCTTTGCTTTATCATGCAACGGCTTAAGCGCCACAACCAACTGAGCTGTCGAACAGTTTGGGTTGGCAATGATGTTCATACGTTCATTTTTCGCCATATAGGCATCCAAAACATGCGCATTTACTTCTGGCACGATCAACGGCACATCTTGGTGATAACGCCAAGCTGAGGAGTTATCGATCACAAGGCAACCTTGCGCGCCGATTTTTGGCGCCCATTTTTCAGAAATTGATCCGCCTGCAGACATCAACGCAAAATCAACGCCGGTAAAATCAAAGTGCTGCAAATCTTTGCATTTGAGCGTCTTGTCGCCAAAAGACACTTCTCTGCCCACAGAACGTGAAGACGCTAGTGCGTAAACTTCATCGGCAGGAAAGCCACGTTCAGCCAAGATTGAAAGCATTTCGCGACCGACATTACCTGTCGCGCCGACAACCGCTACTTTGTAACCCATAGTTCGTTGATCCTTGTCTCACCCCCCGCGCAACATTTGTTGTTGCGGCCGTCGCTTTGACCCTCCTCCCTGTCGGGGGAAAGCCCAGGGAAGACGGTTAAACGGTTTTGGTGGTGGTCTTTTTTGTTGTTGCAAGTGCAATCGCCACGCCACCGAAGGTTGGCATGGTCTTCATCTTCATCGCTGTCTTTTGCAAACCGCGCATCAAATGCTCACACATTGGTCAAAAAATAACTTTGCCTTTTCTAGCGGCAAAAGATGAAGAGTCAATAACACTTTTACCCTTATCAGTTCCGCCAATCGCCATATTGGCGCGCAATTGCGGCAAATATGAGCTGGAAAACATCGCGGGGACTGATCAGTTCCACCCAATTGTGTCGCGTGGATTGATCAACTCTTTTCCCTCATCCGCAAGTCCGCGCAATACATAGTCACGTCGATCCGCACCGTAAATCAACACTGCGTATTTTGCGTTTTCAAAATCGCCCCCCTCACCTTCTTGGAATAGAAAACTGTTGGGGACCAATGTCGGACGTGAAGACGTTTTTGTAAAATGCACCGCAAACTCATCATCGGCCAGTTTAGACTCATCATCAAGGCGCACAAATTGTGCAACCCCGTTCGCATCCTGCTTCACAATCGCAAACCCGGATCTGATTTTCTTGCCTTCAATTGAAGACCTGAGATCGTTTTCAACCTCAAACCCTAGCCGCATAAAGTCGCCTTGTAGCAAAGAACGCGGATCAACTGGGCGCAGTTCAAGGTAAATAGATGTCCCCTCAGCGATAACCTGCTCTTTTTGCACCACCCCAAAATTGAGCAGCCCAACAATCAAAACGCCAAAACCAAGCATCAACCAATTACGCATTTTCAACCTCCAAGCTGGGGTTAAAGAAACGCGTCAGTACAAATCGAGCTGCCAAAATGAAGATGCCTGAACCCAAAAGCATGTAGCTTTTGGTCAACAAAATGACGTC
Organism: Maritalea porphyrae; assembly: GCF_030159895.1. GTDB lineage: Bacteria > Pseudomonadota > Alphaproteobacteria > Rhizobiales > Devosiaceae > Maritalea > Maritalea porphyrae. Next base: position 228,217 of record NZ_BSNI01000002.1, read on the forward strand.
GAGCGAAAAGTAGAAAAGGAACAAATAGACCGGCAAATAGATCAAGCCAACGACCCACAGAACCTTGTCATGCCGCATATGCCCCAGCGCCATCAACGCAATCGCAAACAGCACGCCATGCATACCCAAAACGGCTAGTATGACGATGCAACAAATCACAATCACATGCTCAAGCGATTTCAGCTTTTGCCAGCCACCGATAAGGAAAGCATAGATGGCCAACGAAGCGGCAAATAAAATCAGAGCCAATCCCCAGTTGAAAGGGAGGTCTACCTCCTTCTTGGGAATGAAAAACCTGAATATCTGGTTGTCAGCGGGCAACAGTTTGTACGCCAAAAACAACACGACCGCATATAAGTAGACTGAAGACAAATAGCGGCGCCTCTGCCAAAGAACCAATATCGCAGCAATCACAATGAGCGTCGCGACCGCCATTGTTACAACGAGCTCACTTGCGCGCCAAAACTCAAGTCTAAAAGCATCAGATGCATTATAAGCGGGCCAAGAACTGCCTTCTGGCATCAAAAATTTCATCATTTGGATGCCGAATGCAGCATCCACCAAAAACAGTGAGACCAACACCGCTAAAAACGCTTCCAAATACATGCGGTAATAGACGCACGACACAATGGTTATTCCGCTGAATATTATCGCAACAATCCATGCATCCGCCCTATCAAACGGCCACGTCTCAAACCAGCCAAATAGTGCCAAAAGCAAGCACGCCTTACCCACCAGCAAGAGCGATAGATACAAAAGCCCTCTAAAACTATATTGCTTTTCTAGTGCCTTGTAGCCGTACCGAAATTTCCACGCCGAGAAAGCTGTGGCCAGCACCCCAATCGTGCCCACCACATGTTCCCAATTATCGCTCAATCCTAGAATGGCGATAAACCCGGCAATCGAAACGATAACCATGCCCAGAATGAAAAGCCCTGCGATCACCCGAATAATGATTGCAAAGATACCAAACTCACCATCTTTTCGCTTCGACGGACTTTGCCAAACTTCTTCGGAAAACGGCACGCCATATTTGCCAAGGCGGGTTATGGCTTGCTCCCGGCTAAGCATTCTCGTTCTCCTTTGCAGGTATTCCGACAAACTCGTGCAAGTTCAAAAACTTGATCCCGCCCCAGAAAATGCCGGCCACAACAGCCGCCATGAACAGGCCACCAAACAGCAGTCCGCCATCACCCCAATCAAAGATCCATTCAGCAAACAAGATTAAGAAAATGGTTGAAGTCAAAATTGAACTGATGAGCGTCCAAATTTGCGCCGAAACAAGATTGCGGAACAAACGGAACGCAAAATAATAGCCCAAAGCGTGAAGCACTATGCCAATTAGGCCTGCAATATCCTGCAAACGTCCATCAAATGGATCGCTATATATATTAAGTCCATAACGCAGTTTGAATATCCAAGCGCCAACTAGAAATGCGGTGAGCGTAAGGGAATAGAACAGCCAAATCCAAGAGAACCATTTATGTGCTGTCCAGCCCTTGGGATGTTTTTGAGCGTGAAATGACTGCACCCCAAAAGCAAGCAATCCGACAATGGCGAGCGGCACATCAATTTCAAACCCATCCCCTACGGTTTGAACCCAAATTGCGACCATAAAGATATGGGCGATCACCAGCCACAAGGTCCAATGCGCAAGCGATTTCGACAAGATCGCCCAGGGCAATATCAGGATCGCCCACATCATGAACAATTGATAGGCGTCGGCCCCCGTTTGATAAATCTGGCCAAATACGGCCATGAAGACGCCAACAAAAAGACTAGCGCCAATCGCCAGCGCTTGACCCGCAACACTGTCCAACCCACGCACCAATGCAGCGACAAGGCAGGTGACGAGCCCAAGATTGATCAACCCAAGCTTTTGCCAGCCCGGCATTTCGCGCCAGTTAAAAGCAAAGAAAAAGACAATTCCGGCAAGGACGAGTATGACGCCGACAACTAAGCTGAGTTTATCGGCCCACAGCCCCCATAGATTGCGCGGCGCAATCAATTGAAGCAAATGTTGCATTCCCGCGCGCGGCAGTTTGCCTTCACGGTATAATTGGTCCAAATCGCCTTCAGTCAGAGGCGCATCAAAATCTACTGTTTTCGTCATAAAAAAGGGCACCAATAAATGATGCCCTTATTAAGAACCGGAAATGAACTCGGTGCAAGACTTAGAGCTTGGCGATAATCGCGTCGCCCATTTCTGAAGTAGATACCTTCTTGCAACCGTCCTGCATGATGTCGCCTGTGCGCAATCCTTCATCCAAAACTGATGCAATGGCACCTTCAACTTTGTCCGCTAGCTCGACCATCTCAAACGAATAACGCAAGGCCATGGCAAAACTGGCGATCATCGCAATTGGGTTGGCCATGCCTTGGCCAGAAATGTCAGGCGCAGAACCATGCACCGGTTCGTACAACGCTTTGCGCTTGCCAGTTGTCGCATCAGGTGCACCCAAAGAAGCCGACGGCAACATACCCAAAGAACCGGTCAGCATCGCTGCGGCGTCGGACAAAATATCGCCGAACAAGTTGTCAGTCACAATCACGTCAAATTGCTTTGGATTGCGCACCAATTGCATCGCGCAATTGTCCGCAAGAATGTGATCAAGCTGAACATCCTTATATTCATTGGCGTGAATTGCACTCACCACTTCATGCCACAAAACGCCGGATTTCATCACATTGCGTTTTTCTGAAGAATGCACACGATTATCGCGGGTTTTGGCCAGGTCAAACGCTACACGCGCAATCCGCTCAATCTCATAAGTCTCGTAGACTTGTGTATCGATTGCGCGCTTTTGGCCATTTCCTAGGTCGTGAATTTCCTTTGGTTCACCAAAATAAACGCCACCGGTAAGCTCACGCACAATCAAAATGTCCAAGCCTTCAACGACTTCGCGTTTCAGCGAAGAACCGTCGGCCAATGCTGGATAGCAAATCGCAGGGCGAAGATTGGCAAACAAACCCATATCTTTGCGCAAGCGCAACAAGCCCGCTTCAGGGCGAACTTCGTAAGGCACATCATCCCATTTTGGGCCGCCAACCGCACCAAATAAAACAGCATCGGCGGCAAGTGCTTTGGCCATGTCTTCTTCGGAAATAGCAACACCATGCGCATCATATGCAGACCCACCAACAAGTCCTGTGTCGGTAGCAAAGTCGGACTGACCAGATGCATTGAGATGCGCAATCAGCTTTTCAACTTCCGCCATGATTTCAGTGCCGATCCCGTCGCCGGGCAACAAGAGTAGATTTTGCTGTGCCATGTTGGTGCCTATCTATAACAATTCAATTTGTCGCTTTGCTACGCGTTCAAACCTGAGCTGACAAGGCTTTGAGCGTCAAAAACGTCTAGATATATATGATCCAAAAGATGTAGAGGGCCGCCAAACTATCAACTATGGCGCACATGGGTGGATACCATGCCACCACCTTCACGCCGACGTCGGTTCGATGTTTAATCCAGTCCCAAACTGCGTGAACAATTAATCCTACGCCAATCAACCATGGAGCGAAAACAAGCCCAAACAACGCAAGTCCAAGCGTTATTACAGCTGCACCGCCTTCCCACAACGCATCCACCAAAGCAACGCGTTGCGCCAACAATATGGCAGGATAAACCGTTGCGATCGCAACAAGAATAGCAGCCGCGAGCTCTATTTTATGCGATGGAAATAGCAGATGGGTCAGCGTTATCAATAGCGCCAAAGTTACCGCGCCAACAATGTTGCCTTGCAGCGTAAACGATCTCTTGTCTTCATGCATATTTTGCTCCGTTACGTTTTACCTTCGCAACAAAGCTGTAATGTTTACGGGAACTGGAAGGTCAACGACGCCAAATTGCCGCGGCCAAGTGCAAACCGCCAATCCCCAACGCAGAAAGGCTGAAAATGAAGTCTCGAAGCTGTGGCACCTCGCCGTCTGATGCCAAAGTGTATCCACCAAGCTGGAAAAAGATCAAACAGCCTCTCAGCACGAAGACGCAACCAATGGCAATGACCAAGTACCGCGCAAGCCCCGACAGCTTCCGTCCGGTTCCAGCCCAATAGGTAACAAGCGCCCAAATCAAGAACACAGTTGAAACAAAGGCCGTCAACAAAGCTGGCCAACTTTCACCATTTGTGTCCGCCTCAGCCATAACCCGACCTGCACGTAAAAATAGATAGGCTGGTTCACCAATGAAGATTGCCGCAACATGCAGCAAAAACAAAATCAGGTCAGCGAGGGCTGCGAGTAAATACAACATAGATCATCACCTCAAGAAAAAGATACGCTACCGTATGTTATAATCTAAGCAAAAGAAATGGGGCAATCCGTCGCCCCATAGTTTTTGTGTAACAACGCCGATTAAGCTGCGGATCCAGCGCCAATACGAGCGGTCACTTCAATTTCGATTTTCATTTCAGGTTTGATCAATCCAGCAACAACCATTGTCGCTGCGGGTCGAACTTCACCAAAATACTTGCCGGTCACCCTAAACACGTCGTCAGCAAAAGATGGATCAGTTATATAATAGCGTGCGCGTACCACATCATTGAGTGAAGACCCTGCCTCTTCAAGTGCCGCAGCAATCGTTTGAAAGCATTTTTCTGCCTGGGCTGCCACATCTTCAGGCATCTCCATCACAGTATAGTCATAACCAGTTGTGCCCGCCACATGCACCCAATCGCCATCCTTGATGGCACGCGAATAACCTGCCTGTTTTTCAAAAGGCGAGCCTGTCGATATTTTGATAACGCTCATTTCATCCTCATTTATCTCATCACAACTGAGACGATTAAAGTTCCAATTTGTGACAACTAAAACAGCCAACTAGCAATCAAAATAGAACACCAAATATTCGATCCAGAATTTGAGTATTCCCCAGCCCAATACTTCAATGATGACAAATCACGCAAACAGTGTCATTATTAATTTATTGTTAACACTATAAGGAGGGCGTAATGAAACATTGGACCATTTGGTTTGCGGCCGGCCTCCTGTCGGTCATTGCAGGTTTAGTAGCGTTAGCCAACCCCCTAGCGGCAACCATTGCGGTTGAACAGCTCGCCGGTTGGGCATTTCTAGTCATCGGTCTCATCGCAGGCTATGTGGCTTTTCAAGAAGAAATCCAAAACGATCGGATATGGGGTCTTGTGGCCGCAATCGGTATCGCGCTTATCGGCGTCGTGCTATTTGCCAACCCACTTGCTGGCATCTTGTCACTCACCCTAATTGTGGCGATTTTGTTCTTGGTCACAGGCGTCTCAAAGATCTTTATGGCACTGCCAATGCGGGGCACAAATTCTTATTGGACCCTGCTGCTGTCAGGCGGATTATCAGTTGTTTTGGCAATTATGGTATTTGCCAACTTCCCACAATCCGCTGCATCGATTTTGGGCATCATTCTTGCGGTCGAACTCATCTCAAACGGCGCCTCCTTGGTGGCGATCGCTTTGCGCAAGCGTTTGATGACATCGCAATCAGCCCAAAAGGCAACAAGCTAAATCTTGGCGAAACAAAAAAGGCGAGGAAAATCCCCGCCTTTTACTGCAAAACTGTACTTAGTTTGTCAGCGCTAAATCCAAGGACGCGACGCTTCCATTTTGCTTTCAAAGCCCGAAATCGCCTCACCTTTTTCCATGGTCAGACCCACATCATCCAGACCTTGAAGCAACGCATTCCTGCGCGATGGATCAATATCAAAGCTGATTGTGCCACCGTCTGGCCCAGAAATGGTCTGTGCTTCCAAATCAACCGTGATGGTCGCATTGGAGCCACGGTCTGCATCATCCATTAGCGCTGCCAATTGTTCTTCGGTCACAACCACAGGCAAAATGCCATTTTTAAAGCAGTTATTGTAGAAGATGTCGGCAAAGCTGGTGGAAATGACGCAACGAATGCCAAAGTCTTTTAGCGCCCAAGGGGCATGTTCGCGGCTCGAACCGCAACCAAAATTATCGCCTGCAACGATGATCGAAGCATTGCGATAGGCGTCTTTGTTCAGCACAAATTCTGGCTTTTCGGTAACACCATCTTCTTCAAAGCGCATCTCGGCGAAAAGGGCTGAACCCAGACCGGTGCGCTTGATGGTCTTCAAATACTGCTTTGGGATGATCATATCTGTATCGATATTAATCAATGGCAATGGCGCTGCAACGCCGGTCAATGTGGTGAACTTGTCCATTTGCGACTTCCCTAGTAAATTTCACCATTTCAATGCATCAGTGGTGAAAGGGCGTCAAGCCCCACACCACAAACACAAGCCATCTCGTCAATTGAAACATTGAATCTAATTTCAAAAAATGCCTAGATGCGCAAAAATATTTGACCGGGGAGTAAAAAATGACACCGCACAACAACGCAAAACTTGGTGACTATGCCGAAACGGTGCTTTTGCCCGGTGATCCTTTGCGCGCAAAATGGGTGGCAGAAACCTTTTTCGAGAACCCTAGACAAGTCAATAGCGTGCGCAATTGTCTTGGCTATACCGGCACGTTCAATGGCAAACCCGTCTCGGTGCAAGCAACAGGCATGGGCCAGCCTTCCCTATCCATCTATGTGAATGAATTGATCGACACTTATGGGGTCAAAAATCTTATTCGTATCGGCACATGCGGCGGCCTCAACAAACGCGCCAAGGTCCGTGATGTAATTCTCGCCATGTCAGCGTCGAACGAAGGTACCATGTATCATGAACTGTTCGGCAAATTCACCTTCGCACCGACCGCTGACTTTTCACTTTTGCGCAAAGCTGCGGACCTTGCCGATCAAAAAGACATGACTTGGCACGCCGGCGGCATCGTTTCTTCGGATAGTTTCTATCAACCGCTTGGCTTGGCTGCGTATAAACCGCTCACTGATCACGACATCTTGGCCGTCGAAATGGAAGCCGCTGCACTTTATACAATCGCGGCGCAAAAGGGATGCAAAGCGCTCGCGATTTGTACCATTTCTGATTGTTTGATTACCGGCGATGAAATTGATGCAGACCAACGTCAAACCTCGCTCACCGATATGGCAAAATTGTCGCTAGAATTGGCTGCAAGTTTGTGAGCATTTTTAGCATTCCGAACTTATCTGGAGTGACGACACAATGAGCTTAGCTGAGCAACTCGCATCAGCGTTAAATCGAGGCGATGAACAACCCAATATTGAATTGGCCAATAAGCTTGCCAAGCAGAGCGAAACAAGCAGCGAGATATTGGAATTGTTCGGGATCGTCAGACATGGTCACAAGCCCCAGCAACATGATGCGATCAAAGTGCTCTATGAGCTGGCTTCATTAAAACCACACAGCTTTGCAGACAAGTTAGAGTTCGTCTTTGACCTTTTGCGGGCCAAAGACAACCGGGTTTTGTGGGGGACGCTGACGCTGCTTTCAAAATGCTGTCACTTAGACCGCGATGCAACCGCTGAGCAGATGTCTCTCATACTTGATGCAGCGGCGCGTGGTTCTGTCATCGCAAAAGACGCAACTTTTGATATTCTGTTGGCTGTCGCAAACGACCCTTCATATCAAGAAGCACTTCACCCACACATCACTCAGTTCTTAAAAGACGCCAAGCCAAACCAACTGCCAATGTATGCAGAAAAGCTGGCAAACTCGACGCTGCGCTTTAAGTCGGATGAAATCACGCACATTCTTTTTTCCCGTCTTGAGGAAATGCCGACAGAGGCGAAACGCAAACGACTTGAAAAAGCAATTGCAAAAATCTCGTTGCCGCCCACACCTTTGGCGCTTGCTTAAACAGTATTTGCCAATTCATAATTTCTAAGCGCGGCGGTTGAATGATCTTAACGATCCCCCATATCCGTTTGGCAAAGATATGGGGGCAACATGACAAGATCACGATTGATGATCGCACTAGCTATTGCGAGCTATTTTTGGCTGGCAGGTTCAGTGTTGCTGGGCGGCATCAACTATCCCAACTACAGCCACATCTCTCAATTCATGAGTGAACTCGGCGCTACAGGTTCGCCAATCGGACCTTATATGAACTTGTTTGGGTTCATTGGCACCGAAATACTATTGCTCTTAGGCTTGGCAATCGCATGGCAACTGCTGCCTAAAAACCCAGCGACTTTGATCGGCTTTGCATTCCTGCTTGCCTATCCAATTCTGATTGGCATCGCCGCCCTCTCTCCTTGCGATTTTCAATGTCGCCCAAAAGATCCAACGCTCTCTCATACAATCCATATTATTACAGGCTTGCTGGCCTACTTTACCGCAATATTAGGGTTAGCAATTTTGTCCTGGCAGCAGACCAAAAGAAGCAATTCTACTTTGCTCAAGCGCATCACAATATTTCTCACGCCAGTTTTGCTGATCCTGCTTTTAGCACTAACACCCGACAACCCAATTGTCGGCGCTGTGCAACGGCTCGCCGAAACCATCATCTATCTGTGGCTCGTGACATGGCTGTTCCAACTGGCAAACGACAATCAAACAACAGCAAGCTAGAACAATCCTCGACCTGCCCTTTTTCAGCCGCGATTAAACCGCTTAATATGCAGGACACAGATTTTAGGGATAGTTTCACATGCTCGACAACAATAACGCAGCGCGATTGCGCGAAGGGGTCAAAAGCCTTGAAACCATGACCCGCTTTGCTTTGGCGGTTCTGGCATTGGCGAGTGGTGTCTACACCTATCTTGGGGTGCGCAGTTTGCTTGATGGGTCGCCCGATATGGTGTTCGCAGCGGCCATCATATATTCCGTCGCCGTTTCCGTCGGTATTTACGCCTTTTGGACATATATGATGAAGTTCTTACCACTGATGCGTGACAATGCCCGACGAGGCGCGCTGATCGGCGTGATGGCTTTGGGCAGCGTCATGATCATCGCCATGTCTTCTTGGCTCAACGCTGCCGCGCTTGCTGGTTCCGCAGCGCTTGAACAACACCTAGCGGTTACATTGGAAGACTATGTAGCTGACCTTGATGATGCTCATGGCAACGCCCTGTCTGCACAGTCACTCCTTCCAGACGTCCAACGCGCCTCCGTTCGCTTTTCTCGTCTAGCCGATGATGAGCGACGATCTGGCGCGCTCACCGGCACATCGGGTTCAGGTTCTGTTGTGCAGTTGCTCACGCAAATGTCCGCCCAATTGGATGAATTGGGCAGCACCATCGACAATTCTCGCTCGACCGTTGCTGAACAGTTCGAAAAAGGCTCAACCCATTTGGCAAATATGCGCGCGCTCGTTTCAGGTGAAGGCGCGGTGCAACCAAGGGCCGACAAATTCGCCGCCGAAGCTGTCGCCCTCACGGGAGTTATCGCTTCTTTGCAAGAAACATCTATCGCCTCATCTGTTAGCCGCGCTGCGGACGACTTGTCGCTTGGCTTTATCGCCCCAGTGGCTGATGGCGGCACGCAAGACCTAGCTGACCGACAAGACGAAGTGATGCAATCTGTAATGGGCGCGGTGCAAGCCCAATCCGTGGCGCTAAAAACCGCTGCCGACAAAATCCTTGCTGAACCTCAAGTTCAACCACGCCGCTTTGTGCCGCTCTCTTCAGCAGAAGCGGTGTTGCTTTATGCACGTGACTTCCTGCCCAGCTGGGCTGGCGCGATTTCAATCGATCTGCTGCCAATGGTGCTGGTGCTAATTCTTGCTGTGGTCTACTCGGCCAGCCGCCGCGAAGCCCGCACACTAGATGCAGCAGACAAAATCACCGCCGCCGAAATGATGCGCGCGGTGTCATTGTTCAACGAAATGAACGAGGGCCACAAATCTCAAACAGCAGCTGCCTCAATTGAAGATGTCGATGATGAAAAGTCTGCAAACGCTGAAACCGGCACCAAAAGTGACGATCCGAATGTCACACCAATCGACGCCGCAAAACGGCAAGACAGCAAGTCATCATAGCTATGAGCAGCGTGGATCAAAGCAATCGACTAAGATTTGGGTGGCCAAATGACGCCAATCTAATGCGCGCCATATTTTTTGGCTTACTGATTGGTACTGGTACATTGTTGTTTTTGGACTTTCAGGCCCTAAATACATCCACCGTACAAGACTTGCCGCTTGAACGTCCTATTCTACCGGCTATCGATCGACCTGAAATTGATCCGAACGCGCCTGAGTTTTCTCCAGACGAGCGGGTCACCGTGCAACCCGAAATTCTGTCTGCGCCGGTCACCGCAACATTGGCGCAAAATGGGATTATGTTGCTTTCTGGCTATATCGAACCCGGTGCTGCCCCGCGAATAATCGAAGAACTTGAACGCACCAAAGAATATATCAAAACTGTTCAAATCAACTCGCCCGGCGGTTCGGTGAATGACGCCCTAGCGATTTCACAGTTTATTCGATCATCGGGGTTTGAAACGCTCGTGGATGGCGGCGGTTTTTGTGCATCCTCATGCCCATTGGTCTTTGCCGGTGGCAAGACCAGAACTGCCAGCAAGAAGGCAACCATCGGGTTGCACCAGATTTACGGGGCAACGCCAGACATTACGCCACCACAGGCCATGTCGGATGCGCAAACAACAACGGCGCAAATCACAACCCATTTAGAAGAAATGGGCGTAGATACCAAAATCTGGATACACGCCTTAAAGACCCCACCCAACAAACTCTATTATCTAACAAACGACGAATTGACCGACTACAAACTGGCAACAAAACTGCGCTAGTTAAGAAGGTTAGACAGCCCGTTTGTGAAAAAAGCAGGCCATCCATAAAAGAGCTACACCTAGCCCGAACCGCTCTAAAACCCCGGCAATGCTGGGCAAAAAGTAGATAACTGGGCCCATGCTGACAACAACCAAGAATGCAATGAAGCTGATGGCTTTTACCTTGGTATCTTCACTCGCATAGGCATGTCGGCCAATGCCGGCTGCTAAGCCAATTGCTGCGATGATAAACAAAAAACCGTGCCAATGGGCCAAAGGTTCTGCAAAAAACTGAGTGGTATCTATCGATCGTTGATTGAATGTGCCCGCGCCGATCATGCAGATGCCAAACACGATAAATGGCATATACTCGCGTTGATGTTTCGCAACTTTTTGCAACGCATCGAAAAAAACGCCAAAGCCAAGGTTGATAAAACCAACCCGCATGATCCATGCATTTGGCATTTGTTGTCCGGCAAGCTCACCAGTTGTATGGCGCACCCAATTATAGTCTGGGTGCGTAAAAAATGGTGCAATTAACGCCGCCACAACGCAAATGCATATCCCAAATAGGCTCCAGCTTCGGTCGATTTGCACCATCCACTAGCCCCTTCAAATCGCGCCCAATTGCGACGCCATTTAAAGCATATGTTCATAATCAAATGTGTGAATTGTCAAGTGCGTTAAGCGCTCAACCGTCCATTTGGCGCATTGGAAGATAGATCATGAACCAAATAAAACTGATCAAAAACATCAATCTTTGCAGCAGCCCCGCATAGTTGGGTAGTTGCCACATGGCAAGCGGAAATATAATTGAAGCAGCGGCTGCGACAGCGGATAGAATGAGGGCAAGTCTTGAGCGCATATGATACATGCGCCATGCAACACCGAAACCAAAAGCAAAACCCATTGCGGTAGCAAAAAGCGAGTGCAACCAATCATCACTCATGTCATAGGCCAAACTAGCATCAATCGGACGGTGGGAGAAAACGGCAACAAGCACCATCGATAGGCCAAAAAACCAAAACAGGCTATTTTGCCACTCGCCCGCACGCAAGCGCGACGTTGCATCAAACAAAATGCCCAACCCGAACCCGACAAAACCCAACCGCATTATCCACGCACCCGCAACCAATTGCCCTGCCTGCTGCGAGGTCGTGTGTTCAATCCAATTGAAGTTGTTTGGCGAATACGCCGGGCCAACAAGCATCGCCAGTACAATTGTATAAACCCCGATGGCAGTCGCGCTACGCCACATAACTCCCTCCCACTTTGCAAATAAGCGTTACAGCAGTGCGGTTGATCATGTGATGATTTGGGTCAACAAAATAAGCAGACTAGCGCAATACCAGTTCGATCACATCATGGGTTGATTCAAATTGAGGAGAAGGCAGTTCAAGCAAAAGCGAGCCTGGCTGACCCAGCGACTCAAACAAACACCCGACTTTGTTGCGGCTTTCATCGTCGCCATAGTTTCGCGGCTCTTCATAGCCATAATGGCCAGCGCCCTTAAAGGCGACGCCGCTCTCTTGCATAGTGAGGTGGCCCGTAAAGCGCTGTGAACCGGTTAACTTCTCGAGCTTTAGGTGAGAGCCCACCTTTGTGATACGGCAATCGAAATACCGATAGCTCACAAGCGCAGATATGCCGCCAAGCTTTATTGTTCGGCACCGGTAGTCACCAGCAGGCACAACCTTTGGTGCCCCTATGCCTTGGTGATAAAGTTTTGATACAGTATCACGTTCAGCCGGGTCCTCGCCAAGCATGGCCTCGGCCATTCCTTTTATGCGCGATTGGTCAATCGTCGCCAATCGAGAAAAGTCTTTTGCAGAGAGGTTTAAACCGTCTGGGACACAGGATCCCGCATAAGCCGAGGAGCAAACCAAGGCGAAAAGAGTTGAAAGAACCAGTTTCGCCTTGATCATATCTATCTCCTACAGATCGCGGACATCCACAAAGTGGCCAGCAACGGCTGCCGCCGCAGCCATCGCCGGGCTAACCAAATGGGTGCGGCCCTTAAAGCCTTGGCGGCCCTCAAAGTTACGGTTCGACGTGGAAGCACACCGCTCTTCTGGTTTCAATTTGTCAGCATTCATCGCCAAGCACATTGAACAACCAGGCTCGCGCCATTCGCAACCAGCTTCGATAAAGATCTTATCCAATCCCTCAGCTTCGGCTTGCTCTTTCACGATCCCTGAACCGGGTACAATCATTGCGCTTACGGTTGAGGCGATCTTTTTGCCCTTCAGCACTTCAGCTGCTGCACGAAAGTCTTCGATCCGGCCGTTGGTGCATGAACCAATAAACACGCGATCAATAGTGATATCCGTAATCTTGGTGCCTGGCTTTAGGCCCATATAATCAAGCGCACGCCATTTCGAAGAACGGGTGTTTTCGTTTTCAATATCATCAGGGTTTGGCACAACACCAGTAACCGCAACAACATCCTCTGGTGAGGAACCCCATGTGACAATCGGGGTAAGGTTCGCTGCATCCAAAGTGATCTCTTTGTCAAACACCGCGCCTTCGTCAGTCTTCAAGGTTTCCCAATAGGCTTTCGCCATATCGAACGCCTCGCCTTTCGGCGCGCGTGGTTTGCCTTGGATATAGTCAAATGTCTTTTGGTCCGGAGCGATCAAACCAGCGCGCGCGCCGCCTTCAATCGACATGTTACAAACCGTCATCCGGCCTTCCATCGACAAAGCTTCAATTGCTTCGCCCGCATATTCGATCACATGGCCGGTACCACCAGCTGTGCCAATCTCGCCAATAATCGCGAGAACGATATCTTTTGCGGTCACGCCTTCTGGCAATTTGCCATTCACCGTCACCCGCATATTCTTGGCTTTTGATTGGATCAAGGTCTGAGTGGCAAGCACATGCTCTACCTCAGAAGTACCAATGCCATGCGCCAATGCGCCAAACGCGCCATGAGTTGAAGTGTGGCTGTCGCCGCAAACAATGGTCATGCCTGGCAAGGTAAAGCCTTGCTCAGGTCCAACAATGTGCACAACCCCTTGGCGCTTATCCAGCTCGTCGAAATACTCAACTTCGAAATCTTTGGCGTTCTTCGCCAAAGTCTCGACTTGCAATTTGCTGTCTGGATCATCGATGCCATTTGAGCGATCTGTCGTTGGCACATTGTGGTCCACAACCGCCAAAGTACGTTTTGGTGCACGTACTTTGCGGCCAGCCAAACGGAGCCCTTCAAACGCCTGTGGGCTCGTCACTTCGTGCACAAGGTGACGGTCAATATAAAGAAGGCTCGTGCCGTCTTCATTGTTGGTCACCAAATGATCGTCCCAGATCTTGTCGTAAAGTGTGCGTGCGCTCGTCATCGTTCGGTTTTCTCGTTCGGCTAATGTCAAAGGGATTTCGATCCATGTTTTTAAGACCCTGAACCAACCCGGTCAAGGCTGGTGGCTAAAGATCGGTTCGCCACAACACCTGCACACAAAAGTGGATAAGACCAATGGCTAGTTTTGTGCAGACCATTTCCTACTTCTTTTATTTACAATCAAGGATTAGGCTCACCCCATGTCATCACCAAAAGGGGTCACAACGATGGCGCAGGTTCAAACCTCCAATAAAGCGCATTTGGTTGCCGCAGCACATAAGCTCGGCTCCAGCGAAAAGAGTTTCGCAAATTTCCTTGTTCATCTTACAAATTCCATCGACGAAACAGACTTAAGTCATTATAATATTGATGAATTTCTAGATATTGCACGTAAGACATATGAGAATTTGGGCAAGCGGCAGTCCAAAGAACACTCAATAACCATCACGCCACTGGGCGATAAAAACAACACCCACATCATCGACGTCTACAACGAAGACATGCCGTTTATCGTTGATTCGGGTTTGGGTGCGATCCGCGCTTGTGGAGCGGATATTCGCCTTTTTGCCCACCCGATTTTGCCAATCAAAATCGATGGCGAAAAAATTGAAGTGCTTGAAAAACTTGAAGATGGCGCCGAAACAGAAAGCCTTCTGCACGTCCATTTTGACCCCGGCCTTTCCCCAGATGCGGTTAAAGCCATAGAAACTGAAATGAACAATGTGCTTGTTCAGGTACGTCGCGCTGTTGTGGGATGGCGCCCGATGTTGGAAAAACTTGGCGATGTGGTGCGCAATTATCGCAATAATCCGCCCCAAGTTGATGAAGCCGTACTGTCAGAAAGCATGCACTTCCTTGGCTGGTTGGCCGATCACAATTTCACCTTCCTTGGAATGCGTGAATATCAATTCTCTGAAGTTGATGGTGAACCACATCTCGAGCCAATTCCAGATAGCGGTCTGGGCATCCTTTCCGATCCAAACCTATTCTTCTTGCGTCATGGCGAAGACTATGTGGAAATGACCGCACAACATGCGGACTTCTTGACCAAATCTGCACCGCTTATGGTGACCAAGGCCAATATCAAGTCAGTGGTGCACCGTCGCGCGCACATGGACTATATCGGCATCAAGCAATTCAATGAAGACGGCTCCATTGCCGGTGAATTGCGGATCATTGGCCTTTTCACATCTATGTCGCTGGCTACACCGCACACCGAAGTGCCACTTCTGCGCCGCAAGGTGATGGAAGTTATGCGCCGGTCAGGACATAATCCGAACTCGCACTCTGGCAAAGCTTTGATGAACGCGTTGGACAATTATCCACGCGAAGAGCTCTTCCAAATTGATGAGGAGTTGCTTTTCGAATTTGCCACAACGATTTCAGCGCTCGCTGATCGACCACGCGTGCGCGTTTTGCCCCGGATAGACCCGTTCGACAACTTTGTTTCGATTTTGATGTTCATGTCGCGGGATCGCTACAATTCGCAGTTGCGCGAACAGGTCGGCGAATACTTGGCGCAAGAATATGATGCGCGCGTGTCCACTTATTACCCCAATTTCCCGGAAGGGGAATTGGTGTCCGTGCATTTCATCCTTGGCCGCAATGGTGGTGTCACCCCACGCCCAAGCCGCGACGAGCTAGAAGCGTACATCACAGAGATGACATACTCCTATGGGGACCGTCTTTTGGCAGCCGCCGAAGATCCACGGGATGTCATCGACTATGCGAACGCGTTCACCAACGCTTATCAGGAAAAATACGACCACGCTGAAGCGCTAAGAGACATTGAACAATTCCAGCTCTTAATGGACGATCGGCAAATTGCGGTACGCCTAAGCAAACATGCACGCCGCGAAGGGGCTTATTCGCTCAAGCTATACCACCGCACAACAGCTATTCCATTGAGCGCTCGCGTGCCAATGCTTGAAAACTTTGGCTTTAAAGTGGTCAATGAGCGCACCTACACGGTGACCCCAAAGAACACTGATGATCGCGTCATGCACGATATGACGATCAAAGCGCCAGGCATCAAACAAGACCTGACGCAAATCGACAACGTCATAGAACGCGCGATTAAAGCGGTGTGGTACAAAGACGTCGAAAATGATGGCTTCAACAGACTAACCGTAAGGGCAGCACTTGAATGGGATGATGTGTCTATCATCCGCGCGCTCGGTCGCTACCTAAAGCAGACGGGCATCACCTACTCGCAACGCTATATGTGGGACACGCTGTCCAAACATCCAGATGTTGCCTTGGCAATTGTTGACCTGTTCCATGTCCGCCACGCCCCTGATTTTGTTGGTGATCGCACCAGCGTTGAAGCAAAAGCACGCGAAACTGTGTCGGCCACATTGGAAGCCATCACCTCACTTGATGACGACACAATTGTGCGGCGCTATGTGAACCTGGTTGATTCAAGTCTTCGCACCAACTTCTTCCAACGTGTTGACGATAAACGTCGCCCAGCCCTAGCCATCAAATATGATGCGTCCAAAGTGGACGGACTACCTGAGCCACGTCCTTTCCGCGAAATCCATGTCTATAGCCCACGGGTTGAAGGCGTACATTTGCGCGGCGGCATGATCGCTCGTGGTGGCTTGCGTTGGTCGGATCGACCAGAAGATTTCCGCACCGAGGTCTTGGGACTTGTGAAAGCCCAAATGGTGAAGAACGCGGTGATCGTTCCAGTAGGCGCCAAAGGCGGCTTTGTGCCAAAGCAAATCAAATCCAGCGCCACGCGCGAAGAGTTCATTGCTGAAGGCACAGAAAGCTACAAAATCTTTATTGGCTCTTTGCTCGACATAACGGACAATCTGGACGGCGATGCGGTCATTCCACCGAAAAACGTCGTCCGCCAAGATGGCGATGACCCCTATTTGGTTGTTGCCGCCGACAAAGGTACTGCCACGTTCTCTGATACTGCGAATGCGATATCAGATGAACGCAATTTCTGGCTCTCTGATGCATTTGCCTCTGGTGGCTCTGTTGGTTACGACCACAAAAAGATGGGCATCACCGCGCGCGGTGGCTGGGAGGCGGTAAAACGCCACTTCCGCGAACTGGATAAAGACATTCAAAACGAACCATTCACCGCCGTCGGTGTTGGTGATATGTCAGGCGATGTGTTCGGCAACGGCATGCTTTTGTCAAAAGCAACAAAACTTGTGGCCGCGTTTGATCACCGCGATATCTTTATCGACCCGAACCCAGACCCTGCAACCACGTGGGAAGAACGCAAACGTATCTTTGATATGGGGCGTTCGAGCTGGCAGGACTATGATCAATCACTACTGTCTGAAGGTGGTGCGATTTATCCGCGCTCATCTAAGTCGATCAAATTGTCTCCCGAGGCCGTTGAAGCGCTAGGTCTTGAAAAAGACGAAATGACCCCGAATGAATTGATGCGAGCCATTTTGGTTTCAAAAGTCGATCTATTGTGGTTCGGCGGCATCGGCACTTATGTACGGGCATCGACCGAAACAGACGCAGATGCCGGTGACCGCGCCAACGATGCAATCCGTATTACTGGCTCTGAAGTCGGCGCCAAAGTTATTGGCGAAGGCGCGAACCTTGGCATCACCCAATTGGGCCGTGTCGAGTTTGCAAAGAGCGGTGGCCGCATCAACACAGATGCGATTGACAACTCAGCCGGCGTAAACTCGTCTGACTTGGAAGTGAACATTAAAATCGCACTTGGCACATTGGTGCGCGAAGGCACTTTCACTTACGAAGAGCGCAATGCATTCCTTGCAGCGATGACCGATGAAGTGGCTGAACTGTGCTTGCGCAATAACTATTTGCAGACACTGGCCATCTCCTTGGCCGAACGCCGCAATTTGGCAGACTTGCCCTATCATGCCGACTTTATGAAAGCACTCGAAGCGGCAGGCCACCTCAACCGCAAGGTTGAATATTTGCCAAAACATGTGGACTTGATGGAGCGCGAAGAACAAGGCGAAGGGCTCTATCGACCCGAACTCGCGGTTATTTTGGCATATGCCAAAAACACGCTCTATGCTGAGTTGCTGGAAAGCGAAGTGCCGGACGATCCATATCTGGGCAAAGAACTGTTCCGCTACTTCCCTGATCAATTGGCAGACGAGCATCCCGATACCATCAAAAATCACCGCCTTCGTCGGGAAGTAATTGCAACGGTATTGTGCAACGCCATGATCAACCGCGGCGGGCCAGATTTTGTGCATCGCATTTCAGCCGCAACAGGCGCTGTGCCATCCCAGGTCGCGGCAGCTTACGCCGCTGCTCGTGATAGTTTTGGCCTCACCGATATGAACCTTGCCATCGACGCTTTGGACACAAAGATGAATGGTGAGACGCAACTTAAACTCTATGACGAGTTGCGCACATTGCTCCTTCAGCAAACCGCTTGGTTCTTGCGGAACGTCAACTTTGCCGATGGCATATCAACGGTTGTCGAAACCTATTCAAAAGGCATCGAAGTCATTAGATCAATGCTCGACGATGTTTTGCCAGCCTTTGTGTCCAACTCTGTCTCTGAACAGGCACAGAGCTTTAAAGATGGTGGCACACCAGATGCACTGGCGAAGCGTATTGCTCAGCTCTCCGCGCTGACGCTCGCCACCGAAGTGGTGCTGGTCAGCGAACGGGCGGAAATCTCGGTTGAAGACGCAGCAAAGACCTATTTTGCTGTTCTTGAAACCTTCCAGTTGGGTCACATCACCGAGCAAGTCCATACCATTGAGGTGAAAGACTATTATGACCGCATGGCACTTGATCGCGCGATTGCCAACCTGATGCGCGCACAACGGGACATCACATTGGATGTGCTCAGCTTTGACAGTGCGGATGTCGATACAGGGCTGGCGGCATGGCACGAAGCTCGTCGAGAAGATATTGAGCGTAGCCGCGAAATGGTCGCCAATATCACTGAAAGCACGCTGAGCGTGTCGCGGCTTTCCGTAGCGGCTGGTCTCTTGTCAGATTTGGCACGAGGCTAAACAACAACCAAAAACAATGTTTGGCCCCGGTGATTTCTTCTCGCCGGGGCTTTTTCATGCACACGTCACAAATCTCGCCTATTCCCCAAACCACAAATGCGCACTAAGCTACATCAAAGCCTGGGGGGGAACCATGAGCGAAACAGCAGCAACGGCACAGCCGCATGCAGGTGCCGACAAGAAAGCACGCGTAAGCTGGATGCTATTTGATTGGGCAGCACAGCCCTTCCACACTGTCATTCTCACCTTCATTTTTGGTCCCTACTTCGCCCACCATATCGCTGCATCGGGCGCTGAGGCGCAGACCTGGTGGGGTTGGGCTGTAGCCATAGGTGGCCTCATCATTGCATTTCTCGCCCCAATTCTAGGCGCAATTTCAGACGCAACTGGTCCACGTAAGCCCTATATCGCTTTGTTTTCAGTCCTCGCCATAGCTGGTGCCTTCAGCATGTTTTTCGCAACACCCGGTACCGAGAATGCGGTCATGATCGCGCTCGTTGGCTTGGTTATTGCGATGATTGGCTTTGAATTTGCCGCAATTTTCAACAACGCAATGATGCCCGATCTGGTCAGCCGCAAAGACCTTGGTGAGCTATCCGGCAATGGTTGGGCACTTGGTTATGTGGGTGGCGTGACATCGCTTATTTTTATTCTTGCCTTTATGGCCACCTCAGATCCAGAAACTGGCAAAACCCTTTTTGGCTTCACGCCTCTATTTGGTCTTGATGGATTTAACTATGAAGGTGATCGTGCTTCAGGGCCCTTCACGGCCATTTGGTATTTGATCTTCGTTATTCCGCTGTTCTTGTTTGTGCCAGACGCAGCGAAGAAGCGCGCAGCGAAAAATGCGATTTCGCTTGGGCTACATAAACTCTGGGCCACCATAAAGACATTGCCTGAGCGCAGGAGCTATTTTGCGTTCCTAGCATCCTCGCTTTTCTATCGCGACGGACTGAACGCGCTTTATGCCTTTGGCGGCATCTATGCGGCTGGCGTCTTGGGTCTAAGCGTTACGCAGGTCGGCATCTTTGGTATTATTGCCGCTATTGCAGGCGCGCTCGGTGCGTTTTTGGGCGGCAAAGCAGATAAGAAGTTTGGTCCTAAACCGGTTGTCGCGGCCTCTTGCTTGATCCTTGTGCTAGCCTGTTTGTTGGTAGTTTCGACAACCCAGACTTATGTTCTGTTCGCATTTCCCGTTGATCCCGCAAGCAGTGCACCACTACTCACTTTCTATTTTGCAGGCACTCTAATCGGCGCCTTTGGCGGCTCCATTCAAGCGGCATCACGCACATTGCTAGTCCATCAAGTGCGTCACGAAGAAGTAACCGAAGCCTTTGGCCTTTACGCCTTCTCCGGCCGCGCAACGGCCTTTATCGGCCCATTTGCCGTGGCGATCGCCACGGGCATATCCGGCTCTCAGCAAATTGGCATATCGCCAATTGTCGTGTTGATGTTGCTTGGCCTAATTGGACTATATTTCGTCAAACAAAAAGGGCCGGCTGATTAAGCCGACCCCTAAATTCGTCACTTGCTAGCAGCGCTAACTAGCCTTGTTTGTTGTGCAGCTCGATGCTGTCCAAAATAATCTGCTTGGCCACATCAACACCCTTGATGCCCTCAATCTTTGCCCACTTGCCCGGCTCAAGATCTTTATAGTGCTTGAAGAAGTGCTCAACTTTAGCCACTTCAATCTCAGGCATATCAGATACATCATTGATGCCTTCAAATGACTTTGTGAGCTTTGAAATTGGTAGAGCGAGCAGCTTTTCGTCCATGCCGCCATCATCTTCCATCACCAAAACACCAATTGGGCGACACTTGATCACCGCACCTGGCATAATTGGGCGTGAATTCATCACCACAACGTCCAATGGATCGCCATCACCACACAAAGTGTTTGGCACAAAGCCATAGTTGCCTGGGTAGCGCATCGGTGTGTGCAAGAAACGGTCTACAAAAATTGCACCGCTATCTTTATCGAATTCATACTTGATCGGCTCGCCGCCAATCGGCACCTCGATCACAACATTGATTTCCTCTGGTGGATTTTTACCCGCACCAATTGCATTGAGATCCATCAATCTGCTCCCTTTGATGATCATTTATCAGATTTCGCCAGAACTAATGCCTAGCCGATGCCATGATTGCAAGCCATAATGGGGTAATTGCGATATTTTGACCGGTTCGGGAGGATAATCTGTCATGCGGAAAACCATTTTTGGCACCATTTTGGCCAATCTCACCTTTTTAGCTCTATTGAGCACGGGCGCATTCGCCCAATCAAACGACAGCGTTTACACCAAAATTAATTTGGATGAAGATTGCTCGCTAACCGAAGCACACGAAATGGGTGCCACTTTTGCCTGTCCTGGATATAAAGGCTATCCGGTGATGGTGGCGGAAGGTGACCTGCGCATGTTTGTCAGTTTCGGCCTTGATTCACTAAACGAAGTCGCGGCAGAGCAAACGCTACCAGCATTTAATACGATAAACGACACTTTGGAATGGCGGTTGGCGAAAAGAGAATTTGGCTGGACGCCTATTGCGACGATTTTGCGCTATTACACAGATGATGGCATGGGCGACAAACAACAGCATCTAATTGTCACCAAAATCAAACAAGGCTCCACCTGCCAAGTCGCGCGCGTCAACGCCAGCAAGTACAAAAACGCCAATCAAATTGCACGCGACCTTGCCGACAGTGTTGCGGAAACATTTGACTGTTCTAACCAGCCCATTGAATGGGGCCAGTAAGAGCTGGTTGCATCCTTTGGAATCAGTCTGAGCGCCCGTAGCCGCCAAACCCAAAGGTTTTGATGGCTTGAGTGTGATTTGGAAGATGCGAGAACCGCATAATATCATTGATATTTGAGGATCGCAGCGCCAACAAATCGCACTCAAGGCGCAAAAGAATGGGTTTGCTAGTGCCGGAAGTGACGCATCCCGGTAAACACCATTGCAATCCCAGCTTCGTCTGCAGCTGCAATCACTTCGTCATCCCGAATTGAACCGCCAGGTTGAATAACGGCAGTTGCACCAGCATCTACTGCTGCCAACAATCCGTCAGCGAATGGGAAGAACGCATCAGATGCGACAACCGAACCTTCAGTCAACGCACCCTTTTGCTTCATCGCTTTTGCAGCATCTTTAGATTTTCTGTGCGCTGTACGAGATGAATCTACACGGCTCATTTGCCCAGCACCAATGCCAACCGTCGCACCATCTTTGGTGTAAATAACGGCATTTGATTTCACATGTTTGGCGACAATCGCGGCAACCTTTAGATCAAGCATTTCTTGCTCGGTTGGCTGTCGTTTCGTGACAACATTGAGGTCACAATCAGCAACACTCTTATTGTCTCGAGACTGTACCAGCAATCCACCTGAAACTGACTTTACGGTGAGCCCTTCAGCTTTTGTGTTCGTCAGATCACCTGTTAGAAGCAAGCGAAGGTTTTTCTTCGCCTCAAAAACCGCCAACGCCTGTGGTGTCGCGCTCGGCGCAATAATCACTTCTGTAAAGACTTCCACGATTTTCTCAGCCACATCGGCATCGATCTCGCGGTTCAACGCCACAATGCCGCCAAACGCTGAAACGGGATCACAGCGCAAAGCCTTCTCATAGGCTTCTGCCAGATCTGCACCCAGACCAACACCACATGGATTAGCATGCTTGATGATGGCAACTGCGGCGTGCTCCTTGGGATCAAACTCAGAAACCAATTCAAACGCAGCATCTGTGTCGTTGATATTGTTGTATGAAAGCGCCTTACCCTGAATTTGCTCAGCAGTTGCAACCCCAACGCGATCAGAACCATCTTTGTAAAACGCTGCCCACTGATGTGGGTTTTCGCCATAGCGCATCACCTGATCAAGTTTGCCCGAAAAGCTGCGATAAGGAATATCGTCAAATTCTAGCGTTTCAGCAAACCAGCTTGAAATAGCGGCATCATATGCTGCGGTACGCGCATAGGCTTTGGCAGCGAAACGTTGGCGAGACTTGAGCGGCACTTCGCCGTGCTCATTGATCTCTTCCATCACCTTTTCATAGTCGTCAGGATCAACAATAACGGTGACTGCGGCGTGGTTCTTTGCCGCTGCGCGGATCATCGCTGGGCCACCAATGTCGATATTTTCGATCACCGTATCGTAGTCAGCACCGGACTTAACGGTTGCCACAAACGGATAAAGGTTTGAAACCAGCATATCGATGTTTGAAATCTGATGAATGCGCATTGCGCTTTTGTGACTATCGCTATCGCGTCGGCCCAACAATCCGCCATGGATTTTGGGGTGCAATGTTTTCACACGTCCATCCATGATTTCTGGAAAACCTGTCACCTCGGCCACATCCACAACGGGGATGTTTTCGTCCTCCAACATTTTCTTTGTGCCGCCAGTTGAGATCAACTCAACTCCATTGGCAACAAGATGACGGGCGAAGTCGGCAAGGCCGGTTTTGTCTGATACGGAAAGAAGGGCGCGTTTGATGGTCACGGAGAAACTCATCTGTTGTTGGGTCCAAATAGCGCTATAAGCGCTGAAGCCGCTTGGCTAGCACGAACTTTTTCAAAAAGAAACCATTGCTGCACGGTTTTTGCCGAACAAACCAACCAATTTATGCCCGTGGCATAAAGGTCCATACCACTTCTTGGTGAGCGCTGATATTGCCGCTCAACACAATTTGTCGAATTGGTTCTAGACCCTTGTGGGCCGAATAGCGCACACTTTCTTCAATCATCGCGTCCGCTCCTTCCCAAATAAAGGCCCAAGTCGAACCCGAGCGTAATTGCAGCTCAATTTGGTTTAGACTGTCGTCAAGCGCCGCTTCAATCCCCGGCCCTAGGTGAAAGCGCAGCAAAAACTGATCCGGGGCACTCTTGTGGTTAAGGTCACATCGAATAATATCTTGGCCCAACAAGGCATCACCTTCGCGTGGCAAAATATTTAGCGAACGCTCATGTTTGACCCCAGCCAAACGCTCATAACCATTATTAATCAGATCAACACGCCGCTCATCCAAATCAACTTTTGGCGCCGCGTCTCGGTTGGCTCGCATATGCGCACTCATCAGATTTTGCGACTTAAACGGGTACTTTCCCCGATACTCAATTTCCAAACTCGAATGCGACGCGGGCAAACGGAAAAGATCAGCATCATCACCCAAAGTTGACGGCCCTGGGCCACAGTTTGAAACAATCAAATCATTCCGAAAGCTATATTCAAAACTGGCCGCTCCCGCGAACAATCCACCTCGAAAGTCATCGCCCATCTCAGCGCCACCGTCGACAATCAGCTTTGAATCTTGACCAACCAGTGCCGCATAGCCTGCATTATATTCGCCGCGATTGATTTCCAAATTGCTGTTTGCACGAGATTGTACCGCCAACAGCATTTCGTGGGGGATCGCCCTTGCATTATTGAAATAAGACAATTCGCCCGTGGTATGCATCAACAGCGCCAAACTATGATGCATTTTGTCCAAAACGGCTGCAAACTCCCGGCCAGCTTCCATTGAAATTGGGGTTACCGCATGACGCACTGGGATCATTTCAAGCAATAATAAGAATTGCAGCTCGCCATTGCGTGAGCGGTGCATACCCTTTTCATCAATCTGCCGGCTAAGCGACAAGGTCGTACGTTCCAACAACCTATTGATATCGTCGGTTGGCGATTGCAGCGCAATTGCTGCCCCCAATAGCGCCAAACGCATAAGCAAACGTCGCGCGGGATCCGCCTCAAAATTGATCCGTATGCGCAAACATTGCACTTGTTCCGCAAGGCTCCGCTCAACAATCTTCTTGCGCGCATCATTCAGACCAAAACAGAGCTGATCAAAATGCTTGATCCAATTGAGCACCCGCAATGCGGTTAGTTTATTGTCCCAGACTCGTTTGGAAAAACTGCCATAACGAGACACCCAGTCCATCGCCAATGTGCCAGCGAATTTTTTCGACCCTTCATCCTGCACAGCAGAAAAATGCCGCAACCAGGTAAAACTGTGCAGCTCGTCAAACCATTCATCACTAGCATAATCTATTGCGAAAGGCGTTGTGCCGCCGGTATCAACAAGACGCTGTGCAAGCAAATATTGCCCGATCATCATGTCAGCCACATTGAAGGCGTCTGATGGGCGAATTTCCAATAATTTGTGCTTAACGCTTTTGTTGTCCGGAGCAGACCAAGTCCAGCGGAATGCAGGGCTTGTTACAAACCCATCCGCAATGGCCCCTAATGTACGACGCAAAAATGGTCCGCCTGACACGAATATGTTTTCCTCAACTATGGGAATGAAGGATAGCACGAGCGCAATCGATTCTCACTTAGTGAAAATAATTGCAAACAAATTTATTTGGTGCGTTGCAAACGCGCCGCAAAAAACCCGTCCAACCCTTTGCCATTTTTCGGCAAAGACATGTTTGGCGTTGTCCGCAAAAAACCGCCTTCAATGACCGGCTCTGCCCAGCCTTCCAGCTCTTCTGGCATGATCGCGCGCACTTCAAACTGAGGGTGAGATTGCAAAAATGCACCCATCTGCTTTTCACCCTCTTCAGGCTCCAAAGAACATGTGCAAAACACAAGCGTGCCACCTGGCTTAACCAAATGCGCGGCATTCTTCAGCATTTCTGACTGCAGCTGCGCACGCTGTTTGATGTCCTTTTCGCGGCGATGCCAAATCACCTCCGGGTGACGCCGATAAGTCCCTGTGGCACTACATGGCGCATCAAGCACGACCACATCATACTGCTTTTCGGCACTCAAATTAGTGGCATCCGCCTCAACCAGCTTCGCGTTCAGCTTCAAGCGCTCTAAGTTTTCTTTAACGCGCTCTAGGCGCTTGCCGTCCAAATCAACGGCCGTCACTTCTGCGCCATTTGCAGCCAATTGCCCGGTCTTGCCACCCGGCGCAGCACATATGTCGAGCACGGATTGCCCCGCGGTCACCGCTGCCAATTGAACGGGCAAAGTCGCAGCAACATCTTGAACCCACCATTTGCCATCGGCATATCCTGGCAATTCTTCAACCGGCACATCCCGATCATCAAGACGATAACTTGCACCAATTAGGTGCACAGCACCCATCTCATCAAATATGTCAGATTGTTCGTCACCAGATTGTCCAGTCAAATCCAAAGGCACAGGCTCGAGCACAGCCTTCGCCATTTCGACCGCGGTTTCTGCACCATAATGGCGTTCCCAACGAGCAAACACCCAAGTCGGCACGAGGTCTTTTGGGTCCAAATCCTCGACACTGAACCCGCGTTGAACATTCCGCAGCGCCGCATTTGCAAGCTTTGCAAACCGTCCGGCACGGCGATCTTTTTTGATCACTTCAACCGCGAGATGGATCGCCGCATGTTCGCCCATTTCAGGCAAGAAAAGCAGCTGAGCCACACCAATCCGCAACGCAGCTTCAAATAAGCCAGCGCGTTTGGGCATGCCCTTTTCAAGAACAGATCCTAATATCTGGCTGATTTGACCGTGGCGACGCAATGACACTGTCACAAGCTTATTGGCCAACGCCCGATCGCGACTATCTGCTATTTCGCGCTGTTGAAACGGCACAAACGGCGCACCGGTAAGAACGAGTTGCAAGCGCTGAGCTGCAGCGCGCCGAATGTCAAACCCGGTGGCTTGAGAATGTCTGCTCATCAAAAAAGCTTCCTAAAGTGGATCAGCCCCACGGGCCTTTGGGCCGGTTTCGATTAGAAACGTGGCTATTTGGTGTCCGCCATCCCGATTGTTCCGGCTGATCTGACCGCAATTTGCGGTCAATGCCGTGCAGTTGGCGCTCTTGTAGCCTCATTTGCTTGGAGATTTCAACCAAAGCCGCAACTCGGTTTTCAACATTGGGGTGTGTTGAAAACAAATTGTCCGCGCCTTTGCCAGCCAAGGGATTAATGATGAACATATGCGCCATGCCGGGGGAACGGCGCGCAAATGGGTTTTCAAAATTCTTCGAAAGCTTTGAGATTTTCTCAAGCGCACGTGCCAGGGCAAGTGGATCACCACAAATTTGAGCGCCGTCTGCATCCGCTTCGTACTCTCTGGTGCGGCTAACAGCCATTTGCACCATCAGCGCCGCCAATGGCGCAACAATAATCATAACAAGCGCTCCAATGGGCCCCACTGGGCTGTTGGAATTGCGCGCGCCAAAGAACAGACCGAACTGCGCCAACATTGAAATCGCACCGGCAAAGGTCGCTGTCACCGTCATGGTCAATGTGTCGCGCGAACGAATATGCGCCAACTCGTGGGCAATAACTGCACCAATCTCGTCATATTCAAGATGGCTCAACAGGCCCGTCGAAACAGCAACTGCTGCATTGTCCGGGTTGCGTCCGGTCGCAAAGGCGTTGGGTTGTTTGCTGTCAATCAAATAAAGCTTTGGCATTGGAATGCCCGCCCGCAACGACAGCCGCTCAACCATATCAAATAGATCAGGGCTATCGCGCCACCCCAACAGGCGCGCACGCTGCATCCGCAGGACAACCTTGTCCGAATTCCAATAAGCGATAAGGTTTGTGACAAGCGCTATCGCCAGCGCAAAGAACATACCAAAACTGCCCGCCACAACAAACCCAACCGCCATAAACAGTCCGGTCATCACCGCCAGCAAAAATGTCGTTCTTATTGCATTGAACATGCAAAACTCCTATTTCCTTGCCTACGATGCTATAGATGGTGCGCAATTGTGGCACTGACAAGGGTCAAGCATCGTCTCAAGACTGTCAAAGAAAGCGAATAAATATGGCCAAAACAGACCCCAACGCCAAACGCCCCGATCCCAAAATTGCCAAACAAGCCCTTGAAGAAGCCAAGGCGCGGCGCGCGCAAATCGACAAAGTCAGCGAAACCGCACCGCGAGAGATCAACGGCAAAGATGGCCCGGACCCTGCCCGCTATGGTGATTGGGAAAATAAAGGCATTGCGTCGGACTTTTAGGCCGGCTCCACCATGTCCTGTCCGCGCATCGTCTGATATGCGGCAAGCGCTCGGTTTCTTGACTGCTTCAAATCAACGATTGGATGCGGATAAGCTATACCAAGTTCAAGCCCTGCATCTGCGAGAACTTGCGCCGGTGCTTCAAACGGCTTCCCCAAAAACTTGTTAGGTAGTTCAGCGATTTCGGGCACAAATGTCCTTATGTAAGCGCCAAGAGGATCAAACTTCTCCGCTTGCAAAACCGGGTTGAACACCCTGAAATAAGGCGCAGCATCCGCGCCACTTCCCGCAACCCACTGCCAACTGGCTCGATTATTGGCGTAGTCAGCATCAACCAAACAATGCTCGAACCATTTTGCCCCTTCACGCCAATCAACACCCAAATTCTTGGTTAGAAATGAGGCCACAATCATACGAACGCGATTGTGCATATAGCCAGTTTGCCAAAGTTCGCGCATGCCCGCGTCAACGATCGGGATACCGGTTTGACCACGCTGCCATTTCTCCAGCGCAGTTTGGTCAATTTGCCAAGGCATCTGATCAAATTTGGAGTTGAAATTCTCGAACGGCAAAGTTGGGAAATGATAGAGCAAATAAGCTGAAAATTCACGCCATGCGAGCTCAGAGCGGAAATGGGCAACATCTTCATTTTGAGGCTGATGCTCCAACGCTGCCCAAATCTGATGCGGTGAAATCTCACCAAATGCCAAATGCGGCGACAAGCGCGAAACATTGGCCTTTGCTGGAAAATTACGCCCGTTCTTATAGCCCATAAGACCGTTGTCTGCGAACTGTGCCCAAGCTTCGCGCGCACCTTGTTCGCCGGGCTGCCAATCCGCCATCATTTTGGCCGCCCAATCGTGACGTGGCAAAAGCTCAAGACCATCAATCATTGATTGATCAGACGCCTCCCCAACAAACGAGATATCGCTAGGTGCGGCAACAGTCGCCCTAGGCGCTTGCGCACTCAAACATCCTTTTTTGTAAAAAGGCGTGAAGACTTTGTAAGGCGTTTTATCCTTTTTGAGCACCTGCCAAGGCTCCCAAAGAAGAGACCCATTGAAAGATCTCGCCGCCAGGTCTCGTTCGCTCAAAAACTGTTTGATCTGCTTGTCTGCGATAATGCGATGAGGGGTGTAACATCTGTTCCAGAATACCGCATCCGCACCATTCTCCGCCGCTACCGCCAACAATATTTGTTCGGGATCACCGGCAAAAACCTGCAAGTGGCCGCCCAACTTCTTATCAAGCGCCAAAAGCGAATGATGCAACCAAACCGCGCGCGCTGTGCCGCGCAAAGCCATGTCTTGGTCCGTTTCGTCAACGATTAATATCGGCAGCACATCGCCACGCTCAGCCGCTTCGTTCAATGCCGGATTATCCGCTACGCGCAAATCTTGACGAAACCACACTATTGTTTTTTTGCTCATCACTTTTGACCCCCAAGTGCTTCTTGAAAAGGATACGCGCGAGCCGCCAAAAAGGATTAAAAAAAACCGTCCCAAACAATGCTGGGACGGTTCAAGAAATCATCAAGAATTAATGTGAATCTACGCCAATAATCCAATCACCACGCCCTGCACCAGCAGCACGCCCAACAGGTAACCCGTATCAATAATCGTGAGTGACAATTTTTGCCCCTGATAGGCATGGTTGAGCAAAGTTGAGGTTAGGACAAAACCAAACCACATATGCGCACCCACCAAGACCGCATCCCAAACCTGAATATCGACAGCACTTGTGTCCATGATCGAGCGTGTCAAAAGCAACATGAAATATACCATGACCAACTGACAAACACCGGCAATTACAAATGGCATCGAAGCGTTTTTGCCCTCTGGCATCAGCTCCTCTCTGGTTTTACCCAGCGCAGCCATCCACTGATTTCCTAAAATGGTGTACCACGCCATGCCAAGCGCCATACTCGCCACTGTCGCCAGCAAAACAGCCAGCCAATTAATATCTGCAAAATGTGACATGTCCCCAAAATCTCCCATTTGTCATTTGCATTTTCACCCCCACAATGTGTGGTTGCATATTGTCACTATGGCGTGACACCACCCATCTTGCAAATGATCTGCCATTCCTTTTCCGCCACAGGCTGCACGGAAAGGCGGGAATTGTTGACCAACACCATATCGGATAATTCAGGATGCACTTTGATATCTTCCAACGTAATGGGAGTCTCAAACGGTTTAACCGCTTCAATATCCACGCATTCCCAACGCTCATCGTCTGTCGTGCTGTCAGGATGTGCTTCCGCTGCGACGCGAACAACACCCATAATGCGTTTCTCATTCACCGAGTGATAGAAAAAGCCCAATTCTCCAACTTTCATCTCACGCATATTATTGCGCGCCTGATAGTTGCGGACCCCGTCCCATTGCTCAGGTGCGCCCTTCTTCACTTGATCTTCCCAGCCCCAAGTGCCCGGCTCACTTTTGAACAACCAATATGCCATTAGCTTGTTGCCTTTTCCGGCTCATTCACTGCCCACATCCATTCGGTCACGCCAACAGATTCAAACACCCCTTGGGTCACATATGGGTCAGCTTCGGCATATGTGCGCGCCGCAAGCAATGTCGGCGCTTCAATGATGATCAGGCTACCAGACGGATTGCCATTTTCATCCAGATAAGGACCGGCCAATTTCAGATCTGCACCCAGATCACCCCAGTAAGACAAATGTGCCGCGCGGGTTGCTTTTCTTTTTTCCAATGCATCCGGGCGATCACGCCCTGAAATCACAAAATACAAATCTCTGCCTCTTCGGTTTAGGAATTCTACGATTCATTTGTTGAAACATATATCTCAATTCAACTGGACATGTTCAAGCTCAAGGGCCCAGACCTATAACTCCAAAATTTGCATCGGCTCCATCGAGTGCAAATCATACTTGCAAGCAATGGTTATAACATCTTGAACCAGCTGTTTTGCAGATTTGGCACCCGCATAACTTGCTTCGGCAGCTCCTAAAGCAATTTGGTCACCGGATCCAATCGCCCAAAAACGCTTATACTCATCAACACCTCGTTCGGTGCCTACGGAATAGAGCTTTCCGTTTACAGCGATAAGGAGATACAAACCACTACCAGCAAAGTCGTCGCCCTGTGGCCGCAACCCATAATCATTCACCAACAGAGCCTGCATCCGATCGAACGAACGGTGGATAGACACGCGATCGGAAAAATCAAATAGCTCCGAATGGTGCAATGCCAAATTGTCTAGAACAGTGTGATAGACAGGATTGCCCACATGACCAATGAATGCTGGCCCAATCTGATGGATCTTCTGCCAACTGCTTTTTTCACTTGCGGGGTAAACCAAATTGCCCGCTGAGGAACCAGAATCGCACCCAATCGCAAGTTTGCCCTTTACAATAGCTCCGAATACAATTGACATTCTTTCCTCGAGATCGCTTCAGCTGCTTTCGCGTTACATTAGCACCAATATTTATTCAGATCGCAATGGTCGCGCCATCAGTTTTGAAACCAACACATCAATTGTCACTTTGCCGTCAAGCAACGCATTCACCGCACCGATGATGGGCACATCCACGCCATTTTGGTGCGCTAGGTTGAAGCCCACCGGCGTGGAGAACACCCCTTCGGCTAATTTTGCACCACTATCAAGAATTTGCTGCACGGTTTCACCCGCACCAAGGCGATAGCCAAACTCGTAATTGCGCGATTCGCGCGCCGTGCAGCTCATGGTGAGGTCACCCAAACCTGCCAAACCATTCAGTGTTGCAGCAGATCCACCTAGTGCCTCTACCAAGCGCCCCATCTCCGCGAAGCCTCGCGCGATGAGCGATGATCGCGCCGAATAGCCAAGCCCCGCGCCTTCAACCGCGCCAGCGCCAAGCGCATATATGTTTTTAAGCGCCCCAGCTAATTCAACGCCCACAAGGTCGTCGCTAGAATAGGGTCTAAAGGTAGGTCCCGCTAACAAATCAACCATTTCTCGTGCTTGATCCATCGAAGGACCAGCCAATGTCACCGCCGTCGGTTTAGACTGCGCAACATCAATGGCAAAGCTCGGTCCCGAAAGAGAAAATGGCACCGCATCTTGGGCCAGCTCGCGTACAATTTCACTTTGCCGCTTGAGCGTGCCTTGTTCTAATCCTTTGGCACATAGAACGATGTTTTTGCCCGCAAGACGATCCACGCCAATGTCTAAAATAACTTGCCGTGTCACCTGGGCAGGCACCACCATCAATATCGTCTTGACACCATCAATGCCGTCATAGCCCAGTTGCGCCTGCACTTTGTCGTCGACTTGCGCCAATTTCGGATATTGAGGGTTAACATTGCTATTATTAATCGTATCAACAACTGCTTGATCACGCCCACAAAGGGTAACACTGCATCCACCAGTTGCCGCGGCATGTGCCAATGCAACGCCCCACGCACCAGCGCCAACCACAAAAATCTCTTTAGACATGGTGGTCCCCCAACTTCATATCGTCACTATCAAGCGGCCAGCGCGGACGCGCCGCAATATTTGATCGATCCACTTGCCCCAATGCCAAACGCTCAGCCCCTGCCCAGGCAATCATTGCGCCATTATCCGTGCAGAGCTTCATTGGCGGCACAATGAGTTCAGCACCGTGCTCAAACGCCACTTGGCGCAAAGCCTCTCCGATTTGCTGGTTCGCCGCAACCCCACCGGCAACCACCATTTGCGCAACCTCGTCAGGAAATTCTTCTTGGAAACGTTCAAGCGCCTGCGCGCATCTTCTCTCCAGAACAGCGACAATAGTGGATTGAAAACTAGCGCAAATATCCGCCACATCTTGATCCGACAAGGGCGCAGCGGCTTCAGCCGCCAACCGCACAGCCGTTTTTAAGCCGGAAAACGAAAAATCGAGACGCTTTTCTTTGAGCAAAGGGCGCGGAAACTTAAACCGGTTTGCGTCACCCTTTTTTGCCCACTCTTCTACCTTCGGACCACCGGGAAAGCCCAAATTGAGCATTTTCGCAACCTTATCAAAGGCTTCGCCCAACGCATCATCAATGGTGGTGCCCCAACGCTCATACTCACCAACGCCCTTAACCAAAACAAATTGGCTATGGCCACCCGAAACCAGCAATAGCAGAAACGGAAATTGGGTATTGTTGGTCAACCGCGCAGTGAGCGCATGGCCCTCTAAGTGATTTACCCCGATCAAAGGGCGACCAATTGCCCGGGCTATTGCTTTGGCAGTTGTCAGTCCAACCAAAACCCCGCCGATCAATCCGGGGCCAGCAGTTGCCGCTACCCCATCAAGGTCTTTATAGCCAAGATTTGCTGCGTCAAGCGCTTGTGCGACGATATGATCCAACCATTGTACATGTGAACGTGCAGCAATTTCAGGTACGACACCGCCAAATGCCTTGTGTTCATCCAATTGGGTGCGCACTATGTTGGAAAGCACCTCGCCTTGGCCATTTGCATTGCGTGCAACAATGGCGGCGGCGGTTTCATCGCAACTGGTTTCAATGCCAAGAATGATGGTACGTGCTTGCGACATAGACCGTCTTTGGTTAAGCCCTATAGTGATAACTGCCTTTGCCTACATCAAGTGGAAAGCCCATTGCAATCAAATCAAACAACTAAACCATTTTTGCGTATCGGCACTCGCGGCTCCTTGCTCGCTTTGGCCCAAGCAAAATTGGTCCAATCCAAGCTTGCCAAGTTCCATAAGGTCGAGACCACAGATATTCATATCGAGGTGATCAAAACCTCAGGCGACATCATTCAAGATCGCCCCCTTTCAGAGGTTGGCGGCAAAGGCTTGTTCACCAAAGAAATTGAAGTCGCGTTGCTTGAGAACCGCGTCGATATTGGTGTGCACTCATCAAAAGACGTGGCCACTCAACTGCCCGACGGTTTGGGACTATATGCATTTTTAAAGCGCGAGGATGTGCGCGATGCATTTGTATCGCTAAAGCATAAATCGCTCGACGACATGCCAGAAGGGGCCATCTTTGGCACCTCATCGTTACGCCGCGCGGCGCAAATGTTGCGTCATCGACCTGACCTCAAAATTGTTGAATTTCGCGGCAATGTGCAAACCCGCATGAAAAAGCTTGAAGCAGGCGTCGCTGATGCCACATTGCTCGCCTATGCTGGCTTGAGGCGCTTGGGCCAAACCCATATCGCCAAGCAAATGATTGACCCCAATGTATTTATGCCCGCCCCCGCCCAAGGGGCAATTGGTATTGAATGTAGGGAAGATGACACGCGCACCCGTGAACTTATTACCGTTCTCAACCATGCGGGGACCGCGGCCGCGTTAGTCGCCGAGCGCCATTTCTTGCATGGACTTGATGGATCTTGCCGCACCCCAATTGGCGCTTACACTGAGATAGACGGCAACGACATGAAGGTGATCGGGCAAATATTGTCGATCAATGGCACCACCGCTTTTGAAGGTGAAGTCACGGGACATGTTGCGGATTGTGCAGAAATCGGCCAGCATCTAGCGCAAATCTTGCGCGAACAGGCAGGCGAAAACTTCTTTGAAAGCTTTGAGGTGCGGTAATGAGCGGCAAAACTCTATTGGTCACACGTCCCTTCCCTGGTGGGCAAAAAACGGTCGCCAGCCTGATGGATTTGGGACATCAACCAATGGCCGCCCCGCTCTTTTCAAAACGTATTTTGCCATTTGATGTGCCTTCGCCACACAATATGGTGGCCACTATTTTCACATCAGCCAACGCGGTAAACGCCGTGCTGTCGGCCGAACTGGAAATCGGCCATCAATTGCTGCCCTGTTTCACCGTGGGCGACACCACCGCGCAAGTAGCTGAGAACAATGGCTTTCACAATGTGATCAACGCCAAGGGTAATGTCCAAGACCTGATCGCTATGATCAAAAAAATGGGCTTGGGCGGCGACTATTTCTACCCTTGCGCCATTGATCGAAAATCAGACATCGAGCAAGCCTTTGCTGGCACTGAAGTGACTGTGCGCTCGACACCCGTTTACGAGATGATTGCTGCAAAATCCTTGCCAAAGCCGGTGATCAATCGCCTTAAAGAACATTTGATCGACGCTGTGCTTTTATATTCTGAACGGGCGGCAGCGCATTTTGCTCAACTTTGCGAAACAGAAGATATTGATATTTCAAAATTGAATTTCGTCTGCTTATCGCCATCTATCTGGCATAGGCTGGAATCATCGGGCGCAAAATTAGGCCGGGTAGCCGAAGAACCAAACGAAAATGCATTATTTGCGCAAATTGACATTTTGTCTGATGGCAAATCAGCCTAACAAGGCTTAAATCATACTGATCTCCCATTTGCGGCATAAGGGACAAGATTTATGGCAGACGACAGCAAAAAAGGTCCGGTTAAACCCCCGATCATTGACGCAAAACCGACAGACAAGGCAGACGCGGGCAACAAACCCGCAACTGCTTCGTCGCGCCCAAATCCAAAAACCACGCCCAACGCCTCTACGGCCGCCAAAGCTGATGGCACGAAGCCAACATCTCAGCCAACTGGCGCAGCTAATAACAAACCGTCCTCAAAACAAAATGATGGACAAAAAACCGCAAACGGATTTTCGCTCACGACACTTATTGTCGCTAGCATCGTCGGCGGTGCTTTGGGCATCGGCGGTACAAGTTTTATGGCCCTAAACGGCATTAGCCCGTTTGAAAAAGCGGTGCCGAGCGTGCAGTTCAACACCAAAATGGAAGCGCTGCAAAAGCGGGTCTATGATTTGGAAAATGCTCCAAAAGCCGATTTAAGCACTTATCTAACGGCGGACAATTTGAGCGCGTACGCAGACAAGAGTGCGTTAGACGCAGCAACGGCCCAAATGAGTGCCGTCGCTGATCAAGTAGCGCAACTGCAATTGGAAATTTCCGAGCTCTCAAGCGCCGAACCAACGCCAACATCGACAATCGATCCCGCAGTCATCAATTCTCTTCAGAGTGAACTTGATGGGCTGAAAGCTTCCATACTGGAGTTATCGCCTGACAATTCGAGAGCGCTAGAAGCACAATTAGAGCAAAACCAAAAGTTGGCTGAAGCCATATCAAAAATTTCTGCGCTGGAAACGACCCAATCTGGAAACAAAGATTCCATTGCAACCCTAGCTTCAAGCCTAGCGGAATTGAAAACGGGATTGGCCGAAGTACAAACCGCAATGGCGCAAAAACCTGCACCGGTCGAATTGCCTGCAACCGCCAACTTACCACTCATCATTGATGCTTGGGAAAATGCGTTGCGCAATGGCACGCCATATGCTGATTTCGTTATCGGCGCGAACGCCATTTTGCCGAACCTGCAACCTAGTGAAGAGCAATTGGCAACGGCTGAAAATGGCGTCTCAACGATTGCAGCTTTGCAAAGCGAGTTTAGCAACTTGATTCCCCAAATGGTGAAATCCAACGCTGAATTGCCCGACGATGCGGCTTGGTACGACAAACTCGCTGCGCAAGTGAAATCTGCCATTGGACTGCGCCCGCTAGATCAGACCGGCAGCGACCCGCTTGCGCTTATTGCAAGAATTGAGGCTGCGCTTAAACAACAAGATTTGGCGGCAGCACGATCGGCATTTAGTCGGCTACCTGAAAACCTCAAATCCTCTTCGGGCCAGTTTGAAGAGCACCTCAATGGCCGTCTTGGCGCCGAGCAATTGCTTGCAGAAGCCAGACAAGCCGCTCTGAAAATCGCCACCACCCAAGGAGCAACACAATGATCCGCATGTTCCTTGTAATTGCACTGTCGCTCGCCATTGCTCTTGGTGCCAGTTGGATCATTAGCCTACCCGGCAATGTGACAATCGAGGCCTTTGGGTATCAGATGCAACCTGGCTTAGGATTGACCGTATTTGGTCTTATTCTGTTGATGCTGCTCACCATTTTTGTTTGGGCAATTCTGCGCCGGATCTTTGGCATTCCAGCACTTTTTTCTCGCGCTGCGGCTAAGCGCAAGCATAATCGCGGCGTTGATGCCCTATCAAACGCCATTATTGCTTTGCAAACAGGCGACCCTGCAAAGGCAAAACAACTCGCGCGCGAAGCGCGGGTAAAGCTAAATGGCAATAGCGCTGCTCAATTGCTCGAGGCACAGGCCAGCGTCAAGCTAGGCAATTGGAACGATGCACGCGAACAATATCGGGATATGATTGCCAACCCTGATACTGCGGTGGCCGCACTTACCGGCCTTTATGAACAAGCCCGTCAGCAGGGGCGAGAAGATGCCGCGCTGAAGTTCGCCCAGAAGGCTGTCACGCTCGCACCAAAGTTGGAATGGGCAAATGAGGCGGTATTTAACGACCTTACAAAAAACGAGCAGTTTGAAGATGCGCTTGAGCATTTGACCAACATGCCGTCAAGCCGAGCGGACCGCGCCAAGATTAAGCGCTTGGATGGTGTGCTACGCACCGCCATTGCTAAGCGGGATGAAGAATCTGATCCGGACAAGGCAATTCAATTTGCCAATGACGCCCTAAAGCGCATTCCAGAATTTGTGCCTGCGGCCCTCATCGCGGCTCGTATATACATCAACCGCGGCGAAGTCCGCAAAACTTCCGGCCTATTGCGACGCGTCTGGCGCGCAGACCCACACCCACATATCGCAATGCTATACGCCAACGCTCAGCCCGGCGCCTCAGCAGTTGAACGCTTGAAACGCACCAAAAGCCTAGTTGCCGAAACAACCAATAATCTCGAAGCACAAATTGTTTTGGCGACAGCCGCAATTGAGGCTCACGAATGGGATTTGGCGCGGGCGGCCCTGCAGCAATATGTTGACGACAATCCAACCCAAGCGGTTTGCGCGCTCATGGCGCAGATCGAACAGGGACAGACCGGCGACCAAGGTAAAGCTCGTGCTTGGCTCGGCCGCGCGATTACTGCAGCATCAGAAAAAAGCTGGATTGCCGATGGCATTAGCTCAGACGAATGGGAGCCAACCTCGCCCCTAACCGGCAAATTAGACGCTTTTGAATGGAAAGCCCCACAACGTGCAATGTCCAAACAATCGGCAGCTACGGCGAACAGCGGCACGTCAAAAGATGTCAAAGACGAAGTTGCAGCGATCTCATCAGATGCGAAATCACCTGAAACTGACCGCACAGCGCCACAATAAAAAGACGGCATTCAGGCAAATACTCATTTGCAGCTTTATTGCCAACACCATGTAAAACAACGCTAAGCGTTGGTTAAACCACCGCTATTTACTGCCATGCAATCGATTACAACTTATTAACCTCCCGGGCTTAAGCTGCGCCCATTCTGTCTTTGCGGCAGTTGACCATGTCTGGAGGAGAGCATGACCAAATCAAAGTCATTGTTCGGCGGTATTAAGTTCTCAACATCCATTGTTGTGTTAGCCATCGGCAGCCTAGCTATTGCGCTAACGCTTGCCATTGGCGTTGTATATTTCAACATCGCAAGCGGGGTTAGCGAATCCGCAAAGTCACAGCTTGAAGCAAACCTTAGGATAACTGCAAACCTGTTCCAAAAGAGCACGCCAGGCGTGTCATTGGAAATGAACGAACAGAACGAAGTTGCCAAGGTCACGACCAGCAAGATTCCGAAATTCTTCAACAACATCTTGTTTGATCAAATTACCGCCTCCACGGGTCAGCAAGCCGCATTCTACAAGATTGACAAAAATACCGGCGAACTGGTCACATCAACTTCAAGTATTGTCATTGACGAAGAAGGCAACCGTGCCGTTGGTGAAATTATCGCCAAAGACAATCCGATCTTTGTCGAGACCATGGCTGGCAATGCCCACTACGCTAAAGAAACGCTTTTCGGTAACTCCTACTATGGCGTCTATGTGCCACTGTTTGGCAAAGAGGATGTGGTTGGCGGCGTAATCTATGTTGGCATTCTAAGCGCTCCAATCGATGCGATCAAAACCAACACACTAATGTTGCTCACCATCGTAAGCGCCATTGTGTTCGTCATTATGGGTGTTCTCGTTACCATTGTTGCAAATCGTCTCATCCGCCCACTCGCTCGGCTCGCAAACGCTATGGAAACTGTAGAACAGGACCCAGCGAGCGCAGAAGTGCCTTACACAGAAAATACAAATGAAATCGGCGAAATGGCCCGCGCCGTTGAATCTTTTAGACGCAATGGTCTCAAGATCAATGAAATGTCCAATGAGATGCAAGAAGCCTCGACACAACGAGCAGCTGACCGCGCGCAAATGATGCAATCCCTGCAAGAGGCGTTTGGCACCGTGGTCACCGCCGCCGTCAAAGGCGATTTCTCAAAACGAGTTGACCGCGAATTCCCAGACGAGGCACTCAACCAACTGGCAACGGGTATCAATGAACTTGTTCAAACGGTAGATCGTGGAATCCGCGAAACTGAAGAGGTGTTGTCTGCACTCGCCAACGCTGACCTGACATTGCGGGTGACGGGCGAGTATGAAGGCGCATTTGCAAATCTAAAATCCAACACCAACCAAGTTGGTGACCGCTTGACCGAAATTGTTGGCCGCTTGCGCAAAACATCCGGTGGACTAAAAACAGCGACCAGTGAAATCTTGGCTGGTGCAAATGATCTGGGCCAACGCACAACGCGCCAGGCCGCAACCATCGAAGAGACATCTGCGGCGATGGAACAACTGGCCGATACTGTCAGCGAAAACGCCAAAAAGGCGGAAGACGCCACTGACAAAACAAAAATCGCTGCCGCGCTTGCTGCTGAGGGCGGCAAGGGTATGGACGCTGCAAACAACGCAATGGAGCGAATTACCACCTCGTCCGAAAAAATCTCAAACATTATTGGCTTGATTGACGACATCGCGTTCCAAACCAACCTATTGGCCCTCAACGCTTCTGTTGAAGCAGCACGCGCTGGCGAAGCAGGCAAAGGCTTTGCGGTAGTGGCCGTTGAAGTGCGCCGGTTAGCCCAAAGTGCAGCCCAAGCATCTTCAGAAGTTAAAGAGCTCATCGAGCAGAGCGGAAAAGAAGTTTCGGATGGATCAAAATTGGTCGCGGAAGCGTCCAAGAAACTCGAATCAATGTTAGGGGCGGTAAACGAAAATGCGACCCTGATGGCGGAAATTTTCGCGGCCAGCCGAGAACAGTCCCACTCCATCGACAGCGTTGGCACCGCAGTGCGGCAAATGAATGAGATGACCCAGCACAACGCAGCGCTTGTTGAGGAAACCAATGCCGCGATTGAACAAACAGAAGGGCAAGCCTCTGAACTTGATCAGATCGTTGAACTATTCACCATCGAGAAAGCAGACAAGTCGCCTCGACTATCCGCTGCGTAATCGCTTTCATCTAATTATTTTGAGGTGCCGTTGGTCCATTGCGGGCCAGCGGCATTTTGTTTGACCGCGCAGCAATGGAATTGAGATGATTTGCGGAAAATACCAATTGGCAAGCAACCAATTGCTGCGATAGGTTGCACTCAAATCTTACTTTGAGTCTCCTTATGCGCTTTTATCCTTTATTTCTTGGCAGCTTTTTCTTTTGCTGCTTGCTGATCACTGTTCCCACATTCTATGACTATGTTGTCACCAAGCAGATCTTTGCTTTCGAATGCGGCAAGCCAATTGAAGACTATACTTGTTTTCAAGACGAGCTTGACCCAAACGGTGCGTGCAAACCCGCAGACCCTGAATTTGATCGCGCCGAGCGCTCGCTGGTGCGCGTCTTCATTGCATCACCTGAAATCGTCAAGCAAGCGACATGTTCCCTCGATCAGATTAACGTCATTCGCTACCTTACCGATATGCCGGGCAAAATTCGATTGCGCGACAACCAGCTTGATATCTCTTGGAGCATGCTTAAAGAACGCAATTTTCTCTTCACTGACCGGCTCCTTTGGTCCCAAGCGGGTTACGTTTTCAAAGATGCATTTGTAAAATATCGCGACCGTCGAGACTTATTCATCGACTTCACGCAGCCAGAGGAAACAAAAGGGTTGGTTGGACTTGATGTAGCAACGGTTCTTTATCATGAACTTGCAACCAAAATCGCGAAAGAATATCTAAGCGCGGGGGTCGACAATTGCACGCCCAAATCGTTTGTTTCCAAGCTCACAAATTGCACCTCACCTGTTCGCCAAAGCCATGGCAACAGTGCATGGAACATGGACGAAGACCCGTTTAATGCTTTCACCAAGCCGTATGACATTTGCGATCCAACCAAACAATTCGCCCAAAGCTTTTCCGCACTTCTGATGCGTGAACATTTGGGTGTGGCGTACAAAATCTACATTGAAACCGATTTGCTGCTGGATCAAAACTTGCTGCTCAACGCCAAGGCCCTGCAACCAAAAATTCAAACTGCCCGCGCCCTGCTTTCATATGACTTTTCGACCCCCGAAGGTCGCCAACTAGCTAGAGCAGATCACAAATCCTGCACGGGCGCCTTTGCACTAAATTGAAAGTCCACGCATTGAATTTCAAACCAATTTTGTTTGGCTGTGTCGCCATTCTTATTCTTGTTTCTTTTTCGTTTTCATTCTCAATATCGTCAACGCCGCCTCCTGCATACAAAGTGACTTGCGGCATGCCATTGCGTGAAAAACTATGTTTTCTTGACTCTCAGGGGATTGCTGAATGTGGTTTAGATGAAAAGCGGTTTGACGTATTAGAAGACCGGATTTTTGGTGTGTTTGAAGTCGCACCTGAACAAGTAAAAGGCAAAATGTGCACAACAAGTGCCTTTGTAGTGGCACACCCCGGCAATGGTATAGAACCTTGGGTGGGCGCGTTCACCAACTATGAGGCCATCGGAATTAATCTGGCGCTCTGGCAGAATATTTTCACACCTTTTGAATCATTCCTCCACGGCATGCTCACAGGTTATATTGGCGAAAACCGCTTTAATTCAATCAAGGGTGCAGAATTTATAAAAATCAAAATGGACGATGAAAGCGATTTCAAACCTGGGCTTAATTACACATTGGCACAAATGATCTTCCATGAGGTTGCTCATCTTGTTGAAGCCGATCTCAAAAAGCCAGCATTCCACTGCTTGCCTAAGCTTGAGGAGCAACAGGGTTTGCCACTGATAGAACCGGAAGCATCAGCATATTGCGAAAAATATCTTCACCCCGATCAAGACATTACGCTACTCGAAAAGCTGCAAAATTCTAATGTGGTGTCCCTATATGCAACGTGCTCAAAGGCTGAGGATTTCGCTGAAACCTATACCGCATACATTATGTCAGAGCACTTAAACCGAAACTTCACGGCAATTGTCGACGATCGCGAGATTTTCAGCTCAGCACGCCACCTTCAGTCCGAAAAGCTCAAAGGAAAAGTGAACACGATCAAAACAATTCTGAATTTCGGCAAGCTAACTGATAGCAAGAAACTGCAATTGGCGAGACAGCACAAATCCTGCACGGGCGCCTTTTCGCAGAACTAGCCGTTCAACATCTCACATCGGGCGCTATCTTTTTCTCGCGGTTGAGCAAAAGCAAGAAGTTGCGTCGGATGACGTTTTTCCAAATGAGCAGCGGCAAACCCTTAAAAAAGTCGGCCACAGAACCTTCTCCGCTGGCCCGCAGTGTCTTAATCGCAATGTCAGGTCGTACAGGTTTGAAATAGCTTTTCACATGTGCCGGCTTGCCTTGCACCAATCGGTCCAACGCCTTAGCGGTTGCCTCCGGATTGTTCCAGTCTGCGCAAAAAAGAACACATCCATTTCTATTGATGATGAAAACCGCGTTGGGATAAGACCCATATGCGGCGTGCGCGGTGCCTTCAATGTCATCAATTAGGATGCGGCGCCCCTCTCCATCGGCTGTGAGTTTGCAAGCGCATGCCTGTTTTTCGCTAAAGTCTTGATGCGCACCAATGCGGTTGCCCGGATGTGCTTCACGAACATATAGAATTGCAAAAACTACATTTGGATGCTTTTCGACAAGTCCACGCATAGATTTCCGACGACCTTGAAAAAGCGGACAAGTAATCGACCCCAGTTCGAGAACCAAAAAGTCGCCTTCAAAATCAAGCAAATTGACCCGATTGCCTGCCACATCTTCTAGTGCAAAATCTGGTGCTTTATGACCCAAATCCGGCCCATTGAACTGATCAAGGTTGTAATCATTGGTTGAAAACTCATCATAATTGTAGTGAGCCATCAAACCCTCCTATTCTGTCAAATTGCTTGTCATTTTGCGCAGCAATTTCACCAGCTGCGTTTGCTCTTGTGCATCGAGTCCTTGCTGCGCTTCATCGATAATCTGGCTGGCGATTGGCACCAATTCTTGCTTTAGGTCACGCCCCGCCGGCGTTAGAAAGACTTGCGCCCGACGCCTGTCACTTGGGTCGACCTTGCGCACTATGAATTGTTTCTTTTCCATCGCGTCGAGAAACCGCGTAATGGTTGTTCTATCGCGAATTGTAGCGTCGGCAATTTCACTTGGCGCCCGACCATCTTTTTTCCAAAGCAACAGCAGAACGGCCCATTCTTCTGCGCCAACATTGTGTCCGGCGAGTTTGAACTTGTCCGCCAATTCCCGCCGCACAAGAAAGCTCAGCCGATTGATCCAATGCAAAGATATATTTTCAAAATCCATCATAATAATTGCTATATACAATAATTGTAGTTTACAATCAATAGGAAAACCACTTGACCAAAATTCAATTCCAGCGTTCACTTACCCCAACGTCAACAATTCGAGAGGAGGTGATCCAATGTCTAATCATTATTCGCAAAAAGGTATGGGCTTTGGAATTGAGGTGAATGTAGCGGGGCCAACGCACCGTTAACACCACTCTTTTCGGGGCAAAATGCAGCTCTCTTCTGCATGCCCGGGGCTTTAGCCTTTATGAATTAATGAGATTGGGTCGTGACTTCAAAAGGGTCACGACCCTTTTGTTTGAGGATATTCTAACCTCTTGCGCCGGACCAAATATCAGATAATCTTAACTCAAACATCTCCCACCGCCGCTGTAGCTCAGTTGGTAGAGCACGTCATTCGTAATTAGCGGGTCGGTCTGGGAATTGCGTTCGATGCCAATGAGTTGGCAATGCAAGGCATAAATTAGTAGGCTATTAGTAGGGTCTGCGCCGAATTAACAAGCCGCTGTAGCTCAGGGGTAGAGCAGGTCTTTCGTAAAGACAAGGTCGGGAGTTCAAATCTCTCCAGCGGCACCAGTCAACATTCTGAATTTAAATCATTTTCTAACCACTGACAACAGAACTCAAACAATTACATACTTTGAAAGACACTCGAAAAATGGCAGAACTTAGGGAAAGCACACTTGGCGAGCTCCTCAAACTACATATTGACGTGAATGAAGAGCTACGGACGCGTGGGGTTTTACGCAGCAATAATAATCCGACCGGCGATTTGACAGAGTATTTGTTTTGTTTAGCTTTTGGCTGGCAGCAGGCTCCAAATTCTGAAAAAAGCTTCGACGCAACAGACAGCGATGGCATCAGATACCAGATTAAGGGGCGCAGAGTTCATCGTCGGAACAAATCAAGGCAGCTTTCTTCAATCCGTGATTTTTCAGGATTTGATTTCCTTGCAGCTGCGCTTTTCGATGATTCTTATAAGGTCAGCAAAGCCATCATTTTGCCTGCAAAGTGCGTTGTCTCCCGTTCCGTTTATGTAAAGCACACCAACAGCTACAAGTTTATGCTGCGCGATGAAGTCTGGGCAACTCCAGAGGCAATAGATGTCACTTCAAAACTATGTGCTGCGGAAAATTCCTGAGATCAGCGCCCTTTCGATTTCCCCAAAATCATACTAATATGTTTGCAGGCTTGGCGTTTGCCAATCCCGGGGCGTAGTAACCCCTCCGTCAGCGGTCGGTATCGACCGCAACGATACCTCCT
Source organism: Maritalea porphyrae (assembly GCF_030159895.1). GTDB lineage: Bacteria > Pseudomonadota > Alphaproteobacteria > Rhizobiales > Devosiaceae > Maritalea > Maritalea porphyrae. Next base: position 272,863 of record NZ_BSNI01000002.1, read on the forward strand.
CGAACCTTATGGTCGGGGAGGCGCTGGCGCATGTCCAGGGCTTCGGCCTAAAGGCCATCGCGGTCGTCTGACGGCGGCTTACTAACTCCCCGGCTGCCAGAGGGAATCTCTGGTGGCCGTTTTCATTTGAAACGGATTTGGGGAGTAGTCACGTGGAAGGCGATTACAATTTCTGGAAAGACTTTTTCGACACATACCAGTCGCTATCGGACTGGATGAAATTCGCGTGGCTGATTGTGCCGCCAGCCTTCACCTTGGGCTTGGTCTCACTGATAATGAGGTCGCGGATCGAGAGGAATGGGGCAAACCACGGACGCACCGGCAAGCTGGTTTATTCGGTCTACAGGGACAAGGACGACCAATTCCAGATTGTTACCCACATGCAGGAATTCGACGTGCAGCCGACCATATTGCTGCTTGACCCACCCAACCGCGAACCTCACGCGCCGCAAAACCCAACCCGCCGCACGTAACCCCGCCGCGCTGGCCTTCAGAGCATGTCTGAGGCGCGGTTTATGCAGTGGCGTTGGCCATTAAACCGCCAAAGTACAACAGCGTGGCCCTCGGACAAGGCAGCAGGGCCGCAAATGGCCCCGCCACTGCTTCACGCTCAAAACTGATAGAAACTCAGTTGGCGCTGGATCGACGGTCGAACGTAATTGGTCATTAGGTCGTCGTCCGAGGCATGGATTATGATTTCCAGCTCTTCCTCGAACTCATCCCACGTCTCGACAGAATCGCCTTCCATGGCCATAAGCTTGGGCAACCAGAGATAGATCAGATATTCGAGCCCAAAGCGCATATCGAGCTGATGGAAAAACCGCCAGTGCATTTTGATCCTGACAAACCCACCCTCGGTCTTATTGATCTGCTTATGGGGTTTGTAGGTCACCAGCTTTGCCATGACCCGGCCAACAGCATTGGTGGTAATGTCCGGCGCGATCTGCCCAAAGAGCGAGCGCACCAACTTATCTTTAACGACGGGTGAATGATACTTGTCGCTCATGCACCATTTGTAGAGCTTGAGTTGAATCAGGATGTTTTGCGGGTCAGCCAAGCGAAAGCGCGGGTTACTGCTGTCATAGTCCGACAGGTAGAACAACTTTTGTCCGTCTGCCGTTATTCGGGGTCGTTTGAACTCAACCATTTGAAAGTCCTTCCTGAGAATTCAAAGTGGAGGCAATGAGTGCTACAGGCCTAAACAAATAGGCCCGTAGCAGCTTGTAATTGCGGTTTTTTTCTGGCGACTAGGCGATAGGGCTTTATAAGCCCTTTGCACCACTGCGTTGCAGTCGGAGGGTAAAACGGGCGGGCTGGTAAAAGTGGCGCGTGGGCCGCAGCGGCGTTTTGTGTAAAGCCAAGTACCCTTATTATTATATACTAATTATATATATAATATATGTATATAATACAGCAACTTAGCACACCTCGCCATTGCGGGCGCATTACTTTATTGGGCCTCTACCAGCTTCCCGATTTACCGCGCCGAGCAGCCTGCATTTAATGTAGACTTCTGTCGGGCGATGGATGGAAGTTGACTTCTATCCACTCGTCCAGCTTGGAAAGGCGGTAGAATACCCGCCCGCCCAGCCGATAGAAGCCAGGTCCGCCACCGTACACCCGAAACTTTTCGAGTCGTGACGCACTCAGCCCGCAATAGGCCGCTGCCTGTTGTGTGTTAAGGAGCACGTCGCCGCATTTCTGAACGGTTGCGCGCACTTCTTTTAGAATTGTCGACATGGCAGGTTCCCTTCTTGTCGAATCCAGATCTCACCACGGCGACGCCATGATGGTTGTATTAAGCTCTGTGTGATCGACCAGGACCGGGGTTAATCCCCGCTTGGATGTGGTCCAGAAGGTCAGTTGCATGAAGCAATCGCCTAAGGTCACCCGTCCGACCGGAGTTGCCTCCGGCAAATGCGTGTCAGTGCATTTATGAAAATAGTGGCATATTCGTTTTGGGCGCTCAAGAGAAAAGCGCTGTCCGTGCAACGCTGTCCAATATTCTCCAAGTGTACCGGTCAGCTATATTCGCCAACCAACTCCAAAATCCGGTCGGCCACCCTTTGCACCGGTCCGCGCAAGCGTTCCGCGTCTACAACAATATAACCACCCGTCACGTCACTATTGGTGCGGTGGTTCAGCAATCGCTTCAGTGCATAATAAGGCACGTCGAGGCTCTCGGCGATAGTGATAAAAGTACGCCGTAAATCGTGTAAAGTGAAGCTGACACCTGAACCAGCGCTAACCCGGAGCAGAAATTTCTTGGTCTCAACCATATGGCCAGTTTTCCCCGGCCCAGGAAAGACCCAATCAAGGCTTGTGGCGCGCGCATGCCGCTCCTTCAGCAGGTCCGTGAGAAAATTGGACATCGGCAACATAAGCGGATCGCCATTCTTCGTCTTGGGCAGATAGAGCGTGCGCGTTTCGAGGTTCACATTCTCCCACCGCAGTTTCATCAGTTCACCCCGGCGCATACCGGTAAACAAAGCCATGAGTAGAAAGTCGCGAGAGTAGTCCGGCTCGACCAACACCGCCTTCCACCATAAGGGCAGGTCTTGCGCCGTCACCACTGTCTACCGACGCTGCTCACGATGCCACGCCTGCGCCTGCGTTAATATCTGCACCGGGTTGGGCGGGAACTCGTCATGCGTTGCTGCAGCATAGTTATAGACCGACCGCAGATGCCGCATGACGTTGTTGGCGGTGGTTTTGCCAACTTGCGCCGAAAGCTCTTGGTGGCGCTTGAGCACCATCTGCCGCGTGATTTCATGGATCGGCTTTTTGCGCCATGCCCTTAGATACAGCCGTGCCGAACGCGAATAGTTTTCGACGGTATGCGGCGAAAGGTGCGGACGTGCTTTAAAGAAGCTGTCGAAAGCGTCAGCCAACGTCAGCTTGGTCACGACCTCCTGCTTCTTTTCCTTGTTGGGGTTACGCCCCTCGGCCATCTCGCCCAAGAGTGCCAGCGCCTTCTTGCGGGCAGTTTCGGGCGCGAACAGATCGGCGCGGCCAATGGTGACCCGGCAGGTGCGCCGCTGCACCTGCTTCTCGGCAAAATACACTTTGGACTTGGTGCCGACCCGCAACCCGAAACCGGGAAGCAGGGTATCGCGGTAAAATACCTGACCCGTTTGGGGAAAGGGAATGGCGTCAACCGCGTGACGTGTAAGACGTAGGTTTGGCATTTGAGACCTCCTTTCGGCCTCAACTCAACCTAACCCAACAATCTTAAATTACAAGTGATGTCAGAGACTTATGACACAAAAAGAGGCTATGTGATAGAATTGGAAACACAGTCCAACGCCCGCGCACGCGCGATCGGACGAACATCGGAATCGGTAGTGTCAGTCGAGCCTAGCTACTACTATCCAGTTTCCGCCGAAACTTTTACTCCGTTAGATTGAAGGCGTTCACTGCGGTATCCTTGCACGCATATCAAGGCACCCGCAGTCGTCATCACTTATCGACTGGTGGCAGTAGGGGAAGGCCAAGTTCCTGCAAAAATGCGTTGTGCTTCTCCGTTGCCTCACGGACTTCTTTGTCGAGCTCAACCAGCGTTTCGTGGGTGGCTGACAGATCAATTTCGGGCTCCGGTTCGGCTGTACTGATGTAGCGCGAGATGTTGAGGTTGTATCCCTCCTCAGCAATACGCTCCATGCTCACGCGCTTTGAGTAGCGATCCTCTTCCTTGCGGAACTGGTACGTCTCGATGATCTTGCCAATATGCTCTTCAGTGAGCTGGTTCTGGCGCTTGCCCTTCGCGAAATGCTCGGCCGCGTTGATGAAGAGCACGTCATCGGGCTTCTTGCACTTCTTCAACACGAGTATGCAGACTGGGATGCCCGTCGAATAAAACAGGTTCGCGGGCAGGCCGATAACCGTGTCGATGTGCCCGTCTTTCAGCAGCTTCGTCCGAATGCGCTCCTCCGCCCCCCCCCTAAACAGAACGCCATGGGGAAGGATGATGGCCATCACGCCTTCGTCCTTGAGGTAGTGAAAACCGTGCAGCAGGAAGGCAAAGTCTGCAGCTGATTTGGGCGCCAGCCCGTAATTCTTGAACCGCACATCGTCCCCCATGGCCTCGCTCGGGGTCCAACGCAGGCTGAAGGGCGGGTTGGCCACGATGGCATCGAAGGAAGGCTTCTTGGCTGGGTTCAACTCGCGCAGGATGTCCCAGTCATTGGTCAGCGTGTCGCCGTGGTAGATTTCGAATTCCGTGTCCTTCACGCCATGCAGCAGCATGTTCATGCGGGCGAGGTTGTAGGTGGTGATGTTCTTTTCCTGCCCGTAGATCTTGCCGATGCCGTGCGGACCCATGCGCTTGCGCACGTTCAACAGCAGCGAGCCGGACCCGCACGCGAAGTCGAGCACGCTGGCGAGCCGATCCTTCTTTCCGGTCGCGGGCTCCTGGCTGTCGAGCGTCACGATGGCGGACAGGATGTCTGATACCTGCTGAGGGGTGTAGAACTCGCCGGCTTTCTTGCCCGAACCGGCGGCAAACTGGCCGATCAGATATTCGTAGGCGTCGCCCAGCGCATCGACGTCAGCGGAGAAGTCGGCGAGCCCTTCGGCGATCTCGGTGATGATGGCGCAGAGTTTGGCGTTGCGATCTGGGTATGTCCGGCCAAGCTTTTCAGAAGCGAGATTAATTTCCGAGAACAGGCCGCCGAACGTGCTCTGGAACGACTCGTTCTCGATGTATTTGAAGCCAGCCTGCAGGGTGTTCAGCAGTTCGCCGTTCTGGGTGCGCGCCATATGGGCAATGTTGGCCCAGAGGTGTTCGGGCTTGATCACATAATGAACCTTGCGGCGCATTTGCTTCTCGAATTCGGCGATGTCGTTCGAATTGCGCCGATACCAAAGCTGTAGAGGAGTTGCGATGGTCGAATTGCTCGAATCTGAATCATCAAATTGTGTCTCTTCAACGCTCCGCGAGTGCTTCCGAGATTTGTTGGCCTTTTCAGCGGCTTCCGCCCTCAGCGCTGAAATCCGTTCCTGTTCGGCGGCAAGGTCTGCGTCGCTTGGGTAATCTGAGCCCAGTTCTCGCTTTGCTGCCGCCTCATAGTTATCCGACAGATAGCGCAAGAACAGGAAGGACAGCATATAGTCGCGAAAATCGTCCGCGTTCATCGCGCCGCGCAGCGTATCGGCGATATTCCAGAGCGTCTTGCCCAGTTGTTTTTGAGTTTGGTCGTTCATTGTGCGGGTGCTTCCTCTGGGACAGGCGCGGGCGCTGCGGCTGGTGTTCTGGATGGGGCGGGAACGGCGCCCGGCAAAGCGAACTCGAACCGCGTGACGAACTCGCGAAGGATGCGACGGAAGAGTTCCTTGTTGTCCTCTCCCATCTCAGTCGGTTCATGGATGGCATAGGCGCCGTGGCTTAGAAGGTTCAGCGCCCGGTTGAACAGCGCTCTATCTTCCTCGTTGTCCAACGCCTTAAGGCAAAAGGCGATGCTCGTGTGCCCGAAGAAAGAGGCTGTCTTCTCCATGACGCTGCGCAGAGCGTTGAAGTGGAATGTATAGAGCGTACCCTTCCTCGGATCAGCCGCACGCTGCAATTCGGCGAGCGTCGCCACATGGTGAAAGAAGGGCGTGTCCTCTGTCGCCTGAAGCGTGTAGCCGCCATCACCGCTCGGCCGATGCAGGAAATAGCGCCGGTGGTTAACCGAAGGCGCGTCATCAATCTTTCGGCCTAATTCATTGCACATCACGTTGAAGAAGAGGGCGTGGTGGGACGAGAAGATCACTTTGATCGGGGAGGGCTTGCCGTCACCGTCCGTTCGCGTGGCCGCCCGGCGGAGGAGCTTGGCGAGGTCACACGCCACCGAAATCGCATTGTTATCATCCAGAGACGAGATCGGGTCGTCGATATAGAGGAACTTCTTCCCCTGATAGGATTCATGCCCATCCAGCATCCGTTCGCAGATGGCCATAAAGATGCACCAGATGAAGATGTTCTGTTCGCCGCGCGACACCTTAATGTTGCTCTCGTCGCCCTTGCTAAAGCTCACATAATCAGGCTTGGAGATCGTCGCACTGCCCTGTCGGACCTCTTTATAGGTAAAGTCGAAACTGAAATCGGCGTATCGAGACAGGTACTGAGCGATTGTCTCATCCAGCGCGAGTTCCGTCATCGCATCGAAAAATGACGACTTCTCATTCAGTTGCAGACGACGCTCGCTATCGCTTTCAAAGTCGTTTTCCCAGACGAACAAATCCTCGGTGAAGGCGTTGAAATAGAGCGTGTCGGGCGTGCCTGTCGGGTTCATCTTCTTATGCTTGCGTTTGCCCGTGTCCTTGAACTCCATCGACAGGCGCGTCTTGCCGGTGCGATTGTAGGCATAGATTAGGACCAGCGAAGTCGATTTTGTGGGATTGTTCAGATCGTCGCGAAGCCGCGCCACAAGTGTTTTGAGATTTTTGTACTTGCTCATACGTCCGTCTCCCCAATCTGCGGGAAAAGCTGCTGCATCAGCCCCTTCTTGTGGGTCTTGAGCGTGTCAAGCTTTTGGGTCTCGGCGGTGATGAGGACATCGAGAGAGGTAAGGCAATCGGCGATGCGTTGTTGTTCGTCGACGCTCGGCGGCAGAGGAGCCTTCATTCCTCGCAAATGCGTCGGTCCAAAATGTCTAATTCCACCGCCTACAGCAGCAGCCTCAGCCTGCCACGAAAAGCTAGGGCTGCCTAAAAAGACCTCAAGATAACCGGCATCCAATCGGCGGCTCTTGGGCCTAAAGCGGATTAAGCCGGTATAGAATACGGCGCCCGCTGCTGCATCATCGACTATGGCGGGCCGCCCCAATGTAGCACTACAAGAAACCACAATATCCCCAACTTCGAGACGGAAATGCTCCCACTTCTTTAGGACTTTCGCAGGATCCAGATAGTTGCAGCCTTCCAACGTCACGCTTTGACCACTTAGTCCGGATAGGCGCACCAGCGGAACTCCATGGTCATGAAAGTCCACGGCCATAATGCCCGGGCCTTCTTGAAAAAAGATAACGTTTGGGAACTCGCATTCCTCCCATTTCCCCGTCCCATCAAACTCGGGGAAGCGGAGGCGGGGTTTGGTTTCGCCTTCCTGGGGGAAGAGCTGCTGCATCAGGCCCTTCTTGTGGGCCTTGAGGGCCTCCACCTTCCGTCCCTGCGCCTCGATCAGCGCATCCGCTGAAGCCAGACAGTCGGCAATCTTTTGTTGTTCCTTGAGAGAATTTGGACCCGGTGGGACAGGCACGGACAAAGCCAAGAGATCACTGTTGTTAATGCTGAGAGAACCATGGGCGCGGGCTCCAACTTCAATGAACTTTCGCAACCACCGCCCGTGCAGATTGCCCAGAAACAGGTAGTTCAAATATTTCGGGGATACCGCCTCGCCCTTGATGCGAAAGCAAGTGAATATGCTGTTCGGGACGGCAGCCAGCTCTTCGCCTGTGTAAAGCGCAATAAATCCCTCGGGGTATTCTTTTGTCGCGCTCTTGTTGTAGGCGAAGTCATTCTTCTTAAGCTGCAAATAATTCTTGTAAGAATCCCCAGCGATGATGCGCCCGAACTTCTCCATTTGGCTGACAAGACCAACGCCCGAAGTGATACTCATCGGGACACATGTCTTGTCCCCAACCTTCTTGGTGCTGATTGACACCAAGGATCCAAGGGAAACGCTCTCCCAAGGCCCTGCACCAAGAAACTCGGGAAACCGCTGCTTCGGCACCAAAGCCGCCCCGCCGCCCGTCACAGCAGATGATTTCCCCTTACTACTCATAAGCGCTCAGCCCCGAAATCTCGCGCCCCCCGGCGCGCTTGAGTAGCAACGGCATCAGGTCGGCCATAAGGTCCAGTTCTTTCACCCGTCGCGCCTTCCAGTTCAGGTCAAGGGGTTCCATCAGGTCGGTCAGCGCCTCGCCGTCAAAGATCATTCGTTGCAGGATGGTGTCGACAAAGCCTTGCAACGCCTCTTTCGCCAGCCCGTGCCTGTCCGCGATGGCCGCCAGTTCCGCCGCGTTCTTCTCTGCCTTGAAGCGGCTGTAGCCGTCGCGGATGGCCTTTTCACTGAGGCCCTCGCCCGCCTTGAGGGTATTGATATAGGCCGCGATATCTTCGCGCTCATCCATGAACTTGGCGTCGGACTGAATCAGGCCAATCAGTTCCTCGCGGCTCATCTTCTGTTTGCCGGGCGTCGCCTCGGAATAACGGGCGATCAGGCCCATGATGTAATCATAGTCGATAACTGCAGAGGCGAAGAGGACGAACTCGAAATCCAGTTGGTCGGTGTCTTGGCTTGGCGTGTCCGCGCTCTTGCCCTGCTGGGCTCGCAGTCGCTGAGCGGTTTCGAGATAGGCGCCACGGAAACCCCGAAGGTTGTCACGCGGCAGGACCTCTTCGATGGTGTTACGGTTCTCATCGGTCAGGTCGGTGTACTGGTCCAGCTGTGTCTTAAGGCGCTGGACCTCCTTGAAATGCTCGACGAAGGCCGCACGGGCCGCATCGCCTTTGAGGTTCGGCACCTCTTCGGGGGCGCAGTCGAGGCCCTGCGATGTCATGAAGGCGTCAAGCTTCTGGACGGCTGTTTCCAGTTTCTGGATGACCACGGGCGCCTTGTCGACCAGCCAGATTTCGCGGGCCTTCTCGGCTGCGGCCTCACCCGAGAAGAGGGCGATGGCAGCATCGACCGCGCCCTGCTGCTGGCGGAAGTCGAGGATGTTGCCATAGGGCTTGGTGGCGTTGAGCACGCGGTTGGTGCGCGAAAAGGCTTGGATCAAGCCGTGATGCTTCAGGTTCTTGTCGACGTAGAGGGTATTCAGGAACTTGGAATCAAAACCGGTCAGCAGCATGTCCACCACGATTGTGATGTCGATCTTGTGGTGCGGCTGGTTGGGATAAGCCTTCTTTAAGTCGGCTCCGGGCCATTGCTGGTCTTTGATCCGCTTCTGCACGTCCTGATAGTAGAGATCGAATTCACCGATCTTGTGGTTGGTGCCGAAGTGGGCATTGTAATCGACGAGGATGGCCTTCAGCGCCTCTTTCTTCTTTTCAGGATCTACCTTGTTGTCTTCCCTCTCGTTCTCAAGGTCCTCCGAAAGCTGTTCGATGTCCTTCTTCGCCTCAGGGGTTTCCGCAAGCTGGGCAGGCGGGGAAAAGACGCAAGCGATGTTCAGCGGCCGGAAGCCGGGATCGGCGGCCAGCTTCTCGGCCTGCAGGGTCTTGAACAGGTCGTAGTATTCAATGGCGTCATTGATCGACGCTGTAGCCAACAAGGCGTTGAAGCGGCGCTGTCCAGTGGCTTGGTCATGCTTGGCGAGAATTGCCTCAATCACCGCGCGTTTCGCCAATGCTTCGCCGGGCTTGGGCACGCTCTTGCCCTCCGGCTTAAAGTAGTCGACATGGAACCTAAGGACGTTTCCGTCTTCAATGGCATGGGTGATCGTGTAGGTGTGAAGGCGCTGCGGGAAGAGGTCTTCCGTCGTTTTCATGCTGGCTTGAGTGTCTTCGATCTTTTGCTGGGCGGCATTCTGTTCAAAGATCGGGGTTCCGGTGAAGCCGAAGAGCTGGGCGCGCGGGAAGAACTCCTTGATCGCCTTATGGTTTTCGCCGAACTGTGACCGATGACACTCGTCAAAAATGAAGGCGATGCGCTTGTCGCGCAGGGGTTCGAGCTGCTCCTTGAAGCTCTTCTTACCGTCTTTCTTCTGCTGCTTGTTGCGCCTGCTGTTCTCGTCCAGCGCAAGCCCCAGCTTCTGGATCGTGCAGACAATGACCTTGTCGGCGTAGTCATCCGAAAGGAGGCGACGAACAAGGGAGGCGGTATTGGTGTTTTCCTCGACGCAGCCTTGCTGGAACTTGTTGAACTCCTCGCGCGTCTGCCGATCCAGATCCTTGCGATCCACAACGAAGAGGCACTTCTCAATGTCCGGATTGTCCTTCAGCAGCGTTGACGCCTTGAAGGAGGTGAGCGTTTTACCGCTGCCAGTGGTGTGCCAGACATAACCATTGCCGCAGTCCTGGGCGATGGAATCGACAATCGCCTTCACAGCATAGACCTGATAGGGCCGCATCATCAGAAGTTTTTGCTCGCTTGCGACCAGAATCATGTAGCGGCTGATCGTCTGGCCAAGCGTGCACTTGACGAGGAACGTCTCGGCGAAGCTGTCGAGATGGACGATCTTTTTGTTGTCTACATCCGCAAACTCATAAACTGGCAGGAAGCGCTCTTCGGCATTGAAGGCAAAGTGGCGCGTATTGTTGTTCGCGAAGTAGAATGTCCGATCACGGTTGCTGACAATGAACAGCTGTAGGAAGCACAAGAGTGTCTTGGTGTATCCATTGCCGGGGTCGTTCTTGTATTCGACGATCTGTTCCATGGCGCGGCGCGGGCTTATGCCGAGAGTCTTGAGTTCGATCTGAACGACTGGCACGCCGTTGATCAGAAGAATGACGTCATAGCGATGGTGGCTGTAGTCCGTGTTGATACGGAGCTGGTTGACCACTTCGAAGGAATTCTTACACCAGTCTCTAATGTTCACGAGCGTGTAATTCAGCGGCGTGTCGTCATCACGAATAAAGCTGTTGCGCTCGCGCAGCGTTCGAGCAGCGGTGAATACGTCGGGATTAACAATCTCGTCGAGAAGCCGGGCGAACTCGGCATCGGTAAGGCGGACACCATTCAGCGCTTCGAACTTCTCCCGGAAATTCTGCTCCAGCGAGGCGCGATCCCGAATATCCGGACGATATTCATATTTCAAGTCCTGCAGTTTCGTAACAAGAGACGCCTCAAGACTACTTTCTGGTGTATTCATCGCAAGCGCGTCACTCCACAGTTTACAAAGGCGTGCAGGCCCCGTTTGAGATTCGATATATGTAACTCATAATTGGAAAGAAGTGGAGCCCCTGCTGTTGCCTTATCGTATAAACACCGCTCTTATGTTCGTGCCGAGCCGAATACTGTTTGCGCAGGTGTCTAAATGAGTCGTTTTGGTTTCCATTTTCAAGATTTCGAATAACCGGGACACCCCGACATCCACAGGCTCCCACCCCCGCCCAAAATGCACAAACCCGTTGATAGGGGGAGGTCTGGCACACAGGGCGAGATTCGCGATTAGTAGGGCAAATCAGGATTAGTAATCCGCTAGTAGGGTTGCGGGGTCAAAGGGGCGGCAACATGGTGACACGATGTGCTACCTTTCCATCTGAAAAAGCAGAGTCTGGCCAACGACTTGTGCAAAAGCGTCCAACAAACTGACATCACATCTAACCACCTGAGATCGTTACGAAAAACAATTCGTAATGATGGGGTCGTAGGTTCAAGTCCTATCAGCGGCACCAGCCTTTAGCATCAGCACACAAAGACTAAACTTGGATTTGCCAACCATGTCGTTTGAATTGCTTCTTGAACTATGGCCAGCCACTCTAGCGCTCGCATTTGCCATCACCATTGTTGCTGGCATTATTAAGGGCGCTATTGGCTTCGCGATGCCGCTGATCATGGTGTCGGCACTCAGCTCTTTTGTAGATCCCAAAATCGCCATCGCCGCCATCATATTGCCCATTGTTGCCAGCAATGGCTGGCAAACTTTGCGTCATGGCATTGCCCCGGCAATCCAAGCAAGCAACGAGCATTGGCGATATCTTGTCGTTGTGTGTTTCATGATTTTTGTCGCTGCCCAGTTGGTTCCAATCATTCCGCGAAACATCTTTTATTTCGTGTTGGGCGTCCCAGTGGTGGGCTTATCTTTGGTGCAACTCTTCGGCCTTCAACTCACGATCTCAGATCGACACAAATGGTGGGCGGAATGGGTCATCGCCGCCATTTCCGGCACTCTTGGTGGCCTCGTCGGCACTTGGGGCCCGACAACTGTTTTGTATTTGCTCGCCATGAAAACTGAAAAGATGAAGCAGATCACCGTGCAAGGAGTTATCTATGGTCTTGGCTCAATTACGCTATTGTTTGCCCACATTCAGTCAGGCGTCTTGAACACCAAAACCGTTGCACTTTCAGCCATTTTGGTGCCTTTTGCGCTTGCAGGCATGTGGGTTGGCTTCCAGCTTCTGAACAAACTCGACCAACAACGGTTCCGCCAAATCACTTTGCTTGTGCTCACCATCGCGGGACTAAACCTATTGCGCAAAGGCCTATTGGGCTAAATCCGCAGTCGCAACCCCGTCTTGGTTCTTTGCCCGCAACGCAAAGGCTTGGCCTACCATCTGCTGACCGATATGGCAGGCAACCTCAAGCGCCACCCCTTGCGCCAATTGCCCAGCGATTGCACTCGCCAACATGCAACCTGTGCCGCGCATGCTGCCCATTTGTCGTGTTTGAACAAATTCAACATGATCTCCCCAGGCATCAAAAAGCACGTCCACAACAACATCGCCGGTTGAATGGCCACCCTTTATCAAAACATTGGGCACCCCCATCGCGCGGAAATGAAAGGCCTGTTTCTCAAGCGTCGCCGCACCATCACCGATCGGCATGCCCGTGAGCATTGCAGCTTCAAGCAGGTTAGGCGTCACCACTTCGCTCAATGGCAACAATTGGTGTTTCAGGGCCTCCTCAGCATCCACATCCAGCAATCGCGTGCCAGAAGACGAAATCAAAACCGGATCAAGCACAATGGGCACATTTTTGAGCTTCGATAAAATGCCGGCAATAAGCGCAACGGTGAGTGCATTGCCCAACATGCCGATCTTAATCGCACCGACGACACGCGTCCTTAGCGCGCATTCAAGTTGCGCCTCCACCATTTCAGGGGGCAATACCTGAATTTTCTTAACTTGATCATCCGTTTGTGCTGTAACCGCCGTCACAACAGGCACCGCCTTTGCACCGAGCGACGCCAATGTTGCGATATCGCGTGAAAGCCCCGCACCGCCGCTGCTATCAGTCCCGCCAATCACAATCACATCTGCCATCAGCCCGCCGCCACAAGCGCAATTTCTGCCTGCCCTTTCGCTTGCAATTGCAAGGCAGCGTTCCAAGCGCGCAAACCAGAACGGCAGCAAATAACCGTGCGCTTTGAAACACTTCCAATATCTGGGATTTCTTCAATATCAACGCGCAAAGCGCTTGGCGTTACTGCAATTGAAGACTCTTTTTCCGACCGCAATTCGATTACCCGATCATCACCACCAATCTGGCTTGCTGAGATGAACCCAAAACCTGCCTTGGGCTCAGGCGCCTTGCCAAACGAAAAGCGAGATGATGTAAATCGCTGAAAATCAAATCGAACCATCGCACCCAAAGGGTTTGGCTCAATACCAGCGATAAGATTAAACGCCATCTGCGCCTGCACCGCACCAATCGCGCCAACGGCCGGACCCGACACCCCAGCACTTGCACAGTTTTGTGCACCCTTTGGCATTTGCGGGAACACCGCACGAACACTTGGCGCATGCTCGCCGCAAAATGCGCCAACATAGCCTTCAAATCCAAGCACAGAGGCAGAGATAAGCGGAACACCATGGTCGCGACAGAAGTCTGAAAGAATATAAGTCACCGCAAAACTATCCGCGGCATCAATAATCAAATCCGCATCGGTGCAATGGGCAACCACATTGTCTGGCTCAAGTCTTTCGGGTCGCGACATCACCGCAATTTGCCTGTTTTGTGCAACACATTTTTCTGCCAAGACGATGGCCTTCAACCGCCCGATATCTGCTTCATCAAAGCAGACCTGCCGATGCAGATTGCTCAATTCAACCAAGTCGTGATCAATAATGGTGAGCCGCCCAACGCCAGCTCCGGTTAGATAGCTCGCCACGGGGTGTCCTAGCCCACCTGCACCAACCAAAACCACATGAGCGGCACCCAATTTGGCTTGCCCTTCAATCCCTATTTGAGCCATTTGCTCCTGGCGTTGATAACGGCTCATGACATAAACCTTCGCGTTGCCGAGAGCCACAGCTTGGTCCGTGTCTCAGGGTCATCCCGTGCCGTAATGTCAGTCACTACCGCCGCACTGTCCGCTCGATGGTCGAACACACCCTTTATTCGATCCACATTCAGGCCGCCAATCGCCACCAGCGGCACATCGCCAATATGGGCCTTCCATTCGCGCAATCGATCAAGCCCCTGTGGTGCCCACTTCATCTTTTTCAAAATTGTTGGATAGACCGGCCCCAACGCCACATAGTCGGGTTTGTGCGAAAGCGCTAAATCAAGCTCCGCGTGATCGTGAGTTGAAAGGCCAATTCTTAATCCAGCAGAACGGATTGCGGTCAGGTCAGCGTCGGCCAAGTCCTCCTGCCCCAAATGCACAAAATCGCAATTTAATTCAATCGCGAGCTGCCAATAATCGTTCACGACCAACTGGCATTCATGCGCCTGACAAAAATCACGCGCCTTTTCAATCTCCGCACGCAGCTCATCAGTCGGCTTGTCCTTGATGCGCAACTGCACAAGCTTCACACCAAGCGGCACCAATCGCTCAATCCATGCAAAGCTTTCGACAATCAAATAGAAGGGATCAAGTTTGACCATCAAAACACCGCCTTACCGAGAACTGGCGTTGAAGGGGCAGCCATGTCATTTGGCAACATCGGTTCAGCATCAAATGCCAATCGCCCCGCCTCCAGCGCTTTTGCAAACGCATTTGCCATAAGTTCTGGATCACCCGCTCTAGCGACGGCTGTGTTCAACAAAACCGCATCAAACCCCATCTCCATTGCTAACGCAGCGTGCGAAGGTGCCCCCAATCCAGCATCAATGATCAACGGCACATCGTCAAAATGTGCGCGCATCGCTTTCAGCCCATATGGGTTATTCAGTCCCAGCCCAGTGCCAATTGGCGCTCCCCAAGGCATCAACACTTCGCAGCCCGCGCGCAACAACCGCTCCGCCACTGATAAATCCTCGGTGCAATAGGGAAAGACCTTAAACCCTTCAGCGCTCAATATCCGCGCCGCTTCAACCAGTGCCACCACGTCCGGGCAAAGCGTGTCATTGTCCGCGATCAGTTCGAGTTTGATCCAATTTGTGCCAAAAACCTCGCGCGCCATTTTCGCCGTAGTGACCGCTTCTTTGACCGTGTGACAGCCTGCTGTGTTGGGCAACACTTTGACGCCAAGCCCTTCAACCAACCGCCAAAAACTTGCGCCTGCGCCCGGCTGCACACCCTCGCGTCGCAGCGACACCGTAACAATTTCAGTGCCCGATGCCTTAACTGCGTCGGCCATAATTTGAGGCGAAGGATAAAGCGCCGTTCCCAACAAAAGACGAGAACTAATCTTTACTCCATACAATGAGATCATAGGTTTCACCCACCTTGCATGGGGGCCAGCACTTCCAGCGCATCCCCTGCTTCTAAGTCGGTTTTTGCCCAATCATCTTGCGGCACGAATTCACCATTTTTTGCAACCGCTACCCGCCGGTCAACAAACCCCAGTTCAATCATTACGTCACCAAGGCTTTTGCCCGTAACCTCAAGCGGTTGCCCATTGATTATGATCTTCATCCATAAACTCCGCTTTGTTGTTGGACCGCATCAAAATATCCGCCGCCATGCGCGCGCAGGCTGGGCTCAGCAAATAGCCATGTCGAAAAAGCCCGTTAACATGCAAGCGGTCTTCAACCCAATTGACACGCGGTAAATTGTCTGGGAATGCAGGGCGTAATTCCGCACCTGTTTCGATAATTTCTGCCTCCGCAAAAGCGGGGTGTACCGCATAAGCCGCATTGATCAAATCCACCATGGATTTGGCGCTAATCCCGCCTTGGCGCTCGCTTTCAATTTGCGTTGCCCCAATCATAAAATGCCCTTCACCGCGCGGCACGATGTAAACGGGAAACCTTGGGTGCGCGAGCCGCACCGGACGGTTCAATTGCACATCATCACATTTGACCACCAGCATTTCACCACGCACACCGCGCAATTGGGGCAAGCAATCCCGCGCCGCCAAACCGCGTGCATCAATGATCTTGTCACCCGGCACCACATCTTCAAGCATCGCGCCATAGTGAAATAGAGCGCCGCGTTCTTTTAGATATTCAGTCAGTCCGACTAGTGCTGCGCGTGGATCCATATGCGCTTCATGTTCAAAATAAAGCGCCTCAGAAAAGCGATCGCCAAGGTCAGGTTCCAGCGCCAGCAATGCCTCCTGATCCAGCATTTGATGCTGATTTGTGCGCGACGCGAAGCGCTTCAATTCATTGCGATCACGGCCAGCGCTCACCACAATCGAACCGTTTCTTTTGATCAGTTGCGGCACATATTTTTGCCACCACGCAAGCGCTTCGCGGCCCAGTTCCACGACGATTGGCTCAGCCAAATCCGCTTCACATTCAGGTGCCAACATGCCCCCTGCATACCAAGAACAGCTTTGCGCGCCCGGCGCAGGACCGCGTTCGACAATCTCGACATCCACCCCGCGCGCCACCAATTCGGTGGCGGCGGTGAGGCCAGCAACGCCGGCCCCCAAAATGGTCACCCGCATGGCCCTAACTCCTGTTGAGCGCCGCGAGTTCCTCAGGCGTCATATAAAGATTTCCGCCTGACTTATACTTCTCCGCCATTGCTGCCATGCCCTCTTCATTGGCTTCATTGCGAATGTCTTGGGAAATCTTCATGGAGCAGAATTTGGGGCCACACATGGAACAAAAATGCGCCACTTTGTGCGCCTCTTTTGGCAAAGTCTGATCGTGGAAATCTCGCGCCGTATCCGGGTCGAGCGAGAGGTTAAACTGATCTTCCCATCTAAACTCAAACCGCGCCCGACTTAGCGCATCATCTCGAATTTGTGCCGCTGGATGACCTTTGGCCAAATCCGCCGCATGGGCTGCGATCTTATAGGTGATCACCCCAACTTTCACATCGTCACGGTCTGGCAAACCCAAATGTTCCTTTGGCGTCACATAGCAAAGCATAGCGGTGCCAAACCAGCCGATAATCGCCGCACCAATACCTGAAGTGATATGATCATAGCCCGGCGCGATGTCTGTTGTCAGCGGCCCAAGCGTATAAAACGGCGCTTCACCACAGGTCTTAAGTTGCTTATCCATATTCTCTTTGATCTTGTGCATGGGCACATGCCCAGGCCCTTCAATCATCACCTGACAATTCTTGGCCCATGCCACTTGAGTCAGTTCGCCAAGCGTTTCAAGTTCTGCAAATTGCGCTGCGTCATTGGCATCAGCAATTGAGCCTGGGCGCAGTCCATCGCCCAGCGAAAATGACACATCATATTTGGCGCAAATGTCGCAAATCTCTTCAAAATTCTCATAAAGAAAGCTCTCTTTGTGGTGATGCAAGCACCACTTGGCCATGATCGAACCACCACGTGACACAATGCCAGTGACCCGCTCAGCGGTTAGCGGCACATAGTGCAAGCGCACCCCAGCATGAATGGTGAAATAATCCACCCCCTGCTCTGCCTGTTCAATCAGTGTGTCGCGGAACACTTCCCAAGTGAGATCTTCGGCAATGCCATTGACCTTCTCAAGCGCCTGATAAATTGGCACCGTACCAATTGGCACAGGCGAATTGCGGATGATCCACTCACGAATATTGTGAATGTTGCGACCGGTGGACAGGTCCATCACCGTGTCACCACCCCAACGGATCGCCCACACCATCTTGTCCACCTCTTCTTCCATCGAAGAGGTAACCGCCGAATTGCCAATGTTGGCATTGATCTTCACCAAGAAGTTGCGCCCAATAATCATCGGCTCCACCTCTGGGTGATTGATGTTCGCAGGGATCACCGCACGACCTGCAGCAACCTCATCGCGCACAAATTCAGGCGTGACAAAATCAGGGATGGATGCCCCCCAATCCTCGCCATCACGTTTGAGCTTTTCTTTTAATTGGCGACGACCCAAATTCTCGCGAATGGCGATGAATTCCATCTCCGGCGTCACGATGCCAGCGCGCGCGTAAGCAAGTTGAGTTACCGCCTTGCCCTCTTTACCACGCTTTGGTTGGTGCAAATTTGGAAATTGCGGGGTCAGTTTTGTGTCCGAAACAAACCCATTGTCCGCCGCTGTGATCTCACGTCCCTGATAAGCTTCAACATCACCTCGCGCTTCAATCCATTTCTCGCGAATGCGCGGCACGCCACGTTCGATTGAAATATTGATGTTGGGATCGGTATATGGGCCAGAACTATCATAGACCACCACTGGTGGTTCCATAGCACTTGGGTTCAATTCGATCTCGCGCATCGGCACCAAAATGTCTGGATTCAATGTGCCAGTTTTGTAAATTTTGCGCGAAGCGGGCAAAGGCCCGGTGGTAATTTTTGGAGATATCGCGTTCATCAAGTCGCCCCTTATTCAAAAGTGGGACCCAATTGATACGTCTAGGCTTCAAGAAAGTGCAGTTGCGGCGTACATTTCACCCATTTCGGGCGATGACCAACGCAAAATGACCGTCCCTACGCCAGCGTTAACTGGATCAGGTTCAAAGGGTCGTCGCGCTGAATGAAATATCATTCCAGCGACCTCTCAGCTCTTTGTCAGAGCCCCCCTGGTTACACGCACAAACTGATATTGATTTTCAAATTATGTCAAGCAGGTTGTCATAAACAAGAAAAATGGCACTCAATCTAACGATCGAATGCCATTGTTTTTTTAACCGATTTTGAAGAACAATTAGATGCCCCAAGCATATCCCGGAAGTCGCCCTAGATTATAAGAAACCTGGCCAAGTCCGCTGATGTTTTCCAGCGCCACTTTAATCGCACGCTCTTCTTCCTTGGACGATGCCACGCCCCATACATCGACCTGATCACCTTCAACAACAACGTTGAGATGATTGATGTTCAATTCAGGCACCTTCGCCAAGGTGCTAAGGATAATTTCTCGTTTTTCCAAGTCACTCGCCTGCGCATTCACTTTTTGCTGCGGGATAACCGCCAGCGCATGCAACAAATTGGCGCGGCTGACAATGCCGACCAAACGATCATTTTTGACGACTGGCGCACGTTTGATGTGTTTCTCAGCCAGCAACCTAGCCACTTCGCCAACCGCCATTTCAGGCGTCACGGTTACAACCTGGCTGGTCATCACATCGCGCACAAAGCGGCCCTTTAGCGCAATAAAATCCGCCGCACTATCAACCTTGTCGGCAAACAAATGGAGCCACCAAGACTTCTTCTGATCACTTGCGCCTTCAACGCGCCGCATCAAATCGCCTTCACTCACAATACCAAGAATTGCGCCTTTTTCATCGATCACGGGCAGCGCACTAATATGATGGTTCACCATCAACTGCGTGGCCTGCTCAACGGTCGCATTTGGCGCAACCGTGATGACATTTTGGGTCATAATATCTTGCACTTGCATGGTCTCATGTTCCTTTCAGTTAAGGGAACCCGCCAAGACAACCACCAATTTAGTTTCTTGCCCGAAACGCTTGCCAATTCTCAAGCGCTTAGTTGCTCCCATTGGAGTACCGAACAAGATAACACTATGTTGAACCCAGCATTTGCGCATTGACGCACGTCAACTGTGAATACCGACCGAGTTTTCGAAAAGGCGTCAAGGCTTTACGGTTTTTGCAAATCCATATTCCCCATCACAAATGATGACGTCATCCCAAAAACTATCTGGCGTAACTGCGCCTTGTGCAATTTGGTTGTAGAGACTTTGCGCCCCAGAACTTATTTCGCGCACCATGTCTTCGTGTTCAACCTCTGGGAACTTCTCCCCAAAATGATCAAGGCTTTTGTAAAATCGCCCCTCATAATCTTTGCGCTGAGGGTGCCCTTCTTGCATGTTTTTAACAACGATCATGTAGCGCATCGCACAAAGATGATCTTCGGGAATAAAGCTGGCCGCTTGGGCCACACTTGATCCAAGTAGGACACAGCAAACTGCGACCAAAACAACGAGTTTTCTCACATGTCCCTCCTGCTTAACAGCCAACAAATGGCAAACAAACAACCGCACCGATATCCGGTGTTTCGCCAGGTTTTGCTGTTGCACCACTCAAGTCTGGCGCTTGTTGTTCGTGCTGTGTTTCCAACAGCCGATCATAGGGGCGATAGGGGGCAGGCTTGGGTTCAATCCAATTGTAGATAAAGCTTGGAACTGCATCGTTCACATGATCATTGATCACCGCCATCGCATCAAAAATAAGGCCGCGCCCTGAATAATTTATCCGGCCCTCTTTATCGTAAAATTGGTAGGTTTGAACCAGCAAGTCACGTATCGGCTTGTACCCGTTGCCAATGTTGCTTTCTTGCCAAGCGACGTAAAACTTACTGGCGAAAAAATTTACAATTCTGTTCCACGCCGCATCGCCGGTATAAGCAACAATCGCTAAATTGGACATTGCGGTTTGGTCCACCAACCACCACTCATTCAGATTAGGTGTGTCCGCCAAAAGGCCAGCAATGTATTTAGCCTGTTCATCACCTGGTGGAAATTCTATTTCACTGCCATCCCCCAGTGTAACCATCACGGACGGATTGGCACTGGCAAACTCTCGCAAAAAATCTTGCTCAATAGGTTCGAGCCGATTGTCCTGCCACAAAGCATAAGTGAGCAAAAAAGTGTTCTGCCAATTCAACGGCTCGTTGGATTGCGCGAATTGATCCGTCAAAAATTGAACGGCTTTGGCCGAATTGCCCTCGACCACTTGCGCTACCCCATCCAACTCTTGAGCGCAGCTAGCGCCGGTTGAAAAGGCCATCAGCACTGATGCCAATATTGCCACAAATCTCTTGTTTATCACTTTAAGTCCAATCCCGTTTTGGCGCAGTGCCATCACGTGATCAAACTATGACTGCTCCACAACACGTGTGTAAAGATGCCATGTGGCATGGCCCAAAACTGGCAACACCACGAGCAACCCTAAAAAGGCCGGAAGCATTGCCAAAAGGGTAAGCGCCCCAACAATAATGGCAAAACCCAACATGGGGAAGAAGTTGGCACGCACCGCTTTAAAACTCACAATTATCGCTGACACAAAATCAATATCTTTTGCCATCAACAACGGCATCGACACAACGGTGGCGGCGAAAAGGGAAAATGAAATCAAGGCGCCAATTAGGCTGCCAACGGCCAAAAACCCAAGCCCTTCCGGGGTCGTTGTGACCTGCACAACAAAATCGCCAAGCGTTGCATAGCTCTTGAACCCCAAGAACAAGGCCATCACCAATCGGATTTGATAGACCCAAATCCAAAAGATAAACAGCACAACAAATGCCATCCAGCCGAGTTGGCGTTCGCGTTGCCCAATGATGAGAAAGAAGATTTCGCGCCAAACCAAAGGTTTGCCAGCAAGCAGCCTGCGGCTAACTTCATAGGTGCCCACTGCGACGAAAGGCCCCAGCAGCGGAAAGCCAATGGCCAAAGGAATGATCATCCACGGCATATTGTAGACAATTAATCCGGCCCAAATTGCCAACCCTCCAATGGCGTAAAATCCCCCAAAAAACAGCCCCAAGGCTGGTGCCTGTTTAAAATCTTGCCACCCGGCGCCAAGCGCTTCACGCACATCGGCAAATCGAATTACGTTCACGCTTGGTAATTTTGGTGGCTGATAGGCCTGCAATCCCTGCTCGCTCATAGATCCCCCCCCCTCAAGGAACCATTAGAATACCTAAAAATGAGAGGGGGGCAATGGTGTTTGGCTTATTGGGCGGCGATCTTTAGTTCAGTGTCAAATCGCAGGATATCGCATGCAGCAACTTCGCCCGTGGCGCGTTTCAACACAGGATAGATCCGTCCGCATGCCGCTGCAAAGCTTGCAGCGACTGCCGCCTCTTCACCATATCGGCGTACAATTTCTTTCCGCAGCTCAAGCGTATCCGTCCCGCCACTTATGGCGCCTTGAGCGAACAAAAAACCCAAGCCGCAATCATTATCAGTTCGCGCTTTCCCTTTGGTACAGGCTTCAAGCTCTTTTGGGTTCACACCAAGTTCAATTGACTGATCCACAATCAACTGTGCGCAGGACCCACAATCCGCATCTAAAGTTGAGGCTAGCGCCGCCCCGGCCCAGATGTTGACTGCCACCTTTGGACCGCGATATTGGCTCAGGATCGGAAGCAAGCCAAGGCGCAAACCTGCACCACTAGAAACATCGATCATGTGATGCATGTAGCCTGCATCATAGGCATATTGTTTTTCAAAATTGCGGGTGCTGTTGTGCAAAATAAACTTAAGCATAGCGAATGCTCCTTTTGTTTGAACTCAGTGCAAGCAACAAAGCGGTCCATGCTGGCAACTGAATGCCGACTAGGTTGCTCAATGCGACAAGGTCGAACGGGATACCGCGTTCAAACCAGATATAAATATGAAAAGCTGCGTGAAGGGCCGGCCACACTGCGCCGCAAATAATCGCTGTTTGATTTTGCTGGCGCAGTCCATAGGCCATTGCCCCTGCGCTCATCAAAAACACAAGCCCAATATCCATAACAAAATGCATATTGAATGGGCCCGTATCTACAACACCAGGCGTTGTTTGATACCAACTCATGGGGCTAGAAAGCATCCAAATGGCCAGCATCAAGAACCAGCCAACAAGCAACCATTGAACAAACCGTGCCATCTTACTTTTCTCCTTTGTTTGAAAAGAAGACGACGACGCACTTGGTTTTGTGACCAAATAAGGTCACATTTTTTAAAGCCCAATCGTCTTATGGCTAACAAAGGAGCGCAAAATGCAGGATCAAGATCTAAATCATGTGTTTGAACATGAGCGCAAAAGACTGTTTGGGCTTGCCTATCGCATGTTGGGCTCAGTCGCTGACGCTGAAGACATGGTGCAAGACGCATTTGTGCGGTGGAGCAAGGTGGATTTTCCAACCATCAATAACCCGCAAGCGTTCCTCACCACCATCATCACACGCCTGTCGCTTGATCACTTGAAATCGGCGAAAACCAAACGAGAAAAGTATGTTGGTGAGTGGTTGCCTGAGCCCCTATTGTCTGAAACAGCAGAAGGACCTGATGAAATTGCGCAGAAAGCGGACGACATCTCCTTTGCGCTCATGTTCACGCTGGAAAAGCTCTCCGCCCCAGAACGCGCCGCCTTTTTGCTGCACGACATATTTGATTTATCGTTTGAGGAAATCGCCAAAACACTTGATCGTAGTGAAGCGTCTTGCCGCAAACTTGCATCCCGCGCGCGCCAAAAGGTGCGAACCGACGGCGGTGAAACACTGCCACGCCCCGCAAATGAGCCGCTAGTTGCCTCATTTCTGACCGCTCTGAAAACAGGCGAATTGGAGGAATTTGTAGATTTTATCGCAGAAGACGCCGTGTTGTTCAGCGATGGTGGCGGCATCAAATCAGCAACTTTGCTCCCCATCTATGGGCGCGACAAAATTATGCGCTTCTTCTTCGGCGTCACCAAGAAATTCGGCCGGCCGGGCCCTGATGACATCAGACCCACAACCATCAATGGCGCACCCGGCTTGTTGGTTCGCGATGAAGAGGGCGACATACAAGCCTGGTCCATGTCCTGGACAGCGGATGGCCAAATCGCCAAGATTTATATCATCCGCAACCCAGAAAAACTAAGCCATGTGACGTTTGATTAGGCCATGGCTTCTTGTGATTGACGATTTTGCACCAAAGCTTTGTAAAGCTCTGACAAAAGGCCTACACCAAACATTGTAATCAGCCATGTTTCAATTGAACCAACGACAAAGCCCAAAATGCTCGTCGCATTGACATATCTAATTTCACCTGACCCAAAAATCTGTTCTGTTGTTGAGATTACTATCGTGTAGATCAGCGCTGCCATGACAACCAACATCAAAACTTCAACCCCGTTCGATTTGGTAATGCCCCAAGATTGAGAAAAGCCAATTCGATTTTCACCAGTCTTGCTTTGATCAATTGCAATCGAGGGCAAAATCAAACCCAAATATGTAAATGGGAGTAACACCGCCAATTGGATCATAAAATTCACGCCAATCGCATTATATCCGATCAACTCTTGGTCCACGTTCGCCGGGTCAGCATAAACAAAAATGGTTGGTATTACGGCAATTGGAATAGCTATGAGTGAAAGCAGAAAACCTGCCCAAAAATACTGCCCCCATGGCCAATCTTTCTCAAGCATAAGCAGTCTACTTGGCTGCCAGCCATTGATCAAAAAACGATGCCAACCAATAGCCATTACGCTAAAGCCGGCAAGGCAAACTGCAGCATATATTACCCCATAAAGCAGGTTCAAAACCATACCCTGCGCGAACATGAAAGGGAGATAATCAATGGCCCCCGTTGTAGGATCAACAATCGGCGATTGAATGACATATGGTAACGTTAGAACAACAATTATCGGCCACCAAAAGCCGCTTACTTTAAACGCCACATCCCAATTATTGATAATAGCCAAAAAGCTGCGTTTGATGATCTCTACGCTCAGCATAAATACTCCAAAAATAAATCAAAAAATCGAGCACAATCTGTCGTTTCGGCACCTTGGCGTCAAGAAGGATTTTACGTAGTTATGGTGCCCTCTTCCCACCTTTCACCTAAATGCAACGCGCTGTCACACCCAGCTCTTCACATTGAAATTGACAAAAAGAACAAAACATGAACATTTAAGGAGTCTGGAATTTATAGAGTCGGATCAAGGCTCTATCACATAAAGCGTTCAAAGGGCCAGACTATGCCTACTAGAGAAAAACATAAGGAGCTTGATAATTTACGCCAGCATGTGCGCAATCTAGAACGTGCTGACATGCAAAAACACAGCGCAGGGTCCGTGCAAACGGCAACAGTGGCCAAGCACTTTGCTCCAGCCAATGATGATAAGCCACCAAAGCCGCTCCAACTGCCGCCCCTCCCCACAAAGGCGCAGGGCTTGGTGGCCACCCAATTGCCACAACTGGTCCCAAACCTCACCTCAGACATTTTAACCCAACCGGTTTTGCATGAGGTGCACGCCAAAAACTACGGAGATCCGGCCAGCACCAGCTTTTTACTGTTAGCACTTAAAAACCTGCTTGCTCACCATGCTGGCGACACCCCAATTCTATGGGCAAGCACCCGCCATCAAACCCATGATAGAGGTCAAATTTTTGCCCCCGGTTTGCGATCATTTGGTCTAAACCCAAACCGCTTCATAATGGTCAACACCAAAAGCGACACAGAGCTTTTGTGGGTTTTGGAAGAGGCCACTCGCGTCCAAAGCTTTGCCGCTGTGATTGGTCATATTAATGATTTAAGCTTCACCCAAACAAGACGCTTATCGCTGGCCACCCAACAAGGGGTTACACCCCTTTTTTTGCATCGACCACACCATTGCCATGGGGCAAGCGCAGCCTTTTCCCGTTGGCAAATTGAAAGCCAACTAAGCACCCAAAACCCTTTTGATGAACGCGCGCCCGGCACAAGGCGACTGCGTGCAGAGCTTTTGCGATGTCGCACCGGGCAAACCGGATCATGGAACCTAGAATATGAAACATCGACGTATCCTTTGCTTATGGTTCCCGCAGCTGCCAATCGAAAATTTGCGCCTCATGTGGCGCCAAACCCATCCCGCCGCGCCAAAGATGGCCACGGGTTCGCCAGCTAAAGGAAGTTCCAAAACAAAACTGCAAAAGAAACCTTTGGCTTTGTTGGAACAAACACCAAAAGGCATCAAAATCTTCGCCGTCAATCCTGCGGCCAGCCAAGCTGGGGTGCGCACCGGTATGCGCTTAAATGATGCCAAGGCGATATGTCATAATCTTGAAACATTACATCATGAGCCTGAGGCCGATCAAAAGCTATTAATGCGCCGCGCCGCTTGGTTGCTACGCTTTTCCCCCATTATCGTACCGCATCTGCCAGATGTGATTTTTCTAGACATTACCGGCTGCGACCACCTTTTTGGAGGTGAGTACAACATGTTGCATCAAATCCATACCGAACTGCAAAAACTTGGCCACGCTGTACGTTTAGGGCTAGGTGATACAATCGGCGCAGCTTGGGCTTTGGCCAAATATGAGAAAAACAACAAAACCATTTTGCCGCCCGGCGAGCCACATCAAGGCTTAGCCTTTCTACCCGTTACCGCCCTACGCCTCACCCCTGAGCAGGCCAATGCTCTCTATCAATTAGGATTAAAAAATATCGGTCAATTATTCGATCTGCCGCGCGCCAGCCTTACCCGTCGATTCCCTGAACCCGATCACGGCGAAGCTGTACTTAAGCGTCTCGACCAAGCCGTAGGAAGCTATGAAGAACCACTCATAGCCCCGGAGCATCAACCAGATTTCCGTTTCACCGCGGCCCCTATCGATCCCTTCATCGACTTACCCACCATTGAGCGCAGTTTTTATGAATTGCTCGATCAATTGTTCGCGCTTTTAGATAAACTCCAACAAGGCGTGCTGCACTTACGACTTGATTGTTTTTTTGGCGATGGGAAAATTAAAAGCTTTCCCATTCGGCTTGCTCAGCCCAGCCGCTCAAAGCCACACATCAAACGTCTATTTGACGAAAAGCTGGTCACCATTGACCCCGGATTTGGCATTGACGCATTAGTGTTAAACGCCAACAAAATTGATCAACTGCCTGCCCATCAACTCCAGCTAGATACCTACACTCAAACCACGCGACAAGATGAAAATCTTTCCCCATTACTCGACCGGGTCGCCAACCGGATTGGCCCCGGCGCTGTTTATCGCCTTGCCCCGCGTGAGAGTCATCTGCCCGAGCAGTCGCAAAAAACCGTACATCCATTGAAACCTCAAGATTGGGAAAAATGGCCACATAATTTACGTCGCCCCGCCATGCTTTTTACCCATCCCGAACCAATTGAGGTGATCGCTCAAGTTCCCGAAGGACCCCCGATAAAATTCTTATGGCGCAAAGTGCTTCGACACATTGTTTATGCTCAAGGTCCTGAACGCATCCTACCTGAATGGTGGGCTGATCTGGCCGACAGGTTGCGGGTGCGCGATTACTTTGAAATCGAAGATCATAAGGGCCTTCGCTACTGGGTTTTTCGTGAAGGACATTATGATGACCCTATGGAAAAAGGTGCACCTGCATGGCGTTTGCATGGGTTGTTTGCATGAGCACTTTTAACAAAAGCCGCATAGCTATTACACGCACGAAAATGCGAGCAAAGAGAGTGTGACGTAATGTATGCAGAACTCCAAACCACCTCAAACTATTCCTTCTTGCGTGGCGGCTCACATCCTGGCGAGCTGGTGGCCACCGGTTATATGAAAGCCTTAACCGCCATCGCTGTTACCGACCGCAACTCTTTTGCTGGCATTGTGCGCGCCCATCGCGAAGCGCGACACATCGAAGATTTCAAACTTGTCGTTGGTCTTCGGATTGACTTAGAAGATGGTTATAGCCTTCTCGCTTACCCCAAAAACCGCGATGCTTTCGGGCGACTATGCACCATGCTGTCTGTCGGCAAAATGCGCGCGGAAAAAGGTGAATGCCATTTACAATTTGAGGATGTAGTGAACCACTGTCGTGACAGTATTTTTGCTCTAATTCCACCTGAAAAAATAACCCAAACCGACATTCAGCAAATGGGCAAAATGGCCAAGGCATTACCCAAACCCGTCTATTTGGTTGCCAGTTCATTATATCGTGGTAACGACCGAGCACACATCGCCATGCTCAATAGCCTTTCAATCCAATTGAGCACACAGCTTTTGGCGACCAATAATGTGCTTTACCACGACAAATCTCGTCGGCCATTGCAAGATGTGCTGACATGTATTCGCGAGAAAACCACCATCGACAAAGCTGGTTTTCTGCTCTCAGCTAATGCCGAACGCCACCTCAAACGTCCTGAAGAAATGGCACAGCTTTTTGAAGGGTTTGAACATGCATTAGACGCCTCCCTAGAAATTACGCGCGCCTGCACCTTCAACTTGTCTGAACTTAAATATGAATACCCAGAAGAAACCGTCCCAAAAGGCACAACAGCGCAAGAATATTTAGAACAAATCACATGGGAGGGCGCCAATTGGCGTTACCCACAGGGCATACCCGATAAAATCAAAACCAATATTGAAAAAGAATTTAAACTGATCGCACAAAAACAATATGCACCCTATTTTCTCACGGTTTATGACATCGTCAAATATGCCCGAACTCCCCAGCCGGATAAGGGTCGGTTTGATGAAATACTGTGCCAGGGACGCGGCTCTGCAGCAAACTCTACTGTTTGCTATTGCTTGGGCATTACCTCAGTTGACCCAAACGAACTAGATCTCTTATTCGAGCGCTTCATCACGGAAAATCGAAACGAACCACCTGACATCGATGTGGATTTTGAACATGAGCGCCGTGAAGAAGTCATCCAATATATTTATCAGCGATTTGGTCGTCATCGCGCAGGTCTCACCGCCACTGTAATCACCTATCGATCCCGCTCCGCCATCCGCGAAGTCGGAAAGGTAATGGGGCTGACCGAAGATGTAACTGCCGCTATGGCTTCCACTATTTGGGGATCGTGGGGCAAAGGGGCAGACAAACATATCGATCAATCGGGTCTTGATTTTGAAGACCCTTATTTGGTGCGCGTGATCGAGCTCACCCGCGAACTAATCGGCTTCCCCCGGCACCTATCGCAACATGTAGGCGGATTTGTTTTAACTGAGCGCCCCCTTATCGAAACCGTACCCATCGGCAATGCCGCCATGGACGATAGAACCTTCATTGAGTGGGACAAAGATGACATTGAAACGTTGGGCATTCTCAAAGTCGATATACTCGCTTTGGGCATGCTCACCTGCATTCGCAAAGCCTTTGATCTGTTGCGCGCCCACTACAATATCGACCACACCCTGGCTTCAATCGAACACAACGATATGCCAGTTTACGACATGATCTGCCGCGCGGATACGCTAGGTGTTTTCCAAATTGAAAGCCGCGCGCAAATGAGCATGTTGCCCCGTCTATTGCCACGTCGTTTTTACGATCTGGTGATTGAAGTAGCGATTGTCCGCCCAGGACCAATTCAAGGAGATATGGTCCACCCCTATTTGCGCCGCCGTAAAGGGCTTGAACCTGTGGAGTTCCCCTCACCCGATCCGAAATCGGGGCCACCTGATGAACTTGAACAGATATTGGGTAAAACCTTAGGCGTGCCATTGTTTCAAGAACAAGCCATGCGCATTGCAATGGATGCGGCCAAATTCTCCCCAAAAGAACTGGATGAATTGCGCCACGCCATGGCAACCTTTCGACGCTCAGGCACAATCCACACGCTAGAAGAGCGCATGGTCAAACGCATGGTCATACGTGGTTATGATGAAGAATTCGCCCAGCGTTGCTTCAACCAAATCAAGGGCTTTTCCGAATATGGCTTCCCCGAAAGCCATTCAGCCAGTTTTTCCTTGCTTGTCTATGTGTCGTGCTGGCTCAAACATTATCATCCCGATGTGTTCGCTGCAGCTTTGCTAAATTCACAACCTATGGGCTTTTACGCGCCGGCACAGATTATCCGAGATGCAGCAGAACATAATGTCAAAATCTTACCTGTTGATATCAACCATTCGCAATGGGATTACACATTGGAACCGGCACCGTATGAGGAATATGTCCCGCCTCCACCCGATCCCAACAAGATGCACACCCCACCGCCGGGCCAAGCAATTGATAAAAAATCTTTGCTGTGGCGCGCGCTCTATCCTCCTAAAAAATGGGCGTTGCGCATTGGTTTACGGCAAGTGGATGGCTTGCACAAACACTATGCTGAACAGCTGATTTCCGCCCGCGCACAACGCAAATTCACATCGGTCCAGGATCTGCATAAACGCGCCAATCTGCGCATTTTCGATGTTGAGAAACTAGCAGAAGCCGACGCCTTCCGCTCTATCGGTTTAGATCGACGCCAAGCTAAGTGGGATGCACGCGCACTTACGCGCGCCAAACCATTACCTTTGTTTGATCAAGCCAATGCCGCGGAACAGGGAGACGAGCAGCAAGCAAAACTGCCTCAAATGCGTTTGTCCGAACATGTCATCGCAGATTACCAAGCTTTGCGTTTTTCGCTTAAAGCGCACCCAATGTCATTCTTACGCGAGAGCCTTTCAAAACGCCGCATCATCACCGCACAAGAAATTAGAAAGCTCCCCAACAATCGATGGGCTAGCACCGCCGGGATCATATTGGTGCGCCAACGTCCCGGCACAGCCAATGGGGTCGTATTCATCACACTAGAGGACGAAACCGGGGTGACCAATCTCATCGTTTGGAGCAAGGTTTTGGAAAAATATCGCAAAGTGGTAATGACCGCCAAGTTTGTCGAGGTACATGGCCAAGTGCAAACAGAAGATAATGTGATGCATCTCGTGGTGCGCAAATTGGTTGATCGCACCCACTGGCTTGAAACCCTATCCAACCAACATATGCGTGATGTGCACACACCCGCCGACGAGGTCGTTTCAAATGTCGATTATGACAGCCGCATCAAACCAGACACCGCACCGCGCCACCCGCGCAATGTGCGGGTAATCCCGAAATCAAGGGATTTTCATTAGCGGCAACACACAGCACATCAAAGCCCTCATGGTGAGCTTGTCGAACCACGAGGGGCGGCATTCCATCCTTCGACAAGCTCAGGATGAGGGTAGAGATTGGCGCTAGCCCTTGGGCGCCAATTGGCGGGGGTGCCGGGGTCGGGGGCAACGCGACCAACGGCGGCGCGAATATGTTAAACACTATTTCCAGCAACCCAGCCAGACGACCAAGCCCATTGAAAATTGTAGCCGCCAAGCCAACCGGTCATATCCACGACTTCGCCAATGAAATAAAGTCCGGGCACGTCTTTG
Organism: Maritalea porphyrae; assembly: GCF_030159895.1. Lineage (GTDB taxonomy): Bacteria > Pseudomonadota > Alphaproteobacteria > Rhizobiales > Devosiaceae > Maritalea > Maritalea porphyrae. The sequence goes on from NZ_BSNI01000002.1 coordinate 303,547, forward strand.
GCTTCCATGGTTTTATTGTCAAGCGCATCGGTCGACACGCCGCCAAGCGTCACCTCTGCGGTGCGATAGCCTTCTGACCCCGTGGGTTTAATCCGCCAATGATTAATTTGGTCGGCAACCCGTTGCAGTTTTTTGTCATTTAAGTCGGCCAAGCGTCCATCTGTTGCGGATTGGGAAAGCACAAACCCCACCAGCTTCTTTGGCAAATACTGTGCCAATAGGGTCTGAATTTCTTGCTTGCCGTTATCCTGCCGCGCTTGTTTGAGAACCGCCAGAATGTCCAAATCAGGCAACATCGCAATTTTGATTTCATCCCCTTCCCGCCAATACGAAGATATTTGCAGAATTGACGGGCCAGAAAGCCCACGATGGGTAAACAACATTGCCTCAGAAAAACTCACTTTGCCGTGGCTGACCACCGCATCGTCCACCGAAATGCCAGACAGCTCTTTCGTGCCTGACAAGATTGAAGGGTCAAATGTCAGCGGCACCAAAGCGGGACGCGTTTGCACAATGTCTAGCCCAAAATGCTGCGCCACTTCGTAGCCCAACCCGCTAGCTCCCATCTTCGGAATCGATTTGCCGCCACAGGCGACAACCAGCTTGTCAGCTTGGTAATGCACCCCATCAATCGTGAGGTGAAAGTGCGCGTCCATCTTGGCAATATGCGTCACCTCAACGCCCAGTTTCATCACCACGCCAGCTTCGCGCATATCATCAACCAACATGTCAATAATTTGCTGGGCGCTCTCATCACAAAACAATTGCCCGAGCGTTTTTTCGTGAAAAGCAATACCCCGTGCCCGCACACGCTCAATGAAATCGTGCTGACTGAACCTCTTAAGGGGCGAGATCGCAAAGCGCGAGTTTTCGCTCAAAAACTGCTTATAGCTGGTGTTGATGTTGGTGAAGTTGCAGCGCCCGCCGCCTGAAATCCGGATCTTTTCACCCGGCTTTTTCGCATGATCCACAATCAGCACATCGCGCCCGCGCTTGCCCGCCTCCGTGGCACACATCATGCCCGCAGCGCCCGCACCGATTATGATCACATCATGTTTTTTCACTTTATATCCCGCACAAAAGACTTCGCAACAAACATGGCACCAAAACCCCTATAAAGGTATAAAAAGTCAACCATTGTGCACATTTGCAAAATGGTTTTCCCCATTCGGCGCTTGTCGGCGCGCTCCTTCACATGCTAAAAACTGCCTCGCTGTTGAAATAGCTCAGCAGCATAACCTTCTCAGGGCGGGGCGAAATTCCCCACCGGCGGTAACTTGAATTTTCAAGAAGCCCGCGAGCGCTTCAGTTCTTTTTTGAAGGATTGAGGGTCCAGCAGATCTGGTGCAACTCCAGAGCCGACGGTCATAGTCCGGATGAGAGAGAAGGGGTTGAAGAATGCCAACGCCACCCTTGCCACAATTGTGCGCAATTGTGGGTCGTCTAGCATTTCATGCTCCCAATCGCGCCCTGATTCATAAGAGTTCTTGGAAAGGAACGAAAAATGGATCAGACCGTAAAAGCTTCCGCTACAGGTCTAAATGTCAAAAGCCCCGCCATTATTGCCGGGCTTTATATGGTTGGTGCTGGCATTGCCTTTGCTGCCGTCAACTCACTCACCCAATTGGCCACCATGGTTGAAGGCACATCTTCAACTTCCGCCGCATTCTGGCAATATGCCATCGCCGCTGTTTTAAGCGTACCGTTTGTCCTCAAAGCTGGCCTTGCTGGCCTAAAAACCAACCACCTCACCATGCACATTCTGCGTGTTGTTGCTGCCACCATTGGCGTGCAATTGTGGGTCTACGGTTTGTCGCTTGGCGTGCCAATTTGGCAAGCTATCGCTTTGATCATGACTTCCACATTCTTTGTCACCATTGGCGCGGCCATCGTGCTGAAAGAAAAGGTTGGCCCTGCACGTTGGTTGGCCACATTGGTTGGTTTTGCTGGCGGCATGATCATCTTGCAGCCTTGGTCCGATGCGTTTGAACTCAAAACACTCCTTCCAATCGGCGCCGCCTTTTTCTGGGCGGTGACGTCGCTCTTCACTAAGGAGCTGACCAAAACTGAAAACCCGCAATCAATCACTTTATATCTGTTGTTGTTGCTCACGCCGATCAATTTGGCGCTGACCCTTGGCACACCAAGCGGAATTGCCATCTCAACCGGCGCGGCCATCCAATGGATTGTCATCGCGGGCGTGCTCGTTGCTTTGGCGCAATGGTTCATCACCAAGGCATATGCCACAGCGGACGCCGCCTATGTGCAGCCATTTGACCACCTCAAATTGCCGTTCAATGTCTTGGCAGGCTTTTACGTGTTTGGCTGGGTGCCCGGTGGCAACTTATGGCTAGGCGCAGCGCTGATTATTGCGGCGTCGTTGTTCATCGCGCATCGCGAAAGCCAATTGCAGAATAACTAGTTTTTCGTGAACAAAAGTCGGGCGCAATCTCATGCGCCCGACAAATCACATCCCGCCCGTTACAGGCATTATGGCGCCATTGGTATAACTTGATTTTTCAAGCGCCAACCACACTGCCGCTTCCGCAATTTCTTCTGGCCGCGCCACCCGACCCAGCGGGTTGATACTGGCCACCATCGCTGGACGGTCTGGATTACCGGAACGTTCATGAATATCTGTGTCGGCCGTGCCCGAATGAATGGCGTTTACGCGAATACCTTCAGGTCCAACTTCCTTTGCCAAACCAATGGTCATGCTGTCGAGCGCGCCCTTTGAAGCGGCATAGTGAATATACTCGTTCGGGCTGCCAAACTTTGCCGCCATCGACGAAATATTGACGATAGAACCGCCTGCGCCACCAGCCGACTTTGCCATGCGTTTGATTGCTTCTTGGCAGCAATAAACAGCGCCAAACAGATTAACCTCAAACACACGCTGAAGCACGGCGGGCTTCAAATCGACAAGCTTTCCAGCTTCTCCGACAATGCCAGCATTGTTGATTAGAACGTTAGGGCAGCCCAACTCAGCATCACAGGTCGCAAATAAACGCACTATATCTTCGCGCATGCCAACATCCGCTTGCACTGCAATCGCTTGAACGCCTTGAGCAAGACACGTCGCCACAACCGCATCAGCGCTTGCTTTGTCGCTTTGATAAGAAAGGCAAATATCGACGCCAGATTTGGCCAATAGTATGGCCGTTGCTGCGCCAATGCCGCGGCTGCCGCCCGTTATGATTGCTATGTTTTTCATGGCAGAAACGCTAGGTGGTTCCGTTAAAGGAGGCAAGTCCCGCCTGTTCAATTGATATCCAATTCGTCAAGATAGTCGCAAGTGAGCATTTTCAATCCGACGGTGTCGTCATCTGCCATATAGGCATCAATCAGATATTCCAAGGTCGCGAACTTCTTAGCTTTGCTTTCAGTGAAGGCGGAAGACCGCGTGCTATAGACTTCTTTGCCATCTACCTTGAACTGTAGGAAAGCGGAGGTTTTGTGAAACAAAATATAATAGGCGAAAGTCTCCGCAAAATCTTCGTAATCGCCTGTCAGCGCATACATCGACACAAACGCATTTTGATTCAACCATTCATATAGCTCAGGCATGGCTTTCGCGGGTATCAATGCCCCCGAACCATCAAAATTCTCAAGAACGTCATAAAAGTATGGAGCACCAAACCGGTTCCCACCACTGTCATTATTCAGGCAAGAGAAAGATGTATCAAATGTTGCAATTTCATCCAGGTGGTGACCAATTTCATGGGTTAAAACCCAGTACAAGCGACCTTCGGGGATCGTCAAAAGTTTTCTATCCTTAAGTTGTTCAGCGCTAATGAGCACTTCACTTTCAGAATGAATTTCTATTGTGCTTTCTTCGTAGATGAGAAGCGTTTGATATATACCTTTATTTGGCTCAAAGACGTCCTTGATGACCCGGACCGAACGTGTCTCGTCGAAGTAGCGACCATCCGCATTACCCATATCATCTACGATTTCTATTCCGGATAGAGAACACATCAGCTTCTGAGAAATGGGCGGCATAAGTTCGAACACCGTTCCAAGTTTTTCAATGTAAGGTTGGTTTTGTGCGTGCTGTTCGCCGCAGAGCTTTTCGCCATTTTCATTTAAAGAACAGATAGAAGACTTGAACTGCTCAAAGCAGCTTTCATCGTCGGCTAATATTGCAGTAGAAAGCAAAACAGAACTCAAAATCGCAAACGCCATCCGGCGCGAAAATTTTAAAATCATAAATCTAAAAAACATTTCCAAAAACAAAAAGAGACGCTAGAAATACCAGCGCCTCTTATACATAGTCATCGATACTCGAATTGCCTAGTTGGCGATATCCAAAATCACTTTGTTGGCTTCCCCTTTTGCCACCGCTTCAAAGCCCTTGGCAAAGTCTTCAAATGGCAAATGATGTGAAATCACGGGCGTCACATCCATACCGCTTTCAAGCATCGCCAACATTTTGTGCCATGTCTCAAACATCTTGCGGCCGTAAATGCCTTCAAAGGTCAGGCCTTTAAAAATCGCGGTGTTCAGGTCCATTTCAACCTTGCCCGGAAACAAGCCAAGCAGTGCAACTTTGCCGCCTGTGATCATAGCGTCCACCATAGCGGATAAAGCGGGCGCTGCGCCCGACATTTCAAGCCCAATATCAAAACCCTCGCGCATGCCCAATTCAGACATTACGTCTTTTAGGTTTTCTTTGTCTGCTCTAACGCCCCGTGTCGCGCCCATTTTTTCAGCCAGCGCTAGGCGTTCATCATTGAGGTCCGTCACCACAATATGTCGCGCGCCTACATGCCGGCATACAGCAACCGCCATGCACCCAATCGGCCCAGCACCGGTGATCAACACATCTTCGCCTGACACATCAAACGCTAATGCCGTGTTCACCGCATTGCCGAGCGGGTCCAAAATCGATGCCACATCATCGCTTATGCTTTCAGGCAAAATGCGCACATTGGCTTCTGGAATAGCGATATATTCAGCAAAAGCGCCCGGCGTATTCACACCAATGCCTTTTGTGTTGGCGCAAATGTGCGCGCGGCCAGATTGGCAATTGCGGCAATGCCCGCAAGGAATATGCCCCTCACCAGAAACCCGCTGGCCCACTTCAACCTCGGTTACCTCATCGCCAATAGCTTCAACAACGCCAACATATTCATGACCGGTGACCATTGGCACAGGCACGGTTTTTTGTGCCCAGGCATCCCAGTGCCAAATATGCATATCGGTGCCGCAAATCGATGCCTTTTTGACGCGGATCAGAACATCATGCACCCCAATGGTTGGCTTATCCACTTGCTGCAATTCAAGACCTGGCGCGTCGTGCGCCTTCACCAGCGCCTTCATGAAATCACGCCCAGTTCGCGGCCCACTTCGGCAAACGCAGCAACCGCCCGATCCAAATCATCTTTTGTGTGCGCGGCAGACATTTGCGTTCGTATCCGCGCCTGCCCTTTTGGCACTACCGGAAACGAAAACGCTGTCACATAGATACCGCGATCAAGCATTGCTTTTGCAAATTTTTGCGCCAGCACCGCGTCACCCAGCATCACCGGAATAATTGCATGTTCACCTGGCACCAAATCAAAGCCCAAATCACTCATCTGTTTGCGGAAATATTTGGCGTTGATCATCAGGGTTGGCCGAAGTTTTGGACTGGTTTCAACAATGTCCAACGCTTCCAGTGTCGCCGCCACAATCATTGGCGGCAAAGCATTGGAGAACAAATAGGGCCGCGCGTTTTGTCGAAGCATGGTGACCAAAGGTTTCGGACCAGAAATATAGCCCCCCGCGGCACCGCCTAGTGCTTTGCCAAACGTGCCGGAATAAAGATGCACACGATCCGCCACACCATGATGGTGTGGCGTGCCTTGGCCTTTCGGGCCCATAAACCCGACAGCATGGCTATCATCAACCATCACCAACGCATCATACTTTTCCGCCAAATCACAAATGCCCGGCAGATCAGCGATAATGCCATCCATGGAAAAAACACCGTCCGTAACAATCAATCGGTGCCGCGCACCCTGCGCCTGCTTCAACTTTGCTTCCAAATCAGCCATGTCATTATTCGCATAACGGAACCGCTGCGCCTTGCACAAACGGACCCCATCAATAATCGACGCGTGGTTTAAAGCATCAGAAATGATCGCATCTTCAGCCGTCAAAAGACTTTCAAATATGCCCGCATTCGCATCAAAACAAGAAGCGAACAAAATTGTATCTTCCGTGCCCAAAAACTCAGAAAGCCGTGCCTCAAGCCGATGGTGCAACGCCTGCGTACCGCAAATAAAGCGGACCGACGCCATGCCAAGTCCATGTTCCTCAATCGCAGAGATTGCCGCTTTGCCCAAACGTTCATTGTTGGCCAAACCCAGATAATTATTTGCACACATATTGAGCAGAGGCAGATCGTCGCCACCGTCTGGATTTTTCACCGCGATATTGGCAGCTTGAGGCGAAGTAATCTCATATTCGCTCTTAAATAACCCCTCGCCACGCAAGGTCTCTAGTGCATTTTCTGTGTCTTTGATCAATCGATGCGACATGGCAAAACTCGTTTATATTGGAATAATTCCAATATATCGGAATTCTAAGACAATTCAACATCGTCTTTGGTCAAATTTTCACCAGTTCCTGGCTATTGCGGCAACGCAACCACCAAGAACGCCTGCGCCTTGTCGCTCCCAACATTTTTAATCGCATGCGGCTGGTCCGCCCGATAGCGCAATGTATCACCGGCATGCGCTTCCGCACGCAGGTCGCCCGCCTGTACTTCTATCGTTCCCGAAATACAGGTTAAATGCTCCATCGTACCGGCCGCATGGGGCTCGGAAACTAAACTCCCACCGGGTTCTGCGCTATAGTCATACCACTCAACGGGCATCGCTGTGCGCGGTGGATTAAGCAGTTTCACCAAGCATTTTCCATCCGCACTGCCCTTTGAAGGCGTCGAATAGGCTGGAATATGAGTGATCATATGATCCGAAACTGCACGCTCGCCCAACAAAGAAAGGTCAAGCCCCAGCGCCTGTGTCAAGTTCCAAACCAACGTAAAAGTCGGGTTCACGGCCCCGCGCTCAATTTGACTAAGCATCGATTTTGATACGCCACAACGCTCTGCCAACATTTCAAGCGTTAGGTTATGGTCTTTGCGCGCTTTGCGTACGATTGCGCCCAAATGGGGCGGCGGAACAAGTTTTTTTGGCATCCGATTGACACAATTCCAATATATTGAACAAGCCGATTGTAGCGCGCTATTTCCAAAGGTCAATCTAACGTGACCGCTTACCCCAAACTGTCGCAAAGCGCACAATCCAGGATAGATGCTGAACAAATGAACAATTGTTCAACAATCTAAAACGCTACATACGCAACAAAATGCAACTATTTTTGTTGGCCTGTCGCAAAACTTGTTTTTTATGCTATGAAATACTTTGCGGGAGATTGGCGTGACGACGAGAAAAGACATTCATAATTCGGAAATTCCGGTACTTTGCAAATCGTGTGAAGCGCGACACCGCGGCATTTGTGGTGCACTCGACTCCGATCAACTGATCGAATTGGCCAAGCACACGCGCCAAGTCAAGCAGCATAGTGGCGCGGAATTGGTTGCCGATTCGGAAGAAGTCAATTCATACGCCAACGTCATGCAAGGCGTGGTAAAGCTCACCAAAATGCTATCCGACGGCCGCCAACAAGTGATCGGTTTGCAATTTGCCCCAGACTTCTTGGGCCGCCCTTTTGCCACCGAAAGCAAAATGAGCGCCGAAGCCGCATCGGACGTGTCCTTGTGCAAAATTCCGCGCAAAGCGCTTGAAGCAATGATGAAAGAAAGCCCAGAGCTTGAACATCGACTCTTGATGCAAACGCTTAAAGAACTCGATGAAGCACGCGATTGGATGGTGACGCTGGGTCGCAAAACTGCGGCTGAAAAAGTAGCGAGCTTCCTCTATCTCATTGCCACGCATATCGACCCAAGCCTCGACCCGGACGAAATGACTTCTGCTAAGTTTGATTTGCCCCTCACCCGGGTCGATATTGCAGACTTTTTAGGCCTCACCGTTGAAACGGTTTCGCGGCAGCTCACCAAATTGCGCAAAGATGATGTGATTCAAATCGAGCACAACCGCACCTTCATCGTGCCAAGCATGGAACGCCTCGAGCTACGCTGCGGCTAGTCGACCTCGTCCTCTGCAATATCTTCGGCCCAGAGCTCTGGCTTTTCGTGGATAAAGCGGGCCATCAAGTCGATGCATTTTTGATCATTGACCACAATCACTTCAACGCCCCGGTCACGCAAGAAATCTTCGTTGCCGCCAAAATTCTGGTTTTCACCCACCACCACACGTTCAATGCCAAATTGTACAATAGTGCCCGAGCACATCATGCAGGGCGACAGCGAAGTATAGAGCGTCATGCCTTTATAGGATTTCTGGCGACCAGCGTTGCGCAAGCAATCCATTTCCCCATGCGCAATTGGGTCACCGCCCTGCACCCGCTGGTTGCGCCCTTGCGCGATCAGTTTGTCGCCACGCGCCAGCACCGAACCAATTGGGCAACCGCCCTCGTCAAAACCTGCCTTCGCTTCTTCGAAGGCTATATCCAAGAACCGTCGGTCAATGTCATCAAGTTTGGCTGGCATGGACATACCTCGCTATTCGCAATTCGATTGCTTCAGGATAAGCCAATATGAGGCGAGTGACCATCAAAGATCGACTAGGCGCTGAACCAAGGAGGCAGTGTTGTTAGCTTTAACCAGCAAGGTCTTTTGCCGCGCCTGCTGCCCTTTGGTGATCTCAAGATCCAACTTGCGCAAATCAAAGTGCTTAGCAAACAGCGCCAGCACGGCTGCATTGGCTTTGCCTTTGTCCGGAATGGCACGCACTTTGACGCTCAGATAGGAACGACCGTCATCGCGGCGTTCAACCGGACCTATTTGCTCGGTCCGGGCATTTGGGGTGACCCGCAAAGAAACTTCCAGCCCGGCAGCCACTTGCCGCCAGGCCAAATGCTTGTCCAACGCTAAAATACGTTTGGATAGATGTAATAACGAATGACGTTTTGGATAAAGATGATGCCAAGGAACAGAATAATTGGCGATATATCCAGGCCGCCAAAGTTCGGGATCACCTTTCGAATGGGTCGCAAAACAGGTTCCGTCAATCCGTTGACCAACCGCCAAACGGCAGCAACAAACTGGTTTGAACCATTGATCACATTAAAGGCAAACAGCCAGCTCATTACGATCATCACCACCGCAACCAGCCAATAAAGCTGCAAAACCAACAAGATAATATCAAGAATTGCCCGCATTCGATTCTCCACTTTTGCGCCGCTTTGGGGGCGACGTGTGTCGCCAAAGCATATCTGCATATGTAGCGACTAAGCCCCCAATCGACAAGGGCAACCGCATAAGCTGCGAAAATCATTCAAATTGAAGTTAAAATTATGGCCCGCCCCCGAAATACGCCGGACGAGCGAGCCATCAATACTGTGTCGAATACGCAAAACTAATCTTTCGACGCAAAATAGAGTGCACGAAGCGTGCCAGTTTTTAGCATGGCAGAAATTTACAAAAGGCCTTGAAAATCTGGGCCTTACATTGTTTTCATTAACTGTTGCAAAAACTTCTGTCGCACCCTGCATTGCAAATTGCAAATCACAGACGTCAGCCCTTGCAGCTTGCGAATGTGAACAAAAACTTGCAACGAGAAACGCTAGCTTGCGTCGTCGGTTTCACCACGCACTTGCGCGCGCAAAACGGTACGGTCCCGCGACGACACACCGATAAGTTCGGCAACGCGCCAAACCATATTATCTTCCAGCTCATGATTTTCGCTGTCAGCAAAAACTACTTGCCACATCATTTTGATAATTTCGAGTTTTTCATGTTGCTCAAGTTTGTTGAGCGTTTGAGTAAAGCCATAAAAATCAACCGCTTCATGGTCTTTTTCCGTGGCAAGCGCCACCAAATCAGCCACTTCCGCCGCGCTTAGCTTGTAGTGTTCTGTAAGCGTACGCTTGATGGTCTTACGCTCTTCTACACTCACCTCACCGTCCACTGCAGACAAGTGCACCAGCAATGCAGCCGCACAAACTTTCGGGTCCAACATCGGGTCATCATCTTCATGCCCATTTTTGCTGCCGAATAATTTGGTGATTGCCTCGAACATTTCACACCCTGCCGCTATTAAAGGTTTAAGTGCACATGTAGACTGTCAAACATCAAGTCTCAAGCTCCAACCCAATCAAAATGGTGTGCGTGCCTTACAAATCGCAAATAAAACTAGGTTGATTTATGCTTCGAACCGTCAATTTCATCGCGATCTTTCTGCTGGTTTTGGGCGAGACCATGCTGTTTGCCGCCAACAAACATGACCCCATCAATGCAAGCGTTTTGATGTTGGCTATGTTGCTACTGGCAATCAGCTCGCTACGGTTCTTATTTATCCCCTATGCCCCAATGAATAATCGATTTGGCGCAGTTGCCTTGATCTTTGGCTTCTTTGCATCAGCTTTTTTCCAATTCGACATTATGGCGTTCGGGATCACTGAACATTCAAGTCATTTTGGCAAGACGCTTTTTAACGCAGCACAGACGTTGCTGATATTCGGATCAATCTTACTCGGGTTCTGGCTCTACCCGCTTGGCAAGGTCGACAAGTCACTGGGACTCACTCTTCCCATCGCCACAATCGCTTATGCCGTGCCTCGCCTTTTCGCACTAAGCCCCAGCGCGCAGCTGGTCACAGCGCTCATGCTGTCCGCAACACTTGCCTGGTTGGCGATTTACAAAATTCAGCGTTACTAGGTTCAGACGCCTAAAGCAGCCTATCGATGGCCAAGGAAAGATCAATATCTTTCTGGCTTAGCCCACCCTCGTCATGTGTGGTCAAAAAGATATCGACTTCTGAATAGACGTTGGACCATTCGGGGTGATGATTGTGCTTCTCTGCCAATATCGCAACTTGGCTCATAAAGCCAAATGCCTGCACAAAGTTTGAGAATTTAAACCGCCGCGCAATACCATCGCGTTCCTCAATTCTCACCCAATTTGGAAGTTTTGCCAGAGCCTTTTCCAAGTCATCGCCTTGTAGTTTAGCCATATCGCCTCTCCTTCCAGATTGTGCCTTAGTGCTTAACGCTTATCCGGTGGGGCGTCATCGGCGCTGTCGTCCAATATGCGCTGCGCCGCGCCATCCATATCTTCATATTGTCCGGCCCGCAGCGACCACATGAAGGCACCAAGCGCTAAAACGCCCACCAAAAGCACAACCGGAATGATAATCAATAATGGGGTCATTCAGCTGGCATCACTTTGGTTTGCATTTCAATTTCTTGCTCAACTGTGCGCGGTTTTTTGTCGATCCGCAAGCGCAATGCATTAAGGGTCACCAAGACCGAAGAACTGGACATGGCAATCGATGCCACCAACGGTGTAGCAAAACCCATCACCGCCAAGGGAATGGCCACCGCATTATAACAAAGCGCCAATCCAAAATTTTGTTTCACGGCACGCGCGGCGCGCTTGGCCAAGGTCAAAACAAATGGAATTTGCGCTAAACTGTCTCTAGTCAGCACAAAATCCGCCGCGTTGCGCCCCACATCGGCAGCGCTTGAGGGTGCCATCGACACATATGCAGCCTGCAGGCTCGGTGCATCATTTATGCCATCACCAACCATCAACACACGGCGCTGAGCATCTTCCAATGCCGTCAGTTGCGCTAGCTTTTCTTCAGGTGTCAGCCCCCAATGCACGTGTTTCAAACCCAACTGATCCGCCACTTGTTGCACAGGTGCCTTGCGGTCACCGGACAACAAAGAAATGCCTTTCACCAGGGCATTTAATTGCGGCATCAATTTTGGCACTTCTGCGCGCAATTGATCTTCAAATTCAAAGCTTGCTACGTGCGCGCCATTCTTTGCCAAATGCACACGGCTGGAACCGTCGTCACCTGCATCTTGCGCAAAGCAAAATTCTGCACGACCCAGTCGCCATTGATCGCCAGCAAGCTGGGCTTCAACCCCCTGACCTGCAAATTCACTGACCTGATCAAAAGCCAAAATCGGCACCGACTTATGCGCGTTTGCCAAAGCTTTGGCGAACGGGTGATGGCTCAATCGCGCCAACTGCACAGCCATTGCTAGTTCCCCATCACCACCCAAAAGCGTCGCCACAAATTGCGGTTTGCCTTGGGTGAGTGTGCCGGTCTTGTCAAACGCCACATAGTCGATCTGCGCCAATCGCTCGAGCGCTGCGCCATCGCGCATCATCATCCCTTGTTCGAACAAGCGCCCAGCGGCCACCACATGCACAATCGGCACCGCCAGCGCCAGCGCGCACGGACAGGTGATGATCAGCACAGCAATCGCGGTGACCAGCGCATGGTGCCAATCACCATTGTAGAAGCCCCAACCAAGAAACGTGAACAAAGCCAGCAAATGAACAACCGGCGCATAAATCTCAGCGGCCCGGTCCGCAATCCGTTTATAGCCAGCGCGCGACCCTTCTGCAGCTTCCATCATCGCCACCATGCGCGCCAAGAAACTCTCATGCGCAGGTTTTGAAACTTCCATGGTGATCGGGCTAGAAATATTGGTTGCCCCAGCCAGCAGAACACTTCCCTTTTGAAGTGGTTCCGGTGCCGATTCCCCAGTGACCAAACTCAAATCCACATCGGATTGACCAAGCAGCACCTTGCCATCCACGGGAATGCGCTCGCCTGCGGCAATATCAAGCTGCATGCCAACTTCAATTTGGTTAAGCTTCACAAACTGATGGCTACCATCATCCAAGCGCTGCAACGCACCGCGCGGCGCCAATGAAGCAAGATTGCGCACCGCAGAGCGCGCCCGTTCGCGCATTAAGTGATCAAGCGTGCGCCCAATCAACAGAAAGAACAACAGGGTGACCGCCGCATCAAAATAGGCATGTTCGCCTGAATTGGCGGTTTCAAAAACACTCAGCCCCAGCGCCAAAATCACCGCGAGAGAAATTGGCACGTCCATATTGAGCCGCCCCACTTTTAACGCGGCCCAAGCAGATCGATAAAAGTGCTGCCCGGCAAACGCCACCGCAGGAATGGCGATCAGCGCCGAAATCCAATGGAACAGATCACGGGTTGAAGCGTCTGCGCCTGACCAAATTGAAATCGAAAACAGCATGATGTTCATCGCCGCAAAGCCAGACACCGCTAAAGCGCGTACCAACTGAGAAAATGTCTTGTCTTTGGCACTCTCATCTTCCGCTTCGAGCAACATCGCCCGGTAGCCTGCCCGATTAACGGCTTCAACGATTTGTTCGGGGGCAAACCCCTGCGTGTGCCAAATCACCTTTACCCGTTTGGTGGACAGGTTCACCCGGCCCAACTCAACAGCGCTAAGCGCACCCAATTCAGTTTCAATTGAACGCATACAGGCCGCACAATGGACATCCGGCACCGCCAGCTCCAATTGACGACGGCCATCTTTAAGATCGATTGAACCCGCGATTAGACTTTCATTGTCGATTTTTGTTTGGCCTTTGTCGGCCAGCTCGTTGGCCGCCTCAATGCCCGGTGCACAGCAGCTCATCTTGCCCCCTATTGCACCACAATGCGTTGACGGTGCACATATGGCGTTCCGTTTTCGCTTTTTAGGGTCACAAATATATCCCAAGCGCCATTTGCCAGTTCAAAATCAGCAACAAAGTAGCCATCTGTTGGCAACAAAGTGATGATTTGATCCTCACGCTCATGGCTTGGGCGCTTTAGTTCGGCTTCTGCAAAATCGGCAATCACTGGCTTGCCCGCCGCATCAAGCAACTGGTAGCGAATAGCACCATCCACATAGCCAACATCAGCATTCCAACCAAGCGCATCTTGCGCTTTCTCGGCCGCCAGTTTTTCATTGAACCCTTGGCTCGCCACATAAGAGTTTTTTACGACCAGTCCGGTCCAGCTCGATGTGGCAAAATAGGCCATGATCAGATTGACCGTAATGATGGTGCCAAAGAACAGCCCCACCACCAAAAGCATATGTTTGCCAGTAAACTCGCGTTGTTTTGGCTGATCCATCATCATTCCCCTATTTTTGGTGTTTCAAATTTCACCAACTCTTCTGACGATTCGTCGCCAAACACATCTTCAACTCTAAACGTAAATCGCGTGGGTTGCTCTCTCAAAAGCTTAGGATCTGCCCGAACATATACGCGTAGCGGCAATACCCGGTCTGGTTCCACATCCAACACGATCACTTGTTGTGGGTCATTTTGCGAGCTTGCCAGTGTCATCTCGCCGCCCGGCAACCCAACAATCGACAATTTCATGGTGCGCGGTTCAGGTGTCATATTGAGAATTTTCACATCATAGCCATTGCGCACGGCCCCATCGCTAAGCATCACATAAAGCGGATTGCGGTCATGTTGCACATTCACATCCAAGCGATCGCGCATGGACAATACGATCAACATCGCCACACCAATCGCCGCCCATACGCAGAAATAGATCAGCGTGCGCCAACGAATAATGGTCTGCAAACTGGTGTGGGTAACAGCATCCACCAATCGACCCGCTTTATCGCGCAACCGCTCAGGGTGAATACGATCGCCGCCATCTGTGGCCAATTGCATATTGGAATTATAATCATTGAGCGTTGCGTAAGAGATCAGCCCGCGCTCTTTGCCCAGCTTGTCCATCACGTTGTCGCACGCATCAATGCACAAAGCGCAGGTGATACATTCAAGTTGCTGGCCGTCGCGAATATCAATACCCATCGGGCACACCACCACGCAGGCATTGCAATCAACGCAATCGCCGACAACTTTGCCTTCTTTAATGGCCTTTTTCGCATGCTTCGTGCGCGGTTCGCCACGCCAATCATTATAGGTGACGGTAAGCGAAAACTCATCCAGCATTGCGCCCTGAATTCGTGGCCAAGGGCACATATAGGTGCACACTTGCTCACGCATCAAACCACCAAAAGTATAGGTGGTCGCGGTCAAGATCAGGATGGTGAAATAAGCGATCGCTGGCGCTTCAAACCGCACAACATCTGCAAACAGGGTTGGCGCGTCAGCGAAGTAAAAAACCCAAGCGCCGCCGGTGGCAACGCCGATCAAAATCCAACTGGTGTGCTTTGCCACCCGTCGCCAAATTTTGTTGAAATCATACCGCCCTTTATCGAGCTTGATACGTTGGTTGCGATCCCCTTCAAAGAATCGCTCAACCAGCAAGAACAAATCCACCCACACGGTTTGCGGACAAGTGTAGCCGCACCACGCGCGCCCGACGGTTGATGTGACCAGAAACAAGCCAACACCAGCCATCACCAACATGCCCGCAACATAGTAAAACTCTTGCGGCCAAATCTCGATGAAGAAGAAATAGAAGCGCCGATTGGCCAAATCCACCAATACGGCCTGATCAGGCGCAAATTCACCGCGATCAAATCGCAGCCAAGGCGTAAGATAGTAGATGCCCAATGTGACAATCATGATCACCCATTTGAGCTGCCTGAAAAAACCAGAAGCTCGTTTTGGGAAAATCTTCTTGCGCGGTGCATAGAGCGCTGGGCGCTTGCCCGCCGCATTTACCGCTTCTACATCAAATTGATCAACGCCCGGTTTTACGCCAGGTTGTGCTTGTTCATTCATGCCGATCAGGTCCCTATCGATCGCTATATTACGCTTTTTGACAGTATTTGTCTGTTATAGCGTTGATATGGGTCAAACAGATCGCACAAGCTGTCGCACGAGGCAGCCTGTCGCACCCGGATAGATCGTCGATCACACAATGCTCAACTGTTGTGAATGAGCTATTGCTTGAGTTGCGTGCCGTTGCCGCTTATCTAAGCATTTGAGATGAGCACATAACCAAGCGAGGTTGCCAAAACGACTATGACCAAACGCTATCAGAAAACCGATGACGCAATTAAAAATCTAACGCCCGAACAATATCGGGTGACCCAAGAAAACGGTACTGAACGCCCATTTCAAAATGAGTTTTGGGACAAAAACGATATTGGCATCTATGTAGACATTGTATCCGGTGAGCCGCTCTTTGTTTCGTCAACCAAATATGACGCGGGCTGCGGTTGGCCAAGTTTCACCCAACCGATCAATCAGGATCACATTGTTGAAAAAACAGACACTGCCCATGGGATGGTACGCACCGAAGTGCGCTCGCGCGATGGCGACAGCCACCTGGGCCACGTTTTCCCTGACGGCCCACCAGAACAAGGCGGATTGCGCTATTGCATCAATTCCGCCTCGTTGCGTTTTGTCCCAAAAGAGAAAATGGAACAAGAAGGTTATGGCGACCTATTGGACTTGTTGCCGCAAAGCTAGTCGCTCAACAGGCCAAACTAAAACCGCAACATAGGCGGTGAGAAGAAAGCCTGAACTGGTCGCGAAGAACCGCGTCGTGTTCCAAAACTGCCAAGTTTGGCTATAGTCATTCCACATTTCTTGTGCCGCACCTAAGTCTTGCGGCACAATCTGTTTTCCCAGCGCCTCATTCATCGGCACATTGATGGTTACGGTTAGAACCAAATAGCCAAACAAAAACACCAAACCCGCAACGCCAAGCAAGAATGACGTTTTGCGCGCGCCCTGCTGCCAGCCCACAAGCGCGGTGATGAAAAGCACAAAGGGTGTCCCAAAAAACACCGGACCAAATGCAAAATTGCGCACCGACGCATTCATGGCCTGCATCGCACCAATTGCGATGCGCGGGTCAGTTGCATCCAGCCCCCACATGGTCGAACAAATCCAAGCGTAAAAGAACCCCAAGATTAGACCGCCAGCGAGCAATGACAAGATCAGAAGGCCGTCTATCAAGTTAATTGATGGGGTAGCAATCCTTGTCACTTAAGCCTCCTGTCTTTTGTAAAAAATGCCAGCCAGAATGGCCAAACTTGCCATTTGCGCTGCGATCACAGCGGGCCAAATCAGTGGAAACTGCGGATCGATATACTTTTGCGGCCCGTATGAAATGAGGGCTAGCGCCACCGCCACGACTGACAAAATGCGCCCAACCCGGTCCTTTGCTGGGTCAATCAAAATAGCCATCAACGCAACCCCAACGGAAACACCAATTAGGGGACCAATTCCTGAAATTGGAATGGCAATTGGCGGATGTGGCGGCACCTTAAAAAACAGCGAAAAAATCATGGTGAGCTGCAAGGCAATCAGCATGGTCAAAGACGGTTTTACATATTTAATCATCTTCTTCTCCTAAAACGTAATTTGGTGTACGGTTGCCAATATACGTAATCTAGTGTACGGAATTGTCAAGCAACAAATTTGGAAAAACTATGCGCGAAGAAAAACGAGCCGCAAAAAGGCAAGCCATCGCTGAGGCGGCCTATGCTTTGATCGAAGAAAAAGGATACTTGGGCACCTCAATGCTCGCCATCGCAAAACGCGCCAAAGCCTCGAACGAGACGCTTTATAATTGGTATGGCGACAAGCAAGGCTTGTTCAAAGAGCTGATTGAACAAAACGCACACCAAGTGCGCGACCTTTTACAAAAGCAAACTGAAAAAGACCTTTCACCGCTTAAAACGCTCAAACAATTGGCCCCAGAATTGCTCACCTTGCTGCTCGGCGATCGGGCCGTGGCCCTCAACCGCGCCGCGGCTGCTGACCCAACCGGAGAATTGGGCAGGATCCTGTCCCGCTCAGGCAAGGAAAGCGTTTTTCCGCTCATTATCCAAACCTTTGAGCGGTTCCCAAGATTGCCGAACGAAGAGGCCGTAAACGCAGCCATTACATTTCTTGATTTACTTGTTGGCGATCAGCAAATCCGTCGCGCAATCGGCGCAACCAAACAGCCTACCAAAGCAGAAATTGACACCCGAAGCGCTCGTGCCCTAACCGCGATTGCAAAACTCTATGAGCTTGATGGCTGACAAGATCAGTATTTACTCAAAATTATTTGCTGCTAAATTTGCTGCATATTTTTGCCATTTTGATTTGAGATTCTATGACTTCTGCACCCGCCCAACCCAAACGCTATATGTGGCGTCGGTTCATTGCACTCATCATTGATGTGCTTCTCATCCAAGTGTTTTTCTTTGTTCTGATGGCACTTGCGCAACCGCTAGTGCCCGGGAAAGTCATAATCTCACCGCCAATTGGGATGAATTATTGCAAAACTTTAGATGAGAGCCCAAAGCTACTCAAGTTTGCGGAAATGGTCGACCCAACGCTCAAATTACCACGCGAGTTTACGCTATGCACAACCTCCGTTTTCGGTCTTTTTGAACATAACAAGCTTAACGTGAAGGTCATCACCGCTGAGGACGAGAACACAAGCTACTCGTTGCGGATTGGTGTCTATGTTGATGAAGAACTCAATATCATCACACCGTTTGATTTTGAGAGCGTATTCATGATCCTAACGCCACTAGTTTACGCGCTCTATGTCTTCAAATTTCGCGCAACACCGGGAAAAAATATTGTCGGCATACAACTCTATAATTTCGGACAAAAGCCCTCTTTACTTCGTCTGATTGGTCGTGAATATCTTCGTTTTGCACCATTTGTGTTTTTTGCCGTTGCATCAATTTCTTATTTGATTGTTATTTCCGCAAGCAACACGGGCGACACAATTGCCACTCTCGTTCAAAGTGTGACGGTGCCCGCTTTCTGGTATGGTTTGATCGCCATCTATATCGCCGGACTTCTATATTATCTCATTCCCTTCATCCGCTGGCGTGGACGCATGCCATATGACAAATGGACTGGATTTGAAGGCGTGAAGCGCGTCTAGCAACAGCTCTTGCCCTCTTGAATCGGTGGGCACGGCACCGTCCCATATGAGCAATAAACACAGCAGTCTCCGGGCTTCGGCTTTAAGACCGCGCCGCACCCCTTGCAGTCATAAAAATATTGGCAAGCATCCGTCGGCATGGTTTCAATTGAAACATGCCCGCATTCGGGACATGCAATCTGTGTTTCAAGTTGTACATTTATCGCTGACATTTCTTCCTCCACACCAAAAACTGTGGCCCCGGACATTGGCCAACTCAAATCACTTTTTCGCAAGAAGATGTCAAACGGGGTGCCATTTCACTAGCGCGTGCGCCCAAATTGCGCTTTGATGAACATCCCGCCACATCAATATGCGAAAACCAATGTTTGACTTTTTAGCCCACATCACTTGGATCGATTATGTCGGATCATTCGGGACTTTGATGGTTGTAACCGCTTACTTCTTGACGCAAATGAGACTGATGAGTGCCACCGATCTCGGCTTTCCCGTTATCAACCTGCTCGGCTCTTTACTGATCGGCGCGTCGCTTTATGTAAACTTCAATCTCGCCTCGGCGCTGATTGAATTCTTCTGGATCATCATTTCAATCATTGGAATTATCCAATGGTTCCGATTTCGCCATAAAAGGACATCATCATGACCGCCGTAAATCTTAGTCAGAAGCTCTCGAAGTTCTCAGACTGTTGGTCACCCAAAATCATCTCGACCTACAATGGCAATGAGGTGATGCTTGCCAAGTTTGAGGGCGAGTTTGTGTGGCATTCCCACCCAGACACAGACGACTTTTTCCTCGTCATTGAAGGTGATGTCACCATTGAAATGCCTGACAAGACCGTCACACTTGGCCCCGGCGAGATGTATGTCGTGCCAAAAGGAGTTGAGCACAAACCATCAACCAAGAACGGCGCAAGCGTCCTGTTGATTGAACCGAAGGGCACACCTAATTCGGGCGATGAAAAAACCGCTGCCGTCAAAGTGGAGATTTAGGAGTTGTCGATGTCAAATTGGATTGAACCGGTAACCCTTGAGGGGAAATATGTAAAACTCATGCCGCTATCACACGATCACGCGGTGGACTTAGAAGAAGCGGCGCAAGATGGCGAACTACACAAGCTTTGGTACACCAGCGTGCCCGCCCCAGACAAAGTAGACGCTGAAATTTCTCGGCGGTTGCGATTAATGGCAGAGGGTTCGATGTTGCCTTTTTCCATCATTGATAAAAAGTCCGGCGCGGTGGTGGGGATGACCACCTACATGAACATCGACAGCACCAACAAACGCCTTGAAATTGGCTCCACCTGGTATCGCAAGTCAGTACAGCGCTCGCCGCTTAACACAGAGTGCAAGATTTTGCTTCTCAGCCATGCTTTTGAAACATTAGAAGCAATTGCCGTCGAGTTCCGCACCCATTTTATGAACCACCAAAGCAGAAATGCGATTGAACGGCTGGGCGCAAAACTGGATGGCGTGTTGCGGCGTCACAGCGTTCTGACCAATGGCACAGTGCGCGACACCGCAGTTTACTCGATTATTCCAAGTGAGTGGCCCAGTGTGAAAGCGAACTTGAATTGGAAATTGGAAATGCCCCGCGATTAAGCGTCAAGTTCGGCAATGGTTTGGCGCTGCATGTAGTGCCAAACATAGGCTGCGCGGCCAATAAACACACCCGCTACACTCGCTTTGATCACGGTTAGACCAAGATAAACGATCGGCAATCCAATCAGTTCAGGCATGATCGCCACAAACATGCCATTTAAAAAGCTGGCAACAAACACGGTGACAATGGTCAACATGGTCACCCACTCACCCGCCACGTGGACGCGATTACCTTTCCTGGCAAGGGTCCAACTTTGTTGCAGCCGCATGCCCAAAAGCGCCCCCAATGCATAAGCGAAAAAGAAGGCGCTCCAAACCACTATCTGATTGGGCAGTGCCAGCAAGTTGTTAACGGACAACAAGCCCAGCAAAGGCATGAAATAGATCATCGCCGCCGGCATCCACCGCGTTCGACTGGCGCGCAACCCGAGTACAATCAAAACAACCAACAATGGCCAAACCCAAGGCGGGGTATTCTTTAAAATCTCAACAAACATGCATCTTCTCCGCATTTGCAAAAATGTGATGCTGCAATCAATAGCTTTGAGAGCCGGAGATGCACCCGTTGTTGCGTCGACGCAGCTAAAAACTACGCCAATCGACATCGAAATGTCATTCACGAAGCGTGAATGACAAGGTTCGGTCCACACCGAAACAATTGCTGAGCACTTTGCGCTATTTCAAAAGGACAATCCGGAGGCGTGAATGCTCAGCTACCTATTTGAAAACTTCGATGAGAGAGCGAAAATAGTCGCTAAGCTGGAGGATAAAGCAAACCTCTTTGAACAATATATTGCCAATAGATGTGCCCCCAATCCTTCATATGTGGTCAGTACCCAGCAACGCTGTGCATCCTATTTCGGCATCCACAATGACGAAGCAGTTCTTCAGTTTTTCTCAAAGGGCCAACTTAAATGGATCGCCCAACTGCAGCAGGAAAACGTTGCAGAGGAACAAGCCGCGAAAGCGCTATTCTTGCAAATCTTTCGCGAAGCACGGCACAAGCTTGAACAGTCAGAACTAAGTGCCGTGGCTCATCAGTTGCAACTCGTTATGCCTCAACTAACCGACCATATGCTGAACGCCACTTGGCAACATTTCCTAGAAGGCACTTACGGCGTATGCACCAAAGATGGATTACCCGACACCGTTGCCAAGAAGCAGGTACTGGTGACCCTGATCGATTCATTCATTGCCCGAAATGCCTCAGTTCGGCTAGACGGAATTCCGCGCTCATATTTGAGCCAATTAGTGGATGCACTTGATGGAGTTGAACCACAATTTGCACCCCATGAGCGCCAGCGATCATCTCGCCAGCGCTGCATAAATGAGGTCAGATTGAACTATCTTAGCTGATCAACGGCAGCCCCAACGCATTCCGGCCCTCATTGGTTTTCATCGAAAAGTCTGTACCCAAATAGGGGTCTCCGCCCTCGCCGCACAAATAGCCAATTGCTTTCGCCACCCAGTCCGGCGAGATATGCGCATCAGGGTCCAACTGGCTCACGGGATTTATGCCGGACGCTTTAATTTGCACCTGCATTTCCGTTGCCACGGTGCCCGGGCTCAATCCAATCACCCGCACGCCAAGGTCGCGATATTCTTTGTCGCTGCATTTCGTAAGCGACAACAAACCTGCCTTGGTTGCGCAATAATGGCTCCAACCCTCTAGCGCACCTGTGGCCGCGCCGGAGCTGATATTGATGATCGTGCCGCTTCCTTTCTCTACCATCCCTGGCAACACCGCACGGGTCGCATAATATGGGCCTTTCAAGTTTACATCGACGATCTGGCTCCACGCGTCTGGATCGCTTTCATCAATCCGCGCAATCGGATCAATCAGCCCAGCATTGTTGACAAGAATATCGACACCGCCAAACACGCTTGCAGCATCCACAGCCCTTTGCACATCTTGCGCATTGCCAACATCACACGCCACAGCCACGGCATGGCCGCCATCCGTCTGAATTTCAGATACGAGCTCGTCCAGTGCAGCTTTCGAGCGGGCTGCGAGCACCAAATTGGCGCCATTTTGATGGAAATAGCATGCGCTCGCGCGACCGATTCCACGACTTGCTCCGGTAATCAAAACTGTTGTGCCTGCAAATTTATCTGTTCTTGCCATAAGTGCCTCCACGAAATACTTGCCCCAACATAACGACGCGGCCCAAACAATAAAGCTATCAATCCCCACGATATTAATGCTATTAGCGCATGAATGGACGTAGAAGATCTTGCATTACTGAAGGAAGTTGCTGAGCATTTAAGCTTTGCAGAAGTGGCACGGCGGCGCAATGTCGACCCCAGCATGGTTTCACGCACCATTTCCAGCATTGAAAGCCAACTCGGCTTTGCGCTGTTTCACCGCACCACCCGAAAGATGTCGCTCACAAGTGCTGGGCAAACATATGTTCAAAGAATAAACCCGTTGGTGGAGGAGTTACAAAACGCGATATCTGAAGCGCTGTCGCAAAACCAAAAACCGTCGGGATTGGTTCGGCTAACGGCGTCGACGGCTTTTGGCAATCAAGTCATCTTGCCGCTGATAGAAGAGTTTACCGCTCAGCTGCCGCAAATTGAGTTGCAATTGCAGCTCACCGATCAAAACCTTGACCTAACTGATCATCAAATCGACTTGGCGATCAGACTAACTGATCAACCCAAAAGTGATTTGATTTGCACAAAGCTGATGGACACTCACTATCAGATTGTCTCATCGCCTGCGTTCAACGCACCCCTTGAGCATCCAAGCGATCTTGCAAACGTCAATTGCCCGCTACTTGATCTGCCTAAGTACCGCGATGTTTGGAAGTTCCAAAAGGGCACGAAGGAGCACGCCGTGGCCGTCAACGGCACCATACGGATGTCGAACCCGCTTGCGCTGCGTGAGGCAGCACGCTTGGGGCTGGGCCCTGCGCTACTGCCAAATTGGTTGATCAAGGATGATCTTAAAACAGGACGATTGGTGCAACACTTTGCCGATTGGCAGGTAACCGCAACCAGCTTTAACACCGCTGCATGGTTGATTTACGCACCTCAAAGATTCATGCCAGCACGTCTTCGCGCCACAATCGACTTCTTCCGCGCAAACGTGAAATAGACTTAGGCCGCCACGAATTGCTTGGCTACAAAATTAGCGCGTCCCCAACTGCGCAAACTATCCATAACCGGTTCAAGCTGTGTGCCCAATTCGGTCAAAGAGTATTCAACATGCGGCGGCACAACCTCAAACACTTTACGGTTGACGATGCCATCTTCCTCAAGCTCGCGAAGTGTCAAAGTTAGCATCCGCTGCGTGATCCCTGGAATAGCGCGCCGCAATTCACCAAACCGCATCGGCTGCTCCATGAGCTGATGCAACACGATCAATTTCCATTTGCCGCCCAAATGTGAGATTGCATAAACCACCGGGCACAACTCTGATTTTTCCTTTTCACTCAGATTGTCCGGCAGCTTCACGCCCGTTTGATGCTCTAGGTCACACATTTTTTTCTCCGCGTACTTAAGGCAATTTCAGCCGCAATGCCTTGCAAATCCTTTGGGCACAAATTTGATAGTATACTTTTTGTATCTACATCACATTTTAGTGCCTTCTTGCTCTTTTTATCCTAATGCGCATTTTTCTGTCAACCAAGCAGTGCAAGCGAACAATGCATCACCTCGCTTGGGTGGAACCAACAAACGAGTAAAAACATGTCAAAAATTTCTATTGTCTATCATTCAGGCTACGGCCACACCCAAAAACAAGCTGAAGCTGTACGCGATGGCGCTGCCGCCAACACCAATGACGAAGTGCACTTGATTCCGGTCGACGAAGCCGATGAGCATTGGGACACACTCGCCGCGTCAGACGCGATCATTTTCGGCTCGCCAACTTATATGGGTTCGGTTTCTGCGCAATTTAAAACCTTTGCGGACAAGTCATCAAAAGTGTGGTTCGAACAGGGATGGAAAGACAAAATCGCCGCCGGGTTCACAAACTCTTCAAGCCAAAATGGCGACAAGCACTCAACGCTACAGCAGCTTTCCTTGCTCGCAGCGCAACATGGCATGTTGTGGGTCAGCCTTGGTCAAATGCCAGGCAACAATTCATCCACAGGATCAGTCGAAGACATTAATCGTCTCGGCTCATCTTTGGGCGCAATGGCACAATCTAACGCCGATCAAGGTCCAGAACATGGCCCCATTAATTCAGACCTGGAAAGCGCCAAATTGTTGGGTCAACGGGTCACCGACATCGCCAATCGCTTCACCCGAAACGTCGCAGCGTAAACCAGATTTTATTTACCGCGCCCAAAGGGGCACCTCCAATTGGCGGGGGTGCCGGGGAAGGGCCGTAAGGCCGACGGCGGCGCAATACAAAGTTGGGGTGCTGGGGAATGCAGCCGCATGGCTGCAACGGCGGCGCCAAATAAGTCAAAAAAATCCCCGGGGGCCTTGCGGCTTCCCGGGGCTTGCTCCCTCCAAGGAACAACTCTTCACATTGGTTGCCAGCTTTACTCGCCGCCACCTAGTGAGTGCACATAGATCGCCAATTGCTTCACAGTGGCGTCACCCAAACGCGCTTGCCAAGCTGGCATCATGCCGTGTTTTGGCTTGGCAATTTGGGTTGCGATCTCATCAACCGTACCGCCATATAGCCACAAAGCATCATTGAGTTTTGGCGCACCAAGCTCACGAATGCCTTCGCCACTATCTCCATGACAGGACGCACAGTTTTCTTCGTAAACCGCTTTGCCTGTTTCAACATGTGCAGCATCGTGCTCAATGCCAGATAGGCTAGCCACAAAATCAGCAGTGGCTCGAATATCAGCTGTTTCCAAAATGTCGCCAAATGCCGGCATCTCAGAAGCACGTGTGTCGTCATCAGCTTCATAGCGAACACCGTGGGCAATGGTTGTGTAAATCTCGTCAACCGTGCCGCCCCAAAGCCAATCATCGTCGTTTAGGTTTGGATAGCCTGAAGCACCTTCTGCGCCCGCACCATGACACTGCGAACAATAAACTTTGTATGCAGATTTTCCGCCCTGAACCGCAAAGCGAGTCAGATCGCTATCACCCAAAATCTCAGTGACATCTGTCGCTTCGATTTTGGTGACAAACTCAGCCTTGGCTTCATCCGCAGCGGCAACCTCTTTGGCCAATTCGCCGCGGCTTGAATAGCCAAGAATACCTGGCGTTGCGCCATTCAATAGGGGAATAGCTGGAAACAGGATCACGTAGACAATCGCCCACGCAACCGTGCCGTAAAATGTCCACAACCACCAACGCGGCAGTGGGTTGTTCAGCTCTTTGATGCCGTCCCATTCGTGGCCTGTTGTTTCAACACCGGAGATGTCGTCAATTTCTTTTTTATCACTCATTGACCTATTCCTTCCCCTCAGGTGCGCGATCATCCTTCAACGCAATTTGTGCTGCAGCTTTTGCATGGTCTTTTGCCCCAGGACGGAACATGAACAAGATCACGCCAATAAAGACGACCAGCATGTATAAAAGGCCCCAACTATCGGCAAAGTGCCGGAATGAATTATAATCAATCATTGTCAGCTCCTATCGATAGTTTTCTTCTGCATTGTACGCGCTCAAATCAACGAGCGTGCCCAACATTTGCATATAGGCCACCAGCGCATCCATTTCGGTCAGCTTGGTTGGATCGCCATCAAAGTCACCCAAAACCGCTTTTGGATAACGGGTTTCGACACCCTCCCAATCGGCCTCAGGATCCGCTTGTGCCGTCATATCGGCATAAGCGTTTGCCACCATCTCATCAGTGTAAGGCACACCAACACGTTGGTTTGCGATTAAGTGATCACCGATGTTTTTGTAGCCCAGCTCCGCTTTCGCCAAGAACCCGTAAGAAGGCATAATGCTCTCAGGCACCACAGATTGTGGGTCCTTCAAGTGCTGAACATGCCATTCATTCGAATAGCGATCGCCAACCCGTGCCAAATCTGGCCCGGTTCGTTTTGACCCCCACTGGAATGGGTGGTCATACATGCTTTCCGCCGCCAATGAATAGTGACCATAACGCTCCACTTCATCGCGGAATGGGCGGATCATTTGGCTGTGACAGTTGTAACAACCCTCACGGATGTAAATGTTACGCCCCGCCAATTCGAGCGGTGAATAAGGACGCATCCCCTCCACTTTCTCAATTGTGTTTTCGAGGTAGAACAGTGGGGCAATCTCAACAATGCCACCAATGCTCACCACAACCAAACCACCAACAAGCAATAGGGTGGCGTTACGCTCAATCGCGCCGTGCTTATCTAAAAGTCCCATTAGATTTCTCCCCTATTCTGCTGGTTGCGCTGATGCGGCATGCGCCACAACAATTGGCTTTTCATCGCGTGTCTTGCCCTTAATGGTCATCCACACGTTGTAAGCCATCACCAATCCACCAGCCAGATACATCGCACCACCAATAGCCCGAAGGATGTAGTAAGGTTTCAAAGCGGCAACTGATTCAGCGAAGGAATAAACAAGGAAGCCTTCCGCATCATATTCGCGCCACATCAAACCTTGTGTGATGCCAGACACCCACATCACCGCGGCGTAAACCACAATGCCAAGGGTTGCGAGCCAGAAGTGCCAGTTGACCATGCGCAATGAGTAAAGCTGCTTGCGGTTCCACAAACGTGGCACGAGGAAGTAAACCATGCCGAAGCTGATCATACCCACCCAGCCCAACGCACCTGAATGCACGTGACCAATGGTCCAATCTGTATAGTGTGAAAGACCGTTCACTGCCTTAATAGACATCATCGGGCCTTCAAATGTGGACATGCCGTAGAACGCCACCGCGATGACCATCATGCGAATAATCGGATCGGTGCGGATTTTGTCCCATGCGCCAGATAGCGTCATCAAACCGTTGATCATGCCGCCCCATGAAGGCATCCAAAGCATAATCGAGAACACCATGCCCAGCGTCTGTGCCCAATCGGGCAACGCTGTGTAGTGCAAGTGGTGTGGCCCCGCCCAAATATACATGAAGATCAATGACCAGAAGTGGATGATCGACAAGCGATAAGAGTAAACCGGGCGATTAGCCTGTTTTGGCATGAAATAGTACATCATGCC
Organism: Maritalea porphyrae; assembly: GCF_030159895.1. Classification (GTDB taxonomy): domain Bacteria; phylum Pseudomonadota; class Alphaproteobacteria; order Rhizobiales; family Devosiaceae; genus Maritalea; species Maritalea porphyrae. Next base: position 330,960 of record NZ_BSNI01000002.1, read on the forward strand.
CAAGAAACCTGCAGTGAGGAAGAAGCCAACCGCATTGTGGCCGTACCACCACTGGGTCAACGCATCTTGTACGCCAGCGAAAGCTGAATAGCTCTTAGAGCCCAAAAGCGAGACTGGCATCGACAGGTTGTTGACCACATGCAACAGCGCGATCGTGAAAATGAAAGCGAGATAGAACCAGTTTGCCACATAAATATGCGGCTCTTTACGCTTGATCAGCGTGCCCATGAACAGAACGAGATAGCCAACCCAAACAATGGTCAACCAAAGATCTACATACCATTCAGGTTCCGCATATTCACGACCTTGGGTCGAACCAAGCAAATAGCCCGTTGCTGCCAAAACGATGAACAACTGATAGCCCCAGAAAACGAACCAGGTCAGATTGTCTGAGAGTACGCGGGTTTGGCAGGTGCGCTGCACCACATAAAGGCTTGAGGTAATAAGCGCGGTACCACCGAACGCAAAAATCACCGCCGAAGTGTGCAATGGCCGTACACGACCAAAATTCAAATAGGGTTCAATATTGAGCTCAGGAAAAGCCAGTTGCAAGGCTGCAACTACACCCACCAAAAACCCAACAACACCCCAAAATGTCGTTAGAATAACCCCATAACGGATGGGATCATCCATATATCCTGTTTTGTCGCCCGGGCCTTCACCCGCAACACCAACTTGGCGCAACATAATAATCGCACCAATGGCAGTTACCCCTGCCAATATCCAAGCATGTGTTTGATAAAGTTGATCTTGCCCGAAAGCGGCGGCAAGGACAGCGGCCAGCGCCGCCAGTCCCAAAACGATGGTCCAGCCTAAATTCTTCATGTTTTCCCCGCAATAGTTCTCGCATTAGCCTCAAAAAGCACGATAGCGCCCCTATCCGCTAGGGTGCAATCTAGTTTCACTTGAAACAACCTACGTTGATCTAGGTCAAGGTTACTCTATGTCGCTTGTGGCCAAATGTCTCACAGATAAAACACAACCAGCATGCAGCTTTAGCCGGAGGACTTTTTAAACAAAGAAGGGGCTTAGAGCGCGTGAACTGAAAGAGCTGATGGCAAAATGGCCCACATCAACCAAAATGAGTTGGTCGCACAACTGCGCAAAGCCCATCACGACAAGATGGCGCTATGCGATCGGTTGGAAGAAATCGCCGATGGGTTGCCAGACAATATAGATCGTCAAATCTGCGCCACAACGGCACGCGCTATTGAGCCAATCCTGAAAAAGGCCCATGCGTATGAAGAAGAAATTCTCTATCCAGCGCTGATTAAATTTCATCACGGCACACTTGATCAAACCATGATTTTTGACCGTCTTCGCGCAGAGCACTACGAAGATCGCTGCTTTGGCGAAGAGGTGCGCGATGTGCTGATGTCTTATGGTGAAGGTAAACCCATACAAGCAGCCGATGCCACAGGCTATATGCTGCGTGGCTTTTTTGAGAGCTTGCGTCGCCACATGGCTTTTGAGGCAGAACTTGCGCGCCCTCTACGCTATGATGCAACAACGGCGTCAGAGTTAAAACCCGACGCCGCTGAATAATTCTTCTGAAATGAAAGCGAAAGCGCTTAGCTTGCTTCTTTCGCTGCTGCGCGAGAAGCGCGTTTGCGATCATGTGGATCAAGCATGATTTTGCGGATACGGATGCTCTTTGGCGTCACTTCCACATACTCGTCATCAGCGATGTAAGACAAAGCCTGCTCCAAAGACATTTTCTTTGGCGTGGTTAGTTTAACCGCTTCATCCTTACCAGAGGCACGCATGTTGGTGAGCTGCTTACCCTTCAACACGTTCACTTCCAAATCGTTGCCGCGAGAGTGCTCACCAACGATCATGCCTTCATAAACATCAACGCCCGGCTCAATAATCATTGGGCCACGATCTTCAAGGTTGAACATCGCAAAAGCAACAGACTTACCAGTCGCGTTAGAAATCAAAACGCCTGTACGACGGCCCTGCATCTTGCCCCGGAATGGTGCATATTCATGGAACACACGGTTAAAGATCGCTGTGCCGCGTGTATCCGAAAGCAATTCAGGCTGATAGCCGATCAAACCACGTGTTGGCACATGGAACACAAGTCGTGTACGGCCGCCACCTGATGGCTTCATCTCAATCAGATCGCCCTTGCGCTCTGCAAGTTTTTGCACAACTGGACCTGAAAACTCTTCATCCACATCGATGATCACTTCTTCGATCGGCTCAAGCTTTTGACCATTTTCCTCGCGGTAAACCACTTTCGGACGACCAAGGCACAATTCAAAGCCTTCGCGACGCATGGTCTCAATCAACACAGACAAAAGCAATTCGCCGCGACCCGCGACTTCATAGCTGTCGCCATCTTCACCGTCAGTCACTTTAAGCGCCACATTGCCTTCAGCTTCTGCGTACAAACGATCACGGATCACCCGAGACTGAACTTTGTCGCCTTCTTGACCAGCCAAAGGTCCATCATTCACCCGGAATGACATGGACAATGTTGGCGGATCAATTGGCTGCGCTTGCAAGGCTTCAGTAACGCCCGGCGCTGCAATTGTGTCCGCAACTGTTGCGGTTACCAAGCCAGAAATCGCAACAATATCACCAGCATTTGCTTCTTCAACCGGCTCACGCTCCAGGCCCTTAAATTTAAGAACCTTTGATACACGACCACGTTCAATGATTGAACCATCAGCTGACAATGCATGCACTTGATCATTTGGCTTGATCGAACCAGACAACACACGACCGGTCAAAATCCGACCCAAAAATGGGTTAGATTCAATTGTCGTTGCCAGCATCCGGAACGGACCTTCTTCAACATGCGGCTCATCAACATGGTCAATCACCATATCAAGAAGTGGTGTCATGCCCTCTTGAGGACCGGTTGGCTCTTCAGCCATCCAACCCTGCTTGGCAGAACCATAAAGCACTTTAAAGTCGAGCTGTTCTTCATTTGCGTCCAAAGACACAAACAGATCAAAGATTTCGTCAAGAACTTCTTCGTGACGCTCGTCAGCTTTATCGATTTTGTTGATCGCAACAATTGGCTTTAGACCAATTTTAAGCGCCTTGCCCAAAACGAACTTGGTCTGAGGCATCGGGCCCTCGGCCGCATCGACCAAAATGATCGCGCCGTCCACCATGTTGAGAATACGCTCAACTTCACCACCAAAGTCGGCGTGTCCTGGTGTATCAACGATGTTGATTTGGGTGTCTTTCCAATCCACCGAAGTCACCTTCGCTAGAATGGTAATGCCACGCTCACGTTCCAAATCATTGCTGTCCATCGCGCGTTCTTCCACGCGTTGGTTCTCGCGAAACGAGCCAGATTGCTTCAACAACACGTCAATAAGCGTAGTTTTGCCATGGTCAACGTGCGCGATGATGGCGATATTGCGCAATGCCATTATTCAGATCCAATCAAATATGGGAATTCATCTCTTAAAGCGGTGCTTTACGGCGAAAGCCCCAAAAGGGCAAGGTTTAATTGCTTGAACGGCCTGAAAAGCTGCGCTTTTGCTTAATTTGTCGGGTTGCAATCCCAAGAAGGCCAGCTAAGCTGCACATCATATTCTCTCCTTGTCGAGTTCAAACCCATGTTGCGCGACTTCTCCCCCCAAGCCCTCATTATGGGGCTTATTACCGGTTTTGTTGGTTTTTCCAGTTCTTTCGCCATTGTTTTGCAAGGGCTTTTTGCTGTCGGCGCAAGCCCTGAACAAGCCGCAAGCGGCCTCACCGCCATGTGCATCGCCATGGGGGTTTGCGCCATCATTTTAAGCGCACAACGCAAAATGCCAATTTCTGTTGCTTGGTCGACCCCCGGCGCAGCTTTGATGGTCAATTCGGGCACACTCTCCGGAGGCTTTGCCGCTGCAACTGGTGCTTTTTTGGTCTGCGCCGCGCTGATTATTCTTTCTGGCATTTGGCGCCCCTTCGGCCGAGCTGTTGAGCGGCTACCTGTATCTCTTGCCAACGCGATGCTTGCTGGTATTTTGATGCCCTTATGCTTTGCTCCCATAAAAGCCATTGGCTTTGACCCGATGCTTGGCCTACCCATCGCGCTTGCTTGGCTGGTGGTTGGGTTCTTCAACAAACTCGCCGCTGTGCCAGCAGCGCTTTTGGCATTTGTGCTGGTGATTATCTTCGGTGTTGAATTGCCCGCCGATACAATGGATCAACTCGCGAATTCTTTGCTGCCAAATATGGTTTTCACCGTGCCCATTTTTGATATTGCAGCAGTCATTTCGCTGGCACTGCCGTTATACATTGTCACTATGGCATCGCAGAACATCCCCGGCATGGCAGTGCTGAAGGCCAACAATTATGAAACCAAAGCCGGCCCGCTCTTCACATTGACCGGTGTGTTTTCACTTGTTGCGGCGCCTTTTGGCTCCCATGCTGTGAATTTGGCTGCAATTACCGCCGCAATGTGCGCCAGCCCCGATGCCCATCCGGACAAAGACAAACGCTATTGGGCTGCCATCGTCGCTGGCATCGTCTATATCATCATCGGCATATTCGCAGGCGTGGCCATCACCTTTATTTCCCTGGCGCCTGCCGTTTTGGTCGAAGCAGTTGCTGGACTTGCGCTTGTTGGCGCATTTGCAGCCGCGGGCTATGGCGCACTAAACAGCGAAAAAGATCGTCATGCCGCGGCGGTGACATTTCTCATCACGGCATCAGGGGTCAGCTTTTTTGGCATATCCGGCGCATTTTGGGGATTGCTTGCGGGCATTGCTATTTTGAGCGCCTCAAAATTCATCCCCCAAAAATAAAAGGGCCCCGGTCGCCAATAGCGCCGGGGCAAGTTCCCCTTAAAGCCATCACAAAGCAACAAGGGAGTTCACAATGCATCAATGATGCGGGCGCGATATTGCACAGCAATTGGTATGGTGACAAGAGAACCAAATAGATACCAATCACTTGATTTTCTTTAAGTTATGCCGGTTTCTGCGTAGACCAAAACCGGGCCAATCACACAAACCCCACCCGCAAAGTGCACGTCAACTCAAACGTGTTTGCCTTTTTCCCAACCTTGGGTTGCGAGCAATTTATTGCCTGCATCCTCAGCGCCACTTTCAAGCGTCGTCCCCATTGAATCGTTCCAACGGTTCAGATAGCCAAACAGCGCGATGACGCCTAAAATCTCAACAATTTCACCGTCATCCCAGTGCGCGCGCATATTGCCAATGACCGTTTCATCAACACCGTTCGGCACACTAGATGCTGCAATCGCCAGCTCAAATGCTGCCTTTTCACCATCTGTATAAAGATCGCTGGTGCGGAACGACCAGACATTCTCAATGCGCTCTTGGCTTGCGCCATAGCGTTCCGCAGCCAAAGCGGTATGGGCTTGGCAATAGCGACACCCTGCCGCGGTTGAAGCGATATATCCGATCAATCTTTTTTGTTCAGACGTCACACGCGCCTGATTGTCCATCACCGCCTTGTTCAATTCAATAAAGGCTTTGGCAATGCGTGGGCGGCGCTGCATGGTCAATACTGAATTGGGCGGAAACCCGAGTGTTTCATTGAAAAATGTGGCCAACTCCATCACTTCGGCATCATGGTCTTTGTCTAACGGGTGTACCAACGGCATCTTATTCTCCTACAATATTGTCAGACAATATTTAGCAGGATGTGTGCGATCTTGGCAAGGGCAAGCGTTTTGCCCCGTAGCTACACAGCAGTGTTGCAACACAGACGAATGGTCTTTGTTGATAATCTTGGAAAAATCTTAGTCGCGGGGCGGTCGTACAAAATACAACAAGTTGCCCGCAGCACCACGCAGCTGAACCTCGAATAATGTCGTGGTTTCGGGCGCAACCTCACAAGGCCAGTCAAGGTCCAACTGATGAAGCAACGCACCGCCAACCCGCAACAGATTTATGCCCTGCGGCGCAATTCTATCTGTCGGATGCCGACCATTCTGCCACTCAATCAGATAAGGCAACGCGCCATTTTCAACCAAACCACCATCTTTGGTGATGCCAAATTTCCAGCGCAGATCGCCCCGCGCCACATCAATTGGTGTCAATTTATGGTCAAACGGTGGCTGTGCCGCAGCGGACGCAATGTTATCTGTCCCGGCCACAAACCCTAAAAGCTGAATGCCGTCACTTTCGATCGACGTTTCCAAACCAAACCAGCGCGAGCGTTGTGGTGCTGCCTTTGGATTAATGGCCAGTAGTTCAAGATAGATTGGATAGGTTTGCGTTTCGATCCGCCACAATTTGTTGTGGGTGCCAAACAATTCGTGTTCGCCACCCCCAAACGGCAAAACGCCGAGCTGTTCGCTCAGCGTTTCGCTAGATTTTTCTAGATCACGCGCACCAAGCGCTATGTGATCAAACTTAAGCATCAAATCAGGCTAGCCGATGATCTTTTTACGCGCAGCAAACGTCTTCAACCGCAACGCGTTGAGCTTGATAAAGCCTTGCGCATCATGATGATCGTAAGTGCCAGAACCTTCTTCAAAGGTCACCAAGTCTTCGGAATACAAAGAATATGGCGAAGTGCGGGCGATCACTGTTGCGCTGCCTTTATAGAGCTTCATGGTCACCTCACCGGCCACCATTTCTTGGCTATTATCGATCAATGCTTGCAGCATTTCACGCTCTGGCGAATACCAGAAACCATTATAAATCAGCTCAGCATAGCGCGGCATAATCTCATCTTTAAGGTGCGCCGCGCCACGATCCAATGTGATCGATTCAATACCACGGTGCGCATCAAGCAAAATCGTGCCGCCTGGTGTTTCATAAATGCCGCGCGATTTCATGCCAACGAACCGGTTTTCCACCAAGTCCAAACGGCCAATACCGTGCTTGCCGCCAAGCTCGTTTAGTTTAGTCAACAAAGTGGCCGGGCTCATCGCTTCACCATTGATCGAAACAGCATCGCCTTTTTCAAAACCGATGGTGATGATCTCAGCCTTGTCTGGCGCATCTTCTGGCGAAACGGTGCGCTGATAAACATATTCAGGCGCAACATCTGCAGGGTCTTCAAGCACCTTGCCTTCAGATGAAGTGTGCAACAGGTTCGCATCTACTGAGAATGGCGCTTCGCCACGCTTGTCTTTTGGCACTGGAATTTGATGTTGCTCAGCAAATTCCAAAAGCTTTGTGCGAGACTGCAAGTCCCATTCACGCCAAGGCGCAATCACTTTGATCGAAGGATCAAGCGCATAAGCAGACAATTCGAACCGCACTTGGTCATTGCCCTTACCCGTTGCACCATGCGAAATCGCATCCGCACCAACTTCGTGGGCAATTTCAACAAGACGCTTTGAGATCAATGGACGCGCGATTGAGGTGCCGAGCAAATAGACCCCTTCGTAAAGCGCATTAGCGCGGAACATTGGGAACACAAAGTCGCGCACAAATTCTTCACGCACATCTTCAATAAAGATCTCTTTGATGCCCATCAATTCAGCTTTTTTGCGGGCTGGCTCCAGCTCTTCACCTTGACCAAGATCAGCGGTAAACGTCACCACTTCACAGTCATATGCCACTTTCAGCCATTTCAGAATAATGGAAGTATCAAGGCCGCCTGAATAGGCGAGCACAACTTTATTGATGTCTTTGCTCATGAAAAACGCCGTCTTTTCGTTGAGATCCAAGGATTTTGCCGCACCATATGGCAAACCACCGGATTGGCGCAATGTCATTTTGCTAGACAAACGTCCAATTGCTGGATCATATGGCCAAATCAGTGGCCTTGATTGCCAACAAGGACGTCAAAATGCACGATCTACTACACATCTTTTTGCCCGAATGGCCCATGCTGATGGCATTTAGCGCAGCCGCCATTATTCTCGCCATTACGCCCGGACCAGATATGGCGCTGTTCCTGTCCCGCGCCATCAATTTTGGCAAGGCGCATGGAATTATGGCGATGCTCGGCGCGCTCACCGGGGTCATGATTCACACAGCCCTCGTGGTCTTTGGCGTGTCGGTTCTAATTACAACCGCGCCGATCGCCTTTTTCGCCCTAAAGATCGTTGGCGCGCTCTATTTGTTGTGGCTCGCCATTTCCGCCCTGCGTGCAGGACAGAACTTTGCTCTAGCGAAGAAAAATGATGGTGCAAAACCCAAGCTAAAAAACAGCTACCTAACCGGGCTGGGCATCAATCTGCTGAACCCCAAAATCGTACTGTTTTTCATTACGTTTTTGCCGCAATTTGTTTCAAGCGCCGACCCTTATGCGGCCTACAAGCTCTTTAGCCTAGGCATTCTTTTCAATATCATCTCACTACCGCTTTTGATCATGATGATATTTGGTGCAGACTGGCTCGCCATTGCATTGACGAAATCAAAATGGGTAGGCCGCGCCATGAACTATGGCTTTGCCGCCATATTCGCTAGCTTCGCAGCGGTTATTCTAACCGCACAAACAAGGCACTAATACGAATTATGAACTATCGTCACGCCTTCCACGCTGGCAATTTTGCCGATGTTATCAAGCACATCATTCTAACGCGGATCATCTGCTATCTGCAGAAGAAAGACAAAGCTTTCCGCGTGCTAGACACACACGCAGGCACGGGCCTTTATGACCTCACCAGTGAGGAAGCACAGCGTTCGCCTGAATGGCAAAAAGGCATCCAAGCCCTGCTTAATGCCGACCGCTCAAAAGAGTTGGACGCATTGATCAAGCCATATTTGGATGTGGTGCGGGCAATGAACCCGTCTGACGAACTCAAGAAATACCCTGGCTCACCATTGCTGACCCGCAAATTGTTGCGTGAGCAAGACCGCCTCACGGCAACCGAGTTACATCCCAAAGATGCCATAAAACTCAAATCGCACTTTGAAGGCGACATTCAGGTAAAGGCGATTGAGCTAGACGGCTGGCAAGCCCTTGTCGCTCACATGCCACCAAAAGAAAAACGTGGATTGATTTTGGTGGACCCACCATTTGAAAAGCCACAAGAGTTTACCCGCATGGCATCAGGGCTCTTTAGAGCGCATAAACGCTTCAGCACGGGCACATACGCTTTGTGGTATCCGATTAAAGATGTCGCTCAAGCCGAAACATTTGCCACCCAACTCTACAATACCGGGATCAAAAAGGTCCTGCGTGCAGAGTTTAAAATCGGCAAGTCGACCAACCCGCCGACAATGCACGGCACCGGCATGATTGTGGTCAATCCGCCATATACCTTGCCTGATGAACTCAACATCATTTTCCCGCAGCTTCTGCCAATCCTTGCACCCGAAGGCAAAGGCAGCTTCGATATTGATTGGATATACAACGAAGACTAGCCCGCATAACTCGATGGCGCAAAATGTCCCTTCATCGTCTCAAAATCACATATATGTGACTTGAGAAATAGATAAAACTGCATTCAACTCACCTAAGTTGAAAGGCAGATCATGTCCCAATCAAATCACGCATTGCTTGTTGTCGACGTACAAGAAAGCTTCCCACACCGGGATTACTATCAGGAAAAATACGTTCCAGTTTTTGTTGAGAGTTGCCAAAAGCTAATCAATGGCGCCAAGGATGCGGGCATCCCAATTGTCCAAATTTTTCATGTGGAACCAACCGGGGCATTTTCAAAAGCATCAGGCAATATCAAAACCCTTGCCCCCATCGAAATCGAGCCAACAACAATAATTGAAAAACATCGCCATTCCGCTTTTGCCGGCACCACGCTTGATATTTGGCTCAAAGAACATGGCATCAACCATATAACTATCTGCGGCATTCGCAGCGAACAATGCTGTGAGACCACCACCCGTCACGGATCGGACATTGGCTACAAGGTCAATTACGTGACCGACGCAACGCTCACCTTCGATATGCAACATCCAGACGGTTCAGCCCTCACCGCAGATCAGATTAAACACCGCACCGAAACGGTTCTTGCGGGTCGCTTCGCCATCATTTGCTCCGTGGACGAAGCAATCAACAATTTTTCGGCTTAAGGATCATGGCGCAGCACATTAAAATCTTCATACTCTTGGCCCCAAATCCGTTGATGTTGGATTTTGCCGGACCGGTTGAGGTGCTGCGCCGCGCCAACAAAATTCAAACAGACTTTGTCTTTGCTGTAGAATATATCGCGCCCCACGCAGAGATGATGACATCTGCCGGCCTGCCCGTTTCGGGCCTCGGCAAATTGCCCAAATATCTGCCGTCGAAAAGCTATCTGATGATCTCTGGCACCACCGCAGACATATTGGGATCAGGTGACACCCCATCACGCGCGCAAATTGAAAAAGACAAGCAAACTATCATTTCTTGGCTGCGCAATATCGTCACCAAAGATCAAACTTTGCTGACCATCTGCTCCGGCGCTCTGCTGGCAGCGCACGCTGGACTATTTGATGGCTATCGCTGCACCACCCATCATGAATGCTTAGACGAATTGCGCAGCATCAGCCCGCACATCAGGATTGAAGAAAACCGTCTCTTCACCGAGGACCGCAACCGGTTCGCCAGCGCCGGCATCACGTCAGGCACCGACTTAATGCTGCATATTGTGGGCAAAAAACTTGGGCTTGCAGCAGCGGCTGATATTGCCAAACACATGGTTGTATTTGCGCGCCGCAATGGCGATGCGCCACAACTTTCGCCATTTGTGCAAGGGCGCAGCCATTTGCACCCAACCGTGCATCGCATCCAAGATCTAATCGCTGCCGACCCAACCAAAGACTGGGATGTGCAAACCCTATCGCGCGAAGCCCATATGAGCGCCCGGCATTTCTCACGACTGTTCAATGCCCAAACAGGCCTGTCCGTGCCAGACTATGTAAATGGATTGCGGATTGCCATCGCCGAAAACGCTTTGCGCGCGCAAAAGGTCAATATCGAACATTTAGTGGGCGATCTGGGCTTTGGTTCATCGCGACATTTCCGTCGCGCTTGGCAAAAACACCACCAATTATCGCCCACCCAATGGCGTGACCAACAAATTGGCAACGCCTAGACCGAACGGGTTATCCCACCATCAATGCGAATATTTTGCCCAGTCATATAGCTAGATTTGTCTGACGCTAGAAACCCGACCAGCTCCGATACCTCATCGACCCTGCCATAGCGACCCATCGGAATACGGACCCGACGATCTTCAGTTTCAGGCAAGCTATCTATGAAGCCGGGCAGCACATTATTCATCCGAATGTTCGCTGCCGCATATTTATCGGCGAAAAGTTTTGAAAAGGCTGCCAACGACGCGCGGAAAACCCCAGACGTTGGGAACAAGGCTTCAGGCTCAAATGTTGCGTATGTTGAAATATTGACGAATGAGCCACCACCCTGGCTTTGCATAATCGGTGTGACCAACTTGGCGATGCGCACCACATTCATCAAATAGACATCCATACCCACATGCCAATCGTCATCTGAAATGTCGAGTATTGGGCCCTTTGGGCCATGCCCAGCACTTGAAACAACCGCATCAGTACGGCCCCATTTTTCCATTGCCGCATCAACCAGCCGTTGTAGATCGCTTACATTTTGGTTCGAGCCGGTTACACCGATACCGCCAAGTTCACTGGCCAACGCTTCGCCCTTGCCCGAGGATGAAAGAATGCCGACACTCCAGCCCTGCGCCGCCAAATGTTTTGCGGCCCCAGCCCCAATGCCAGAACCTCCACCGACCACAAGCGCTACTTTTTGATCCATCATAATATGACTCCGTCAATAATATTTCTATCACCATTACAGCCTAGATTGTTCGACACAAATCAGTTTTCGTGCAACAAGATAGTAGTTTTTCTATCGGCTCGATGATCATGGCAATCAACACACCCAGCACTCAAACCCTCAACGCACTGCGCGCCACCGCCGATGCCGGCAGTTTCAGCGCTGCAGCCGAGCAATTGGGTGTCACCCAGGGCGCTGTCGCCCAATCAGTAAGGCAATTTGAAGAACGGCTAGGGTTTAAACTGTTTGAAAGATGGGCGCGCGGACTGCGGCCAACACCGACTTGTTTGAATTATCTTGCTGAAATCGAACCAGCGCTCGATCGGATTGCGCAAGCCACAGCAACCCTTGCCGAACATGATCGCACAACCACCAATCAAGTAACGGTCAGCACAACCCCATCAATTGCCAGCCGGTGGCTCATCCCCAAACTGTCTAGCTTCTATCTAGAACATTCCGACATTGTGATCGCTATCGATGCAAGTGAAAAGCTAAGGCGTTTCACCGGCCCTGAGGCCGTTGATATTGCAATACGTTGGGGCGGTACACCGAGCAGCGACGTCAACGTCACACCGATTTTGTCCAACACCATTATTGCGGTTGCGAGCCCATCAATTGCGCCAAAAAATCCTAACGAAACTGATGCGCTTGACGGCAACCCCCTGATTAATGACGGGCATCGGCTTTGGGATCGCTGGGCGAAAAACTTCGCCAAAAAACTACCCACAAAACCACTCGACTTTGGCCAAACCAATCACGCCATTGATGCGGCAATCAACGGGCTGGGCATTGCGCTTGTGCCATTGGTCTTGGTGACTGAACTCATTGAAAATGGTCAGCTTGTCCGCGCACTGCCTAAAGAATTTGACCTAAATACCGAAATCAAGTTTCACCTGATCAGCAAAAATCACAATTCATCGCCCGCCGTTTCAACCGTCAGGCAATGGATTATTGAACAAAGCTAGTTGGTCGCTATTGCGCAGCTTGCAGCGCGTCGCGGTCTTTTTTCTTCATCCGTTCAGATTCGGATTTGAGCTGTCCGCAAGCCGCAAAAATATCCCGACCACGTGGCGTCCGCACAGGGCTCGCATAGCCAGCAATATTGACCACATCGGCAAACTTTTCGATCTGCGCCCAGCTTGAACATTCATATTCTGAACCCGGCCACGGGTTAAACGGAATAAGATTGATCTTTGCGGGAATGCCATCAAGCAATCTCACCAGTGCTTTGGCGTCAGCAATTGAATCATTGACCCCTTTAAGCATCACATATTCAAACGTAATGCGTCTTGCGTTCGACAGCCCCGGATAATTCCGGCAAGCCTCAAGCAATTCCTCAAGCGGATACTTCTTGTTGATCGGCACCAAGATATCGCGCAATTCGTCACGCACAGCATGCAGCGAAATAGCCAGCATAACGCCAGTCTCTTCACCAATTTCGGCAATCGCAGGCACAACGCCAGAAGTCGAAAGTGTAATCCGACGTTTGGACAACGAAATGCCATCGCCATCCGCCATTAACAACATAGCGCGTTTCACATTTTCCGTATTATAAAGCGGTTCGCCCATGCCCATCATCACCACATTGGTAATGGCACGCAGGCCCTCTTTTGGCACAACGCCGTCCGTTGGCCGAGTGCCACCTGGGAAATCGCCCAAACGCTCACGCGCCATAAGCACCTGAGAAACAATTTCACCAGCGGTTAGGTTACGCACCAATTTCTGTGTGCCGGTATGACAAAACGTGCAGGTAAGTGTGCAACCCACCTGCGAGGACACACACAAAGTGCCGCGATCTTCTTCCGGAATATAGACGGTTTCAACATCCACTGGCGGCATATTGGGCTGCTCTGGATCAGTGAAGCGAAACAACCATTTACGTGTACCATCGGTTGAAACCTGTTCAGAAACAATCTCCGGACGATGAAGAACGAACCTCTCTTTGAGCTGTTCGCGCAGTCCCTTGGCGATATTGAGCATATCGTCAAAGTCTGTGACACCGTTCACATAGAGCCAATTCCACAATTGAGATACCCGCATGCGGATTTGCTTTTCCGGCAAGCCAAGAGACGCCAAGGCCTCGCTCAATTGCGCGCGATCCATGCCGATCAGCGATTGCTTTTTGGGTGCCGCCGGCGTTGCCGCGGTCAAGTCAAGGGTAACGTTCATCAAAGTTCACCAGCTACGCGAAGGCCTATTCTTTTGCCAAGAACCGGCCCATCTCAATTCGCGTTCAAAAATTCAAGTTGGCCCACCTATCACACATGGTGCCAATTGAACAAGATTATAGTGTAATTTTGGCTTTTTGCTATTGATTGCAAGCGCTATCAATTTTCCGCATGGAAGCGGTCGCACCGGACAAAGAAAATGTCAGCGTAACCCGCGCACCCTGTTTGTTAATGCCTTCAATTTCCATCTTCGTGCCGCGACGCATGGCTGACGCCATTTCTGACGACTGAGATGGATCTTCAAGCCAAGCTGCATCATCTTGCGTGAACATCGAAAACTCAGATCCGCCAATTTTGGCGGTGGCCAGGCTATCAGTGCCAAACTCAAACCCAGCAACCAAATTCATCTCATGTGCAATGCCCGCGCTTGGACGATGCGTCACATAAAAGTATGGCTGGGTAAGCCCCTCAAGCTCTGGTTCAACCGAAATAGGCTTTGAATGAACGAAGCAAAAAGGTGTCGCCGAGCGGGTCGTTGAATAGGCTGACCAAGCTTTAAACTCGCCCAAAGATTGAACCGACTGCGCACTTGCCGCTTGTGGCAGCAGTGCAAGCACTAACAAGCAAACAGATACAAAAACTCTAAGGAGAAGACGGATCATAAATCGAGCAGACTTAGTTCGGGACAATCGGTTTTGCGGCACTAAACCACAAAACCGATAAAAGTGCAGCAATTTCTAGTTGCAAGCCTTGTCGATCTCATTCATCGCAGCGGTTACACCTGACAATGAATATGTATCTGTGGTGCGTGTGCCACGCGAAGAAATACCGCGTACCACCATTTCGGTGCCGCGCTTCATGGCTTCAACAAAACCAGTTTCATGCTCTTTATAAAGCCACGCAGCTTCCAATTTCGGATCCGTGACCATTGGATAGGCTTTGCCATCAATCGTGGCTGAAGCTTCAGCTTTTTCCTTATAAGGATAGCCGATCATCGTCGCCACTTCGTTCTTTGCCTTAGTGCCCATCCGGTGCGTTACCAAAAAATGGATCGGACCGCGTTTCACATTTGTTGGCTGGCTGTCTTTCGGCGTTGCCGAAATATAACAAATCTTTCCATTGGCATCTTTATCTGTCCAAGCGGTCCAGAATTTGTGTGTTGCCAACTTCGTCGCTGCATCAGCGCTACCTACAACTGCAAATGTTGAGAGCGCAGCAAGTCCAGCTGCCATTGCGAACTTTTTCATATCTTTTGCCGTCATCATTTTTGGGTTCCTGTTCAAAATACCCGCTTCCCGCATCATTATCCGCCAACGAAGTTACCAAGCTGCAAAAATCCGCAGCATTTTATACAAATGCCAACATAGCCCAGAATTGGGCAGTAATTTGGCGCTTGCCAAAGCTTTTCCCTTGTTTCACCCTTCAAGGTGAATGAAGTCTTAACAAAACCCGAAAACGAGGCCCGTTTGACCCGATCAATCCTGTTTGTTTGCCTTGGCAACATTTGTCGTTCACCCACGGCAGAGGCTGTGTTCACAAAGCGTGCGATCAATCTCGGCCACAAGGACCTAATCATTGATAGCGCGGGCACCGGCGCCTGGCATGTGGGCAACCCACCAGACAAGCGTGCAACCGCTCACGCAAAAAAACGCGGCTATGATCTGACGCCGCTGCGCGCCCGCGCCGTCGCCCCGACAGACTTCGATCACTTTGATTTGATCTTGGCCATGGACCTGCAGAACTTTGACGATCTAGTTCGCGCTGCGCCAAAAAATCCACATGCACGAATTGAAATGTTCTTGGATTATGAACCCAGCGCCACGCGCGAGGTGCCCGATCCCTACTATGGCGGCGCGCAAGGGTTCGAAGAAGTGCTCGACCTAATCGAAGCGGCAAGCGATGGACTGCTGCAAAAACTAAAGCGATAGCTTTTCGCATAAAGAAGCCAATCAAATTGATCGAACGCAATCCGCGCAAATGGCACCTAAACTAGAACAACACCATCAAACCATCGGTGGTGTTTTCCATGAACAGAACCAAACAAGCCGTAATTATCTTCCTGATTTTGGAAGCAATCGTTGTCAGTATCTTCAGCGCGTTGATCATCCTTGACGGTCGAGGACTTTCGCAAAACATCCCTTACGCCCTAGTGCTGATGCTCTCGCCTGCGATTCTTGCGATGGCCGTCAGTTTTGCTGTCCATAAAAGCATCAAAGATTTCGGTTGGGGATTAGGAAAGCTGAAATATTTGGCAATGGCCTACGCCATCCCCATTCTCTACATCACGATCCCCTATTTTATTTCGATTGCCGCTGGCTGGGTGTTGCTGGACCCACACGCCACGAGCACGCTCGGCGCGGTGGATGTGCTGCAATTCTTCCTCGTCAATATTCTGATTTTGTGTGTTCTGGTGATGGGTGAAGAAATTGGCTGGCGCGGCTTCTTACTGCCACAACTGTGCAAACTCACGAGCTTTGCACACGCCTCAGCCCTGGTTGGCATCGTGTGGGTCGCGGTTCACCTGCCAATCTTTGTCTTTGCCGATTATAATGCAGGCGACAGCCCCTTGTGGTTTAGGCTGATCTGCTTCACCATCCTCGCCTTCAGCGTCAACATCGTCATCAACTGGCTGCGCATCAAATCCGGCAGTGTTTGGACGGCGGTGCTGCTGCACGCCACACACAATTCATTCCTGCAAGATATCTCGCCACTATTCCAAGAAACCGAGTGGTCGGCCTACATCTTGTCAGAAGCCGGCTTAGCCCTGACCTTGAGCGGCTTGATCGTCGGTTTCATCTTTTGGCGCAAGCGAACTGAACTTGAGAACTACGCCACCAAGTCGTAGCGCTCTTCCACCAAATATGGTCCGCCGCCCACAGAGTCTTTTGCAGAATACAAAACAAACTGATCAACTGTGAAGGTGAGCGGAAAGAATGCACCGGCCAATTGTATATGTCGGGCCATGTCATCAGCGCTCTCGCCGTTTAGCCTCGCCAATGTGATGTGGGGGACAAATTTGCGCCCATCTGGCTTTAAACCCAATCGCTGCAACGCACGCTCATGCATTTCATGCAGGGCGGTCAACTGATCACACGGTTCAAGCCCCGCATAAAGGATGCGCGGCCTATTGCCCCCAAAAACGCCAAGATGATTTACCGTGACGGTGAATGGCGGCTCGACGCGTAATTCATCCAAACAATTCGCGATCGCATTTCCGGTGTGATTGTCCACATCACCGATATAGCGCAGTGTAATGTGGTAGTTGGAGGGGTCAATCCAGCGAGACTTGCCAAGCCCGCCGCGCTTTAAGGAAAGCGCAAATGACACATCGCTTGGTATCTCCAAGCCAGTAAATAAACGCGGCATAAAACCTCACTCTTCGTGACGTAGACCACTAAAAGCTGAAACCAAATCCAAGTCCCAGCGCCAAAAATATACCATGATTCGCATCACAAATTTCTGACAATGCGCCACAAGCTGCGCAACACATTGTTTTATTTAGGTTTCCGCTCAGCACGCTCAACAATATTTAATGTCGACCGCCTTGTATTTTCCACAAACCATCGCCATATTAGCTCTCGAATGGCGCAAAGCATGAGCTTTGGGCTCCCTTAACGCTGCAATTGATAAAAGAGGTTATCATCAATGGCACAATATGATCGTCAAACATCGGCCACTCAGAGCGGCACACAGGCCGTTATCGACGAGGGCCTGCGCAGCTACATGCTGGGCATCTACAACTATATGGGTATCGCGCTCGGCATCACCGGCGTTGTCGCCTATTTCCTGACCTTTTTGACCACCACAACCAATCCGGATGCGGCGGTTGCACAAATGGGCAGCCACTATCTCACCCAATTGGGCGTCACACTTTATGGTTCGCCTTTGCAGTGGGTAGTTGCTCTTGCGCCTTTGGCCTTTGTGTTCGGCCTTAGCTTTGGCATCAACAAGATGCGCTTCGCGACCGCGCAGATGGTCTTTTGGGGCTTTGCGGTTGCAATGGGTCTCTCACTATCTTCGATCTTCCTGCAATATACAGGTGAATCGATCGCGCGTGTGTTCTTCATCACCGCAGGTACATTTGGTGCCATGAGCCTTTATGGCTATACCACTAAGCGTGACCTGACCGGCATGGGCTCGTTTTTGATGATGGGCTTGATCGGCATTATCATTGCTTCGATCGTCAACATCTTCCTCGCTTCTGGTCCTTTGGCTTTCGCCATTTCAGTAATCGGTGTGTTGGTGTTTGTCGGCCTTACAGCCTATGACACGCAAAAAATCAAAATGATGTATTTTGAGGGTGATGGCGCTGACGCAATGGGCAAGAAAATGCTCATGGGTGCTTTGACCTTGTACCTTGATTTCATCAACCTATTCATCATGCTGTTGCGTTTGTTCGGCAATCGCGAATAGGTAAGGCAAAGCCAAACTTTGGCTTTGAATAATCCAAGAAGGCTCCGTACATTTGTGCGGAGCCTTCTTTGTTGTCGGAGCCAACGATGCAGATCACACAGTTCAGAACATCTCAGACATCTGAGATCACCGCGCTCTACGCCCATTATGTGGGCACCACGGCCATCACCTTTGATCTTGATCCGCCAAGCGAAAGCCAAATGGCTGAAAAGCTCCATGGTCTTTTGCACGATGGCTATCCCGTGCTTGTGGCCACAAATGATAGCAACAAGCTGGCTGGCTATGCCTATGCAAGTTCATACCGCCCAAAGCGTGCCTATCAGCATTCGGCAGAAGTCACGATCTATGTCGACCCCGCGGCACAAGGCCAAGGGGTCGGCAGCGCATTGATGAATGCTTTAATTGAAGCGTTGCAAGCAGCGGAGCAATTTCACCTAGCGATCGCCATGATTGCGGACGACGCTAAGGCGTCCATTAAATTACATCAGAAGTTCGGATTTAAAAAAGTCGGCTATTTGCCTGAAGTGGGTCGCAAATTTAACAAGTGGCATGGCGTTTCGATCCTGCAGCGATCTTTGTCCAAAATACCCTAGCGTACGGCAGCGATATTCCCATCGAGCACGCGCAGCACCTGATGCAATTCATGGCCGCGCTTTAGCACTTGCCCCGCATGGCCGAGCACACGGTACATGCCCTGCTTCTTGCGCAATTTCGGGTCTTTTTCGATCCGGAAGACGGGCATTTCGCTTGCGCGTTTAAAGATCGAAAACACCGCCCGATCTTTAAGCATATCAATCGCATAGTCTTTCCATTCACCATTGGCCACTTGCCGACCATAAACATTTAGAAGAACGGAAAGCTCTTTGCGGTCAAAAGAAACTATTTCGGGAATGGGTTTAGGTTTGGCTTTAACAACGTCATCACTTGAATGAACCAGCTTTAACTTCACTGGTGATTTTGGCAACGAATGTTCAGTCAAAGTCAAACCTCCTCAGCACATCTATATCTTCGCATGATTGCGCCAAATATTGGTTAAGGCAAGGGATAAAAAAGCCTCTAAATCGTCACAATTCGCCCCTTTTCTCGCCGAAAAGCATCACTATCTATTAATCATAGCCTCCAGTACCCCGGCCCTTGGACTGTTTTAGCCCCCAATCGAAGAGCAGTTCCAAGGCGCCGGACCCCCAAAAATCAGCATCAAAGATGCGAAAACCCCCAAAGCTCCAAATTGGGGGTTCTTTTTTGTCAAAATTTTGGATTGAGAGCGGCTTAGCGCAGCATCGAAACCGCGCCAAGTATGCGTCCGGGCAGGCCTTTAGCGGTGCGCTCCTGCACCAAAATCGCAAGGCCGTTAATCTCATCATTCATCATTTGCGGCACAGGCAAACTCAACTCAACGCCTTTTTGCGGCATCCACATGCCCACAAGCTGTCGGTTTTTGACAATTGAGGAATAGGTGATTGATCGACCTCGGTTCTCGCCCCGGCCAATATCAACCTTGGCATTTGCCACAAAGGGCACCAACCACACCGTCGCATCTTTTAGATCAATATCCGCCGGCGGAATACTAATCGAAAGCATGTCGCCAACTTCGGCAACTTCCACTTTCACATTGAGGCTAGCCTGCGCGGTAAGCTTATCGATCTCATCGCGATAGGACCCAACCACATCTGTGCGACCATTGATGATCATTTGAGGCGTATAAATGCGTTTCTCACCATTCGCACGGGCATATTGGCGCTGCAAATCAGAATGCGCTTTTTGGCTAAACGTGTCTTCCCAGCCAATATAATTCCAATAATCTACATGATAGGCGAGTGTGATAAACCGCTTATCCTTTGCCAATTCGCCCAGAATTTCATCTGCAGGCGGACAAGATGAACAACCCTGAGAGGTAAACAACTCAAGCACAGCAACGGGTTCTGCCTTAATGTCCATGGCAGAAATCGGCGCAATGCTGGTGAGAACCAGCCCCAGCGCTCCAGCAAATTTTGAGATCAACTTCATCATGGCAAAAGTCATAATTGAATATGTCTTCAACCACCAGTCACACAAACTGACTAATTCGTGAGCATCTGGCTTTACACATCAAAACAAAGTGGCAAGCATTAGGTTTTCAAATTGGTCTTTTGTATCTTCTGCGCTTTGGCAAGCGCGATGCATAACAATGGCGTGAACCAAAAATGCCCGCAAAATCTCAAGCTTCTGGTCGGTACGTAAGTCTTTAGATGGCGGCAGGTGCACAGCAATTACTGCATAGAACCGCGCTTCAACAGGACCAATTATGCGTTCACAAATATCATGGCCATCCCAAAGCATAATGCGCCCATAAACGTCGTCTGAAAATGCAAAGTCCAGAAACTGAACAAGTGGATCTATCAGTTCCTTTGGGGAAATATCATCTGGCATTTGCGCAATGTGGTCGCACAGTTCATCCAGTTTTTGAGCGAACAACGCCGCCGGCAGCGCTAATTTTTCGCTGTAATGGGCCAGCACTGTGCCCTTCCCCACGCCCGCTTCTATAGCAATCGCCGAAATCGAAATCTCGTCGAAGGCCTTTGTCAGCGCCAACCGATCATAAGCACTTTGGATTGCTTTGCGGGTTTTGAGCGCCCGCTCTTGTTTGCCTTCAACACGAATATTCATGACTTACCCTTAGCACAATTGACCGCAGTCAAAAAGTGCATTATATAAAGTTGACCACGGTCAATTTATGGAGAATTTTGTGACCAATATTCTAGTTCTATCCGGCCATCCGCGCCCAAACAGTTTCACTGAACAGCTGAGCAAGGCCTATGTTGAAGGCGCACAGGCGGCTGGCCATCAAACATCCCTTATGATG
Organism: Maritalea porphyrae; assembly: GCF_030159895.1. GTDB lineage: Bacteria > Pseudomonadota > Alphaproteobacteria > Rhizobiales > Devosiaceae > Maritalea > Maritalea porphyrae. The sequence continues at coordinate 352,023 of NZ_BSNI01000002.1, forward strand.
TTGCATCAGCTTGAAATCGGGCACGACCCTGTCGCTCCAAAGCCTTCACACGAAAGCTGGTCCAGTGACCTTGATCGTCTGTGGCAACATATGTTGGAAGCTGACCATATCGTTATCGCCCACCCCTTATGGTGGGGATCAATGCCTGGGGAACTGAAACTGCTTTTTGATCGCCTATTGGTGTCCGGCAAGGCCTATAGTTATGAGCAGGGCAACGCCTTCCCTGTTGGGCACCTTAAGGGCAAAACGGCGGAGGTGATTATGACCTCAGACACGCCGAATTGGTTTTACAAGATTGGCTATCACAGCGCGCAAACGCAATTGATGAAGAATCAAATCCTAAAATTCATCGGCCTAAAGCCAATTCGGTTTACCCATATTTCGCCAATGCGCACCATGAACGAAAAGCAACTCAAAGAAAAGTTGAACCAGACCTATCAATTGGGGTTCAGCCTAAAGCCCCAAAAACAAAAGAGCGCGGCCTAGTCGCCGCGCTCTCAATTCAATTGGCAATACTATTAGCTCACCAAATTGCGCAATACATAGTGCAAAATGCCGCCATTGCGGTAATAGTCGAGCTCGTCCTCCGTATCGATCCGGCAAAGCGCTTCAAAGCTCCTATCAGAACCGTTAGGGGACTTCACTTTCACGGTGACATCACAACGCGGTGTTATATCCGCTAAGCCTTCAATGCTGATTTCCTCATCGCCGGTAAGGCCCAAAGAGGTCCAACTTGCACCATCTTTGAACTGCAACGGCAACACGCCCATGCCCACAAGGTTTGAGCGGTGAATACGTTCAAAGCTTTCAACAATCACCGCGCGAACACCAAGCAAAATCGTACCTTTCGCCGCCCAATCTCGAGATGAACCTGTGCCATATTCTTTGCCGCCAAACACCACCAATGGCGTGCCTTGGTCGGCATAGGCCATCGCCGCATCATACATGGCGGCGACTTCCCCAGATGGGTCTTTTGTGAAACCGCCTTCCACACCAGGCACCATTTGGTTCTTGATCCGAATATTGGCAAACGTGCCGCGCATCATAATTTCATGATTGCCGCGTCGCGAGCCATAGGAGTTAAAGTCTTTCACCCCAACTTGCCGTTCCAGCAAATATTTGCCCGCTGGCGTGTCCGATTTAAACGATCCCGCAGGCGAAATATGGTCAGTTGTAATGCTGTCACCAAACAGGCTCAAAATCCGCGCATTTTTCACGTCCTGAACCGGCGCTGGCTCTTTGGTCAGACCCTCAAAATATGGCGGGTTTTGGACATAGGTGGAAGATGAATTCCACGCATAGGTTTCGCCACCTTCAACCTTAATGTCGCGCCAACCCGCATCGCCTTTAAAGACATCGGAATAGCGTTTGTTGAACATTTCTGGCGTGACGTTTTCACGTACAATTTGTTTGATTTCTTCGCTCGTTGGCCACAAGTCTTTCAAATAGACTGGATTGCCGTCGGCATCATTGCCCAATGCTTCTGTTGTGATATCCAAACTCATATTGCCCGCCAGCGCATAGGCTACAACCAATGGCGGTGACGCCAAATAGTTGGCTTTAACATCTGGGTTCACCCGGCCCTCAAAGTTCCGGTTGCCGGACAAGACCGAGCATGCCACCAAATCATGTTCATTGACCGCTTTTGAAATCTCAGGCGGCAAAGGACCTGAATTGCCAATACAAGTGGTGCAGCCATAGCCCACAAGATTAAAGCCAAGCGCATCCAGATCATCTTGCAAACCAGATGAGGTGAGATAATCCGTCACTACTTGCGAGCCCGGTGCAAGAGATGTTTTCACCCAAGGTTTCACTTCCAAACCAAGCGCCCGCGCTTTGCGCGCCACCAATCCGGCGGCAACCAAAACCGCCGGGTTTGACGTATTGGTGCAAGAGGTAATCGCTGCAATCACCACATCACCATGGGTGATGGAAAAATCCTTACCTTCGACAGCTGCTTTGGGTTGATCTGTTTTGCCAAATTCATCTGCAAGCGCGGCCACAAATTTCGGCTTCGCCTCGTCAAGATTGATCCGATCTTGCGGACGTTTCGGTCCAGAAATTGACGGCACCACTTCATCTAGGTCGAGATAAAGCGTGTCTGTATATTCCGCATCAACGGTTGATCCGTCGCGGAACATGCCTTGCGCCTTTGAATAGGCTTCAACCAGTGCCACCCGCTCTTCTTCGCGCCCAGATGTGCGCAAATAATCAAGCGTGTCATCGTCGACCGGGAAAAAGCCGCAAGTCGCACCATATTCAGGTGCCATATTGGCAATGGTGGCTTGATCTTCCAACGTTAGATTATCGAGCCCGGGGCCAAAGAACTCAACGAACTTGCCAACAACGCCGCGTTCACGCAGCATCTCAACAACCTTAAGCACCAAGTCAGTGGCGGTGATCCCATCGCGCATATTGCCTTCAAGCTTAAAGCCAATCACTTCAGGGATCAGCATCGAAATCGGTTGCCCAAGCATTGCCGCTTCCGCTTCGATGCCGCCAACACCCCACCCCAGAACGGACAAGCCATTGATCATGGTGGTGTGACTATCGGTGCCCACCAACGTGTCTGGATAGGCAATGGTTTCCCCATTCTCTTCCTTGGTCCAAACGGTCTGGGCTAAATATTCAAGGTTCACTTGGTGGCAAATACCGGTGCCCGGTGGCACCACGCGGAAGTTATCAAATGCTTCTTGGCCCCAGCGCAAAAACTCATAGCGCTCGCCATTGCGCTCATATTCGCGCTCCACATTTTGCGTAAAGGCATTGCCGGTGCCGAAAAAATCAACCATCACCGAGTGGTCAATCACCAAGTCAACTGGGACTTGCGGATTGATCTTTTGCGGATCTGCGCCAAGCTTTGCTGTCGCATCGCGCATTGCAGCCAAATCCACAACTGCGGGTACGCCTGTAAAATCCTGCATCAATACACGGGCTGGACGATAAGAAATCTCTTGCGCAGATGATTTGGTTTTAAGCCAATCTGCGCACGCAAGAATGTCTTCTTTTGTCACCGTGCGGCCATCTTCAAAGCGCAACAGGTTTTCCAACACCACCTTTAAAGAATTGGGAAGCTTGGATATCCCTGCAAGCCCGTTTTTCTCAGCTTCCGGAAGGGAAAAATATGTGTAATTTTTGTCGCCAACTTTAAGCGTTTGCTTGGCGTTAAAACTGTTCAATGAGCTATTTGTCACGTCAACTGCCTATCTATTCGAATTTCGAACTGGCTCTGACCAAAAGCATCTCGTTTCACTTTTGGTCAAAAAGCATGAAACGAACACCGCTGTCCCCACGGTGGTGCTCACGCCGATATATAGTGAATATAATCTTCTCTTGCCAGTGCGTAGTCTATTCCAATATCACTGCACCATGATAGAGAGCTCACAAATCGTTGAAAAGACATCCGTAAAGGTGCGCGAATTGTCAGTTTCGCGCGGCGGCTTTGTTATTTTTGAGGATGTTTCCTTCGATGCAAACCCCGGTGAAGTTGTTTTGTTGCGCGGCCCCAATGGCGCAGGCAAATCCACCTGCCTTGCAGCCCTGCACGGCGCACTGCACCCTACCCATGGCATCATCGATATTGAACTGGATGACGAAGAACGCTCGCCCCGCGAACTAATCCATGTGATCGGGCATGTGCCCGGGGTGAAAACCACCCTCACCGTACGCGAGAACTTGCAGTTTTGGGCTGACCTTTATGGCGGGTCCAATGATGTCGACAATGCCATCGACGCAGCGGGACTGCATCCAATTGCCGATAGCGACGCTTCAATTTTGTCCGCCGGTCAAACACGGCGTTTGGCACTGGCTCGTTTACTGGTCGCTGAACGCCCGATTTGGATTTTGGACGAGCCAACTTCCGCGCTTGATAAACAAGGCGATGCATGGGTTGGACATTTAATTGCTGAACACGCCAAGAAAGGCGGCATCGTCATTGCCGCAACGCACCTTGATATTCCGCACGTGCCAGCGGACAAAATCAAAACAGTGATGATCAACGGAGCAGCAGCATGAAGGCGTTTTGGGCTGTTGTCTTGCGCGACATCAAACTCGCCACCCGCATTGGCGGTGATGCGCTGACCGTCGTGCTGTTTTACATTATGGTTGGCGCCATCATGCCCTTTGCGATTGGGCCAGACAAAGTGCTGCTGATGAAACTCGGACCCGCCATCATTTGGATTTCGGCGCTTCTGTCACTGCTGCTCGCGCTTGATCGCTTGTTCCGCACCGACCACGAAGACGGCTCACTCATCGCCATGCGACAAGCCCATCTGCCGCTCGAAATGATTGTGCTCGCCAAGCTAATCGCCCACTGGCTGACCAATGCAGCGCCATTGATTATTGCAACGCCCCTATTGGCGATTTTGCTCAACTTGGATGCTAGCCAAACCATCAAAGTGATTTTCACCCTATTGATCGGCACCCCCGCACTGGTGTGTTTTGGCGCAATTGGCGCAGCGGTTACCGTGACAATAAAGCGCGGCGGTCTGATCGCCCCAATCCTTATTTTGCCACTTTCCATCCCCACGCTGATTTTTGGGGTAAGTGCCCTCTCAACCGGTGCAATTGAAACAGCGTCTAGTTCTGCACTGCTGTTCTTAGCTGGTTTTACGCTATTGGCATTGGTGTTCACCCCCTTTGCGACAGCGCTTGCGCTTAAAATGGGAGCCGAGTAAAGAGTATATATGTCAAAAAACGCATCTATTGAACCAACGCCTCAAGATTTGGGCTTTTTCTCCCGCATCGCGCATCCGGGATACTTTTTGCAATGGTCAAAATATTGGCTAACGCCCTTGACCATCATCACCGTGGTGCTGTTGGCGTTCGGCACCTATTTGGCGTTCTTCAACTCGCCCGCTGACTACCAACAAGGCGACACAGTACGCATCATGTATGTGCATGTGCCCAACGCCTGGCTATCGCAGTTTTGCTATGCGGTGATGGTTGTCGCCTCTGTTGGTTCCCTTGTTTGGCGGCATCCGCTGGCCGACGTTTCCGCAAAAGCTGCCGCCCCCTTGGGCGCGACTTTTACAGCGGTTGCCCTCGCCACCGGCGCACTTTGGGGCGCGCCCACTTGGGGCACTTTTTGGGAATGGGACGGGCGCATGACATCAACTTTGGTCATGCTGTTCATCTATCTCGGCATCATCGCTTTGTGGCGCACTTTTGAAGATCAGGCCCGCGCCGGGCGCATCATTGCCGTGATCACACTTGTCGGCGCGATCAATATTCCCATCATCAAATTCTCGGTTGAATGGTGGAACACCCTCCATCAACCAGCAAGCGTATTTCGACCTGATGGACCAACCATGCCCATGTCGATATTGCTGCCCTTATTTGTGATGTTCTTTGGCTTTTCATTTTTGTTTTTGCTGTTGCACTTCATTTCGATGCGCGCTGAAATACTGCGCCGCCGCGTCCGCGCCCTTGAGCGCCGAAATGCCCAACGTTTGCGGGAACAACAATCATGATCGATATCAGCCAGCATTTTGAATTTATTCTGGGCTCCTATCTGGTCACTTGCGCCTTGGTTGGCGCATTGGTGATCTTGGTCAATCGCGACTATCACGTGCAAGAAAAACGGCTTGCCGATCTAGAAGCTAAGGGCCTACGCCGCCGATCTGAAGAGAACAAGAAATGAAGCGTATCTGGATCTATTTGGTGCCGCTTGTCCTTGCCGGTGGCCTGTTCGCGCTATTTGCCAGCCAAATCAACGAGGACCCAAACCTGCTGCCCTCAGCACTGTTAAACAAAGACGCGCCACAATTTGAACTCGGGCCGATTGAGGGCCACAATCAATCAGGTTTTTCAACCAAAGATCTAATTGGTCAAGTCACCTTGGTGAATGTGTTTGCCAGCTGGTGCGTACCGTGCCGCGACGAGCATGAGTTCTTGATTGAGCTGGCCAAACGCGGTGACGTGAAAATTTACGGGATAAACTATAACGACCAGCCCGAGAATGCGCGTGCCTTCTTGGCCGAACTGGGTAACCCCTATGACGCGATCGGCGCAGACCGCAACCGTCGCGTTAGCCTAGATTGGGGCGTATATGGGGTACCCGAAAGCTACTTGGTCAACCAGAGCGGCAAGATCGTTTATAAACACACCGGCCCGATCAACGCCCAAAGCTTTCAAAAGGACGTGGTCCCGGCGATTGAAAAAACGTTGGAAGCCCTTTCAAACACCTAAAACTTATTCGGCTTCAGGCGCATATTTCGTCAAAATTGGCACCACCAATGCGAACGAGAATACCAACGTCAAAGGCATGATGCCCCAAACTTTAAACGCGACCCAAAAGTCGGTTGAAAAGTTCCGCCACACGATCTCGTTGATCGCGGCGAGCACAAAAAAGAAGATGGTCCAGCGCCATGTTAGAATGCGCCAACCCTCAGCTTTGAGCTTATAAACATCACCAAACACATATTTGAGAAGGCTTTGGCCGAACAGCAAACCGCCAAGCAGCACAGAGCCAAACAGCATATTCACAATTGTGGGCTTAAGCTTGATGAACGTATCATCCTGCAACCACAAGGTAAGTCCGCCGAAAACCAGAACGACAACGCCCGTCACCAGCGGCATAACCGCGACGCGCTTGAGCAAAAGCCAGCTCAGAAGCAGTGAAATGCTCATCGCCAACATAAACACTGCTGTCGCGAAGATAATAGGCTGAGGGCCAAACCAAGTCTCAAGAATAGGGAACCCAGCCAAAAAATCTTTTCCGCGCGCATTGACGAAGAAAAACAAAACCAATGGCCCAAGTTCTAGCGCCAGTTTGATCAATTGAGGTTTAAGTTCGTCCCAGTTTACTTCTTCTGGCTGCTGTTTGGTGTCGCTCATAATTTCCCTAATCTTCACGCATCAATTGCGTTAGCTTCTCGATATAGAACGCCCAGCGCTCCGGCGCCAGTGCCATTGCACTTTCGCCGATCTCTACGTCAAAGCCATATACATGATCAAACGCGGTTTCCATCACCCCGCCTGCGATCCAAATGCGCTCATATTCAATCATGTGCTTGAGCGCTTTTTCTATTTTTTTGCGGTCGCCCTTAATGTGCACTTGGAAGCCACTTGTGTGCGGCACTTCGGGTGACGTGGTGACGTCTGGAATTTGGTTGATCAACATCGCAATAGTCCGCGCTGCGGCCACGTAATGCGGGATTTCGCCCAAATGCTTATCCATGCCCATCAGCGCTGAAATGGCATATGGGAATTGGAATGGCAGTTCGCCACCCATTCGGGTCACCCAAACTTCAACCGCATCCATCAACGCTTTGCTGCCGACAATGCCGCAACCGCCTAAGCCTTTGAGTTCTTTGTAAAATGAAACATAGATGCTGTCGCACAGCATCGCAATTTCACTGAACTTTTTGCCATAGGCCGCTGCCGCACCAAAAATCCGCGCCCCATCAATGTGCAAATGCACATCATGCACGTGGCACCAGGTGGAGATTTTCTGCAATTCAGCAAACGGCATCAGCCGATAGCTTGCGCGACGCAAGGGCAGTTCAACACACACTGCTGCTGGCTTTTCGCCCAGCGCGTCCAAATCATCAACCGTAAAGGGGTGGTGGTGATTGCCCGCTCGTAAAAACTGAATGGGGTGCAAAATCTCAACCGCTTCCATCTCATCATAATCCAGATGAGATGCACGATGCACCACGACGCGGTTGTTGCCGGTAAATTCGGTAACAGCGCGCAACACCGCCATTTGAGCGATCATGCCTTTTACACAGAACCGCGCTGCCGGCTTATCAAACATCTTTTTAAGCCGCGTCGCCACTTCTTCGCAGGCGCCGCCTTGCCCATAAATGTCAGCGGGTAAAAAAGCGTGATCGCTTTCAGCAATTGATTTCAGTGTTTCCGCAATATTGGGTGGCGCGAAATTGGGCAGCACATACACACATTTTTCCATCTGGTGTCGGTCGATCATCTGCCCTCTCCTCAAGTACCGTTTCTAGGTGACGTCGCTTGCCCCCGCTATTGCCTCGGCAAAATCTTGCGCCGCGAACGGTTCAAGATCACCAATAGATTCACCTACACCAATAAAATGCACAGGAAGTTTATATTTCTTCGCGATCGCCACCAGAATGCCGCCACGGGCGGTTCCATCTAGTTTTGTCATTACCAAACCGCTAACATTCGCCCGTTTTCCAAAGATTTCCACTTGATTGAGCGCATTTTGCCCTGTGGTCGCATCCAAGGTCAGCAATGTGGTGTGCGGCGCTGTTTCGTCGATCTTTTTGATCACGCGGATGATCTTTTCCAATTCCGCCATCAATTCATCACGGTTCTGCAAGCGCCCTGCCGTATCGATAATCAACACGTCAGCGCCTTGTGCTTTGGCTTCTGTCACCGCGTCAAACGCCAAACCAGACGCGTCCGCCCCGGTTGGCCGGGTGATCACCTCAACATTTGAACGCTCACCCCATACCTGAAGTTGCTCGACGGCCGCGGCCCGGAACGTATCACCGGCCGCCAACACAACCTTCTTGCCCTCAGCGGTCAGTTTCGCGGTCAATTTGCCTATCGTTGTGGTTTTGCCCGAACCATTGACCCCAACCATCAAGATCACATGCGGACTATGGCCACCGTCAAGCATTAGAGGTTGCGCCACAGGCTCTAGAACCTTTGCCACCTCATCGCGCAAAACTTGGCGGATTTCATCAACCGAAATCTCTTTGTCAAAACGATCTTTGGCCAGCCGCTCGGTAATTTCAACAGCTGTATCAATGCCCAGATCCGCTTGAATCAGCACATCTTCAAGTTGCTCGAGTGTCTCGTCGTCCAGCTTCTTCTTGGTGAAAACCGCCGCAATATTATCCGTGAGCTGATCGGATGATTTTTTAAGACCCGACGTGAGCCGCTGGAACCAGTTCTTCTTCGGCTCTGGCTCTGGCTCTGGCTCTGGCTCTGGCTCTGGCTCTGGAGGCTCCGCATCTGCAGCAGCATTCACAATCGGAGCTTCCTCTACTCCAACGTCAGTGGGAACTGGCGGGGGTGCCGGGGAAGCAGGCGCAGCCTGCGACGGCGGCACATCAGACACCTCTGGCTCTGGAACGATTGTTAGCTCTTCAGGTTCTGTGACAATCGATTTCTGGTCCACAGGCGCATCAATTGGCTCATCAATGGGCGCTTCCGCATCAATGGCGGGTGCATCCTCAACGACTTCAGGCGCAACCTCTTCCGCCTTGTCCGTTGCAGGATCATCCTTTTTGCCAAATAGCCGGCCGAAAAAGCCTGGTTTCTTCTCTGCCATAAATCCTCTTATGCTACCTGTTGGATCGGTGATCCCACAAGTCCATGTTCGCCAATGCCTGTCACTTGCGCTTCTAGTATTTGGCCCGGCTCGGTGCCCTCAATCATGATCGGCGCAAATTGCTCAGTACGCCCAATGCCATTGCGCTCAATCAAAACCGAATGGGTCTCGCCAATTTGCCGACCCAAAAACTTTTCATGCTGTTTTTCGCCAGCTGCCCGCAATTTCGCCGCACGCGCTTTGGCCACCTGCTTGTCCACTTGCGGCATTTTTGCAGCTGGGGTGCCCGGCCTAATCGAATAGGGAAACACATGCAAATAGGTCAGGTTGCACTCTTCAATGATCTTCATTGAGTTGGCGAACATTTCATCCGTTTCGGTGGGAAAGCCTGCAATAATGTCCGCACCAAAAACCATATCAGGGCGCAGTGCGCGGGCTTGATTGACGAAATCAATCGTATCTTCGCGCAAATGCCGGCGCTTCATGCGTTTCAAGATCATATTGTCGCCAGATTGCAGCGACAGGTGCAGATGCGGCATCAAGCGCTGTTCGCTTTGCAAGGCTTCCATCAGCGCGTCATCAGCTTCGATGCTGTCAATGGAGGATATGCGCAAGCGCTTAAGCTGCGGCACATGAGTCAGAATTTGCTGTGTCAATTTGCCCAAGCTAGGCTTGCCCGGCAAATCAGGGCCGTAGGAGGTGATATCCACCCCAGTGAGCACCACTTCGCCCACATCATTGTCCGCAAGCTTTTTGATCTGATCAACCACAACGCCCATTGGCACCGAGCGCGATGGTCCGCGGCCATAAGGAATAATGCAAAAAGTGCAGCGGTGATCGCAGCCATTTTGCACCTGCACAAACGCCCGCGCGCGCCCGTCCATGCCCTCAATTAAGTGCCCGGCCGTTTCCTTGACGCTCATAATGTCGTCGACAAGAATTTTGGAATTGCCGCCAATGCCAAACTTGAGCCCTTCATAGGTCTCAGCTTTCATTTTTTCGGCATTGCCCATTACCAAATCAACTTCGCCCATATCGGCAAAGCTTTGCGCATCGGTTTGCGCAGCGCAGCCAGTAACGATGATTTTGACATCAGGGTTTTCCCGGCGCGCTTTGCGGATCGCTTGGCGGGTTTGGCGCACAGCCTCTTGGGTCACCGCACATGAATTGACAATGATCACATCATCCAAACCCGCTTGTTTGGCCTGATCTTTCATTACTTCAGATTCAAATGTGTTGAGCCGACAGCCAAATGTTAGCGTTTCGACACTCATGCAGCATCACTTTCAAATAGATCTGCAGGCAACTCCCCTTCGCCTTCAATTTCATATGGTCCGGTCATCATGATGTGCTTGTCGCTATCGCGCCATTCAATCTTTAAAATGCCACCTGGCAATTCCACATCAACTTCGCCCTCAACAAAGCCTTTGCGCACCGCAGCAACACCTACAGCACAAGCCGCTGTGCCACATGCTTGGGTCAATCCAGCGCCGCGCTCCCATACGCGCACCTTGATGTGATCTTCAGAGATCACCTGTGCCAAAGAAATGTTCGCCCGCTCTGGAAAAATTGGATGATTTTCAAGCAACGGCCCAGCAAGGCTGAGATCATGCGCGTCCAAATCATCAACCCAGAAAATCGCATGTGGATTACCCACATTCACAACCGACGGGGTATGCAAAACTGGCGCATCAATCGGGCCAATTTGCAACTCAATCCCAGTCGTATCTTCAAATTGCTCCGCCAACGGAATTAGCTGCCATTGAAGGCGCGGCACACCCATATCGACGGTGACCTGATCGCCATCTTTAACAGAGCGCAAAAGACCAGCATTGGTTTCAATTACCACATTGGGTCGCCCCAACTCTTCAGCCATCAGATGGCCAATGCAACGGGTCGCGTTACCACAAGCATCCACTTCGCCGCCTTCAGCGTTATAGATCCGCATATAGATATCGGCTTCTTCATCCTTGGGCACTTCCATGATGATCAATTGATCACAGCCAACGCCTTGCTCTCGATCCGCGATCCAGCGCACCCTATCATCAGTGAATGTGAGCGCACGTTTTCGCGCATCGATGACCACGAAATCATTGCCCAAACCATTCATTTTCAAATAAGAAACCGCGTCGCCGCTCATCTCAATGCCTATATTTTTATCACTTGGTTGCCTTATATGGCGCACTTGAAGGCCAATTACCACCCATATCACGCCAAGTTTGACCGCCCATAATGCTTCTTTGATTGACTCTTTAGGGCCAATCGACTATTGCACGCACGAATTAAGTTTATCTGTCGAGCAGTTCTCGAGCCACTACCTTGTTTGAATCCGTTTCAATCAAGGGGTCAACATCCATCAGCGCGTTGCGCCCGTGGGTGTCAAAGTCATATGCAATATTGGGCTTTTTATTAAGCGCCATTATCACCATATGAACGAGGCGATACGTACAGCAGACTTAAAACAAAGTGGGACCAAATTATGTTTCAAAGCCTCTCCGACCGCTTAAGCGGTATTTTTGATGGATTGACAGGCCGCGGCGCTCTTTCAGAAGACGACGTGAACAAAGCCCTGCGCGAAGTTCGCCGGGCATTGATTGAAGCAGATGTTTCCCTTGAAGTTGTACGCGGATTTGTTGAGCAAGTGCGCGACCGTGCGGTTGGCGCTGAAGTTACCAAATCAATCACGCCCGGCCAGCAAGTGGTCAAAATCGTCAATGACGAATTGGTCGCTGTGTTGGGCACCGAGGCCGTGCCGCTTGATCTAAAATCCACACCACCTGTTGCGGTGATGATGGTGGGTTTGCAAGGCGCGGGTAAAACCACCGCCACCGGTAAGATCGCCAAGCGTCTCAAAGAAAAGCAAGGCAAGAAAGTCCTTCTTGCATCTCTTGATACACGTCGCCCGGCGGCGATGGAGCAGCTCAAGGTTCTCGGTGATCAGGTTGGCGTTGATACTCTAGAGATCATTAAAGGCCAATCCGCAGTTGAGATTGCCAAGCGCGCGCAAAAAGAAGCAAAGCTTGGTGGCTATGACGTTCTCTTCCTTGATACAGCGGGTCGCACCCATATCGATGAAGAGCTGATGGCGGAAACCGCTGAGATTAAAGCGGCCACCAACCCACATGAAATTCTTCTCGTAGCTGATGCCCTCACCGGTCAAGACGCGGTGAACCTTGCGCGCTCATTTGATGAGCGCGTGGCGATTACAGGCATCATGCTCACCCGTATTGATGGCGATGGCCGTGGCGGTGCAGCGCTTTCCATGCGCGCGGTTACTGGCAAGCCGATCAAGCTGTTGGGTACAGGCGAAAAGCTTGAAGACCTAGAAGACTTCCACCCAAGCCGGGTTGCTGATCGCATCTTGGGCATGGGCGATATTGTATCGCTTGTTGAAAAAGCTGCTGAGACCGTTTCTGCTGATGAAGCGGCCAAAATGGCCAAAAAAATGAAGAAAGGGGTTTTCGATCTTGATGATTTGAAAAACCAACTTCTTCAGATGAAAAAAATGGGCGGCATGGGCGGCCTAATGGGCATGATGCCTGGCATGGGCAAGATGAAAAAGCAGCTTGCTGGCGCCAATTTGGATGAGAAAGTGTTCGACCGGCAAGTCGCCATCATCCAATCCATGACCAAAAAAGAACGCGCAACCCCTGCTTTGCTAAACGCTTCACGCCGTAAGCGCGTTGCCGCTGGCTCTGGCACTTCAGTGCAAGAAATCAACAAACTAATCAAACAGCACCGCCAAATGGCCGACATGATGAAAAAAATGTCCAAAGGCAAAGGTGGTTTGGCTGGCGCATTGGGCGGTATGTTTGGCGGCAATATGCCCGATATTGATCCCTCGCAGCTTGATCCAAAAATGCTCGCTGAAATGGAAAAACAAATGGGCGGGCAAATGCCAGACCTTGGGGGCCTAGCGGCACCAAGCCCAGCCAAAGAACTTCCTGCTAGCGTTGATGATTTGCTCAAGGGCGGCGCAGCACCTCGATTCCCAGGCCTTCCCGGCCTTGGCCCGAAATTGGGGGGCAAGAAGTAGCTTCCCCCTTCAATGAATAAACCGAAATTACCGCTTCCAATAAGCGGTTCAAAGTCCATCTAAGGAGATACAAAATGGCAACTAAAATTCGTTTGGCCCGTGGCGGCTCTAAAAAGCGTCCTTACTACCACATCGTTGTAGCCGACGTTCGCGCACCACGTGATGGTCGTTTCATCGAGCGCGTTGGTGCATATAACCCAATGCTTTCAAAAGACGACGAAAACCGCATCAAACTTGACCAAGAGCGCATTCAGCACTGGCTAGATGCCGGCGCACAGCCAACTGACCGTGTACACCGCTTCCTTGATGCGGCTGGTCTTTTGAAGCGCGACGCACGCAACAACCCAGAAAAAGCTAAGCCTGGTAAAAAAGCGCAAGAGCGTTTGGACGAAAAACGTCAAGCTGAAGAAGATGCAAAAGCTGCCGCTGCTGAAGCTGCTGCCGCCGAAGCAGAAGCACCAGCAGAAGAAGCTGCAGCAGAGTAATTCACTCTCTTCTGCACTCTTTTTAGAAAGAACAAGCCATGGGCAGCGAAAAAGACAAATTTACCAATCGGGTTCTTATGGGCCAGATTGGGGCTGCCCACGGCATTCAGGGCCAAGTGCGCATCAAATCGCACACTGACGACCCGCTGGCGCTGAAAAACTATTCACCGCTCACCACCAATCGGCCCGGCCTTGAGATCACCATCAAAAAAGCGCGATTGAATAAATCGGTCATCGTCGCCACCCTTGAAGGGGTTACCGATCGCAACACAGCCGAAACGCTAAACGGCGTGAAGCTTTATGTCAGCCGCGATCAATTGCCCGACACCGAAGACGAAGAAGAATTCTACCAAACCGATTTGATCGGATTGGATGTGCAGCTTGAAGACGGCACAAAATACGGCACCATTACCGCCATTCAAAATCATGGCGCTGGCGACGTTTTGGAAGTGCGCCCCTTGCGCGGCCCATCCGAACTCTACCCCTTTACCAAACGCATCATCCCCACCATCAATATCGCGGATGGTTTTGTGACCTTTGTACCGCCCACCGAAATTGAGGTGGACGACAATGAAGCGTTCGAAGACTAGTTTTTCACAACAAAGCGCGTCATCTTAAAACTCTCAAAGCGAAAAAATAGACACTGTCGAGAGGTTCAAATGTTTCGCGCCGACATTATCACGCTATTTCCAGAACTGTTCCCCGGCCCTTTAGGCGCCTCGATCATTGGTCGCGCGATGGAAAAAGGCACATGGACGTTGAAAGCGCACCAACTGCGCGACTATGCATTTGATAAACACAAAAAGGTCGACGATACGCCAGCAGGCGGTGGCCCCGGCTTGGTGCTTAAACCCGACATTCTGGCCCGCGCCATTGATGATATTTCGCCAAGCGACGACCCACGTCCGCGCCTATTGATGAGCCCTCGCGGCAAACCGCTTACACAAGACTATGTGCGCGAACTCTCGGTTGGCCCCGGCGCTGTGATCGTATGTGGCCGTTTTGAGGGCGTCGACCAGCGCGTGATCGACAAACGTAACCTGATCGAAGTCTCGGTTGGTGACTATGTTTTGTGCGGCGGCGAAGTCGCCGCTATGACCTTACTTGAAGCCACCACAAGGCTGTTGCCGGGTGTGATGGGATCAAACGAAAGCGAGATGGACGAGAGCTTTGAAAATGGCTTGCTCGAATATCCCCAATATACCCGCCCCGCCACCTTTGAAGGCGAACCCATTCCACCGGTTGTCACCTCTGGTGACCACAAGAAACTTGGACGTTGGCGGCAAGAGCAATCTGAGAAACTGACCAAAGAACGTCGGCCCGATTTGTGGGCAAAGTTTGAGGGCGAAAAATAACTCCCTTGAAGCGGATCCCGCGTCAAGCGCGGGATGGTGCGGGACGCACCAATCTATTCGTACTATTCCGCACCACGAGGGTTCGTTCACACCTGGTGGGTTGTTTCAAAATGTAAGCTTAAGAAATTACACCGTCCCGCACTTGATGCGGGACCAATTGACCCAAACATCGCGCCATAATGCGCATCAACAAGGGTAGCGACTGGCGAAACTGGCACTTCATTTGCTCTCTTCTGATTAACGGCGTTAAGCGCCATCACCAACTGGCGCTTGTGATTCTCCTCAATCCGCGCTGCCTGCCACTGGCGCGCAGCCGCAGCATCCCAACCATCCGCATCCTGCGGCGCTCCAATTGGCACTAGCTTTGCAAACAGTTCATCACGCTTTTGTTCAACCATATTCGCATCCACAATAACGCGCGCCAGCAACAATTCTTCGCCGCACCAATATGCCGAAGGCGCGCGCAAATAGAGATCAACCAGCGCAAAAACAATTGCCTCAACTCCCTGTTTCTGATCAGCAAATTGCGTACAAAGCGAACCAGCCAAATAGGCAAAATGACTGACAAAATGTACAAATCGATATTCGCCATTGAGCACATCAAATTCTGAAATTCTATCGGCCTGCCGCACAAACTGTTCAGCAATCAAAGGCATCGATGTTTTGGCTTGTAGCTTGCCGCAATCAACCAACCCGCCCAGCATCAGCAATCCATATGACTTGGCTATCGCTCGATCTGCGTCAGCAATCCAAGAAACAATCTGCTCTAGGGCGTTCGCAGCACCTACAGCATCCAAGTTCGCTGTTGCGCAAAATTGATAATACGCGCCGTAAGTCTCTTCAGCATTTTCCTCGCGAAAGCCCGCAAGTATTTCAGATAATCTGTTCGACATTATGCTCTCAAAAATTTAGTTCAGTATCCGCAAAAGCTCTAGCTAGCGGCTTCTATCGTATCTCTAATGATCGCCCGCATCACTTTTGGCTTTTCTATCGGCACATAATGTCCGCAATCTGGCACCACGATCAGTTGTCCGTTCTTTGCGGCATTTGCTTGCGCTTGCATGGTTTCAATGCCTGGCGCGATATCATGTTCGCCCGTGACGCAAATGACGGGACAGTCCAGTTCTGCAAGAAGCTCAAATCTCGATGGACGGGTGTGAAAAGCCCGCACGCCATGCGCAACATGTTCAGGAGAAAGCTGCAACGCCATTTCTTTGGCAGAGACCAAAACATGTTCATCAATATTTGCGGCAAAAAATGACGCCCAATATTTGTCCCATGCGGCTTCCAAACCACAATTTTGAATGAGCTCAATACACTCGTCTTGAAGCTTAGAATCAATGCGCCGCGCCGCTTTTGCACCCACCAAAACCAGTGCCGAAATGCGCTCAGGTGCCAATGCCGCCATTTCCAGCGCACATGAGCCGCCAACCGAATTGCCGACCACAATCAGCTTATCGGAAGAAACCCCCTCGAGTGCTTTGCGCGCCCAATCGGTCAGGTTATCCCCGCAAGCATAAAGCGAAGGCGCGTGTGTATGGCCGGGCAACATATTCAAATGTGCATGCCACATTGAACCATCAAAAGGCAGGGCGTGAAGGAGAACAAGGTCCATAAAGCAATCAGTTTTATCGAACAATTGGCCACACCAGATTGCGGTTCGCTTCGCTTGTCAACTCAACTTAGCAACAATTGAAATGTCGACATCGAATTCAGCATTTATCTCCCTCCCCTTGATGGGGAGGGATCAAGGGTGGGGTGAAACAAAAAATGGACGTCATTCCAAAAAACTTATCCCCGCCCCCAACTCTTGTGCCATCATGTCCTCGTCTTTCATTTAGCCACGCAGCTTGCTGACGAGCGAGAGGTGGTCGGAAGAGCCAGTATGGCTTTTCTTTTGAAAGATGGTGGTGAACAGTGATGACGATGCTGTTTTAAGCCCAAACAAATACGTCCAGTCCGACACCAAGGGCAGCCGTAAGCCGTGATGGGCATTGCTCGTCCATCTCAAATTGATTGCAAGGCGTTATCAACGCGAGCAGCTTGCAAGCGCAGGTAAGGGGATAAAAGGGTGAGCACCCCGGGGCGAATTGTTTGGACGCAAATCCACCACATGCGAGGTCTTTATGGTCTCAGTTTTTATTTGCACAAATCGAGACTTTATAGGCCTCGCATGCTGCAAAAGTTTTTCGCGCCGCCGTTGGTCGCTGCGCTTCCGACCCCGGCACCCCCGCCGGATAACGCTGTTCGCAAAGGCGATGCGGCGGGATTGTTGTTGGGTTAGCATGCCTCGCGGCACTATTTCACTTTTTCGCGCCGCCGTTGGTCGCTGCGCTCCCGACCCCGGCACCCCCCGCCAATTCGTGCCCGATAAAAATACCGAGCAAGCAAGGGAAAAGACGGACGAAACAACTTGCTGTTGAGGACCCCGGCCAACTTTTTGGCCGCGTCCGCGCAGGTGCAACTAATCGCATAGCGCGGTTTTTGCGCGTCATGCGATTAGCGGTGCGCACCGTGAGCGAAAAGAAGCACCCTCAATTCAGCAAAAACGCAACAAACCCATAGACTCTTAGCCCCATTTGCGGTATAGCCCGCCAATCTATTTTGTCACTAAACACCAAGACCGGTGTACCCGCCCCTTCTGGCTTAGACTTTTAGGGACGCTCTGATCGGCGAGAATCAACGGACGAAAAACATGAATATCATTCAACAGCTTGAAAAAGAGCAGCTCGAAGAACTTGCCGCAAAGCGCGAAACCCCAGAATTTTCTCACGGTGATACCGTTAAAGTTTGGGTGAAAATCCGCGAAGGCGAAAAAGAACGTTTGCAGGCCTACGAAGGCGTTGTGATTGCGCGTTCTGGCTCTGGAATCAATGAGAGCTTCACAGTTCGCAAAATTTCATACGGCGAAGGCGTAGAGCGTGTATTCCCGCTTTACTCACCAGTTGTCGACAAAATCGAAGTGCTGCGCCGCGGTAAAGTCCGTCGTGCGAAGCTTTACTACCTTCGTGAGTTGCGCGGTAAATCTGCTCGTATCTTTGAATCAACAAACGCTCGTACAAAGCGTATTCAAGACGGCGAGCGTCAAGCTGCTGCGGATGCAAAAGCAACCCGCGAAGCTGAAAAAGCTGCTGCTAAAGAAGCAGCGGAAGCTGCCAAAGCGGCTGAAGCTGCAGCCACTGCTGAAGGCGAAGCAAGCGCTGAATAATCAGCCCCTTTGCTTCATCGCTAGAATTTATGAAAACCCGGCCATCGCGCCGGGTTTTTTGTTTGCGCATTCGGATACATACGAAACTTATCCCCGCACCAAAAACGCGTGCGATAATGCACCTACCATTTCTAAGACTGTCCAAGACGTGAACGAATATTGGGCAATGAAGAAGTTTTTTGCGGCGTAAGGGTCTTTTCTTTTCGACATTCCCACGACGGCGGCAAAAAAGAAACGGGCCAGTTCAAGAACCGAACCGGCCCGCAAGGTAATTGGAAGGAATTTAGCTGCTCTGTGCCAGCAACGAGGCGTTGCCGCCTGCTGCTGTTGTGTCCACACAAATCGCACGCTCGTGCACGAAGCCAGCCACATCAAAGGGGTTTGTTATCACACTAACAATTGGTCCATCGCGCTTTGCCAATTCATGACGTACCGCCGTGGCAAATTTGCCGCCGCCTGCAAGCCCAAAGCCATCAATATTCAAGTCGCTTAGAATTGAAGGATCAAACTGTCCCTCAATAATCGACAAAGGAGCCCCAACCATTTGCAATTGCGCCATCTGTGCCGAAACGCTTGGTGTCACCACGACAACTTTGTTGCCATAAACCAGCGCAGACTTCGCCAAATCGACCAATGATTCACCAGCGCCAACCAACAGCATTTTGCCACGCGGCGTATAAGACAACCGATTGAACTCACCGGTTGGTCCAGGCAACTCAATTTGCATTTCAATTGCGTCAAACCCAAGCTGTTCCGCAATATCGGCGCGCAACTGTGGTGTGGTGGCTTTCAGCCCTTCAAATGCGTTTTGAATTTGCTGCGCATCGATTGTGGCGGTTTCAACATTCAATTCACGCGCCTTGGAGACGTTGCGGAAGCGATTGAGATAATTCGGGCCACCTGCCTTGGGGCCGGTCCCCGAATAGCCCTCACCGCCAAAGGGTTGCGATCCAACAATCGCACCGATTTGGTTTCGATTCACATAGAAGTTGCCAACCTTAATCTGGCTGCCAATCTTCTCAATGCGGTCATCAACCCGCGTATGCAAACCAAAGGTCAGGCCAAACCCACGCGCATTTACATTTTCAATAACTTGGTCAATCTCACGCGCTTTGAAAGTTGCCACATGCAAAATTGGACCAAAAATCTCTCGGCTAAGGTCTTCGATGCCGCTGACTTTGAACAGATGCGGCGCAACAAAATAGCCTTTTTTGGGCGCATTAAGCTTATGCAGCAAACGCCCTTGCTGTTCCAAATCAGCGCAATAGGCCAAAATCTCAGCCTGTGCATCTTGATCAATCACCGGGCCCACGTCGGTTGCATCATCCCACGGATCACCAAGCGCCAGCGCATCCATCGCACCTTTGAGCATGTCCAACAAATCATCGGCGATATCTTGCTGCACATAGAGCATGCGCAAAGCCGAGCAGCGCTGACCAGCCGATTGGAACGCAGACGCCACAATGTCACGCACAGCTTGTTCAGCAAGTGCAGTGCTGTCCACAATCATGGCGTTCAACCCACCGGTTTCAGCAATCAACATTGCATCACTTGCGGCAGACTTGGCCATTTGCATATCGATCAACTTTGCCACTTCAGTCGAGCCGGTAAAGCACACACCGCCAATCCTCGGATCCCCGGTCAGCGCCGCGCCGATATCACCTGCGCCAGCCGCCAGCAAAAGCGCGTCTTTGGGCACGCCGGCTTCATGCAAAATCGAAACGGCCAACCCGCCCATCAATGGGCTTTGCTCGGCAGGTTTGGCGACAACCGCATTGCCGGTCACCAGCGCAGCAGCCACTTGCCCAGAAAAGATCGCCAACGGGAAATTCCACGGCGAAATACAGACGATCACACCACGCGGATCGCCATTATGCTCCGCCTTCAACGCTTCATTCGCATAGTAGCGCAAAAAGTCGACGGCCTCCCGCACTTCCGCAATACCATCCGCCAAGCTCTTGCCCGCCTCTCTTGTGGCAAGCGCAAAAAACTCGGTGGCGCGCTCTTCAAACATGGTGGCGGCGCGCTTCAATATCCCCGCGCGATCAACCACATCCATTGCCCCCCAGGCTTTCTGGCCCTCCATCGCCACGCCAATAGCAGCGCGCGCTTGATCGGCAGTGACATTCTCAGCAAAGCCAACAATTTCACTTGGATTTGTCGGGTTAAAGATCGGCTGATCCTTAGCCCCATCCCCCAATTGCTTGGACGCCTTCGCCCGCCACTGAAACGGGGCGGCAAACTTGCGACTTTCTTCGTGAATTTGACGGACCGTCACCACGTCTGTGAAATCCCAACCCTTTGCATTCTTGCGACCAACGCCAAATATCTCGCGCGGCAATGGCAAATTCGAATTGTGCGCGCTCGCATGATCCAAATGCGCTGCAATTGGATCGGACACAATAGCCCGTGGTGGAATATTTTTGTCATATGCTTGGTTCACAAAACTCGAATTTGCGCCATTTTCAAGCAAGCGCCGCACCAAATAGGCCAGCAAATCCCGGTGTGCACCGACCGGTGCGTAGATACGGCAACGCGTACCATTTTGCGCCCGCAACACATCATGCAAGCCTTCACCCATGCCATGCAGACGTTGAAATTCAAACCCTTGCCGATCATTACCTGCCATGCGCAAAACAGCCGAAGTCGTATGCGCATTATGGGTTGCGAATTGCGGATAAATTCGGTCTTGCATATCCAAGAGTTTGCGCGCGCAGCCGAGGTACGAAATGTCAGTGTTCACTTTGCGGGTGAACACAGGATAACCCGCAAGACCCATCACTTGAGCGCGCTTGACTTCTGTGTCCCAATAAGCGCCCTTGACCAAACGCACCATGATCTTGCGATCGAGCTTTTCGGCCAATGCGTAAAGCCAATCAAGCACAAACGAAGCGCGCGGCCCATAGGCCTGCACCACAACGCCAAACCCGTCCCAGCCTTCAAGTTCTTTGTGCTTCAAGACCTTCTCGATGATATCAAGCGAGATATCCAACCGGTCCGCTTCTTCTGCATCGATGTTGAGCCCCATCTGAGCAGCGGCCGCGGGTTTCACCAGCGCGATGACACGTTGCACCATCTCATCAACAACCGTTTCACGCTTGATATATTCATAGCGCGGATGCAACGCCGACAATTTGATGGAGATACCTGGGTTCTTGCGCACATCGCCAAAAGTCGATTCTTTGGCCAATCGTTCAATCGCATCCAAATAGGCTTTGTGGTAACGCTGTGCATCTTCTTCAGTGCGCGCGCCTTCACCCAACATGTCAAACGAATAGGTATAGCCTTTGGCAACCGGACCCGCGCCATTCTTCAATGCTTCATTGATGTCCCGACCCAAAACGAATTGAGACCCCATGATGCGCATGGCTTGGCCAACTGCTGTGCGAATAACCGGCGCAGACAAGCGGCGGCTCACTTGGGCGATCGGCTTCATAATGCCAGAGCCCTCGTCATCCAAAAGCGCCGAGCTGACCACCAAACCCAAGGTCGAGGCTTTAACCAAATAGCTTTCGGCAACGCCCAAATGCTTCAGCCAATCCTCATCAACAATTTTATCCGCAATCAAATCATCAACGGTCGGCCCGTCCGGCACGCGCAACATGGCTTCAGCCAAACACATCAAGGCAACGCCTTCATCTGTCGACAGACCATATTCAGCCAAGAAAGTTTCCATCAACCCTTGCTTGGATTGATCCCGCAGCGTCGAAACCAAATTCGCCGCGTCATCAACAATGGCCGCACGGTCGGTCTCTGTCAGCCGGCTTTGCTGCACCAATTGCTCAACGACTTTGCCCTCATCCGGCAGATAGTGTGCTCTAATCTCTTCGCGAATTTTGTCCAACATCGGGCTCCACCCTTAATCTGACTGCAGCCAATATAGCCGCAAAAACAAATAGTGAGGAGATCCTAGCAAATTCCGGACAGCCTATTGTCCCGTTGACAGTGAATTTGGAAGGCT
This sequence comes from Maritalea porphyrae, assembly GCF_030159895.1. Taxonomy (GTDB): domain Bacteria; phylum Pseudomonadota; class Alphaproteobacteria; order Rhizobiales; family Devosiaceae; genus Maritalea; species Maritalea porphyrae. The sequence goes on from NZ_BSNI01000002.1 coordinate 374,324, forward strand.
TTCGTCCCGTAGTACATCTATTTTTTGCCTTGTTTGTTCCACAAAAGTAATAGATACAGATCATATGGACCAGATAGACAAGAAAATCGTTCACGCGCTTTCCGCAAATGCACGCCTCTCAATGGCGGAATTGGCAGATAAAGTCGGCTTATCGAAAAGCCCAACCCAGGCGCGGGTGAAAAAGCTTGAACGGGATGGGATTATTCTGGGCTATGGCGCGCGGATCAATTTTGAAAAAACCGGCAGAGGACATATTGCCTTTGTGCAGGTAACACTGAACGACACCCGCGCCGCTGCGCTTGATGCGTTCAACGATGCCGTGCGGCAAACCCCTGAAATTGCGCAATGCCACATGATTGCAGCAAGCTTTGACTATTTATTGAAAGTCAGAACCAAAGACATTTCAGCCTATCGACGGGTTTTGGGCGAAGTCATCTCCGCCCTGCCCCATGTGGCGCAAACCTCGACATTTGTGGCGATGGAAACCGTAAAAGAGTAGCTGGAACTAGCCGGTAGATGTTGGACGGTCAAAGACCCGACGTCCAAAGCCACTTTCGGTCAAAGCCACCAACATGCGCGCACTCTTGCCCCGATCGTCAAGGTAAGGGTTCAACTCAACCAAATCCATCGAGCTCATCAATCCGCTATCGCAGATCATTTCCATCGCCAAATGCGCTTCGCGATAGGTCGCACCGCCTGGAACCGTTGTGCCAACACCGGGTGCAAATTGCGGATCAAGGAAATCCACATCAAGACTCACGTGAAACATCGCATCGTCCGCACGAACCGCGTCCAAAACGCCATTGATTAGCGCAACAACACCGCGCTCATCAATCCGACGCATATCCATTACATTGACGCCACGTTTGAGCAGCAAGGTGCCCTCATCTTCATCAATCGAGCGCGCACCAAATACGTGATAATTCTTTGGATCTACAGGATGAATAGGCTCGTCAAGTACGCCATCAAAGCCGGGTTCACCACAGAACAGAGCGGCAGACATGCCGTGCATGTTTCCTGAGGTTGAAGTGTCCGGGGTATTATAATCAGGGTGTGCATCGAGCCACAAAACATGCAACTTCTTTCCCTGCTCTGCTGCATATTTGGCAACGCCAGTCACTGACCCCATTGAAAGGGAATGGTCACCGCCCATAAATATCGGCGTGGCACCAGATTTTAGAGCTTCATAACCTTGGCGGTTGAGTGCGCGGGCAAAGCCTGCCACTTCATTTTCATGATGGGTCGCGCCTGCCAATTTGAGCGACACCTGGTCCGGTGTCACATCCCCTAGATCGCGCACCTCAACCCCAAGATCGGCTAACGATGTGGCCAAGCCCGCAACCCGCAATGCAGCGGGCCCCATAATACAACCCGAAAGTCCTGCGCCGCCGTCAACAGGCGCGCCGATCAGCGCAACTGACCCGCGTGAAGTATGCTCAACCATAAATGTACCCTAGCTCTTTTTGCCCAGAACTCTTTGTTTCTGGTTATAGCCAGCATAGAACCCAATTGCGTACAACGAATAGATGGAAATATGTGCAAATCTGATATATCCTTTGTCAAAATGCTGCACCAAAATGAGCAAAATGATCAATGGATGACCTCGATAACAAACTAATCTCACTGTTGCGCCACGATGCCCGCACGCCTATTGCAACTATTGCGATGACGCTCAATATCTCACGCGCAACCGCAAAGTCGCGCATCGACCGGCTGGTCGGCACGGGTGTAATTGCTGGCTTTACAATCATCACTGGCTCACCCAGCGATGACAAATCCATTCATGCCATTGCGTTGATTGAGGTGGGAGGACGCAGCGCCGACGCGGTGGTGCGCTCTATGATGGGCCTGCCACAAGTGCGCTCTTTGCACACCACCAACGGCAAGTGGGATCTAATTGCTGAGCTGGAGACCGCAGACTTAATCGAGTTTGATGATGTCTTACGCCGTATTCGTTTGATTGAAGGGGTGTCGCTCACCGAAACCAATATTTTGCTGGCACCGAAAAAATCAAAACTAGATCGATAAAAAGGGCGCTGCTTGCGCAGCACCCTTTTAAAATGCCTCTTCATGCGATGTTGAAGAGCTTAGTCAGATGGCAAAATCACTTTGTCGATCACATGGATCACACCATTGTCTGCCATAATGTCCGCCGTAATCACTTTCGCATCGTCAATCATAACACTGCCATTTTCCACACCAACAGCGAGCAAAATATCGCCGCCTTGCTTAATGGTTTTCACGTGGATCGTACGACCAGGTAACATGTTGGATGTAAATTTACGTGGCAGAACATGGTATGAAAGAATGTCGATCAGCTGTTGCTTGTTCTCTGGCTTCAAAAGCGTTTCCACTGTGCCCGCTGGCAAAGCTGCGAACGCTTCATCAGTTGGTGCAAATACTGTTAAGTTTTCACCATCGGCCAACGCACCGGCCAAACCTGCAGCGCCTGCTGCTGCCAAAAGTGTGTTAAAAACACCCGCTTCTTGCGCTGTTTCCACAATATTACCCGCATAAGCTGCCGGGGCTGAAATAACGCCTAGTCCTAAAACGGCGCTCAAAAGAATCTTCCGCATATTAATCTCCGAAATTGGAATACTGTGCAAATGCGGCCCTATTCAACGAGCTGCCCTCATTTGCTAAACAAAGAAGGCGGCCAGTTGACCGCCCCCATAATTACAATTTGACCTTAGTCAGATGGCAAAATCACTTTGTCGATCACATGGATTACACCATTGTCTGCCATCACATCAGCAGTCACGACTGTGGCACCATCGACCATCACTTTGCCGCCCATCACGGAAACGGTCACTGTTTCATCACCACCCTTTTTCAAGGTTGCTACATCATTCGTGCCCGCTGGCAATTCAGATGATGTAATTTTTACAGGCAGAACATGGTATGAAAGAATGTCGATCAGCTGTTGCTTGTTCTCTGGCTTCAAAAGGGTTTCCACTGTGCCTTCTGGCAATGCTGCGAACGCTTCGTCAGTTGGCGCAAAAACGGTTAGGTTTTCGCCGTCGGCCAACGCACCGGCCAAACCTGCAGCGCCTGCTGCTGCCAATAGTGTGTTGAATGCACCCGCTTCTTGAGCTGTTTCCACAATATTGCCCGCATAAGCTGCTGGGGCTACCGCTACGCTCAATGCCAAAGCTGCACCAATAATTGATTTCCGCATGATGTATCTCCAAGTTCGTTTTCAAAACCCAAACCGTGGGTCACCGTTGCACGATTGACGTGTCGGAGAGGGTTACGGGGCTTTGAGCAAACTGGATCGATAACAAATTTGTTGAAAATCGTGCGTGATCTGTTGCGCGCGCTCATACGTAGAAACGCGCACGCGCGCGGAGCGCGAGTCAGAAATGCGGTATTATTCGCACTTAAAATAGTTCTGCTATTGGGAGAAAATTTGGAGCGGGCGATGAGATTCGAACTCACGACCCCAACCTTGGCAAGGTTGTGCTCTACCACTGAGCTACGCCCGCATCCGTACCAAGCCTATGTGCGTTTTTTTCAACGTGGCTGGTGCGCGCTTATATGCCCAAACCTTTTAGCAATTGCAAGCCATATTTTTCACCTTTTTTGACTCAAACAAAAAAAACCATGATCACGCGGCAAAATTACCCCCGAAATTGAAAATTGATTGGCCCCAAGGCCTAGCCAGCGCCTTGTTTTTGTCGCAAGAAAGAACCAAATTGGCAATCAATCGCAAAACGCAAATTCGATGAATGGAATTCAATGATAACCTCAGATCTTATTAATGGTGCCGCGCCAGCGCAATCAGCGGATCTGATAAAAGATTCGGACACGCAGAATTTTGCGGCAGATGTACTTGAAGCCTCTCAGCAAGTTCCAGTTCTTGTTGACTTCTGGGCACCATGGTGTGGCCCGTGCAAGCAATTGGGCCCAATGATTGAGCGCGCGGTAACAAATGCTGGCGGCAAGGTAAAATTGGTCAAAGTTGATATCGACCAAAACCAAGCCATTGCTGGGCAAATGGGCATCCAATCCATCCCTGCAGTTATTGCCTTTGTTGGCGGTCGCCCGGTTGATGGATTTATGGGCGCGATCCCTGAAAGCGAAATCAACGCCTTTATTGACAAGGTACTTAAGGCTGCCCCCCCTGCTCCAGAAGATCCTGCGGCGCAAATCGCAGCGGCGCTTGAACAAGCTCAGGGCGCAATGGATGCTGGCGACTTTGCCACCGCCTCCCAAATTTACTCGCAAATTTTGCAATTCGATCAGCAAAACGATGAAGCGATTATCGGCATCGCAACGATTCACGTGAAACTTGGCGATAATGACAAAGCACAACAGACATTAATGGCCGTGAGTGAAGAAGGGCAAATGCTTGAAAGCTATCAAAAGCTGAACGCGGCGCTAAATTTGGCGGCGGAAGCTGAAGGGCTTGAAGAAACCGATGCGCTTGAAGCCAAACTCGCTGCCGATCCAGAAAATCACCAAATGCGCTTTGATCTCGCAATTGCTTACAATGCGGCTGGTGACAAGTTAAAAGCTGCTGAAAACTTGGTGGCGATCATCAAAAAGGATCGCGACTGGAATGAAGACGGTGCGCGCACAAAGCTTTTGGAGCTGTTTGAAGCCTGGGGACCGATGGACCCTGCATCCGTCAAAGGCCGTCGCATGCTGTCGGCTGTGCTTTTCAGCTAAGCCCTTTTAAGGTAATATATCTTTATGGGCTCTTCAAAAAACGACAAGCTTGTCGCAACAAAAACGGTCTCACTATTTCCACTTGAAGGCGCGCTGTTATTTCCGCGCGCTGTGCTGCCGCTCAATATTTTTGAACCGCGTTATTTGCAAATGGTCGACGATGCTTTTGCCACCAATCGACTGATTGGCCTCATCCAGCCACAAAACGATGGTGATGAAGCTGACAAGCCAGAGCTTCAATCCATCGGCACATTGGGTAAAATCACCCACTTTGAAGAAATCGAAGAAGATCGCTACATGATCGGTTTAACCGGACTTTGCCGGTTTGCGCTTGAAAGCGAGCAAGACCAATCCGGTTTGCCTTATCGCGTGGGCAACATAAGCACCTCAGCCTTCAAAACCGATTTGATTGCCGGTTTCGGCGAAAACAATATTGATCGCGCCCGCTTTGTGAACTTGCTGCGCTCTTACGCTGAATTTGCAGATTTTGAATTGGATTGGGACGAGATCAACGAAGCTGGCTTGGAAGATCTGATCAACACATGTTCGATGGCCAGCCCATATGCAGCGCGTGAAAGACAAGCCCTATTGGAAGCTGAGACGTTGGCCACCCGTGCTGAAATGCTCATGGCGTTTGCTGAGATCGAAATGTCGCGCCAAGACGCCAACATCACCATGCAATAATGACCAAGCAATCTCCAAAACTTGACCCAAAGATGCTGGAGATGATGGTGTGCCCATTCACCAAGACCCGGCTCGAATGGTCAAAAGACAAAAGTGAATTGATATCCTATGCCGCGCGGCTGGCATTTCCAATTCGCAACAATGTGCCTCTGTTGATATTGGACGAGGCGCGACAGCTCAATGACGAAGAGCAGCGTAACCCCAATCAGAAATAATTTGAAACCAAGCCGCTAGATCGGCCGCCCGCTGAGCAAGCGCGGGCCATTGCTTTGGGCAGCGGCAGCATGCCCAATGAAGGCATTTTTGAGAATGGGTAGTCGATCCACCACCCCAAGCCCAAAGTCGCGCAACACCCGAAGCGGAGGCAAATTGTTTGAAAACAACTTGTTTAGTCCATCGGTTGCAACAGCCATTAGGCCAATATCAACCCGGCGCCACTTCTCATAGCGCTCTAATACGGCTTCGTGACCAATATCTTCGCCGTGCCGCATGGCGAGGATTAACACTTCAGCCAAAGCCGCCACATCCTTGATACCCAAATTCATGCCCTGCCCCGCAATCGGGTGCACCACATGAGCAGCATCGCCGATAAGCGCAACTCGATTAGCGAAAAAACTCTTGGCAATTTGCAACTTCAAAGGAAAGGCCTGCAATGGCGCTTCCACTGTGACCTTGCCAAAGCTTGACCCCATACGCTTTTCAATTTCCCTCGCGACAGCATCCAAATCCATATCCAAATATTGCTGAACATCTTGGCTACATTCCGTCCAAACCAAGCTCGAGCGTTTGTTGGGCAGAGGCAAAGTGGCAAAAGGACCTGCGGGTAGAAAATGCTCGTAAGCGATTTGATGATGATCTAGTTCGTGCGCAAAAGTCGTCACGATACCTGACTGTTTATAATCGTGCCCAACGGTGCCAATTTTCATCCGCTCACGAAGGGCAGAACGCGCGCCATCTGCGGCGATCACCAAACTGGTTTCGATCTGCGTGCCATCTTCCAACGTCACATCCACATGCGAAGCTTCAAACTCAAAGTCTGTGGCGGGGTTTGGCGCAAAAATCTCAACACCTGATTCTTCAACAGCGTCGATCAACGCTTTCAACGTCACACGATTAGGCACCATATGCGCAAACGGCTTGCCCGGTTTCACATCACCTTCGAATTTAAGGAACAAGGGGCGGAAAATATCCGCATCATCACTATCGGTGATTTTCATGCCCTTGATGGGTTCGGCTTCGCTCGTCATTTGATCCCAAACGCCGAGCGCCTCAAATACCGATGTGACCCCCAGCGCCAAGGCCGAAGAGCGCTCATCCTTGGGGACCACCAAGGGGCGCACATCATTAATGGCAACCCGCATTTCAGGCGAGAATCGTTTTAGCGCTAACGCCATGGTCAAACCCACTGGCCCTGCCCCAACAATCATCACGTCAAATTTTGCTGTCTTCGCCATCATCATTTCTCGCAAATCATCTGTAGTGCATTCTAATCTCTTTCCCTGCACGGGCAAGAACTGCTTTGTCGCACGCTGTTCATTTTTTAGTCACTGATTTGATTCTGCACATAAATTAATCATTAGTGAAAATGCGTAGCTGCAGACCAATTGAGTCTTAGATCCCGATTCAAGCAAAAGATTCAACAATTTAGATAGTTACAATTCAGTTTGGCACGCAACTTGTTGGGTAAGGGGCAGGAAAAACGCCGCTTGCAAAGGATTTTGCTCATGAAACTACTCGCTGCAATCATCAAACCCTCTCGCTTGGACGCTGTGCGCAATGCCCTCAGCGCCAAGGACATTCATGGCATGACCGTCACCGAGGTGCGCGGTTATGGTCGTCAAAAAGGCCACACAGAAATTTATCGCGGCGCCGAATATGCCGTGAACTTCATCCCAAAACTCAAAGTGGAAGTCGCAGTAACTGCCGATCAACTCAGCGAAGTGATCGACTTGGTGTCTGAAGCCGCTCGTTCGGGCCGCATCGGTGACGGCAAGATTTTTGTTCTCGACTTGGAAGACGCAATCCGCATCCGCACAGGCGAACGCGGCACGGAAGCACTTTGAACCCATTGAAGGACATTTTGGAGGTCCAAAAAATGATCAACAATAAGAAAAAAACAATCCTAGCGCTCGCCGTACCAACAATGTTGGCAGCACTAAGCGCACCGGCATTTGCTCAAGAAGCAGCGCCTGAATATATCAATATCTTTAACACCCTGCTCTTCTTGGTGGGTGGTTTCCTTGTCATGTGGATGGCCGCTGGTTTCGCCATGCTTGAAATGGGCTTGGTGCGTCAGAAAAACGTATCCATGCAGGGCTTGAAAAACATCGCGCTTTATTCAGTTGCCGGCATCATGTTCTGGTTCACTGGCTACAACCTTATGTATACAGGCGTTGATGGCGGCTTCATGGGCAGCTTCGGTTGGTACAATTTCCCAGCGCCAGGCGCCGATGATGGTAGCGCAGGCTATTCAGTTGCCTCTGATTGGTTCTTCCAAATGGTGTTCTGTGCCACAACAGCTTCAATCGTTTCAGGCACATTGGCCGAGCGCATTAAGTTCTGGCCGTTCATCATCTTCACTGCAATCCTAACTGGTATCCTTTACCCAATCACTGGCTCTTGGCAGTGGGGCGGCGGCTGGTTGGCTGAAATGGGCTTCTCAGATTTCGCTGGTTCAACATTGGTTCACTCTGTTGGTGGTTGGGCTGCTCTTGCTGGCGCACTTATCCTGGGTGCTCGTGCTGGACGTTATGGTCCAAATGGTGAAGTAACACCAATGCCTGGTTCATCTATCCCACTTGCAACATTGGGTATGTTTATCCTGTGGCTTGGTTGGTTCGGCTTTAACGGCGCATCTCAACTTGCTTTGGGCACCATTGCTGATGCTGGCGATGTTTCACGCATCTTTGTAAACACAAACCTTGCTGCTGCTGCCGGTGCTGTGACAACAATCATCTTGCTACAAGTGATCTACAAAAAGATCGACGTGACCATGGTCATCAACGGCGCTTTGGCTGGCTTGGTTTCCATTACAGCTGAACCACTTGCACCAAGCGTACCTGCTGCATTGTTCATCGGTGCCATCGGTGGTGTGATCGTGATCTTTGCTGTGCCATTGCTCGACAAACTGAAAATTGACGACGTGGTTGGTGCGATCCCTGTTCACTTGCTTGCAGGTATCTGGGGCACATTCATCACTCCACTTTCAGGTTCAGGCAACTACGGCACACAAATCGTAGGCATCGTTGCCATTGGCGCCTTCACAATGATCCTTTCAGGTGTGATCTGGTTTGTCCTTAAAGCAACAATGGGTATCCGCGTATCCGCTGAAGACGAAGCGCTTGGGCTTGATAAAGCTGAAGTGGGCGTTGAGGCATACCCAGAGTTCTAACACTCAAACCCCTCCCAAATCTGTCAATTGTGTGAGCGCATATTGACAAGAAACTGGGCCCAGCGGCATTCCCGCTTGGGCCCATTTTTCTGTCAAAAGTTAGCCACAAATTAACCATGGCGATCTAGTCTGACGATTGAGTTAGTGCGTAAAACGAGATCGATCCTTGTCTGTTCATACATCGTCCGCTTTGGAAAAACATCAAGACGCCCAAACCGCAATCGCTGTGAAAATCCCACTGCGCTTGATCGGTATTCTTTGTTTGGTCTCTGTCGCCTTCATCATTTTTGCGCTGATGTCATGGTCGGTAAATGATCCAAGTTTGAGCTATGCTTCAAGCGAAGCCGTGAACAATTGGCTTGGCTATCCCGGCGCCGTAGTTGCGGACATTATGCTGCAATTTTTTGGCCTAGGTGGCATCCTCTACATCATCCCCCCGGCGATTTGGTCTTTGTCTCTTGTGCGCAAAAAAGTGCCTTTGGGTTTTGGACTGCGCGTATTGATGTGGGCCTGCGCGTTGTTTTTAACTTGTGGCGTTCTTGCCTTCATCCCTTCTCCAACCAGCTGGCCCCTGCCAACAGGCTTGGGTGGAATCATCGGCCTTGGTTTTTCTGCGGTTGCCAGTTTTGTTGTTGGACCTGAAGTGCTTCAGGCGGCGGGTTGGTTATTCGCTGTTATTCTAGCAACCCCTGCCCTCGTCAGTTTTTGGATGGCCGTCAGAGCTGGCGCGCGCTTTGGTCTTGAAACCCAAGACGCCAATGCTGTTGCCACGACTGACCAGAAATCCGACGAGCCAAAAACGCTGATCCAATGGATTGGGGCAAAACTCACTGCCATGTTCACCATTCTACTTGGCGCAATCACCCATGTGATCTTTTCAACCCATGTGAGCATCAAAAAGTCCTGGGCTGCCCGCAAGGCTGAAAAGCAACAGGCCGAAGAGCAACCTTGGCGACAAGGTGAGCACGAACCGGCTCTACACAACCCACACCCAGCCCAAGCTCAACAGCATCAACGTCGAATTGAGCCGCGGTTTGAAGGTCCAAATGCGCCATCGCCCGACCAAGCCAACTGGGCTGAAGGTCCCACAGATCAATATCCTGACGACTATGTTGATGTGGACCCGGCCGAATATGCGCAGCCTTATGCTGCGCCAGAACATGAAAATCCCGCACCGACGCAACCTGCAGCACCGTCAGCCGCATCTGCCAAACCAAGCCCGCGCGTTGCCGCACCGGCGCCACGGCCAGCGCCTGGTCGTCGGATGGTGGCTGAAGCGCAGCAAAGCTTTCTTGGCAATGACACATTTGAATTGCCAGAGCTCAGCTATATGGCTGAACCGCCAACCACCAAAACCGCGCGCGAACATTTGCCAGAAGTCTTGGAAGAAAATGCGCGGCTCCTGGAAGGCGTATTGGAAGACTTTGGCGTACGCGGTGACATCATCAATGTTCGTCCTGGCCCGGTTGTAACGCTTTACGAATTGGAACCCGCACCCGGCATCAAATCATCTCGCGTGATTGGCTTGGCCGACGATATCGCCCGCTCCATGAGCGCCATATCTGCGCGTGTCGCCGTAGTGCCCGGGCGCAACGCCATTGGCATCGAGTTGCCAAACAAAACCCGCGAAACAGTTTATCTGCGCGAAATGCTCGGCTCAGCGGACTTTGAAAAGGTCAAAGGCAAGCTGCCACTTTGCTTGGGCAAAACCATCGGTGGCGAACCCGTCATCGCCGACCTGGCCCGCATGCCGCACTTGCTGATCGCTGGTACCACCGGTTCAGGTAAATCAGTTGCGGTGAACACATTTATTCTCTCGCTCCTTTATCGTTGGACGCCAGAGCAATGTCGTTTGATCATGATCGATCCAAAAATGCTCGAGCTTTCGATCTATGATGGCATTCCACATCTGCTCACCCCTGTGGTGACCGATCCAGCCAAGGCTGTAACGGCGCTTAAATGGGCCGTACGCGAGATGGAAGATCGCTATAAAAAGATGTCAAAAATCGGCGTGCGCAACATTGATGGCTTCAACCAAAAAGTTGCTGAATCAAAGAAGAAGGGTGAGATCATCACCCGCACCGTTCAAACCGGTTTCGACAAAGAAACGGGCGAAGCGATTTTTGAAAGCGAAGAATTTGATCTCGAACCATTACCATTTATCGTGGTGATCGTTGACGAGATGGCCGACCTTATGATGGTCGCGGGCAAAGACATTGAAGGCGCGATCCAGCGCTTGGCGCAAATGGCACGTGCCGCTGGCATTCACCTCATTATGGCGACACAGCGCCCATCGGTTGATGTGATCACGGGCACGATCAAAGCCAACTTCCCAACACGGATTTCGTTCCAGGTGACTTCGAAAATCGATAGCCGCACCATTCTTGGCGAGCAAGGCGCGGAGCAATTGCTCGGCATGGGTGACATGCTCTATATGGCAGGCGGCGGTCGCACCAAACGTTTGCACGGACCGTTCGTGGCAGACGCTGAAGTTGAAACCGTCGTAAACCACCTTAAGGCTCAAGGCTCGCCTGAATATCTTGAAAGCGTGACTGAAGAGAGCGAAGAGGACGCTGGCGTTGGCAACTCCAACTTGGGCAATTCAGGCGATGAATTATACGACAAGGCCGTCAATATTGTTTTGTCGGATCGCAAAGCCTCTACGAGCTATATCCAACGCCGCCTCTCTATTGGCTACAACCGCGCCGCCACGCTGATCGAACGTATGGAACAAGAAGGGGTCATCTCCCCGGCCAACCATGCGGGCAAGCGCGAAGTGCTGGTGGGTGGAGACGAAGAAGCGCCGTTCTGATTCACGTGAAACTTTTGCGCGGCGCCCTCATCTTAATGCCATAATGTGCACCTATCAGTGCTCCTGAACGACACCAAAAGATTTGCGAAATAACTATGCGCCCCATTGCAAAAGCTCTTCTAGCCTTCGGACTTTTTCTCAGCATGGCAACAGCCAGCTCCTCGCTGGAACGGCCATTGACCGAAGAAGAAATTCAAATCATTACCGACATTAGCCAACACCATTCTGGCGTCGAACAAATGGCCGGACGTTTCTTGCAATTGGATAGCGGTGGCAATCGAAGCGAAGGTATTTTTTACCTCAAGCGGCCAAACAAAATCCGCTTCAAATATGCCCCCCCTTCTTATGAAGAGGTCATTTCCGTTGGCAAAGGCTTCTATGTCATTAACCGCAAAGAGCAATCAAAGTTCGCTTATCCGCAATCCCGGGTGCCGTTGCGTCAATTCCTATCGGACGAGATTGATCTCTTTTCCGCCAATATTACCGACGTCATCAAGACCGAAGAAATGATTGCGGTAGGTGTTTCAGACGAGACGCCCGCTGGCCCAGTTTCTGTCACCATGATCTTCAATCTGGAAACAAAAGAGATTGAACAATGGACCCTCACTGAGCCCAATGGCAATGAGGTGACATTTTCGATCTATGACACGACCACAGAGATCGATATCCCTAAAGCCTATTTCTACTTGCCCGACTATAAATAAGTCAGGGGTCAAAAACGGCTGGACCCTGCCTGCCAATTTGCCAATATTAGTTTGTTGGCGATTCGCTCAACAATCAGCGGGGAAGATTTATGTCGATTTCAGTAGCCACTTGGAACATCAATTCTGTGCGTTTGCGCTTGCCAATGGTGCAGGATTTTTTGTCCGATCACCAACCTGATGTTTTGTGCCTACAAGAAATCAAATGCCAGAACGATCAGTTCCCCACTAAAGCATTTGAAGAATCCGGCTACACCTACCAAGCGGTGAACGGCCAAAAAAGCTATCACGGTGTCGCCATCGTTTCTCGCATTCCGCTTGAAGATCATCATGCTCGCGAGTTCTGCCAAATGGGTGACGCCCGTCACATAAGTGGTGTCGTTGATGCCCCTTCAGGCAAAACCCGCATCCACAATTTTTATATCCCTGCAGGTGGCGACGAAGCCGATCCGGTCAAAAACCCAAAGTTCAAACACAAGCTCGATTTCTTGAACGAGCTGCAAGACTGGTTCGACCATCAAGATTTCGACAATGGTCATGTGATCGTTGGTGATTTCAATATCGCTCCACACGAAAACGATGTGTGGTCCCACAAGCAGCTTCTAAAAGTGGTCAGCCACACCCCAATCGAAACTGAGTTTTTAGATGCATTGCAGGCGCGTCGCAATTGGGTTGATGTGGTACGCAAGCATATCCCACATGAGGAAAAACTGTTTAGCTGGTGGAGCTACCGCTCGAAAGATTGGAGCGCATCAAACAAGGGCCGCCGTCTCGATCATATTTGGTCAACACCCGATGTAGCAGAACACAGCACTGAAACTATTGTGTTGCGCGATGCCCGCGGCTGGACAGAAAAGCCTTCTGACCACGTGCCCATTATTTCGCGTTTTGGATAGGCGGGTTAGTGGACGTCTGCTGAACCGAGAGCATGGACATAGCGCGAGATCGACATCTTGATCCGCGCAGCTACCTTTGAAGCCAGTTCAGGATAGTTCTCCATCAAGCGCTTAAAGTGTTTGCGCGGAACAAATACCAACTCGGTATTTGAAAGCGCCGTCACTGAAGCTGGGCGTGGTTTATCAACGATCAATGCCAATTCACCAAAGGTCGTGCCCTTCTCGCGCAATATTGGCCCTTCGGACTTTGCGCCTTCATGTGTCGACTGCAAAGCGCCCGTCACCAAAATATAAGCGCCATCCGCAATTGCCCCTTCTGAGAACAACACTTCATCAGCTGCCAATTTTCGGCTGTCACTAACAAACCCAATAAGCTTTAGCTGCTCTTCATTGAGCGTTTGAAATGGGTCCGCCAGTTTCAATATTGCGGTGATTTCATCCAGCGACATACCAATCCCTGCCCTTATGGCACCAGGCGATAACCGCCCTCTTCCGTGACCAACAATCTTGCATTACTTGGATCACGTTCAATTTTCTGTCGCAAGCGATAAATGTGTGTCTCAAGCGTGTGCGTTGTCACCCGATTATTGTAACCCCAAACCTCTTGCAACAAGATGTCGCGCGATACGGTTTTTGAACCCTGACGATAAAGGAACTTCAAAATCGACGTCTCTTTATCGGTTAAGCGGACCTTTGACCCATCTTCACTTTCAAGCGTTTTGGTTGCGGGTTGAAAATTATATTGCCCGATAGTGAATACCACATCTTCACTTTGATCATGCTGGCGCAACAATGCGCGCACCCGCGCAAGTAAAACTGAGAAACGAAACGGCTTGGTGACATAATCGTTTGCACCACTTTCAAGCCCAAGAATTTCATCGGAATCGCTATCGTGTCCGGTGAGCATTAGAATTGGACTCTTAAAACCATCTTGGCGCATGATCTTAACCGCTTCGCGCCCATCCATATCGGGCAGACCAACATCTAGCAGCACCAGATCAAATGGCGCGGCTTTGACTTCGCGCAGCGCTGTGGCGGCATCCGCCCCTTGGGTGATTTCAAATTCGCGATAGTGGGACAACTGATCCACCAATGATTGGCGCAATTCATCTTCATCATCCACAATCAAAAGCCGACGCTTATTCATATTATTGCCCTTCGTTGGCCATCACCAAAATTTCATTTGTCTCTAATGTAGGTATTCAGCGTTAACATCCCAATCACAAGCTTGTGTGATTTTTGTGTTGGTTAACGTCTAAGGGTAGTCACGTTGCCCAAATATCGCTGACCCTACGCGCACATATGTTGCGCCCATCTCTACCGCAGTGTCAAAGTCAGCGCTCATGCCCATAGACAATTCATTTAAATTCGCCTGCTTTGCCAGACCCGCCAATTGTGCAAAATAAGGCGCTGCCGGCTCCCCGGCTGGCGGGATGCACATCAATCCACGCACATCCAAATTGTAAGTATTTTGGCAAAGCGCCACGAACGCCACCGCATCTTCTGGAGCGATGCCAGCCTTTTGCGGTTCCTCACCAATATTGACCTGAATGAACACAGGAAGATTCTTTCCTGTGGCCGCAAATTCTTTGGCAAGCGATTTAGCCAATTTCTCCCGATCCACCGAATGGATCACATCAAATAGCTGAACCGCATCTTTCACCTTGTTGGTTTGCAACGGGCCAATCAAATGCAAAACCGTATTTGGAAAAGCTTCCTTCAATGTCGGCCATTTGCCTTGCGCTTCTTGGACCCGGTTTTCACCAAAATCAACTTGCCCAGCTTCCAGGATCGGCTGAATGTCTTCGGCCGCAAATGTTTTTGAAACAGCGATCAGCTTTGGCTTTGGCGCATTGTCATCAAGCGGGCCAAAACGCTTCGCTGCTTCAGCGATCCGGTTATTAACTTCATCTAATTGCGCAACGCCCATAATGCACCTCAAATCACTTCCACCCCTCTATTTGAATCATTTTTCGCCACGGGGCAACGATTCGAAGGCAATCTATATTGACCCCACCCCCCAAATCTGGTGAAGGTCCGTGTAACGCTTGAAGATGGGGAAAAAGACCCGATCGAAAATGACGACCTAAAAGGACCCGAAGACGTGACCGGCAACAATTCAGAACGGTATAATCCGCGCGAGAGTGAACCCCATTGGCAAAAAGTTTGGGACGAGCGCAAAAGCTTTGTTTCATCCAATGAAGATGATCGCGAGAAATATTACGTCCTTGAGATGTTCCCCTACCCGTCCGGCCGTTGCCATGTGGGTCATGCCCGTAACTATACGATGGGTGATGTGATCGCGCGGTATAAACGCGCCAAAGGCTTTAACGTTTTGCACCCAATGGGCTGGGATGCATTCGGCATGCCGGCTGAAAACGCCGCCATGAAAAATGACGCGCATCCAAAGAGCTGGACCTACCAAAACATCGCCTCGATGAAAACACAGCTTCAATCGATGGGTTTCAGCCTTGATTGGACGCGGGAATTTGCCACCTGTGATCCAGAATATTACGCGCAGCAGCAAAAGCTATTCATCGACTTTTTGAGCAACGACCTAATTTATCGCAAAAGTTCAAAAGTGAATTGGGACCCTGTTGACCACACTGTGCTTGCCAACGAGCAGGTGATTGATGGCCGCGGTTGGCGGTCAGGCGCATTGGTTGAACAAAAAGAATTGACCCAATGGTTCTTCAAAATCACGGACTATGCCGAGGACTTGTTGAACGAAATCGACAATCTAAATGATTGGCCCGAAAAAGTTCGCTTGATGCAAAAGAACTGGATTGGCAAATCCGAAGGCCTGACCATTCGTTGGGAGTTGGATGCAGCAACGGCGCCCGAAGGTTATTGCGATCTTGAAGTTTACACCACGCGCCCAGATACCATTTTTGGCGCAAGCTTTATGGCGGTCGCGGCTGACCACCCGTTGGCACAAGAAGCCGCAAAATCAAATCCGGAATTGCAGGACTTCATTGAAGAATGCCGCCGTTTGGGCACATCAGTTGCCGCTTTGGAAACCGCGGAAAAACGAGGTTTCAATACTGGGATTCACGTGAAACACCCGTTTGACGAAAACTGGACCCTACCAATCTATGTCGCCAACTTCGTTCTGATGGACTATGGCACCGGCGCAATTTTTGGCTGCCCTTCTGGTGACCAACGCGATTTGGATTTTGCCCGCAAATATGATTTGCCGGTGAAAGCAGTTGTGATGCCTGAGGGTGAAGACGCTTCCAGCTTTGCGATCGAAAACGAGGCCTATACCGGTGAAGGAGTGATGATCAACTCATCCTTCCTTGATGGTATGACACCGCAAGAAGCCTTTGACGAAGTTGCCAACCGATTGGCAAATGTTGATACCAACGGACAGGTGCAAGGCGAGCGCAAAGTGAATTACCGTTTGCGCGATTGGGGCATTTCGCGCCAACGCTATTGGGGTTGTCCGATCCCAATTATCCATTGCGATAATTGCGGCATCGTTCCGGTTCCTGATGAAGACTTGCCCGTTAAACTGCCCGAAGATGTCAGCTTTGATAAACCGGGTAATCCGCTTGATCACCACCCGACTTGGAAAGACACGCACTGTCCAACATGTGGGGCGTCGGCTCGACGTGAAACAGATACGATGGACACATTTGTTGATTCATCCTGGTATTTCGCGCGTTTCACTGCACCTACGGCCTCGTCTCCGACGAACCCAAAAATGGCCGATGAATGGTTGCCTGTTGATCAATATATTGGCGGCGTCGAACATGCGATTTTGCACCTCCTTTATTCGCGCTTCTTTGCACGCGCGATGAAAAAGGCAGGCCATTTGAACGTGACCGAACCGTTCAAAGGTTTGTTCACTCAAGGCATGGTGACCCACGAAACCTACAAGACCGCCAGTGGCGATTGGGTTTCGCCCGAAGAAATCAGCTTTGAAGGTGGCGGTGACGAGCGCAAAGCGATCCACAAAGCAAGTGGCGAAGAGCTAAAAATTGGCTCCATCGAAAAGATGTCAAAGTCAAAACTCAACGTGATTGACATGACAGCCATGGCTGAAAGCTTTGGCGCGGATGCAACACGATGGTTTGTGCTTTCTGATTCACCACCTGAGCGTGACGTGCAATGGACAGAATCTGGCATTGAAGGCGTTTGGCGCTTTGTGCAAAAGGTCTGGCGCTTGGTCGACGATGCAAAAGCCATCATCGACAATAATGAAGATTCGGCGACTGAAAGTTTTGATAGTGAGGCTTTGCTTAAGGCAGCACACCGGGCGGTGGACCAGGTCTCAGATTCATATGAGAACCTACGGTTCAACCGCGCAATCGCGCTGATTTACGAGCTAACCAACGTGTTGAGCAAAGCCGTTGCCGCTGTTAAACACAACCCTTCGGTAAAAGAGCGAACAGCCATCCGCGTGGCAACGACATTCCTTGTGAAATTGTGCAATCCAATTGTACCGCACGTCACCGAAACCTGTTGGGCGCATTTGGGCAACACCTCCATTTTGGCCGATGAAACTTGGCCGGAGGCAGACGAACAATATCTCAAAGATGACACAATCATCTTGCCTGTTCAGGTAAACGGCAAACGACGTGGCGAAATTGAAGTCATGAAGGATCTGCCAAAAGATCAAATTGAAGATGCGGCCTTGTCACTTGATGCGGTTTCACGCATCTTGGATGGGCAAGCACCCAAAAAGGTGATCGTCGTGCCAGGTAGAATTGTGAATGTCGTTGTTTAGTCGCCCTAAAAGAAAAACAATCGTCGCACTAGCCAGCATATTTATGCTGGCTGGTTGCACCCTCACCCCTGTCTATCAAGACAACACCAACAGCAAATACCAGATCAGCTATACCAAACCTGCCTCTGTTGTAGAGCAGACAATCATTCAAGAGTTGGCATTTAAGCTCGGCCGTTCATCGAACCCTGCCTACCAGCTCTCGCTTTCAACATCGACAAGCACACGCGCCATTCATGGTGTTTCTTCGCAGTTTGTCCGCTCTGAGACCGAAGCAACAGTTCGCTCAAAATTCGTTCTAAAGAACATTGATACAGACGAACAAATTGCAGCAGGTGAACGATTTGCATCTGCAGTTTACCAGAACAGCAGCCAAAATATCGCCAATAATACCGCCGTTGCTGATGCCTATCAGCGCGCGGCCAAGGACGTTGCACGCCAAATTGAACTGCTGATCATCGCTGCGCTCAATGAGGACAAACCTTGACGGCTTTGAAAGCACGCGACGTTGAGGGTTTTGTTGCAAAACCTGATCTGACCGCTGGTATGATCCTCATTTATGGTCCGGACGCTGGCCGCGTGCGTGAAACCACAGACCGCCTGCAGGCACATTTCCATTCTAAAGATGCTGATCCAATGGCACTGGTCAGCTTACAGTTTGGCGACTTTGAAAACCCAGGCGAACGTATATCGGTCGAAGCAAACACACCCTCTATGTTTGGTGACCAACGTGTGATCCGCGTACGCGGCGCCACCAATGCCTTCGCCAAGGAGATTGAACAAACAGTAGATGAAGGCTTTGATGCCATTTTGCTTGTTGAAGCAGGCAACCTCACCCCAAAAGATGCATTGCGCAAAATGGCTGAAAAACAAAAAACAGCCCGTGCGGTCCCTTGTTTCGCAGATGATGCGCGCAGCTTAACGCAGCTCGCGCGTGAAATGTTTCAAAAGGCGCAAATATCGATTGATTCTGACGCCCTTCGCGGTCTGATCGATGTATTGGGCAACGATCGACAAATCACCCGCCTTGAAGTTGAAAAGCTAATTCTATTTGCGCAAGACAGCAAACAGGTCACCTATAATGACGTGATGGTTTTATGCGGCGATAATGCAGCTGAAACTATGGACGAAATTTTGGACAGCGCGGGCACTGGCCATGTTCAAAAACTGGACACCGCACTTTCCCGCGCCTTTAGTTCAGGCACCCATTCGTCGGCAATTCTCACCCGCTCGCTGATGCACTTCTCGAACCTTCGCGAAATGCGTGCCGCCTATGATCAAGGTAAGACATTGCAAGAGATTCTAAGCGGCGGCCGGTTTCGGGTTCACTTTTCGCGCAAGAGCGCAATGGAAAGTCAGGTTAGGTCTTGGTCGGCACAAAACCTGGCCGCAGCATGCGCACGTCTACAAACCACCGTTCTTGAAACCCGCAAGAATGCTAATCTGGACACCGAGCACACAAGACAAGCCCTGTTAGCAATTGCAACTATTGCGGCGCGCAACTGAAATCTATGTCATTTGGTTTCACTCAATTCTGCCGTGAAACATTTTGGCTTGCATAAAACCAACTCAGATTTTGTTTTTCGCGTTGCAAAAAACGGCTCTCTCGTCGAGCAGATTTAATTTAATTGACCTATGGGACAAGCTGAGTCACCAGACAGCACAACACAACTCAGCATTTATGACGTGTTTTCTAGGTAACTCATTGAATTTAAATATAAAATTTATCTTCAATTGCCGTTTTTGGTGATGTTCGGAATCGCATCAAATCGACCCATTTCTACCCCTTTTTTGCAATTTCATCATTTTAGGGGCTCACCGATTCAAATTTGTTCCCAGTCCCTACAACATGCTCGAAATGCCGTGAAACAAAAAGGGACGCCAAATTGGCGTCCCCAAAATCTCAATCCTAAAAGGCATATAAAGTCTATCGAGATTGCAATCGCTGACAAATGTCATCCAACTGTTCAAGCGTGCGATATTTAATCTCAAGTTTGCCGCCGCGCTCTTTGTGATCAATAGATACTTTTAGCCCCAGCACATCGCTCAGCGTTTTTTCAAGCGCCAAAGTGTCAGCATCTTTTGCAGCTTTAGCAGATTTGGATGGTTTATCGCTTGTTGCTTCTGACTGTGCCTGCTTCTGCGCTAAATTCTCAGCTTCACGTACGCTCAAACCACCATCAATTATTCGCTTGGCAAGTTCACTCGGGTTTGAAGCTGTAATCAATGCCCGGGCGTGACCGGCTGACAAGGCGCCATCGGAAACGGCTTGCTGAACGTCAGTAGGCAATTTCATCAATCGTAGCGTATTCGCCACATGGCTTCGGCTCTTACCAATCACTTGGGCCAGATCAGCTTGCGTATAGCCAAACTGCTGCATCAATTGATCATAACCTTTTGATTCTTCGATAGAATTAAGGTCAGCACGCTGCACGTTTTCAATAATAGCAAGCTCAAGTGCCTCACGATCATCCACCTCGCGGATAATCACCGGCACCTCGTGTAGACCAGCTCGCTGCGCTGCACGCCAGCGGCGCTCACCAGCCACCAATTCATACTGATCCGGCTCAACCGGGCTCGGACGCACCAACAGTGGCTGCATCACACCCTTTTCACGGATCGAATTTGTTAGATCTTCCAGGTCTTCGGGAGCAAAATGCCGGCGTGGGTTATTAGGACTTGCAATAATGAACTCCACAGGCAGACGACGAATACCGTCACCGCTTGTGATACGTGTTGCTTCCACCGGGGGCACATCACCAATCAAGGCTGCCAAACCACGACCAAGTCTAGAATTTGTGTTTTTATCGTTCATTTTGTCGTCCTATGCCGCCGTCAATCGACGTTCACGCTTGATCACTTCAGTGGCCAGATGCAAATAGGCCTGGCTTCCCGCACATTTCAAATCATATAACAATGCCGGTTTCCCATATGAAGGGGCCTCAGAAAGCCGTACATTTCTTGGGATAACGGTTTCATATACCAGATCACCAAGATGCGACCGCACATCGCTAAGCACCTGATTTGAAAGATTATTTCTCTTGTCATACATCGTCATAACCACACCTTGAATATAAAGGTTAGGATTAAGACTTGATTTGATTTGCTCAATTGTCTGTAGCAACTGACTTAGCCCTTCGAGCGCGAAGAACTCACATTGCATCGGAACCAAAACAGCGTCAGCCGCCGCCAGAGAATTAATCGTAAGCAGGTTAAGTGATGGCGGACAATCAATCAAAATGTAGGTAATTGGCTTACCATCAAATATGATATCGCCCGCCCTACTTAAGGCATTGCGCAAACGAAACGCCCGGTCTCCATGGTCAGAAATCGCCATCTCGAGGCCCAAAAGATCCATGGTTGAAGGCACAACCACCACATTTGGCACATTTGTGCTGACAATGGCGTCTTGAAGTTCAACTTCGCCCGTCATCAAATCATATGCAGAATACTGCCGCGCCTGCCGGTCAATACCAAAGCCTGTACTGGCATTGCCTTGAGGGTCAATATCAACAATCAACACGCGCTCGCCAATCGCTGCAAGTGCCGTCGCCAAGTTGATAGCGGTCGTTGTTTTACCAACGCCACCCTTCTGGTTTGCCAATGTAAGAATGCGCGGCTGTACCACAAGCTCCTCCAACAACAGATTTTAGCGCTGTTTGAGACCAGAAATAGCCAATATGACGGAATCGGGTGCTACAACACTGCTAAATGTCGCAATATCATAGCTCCAATTTGACTTCGATGCTGCAATTTCTTCATCATATCCACGGCCTTTTTGCAATAAGGCCACCGAATCGACGCCAAAATGCGGCATACAAATCTCGAACATCGAAGACAAATCCGTAAAACCTCGGGCAGTGATTGTACCCACATACACATTCTCGGGCAGTACAAATGACTCAGCGCGAACATCGTGGACCGTGCAGTTTAGGCCAAGTGTGCGAGAAATATGACGTAAAAACGAGCATTTACGGCTATTCGCCTCAATCAGATGAACCTTAAGGTCTGTCTGCTTAAAAGCAATTGCCAATACTATGGCAGGCAATCCCCCGCCACTTCCATAGTCCAGAATAATGCCGCGATTTGGATCTATATGCTTTGCAAGTTGAAAACTATCTAGAAAGTGTCTGGACCAAATTTCTGACAATGTTTCACGTGAAACAAGGTTTTTGACCTTTTGCCACCGAACAAGCTCCTGTGCGTATTTTTGCAGGTCTGGAATGATGGTTTGTGTCGACAGGTCCATATCCATACAGAGCTTTTCAATTTCTTTCAAAGCGTCCTGTTCCGAGATCATAATGAATTATCCGACTTTGCCGATAGATGTTTCACGTGAATCCCAGCGCTTCGCCGCCGCAAGAATGAGCATAATCGCGGCCGGCGTCATGCCTTCAATACGTTGTGCCTGTGCTATCGTCGTTGGGTTGTGAAGACGCAATTTTTGACACATTTCCTTCGACAGGCCATCTAAGCCTTCATAATCGATGCCTTCGGGAATGCGTCGATTTTCATCCCGGCGCACCGCTTCCACATCGGCACGCTGCCGGTCCAAATAGACAGCGTATTGAGCATCAACACAAACTTGTTCCAAAATGTCAGACGTAAACTTGTTTACCTCTGGCCAAATCCTGGCAATGGTCTCCAATTCAACATCGGGATGGGAGAGCAGTTGGAATGCGCTTCGCCGAACACCGTCAGCATTTACCTTGATCCCATGTGCTTTTGCCTCGGTTGGCGTCAGTTGAAGGCGTTCTAGCAGCGATCGGGCTTCATTCAGCGCCGCCATACGCGCTTCGAAAACGCGTCGGCGCTCTTCGCCAACTAAACCACAATCAATGCCATGTTGAGTTAAACGTTGATCTGCATTGTCAGAACGCAAATGCAGGCGGAATTCCGCCCGGCTGGTAAACATGCGATAAGGTTCTGTCACGCCGCGTGTCACCAAATCATCAACCATCACAGCTATATAGCTTTCAGTCCGAGAAAACCGGATAGGTTCGCCGCCGGTTGCACGCTTTGCCGCATTAGCACCCGCCAACAGCCCCTGTGCCCCAGCTTCTTCGTAGCCGGTTGTCCCGTTAATCTGCCCAGCCAAAGACAAACCAAGCAATTTCTTCAATTGCAGCGTATGATCCAATTCTCTTGGATCAATATAGTCATATTCTATGGCGTAGCCAGACTGATTGATTATAGCATTTTCGCACCCAGGCAGGGAACGCACGATATCCAATTGAACATCCTCAGGCAAACTCGTCGAAATACCATTCGGATAGATATTGTCGTCATCCAACCCTTCGGGTTCTAAGAAAATTTGGTGCGAATCTCGATCTGCGAACCGTACGATCTTATCTTCAATCGACGGACAATAGCGTGGGCCTTTGCTCTCAATACGACCTGAATACATTGCCGATTTAGAAAGATTGTCTTCGATAATCTTATGTGTACCTGCATGAGTACGCGTAACGTAACAAGGCACCTGCTGCACAGTAATCTTCTCAGTCAGTGCAGACATGGGTTCCAGGTCAACATCGCCATGCTGAACCTCTAGAACGTCCCAGTTTATACTGTTTCGATCTAACCGAGGTGGGGTGCCGGTCTTTAGTCGACCCAACTGTAGTCCCAATGATTCCAAGCGCTTAGATAGGCCAAGCACTGGCTTTTCACCCACGCGACCCGCAGGTATCTGCTTTTCGCCCAAGTGGATAAGACCGCGCAAGAAAGTACCCGTTGTCAATACAACTTCACGCGCACCAATCCGTGTACTATCCCCCAACACGACACCAGCGATCACACCATTGTCTACGATCAGATCGTCAACTTCACCTTCAATAACCGCAAGGTTCGATTGTTGGGCAATCGCTGCCTGCATGGCATTGCGGTAAAGCTTGCGATCTGCCTGCATGCGCGGACCACGCACTGCTGGACCCTTACGTCGATTGAGCAGCCGATATTGAATGCAGGCCTGGTCAGCAACGCGCGCCATTAAGCCATCAAGCGCATCAATTTCACGCACCAAGTGGCCTTTTCCCAATCCGCCAATTGCTGGATTACAAGACATTTCGCCAATCTTTGCGCGGCTATGAGTAACCAGAGCTGTACGTGCACCAAGGCGTGCAGATGCGGCAGCGGCTTCACAGCCCGCATGTCCACCACCTACAATAATGACGTCAAATCTTTCCATCAAAACACCTATGTTTCACGTGAATCATTTTCCGATACAGAAGCCGGAAAACAACTCATCCAAAACGTCTTCAGTACCAACTTCACCAATAAGCCGTGCTAAACTGTATGAAGAAATTCTGAGTTCTTCTGCTAAGAGTTCAGGTGCATACACCAAATTGGCAGCACGATCCAGCGCATCAATCGATAGTGATAAAGCTTGCTTGTCTCGTGCATGCGATATTAGACCTGTTTCACGTGAATCATGTTCAGCATATACGCACGCTTTCAACAGCCGCTTCAGTTCGTCAATCCCCTCACCGCTTTTAACACTGATTTCACAATTCACATCCAAACATTCAATGGTTGTTTCACGTGAATCTCGCTTGGTACCAATTACCATATCGAAATCAAAGCCAACAGGAAGCGTGCCATCGTCTGTTAGACCAATCACGATATCAGCATTTTTTGCAGAACGAATTGAACGCTCAATACCGATTTGTTCCACTTCATCTATGGTTTCTCTTACGCCTGCCGTATCCGCCAAGACAAATAGAACCCCATCAAGATCAATTTCCACTTCGATAACATCACGCGTGGTGCCCGGCACATCTGTGACAATTGCCGTATCTGATCTGGCTAGGTAATTAAGGAGCGAAGACTTGCCAACATTGGGCTTGCCAACCAAAGCGACGCGGACCCCTTCCCTAATCATCCGCCCATGATCAAAACTTTGTAGCTCAACATTGATGGTGCTTCGCAGCGCGGTCAATTCATTCAAATAGTTTTGTGGAAGATCAAACGGGACATCATCTTCGTCGGAGAAATCCAGACGCGCCTCAATTTCTGCGCGAAGACGAAGCATTTGTTGCCGCCAATCTATGATCTTGTCGTTCAATCCACCCCGCATACGCGAAACAGCGAGACGTCGTTGGCTCTCCGTTCGAGCATCAATAAGATCAGCAATGCCTTCAACACGTGTTAGATCAAGTTTGCCATTCTCAAACGCTCGACGGGTGAATTCCCCAGGTTCTGCAAGACGAACATGTTCTAACGCCGTCATTTGATCCAAAACGAACTGCACAACGGCGCGACTACCATGCAACTGCAATTCCAACAGATCTTCACCGCTGAAACTATTTGGATTTGGAAAAAAGAGGACAAGTCCTTCGTCAACGACAATGCCATCAATTGGCGATATCAGTTTCGCAAATTTTGCGACGCGCGCATCAGGTAATAGAATACCAAAATGCGCGCAAATAGTCCTGGCACCGGGCCCAGAAGCCCGGATTACAGCAACACCCGACGGCAATTGACCCGATGACAGCGCGACGATGGTGTCTTGATGCTGTCCTTGTGTCATTTGTGGGCTCGTTATGTATTCATGGAGTCAAAGAAGTCAGAATTTGTTTTTGTCTGACGAAGTTTGTCGAGCAAGAACTCAATAGCATCAACAGTGCCCATTGGGTTCAAGATACGGCGCAACACATACATCTTTTTCAAAAGATCAGGTGCAACCAACAGGTCTTCTTTACGTGTACCTGACTTCGTGATGTCGATGGCTGGGAACACGCGCTTGTCAGCAACTTTGCGATCAAGAACAATTTCAGAGTTACCTGTACCCTTAAATTCTTCAAAGATCACTTCATCCATCCGGCTACCCGTATCAATCAAAGCGGTAGAAATAATGGTCAGAGAGCCGCCATCTTCGATATTACGCGCAGCACCAAAGAATCGTTTTGGGCGCTGCAGTGCATTTGCGTCCACACCACCGGTCAATACTTTACCCGACGATGGTACAACAGTGTTATAAGCACGACCCAAACGGGTGATCGAATCGAGGAGGATTACAACATCACGCTTGTGTTCAACAAGCCGTTTTGCTTTTTCGATAACCATTTCAGCCACTTGAACGTGTCGACTGGCCGGTTCATCAAATGTTGATGAAATAACCTCACCGCGCACAGAACGTTGCATATCGGTCACTTCTTCTGGACGTTCGTCAATTAACAGAACGATCAAATAACACTCTGGATGATTGGTCGCGATTGATTGAGCAATATTTTGCAGCAATACGGTTTTACCAGTTCTTGGCGGCGCAACGATCAATGCACGTTGGCCTTTACCAAGCGGCGCAACCAAATCAATAATCCGGGCGCTTTTGTCTTTTACTGCCGGGTCCTGCACTTCCATATTGAAGCGCTCATCCGGATAAAGTGGCGTTAGGTTATCAAAGTTGATTTTGTGGCGAGCACGCTCAGGCTCTTCAAAGTTAACTGTATTGACTTTTAAAAGCGCAAAATAACGTTCACCATCCTTTGGCGAGCGAATTTGTCCTTCAACAGTATCCCCAGTACGCAAAGAAAATTTTCTTATTTGCGAAGGACTTACATAGATATCATCGGGGCCAGGCAAATAGTTCGCATCAGGACTACGCAGAAAACCAAATCCATCCGGTAAAACCTCAACAACGCCTTCACCGGTAATGTCGACATCGTTAGATGCAAGTTGCTTCAATATAGCAAACATCAATTCCTGTTTGCGCAAAGTGCTTGCATTTTCAACTTCTACCTGTTCGGCAAAAGCCAAGAGTTCGGCTGGATTTTTAGCCTTAAGCTCGCTGAGCTTCATATTCTGCATAAAGGACGTACCCTGAGGCTGGCAGATAACAATTAAGGGGTGGGGAGACGTAAACCGAGGTCGATTTCTTTAAAAGGACCAATGTGTTTCGTTAGAGTTGGCGGTGTATATCGCAAAAAACCCTGTGTGACAAGGAAAAATCATTACCTGCGACCAAACGTAACGTTAAAACGGCTTCACAATCACCATGATAACAATGACAATCATCAACAAGGTTGGCACCTCGTTGATCATGCGGAAAAACTTTGTAGATTTTGTGTTTTCATTTTGCGCAAAAGCCCGCTGATAGGAAGCTAGATGAAAATGAACGCCGGTTAGGCCGATGATAGAAAAACCTTTCACCCAAGCCCAAATATCGTCAATGGCCACCATCTGAAAACCAAAAGCCAACCACAGTCCAAAAACCCAAGAACTGATCATAGCCGGAGTCATAATCGCCTTAAGCAATCGACGCTCCATAACAATAAAGGTTTCAGACTGTTTTGAACCAGCTTCCGCATCACAATGATAAACAAAAAGCCGCGGCAGATACAAAAGACCTGCCATCCAAGCAATAACAGAAATCACATGTAAGGCTTTAACCCATTCCATCGCGCTAGTTGCCTTTCACGTGGTTCACAAGTGCTTCCACGTTCGCAATTGGCGTTTGGGGCACAATTCCGTGTCCCAGGTTAAAGATATGCGGACGCCCTTTAAAGGCGTGCAAAATCTCATCTGCTCGATCGAGCATTTGTTTGCCACCAGAAACCAAACGTAGCGGATCCAAATTGCCCTGAACTGTTGCCAAAGGCGAAATGTGCTCACGTGCAAAATCCAGCGGCATCGCATAATCTAGACCAACAGCATTTACCCCTGTCGCCTTAATATATCCTGGGATCATCGCAGCTGCACCGCGAGGAAAACCAATAATAGGCGCATCAGGACGCTTTTCACGCACTTTCTGAACAAGGCGAACCGTCGGTTTCACCACAAAGTTTTCAAAATTCACTTCATCAAGATTAAGTGCCCAGCTTTCAAAGATCTGAACCACGTCAGCGCCGGCATCCAACTGCGCTAACAAATATTCAGCGCTCGCATCAACCAATATATCCATCAATTTTTGAAACAGGTCAGGTTGCGCCAATGCAAATAATCTTGCTTTTGCTTGGTCAGGCGATCCGCGGCCGCCGAGCATATATGTGGCAACGGTCCAAGGAGCACCGCAAAAACCAATTAAGGTCTTGTCCTCATCAATACCAGCGCGAACGCCACGCACAGTTTCTAAAACTGGTGCTAAATGATCAAGAACCTTAGAGACATCGAGCTTCGCCAAATCTTCAGCGGTTTCAATCTCTTTCAATATTGGTCCTTCACCTACTTCGAACCTAACATCTTGCCCAAGCGCATCTGGTATAACTAAGATGTCAGAAAACAAAATTGCTGCATCTAAATCGAAGCGACGTAGTGGTTGTAGTGTTACTTCAATTGCCTTTTCCGGCGTGTAACACAAATCGAGAAAACCTGAAGTGGATGCCCTGACTTCGCGGTATTCGGGCAAATAGCGTCCTGCTTGCCGCATAATCCACATAGGGGGCACATCATCAACAAAGCCTCTTACACAATCTAGTAACTTCCGACCGGTTTTTTCTACCACGTTTCCAAACGACCCCTATCTAAATAAGATTCTATTTTTAGATTCTTCTTCTTCTTTATGCCTGTGTTTTGCAGGAATTCTTTTGTTTCCACAAGTCTTGTCCACATGCGGCATTTCGGCAGCTGCTGTGCGTATTCTTTCTTTGCGTTCAATCGCAAAAGATGAACAAATCCCTAAAAGGCATGGTTACTGGAAAGTTAACACCTCTTACCTTTGTGGATATTAACTGAATATGCTGTGCAAAAAATGGGATAAGTTTTGACGTAAAATTTCACTCCACAATTGCTATGGATTCGCGTTTCGACAATTCACAATGGATAAGCTGTGGATGAGATTCAAACCAGCGGGTACAAATCGGTGAATAAAACTTCCTCACACGCGTTTGCCCTGTAAATAACAAATAGGCTGGATAAGTGTGTGGATAACCCAATTCGGTAAGACGTAACATCTTGAAAACATGATTATTTTAGCAACGAAAAGCCAAACACGCATTCAACTTCTCGCAAATACGGGCATAGATTTTAAGACCGAAACCGCACGAATCGACGAGCGTGAAATCGAATCGTCTGCCACTAGCAGCACGTTCGATCAACAAAACCTAACGCAAAATCTTGCTGATGCAAAAGCAAAAAACGTCTCCTCGCGTCATCCACAGGCGCTTGTAGTTGGTGCGGACCAAACCTTGAGTATTAACGATTCTTACCTGCATAAACCGGCAAATTTTGATGCTTTGCGCGACCAATTGCAGCTTTTGCGCGGCAAAACTCATATATTGTGTGCAGCTGTTTCTGTCTGTCGCGATGGTGAAGTACTCTGGGGGCAACAAAGCGATGCCAAGATGACTATGCGAGAATTTTCGGACGCAGAAGCGGATCACGTGATTAAGCTAGAGGGCGATAAACTGCTCAAAAGCGTTGGCGGATACCGATTGGAGGGGCCCTCCATCCAACTATTTGAAAGAATTGATGGCGACTATTTCACTATTCTTGGCCTACCACTTTTGCCGCTCCTCACTGCACTCCGTGAATTGAAAGCAATCTAAATGAAAGAAGCCTTTGTCATTGGTCACCCGATTGCGCACTCAAAATCGCCTTTGTTGCATGGCCATTGGATAGACACGCACAAGATTGATGCAACATATAGCGCCCTAGACGTCGCTCCAGAAAAGCTAAGCGATTTTGCTGCACGTCTAAAAAATGGCAGCCATGTCGGTGGCAATGTCACCGTTCCCCATAAGGAAGCAATTATGGCGTTTTGTGATCAAATAAGCGAAACAGCTCAAAAAATTGGCGCGGTTAATACGCTTTGGCTTCAGAACGGTAAATTGTGCGGCGACAACACCGACAAATATGGGTTTTTGGCTAATCTGGATCAGCAACTCCATGGCTGGGACCAACAAAATGATTGCGCGATTGTGCTCGGTGCTGGCGGTGCTGCAAGAGCGATTTTGGTTGGTCTTGTTGAGCGAGGCTACAAAACAATTTTCGTTCTAAACCGCACTATTGAGCGGGCTGACGCCTTGTGCCAAGAATTAAACAAGGCGCTTAACACCAATGCATTGCAATCAAAAAATATCAGCCAATTCAACATACTAAGCGATCACGCGGATTTGGTGGTCAATACAAGTGCTGTCGGGATGGGAGGCAGCAAATTCGAAGGCCTGTCGCTTAAAACCTTGCCAAGAACAGCAATTGTTACGGACATTGTCTATACACCGCTTGAAACGCCTTTGCTGTTGGATGCCAAAGCGCAAGGATTGCGCGTTGTCGATGGCATTGGCATGCTGCTCCATCAAGCCGTGCCCGGGTTTGAGCGCTGGTTTGGTTTGCGCCCGACTGTGACCGAAGAATTGCGACAAAAGATTTTGGGAGCCAACTAATGATTAGACTTGGCCTAACTGGTTCAATGGCAACCGGTAAATCTACGGTTGCTGCAATGTTCGCAAAGCGCGATATCCCAATCTATGACGCGGATAAAGCTGTGCACGACCTATATGAAGGTGAAGCAGTGCCTGTAGTGGGCGCGCATTTTCCCGATGCAATTATGGATGGCAAAATTGATCGAAAAGCTTTGTCAAAACTCGTACTTGGCGACAAGGAAAAACTGGCGCAGCTTGAAGCGCTTGTGCACCCGCTTGTCCATCAGAAAATGCACGAATTTTTGGCGCAAAATCAGCGATCCGGTGAAACGCTAGTGATCTTAGAAATTCCGCTTTTGTTTGAAACGGGCAAAGACTATCCGCTCGACAAAATCGCGGTCACTTTTTGTGCTGACGAAATCCAAAAACAGCGGGCGCTGGCCCGTGAAGGTATGACGGAAGAGAAGTTTGAAGCGATCAAAGCTCGCCAAATGCCACAAAGTGAGAAAAAACAGCGCGCCGACTTCCTAATTGATACAGGTCTGAGCCCAGTTGAAACCCAACAAGTGGTGGATGACGTGATCAAAACTTGCCGACAGCTGGTGAATGACTAAACTCTAGCCAAAAATGCAATCGGGTAGATAAAGAGCATAATGGCCATTCGCGAAATTGTACTTGATACAGAAACCACGGGACTAAGCGCCGCCAATGGCGACCGTTTGGTGGAAATTGGCTGTGTTGAACTGATCAATCACATTCCGACCGGCAAAACATTTCACAAATATTGCAACCCAGAACGTGACATGCCCGACGAGGCCTTTAAAGTACACGGGCTTTCTGAAGAGTTTTTGGCTGATAAGCCCCTTTTTAAGGATATCGCCCAAGACTTTCTCGATTTTATCGGTGACTCGGTGCTGATCATTCATAATGCGCCCTTCGATATGGGCTTTTTGCAAGCCGAACTCGAATGGTCGAAAATGCCGCGTATCAATAATGATGTGATTGATACTGTGCTCTTGGCCAGAAAGGTTCATCCCGGCGCGCGGGTGAACTTGGATGCCTTGTGCCGAAACTATGGCATCGATTTGTCGCGCCGTACGTTGCACGGTGCGCTACTCGACAGTGAAATCCTAGCCGAGGTTTATCTTGAGCTTATTGGTGGGCGACAGGTGGCGTTTAGCCTAGCGCAAGACACCAAAGATGATTCTGGGGTGACTATTGCAAATCGCGAGGTCAAAAAGCGCCCAGAGCCACTAGCGTCACGCCTGACAGAAAATGAGCGACAAAGTCACAAGGACTTCATCGCTCAAATGTCTGATGCGCCCATATGGCAAAAATACCGGACGGATGATCAGTGATAAAGGTTTAAGAACAAGCGCTTAGTTAACGCTTGCGTCTTCACCTTCTTTGATTTTCGCAGCAGCAGCTTCTAGGTTTTGGCGATAGATCGCGCTGAAATCTACTGGTTCCATCAACAATGGTGGGAAGCCGCCATTTTGGGTGACAGTTGATAGGATCTGACGTGCAAATGGGAAAATCAAACGAGGACATTCGATCATCACCAATGGGTGAATTTGATTTTCAGCGAAGTTTTGGATGCTGAACAGGCCGCCATAGACCAGCTCAACATTAAACAACACAGTGCCTTCACGCTCAGCCTTTGCGTTGATGGTCAATTCAACTGCATAAATGTCGTTTTCTTGCTTTTGCGCACCAACATTGATGCTGATGCCAATTTGTGGCGCAGCGCCTGGTGCAAGTGAAGCCGGCGCATTTGGATTTTCAAAGCTCAAATCTTTGATATATTGGCCCACAATGTGCAATGAAGGTTGTGGCGCATCCTGATTAGCGGCTGTGTTTGGTGTTTCTTCGGCCATTTATTTGCTCATTCTTTGTCATGAAAAATCGTTGGCATGTGGCTAACATCTTTAGGCACAAGCGGCAAGCGGCGAAGCATTTTCGCCGCACAAAACCTATTTAGGATTTACCGCGCCAATTCTCATCATCAAGGTCAATAATGCCGTCTTCTTGACGTTCGGGTTGGCTGTTTGACGACGGGTGATGAGCTGAATATTGGCTATAGCTTGTCGCGGACACCACGCTTACGCGCTTTCGCAATTGTTCAAAAATGAAATAGCGCACTTGGGGCACAAACAGCGCAAAACCCACCGCGTCGGTGAAAAAGCCTGGTGTAAGCAACAAAGCACCTGCAATGGCAAGCATGATGCCATCAACAATCGACTGTCCTGGGAATTGCCCAGCGCGCATTTTGCCTTGGACGTCGGTCCAAACAGCAAATCCTTGCATGCGCAACAAGTAAGACCCCAAAAGCGCTGTAAATACCACGCCACCCATGGTCCACCAAAAGCCAATAATGCCGCCCATGGCGACAAAAATGGCAATCTCAATAATAGGCACCACCAAAAATAGCGCGAACAAAAAGCGTCCCAATGATCAAACCTTTCTCATAAAAACCCGGACAAAGTGAACCAAATCACATAAATAGAGCGTATCAACGCTGGTCACGAGCCAGTTTCGTTCTATATATAGGAGCGATTAACAAAGAATGCGAGTGCTGCGAGACAGTACATTATTGAGGCAGATATGGGCGACTTCTTAGACATTCCAACATTATTCTTCCTAATCGTTGCGGTGGTTGTATTGCTACGTCTTCGAAATGTCCTGGGCACGCGAGACGGATTCGAACGTCCGCCGGAGCGCCCAGATGCACGCAAAAGCGAAAACGACTCCGATGCAGATAATGTGGTGAGCTTGCCCAACCGTGATCGCACGGTTGCACCAGCGAATTTGGACAAAGAAAAGCAACGTCTTAAAGTTGAAGCGGAAATCGAGCGCTTTGCCAAAGGCGACGCGGATCTTACAGCTGGTTTGAATGAGGTTATTGCCGCAGATGATAGCTTTAGCCCTAAAGGCTTCATGGACGGTGCGATTTCTGCTTATGAAATGGTTGTGGTGGCGTTTGCGCAAGGCGACCGCAAGACCTTGAAAATGATCCTTGATAAGCCCGTTTACGAAGGGTTTGAATCAGCGATTGTTGAGCGCGAGGGCCGCGGGGAGACAGTTGATTTCACTTTCGTTGGCTTCTCGGATGTCAATATGGTCGCCGCGGAGATGGACGGCAAAAACGCCAATGTTACCGTGCGTTATGCTGCACAAGTTGTCTCTGCGACCAAAAATGCGGATGGCGAATTGATCGATGGCGACGAAGAGGCTGTTGTAAATATTGCCGACGAGTGGACATTCTCACGAAATGTAAAGTCTCGCGATCCGAATTGGAAACTTATCGGCACCAACCAGCTGGATTAATTCACAGGCGATATTATCAATGTCACGCGCCAAAAAGCCGCCAAAAGATCTAGCCGATTGGCACCTTTGGACAGAAGTGACAAAATCTGTGTCGCCGCTCAAACCAGCTGATGAAAACATCTTGCGTGTCAAGCGGGCTGAATTGCCCGGCGCGCTCGATAAATCTCAAAAACCGGCACCGCGCATCAAAGTGCGCCCAACATCAAAAAGTTGGGCGCCACTGGCAACACATATTCACAACACAGATCGCCATTTGCCGCACTTCAATTCTGTTGCCATTCCGCAAAAAGCGGAGAAGCCAATGGATCAAAAACTGCGCCGCAAAATCGCGCGCGGCCGTGTTTCTATCGATGCGACGCTGGATCTGCACGGCATGCGTCAGCTGGAAGCACATTCGGCGTTGATCCACTTCGTTTCCACCGCATTTCATCGTGGTGATCGCAATATTCTGGTCATTACCGGCAAGGGCGTAAAACGCACCGGCTATGCAGAATTTGAACAAAAAGGTGTATTGCGCCACCTCGTGCCTGCTTGGTTGAAGGAGCCAGCGCTGGTGCATATGGTAGCAGGTATCGACGCCGCGGCCCAAAATCACGGCGGGGCAGGGGCACTATATGTGCGTCTTAAGAGGGCGGGCAAATGACCCCACTTGGCGCAAAGATTAGAAAAATCCGCAAGGATAGAGATATTTCTCTAAAGCAGATGGCAGCGGACCTTAATGTTTCAAGCGCTTATCTTTCTGCGCTCGAGCACGGCCATCGCGGTACGCCCACTTGGTTTATGCTCCAACGTATCATCTCATATTTCAATGTGATTTGGGACGAAGCAGAAGAGTTGCAGCGCTTAGCGGAAATTTCAGACCCTAAAATCACAATTGATACTGCAGGCATGTCCCCAAAGGCTACCGAATTGACCAATAGGTTATCCCAAAATATTGATAGTTTAGAAGATGACGATTTGCAGTTCCTGGTGCAGGAAATAGAGCAACGCGGCGCACGCGCGCGCGCAAAAAAAGCTTAAATTTCATGCCTTTTGGCAAAACACTGATCCGACTTAGCGCCTTGCACGTATAATCAGCGAACAAGGGCAAAAGGATCGTTGTATGGGCGATCAAGCACATAATGCGTCAGGGTCAGTTGCAGCAGCGGCTGAACTTGAAGATTTAATCGCGCGTACGGCACTTCGCGACAAATCCGCATTTGCGGAGCTATATCATCGCACCAGCTCGAAACTTTTTGGCGTTTGCTTCCGTATCTTAAATGATCGGAGCGAAGCAGAAGACGTGTTGCAAGAGATTTACATAAAAATTTGGAACAAGGCAGACCAATTTGCCACTGGACGTGCAAGCGTAATCGCTTGGATGGCTACAATTGCACGTAATCAGGCAATTGACCGCTATCGTGCGCGTGGAAAACCTACAGACGATCTGGATGATCATCATGACATCAAAGATGAGATGCCCGATCCCGAACAAGCGGTTGTGCAGCTTCACCAAAAACGTGAAATAGAAATTTGCCTTGATTCTTTAAAACAATCACACGCAATTGCGGTGCGCCAAACCTATTTGTCTGGCTGGTCATATCAAGAGGCCGCAGATAAGTTGGATGTACCTCTCAACACGGTCAAAACATGGATTAGACGATCACTCATGCAGCTTAGGGAGTGCTTGGAAAAATGACTTCTCCCTTAAATGAACGTGATCAGATGTTCGCGGCCGAATTTGCGCTCGGCACGTTGGAAAACGAGCTGCTTGATGAGGCGCAAAAGCGCTACGATCAAGAACTTGTCTTTCGCCATGAGGTCGACCAGTGGTCTGAGCGCCTTGCTCCGATGCTTGACGAGGTGGCAGAAATGCAGCCTTCGCCAAAAGTTTGGCGCGGGATTGAACGGGCGTTAAATCAGAACATGCACGAAAAGTCGGGCTGGATAGCAAATCTATTCAGCAGCAAATTTGCTCTGGTCTCTGGCGCGCTGGCGGTGCTTCTTTTGGTGGTTGGCATAAACTATTTGCCTTCATTCACTTCTCAATCTGGACCAATTCTCACGGCGACTTTGAGCGGTGAGCAGGTGCAATCTGCAATGATTGCAAATTATGATTCAAAATCCGGCAAATTGCTTATCACAACAAATATGCGAGTTGTGGAGAGGGGCGATTATGAACTTTGGATCATCGCCGACGGGCAAGCAGCCCCGATTTCAATGGGCATTATCGCACCAAGTGGCACAGCCGAATTGGCCCTGCCAACAGAAATAACAGATTTGCTTACACAAGGCGCAACACTTGCAGTTTCTGAAGAACCAATTGGGGGCTCCCCAACCGGCCTTCCCACTGGCCCGGTAATCGCTGTTGGTACTCTAACGCAAGGGTAAAGCATTGAGTTTTAATGCGTTTCAATAAAACTCAAACTTTTTTGAAACAAATTGCAACACACCTCCGTAGCTTCAATAACCCCAAAAACAGGGGGTAATTTGAAAACGGAGAACACAAATGATTAAGTCAATTTTGAAGTCATCAACTGCACTTGTAATGGCAGCAGGTATTGCTTTTGCAGCAGCGCCCGCATCAGCGGAAAATCCTATGGTTGGCGGCGCTCCAATGTACGAAACAATGAACATTGTTGAAAACGCCGTGAATTCAAAAGACCACACAACTTTGGTTGCCGCGGTAAAAGCTGCTGGTCTGGTCGAGACGCTGGCGTCCGAGGGTCCGTTTACAGTGTTTGCACCGGTAAATGACGCCTTTGCGGCTTTGCCCGAGGGCACAGTGGACACATTGTTGAAGCCTGAGAACAAAGAAATGCTGGTAAAAGTGCTAACCGCGCACGTTGCGGCTGGCAGTTGGACAGGCGCGGACATTATGGCCAAAGCGGAAGAGAATGGCGGCACATGGGCATTTAAAGCCGTAAGTGGCGACACGCTGACAGCACAGGTCCAAAATGGCCAGCTTTACATCATCGATGAAAATATGAATGCGGCAAAAGTCACAATTGCTGACGTGATACAGTCAAATGGTGTGATCCATGTTGTGAGCTCTGTATTGGTTCCAAAATAGGTCAAAATGGAAGGTCGACCCTTCGGGGTCGGCCACCAAATTGCGACCATATTGACCCTGCACACGAAGGAAATGTCATGAAAAACGACGGTAAAATCAATCGACGCAACTTGATAAAGAAGAGTGGTTTTTTGTTTGGCGGGTTTGCGGTAGCTGGTTTGGGCGCCAGTGCCTTTATTTGGCAAAGCGATGGCCAAAATAGTGCAATTGCGGCAGAGGGCAGTTTTGAGAGTGAGCGCACGCCCGATGAATGGAAGGCGCTACTTACAGAAAACCAATATTTTATTCTGCGTGAAGAAAAGACAGAGCGTCCCTACACATCTGTTTTACTTAAAGAAAACCGCAAAGGCACCTATCATTGCGCTGGATGTGATCTGGCGGTCTATCCGTCCGACACAAAATATGAAAGCGGCACAGGCTGGCCAAGCTTTTGGGCATCGATTGAAAATGCCGTGCGCACAAAGCCAGATAATACACTCTTTTCCGCTCGAACCGAGGTTCATTGCCGTCGTTGTGGCGGACATTTTGGTCATATATTTGATGATGGCCCAGAGCCAACGGGTAAGCGCCATTGTCTTAATGGGTTGGCGCTGACTTTCAAGCCCGCCTAGTCATTAGAACTTTAGCATTGCCGCGTCCCTTTGCCCCGGCGCTGCAAGAAAAGAAAAAGCGTGCGTTTTTCAAAAAAGGACGCACGCTTTTTCAGCATTCAGATTATGGGCACTTTCTAGAGAATAAAGCGGCTCAAATCAGTGTCGCCTGCCAATTCACCTACTTGCTTGCGCACATAATCGCCATCGATTTGGATGGTTTCGCCATTCTTATCTGGCGCGTCGAATGAAATTTCTTCAACCAATTTTTCCATCACAGTCTGCAGGCGCCGCGCGCCGATATTCTCAATCTTTGAGTTAATCGCCACAGCCAGCTCCGCGATCACATCAATCGCATCGTCGGTAAAATCTAGCGTTACGCCTTCGGTGCCCATTAGCGCTACATATTGCTTGATCAGGCTGGCGTCTGTGTCATTGAGAATGCGCACAAAGTCTTCATGCACCAGCGCGCGCAGTTCAACGCGAATTGGCAAACGACCTTGCAACTCGGGCAGCAAATCAGAAGGCTTCGCCACATGAAACGCGCCGGAAGCAATGAACAAAATATGGTCAGTTTTCACAGGCCCATATTTGGTCGACACGGTGGTACCTTCAATCAAAGGCAACAGGTCGCGTTGCACCCCTTCACGGGACACATCGCCGCCAGAGCGGCCATCGCGCACGCATATTTTGTCGATTTCATCTAAGAAAACGATGCCGTGATTTTCAACCAGATCAATAGCGTCTGCTTTTACTTTGTCTTGATCAAGTAGCTTGTCTGCTTCTTCGTTGATCAGGATTTCGTAGCTATCTTTCACTTTCACTGTGCGTTTGACGCCGGGTTGTTTGAAAGCTTTGCCAAGCATGTCAGATAAATCGATCATGCCCATATTTGCGCCTGGCATGCCTGGAATTTCAAACATTCCATTACCTTGTGGCGCAGCCACTTCAATTTCGATTTCTTTGTCGTCCAACTCATTGCTTCGCAGTTTATTGCGGAAGCTTTCGCGCGTCGAAGGGGTGGCGGACTGGCCAACCAATGCGTCCAAAACCCGCTCCTCAGCTTGCAAATGCGCCTTGGCTTGCACTTCTTTTCGGCGTTTGTCGCGCAATAGGGAAATGCCGGCTTCCACCAGATCACGAACGATCTGTTCCACATCACGGCCCACATAGCCTACTTCGGTGAACTTGGTTGCTTCCACTTTTACAAAGGGCGCTTGCGCCAATTTGGCCAACCGCCGCGAAATTTCGGTTTTACCAACACCAGTTGGGCCAATCATTAGAATGTTTTTCGGGCTAACTTCCTGGCGCAAATCGCTATCAAGTTGTTGGCGGCGCCAACGGTTGCGCAGCGCCACGGCCACAGCACGCTTTGCATCTTTTTGACCCACAATATAGCGGTCCAATTCAGATACGATTTCGCGTGGAGAAAAACTCAATTCACTCATTCTTTTATCCCTTTCGGTGCCTCGTCTAAAAAGCGCACCATCAGTTCTTCATCTATATATTTGTTATGTACGAAAAGGCTGCGCGGCTCGACGCCATAGGTCTTAAAGCCTGCCTTTTCATAGGATTTTTTCGCCGCCTCATTGTGGCTGCCAACGCCCAAATGCAATTGAACAATGCCTTTTGATTTCGCATGTTCGGCAATGTGATCGATAATCTGACCCGCTGCTCCTTTGCCACGCAGTTCTGGCGCGCAATACATGGAAATCACATAGGCACGGTGGCGCATCTTTAATCCGCGTTCGCGAAAATAGGCGCCGATGCCCAGTAGTTGATCGTCCACAAAGGCACCAAACGCCACCATGTCGGTTAGCCATTCTTCAAAGTGCGATACTGGTTTTGACACCAGTTCGTCATATGAAGAGCCAAATGCATCCGGATGCGTTTTGAACGCTTCAAGCCGTACGGTTCGAAACATCTGGGCATCACGTGCATCTAGGCGGCGAATGGCAAAATTCATGCGTCCAAATCTATCGTTTCAACGGTTAGACTTTCATTGGTGTAAACACATATGTCTGCCGCAATCTTCATGGCACGGCGTGCCACATCTTCTGCGTCATAGTCCGTGTCCATCAAAGCGCTTGCCGCGGCTAGGGCATAATTGCCACCAGAGCCAATGCCCATCACACCGCTATCGGGCGACAAAACGTCACCTGTGCCGGTTAGAACAAGGCTATCGGATTTGTCTGCGACAATCATCATGGCTTCTAGACGGCGCAAATAGCGGTCTGTGCGCCAATCTTTGGCCAATTCAACGCAGGCGCGCATCAATTGATCAGGATATTGTTCTAGTTTTGCTTCGAGGCGTTCAAAAAGGGTGAAGGCATCCGCAGTAGCTCCTGCAAATCCTGTAATGACTTTTCCACCAGCTAAGCGCCGTACTTTACGCGCGCCATGTTTAATCACTGTCGGGCCCAATGAGACTTGGCCATCTCCAGCCACAACCACTTTATTGTTCTTGCGAACCGTCAAAATAGTTGTGCCGCGCCATCCCGCTGAACCTTGCTGATTTTGTTGCATAGTTTGATTTTCTCCTGCAATAACCGTTCCTATTTAGGACTTCTGCGGCCAATTACAATCACTTCGCGACTTTAGCGACTTTTCGCCCGCAACAAGAGGTGCTAATAAGACGCGACAAATTCTAAAGGCGAAGCGATATCGAACGCTTCAAGACAAAAGGTTGGCTAAGACCATGCGCCAAGCAAAACTGACCCGCAAGACCAATGAGACAGATATTTCTGTATCCGTTGATTTGGATGGTACAGGTAAATCAAACATCAATACAGGTGTTGGTTTTCTCGATCATATGCTGGATCAGGTTGCTCGACATGGCATGATCGATATCGACATTAAAGCCAATGGCGATTTGCACATTGATGCGCACCACACCACAGAAGATGTGGGCATTGCGCTTGGCCAAGCCATCAAAGAGGCTTTGGGCGACAAAAAAGGCATCCGCCGCTACGCCTCATGCGATTTGCCAATGGATGAAGCCTTGTCTCGTGCGGCGTTGGATATTTCAGGTCGCCCTTTCCTTGTGTGGCGCGTTGAGTTTAAACGCGACAAGGTTGGCGATTTTGACACGGAACTGTTCCAAGAATGGTTCCAGGCATTTGCCATGAATGCAGGCATCACCTTGCATGTGGAAAATGTCTATGGCGACAATGCCCATCATATCGCAGAAAGCTGCTTTAAAGCGTTGGCCCGTGCCTTGCGCGACGCCATCGAAATCGACCCGCGCAACGCGGACAGAATTCCTTCCACCAAGGGCGTGCTTTAGCACATAAGCCTTTGGGCAGATATTCGAGGCGAATATGAGCCTTTTTGCCATTTACGCAAAACCAGCGGCACCTGACCTGCCGCAAACTTTGGCCAATGAAGAAGTTGAAGTGATCAAAGATCGTTTCTCCATCTTTGCGTGCCTGCTCACCCCCATTTGGTGTGTCTGGCACAAGCTTTGGCTTGAGTTGGTCGCCTATGTCGGCGTTGCCTTCGTCTTGGGCTTTGTAGCCTTCTTTGTGGGTGAAAGCGCATCGGCTTGGGTTGGCTTTTTGGTGGCCGTCCTTATTGGGTTGGAGGCATCTTCCATACGCGGCTATGCCTTGCAGCGAAAAGGCTATTTGTTCAAAGGTGGCGTGCTGGCCCAATCAGCGCGAGATGCGGAATGGTGCTATGTGGCGGGACAATTGGACCAACCGACCAAGAAAGCGTCGGAAACGCCCCCTTCAACGAGCGATCAGGCCCCTACGAATATTTCAACAACGCTCTTGTCAAATGAGCGCCCGTCAGGAGCCATACAATGAGCCAGAAAATCGTAATCGTTGACTATGGTGCTGGGAACTTGAAATCAGCGCAAAATGCCACTCAACGTGCTGCGCGTGAGCTGGGCGGTGGGTTTGAAGTTGTGGTATCAAGCGACCCCAAAGATGTGCAAAATGCTGACCGGGTTATCTTGCCGGGCGTTGGCGCCTTTGCTGATTGTATGGCGGGGCTAACCGCTGTTGAGGGTATGATCGAAGCAATGCACAAGCGCGTGATTTTGGACGCCGTGCCGTTCCTTGGCATTTGCGTGGGCATGCAATTGCTGGCCAGCGAGGGCCGCGAGAAGATTTATACCCATGGCCTTGATTGGATCCCGGGGATCGTCAAACATATCGAGCCGAACGACAAAACGCTTAAAGTGCCGCATATGGGGTGGAACACGCTCACCCAAACCAATCCACACCCAATGCTGGATGATTTGGATATCGGG
The DNA here is from genome assembly GCF_030159895.1 of Maritalea porphyrae. Classification (GTDB taxonomy): domain Bacteria; phylum Pseudomonadota; class Alphaproteobacteria; order Rhizobiales; family Devosiaceae; genus Maritalea; species Maritalea porphyrae. The sequence goes on from NZ_BSNI01000002.1 coordinate 415,728, forward strand.
CCAGATGGTTTAAACGCCTATTTCGTTCACTCTTATCACTTTGAAGTGGCGGACCCAGCTCATCTGCTGGCAACGGTTGAATATGGGCAAACGCTCACAGCTATTGTTGGGCGCGATAATCTGATTGCCACCCAATTTCACCCAGAAAAGAGCCAAAGCCTTGGCTTAAAGTTCATTTCAAATTTCCTCAATTGGTCGCTTTAACGAAAGGCCGCGTAAAATGATTTTGTTTCCAGCGATCGATTTGAAAGACGGCAAATGTGTGCGCCTACAAAAAGGCGACATGGATGCGGTGACCGTGTTTAACGACAATCCAGCCGACCAGGCCAAGCAATTTGAAGATCAAGGCTTTGAATATCTTCATGTAGTCGATCTAAATGGCGCCTTTGCTGGCGAAAGCGTCAATGGTGATGCAGTTGAAGCCATCATTAGATCGGTTGAAATGCCGGTACAATTGGGTGGTGGCATTCGCACCATCGACCATATTCAAGCGTGGCTCGACCGTGGGCTTGCCCGTGTGATTTTGGGCACAATCGCTGTGCGTGACCCTGAATTGGTCAAAGAAGCGTGTAAGAAGTTCCCTGGCCAAATTGCAGTGGGCATTGATGCTCGTGGTGGCAAAGTGGCCGTTGAAGGTTGGGCCGAAACGTCTGAACTTGATGTGATCGAACTGGCGAAAAAATTTGAAGGCGCTGGTGTGGCGGCCATCATTTTCACTGACATTGATCGTGATGGAATTCTCACCGGTATCAATTGGGATGCAACGCTTGAACTTGCGAAAGCGGTTTCCATTCCGGTGGTTGCATCAGGCGGCTTGGCGTCAATGGATGACATTGAGATAATGACAAAACCGGAAATGCAGGTGCTTGAAGGCGCGATTTCTGGCCGTGCGCTTTATGACGGCCGAATTGATGTGCCGTTAGCGCTGCAAAAGATCAAGGATGCATCATGACCCTTAAAACCCGTCTCATTCCATGCCTTGATGTCAAAGACGGTCGCGTTGTCAAAGGCGTAAACTTCGTTGACCTCGTTGATGCTGGTGATCCGGTTGAATCAGCAATTGCTTATGATGCGGCTGGCGCCGACGAATTATGCTTCTTGGATATCACCGCAAGCCATGAAGGCCGCGAAACGATCTATGATGTAGTCGCACGTACCGCAGCGCATTGCTTCATGCCTCTAACGGTTGGCGGTGGCATCCGCACCGTAGAAGACATCCGAAAACTGCTATTGTCTGGCGCGGATAAGGTATCGATCAATTCAGCGGCCGTAAAAGACCCAGATTTCATCAATCGTGCCGCCGACAAGTTTGGCAATCAATGCATTGTGGTATCGGTTGACGCCAAACGTCGCGCCGAGGATGCGCTGGTGGAGGGGCAATCCAAGTGGGAAATCTATACCCATGGGGGCCGCAACGCTACGGGCATTGATGCGATTGAATTTGCCAAGGATATGGTCAAACGCGGGGCAGGGGAGCTGCTGGTGACCTCGATGGATCGTGACGGCACAAAAATTGGTTTTGATCTGGAATTGACCCGCGCCATTTCAGATGCGGTGGAAGTGCCGGTGATCGCCTCTGGTGGCGTTGGTACACTCGATCACCTGGTAGATGGGGTCAATGAGGGCCGCGCCAGCGCCGTACTGGCTGCATCCATATTCCACTTTGGCACCTACTCCATTGGTGAGGCCAAACAGCACATGGCCCAAAGTGGTATTGCGGTGCGCCAAGACAATGTGGCTAAAGGATAGGCTATGACATTTACCCTAAGTGATCTCGAACAGATCATCGCCACCAAATCCGCCGCATCACCGGATAAATCCTATACGGCGAAGCTGTTGCAGAACAACGGCAAAGAGGCGGCGAAAAAGCTTGGGGAAGAAGCGGTGGAAACCGTGATCGCGGCGATCAGCAATGACCGCGCGGAATTGACCAAAGAAGCCGCCGACGTGCTTTATCACTTGCTTGTGGTGCTAAAAGGCAATCAGGTGCCATTGGATGATGTTTTGGCCGAGTTGGAGCGCCGCACAGCGCAGTCAGGCTTGGCCGAAAAGGCATCCAGAAAGAGGTAAGGTTTGGACCAGATCACCAACGCATCCTACCCATCGCCCTATTACCAGTTTTCAAAAACGGAATGGGCGGCGCTCCGCGCTGGAGAGCCGATGACGTTGACCGCAGAAGATCTGGTGCGACTACAGTCTCTGAACGACCCTATTTCTTTAAGTGAGGCTGAAAAAGTCTATTTGCCGATTACGCGGCTTTTGTCGTTCTATGTGGAAGCAGTGCAGGGCCTGCACTTGGCGGCTGGCAAATTCTTGCAGCACAATGGCGATAAGGCACCCTTTATTATTGGGGTTGCCGGGTCTGTGTCGGTCGGAAAATCCACCACAGCGCGAATTTTGCGCGCACTGTTGCAGCGCTGGCCCTCTTCGCCACAAGTTGATTTGGTAACGACAGACGGGTTTTTGTTGCCCAATGCCGAACTTGAAAAGCGCGGGCTGATGGAGCGTAAGGGCTTCCCTGAAAGCTATGATCGCGGTGCCTTTTTGAAGTTCTTAGCGCAGATCAAAGCGGGCGAACCCAATGTCAGCGTGCCCACTTATTCGCACCTCGTTTATGATGTGGTGCCCGGTGAAGAAGTGGTCGTGGATCGCCCCAATATCCTCATTGTTGAGGGTTTGAACATCTTGCAGCCTGGTGAATTGCCCAAAGATGGCAAACCGATCCTGTTTGCCTCAGACTATCTGGATTTCTCCGTCTATATCGACGCCGAAGAACCCAACTTGCGCAAATGGTATGTGGAGCGGTTTTTGCGCTTGCGCGAAACGGCCTTCCGTGACCCAACAAGCTTCTTTCATCAGTTTTCAAAGCTCAGCATTGATGAAGCCAAGGAGCTCGCGGTATCGATTTGGGAACAGATCAATTTGCCCAACTTGGTCGACAATATTCTGCCCACCCGCGGACGCGCGGACTTGATCCTCACCAAAGGCTTGGATCACACCATCGATAAGGTTGCTTTGCGTAAACTCTAGTCGACCTAAAGCGCTAAACGGTTCTGTGTCGCTAGATCTTTTAGACTTACATTTGGGCGTGCACCCACGTGCGAAATCACCTCAGAAGCACTTAAGCAGCCAAGCGATAGGCTTTGCTCCATGGTTTGGCCGCGTGCCAACCCATAAAGAAAGCCCGATGCAAATAGATCGCCGGCGCCGGTTACATCTTCCACCTGTTCAACTGCAAATGCGGGCACTTCGCTCACTTCACCATCTTTGATGGCCATGGCGCCTTTTGCACCTAGCGTAATCGCGACAGTGGAACAGTCTTTTTGAACGGCTGCGATCGCCTCATTGAGATCGCCCACCTGATAAAGCGATTTGATCTCATCATCATTGGCCAGCAAAACATCAATGGTTTTATCACGAATAAGACCAACAAATTCATCACGGAAACGATCAACGCAAAATGGGTCAGACAGGGTGATACCGGTCTTGCGGCCATGTTTGTGCGCCAATTCGCCAGCCTTCACAAATGCCCGCTTGGCCTCTGGCGGGTCCCACAAATATCCTTCCATAAAGGTCAATGCAGATGCGGCAATCAAGTCCTCGTCCATGTCAGCTACAGTGAGCTCTTGGCAGGCGCCAAGATAGGTGTTCATGGTGCGCTCCCCGTCCGGGGTAATCACAATCATTGAGCGCGCAGTGGAGGTGCCATGGATCAGGGTTGGCGTATTGTAAAAGACGCCCGCCTTTGTGAGGTCTTTGCGATAAATATTGCCCAAATCATCTTCGGCGACTTTGCCGATAAAAGCGCCATTGCCGCCCAGTGAAGACACGCCAACCGCCGTGTTGCAGCATGAACCGCCTGAAATATGTTGTGGGCTGCCGGGCAAGCGAGAATAGAGATATTCGGAGCGTTCCGCGTCCACCAAATGCATAATGGATTTGTCCATGCCTTCTTTTTCCAGGAAGGCATCATCAACTTTTGCAAACACATCCACAATGGCATTGCCAATCGTGAGCACATCGAACTTGGCATCTGCCATATCATTTTCTCCAAAGATCGCCCGGTTTTCTTTTAGTGCGCTCGGCGCACGGGTCAACCGCTAACCCTTAAGGTTCTAGGACTTTGTCCTTAAATTTGCATTGATCAATGATTATGCAGCGATAGCATTCCGGTTTACGCGCTTTGCAGATATATCGCCCGTGTAAAATCAGCCAATGGTGCGCATGTAGCAAAAACTCTTTGGGAATGATCCGCTCAAGCAGCAATTCAACCGCTAACGGGGTCTTGCCTGGGGCAAGGCCTGTACGGTTTGAAATGCGAAACAGATGGGTATCCACAGCGATTGTCGGATGACCAAATGCGATGTTGAGGACCACATTTGCTGTTTTTCGCCCCACCCCCGGTAAGGCTTCTAGTTCATCACGTGTCTGCGGTACTTGGCTATTGTGTTTTTCGATTAGTTCTTTGCAAAGAGCATAGACATTTTTCGCTTTGTTGCGAAAAAGCCCGATCGTCTTGATATAGTCGCGAATTTTCTCTTCGCCCAACCCGTACATCAGTTCGGGGGTCGGCGCGATTTCAAATAGGGATCTCGTGGCTTTGTTGACCCCCACATCGGTTGCCTGTGCGCTCAAAACCACTGCCACCAACAAGGTGAACTCGTTCACATAATCGAGTTCCCCTTGCGGTTCAGGGTCATTCGCGGCAAAATTGGCGAACATCTGATGGATGGTCTGTTTCGTAAGGCGTGAGCGTTTAGCCATAGCAATCGCGTTTCTGGTTCAAGACCATTAGATTAGGGCATGAGACAGATGGAATTAAAAGAGCAAAAGCCGCATTTCTGTGCGGTACTCACACCCCATCGCGCGCTGGATCAAAATGGCGTGCAAATTGTGATGATCATCACCTGCATCTTGGCCGCAATTCCAGGAATTGTATTTTTTCTAATGGGTGCCTGGCCAATCGTTGGGTTTTTGGGATTGGATGTTGCCTTGCTATTTTGGGCGCTTTCAAAATCACGAAAACAGGTCAATGGTTTTGAAGAAGTTACCCTATATCCTGACAGTTTGGACATAAGAAGGGTAAGCCCAAAAGGGCGGGAGACCAGATTTCAGTTCAATCCATTCTGGACCAAAATTGAGGTGTTCAAAGACTTTGAAGATCGGGTGACAGACATCGTTTTGAAATCAAAGGAGCGCTCGCTCAAAATTGGCACATTTCTCAACCCTGACGACAAGAAGAGTTTCGCTTCGGCATTGTCTAACGCTCTATATCGGGTGAAACGCTAGCATATATCTGATCGTGTTAAATTCGGGTCGCAAAACCAACAGATTGTGAATAATCTGATGCAACTATGAATGACATGACACCACTTTTTGCCAAGGCGCAGGACTATCAAATCGTCAAAAAGGTGATCGAGGAAATATCTCTTCGGCCCGCCGACGAACACGATTTTGAAGCTTTGGCACGTGACCTATCAATGACTTCACGCCAGTTGACCGCGCTCTTTAAACGCTGGGCCGGGCTAACCCCGAAAGCCTTTTCGCAATGCGTGACGCTTAATCGCGCCAGGCAAATGTTGCGCGAAAATGCGCCTTTGCTCGATACAAGCTATGAGCTAGGGCTTTCATCTGCTGCACGGCTTTACGATTTGTTTGTCACGCACGATGCGATGCCACCAGGGGCCTATAAAGCAAAGGGAGAGGGGCTGGAAATCCGCTATGGTTTCCACCCGTCACCATTTGGCCAAGCGCTGATCATGGTCACTGACTACGGATTGGCAGGACAAGCGTTTTGTGATGAAGGCGAAGAACAGGCGGCGCTAGAAGACATGACACGACGTTGGCCCAAAGCAAACTATGTTCACGCTGAAAATCAAGAAACCCGACAATGGGCAGAAAAGATTTTTGATCCCAATAAGTGGGATAAAGATCAGCCCATAAAAGTGGTGATGATCGGCACCGACTTTGAGGTGCGGGTTTGGCAAACTCTGTTAGGCATCAAACCAGGGCAAGCCACATCTTATGGGGAAATCGCCGCCCATATCGGCAAACCAAAAGCCGCGCGCGCTGTAGGCGCAGCGGTTGGCCGCAACCCAATTTCTTTCGTTGTGCCTTGCCACCGGGTCATCGGCAAGAACGCAAAGCTAACTGGTTATCATTGGGGCTTAACCCGCAAACAAGCCATTTTAGGTTGGGAAGCCGGGTTGGTGGCGCAGACATAAAAAAGGCGGTCCGAAGACCGCCTTTTGTTCTATTCGATGTTTTCGACGTTGGTGACGTTTCCGTCCGCATCAAAATCATAGATAATCGGTTTACCGGTGGCGATTTCGCGTTTCAAGATCTGCTCCGGGGTTAGCCCTTCAAGCTTCATCACCAAAGCGCGGAGCGAGTTGCCGTGCGCGGCGACCAAAATTGTGCCGCCATCTGCAACACGAGGTGCAATTTCGGCTTCGTAGTAAGGCAAAACGCGCTCTGCAGTATCTTTTAAGCTTTCGCCGCCTGGAGGTGGGGTGTCATATGAACGGCGCCAAATATGAACCTGTTCTTCGCCCCATTTTTCGCGGGCATCATCTTTGTTCAAGCCTGCAAGGTCGCCATAGTCTCGCTCATTTAACGCTTGGTTGCGGATGATCGTCATATTGACGATGTCCATATTCTCCAAGATCAAATCGAGTGTGCGTTGTGCGCGCGTTAGCGCTGATGTGTAACACAACTCAATCTCGTAACCGCGCGATTTGAGCAATTTGCCAGCAGCAATTGCTTCTTCAACACCTTTTTCCGTAAGGCCTGGGTTTTTCCAACCCGTGAATAGGTTTTTGAGGTTCCATTCGCTCTGCCCGTGGCGAACAAGAATCAGTCTACGATCCATTTAGAAGTTCCCTTGAAATTGTGGGGTTAAAGGCCAAGAACGTCGGCCATTGAATAAAGTCCAGGCGCCTTATCTTGCGCCCAAAGTGAGGCATGTACTGCGCCATTGGCAAATATAGAGCGATCTTGCGCATGGTGGCTGAGTTCGATCCGCTCATTGCTGCCGGCAAACACAACGGAATGATCACCTATCACCGTGCCGCCGCGCAAAGTGGCGAAACCAATTGTGCCAGGCTCACGAGCGCCAGTAATCCCGTCGCGCGCACGCACGGCGTTGCTGGCAAGGTCAATTTCTCGGCCCTCAGCTGCTGCTTCCCCCAGCATCAAAGCTGTGCCAGACGGCGCATCCACCTTCATGCGGTGGTGCATTTCCAAAACCTCAATGTCAAAGTCCTCAGGCAAGGCCGCTGCCGCTTTTTTCACCAAACCCATCAGCAAGTTGACACCCAATGACATGTTGCCCGCTTTAACCAAGCGGCCATTGCCTGACAAAGAAGCGATTTCAGCGTCTTCTTCGGCGGTCCAGCCTGTGGTGCCAATCACATGAACAAGACCAAGCGCGTGTGCCTTCTTCGCGTAATCGATTGAGACTTGCGGCGCGGTGAAATCGATAATGGCATCTGAGCCGTCAAGCGCTTCATCCACGTTCGAGGTGATCAATACGCCTGATGGCTCTAACCCTGTAAGGGCCCGCGCATCTTTGCCGATCGCATCGACGCCTTCGCGCTCAAGCGCACTGTAAAGGGCCGCGCCATCAATTTGCGCTATCGCGTGTATTATCGCCTGGCCCATTCGGCCCGTTGCGCCTAAAACTGTGATCTTTTGCATCTTGAATGACCTCTAATTGCCGCGCTTTTCCTAAGGTTATCTCACATGCACAAAGGAATTAAAACCGTTGGCCAAATACAACCCGTTCGCCCGCATGCGACAAGGCGTTTTCTATCTCAGAAGTCTTGATTGCACGCAATTCTTCGCCAATATGTGCATCATCGAGATAACTAAAGCCAAGACGCAAATAATATGGCCCGTTCCAGGGTACATTTTTGTAGGTAATCCCAGCAACGCCGCTGAACCCTTCTGCCTTGGCAAAATTAACAAAATGATTGATCAGCTTTTCGCCAAGGCCTTTGCCGTGATGATGTTTGAGCACAGACATTTCAGCGCAATATAAGATATTATCAACGGGCTTCGCCCGCAAAAACCCAACCGGTTCGCCGCGCAATTCCACGAGCCAGATGATTTGGTTCTGCCCGATTGCATCAATGTAGAATTGCGGTGTCATGGCGGAGAAATCAATATCTGCAAACCTGCCACCAAGCTGCCTGAACACAATGGCTGCATTGTCTTCAATTGCGCTTAGTGCTTCAGCGTCCGTTGCATCGGCAGCGCGAAAGCTTGTGATGTTTTGATTGGCTGCAAATATCTCATCGTTGACCGCGCTAGCGGCGGCATAAGGATCATCAGCGCGATAAATGGGGCGGCCAACGACCAAATGGTCAGCGCCAATTTCAATCGCTTGGCTGGGGGTCAAAATGCGTTTTTGATCGTCTGTGGCGCTACCTGCTGGGCGAATGCCGGGCGTTACGGCCATCAACTTGCCCCCACTAGCCTGTTTCACTAGCTCAATCTCGTGGGCCGAGCAAATCACCCCGTCAATGCCAATGCCCGCAGCCTGTTTGGCGCGGCGCTCCACCAGATCACGAACACCATAGGCATAGCCGCTTGCCTTAAGGTCATCATCATCTAAAGAGGTCATCACAGTAACGCCCATCAGTTTAGTCGATGAGCCTTCTGCAGCCCGTTTCGCAGCGGTCATGCAATGGGGTTCTGCGTGGATGGTGACAATGTCTGCGCCAATATCCACAAGCCCTGCGACACCCTTTTCAACTGTGTTCGGGATATCGAGCAATTTGACATCGCAAAAGACCTTCTTCCCCGCAGCTTTGAGCGCCTTTGCCAATCCCAGACCATCATCGCCGTAAATCAACTGATAGCCAATTTTGAAGAACACCCCATTATCATCGATTTTTTCGACAAGTGCTTCAGCCTCCTTGCGGGTCGAAACATCAAGTGCGGTAATCAATTGAGGGGTAGCATTGGTCATTGAGGGTGGGTCTCCGGCGGTCATAAGCGTCGGAGCTGTTAACTGGCACAGTTTACCAAAAACAACAAGCTAATGTTGTGGCCAGTCTTCTAACGCTATCCAGTCCGTGAGCAGTTTCTGCGTTGACCATTCAAAGGCGAACATGTTTCCACCTCCTTTTGCGGCCATCAGCCGTTGATCTTCGGTGCGAGCAATTGAGCGATTGCCTATATGGCATTTCAGAAGTGTGCCAATCGTACCATGGCCGACAAACAAGGTGTTGTCGTTCATGTCATTTACCAGGTGCGAATTTAGCGCTGCGATCATGCGATTCAATGTATCACTAGCGCTTTCCCAGCCGTTGGCACGCTCGTTCGGCCTTTCATAAAGCAAATTGAGGGTGTTCTCGAACTCTTCTTTGGTTAAAAAGCCGGTCGCTAAACGTTCATTTTCATTACACAAGGGCTCTTCGATAACGCCAATGCCGATATGCTTGGAGATGATCGTCGCGGCTTGCTGTGCTTTTTTCTCTTTGGAGCAAATGATTTGCGTGATGGAAGCAAACGTGCCACGCGATGCAGCATTTTCGATGCGTTGGCGACCAATGCGTGAGAGCGACCAAAATGTGGCGTGCATTTCGGGATCAATGGTCACTTCAGGGTGTGTGAGATAGAAAGATCTTCCCATCCGATTATCGCTTAAGGGTCATCAACTCGTTCACCAACGCTTCGGCACGGGCAGCCACGCGCTGGTCGGCTAACTCGTCACTCTCATTAAAGGCACGCGCGGCCATACCAACACCTAAGGCAGTCGGGGCGATCAATGCGCCAACTTTGGAAAGTACGTCGCGCAAGTGCGAAAGCGCCATAATGCCGGCAAGCGAACCACTCGAGACGGATCCAATGCCAAATGTTGCTTTGGCAAAGGCCCCTAGTTTTTGGTGATGAACCCAATCAATGGTGTTTTTCAACAAAGGTGTGAGAGAACCATTATACTCTGGCGATGCGATGAAAACGGCATCGGCTTGGGCCAGTAAATTCGCTAATTCAAGTGCGCATTTTGGCTGTTCTTCACGCAACAAATCCTCGTTGAACAGCGGCATTTCAAAATTGGAAAGGTCCAAATAGGCAGCATCCGCGCCCCGAGCGCGCAAATGCCGAACCATCATGTGGGCCAATTTGGCATTGAAAGAGTCTTTACGTATCGACCCCGAAATTGCGAGAATTTTTGTCATGAAGTGTCCCTATCCATTTCATAACGGATCAGATCAGCTTTCAGATGACAACCCGCAAACTCAATTCGTCCCGCCTAGTCTTTGCGCGCGTGTTCGCTCAGCCCTTCAAAAAGGCCTTTGATCTTTTTAAAGAACCCAGCAGATGTCGGGTTGGTCTCTTTTGTGGTGATCTCATCAAACTCTTCGAGCAACTCGCGCTGGCGTTTGGTCAAATTTTGCGGTGTTTCCACGTCCATTTGAATGTATAGATCGCCCATTTGTTGAGAGCGCAGAACTGGCATGCCTTTGCCTTTTAAGCGTACGCGCTGACCAGCTTGAGTGCCTTGTGGCACCTTCACCTTAGCGCGGCCTCCGCCAAGCGCGGGCACTTCAAACTCGCCGCCAAGCGCTGCGGTGGTCATCGAAATGGGGACACGGCAGAAAAGATCTGCCCCATCGCGTTGGAACAAATCGTGTGGACGGATCGATACAAAAATGTAGAGATCGCCAGCAGGGCCGCCGCGCATGCCTGCTTCGCCTTCACCAGAGAGGCGAATGCGCGTGCCGTCCTCAATGCCTTTTGGCACATCTACGGACAATGAACGAGATTTTTGTTTGCGTCCTTGTCCATTACAATCGGTACAAGGTTGATCCATTGTTTCGCCGCGTCCATGGCATTGTGGGCAGGTGCGCTCAATGGTGAAGAAGCCCTGCGCAGCACGCACTTTGCCATGTCCTTGGCATGTGCCGCAGGTGGAAAAGCCAGTGCCCGGTTTTGCGCCATTGCCATCGCACGTGTCGCAACCAACCAATGAGGGTACGTCAATATCAACGGTTTGGCCCTCAAATGCCTCTTCCAGCGATACTTCAAGATTATATCGTAGGTCAGAGCCGCGCATGGCAGAGCTGCGCTCGCGTCGACCACCTTGGCCGCCCATGAAGTCGCCAAAAATATCTTCAAAAATGTCAGACATGGATGAAGAGAAATCGGCGCCAAATCCGTGTTGGCCACCACCGCCACCATTTTGGAACGCGGCATGACCAAATCGATCGTAAGCTGCGCGTTTTTGCGGGTCTTTTAGTGTGTCATATGCTTCAGAAACTTCTTTAAATGATGCCTCAGCGGCTTCATCTCCCGGGTTTCTGTCCGGGTGATATTTCATCGCGAGTTTGCGATAGGCAGATTTCAGGGCTTTTTCATCAACCTCACGGCCGACCCCCAAAACATCGTAGAAATCTTTTTTTGACATGGCGCGATCGCTCCAAGATCGTTGGCGGGACCCGCTTGCAAAACCAGTGCAAGCTGCCCCGCCAATTATGATCAGTTTGGTCGGTTAAGACTTATGACTTTTGGTCTTCGTCTTTAACTTCTTCAAAGTCAGCGTCCACAACATCATCGTCTGCTGCGTCACCGCCGTCAAACTCTTCGCTGTCATCTTCTTGGCTTGCCTGATACATGGCTTCACCAAGTTTCATTGAGCTTTGAGCCAAGGCTGTGGTTTTTTCTTTGATCAAATCTGCATCGTCACCCTCAAGGGCAGATTTCAGTTCTTCCAAAGCACCTTCGATTGATTCGCGTGTTTCTTCGTCAACCTTGTCGCCATGCTCTTTCAAAGAGTTCTCAGTTGAGTGGACCAAAGCTTCGCCTTGGTTCTTGGCTTCAACCGCTTCACGCTTCTTCTGGTCAGCGTCAGCATTTGCTTCCGCATCTTTAACCATTGCTTCGATCTCATCATCAGATAGACCACCTGAAGCTTGAATGCGGATTTGCTGCTCTTTGCCGGTACCTTTGTCTTTAGCCGATACGTTCACGATACCGTTCGCATCAATGTCGAATGTCACTTCAACCTGAGGAACGCCACGTGGTGCAGGCGGAATACCGACCAAATCGAACTGGCCGAGCATTTTGTTGTCCGCAGCCATTTCACGTTCACCCTGAGAAACCCGAATGGTCACCGCAGACTGATTGTCTTCAGCTGTAGAGAACACTTGGCTCTTCTTGGTTGGGATAGTTGTGTTGCGGTCGATCAAACGAGTGAACACGCCACCCAAAGTCTCAATGCCCAGTGACAGTGGTGTCACGTCCAAAAGCAGAACGTCTTTAACATCACCTTGCAACACGCCAGCCTGAATAGCTGCACCTGCTGCCACAACCTCATCAGGGTTCACACCCTTATGTGGTTCTTTGCCAAAGAATTCTTTTACAGTTTCTTGGATCTTAGGCATGCGGGTCATACCGCCAACCAAAACCACTTCGTCAATCTCGCCTGCAGTTACGCCAGCATCTTTGAGCGCTGCTTTACATGGCTCAATTGTGCGTTTGATGAAGTCTTCAACCAAAGATTCAAGCTTCGCGCGTGTCAATTTAAGCTGCAAGTGCTTTGGACCAGATTGGTCCGCAGTGATAAACGGCAAGTTGACTTCGGTTTGTGTGGCTGATGACAATTCGATCTTTGCCTTTTCAGCGGCTTCTTTCAAGCGCTGTAGAGCAAGCTTATCGCCACGCAGATCGATACCGTTTTCACGGTTAAACTCGTCAGCCAAATAGTCGACCAAGCGCATGTCGAAGTCTTCACCACCAAGGAATGTATCACCATTGGTCGATTTCACTTCAAATACGCCGTCGCCAATCTCGAGGATCGACACGTCAAACGTACCACCACCAAGGTCATAAACCGCAATGGTGCCAGCTTCTTGTTTGTCCAAACCGTATGCAAGCGCCGCTGCAGTTGGCTCGTTGATGATCCGCAAAACTTCCAAACCAGCAATCTTGCCTGCGTCTTTTGTCGCTTGGCGTTGGCTGTCATTAAAGTAAGCAGGAACCGTGATCACAGCCTGTGATACAGTTTCACCCAAATAGCTTTCCGCAGTTTCCTTCATTTTTTGAAGGATCATGGCCGAAATCTGTGAAGGAGAGTATTTCTCACCTTTCGCTTCAACCCATGCATCGCCGCTATCGGCTTTTACAATTTTGTATGGAACAAGATCTTTGTCTTTTTTCACCATCGGATCATCGAACCGACGGCCGATCAAACGCTTGATCGCAAAAAGAGTGTTCTCAGGGTTGGTTACAGCTTGGCGTTTCGCTGGCTGTCCAACCAAGCGGTCGTCGTCAGTGAACGCGACCATTGAAGGCGTTGTCCGCGCACCTTCTGCGTTTTCAACGATTTTTGGCTCGGAACCATCCATGATCGCGATACACGAGTTGGTGGTACCAAGGTCAATTCCAATTACTTTACCCATTTATAAACCTCTTTGTTGGCAGACCCTTTGTCTGACCCCGTTTCCAGCAGTCTTTCACCGGCATTTCGCCGTTTGGGTCCCTCATATTCATGACAAGGACACCGCCGCGCCCAAATCACTGGTTAACCGGTATATAGGAAGCAACATTTTGCCCTTCAAGCGTCAAAAACAAGATTCTTTGACATCTTTAATGCGACCTTTGTTGCAGCCCTTTTTCGATCAACGCATGTGCGAATAGTTTGGACCGTAAAGAACAAGCGCGGTTATATAGACAAGATTGATTTCAAAAGCGACACCAAAATTACAAAAAACATGCGAATTTTTCCTTCAAAGCTACAAAAAAGCCAGCAAATCGAACTGTTGGATCATATCGAACAAGCCTTGATCCATGCGCCTTTGTTCGTGCCGAAAATGCCGCGTACCGGAAAACCTTTTTCCGTACGCATGACCAATTTTGGCGTCTTGGGTTGGGTGTCAGACCAAAAGAATGGATACCGTTATCAGAAAGAACATTTGGAAACGGGCAAACCTTGGCCGCATATTCCAAGCATTCTGACGGATTTGTGGGAGGAACTGACGGGTTATCCTGCGCCACCTGAAGCCTGTTTGGTGAACTACTACGCGCCAGGTGCCAAAATGGGTATGCATCAGGACAAGGACGAGCATGATTTTGATGCGCCCGTTCTGTCAATTTCTTTAGGCGATCGCGCCCGCTTTAGACTGGGGGGCACCAAACGTGGCGGCAAGACCTCTGCAATAGAGATCAGTTCAGGCGATGTGTTGATACTGGAAAAGGAAACGCGACTTGCCTATCACGGCATCGATAAGGTGTTCCAAGGTTCATCAAATTTGCTTGAAAACCGGACACATTTTCCAAATGGGGGGCGGATCAATTTGACATTGCGTCGAGTGACGAAACCCGACGCAATTCGCTCTAGCTAACAATCTGCAGTTCAGCCTTTTTGTTTTTGCCCTCAAGAATAAATCTATCGATCTCTTCTTTTGGCATTGGTCGACCAAGCAAAAAGCCTTGTAGCTGATCGCATTTGTGAGCGTTCAAAAACTCAGCCTGTGCTTCAGTTTCCACCCCTTCGGCGGTCACACACATCTCCAACGTGTGACCTAAAGCAATGATGGTTGAAACAATCTGATTGGCTTTTTCGTCGACATTTTCCATGCCGCCTAAAAATGATTTATCGATTTTGATTTTGTCGAAGGGGAACTTCCACAAATATCCAAGCGACGAATAGCCGGTGCCAAAATCATCCATTGCAATTGAAACACCAATTTCCTTGAGCAATTCAAGCTGGCGCAAATTACGTTGCGAATTGCTCATCAAAAGGCTCTCGGTTATTTCCAGCTCCAGGCGTTCGGGTTTTAATCCGCTGCGCACTAGCGCTGAGCTGACGATGCTGAGGAGTTTGCCGCTTTCAAACTGCTTTGGCGATAGATTAACGGCCAAACCAACCTGGTCTGGCCAGTTCATCGCGGTTTTTGTGGCTTCGCGCAAAATGAATTCGCCGAGCTCCTCCATCATACCCATATCCTCAGCCACAGGGATAAAGACATCTGGGGGTACAAATTCACCCTTTTCGTCGCGCATCCGCACCAAAGTCTCAAAAGCAATGAGAGCTCGAGATTTTTGGTCAAATAGTGGTTGGAAATGCAATTCAAATGCTTGGTCATGACGAGCCTGGCGCAGCAACGCTTCCATATTGCGACGCTTCTTCATTCGTTTTTCCATGCCGCGCTCGAAGAAGGCATAGCCATTGCGGCCATTTGTTTTCACATTGTAGAGGGCTATATCCGCCTTCTGCATCAGTTCCGCGGGCAATTCAGCATCATCAGGACAAAGTGCAACACCAATGCTGGCCGTTGTCACCACATCATGGCCATTCACTTCGTAGATGCCCGTTAAAGACGCCAATGTGTGATTGGCTAGATCGTGCAGGTCTACCTCATCTGGATCAAAGCTAACAAACGCTGCAAATTCATCGCCGCCAAGTCGGGCTATCGCATCTAAGTCTTCACCTTGAAACTTCAAAGAGTCGGCCAATTGGCGCAATAATTCGTCACCGACATCGTGGCCAAATCCGTCATTGATTCCCTTAAAGCCATCTAGATCGATGATGAACAAGCCAATTTGCTCATTGATACCACGCCGGGTTTGCGCCGCATGTTCCAATTGATCAAGAAAGCTGCTCCGATTGAGCAGTCCGGTCAACGGATCATGGCGTGCCAAAAAATGCACCTGCTGGTCAGCAAGCTCTGCCTGTTTGCGGCTCCGCAGTGCCAAAAGGGCGGGAATGCCAACCGCAAGCAGCACAATTGACGCTAGGATAATGGAAAGCGTTGAAACTGCAGCTTGATAGATCTCAAACCGTTCCGTTTGGTCGAGCCGCAATCGAATAACATATTGAATTTCACCGTTTACGGTGACTGGGTGGTTGACTTCGGCAAAGTGAATAGGATCTGTTTCGCCGTCACCAATCATTAGCTTGGTCGAATGCTGCAAATGCGGTTGTGTCGAACTGCCCGGATATGCCGCCGCGTGGTCGTGTTCACCATGCGCTTGCGGTTCTTGAGGGGCCGCATGATCGTGTGCATGAGCACCGTGATCATGGCTCGTTGGTGTGTTGGACGCGCTGGCAGCGTGCGTGGTATGGTTGTCGTGTTGGACATGTTCCACATCTGCGCCCAATTGTGGCGCTGGGTCATGTGAGTGAGCGTGGTGCGCGGCTTCGCCCGCCTCAGCTGGAGGGTGATAAGACCCTGTTTTAAAAATCAGCTCACCATGCGGTGAGATAAAAGCAAATTGGTAGATGTCGCCAACGGCCGCGAGTCTGCCCAAAACCCCTTCAACATCTGACGCTGGGGCATATCCTGAGACGACAGCATTTAACCCATCTGTTGTGTCGGCAACATGTTGTGCCCAACTCATCCCGTTTGAGACCGCATCTTTACGCAACAAATCATCCATGACTTTTTGCGCTGAGTACACACTCGCCCCGATTGTGGCGACGCCGATGGCAAAAAGGCCCAGCGAGATAATCCAATTGCGTTTATGAGTTTTTTGCATTGCACTTACCCATTTCTACTATCCGAGTAAGGCTAAGGGCGAGTGGGTAAAAAAACATAAAGTGCAACCAACATGCGCATGCAATTCATGCGCCTTGGTTAATTATTCGGTGTTCGTCGATGGTTGAGAGTTGATTAACATCGCGCAACCATATCCGCAGGATTGGTCAATCAAGAATCGGATAGACTTGTTTTGAAGCGAGTTGAAAAGGATAGAGAAACAAAATGACCAGAGCAAAACGCGTTGGAAAGTGCCTTTGTGGTGCCGTCGAGATTTCCATTTCGGCTGCCGCTGACAAAATTGGGGCCTGCCATTGTACTATGTGTCGTCGTTTTAGCGGCGGAAGTGCTTTTATGGCAGTGCACGGCACTGAGCAAATTGATGCTAAAGGGGCAGAGCATATCGGGCGATATAAGTCATCCGATTGGGCGGAACGTGGGTTTTGCACCCAGTGCGGAACGCCGCTTTTTTATCACCTTACTGTCGGCACCATGGAATACTTCTACTCTGCAGGTTTGTTCCAAAACGATGACAAGGACTTTAAGGTCAATCTCGAGATCTTTGTTGATCAAAAACCCGATTTTTATGACTTTGCAAATGCACAAAGTCAGCGAAAGACTTCTGAACAGGTGTTTCAAGAGGTCAATGAATAAAGCCGGCACCTAATGGCACCGGCTTTCAGATTCTCAGATCAATTGGACTAGTTTAAACGGAGCGGTCCACATTTTCGCCTTCACTTGGCGCTGCAGTGGCTTCGCCATTTGGCACTGGCGCAACTTTTGGGCCACCTTTTGCCACGCCAACCATTGCTGGACGCAATACGCGCTCACCAATCACATAGCCCGCTTGAACAACTTCCATAACAGTGCCGTCCGCAACATCGTTGTTGGGAATTTCAAACATCGCTTGGTGGAAGTTGGGGTCAAACTTTTCGCCCTTTGGCTCTAGCTTGGTAATGCCGTTCTTCTCGAGCAAACGATGCATTTCGCGCTCGGTCATCTCAACACCTTCAATCAAAGATTTGAAAGCGCCGTCAGCTTCTGCCTTGGCTTCGTCAGACATGGTCAGCAATGCACGAGACAAATTGTCAGTTGCGGTAAGCATATCGCGCGCGAAGTTGGCCATTGCATAGGAGCGCGCATCTTTTACATCGCGTTCTGTGCGCTTACGCAGATTTTCCATCTCCGCAACAGCGCGCAGCAAACGGTCTTTCAGCTTGGCGTTTTCAGCTTCAAGCGCTTCTATAGGAGACGCCGCGTTCTGTTCGTCCGCAGCATTCTCTTGAGCTTCCGCGTTTTCTTGCTCATTTTGATTTGCTTCGTTTTGGAACTCTTCGTCACTCATTGTTTCAATTCGCTTGTTTCATTTTGGTGAAATAATTGACCCGGATATCGACCATTGCTGGGCAAATTTCAAGCACTCAAATTACATGAGTGCTATTTTTTGCCGTTAAACACTGCGTTTATTGATCAACTTTGAGACCACATGAGCGGTATAATCTACAGCAGGCACGATCCGAGCATAGTTAAGACGCGTTGGACCAATGACGCCAACAATCCCAACAACGTTGGCATTGTGGTCTCGATAAGGCGATAAAATCACAGACGAGCCAGAGAGGGAAAACAGCTTGTTTTCGGAGCCGATAAATATCCGCACGCCATCTGCATCTTGTGTGTCCGCAAGCAGATCAATAATCGATTTTTTGGATTCTAGTTCGTCAAATAGCTGGCGTACGCGGTCCAATTCTTCATTTGCCATGGTATCGGCAATCAAATTAGCTCGGCCACGCACAATCAAAGTCGGGGTTTCATCGCCCCGAGGCTCGGCAAGTGTTGCCAAACCTTCATCCACCAACTGTTTGGTCAGGGCGTCAAGTTCGGCCTTATGTGCAATCTGTTGCTCTTTCAGGGTTGTGCGCAGTTCGCGTAAAGTCCGGCCAACCACATGATGCGACAAAAAGTTGCTCGCTTGCGTCAGTTCGCTAGCGGTCAGGCCGGGTGGAATGGAGAAGACCCGATTTTCCACATGCCCATCTTCACCCACCAAAACCGCCATTGCCAATTGTGCATCTAGCCGCACAAATTCGATATGCTTGAGCACAATGTCGGCCTTTGGCGCAAGTACAAGCCCTGCGCCATGGGAGAGACCCGATAGCACTTGGCTAGCTTGGGCTAAGACATCTTCAATTTTTTCATTGTGGGCGCTGTCATCAATATGACGCTCAATGTTTAGTCGTTCTTCTTTGCCGATTGAGCCGACCTCAAGCATTGCATCAACAAAGAAGCGCAAGCCAGCTTGTGTCGGCGCGCGTCCAGCCGAGGTATGAGGTGCCGCGATTAACCCAAGATCTTCGAGATCTGCCATAACGTTGCGAACGGACGCTGCGGATAGGTTAACCTCTAAAGCGCGCGAAAGCTGCCGCGAACCTACAGGTTCGCCGGTTTCCAAAAAACGTTCCACAAGGCGTTTGAAAATACCCTGCGAGCGTTCGTTGAGGACTGACAAAAAATCTTGATTGACAGATGGCGTACTCAAAATTGCCTCACCAAACCTTGTGCTGATAGACTTATTTAGGCGCAAAATGCGAGAACGCCAAGCATATAGCACCTGAACTTTGAGCAAAATTGGGCAATTGGCATGCTTTGCTCTTGATGTTGGGCCAAAATTCAGCCAAGCAAAGCCAACATCTGTCAAATGCCAGTTTCCATGGCATATAAAGGGGAAATATATGCGGCCGTCAAAACGCGCTTCAGATCAAATGCGCGAAGTCAAAATTCAGCGTCATGTCTCTTCCCACGCCGAAGGGTCATGCATGATCTCATTTGGCGGCACCAAAGTATTGTGTACCGCAAGCGTTGAGACCAACTTGCCGCCCTGGCGTCGCGGACAAGGCTTAGGCTGGGTCACTGCAGAATACGGTATGTTGCCCCGTTCAACCGGACAACGCATGCGCCGGGAGGCGACGGCTGGCAAACAATCAGGTCGCACCCAAGAAATCCAACGTTTGATCGGTCGCTCGCTGCGCGCTGTCGTGGATATGAAAGCGCTTGGCGAAAATCAAATCACGGTAGATTGCGACGTAATTGAAGCGGACGGCGGCACGCGAACAGCCTCGATTACAGGCGCGTTTGTGGCCATGATGGATGCACTTTCTTGGATGAAAGAGCGCGATTTGGTTGGTGACAATGTGGTTTCCGATCATTTGGCGGCAATTTCTTGCGGCATCTATCGCGGCACACCGGTGCTTGATTTAGATTATGACGAAGATAGCGCAGCTGAAACGGACGCCAACTTTGTCATGACGGGCAAAGGTGGTTTTGTTGAAATTCAAGGCACCGCCGAAGAAAGCCCGTTTTCAGCAGATGAGCTGGCACAATTGATCGGTTTGGCGCAAAAAGGCGTAAACGAGTTGGTCGAATTGCAAAAAGCTGCGCTAAAGGATCAGTAATGCTCAAACTAGAACGCGGTCAAAAACTGGTTGTTGCGACACATAATGCGGGCAAGCTTCGCGAGTTTAAAACCCTGCTTGAGCCGTTCGGCTTGGAATTGGTGTCTGCTGGTGAACTTGATCTTCCCGAACCTGAAGAAACCGGTTTGACCTATGAAGAAAACGCCAAGATAAAAGCGCTTGCTGCCACAACAGCATCCGGACTTTGGGCGTTGTCAGATGACTCAGGGTTAAGCGTTGATGGTTTAGACGGCGATCCGGGCATTTATTCTGCGCGTTGGGCGGGACCAGACAAGAATTTTGATGATGCAATGGTCAAAGTCCATACATCATTGATGGAAAAAGGTGCCATGGCACCGGGTCAGCGCACCGCAGCCTTTGTCGCGGTTCTGTGCTTGGCCAATCCTGCGGGCGAAACCGTTTGTTTTGAAGGTCGTGCCGAAGGCACTTTGGTTTGGCCGCCGCGCGGTAATCAGGGTTTTGGTTATGATCCAATGTTTCAGCCAAAAGGGCATATGCGGACATTTGGCGAAATGAGCGAAGCGGAAAAGCACAGCTGGTCAAAAGACAAAATCGGCCTTTCGCATCGTTCACGTGCATTCTCTGAATTTGTGAAGGACTGTTGCCCTGACGACTGAGCCTGATCTTTTTGGTGTTTATGTGCATTGGCCGTTTTGCGCGGCCAAATGCCCTTATTGCGACTTCAACTCGCACGTCCATCGCGGTCCGTTCGATGAAGACGCATATGTTGAAAACTATCTCACCGAGATAAGCCAAACCGCTGAATTGGTGCCAAATCGCACTGTACGTTCGATCTTTTTTGGCGGCGGCACGCCTTCTTTGATGCAACCCCAATCGGTTGAAAAAATCATCAATGCGATTTCAACCAAGTGGCAATTGTCGAACGATGTTGAAATCACATTAGAAGCGAATCCGACAAGCGTAGAACAGGAAAAATTCCAAGCTATTCGTTTGGCCGGAGTAAATCGTGTTTCGCTCGGTGTGCAATCTTTGCGCGCCGATCCCCTGGCGGCGCTAGGTCGCTTGCATTCGGTGGAAGATGCCGTGGCGGCGGTAAAACTGGCGCAGTCCAATTTTGACCGTGTCAGCTATGATCTAATTTATGCTCGCCCTAACCAAACATTGGATGAGTGGCGCGATGAATTGAATGAAGCGCTGGATCTAGCGCGCGAACACATCTCGCTTTATGCCCTCACCATCGAGCATGGCACTCGCTATTACGATTTGTTCCATGCAGGTAAACTGGCGATGCCTGACCCTGAACTATCAGCGGACTTTTACGAGTTGACGCAGGAAATCTGCGAAGCGCGAGGTTTGCCCGCTTATGAAATTTCAAACCATGCAGCGCCTGGCGAAGAAAGCCGTCACAATCTCACTTATTGGCAATATGGAGAATATGCAGGCATTGGTCCTGGGGCGCATGGGCGTCTGCTGATTGACGGACAGCGCCATGCAACGTCCACCGAACGCATGCCATTCAAATGGGCAGAATATGTGTCGGCGAAAGGCGATGGCTTTGTCGAATTTGACGCGCTGAGCCGAGGCGAACAAGCGGACGAATATTTGCTGATGGGGTTGCGCCTTAAAACGGGGATTTCGCCAAGCCGGTTTGAAGCGCTGGCGGGGCAAAAGTTACGCCAAGAACAGATTGACCATCTCACGGAAATTGGTTTCGTCGAAATCCTAGCAGACGGAAATCTTCGGGTGACCGACAAAGGCTGGCCGGTACTTGATGCTGTGGTTGCGGATTTGGCTGCATAAAACTTAGCAAATTGACTAACTATCTTGACAGGTGCTTTCTTTGTGTGAATACTTAGGAATATGACTAAGTATGATGTGAATCTAAATCTGATCTTTGCGGCGCTGAGCGATGAAACGCGTCGTGCAATTTTGGTGCGCCTGTCGCGTGGCCCTGCCACGGTGGGTGAATTGGCATCCCATCACGAAATGGCGCTCCCCTCATTCATGGGGCACATCACAAAACTCGAAGCTGCAGGCATGATCGAGACCGCTAAGAAGGGCAGAACCCGCTATTGTCGGCTGTCGCCTGATGGCATCGCGCCAGCGCAGCACTGGCTAGATCAACAAGCTGACCAATGGGTCAAGCGGCTTGATCAATTTGATGAATATGCATTGTCGTTATTGAAAGGGAAAAACGATGAACCTTGATCCTGAAACTGATCTCAGTTTTACGCGGCAACTCAAAGCGCCTCGGGCACTATTGTGGGAATGCTGGACCACACCTGAGCACATCAAACATTTCTTTGTTCCTCGCCCACACAAAATTGTCTCTTGTGAGATCGATTTACGCGTCGGTGGCAAGTTCAACACAACCTTTGAAGTTGACGGCGCTGAAATGGCCAACAATGGTGTTTATCTTGAAATCATTGACCAAAAGAAGCTCGTTTTCACGGATGCCTATAGCGAAGGTTGGAAGCCTGCACCTGACCCATTTATGACGGCATTTGTGATCTTTGAAGATGGGGAAGATGGCGGTACGACATACACAGCCGTGGCCCGACACCGTTCAATTGAATCGCGCAAAACACATGAAGATATGGGTTTCTTTGATGGATGGGGCACAGTGGTCGATCAGCTTGAAGAGTATGCACTAAGCCTGAAATAAAATTGGGCGCCATAAGGCGCCCAAATTCTAAAGGTCTTCAAATCGCTCTTTCCTTAGGGCATCTTCGCATCGTCAACGATGCGGCTACCATCAATCACCACCTGCTTCATCACCAGCGCATGTTGGTTTGTGCCATTGTCAAGGAAGCGGAAGACACCGTCTTGCCCAGCAAAACCTGACGGACGCGTGAGTTGACTACGGTCATAACGTGGGGTTGCATTGGCAAGCGAAGATGAATTGGCCAGCAAAACCGATGTATAAGCAAACGTCGCCATAGGGTGAGGGGCAGAACCATAAATGGTTTCATATTCAGGCTTCAGCCGCTCATAACCCGCGCCATCCACCGCCGGGAAAAACGCACCGGTCAAAAATGGCGTTTGCGAAACTTTTACGTCACCATCCCAGTCAGCTGAACCAATAATGGTTATGTCAGTCTTTTCAATTTGGGCGGATTCAAGCAACACGGCAATGGAAGGGGCGGTGGCGCGATCAGGCAAGAAAATCGCATCAACCGTGCCCGAAATCAAAAAAGGCACCAATTGCTCAACGGCCGTGCGGGCTTCTTCCTCATTTGAGAATTGATAAATACCATGTACCGCTGCGCCGGTTTGTGCTGCGGCGACGCGGAATGCCCCTTCTTGGATTTGTCCAAAATCGGTGCGAGGCACAATGGCCGCAAAGCTTTTCCGCCCAAAATTTTGCGCATATTTGACCGAACGCAAGACTTCGGTTTCAGGCAAGACGTTTAGCAAATAGATGCCTGGCGCGGACGCGCCAGAATTATTGGAATATCCAATGAGCGGTATTCCTGCCGCACGTGCGACGCTCCCAGCGGCCCGCACACTGTCAGCGCGTAAAGGACCAAGGATCAAGCTAGCGCCTTCACTCACCGCCTGTGCAGCAAGTGCCTTAGCTTTTACGGCGCTACCGCCGGTATCTTTGACCACCAAATGAATGTTGGAGGCGAACTGCGGGCTCGAATTGATTTTATCGATGGCCATCTTCGCGCCATTGCGGATCGAAAGGCCGACTGTGCCCAATCCACCTTCGCCGCTCGTTGGAGTCAACAAGACAATGCGGACAGCGCCTTCGCCCAACACTTCGCCATTTGCCGCAGGCAAGTTTCCTTGCAGCAATGGTTTTTGTTGAATTGAGGATCGATTTGACGGTCCAAAGTTGAAGTCCGGTGTGCAGGCAAAGAGCCCTAGTGCAGCAACAAGTCCAGCCGCCAGCTTTGCGCTGGTTGCAAACGGTTTCAAACACATTGCCAACATTGTTTATCTACCCCAAAATTCCAATTCGCCGCATATTGCGCCTAAGCTTTTCTAAGCAAGCTATACGCAATTCTTGCAATAGCTATACAAAACAGGCACCAAAGCTTAAAGAGTCAATCGAACAATTATTGGGACAATGAGCAGATTTCATGGCGGAGCAACAGTTTATTATCTCAGGTCACGCCTTCACCTGCCCAAAACTTGCCCCAGCGCTCTACCTGGTCTCGACACCAATTGGCAATCTCAAAGACATATCAATAAGAGCGCTGGAAACCCTTGCAGGGTCTGACCTTGTGCTGTGTGAAGATACACGTACGTCAGCTAAATTGCTCAACGCATATGGCATCAAAACCCAAAAAGCCTCGCTTCATGAGCATAACGAGACAGCCCAGGCGCAAAATATTGTGGATGAGGTCATTGCGGGTAAGGCGATATGTCTTATTTCAGATGCGGGCACCCCTCTAATCTCTGACCCGGGCTTTCCTTTGGTGCGTGTGGCGGCGGAAAAAGACATACCCATCATTGCAATTCCGGGCGCTTCTGCTGTGTTGAGTGCGCTCGCTGTGAGCGGTCTACCCACAGACAGTTTTTGCTTTTACGGCTTTCTGCCTCCGAAACAACAAGCGCGGCTTTCCCGCCTCGACGAGTTGAAAGACCAAACCGCAACGCTTGTGTTCTATGAATCGCCCAAACGCACGGCAGCAACACTAAGCGCGGTGGCCGAAGTTTTTGGCGCGACCCGGCAAATCGTCGTGGCGCGTGAACTTACAAAGCGATTTGAAACACTATACCGTGGCACCGCAGGTGAACTGGCCACCCAGTTCGAGGGCGAAAATGTAAAAGGGGAAGTTGTGATTTTGTCTGCCGGGGCAGACAAAACGGCGGCAATTGATCCTGGTGAATGGCGCGATGCCCTTAGAGAACTGATGGACGAACTGCCCTTGCGCGGCGCTGTCGACAAGATTGCGGCCGACTTTGGCCTAAAGCGAAAGCAAGTCTATCAAACAGCTCTTGAGCTGAAAAATGAGGACTGATCAACGCGCCCAAGCCGAAAAGTTCGGACGGCGGGCCGAGTTCTGGGCGAAATGCTATCTATTGCTCAAAGGGTTTCGGATCATCCATGAGCGGTTCAAAGCTCGGGGTGGCGAAATTGATCTGATTGTGACACGCGGCAAGACCTTGGCCTTTGTAGAAGTAAAAGCCCGCCGCAAGCGCACAATGCTTGCAGAAGCTTACGAGGGCGTGCGCCAAGATCGCATCATAAATGCAGCGCGTTATTTCCTATCTCAAAACCCGCAATATAGTGACTATACAATAAGATTTGATGTGATCGGCCTTGCACCTTTCGTTTGGCCTGTGCATATCGTTGATGCGTTTCAAACCAATTGATTGGACAAGAGCTTTATGGCGACGGCGAAAAAACTCAAAATTGCGGTGCAGATGGACCCAATCGAAAGCATCAATCCGGTAGGTGATTCAAGCTTTGCCATGATGCTGGAGGCCCAATCGCGTGGACATGAGTGCTTCTATTATGTGCCAACGACACTGGCGCTGGAAAACAACGTGGTCAGCGCAAATGTCTTCCCAATTAAGCTGATTGATGACACGCAAAACTGGTTTGAGTTGGGCGAAAGCAAAATTACAGATCTTTCTGAAATGGATGTGATCATGCTGCGCCAAGATCCGCCATTTGACATGAATTACATCACCACAACGCATCTCCTTGAGCGGCTGCACCCACAAACCCTAGTGGTGAATGCGCCGGACCCTGTGCGCAACGCACCAGAGAAGATTTTGGTCACCGAGTTTCCAGACTTGATGCCGCCAACATTGGTTACCCGTGATCGCTCAAGAATACAAAAGTTCCGAGAAACCCACGGTGACATCATCGTTAAACCCTTGTTTGGCAATGGCGGCGCTGGGGTGTTTCTGCTCAAAAAAGACGATCAAAACCTAGTTTCCTTGCTTGAAATGTTCGAGGATAGTTTCCCCGAACCCTTTATGATCCAAAAATACCTTCCAGATGTGCGCAAAGGCGACAAACGCATCATCATCATTGATGGCGAGCCTGTGGCGGGCCTCAATCGTGTGCCTGCCGAAGGTGAGGCGCGCTCCAACATGCATGTGGGTGGCCGTCCTGAGTTGAGTGATTTGACAGAGCGCGAAAAAGAGATTTGCGCCAAAATCGCACCAGCGCTGAAAGAACGTGACTTCATCTTTGTCGGCATTGATGTGATTGGCGACTATATCACCGAAATTAATGTGACATCGCCAACGGGCATACGCGAGATCAAGAGATTTGGCGGGCCAGACATTGCTGTGATGATTTTGGACGCTATTGAAAAGCGGCGCTGATCGTTTAAGGTCACCCCATGCCACTTGATACGTTTCTAATCGCGCTCACCACCTATTTCGCTACTATCGGCCCCGCCGATATTGTGGTCCTGTTTGCGGCGTTAACCGCCGGCGCTACCGCAAAAGAGCGACGAGCGATGGCGCTAAAGGGCACGGTTATTGGTGGCTTAGTGCTTTTGTTCTTTGCGCTATTTGGCGAAGCGATTTTGCACATTTTCGGCATTGGCTTGCCCGCATTGCGGGCGGCGGGGGGTATTCTGCTTTTGTTGATATCAATCGACATGGTGTTCGCCCGCGATTCAAGCGCCACCTCCACAACAGACGAAGAAAATGCCGAGGCTGCTTCAAGCAATGACATATCGGTGTTTCCACTTGCGACCCCGTTGATTGCGGGGCCGGGTGCCATAGGTGCTACCATTTTGCTTATTGCAGACGCATCGGGCGAACCCGCACGGCAAGCTGCGGTGGTTGGTGGTTTGATGATCATTCTCATGGCAACCTATGTGTTGCTGCTTGGCGCAACGCAGCTACAAAAGATCCTTGGCGTGACTATCCTGCACGTTGTGTCTCGAGTTGTGGGCGTATTGTTGGCAGCGCTTTCTATCCAATTTATCTTTGATGGTATTCGCACCTCTGGGCTTATTCCCGGCCTCACCTAAAAGACTAATTCACGCTCACGCGGCTCGTCACCTATTCCAATCGGCGCTAGATTTATCCTCATGGTCGAAATTTTTTTGAAAACATTGCCATTCTTTGCCCTCATCGCATTGGGTTACGGTGCGGGGCGCACTGGATTTTTCTCCAAAGAAGCGATCGCCTATCTCACCAAATTTGTGTTCTATTTCGCCTTGTCAGCCATGTTGTTCCGCTTCGCCGCCAACCTCTCGCTGGGTGAGATTTTCGATTGGGCATTTGTCGGCGCCTATCTTGTCGGCAGCTTTGCAGTTTATGCGTTTACTGCACTCATCGCTGTACGTCGCGGCTTATCCATCGCTGAAATTGCGTTTGAGGCGCATACATCGGTTATCGGAAATGTTGGGTTCCTGGGCGTGCCGATGCTTGTGCTGTTGCTCGGGGAAGCTGCCGTTGGGCCCGTTATTCTCGTGCTGGCAATGGATCTAACCGTTTTTGGATCCCTAGTGGTGATATTGGTCACCTCCTCGAAAGGCAGCACGTCTCCAGTTGGTGCGCTAAAGGCGGCAATTTCGGGCTTGGCAGCCAATCCAATGATCGTGTCTATTTCAATTGGCTTGCTTTGGTCTGCGTTCAACATCCCGATGTGGCAGCCGCTGGACGATTTCGTCACCATTCTAGGTGCCGCCGCAACACCTGGCGCTCTGGTAGCGATTGGCGCGTCCTTGTCGACCATCAAAGCGCGCGGTCTGGTGCCCGCTTTTTGGTTGAGCGGATTAAAACTGTTTATCCATCCAATTGCGGTCGCAATTGCTGCGCTCTGGCTTTTCCCTGTGGAGCCATTTGCCGCCAGCGTGATGATTGCCTGCGCGGCGCTACCGGTGGCGGGCAATATCTACATTTTGGCGCAGCATTATCAGATCAACCCGCAAAAGATTTCAGCGTCCATTCTAGTGTCGACCGTCATCTCGGTCGCAACCGTTTCTGTGGTCATTGCGTTGGTGAAGCAAATTCCGCTTTAGCGCTTAGACCCGCCGGTCAGGCATTGTTTCGTCAAGCATGGGGAACAACCATTCCTCAAATATCTGAATCTTCTTCCAGTTTTGTCGATGTTCTGGATAGCAGAGCCAAATTGCGTGATCTTCTTTTTCAATATGTTCAAATGGTTGAATCAATGTGCCCGTTGCCAACTCTTCGCGATAAAATGATGGGGTCAACAAAGCAACAGAACTCCCCGATATTGCCGCAACCCCATGAATATATTGAACATCCAGAATTGGGCCGGTTGCTTTTTTAAGCGCAGAAGTATCCACATTCATCGCGCTGAACCAACTGTGCCACCAAGGATCCGATGGGCTGGCCATAGGCAGCTTCAAAATGTCTGCGGGTTCATTCAATTCGTGCTGTTCAGCGAGCTTTGGCGAAAGCATAGGCGTATAGTCAAAATGCATCAGCTTTTTCGCCACAAGGCCGGGCCAATTGCCGTTGCCGGTTCTTATGGCAACATCAACGCCAGCTGACTGAAAATCGCTATATGCCGTGCTTGATATGTCCAATTTAACGGCAAGTGCCGCACAGCAAATTGTGAATGCGCCGAAGTGCTTGGCAAGCCATGAGCTGGCAAATGTTTGCGCCGTTGTGATGGTCAATAGGTCGTCAGTCTTCCCTTTTGCCTCAGCAAACGATCGTCGAATAATCTCAAATGCTTCGGTGATGGAGGGGGCAAGTCGTGCACCGGCATCAGATAAACTGACCTGTCGTGTGCCGCGTATAAAAAGCGGTTCGCCAAACCGGTCTTCTAATTGCTTGATTTGATAGCTCACCGCTGCTTGGGTCATATTTAACTCATTGGCAGCATTAGTAAAACTCTTGTGTCGCGCCGCAGCCTCAAAGGCACGGAGGGCGGTGAGCGGGGGTAAGGGGTCTAAAGCCATGCATAAAATCTCCTTATGCAAGGTAGCTGAGCTTTTGTTGGTCATCAAGTCCAAAACGGATCATCTTGAGTTCAACAAAGGAGATCAAAATGACATACATATCCACAAACAATGTTCCACGTGAATCTTATTATCGTCGTATAGGCCGTTGGTTTTTGGACCTCTTGAATGGTCTGCGTCAAATGCAGCCACGTCCACACCAAGCAAAACGCCCAAGCGTGCCAAACGAGCGCATGGTTGAACTCAATCCGCACTTGTTGCGCGACATCGGGTTTACAGACTTTAACGCACCGCGGCGACATCAATAGTTGCCTGTTCTTGGAATGTTCTTGAGTTGCGTTGCGCGCCCTGCTAGCCTTCGTTTCAATACTTAAGGACATTTCAGGATCAATTATGGTCACCCGCGTACAAACCGTTGCATTTCAAGGCATCGAGGCTCTCCCAGTAGACGTGCAAGTGCAAGTCGCCAACGGCATGCCTGCATTTAATATTGTCGGGCTGCCGGACAAGGCTGTTGGCGAAAGTAAGGAACGGGTTCGCTCGGCGCTCACATCATCAGGGCTTTCACTGCCACCAAAGCGTATCACCATCAATTTGGCCCCCGCAGACCTTCCAAAGGAAGGCTCGCATTATGATTTACCGATCGCGTTGGGTCTTATGGCAGCCATAGGTGCCATTCCCGGCGATAGTTTGGATGAATATGTGGTGCTTGGCGAACTCGCGCTTGATGGTCGAATTTCGCCGGTCGCAGGCACCCTGCCGGCGGCTATTTCGGCGCAAGCGCGCGAACTGGGTCTAATATGCCCAGAAAGCTGTGGCCCTGAAGCAGCTTGGGCTGGGGAGGAATTGAACATTATCGCCCCGGTCAATCTCCTTGCGTTGGTCAATCACCTCACCGGCAACCAATTGTGTGCGCGACCGATTGCGAAGCGGCGCGATCAAAATATCAATTTGCCGGACATGAATGAAATCAAGGGTCAGGAAGGCGCTAAACGAGCATTAGAGGTGGCGGCCGCTGGTGGCCACAATTTTCTAATGATCGGCCCACCAGGTGCGGGAAAATCTATGCTCGCAGCGCGCCTGCCTTCTATTTTGCCGCCGCTCAATCCACGCGAGTTGCTCGATGTATCAATGGTGCAATCTATCGCTGGTGAATTGGCCGGAGGGCAACTGTCCGATAGCCGACCATTTCGCGCGCCTCACCACTCAGCATCGATGGCCGCTTTGATTGGCGGTGGATTAAAAGTTCGCCCAGGCGAAGTCTCGTTGGCGCACAATGGGGTGCTGTTTTTGGATGAGTTGCCCGAATTCGCCCCGCAAGTGATTGACGGGTTGCGCCAGCCCCTTGAAAGTGGCGAAACGGTTATTGCCCGTGCCAATCACCGGGTGGTTTACCCCTCGCGTGTACAATTGGTGGCTGCGATGAATCCGTGCAAATGTGGAATGGCGGGCTCGCCCGGGCACACCTGCAAGCGTGGTGATCGCTGTGCTTCAGACTATCAAGCACGGCTTTCAGGCCCTTTTTTGGATCGCATTGATATTCGCATTGATGTGCCTGCGGTCACAGCCCTTGATATGATTGAGCCGGGCGAAGCAGAGCCGAGCGAAAGCGTTGCGAAACGCGTTTCGCGGGCCCGCCAAATACAAGCTGATCGATATTTTAGACTTGGTGCAACCGCTGTTTACAACAATGCGGCCACCAGCGCGAAGCAGATTGAACAAGTTGCCCAACCTGATGAAGAGAGCAAAAAATTGCTGGTGCAGGCGGCAGAAAAATTCAATCTATCGGCACGGGCCTATCACCGGGTGCTTAAAGTTGCGCGTACATTGGCGGATTTAGGGGGTGCGGAACATATCAAAAAGCCGCATATTGCTGAAGCACTTGGATATCGTATTGGATTTGGAACCTAGTTTGAATGATCAAAGTTTTTCAGCAATTTGCCTATAATAACTTATTGGCAAACCATAGACTGCTCAGTGCGGCGGAAGAACTGCAACAAGGTGAATTTGAAACAAAGCGCACCGGATTTTTCCCCTCAATCAAAAAGACTCTAAACCACAACATAACGGTAGATTGGTTTTATGTAGATGCGTTGGAAGGCGGAACCTTGGGCGCTAAAGCTTGGGCGGTTGAAGAGCCGTTTGACAATCCTGTTGATCTCAAAGTCGCGCAAAAGCAGGTTGATTTTCGCTTGATTGGTATTTGCAGTGAGCTAACGTTCGATATGCTTGCGCAAAACTTACAGTTTTATCGCTTCAACGAACCCATAGGGAATATTCTAAGTCACTTATTTCAGCACCAAATTCACCATCGCGGGCAAGCGCATGCAATGTTTGCAGGCACAAGCGTCGCACCCCCACAGCTAGATGAGTTCATGTTCTCATCAGATCACGCAGAGCGTGCTCGCGACCTGGAAGAACTTGGTTTGAAGGAAGCAGACCTGTCTAACTTTTGAGCCTTGATCGCATTCTATCCATTTGTTGTGGCAATAAATGCGCCAGCACACAAAACACTGAGTAAGCCCCCAACAAAAGCGTAGAAGAAAACATTGCCGATCAAGGTGTTGCCGGTGCGGCGGTAGATCATGCGTTTAAATCGCTTATTGGCCAGATAGCCGGGCAGCACGGTCTCGCGAACAGCGCTGAATTTCGGCTCATCTTCTTTTTGGCCCACAATCGCTTTTGAGCCTACAAATAGCTGGACCAGCTGCCCACCCACAAAGCCAATCGCGGCAACAAGAATTGACGCAATAAGCCAAAGCCCGAGCGGGTCAACTTCTGATAGGCTAACGCCAAATATCATCATAATTTTCCTCCTTTTTTGCCTTTGTCGCTGGTTTTAAGAACAAAAGATTATAGATTGAGATGGCGACCAAAAGGCCAATGATCAGCAACCATTCTTTGACAAATTTCGCTTGGCGAGAGGGATCAATTTCCCGAATTTGGGGGGTGTCGGGCAAATAGCGGATGGCAACCTGCTCCCCTTCATTGTGTGCATAGTAGAAACGATGGCTGACGCTAACTTCGCCCCGACGCATGATCTCGCCCACAGTGAAACTCACTTGCATGCGATATTGTGTTGACCCGTTGCGGCTACCTTCATAGGAGGGGCCAGACCATTTGGACTGGATGGTGGCGATCCCAGTTTCACCCGCCAATTCAAGTTGGACAAATCGCTGGTTCTGATAAATGGCGAGCGCTGCTAGCATGGCCGCAAACAGCAGCGGCAAAATAAATCCAAGTCCGCGTTCGCCACCAAATCTTTGCACCCACCCATCGGCGTTTGAATGTGCCATCATTAGATCGACCTGGCCATTGCTTGATTATGAGGGATTGCCCTTTTCGCATGTCGCCAGGCATAGAATAGGCCAGCGGCCAGCGCTAAGCCGATGGCTAGCGCAACAAACTTGCCGATGCTGCCCTCGGCGCGATCAACTTGGCTAAAATCGGGGTTGTTCTTTGCATATCGTACTGTGACTTTTGTGCCCACTGTGACGCTGTCATAAAACCCTTTTGATACGATCTGACTATCGGCGAACGATGGACTGCCATATGGCGTGAATCTATAGCGTACATAATGCGCAATATTATGTGTCAACGCTTCGCGGTTGCGCGGCGTATTTCGCACTTTTGTCCATTTTCCAACAATTGTTGCGGTGGTCTCGTTTCCCGAAACATAGATCTCGCTATCCACCCAAAACAAGTACGCTGCTGTGCAAAGGACCGCTGCTGTCAACATGGCGAAAAACGCCATGCTGATCTTAGTCGACAAGCTTGTCGGTTTTGTTGCGGTTTGCATTAAACCGAGCTGCCCTCAGGCACACCATCTGGTCCGGCAAGCGGGTTCATACCAAATCGGTTTTGGCCAGGCGTGCCTTTCAAAAAGCCAAGTTCAACAATCATCCATAGAGATACAGCTGTTGATATCCAAGTCACGCCCATTGCAATAGCGCCAGGCACCATAAGAGTTGTGCCGGCCAAGTCCATTGCTGTGTAGTCGATCCGAAATATCGACATGAGTGACATTATCGCACTTGGACCCATGAAAATGATCGCCCATGGCACAGCGCTTTTGTCACGGTCGTGCAGTCGTTTGATCAACACAGCAGACCAAAGATAAAAAATCGCTATGGTTAGGATTAGCTGTGCCAGCATCAACACTATGCCGCCACTGCTGAGCAATGGATAAATGCCGAAGGCTAAGACCAATGAGATTAGTCCAATACCTAAAATGCCAATCCAAAAGCTTTTGCGCGAAATGCGCCCCTCAAATGAAGTAAACAGTTCCATTTCTTCCCCCTATCAATTTCTACCGATTGGCGCAGTGCGCCACCGCTAGCTTGCTAAGGTTAGAAAAGTCGCTGGAATTTGTGAAACTGATTATCGATATAGAATGTATTCGCTGATTTGATTAATCCATTCTACGTCAGCGCTTATGATTGTTCCTCAATTGGATCGATTCGCAGTTGAATAATCATCAAACCCATCAGGATTTTCAGTGACCACTCATTTTTCCGTTTCGCATTCGGCGCCTTCAATTCAAGAATATTGCCAACTACGTATTGATGCAGGTTTATCGCCAAAATCTGCAGAATCTGCCGCGATTGGTCTGCCAAATTCTCTCTTCGCTGTAACCGTGCGAGATAATCAAAACCATTTGCTCGCTATGGGGCGCTTGGTAGGCGATGGCGGATGCTTCGTCCAAGTCTGTGACATCGCGGTACATCCAGACCATCAAGGCAAGGGGCTTGGTCGTCGCATCATGCAAGAACTAATGGATTATGTTGATCAGAATTTGCCGGCAGGTGCCTTTGTCAATCTTTTTGCCGATGGCACAGCAAAGGAGCTTTATAAGAAGTTTGGTTTTCAAGAAACCGCTCCTAAATCGGTCGGCATGGCGAAATATGCTAAATAGAAAAACCGACGGGCGTACCCGTCGGTTCAAGTTTCCCAACATGTTGGCACGACTAATAGTGGGGACGCGTGCCAACGGCTAAAAGTTGGAATTTTATCGCTCAGTTCGTTTTAAAACTGAGCAGTTTCGGTTGATTCAGCCATCGCTGTTGTGGAGCTTGCGCCCTGGCTAACAGCCATGGAAACTGCATCAAAGTAGCTGGTGCCAACTTCGCGCTGGTGGCGTGTAGCTGAGAAACCGCGGCTTTCTGCGCCAAATTCAGCTTGTTGCAGTTCAGAGTATGCAGCCATGCCACGATCTTTATAACGGCTCGCCAAATCAAATGTGGTGTAGCTAAGGTTGTGGAACCCAGCCAAGGTGATGAACTGATATTTGTAGCCCATCGCGCCCAATTCAGCTTGGAACTTCGCCATTTGGCTCTCATCCATATGCTTCGCCCAGTTAAATGATGGCGAACAGTTATATGCCAACATTTGGTCAGGGAATTCCTTTTTGATGGCTTCGGCAAAGCGACGTGCATCATCAAGGTTTGGCGTTGAAGTTTCACACCAAATCAGATCCGCATATGGCGCATAAGCCAAACCACGCGCAATCGCTGCGTCAAAGCCACCCTTGAGACGATAGAAACCTTCTTCGGTGCGTTCACCGGTTACAAATGGCGCATCATATTCATCAACATCTGACGTGATCAAGCGTGCAGCTTCTGCATCTGTGCGCGCCATAATCAATGTTGGAACGCCCATAACATCAGATGCCAAACGCGCTGCGTTCAATGTGCGAACAAATGTTTTTGTTGGGACCAAAACCTTGCCGCCCAAATGGCCGCATTTCTTTTCAGATGCCAGCTGATCTTCAAAATGAACAGCTGCCGCACCGGCTTCGATCATCCCCTTCATCAATTCAAAGGCATTCAATTGACCGCCAAAGCCAGCTTCCGCATCTGCAATGATGGGAACAAAGAAATCAAGGTCGGTTGTGTCTTCACCAGAAAGCTTTTCCATGGTTTGGATCTGGTCAGCGCGCTGCAATGCTTTGTTGATGCGCTTAACAATCGCTGGAACGCTGTCCGCTGGGTACAGGCTCTGATCTGGGTACATATTGCCCGAATTGTTGGCATCTGCTGCTACTTGCCAACCTGACAAGTAGATCGCCTTCAAGCCAGCTTTAACCTGTTGGACGGCCTGATTGCCGGTGAATGTGCCCAACGTCGGTACATAATCTTCTGTGTGCAGAAGCTGCCAGAGCTTTTTCGCGCCATTTTCAGCCAATGAATGTTGAATGGGCAAAGAGCCAGCCAATTTAGCCACATCTTCAGGCGTGTAAGTGCGAGCGATATTGTCCCAACGATCAGGTGCCCATTCAGGCGTTGCAAATTGTTGTTTGTTGCGGTCAAGCATAGTGAAAATTCCTATATTTTTAGCACTTTGGCTAAAGCTCCGCCGTCCCTTGGCGCGACCTGCAGGGTCGAACCAAGGAGCGTTGGAGGGTTAGAGAGTTAAGGGGTTAGGTTTTCTTGTGCGCTTATTGCGCCATTGTGCTGCGTTTGAAAGTGGCGGCGATCATCGGCGCGCCTTCAAACATGTCGCGAGCTGTGTCTGTGCCATCAGCCAGCGAAAACTGGTGCTTGTCGACTGGACCCACAATCGCAAAGCCCAACTGATCAAGTCCTTTGGCTTTAAACTGGCGCATCGCGTCTGCAACGGTACGCGCAATAATTGTGATGTATTCGTCTTGCGTGTTCTGCCGGTTGTCGATTGTGTGTGTCATTTTTTCCTCCGTTCCCCGGAACCGTTCCGAGAAGTGATGATGTAAAGATTTGACATTTGCCGGGAAAATGCAAGATAATTCGATAAATCAAGGTGTTAAGATGTAAAGATCAGTAAAGCGGCTTTGATAAAATTGTAAAGTCTTGTAAAGTTTACAAGCAGAGCTGGAGGCTCAAATGGAAAAGACCGGACCCCAAATTGGCGGCAAAATCAGGCGCTTACGGCGTCAAAAGCACACTAGCCAAGCCGATCTGGCCGCAGCGCTAGGCATCTCCGCCAGCTATTTGAACCTACTTGAGCACAATCGGCGCAACATAACAGTGCCGCTTTTGTTTAAGCTTGCTGGGCACTTTGGCATCGAACCAGGTGAGTTGGTTGAGAGTGACGAAAGTCAGTTGACCGGCGATTTGATGGAATTGTTCGGCGACGATATCTTTGCCGACACCGATCTTACAAATCATGAAATCCGCGATTTAGCTTCCTCAAACCCAACGGCAGCAAAAGCCATTTTGCGCCTGTTCGACAAATATCAGGAGGTGCGGTCCGGTCGCTCAGGCGGTGAAAGCGCAAGCGATGCGGAACCATCAACCACCGGATATCACATGGCAACGGAAGCAATTTCTGACTTCATTCAAGAAAATGCCAATCATTTTCCGGCCCTAGAAGCGTCCGCAGAGCGCGTGCGGCATGATATTGACCATGCGTCCGATAGCTTTGAATTGGGGTTGAAAACCTATTTGTTCAACGTATTCGGATTTGAGGTTAAAATGGCGTCTCTGCCAGCCGGCATCGCACAAAAGCTGGATGAAGACACAAACAAGCTGTTTATTTCGGACATTTCCAGCCCAGAATCGGCGTTGTTCTCAATGGCGCACCGGGCAGCCTTGTTGACCGCTGAGCGCGAAATTGAAGAAATCGTAGACCAATCAAACTTGCCTGAAGGGGATGCACCAATATTGGCGAAAAATGTACTTGCCTCTTATTTTGCTGCTGCGCTGGTGATGCCCTACACGCCATTTCTCGCCGCATGTCGGGATTATCGATATGACGTGGAGCGCCTGTCGCGCCGTTTCGGCGCAAGCTTTGAACAAGTTTGCCACCGCATGACGACTTTGCAGCGTCCAGGTGCGCAAGGCATCCCGCTTCATTTGGTTCGAACAGACATCGCTGGCAATATCTCAAAGCGCTTTTCACTTTCGGGGATTCATATTCCACGCCATTCGGGGGCCTGCCCGCGATGGAATATCTATTCTGCCTTTTTGCAGCCCGAAAAGATCAACATTCAAATTTCGCAAATGCCCGATAGCGAAATGTATTTTTGCATCGCCAAGTCAATTGCAAAGGGCGGTTATCGACACAATGCGCCCCGCAGGCACCTTTCAATTGGTTTGGGCTGTCATATCTCCCATGCAAAAGAGATGATTTATTCGGATGGCGTGGACCTTAAAAACTTGAGCCAAGTTGTGCCGATTGGCGTTGGTTGCCGCATTTGTCCGCGTCTTGAGTGCGGACAACGTGCGCATCCACCAGCCGATCACCGCTTCCACATTGATGCAGCAACCAAACCGGAAAACCTATATGCCAAAATGAGTTGATTGCATCCATTCTCACCCTCGAATATAATATTGGGCATAGAGTTGCGGCCATTCGTTTGGCATTGGGGTAGTAGTATATGTTCATGTTCGATCTAAAACCACGGGAGTTGGCACCGGTTCACCGGCGGCCGAAACGCTGGTACGAACAATTGTTGCCCTCCTCGACCCCTCAAATCATTGGCTCCAGCACAGCAGCGATTGGGCGCAGCAAACAAGTTCAACTGGAACAAAAAGACCCCGCCTCACTCGCGCGCATTGGCGCACTTGAAGTGCGCCTGGCGCAGACCGCAAGCGAAGTGCGGCGCGCACAGCGTCTGCGCTATGCAGTGTTTTACGAAGAAATGTCTGCAATTCCAGACGCGCGTGTGGCGCGCACCAAGCGTGATGCGGATGAGTTCGATCCCATCTGCGACCACATTATTGTGGTCGATCATGATGAAACTGAGGGCTTGTCCAATCGCCCCAAAATTGTTGGCACTTACCGTGCGCTACGTGCTGATGTAGCCAATGCTTGCAACGGATTTTACTCTGCAGCCGAATTTGATCTCAAATCCATGTTGGCAAAGAACTGGCAGCATGGCTTTTGCGAAGTCGGGCGTTCATGTGTATTGCCCAAATATCGCGATCGCCGCACCATGGAAGCGCTGTGGATTGGATTATGGGCTTATGCGGTTCTTTACGACATTGACGTCTATTTTGGTGTGGCAAGTTTTGAGGGTACAGACCCACAGGCCCACATTGACGGGTTAAGTTTGTTGCATCACACCGCGAAACCGCCGGAAAAGTGGGGGGTTTCTGCCCGACCTGATGTTGGCGTAAGCGTTGAATATAAACCCGCCGAGACTCTTAATCAGCGCGAAATTGTCAAATCGTTGCCACCGCTGATCAAAGGCTATTTGCGGATCGGGGCGTTTGTGGGTGATGGTGCATTTGTCGATCATCAATTTGGCACCACTGACGTGATGATTGTCACGCTCCTGGACCAAATGCCAGAGCGCTACAAACAGCACTTTGTGCATGCCACAGGGCTAGATCGCAAAAACAGTTAGGCCCTGGCGACAATTCGACTAAGGGGTTTTGGAGCAGCTTTTGAATAACCAAAATGAACTAAGTCGAATCAACCGAGTTGCTTGGGAAACCTCTGCGTTCGAGGCATGGGTAAAAAAGTACGGCGAACCAGAAGCTGCTGCTTCTCAGATTGCTAGCAATCCTGAGCATACCGCTCGTCGCATCCTACCACATCTCCAAAACCCCAAAGACCTTCTAATTGCAAACCCGCTAGGCTCACATGGTCGATTGGCAACGGCTTTGTCATTGCTAGGTGCAAAAGCAAAAGTGTTTGATATTTCTTCTTCCAATGCGAAATATGGAACAGCGCTTGCCAAAGCAGCAGGCGCAAGTGTTGAATATGTTGTTGGTGACTTTGTTGAGCGGTGTGAGGATTACCATAACTGTTTTGACGCAACGGTGATGGAACTTGGCATCTTACACTATTTTCACTCACTGCCTGAATTTGTATCTGCACTTGTTCAGATTACTAAGCCCAATGGAATAATCATTCTTGTCGATTTCCACCCGTTTACGAAAAAGCTACTCAGATTTGGTGAGGATAGGATAGAAGTTGGTGGTGACTATTTTTCTACAGTGGCCGAGCGCGCGCCGACTCCCTATGAGGAAGTTTTGGGTTACAAGCTTCCACCATGCTTGGTCCGGAGGTGGAAGTTATCCGACATACTAAGTGCTTTTTTGGTTCCAGAGCTGGGCATCGTTTCATTTAGTGAAGAACCAGCATGGGAGTCAGAAAAAATACCTGGAATTTTCACGCTGGTAGTCAAGCGCCATAAGTAGATCGCAAAAACTAGGTATAATATCTGCTTTATTGTTGGCAGCATGGACGGCTTGGCCTAGTCTTGGCCTTCCGAACAGCGGACTGATCCGGCTACAACGACGATAATGAACGACAAAAACATCCAATATGCGCAGCCAAGCGATGATATTCAGCAAACCCCATTAGAGGGTGCGGCGCCGATTGTTGCAGACCAAAAAAGCAAAAAAGCAACCAAATCAAATGGTGCGGCGCAACCCACGCCCATGATGGCGCAGTTCTTCGAAATCCGGGCCGTCAATCCGGGCTATTTGCTATTCTATCGAATGGGCGATTTCTACGAATTGTTCTTTGACGATGCTGAAATCGCATCACGCGCGCTGGGTATTGCATTGACCAAGCGCGGCAAGCACTTGGACCAAGACATTCCAATGTGCGGCGTGCCCGTCCACGCAGCTCAAGACTATTTGAAAAAACTGATCGCGCTTGGCCACCGCGTGGCCGTTTGCGAGCAAATGGAAGACCCGGCGGAAGCAAAAAAGCGCGGTTCAAAATCGGTTGTGAAGCGCGATGTGGTGCGCCTGGTGACAGCAGGAACGCTCACAGAAGATGATTTGCTAGATAGTAGCGCGAACAACTATCTTGCCAGCCTTTCAATGATCCAGCATGGCGATGCTGATTTTGCGATTTGCTACACGGACATTTCAACTGGCGAGATGTTCTTCACCGATGTGAGCGCCGAGCAGTTGTCAGATGAATTGGCACGTATTGAACCGACGGAACTGATCGTCTCAGAACAAACGCAACGCTACATCGAACAAAACAATTTGCTACCCATCGCGTTTGCAGGACAATTAGCGGTGCAACCCAGCGAAATTTTCAACTCAGAAGCCGCTAGCGATGTTCTTAAATCTAGCTTTGGTGAAGATGCGCAAGGAATTTTGGGGCAATCGCGCATTGTAAGGTCTGCAATTGCGGCGGCGATCACTTACATTCAAGAAACCCAAAAGGGCGCTAAGGTGCCACTTCGGTTGCCTCAACGGGCAGGCGATAAGCTCATGCAAATCGATGCGGCCACCCGCATGTCGCTTGAGTTGTTGCGCACAAACCGGGGCGAAACCAAGGGCGCTTTGCGCGCGACAATGGATAAATGCGTGACCGCTGCAGGTTCGCGCCTTTTATCATCTCGTATTAGCGCCCCACTTTGCGACGCCGCAGCCATTACCGAACGCCACAATATGGTAGGCGATTTCGTTGGTAATAGTTTGGTGACTTCGCTTCTACGCGCCAAACTCAAGTCAACACCTGACATTGTGCGCGGCCTGACCCGCTTGGCGCTTGGGCGTGGCGGTCCGCGGGAAATGCTGGCGATTAGATCTGCAATCCAAGTCGCAGCTGAACTGGTTGGTGAAATGTCTGCGCTTGATTTGCCAAACGAAGGCAATCAGCGGCTGATTGAAATATTGCAATCTACACCCACTGATCTCGCGCATGAGATTTCTGGGTGTTTGAAGGATGAGGTGCCGCTTCTGCCCCGCGACGGTGGATTTGTGCGCGAGGGGTTTGACGCAGAGCTTGACGAGTTCCGCACACTTGCCACGCAAAGCCGGCAAATCATTGCTGCATTGCAGGCGCGCTATGCCGATGAAACCGGCATAAAAGCCATCAAAGTCAAGCACAACAATGTGCTTGGCTACTTTGTCGAAGTGCCAGCAAGCCACGGCAATAAGCTTATGGCGGAGCCGCTAAATCAAACCTTCATCCATCGCCAGACCTTGGCCAATGCGGTGCGCTTTAATACCGCGGAGCTGTCCGAGTTGCAAAGTAAGATCACCCATGCAAGCGATGCCGCTCAAGCGATTGAATTGCGCATATTTGAAGAATTGCGCAACCAGATTTTGAGCAAAACAGCGAAATTACAAAAACTCGCCGATGCGTTGGCGG
This sequence comes from Maritalea porphyrae, assembly GCF_030159895.1. Classification (GTDB taxonomy): domain Bacteria; phylum Pseudomonadota; class Alphaproteobacteria; order Rhizobiales; family Devosiaceae; genus Maritalea; species Maritalea porphyrae. Next base: position 456,552 of record NZ_BSNI01000002.1, read on the forward strand.
AGCTCGACGTAACGTCGGCGCTTGGACAGCTGGCGTTGGAGCAAAACTATTGTCGCCCAAAAATTGATAATTCGAACGCGTTTGAGATCAAAGATGGACGCCACCCCGTTGTCGAGGTGATGCTGGAACAAGCGGGCCAAACTTCTTTTGTTGCCAATGACTGTGATTTGTCGCCTCAAGGCGAGCAGAAAAATGGCGCGCTTTGGCTCATTACCGGCCCTAACATGGGCGGTAAATCGACCTTCCTGCGTCAGAATGCGCTGATTGCGATTATGGCTCAAATGGGATCATTCGTGCCTGCCAGTTCGGCGCATATTGGGGTAATCGATAGAGTGTTTTCTCGGGTCGGTGCCGCCGATGATATTGCGCATGGGCGTTCAACATTTATGGTTGAAATGGTGGAAACCGCTGCCATTTTGAACCGCGCGACCGCAGCATCACTTGTGGTGCTCGATGAAATTGGACGTGGAACCGCCACATTTGACGGATTATCTATCGCTTGGGCCGCTGTTGAGGCCTTGCATGAAAATACCGGGTGTCGGGCGCTCTTTGCCACGCACTATCATGAGTTAACCGCCTTGTCGGACCGCTTGGACCGCGTTTCCAACCACACAATGAAAGTGCGCGAGTGGGAAGGCGATGTGGTCTTTTTGCATGAGGTGGCGAACGGCACCGCAGACCGCTCCTACGGCATTCAGGTGGCAAAACTCGCCGGATTGCCAACTCATGTTGTGGAACGCGCCCAAGAAGTCTTGGACATTCTGGAAAAGCGCGAAACCGCAGATGTAGCTGCCGGCGTTGCGCAATTGCCCTTGTTTGCCGAGCGCCGCCCGACGCCAAAACCAAAATCAGACGATGCACTTAAAAAACGTGTCGACCAAATCAACCCAGATGAATTGACGCCACGTATGGCGATTGATCTACTGTACGAACTGAAAAAGCTTAGCCAAAAACATGCCGAACGCTAGCCGCCCAAAACTAGAATTTACGCTTGCTAAAGCTGATGATGTGATCAGCGATATTTTGCAAGAAATTGGCGATGAAAACCCCGCTGGGTCGAAGGCGCGGTCAATTGTTTTGAAGAAAGCCAAAGAGATTTTGGCTACCGCGCATCAACAAGCCGAAGCTGATTTGATTGCAAATGGCAAGGGACGCGCTTGCGCCAAGAACCTAAACAATGCGCAAGACGAGTTGATCCGGATGGCGTTTCGTTTCGCGTCCGAATATGTTTACCCGGTGACCAATCGATCTGATGCTGAAACCCTTTCAATTGCAGCGGTTGGTGGGTATGGGCGTGGCACCCTCGCACCAGGCTCGGATATCGATCTGCTTTTCATCCTGCCCTACAAGCAAACGCCGTGGGGCGAGAGCGTTACCGAATATGTGCTCTATCTGCTCTGGGATTTAGGCCAAAAGGTCGGCCACGCGGTGCGCTCGATTGATGAGTGCTTGCGCATGGCTAAAGCGGATATGACCATTCGCACAGCGACCTTGGAATCGCGCTACATTACGGGCGATAAGGTGCTCTTTAAGGAGCTGCAGAACCGGTTCAGCGAAGAAATTGTTGCCGATACGGGCCCTGAATTTATCGCCGCCAAAATGGCTGAGCGCGATGAACGTCACGAAAAGATTGGCAATACTCGATTTGTGGTGGAGCCGAACATAAAAGAGGGCAAGGGCGGCCTACGAGATCTCAACACATTGTTCTGGATCGCGAAATATTTTTATCGCGTCGAAAAGGCAAAAGAGTTGAGCAAAAAGGGCGTGTTCTCAGTCGCTGAATATCGCCGTTTCCGTCGGTCTGAAGAGTTTTTATGGGCGATCCGTTGCCACCTGCACTTCCTCACCGGTCGGGCAGAAGAGAAGCTTAGTTTCGAGCTGCAGCAAGAGTTGGCCAATCGTCTTAACGTTACGGGCCGCGCAGGGCTAAAGCCTGTGGAGCGGTTGATGAAACGCTATTTTGCGGTGGCGAAAGATGTTGGTGATCTTACCCGTATTTTCTGCACTTCGCTTGAGTTTAATCACGCCAAAGATGTGGACATGATGGGGCGGGTTCGCAAAACTCTATCACGCAGACGCAAAATCAAAGGCGAAACCGATTTTGTGATTGATCGCGGTCGGCTCAACATTGTTAGCGATGATGTATTCACCAAAGACCCGGTTAATCTGATCAAAATCTTCTACATTGCTGGGCGCGAAGGAATACTCTTTCATCCCGATAGCCTCAAACAAATCAACCGCTCACGTAAACTGATCGATAAAGATCTGCGCACAAATCCTGACGCGAACCGCTATTTTCTTGAGATATTGACCCACGCCCCTTCTGTTGAACGGATATTGCGTCGCATGAATGAGGCGGAAGTGTTGGGCCGGTTTGTGCCAGAGTTTGGCCGCATCGTGGCACTGATGCAATTCAACATGTATCACCACTACACCGTTGACGAACACTTGATCCGCGCGGTTGGCGTGATGGCAGAAATTGTCCAAGGCGGGCTAAAAGACGAGTTGCCGCTTACGCATGAGTTGCTGCCCCATTTGGCTGATGTGAAGCTATTGTTTGTCGCGCTATTTTTGCACGATATCGCCAAAGGTCGCCCCGAGGATCACTCCACCGCTGGGGCAAGAGTTGCGCGTCGTCTGTGCCCACGTTTTGGACTAAGTGCTGCGGAAACCGACACTGTCGCTTGGTTGATTGAAAAGCACCTTGTGATGAGCGAAATCTCGCAAGCACGCGACGTGCAAGATCCTGAGACTGCAGCAAATTTTGCGCAGATCGTGCAAAGCCCAGCGCGGCTTAGCTTGTTGTTGGTGCTTACCGCCTGTGACATTCGTGCTGTCGGGCCAGGTGTTTGGACCGGCTGGAAAGGTTCGCTACTGCGCGCACTTTATTATGCAACAGAGCCATTGCTGTCAGGCGGTCATTCACAAATCAGTCAAGCAGATCGGATCAAAGCGGCCAAAGAGCGTTTGGCGCAAGCCTTGCGTGATTGGCCAAAAGCCCAAGCTGACGAATATTTAGAACGCCATTATCCGGCCTACTGGATTCGCTCTGAATTTCAGCTGCAAATTGATCACGCGCACATGATCCGCAAGGCCAATCAGTTGGGGCAACCATTTGCGGGTTGCGTCGGCATTAAAAGCTTTGAAGATGTGACCGAAGTGTCAATCTATACGCCCGACCATCCACGCCTGCTCTCGATGATTGCTGGGGCATGTACCCTGTCCAACGCTGACATTGTTGGCGCGCAGATTACCCTAATGCGTGACGGTAAGGCGCTGGATACCTTGCGTTTAAAGCGCAGCTTCACCTCAGATGAAGATGAGCGCATCCGAGCGCTAAAAATCATTGAAATGGTGCAAAAACTTCTCAGTGGTGAAAAACGATTGCCGCAAGAATTGGGCGTTGGATCAAAGCTCAACAAGCGCCTCAAGCCGTTTTCGGTGCCAACAGATGTGATCATCACGAATTCACTGTCGAAGAAGTTCACTGTGATTGAGGCGTCAGGCTTAGACCGTTCTGGCCTGCTCCATGACCTCACCAAGTCCATTGCCGACCTTAATCTCACCATCGGCTCTGCGCACATTGGAACGTTTGGCGCGCGCGCGATCGACGTTTTTTATGTCACCGATCTGACAGGCATGAAAATTGTCGATGATAAGCGTCAGGCAAAAATCAAAGATGCCCTAATTGCGACATTTGAAGCCCATAATGGTAAAATACCAATCAAGAAAAAGCCCAAAGAGTTGAGTGCGTGAGCCTGATCAAAAACTTCGCAAGCGTTGGCGGCGCGACTCTTTTGTCGCGGTTGCTTGGCTTTGCGCGCGACATCATGATGGCGGGTATCTTGGGTGCCGGGCCTGTAGCGGACGCATTCGTTGCTGCGTTCCGATTGCCCAACATGTTTCGGCGCATTTTAGCCGAAGGGGTCTTCAACACCGCCTTCATCCCGTTATTCGCAAAGGCGATTGAGCAAAAGGGTGAAGAAGAAGCAAAGCGGCTGGCCGCAAACATCATCTCATCGCTGATCTATATATTGATCATCTTGACCGTTTTGGCTGAGATTTTCATGCCGCAATTGATCTTGGTATTGACGACGGGCTTCGCTGACGACCCAGAAAAATTTGATCTAACTGTGCTGCTGGCCCGCATTTGCTTCCCATATTTGGCCTGCATGTCGCTGATGGCTGCCTACGGCGCAATCCTAAATGGTTTGCGCAAGTTTTTCATCGCCGCTCTGGCCCCAACATTGCTCAATGTGGTTTTGGTCCCGTTGCTCGCCTATCTGATTATTGCAAGTAACGACACCGTCTATTCAGGATATGTCATTTCTTGGGGTGTGCTTGTGGGTGGTGTTGCGCAGATTGGACTTGTTGCGTGGGCACTTGCACGCACCGGTTATTTTCCAAGGCTCACACTACCTAAATTGGATTCCGGGTTGAAAAAATTCTGGGCGCTGGCCATTCCAGCAATCCTTACGGGTGGCGTTACCCAGATCAATATTTTGGTGGGCACCAACATCGCATCCGCGCAAGAAAGCGCCATTGCCTATCTCTATTACGCAGATCGATTGTACCAGCTGCCACTTGGAATGATCGGTATTGCCATCGGCATCGTCTTGTTGCCTGAACTGTCGCGACTTCTAAAGTCCGGACAGCCAGAAAAGGCGGCGAATGTCCAAGAGCGAAGCCTGTTCTTTGGCCTTTTGCTCACTTTGCCTTCGGCCGTAGCACTGTTTGTAATCGCTGAACCCGTCATTGCAACGCTGTTCCAACGCGGCGCATTTGATGCTGAAGCGGCCAAACAAAGTGCTAAAGCGCTGCAAATCTTTGCGCTTGGATTACCCGCATTTGTGTTGGTGAAAGTGTTTCAACCCAGCTATTTTGCGCGCGAAGATACACGCACTCCTGCCATATTCGCAGCCGTTTCAGTTGTACTGAATATTGCCTTTTCCCTGCTTATGTTTCCGCGTTTGGGCCATGTGGGCATCGCCTGGGCGACGACAATTTCGGGTTGGGCAAATGTCTTGATGTTGGTGACAACTTTGGCCTTTTGGCGCGAATTGATGTTGCCAAAATCTATCATCGGTCGAGTGCTCTCGCTTCTGTCGGTGAGCCTTATCATGGGCATCATTCTTTTCTTTGCGGCTAACTATTTGGCGCCTCAGTTCATTGTTGAACAATTGCCGCTTTATTGGCGCAGTGGGGCGCTTGCCTTGCTCATTGTGCTTGGCGCCGCAAGCTATTTTTTGATGCTGCATTTGTTCGGCATTCAGCGGCTTGGGCGATGGCGAGACTTCATCAAATCTTGATGCCGCAATCCGCTTGAGCACTTCTTTGTTTACAATTTTAGCCTTCATCGGCTAGGTAGACGCTTCAAATTCATTTCCAAATAAAAGGCTTGGGTCCAAACCATGACTGATTTCCATAATCGCCTCTTTTCAGGCGTACAGCCAACCGGCGATCTCCACTTGGGCAACTATCTTGGCGCTATCCGCCGTTTTGCCCCAATGCAAGACCAATTCGACTGCATCTTCTGCGTCGTTGACATGCATGCGATCACCGTTTGGCAGGACCCAAAAGCCTTGCGTCAAAAAACCCGCGAAGTTGCTGCCGCATACATCGCCACTGGCGTAGATCCAAAACGTTCGATTATTTTCAACCAAAGCCAAGTGATGCAGCATGCTGAACTGGCTTGGGTGTTCAATTGTGTGGCACGCATCGGCTGGATGAACCGCATGACACAGTTCAAAGACAAGGCGGGCAAGAACCGCGAAAATGCGTCTTTGGGCCTTTATGCCTATCCAAGTTTGATGGCCGCTGACATTTTGCTCTATCGCGGCACCCATGTGCCGGTTGGCGATGATCAAAAACAGCACCTTGAACTCACGCGCGACATTGCGGGCAAATTCAACAATGATTTCAAAAATGAGATTATCGAAGAGGGCTTTGAAGATGGTGATTTCTTCCCCATCACTGAGCCACTAATTTCTGGTCCAGCCATGCGGATCATGTCTTTGCGTGACGGCTCAAAGAAAATGTCAAAATCTGATCCGTCCGAGATGTCATGTATCGCATTGATGGATGATGCCGACAAAATTGCGCAAAAGTTCAGAAAAGCAAAAACTGACCCAGAACCTCTGCCATCAGAGCTTGAGGGTCTTGAAGGTCGACCAGAAGCCCGGAACTTGGTCGAAATCTACGCGGCTTTGTCCAATCAAAGCAGCGAAGATGTGCTCAAAGAGTTTGGTGGACAAGGCTTTGGCGCGTTCAAGCCAGCACTTGCAGATTTGGCCGTTGCCCATCTTAGCCCGATCTCATCCGAGATCAGCCGTATGTTGGCAGATCCTGATGAAATTGATTCTATTTTGCGCGATGGTGCGGAACGAGCTGGCGAGATTGCGGAAGAAACAATGAAGCATGTGCGCCAAATCGTTGGTTTTCTAAGCTAAGCCAAGCCTCATAATTTGCGGCCCTTTTTCCATCTTGGCAAATGGGGCTGCAAATGGCAGCATGCGCCCCATGGAAAATGCGGCACGATTAGATCGACCCAAATATAATCGCAAGTTTTTAGCGGTTTTGGACGGCACCGACGAATGCGCGGTTGCGGTAACCTTTGCTGGTTGTCGTATGCGACGCACCGGTGGCATCGTTAAATTGCTTGTGGTCATTGAACCCGATCAGTTTCAACACTGGATCGGCGTGGAAAATGTCATGCGCGCCGAGGCCTTTGAAGAGGCGAACCGGTGGCTCGACGACGCTGAAGCGCGCATCAAAGCATTAGGCGATATCCCGGTTGAGCGCGAAATACGCGAGGGTCCAAAAGCTGATGAGCTAGAGGCGGCCATCGCAGAGGACAAAGACATCTCGATTTTGGTGCTTGCCTCGTCCAAATCAACCGATGGTCCAGGGCCTTTGGTTAGCTCAATAGCAGCACGCGGTGCCAATGCGTTGCCCATTCCCGTTGCAATCGTGCCGGGCTTTTTGACTGACGAGCAAATTGAAGAGCTTGCCTAACCTCTATTTGCGCAAAATCAAACTGTTGCGCTATTGCGTCGCAAAATGGCGGAAAGCGCTTGCCTTTGGCCACAGAAATACTATTTTATAACCATTCTAAAGAAGATTTCGCCCTTTGCTGGGCGTGCGAACTCGGAGACCCTAATCATGTTTATTCAAACTGAGGCAACACCAAACCCGCAAACATTGAAGTTTTTGCCGGGCCGCGACGTATTGCCGGGTGAGCCGATGGACTTCCGCTCAGAAGAAGCCGCTGAATCTTCGCCATTGGCCACGGCCTTGTTCACCATCAACGGTGTGACTGGTGTGTTTTTCGGTAGTGATTTCATCGCCGTAACGAAAGACGACACCGATTGGGCGCACATCAAACCTGCTGTTTTGGGCTCGATCATGGAGCATTTCATGTCTGGTCAACCCTTGTTGGCTGATGGGGCGCAAGAAGCCAAAGCCGACGAAGGTGACGAGTTCTTTGAAGAATCTGACACTGAGATGGTGGAAGTAATCAAGGAATTGCTCGACACCCGTGTGCGACCGGCCGTCGCGATGGATGGTGGCGACATTATCTTTAAGGGTTTCAAGCAAGGCACTGTATATCTGCATATGCAAGGCGCATGTTCAGGTTGCCCTTCTTCCACTGCGACACTTAAAAATGGAATTGAGAATCTCTTACGCCATTTTGTGCCCGGTGTAGAAGATGTTCAACAAATCTAGCGTTTTGATCGCTAGATGACCCAATTCCCCATCACTCTCGCCATCGACACGGCGCAAGCTTGTTGCCAATGCGCGCTTATCGACGCTGATGGCACCAGCTATGCCATGTCGGAGGCGCGGGCGCGTGGGCACGCCGAATATTTGATGGATCAGATCGATGCGCTTTTGGACAATGCGCAGCGCGAATATGACGATCTCGATCGCATTATTGTCTCGTCTGGGCCCGGTTCCTTCACAGGGTTGCGGGTCGGGTTGGCCGCTGCGCGTGGACTAGCAGTTGCGCTTGATATTCCGTGTTTAGGGATACCAACCATGCTTGCACTCTCACTGAGCGGCCGTGAAAACAGCCCATTGACGGTGCTCATCGATGCGCGACGTGATCAGCATTATCGTCAAGATTTCTCAGCTCCCGGCAAGCCAGTTTCGGAACCGGCAGCATTGGGCAATGATGTTGCGCTAAAAGACTTGAATGAACAAAGCCGTGTGCTTGGCTCTGGTGCTGAATGGGCTGCGCGCGATTGCGGTGCCCAAAATGTGGAATTGGCACGCGATCCAGATATGCGCACTTTCATCAATGTGGTTAAACTTGCCGAATTTGGCCAAATGGCTGATCCAACGGTTTACCCGCCCGAACCATGCTATATTCGGGCAGCGGACGCGAAACCGCAAAGCGCAAAACATATTGAACGCTTATGAAAATCTGGATGGCCCCTGTCGGGCTTCATATCGAACCCGCCCAAATAGGTGACGAAAAAGACTTAGCTAAACTGCATGCGGAAGGCTTTTTTCGCGGCTGGACGGTTGCCGATTTTCAGTCCTATTTACGAAATGCTGAAACCCCCATCTATGTGGCGTGTGACGCCAAGCACAAGATCGCGGGTTTTTCAATGTTGCGCATTTCTGGCGATGAATGTGAACTGATGACCATCGTGGTGAGCAAGAAGTTTAAAGGCAAACGTCTCTCAACGGCTTTGATGCAGGCCATGTTTGAAGACTTGATGATGAGCCCGGTCACCAAGATGTTCTTGGAAGTGGATGAAGACAATCAGCCTGCGCGCAAGCTCTATCAACGTTTTGGCTTTAGCCAAATCGGCGAACGTCGCGGCTATTATCCCCGACCAGATGGCAAAACCGCCACCGCTCTTGTCATGAAAGCTGAACTCGGCTAAGCCAAATTCAAATCATCGACCGCACTTGAAGTCTAAAGGCTGATCCATGAGTAATCCCGGCGAAAACGCAAATCTGGAACAGCAGTGCGAAACATCTGGCATGCGCATGACCGAGCAGCGCCGAATTATTGCGCGGGTTTTAGAAGGCGCAACCGATCACCCTGACGTGGAAGAGCTTTATCGTCGAGCATCCGAGATCGATCCAAAAATCTCGCTTTCAACCGTTTATCGCACGGTGAACCTGTTCGAAGAAGCTGGTTTGGTGACAAAGCACGACTTCAAAGATGGCCGCGCCCGCTTCGAACAAATTCCGGATGAACATCATGACCATTTGATCGATGTGCGCACTGGCAAAGTCATTGAATTTCGCAACGAGGAAATTGAAGCCATTCAAGAAGTGATCGCGCGCAAGCTTGGTTTTAAGCTCGTTGATCACCGGCTCGAGCTTTATGGTGTGCCACTAGGCGACAAGAAAAAAGAGGATGGTTCGGGCCAATGATTTGGCGGATAGTCTTCTTTTTTCTCATCACGTTACCAGTGTTGTTAGTACTCGCGCTTATTCAGTGGTTGGTGCTGGCGTTCAAATTCAAGAATTGGAATTTTGTACCGATTTTAGCGCATAAGCTGGTTTGCTTTAATTTGGGCGTCAAAGTCAGACAAATTGGCAAACCTGCCAGCGATAAACCGACATTGTTGGTGTCCAACCATATCTCTTGGATGGATATCCCAGCGATTGGTTCAATTGTGCCAATTTCCTTTGTTGCCAAAGCCGAAGTCGGGCGTTGGCCCATTGTTGGCTTCCTGGCTAGGTTGCAAAAGACGATTTTCGTGGATCGGCAGAAAAAAACGGACACTGGGCGCGTCGCTAATGAAATGGGCGAACGCATGTCCGATGGGCGCGCAGTGGTTCTATTTGCTGAGGGTACCTCAGATGTTGGCCTCCATGTCTTGCCATTTCGCTCGGCCCTTGTGGGGGGCACTCAGCGCGCCATGGAAAATGACCATATTGAAGAAATGTATATTCAGCCCATGGTCATTGCATATACGCACCTAAACGGATTGCCGATCTCGGCAGCCGAACGTTCAAAAATCGCCTGGATTGGTGATATGGGCATTGAAGATAATATTCTTGACATTTTGTCGGTCGGCGCAAAAACCACGACCATCATGTTTGGCGAACCGATCACCATCAAGCGCGGCGATGATCGGAAACTGGCGACCAAACAAGCGGAAGAAAAGGTGCGTGAAATGCTGGTGGCGAATAATCGCCAAATGCCGCTACCTCCTGCGCATAAGGGCTAGCCAGTAGTTTCCTTTGCGTCGCTTCGCGCTTTGGTGTAACAAGTCGCCTCAATCCAATTTTAACCTGCAAAAGATCCGGTTTTAGCCCCATGAAAAAGCTATTCATCAAAACCTATGGCTGCCAGATGAATGTCTATGACAGCGATCGCATGGCAGATGCGCTTGCCCCTTCGGGCTATGAGGCGACGACGGATATTGATGAAGCCGATTTGGTGGTGCTCAACACATGCCATATTCGCGAAAAAGCGGCGGAAAAAGTCTATTCCGAGCTTGGTCGTTTGCGCATCATGCGCCAGAAAAAAGAGCAAAAAGGCGGTGAGATGATGATCGGCATCGCCGGCTGTGTCGCGCAAGCCGAGGGCGAAGAGATTGTCCGCCGCGCACCAGTGGTTGATTTGGTATTTGGTCCCCAATCATATCACCGATTGCCCGATCTCGTTGAGCAGGCACAAACCAAAAAAGTGGTTGAAACGGATTTTCCCGCCGAAGATAAGTTTGAGCACCTGCCCAAGCCGAAAAAAGAAACAACCATCGCACGTGGCCTCACTTCGTTCCTAACGGTCCAAGAAGGTTGCGACAAATTCTGCTCGTTCTGTGTTGTGCCCTATACGCGTGGTGCAGAGGTTTCTCGCCCGGTGCACCAAATCATCACCGAAGCACAGGATTTGGTGGATGCAGGGGTGAAAGAGATCACGTTGCTCGGGCAAAATGTGAACGCTTATCACGGGCTTGATGCGAATGGCGAAACTCAAGGGCTGGCCCAACTACTCTATAAGCTTGCCGACATCGATGGCCTTGATCGGCTGCGCTACACCACTTCGCACCCACGCGATATGGATGATGCGCTGATTAATGCGCACCGCGATCTTGATATGTTGATGCCTTACTTGCATTTGCCTGTTCAGGCGGGTTCGGACAGCATTTTGAAATCCATGAACCGTCAACATACGGTTGAAGACTATATGCGATTGCTTGAGCGCATTCGCGAAGCGCGCCCTGACATAGCGTTGTCGGGTGATTTTATCGTTGGCTTCCCCGGCGAAACCGACGAGGATTTTGAAGGTACATTAAAATTGGTGCGCGACGTTGAGTATGCGCAAGCCTACTCCTTCAAATATTCAACTCGGCCCGGCACACCTGGCGCGACGATGGATAATCAAGTGCCAGAAGAGGTGAAGTCTGAACGTTTGCAGCGCTTGCAAGAACTGCTGAACCACCAACAGACCGAATTCAACAAGTCCCGCATTGGTACCACAATGCCGGTTTTGTTCGAGAAAACCGGCCGCGATCCGGGCCAGATTGTTGGGCGCTCTCCTTATTTGCAGCCTGTCCAGGTGGAGGCAGACCCGTCTCATATCGGCACAATTCGTGATGTTTTTATCGATTCGGTAGGGAAATTTTCACTTTTTGGTAAGATTGTCATAAATAGTTAGGGGTTTTGCCCCAATTATGGGTCATACTGAAACGACAGTGAGTCGAAGACACAAAGGAGCTATTGTTTGACAAAATCATGGTCACCCGAAGGCCATAAATCGGACACAACAGATTTGGAAATGGCGTTTGAAGACAATCGTTTAGCGTCTCAACTTTATGGCGAGTTTGACCAAAATCTGGCTCTGATCGAACAAAAGCTCGGCGTACGCGCCAACACCCGCGGCAATCATGTCATGTTATCCGGCAGCGCGATCAATGTAGATCAAGCGCGCCGAACCCTTGAATCGCTTTACGCGCAGCTTGAAGACGGTCAAGATATCTCTATTGGAGATGTCGATGGCGTTATTCGCATGATCATCACTGAAGATAGCCAACTCACCCTACCTACTTTTGAGAAAAAGGGACGGGTGCGCATGGCGCAAATTGCGACCCGCAAATCAACCATTGTGGCGCGCTCACCCGCGCAAGACGGCTATATCCGCGCAATGGACCGCACCGAATTGGTGTTTGGTGTTGGCCCTGCGGGTACAGGCAAAACATATTTGGCCGTTGCATACGCGGCAACGCTGCTCGAGCGTGGTGATATTTCGCGCATAATTCTGTCTCGTCCGGCGGTTGAAGCGGGCGAGCATTTGGGTTTCTTGCCCGGTGATATGAAAGACAAAGTCGATCCATATCTACGTCCGCTATATGATGCACTTTATGATATGATGCAGCCAGAAATTGTTGATCGCTGCATTGAAAACCACACCATTGAAGTGGCGCCGCTTGCCTTTATGCGTGGGCGGACTTTGTCCAATGCAGTGGTGATTTTGGATGAAGCGCAGAACACAACCGCCCAGCAAATGAAGATGTTTTTGACCCGTCTGGGTGAAAACTCAAAAATGATCATCACGGGCGATCCCTCGCAGGTAGATTTGCCGCGTGGTGTGCGTTCTGGGTTGGTTGAAGCGCTGGATTTCTTGTCAGGTGTGCAAGGCATACACGTCACCCGCTTTACAGATAAAGATGTGGTGCGGCATGAATTGGTAGCCCGTATCATTCGCGCATATGACAAAGCTGAGAAAAAGGCCAAAAACAACGCTGAATAGCTGCGTTTTGGAAGAGCTTTTGCCAGATTTTCAAATTGAAATTGATGTTTTGATCGAGGACGAAGCGTGGTCCAATGATCTTGAGGCAACCATTTTGACAGCGATTGAGGCAGCTATTTCGCATCTCGATATCAAGCCGCAAGCACCAACAGAATTGTCGGTTTTGTTGACCAATGATGCCCACCAACAAGAATTGAATGCGCAATGGCGGGAAAAACAATCTAGCACCAATGTTCTGTCGTTTCCCCAAATTGAGCCCTTTGCACCAGTTGCTGGCCTTATTGGCGACATATCATTGGCCTACGAAACCGTTGCAAAAGAGGCGCAGATGGAAGGCAAAAGCTTTGCCGATCACGTCTCACACCTTTGTGTACATGGATTTTTGCATATTTTAGGCTATGATCATCTCACCAGTGACGAAGCAGAAAAAATGGAGCAGCTTGAAAGGGAAATACTTTTGTCCCTTGAAATTGCTGACCCATATGCCGAAATTGCAGAGAATAGTTGAGACTTTTAAGGAGTGAAACCGGCCCTTCGGCCGTATCGAAATGAACGACAAAGATCAGCCCATCGCCGCGGCGCAACGGCCGCATCGTCAAAATGACGACAGTGCGCAAACCCAAAATTCAAAAAAAGACGAAACGCAATCAATAGATCGCAAACTGTCTTTTTGGGGCAAAATCCGAGCGAAACTGGCATTCCGTGCCCCCACCTTGCGTCAAGATCTGCAAGAAGCGCTCGAAGACACAACCAATAATGGCTTTGATGCCGCCTTCTCTGATGGCGAGCGTGCCCTTATTCAAAATGTTCTCAACCTGTCAAAAATTCGAGTTGAAGACGTCATGGTCAACCGCGCCGATATTGAGGCGACAGAGGTTGACGATACCGTCTCCACACTGATCGCGCGTTTCCGTGAAGCCGGACATTCCCGCTTGCCGGTTTATGACGATATGCTCGATAATATTGTGGGCATGGTGCACATCAAAGATTTGCTGCTTAGCTTGTCTGATCCACAAGAAGTTGAAAGCAAAAGCGCGCAGCCTGAAAAACTGAAATCGGGCACATTGCGTACAAGAATTGCCAATACGAATTTGGTTCGCGACGTGCTTTATGTGCCTCCCGCAATGCCTGTTGGCAATTTGCTTCAATCTATGCAAGCCACCCGCATTCACATGGCGATAGTGGTTGATGAATATGGTGGCACGGATGGTCTGGTGACCATTGAAGACCTTATCGAAGAGGTCGTTGGCGACATTGAAGACGAGCACGACGAAGCTGAAGAAATTCAAATCAGCACCATCGACGAGAACACTTATGTGGTGGATGCCCGTTGTGAGCTTGAAGATCTCGCACAAGCATTGGGTCCAGAATTTGACCCAGGTGAGCATGCAGAAGACGTCGACACGCTCGGCGGTTTGGTGACCTCAATGGTCGATCGCGTACCGGTACGTGGCGAAGTGATTTCAAAACTACGCGGGTTTGAGTTTGAGATTATCCAAGCGGACCCACGGCGTGTAAAAACCATCAAAGTGACCCGTCGCAAACGCATGGCGCGACCGCGGCCGCGTAAGCTCAAAATTGAAACTGCTGACGAGGCCAACAACACCAAGACCGCTGCAGAATAGTTTTCAGCGTGAAAGCCTTGACGTAGCCACATTGAACCGCCAGCAATGTGAGCAGAGTGATTTGCGAAATAGGTAGCCACGCAACATGTTCGAAAATTTTGCACAATGGTGCTTGTTGGTGCATGGCTGGCGACGGCTTCTGGTTGCGTTTGCAGCGGGTGCGCTAGCGGCCCTTTCAATGCCGCCACTCTATGTTCTGCCCGCTTTGTTCGTCGCCTTTCCTATTCTGGTTTGGTTGCTTGATGGGGTCGAGACACAACTGTCTTGGCGACAAAAACTATTCGGACCCGCTTTTCGCATTGGGTGGAGTTTTGGCTTTGGCTATTTCACCCTGTCGCTGCACTGGATGTCTGGTGCTTTTTTTGTCGAACCAGATTTGTTTTTATGGGCGTTGCCTCTAGGTCTATTCGGGCTACCTGCACTGCTTGCAATTTTTTGGGGCTTTGGCGCTTCAATTGCGCATCTCATGTGGTCCGATTACGGACAGCGCCTTTTCGCGCTCGCAGGGGCCCTGAGCGTCACAGAGTTTTTGCGCGGCCATCTATTTACCGGCTTCCCATGGAATCTGCACGGATATGCCCTTGGACTGAGTGACCAGACCATGCAATTTGGCTCGATTGTTGGGATTTACGGGCTGACATTTTTGATGCTGATCATGGCAATGAGCCCAGCGACCATATGGCCAAATCTCGAACAATCAAAAATTGATCGCTTCGCGCCTTTCATTGGCGCACTGTGCGCATTGGCCGGGCTTTTTGCCTTTGGACAGTGGCAATTGAGCGCAAACCCAACAGAGTTTCGCCGTGACGTGCGCCTGCGCTTGGTTCAACCAAATATTCCGCAAGCTGAAAAATGGAAGCCTGAGAATGTTGGGCCGATCTTTGAGAAATTGTTGGCACTTTCCGCAGAGCGATCTTCTCCGGACGACCCTGGACTAATTGCAACAACCCATTTGATCTGGCCCGAATCGGTATTTCCATTTTTGGTGGCCGAACGGCCCCAAGCACTGGCCCTAATCGCTCGTCTATTGCCAAATGGAACCAATTTGATCGCCGGCGCTGCTCGAAATAGGGTCGATCTCACTCTAGGAGATCAGTCAGAAGCAGGCGTGTTGAATTCTATTCTGTCGTTTAATGACCAAGGCGAAATCAATGCCACTTACGACAAATATCGATTGGTACCTTTTGGCGAATATGTGCCGCTTAAACCGGTCCTTTCGTTGTTGGGCATTCGTGAAATGGTTTCGGCGTCAGATAGTTTTGTGCATGGCACACCGCCGCGCAAAGCATTTACCCCACTTGGTACACCACCACTTTTGCCCCTGATTTGTTACGAAGTGATATTCTCAGGCGGGCTTGGTGACACTATTCGCCAATCTGAATGGATGTTGAATCTCACCAATGATGCGTGGTTCCAACACACCATCGGCCCAGCCCAACATTTTGAACATGCGCGCATGCGGGCGGTGGAGGAGGGTGTGCCGCTGGTGCGCGTTGCAAATACGGGCCGAACCGCTGTAATTGATGCATTTGGTCGCATCACAGCATCTCTGGCAATGGATAAAGCGGCGGTTCTTAATGCAAATTTGCCGCAAAGACTTGAGAAAACTTTGTTTTCGCAATACCGTCATACCATATTTTATTTGATAATTGGCGCAGTGTTACTTTCCGTCATACTAAGGAATCGATGGCGCCGTAATTGGGAGAACTAGTTTGCCAATCCCTCGCCCACGTCAGCCTGACCAAATTGATGAGCAAGTTGGACAGATGGTGCGCACGCGCCGCAAGGCTTGCCGCATGTCTATGAAAAGCCTCGCCCAAAGCTTAGGAATTACCTATCAACAGGTGCAAAAATACGAAACCGGATCAAATCGTATCCCCGTTTCGCGCTTAGCCATGATCGCAGAACTACTGGGTTGCTCACCTGGAGATTTTTACGCTGAATTGCCCCAACACTCCTTTGGTGAGGGTGCGCAATCTCCGTTTTCGGGTCTATCTGCGGAAAAGCAACGACTTCTCAATGCATTTGATGCGATACCCACATCGGTTGCCAAAAACGCGCTTTTGGATATCGCGGACCAAATGGCGGCGACCCAACGCCTACAAAAAAGTGAATGAGTTCGGTTTGATATAACGAATTCTTTATATCCATATTGCAATTATGAACGCCAATGAATATCTGTAGGGCCAACTTTCGCGCAAAACGCGCGTCCTGAGCCCTGAATGAAAGGCTTTGCTTGTGGCAAATTCGTCCTATCTTTTCACCTCTGAATCAGTTTCAGAGGGGCATCCCGACAAAATCTGCGACCGCATTTCAGACGCGATCCTTGATGCCTTCTTGGAAAAAGACCCCTATTCGCGCGTCGCCGTGGAAACATTAGCCACGACAAATAAAGTGGTGCTGGCTGGTGAAGTGCGCGGCCCCGACAGTATTGACAAGGCGGCAATGGAAGCGATCGCGCGTCGTTGCATCAAAAACATCGGCTATGAGCAGGAAGGCTTCCACTGGGAAAACTGCGATATTGATGTGTATGTGCATGAGCAGTCTGCTGAGATTGCTCAAGGCGTTGATGCTTCAGACAATAAGGATGAAGGCGCGGGTGACCAAGGCATTATGTTTGGTTTTGCCACTGACGAAACCCCAGAGCTTATGCCGGCGCCAATTCAATATGCACACAAAATCTTGCGCACCATGGCTACAGCTCGTCATGCGGGCGAAGTGCCGCAATTGGCGCCAGACGCGAAAAGCCAAGTCACATTGAAATATGAAAATGGCAAGCCAGTTGGCACCACTTCTGTGGTGGTCTCAACCCAGCATCTTGAAGGCGTGAGCCAGCAAGAGGTGCGCGACATTGTCCGCCCGTTTGTGGTCAACGCGCTGCCCGACGGTTGGATGTGCCCAGAAGACGATTTCTATGTAAACCCAACGGGTGCCTTTGTCATTGGCGGACCTGATGGGGATGCGGGTCTTACGGGTCGTAAGATTATCGTCGACACATATGGTGGCGCAGCGCCCCACGGCGGCGGCGCCTTTTCGGGTAAAGACCCGACCAAAGTTGACCGTTCGGCTGCCTATGCTGCGCGCTATTTGGCCAAGAACGTGGTCGCCGCTGGTTTGGCGAAAAAATGTGTTATCCAGCTGTCCTATGCGATTGGTGTTTCCAAGCCGCTATCGATCTTTGTAGACACCTTCGGCACGGGCTCAGTGGATGAAGACAAACTCGGCAATGTGCTCAATAAAGTGATGGACCTTTCACCTCGAGGCATTCGTGAAGCACTTGAGTTGAACAAGCCGATCTATGAGCGCACCGCAGCTTACGGTCATTTTGGTCGCAACCCAACGAATGACGGCGGCTTCTCTTGGGAACGCACCAACCTCGCTGACGCGATTAAGTCGGAACTCACCTAGATAATGTCACCAGTATCGACGTCACATTTGCGAAAAGCGGACTATGGGCCCGAGGCCGAACGAAAGGCCTTCTTTGGTCGCCGTTCGGCCCACAAGCTCCATCCCACCCAGCAACGGCTGGCTGATGAGCTATTGCCAAAGGTCAAACTCCAATTACCAGATGGCCCATTGTCGCTTGAAAATGCTTTTGAGCAGCAACGGCAAAAGAATTTCATCGAAATTGGCTATGGCGGTGGGGAGCACTTGGCACGTCAAGCCCAGAACAATCGCGACGCAAATTATATCGGGTGTGAGCCCTTTATTGGTGGCATTGGCAAAATGCTCGCCGCAATCGACGATGCTGAGCTTAAAAATGTGAAGCTCTATACTGACGATGCGTTGCATCTAATTAAGGCACTGCCCGAAGCTTCCTTCGATGGCGCCTATTTGCTCTACCCTGATCCTTGGCCAAAGAAACGCCATCACAAACGTCGTTTTATCAATCCTGTAACGTTGAGCGCATTGGCGCGCATTCTAAAACCGGGCGCTGAATTCCGCGTTGCAACAGACATTGAGGACTACGCCACTTGGGTACTTGGCCATGTCATGCGCCATGATCAGTTCGTTTGGCCGGCCCAAAACGCTGGATCGTGGCACAATCCATGGTCAGACTGGCAACCTACGCGTTACGAGCAGAAGGCACGAAAAGAAGGACGGCATGTCTCGTTCTATTTTAGTTTTGTGCGTATCTAGATACTATTGGCTGAGGTCGTATTCGACCTTGGTCACTTGTGCCTTGAAAAAGGCGAAATAGTCACTTGTGCCAAAAAAGTTGCCCGCCTCCACATCACTGACAATCGTGATGCCATCAACAGTGACATAATCATGCGCATAACCGCCAAAGGGCTGCAGCACAAAGGTTTGGCTTGGGTTGGCATTGCTCCATCTGGGCAGCACAAATTCTAGCGGTGCGCCATTCTCATCGATCTTTATGTCAACCGTTTGCGTGAAGCCATGCGATGTGACGCTTGCGCGGATTAGATCGGGCGACAATTCCTCCCATGTGATGCCAAATTGTGGCAACAACGAAACCGGCGCCCAGGCCGCCATTTCGACAACCATGCGACCGATGCCAGATCGTAAATAGTCTTCATCTCCACCAGCCCGCGCAACTGGAAAAACACCAAGTAACCAGAATTTAGTCCAGCTCTCGCCATTCCAAACCGCATCGCTGCCATTCATAGCCATTAGCGTGTCGTAGGTTTTGAGCGACCAAGTGAAGTTTGTCGGTGGTGCATTATATTGGGTTGCTGTGAAAGGGTAGTAATTGTGCGTTGAAACATCTCCTAAGCCAAATTGGCCGCGCATTTCTATGCGTGAGATTGTGCTTAAGCGGGCGCCGGGCGAGATCATGAAGTTGAAGTAGCGCTGAACTGCGTCAGGCAAATGGGTCACCATATTAGGGTCATATATACCCTGTGCGGGGTCTCGTTGAGTTGATATCGCCCAATTGATTTCTTCAATTTGGCGCTGGTCAGTGAAATTTTGCCACAGCGCCACCATGCCCGCAAAAGCGGCAATAATGCCTAAAACAAGAAAACTTGATAAAAGGATCGTCTTGAACATGGCAACGGGCTTTCTACTCTAAGTCTTTAAGTATCAAACGGCACCTTTAATCAAAGCGCGTTGACCAAAGTCAAACCGCTTGCAATGGGATGGCTTTGGCAGTATATAAGCTCAAAATCTCGAAAAAATATGAGAGTGGGTGCCAACCGGCCCCGCTCTTTTTTAATACCAAAAGGGTCAAATGCAGGTCGAATTGGACTTAAAAGAGCAGCGATATTGTCGTGAATCGGGTCAAGAGCAGCGCGTGTCAGCGATCCTTGAGCCAGTCGCTGAAGATATGGGTTATCGCTTGGTGCGTGTGCGCGTCACTCAAGATAATGGCTGCACGTTGCAAATCATGGCAGAGAATGCGCAGGGTGATTTCAACATTACCGACTGTGAAAAGTTTTCAAATGAGATTTCGCCAATATTGGACGTCGAAGATCCGATTAGCCGCGAATATCATTTGGAAGTTTCTTCCCCCGGAATTGATCGACCACTGGTGCGCCTGTCCGATTTTGAACAATGGATTGGTCACGACGCCAAAATCGAGATTCAAAACATGGTCAATGGCCGCCGCCGTTATCGTGGCATTATTGAAGGTGTTGAAGGCCGCCAAATCTTGGTGCGCTTACCTGATGTGCCAGAAGGCGGCGAAGACCTACACAAAATTGATATTGAGAATTTGGCGGAAGCCAAATTGGTCATGACTGATGAATTGCTCGATGAGGCACGTGCGCGACAAGAAGCGGCCAACCCATTGAGCGACCCTGAAATTGAAACCGAAATTGACCAGACCGATGCGGCTGGCGAAAATGATGGAGACGCTTAACAAGCGTCTCATATTCCTTAATCGAGGAGAATGATAAATGGCTGTTAGTGCAAATAGGCTCGAACTATTGCAAATCGCGGATGCAGTTGCGCGCGAAAAGTCTATCGACCGAATGATCGTTATCGAAGCGATGCAGGACGCTATTCAAAAAGCGGCCCGCTCTCGCTATGGCGCTGAAACTGAAATTCGCGCTGAGATCAATCCTTCAACCGGCGAATTGCGGATGTGGCGTTTGCTTGAGATTGTAGAAACGGTTGAAGAATATGGCCGCCAAATCTCTTTAGAAGAAGCACAGCATCGCAATTCTGATGCGAACCTAGGCGACTTTATTACAGAGCCATTGCCGCCAATCGAATTTGGCCGGATTGCCGCGCAATCTGCAAAGCAGGTTATCGTTCAAAAAGTGCGCGATGCTGAACGCGAGCGCATGTATGACGAGTTTAAAGACCGCATTGGTGAGATCATCAACGGCACAGTCAAGCGCGTTGAATATGGCAATGTGATTGTTGACCTTGGCCGTGGTGAAGCGATTATCCGTCGTGATGAGTTGATCCCACGCGAAACATTCCGCTATGGCGACCGTGTGCGTGCATACATTCATGATGTGCGCCAAGAGCAACGTGGACCACAGATTTTCTTGTCACGCACGCATCCACAATTCATGGCGAAATTGTTCATGCAAGAAGTGCCTGAAATTTATGACGGCATCATCAATATTCGCTCGATTTCACGTGACCCAGGGTCGCGCGCCAAAATCGCTGTAACTTCAAACGATTCTTCAATTGATCCGGTAGGTGCGTGCGTTGGTATGCGCGGTTCACGGGTTCAAGCTGTGGTCAATGAGCTGCAAGGCGAAAAAATCGACATCATTCCTTGGACTGAAAGCCTTGCGGACCTTGTGGTTTCTGCGCTTCAGCCAGCGGAAGTTGTCAAAGTGGTGCTTGATGAGCAAGCCGAACGGATTGAAGTGGTGGTGCCAGACGAGCAATTGTCATTGGCCATCGGTCGTCGCGGCCAGAATGTGCGTTTGGCATCTCAGTTGATCGGTTGGGATATTGATATTCTCACCGAACAAGAAGAGTCAGAACGTCGTCAGAAAGAGTTCGTTGAACGCTCAGAATTGTTCATGAACGCGATGAATGTTGACGAAATGGTTGCGCAATTGTTGGCGTCAGAAGGTTTCTCTTCCTTGGAAGAAGTGGCCTATGTTGAGCCAGTTGAAATCGCGTCGATTGAAGGCTTTGATGACGACACTGCTGCTGAAATTCAGGCACGTGCCGCAGAGTTCCTCGAGCAAGCCGAGCGTGAGCGCGATGAAGAGCGCAAAAAACTTGGTGTTGAAGACGAGCTCTATGACATTCCTGGCCTCAATGCAGCAATGCTTGTGGCATTGGGCAAAGAAGAGATCAAAAATATTGAAGATTTTGCCGGCTGTGCTGCGGACGACCTTGTAGGTTGGACCGAAAAGAAAGACGGCGAAGTCAAACGATTTGAAGGTACTTTCACCGAGTTTCCGGTAAGCCGGGAAGAAGCGGAAGAGATGATCATGAGTGCACGCTTGAAAGCCGGGTGGGTTACTCTTGATGAGATCTCTGACGATGAAGAAGTTGAAGAGGGTGCTGAGTTTGTTGAAGGTGATGAAGGTCAGGATGCCGAAGTGGCAGCTGAAGATCCAGCATCACCGGCTGAATAAACAACTAGTCTAAGGGTGCAACAACAAGCCAATGCCGGCAAATAAGCAAATTGCGACACGTGAATGTTGCGTGACCAAGGCAATTTTGCCAAAAACCGACCTTATTAGGTTTGTTGTTGGGCCAGACGGGCAGATTTTTCCAGATGTGACTGGAAAAGCTGGCGGTCGAGGCGTATGGGTAACCGCAACAGCTGATGCGGTAGCTGAAGCGCAGAACAAAAAGGCGTTTGCCCGTGGTCTTAAGATGGCGGTCAAATTGCCCGATGACCTTGCAGGTTTAACCCAAAGTCATTTGGAAAACCGGCTCATAGGAGCACTGCAATTGGCACGCAAAGGCGGGTTCTTTGTGATGGGGTCCGCTAAGGTCCGCAGTGCCCTGGAAAAAGATAAAGCGCGCGCGCTGATTACGGCGCGCGATGCAAGCGACGATGGTCGACGAAAAATGATGCAATTGGTTCGGGTTCTAGAACTCGAAGAGACATTGCCTCATATCGACCTGCTAAGTGCCGAACAATTGAGTTTGGCTTTTGGCGGTAAAAATGTGATACATGCTGCGCTGGTAGGCGGCGCAGCAGCAAATTCGGCCATTGAGCAGTACAAACGACTTGTGCGCTATGTGGCAAAAGATAATGGATGAGTGGCGAATATATGAGTGACAACGATAAAAGATCAGACGCAACACCGAGCGATGGGGAAAAGAAACCTCTTTCGCTAAAGGGCGGACCTGCTGGTGGCGGGCGTCCAGGTGGCGGCCGGTCTCGGACCGTCGTGGTTGAAAAGCGAAGCCGCACCTTTACCGCACCCTCAAAAGGTGCAGCTGCGCCCCGTCCAAAGGCAAGCGAAGGCGCGCCTAGCGGTCGCCCGTCTGGACAGCCGAGCGGTCAGCCAGGTGGATCGCGTTCTGGTGGTCAACGCAATCAACAGCGTCGTCAAGATGGTAACCGGAACCGGCAGGGTCAGGGCGGTCGTCGCCAAGAGCCAGTCAATACCGGACTAACCAATTCTGAAGCGGAAAAGCGTGAACGCGCTTTGCGCGCTGCGGCTGCACGGGCGGATGAAGAACGTCGCGCCCAGCAAGAAGCTGAACAGCGTCGCATCGATGATGCAGCGCGTCGCAAGGCTGAACGTGAAGAAGCTGAGCGCATTAAGGCTGAAGAAGAAGCACGTCTAGAAGCTGAACGCAAAGATCGTGAGCGCGAAGAAGCTGAGGAAAAGGTTAAGGCAACAAAAGCCAAGGCAAAACCTGCTGCTAAAGCAAAGCCACAGGCTGAGCCAGAGGAGCCACCTGCGCCGCCAGTTGAACGCGCTAATTCCAAACAACCGGATCAAGGCCGCAAGAAAAACGCACCATTGGTGCGCGAAGACGAACTTGAGCGCGCAAAACGCGCTGCCAAGCCGCAGCCAAGCAAGCGCGCTGGTGGCAATGATCGTCGTCAGTCTCGTTTGACTGTGACCTCTGCAACACGTGGTGATAGTGAGCGCGATCGTGGTCCATCATTGGCTGCGATGCGTCGTCGTCGTGAAAAACAACGTGGCAAAGGCCCACAGACACCTAAAGAGAAGATTTCTCGTGAGGTGACCATTCCAGAAGCCATTACGGTACAGGAATTGGCAAACCGTATGGCAGAACGTGCCGTTGACGTGATCAAACTGTTGATGCAACAGGGTCAAATGGCAACCATCAATGATGTGTTGGACGCCGATACTGCCGAATTGATCGCCACAGAGATGAACCACACCGTAAAACGTGTTGCTGAATCTGATGTGGAAGAAGGTCTATTCGAGCAAAAAGCTGACCAAAATCCTGACGAGATGGAATCTCGTGCGCCAGTTGTGACCATCATGGGCCACGTTGACCACGGTAAGACTTCACTTCTGGATGCGATCCGTGAAGCCAATGTGGTTTCCGGTGAAGCGGGCGGTATCACTCAGCATATTGGTGCGTATCAGGTTGAGCGTGACGGACACGAAATTACGTTCCTTGATACACCTGGGCACGAAGCCTTTACGGCAATGCGTGCACGTGGTGCGCAAGCCACCGATATTGCTGTGTTGGTTGTTGCTGCTGACGATGGCGTAATGCCGCAGACCATTGAATCGATCAAACACGCTAAAGCGGCCGAAGTGCCAATTATCGTTGCGATCAACAAAATGGATAAGCCAGAAGCTGATCCAAACCGCGTGCGCAACGAGCTGTTGCAACACGAGGTGTTTGTTGAATCCATGGGCGGTGAAATCCTGGATGTTGAAGTTTCTGCCATGCAGAAACAAAACCTTGAGGGCATTTTGGACGCAATCGTATTGCAGTCTGAAATCTTGGAACTCCAAGCCAACCCAACCGGACGCGCGCAGGGTATCGTTATCGAAGCCAAGCTCGACAAGGGTCGTGGCGCGGTTGCGACCGTGTTGGTACAAAACGGCGAATTGGCCGTTGGCGACATTGTGGTTGCTGGATCGCAGTGGGCCAAAGTTCGCGCTTTGATCAATGATAAAGGCGAGCAAGTTAAAACCGCTGGTCCATCAACCCCTGTTGAAGTCTTAGGTTTCACTGGTGTACCTGATGCAGGTGATTTGTTCGGTGCGGTTGAGCACGAGGCGAAAGCGCGTGAGATTACTGAATACCGTCAACGTACAAAACGTGAAAAATCTGCAGCTGGCGGCGTAACGTCACTTGAGCAGATGATGAACCAGCTCAAAACCGAAGATTTGGCCAAGATTCCTTTGGTCATTAAAGGTGACGTGCAAGGTTCTGTTGAAGCGATTAACGGCGCACTTGATAAACTGGCAACTGATGAAGTGTCAGCACAAGTGTTGATCGGCGGTGTAGGTGGTATCACGGAAAGTGATGTGACTTTGGCTGCGGCATCAAATGCGATTGTGATCGGCTTTAACACACGTGCCAACAAGCAGGCCCGTGAAGCGGCTGCTCGTGAAGGCGTTGAAATCCGTTATTACAACATCATCTACGATCTCGTGGACGATGTGAAAGCGGCCATGTCTGGTCTGTTGTCTCCAGAGGTACGCGAAACCTTCATCGGTAACGCTGAGATTCTGGAAGTGTTCAACATCACCAAAGTTGGCCGCGTGGCTGGTTGTCGTGTTGTGGATGGTATGGTTGAACGTGGCGCTGGCGTCCGTTTGATCCGCGACGATGTCGTTATCC
The DNA here is from genome assembly GCF_030159895.1 of Maritalea porphyrae. Lineage (GTDB taxonomy): Bacteria > Pseudomonadota > Alphaproteobacteria > Rhizobiales > Devosiaceae > Maritalea > Maritalea porphyrae. The sequence goes on from NZ_BSNI01000002.1 coordinate 481,578, forward strand.
ACGAAGGCAAGCTTTCAACATTGAAGCGCTTCAAAGACGAAGTGAAAGATGTTCAAGCTGGCCAAGAGTGCGGCATGGCATTTGAGAAATATGAAGATATGCGCGCAGGCGATGTTATCGAATGTTTCCGCGTTGAATCGATTGAACGTACGCTTTAAGCGACGATCCGATTTTGTCCGGCGGCATAGTGCCGCCGGATATCTATTTCTACATTGAGGTCTAAAACCATGAGTGGCGAAAAACTCCCATCGCAGCGGCAATTGCGCGTTGGCGAATTGGTGCGACATGCCCTATCGGCCTTTTTGTCGCGCGATGAAATCCTTGATCCAGATTTGGATGGTGCCTTTATCACCGTTCCAGAAGTTCGTATGACGCCAGATTTGAAGCTGGCCAAAGTCTATGTGATGCCTTTGGGTGGTCAGAAGGTCGACGTTGTGGTTGATGCGCTGAACCGCAATCAGAAGTTCATCCGCGGCCAGGTTGCCCCAAAACTTGATCTTAAATATGCGCCACAGTTTCGGTTCTATGCCGACGAAACGTTTGATGAGGCAGGTCGTATCGATCAGCTCTTGCGCTCTGACCATGTTGCACAAGACCTTGATCACGAAGATCAAGACGACGACATTCAAGACCACTAAACCTGCAAATAGGCCGTCCCAATGACCCAACAAAAGCGCCAAAAACGCGCGATATCCGGCTGGATCATTCTCAATAAGCCTTATGATGTAACCTCGACCCAAGCGGTGGGGAAGATCAAATGGCTCTATAGTGCCAAAAAGGGCGGACATGCAGGCACTCTAGACCCTTTGGCGACAGGCATTTTGCCAATTGCATTGGGCGAGGCCACCAAAACCGTGCCGCATGTGCAAGACGGGGTCAAGATTTACGAATTTGATCTCAAATGGGGCAGCACCACCACAACAGATGATGTGGAAGGTGAAGTAACTGCCACTTCTGATGTGCGCCCGACCAAAGATCAGCTCGAAGCGGTTTTGCCACAGTTCACCGGCGTCATAACGCAGGTTCCACCGGCTTTTTCTGCCATTAAAATCAATGGTGAGCGCGCTTATGATCTCGCGCGCGCAGGTGAAAAGGTCGACGTGCCGCCGCGCGAAGTGGAAATTGATGCGTTTGAGTTGATTGCGCACGGCCAGGATTTATCGACCTTTCGGGTGACCTGCCAAAAAGGCACCTATGTGCGAGCCCTTGCACGCGATATTGCCGAAAGCTTGGGATCAAAGGGGCATGTTTCACGTCTTCATCGCGCAGCCGTTGGCCCTTTTACTGATGACGATGCGGTGACGATTAATGAGATTGAAGCGTTAGAGTTGCACGAACGTGATGCGGCGCTTCGACCACTTAATGACGCGGTGGGGCATTTGCCAGAAGTTGCACTAGACGATCGCCAAGCACAATTGGTGCGAATGGGCAATCCAGCGCTTTTGATTGGGCGCAATGCGCCCATTGCTTTGGACGAAGCCTACGCAACCTATAAGGGTGAAATGGTGGCTCTTGGATTTGTCGAAAAAGGTCAGTTCAAACCGAGTCGCGTGATCGTTGCATCGTAAATTTGGTGGCCATTAAACGCCTCTTTTCATATGACGTATTTTCCTGTATAAGCCAGCGCAACCGCCTTAGTGACTATGTTCTAACGGGCGGCTAATTCGGGCCAGCGCTGGACGACATCTTGGCGCATGGCGGCTTTTAACTCCTTTAGATATTTAGAAGGGAAATGCGATGTCGATTACTGCTGAGCGCAAAGAAGAGCTTATCAAAGAATACGCAACCAAAGCAGGTGACACTGGTTCACCAGAAGTACAGGTTGCGATCCTTTCAGAGCGTATTTCAAACCTCACGGAACACTTCAAAGATCACAAGAAAGATAACCACTCTCGTCGTGGTCTTTTGAAGATGGTTAGCCTACGTCGTCGTTTGCTTGATTACGTCAAGAAAAAAGACGAAGAGCGCTACAAGTCGCTTATCGAGCGTCTTGGCTTGCGTCGCTAGTCAACAATAGAATTGGCGCGGTGGCCATTTTGGTTGCCGCGTCTTTTCATTTCATTCGGATCAATTGACTAAAAGACGGTCTATCCGAATACAAACCACAATATCGGTCAATTGGTTGATCGGTATTGGGCGAAACGGCCAAGCGAACAGGATCGTCGGTCGCTTTTGATGATAGTTTTTAAGTCATTTCAAAAGCGTCTTGCCATCCTGGCTCACTTATCCGTTTCGCCAAATTTGAACGAAAGACGCCTTGTCGACGATGAAGGTGTGGCCATGAGGGACACATCCGGCAAGGCCTTATAGGATAAGATAATATGTTTGATCACCATAAGGTGGAACTAAACTGGGGCGGTCAGCCGCTCACCCTTGAAACAGGCAAAATGGCACGTCAGGCAGACGGCGCTGTTCTTGCAACATTGGGCGAAACCGTTGTTTTGGCAACTGTTGTTTCAGCCAAATCGGCTAAGCCGGGTCAAGACTTCTTCCCGCTAACCGTAAACTACCAAGAAAAATTCTATGCCGCAGGTAAGATCCCTGGCGGTTACTTCAAGCGCGAAGGTCGCCCAACAGAAGCTGAAACATTGATTTCACGTCTGATTGACCGCCCAATTCGCCCGCTATTCCCTGAAGGCTATAAAAACGAAACTCAAGTTGTTGTAACTGTACTTCAGTACGACCTTGAAAACCGTCCTGACATTGTTGGTCTTGTTGCCGCGTCTGCTGCCCTTACGATCTCTGGCGTTCCATTTATGGGCCCAATCGGCGCGGCACGTGTTGGCTATATTGACGGCGAATATGTTTTGAACTTTGCCCCTGAGCAAGACACAGATTCAAAATTGGATCTTGTTATGGCAGGCACGCAAGACGCTGTGTTGATGGTTGAATCAGAAGCCAAAGAATTGACTGAAGAGCAAATGCTCAAAGCGGTCATGTATGGTCATGAGCAATCTCAAAAAGTAATCGACGCAATCATCAAGCTTGCTGAACTTGCAGCGAAAGAGCCACGTGAGTTCGAGCCTGAAGATCTGTCTGGACTTGAAGCAGAAATGCTTAAAGTCGTTGAAGGCGATATCGCTGAAGCGTACAAGATCACAGAAAAAGCTGATCGCTATGAAGCGCTTGATGCCGCAAAAGCAAAAGTGAAAGAACATTTTGCCCCAGCTGAAGGCGAAGAAGCGAAATATACCGCTGAGCAAATCGGCGCTGTGTTTAAATCGCTACAAGCCAAAGTTGTGCGCAACAGCATTCTGGATACCGGCAAGCGTATCGACGGTCGTGACCTTTCAACCGTTCGCCCAATTGTTGCAGAAGCTGGCGTCTTGCCACGTACGCACGGTTCAGCTGTATTCACACGCGGTGAAACTCAAGCATTGGTTGTGGCCACATTGGGCACAGGCGATGATGAGCAGTTCATCGACAGCCTAGACGGCACATACAAACAAAACTTCATGCTGCACTACAACTTCCCTCCATATTCTGTGGGTGAAGCTGGCCGCATGGGCGGCACAAGCCGTCGTGAAACAGGTCACGGCAAATTGGCATGGCGCGCAATCAACCCAGTACGTCCAAGCGTTGAAGAATTCCCTTACACCATTCGCTTGGTATCAGAGATCACAGAATCAAACGGCTCGTCTTCAATGGCGTCTGTTTGTGGTGCATCATTGGCACTTATGGATGCGGGTGTTCCGCTACCACGTCCGGTTTCTGGTATCGCAATGGGTCTTATCTTGGAAGGTGAGCGCTTCGCTGTTCTTTCAGATATCTTGGGCGACGAAGATCACCTGGGCGATATGGACTTTAAAGTGGCAGGTACTTCTGAAGGTATCACATCACTTCAAATGGACATCAAAATTGCAGGCATCACCGAAGAGATTATGAAAACGGCGCTTGAGCAAGCCAAGGGCGGTCGTCATCATATTCTTGATGAGATGTCAAAAGCACTTGATGGTGCTCGTGAAGAAGTTGGTGAGTTTGCGCCTCGCATCGAAACCATGAAGATCCCAACCGACAAGATCCGTGAAGTGATCGGTACTGGCGGTAAAGTGATCCGTGAAATCGTTGAAAAAACCGGCGCGAAAGTGAACATCGAAGACGATGGCACCATCAAAATCGCTTCAAGCGATGGCAAAGCCATCGATGCTGCGGTTAAGTGGATCAAGTCAATCACAGACGAGCCTGAAGTTGGCGAAATCTACCAAGGTACCGTTGTAAAATGCGTGGACTTTGGTGCGTTCGTGAACTTCTTCGGTCCACGTGATGGCCTTGTGCACATCTCACAATTGGCCGACAAGCGCGTTGAAAAGACAACAGACGTCGTCAAAGAAGGCGAAAAAGTCTATGTCAAATTGATGGGCTTTGACGATCGCGGCAAAGTTCGCTTGTCAATGAAAGTCGTCGACCAGGAAACTGGCGAAGAGTTCAAAAAAGAAGAAGAAGCTGACGAGTAGTCACTTCTGAGCTTTGTTAAAATTAGAAAAGCCTGGCGTTGCTAAATCAGCGTCGGGCTTTTTCTTGGTTGGCTTGCGGTCTTTAATCGGTCGGCATGAGAGACCATGCTGTCCTAATTTATAGACTTCTGCAATTGCATCGGTGATTGCCAAGGCAATATAGGCAACTGGGTATGTAAGGATTTCATCCATCATTGCGCTCACTGTCGTCGTCGCGCTGACGTTTTTCTTGCTTTTTTGATCCATAGGGCGGCAAGAGCGCCTCTACGACGGCCTCAAACACAGCTGCAATAAAATCAAACATTGACCCTCCAAAATGAAATTAGAGTATTTCATCAATATGGGGACCTTTGCGTGTTTTTCCAGGTCATTGCCAAATTGCCTCCGGTCCTACGCGCATTAGTTGCACTTCGCGCTAGGAGAGAGGCCGATGAACAGATTTTGTAGCGACCCCGCATCTAGTGCCGGGTGGTGCGAGCGGAAAAGATAAGCAAAGACTTTGTACCGTCCCGGACTTGATCCGGGACCATTTGCTACTTGTTGTGAACTTAAATGGCCACGTTCAATTGGCGGGGGTGCCGGGGAAGGCCCGAAGGGCCGACGGCGGTAGTGCAAAACTACCGCGCGTGCCGAAGTCGCAGCGACCAACGGTGGCGCGAAAATGCTACCCAACCCGATCCGGTAGAACGCGGTGTGGTGGCTGGTGCCCATCAAGAAATGCTCGCATATTCACAATGACGGTTTCGCCCATCTCGACACGCCCTTCAAGCGTTGCCGACCCCATATGCGCGGTCAAAACAACCTTGTCTTGTCGCGCTAGCTCCAAAAGCTTTGGATTGATGGCTTTGTGATGCTCAAACACATCCAATGCCGCACCTGAGATTTCGCCGCTCGACACCGCTTCAATAAGTGCTTGCTCATCAATCAAGCTGGGGCGCGCCAGATTGACCAAATAAGCGTCATCCTTCATGAGCGCCAAGCGCTCTTTATTGATGATATTGTGGGTCTTTTCGGTGGAAGGTGTGTGCAGGGTGACAATGTCCACCGCTGCCAGCATCTCATCGAGATTATCCCAATAATGGGCATCCAATTCTTCTTCTACGACGCCAGGTTTGCGTGAGCGCCCGAAATAATGAATTTCAAGGCCAAAAGCGCGGGCGCGGCGCGCCACCGCCATGCCGATGCGGCCCAGACCAACAATGCCGAGCCGCTTCCCCGCCAATCGGCGACCCAGCATCCAATTGGGCGACCAGCCTGGCCAGGTGCCGTCCTTCAATAGGGTTTGCGAACCTTCAATCAACCGTCTTGGCACCGCCAAAATCAACGCCATGGTCATATCCGCCGTATCGTCGGTGAGAACACTTGGTGTGTTGGTTACGGTAATGCCGCGCTTGGCGGCGGCGTTGATGTCAATATTGTCCACCCCATTGCCAAACTGGGCGATCATGCGCACGTTTGGTCCAAGCGCTGAGATCATTTCAGCATCAAGACGATCAGTAATTGTGGAAACCAAGATTTCGCAATTCAACGATTGCGCAATCAATTCTTCTTGCGTTTGCGGGCGATCCTCGCCAATAAAACGCGTATCAAACAGTGCCGCCATACGTTCTTCAATCAGCACGGGCAAACGGCGGCTTACAAAAACCTTGGCGGTTGATCCTGTCATTAAAGCTCCATTGTCGCTATAGTCCCCAAAAGCCATAGCGCAATCATTCTTAGCTATACTTTAAGGTCCTGACCCTAATAAATAGGTGAAATCTTTGCCCGTGGAAAGACCATCAAAATCAATGCCCAAATTGAACGTCCAACCGCTTCCAATCTTTGCCGCCCTTATGGCCTTTGTGGTGGTGTTTTTTGCTGCCACTAGCCCTGTTTTTGCGCAATCTGTCGGCGCATCGGGCCTACCATTGCCGCGTTTCGCTTCGCTTGGCTCATCAAAAATCAATGTGCGCGTTGGGCCAGGCCAAAAATATGAGGTGGCTTGGATATTTGTGCAAAATGGGCTGCCAATCGAAATAATTCAGGAATTTGACGCCTGGCGAAAGATTCGCGATTCGGAAGGCGCAGAGGGCTGGATCCATAAAACCTTACTCTCAGGTCGCCGCACGGCACTGGTTACGCCATGGCTTGATGATGCTGTCGCTGGAACACCCATCTATGCGCGTGCAGATGCGACTGCGCCGCGCCGCGCCATTTTGCAGCCAAAGGTAATGGTGACCGTTGAGAAATGCGAGACAAGCTGGTGCGAGGTTTCAGGTCGCTACAAGCCTGATCCGTCAGGGGACAAGAGCCAGAACTTCAAAGGCTGGATAAACCAAGTAGCGCTTTGGGGCGTCTATCAAGGCGAGTTGGTGAAATAGGACTAGCTTAGGCTTTTCACCCGCACCACCACATCTACATGGGTAATTTTCATGCCCTTTGGCGCGTCCGGCAAACCAGAAATCTCAATGTCATTTGTCGGAATATCCACCACACGATCCTCATCTTCGATGAAGAAATGATGGTGATCAGATGTGTTGGTATCAAAATAGGTGCGCGCCGCATCGACGGTGACTTCGCGCAGAAGACCAGCATCTTTGAACTGGCGCAACGTGTTGTAGACGGTGGCCAAAGAAACGGTTACCCCGTCCGTTGTGGCTTCTGCGTGTAGTGCCTCAGCGCTAACATGGCGGTGGCCGCCACCATAGAGCAGATCAGCTAATGCAAGGCGCTGCCGAGTTGGGCGCAAACCAGCCATCCGCAGCACCGCGGTTAGGCATGGGCCACGCGAGCCAAGCATTTGTCTGTGATTGCCGATATGTGCAGTCATTCGTTTGTTTTTCGCGTCTATTTGATCTCTAGTTGCGAATTATAGGCAATTTCATCTCGCCAAACAACAGACCTTTTGTCGCGTGGTGAACGTGTGAAGGATTTTCTTAGCCAAAAGACGAATAGAGGATGCTAAAAACGCGCCAACACCCGGAATTGTGGGCGGTTGCTCCCCATACAGCAGATTTTCAAAAATGCACGATTCTGGGCCGCAATTGCTTTGCGTTGGGCCGCAAAAATGTTATGCACGGCCAAAAGCATGTCTGGGCCGAGCCACGATCAAAATCAAATTTGGCCGCAGCAATCAAAAAACAGATGGGAAGTTTGGCTTATGACAGAACGTGCCAACCAGTTTAGCTATGAAGAATTGATCTTGCACGGCAAGGGTGAATTGCCAGGTCAGGGCGATGCAAAACTGCCAGCGCCACCGATGCTGATGTTTGATCGTATCACCAACATTAATGATGATGCAGGCGAGTTCGGCAAAGGCAGCGTAACTGCCGAGTTGGATCTTAACCCAGACCTATGGTTCTATCAGTGTCACTTCATTGGTGATCCAGTTATGCCTGGTTGTTTGGGGCTAGATGCTTTGTGGCAAATGATTGGTTTTTACCTTTCTTGGGCTGGCTCTCCGGGGCGTGGTCGTGCATTGGGCGGATCAATTAAATTTGTTGGCCAAGCCACAAATGACAAAAAGCTGCTACAATATCATGTGGACATCAAAAAACACATGAAATCACCATTGCCGTTTGGCGTGGCCACAGGCTGGGTAAAAGCAGATGGTGAGATCATTTATAAGGCGGAAAATTTGCGTGTTGGCCTCATCGGCCTAGAAGATAAGTAAGCGTTTGAAATAAGCCAGCTTTTGCGCGCACGCAATAAAGAGGAATATATGAAAAGAGTTGTCATCACAGGCATGGGGATTGTCTCCTCAATCGGCAATAACCGTAAAGAAGTGTTGCAGAGCCTGCACGACGCCAAGCCGGGAATCACCCGGGCAGAAAAGCATGTGGAATATGGATTCCGCAGCCAAGTGCATGGCGAGCCAACCCTTAATCCATTTGAAATTCTTGATCGGCGCACAACCCGTTTCATGGCCCGCGGTGCGGCATGGAACTATATCGCTATGCAAGAAGCGATTGAGCAAGCTGGACTTGAAGAAGCAAATATTTCAAACCCGCGCACTGGTATTGTGATGGGTTCCGGCGGTCCTTCAACCGAGACTTTGATCAACGCCGCCGACCTTACGCGCAAAAATCTCAGCCCTAAGCGCATCGGCCCGTTGGCTGTGCCAAAAGCGATGAGCTCCACAGCGTCTGCGACATTGGCAACAGCGTTTAAAATCAAGGGTGTGAACTACACAATCACCTCAGCTTGTGCGACGTCAAAGCACTGTATTGGCAATGCCTACGAGCAAATCCAAATGGGTAAGCAAGATATCGTTTTTGCGGGTGGTTCGGAAGACCTTGAATGGTCAATGTCCAACATGTTCGATGCGCTTGGCGCGATGACATCGAAATATAATGACACGCCTGAAACATCTTCTCGCGCATATGACAAAAACCGTGATGGTTTCATTATCGCTGGTGGCGCTGGTGTGATGGTCCTAGAAGAATATGAGCACGCCAAAGCGCGCGGTGCGACTATTTTGGCTGAGATTGTTGGCTATGGCGCTACATCTGATGGCTACGACATGGTTGCTCCTTCGGGCGAAGGCGCGGAACGCTGCATGCGCATGGCGCTTGAAACGGTCAATATGCCAATTGACTATATCAACCCACATGCCACTTCGACTCCAGTTGGCGACATCAAAGAAATTGAAGCCATCCGCAAAGTGTTTGGCAACGAAGACAAGTGTCCGCCTTTGTCGGCAACCAAGTCTTTGACCGGTCACTCACTGGGCGCGGTGGGTGTTCAAGAATCGATTTATTCCGTCATGATGATGAATGAAGGCTTCTTGTGCAAATCCGCGAACATCTTTGAGCTTGACCCAGAGTTTGAAGACATGCCGATCTTGCAGGAACGTCGCGACAATCAAAATATTGGTTGCGTCATGTCCAACTCTTTTGGCTTTGGCGGCACCAACGCAACCTTGGTGTTCAAGCACCCAGACGCGTAACAGCGTTCTTCCCCGCCGATACAGTTTTCACTAATTGGCGGGGGTGCCGGGGTAGGCCCATTTGGGCCGACGGCGGCAATTTATTGAGGGGCCGTTTGGCCCCTTTCTTGTTTTAGCTTATGTGATGTTTATGACCCGACCTATCTACGCCATTGGCGACATTCATGGCCAAATTGAAATGCTGCATGAATCGCTTGAAAGAATCGAGCGCGATGGCGGCAAAGACGCAAAGATTGTGTTCTTGGGTGACTATGTTGACCGTGGTGCAAGCAGCGACAAAGTGATCGAGCTTCTGATGGATGGCGTTCAAGCAGGTAAAAATTGGACCTGTCTCTTGGGCAATCACGACCGCATGTTCACCATGTTCCTAGAGGACTATCCGCGCACAGATTATCGCCTCAAACCCGGCTATGATTGGTTCCACAAAAATATCGGCGGCGTTGAAACCATGGCTGCGTATGGCGTTGAAGTGCATAGCGAACGCCGCCTGTTTCAAATCCATGAAGAAGCCAAACAAGCAGTGCCGCAATCCCATTTGGATTTCTTAAGCACCTTGCCGCTCACGCTAGAGCAAGACAATTTGCTGTTCGTCCATGCGGGCATCAAACCGGGCCTTGCCCTCAAAGAACAACATCCAGACGATCTGGTTTGGATCAGAGAAGGGTTTTTGGACCATACAGCACCGTACCCTTGGCTTGTTGTCCATGGACACACAACCATCGATGCGGCCACGCACTATGGTAATCGCATCAACCTTGATTCTGGCGCTGGTTATGGCAAACCGCTCTCCACGGCGGTGTTTGAAGGTGGCGAAAGCTGGCTATTGACTGATGAGGGTCGTCAGGCGCTTACGCCGTAACAATTGATTACTAAGCAATTTCTCTCAGACAGTTTTACGACAGTCGCAATTGTGGCGTTGAGTTTTCCTTGTTGTGTGCAGACTCTGTTCTGAAAACATGGAGAGAAAAGTGCAAAACGATGTCGATTTAGAGTCATATGCGAGTTGGAAGGAGCGTTGGGTTGAATACACTTCCGATGATTTTACACTAAAAGTTTTTGCCAACTGGACAACGCGCGAAACCGTCTGGATAAACGGAGAGCAAATCTCAAGTACGTATAGTCTGAGGTTTCGGACTGTACACGAATTTCAACATAATGGTGATGATTACCAAGTGGTCGTTCAATGGTTGAATATGCTCACCGGCGCTTTGAGAATGTCTGCCTTTCAAAACGGCGAGAAATTGTTCGATGACACTAAGCAAATCTACAAGTGGTGGACGTTGCCTGTGGTCTTTATGGTCTCTGGCGCTATTGGATATTTAGTCGGCTATCTTGAGGGTAGGTTCTTTTCCTGATGCGCGTCAAAGTAAACACAATTGCACAAGCGCGTACAAAAAAAGGATGGACGCAAGAGCACTTAGCAAATGTTGCTGGCATCTCGGCTCGAACTGTTCAGCGGGCAGAAACCATCGGTTCACTTTCTGCCGAAACCGCGCAGGCTATTTGCGCAGTCTTGGATCTTGATTTAGGTGAAATCGCAGAAACAAGCGCAGATACCCGCCAAGAGATCAACTTGCCAATCGGGCTCATCCTCATCGCTATCGTCCTGGGATTTGGTGTTGGCCTGATGGTGGGGTTGTGGGCGCGTTAATGGAAAATTTCCTCCCCTTAATGGAGAGAGACAAAGCGCGGGGCGTCAAAGCCCAATAAAACTCTGGATCTGTTTCGCAGTCTCCTGCGCCCCTAAATTCGTATTCTCGATCTTGATATAGTTATGTCGCTGAATTTCACCCACGTGCGAATTCAGGCGATATTGCTTGTACGTTTTAACGAGATGAGATTCAGATTTTTCAACATTGCGCTTAGATGGTTTATGCGCCAAGCGGTTCTCACTTCGGTTGCGTATCAGGCGCTCTTCAAAATCTGTCTCCAGTTCAATCCAATAAACATCTGCATTTTGATCTTCAAAAACCTTGGTAATGTGTTCAATGAAGACGCGGTCATCCGGATCGTCAAAACACCACATTAGCGTGAAGATGAAACCCGGCTGATCGCTTGCTGCAAACGCTTGAAAAAACTCAAAGCGCAGGTTCTCAACCAGTTTTTGTCCCTCAGGTGTACCGAAATCAAAATATCTCGATACCAAATCAATCGTCATATGATTGTGAAACAGTTTCAGGCCAGTGAGCTTTTCCAGCTCTTGCCCCACCGTCATTTTGCCCACTGCTTGCGGGCCAATCAAAATTACAAATTTCATAAAGTAAGCGCTTAAATATGGTGTGTTGTTTCTCTAAAGCATCAAAGTAGTGGCGAGGGCAATAGAATATCCTACCCCGCCAACATGCCTTCTATTTTCTCTTGCACACTCAATGCCTCCTGTATGGTGGCCAACTGGTGCGGTTCGCCGCGCATGCATCTGTCAAAATGATCAAGCTGCACGTGCAGCCCATCAATGCGCGCATTTTCGGACGGGCGGACAATTTGTTTGAACGCATCGCCTTCGCTGACCCATAGTTCGCTAAACTGCTCAACCTTGAAGCTCTTCTTGCTGCCTTTGATGAGAACGCGCTGCTTATCTGGCTGCGCACCACCCACATTGGCAAAAACGTTTAGCGGCAGATGCTCGCTATTACTGAGATGTGCGGCCAAATTGGTCTCGCACAAATATTCATTTGGATAGGTTGGGTGTGACCATTTCAGCATTGTTGGCCCCAGCAATCTCTCGGCAAAAAACACAAAATGTGAAATCACCTCGCGGGTCATCCCGCCTTCTGCCTTGAACCGAAGCCAGTCCGCTTCTTGCTGCCAAATACGCGGCCATTGGGCGTAAGAAACCTCAATATCAATGCCAACTAGTTCGCCCATTTCGCCGGATTGTAAAGCGGCTTGCACCACCGCTAGCGGTTCACCTGTTGCTTGCACAAAATTAACGGCGGCAGGCACTTGTGCTTTTTCCAAATGGGTGACCATGGCGCGGCTGGCGGCCAGGTTGATCCCCAGAGGCTTTTCTAAAAAGATCGGCTTGGCGCAATCTGCCGCCATCATGGCGTAGAGCCGACGCGGGTCGGGCGGGCACGCAAGATAAGTCACTTCAGCAGATTCGATCGCGAGCTCCGCCATGTCTGGCACAACGGCGTCAGGTGCAATTTGCCGGGCTTTGGCGACAGCATCGGCATTTGGGTCCCAAATGTGACTGGCGTAGAATTTGTCGTGCGATGAAAGGGCTTCCAACATGCGCCGGCCCATAATGCCTAAGCCAATCACTGCAACGGATGTTCTGTCGTCCATCTGCCTATCCCCTCAGTTTTGATGGGAAGGCTAGCACCAGTTAAGCTTTGCGTCGATATTTCATCTCGCGGAAGCGCGCGTCGCGGCCATCATAGGTCAATAGGCGGCCAATCAACGGCTCACCGACACCGGTGATCAGTTTCACCGCTTCCATCGCTTGCAACCCGCCAATCACTGCGGTGATTGGTCCTAAAATGCCTGCCTCTTCGCAAGAAGGGAGTTGATCAGGTGAGGGGCGTTGCGGATAAAGATCGGCAAATCGCGGATTGTCATTTTGGTGCGGTGCAAAAACCGTGAGATTGCCATCAAACAGAGAGACAGCACCCGCCACCAATGGCTTTTGCGCTTTCTCGCAAAGCGTCGCCACCAAGGCGCGGGTGTCAAAATTGTCAGACCCGTCGACCACAAAATCATATGGCGCGATGATCTCTGCGCCGTTGGTTTCATCCAACCGCGCGTTGATCGCCTGAAAGTCCACATGGTCGTTTAGATCATTGGCAAAGCGCCTAGCGCTTTCGACCTTTGCCACGCCCTCATCCCGCGTGCGGTGCACCATCTGCCGCTGCAAATTGGACAGAGAAACAATGTCGTCGTCCACCACGCCGATGGTGCCAACGCCTGCCGCCACCAAATAAGCTATGACGGGGCTACCCAAGCCGCCTGCACCAATAATCAGCACTTTGGCGGCTTTCAGCTTTTGCTGCCCCGGCCCGCCGACATTTTTCAATACTATATGGCGCTGGTAGCGCTTGATTTCGTCAGCGGTGAGCAAAGCTTAGTTCCCCTTGTTGAGCGGAACGGCAATAAACCGCCGATCCATCCCTTCAAAGCCATAAGACCATACAGATATAAGCGCAACACCATGATCAATGTCATATGCGTCAAACGGAATAACAACAGCGCTCGCTCGATAAGTTACCGGGCAGCCACGTGAAGTTGGCACGCGCGTGTCCTCGTGCAAAATGCTCGTTGTTGTGCCGTCACTAAGCTTTAGACGAAAGCCTTTGGCCTCATCGCCAAAATAGTCCATGCAGTTTTCGCCCGATGGGGCGCTAAAAATGTCAAAACTCAATTCGTACGACCCAAAATGCGAAGAGGGATCGGAATAGCCCGGCACGCCAAAATCCAAAGTTAGCTCGTCCGATTCTGGTTCACCATCGCCATTCAACGCGATCAGCCGTGCTGGGGTAGAAATATCGTAGGTGCCAAGCGGCCCCATTGCTGCGCGTAAGGCTTGGCTGCGAATTTCTGCTAATTGGGTGGTTTCATCACCCGCTTGCACGTGAAATGGCGACCCACCAACCCACGCATCATTTTCTAAACTGAGGACATAGATGGTCGAATAGGCAAAGCCGGACCCATCTTGAATCCCATATTCCTCAAAAGCGAAATATTTGCCGCCATGGGAATAGCCGATCAAATCAAACTCGGCCCGCTCCGCCGCAAAAACAGATGAAACGCTCAAAAGCGCGATAACAAAAAAAGAAATTAGTGCCCTAAACATTAAAGTTGCTCCCTCATTATTCTGACGGGGATGCAACCCCCGTAGAACCAAAACCGCCCGCTCCACGATCCGTTGTATCAAGCGTTTTTGTCTCGATCATGGCAATGCGCGGTACAGGTGCGATCACCATTTGTGCAATCCGATCACCGCGTTTAACTGTGAAAGGCTCTTTGCCATGGTTGATCAAAATGACCCGCACTTCCCCGCGATAGTCTGCATCAATTGTGCCCGGTGCGTTCAAGGTTGTCACTGCAAATTTCGCCGCCAAGCCAGAACGCGGGCGGATCTGCGCTTCGTAACCTTCAGGCAGACCAAGTGCAAAACCGGTTGGCACAATGTCGTGCGCACCAGGCGCGATTACCATTGGTTGATCTTCAGGCACCGCTGCACAAAGGTCTAGACCCGCCGCACCTGCTGTTGCTTGAAAAGGCACGGGCAAACCCTCGCCGTGTGGCAAATACATAAATGGCACATTCAATGCGGTCATATCGGGTCTCTATTTTTGTGAGTTTAGCGCAGACGCAATGCGGTCGGTCAGTGCCATGCCCACTTCTTGTTTGCTCATTCTCGGCCAAACTTCATGGCCCTGATCATCGAAGAAGATAATTGAATTGCTGTCACCGCCAAAGGTGCCCGTGCCGGCGCTCACATCATTAGCCAACAGCCAATCACATCCCTTGCGTTCACGTTTGGCTTTGGCGTGTTCAATCACATTTTCTGTTTCCGCCGCAAACCCAATCACCAATTCTGGGCGCTCACTTGGGTCCAATGCTGCGACAGATTTCAGGATGTCAGGGTTCAAAACCATTTCAAGGCTCGGCGCTTCACCGTCGCCCTTTTTCTTGATCTTTTCAGTGCCCGCTTGTCTGGGGCGCCAATCGGACACCGCGGCGCAAAAAATTGCCACGTCGCACGGCAGGGCTTCATGCACGGCGTCATACATGTCTTGCGCTGTGGTGATGTTGGTCACATTCACCCCGTTTGGTGGCGGCACTTCGGCCACACCTGTAATAAACTCAACATCAGCACCTGCTGCACGCAACGCCGCGGCAATTGCGGTGCCTTGCTTGCCAGAAGAGGCGTTTGTCAAATACCGCACAGGGTCTAATGGTTCACGAGTGGCGCCCGAAGTCACCAAAATGCGCTTGCCAGCAAGTGGCAATGTGTCGTCAGTGGCCTGAAAATAATCTTCAATCGCGGCAAAAATGGTGTCAGGCTCAGCCATGCGTCCAGGGCCAAATTCACCGCATGCCATTTCCCCATCGTCCGGTCCAACAATTTGCATGCCGTCATCGATTAAGGTTGCAAGGTTGCGCTGGGTGGGTGCCGCTTCCCACATCTTTACGTTCATTGCGGGCGCGACAATCACATGCTTGTCTCGCGCTAAAATGGCTGTTGATGCCAAATCATCAGCCAAGCCATGCGCCATCTTGGCCATAAAGTTGGCCGTGCACGGGGCAACCACCACCAAATCGGCATCGCGCACAAGCTCGATATGCCCAATCTCGCTTTCGCGGGTTAGATCAAACAATTCAGATAGTGCCGCATTGCCCGCTAACGTGCCAGCGGTCAGTGGTGTCACAAACTCTTGCGCCGATTGGGTTAGAATCGGCTGCACCTCACCGCCTGCCTTTTTGATCAATCGAATAAGATCAATTGCCTTAAAAGCAGCAATGCCACCAGTGACGATTAGCAATGTTTTCCGGCCTGCCAGCATGTTGGGCATACTCCGTTGCAAATGATTTGGCGCTAAACTAGCGTCTTTATCGCCGCAGCGCCAACCGCAATCATCAATCCAACCACAAGCACAGTAAACCAGGTGCGCATGAAAAATGGTGGATTGGCTCTGTCTTTTTCTGCCTGGTCCAACATCGCCTCATATCGTTGCACCAAAAGCGGCACTTTTTTCGCAGCGCTATAAAGAGCAACGCCTGTGTCGCGGGCTTCTTCGGCAATGCCAATCGGCCCCACATTGCGTTTTACCCATTTCGAAACGATCGGTTCTGACACTTCCCAAATGTTTAGTTCTGGGTCCAATGTCCGGGCAACGCCCTCGACCAGCACCATGTTTTTTTGCAGCATCACCAATTCGGTGCGCGCTTCCATTTCGAACAGGGCCGTATTATCCAGCAGTTGGGCCAAAACCTTGGCCATTGATATCTCATTTGCGGTGCGCCCAACCAAAGGCTCGCCGATCGCGCGCAAAGACTGCGCAAAATCATCAACTGATTGGTGTTTGGGCACGTAGCCAATATCAAAGTGCAATTGGGAGATATGGCGATAGTCGCGACGGATGAACCCATAAAGGATTTCGGCTAAAAACTTTTGCTCTGGCTTTCCGATCCGCCCCATAATGCCAAAATCAACTGCCCGTACGTGTCCAGTTTTAGGATCAACGAACAAATTGCCCGGGTGCATATCCGCGTGGAAATAGCCGTCACGGATCGCATGACGCAAAAAGTGCTGCATCAGCTCTTTGGCAATTTTCTTGCGGTCTAGCCCGGCTTTATCGATTGCCTCGTGATCGCGAATGGGAATGCCATCCATCCAGGAGGTCACCATCACATTGCGCCCGGTTTGCGGCCAATGGATGGTGGGGATCTCAAATCCCTCATCATCCTTGGTATTGTCGTAAAGTTCAGAAATCGCGGCTGCTTCCATCCGCAAATCCATTTCAAGGATCGCAGAGCGCTCAAGCGTTTCAACAATATCTTTTGGTTTTAGGCGTTTTGCCTTTGGGGCAATAAGTTCAAAAAAACCAGCGGCGGCTTTCAACGAGGCCAGATCTTTTTTGAACCGCACCTCAACATCGGGGCGTAGCAATTTGATCGCCACCTTTTGTGGTGTGCCATTGCTATCCACCAGTTGCGCACTATGAACTTGCGCAATCGAGGCGGCTGCCACAGGACCAGAAACCTCGGTCAGCGTTGTGGCTTTTTCACCAAGCGCCTCTTCCAAAATGGCAGGCACCAAGGTCTGATCGAAGGGCGGCATCTTGTCTTGTAAGTTGGCCAAGTCTTTAGCAACCACTGGGCCGACAATGTCAGCGCGGGTAGCCAGCAATTGGCCAAGTTTTACGTAGGTTGGTCCAAGCTTTTGCAAAGCGGCAGACAAACGCTCCACCCGGCCTGTTTTGCGCACAGATGGGCGTTCAATTAGTCGCGCAAACCAAATGGCAGTAGCGGCAGGGCCTTTGATGCCCTGACCCTCAGTGAGTGAAAAGGCACCTTCGCGCGCCAACACATATCCGGCCCGCACCAACCGCAGATAAGCAAAAAGACCCATTTTTGTTGCCGCCTATCTCAGTTTCCAGCCAGAATGGACAGCGGCAATATTGCCGCTAAGTGGCGTATGCGTCACCCGCGAAAAGCCCGCATCCTCAATCATGGTGCAGAACTGTTTGGGCTTTGGAAATTTGCGAATGCTCTCAATCAAATATTGATAAGGCTGTTCGTCGCCAGTCACAACGCCACCAATTGGCGGGATCACATGTTCAGAGAATAAGTCATAAATTTTATCAAGCACCGGCACATCAACTTCGGAAAACTCCATTACCATCAGTCGGCCACCACGCTTTAAGACCCGATACGCTTCGCGCAAGGCTTTGTCGATCTGTGGCACGTTTCGCATGCCAAATGATATGGTGTAGGCATCAAATCGATTGTTTTCAAATGGCAGCTCTTCAGCGTTGGCTTCAACGAATTCAACGCCATCTTGATAGCGCCAGCTTTTTGCGCGCTCCGCGCCGACCCGCAACATGTCTGTGTTGATATCGGATACGGTCACTTTGGCATAGCCGTGCGAAGCATTTTTGATCCGCTGTGCAATATCACCAGTGCCACCAGCCATATCTAAAACTTCAAATGGACGTTTGCCTGCACGTGGCGGTGCAAGATTGGCCACAAACGCATCCTTCCAAACCCGATGCATGCCGCCGCTCATCAAGTCATTCATCAAATCGTAGCGATCAGCCACTTTGTGGAACACGTCATTTACGAGGCCCTGTTTTTCTTCCAACGGGACTTCGCGTTCACCAAAATGGGTTGTTTGTTGCGCTTCACTCATCTTTATGGTCACTTGCAAATCATCAATGTTGGCGCACCATACCTGAAGCGCCTCAGCTTTTCTACGGTTGAGGAGAACATGTAGCCTGCGCGTCATTGCCACACTATGGTTGATCAAAAGGACTTCCCAATTGCCTGAATTGCCCGAGGTTGAAACCGTCAAAAATGGCCTTGCACCCTTTATGGACCAAGCCACCATTTCGCGGGTGATTTTGAATCGTGAAAACTTGCGTTTTCCTTTCCCCCAAGGTTTTGCCTCTCAACTAGAGGGGCAGCAAATCGGGCAACTTCGACGCCGGGCCAAATATCTCATCGTGCCGTTGCAGTCGGGCACCAATATGCTGGCTCATTTGGGGATGAGCGGCAGCTTTAAAATCAATGCTGAATTGGTTGAAGGGCAGGGCCGTAAACTCGTGCCATTGGCCCATGAAAAGCACGACCATGTTATCCTTGAAATCGAGCATCCTGAAAAAGGTCGCGTTGACATTATATATAATGACCCACGCCGCTTCGGATATATGGATCTGTTTGCAGAAGAAACGGATTGCCCTCACTTTGCCAAAATGGGGCCAGAGCCATTAGGCAACCAGTTCAGCGCCCAGCATCTTGCGGACCGTTTCCTGAACAAGAAAACCCCGATCAAATCGGCTCTTTTGGATCAGCGCAATGTGGCTGGGCTTGGCAATATATATGTGTGCGAGGCACTGTTCATTTCAAAGATTGATCCAACGCGCCCTGTGGGCACGTTGGTGCGCGCAGATGGCAAGCCAAAGAAGCAACTAGAAGTGCTCGCCCCCGCCATTGTGAATGTGCTCAATGAGGCGATTGCAGCCGGCGGGTCGACCTTGAAAGACTTTAAACATGCAGATGGGGAACTGGGCTATTTCCAGCATCGGTTCAAGGTCTATGGTCGGGAGGGAGAAACCTGCGCAACGCCAAACTGTGGCAGCAAGATCGCGCGCATCGTACAATCGGGGCGTTCAACCTTTTATTGCCCTTCGTGCCAGCGATAGCTAAAAGGAGTCTGTGGCTGGGGCTTTGCGGGCATTTTCACCGCTTTTCCTATTGACCAAAACCAAACTTCAAACTATAACCCGCCCAACCTGAATTTCTGGCGGCCTTTGGTGCCGCCGCTTTTATTTCGCGATTCTGTCATTGGGCAGGGCGTGAAGAGGCACAAAGAGGACCACATGGCCAATACTCCTTCGGCAAAAAAAGCCGTACGTAAAATTGCGCGCCGCACTGAAGTGAACAAAGCTCGTCGTTCACGCATGCGCACCTTCATCCGCAACGTGGAAGAAGCAATCACTAAAGGCGATAGCGCTGAAGCAAAAACTGCTTTGCAAGCTGCTCAGCCAGAAATCATGCGCGCTGCGCAAAAAGGCATCGTTCATAAGAACCATGCTTCTCGCAAAATTTCACGTCTTTCAGGTCGGATCAAAGCACTGAGCGCGTAAGGCTCTACTTTGATTTTACTTAGTCGTTTTAAAGGTCGCCTCCGGGCGGCCTTTTTGCGTTCTTGGCCGCAGTTTTGCAGCATCTAGGCCGTATCAGTAGAACTAACTATTTTTCCGGCTATTGTTCACGTAACGATAAATCCAGCGTTTAGTAATGTTGGACACATAACACGCAAATTAACGTATAAATTGAACCCTTTGAATTCATTCATAAAATTGACATACTAGATAATTGGAGTATGAAAAACGCTAAACATTTCAATTGTTTATGCTGTCGTGTTGTTCGCGCAAAAAGTGGGTTGGATACCCCAAAATGAGCGGATCCTTAACAAAAAGTAAATTTTTTTTTGCGAGGCATTTTTGACTTGAATTTCGATTCATTAAGCAAATCCAAGCTCTTAAGAATGACTAGATTCTCGCTGTCGCGCCAACCCAAATCAGCCCCCTAGAGTCAAGAGGGTTTTTCAACGATTCACCAGTTGAAACGCATCCACTAAAAGGGCTAAACTAAATCTGTTGATAAAAGAAATGGCGGCGGCCTCTGTATTCATAAAGAGGCGGCAAATATAACGGGGGCCGATGACGATGTGTGCAAAGAGGAAAATGTGCGTTCAAGCCAAATTTCCAGTCTTCCATTTGAGACCAGCGCCACGTCATAGCTAGCCAGGACAAAAAACAACACCGAGTAGAGTAACCGGCGCGAGTTTAGCGCCAAATTCAAAGTAAATGACCGAATAAACGACGTTGAATACTTTCAGCGAACGTTAGGGGTTTGTCTGATCGAGAGTTCCGATCAGCTGATCAACGCGCTTTAATGCGGATGGTGCGTTGCTCGAAATTGAAAGAGGCACAAATGGATCAATTCACAATGTTGGCGCGCAAGGAAGAAGATGCACAAAGACATCAAAAACCAGCGGCGACAGATGCAAAACAGCAAGGCGGGACAGCAATGGATTTGTCGGGGGGCGACAACAAACAACTTTGGACACGGGTGAAGAAACGGCTTTGGGCCAGCGTCGGGGAAGACGTTTTCAACTCTTGGTTCGCACGGCTTGAATTGGTGGAGCTTGATGGGGACCTCGCACACCTTTCCGTACCAACACGATTCTTGTGTTCTTGGATCCTGTCCAACTATCAAGATCGGATCATTGAAGCGTTTCAGGGTGAAAACCAAGATGTGCAGACATTGCAGATCACGGTACGTGTAAATGGTCAGGTGCAAACCAAACAAACAGCGAAGCAGGACGAGCCTGCAGCGCAAACGACACCAACACCTAAAGTGTCAGCGACCATCCGCACAGGTGCAAAACACAATGCACGTATCAAACAGGGCGACGCCTTGTCTGGTTCAGCTCTTGATCCAAAGCTGACCTTTGACACATTCGTTGCCGGTAGCGCCAACGAAATGGCTTTAGGTGCGGCCAAGCAAGTGGCGCAAGCCGTGGCGCAAAATGCGGTTACATTTAACCCCGTCTATATTCACTCTTCTGTTGGTTTGGGTAAGTCTCACCTGCTGAACGCGATCGCGTGGGCCGCAGGTGGCGCGGACAAATCGCGCAATGTGGTTTATCTCACGGCCGACCATTTCATGTACCACTTCATTTCAGCGGTGCAGCGTCAGTCTGCGATCAGCTTCAAAGAGTGGTTGCGCGGTATTGATGTATTGTTGATCGACGACATGCAATTCCTACAAGGCAAGTCTGTCACCGAGTTTGGCCAAGCGCTAAGCGCCCTATTGTCTGGTGCTAAGCAAGTGGTTGTTGCCGGGGATGCGCCACCAAATGGTTTGGAAATGCTCGATGATCGTCTGCGCTCTCGTCTTTCTGGCGGTCTTGTGGTGCCGATCCGTTCACTGGACGAAGAATTGCGCCGTGCGATTGTTGAAAAGCGTGCCGAACAGGCATTGGCAAAATATCCCGGCCTGCACATTCCAAGCCAAGTGCTCGACTATGTGGCCAAGAAAGTGATTTCTCACGGTCGCGATCTAGATGGTTCAATCAATCGCTTGGTTGCTGCAAACCAACTTACTGGCGAGCCGATCACCATTGATTTGGCGGAAAAAGCATTGCACGATCTGATGCGTACCCGCGATACGCGTCGCGTCAAGATTGATGAAATTCAAATCATGGTGGCCAAACACTTTAAGGTGTCAAAGCCTGATCTTTTGTCGTCGCGTCGTTCACGCTCTGTGGTGCGGCCGCGTCAGATCGCCATGTATTTGTCAAAAATGTTGACTTCGCGCTCGTTGCCAGAGATCGGCCGCCGTTTCGGCAACCGTGACCACACAACGGTTCTGCATGCAGTGCGCAAAGTTGAGCAACTTATGTCGGAAGACAATGGGTTCGCTCAAGAAGTGGAATTGCTCAAGCGGATGATCGAAGACTAGGGTCCCAAGCAAAACCGCAAATGCGGCACAGGAATTCAAAAGAAGAATTTCCTCCCAAAGACGACCAAACTTAGCCCCTTTGTCATTTTATCGATAAAGGGGCGCTTGTTTACTCCGTGTCTTCTTGGCCCTCATCTAAGCTCACGATATCGGTGACCGTACGCTGAACCAATTTCACGCGACCCGCTTTGACAAGCGCATCGCGCAACACATATTCGATCTGCGCGTTTAAACTGCGCAGATCATCATCAGCCCACCTTTGCATCGCATCCATCACTTGCGGCGATACGCGTAATGCAAATGCTTTCTTTGAAGCCATGGAAGTTCCTTAGTATAGGCTGCCTGTGTTCACCACTGGTTGGGCATCGTGCTGACCGCATAAGACCACCAGCAAATTGGAAACCATTGTCGCTTTGCGCTCGGCATCCAGTTCAACCACTTCTCGTTCAGAGAGCTGATTGAGCGCCATTTCCACCATGCCAACTGCACCTTCAACAATCGTTTCGCGCGCGTCCACAATGGCGCTGGCTTGTTGACGTTGCAACATGGCAGCAGCGATTTCTTGTGCATAGGCCAAGTGGCTAATCCGCGCCTCGACCACTTCAACGCCCGCTTTGGTCAAACGTTCTTGAATTTCGTGTTGCAGCATGTCCGCCACTTCTGTCGGGTTGGCGCGCAGCGACACGGCTGTGCTTTCTTTGCTGTCTTTCAAATCATAGGCATAGCGGCTGGCCAATGTGCGTACTGCCGCCTCTGATTGCACGGCCACAAAGTCCTTGTAATTATCCACTTCAAATGTTGCTTCAGCCGTATCGGTGACCCGCCAAACCACAATGGCGGCAATTTCAATGGGGTTGCCATTGGCGTCATTGACTTTGTTTTTGCCGCTTTCAAAATTTCTTAGACGCAACGACACTGGGATGCGAGGATAGTTGAAAGGATTGACCCAACGTAAGCCCGTTTCACTCAACGTGCCATTATAGGCGCCAAACAACACCAACACTTTTGATTGTTTGGGTTGCACCATCACAAATCCTGCGGCCAAGGCCGCTGTGGTGATCGGGCCGCCAATGAGGTAGGGCACAATTGCCCGCGCGCCGCCATCATACATAATGCCGTTGATCAACATAAATAGCCAAAGTGCAATCCATGCCAACACAACGATGATTATTGGATAGCCGGAAATCGACCAAGCTTGCTTTTCGTTCATAATACTGCTCCAAAAACGATATCATTATGATATCAATATGGTGTGGATTTGGCAAATTGCAAGTCTGAGGCAAATCGGATAATCATTTGCCCGATTCATAATCGGGAAAAGGGCCGTTTTTTCCTTGCCTTTTGCAGCTCAAAAGGTCATTTTCCTTGTCCCACATTGGGCAAAGACGAATTGTGCCGTTCAAAAGAAAAGCGGCGAGATACCGGGAGTAGACACCAATGAAAGTTACGCTTGAGAGAAATCACCTGTTGAAATCGCTTGGGCATGTGCATCGCGTCGTTGAACGCCGCACCACCTACCCCATCCTTTCTAACGTCTTGCTCAATGCAAGTGATGGTGGTCTGCAGCTGCGGGCAACTGATCTTGATATTGAAGTTACAGAATCGGTGCCTGCAATGGTGGGCACACCGGGCACCACGACTGTTCCTGCCCACACACTATATGAGATCGTGCGCAAGCTATCTGATGGCGCGGAAGTGAACATCGAAGTTGACGGCGCTGGCGAGCAAATGGCCATCACCTCTGGTCGTTCAAAGTTTAATCTGACTTGTCTAGCAGCCGATGGCTTTCCAGATCTTAAGTCTGGTGATTTCAGCCACCAATTCACCATCAAAGCTGGCGCGTTGCGTCAGTTGATCGATTGCACGCAGTTTGCGATTTCATCGGAAGAAACCCGCTATTATCTCAATGGTATTTTCTTCCACACCATGGACGATGGCGCCAACGTGATCATGCGCGCGGTTGCAACTGATGGACACCGTCTCGCTCGCGCGCAAGTCAACGCGCCTGAGGGGTCGCAAGGCATGCCATCGATTATTGTGCCGCGTAAAACGGTTGCTGAAGTGCAAAAGCTCTTATCAGGCGATGATGACGATGTGGCAGTTGAACTCTCAGATACAAAGATCCGCTTTGAAGTGTCAGGCGTTGTTCTGTTGTCAAAACTCATCGAAGGCACCTTCCCAGATTATGAGCGTGTAATCCCACAAAATAACGATAAGCAACTCACCGTCGACACCGCCAGCTTCAAGCAGGCCGTTGATCGGGTGTCGACCATCGCATCAGACCGAGGCGGCAAAGCCGTTAAGCTGGCATTGAGCAATGGTTTGTTGGAGATGAGCGTCACCAACCCAGATCACGGCACAGCGCGTGAAGAGTTGCCGATTGAGTTTGAAGATGATGGGTTCGAGATTGGCTTTAACGCGCGTTATCTGTTGGACATTATCGATCAGGTAAAATCTGACGCTGCGATCTTCATGCTTTCAGATGCGGGTTCACCAACCATTGTGCAGTCTGAAAATGACGATGATGCGCTTTATGTTTTGATGCCAATGCGCGTTTAGGACGCAATGGCCCAAAGGGGGTAAATCCTTCAATGGCGGAGATTCGCCAAACCCCAACTCGCGTAACCCCAAGCCACTTCGTATCGCGCTTGCGGTTGTCGAACTACCGCAATTATGTCAGCGCCGCGCTGGACCCCGATGATCGCCATGTTGTGCTCACCGGGCCTAACGGTGCGGGCAAAACAAACCTGCTTGAAGCCATTTCCTTACTTTCCCCGGGGCGTGGTTTGCGGCGGGCCAATTTCGATACACTGGCCTTGCATAGTGGCACTGGCGGATGGGCCGTTGCCGCGTCAATTGAAACCCAATATGGCACCGTCGATCTGGGGACAGGGTTAGAACCAGACGCAACCACCGGACGCCGTGTCAAAATCAATGGCGCAGCGGCAAAGTCGGTCGATCAATTGGGCGAATATTTGCGCATTTTGTGGCTCACCCCTGCACAAGACGGGTTGTTCACTGGCCCAGCTGCAGATCGACGCCGCTTTTTTGATCGTTTGGTGCTGGCCCTTATTCCGGGCCATGGCGCTGAAGTGGCGCAGTTTGAAAAAGCCATGCGCCAGCGCAACAAATTACTTGATGAATATGGCGATGCTGCATGGGCCGCGGCCATCGAAGCGCAGATGGCAGCACATGCAGCGGCAATGCATTTTTCGCGCCTTGATACCATTGCGCATTTGAATGAATTGCTTCAGCACGATGATGGATCGGGGTTCCCTTCAGCCTATTTGGAAATTGAGAGCCAAGAGCATGTTGGGGAATTTCAAACATCAACTGAATTGGAGGAAGCCTACATCAATGTTTGGCGCGAACGCCGACATTTAGATCGTGCAGCAGGGCGCACAACAATTGGGCCGCATCGCACCGATATTTTGGTGACAAACACCGACAAACAGGTTCCCGCCAATATCTGTTCAACTGGCGAGCAAAAGGCGCTGCTGGTGGGGCTGATCATGGCGCATGCGCGGCTCGTCAAGCAAATGACGGGCATTTCACCGCTTCTTCTGCTTGATGAAATTGCTGCGCATTTGGATGCAAATCGACGGGCAAGTCTGTTTGCGCTGCTCAATGCCTTGGGCACGCAGTGCTGGATGACCGGCACCGATCAACTGCTATTTGACTCCTTGGGGGCAGATGCGCAGTTTTTCACGGTCCAAGATGCGCTTTTAAGCCCGTTTGAGCCGCAATAAGGCCTTCAAGCTATGCAATATGGCCTGCAATGGTTGAAATCGGGCCTCAGCCCTTTGGTTTCGCTCAAAAAAAGTCTAGAAATAACTAAGTCTAACATGAAATGATTCGGTGCAAATGAGCGACGAAAATTCAGTCCCAGAAAATGGCGATTATGGTGCGGATAGCATCAAGGTTCTCAAAGGTCTTGATGCGGTGCGCAAGCGCCCAGGCATGTATATTGGCGATACCGACGATGGTTCGGGTTTGCACCACATGGTTTACGAGGTGGTGGATAACGCCATTGACGAAGCCCTTGCTGGCCACGCTGACTATGTCACGGTCACCATCAATGCGGACGGCTCGGTTTCGGTCACCGATAATGGTCGTGGAATTCCCACCGGCATTCACGAAGAAGAAGGCGTCTCAGCCGCTGAATTGATCATGACGCAGCTCCAT
Organism: Maritalea porphyrae; assembly: GCF_030159895.1. GTDB lineage: Bacteria > Pseudomonadota > Alphaproteobacteria > Rhizobiales > Devosiaceae > Maritalea > Maritalea porphyrae. The sequence continues at coordinate 507,843 of NZ_BSNI01000002.1, forward strand.
GCTGGCGGCAAGTTTGATTCCAATTCCTACAAGGTTTCAGGCGGTTTGCACGGCGTGGGCGTTTCTGTTGTGAACGCGCTATCTGTTTGGCTTGAATTGGACATTAAGCGTGATGGCGAGCATCACATGATGCGCTTCACCCACGGTGAGCCAGATGCGCCATTGGCCAAGGTTGGCGATTGCGGAGATGAAAAAGGCACCAAGGTGACCTTTATGCCTTCGCCTGACACCTTCACCATGGTCGAGTTTGACTATGCAACGCTTGAACACCGCTTGCGCGAACTGGCGTTTTTGAACTCAGGCGTGCGCATCATCCTCACCGATAAGCGCCACCCTGAAGAAGTGTCAGTTGAACTGCACTATGATGGTGGCTTGCAAGAATTCGTGCGCTATTTGGACAAGTCCAAACAGTCCATGATCCAAGACCCGATCTACATTACGTCTGAAAAAGACGATATTACGGTTGAGCTGGCGCTTTGGTGGAACGATAGCTACCACGAAAAAGTCTTGTGCTTTACCAACAATATCCCGCAACGTGATGGCGGCACCCACTTGGCTGGTTTGCGCGGTGGGTTAACCCGGCAAGTGATCGGCTATGCCGATTCAAGCGGGATTTTGAAAAAAGAAAAAGTCTCACCAACCGGCGATGATACACGCGAAGGTTTGACTTGCGTCTTGTCGGTGAAAGTACCGGACCCAAAATTCTCATCTCAAACCAAAGACAAGCTTGTTTCCTCTGAAGTTCGCCCCGTGGTCGAATCTGTGGTCAATGAGCGCCTTAACCAATGGTTTGAAGAGCACCCAGCAGAAGCCAAGCAAATTGTTTCGAAAGTGGTGGAAGCTGCAGCCGCTCGTGAAGCGGCGCGCAAAGCGCGTGAATTGACCCGGCGTAAGTCGTCGCTTGATGTGTCGTTCTTGGCTGGTAAACTCAAAGACTGTTCGGAAAAAGACCCCACCCTTTCAGAACTCTTCCTGGTGGAGGGTGATTCAGCGGGCGGGTCAGCAACCCAAGGGCGCGATCGTGCGACCCAAGCGGTGCTGCCTCTGCGCGGTAAAATTCTGAACGTTGAGCGCGCACGGTTCGACAAGATGCTATCAAGCCAAGAGATTGGCAATTTGGTTATGGCGCTTGGCACTTCAATTGGGCGCGAAGAGTTCAATATTGAAAAGCTGCGCTACCATAAAATCATCATCATGACCGATGCGGACGTGGATGGTGCGCACATTCGTACCCTTTTGCTCACCTTCTTCTATCGGCAAATGCCTGAACTGGTGGAACGCGGCCACATCTATATTGCTCAACCTCCGCTCTACAAAGTTAAGCGCGGTCAGTCTGAGCAATATCTAAAAGACGAGCGCGCGCTGGAAGAATATTTGCTGGCCGTTGGTTTAGAGGATTCTGTGCTCACAACAGCAGCGGGCGTTGCCCGTGGCGGCAATGATTTGGCCGATGTGGCAGCAAAAGCACGAGACATGGTGCACATCATCAATGCGCTCAACGCGCGCTATAATCGTCAGATTGTTGAGCAATGCGCGATCTCTGGTGCGCTTAGCCAAGCCGTGCTTGAAGACAATAACAAAGCCAACGCGATGGCGCAGACAGTGGCGGACCGCTTGGGTGTCATTTCTGCGGAAACTGAAAAAGACTGGTCTGGCAACTTTGACGCTGCAACCGGCTATAGTTTTGCCCGTACCGTGCGCGGCGTGGAAGAGCGTCACAATGTCGATCTTGCCCTGATCAACTCGCTTGATGCACGTAATCTCGAAAAGATCGCCTCTGAAATTGGCGAGATTTTTGAGGGTGTAGCCAAGTTCGAACGTAAGGCAAGTGCTGAGGAAATCTACGGTCCATTCACGCTTTATGAAGCGGTCACCAGCTTTGGGCGTAAGGGCATTTCAATGCAGCGCTATAAGGGCTTGGGCGAAATGAACCCAGAGCAATTGTGGGAAACAACGCTTGATCCAAATGTGCGTTCATTGTTGCAAGTGCACATCAAAGAAAGCGATGTGGCGGACGAAACCTTCACCAAATTGATGGGTGATCTGGTGGAACCGCGCCGTGATTTCATTCAAGAAAACGCCCTAAGCGCCACGAACATCGACGCTTAATTTCGCTCACGGGGCGCACCGCAAAACGCATGACGCGCTAAAACCGCGCTATGCCTTTTGTTGCCCCTGCGCGGGCGCGTCCAAAAAATTGGCCGAGGTCCTCAACAATAAGTTGTTTCGTCCGCCCTTTTTTCGCTTGTTCAGCTTTCGCGTTGGGCAGCAATTGGCGGGGGTGCCGGGGAAGCAGCCGTAAGGCTGCGACGGCGGCATCAAAAAGAGCCGGGGGTGCCGGGGAAGCAGCCGCAAGGCTGCGACGGCGGCGCGAAAAGAGCCGGGGCCTACTCGTCCTATGACGATAATCCTAAATCGCTAGATACCGTGCCTTTCAACCCCATGAGTCTTGAGTGGTTCAAGCGCGCGGTCTTCACCTTCTGGCAATAAAATGTCGTCCACGCGATCAATGGCGGCGCGCATAAACTCTTGGCTCAGCGCTTCATCATTCACGGCGCGCGCGACCATCATGGTGCCAACAAGGGTTGAGATGATCTCAATTGCCGTTTGGCGCCTGGCTGGTGCTTCTCCGTGTAGCAGATCTGCAAGCACTTCAATCCAACGTTTGATCCCGTCAGTATAAACATCGCGGATTGAACTATCTGCGCGATAGACCTCACTCGATAGCGCCACCACCGCACACCCATCATGCGGATTGTGCAAATGTCTGTCGCACAAATATTGCTCCAAGAACGCATCAAGCAATTCTTGGCCCGCAAGCATGTTGCGTGTCGGGCTGAGGTCGGCAATGGTTTTGTCCATGCAGCGCTGCAATGCAGCGGCAACCAAGTGATTTTTGGATTTGAAATGGCGATAGAATCCGCCATGGGTCATCCCCGACTGGCTCATCACTTCAGGCAAGCTGGTTTGCTTGATTCCCTTTTTGCGAAACAGCATTGCGGCGGTTTCCAAAATGCGCTCATGGTTTTGCGCAACCACCGCTTCTGTCACCCGCATGTGCTTTTCCTTTGTCCAATTTTTTGATGATGCCTATCATCAAAAACCAGCCGCGCCTATTAAACTTTCGCCAAACTTATCCCCGGTGTTTTTTGTGGTGGTAGTCTAACACCTGCATCTACAGTTTCCCTTCCGATTGCCGACGGGCAAATAGGGCACATCATTTTTGAGGTGAGTAGATGTTTGGCAGTTCGTGGGTGGTCGCACCTGCGAATTTGCCTGTTTTGTAAGTGGTCCAGTCTGACACCGAAGGCAGGCGTAAATCATCGGGCGGCAAGTTGTAGCCGTTCTTGGAAGTTTTTGGTTCGTTGTTTTTTGTGCCGCCGTTGGTCGCTTTCGCTCCCGACCCCGGCACCCCCGCCAACTGGTGCTTTTCACAAGCGCTGAACAAGCGAGGTAAATGACGGACGAGCCAAAGGCGAGGACCTCGGCCAACTTTTTGGCCGACCCGCCGGAGGGGCAACAATTTGCATAGGTCGGTTTTAGACCGTCATGTAAATTGTGGTGCGCCCCGTGAGGTACAAAATCTTCCAATGATCAGATAACAGGTCATGATGTAGCTAAGGGGATAAACGGGTGAGCACCCCGGGGCGACGAACAAAACAGGCAACCTGCCAAGGGCGCGGGGCGATTATGCTCCACACCAAACAGATATTTAGCGCACTGGAAGCATGATTTGCTCCGCGCCATCGGAAAATCTTTGTATGAAGCCCGATCCAGCTGGTGAAGGGCCAATTTCGCGTGCCCTTATTTACGCCCCATAAACCGGCCACAATTAAGTTAGATATAAGCGCCAATCATAGATTTGATCGGCCAATCCTTCAGTGAGCGAATAACTTGGCAAAGCGACCCAACAACAAAAGTTCAGATTTGCGTCTGACCCAGAAAGATCGTGTGGGTACGGGCAAAAAGACAACCCGCAAAACCGCGGCTAAAAAAACGCGCGCCAAGACCACAAAGGCAAAGGCTGCGCCGCGCAAAAAATCAGCAGCGAAAAAGAAACAATCGTGGTTCTGGTGGCTGTTTAAGAAGGCGTTCTACTGGGGCATGGTCGCAGCCGTTTGGGGCGTCATCGCGGTCACCGGCATCATCGTCTATTATGGGATGCAATTGCCATCTTCTGACACTTGGGCGGTGCCAGACCGACCAGCCAATATCCGTATTGTGGCAAGCGACGGGCGTTTGATTTCAAACCGTGGCAAAATGGGCGGCGAAGCCGTCGCCATTCATGAATTGCCCCATTATGTGCCAAATGCGGTCATTGCTATTGAAGATCGACGGTTCTACGATCATCCAGGCTTCGACCCTATCGGTATTCTGGGAGCGATGCGCATCAACGTCACCGAGGGGCGCATGCCCTTGTCGGGCCATGGCGGGTCAACAATTACCCAGCAAGTGGCAAAGAACTTGTTTCTAACCCCTGACCAGAATTACGGTCGGAAAATCCAAGAAGTGTTGCTTTCAGTGTGGCTGGAGCAAAACTATTCTAAACCAGAGATTATCGAGCTCTACCTCAACCGCATGTATTTCGGTGCAGGAACCTATGGCATCGAAGCGGCCAGCCAGCGCTATTTTGGCAAATCAGCACGTAATCTATCTTTGGGTGAAGCAGCAATTTTGGCAGGGGTTTTGAAAGCCCCATCGCGCCTCGCGCCAAACAAAAACCCTGAAGGGGCAGCGGACCGGGCGCGGCTGGTGCTCAATGCCATGGCAGAAGAAGGCTTCATTTCTGAAAAAGAAGCACAAGCCGCCGCCATTGATCCAAACAAACGTATCCGCACCCGCATCACCGGCACCGAATATTATGTAGCCGATTGGGTTGAGGTGCTGATGGATAGCTATCTTGGCACTGTCGACCAAGACGTAATTGTGCGCACAACAATCGATTGGGAACTGCAAAAAGAAGCAGAGTTCTTGATCAAAGAGATTATTCGCGAACACGGTGAAGAGCGCGCGTTCTCGCAAGGCGCACTGGTGGCGATGCGGCCAGACGGGGCGGTTCAGGCAGTGGTCGGCGGCACCGATTACACAAAGAGCCAATATAACCGCGCCATCACCGCTAAGCGCCAACCAGGTTCTGCTTTCAAGCCGTTCGTTTATCTCACAGCCGTTGAAAATGGCTATTCACCCAACACGGTTGTTGATGATAGCCCCTTTACCTACAAAGGTTGGGCACCCGAAAATGCCAATGGCAAATTCAAGGGGCAGATGCAATTGCGCGATGCGCTTGCGCAATCATCTAATCTCGTGGCAGGCAAACTTGCCATCGAATTGGGTCCACAAAATGTGGTCAACACCGCCTATAAGCTTGGCATTTCGTCAAACATCAAAGCCCTTCCGTCAATTGCGCTCGGCACACCGGAGATTTCGCTTCTCGAACTAACCGCAGCCTATGCGCCATTCGCCAATGGTGGCCAAGGTATTATCGCCCATGTGATCACATCAATTGAAACCCCGGACGGCCAAGTGCTTTATTCTCACATTCCATCGGGGCCGGGCCAAGTGGTGGCCCCAGATGCGGTTGGGAAAATGAATGATATGCTGTCCCACGCCATCGAAGTGGGCACAGGCCGAAAAGCTGCGTTTGGCAGTTGGCCAGTGGCGGGCAAAACCGGCACTTCGCAAAGCAATCGCGATGCAGTGTTCGTGGGCTATTCGGCGCGTTTGGTCACTGGTGTTTGGCTCGGGAACGATGATGGCAGCCCCATGCAAAAGGTAGGCGGGGGGTCATTCCCCGTTGATGTGTGGCGCGAATTTATGCAAAAGGCCCACTCCAATTGGGCCGTGGCGCAATTGCCGGGTGGCGATGGTCGCTTTGACCGCACGCCGCTTGAGCCAATTGGCCAGCAAGCGGAACGTCAACAACCGCAGCGTCGCTCTATTGGCGATCTTATCTCGGATATCTTTGGGCGCTAGAAAGCGCCCAATTGCTCACCAAACAAACGGGATTAGTCGTTTGGTCGCTGTTTCATAGTTTTTGAAAGGCTGGCCATAACGTGCGCGTAAATAATCATCGAGCTTTGGTACGTTAAAAAACGCAAAGAAGCTCAGGAGTAAGATTGGCAGCGCATATCCGAACAGGTGACCAGCAATCATTGCATAGCCAAGAACCCACAACACATCGCCGAAAAAGTTGATGTGCATCGAATACGCAAACAGGCCTCCGGTAAATAGTTTGCCCTTGTTGGCTGGGTCAGACTTGAAAATATGACGTTGCCATTCAGACCCTGTATTTAGGATACATCCGAGGGCAAAAATGCCAATCCCGACATAATCGAATGTGCCGAGAGGTGCGGAATTTGGCAGCACCAAAATGGCAAAACCGACATAATAGATAGCAAACGCAACCGGCACGCTCAGCGCTTCGGACCATGGGATTTGGCGTTTCAAGAACATAAACATCATCACACCCATGCGGGCGAGAATGATCAGATTAAAAGCAAAGATGATTCCCCGCCGTGCTGGCGTGTTTTCCAAAACAGGCCAGCCAAATAGGGAAGAGATTATTGCGTCGCCATCCCCAAACAGTAAGAAATATGAAAATGCGATGAACCCCAGTTCAAGCGCTGTAATAGTGAGTTTTTGGGGAAGGGCAGAACCCTTGTTCGCATAAAGATCAAGCATTTAATCCTCGCGTGGATCAATTGAGGTAAAATCAGGATGTCGGTTGAAAACGGTGGCGAGATAAATCTCGCCTTCCAATTGGGTCAAAAATTGTTGTGCCAATTTTGGTGCGGTTTGTTTGGCCTCAAGAGCGGCAAGCAAAGTGGCATAGTAAAATTGAACGGCAGATTGGAATTTCTGTGAACGGCTCAAACTGTCGAAATAAAGCGCAAAATAGCGCGATTTTTCCGCGTCATAGCGCATCTCCATTTCCATATACATATCATTCAGCCCATCAATCAGCGCTGTCTTTTGCGCTTCGAACGAAAGGTCAGCGAAAACCGCCGCATCAAACTGAGAAAAGCCGCGCAAGAAATAACGCTCAAGCACGGCATCATAGAGCCCGTCTTTTGATCCGAAATGATGGTACAGCGCGCCCTTAGAAACTGAAGCGATGCTGACGATCTCATCAATGCCGGTGCCATCGACGCCCTTTTGCAAAAACAGCTGGAAGGCGGAGAAGGTGAGCCGGTCTTTTACGCTTAGTTTGCTCAATGCATCCTTTTCCATATCGAACCTTTTCTCCAAATGGATTCCATGAACTCGACAATCCGCTGATCACAAACAGGTGTCTTTCAACTATCGCAACAAACCGAACGTTCGGTATGTATTAGATATGTGAATGTAGACGGAGATGTCAAGGATCGGCATTATTCTGTATGAAAATGCAATGAACGAATGGGCTCTTAGTGGCTCTGTCCAAGAGCAAGCTGTGTGCGCTGCTGGATCGGGTTCACGCCAAAATGCTTGTGAAACGCGCGCGAAAACCCTTCGCCTGTGCGATAGCCATAACGACGCGCAACAGTTGATATACGCGCGCCAGCCCGAATGTCCTTGCGTGCAAGTACCATGCGCCAGCCGCGCAAATAGGCCGTCGGGGTTACACCGACTTGAAGAGCAAACAGTTCGGCAAATCGGCTAAGGGAAAGGCCAGCAATTTCTGCCAGTTGTTGATTATCCCAATTGTGCTCCGGTTTATCGTGCAGCGCAACAATTGCACGGCTCAATCTAGGGTCGGCTAGACCGGCCAGAAGTCCTGGTTCGTCGCTGCCCTGCTCAATCTTGGCGCGCAAGATCTTGACGATAAGGATTTCGCAAAACCGGTTCACAACTGAAGCCGAACCACAACGTTGCCGTTCGATTTCGCGATGCGTGAGATCAAGAAGCGGGACAACATCATCGTCCTTTGAAAAGGAGATGTCCAAGATGGGCGGTAAAGCAGAAAACAGAGGGTTGGAGTCACCGCCCCAATCAACTGAAGCACATAACAACATGTCGGCCGGATCAACCTTGAAACCGCTACTTTTTGTATTCAGCAAGACGGTTTGCGATCCGTCTACATGCGGTTTCAGCACAACCAATTGCGCACTGTCTGGTGTCGCGACTTGGACCGATAAGTTAAATCGCTCCATCAGGGCTGTAAGTCGATCATAAGTGTTCATTTCGGTGTTATAGTCGGTTTATTCGGAATTATCCAATCAAAAACGGGTATAGAGAAGGGAATGGAAAACCAAAGGAGCGCAAAAAAATGTTGATGCCACGTCAGAAAACGCCAAATTTGAAACTAGAAACGCTCGATCATGGTTCATTTGATTTGAGTAGTGACAAACCTGAACTCGGTACTGTGATCTGCTTCTACCGAGGGCTGCATTGCCCCATCTGCGCAACTTATCTCAAAGAGTTGGAAGCCCGCGTTGAGGACTTCGCAAAACGCGGCGTAAAAACAATAGCAGTGAGCTCGGATGGTGAAGAACGCGCGCGCGCCATGGCAGACAAAATTGGCGCCGAAAAACTGCGAATTGGGTATGACCTTGCTTTGCAGGAAGCACGCAACTGGGGCCTATATATTTCAACGTCGCGCGGTAAAACATCAATCGGAATCGAGGAACCAGCTTTGTTTTCTGAACCCGGCCTTTTCATGGTGACACCTGAGCAAACGCTATATTATGGGTCGGTGCAAACGATGCCGTTCGTCCGTCCTCATTTCTCAGAACTGGTTAGCGCGCTCGACTTTGCGATTAAGAATAACTATCCCGCACGCGGCGAATATATAGGCGAAGTCTAGGCATTATTGGTAGGCAAAAAGCGTGCGGCCATGCACCTTGAGCCAGGTGCGGCCGCGCTGCATGTCGGGCAATGTACGCTCCACTTGATCCCAAAAGGCTTGGCTGTGGTTCATTTCGATGAGGTGAGCCACCTCATGGGCTGCCACATAGTCCAAGACAAAGGGCGGCGCCAATATCAGCCGCCAATTAAAATTGAGATTGCCCGCAGACGAACATGAGCCCCAGCGTGTCGATTGATCGCGCATGCTGATCGCTTTGTGGGTTACCCCCAACCGTGACGTGTGAACAGCAACCGAAGCGGCAATGTCAGCCTTTGCTTCGCGTTTCAGCCAATCCACTGTGCGCCGACCTATATGTTCGTCCGCCCCCGGCATATGCAAGATCTGCATCTCATCGCTTTCCTCGATGCGAGGTACACCACGCAGCGTACCTGTGCCATGAACGCGCGTATCCACGCCACGCAATGGAATGATTGCTCCTAATTCAATCGGCTTGGGCGTCACCACATGGTGTTGCCTTGCGGCGAGCCAATGGCGCTGCTTGTGCAAAAAGCGCTCTGCATCTCGCCATGTGCCAGACTTGGGCACGGTTAGAACGATCCCCTGCCGGCTATCTAGCGTTATCCTGTAGCGGCGCGCACGATTGTTTTGCCGCACCACAATTTCTTGTGGCTCGCCATCAATCTCTAATTGAGTGCGCTCAGGGATCGTTTGCGATTTTCGGGCAAAGAACATGGCAATGATCTTGCTGATCGCTTCGGCTTTGGCAAGCCAAGATTGCATCGGATAGAAAAAAGCGCCCACTCAATCATGAGCAGGCGCTTACTAGGGTGCCAGGGTCAACCGGCGGGGAGAGGAGGATAGCGACGCTTTGCAGCTTCGCTGGTAATGTCTATTCGTCGTCTTCAGAACGCTTTTTCTTCTTCGGCTTCGCCACTTCTTCGGCGTCATCTTCGTCAAAGCTTTTGGCTTTGTGCTCAGATTTAAAGCGATCAAATTCTTCACGGTCACGCGCCATGTGTAGATTGCGCAAGAAGTCTTCAAAGTCAGCGCGCTCTTGCTCAAGGCGCATGCGCTCTTCTTCTAGGCGACGGATTTCTGCTTCACGATATTCGTCGAATGCAGCGTTGCCTGTTGCTGAGTGACGACCATAGCGAGAACGACGGCTGCGCATTTTGCACTTTTGTTTATGCATCCATTTTTCAGCCTTGTCGCTTGTGCCACCGTAATGTTCGCCCCACAAAATGTAGGCGAGCATGGCAAGGCCAAGCGGCCAGAAGAAAACAAAGCCCAAAACCATCAGGGCAATGTTTATCGGGGACCAATGGGGTTTAATAATTGCTGTGCTCATTTTTTCTTCCTTCATCAACGATACACAAGATTTGGGGAGCAAAGCCGGGGCTTCAAGCAGCAAAAAAGTGGATTTTGCCCCTTGAAACGCACAAAAATTGAACCATTCGGGGCCAATTAGCCGTATTTCGCATAGGAATTTCAGCTGCAATTGCGTATTGAATGCCCCAATTGAGAAGTAAAACGAGCAAAATGACCGCATATACGGCAAGAAATATTGGCTCTCATCACCGCCTTCGGCTTGAAACGTTGGTGCGCTTGCGCTGGTTGGCGGTGGTCGGCCAATCCGCAGGCGTTCTGGTTGTTGCCTTTGTGCTGAACTATCAATTGCCCTTAGGCGCGTGCTTTACATTGATTGCCTTGTCCGCATGGCTTAATGTGATTTTGCTGATCCGCTATCCGGCAAACTATCGCCTGCGCTCACACTATGCCGCAGCGCTTTTGGCCTATGATTGTCTGCAATTGGGTGGCCTGCTCTATCTAACAGGTGGCCTGTCAAACCCATTTGCGATTTTGCTGCTCGCGCCAATTTCGGTTTCAGCGACCACATTACCATTTAGATGGACCGTTGGTCTGAGCGCGCTAGTCGTCCTCATCGCCACTATCTTGGGTTTCTTTCATTTTCCACTTCCATGGGACCCGAATGAACCGGTGCAATTGCCTGCCCTTTATAGCTTTGGCATTTGGGTCGGTATCGTGTGTGGCGTGAGTTTTATTTCAGCTTATACAAACCGCGTTGCCCACGAAGCGCGGCAATTGGCGGACGCCCTAAGCGCCACGGAATTGGTTTTAGCGCGCGAAACCCATATTACAGCGCTTGATGGATTGGCAGCTGCCGCCGCACATGAATTGGGCACTCCGTTGGCCACGATTGCGCTCGCGGGCAAAGAGGCGCTTTCCGATTTGAACGATCCTGAATCGGTGAAGAAAGACCTTGAGCTGATTTCCGAACAAGCGGCGCGCTGTCGAGCGATCTTGCAAAAACTACGCAACTTAAACGCTGGCGAAGATCCGTTTAGCGAATTGACGCTTTCTGATCTTGTCGCCGAGGTGGTGGAGCCGCATAAGTTTTTCGGCATTGATATTTCGATAAAAAAAGTCGGTGATGGCGATGAACCACAAATTGCTCGCAATGCTGGGCTGATTTACGGCTTGGGCAACTTCATCGAAAATGCTGTCGACTTCGCCGACCAGAAGGTCAATATCGACCTGTCTTGGACCAAGGATCAAATCTCGATCAACATCCAAGATGATGGTCCTGGCTTTGCGCCGGAGATGCTGGTGCGCTTGGGTGAACCCTATCTGACCACCCGCCCAAAAGACGGCGTCGTCGACCGCGACCCGACCGAGCCGGGCGGGCTTGGTTTGGGTGTATTTATCGCCAAAACGCTGCTGGAGCGTTCCGGTGCGCAAATCGCGTTTGCCAATATAAACGCCACCGGATCAGCCTGCGTCAATATACGCTGGCCCAGACAGGTGATTGAAATCGAAAAGTCCGATATGGTCCCCGCCGGGGAGATGAGATGAGCTATTGTCGCGCGGCAAAGTGTGACATAGGCTGCAATGATTGCGAGGTAAGTATATGACCAATGTGCAAGAATTGATGGATAAGGATCTGTCCTTGCTGCTTGTGGATGACGACAAGCCGTTCCTCACCCGGCTTGAGCGGGCCATGCAGAAGCGCGGGTTTGATGTGCGGGTAGCGGACAGCGTTGCGGCGGGCCTAGCGCAGGTGAAATCAAATCCACCGGCCTTTGCCGTTGTCGATATGCGACTGGAAGATGGAAACGGCTTACAGGTCGTTTCAGCACTAAACGATAAGCGACCAGATGCGCGCGCAGTTGTACTCACCGGCTATGGCAATATTGCCACCGCCGTTACCGCTGTAAAACTCGGTGCAGTTGATTATTTGGCAAAGCCCGCTGATGCGGATGATGTGTTTAAAGCGCTGATGGCCTCTGACGATGAGATCAAAGCCGACCCGCCAGAAAATCCAATGTCTGCGGACCGTGTGCGCTGGGAGCATATTCAGCGCGTGTACGAACTTTGCGACCGCAATGTTTCTGAAACAGCGCGCCGTCTCAATATGCACCGCCGGACATTGCAACGCATTTTGGCAAAACGCGCGCCGCGCTAGGTCAATATATTTCACCAAACTGTTTAATCCATTGCCGCGCCCTGCTAGCGTGGTGAGGAATTTGTTGCGAGCATAAAAGGTCACTTATGACGGTCACATTGTCTTTCCATGGTGCTGCAGGCACCGTCACTGGTTCTAGCTACAGAATTACCCACCCCAAAGGGCAGTTTTTGGTGGATTGTGGTCTGTTCCAAGGCAACAAAACGGTGCGCGCGCTCAACAATAAGCCGTTCCCGTTTCGCCCAGCAGATATCGACTTCATGCTTTTAACCCACGCACATATTGACCATGCGGGGTTGATCCCGAAATTGGTTAAGCACGGGTTTGCTGGTCCTATTCATGCCACTGAAGCGACAACCGGCTTGATGGATTATTTGCTGCCTGATAGCGCAGGTATCCAAGAATCTGAGGCCGAGCGCGAGAACCGCCGTCGTAAGCGCAAAGGCAAGGCGCCGATTGATCCGCTCTATACCCGCGAAGATGCTGAAGAGGCCTTGAGCCGCGCCAAAGGCTACGATTATCAAAACTGGTTTGAACCGGGACCCGGCGTGAAAGCACGATTCTGGAATGCGGGGCATATTCTTGGATCATCTTCAATTGAAGTTCAGGTGCAAGACGAAGATGGCAAACCAATCCACATCCTGTTCTCCGGCGATATCGGACCAGATGAAAAAGTGTTCTATCTCGAACCTGATGCACCTGCTGGTTTTGATTATATACTTTGTGAAAGCACTTATGGGGGCCGCGATCGCGACGACTATTCGCTTGATCAGCGTCGCGAGGCGCTTAAGGCAGAAATCAATCGCGCGCTTGGCAAAGGCGGCAATTTGGTCATACCCGCATTCGCAGTGGAGCGTAGCCAAGAATTACTGCATGACATCGGTCTTTTGATCAAAAATGGCGAAATTGATCCCCAATTGGTGTTCCTAGATTCGCCATTGGCGCGCAAAGTCACATCTGTATTCAAGCGACACGCAGCAGAACTTCAGGACATGGAGCTTAGTCCAGAAGAGCTATTTGCCGACGATCGTTTCCGCATTGTTGAATCAGTTGAAGAATCCAAAGGCATCAACAAGATCAATGGCGGTGCCATCATCATGGCAGCATCGGGCATGTGTGATGCGGGGCGCATCAAACACCATTTGCGCAACAATATCTCTGATCCAAAATCAACCGTCTTGTTCGTTGGCTACCAAGCGCCTGGTACGCTTGGCCACGTCATTCAATCAGGCAAACCAGAGGTGCGGATCCACGGCAACAACCATGTGGTGCGCGCTGACATTCGCCGCATTGGCAATTATTCGGCCCATGGCGACCACACAGAATTGATGGATTGGATTGCCGAGCGACTACCGGCACACGGCGCTATTTTCCTCACCCATGGTGAAGATGAGGGACGCAAGGCGATGCAAAAAGCGCTGGCGGAAAAAGGCCTGAATGGCGAGAAAGTGCGGGCACCACAACTGGATGATAGTTTCGAGTTGCGCGCGACCGGCATTGCAGGGGTAACCCATACCCCGCAACCGCGTATTGACCCCGAACAGTTCCGGGCGGATTGGACCAGCGAATACGCTCAATTCTCAATCGAATTTGGTCATTTGCTTTCAGCACAACCAAGCGACAAAGAGCGACTTGAGCTGATCAAGAAGCTGCAGGCTGTTATTTCTAAACAGTAATTTGTAGACATTGGCGGTCTTCCCTCATATTCAATATACTGGATATGAGGGGGCGCAGGTGATCATCTTTATTGGGCCAAATAGGCACCGCAGCAATGTTGCGTCTTTGCGCGAGCATGCAGATGCCCCCAAATATGATTACCGGTCATATAATTGGCTATTCCGCGCATTTCGGCTTCCGGCCGCGACTTACATTTTCACCTCAATTGATCGTTTAGACGCCAATGAGCGTCGCCTTGCGGGCAAAATCTATCGTCATATCAATAAGGCCGGTAATGGATTTCGCGCGCTTAACGACCCGGCCCATGCCATGGGGCGCTTTCGTTTGCTCTGTGCGCTATATGAAGCGGGGATCAACCAGTTCAACGTTTATCTGGCTTATGATGCGCCAAAGCCGAGCCAGTTTCCGGTATTCATACGTCGCAACAGTCTGAGTACGGCACCGCTTTCGGGTCTAATCAATTCACAAGCCGAACTAGAACAAACCATTGCCGAACTTGAACGCGAAGGCGAACCTTTGGATGATCTAATTGTCATCGAATATTGCGCGCGTGAAGTGGCGCCAGGCATCTTCCAAAAATGGTCAGCCTATAATGCGGGTGGTCAGATATCGCTCAACTATGCCATTAGCGAAAGCAGCTGGCTCGTCAAATATGGCGAGATCGACATCATCGAAGAGCATTTTTATGCGCAAGAGTTAGAGTTGCTCGAGCGAAACGCATTTGAAGACCAAGTCCGTCGCGTCTTTGAAATAGCGCACATTGAATATGGCCGTGTCGATTTTGGTTTGGTTGACGGCGAGCCCCAATTCTACGAGATTAATTTCAACCCCGAATTCCGGACAATGGAAGCCAAGTCGCTGGTTGAGCAAAGAAAACAAAATGTGCTTTTCGCCGTGAAACGCCGCGTGCAGCATATTGCGCAACTTGATGCCCAGCAAAGCGGGTCGGTTGGCAATTTATCAGATCCTGACATCACGGCCTTTCGCTTGCGCCCCTGGCGCAACTATGCCCCGCAACGTTATTGAGTTTTATGATCATCTTCATTGGCAACCGCCGCCAGCGCCACAATCTTTACGGCATGCAGCAGCATCCGAATAAGCCGAAATACAAGTTCAAAACCTATAATTGGTTGTTCCGAACTACCAAGCTGCCTTCTGCGACATACATCTTTACGATGGTAGACCGGCTGGATGCGAATGAACGCCGGCTCGCCGGCAAGATATATCGACACATAAATGGCGCGGGTTTGGGATTCAAGGCACTTAATGATCCTGCAAAAGCATTGGGTCGTTATCGACTTTTGCGACAATTGCACGACCAAGGCATTAATGAATTCAACGCCTACCTAGCGATAGATCATCCAAAACCATCTCGTTTTCCGGTTTTCATTCGGCAATTGTCTATTAGTTTGCCGCCGCTTTCTGGACTAATAAAAAACCAAGCGGAACTTGATCAAAAGATTGAAGAGCTTGCCAATCGCGGCGAGCCGCTCGATGATCTGGTGGTCATTGGATATTGCAGTGAACCTTATATGGGCGAGCATTTCGTTAAGATGTCAGCCTATCGAATTCATGATCAATATTGTTCGGATTTGTTTATCTACTCAAAAGGTTGGTACGTGAAATGGGACGGGCCAGATATCGCGCCGCCAAATGCGAGCGAATTAGAATGGGAACTGCTGCAAAACAACACCTACGTTGAAGAGGCTAAGAAGGTTTTTGAATTGGCAAATGTGGAGTATGGGCGCGTCGACTTTTCGCTCGTTGGGGGCAAGCCGCAATTCTACGAGGTCAACTTTAATCCACAATTCACCGTTGATGAATATCAAACCACAGACCCGCAGCGGCTCAAAAATGCAATCTTTGCAGCGGATCGCCGGATGAACGCGATGCGCACGCTCATGCAACCGACCAAAGCGAAATCTGTGGGGAATATCTCTGATCCAGACATCACTGCATTTCGATTTCGCCCCTGGCGTAACTATGCGCCGCAGCGGTACTAGAGTTACTTAAGAGACCAATTGCGAATGATCATATTTATCGGAACAAATCGCCAGCGCTCGAACATTACGCGATTGCGCAAACACCAGCAGGCGCCAAAATTCGCGTTTAAGAGTTATAATTGGCTCTTCCGCACGTTCAAGTTGCCAGCGGCGACTTATGTTTTTACTGGCATCGACCGTTTGGATGCCAATGAGCGCCGACTTGCGGGCAAAGTCTTTCGGCACATAAGGGCTGCTGGTAAAGGTTTTAGCGCGTTAAATGATCCGGCTCACGGCAAGGGTCGGTATCGCTTGTTGTGCGGGCTATATGGGCAGGGACTGAATGCTTTCAACGCCTATTTGGCAATTGATGACCCAAAGCCCGAGCGTTTTCCCGTTTTCATCCGTCGCAATTCGATAAGTACGGCGCCTTTGTCTACGCTGCTAAACAATCAGTTAGAGCTTGATCATGCAATCAATCAATTGGCAGAAAAAGCAGAGCCACTTGATGATTTGGTGATTATCGAGTTCTGCGCAGACCAGTTCGCACCCGGAGTTCACCAGAAATTCTCAATGTACAAAATTGGCGATCAAGTCTTTCAAAGTTTTATCAATGTTGGGAAATCTTGGTTGGTGAAATATGATGAAGAGGATTTGCTGAGCGAAGAACAATATGCATTGGACCGTCAACACATAGAGCAAAACAGATTTGCAGCGCATTTTCGAGAAGTGTTTGAACTGGCAAATGTTGATTATGGAAGAGCCGACTTCGGTTTGTTTAATGGTCAACCCCAGACGTATGAAATCAACTTCAATCCCTTCTATTTGATTGTCAAATCTGAAGTGAAGAGCACACAACGTCGAATGAACGAGGACTTTGTTGTCGAAAAAAGAACCCGTGCGATTGCCGACCTTGCCTCGCATGGTGGGAGAGCCATCGACAATATTTCTGATCCAGACATCACGGCGTTTCGCCTGCGTCCTTGGCGCAATTATGCGCCGCAGCGTTACTAAATTGCGCTGGGGCCCGGGTCCATCAGTTGATGAATGCGGTCTGCTCCCATGCGTGCGATGCGCAACATCATCGCCTTGCGGCGCGCGGCTGACAATTTATCCTCGTCAGCATTGCGGATAATTTCAGCGCCATGTCCATCGGCAACAATCAAGCCCTGATCTTCAGGGAAAATATCGCCGTCTAGTTCGGGTGGTTTGGCAAAAAAGAACCGATCACAAAATTCGTGATATTCGGGCCACTTCTTATCGACCTGATAGTCTTGCAAACTGGATTTGATCTCGATGATCCAAATCTCGCCTTTTGGCCCGACACCCAACACATCCGCGCGGCGACCGCTGGCAAGTGACACTTCCGCGTAACAGCAAAAATCAAACCGTTCGCGCATAAGGCGCATGGTGCCGCGCTGCACCCGCAATGCGGTTTCGGATTGGCGCCCATCAATGATTGGGGGCAGATTTTCCAAATGTGACGTCATGCACCCAAATTAACGGATTTCTTTGTCGCCGGGAACCGGCTTTCGTCCAATATGCCGGCAAAGATCAACCCGATGACCAATAAGGGCAACGGTGCCATCAAAGCCACACGAATGCCAAAACTCTCCGCGATGAATCCAAGGCTGGCCGGGCCAATAAAGAACACCAAAAATGCGGTTTGAGCGAGTGAAGCCACATTGATAGAAGATGGGCGATCCTGACGGCGGGCGGCGGCGGAAACCGCCAATGGATAGATGATTGAGGAACCCATGCCCAACAGCATGAATCCCAATATGGCAATCCAAAATGTTGGCGCAACCCCCACAAGCGCAACACCGACAATGGTGATGCCAAGCGACAGACGAGCCATGATCACTGTGCCGAATTTCTCCACCACGGGATCGGCAAAAAAGCGTATCAGTGCCATCACAAAAGTAAAGGCAATCAGGCTTGAGCTTTCCACAAATTGTGCGATTTCAAAGCTATCGCGCATATAGATAACCGACCAATCAATGCCCGCGCCTTCTGCAATCAGCGCACCAAATGACACGGCACAAAGCGCCAGAATGAAGGGTGTA
Organism: Maritalea porphyrae; assembly: GCF_030159895.1. Taxonomy (GTDB): domain Bacteria; phylum Pseudomonadota; class Alphaproteobacteria; order Rhizobiales; family Devosiaceae; genus Maritalea; species Maritalea porphyrae. The sequence continues at coordinate 525,840 of NZ_BSNI01000002.1, forward strand.
GGGCGTGCGAACATGCTTGGCTTGTCAGCGGATGCATCAGCTTTTTCAGGTGCCATGGTTTGCCCCATCACGGCAAAAACGGTGCCCAGCGCGACAATGGGAAAGGCGATCAGCATATGCATGAAAGGCGTAACGTCGAACTGGCGCATGAACCCACCTACGAGCGCTGCGGCAAAAAAGCCGAAACTCCAAAAACCATGGCAACGGTTCATGATGCGGCGACCAATTTGCGCTTCTAGGCGATCCGCTTCAACATTGATGGAAATCTCCATGGCGCCCACAGCCATGCCACCCAAAAAGATCGTGGCGATAACCACCCAATAGAGGGATGAGCTGGCGACCAAAATATAGAGCGCTGCCATGGCGATATTGCCAATAATAAAAGTGCGCTTGGTGCCGATGCGTTCAACAAGTGGCGCGCCCAATGTCAGAAATATCAGCATACCGAAAGAGCTGCACATCAACGCCAAACCCAACTGACCTTCTTGAATTTGCAGCTGCTCTTGAATATCGGCCAGCCGCGAAAGCATCGAGCCAAGCCCAAAAGCGAACAGGAAAAAAATCGCGTAGATTCTATGTTGGGATTTGATCATGGACGGGTGCTCATTTGCATCAAGGAGGGAGCCTGAACGCTATGCGCAAAACGTTTTGGGCGCAAATGAAAAATGACCCCTCTATTGAGGGGCCATTTGTGCAGCAAAAACGGGGAGGAATGTGTTTTGGGTCTAGACCCTAAGCTGCAGCAACTTCGGATAAGAATGTATCCACGGTGGATTGTAGGGTTTGTGCTTGCTTGGCCATATCTTCTGAAGCCACCAACACTTGGTTCGCACTTTGGTTGGTTTCACCCGCTGATGTGGTCACCAGATTGATCGAGCCTGCCACTTGCTCGGTACCAGTAGCGGCTTGGGTAACGCTTTGGCTAATCTCAGCGGTTGCGGCGCCCTGTTCTTCCACTGCCGAGGCAATTGAGGTGGTGTAACTCGTAACTTCAGCCATGGTTTCAGCAATTTGCTCAATCGCGTTCACCGCCTCTTTGGTGCTGTCCTGAATTTCAGTGATTTGGTTGGCAATTTCTTCTGTGGCGCTAGCGGTTTGGTTGGCGAGGCTTTTTACTTCGGTGGCGACAACCGCAAAGCCCTTGCCCATTTCCCCCGCGCGTGCCGCTTCAATCGAAGTGTTGAGCGCCAGCAAATTGGTTTGCTCCGCAATGTCTTGAATAAGTGCTACGACGTCGCCAATCCGCTGTGCAGCGTCGGCAAGTCGGGTAACCTTGCCGTTGGTGCTTTGTGCCGCTTCAGCCGCCGTGTTGACAATTGAATTGGTCTTGGAGACTTGTCGAGATATCTCCTCAATCGAGGCGGCAAGTTCTTCGGCTGCGGCGGCCACAGCCTTTACATTGGCACTCGCTTCTTTTGAGGCGCTGGCCACTTCATTGGCCTGCCCAGATGTGTCGGTGGCAATGCCGGTCAGCACATTGGCGGTTTCCGTCATTTGGCTGGTGTTGCGCGATACCGTTTCAAGCGCCTCGCCCACAGATCCTCTAAATTGCGAGATGAGCGTTTCGACTTTGGATTGGCGCGCAAGCCGCGCATTTGCTTCTTGCTCGCTTTCTTCTTCTAGGCGACGGCGGGCAATTGCGTTTTCTTTAAACACGTCAACGGCCCGGGCCATATCGCCCAATTCGTCTTGGCCTTCGGTGCCTTCTACATCAACATCCAAATTGCCTTCGGCCAAGTCTGCCATGGTGGATGAAAGATTGGCGATCGGACGGGTGATGGTGCGGGCAAACAAAAAGCCAGCGATCATAATCACACCCAAGATCACCGAACCGATTGCGATCAGTAAATTGCGCAATTGATCGACTGGTGCATTGCTCTCAGAGACGCCCTGCACCGCGACAACGGCCCAATTCACCCCAGCAAATTCAAATGGCACGCTTAAAAGATTCAGCTCTTCACCCCGATATGTATCGGTGACCGTGTAGCCATATTTGCCCGCTAGGGCGTCATCTATTGCGGCATAGTCGAGCTTAGTTGATAGAATATCATTCTGATCTGTGAACACAGAATCGTTGCGGAAAGAATGGTCTGCGCCAACGATGAAGGTCTCACCTGTTTTGCCCAAGCCGGTTTTGTCGTGCATGATTTTGGTGAACTGATCTACCGGGATTTGATAGGCCAGTACGCCAATTCGTTCGCCCTTATCAAACACGGGCGTGGAGATGAAACTTGCTGGCGCATCATTGGATGGAGGATAGGGGAAGATGTCCAAGAATTTGAATTCACCCGGCTGCATAAGCGAAGCGGCTTGAAAGGCTTTGCCCAAATCGCTGGCTGCCCAACGCCCACCATTGGGCGCAAAGTTTGTGGCAAAATCGTTCTCTTTGGCAACCGTATATAAAAGTTGCCCATTATTATCGAACAAGAAAATATCATAGTAACCCATCTGCTCCAAAAGGGCTGTGAAGTAGGGGTGATATTTTGTGTGAATCTTGTCATACCATTCACCAGTTTGCGCGCCTTGCAACAAATGACGCTCGCCAAGCGGATAGGGATTGTCGTTGATATAGGCGTTTTGCAGAACCTGTTCGGGGTTGCCCTGTATTTGCGACCAAGCAATGGAAAAATCTTGAATGCCGTTAATCGCAACTGGATTCTGCGCTTCGATAAACAGATCTGACTTCACGCCTTCAAAATAGTTCTTGAGGGCAACCTCGCGGCTTTCAACAATCGTCTCCAATTTGGTGCGCGTCATTTGGCTGACCGTGTTGGAACTGATGATGAAGCTTGCAACGCCCAGCCCTATGCCAATGGCAAGTGCGGACCCCGTTAGGGCCAAAGGCAGGCGATAAGCGATTTTCAATGCAGGAAGTTTAAACATTTGTCGGCTCGCAATGGTTGAAAGTTCAAGCCAGTGTCGCCGCTTCGTGGTTAATTGCTGATTTGGGGGACCTTACGCACAAATGCGCATGTGCCGGGGTGCGCTAGACGCTCATCCGGTGTTGCACACCGCCTTGGGATGCCGCGCTTTGGCGTTTTGGTGCCTTGCCGATCACTTTGTCCTGCATAATCTGCACGCCAGCAAAATTGTTGCGCACAAATTCGTAGCGCCGGAAACCAAAGCCTGCCGCTGGCGCCGTGGTGCCACGTTTTGATTTGTCGTCAGAGAAGCGTCGCCGGTCGGGCCCGAAATAGCTGTCTGTTTCAAAGTAGATGCTTTTCGTGTTCACCTGTTTAGACAGACGCTCCTTGATGGTCGATGCGACCCAAGGAATGGTCAAAACATCATCAAATCCTGCGTTGACGCATTCAATGATTGATTCTTTTGAAGGGCTCTCCACAAAGCAAATCAGCGGCGCGAACCGTACACGCAATTGGTGGCTGGCGCGCAACTCGTTGATTTGCATCTTTGATCGCTCAAAATCAGGCGAATAGTCGAACAGATAGAAGATGATTGGGTTCACTTTGCTCAAACGCTCCGCATCCTGCAAACCCAAATAAGGGCGCACAGTTTTGAACCCCAAATCGGCGCATATGTCGCCGATCAGCGATTTTGAATTGGGGTTGGTCCCCATATTTGCTGCGAAGTCAAAACTAATCACGTCAAGCTACTCTTATGGCCGGGCCGCTAACAATTTAACATGTTAACTTAACCGGATAGTGAATTACATTACTAAAACTATAGGAGAGGAGTTAATTTTTTGTCGAAAAACTAAAGTTTTCAGCGGTCATCCGATAATTTGCACCGGGGTGCAAAAGCCGCGCATAGGTAATCGCGTCGCCTTCTAAATGCGTGCGCCGCTCAATGACGAATAATGCGTCATTTTCATCCAATTCAAGCAGTTTGGCTTGTGCTTTGTTGGCGTTTTCGGCGGAAAAGAAATGCTCAGCCTCGGAATAGGGTGATGTCTCAACCAACCATTCATTTGGGTTCGTCATCTCAAAAGTGGCATGTTCAGCTTGTGGCACCGTTTCAAGATTAATCCAGCGTTCCTCCAGTTGAAAGGGCGCTTCATTGGCAAAATGAATGAGGCGCAAAAACAAAGCCCGATCGGAAGACAAGGCCGCACCAGCGACACCGCTTGGCGTCACAATTTCGCGTTCTAAAACGTTGAACCGATATTTGGCGCCACGCGCCTCAATTTCTTGACGCACCAGTGGAATAGTGACGCGTGTCGCACGGTTCCCCGCCGATGCCACTCGCGTGCCGGCACGACGTTTGCGTTCCACATAGCCTTCTTCTGCCAGTTCACGAATAGCGCGATGCACTGTTGCACGCGCGCAATCATATTGCTGGGCGATAATTTCTTCGTGTTCCACTTTGTCACCCGGCCGCAATTCGCCCTGGCGAATACGCTGCAACAGCTCTTTTTTGATTTTTAGATATACCGGGTCTGAATTGGTGGTCATGAACTATAAGAGTGCCCTGAGCTTGCGCACTGTCTTCTTGAACCCCTGTTCAAATTCAGCGCGCATAATGTGTTGCCCATCTTTAACAATATGCCGCCCTGCTGACCATAGGTTCTCAACATTGTCTTGGCGGGCGGCAAACAGCCAATAATCAAGCGCCAAACTCTCCTCTAAGCCATCGGCCAAAATCGCCTTTGGATCGATGGTGAACATGTCCGCCCATTGCCCCACTTCCAGGCTGCCAGACTGTCGACCAAGCGCCTGGGCGCCGCCAGTCGCGGCCTGGGTCAGCAAATACTCGGCGTTTGAACCATGAGGTTTTGCCAATACGGTGCGCTGGTTGGTCTTATAGCGTTGCGAATGCTCTAGCGTGCGCAACTCTTCGGTCAAGGAAATCCGCAAATCGCTGTCTGAGCCAATGCCAAAACGGCCGCCATTTTCCAAAAACCGCACGGCGTTAAATATCCCGTCGCCCAAATTGGCTTCAGTGATTGGGCAAAGCCCAGCCACCGCACCACTTTTCGCCAGGCCAATTGTTTCCTCAGGTTGCATATGTGTGCAATGGATCAAGCACCAATGTTTATCAACGTTCACATTGTCCAATAGCCACTCAATTGGCCGTGCACCCCAATGGGTCTTCACGTCCTCGACTTCTGCCAATTGCTCAGCGATATGCATATGCACCGGCGCTTCTGGCAAAAGCGTGGCGACCTGATCGATCAAGTCCTTGTTCACCGCCCGCAGGGAGTGGGGTGCAACGCCCAAGTGAAAGTCTAGTGGTGCATCTTTCAGTGCCGTTTTGGTACCCTCAAGCATTTTGGTGAACAGATCGAAATCGCTGCCAAAACGCTGCTGCCCACCTTTTAATGCTTCGCCATTTACCCCGCCAAAGCAATAAAGCACGGGTAAATGCGTTAGGCCCAAACCCACTTGTTGCGCCGCAGAGATGATCTGCAAACTTGTTTCGGCAGGGTTGGCGTAAGGCGCGCCGCCCTGTTGGTGGTGCACATAATGGAACTCACCAACTGAGGCGAACCCAGCTTCTGCCATCTCCATAAAAGTGAACCCCGCGATGGTGTGAATATCGTCAGGCGAAAGCTGATCCAAGAAGCGATACATCACATCGCGCCACGTCCAAAAACTGTCAGTTGATGCGCCACGCCGTTCAGAAAGACCTGCCATTGCGCGCTGAAATGTGTGGCTATGCAGGTTAGCAATCGCAGGCAGCAAAAGCTGGTCGCTCAGATCGATATCCGCCGCGCCCTTTGCCGCGCCAACAGCGATATCATCAATTTTGCCGTCCCTTAGGGTAAGGCGCACATTTTGCGCCCAGCCGGTCGCCAACAAGGCGGATTTTACGAAAATTTGCTGCATTTCAATTCCATTTGACAGATTGAATATGTATGGACATATTAAAAATAAGCATATACATATTTGGACAAGAGGCAAGCATCGTCTCGCCCAATCTTCAAATCAAAATCAGGTCTCGTTGATGTCAAACAGCGCCAATTATTTGTTGATCAATACAAGCATCGCGACCATGCACGATGTGAACGCGCGTTATGGCGGGTTGATAGAAAACGGGGCGATTGCGATTGAAGGCGAAAAGGTCGTTTGGGTCGGACCAGCGGATCAAGTCCCAACCGAGTTTGAAGGTTGGGACAAGCGCGATTTAGGCGGTGCGTTGGTCACACCTGGCCTGATCGATTGCCACACCCATTTGGTTTATGGCGGCAACCGCGCCAACGAATTTGAAATGCGGCTCGATGGCGCATCTTATGAAGAGGTGGCCCGCGCCGGTGGTGGCATTCTATCAACCGTCAACGCAACCCGCGCCGCCTCTGTTGAAGAATTGGTGGCCATGGCTCTGCCACGGCTGGACGCGCTGCTGGCAGAAGGCGTCACGACCGTTGAGATCAAATCAGGTTATGGCTTGGACTTAGCAACTGAGCGCAACATGCTTTTGGCGGCGCGCAAACTTGCCGAACTGCGACCCATAAACATCAAAACAACTTTCTTGGGTGCACATGCCACCTCACCAGAATTCAAAGGTCGGGACGATGACTATGTCCAACATGTCGCGAAAGAAATGCTGCCAGCGCTCGCCGCAGAGGGGTTGGTGGACGCGGTAGACGGGTTTTGTGAAGGCATCGCCTTCTCGCTGGCGCAAATGCAAGTTGTATTCGACGCGGCTCAAAAACTGGGGCTGCCGATCAAACTGCACGCCGAACAATTGAGCAATCTAGGTGGGGCGGCAATGGCCGCCGCCAATGGCGCATTGTCCGCAGATCATCTTGAATATTTGGAAGAGGATGGCGTCAAAGCCTTGGCAAAATCAGACACGGCTGCAGTGTTGCTGCCCGGCGCTTTTTACACATTGCGCGAAACCCAATTGCCGCCAATTGAGCTTTTGCGCCAACACAAAGTCAATATCGCCATCGCCACCGACAGCAATCCCGGCTCGTCGCCGCTCACTTCATTGCTCCTTACCATGAACATGGCAGCAACCCTATTTCGTATGACGCCTGAAGAGGCGTTGCGCGGCGTGACCATCAATGCCGCAAAGGCACTTGGATTAGACAAAAACACCGGTTCAATTGCGGTCGGCAAACGCGCCGACCTCGCGGTCTGGGATGTCAAAAGCCCAGCCGAACTCACTTATAGAATTGGGTTCAACCCAATCAAATTTTCGATTTTTGGAGGCATCCTTCGTGATTAGTCTAACCCCCGGCGCGGCAACGCTCGATCAACTAGAAGACATTTACAGAAATGGCACACCTGCGCGTTTGATTGATGCGGCTCGGCCAAAAATTGATCGTGCTGCACAGGTTATTGAACGCGCGGCGGCGGGCGGCGATGCTGTTTATGGGGTCAATACCGGCTTTGGCAAATTGGCCAAAACCCGGATCGCGCCAAAGGATACTTCTACGTTGCAGCGCAACCTCATCTTGTCGCACGCCTCCGGCGTCGGCGAGCCGCTAAGCGAAAACATTGTGCGCCTCATCATGACGCTTAAGCTTTTGTCGCTTGGGCGTGGCGCGTCCGGCACCAAGTGGGAAACGGTGGAGCTGTTGCAGCAAATGCTCGCCAAAGGCGTGGTGCCTGTGATCCCCGGGCAAGGCTCGGTCGGTGCATCGGGTGATCTTGCGCCGCTGGCTCATTTGACCGCCGTAATGATTGGCGAAGGCGAAGCCTTTTTCAAAGGCGAACGCTTAAGCGGCAAAAAAGCGCTCATAGCTGCTGGCTTGTCGCCCATTATCTTAGGTCCCAAAGAGGGCCTCGCCATGATCAATGGCACGCAAACCTCAACTGCACTGGCGCTGGCTGGATTGTTTGATGCCTGGCGCTTAGCCAAAACCGCATTGGTGACCGGGGCGCTGTCCACTGACGCGGCCATGGGGTCATACGCGCCGTTCCGCGAAGAAATTCAAACCCTACGCGGTCACCAAGGCCAAATTGATGCGGCGGCCATGCTGCGAGATCTGCTTGAAGGGTCCGAAATTCGCGAAAGTCACCGCGAAAATGATGAGCGCGTGCAAGATCCTTACTGTTTGCGCTGCCAACCTCAAGTGATGGGCGCCTGCCTTGATCTATTGCGCCAGACCGCAAAAACCCTTCATATCGAAGCCAATGCGGTAACCGACAATCCGCTCATCGTTGACAATGACGATATTATTTCAGGCGGTAATTTCCACGCCGAGCCCGTGGCATTCGCCGCAGACCAAATCGCCCTCGCCATTTCTGAGATCGGTGCCATCGCCCAACGCCGCATTGCGCTGTTGGTGGACCCAGCATTGTCGTTCGGCTTGCCCGCATTTCTTACGCCAAATCCGGGTTTGAATTCTGGCTTCATGATCGCAGAGGTCACCTCGGCAGCCTTAATGTCGGAGAACAAGCAAAAGGCTTCGCCTTGCTCGGTGGATTCAACCCCCACAAGTGCCAACCAAGAAGATCATGTCTCGATGGCCTGTCACGCCGCCCGGCGCTTGCTCGAAATGAACATCAACCTGTCGCACATTTTGGGCATTGAACTGTTGAGTGCCGTTCAGGGGGTCGAATTGCGCGGTCCGCTCAAAACCTCGCCGAAACTGGAAGCGCTGATTGAAAAATTGCGCAAGCAAATCCCGGCTTTGCAAGAAGATCGATATATGTCACCGGAGCTGGTGCAATCGGGTCACTATGTGCTTGAGCAAGATTTGCTCGCTGATGCGGCGCAACAATTGGAGTTGTTGCCATAATGCATCCAGTTGAGATCAAAAGGGGCAATGGCCCGATCATTCTAGGCATGCCGCACACCGGCACATTTGTGCCAGATGATGTGAAAGACAAACTGAACCCGCGTGGGCAAAAGCTCACCGATACAGATTGGCATATCGACAAACTTTATAATGGTTTGATCGATGATGTGACCATCGTGCGCGCCACCTTCTCGCGCTATGTGATCGATGCGAACCGTGACCCGAAAGGCGTTTCGCTTTATCCTGGGCAAAACACCACAACATTGTGCCCCACGACGGACTTTGAAGGCGAACCGATTTATTTTGCAGGCGAAGAACCGACAGACGGTGAGGTTAAAGAGCGCCGCTTGCATTTCCATGCGCCCTATCACCAAGCCATCACCGATGAGATTGCACGTCTAAAACAATCGCACAGTAATGTGGTGCTTTATGATTGTCATTCGATCCGTTCTGAACTGCCGTTTTTGTTCGAAGGCACACTACCGGATCTCAATATCGGCACCAATGACGGCGCAACATGTGCGCCTGAAATCCAGCATGACGCCTATCAAATTTGCGCACGGTCTGGATTTTCAACGGTTCTGAATGGCCGTTTTAAGGGGGGCTGGACTACCCGCCATTATGCACATCCAGCAAAGGGTGTGCATGCGTTTCAAATGGAAACTGCACAAAGCGCTTACCTCACCAAGGAGCAAGCGCCTTGGACCTACGATGAGACAAAAGCCAACAAATTGCGCCCTGTGCTCAAAGAACTTTTGACAATGATGACAGATTTTTGCGCTGCCAACGCGCGCAACGAGGGGAAATAGATTATGACCGACAATCCACGCAAAAATGCCCGCACTGTGCGCTCGCCGATTGGCCAAGATTTGATTTGTGGCGACTGGACCACGGAAGCGCCCATGCGCATGTTGATGAACAATTTGGACCCAGATGTGGCGGAAAACCCGCATGAATTGGTGGTCTATGGCGGTATTGGCCGCGCCGCGCGCACCTGGGGCGATTTCGACAAAATCGTTGATACACTTAAAACGCTCAAGACAGACGAAACCTTGCTGGTGCAATCGGGCAAACCTGTTGGCGTTTTTAAAACCCATTCAGATGCACCACGTGTGTTGATCGCCAACTCAAACCTCGTGCCCAAATGGGCGAACTGGGACCATTTCAACGAGCTCGATAAAAAGGGCTTAGCCATGTATGGCCAGATGACGGCGGGCTCGTGGATTTATATTGGGTCCCAAGGCATTGTGCAGGGCACATACGAAACCTTCGCAGAAGCCGGGCGTCAGCACTACAATGGCGATTTGACGGGCAAGTGGATTTTGACCGGCGGCCTTGGCGGCATGGGCGGCGCGCAGCCTCTTGCGGCCGTGATGGCCGGTGCTTCTTGCTTGGCCGTTGAGTGCAATCCGGAAAGCATCGATTTCCGCCTGCGCACCCGCTATATCGACGAGAAAACCGATAGCCTTGATGAAGCGCTTGAAATGATTGAGCGCTGGACCAAAGCGGGCGAAGCCAAGTCGGTTGGCTTGCTCGGCAATGCGGCGGACATTTTCCCAGAACTGGTCAAGCGCGGCGTGCGTCCTGACATCGTCACCGACCAAACCTCAGCTCATGACCCAATCAATGGCTACCTGCCTATTGGCTGGTCTATGGCGGATTGGCGCGACAAGCGCGAAACTGCGCCGAAGGAAGTTGAAAAAGCAGCTCGCGCCTCAATGAAGGTGCAAGTGCAAGCCATGCTCGATTTTCACGCAGCGGGTATTCCAACAGTTGACTATGGCAACAACATCCGCCAAGTGGCAAAAGATGAGGGGCTTGAAAACGCCTTCGATTTCCCCGGCTTTGTACCTGCCTATATTCGCCCGCTCTTTTGTCGCGGCGTTGGCCCATTCCGTTGGGCGGCCTTGTCTGGAAATCCAGAGGATATTTACAAGACCGATCAAAAGGTCAAAGAGATTTTGCCGCACAATAAGCACCTGCACAATTGGCTGGATATGGCGCGCGAGCGGATTGCGTTCCAAGGTTTGCCGGCGCGGATTTGTTGGGTTGGTTTGGGTGATCGCCATCGCTTAGGCATGGCGTTTAATGAAATGGTCGCCAATGGCGAGTTGGATGCGCCAGTGGTGATTGGCCGTGATCATCTCGATAGCGGTTCTGTAGCCTCACCAAACCGCGAAACCGAAGCGATGATGGACGGCTCAGATGCTGTTTCCGATTGGCCATTGCTCAATGCTTTATTGAACACAGCTTCTGGTGCTACTTGGGTTTCACTGCACCATGGCGGTGGCGTTGGCATGGGTTACTCGCAGCATTCTGGCGTGGTCATCGTTGCCGATGGCACCCCAGAAGCGGCAAAACGACTTGAACGTGTCTTATGGAACGACCCAGCGACCGGCGTTATGCGTCATGCCGATGCAGGCTATCAAATTGCGCAAGACTGCGCACGGGAGAAGGGGCTCAACTTGCCCGGCATTCTCTAGTCGCTGAATTGGCGCGTGCATTAATGTGCGCGCCAAAAAATCAGATCACATAATTTAGACATATTGGCGATATTGAATATACTCAAATGAAAGACGCGGGGGGCGTCGATCAATTGAGGGATCAAAAAATGCATCGTGCCAAGCAGATTTTCGCCATCTTTTCATTGGCGTTGTCACTCACTTTCATGTTTGCCATGAACGCAAACGCACAGCTTTCAACGCGGGTTCTCACCATCCGCACCATGCCAGCGGACACAAAATTGCAATCCGTGTTTATTGATGGGCAGCGGGCGAAAATCATATCCAATCAAAGTGGGTATGCCTTTGTTGAAATCCGAGCAGATGTGAATGATTTCCGCTGTAAATATACCCTCTCGATCATTGCTGAAAATGGGCGCTTCTTGCGTAAGCAATTCGATCTTTGCGAAAATGTTTGGCAAATCGATGTGAGTTTTGAAGATGATGGCAGCGGTGCATCCCAGAAGCAAATTTCGATTGTTCCCTCCGATCCAAAGGTGCGGATTTTCTCTTTGTCCCTAAACGGTAAGCCGCAAAGCTTTACCGCTTTTATGGATTCAAACCGGGTGGAGTTTACGCTGCGCCGCGGCCCTTCGGGCTATAAATGTTCAACCGAACTTGAAGCGCTTCTTTCGAACGGAAACAGTTATAAGGAGCAGGTCGACCTTTGCGCCAATAACAATGAAGTGGTGCTCGATCTCGAACCAAAACGCGAATATTTTGAAGTGTTTACGGTCCGCTCAAGCATCAAGGATGACCGTATTTCATCTGTGCGTGTGGATGGCCGCAAAGTCCCTATCCTGCGTTGGATTTCAGGTGGGGTGCGCACACGGCTTGCCGCTGGCGCGCCTTCTTTCAGATGCGAAGCAACAATTGAAGTTGGTTTTGCCTCAGGTGCAAAAGCATCAGACAAGATCGACATCTGCGCAGAAAATTTCGATGTCACGCTGACGCCAACACCGCAATATATCACTGACACAAGCCTAGCCTCACCATTCAGCTGGCGTTTCACTGCGCCGCGTGATGCGTTCGACAATGCGCAATTGCGTTTCGCGTCAAACAATCGCGCCGCAGGTTTTGTCGCTCTTTGTGAACCGGGCAGCCGTTCAGTTGATGTTTATATTGCAGGCTTCCCAAATCGCGCTGGACTTGGCAATCGCACCGACCTTGAAATGTGGGCGGGCCGTTATCAGGGCAAACAAAGCGCTACAGCTGGCCGTGCGCCGGGCGGACCAGATAATGCTGCGCCTTTCTTCAACATCTCCACAAGTCATGGGCTTTGGAATGGCTTGATCGCTGGATCTGCATATACACTTATCGCAGATGATGAGCACCGCTTGCGTATGTCGCTAAAGGGCAGCGCCGGCCCTGTGCGTGATTTTGTGCGCGCATGCAACCAACGATTTGACGGCCCTTCTGTAATCGGCGATGTTACCGAAGACAGTTCCCTAAAGTGGTCGCGTACCACCACCTCTAACGGCGCTCAGCAGTTGCAATTTGGCGATGCGAGCACGGATCGGATTGGGTTCGCGGCGCGATGTGAGCCAAATTCAGGCTATGCGGAAGTGATGTTTGCTTCTGCGCCAGGCCAAATGACCGATGGTCGCAACATTTCAATTTTCTGGGACACAGTAGGCAATCAAGGCAAGCTCAATGCAAGAACCCGCACGGTTGAGGGGATCGATTGGGGTGCTGTGCCAATTGCAACCATGGATGTTGAGGATCGGTTATGGCCAAGCCTTGCAGCGGGCAATATCGTGCATATTGCCATGGACGGTGATCGTATGAGCACTTATTCGCTCAAAGGCAGCGCTAAGCCTGTACGTGAGTTTGTGGCCGCTTGTCGCCCTTACGTGCCAGAACCTGAACCTGAGCCAGAGCCAATTGATAATCTGACACCTGATCGCCCAAGCGCGGAAGAAGAAGTGTTTAACACCATTGCTGACATCTTCAACAATCTATCCGATCAAAGCGACGGTAAATTGCAGGTGGAAATCAACAGCCCGAGCGCTGCGGCCAAAAAGGTGTTGCAGGACTATCGCAATAATCCGAACTTCTTCTGCGATGAAGCACGTGTGCCGACCTCACTTGGCAACCGTCAGGTGAAATCGGGTTTTGCCAACAATAGTTCTGACCTTGTGGACCTCTATCAGATCCAGCCGAACGGTCAGCGCGTCCGAGTGCGGGATATTCCGCCCGGTGCTCGGCTTACGGTAACAGCTGATGCGGGCCAGTCCTGGGAAGTGCGCCGCCGCAATGGTGGCTGCCTCACCAGCTTTGCTTCGCCAAACAATGATGTGGTGTTCTCGATCAAAGACAATATGGGGCAAGCGGACCGCGAGGCGTTTGTGAAAACATATCGCTGCGGCGCGCGGCAAACCCATGTGTTGGTCGCACCAAATCATGGTTTCTCGATTGTCGGCGGCCAAATCGGGTTCCATCGTGCAAGCGTTGCAGGTCGAACTCAAAATGTTTGGGCCCGCACAAGCGCAGTGATCGACAATCAACGTTTGGTTGTCCGAGGCAGCGAAGCGCCGGATCTTGATTGCGTCGCACGCTAATTTTGCAAATTGTTAGTTGACCGCTTTTGTGGTCAACCAACCCTTCTCCATCTCCCCTCATTGACAAAGCGATCAAAAATATATTGAGCTTATCAAAATAATTTTGATGGGCCGATCGCGTTTGAATTTGACGACGGCTCAATTTGGGGGAATCGCATGACAAACAATGTGGATGAGAAACTGTCGCGTTTGCGCGAACGCATGAGAAGCAAGCAAGTGGACTTGGTCGCGCTTGGTCCCGGTGCCCATGTTCAGTGGTTGTTGAACTATCACCCCTATCCAGATGAGCGCATGTGCTTGCTTCTTGTTGGCCCCGATGCACATGGATTCGTTATGCCAAAACTGAACGCCGACGCCGTGCGCGCGCACACCGATATCGAATTTTTCACTTGGGCAGATGCACAAGGCTATCAAGAGGCATTGAAAACGGCTCTGGCCAAAATCGCTCCCGCCAATGTTAAAAACGTGGCGCTGGATGAAACCATGCGCGCCGACTTTGCGCTCAATCTGATGGCTGAACTGCCAGGCGCAGCTCATATCTTCACCGAAAGCACCGTGGGCGCATTGCGGATGCGCAAAACGGAAGAAGAGTTCAAGCTGCTTAAAATGAACGCTTTGCTGGCTGATGGAGCGCAGCAAGCTGCCGCAGATGCGATCAAGCCGGGGGTGACTGAATCTCAAGTGGCAGATGCGATCAAAGCGCACTTCATCAATAATGATGCAAAGCCAGCTTTTGACATTGTCGGCGCCAGTGAAAATGGCGCGTTTCCGCATCATCACACCAGCGATCGTGTGCTCAAAGATGGCGATACGGTCGTTGTTGATTTGGGCGGGTTCAAACAAGGCTATCCAAGCGACATTACCCGCATGGTTTCTATTGGTGAGCCGAGCGATGAATACAAGAAAGTCCACGCCATTGTGAATGAGGCGGTTGAGGCAGCGCTTGCCGCCGCAAAGCCTGGTGTTGTTGCGCGAGATGTGGACAACGCCGCGCGCTCAGTGATCGAAAAGGCTGGCTATGGGGAATATTTCACCCATCGCGCGGGCCATGGTCTGGGCATTGAAATTCACGAACCGCCATACATTTCAGCAAGCTCGGATGTGGTGCTGGATGAGGGAATGGTGTTTTCCATCGAGCCGGGCATTTATATGCCGGGTAAGTTTGGTGTGCGTTTGGAAGAGATTGTGTTCTTGCGTGCCGACGGCCCTGAAGTCCTGTCAGAGCGATCTCGCGACGTGGTCGTCGTTTAAAAAAGAAGGGGCAACCTCAGTTGCCCCTTGCTAAATCTAATTGATGATTTTGGCTTCGGTCGCTTGCAGAATGTCGTCTTTTGACACATCCGGTGCCATCTCAACGATTTCCAATCCACCTTCTTTCACGTCAAACACGCCAAGATTGGTGATGATGCGATCCACGACGCCTGTGCCTGTTAGTGGCAGCGTGCATTCCTTTAGAATTTTGGAATCGCCATGCTTATTGGTGTGGTCCATCACCACAACAACACGACCAACCCCGGCCACCAAATCCATGGCGCCGCCCATGCCTTTTACCAGCTTTTTGGGAATCATCCAGTTTGCCAAGTCGCCATTTTCGGCCACTTCCATTGCGCCCAAAATCGCCATGGCAATTTTGCCGCCACGGATCATCGCAAAAGATGTTGCACTGTCAAAATAAGCAGTTTGCGGCAATTCGGTAATGGTTTGTTTGCCCGCATTGATCAGGTCAGCATCAATTTCATCTTCGGTTGGAAACGGGCCCATGCCGAGCATGCCATTTTCCGATTGAAGCGTCACATTCACCCCTTCGGGGATGTAGTTGGCGACCATTGTGGGAATGCCAATGCCAAGGTTTACATATGTGCCGTCTTCTAATTCTTGCGCTGCGCGCGCGGCCATTTGATCTCTAGTCCAGCCCATGTCTATGCCTCCCTCACTGTGCGTTGCTCAATCCGCTTTTCGTGCTCACCTTGCACAACCCGATGCACATAAATGCCCGGCAGATGGATGTTGTCCGGGTCAAGCGAACCTACGGGAACGATCTCTTCGACTTCCATTACGCAAATCTTGCCGCATGTCGCTGCAGGCAAATTGAAGTTGCGTGCGGTTTTTCTAAAAATCGCGTTGCCGGTCTCATCGGCTTTCCATGCCTTCACGATGGAAAGATCGGCAAAAATGCCTTCTTCCATAATGTAGGTTTCGCCGTTGAAGTCTTTATGGTCTTTGCCTTCGGCAATTACCGTGCCCACGCCGGTTTTGGTGTAAAAGCCTGGGATGCCCGCGCCACCTGCACGCATGCGCTCGGCCAATGTGCCTTGTGGGTTAAACTCAAGTTCCAACTCGCCAGACAGATATTGACGCATAAATTCAGCATTTTCGCCCACATAGGACGAAATCATTTTTTTGACCTGCTTGGTTTGCAACAAAATGCCAATGCCAAAATCATCAACGCCCGCATTGTTGGATGCGAAGGTGAGATTTTTCACGCCCGACTTTTTGATGGCGTCCAAAAGCAATTCAGGAATGCCGCAAAGGCCGAAACCACCTGCGGCAATTAACATATCATCATGAAGAATGCCGCTTAGGGCTTCCTCAGGTGAGCTATAAACTTTGTTCATATCTTTCTCCCTCAAACCGCCTTAACGGCTAAACTTCAATCGCCATGGCAACGCCCATGCCGCCGCCAATGCACAGGCTGGCAATGCCGCGTCCGCCACCGCGTTTTTCAAGCGCATAAGCCAATGTGCCCAAAACCCGCGTGCCGGACATGCCCACCGGGTGGCCAAGCGCAATCGCACCCCCATGAATATTGACCTTTTTCGGGTCAACGTCCAAATCTTTCACCACAGCTAAGCTTTGCGCCGCAAACGCTTCGTTGAATTCAAACAGGTCAATCTCATCAAGTGACCAACCGGCACGCTTTGCCGCCAAACGCGACGCAGAAATGGGGCCAAGGCCCATATAGGCCGGATCAAGCCCAGTGTGGGCGAACGCCTTGATGGTTGCTATCGGGCTCAAACCTTCAGCCGTTGCGCTCTCACCACGTGCCAAAACAACCGCTGCTGCACCATCATTGATGCTTGAAGAGTTTGCAGCGGTCACCGTGCCATCCGCATCAAAAATCGGGCGCAGTTTGGCCATTGTTTCAATATTACTGTCAGCGCGAACGCCTTCGTCCGCGCCAAACTCAAATGTCGATTTGCGGGTTTTGATCTCAATCGGCACGATTTCTTTGTCAAAGAAGCCAGCGCTTTGCGCCGCAGCCGCGTTCTGGTGCGAACGTAGCGCAAACTCATCTTGCTCTTGACGCGTTAGGTTATATTTCTGCGCCACATTTTCCGCTGTGTTGCCCATTGGGTAGTTGTGGAACACGTCGGTTAGCGCATCATGCATCATAGTGTCGACTAGTTCGAGATTGCCCGCCTTCTTGCCTTGACGAACAGCGGCCACGTGCGGCGCGTTGGTCATGCTTTCTTGGCCGCCAGCAACCACATAATTGGCCATGCCGGTTTGAATTTGCTGAGCCCCGAGCATGATAGCGCGCAGGCCCGAACCACAAACCTGGTTGATCGTCATTGCAGGGGCATGATCGGGCAGACCCGCATGGCGCGCCGCTTGCCGTGCTGGGTTCATACCAACACCTGCGGTCAGCACCTGACCCATAATGGTTTCATCGATTTTTTCTGGGGCAACGCCGGATTGTTCCACCGCCGCTTTGATGGCAATGGTGCCCAACTGCGCGGCGCTAAACCCTGCGAGTGTGCCGGTTAGACCACCGATGGCGGTACGTTTGGCACTAAGCAAAACAACATCTGAATTGGACATATTTGGCCTCCTCGCCACAAGCAATTCGTCAAGATGCCACAAACCTTAGGGCTTGCAATGGTCCATTGTTTAGTCGTATTTATACGCAATGACTGCAGTTGAAAATTCACCCCAATCGGCCCCAAAAAACCGCTTTGAATTGGCTGAAATGCCTGTGCCTTTGGTGTTCGCCGAGCATCGGATCATCCGCGAATGCAATATAGAATTTGCTACGATTTTCGGCTACACGCCTGAGGAACTCAAGAACACAAGCTTCCATTTGCTCTATCCAAAATTTGCCGATTTTGTGCGCACCGGCGAGATGTGGAAGTCAAACTTTGCAGGCGGTGTCACCTATTATGATGAGCGCATAATGCGCCGCGCTGACAAGTCAGAATTTTGGTGTCAGGTTCGGGGGCGTTCAATGAGTTTGGGGGATCCGTTTGCACGCGCCATCTATTGTTTTGAGCCGCTGCATCGTCCATTGCGTCCAAATAGTGATCATCTAACCGATCGGCAAAACCAGATCATCACATTGGTCGCGCAAGGCAAAACCAACGCTGCCATCGCAAAAGAACTTGGCCTATCCAAGCGCACAGTTGAAGCCCACCGTGCCCGTACCATGAAGGCAATTGGTGTGAAAAACACCGCAGAACTGATTGCTTGGTTTTCAACCTCTGGTAGCAACGTTCAAGAATGAATCATGTTGAGCGTGCTGAATAGATTTTTACCAGTAAGTCAAATAGCTTAGCGTCATAATGTTGCACTTGTCCAACTAGTGAATTTCACGTACATTCTTGCTCATTGAGGGAGAATAAAAACATGAATTTGATTTCAAAAACCATTGCTGTAGCTGGGCTGCTCACAGCTGGTATGCTGGGCAGTGCTGCTTTGGCGCAGTCTGGCGCTGAGGGGACATTCACCATTTACAATGACACAGCGGGCAATGTGGTTGTTGGCTTTTACACCAATGATGGTACGGGCTGGTCCAACAACTGGTTGGGCGACCATATGATGCCGGGTCAATCGGCGAGCGCTGAGTTTTTCGCTGAAACAGGTTCTTGCGATCAGCTGTTCCAGGTTGGCTGGTTAGGTGGCGATGGCTCCGAAGTAATGGACGAGCCGATCTCAATCGATATCTGCCAAGCAACAAATGTGTATCTGGGCGATAACGAAATCAAGTTCGACTAGGTTGAGCGCAACAATTGAAACGGCTGTTTATTCAGCCGTTTCCACCACCGGATGGCTAATCTGCGCCTTGATCCAGTTGGTAAATTCGACAACGCCGGGCTTTTCCGCCTTGTCATCAGGTATTGCCAAAAAGTAGGCGTCTTCTGTTTGCAGCGGGCGCTTGTCGATCACCTGCAAACGCCCCACTTCAATTTGGCTTTCAATCAAATATTGGGGCAACAAGCCAACGCCCAACCCGGCCACGCAAGCTTCAATAATCATTGAGAACTGATCAAACCGATGACCGCGAAACGGTTCGTCGTTTTCAATATTGTGTTGTTCGAACCAATCGCGCCATGCGGTGGGCCGAGATTGCAAATGCAACAATGGCGCCTTTGGCAAATGTTCAGCGCTTTTCACCTTGAAATTAGCAATCAGTTCAGGCGAGGCGACAGGCAGCATATATTCAGCACATAGTGGCTGACACGATGCCCCTGCCCAAATCGGACGACCATAGTGGATAGCCACATCAAAAAACTGTTCTTGCAACGAAAAGGGTGTCCAGCGGCTTTCAAGATTAACGGCCAACTTAGGGTTGTTTTCCAAGAACTGTGGCAATCGGGGCGCCAGCCAATGCGACCCAAAGGTGGGCAGGGTCGCCACCGATAAGGTGGCGTCAGCTTTGGCCGATGCCATGGTGCGATAAACAAGCCCCTCGGTTTGCTCAATCAGATATTTCGCGTCCACCAAAAAGCGTGCGCCAGCCTCTGTCAGGACCACCCGTTTGCGAATACGCTCAAAAAGCGTCACACCCAATTGCAACTCCAAATCCCGGATTTGCCGCGATATAGCGCTTTGGGTGAGGTTCATCTCTTCCGCTGCACGGGTGAAATTGAGGTGCCGTGCAGCGCACTCAAACGCGCTCAATGTGTTGATTGAGGGGAAGTTGCGACGACTGGTATGCATAAGATTTCCTCATCAAGTAATGAAAAATCATTGCTTCTTTAGGGCGTTTCATTGCTTTATCATGAGAATTACGAATTTAAAAGGCTGCGCCGCCTTGATCCGTCTAAGGTATTAAGGTCGCGACAACCACCCATTTCAACTCTTGCGTGCTGACAGGTCCAAACATAGATTTGGATAGGTCAGTCGATTAATTTGGAGCCAATCATGAGCGTCAAAACCCAAACCAAAGACTTGCTGGCAAAACTCGGCGTTGATGCCGCAGCCCTTGAAGGCGGTGATCTGGCCGTGCGCACGCCAACAACAGGCGAAACAATCGCCAATGTGAAAACAGCGAGCGCCAGCGAGATTTCTGCACAAATCGACAAGGCCCACGATGCATTTAAAGCATGGCGCAAAGTGCCAGCCCCGCGTCGTGGCGAATTGGTACGTTTGCTGGGTGAAGAATTGCGCGCCCACAAAGATGATCTAGGCACTTTGGTTTCAATCGAAGCGGGCAAAATCCCCTCTGAAGGTTTGGGCGAAGTGCAAGAAATGATCGACATTTGCGACTTTGCTGTTGGTCTTTCGCGCCAGCTTTATGGCCTAACCATTGCCACCGAGCGTGCTGAACACCGCATGATGGAAACATGGCACCCCCTTGGGGTTGTTGGCATCATCTCAGCCTTCAACTTCCCAGTGGCTGTTTGGTCTTGGAACGCAGCGCTTGCGCTTGTGTGTGGCAACGCCACCATTTGGAAGCCATCTGAAAAGACACCTTTGACCGCCATGGCCTGCCAAGCGATCATGGACAAAGCACTGGCCAAATTTGGCGATTCACCTGAAGGATTGGCAACAATCTTCATCGCTGAGCGTGAAGGCGGCGAAGTAATGGTCGACCATCAAAAAGTGGCGCTTGTTTCAGCGACCGGCTCAACCCGTATGGGGCGCGAAGTTGGTCCACGTGTGGCAAAACGCTTTGGCCGTACGATTTTGGAACTTGGCGGCAACAATGCGGGTATCGTTTGCCCATCAGCTGACTTGGGTATGGCGGTACGCGCCATCGCCTTTGGTGCAATGGGCACCGCTGGTCAGCGCTGTACTTCAACACGCCGCTTGTTCGTGCATGAAAGCGTTTACGACAAACTCGTGCCACAACTCAAGAAAGCCTATGAAGGCGTTTCAATTGGCAACCCACTTACCTCTGGTGCGTTGGTTGGTCCGCTGATCGACAAAGACGCAGCTGACAATATGGAAAAAGCCTTGGCAGCAGCAAAAGCGGCTGGTGGTTCCATTGTTGGCGGCGAACGCGTGGATGTTGAGGGCAACGAAGATGCTTACTACTACCGTCCCGCAATCGTTGAAATGCCAGAACAGTCTGGCCCCATGTTCGAAGAGACCTTTGCCCCAATTCTTTATGTGGTGAAATATTCAGACTTTGACGACGCCATCGACATGCAAAACGCTGTTGGCGCTGGCCTTTCTTCAATGGTCTTTACGTTGAATGTGCGCGAAGCCGAGCAATTCTTGTCAGCTTCTGGTTCAGACTGCGGTATTGCCAACGTCAATATCGGCACATCAGGTGCGGAAATTGGCGGCGCCTTTGGTGGCGAAAAAGAAACAGGTGGCGGCCGTGAAAGTGGATCGGACGCGTGGAAAGCTTATATGCGCCGCGCCACCAACACTGTGAACTATGGCACCGAATTGCCATTGGCTCAGGGCGTTTCTTTCGATATCTAATTGGCAACCGCAAACATAAAAGCATTTTGATATGAACGCCCCAACGCAATCGCCATCTACATTCCGTCGCGCCAATCGTATTTCTGACATTTCGGTGTCAGAAATCATCAAGATTTCAACCCGCGCCCGCGAGTTGAAGGCCGAGGGGAAGCCAGTGATTATTTTGGGGGCAGGCGAGCCGGATTTCGACACGCCTGATCATGTCAAACAAGCTGCGCATAAAGCCATTGACGCTGGGATGACCAAATATACCCCGCTCGATGGTACGCCAGAAATGAAACAAGCCGTGTGCCGGAAACTGGCACGCGGCAATGGCCTCAAATATGAGCCGCAAAATATTTCGGTTTCCGCCGGTGCGAAACAGGTGCTCTATAACGCGTTCATGGCCACCCTGAATGAGGGTGACGAGGTGGTTATTCCCACCCCGTTTTGGACCACTTATGCTGACATTATTCGCATTTGCGGCGGTGTGCCGGTGCTTGTGCAATGCCCGGGCGAAAACGGCTTTAAGCTCCAGCCTGAGCAATTGGCGGAAGCAATTAGTGACAAAACCCGCTGGTTGCTCCTAAACTCACCGAGTAACCCCACAGGCGCAGCGTACAATGCAGATGAATTGCAGCAAATCGCCAATGTGTTGCTCGATCACCCGCATGTTTGGTTGATGAGCGACGATATTTACGAGCATATCATTTATGATGATTTTCAGTTCGTTACCCCAGTGCAGGTCGAGCCACGCCTGAAAGATCGCGCACTGATCATCAATGGCGTTTCAAAATCCCACGCCATGACAGGTTGGCGCTTGGGCTTCGGCGCTGGGCCTGTTGAATTGATCCGCGCCATGGCGGTCATTCAAAGCCAAGCAACCTCTTGTCCTTCATCCATTTCGCAAGCTGCGGCCATTGAAGCGCTTGACGGTGATGAGACATTTTTAAAGACCCGCGCCGCTTCATTCCAAGAGCGCCGTGATTTGGTGGTTGCTGGCCTTAACGCCATTGATGGCGTTGAGTGTCGCACACCAGAAGGCGCGTTTTATACCTTCTCGTCTTGCGCTGGGTTGATTGGCAAATCCACACCGGACGGTCAGGTGATTGAAACGGACAGCGACTTCTGTCGCTACATTTTGGAAAGCGCCCACGTGGCTATTGTTCCCGGTTCGGCTTTTGGCCTGTCGCCCTATTTCCGCATTTCATATGCGGCAGCGAAGAGCGAGTTGGAAGAGGCTGTATTGAGAATTCAAAAGGCATGCGCGGATTTGGTGTAGCAAATTCGCAGGAAATATCGCTTCTAAGCGACAATCAAATACGCGATGGCGACCACATTAAGTGAATTCACAAGCAGGTGGATCGCGAAGGCGGGCCAAATACTACGGGTTTTGTAGACCACAAATGCCATCATCAGGCTAAGCGGTATCAGCTGCGGCAAGAGCCAAAGCTGAAATGTGTGGTAGAAGGCAAACGCAATGCCATTAATTAGCCACGCAGCAGCACCCAAACCAATCATTTTTGGCAATAGCCATGCGCGGAAATAGAGCTCTTCAACCAATATATTCAAAAATAGGGTAACGACCATCAGCCCGATGAGCCAATAAGCGCCTTTTAGCTCAAAACCCGGTGTTAGTTCGGCAATTGGCGTCGACATTGGATCAACGGTCGGGTTCAAAAAGAATGGGAAATATTCCGGTACACTAAGGCCCGAAATGTCGATCCAAAGCGGAACAGCGCTGGCTGCACCACCCGCTACAGCAAGACCAACAATCAACAACAAAACTGAAAATAACCACTGACGTCGATCAAGAGGTTTCAGGCACATTCGGCTTTTTAAGCTGATGCCGAGCTCTTTTGCTTCCCTGTTCATCAGCCAAAGCGGCACAATGGTGAAGCAAAGCAGCATTATCGACGCAATGATGGGCCAAGCAACGATTGCTGGCATGCCGCCCGCATAAAGCGCGGGTAGAACAAACCGGAAGCCAGTGAAAGCCACTGCACTGGGAACGGCAAACGCGATGAAAAGCTGCACCGGATTAAGCTGCTTTGTTTGCGCCCAATTAAATTGAGTATCCGCCATATTGTCCCTCAACTAACAAGTCCGTCCGCCAATAGGAGGCTAACTTAATAACAAAACTATTCAATACAAGTCGCGCATCGCCAAAAGGACGGATTGAAGGTGGTTGTTGGGCGAATAGTAGCGTGCACGGATTTGATGCAGGAGCGGGCCAAATTATTCCCCTTTTCTCTTTGCAATAATACCTCTGCTGGTTCTTGATGGCGGGCCAGATGGGAATGGGTAGACCAGTTCTATTTCAAACCCCGCTTTTCGAACCAATTCTAAAATTTCGTCCTCTTGAAATGTGCGATGGCGCCATTGCAACCAAATGATTGCATTGCACCAATGTGGCTTTGAAACCACGAGATGGAGGCGGCCGTCACGGCACAAAAGATCGCGTAGCTGCGTTAAGGCGATCAAGGGATCGGCGCAATGTTCGATGACATGAGCGGCAAGGACGTCGTCTGCGAGCTCTAGGTCTACTTCTCCAAGAAAAGCCTGCACAAGCACAGGCTCGACTTCATATCGGCGCAACGCCGCACGTCCGCGTTTAAGCATCTCTTGGCTTGGGTCAAGCAGCGTCAATTCACGCGGTACACCGTTGACCGCAATCCAAGCCTGCGCAAACGATGCGGTCCCAGCACCAACATCAATGATACGTGCGTCATTTCTTAATTCACTTTTGCCCGCCGAAAGAAACTTGAGATACCCGTCGTAATACCCAAGGGCGCGCATTTTATCGCCCCATTTGGGCGCAGCAGAATCATATCGGTTATTTTGGTGTTTTGCGGTTTGTGCCATTCTGCGATGTTGCCATCCTTGCGCAAGGATTTCTAGAACGATTCTTTGGGGCCAAAATTCAACAGGAGTTGGCAGTCAAACCAATTTAGGATTGATCCTTTCGACCACCCAAATGTCTGCCGAAGGCCAAATACAGAAGCAGCGAGCAAACGGCCATTACGACTGTGAAGACAAAAACCCCTGTGACGTCTCCCCTATAGACATCGATATAACCACCAATCCAAGCATTTCCGGCACCATGGAATATCGCTGCAAGCAGTACGCTGCCCTTTGAATGGACATAGATCCAAGCATATTGAACCGACCAGACGATGCAAAACAGCGTATAGCCGGCAATTGCACTAAACATACCGGCCTGCGCTGCCCATTCCTGTTGCACAGATCCGGGCGTGAAAAACAGCGGCATGTGCCAAACGCCCCAGGCTAAGCCCACGATCAGGCTAGCGACGACAGCATTGTGCCCGTTCATAAGTTTTGGCATCAAATATCCACGCCAGCCATATTCCTCGCCGAACCCAGCAAGGATTGTGAGGACCACGATCATTGGAATAACTGAAACCAGAGGTGGCAAGGATTCTAGACTGAACGCGTTTCCGGTTATTAACCCGGTCAAATAGACAGAGACGATGGCGGGGATAAGCAGAAAAAAGAGGGCGAAAAACCAGATATGCGTGGGCGCTCGCCAAGCAATGCCGCGTTTCAAAAGGCTATAGAGCGCATCTTTTCCACCATTTGCAAAAGCAAACACGAATGCAGCAATACTCGGGCTCAGGGCGCCAAGTTGAATCGCGCCGCTGGGCAAAACACCTATCAACACCAAACTGATTGGCAATGCAGACAGAATCATTGCTAGCGCAAGATATTTGACAATATCCAAAGTTCGAAATTCGCTCCGCATTGTAATCCCCCATCATCGTCAACAACTATTGTTTCAAACATATGGGTTTGAAATCGCTTCATACAAGACGCCGGAAAAACCGCAAAAAACTCCCTTTCAATCCTTGGTTCAAAGCAAAGTACTTTTCTGTGAGAATTGGATTTGCCAAATTGTTGGGCGCGCCCACAGCGACAATAAAATCGCCAAAACTTATCCCCGCCCCTTTTGGTGGCGCTAAACTGTGTGCAGCTTTCTTGAAGACCCATGCGGACAACGGACGCGTTGTTGGGGTCGTGAAGAACTCTTCTTCGCTCACGGTGCACACCGTGATTTTCATGACGGGCTACACACAAGTGTGTCCGCCCTTTGTAAATCACTGCACCTGCGCGGACGCGGCGGAAAAGTCCGCCGGGGTCCTCGCACGGAGTGCTCGTCCATCTTGTCCCTCGCTTGCTCAGTGCAAGTGTTGGGCAGCAATTGGCGGGGGTGCCGGGGAAGCAGCCATAAGGCTGCGACGGCGGCGTCAAAAAGAGCAACCACTTCATAAAGAAAGCTGGGTCAAATGAAGTGCAAGACGTTTGCGCTTCGCTTGGTTGCAAATTGTCCAGTCTGACGCCGAAGGCAGGCGTAAACCATTGAACAGCACGTTGAAGCTGTTCTGGAAGTCTTTTCGCTCACGGGGCGCAACACAAATCTCATGACGGACTAAAGCCGTCCTATTCGATTTGTTGCCCCTGCGCGGCGCGGCCAAAAAGTTGGCCGGGGTCCTCGGCAACGAGTTGCCTCGTCCACCTTTTCCCTCGCTTGCTCGGCATTTGTGTTAGGCGGCAATTGGCGGGGGTGCCGGGGAAGGCCCGTTAATGCCGACGACGGCTCAAAAAGATATTCCAATGACCGATCAACGGGTCATGATGTTGCTGAGAGGATAAATGGGTGAGCACCTCGGGGCGATTTGTGATCATGCAGCATTTGGCTGAGCGCGAGACATTGTTTGTCTCTAACAACTTTTTGCGCAACTACAGAGCCATTCATTGTCTCGCGCTATCGCATCACTTGGTAAACTTCGCATGGAAACATGGCGGAGATGTTGGTGGTTGAAGAAAGGCAACCGGAAAGGATAAAGCATCTATAACGTACTGCTGTCATTCCCACGAAGGCGGGAATCTAGGTCTGACTGTCGGTTGAAATGAAGCGCTTTGGTACTTTTGACATTCCTGCCCGGATCCCCGCCTACGCGGGGATGACCGGAGAGGGGGTGGCCGGGGAAGCGTCAAGGTCACGACGGCGGCGTGAGCGCAAAAAAGAGCCGCGTAATCTCCCTCCCCTTGATGGGGAGGGATTAAGGGTGGGGTGTGCGGAAATGTTGGCCACAGCCCTCATGGTGAGCCCGTCGAAACACGAGGGAGATAAGGTAGTTTGTGAAACTTTATCCTTCGATAAGCTCAGGATGAGGGCAACAAGAATAGATGGCGAGGCAACATCTTCCCAAAAAGGCAATCCCGGCCTTGAGCCGGGATCAATTGAATGAGTTGAGGATTACCCGCCGGATGATGGGGCCAAAAACTACCGAATGATCTGCGGCCGCACCTTGATCCGTTGCCGCTGGTTTTCTGGCAGATGACGGTTCAACCGCTTGTTGATCAAACCATAAACCCCAATCACGCACAGGGTCAGAATGATGAAATAGAAACCCAAGATCGGATAGGGCACAAACGGGTTGAACGTCTTATCGGCGAAATAATTCGCGTAATAAAGTGCGTCTCCGCGTTGTTGCCAAGCGGGGAAACCGGAGAAGAAAACCAAGGTCGTCGCATGGAACAAAAAGATCGCTTCGTTGGTGTAAGCCGGCCAAGCAAGCCGCAACATGGTCGGCCAAATGATCCGTTTAAATCGCGGCCAACCGCTTAGCCCATAAGCGTCGGCGGCCTCGACGTCGCCCTTGGGCACAGACTTCAATGCGCCATAAAAAATCTCGCCAGAATAAGCGGCGGTATTGAGGAACAACACAATGGCTGCGCCCAACCAAGCCTTGGTCAACCAGCGGGTTTCAGCGGTGATTTCGGTAAAGCCCAAATTGATATCAACGCCAACCTTTGGCAGCAGAACAAAGGTCTCATAGGCGAGGAAAAACTGAATAAACAAAGGCGAGCCGCGGAATAAAAAGATGAACCACTCGGCGGGCTTTCGCACCCAATAGCTATTGGAGTTTTTCGCCACCGCAATTGCGGTCGCCAAAAAGAATCCAGCAATCAATGCGATGAGGCCAAAATAGATGTTCCACAACATGCCCGACCCAATAAGGGTGAATTGTTGGCACAAGGTGAAGTCAGTTTTTGGCAGTAAACGTTCGCCAAAACCAATTGAGCGGAAGCTGTAATCTGCGATGGTTTGCAAGCAAGCGTTCATGATGCCACCGCCTTACGCTGGGCTTCGCCGCCCATTGTGGCTTGGCCTTTGGTTAGGCGCGCCATCAGTTTGGCAAGGGCCACTTCGCTTACCTTGGTCAGCGCAAGATAGAATACCAAAAGGCCAAGGAAATAATAAAGCCGCCAATCCCCATGCGGATAGGAGAAGACTTGGGTTTTCGAGCCACCAAGTTCGCGTGCCCAATAAACAATATCCTCAACGCCAAGCAGGAACAGCAAAGGGGTCGCCTTGATCAAAATCATCCAAAGATTGGACAGGCCAGGCAGCGCATAGACCCACATTTGTGGCACCAAAATGCGCCAAAATGTCTGGCGACGCGACATGCCATATGCTTCGGCCGTTTCCAGTTGGCCGCGCGGCACGGCGCGCATGCCGCCATATAAAACGTTGGCCGCAAAAGCGCCAAAAACAATGGCGAATGTTAAGACGGCCAAGAAAAAGCCGTAGGTTTCATGCACCCATTGTGGAGAAGAAGAAAGCGGCAATTTGGCCGCGGAGCAAACCACAAAATCATTGCCCTGGCGGATCGGGTCCGTCCATTCGGGGCAAAGCACCTTGTGGCGCAAAAACTCAAAAGCTTGATCGAGTGCGATCACGAAGAACAAAAAGAACGCAATGTCAGGGATGCCGCGCACTATGGCTGTGTAGCCTTTGCCAAACCAGCGCAATGGCGCAATGGTTGAGCGTGCTGCGGTTGCGCCGCCAAATCCAAACAACAAGGCAACAGGCGCGGTGATCGCGATCAACACCATAACGGTGATGAACGAGCCATAAAATGCGATATGTTTGCCAGTGGTGAGGTAGCAGGCGAGCCAAGTCACGCCTTCGAGCGTTTTAGGTTCTGCGCAAAATGAAAACATGAAATCTCGATGTAGTTGCAATTGGAGGGGCAGCCAAGTGCCGCCCCGCCAATCTGTTTATTTGTGCTTATTCGTAGGTTGCGATTTCGTCGCCGAACCACTTTTTCAGCATAGTGTTCAATGTGCCATCAGCCTTCATTGAAGAGATAGCAGTGTTGAACTTAGCGCGTAGTTCGCCGTCAGATTCGCGAAGGCCCATGCCTACACCGCCGCCGATTGATACATCAGGGCCAGTGAATACAAGTTCGCCATTTGATTCTGCAACGATTGGCGCAAGGAAGTCTTTGTCGGCCAAAACAGCGTCAGCTTCGCCATTTTTCACAGCGGCAATTGTTTCGTCTGGTGTTGCAAACTCAACCAAGGTTGCGCCAGATTCAGCAATGTATGCCGCTTGAATTGTGCCTGTTTGCGCCGCGATAACCGCAGAGCCCAAATTGATGCCGTCAGACAGAGCTGCAATCGCAGATGGGCTTGGTGGAATGTAGTCTTGTGTGAAGTCGATCACTTCGTCACGCTCATCCGTCACTGACATGCCAGCGATGATTGTGTCGTAGTTGCCTGAAACCAAGTTCGGGATAATAGAATCCCACTCGTTAGTTACCCACTCACAAGTCAACTCAGCGCGTTTGCAGAGCTCATCGCCCAACTCACGCTCAAAACCGTCAACTTCGCCAGCATCGTTGATGAAGTTATATGGAGGGTATGCGCCCTCTGTGCCCATGCGAACTGTGTCC
Source organism: Maritalea porphyrae (assembly GCF_030159895.1). GTDB lineage: Bacteria > Pseudomonadota > Alphaproteobacteria > Rhizobiales > Devosiaceae > Maritalea > Maritalea porphyrae. Next base: position 554,947 of record NZ_BSNI01000002.1, read on the forward strand.
GCAAATGCAAAGCTTGTGCTCATCGCCAACACAGCGGCTGACAAAAGTAGTTTCTTCATTTTGGTCTCCCTTAGTAAAGCTCGTTTTCTCGCTTGTTATTGCCCAAACGCTAGGCGTGATTTCCAGCGCTCAGGAATTGCTTAAGCCGTTCCGATTTCGGATTGCCAAACAGCTCGGCCGGTGGGCCTTGCTCTTCCAATTTGCCTTGGTGCAAAAACACAACATTGTCCGAAACATCGGCGGCCAATTTCATATCGTGGGTCACCAGAAGCATGGTGCGCCCTTCTTTGGCCAAGTCCTTGATCACCTTCACCACCTCTTGCTCCAATTCAGGATCAAGCGCAGATGTTGGCTCGTCAAACAACAAGGCTTCAGGTTCCATTGCCAACGCGCGGGCAATCGCTGCGCGTTGCTGTTGCCCGCCAGAAAGCATAGCGGGGAACACATCGCACTTGTCGCCAATGCCGACCTTGTCCAACAGCATGCGGGCGCGCTCCTCAACTTCGGCAGGGTCTTGGCCCAAAACGGTCAGCGGCGCTTCCATCACATTTTGCAAAATCGTCATGTGCGACCACAGATTGAACTGCTGGAACACCATGGAAAGGTTTGTGCGCACCGCGATCACTTGTGCCTTGTCCGCCGGGTGCCGGTTCAGCCCTTCGCCCTTCCATTTGATTGGGGCGCCATCAAACAGGATTTCACCTTGCTGACTGTCTTCGAGCAAGTTTGCGCAACGCAGCAATGTCGATTTGCCTGAACCCGATGAGCCAATCAGGCTCACCACGTCACCTTTGTTGGCGACAATGTCGACGCCCTTTAAAACTTCCAAAGCGCCGTAGCTCTTGTGAAGATCGCGGATTTCAATGACGGGAACTTGATTTTCTGGCATCTGTGCTTTCTTGAACTCTTTGGTCAAAGAGTAGACATATTTTGAAACGATTGCATAGGCTTAAGCACGCTCATCGCAGCAAAATTGTCCGTTACCCTACTATTATTTGTTTTTCGGGAACGCAATTGGCACACATTTCCACGCCGCGCAATGATGCGCACGCACTGTCGATTGAACAAGTGTTCTTGTCGGCAAAATGGAATAGCCATGTTCCTCCCTCATTTAGGCGCTTGCTCATTTGTCGAGCGTTCACGCTTGGCTTCGGTCCTCCAACCAAAACCTGTCACCCCTCTCGTGACGAACGCAATGTCAGCTTTCACCGACATCGCGAAAATTGATTATGAAGGGTCAGCAATCTTTTGAATAGACAAAGATATGCTCAAAAGTGACCCCTCATTTTGCAATTTGTGCATGTGTTTTGCGCAAATTGTATAGTGGTTCAGCGAGCGAACCCTTATGCCGCTTTTGGTGTCGCACCCCGTGTTTCAAATGGTTTGCCCAGATATAGGGCACCAAAGCGGTTCGCCAAAAACTCTTCTAGGTCGATTTGCTCTTGGCGAACAAAGCCTTCATTTGGCAAGCGGCCCTGACGCATCAGATCCATCGCAGCGGTCACCCCTGCGGCGGTTGTGATTTGGATCGCGCTCCAATCACGACCAGCAACTTCCATTGATGTGGATACGTTGACGAACGAGCGCTCTTCAAACTGTCCATCAATCATGCCGGTTGCAGTGCAGAACACAGTGACTTGGTCTTGGCGTGTGCGCGGCAATCCATTTTCAAAGATCTCGCACATTAGGTCTTGGCGCTTGTTCAGTTTTAGGTCGTTGAGCAAGATATTCAGAATGTCGCGGTGACCCGGATAGCGAATTGAGCGGTAAGAAACATTCTGCGCGCGGCCAGCGAGCGTATCGCACAACGTGCCCAAACCACCAGACGTGTTAAATGCTTCATAGTCGATGCCATCAAGTGAGAAATTTTCCAAATTCTCAAGCGGCGCAACTTCTTTGAGTTTGCCATCAACCAATGCTTCGCATGGGTTGCAATATTCGTTGACCAAACCTTCGGTCGACCAGGTCAGATTATATTTAAGTGCATTTGTTGGGTAACGTGGCAACGCGCCGACGCGCATTGACAAGTCTTCGATGCTGTCAAACTGTTTGGCCAAGTGATAGCCTGCAATGCCAACAAATCCAGGTGCCAAGCCACACTGTGGCATAAAGGCGGATTTGGCGTCTTTAGCCAATTCCATCACAAATTTGGTGGACTTCACATCTTCGGTGAGGTCGAAATAGTTCGCGCCAGCTTTTTTCGCAGCGGTAGCGATTGCTGGGGTCAAGAAATAGGGCGCAGCGCTTAGAACAGCGTTCTTGCCATCAAGTGCGCTCAAAAGCTCCGCCTCGTTACCAACATCGACTTTCTGCGTTGCAATGCCAAGTGCAGCCACTTCGGCAAGCATTTTCTCGTCTGCGTCAGCAATTGTGACGTTGAACTCTGGAGCGTTTTGCAAGATCACCGCAACCATACGGCCAATCTTACCGCCGCCAACAACCAAAACTTCCCAATTCATATTTGTCCCTCAAAGTTGGAAAAGATATTGCCCCGATTGTCCTCCAATTCATTGTCAGAACATAGCAATCCAAAAGACTGTTTCTCGTCATTTTCACGCAAAAGGATAGATTTTTTCGTCATAATGACGGTTGTAAAGAGTTGATTAACCAAGCTTTTCGCTGAATCAATTGCGAAAAAGGCAAATGAGGGATATCGTCATAATGACGGGGAATCGTCACAAAAGATTTGGAGGGCAGGTTGGCAACGCGCATATTACGAGACGATTTGGACCGCGAACTCGTGGCGTTGCTTCAGGCCAACGCCCGCGCAAAAACCTCCGAAATTGCCAAAAAACTCGGCATTGCCCGCACCACAGTGCATGAGCGTATCACGCGGCTGGAACGGCTTGGATATATAACCGGTTACACGGTGAAACTTGCGCAAGATCCAGGGCAGCAAATGGTTGAGGCGTTTGTGTTGATTGAAGTTTTGCAGCAGCAAAACAAGCAGATCAACGAAAAGCTCGCCAGCTTTCCCGAGGTGAAACTAAGCCTTGCTATTAGTGGCGAGTTCGATTTGCTTGTCTCGGTTGAAGCGCCTCAGCTTGAAGATATTGATGAAGTGATCGATGAGATTGCTTTGATCCCCGGCGTGCGCCGCACGCAAAGCTCACTGGTGTTAGGCCGCAAATTGGATCGCCGTTAGTCCGCGAAATCGACCAAATAGCCTTCGTCAAAGAAATACTCTTCTAGGTTCTCGCCGCGGCCGCCGCGGTCAACCACCACAAAATCGCTGACTTCACCCAGTGTGGTGAGTACGCCATGCCAGACATTTTGCCCAATATTGATGCCTTGCCCCGGCTTGGTCAGAAATGCCAAAGGCGTGCCAGGAACACCATCCGTATCTGGCGCAACGATCACCAAGAAGGGACGCTTGGTCATGGGGATAAAGGCTTGCGAACCCAAAGGGTGGCGCTCAACCATCTTTAAATGCAGCGGCAAGTCATAGGGCTTGCCACGAAACACATTCACCAATGGTCGCGCATCTTTGCCACCCAATTCAACGGTAGCGAGATCATTGAAGCGCGTGCACATGCCATTATTAATCTCAAAATTCTCGGCCTTGTTTAGATCAATGACCTCACCAAATGGCGCAAATTGCTCTTCGGTCAATGGCTCAATATTGATGCGTTCCATTTGCCTAACCTCCAATGCGCAACTTAGGGTGCCGGTTCACATCCTTATAAAGTAAATAGCGGAACTTGCCCGGGCCACCAGCGTAACACGCTTGCGGGCAAAATGCGCGAAGCCACATAAAGTCACCCGCTTCCACTTCAACCCAGTCGGTGTTGAGCTTGTAAACCGCTTTGCCCTCAAGCACATAAAGCCCATGCTCCATTACATGGGTTTCCTCAAACGGGATCACGCCGCCCGGTTCAAACGTGACGATGTTGACGTGCATGTCGTGCCGCAAATCGTCCGGCTCGACAAAGCGCGTGGTGGCCCATGCGCCGTTCGTGTCGGGCATTGGGTTGGCGGCAACTAGTTTTTCATTGGTGACAAATGCGGTTGGCGCTGGGATGCCATCAGCCGCTTCATATTGCTTTCTAATCCAATGGAATTTGGCGGGGTGGTCTGTCTTGTTCTGTGCGGTCCAATGAGTGGCCGCTGGGATAAACGCATAGCCTCCCTCGGCCATCCGATGCGCGGTGCCATCAATGGTGATGTCCAATTCGCCTTCCACCACAAACAATACGCCCTGCGCGCCTTGATCGGGTTCTGGTTGGTCGGAACCTCCGCCCGGCGAAACCTCGACGATATATTGCGAAAAGGTCTCAGCAAAGCCCGACAATGGTCGCGCAATAATCCATGCGCGTGTTTTGTTCCAGTGGGGCAAATAAGAGGTAACGATGTCGCTCATCACGCCTTTGGGGATCACCGCATAGGCATCTGTGAAGATGGCGCGACCGGTCATCAATTGGCTTTGTGGTGGCAAGCCACCGGTGGGGGCGTAGTATTTTGAACGGCTCATATCAGTCCAGCATGTCCTTTAAGCGCAGCAGTGCAATTCGTTCAACTTGGCGGCACGCGGTTGAAAACTCAGTTTCACTGTCATTGTGAATGCGCAGTTCAAACTGCGCAAGAATTTGATCCTTGTTGAGACCTTTCACCGCAATGATAAATGGGAAACCATGCTTTTTCACATAGGCTTGGTTTAACTCGGTAAAGCGCGCGCGTTCCTCATCGGTCAACGCATCAAGTCCGGCGGATGCCTGTTCGGCGGTCGATTCTGCGGTTAGGCGTTTGGCTGCGGCTAACTTGCCCGCCAAATCAGGGTGCGCTCGCAACACCCCCATGCGCTCATCATTACTGGCTTTGCGAAATTCTGCCGCAAGTACGGAATGTACCCCAATCGCCGTGTCGTGGGCGGCACCCATTTCGCGTTCATAGGCCCGTTCTGCAATCCAAGGCGAATGCTCAAAAATGCCACCAAATTGTTCAACAAATTTGGGCTTGGTCATTGTTGATGGGCGGTTGGCCCGTTTCACGAATGGGTGTGTTTTTGCCCAATGATCAGCGATCTCGATGCGCTTGGCAATCCACACATCATCATGGCTTTTTACATATTCGATAAAGCGCTTAAGCGCTGCAATGCGCCCCGGGCGTCCGACCAAACGGCAGTGCAATCCGATATTGAGCATTTTCGGAGTGCCAGCCGCACCCTCTGCGTAAAGACTGTCAAAGCTGTCTTTGAGGTAGCAATAAAACTGGTCGCCCGCATTAAAGCCTTGTACGGCCGCGAAGCGCATATCATTTGTATCCAGCGTATAAGGGATAACCAATTGCGCCTTGTCGCCATTGTCGTACCAATAGGGCAAATCGTCCGCGTAGCTATCCGACACATAGGCAAAATCACCAATTTCGCTAGCCAGATCGACCGTATTGGCAGAACATCGCCCGGTGTACCAGCCCTTTGGGTGTTCGCCCGTTACTTCATAATGGAGTTGAATAGCTTCCCGCATATGGGCTTCTTCGGCGTCGCGATCAAAGTCTTTATATTCAATCCACTTCAACCCATGCGATGCAATTTCCCAATCCGCATCCTGCATCGCAGCCACTTGCTCTGGTGAGCGGGCTAGGGCCGTGGCCACACCATAAACGGTGACAGGCACATCATGCTCGGTGAATAAGCGGTGCAACCGCCAAAAACCGGCGCGCGATCCATATTCGTAAATCGATTCCATATTCCAATGGCGTTGCCCCGGCCATTGCTGCGCGCCCACAATCTCGGACAAGAAGGCTTCTGATGCGGCATCTCCATGCAAAAGGCAGTTTTCGCCGCCTTCTTCATAATTCAATACAAATTGCATGGCGATTTTTGCATTGTTGGGCCAGTTGGCTTTAGGCGGGTTCGCACCATAGCCAAGCATATCGCGGTCATATCGAATAGATTTCGTCACTTGTTTGTCCGTCATAGATCTCATTGGCCTTTGCGCGCCAAATCTAATAGTTTTTGTTAAGATGAGCCGTGCGCCTGATTTGGTCAATCGCACAAGCATTCATTGCGTATTATAGCTCAAGCGTTAATTTTTGACCATTTGTTAAAAAATCTTGACTTTTACCAGTGTTTTGAAGGACAAAGGGTGTCGACTAGGGGGACAAATGACCAATCCAAACACCACAGGCAAGCTGACAACCCATGTTCTGGACACCGCGCGCGGTTGCCCCGCAGCGGGCATGAAAATCGAATTGTTCGACCTAGAAACCGGAAATACTGAACCGCTTGTAAGTACCCAAACAAACGATGATGGTCGTTGTGACGCCCCCATGCGCGATGCAACTAACCTGCGGAAGGGTCGTTATGAATTGCGCTTTCATGTGAGCAACTATTTTGCCGCGCAGGGCACAGTGCTTGAAAATGGCCAGTTCTTGGATGTGGTGCCCATCCAATTTGTCGTAGCGGATGAAACAGCGCATTATCACGTGCCGCTACTGGTTTCGCCTTACGGTTTTTCCACCTATCGCGGGAGCTAGATCTTGTCGATGCGCCATACATTGAAATTCCTGCTCAACGATCAGCTCATTGAACGAGACGCGGTGCCTGCCACCCAAACATTGCTGGATTTCTTGCGGCTTGATCAGACCCTGCGTGGCACCAAAGAGGGTTGTGCGGAAGGTGACTGTGGCGCGTGCACCGTTTTGGTTGGGCGGTTTGATGGCGAGCAACTGAAATATGAAAGCGTCAATGCCTGTATCCGCTTTGTTGGATCGCTTGATGGCTGTCATGTGGTCACCATCGAGCATCTTAAAGGCAACGACGGTCAGCTTCATCCGATCCAGCAGGCGATGGTTGAGCATCACGGCTCCCAATGCGGCTTTTGCACACCCGGCTTTGTGATGTCGCTATATGCCATGTGGATGAACGAAACCGACCCAGATGTGGCAATGATTGAGCGCTATTTGCAGGGCAATCTGTGCCGTTGCACAGGCTATCAGCCAATCATCAAAGCCGCGTTGGATATCAACGCGCACGGCAAACTCAAAGACGACTATTTGATCGCTGAGAAAGCGAACATCATCGCGCAATTGAAATCAATTCAAGATGATCAAATGCTAGCAATTGAAGCCGATGGTGAAAAACTGTTTGCCCCGGCAACGCTTAATCAATTCGCACAAATTTTTGCGCAAAACCCTGAAGCGACGATTGTTGCCGGTTCAACCGATGTGGGGCTTTGGGTCACCAAATTCATGCGCGATATCTCGCCGGTGGTTTTTACCGCAAGGCTCAATGATTTCCGCAATATCGAAGTTTGTGATGAGGCAATCAAGATTGACGGTGGCGCGAGCTATTCGGACATGCTGACGGTAATTGATGATCATATACCGCAAATTTCGCAGTTTTGGCGCCGAATTGGCGGCGAGCAAGTGCGCAATATGGGCACCGTAGGCGGCAACATCGCCAACGGCTCACCCATCGGTGATACGCCACCACCGCTAATAGCGCTAGGTGCAACTATCACATTGCGCAAAGGTGATGAGCGGCGCACGTTGGACCTAGAAAATTTCTTCATTGAATATGGCAAGCAAGATCGTGTGCCCGGTGAGTTCGTGGAACAAGTAGCCATTCCGCTGCCATCGGAAGATCAAGTGTTCAACTGCTACAAAATCTCAAAACGTCGCGACGAAGACATTTCTGCACTTTGCGGTGCCTTCAGTGCGCAGATCGAAGACGGACGGATCAAAGATATCCGCATCGCCTTTGGCGGCATGGCGGGCACGCCCAAACGCGCAACGCAAGTCGAACAGGCGCTGACCGGTGCACCATGGTCTGAGCGGTCAATCCTTGATGCCAAATCTTTGTTTGAACAAGATTACAAACCGCTTAGCGATTGGCGTGCTTCAGCTGAATATCGCATGGCAGCGGCGCAGAACCTGCTCGAGCGCTTCTATTTTGAAAATGCCGATGAGAACGCGGTGAGCTTGGATGAGTTGCACCAGGCCTCAACTTTGGAGGCGCTGTCATGAACAAGCCAATAAAAGGGGGCGTGCACCAATCTCTAGCTCATGAATCAGCGCATAAACATGTAGCAGGACAAGCCGAATATCTCGACGATATGATCGAGCCTGCAGGCACGTTGCACGCATATCTTGGGCTCTCAACTTGTGCCCATGGTCAAATCATTTCGATGAACTTGGATGCTGTGCGCCGAGCTCCCGGTGTGATTGATGTGCTGACGAAAGATGATATCCCGGGTGAAAATGACGTCAGCCCAACAGGGTTGCATGATGAGCCGGTTTTTGCCGATGCCGAAGTGCAGTTTTACGGACAACCCATGTTCGCGGTTATCGCTGAAACCCGCGATCAAGCGCGCCGCGCCGCGCATTTGGCTAAGGTTGAATATGACCAAGCAGAAGCGCTTCTAGACGTGAAGTCTGCGCAACAAGCTGGCGCAGAATTGGTCACCAAGCCACTAAAACTAAAACGCGGTGATCCAAAACCCGCGCTTGAAAATGCCCCAAATCGTATCAAAGGCGAAATGGAAATTGGCGGGCAAGATCACTTCTATCTTGAAGGACATATCGCCATGGCAATCCCGGGCGAAGATGATGAGGTGACGGTTTTTTCCTCCACCCAGCACCCAACCGAAATCCAGCATATGGTCGGCCATGTTTTGGGCACCTCGGCGAATGCGGTTAATGTGCAAGTGCGACGCATGGGCGGCGGATTTGGCGGCAAGGAGACCCAAGGCAGTCTGTTTGCAGCGGTTGCGGCATTGGCGGCTAAAAAGCACAACCGAGCGGTTAAAATCCGACCTGACCGCGATGACGATATAGTCGCGACCGGCAAGCGGCACGACTTTGTCGCAAGCTATGATGTGGGCTTTGACGAGAATGGCAAAATCTTAGCGCTGGACGCAGATTTTGCGGCACGCTGCGGATTCTCTGCCGACCTGTCAGGGCCCGTGACCGACCGCGCACTTTTTCATGTCGACAACTGCTATTTCCTACCGGACGTAGAGCTGCGCTCGCTGCCACTAAAAACCAACACGGTATCCAATACCGCCTTTAGGGGCTTTGGTGGCCCGCAAGGCATGTTGGGTGGTGAGCGGTTGATCGAAGAGATCGCCTATGCGCTGGGCAAGGACCCGCTTGAGGTACGGCGTGCGAATTTCTACGGCGGCAAAGACAGGAACCTTACGCCTTACCACCAAGAAGTAACCGACTGTATTATTGAGCGCATTGTTGATGAACTTGAGACAAGTGCCGACTACCAAGAACGTCGCGCAGCGGTTATTGAGTTCAATAAGTCCAGCCGCATCCTGAAAAAAGGCATAGCGTTGACGCCGGTCAAATTCGGCATCTCTTTCACCGCCACCTGGTACAATCAGGCCGGAGCATTGGTGCATGTATATAATGATGGCACCATCCAGCTCAACCATGGCGGCACAGAGATGGGCCAGGGTCTCTACACCAAAGTGGCGCAAGTGGTGGCGGATGAATTTCAGGTTGATATTTCAACCATTAAAGTAACGGCAACACGCACCGACAAAGTGCCGAACACATCTGCCACAGCCGCCTCATCGGGCACAGATTTGAACGGCATGGCAGCTGCAGATGCGGCGCAAAAAATCAAAGGTCGTTTGATTGCGTTCGCCACCGAAAAGTACGGCATCGGTCCGGCGGAAGCACGATTTGTCGACAACCATCTTGTAATGGGCGACACCAAAATCCCATTCGCGGAATTGGTCAAAGACGCCTATATGAACCGGGTGCAGCTATCAGCCACCGGATTTTACAAAACGCCGGATATTCACTGGGACCGTGACGCGGGTAAAGGCACGCCATTTTACTACTTCTCTTATGGCGCTGCGATTTCTGAAGTGGTGATCGATACGCTGACGGGCGAGTATTTCGTTGAGCGCACTGACGTGCTGCACGATGTCGGGCGCTCAATCAATGAGGCGATTGATAAGGGCCAAGTGGAAGGTGCATTTGTGCAAGGTATGGGCTGGCTGACCACCGAAGAATTGTGGTGGTCAAAAGAAGGTCAGTTGAAAACCCATGCGCCTTCAACTTACAAAATCCCCGTTGCGTCCGACAGACCGCGCCAATTCAATGTGAATTTGGTCAACTGGTCAGAAAACCACAAACAAACCATCCGACGCTCAAAGGCGGTCGGCGAGCCACCATTTATGTTAGCGATCTCCGTGCTTGAAGCTTTGTCGATGGCAGTTGCCTCGGTCGCTGACTACAAGAAGTGCCCGCGCCTTGACGCGCCCGCAACGCCTGAACGGATTTTGATGGCGGTCAATAGGCTCAAGGGGAACTAGCAAGGCAATGGCGCTTTCACCCACACAAGTGCAAAATTTCTTGGATGCCGACCCTGCCATTGATGTGCAGATTAGCGGTGTCAAAGGATCGTCACCGCGTGAGGTTGGCGCATGGATGCTAGTGAGCGCACATGATGTGATCGGCACCATTGGCGGCGGGCAACTGGAATATATGATGACCGATGAAGCGCGCAAAATGCTGCGCAATGGGCAATCATCAAAACACTTGGACGTGCCACTTGGCCCTGAAATTGGCCAATGTTGCGGCGGACATGTGCGCATCAATTTGGCTGTTGCCGCATCAGAGATGATCTTGCAACGGTCGGAAGCCGAGCGTTTTGCGCAGCCTGACATTTTGATTTTTGGCGCGGGCCATGTGGGCAAGGCCCTTGCACGCGCGCTTAGCTTGTTGCCAGTGAACCCGATATTGATTGATCAGCGCGAAAGCGAACTGCCGTCGATTAAGGGCGTTGAGAAGCGACTATCCCCTTTGCCAGAGGCTGAGTTGCGCGACGCAAAACCTGGCAGTGCAATTGTGGTGCTGACACATGATCACGCGCTTGATTTTCTGATCGCAGGGGAAGCATTGTCCCTTGGTCATTTTTCTTACGTGGGCATGATCGGATCGAAAACAAAACGCGCGACATTCAAGAGCTGGTTGCGCGAGGCTTATGACGGGGATGTGGACGCTGGAAAATTGATTTGCCCAATAGGTGTGCAAAAGGGAACAGACAAGCGGCCCGAAATTATCGCCGCTTTCGTTGTTGCTGAGATTATGCAGACGTTGGACCAGATGGGGCAACTGGTCGCTAATCATACAGGTGGGGGAATGGTCGATGCCAGATAGTGCAATTATGTTCGAATGGCTGAGCTTTGGCGTTAGGTGGCTGCATGTGATCGCCGGCATCGCGTGGATAGGCTCCAGCTTTTACTTTATCGCACTCGATTTAGGTTTGCGTAAAACCGAATCTCTGCCCAAAGGCGTGCAAGGCGAAGAATGGCAAGTGCATGGCGGTGGATTCTACCACATCCAAAAATACATGGTTGCGCCAAAAAACATGCCTGAGCATCTCATTTGGTTCAAATGGGAAGCCTATTCAACTTGGCTTTCAGGCTTTGCCATGCTCGCTATCGTTTATTATGTGGGCGCGGATCTTTATCTGATCGATCGCAATGTGCTGGACGTCTCGTCGCCTGTCGCAATCCTTATTTCCATTGCCTCCCTGACTGTCGGTTGGATCATATATGACCAATTGTGCAAATCGCCTTTGGGCAAATCTGACATTGGTTTGATGCTCTTTTTGTTTGTGGTGCTGGTGGCGATGGCTTGGGGCTACACGCAGCTCTTCACTGGGCGCGCCGCGTTGCTGCATTTGGGCGCGTTCACAGCTACCATCATGTCAGCCAATGTGTTTTTCATCATCATCCCGAACCAAAAAATCATCGTTGTTGATCTAAAAGCAGGTAAATCACCGGACCCGGCCTTGGGCAAACAATCCAAACAACGGTCGGTGCACAATAATTATCTCACACTGCCAGTTCTGTTCTTGATGTTGTCCACCCATTATCCGCTAGCATTCGCCACGCAGTATAATTGGGTGATTGCGGCACTGGTGTTCTTAATCGGCGTGCTCATTCGGCACTTCTTCAACACCAAGCACCTCAAAGGTGAAAACCTTTATTGGACATGGTTTGTGGCTGCCGTTTTGTTCATTTGCATTATGTGGCTTTCTACCAATCCTAAAATTGGCGGTATTACCGAAGACACTGTGGCCAGCAAGCAAGCTGAGATCATGATGGCCGACACGCATTTTGAAGAAGCACGCGACACCGTAATTGGTCGCTGTTCAATGTGCCATACGGCGGAACCTGTTTGGGATGGCGTTGCGCAAGCACCAAAAGACGTGATTTTGGACAATGATGTCGCGATTGCTACTTACGCCCACGAAATATACATTCAAGCGGGGCGCACCCACGCGATGCCGCCGGGCAATGTCACTGAGATGAGCGACGAAGAACGTCAATTGCTCATCACATGGTACAAAAGCGCTTCAAAAGGATAGTCAAAGATGACCCAAAAGATTTTGCGGGGCCGCGTCTTGAGTTTCAACGACGCGCCAAAGGCGCGCGAAGATCATGAATGCTATACTTACATTGAAGATGGTGCGCTTCTGATCGATGGTGACACCATTGTTGCGCGCGGTGAGTTTGCCGATGTCAAAGCGCAAGCGACAGATGGCGTTGCAGTGGTTGACCACCGCCCGCATATCATCACTGCAGGATTTATCGATACCCACATTCATTTCCCGCAAATGCAAGTTTTGGGATCTTACGCAGGCTCGCTTCTAGAATGGTTGAATACCTACACATTCGTCGAAGAACAGCGCTTTGGCGATCAGGCACACGCCAAAAAGATCGCAGGCCACTTCTATGATGAAATCATCCGGCACGGCACCACCACAGCTGTTGCCTATTGCTCGGTGCACCCTGAATCCGTTGACGCATATTTTGACGAAGCGATGCGGCGCAACATGCTTATGCTGGGCGGTAAAGTGATGATGGACCGGGAGGCGCCAAAAGCGCTGACCGACACGCCGCAATCAAGCTATGACGACAGCAAAACATTGATTGAGAAATGGCACGGCAAGGGCCGCAACCATTATGCGATCACCCCGCGCTTTGCGATCACCTCAACGCCTGAACAATTGGAAATGGCCGGGGCGTTGGCCAACGAGCATCCCGATCTGCACATCCAAACCCATTTGAGTGAAAACAAAGCGGAGATTGAGTTCACCAAATCGCTTTATCCCGAGCGCAAGGACTATTTCGATATCTACGAGCACTATGGGCTGACAGGTGAGAAGGCGTTATTTGGCCATTGTATCCACCTTGAAGACCGCGAACGCGACGCGATGATCGAAACGGGGTCTGTCGCGGTGTTTTGCCCTACCTCAAATCTGTTTATCGGATCGGGCTTGTTCAACTGGAATCGGGTTGCCGGGCCTGAGGGGAAGGGTCGAATCGCCATTGCCACTGATGTGGGTGGGGGCACCAACTATTCAATGCTTCGAACGCTTGATGAGGGTTATAAAATCCTCAATTTGCAAGGTCAGCGCATGAACCCGCTGACGTCGATTTATCAGATCACATTGGGCAATGCGCGTGCCCTGTCGCTTGAAGACAAGATCGGCACGTTAGATGTTGGCACAGATGCCGACATTGTGGTGCTCAACGCCAACGCAACTCCAGCAATGCAAGTGCGTATGGAAACCGTCACAACACTCGAAGAGGAGCTGTTCTTATTGCAAACAGCCGGCGACGACCGCACGATTGTAGAAACCTATGTGGCCGGTGAAGCCTTGAAAACCGGTCTAAACTAACACGGGTTCTTGGCCCCGCATCGAGTGCGGGGCGGTTCGGGTCGTCGAGTTTTCTTTTGTCACCGTCCCGGCCCACGATCCGGAACCAATCAAGCTGGCAACGCTAGCGCGTGGCACCATTTGGCGGGGGTGCCGGGGAAGCGAACGAATGTTCGCGACGGCGGCGCAAAAAAGATTTAGGGGGTGCCGGGGAAGCGAACGAATGTTCGCGACGGCTGCGCGTAAAAACTCAATCTACGAAATCAAATACGTCCACGTCGAACAAGCCGCGATCTGTCATCTTGAGGTGCGGGATGACCGGCAGGGCGAGGAAAGCCACCTGCAAAAATGGTTCGGGCAATACGCACCCTAGTTCGTGTGCGGCTTCGCGTAATTTTTCAAGCTCATGCGCCACCTCTTCAAACGGCAATTCGCTCATCAACCCGGCAATTGGCAGTGCCAATTCAGCAACCACCTTGCCTTTGTCGGCGACCACAAAACCACCCCGCATTTCAATAATGCGGTTTGTGGCCACGGCCATGTCTTCGTGGGTGGCACCAATCACCGTGATGTTGTGGCTGTCATGCCCAACGGATGAGCCAATGGCGCCGCGCTGTAGGCCAAACCCTTTAACAAAGCCATGACCAATATTGCCGTTGATCCCATGCCGTTCAACGACTGAAACCTGCACGGCGTCTTGTGCGATATCCGGCTGTAAGAAGCCATTGTCGACCGGCAAAGCGCCTTCTTCGCGGAAGGTCAGGATCAGTCCTGGCTTCACACCCATCATCGGCGTTAAGTTACGCCCCGGCTTCACCGGCACCTTGAAGCTTTCAGCTGTTTGCGGTTTTGCCTTCATTGAAGACAATCCGACAGCGTCCACCATCTCGCGTTGCGCGAAGCGCTCATTGGTGACCAATTCACCAGACATGATCACATCTGAAACCCGGCATTCTTCTAAGCTATCAAGCAGCACAAAATCGGCCTTCCAGCCCGGTGCGACCATGCCGCGATCGTTCAATCCGAATATGCGCGCTGCTGACGTGCCGGCCGCGCGATAGACATGATGGGTTGGGCAACCCTTGGCAATCAGGCGACGGATTAAGCTGTCCAAGTGACCTTCTTCATGAATATCGAGTGGATTGCGGTCGTCCGTGCAAAGCCCCATAAAACTTGACGTGTTCTCATCCAATACTTCGGCTAGGGCATTCAGATCCTTTGAAACTGATCCTTCACGGATCAAAATAGCCATGCCTTTCTTAAGTTTCTCGCGGGCCTCTTGGGCGCTCGTCGCCTCATGGTCGGTGCGGATCGCAGCCGCGAGATAGCCATTGAGGTCGTCGCCGGAAAGGAGCGGTGCATGCCCATCAATATGTCCGTCTTGGAAAGCATGGAGTTTGTCGATCACTTCCGGCGCGCAGGCAAGCACCCCAGGAAAATTCATGAACTCTGCCAAACCGATAACGCTTGGATGATCACGATAGGGCAGCAAATCCTCAATCAGCAATTCAGCGCCAGCGGTTTCAAAAGCGGTTGCCGGAACGCAGGAGGACAAATTGATCTTGATGTCCATGATCGAGCGTTCGGACGAGGCTAAGAAATACTCAATTCCTTCGCGACCCAACACATTGGCGATTTCGTGCGGATCGCAGATCACAGTTGTCACCCCATAGGGCAACACGCAACGGTCAAACTCAAGCGGTGTGACCAACGAACTTTCAATATGTAAATGCGTATCTATGAAGCCCGGCACACAATAACGGCCAGCGCCATCAATCTCTTCTTTGCCAACATATGTGGAGTGGGTGCCCACAATCCGATCTGCAACTATTGCGACATCGGACGAGTTTATTTCACCGCTCATCACGTCCAGAAGCTGGACGTTTTTAATCACTAAATCGGCAGGTTCTTTGTTCGCACCCGCTTTGATCATGCGGGATAAAGTGGCTTTGTCGAGTATGCTTTTTTCCATGCGAAATCTTAGCGCTTTTTGTCTGGTGTTGCTAGCATTTTACCGGCTGATCAAAACGAAAAAGGGCGACCCGGAGGCCGCCCTAAAACAAATATTTGATCGCTACTATTGTGGCAGCTGGTCGTCTACGCCTTTAACGTAGAAGTTTAGACCCAGAAGCACGCCGTCTTCTGCCACTTCACCGTCTTCTAGCCAAACAGAGCCGTCTTGCTTCATCACAGGGCCAGTGAATGGGTGCAGATCACCAGCGATAATCGCTGCTTCTGTAGCTTCAGCCATTGCTTTCACATCATCTGGCATGTTGGTGTAAGGCGCCATATCTAGAATGCCGTCAACCAAACCGTCCCAAGTTGATTGGGTTTCCCAAGTGCCATCCATGACAGCTTGAACACGCTTGATGTAGTATGCGCCCCAAGTATCGATGATCGCGGTTAGCTGAGTTTCTGGACCCGCTGCAATCATGTCAGATGCTTGACCAAACGCTTTGATCCCGCGCTCCGCTGCAACTTGCATTGGGGCAGTTGAATCAGTGTGCTGGGTCAAGATGTCAACGCCTTGGTCGATCAAAGCTTTTGCAGCATCTGCTTCTTTACCCGCATCGAACCATGAGTTGACCCAAACCACTTTCAGTTTGAAATCTGGGTTTACGCTTTGGGCACCCAAAGTGAAGGCATTGATGCCTTGCACAACTTCTGGAATTGGGAACGAAGCGATGTAACCCGCAACACCCTTTTCAGATGTCTTGGCAGCGATTTGTCCTAGAATGTAACGGCCTTCATAGAAACGCGAGTTGTAGCTTGTTACATTGTCTGCCGTTTTGTAACCTGTCGCGTGCTCAAATTTCACGTCTGGGAACTTTGCAGCAACTTCCAACGTTGGGTCCATAAAGCCAAAGCTTGTTGTGAAAATGATGTCACATTTTGCGCGGGCGAAACGTTCGATAACCGCTGTAGCTTGCGGGCCCTCAGCAACATTCTCGATAAAAGCAGTTTCAACCTTGTCACCAAAGTGAGTTTCAACTTCTTGACGCCCAATGTCGTGCGCCTGTGTCCAGCCACCGTCTGTTTTTGAACCAACATAAACAAAGCAAACCTTTGTTTTGTCAGCAGCAACGGCAGCGGAGGCCATACCAAGGGTCATTGCAGCAACACCTGCAAGACCGATAATCAGTTTTTTCATGACTTCTCTCCTGTTTAGAACTTTCTCTTATTCGTTGTTTAAGTGATTCTATCTATCCGGTACAAATGCGCGACCAAGCATTGCCGGCGTGTTGATAAGTGTGGTGCGCACATTTTGTGAGATCAACACAAGCACCACAATTGTGGCGACATATGGCAAGGCAGTTAGCAATTGCGATGGCACACCAACGCCCAAGGCTTGGGCGTGCAATTGACCAATCGATACCGCGCCAAACAAATACGCTCCGGCCAGCACGCGCAACGGCCGCCAAGAGGCAAATACCACCAACGCCAACGCTATCCATCCGCGCCCAGCACTCATATTTTCAACCCATTGTGGCGTGTAGACCAGCGAAAGGTGCCCGCCCGCAAGGCCCGCGCAAGCACCGCCAAACATCACCGCAAGATAGCGATAACGCAGAACCGGGATTCCCAAAGCGTGGGCGGAGATGTGGTTGTCACCAATCGATCGCAAAGTAAGGCCCGCGCGCGTGGTGAACAAAAACCAGCTGACCCCAATAACAAGTGCGATCGACATGTAGAAAATTGGATCTTGGCCAAATACAAGCGGCCCAACAAGTGGCATATCGCTCAGTACCGGAATGTTGACATTGGTCAGCTTAACGCCCGCTTGGCCAACAAACCCTTCACCCAATAGCCCAGAAAGACCTAGGCCGAGAATGGTTAGAGCCAAGCCTGTTGCGACTTGGTTGGCAGCCAATGAAAGGGTGAGAAAGGCAAAGGCGAGCGAGGTAAGCGCTCCAAAAACGATGGCAACCAAGACGCCAGCCCATGGGTTTCCCGTTAGGTTCGCGGCCATGAAGCCGCCAACGGCGCCCATAATCATCATGCCTTCAACCCCAAGGTTCAAAACCCCCGAACGCTCAACCACCAATTCGCCAATCGCCGCGATCAACAAAGGCGTTGCTGCGGTGGCAATGGTGAGCAAAATTGCTTCGGTCATACCCATTATGCAGCTCCCTTTTGACTAGCCGGTTTGGCAGAAAATACCAATCGGATGCGATATAGAATGAGCGTGTCACACGCGAGCACGAAGAACAGGATCAACCCTTGGAAAACCCGGGCAACTTTGTCTGATACCCCAAGCGAGATTTGCGCGGCTTCACCGCCCAAAAAAGTAAGCGCCAGAACAAGTCCAGCAACGATGGCGCCAATGGGGTTCAATCTTCCCAAAAAGGCAACAATGATGGCGGTAAAGCCGTATCCTGGTGAAATGGTTGTGCGCAATTGTCCCGATGCGCCTGCGACTTCGACGATGCCGGCTAAACCGGCGGTCGCGCCAGCGAGCAAAAAGGCGAAAAACACCATTTTCTTTGCATCAAAACCAGCAAAACGTGCTGCCTTCGGGCTCGCGCCAATCACTTTGACTTGAAAGCCTTTCATTGACTTCGCCATCATCACCCAAATGGCCAGAGCGACAACGATTGCAATAACAAAGCCGAAATTGGCCCGGCCATCGGCAGGCATCATTTCCGCAATGCGTGCAAAGTCATCGAAACGACGGGTTTCAGGAAAGTTTAGGCCCTGTGGGTTGCGCCACGCGCCGCGCACTGTCCAATCAAGAAACAGTTGGGCGATATAGACGAGCATTAGGCTGGTCAAAATCTCGTTGGTTTTGAACTTTGTTTTCAAAAGCGCTGGGATCGCCGCATAGGCCATGCCACCTAAAACGCCCATGATAAGCATTGCGGGCAACACAAATGGACCGGCAATTTGCGGGAACATAACGGGCAGAATTGAGCCGGCCATCCCGCCCATAATCATTTGACCCTCAGCACCAATATTCCAATTGTTGGATTGGTAGCAAACGCAAAGCCCAGCGCCCATCAATATCAATGGAGCTGCTTTGATCAAAAGCTCATGTACGCTCCACATTTCGCTGACCGGTTCAATGAAATAGGCGTAAAGCGCCCCAAGCGGTGGTTTGCCCAAAAACGAGAACATGATCGCACCGGCGATCAGGGCCAAAGCGAGCCCAATAATTGGCGACAGATAAGTCATCAGGTTTGATGGCGTACTGCGCTTTGTAAGTTCCAATCTCAATTTAGTTTACCCTTCCCCCCAGAAGTGGTGTTTTACAACGTAAAGCCCTTACGCGTTTTCAACGGTCCCACTGGTCATTTGTAATCCGATCTTATGCCGGTCTGTTGAGCGCGTTGGCACGAATGGCGAAAGCCTGCCCTCACTCAGTGTTGCGATCGCGTCCGCCACCTCAAACAATTCATCCAAATCTTGCGAAATCACCAAAATGGCAGCGCCCTTGGCCGCCAAATCCACCAATGTCTGGCGAATATGGGCCGCAGATCCAGCGTCCACACCCCAAGTCGGTTGGTTGACCACGATGATTTCAGCGTCGCCCATCACCTCGCGACCCAAGACGAATTTTTGCAAATTGCCGCCCGATAGAGATTGAGCAACTGGATCGTCTGACCCTTTGCGCACGTCAAATTGTTCAACGATTTTATCTTTTACTTTGCGTGCGGACCGCCTTGAAACGAATGGCCCTTTGTTTAGGTCTTTTTCCAAACCGTGACGGGTCAGAATAACGTTTTCACTTAACGAGAACTCAGGCACCGCTGCGTGCCCCAATCGTTCTTCGGATATAAACATGGCACCCAATTTGCGACGCTTTTGGATGTTGAGATGCCCAACAGGTTCGCCTTTGATGGTCACATTGTCTTTGCCACTCAAGCGTTCGCCGGAAACTGCATCAAACAATTCGTTTTGCCCATTGCCAGCAATGCCTGCAACGCCAGAGATTTCACCTTTGTGCAGCATGAAATTTATGTCTTTGAGCGCCGTGTCGAAGCCACTAATCCCCGCAAGAGAAAGGTCTTTGACTTGCAACATCACCTCGCCATGCGCCACAGGCACATCGCGCGGTGAAATCTCATGAATGTCGGAACCAACCATCATTTTCGCGAGGCTGATCGGGGTCTCATCTGCTGGCACACACTCGCCAACCACCTTGCCATGTCGCAAAATAGTTGCCTCTTGGCAAAGCGCCTGCACTTCAGCCAATTTGTGCGAAATATAAAGGATCGCTTTGCCCTCATCAGAAAGTCGACGCAGCACCTTGAACAAGTCTTCAGCTTCTTGTGGTGTTAGAACCGATGTGGGCTCATCCATGATGATCAATTTGGGGTGCTGTAGCAGGCAGCGAACAATTTCTACGCGCTGTCGTTCACCGACCGAAAGATCGTGTATGCGCGCGCTTGCCTTAAGCGGCAAACCGTAAGAAGAGGAAATCTCCTCTAACTCTTTGGAAACCTGTTTGAGCGATTTGCCCGGTGGCAGCGCAAGCGCCACATTTTCGGCAACGGTAAGCGCGTCAAACAACGAAAAGTGCTGAAACACCATGCCAATGCCCAAGTCGCGAGCGGTCGCCGGATTTGGGATTTCAACGCCTTCGCCCTGCCATACAATCCGACCTTCATCGGGCTGTAGACTGCCATAAAGCATTTTCACCAGGGTTGATTTGCCTGCGCCATTTTCCCCCAATAGCGCGTGAATCTCACCGGGTTGGATTTCTAAAGAAATCCGATCGTTGGCTTTAAACGTGCCGTAATATTTTGAAATGCCTTCTAGTTTTAGAAGGGCCTCCCCCTGAACCAATGCCTCACCCCGTCATATTCGTTTGAATATTGCGATAAAGTATGTCGACAATGATTTAAAGAGGCAAGCGTCGTTTGCCCCGTTTTGGAGATTTTTTTATCAAAAAGTCAAAAATTAACGTTTGACTAGACTTTGTAGCCAATTCTGAGGCCACCCCAGTGGCGTCCACCAACGTAAATCGGGG
This sequence comes from Maritalea porphyrae, assembly GCF_030159895.1. GTDB lineage: Bacteria > Pseudomonadota > Alphaproteobacteria > Rhizobiales > Devosiaceae > Maritalea > Maritalea porphyrae. Next base: position 575,547 of record NZ_BSNI01000002.1, read on the forward strand.
CAGAAACGTCTTTCATAAGGGCGAATTTGCCGCCGCCCATATCCCGCCGATAAGTCTGTAGCAGGAACGGTTTGGTGCTTTGCCCTGCGGACAAGCCGGTGCGATCATCAAAAATTCGACGATTCCGACAATTTGCCGCGTTCCAAACAGGATCAGAGCTTTGTGGTTTGGAATAGATCGAATTGTGGGTTGGCAAATAGCCATTTGTATCAACCGCCGCACAAAAAGCGACCCGCGGATCAAGTTTGAGGACGCTGTCCTGAAGTCCCAAAAGCCGAGAATCTGTAAGGTTCAGATATCGTGTTGTAACCTGCTGTGGGTCGGTGCCCGCTATTGGTTGATAGTTGTGATCGAATAGATCGTTGAGGCTGATCTCGCGCTGGGCAAGTGCATTCTCGAATATGTCAGCGATCTGCTGCGCAACTTGCTGCGCGGCACGAATGAATTTGCTGTCATCAACTTCAACGCCACTATTAACGATGAATTCCATCAGCCCTTCGCTGATACCAAGAATGTTGTTCGTGCGATGCTTGGCGACGCCCAATCGTTCTTGGCTCGTTTGCAAGGTACCGTTGAGTTCTTTTAACTCATGACTGATTGAGCGCGCGGCTTGCAGATTTTCTTCGACGGGTTGGGTCATTGATTCAATGTCTTTGACCATCACGCCAACGGAATCAACGAGCTCGTTCAGCTGCTCACCGGTGCGGGCGGCTTCTCCGGCATCTTTAATTGCTTCGTTTGCTAGTTCAACGCTGCCGGCGCTTCGCTCTTGCAAGCCATGCAAGATTTCCATCAGCTTTTCAAGGTTCTCAGCATTTTGGTTGGCAAAGCCTTGAATTTCGTCCGCCAAGGTTTTCACAGCCGTGGCGATAATGGCAAAACCTTTGCCGCTTTCGCCCGCTCGTGCAGCTTCAACACTTGCGTTCAATGAAAGCAGTTGGGTTTCGCGCGCAATCTGAGAAATTGAAACGGATGCAGATTGAACTTTCTTTGCCGTTTCATCAACTGAGCCTAGCGTGTCGCGAAACTCGATTGCGTTCTCGCTCAGTGCGCGCATTTTTGTGGCGCTACCTTCAACAGTTGCTGCAACTTTTTCTGCGCTATAGCTCAAAATGTCGCGTGCGCGGTCAGCAGACTGCTTTGTTTCGCCCATTGATGAGGATAGTTTTTGATTCGCGCGGTCCATTTGCTGCGATGCGCTTACCGCGGCCTGAACATGGGTGGCTTGTGCTCTGCCAATGTCATTCAGGTCACTGACAACGCCATTAACATCAGCAATTTCAACGCCTAACTTGGAAGCACGTTGTCCAAGCTCGTTGAGATTCACATGCGTGGATTCATCTATTTCAGTACGCTTTTGCACTACAACATTCGTCATCAAACTTCTCCAGCCCTGAGAAGAATGAACCACATAAAGGTAATAAAGTGTTTACGATAAAATAAAGGGGCCTTTTGGCCCCAATATTTATTGATCGTTCTACTTGATTTTGCTGACCTTAAGAGAAGATCAACAAAGGTTTTTCGAGCAAAGATTTGATCCGCTGAACAAACACAGCTGCATCCCAACCATCAACAACGCGGTGGTCAAAGCTCGAGCTTAAGTTCATGGTTTGGCGGGGCACAAATTTCTCGCCGTCCCAAACAGGCTTTGTTTCCATCTTGTTTACGCCGATGATCGCCACTTCTGGGTGGTTGATTACCGGGGTTGTCACAATGCCCCCCATTTTGCCCAACGAAGTGATGGTGATCGTCGAGCCTGTCAGTTCTTCACGCTTTGCGGTGTTGTCTCTTGCCGCCTGCGCCAATCGAGACACTTCAGCGGCACTGCGCCAAAGCCCAAGCTTTTGGACATCTCGCACAACCGGCACCATCAAACCATTGTCGGTTTGCGCCGCAATACCAATATTGATGCTCTTATGCTGGTGGATGATGCCATTTTCATCATCATAATGTGCGTTCAGGCCAGGTTGGTCTTCAATCGCCATCACCATGGCGCGCATCAAGAATGGCAACAGGCTCAGTTTTGGCTGACCTTCTTCGCGTGATCCGTTGAGGTTCTGCCGCAATCCTTCAAGTTCTGTGACATCAATCTCTTCCACATATGTGATGTGGGGGATGCGTGATTTGGCGCGGCTCATTTGCTCTGCAATTTTGCGTCGCAAGCCAATGACCTTGACCTCAGTGGTCTCAGCACCTTGCGGCTTGTCATATGGGGTCATCGCAACCGCAGCGCCAGAACCTTTCATGCTCAGCAAATGCCGATCGAGGTCTTCATGGGTAATTATCCCATTCGGGCCCGTTCCCTTAAACTGCGACAGATCGAGGTTGAGGAACTGACCGCGTTTGCGCACCGCCGGCGATGCCAATACTTTTCCACCATCTGACTTGGCCAATGCTTGGCCCGCAGGCAAGGTGGCGGCAGTTGGCGTAGATGCAGCGGTAGGAGGCGCTGCAACAGAAGCTGCTTCAGCCGGTTGCGCCGCAATTTCAGGAGTTACTTCTTCCTCCGAGACTTCATCTGAATTGCCTTCACCGATTACGTCAAGCTTGATCAAGTCAGCGCCAACAATCACCGTATCCCCAATTTCAGCACCAAGCCAAGAGATAGTGCCTTGAACAGGTGAGGGGATTTCAACGGTTGCTTTGTCGGTCATCACCGCGCCGATAATGTCATCCTCAGCAACGACATCGCCGACTTCTACATTCCACTCCACCAACTCAGCTTCTGCAACGCCTTCGCCCACATCGGGCAATTTAATGACATGCGTACCCATTATTTTGCCTCCAATGTTGCTTTAAGCGCAGCGCCAACTCTTTTGGGTCCCGGGAAATAATCCCACTCCTGCGCATGCGGATATGGTGTGTCCCAGCCCGCAACCCGTTTCACCGGTGCTTCAAGCGAATAAAAACAGTGTTGTTGAACCAAAGCGGCCAATTCTGCGCCGAAGCCAGAAGTGAGCGTGGCTTCATGTACCACAACACAACGGCCAGTTTTTTCGACAGATTTTTGAATGGTCTCAAGATCCAGCGGCAGTAGACTGCGCAGGTCAATCACCTCAGCATCAATGCCTTGTTCGCGTGCGGCGGCTTCAGCCACAAATACCATCGTGCCATAGGCTAAAATGGTGACATCGCTGCCTTCGCGGACAATTTGCGCTTTGCCAATTGGCACTGTGTAGTGCCCTTCCGGCACCTCGCCTTTTTCGTGCTTGGACCAAGGCGTCACCGCCAGCTCGTGATGTCCATCAAATGGTCCATTATAAAGGCGCTTCGGCTCCAAAAAGATCACGGGATCATCATCTTCAATCGCTGCGATCAGCAAACCTTTTGCATCGTAGGGGTTTGACGGAATGACCGTTTTCAAACCACTGACATGGGTAAAGATCGCCTCAGGACTTTGCGAGTGGGTTTGCCCACCAAAAATGCCACCACCGGTGGGCATGCGGACAACCATTGGGCAAGTGAACTCGCCGTTCGATCGGTGCCGCATACGCGCAGCTTCGGAAACGATCTGGTCATAAGCTGGCAGAACATAATCCGCGAATTGGATCTCAATGCAGGGCCGTTTGCCATAAGTCGCCATGCCAATTCCCGCGCCAACAATTGCGCTTTCATTGATCGGTGCATCAAAACAGCGCTCTTTGCCATATTTGGCTTGCAAGCCATGGGTGCAGCGGAAAACGCCGCCGAAATAGCCAACATCTTCGCCAAAGACCACGACGTCCTCGTCTTGACCCATTTTAACGTCCATCGCATCGCGGATGGCTTCAATCATTGTCATACGTGCCATGATGCTAGCCCTCCAATCCTTGCTTCTCAAATTCAATGCGTTGGCGCACCAGATGCTCCGGCATTTCTTTGTAAACGCCTTCAAACATCATCTCAGCGTCCGGGCCGTGACCCTTATTGAGCGTGCCATGGCTTTCAGCTTCTTTTTGGATGCGAATGATCTCGCTCTCAATTTCAGCCTTCGCTTGGGTATGGCGCTCTTCGGTCCAATCTGAATTGGCGATAAGGTGCAATTTTAGGCGCTCGATCGGATCACCCAATGGCCACGCATCGCTTTCGGTTTGCGGGCGATATGCAGTTGGATCGTCTGATGTTGAGTGCGCGGCAACTCGATAGGTTACCCATTCAATTAGTGTTGGGCCAAGATTGCGGCGCGCGCGTTCTGTGGCCCATTTTGAAGCGGCCAAAACGGCCAAATAGTCGTTCCCATCGACGCGGATCGATGGGAACCCATAACCAAGGGCGCGGGCGGCGAATGTGGTGTTTTGACTACCAGCAATCGCATTGGAGGAGGAAATGGCCCATTGGTTATTCACAATGTTCAACACAACCGGTGGCTTATAAACCGAGGCAAACAACATGCCGGAATGGAAATCTGTTTCAGCGGTAGAACCGTCGCCAATCCAAGCCGATGAAATTTTGTCGTCGCCGGAAATCGCTGATGCCATTGCCCAACCAACCGCCTGCACATATTGAGTGCCCAGGTTGCCAGAGATGGTGAAAAACCCATGATCTTTAAACGAATAGAGCGCGGGCAATTGCTTGCCATCAAGCGGATCTTTTTCGTTCGAGTAGATCTGGTTCATCATATCAATTAGCGGACATTCCGCCGCGATCAACAAACCCTGCTGACGGTAGGTGGGGAAGTTCATATCTCCCGGGCGCATCATGCGTTGGAAACCAGTGGCAATTGCTTCTTCGCCAGTGCACTGCACATAGAATGAGGTTTTGCCTTGGCGTTGCGCTGTTTGCATACGCTGGTCAAATGCGCGTGTGACCATCATGTCTTTTAAGCCGCGCAGCAATGTCTCATCGGTCAAGTCGTCGCCCAAATACTCAGCCCATGGGCCAACAGCGTTTCCCTTACGATCTAAAACGCGGACAATGGAATAAGCCATGTCGCGCATATCCTCAGCCTTGGTATCAAGGTCTGGGCAGCGGGTCTCACCAGCTTTTGGGATTTTGATGTGAGAGAAATCAGGCTTGTCCCCGGGGCGTCCGGGAGGCTCTGGAATATGAATGCTGAGCGGGCCTTTGTGGCCGCTTTCTTTATTATCTGCCATTTGTCCTCCAAACCTGCCGCTTTGGTTCGGCACGCGCCAATTAAAACACATCTCGTCCGGAAGGAATAAATGTCAGTTTTCCTGACCTAATTTTCAAACCCTAGCTCCCCCCGGGCTTTCCTTCGCTATTTTCAACATTGTTGACGCGCTTTTTCACTAAAGTATGCTGTGCGACAGTAGTATTTTGGCTATAATGGCTAAAATCATACACCAAATTAGGCAAAAAATGAAGCTTGATGCACTAGATAGAAAGATAGTCGCTATTTTGCAGCAGGAAGGCCGCATCCGCACAATTGATTTGGCGGAGCGTGTTGGATTGTCGCCAACGCCGTGCGCGCGACGTATCGTTCGGCTTGAAGAAGAGGGTGTGATTACCGGTTACACAGCGACCGTCAATCAAGACAAAATGGGATTACCTATTTCAATTTTTGTCTCCGTGGAATTGGAAAACCAAGGCGCTGAAGCACTGCAGCGTTTCGAACAAGATGTTGTTTCGTTTGAAGAGGTCATGGAATGCTTCATCATGACCGGTAGCCAGGACTTCTTAATGCGCGTCGTTGCCGCAGACTTGGCTTCTTACGAGCGGTTTTTGCAGGAAAAACTTACGCGGGTTCCAGGGATTAGGATGATCCGCTCGCGTTTTGCGCTTAGAAGAATCGTTAAGCGCAATCGCTTGCCAAATCCGTCTTAATCGACAGCTTCGACTTGCGGGGTGAATACATATCCTGCGCCATAAACGGTGCGAATGAGCATTGGGTTTTTCGCCGTGTCCTGCAATTTCTTGCGTAAGCGCGAAACTTGCGCATCTATCGAGCGGTCGAACGCATCATTGTCTTCCGCGTAAAGATCCATCAAGCGGTCACGCGACAGGACTTTGCCCGGAGAGGACACAAATGCCTTGAGCAATCGTGCGTCGGCAGCACTCATTTGCTCCGTTTCACCTTGCGGGTTTGTAAGTTCAAGCGTTGAAAAATCTGCACACCACTCAGCAAAGCGCACCTTCTCCATCCGATCAGAGGGGGCTGTTGCCATTTTTTCGACCCGGCGCAACAGGCTGCGTGCGCGCGCGGCAAGTTCAATTGTATTGATCGGTTTGACCAAATAGTCGTCAGCGCCAAAGTCTAGGCCCAGCACCCGATCACCCAATGCCCCGCGGCCACTGACGACAATGGTGGGGATGTCCATTTCCCCAAGCGTGTCACGCAACAAAACCAAGGCGTCCCCGTCGGGTAACGATAAGTCAATGATGCAAAGATCAGGGGCGCTGGAGGTCAAAGCAGCGTCAAAATCTGCGATTGTGCCAAAAGATTGAATGGCGAAACCATGGGTTTTCAACTCACGCTCATAGAGCGCACGCACATCGGCATCATCTTCCAAAATATAGATGATCTTGCTGGTCATTGGCTCGTTGGTACTCACTCGTTTGGCGACATATGACCATAATCGCTGCGCGCAATTTGTGCATACTGGATCGCTTCAATCAGCTTATGCTGCTCAAATGGTTTGCGCAACAAAGGGTGCTTAATGCTTTGGTCGTGGTCGATTTGCGCTTGTCCGGTCATCAAGACGATTGAAGTTAATGGGAACTTTTGCGCGACAAAACTGGCCAGCTCAACGCCATTGGTTTGACCCGGCATGGAGATGTCGGAGAGCACTAAATCAATTCCATCGATGGATTGGACGAGCTCTTTCGCTTCGTCTCCATGTTCCGCTTCGATCACCGAAAACCCAAGCGATACGAGCTCACGTCGCAAGACAGCGCGTACCTCGTCTTGATCTTCAACCAACAATGCTATTTGCCCGTCGAACTGTGTTTTAAACTCTGGTGCAATCATTTCGTCTTGGGTCGGGCGCTCATTCACCTGCGGAATAAAAATGGTGAATATGGTGCCTTTACCCATCTCGCTTTGCACCGCAATGTGGCCGGCGGACACATCAACAAAACTTTGCGCCATCGATAGGCCAAGACCTGTGCCGCCAGCCTCATTGCGGGTGGAAAAGAATGGGTCAAAAATCTGTTTTTGCACTGCGGCGGGCATGCCCGCCCCATTATCTTCGCAGCTGATTTCGATATAGTCGCCTGCCGGTAACCCAAATCGCTCTGCTTGAATATCGCCCAAATTGACCGACCGAAGCATCAACCCGATCCGTCCAGGTTCAGTTTTATGCGCGTCATCAATCGCGCTTTTGGCGTTGAGCGCGAGGTTTAGAAGTGCGTTCTCCATCTGCCCCGGGTCGACGCGCGCAAAAAGGTCTTTTCCTTCCACCACCATGTCCAACCCAATGTTGGGCGGCAACGACGGTTTGATCAATTCGCGCAATCCTTCAAATACGTCCCGCACATCAATAATCCGCGCATCGAGCGGCTGGCGGCGCGCAACGGTCAAGAGCTGTCGGGTCAATTCCGCCCCGCGTTTGGCGGCGCGCAAGGAGGGATTGATCATTTCTTTGATTAACTCTGCGTCTTCAACCCGCTCAGCCAATGGGCGCAAATTGCCCAAAATGATCGTCAGCAAATTGTTGAAATCATGGGAGATGCCGCTCGATAATCGCCCAATTGCTTCCATCTTTTGCGCCTGACTGAGCGCTTGGGCGGCAGCGCGTTGCTTGGTCATGTTGATTGAGAGGACGTAGAAACCGCGCACGGTTTTGTCGATCCGCAGATCGGGGCGCAAAAAGGTGCGAATATCCAACTCCCGCCCATCAATATGGGTAAAATCAAGGTCAAATTCGGTCGCTTCACCAAGTTTGGCGCGTGCAAAATAGGGAGCAGAAACCTCATGGATGGCACGTGCCAAAATCTCATGGGTGCTGCGCCCTAAAACCTCATCAACATTCAACCCATAGCTTTGTGCAAAGCGCCGATTGACGAATTGAAACACCTCATCTTGATCAAGATAGGCGATACCCGCGGGTACTTCATTGGCAATCAATCGAAGCCGTTCTTCGGATCGGCGTAGGTCGCGGGTTTGCTCTTCAATGCGCCGCTGCAGCTCAATCTCATAATGGCGTTGCTGGGTGATGTCGGTATAGATGGTGGCAAAACCACCTTTGGCCAGCGGGGCGCCGCTGACGCGGATTACTCGTCCATTGGGCCGCACCCGTTCAACCGTATGTGCGCGAAACTCGCGTGCGACGCGAATACGCTCCTGCACCTGCTCTTCAACGTCACCCGGCCCATACTCGCCATGTTCGGAGTTATAACGAATGACATCCTCAAAGGTGGTGCCGCGGGTCAAGAGCTGCTGTGGAACATCAAGCAATTCGCCCAGTCTTTTATTGGCAAAAACCAATCTTAGGTTTTTATCGAACACGGTTATGCCTTGATCGATATTATCAAGCCCTGCCTCAATTTGAATAAGCAATTCAATGGCTTGAGAGTCGGATAGGTCACCCTGATCTGCCAATATTTCCTCCCTCAGATGCGCTTGTCACAATTGCGTACAATTTGGGCAAATTCTTGCAAGAAGAACTGTCTAAAAGGGTCATAAGGACGTTGCGCATCACATTGCCATAGACGAAACTCAATTTGTCTAATCGGTCAAGAGATAAAAATGTGAAGGCGCTGGGGAGGGAAGTAAATTGATTGCACCAACAAAAATGTTGGACGTGGAAAATGTGTCGCTGCGCTTTGGCGGTGTTAAAGCGCTGACAGATATTTCGTTTCACGTAAATGAAAACGAGATTTTCTCACTCATTGGGCCCAATGGAGCCGGCAAGACTTCAATGCTTAATTGCATTTCAGGTCGTTACCGCCCGCAAGAGGGTAGCATTACTTATGATGGGCAAGACCTATTGAAGCGCTCGATTAATGACCGCGCAGCAATTGGTATTGGTCGTACGTTTCAAAACTTGGCGCTGTTCGGCCATATGTCGGTGATCGACAATATCTTGGTCGGCCAGCACCATCTTTTGAAAAACAATTTTGTCACCGGCATGTTCTATTGGGTTGGCGGCGCGCAAAAAGAAGAAGAAGCGGCCCGCGCCGATATCGAAGACATTATCGACTTCCTGGAAATCCAGCATGTGCGCAACGAGCCCGCGGGATCATTGTCTTATGGCTTGCGCAAGCGCGTCGAATTGGCTCGCGCCATCGCGATCAAGCCAAAATTGATGCTGCTCGACGAGCCAATGGCCGGCATGAATTTGGAAGAAAAAGAGGACATGGCTCGCTACATTATCGAGCTGAACGAGCAATATGGCATCACGGTTGTGATGATTGAGCACGATATGGGTGTGGTTGTTGACATTTCGCACCGGGTCGCTGTGCTCGATTTTGGCCAAAAAATTGCCGAGGGCCTGCCGCACGAAGTGGTGGAAGATGAGCAAGTTAAAACCGCTTATCTCGGCGTAGACGATTTCAGCCTCGATGAAGAGGAGGTTGGGTAAATGACTGTGCATCGCGAGATTTCAGGATCGAAAATCAAATGGGACGCAGGCGCGAACCATGCTGCGGCTGTTCAAGCAAATGACACCTTGCCGAAAATGCTGTTGGCGAACGCTAAGGCCTATCCAAATGATGTGGCTCAACGCGAAAAAGACTTCGGTATTTGGAACGAAATCACATGGGGTAAATTCAATTCCCACGTGAAAAACATGGCGCTTGCGTTTGACCAACTTGGCGTCAAGCAAGGTGACGTGGTTGCAATCATTGGCGACAACAGACCTGAATGGGTGTGGGGCGAAATCGCTGCACACACCGTAAAGGCTATGAGCTTGGGCATTTATCGCGAAGCGCTCGAAGAAGAAATCGCCTATCTTGTGGATTACGCAAAGCCAAAAGTGGTGGTGGCAGAAGACGAAGAGCAGGTTGATAAGTTCCTCGAACTTGGCGATCGCATCCCTTCAATTGAAAAGATCATCTATCACGACCCACGCGGGATGAAGAAATATGACGATCCGCGTCTAATCTTTTTGGCGGACCTGGAAAAAATGGGCGAAGAAGCGGCGGCGAAAAATCCGGGCCGCTATGAAGAGCTCGTTGCGGCGACCCAGACAGACGATGTGGCGGTTTTGTGCACAACGTCAGGCACCACCTCAAATCCAAAATTGGCGATGTGGAAGCACTCGGCATTTTTGGGTCATGCGGTAAACTATCTCCGTGCGGATCCAATGGGTGCGGGCGATGAATATCTAGCGGTTTTGCCGCTCTCTTGGGTGATGGAACAAATGTATTCGGTGGCCTGGAATTTGGTTGCCCGCATGATTGTCAATTTCCCCGAAGAAGAAGAAACCGCAATGTCCGACTTGCGCGAAATCGGGCCGCACTTTGTGCTGCTGTCGCCGCGCGTTTGGGAAGTTGTTGCAGCCGATATCCGTGCCCGGATGATGGAAAGCTCCCCTTGGAAGCAAACAATTTTTGATTGGGGCGTGAAGGCGGGTATTAGCGCGGTGGAACGTGGCGAGCGCTCGCAAGCCGCAGAGCTTATTCTCTTCCGTGCATTGCGCGACCGGCTTGGCTTTTCGCGGCTCAAGTCCGCTGCCACCGGCGGTGCGGCGATGGGGCCAGATACGTTCAAATTCTTCCAAGCTATGGGCGTGCCGCTCAAGCAGCTATATGGGCAAACTGAGGGGTTGGGCGCTTATACCATCCACAAATGGGATGATATTGACCATGATACGGTTGGCTTCCCAATGAATGACTGCACCATCAAGATCCGCAACGCGGATGACGAGGGCATGGGCGAAATCATCGTCAATCACCCCAACTTGATGACAGGCTATTATAAGAACACTGATGATACCGATGAAGCCTTTGACCAGGACGGCAATTTCCTTACTGGCGACGCTGGTTATTTGAACGACAAGAACCACTTGGTTGTTGTCGATCGGATCAAAGATTTGTCCGAAACGAGCAAGGGCATCAAGTTCTCCCCTCAATTCATCGAGAACAAACTCAAATTCTCCACCTTTGTGGCGGAGGCGGTAATTTTGGGCAAAGATCAGCCCTATATTTCAGCGATGATCTGTATCCGCTATCCAATTGTTTCAAAATGGGCAGAGCAGCGACGGATCGCTTTCACCACTTATACGGATTTGGCGTCGCGTCCGGAGATTTACGAGTTGCTGCGCAAAGAAGTTGAAGCAGTTAATGAACATCTGCCTGAAGCGCAGCGGATCAAGAAATTCGTGCTGCTTTACAAAGAACTCGATGCAGATGATGGCGAACTAACGCGCACCAAAAAGGTCCGTCGCGGCGTAATCGCAGACAAATATGCGGATATTATCGGCAAAATCTACTCCGACGATACGCATGTGGATATCGACACCGTGATTGCATTCCAAGACGGCACGAAGCAGCGCATCAAAACATCACTCAAAGTTCAACGCCTCGACGACAAGAGCGCGATGGAAGGGAGCATGGCATCATGAAGTGGGACTTACTTTTCCAACTCCTCGTCAATGGTTTAATCGTCGGGATGCTTTACGGCGTGGTCGCCATGTGTTTCGTGTTGATCTACAAATCAACGCAAGTTGTGAACTTTGCCCAAGGTGAGTTTTTGGTGCTTGGTGCGTGGGTGTGCCTAGCACTTGTCACTCAAATGCAACTGCCGTTTTTCCTCGCCTTTATCTTCACTCTCGTCTTTATGGCGATCTTCGGTATTGTCGTGCAAACGGTGATTTTGAGACCGCTCATCGGTGAGCCAATCATCTCGGTGATCATGGTCACCATTGGCCTATCGATCTTTATGCAATCGCTGATGAACTGGATTTTTGGCAACGATGCAAAGCGTTTCCCCGACGTGTTCGGCACCTCAGACGTGGTTTCGATCATGGGGTTGAACGTGGAAGTGGCCTATCTGCTTTCGCTGGTTCTCTCCCTCGTGATTATGGCGGTATTCTTCTGGTTCTTCCGCTTCACCCGTCACGGCTTGGCGATGCGGGCCACAGCGTTTGACCAACAAATCGCACAGAGCTTGGGTATTTCAGTAAAGCAGACCTTTGCGATGGCATGGGCAATCTCCGCCATGGTTTCGGGCGTCGCAGGTATCGTGATTGGCATCGTGAACTCGGTTTCAAACTCCCTGGCATTTGTGGGCATCAAAGTGTTCCCAGCGGTCATTTTGGGCGGGCTAGATTCCATTGTTGGCGCGGTTGTTGGCGGCATCATTATTGGTGTGCTGGAAAACATGGCGGAATATGCCGATGGGCAGTGGCTGAAAATCGGCAACCTCTATACCATCGCACCGTTCTACGTGCTCATCATCATCTTGATGATTAAACCTTACGGCCTGTTTGGCACCAAAGACATTGAGAGGATTTAGCGGTGGGACACGTACCTAATCCACGCCCGGCTGGCGACTTCAGAACGTCATATATTGATGACAACCGTTTGTTCAAAACACACTTCGAGAAATATGCAGCGATTGGCGTTGTGTTGCTCCTTATCGCGGTTGCACCATTCTTGGGCGCTTACTGGATCACACAACTGATTTTGATCGGCATCTATGCCATCGCAGCAATTGGTTTGAACATCTTGGTGGGCACCACCGGCCAAATCTCGCTCGGTCATGGCGCATTCTTCGGTTTTGGCGCATTCGCCAGTGCTTGGCTCGCGACGAGTTTTAATGTGCCAACGTTGGTGTCCATGCCAGCAGCGGCGTTGATGACCACAGCGGTTGGCATGATTTTCGGCGTGCCAGCTGCGCGGATCAAGGGCCTATATCTGGCCATCGCAACCTTGGCGTCACAATTCATCTTGGAAGATTTCTTCGCTCGCGCAGATTGGTTCTCTGGCGGTGTATATGGCGCGCTAGCCGATCGCCCCGACATTTTCGGCTATATGCTCGATACCGACCTGAAATATTTCTACCTAGTACTGTTCTGGCTGGTGATTAGCGTGATTGGGGTGTCGAACCTTTTGCGCTCACGTGATGGACGCGCATTGGTTGCTGTTCGTGATCACTATCTGTCTGCAGAAGTGATGGGCGTGAACCTTACCAAATACCGTATTCTGTCATTCGGCATTTCATCGTTCTTTGCAGGCTTGGCTGGTGCCTTGTTCGGGCATTATCTTGAATATGTGTCGGTCGAAGGCTTCACCATTCTCTTGTCGATCCAGTTTTTGGCTATGATCATCATCGGCGGCTTGGGATCTGTTTATGGCTCAATATTGGGCGCGGCATTTATCTTGCTGCTGCCCCAATTTATGGAAAGCGCCACATCCATCATGGCTGTCGCGTTCCCTGCAATGGAAAGCGGCAAGGCATACGTCAAGCAAATGTCAATTGGCGCCGCCATCATCCTATTCCTGATCTTTGAACCTGAGGGGCTTGTCCACCGTTGGCAACAAATTCGTGCCAGCTGGAAGCTGTTCCCCTTCTCAAGATAAGGCGAAATAAAAAAGCACCCGAACTCGGCAAAATAAGAGGTGCTGACGAACAAAATGCCGAACTTTTAAAGAGGAGAAACAACGTGAATTTGAAATCATTATCACTGGCAGCATTAGCCACCAGCCTACTCGCTGGCTCTGCTGCGATGGCGCAAGACAGCGTCTTTGTTGGCCACTTGGTCGACTATACAGGCCCAACCGCTTTTGTGGGTAAACACTATGGTCCTGGCGTTTCGGATGCGATCAACTATGTGAACGCAAATGGCGGCATTGATGGCACCAAGATCGAGCTAACGCAGATCGACTATGCCTATAAGGTGCCAGAAGCATTGGCCGCTTATAAAGCATGGTCATCACGCGGCATGGTCGCAATGCAAGGTTGGGGCACAGCTGACACAGAGGCTTTGATCTCGTTTGTAGCCAAAGACAAGATCCCGGTTTACTCAGCGTCTTATTCGGCACACTTGACCGATCCACAAGGCTCTAACCCAGCAACCAAAAAGCCTGCGCCATATAACTTCTTCTATGGCCCATCATATTCTGACACTTGCCGCGCTTTGGCACAGTGGGCAGCTACAGATGCAAAAGAAAAAGGTATTGAAAACCCGATTTTCTTGCATGCTGGTGATAACCACCCTTATCCAAACGCACCAAAAGAAGCTTGTGCGGCTTACGCAACGGAATTGGGCCTAACAGTGGCTGATCCAATTGTTGTGCCAATGAAGCCAGGTGACTTTAAAGCGCAATGCCTAACCATCAAAGATACTGGCGCTCAATATGTTTATATGGGCAACCTAGGTGGTTCAGTGGTTTCACTATTGAAATCATGTGGCACAGTAGGTGTTGAAGCCAACTATATGGGCAATGTGTGGGCAGGTGACTACCTAACTATCACAGCGGCACAAGCCGAGAACCTAATCTTCCCGTCTTCAACTCCATTCTTTGGTCAAGACGTGCCGGGTATGGCATTGGTTGAAAAAATCGCAGCTGCTGGTGAAGGCAACGGCGAAAACAAGCCTACTCACCACTATATCCGTGGCATCTGTTCAGCTTACTACATGATGGACGCGATGAAGTGGGCGAAAGCCAATGGCGGCATTACAGGCGAAAACATCAAAGCCGGTATGTATGCGCGTCAAGATTGGGTGCCTGAAGGTCTTGAGGGCGTATGCTTGCCATCAACTTGGACTGACAAAGATCACCGCGGCCTGATGACTGTTGCTGTGAACCAAGGTTCATACAATGGCGGCGAGATCACCATCAAACGGATTTCAGAAACAACTCTGCCACGTCGTGACGACTGGTTGGGCCTGTAATCTAATCTGAAGACGGAAAAGGATGAGCATCATGAAACCACAAATTGCTGCAACCGGGAATGGCCTGGCGAATGAGACCATCCTTTCCGTCAACAATATTGAGGTCGTATTCAACGAGGTTATTCTCGTTCTACGCGGCCTCAACCTCAAAGTGGCGCGCGGAAAAATCACCGCATTGCTCGGCACAAATGGTGCGGGCAAGTCCACAACGCTTAAAGCGATCACAAACTTGCTTGCCACAGAAGATGGTGAAGTGACACGCGGCTCAATCTCTTATGAAGATGATGATGTGACCGAAGTCGGCCCTGAAGCGCTGGTGCGTAAAGGCGTGTTTTTGGTGATGGAAGGGCGCGGCATTTTGCAGGATATGACCGTGATCGAGAATTTGCGCCTTGGCGCCTATTCGCGACCTGACGCAAAGATCGATGAAGAGATCGAACAAGTTTTCAAATATTTCCCACGCCTCAAAGAGCGCACCGGGCTCGCCGGGTATCTGTCCGGCGGAGAGCAACAAATGCTCGCCATTGGCCGTGCCTTGATGGCGAAACCCAAACTGATTTTGATGGACGAACCCTCGATGGGACTCTCGCCTTTGCTGGTGAAGGAAGTGTTCCGCATCATCAAGCGTTTGAACAAAGAGCTCGGCATTTCAATTCTGCTGGTGGAACAAAACGCCAATATGGCTCTGCATGTGGCGGATGATGGCTACATCATGGAAAACGGCAAGATTGTTCTGGATGGCACGGCTCAAGAGCTGATGGACAACGAGGACGTTAAAGAGTTTTACCTTGGCGGTGGCGGTGAGCGCCGCTCTTTTAAAGATATTAAAAGCTATAAGCGCCGGAAGCGCTGGTTGTAGTTGGAGTAACAGCTATGAATGACAGTGCATCAAACGGTCATAACTACTTTTCTCCCTTGGAGGCGCGTGCGCCGATGGAGCGCGAAGAATCGCTTTTTGTCGCTTTGCGCGCGCACTTGAAAAGTGCGGTTGCGAACTCGCCCTATTGGGCGACCCAGCTCAAAGAAGTTGATATTGAAACGGTTACGGACCGAGAGGCGCTGGCAAACCTACCGGTGCTTTCGAAAAGCGACTTGGTCGAACTGCAAGACAAAAAACCTCTTTTTGGCGGCATTGCGCCGGCCAATAGTGATGTGCGACGGGTCTTTTATTCTCCCGGACCCATCGTTGAGCCGCAACCCGGCGGCACTGACCCTTGGCGCATGAGTTCCGCGCTTTTTGCTGCCGGGATGCGGCGCGGCGATGTGATTGCAAATTGCTTTAGCTATCATTTGACGCCCGCTGGCTTTATGTTTGATGAAGCCGCTGCAAATTTGGGTTGTGTGACTTTCCCAGCAGGCGTTGGCAACACCGATACATTGGTTGAAGCCTTCAACCATTTCGCCATTTCCGGCTATGTGGGCACGCCAGATTTCTTGCAGATCATTTTGGAAAAAGCGAAGTCCTTGGGCCATGATATTACGAGCGTTAAGAACGCTCTGGTGTCTGGCGGGCCCTTGTTTCCTGTTATGCGTGATTGGTACAAGCAAGAAGGCGTGAACATCAAGCAGTGCTACGGTACGGCCGAGCTCGGTTTGATTTCGTATGAAACAGACAGCGCAGAAAACGGCATGGTGATCGCCGAAAACTGCATTGTTGAGATTGTTCGCCCAGGCACTTCGGACCCAGTGGCGCCCGGTGAAGTGGGTGAAGTGGTTGTGACCACATTTGACCCCAACTATCCGCTCATTCGTTTTGCGACAGGTGATCTGTCGGCCATTTTGCCAGGGCAATCAGCCTGCGGGCGTACCAATGCCCGTCTCAAAGGTTGGATGGGCCGCGCCGATCAAACCACAAAAGTTCGCGGCATGTTCGTACATCCGCGTCAAATTGCCAAAATTGTGAAGTCTTTCCCGCAAATGGGTCGCGCGCGACTTGAGGTGAGCGAAAACGAGGGCAAAGACCAGATGACCTTCATCTGCGAGTTTCCCCAAAACGACGATGCGGTCTCTGAACAGATTGCGCAGAGTGTAAGGTCAGAGTGCCGATTGCGTGCGGACATTAAAATCGTGCCTCTTGATAGTTTGCCAAATGATGGCAAAGTCATTGAAGATCGTCGCGCGATTGGCGTCTAGATCGCTGTCTCTCTGCGTTGTAGACGAATAAAGCTCAAACTAAATTCCTGCTTAGTCAAAATTTTTTCCGGCGCCTCTTGATTATTCGGGTGTGTTGCTTACATAATACACTATCACAGTTGAAGAGTGAATTCAGCGATGGGGTGCCTTTACCATTGGCTTAGCGATTTGACACCTTACTTTGCTCGGGCACATACTCTTTTGATTGCGAGGTTATGATGATGCCAACGCGTCGTCACAATTGACTGTTAGACGAAGTGAACCGTCCACCGTTCTTTAAGAACAAAGGGATATCTAGCGGTCATCAATTTGGGAATTTTTGGAAAGCCGACATCATGCAAAAACAATTTTTAGGCGGGGCGACAAAGGGCCTCAAAACATGTCTTCTCGCTGGTACCGCGACCTTAGCGCTTGGCGCAAGCGTGACATTTGCACAAGACAGCACAACATCTGAGCCAACCAGCCACAGCGCGACCATTACATCTTCCTCCATGAAATATGCGCTGGAAGTTGGACCGATCGATGCCGTGGATTCAAATGTCGATGCAGAAACAATTCGCAACATCATTTCGGGCAAATTGGTCGAGAATGCAAACGCATTGGCTGGCCTGAACGCCAAGAGCATCTTGATCCCTGAAATTAAGTTGACCTACACAATCGAGGTTGATGGCAATGTTTCGGACAACTTGTTTGTATTCAAAAATATCGCACTGACCAACGTCAAAGACGGTGTGGCGCAAACCGCTTCTATGGAGTCCGTGTCTGGCGACATGTCGCCTAACAAAGCGGCTGATATGGACGTGCCTTTCAAAATGGCATTTGGCCAATCCACCATCACCCAGTTCAACCTAGGCGCGTTGCTCAATGCCTATGGCATGATCACTCCAAAGAGTGATGAGATGGTCCGCGTTTATCAAGACTATATTGTTGCTGGCGGCACACTCGACATCGGCCCCGTGCACTGCGATATCGGTAAATATCAATCGGGTGAATATAAAGCCCGCGCAATGAAAATCTCTTACCCAGAATTGATGGCACTCGCAGGCGAACTCGAAGCAAGCAAAGAACCGTCGCCAGAGCAGATGGTCAAACTCATCGATTTCTATGCTGACCTTCTATATTCATTCGAGACATCGCCTGTGGAGTTTGACGGCTTAAATTGCGCCGGTTCTGATGACGATATGAATTTTGAAATGTCCATGGGCAAAGTCACCATGGGTGCCATGGGCAATGGCATTTACCCAGCCGTTTCAGCAAACGACATAGCGATCAAAGTGTCGGGCAAAGAAAACGGCGAATTCACTCTTGGCAACTTCACGTTCAAAGAGATCGACTTCAATCCAACCGTTGAAGCCTACAATAACATTGAAGACATCACAGCAGTTGACGCAGAGTGGTTCGAGAGGAATTTCCGCTCGTTCATTCCTGCATTTGCGGGTCTATCGATTGATAACTTCTTTGCCGATGTGCCTGATGACAAAAATGGCGATCAACGTGTCGTGGTCGAAATGGAAAGCTTTGACGTTAGCCTTGCAGACTACATCAATGGCATCCCATCAAAGATTTCATTGTCGTCTTCGGGCGTGCAGGCGGACATCCCTGAAAACCCATCCGAAGATGGCCTAAAGCAACTTCGCGCAATGGGTCTTGAGCGCCTAAATGTTGGCTATGAACTGACTTTGGGTTGGGATGAAGCAGCACAAGCAATTGATATCGCGCGTCTAATGTTTACAGGCGAGCAATTGGGTACAATTGATATCTCTGGCTACCTTGTTGGTGCCAGCGAAGAGCTGTTCGCAACAGACCCACAAATGGCCATGATTGCTGCAATGGGTTTGGGCGTTAAAGAGCTTGATATAGAAATGGACAATGAAGGCTTCCTTGATATCGTACTTGCGCAAGCAGCAGCAGAACAAGGCGCGCCAGTTGATGCATTCCAAACTCAACTTTCGGCCATGGCAAATGGCATGATCGTTGGCTTGCTTGGTGGCGTTGATCAGGCGGTTGATCTTGGCAGTGCAGTTTCAGGATTTGTAGGTGGCGAAAACAAATATATCGGTATCGCTATTACCTCAAAATCAGAGACAGGCGTTGGCATGCCACAAATCATGGCACTTCAAGCCGATCCAACCAAGGCATTGGATTACGTTGATATTGAAACCAACACTCAATAGATCAACTAAACATTTATGATCACAACCCACGCTGTTTTCAGCGTGGGTTTTTTGTTGTCTGTACCAAATACTCTGGGCGACGCTTTCCCATTGATGGTTTCTCCTATTTGTGTTAAATAAACGAACGTTCATTTAATTCGAGTCGAATTTGAACTTGATAGCGGGGAGGCTATAGGCGGACGGATGGCGCGGACCACGGGATCAAACGGCGAAGAAACGGCCAAGCGCATTGATGAAGTTGCGCTGAAATTGTTCGCGCAAAAAGGCTATGCAGCCGTGTCTATGCGAGAGATTGCCCGCGAAGTTGGGGTGCAAGCCGGCGCGCTTTACAACTATAGCCCGAACAAGCAAGACCTTTTGGCGCGACTAATGGTCGAGCACATGAACGACTTGCTCAAGGCTTGGGCAGATCTGGACCCAAACGCCATGGCACCTTTGGATGCACTAAAGGCGTTTGTTCTGTTCCATATTCGCTATCACGTTCAGCGCCCAGATCAGGTTTTCATCTCCTATATGGAGCTGCGAAATCTTGAGCCAGAAAACTTCTCAAAAGTTGAAGAGCTCCGCCGTAAATATGAGGCGGCGCTCAAAGATATTCTCAAGCGCGGACACGACCAAGGACAGTTTGTCTTAGAAGATGTCCACGTCACGACTATGGCGATCCTTGCGCAATTGACCGGCGTGACCACTTGGTACCGAGCCAAAGGGCGCCTCAGCCAGCAGAAAATTGAAGAAATTTACACACAACTTGTGTGCCAAAGCGTTGGTGCACAATCATCGGAGGAAATTTAGATATGTTCACCACCGGAATGAATTTTGCATTGGGTGAAGACCTTGAAGCGCTGCGCGATATGGTTCACCGTTTTGCCCAAGATCGCATTGCCCCAATGGCGGCAGAAATTGATGAGAGCAATCAGTTCCCGAACGAGCTTTGGGAAGAGTTTGGTGAACTGGGCCTGTTGGGCGTTACCGTTTCAGAGGAATATGGCGGCGCGAACATGGGCTATTTGGCCCATTGCATCATCGTTGAAGAAATCAGCCGTGCTTCCGCATCTGTCGGGCTTTCATATGGTGCGCACTCAAACCTTTGTGTGAACCAGATTTTCCGCAACGGCAACGAAGAGCAACGCGCAAAATACCTTCCAAAACTAATCACCGGTGAACATGTTGGCGCATTGGCCATGTCTGAGCCAGGTGCCGGGTCGGACGTTGTGTCGATGCAGCTTAAAGCCGAAGCGGCGCAAGGTGGTTATCTATTGAATGGCAACAAAATGTGGATCACCAACGGTCCAGATGCCAACACGTTGGTGGTTTACGCCAAAACCGATCCAGAGGCTGGATCAAAAGGCATGACAGCTTTCATCGTTGAAAAAGGCTTCGACGGTTTCTCAACCGCACAAAAGCTCGACAAACTCGGCATGCGCGGTTCCAATACTTGCGAATTGGTCTTTGAAAACTGTTTCGTACCAGAAGAAAATGTTCTTGGCGAAGTGGGCAAAGGCGTGCGCGTCCTAATGTCAGGCCTAGACTATGAGCGCGTGGTGCTCGCAGCTGGTCCTGTGGGCATCATGCACGCAGTACTCGATGTGGTTGTACCATATGTGCATGAACGCAAGCAGTTCGGCCAAGCGATTGGCGAGTTTCAATTGGTTCAAGGCAAATTGGCTGATGTGTATACCACTATGAATGCATGCCGCGCCTATGTTTATGGGGTTGCCCAGGCTTGCGACCGTGGCGAAACGACCCGCAAAGACGCCGCAGGCTGCATTCTCTACGCAGCGGAGAAAGCAACTCAATGCGCGCTCGACGGTATCCAGCTTTTGGGCGGCAATGGCTATATTAATGAATACCCAACTGGCCGTTTGTTGCGTGACGCAAAACTTTACGAAATCGGTGCAGGCACCAGCGAAATTCGCCGGATGTTGATCGGTCGCGAAATGTTTGCGGAAACAAAATAGTCGCCATAAAGGGGAACGCCGTCATGTCGGTTATCAAGTCTCAAATCTCGACCAAGTCCGAGCAATTCATTGCCAACAAGAAGGCGCTAGAGGGCCAAATGGCCGACATCGTGGCGGCGACTGAATTGGCGCGTGCTGGCGGTGGTGAACGAGCGCGCGAACGACATCTGTCGCGTGGTAAATTGCTGCCGCGAGATCGGGTCACCAAATTGCTCGATCCGGGCTCTCCTTTCATGGAAGTGGGTGCAACCGCAGCCTATGCACTTTACGATGGTGCAGCACCCGGTGCAGGTTTGATCGCCGGTATCGGTCGTGTTGCTGGTCACGAAGTGATGGTTGTATGCAACGACGCCACCGTGAAGGGTGGCACCTACTACCCGATGACCGTGAAAAAGCATTTGCGGGCGCAAGAAATTGCGCTCGAAAACAATCTGCCATGCGTTTATTTGGTGGATAGTGGCGGCGCGAATTTGCCCAACCAGGACGAGGTGTTCGCAGACCGTGATCACTTTGGCCGCATCTTCTACAATCAAGCAAACATGTCGGCGCGCGGTATTCCGCAAATTGCCGTGGTGATGGGATCATGCACAGCGGGCGGTGCATACGTGCCTGCCATGTCCGACGAAACCATCATCGTGAAAGAGCAAGGCACGATCTTTTTGGCTGGCCCGCCTCTTGTGAAGGCAGCGACCGGCGAAGTGGTCTCAGCTGAAGATTTGGGCGGTGGCGATGTGCATACGCGCCTTTCAGGTGTTGCGGATCATCTGGCTGAAAATGATGAACATGCATTGCTTTTGGCACGGCAGGCTGTATCCAAACTAAACCGGATCAAGCCAAATCAATTGCAGCTCCAATCGGTGGAAGCGCCGCTTTACGACCCTGATGAGATCATTGGCGTCGTCCCGGGCGATCTTAAAACCCCATACGATATCCGCGAAGTGATTGCGCGTACTGTGGACGGGTCGCGCTTTGATGAGTTTAAAGCACGCTATGGCAACACGCTCGTATGTGGCTTTGCCCATATTCACGGCATGCCTGTTGGCATCATCGCCAATAATGGTGTGCTGTTCTCAGAAAGCGCTGTGAAGGGTGCTCACTTTGTCGAACTATGTTCGCAGCGCAAAATCCCGCTGGTATTCTTGCAAAACATCACCGGCTTTATGGTGGGTCGCAAATACGAGAATGAGGGCATTGCCAAGCATGGCGCGAAGCTGGTGACAGCGGTTGCGACCACGTCTGTGCCGAAAGTCACCGTGTTGGTTGGTGGCTCATTTGGCGCTGGCAATTACGGCATGTGTGGCCGCGCCTACCAGCCGCGATTCCTTTGGACCTGGCCAAACTCGCGTATCTCGGTGATGGGCGGCGAGCAGGCAGCGGGCGTGCTCGCAACAGTTAAACGCGATGGCTATGAGCGTAAAGGTGAAGACTGGTCCGCCGAAGATGAAGCCGCGTTCAAACAGCCAATCATTGATCAGTTTGAAACTCAATCGCACCCACTTTATGCCTCTGCCCGCCTGTGGGACGATGGCATCATTCACCCGGCCCGCACGCGTGACCAACTGGCCTTATCACTTTCCGCAAGCTTGAACGCCCCGATTGCAGATACGCAATTCGGCGTGTTTAGAATGTAAAGAGATCTAATCATGAAAAACTATGGTGACTTTCTCAAGTTGATGCCTTTATTTCCCATTGCGCTTGTGATGCTCGGTGGCGCTTATCTTGTGGGAAGTCTGTGGCGCATTGATTTATCACTACTGGGCTCAGCTGACTACAAAGACTACCTGAACCATTCAGTACAACCAATTTTATGGATATCATTTTTCGGCGGGTTTGTGCACTTTTTCCACGCATATTTGGGTGAGAATCGAGTCGCCTGGCTTCGTCGCCATCGAGATATTTTGTTTCTTAGTCTCATCGTTGTTTTCTTTGTGCTTACAATTGCTGATTATTTTTCAGACCTTCAACTTGACGTGAGTGTGGTTCTAACGGGCATGATGTTTTCGGCATATCTTTCAATCGTATGTGTTGATCGAATGTATGATCAAAACTGGCTTGGGGCTCTGGTCGCTTTCGCAATTTGTGGTTTCAGTTTAGGAAACTGGCAATCAAGTTCGATTTCAAAGCAATTTTCATTGGTGGAAGTCTGTGCACCCGAATGTGCCGAATACCAATTGACGCTTTCACTCAGCGACTACCTCCTGCTGTTTGAACCATCAACTTCAAGCTATCATTTTGTTAGTCGAGAAAAAGTTGGCCGAATTACAAAAGAGGTTAAATAATGTTCAAAAAAATCCTCATTGCCAACCGCGGTGAAATTGCTTGTCGGGTGATGCGCACAGCGCAAATGATGGGCGTCAAATGTGTGGCGGTCTACTCAGATGCAGACGCAAACGCACAGCACGTGAAAATGGCAGACGAAGCCTATCGGCTTGGTCCAGCTCCAGTTGCCGAAAGCTATTTGCGGGTCGACAAAATCATTGAAGCCATTCAATTTTCAGGTGCTGAGGCCGTGCATCCCGGCTATGGATTTCTGTCGGAAAACCCTGACTTTGTCGCGGAACTGGACAAAATTGGCGTGCGCTTTATCGGTCCGTCAGCGGATGCGATCCGCGCTATGGGCCTAAAAGACGCAGCCAAAGCTTTGATGGAAAAAGCCGATGTTCCGGTGGTGCCAGGCTATCATGGCGACAATCAAGACCCTGATTTCCTCGCCGCAGAAGCGGACAAGATTGGCTATCCGGTTTTGATTAAAGCGCGAGCTGGCGGCGGGGGCAAAGGCATGCGTCGCGTTGACGATCCGGCCGAGTTTAAAACCTCGCTTGAAAGCGCATCTCGCGAAGGCCAATCGAGTTTTGGCGATGGTCGCGTGTTGATCGAAAAATACATCACCACGCCGCGCCATATCGAAATTCAGGTGTTCGGTGATGATCATGGCAATGCGGTGCATTTGTTTGAACGTGATTGTTCATTGCAGCGCCGCCACCAAAAGGTGATTGAGGAAGCACCTGCTCCGGGCATGACCCAAGATATGCGCAACGCCATGGGCGATGCTGCGGTTAAAGCGGCAAAAGCCATCAACTATTCTGGCGCTGGCACAATTGAATTTATTGTTGATGCGTCCAATGGGCTTAACCCAAACGGCTTCTATTTCATGGAAATGAATACGCGCCTGCAGGTGGAGCATCCGGTGACCGAGATGATCACAGGCCAAGATTTGGTCGCGTGGCAGTTGCGGGTGGCAAGTGGCGAGACTTTGCCCAAAACACAAGACGAATTATCGATCAATGGTTGGGCGTTTGAAGCGCGGCTATATGCCGAAGATGTGCCAAAAGGGTTCTTGCCCGCCACTGGCACATTGGCGCACCTTGCATTGCCCCAAGACAGTGCACGCATTGATTCAGGCGTGGTGACAGGCGATGTGATCTCGCCTTTCTATGATCCAATGATCGCCAAAATCACAGTGCACGGCGAAAGCCGCAAAGAAGCGCTTAATGGCTTGGCATCCGCTCTTGGCAAATCAGAAATTGCCGGTTCGGTTACCAACCGCGCGTTTCTAGCTGCGTTGTGCGCCCACAAAGGGTTTGCCGAAGGCGATGTGGATACCGGGCTCATAGATCGTGATCTTGTTGGTTTGATTGTTGCGCCTAAACCAACTGAAGCAGCCATTGCTGCCGCCACATTGATCGGCTTGGAATTAGCGCGTGTTCAAACGTCAAACGATCCATGGGATCAATTGGCGGGTTGGCGTACATGGTCTGGCGATACTGACAATATTGCATTTGATCATGATGGTGCGCGCTTGAGTTTTGACGTTGCCTTGGGCAACGGGTCAAAGTTTCATATCTCTGATGACGATACAGATTTGGATGTGGAATTGCTGAGCGCAGATCAAAGCAACATCTCGCTTGTGGTGAATGGACAGCGCCATCAGCTTGGTTTCTTCGCCAATGATGAATTCATCTCAATCTTCACTGGCGAAGAAACGTTCAGTTTTGATCGCGTCACTCTGGAACTAGCGGGCGAAGGTGCCCAATCGGGTGATGCCGTTCTGTCACCGATGCCAGGCTCTGTTGTTTCGCTCAATGCAGATGTGGGGCAACAGGTACAGGAAGGCGACAAACTTGTCGTTGTTGAAGCCATGAAAATGGAACACGCATTGCTCGCACCGCGTGACGGCATAATCGAGGCAGTTTTTGTGAGTCTAGGCGATCAAGTTGAGGATGGCGCGTTGCTGATCCAATTGGAGAGTGACGATGAGTGATAAGGTCACTATTTTTGAAATGGGACCACGCGATGGGTTGCAGAATGAAAAGCAACAAATTGCAACAGCCGACAAAATTAAGCTCGTCAACCAGCTCTCCGATTGCGGCTTTTCAAAGATAGAAGTGACAAGTTTTGTTTCGCCCAAATGGGTGCCACAGATGGCGGATGCAACTGATGTGATGGCAGGCATTTCACGTCGTGATGGCGTTTCTTATGCCGTGTTGACGCCAAACCTGCGCGGCTATGAAGGTGCACGTGCAGCAAAAGCAGACGAGGTGGCGATCTTTGCATCAGCGTCTGAAGGGTTCAGCCAAAAAAATATCAACTGCTCGATAGCTGAGAGTATTGAGCGTTTTAAACCCGTTTTAGGGGCGGCAAAGGCCGATAATATGCCTGTCCGTGGTTATGTTTCTTGCGTCACAGATTGCCCATATGATGGTCCAACGCCACCCCAAAGCGTGGCCAATGTCGCCAAGCAATTGCTTGATTTGGGTTGCTATGAAATTAGCCTTGGCGACACAATCGGAGCGGCGACACCAGAAACCACTTCAAAGATGCTCGAGGCAGTGCAGAAATACGTGCCGGTTTCAAAGCTGGCTGGGCACTTCCATGATACCAAGGGCCGCGCGCTTGAAAACATTGAGGTGTGCCTAGGCTATGGTCTGCGCACCTTCGATGCAGCCGTTGGTGGCTTGGGCGGATGTCCTTATGCGCCTGGAGCAAAGGGCAATGTAGCCACAGAAGCGGTGGTCGAAATGCTAGCCGCAAAAGGCTTTGCAACAGGCATTGATATGAAAAAGCTGGCAAGCGCCAGCACCTTTGCGCGTTCATTGAAAGGACAATGAAATGACATTTCAATATATCCAGTTTCAAACGGATGAACGCGGTGTTGCGACACTCACATTGGATCGCGCGGACAAGCATAATGCGCTCAATGCTGACATGTGCGACGAGATTAAAGCTGTGGTCGGCGAGATCAATAACAATAGTTCTATTCGCGTTGTGATACTGGCTGCCAGTGGCAAAAGCTTTTGCGCGGGTGGTGATTTGGCCTGGATGCGGCAGCAATTTGACGCTACGCGAGAAGTTCGCATTGCCGAAGCAAAGCGCTTGGCCAACATGCTTTTTGCGCTCAATACGCTTGAGAAGCCTCTCATTGGCAAAGTGCAAGGCAATGCTTTTGGTGGCGGCATTGGCATGATGTCCGTTTGCGATGTTGTGGTGGCAGTGGAAGGCGCAAAGTTCGGCCTCACCGAAACAAAGCTTGGCTTGATCCCTGCAACCATCAGCCCCTATGTGTTGGCCCGGATGGGTGAGGACAGAGCGCGGCGCGTGTTTATGTCAGCGCGACTGTTCGACACCCAAGAAGCGATGGCGCTAAATCTTGTGGCTAAGTCCTGTCCGACTGAAGAGCTAGATGCAGCAGTTGAAACAGAGGTTCTGCCCTATTTGCAGACTGCGCCCGGTGCGGTTGCACGCGCCAAGCAATTGGCTCGTTCACTCGGCCCCAAAATTGACGAGCAAGTGATTGATTTCACCGTGAACCAATTGGCCGATTGCTGGGAAGACCCAGAAGCACATGAAGGCATTTCGGCTTTCTTTGACAAGCGCAAAGCAAGCTGGGTGAAGTAGCACTTTGCTTACAAGATTGTTCCTGAGGCTAGAGACGGACTTTCATAGCCCCGCGCTTCGCGTTCCTCGTTTGCCGCTTCCATTTTAGCCGCCAGTTCATCTTCATTTTGATGGCCGCTGAACCTGTCTTTGGTGGGCAAGTAATCGGCGACAATCAAATAGGTTTCTTGAGCCACAGTATAAAGACGGCGCAGTTCTTGAAGCGGATCCGCATGATCGTCGGCGCGAATATCAAGCCATGGATAGGCTTCACCTCGATGGATCAACAATCCCGCAGACTGTTTGCCGCGCTTGTCGCCACCGGCGCGTTCGCCGGCCTCCATCGCCAATAGCAGCCGTTCGGCAAAAGGTTTGTCCAGATTGTCTTGATAGGCGCGGGCCGTGTCGCCAACCACGTCTTTGCCCGCAAGCATGTTCCCAGCAACCGAGAACCCGTCGCCCAATTCGTGCCCTGCCCAATCTGTGCACTCTTCACCTGTGAATGCCGCCACATTGCCTTTGCGATCGATCATGTGTGCTTGGCGCGTCGCTTGGCCCTCATCTTTTTGCACCATGCCATCAAGCACGCTTAGAGCGCTCTCACCGTCTGCAAGCAGCCCCACACCATCGGTCCCCCACAAAGGGTTCACCCAACTCTGGGAAGCGATTGCATAGTCGGGCCCGACATAAGGCACCATGGCCCCAGCTGCAAAAAACCGACTAGCAACAATTACCCCTACGGCATTGGTTTCTGGATCGCGTGCAACGATTGAATAAGTCATGAAATCCCCCAAAGTTTTTGGGCGGAGTTTAGCGGCGTTTGACGAATTCTGCTACCGCTTGTTTATGCGCATCTGTGTGATGACACGTGCCTTGCACAATGGCGGTGTGGTCCAAAAAGTCAGGTAAGCCCATCACCTGTGCCTTGCGCATCAATAGCTTGGCTTGGCGGACTTGGTAGCTGGGCTTTGAGGCAATTTCTTTGGCCAGTGCAGTCGCGGCCGACAACAATTTGTCCGGCTCGACGACATCTAGGACATAGCCAATGTCTTTGGCTTCTTCCGCTTCGAACAAACGCCCTGTAAAGGTCAGCTCTGCAGCTCGTTGATATCCCACCACACGCTGCAAGAAATAAGCGCCGCCATCTCCTGGAATAAGGCCGATATTCACGAAGTTTTCGCCAAATTTCGCACGTGTCGAGGCAATGCGTATGTCGCACATGCCGGTAAGATCAAACCCGGCGCCAACCGCCGCACCATTAATTGCTGCGATAACGGGAAAGCTGATTTCGGAGAACTTTAGGGGGATCCGTTGAATTGTGGCTTTGTAAGCTGCGGCGATATCTTCAACACTGCCAGAGAACATGCCGGTGCGCTCATGCATGTCTTTGACATTGCCACCGGACGAGAAGCCCTTGCCATTGCCAGTGATCACCAGCACATTCACTTCGCTCGAATGCTCGACCCAATCAAGCGTATCGATTATGTCGTCGATCAGGTTCGTGCCGGTCAGTGCGTTCCGTACGTCATCCCGGTTAAATGTAAGGGTCGCAACCTTGTCAGAAACATCCAGCAGCGCATCTTTGAGCTTTGGCATATCTGACATTCGCGCGACCCCTTCGTTCTTTAGATTGAGCTTGTCAGCTCGGGTACGGCTTCAAACAAGTCTGCCACCAAGCCATAATCAGCAATTGAGAAGATTGGAGCATCTTCATCAGTGTTGATCGCCACAATGGTGGTGCTGTCTTTCATGCCCGCCAGATGTTGGATCGCGCCGGAAATGCCGATGGCGATGTAAAGATCAGGTGCAACCACTTTACCGGTTTGTCCCACCTGCCAATCGTTCGGGGCAAAGCCAGCGTCAACTGCGGCGCGGGATGCGCCAAGCGCTGCGCCAAGTTTGTCTGCCAATGGCTCCAACAGTTCGTTGAACTTTTCTTTTGATCCCAAAGCGCGACCACCAGAGACCACAACTTTCGCCGACGCGAGATCAACACGATCTCCGCCAGCGATTTCGGCGCCGACAAAGCTTGAAACGCCATTTCCTACATCGGTGCCCGTAGCTTCAACGCTCGCAGAACCGTCAGTGGCAACGGCATCAAACGTTGTGGTGCGAACGGTGAGCACTTTTTTCGCGTCAGACGTCTGCACTTTCTGGAATGCGTTGCCCGCATAGATCGGGCGCACAAACGTGTCAGCTGAGACAACTTCAGTGACGTCCGAAAGTTGCATTACATCAAGCAATGCTGCAACGCGTGGCATTGTATTTTTGCCATTTGATGTGGCAGGCGCAACGAACGCATCATAGCCGCCAGCCAACGAAACTATCAGATCGGCGACAGGTTCCGCCAATTGGTTTGCAAAAGCCGTATCGTCCGCGACGAGCACTTTTGAAACGCCAGCAATTTTAGATGCCGCTTCGCCAACAGAGGCACAACCTTCACCAGCAACCAACACATGTACTTCTGTGCCCAACTGTGCAGCTGCGTTTGCAGCGCGCAATGTGGCATCATTTAGGTTGGCATTGTCATGTTCAGCAAGAAGAAGTGTAGCCATTAGATCGCCCCCGCTTCGTTTTTCAATTTGTCGACCAATTCAGCAACCGAACCGACTTTGATGCCCGCTTTGCGTGGTGCTGGTTCTGTTGTTTCTAGAACGGTGAGACGGTTTTTCACTTCAACGCCAAAATCACCCGGTGTTTTCACATCCAATGGCTTTTTCTTGGCTTTCATAATGTTTGGCAACGACGCATAGCGTGGTTGGTTCAACCGCAAATCGGTGGTGATAATCGTTGGCAGGTTCAGCTTAACGGTTTGCAATCCGCCATCAACTTCACGGGTCACATCAACGGTGCCATCCGCCATCTCGACTTTAAAGGCGAAAGTGCCTTGGCCCCAGCCAAGCAATGCAGCCAACATTTGACCTGTTTGGTTGCTATCGTCGTCGATGGCTTGCTTGCCCAAAATCACGAGTTCTGGGTTCTCTGCCTCTACAACGCCTTTGAGAATCTTTGCCACATCAAGCGGTTCAACAGTGCCTTCAGCTTGCACCAAAATTGCGCGATCAGCGCCCATGGCCAAACCGGTGCGCAAAGTTTCTTGCGCTTTGTCGGGGCCGATTGAAACCACAATCACTTCTTCAGCTTTGCCTGCTTCTTTCAGCTTCAAAGCTTCTTCAACCGCGATTTCATCAAATGGGTTCATGCTCATTTTGACATTGTTCAAGTCTACGCCAGAACCGTCTGCTTTCACCCGGATTTTGACATTATAGTCAACTACCCGCTTAACGGGGACGAGGATTTTCATTTTCAATCAACTCCTGAAATGGAAGTTTAAGCGATCTCAATCGCGATAGCTGTGGCTTCTCCGCCACCGATACAAAGTGATGCGACGCCTCGTCTTTTAGAGGTGCGCTCAAGCGCATGCAATAAGGTAACCAAAATACGTGCACCAGATGCGCCAATTGGATGGCCAAGAGCACACGCGCCGCCATTGATATTGATCTTGTTCGCGTCAATGTTGAGGTCTTTTTGCGCGGCCATAGTGACCACCGCAAACGCCTCATTGATTTCCCAAAGGTCAACGTCGTCAACAGACCAGGTTACCTTTTCCAAAAGCTTTTGCATTGCTGGCACCGGCGCAGTAGTGAACCAACCAGGCTCATGCGCATGGCTTTGATGGCCAACAATCCGGGCGCGAATGTTCAAACCCTTGGCTTTCGCATCGCTTTCTCGCATCAACACCAAAGCCGCAGCACCGTCCGAAATCGACGAGGCGTTCGCAGCGGTTACCGTGCCATCTTTTGCAAAGGCGGGGCGTAGAGTTGGAATTTTCTCAGGACGCGCATTTTTGGGCTGTTCATCTTCTGAAATGGTCACTTCGCCCTTGCGCGACTTGATCGTCACTGGGGCAATCTCCGCGTCAAAGGCGCCTGACTTTTGCGCTTCAAGAGCTTTGTTCAAAGAGCCTATGGCAAATTCGTCTTGGGCTTCGCGGGAGAACTCGTATTTACCGGCACATTGCTCGGCAAAGTTGCCCATCAAGTCATGGCCGTCATAGGCGTTTTGGAGCCCGTCAAAGAACATATGGTCCACAACTTCTGCGTGGCCCATCCGGGCACCTCCGCGCATCTTTGGTAGAATGTATGGCGCGTTGGTCATGCTTTCCATGCCGCCGGCAACCAACACTTCACCGTTGCCTGCTTTGAGTTGGTCATGCGCCATCATCACGGCTTTCATGCCGGAACCGCACACTTTGGAGATGGTCGTGGATGGCGTGCCAAGCGGCAGATCAGCACCAAGAGTTGCTTGGCGGGCAGGGGCTTGGCCCAACCCCGCAGACAACACATTGCCCATCAACACTTCAGAAACATCCGCGCCGTCAATTTTTGCGCCTTCAAGCGCTGCCTTGATCGCGACGGCGCCAAGTGTTGGCGCGGCAACAGCACCAAGCTCCCCTTGAAAACCGCCCATCGGGGTTCGGGCTGCACCAACAATTACAATTGGATTATCACTCATTTGTCGTCCCTCCTAGAGCTTGCCTTATTCGAATTGCCGTTCGGCCATGCTCTGTTTGTTTTCGCATATCTTTGTCCCACAACCGGTTCCCACTTCTGGGAGATGCGCTTTATCGTGGTTGCAGGCGCACAGCGCCATCAATGCGGATGGTTTCACCATTGATCATTGAGTTGCGAATAATCTCTTCTGCCAGTGACGCATAGTCCGCTGGTGTGCCCAACCGTTTTGGAAATGGTGTGTTTGCAGCAAGACTGTCTTGAACTTCTTGGCTGAAGCCAGCCATCATTGGCGTCATAAATATACCCGGTGCAATGGTGACAACGCGAATGCCATCGCGGCTTAAGTCGCGCGCCATCGGCAGCATCATGCCAACAACACCGCCTTTTGATGCGGAGTAGGCGATCTGACCAACTTGTCCTTCATAAGCGGCAACCGAGGCAGTATTGATAATCAAACCGCGCTCCAAATCATCGCCCACGGTATCCAGCTTTGCCATGCCCGCAGCGCCCATTGAAGCGCAATGGAATGTGCCAACAAGGTTTACGCCAATAGTTTTGGCAAACAGTCCCGGATCGTGCGGATTGCCCTCACGATCAATCGTTTTGGCGCCCGGCGCGATACCTGCGCAGTTCACAACAACTCGTTCTTGGCCATTTGCGGCGCGCACTTTTTCAAAACCTGACGCAACGCTTGCAGCGTCAGAAACGTCAACGCGCGCGAATGTGCCACCAAGTTCCTTTGCGATTTCTTCGCCACGTTCCTCGTTCAAATCGAACAAGCCGACCTTAACGCCCTTCGCGGCCAAATGGCGCGCAACGCCTTCACCCAAGCCAGAGGCTCCACCGGTAATGACAACTGCCAAATTAGAATTAATTTGCATGAATAAAAGTCCTATTCGCCTTTAAAGTCAGGGTCACGTTTTTCAGCAAATGCCGCCATGCCCTCTTTTTGATCCGCGGTTGCAAACAATGCGTGGAAGGTGCGACGCTCAAACAAGACGCCCTGGCTAATGCCCATTTCTTCGGCTTGGTTCACCGCTTCTTTTGCAGTTTGCGTCGCCAGCTTTCCAAAGCCTGCAATCTCAGCGGCAATTTTGAGCACTTCTCCGACCAATTCGTCCGCTGGGAAAACCCGCGCCGCGAGACCAGAACGTTCTGCTTCTTCGGCATCCATCATGCGGCCTGTCAGCACCATATCCATAGCTTTTGATTTGCCCACCAATTTGGTCAAGCGCTGTGAGCCACCCATTCCGGGAATGACGCCAAGCTTAATCTCAGGTTGGCCAAATTTCGCGCGATCGCCCGCATAGACCACATCGCACATCATCGCCAGTTCACAGCCGCCGCCAAGCGCGTAGCCGTTCACCGCCGCCAAAATTGGGGTGCGCGTGCGGGTCAACTTATCCCAACCAGCAAACCAATTGGCCTTCAGCATGTCGGTATAGCTTTGGCTTTGCATTTCTTTGATATCAGCACCCGCTGCAAATGCTTTGGGCGACCCTGAAATCACGAAACAACCGACAGATGGGTCGCTATCATATTGTTCAAGCGTTGCGGTAACTTCGTCCATCACTTTAAGGTTGAGCGCATTCAGCGCCTCAGGACGATTTAGGGTGATGTGCACTACGCGGTCGAGTTTTTCGACCAGAATGGTATCGGTCATTTGAACAGCCTTTATTTTGGGCACCAACTCACTGTTAAGAGCGCTTTTGCCCCTTCAGTTCATTAATTATTCCAGAAAAGTCATGCCCCACGCCGTTCTTTTCCACGAAAGCGTCATACAACTTTGTGGCGTGTTCGCCAAGAGGTGTCACCGCGCCAGATTGACCGGCAGCGTCTTGTGATAGCTTAAGGTCCTTAAGCATAAGCGCCGCGTCAAATCCGGGTAAATATCCATTGTCTGCAGGGCTTTGCGGGCCAACGCCAGGCACAGGGCAATAGTTATTGACCGACCAGCAAGACCCACTTGATGTCGAAATGACATCAAATAATGCGGATTTATCGAGACCGAGCGCGTCAGCTAGATTGAAAGCTTCAGACGCACCAATCATCGAAATGCCCAACAGCATGTTGTTGCAAATCTTTGCCGATTGCCCCGCGCCGTCAGCACCACAATGCACCGCCTTTTGGCCCATAATATCAAATAGTGGCTTTGCCTTTTCAAAGGCGGCATCGCTGCCACCCACCATGAAGGTTAGCGTGCCACCAGCAGCGCCGCCAACACCACCCGAAACAGGGGCGTCCAAACTCAGCATGCCGGCATCTTGCGCCTTTTTGTGTGCTTCGCGCGCGCTTGCCACATCAATGGTCGAGCAATCAACAAAGACCGCGCCTTTGGGTGCCTTACCAAGCAATTGATCAAATACAGAAAGAACGATCTGGCCATTTGGCAGCATGGTGACGACCGCATCTGCAGTGGCGACTGCTTCCTCAGCACTGGCCGCTAAACTCACGCCGCCTTCTTTTGCTTTGTCGGCGTTTTCCGCCATTAGGTCAAAACCTAAGACATTATGACCCTCTTTGACCAAATTGATGGCCATGGGACCACCCATATTGCCAAGGCCAATAAATGCAACGTTCATGTTCCCACTCCCTCTATTTGCTGGGCCCTTTAAAAGACCAATTCTTTGCCACCCAATGGGGCAAACATATCCTCAACCATCTTGTCGGTAACCTCGCCCAATTTTGCCGGTTCCCATTTTGGGTTGCGGTCCTTGTCGATCACCGCGGCGCGAATACCTTCATAGAAGTTCTTGCCGCGAAGGCTCCAAGCGCAAAACCGAAACTCAAGTTGCAGGCTTTGTTCGACAGAAGTGTAGTTCTGCACTTCACGAAGCGCATGAAATGTCGACTTCACACTTAACGGGCATTGGCGTCGCAAAAGCTTTAGTGCCCCTTGCGCAAACTCACTGCCATCCGCTTCAATGTTTGCCAGAACTTCGTCAAAATTGTCAGCGTCGAACCACCGGGCGATATCATTTTGGTGCCAACGCGCATCGCCTTCATTAGGCGTTTCACTAATGTCGGCCAATATCGCGTCGATGTTTTCCCCTGCGACGAGACGAGGTTTGATGGTGGCGAACTTGCCATTGGGCACATAAGCGTCCGCAAACCCCAAAAAGATTGCATCGTCTGGTCCCATGCGCGCGCCAGAGATGCCGTAATAGGCGCCAACGCCTTTGGGCGCGTTATGCAGCAACCAAGTGCCGCCCACATCGGGCAAAAATCCAATGCCCACTTCAGGCATTGAGATGATTGATCCATCGGTCACAATCCGGTGCGAGCCGTGCGCAGAAACACCAACACCGCCACCCATCGCAAAACCGTGCATCAATGCGATATACGGTTTCTTGTAGTTGGCGATCATTGCATTGAGTTTGTATTCATCACGCCAAAACTCGAGCGATCCGTCAGGGTCTTTCGGACCATTTTCGTAAATCGCTTGAATGTCGCCACCTGCGCAAAAGGCGCGCTCACCGGCACCCTCAATCAAAACACAATGCACGTCGTCATTGTCGGCCCATGCAATTAGAGCATCACGAATGCCATCAAGCATTGTGTGGCTAAGGGCGTTCAGAGCCTTTGGGCGATCAAGCGTGATCACCCCTACATTGCCCTCAATTTGAACAATCAAATCGTTCATCAGTTACTCACTCAATAGTTGGCGTGAAACGATAAGGCGCATAATCTCGTTGGTGCCTTCCAAAATTTGGTGCACCCGAAGGTCGCGAACGATTTTTTCAATGCCATAGTCTGCCAAATAACCGTAACCGCCATGCAATTGCAGCGCTTGGTTAGCCACCTCAAATGCCGTGTCGGTGACAAAGCGTTTTGCCATGGCGCAATATTTGGTGCCTTCAGGTAATCCTTGGTCGTAGGTCCATGCGGCTTTGTATAAGAACACGCGCGCGGCTTGCAGTTCAATTTCCATGTCTGCTAAGCGGAATTGCAAAGCTTGGAATTGGTTGATCGACTTGCCGAAAGCTTTGCGTTCAGACATGTAGCTAAGCGTTTTATCAAGTGCCGCTTGTGCAGCACCTAAAGCGCTTGCGGCAATGTTCAACCGTCCGCCATCAAGGCCCTTCATGGCATATTTAAAACCATCGCCTTCATTACCCAAAAGGTTTGATGCAGGGATGACCACATCATCCATGACCACTTCGGTCGTTGGCTGCACATTCCAACCCATCTTTTTTTCGTTCGCGCCGAATGAAAGACCAGGTGTGCCTTTTTCGATCAAGAACGCAGAAATGCCTTTGGGGCCAGCTTCGCCGGTACGCGCCATGACGATGTAAAGGTCTGAAACGCCGCCGCCGGAAATAAAGGTTTTGGTGCCTTTCAGAACATAATTTTCGCCATCACGTTTTGCAGTGGTCTTAAGCGCAGCTGCATCTGATCCAGAACCCGGCTCGGTCAAACAATAGCTGGCCACCGTTTCCATGCTGGTGAGTTTTGGGCCCCATTTTTGGCGCATTTCTTCTGCGCCAAACGTGTCGATCATCCAAGAACACATATTGTGAATGGAAAGGAACGATGCGGTGGCGGGACAGCCGTGCGACAGGGCTTCAAAGATCAACGCCGCATCAAGGCGGGTCAAATCAGACCCACCTATATCGTCGCGTGTGTAAATCCCTGCCATGCCCAATTCCGCGGTTTGTTTGATCACATCAAGCGGAAAATGCTTGGCCTGATCCCATTCAATCGCATTGGGCGCAATGTTTTCCATGGCGAACTCGCGCGCCATCTCAAAAATCGCTGATTGTTCTTCGGTGAGCGCAAAGTCCATTTTGGATTACTCCATGGTTGGAATGGTGAAGGAAGCGCCTTCTTTTGTGCCTGATGGCCAGCGCGACGTTACCGTTTTTGTTTTGGTGTAGAAGCGGAATGCATCTGGACCATGCTGGTTCAGATCACCAAAGCCCGAGCGTTTCCAGCCACCAAATGTGTAGTATGCCAACGGCACTGGGATCGGAACATTCACACCCACCATGCCCACATTAATGCGGAAGGTGAAATCGCGTGCTGTGTCGCCATCGCGTGTAAAGATTGCAACGCCGTTGCCATATTCGTGTTCCATTGCAAGGCGTAAACCTTCTTCGTAAGTTTCTGCGCGGGCAATACACAGTACCGGACCGAAAATCTCTTGTTTGTAGATTTCCATTTCCTCGGTCACATTGTCGAACAAGCATGGCCCGATAAAGAAGCCGTCTTCACTGCCTTTGGCCACGAAATCGCGTCCATCAACCACGAGTGTTGCGCCTTCGCTTACGCCCTGGTCGACCAAGCCGCGAACACGTTCTTGCGCTTCTTTGGTCACAAGCGGACCAAAGTCCACGTCGTCGCCTGCAGTGTATGGTCCAACCCGTAGGGCTTCCACACGGTCTTTAAGCGCTGCAACCAGCTTATCGGCAGTTTCTTTGCCCACGGGTACAGCCACAGAAATCGCCATGCAGCGTTCGCCGGCCGCGCCATAACCGGCGCCAACCAACGCATCAACAACCTGGTTCATGTCCGCATCGGGCATGATGATCATGTGGTTTTTCGCACCGCCAAAACACTGAACACGTTTGCCGTTCGCCGACCCGCGTGAATAGATGTATTCAGCAATCGGCGTGGACCCCACAAAGCCAATCGCGTGAATATCTTCATGATCCAGAATGCCATCCACGGCTTCTTTGTCGCCATGCACAACGTTCAACACGCCTTTTGGCAGTCCTGCTTCAATCATCAATTCAGCCAACATATTTGGCACAGACGGATCACGCTCGGAAGGCTTCAGGATAAACGCATTGCCCGCGGCAATCGCTGGGCAGAATTTCCACATTGGGATCATCGCTGGGAAGTTAAATGGCGTGATGCCTGCTACAACGCCCAAAGGTTGGCGCATCGAATAAATATCGATGCCCGTTGCTGCTCCAGCGGTGTATTCACCTTTTAGGAAATGTGGCACACCAATAGAAAACTCCGCCACTTCCAAACCGCGGATTACGTCGCCTTTTGCGTCAGGAATTGTCTTGCCATGCTCGCGTGACAAAGCTTCAGCAAGCTTGTCCATGTCGCGGTGCAGCAGTTCAACGAATTTCATCATTACGCGAGCGCGCTTTTGTGGGTTTACATTCGCCCAGCCAACTTGCGCCTCTTTTGCGTTCGCAATTGCCGCATCTAGTTCCGCTCTGCTTGCTAGCGGTACTTTGCTTTCGACCTGTCCAGTTGCAGGGTTGTAAACATCAGCAAATCTGCCCGATGTGCCTTTAACATGTTCGCCATTGATGAAATGAGTGATCTCGTTCATTGCGGTCGCCTCCCTGAAGCCGCTAAGCGCAGGCATTGCCGCGCGTGTAGTATAAAGTTGGCGCACATCATATTGTGCGCAAACGCAATATCAATAATCAAACAAGCAAAATCATTGTGCAAAAATGCACTGGTTAAAGTATAGCATATCTGGCAATATTTGCCCATGCGAAACAATTGGGATGATTTTCGGTTTTTTCTCGCCGTGGCACGCCACGGGACCTTGTCGCGAGCGGGTAGCTATTTGGGCGTCGACCATGCAACTGTGGGCCGCCGGATCACGGCATTAGAGGAAGGGCTTGGTGTACCCCTGTTCCATCGTTCGCCACAGGGCTATAGCCCAACGGACCAAGGGTACAAAATGTTGCCGCTGGCGGAACAGCTTGAAAGCGACGCGATGCGGGTGTTTGATGAGGTGGCAGGCGCGTCAACAAGCCTAACCGGTTCAGTGCGTATTGCGACGCATGTGGGTATCGCTTCGTTTCTTCTGGCAGAAAGTGCTGCCGCGCTTTGCAGACTGCATCCTGGTTTAGAAGTGCAATTGCTGGCCGTGCCGCGTTCATTCTCAATGTCCAAGCGCGAGGCTGATTTGGTGCTTACAGGTACGCGGCCGCAAACGGGACGCGTAAAAATCAAAAAACTAGCCACTTACCCGCTCCACATTTACGGCGAACGCAATTATGTGGCGCGCAATCAGCCAATCAAGCACAAGAAAGATCTCTCCAAATTGCGCGGCATTGGCTATGTTCCCGATATGATTTTTGATAAAGAACTCGACTATATCCCAAGCGTTGACCCAAGCTTAAAAGCCCACCTCACCTCAACCAGCCTTCACGTGCAATTGCAGATGGCATTGGCAGGCGCAGGGGTGTGCATCTTGCCCGATTATATCGCTCGAAACTATGACACCTTGGTGCCTGTACTTGATGATGCGATCGAGCTTGAACGAGAGCTTTGGCTCACAGTGCCAGAAGATTTTGCGCACCTGACGCGCATCCGAACAATTGTTGATTTCATTAGCGAGGACGTTGTGTCACGCATTAAATCAACCAACAAAATATGAGCATGACATGACCAAGACACGTTACTTCGAAGACATTCAAATTGGCGAGAAGATTAGGACAAGCACTTTCGATCTAACCGCGGAAAAAGTGCATGAATTCGCATCCGAATACGATCCGCAATTTATCCATGTGGACGAGGACGCTGCAAAAGAGGGGCCCTTTGGCACCATCATCGCTTCGGGTTGGCAGACCTTGTCAGCATCTATGCGCTTAATGGCGCTTGAAAAACCCTTCGGCAGTAATCCGCTTATCGGTATGCGCATTGACGAACTCAAGTTTGCAAAACCCGTGTATCCAAACACCACAATCTATGTGGATGCAGAAGTGATAAGCCTAAAAAAATCGACGAACGGCGAGCGCGGATATGTCGGGATACGGCTGGAAACGAAAAACAAGGCGAATGATGAAATTGTCGCTTCGCAAGTTTGGACAGCGCTAGTGCCGTGTAACCCCTAATTATCTTCCAAACCCCGGCGTCTGCCATGGATGGCCAGGTGGATAAAGCCATTGGCGAGAGTATGGCTGATGTAACAACCCCAATATTCCATTTGGTTTGCAGAAATCCAACGGCGCCGGACCACCGCCAGCATTAGGCGGAATGGGCATTTGTGCATCGCAAAACGCGCGACATTCAGACAATTTCGGATCAATTTGATCCGGCGTACATGCAACGGGCGAATAGCCACTGGTGCCTTGCCAAAAAGCGCGGGCCTTTTGCCGCCAAACGCTAAGCTCTGTGGGCTCTGTCGATAGCGCGGCGGCTTCTCTTGCTAGGCGTTCAATGCGCTCGCTCAGAATGGTGCGGCGCTCGAGTTCTATTTCGGAAAGTGGCGCGGCCATTTCACCAGTGTGAATCAAAGGCGGTTTGGGTTCAAAAAATGGCCCATTGTGTTGGATAATCGCGCCTGTTTCCGTGTTGGTATAGATTTGGATTTTCTTTTCCGACAATCTATCTTCAAGAGCCTGCAGTTCAACAATCGCGTTTGCCATCATCTCCGCATTGGTTTGCAGTTGCGCCACACGACTCGATGAATTAGCGGGATCATTTTGCTCCAGCACGCGAAGCACGAGTTTTTGCAAGATATTGGCGTTGCTCGCCGCAGTCGCTTGTACATCGCATCGCGCGTAACAATAGCCCAACGATCGGGTGGGAGCGTAATCGCGTACGGACCTACATTCGTCACGCCAGAGTGAAACTTGAATTCTGCATTGCTCGGCTTCCTCGTCACCAAGTTTGAAACAGACATCATCTAAGTCAAACTCACATACTCCATCTGGATCTCGCATCTGGCCGGTAGCAATTGCTTTTTCTCGCTGTGCGATTAACGCCTCGGGCGACGTATCAAATGGAAGAGTTATCCGGCCTTCCCCAGCATTGGTGTTGGGCGGGATCGTCTCTAGTGGCAAAACCGGATTGTCTGTCGCCGGAATTGGCAAGCTAGGAATGTGAACACTGCCGCTTTCTGGACCGGTTTTTGGTGGCACGGGTAGCGGCAATTGCTCAAATGGCAGAGGCTCAATTGGCAGCGGATCGAAAGCGGGTGGCGCGATAGGAAGCGGCAAATCGATAGCGCCCTGCTCGACGTTGGGTACCTCAGGTTCATCAATGAACTCTTGGGTGACCTTTGGTTTTTCGCGACATAGCTTTGCGTTGCAGTCGATGAGTGCATCCATTGCCGCATCTCGTTCAGCACGGGCATCGCGGACCGATTTCTCCAACTCCCGCAATTCTTTGAACTTCGCCGCGCTTCCACCGGGCAACCGTTGAGCCGCTTGGCTGAGCGCTAAATCTGCGGGCATTAGAAAACGCTCAAGATGTTGGTCAGCTAGTCTCGTCCATCGCAAACATTCGCCATATTCCGTCAGCTCCATGCCATGAGGGATGTCGATGTCGTTGGAACGAACAAGGTCAATTAGCTGGTCAATTTCTTCGCCAACATGTTGCACCATGTCGGCCGGCAACCCCACTATTGTCTCAAGCCCGGCCTTAAGCTCTTCGATTTTTCTTGCTCGTGCGCGTACTTCACGAGGCGGAATAATGTTGCCGAAGCCATCAAATACGATGATTTCATTTCCATCCTCATCCAGGATTGGACGGTCGGGATCAAGCGAGGGGTCGCCTTCTTCAAACCCAGTGGGCGGCAGAGGCTCTTCTTCATCAAACGCTTCTGGGTGATAGTAACTTGAACGATTGTTGGGCAAGCGGGTTGCCGATTTGCACGCACGCTCCTTTCGATCAAGTAGATATTCGTACACCCCATATGCCTGCGCATATGTTTGCAACGCGTTGTCGTATGCTTGTTTTGTTGGACCAGCCGCAATTGGCTTGATGCCTTCCCAGAGGGCTTGTTCGTTGTCTTGTTTGAAGAGCGACAGATTTCGGATTGCTAGCGACAAACGAGCGTCTGCCGCATTCATTTTATCATAGAGTTTTTCGCATTCAGGGCATTGCGCAATCAGCACGGGTGAGGTTGTGTCAGGGTCGAAAATGCTCTTGTCGAGTTGTCGAGCGCAGCGTTTTCGACAGTCCGTTTGTTCTTGAATGAATCGATCTCGGACTATTGATATTTCGCGAATCTCACGCGCTAAGATCAAGGGGTCGTTGGTGAAACGAGATGTGCTTTCCCGGCCACCGCCCACGACAAATTTCAGTTTCGCTTGCCGCTCTGCAATCTGTAAATCCATCGCTTCAATCGCGTTTGAATTGTCCGCGCAAGAGCAAGCAAATGCGCCCAAGGTCGAGCCAACAACAAAACAAAGTGTCATAAAGACTAGCCTGACCATGCTCCCCTCCCACAATAAGAGCCGCACTCAACAGTATATCGCGGCGCAAGAATTGCCAAATCATGCGTTGGCAGCAGTGACTTTGTGGCGTTTGCCAGCGTAGATTGCTCTAGGGCGGATCAGTTTCCCTTTCTTTCGTTGTTCAAATATATGCGCCATCCACCCAGCCATCCGACCTAAGGCAAAAAGACCAAGCCCACTCCCGACCGGCAAGCCGAGATGCTCTTCCACAAGCGCCAATCCAAAGTCCAACGATGGAGTCTTGCCGGTTTTTTCAAACACTGAAGTTTTTAGCGAAATCCAATCCGATGGCGAACCACAGACATCAATTAGAGCGAGTGCTCTGGGATCCCCATTCGGATAAAAGGGGTGCCCAAAGCCGGGCGGTGTTTGGCCGCTCGCAAGAATGGGTGGTTCTTCGCCGTTCATTTGCGACATTTGGGCGGTCTCTTTCCACTCACGCGCCAAAGTGGTCATGCCGCCATGTGCATCACCGGTAAGCGTAGTAACACCTGCAAGCAGTGATGCAGGCAAATTTGCCTTTGCAGACGCAGCGACGCGCGCAGCGTAAGCCGATGCATTTAATTCATGATCAGCACACAGAATGAGCGCCTGATTCAAAATATCGTCGCCGTGCTTGGCAATGTGCCAGTGCTTCGCCAACAGTTCAGCGATATCGTAATCCATGTAGTCTTCGACGGTTCCAGCGATCACCATAGCCGATTGGCGCAATAATCGGCGGGCCGTTTGTACGCGGCCTGCAGAGCCCAGTGTCGCGGCTTCATGGGTCAACATCGCCATCAACCTATTTATCGGAGGCCAGTCTTGATTAATTTGTTGCAAAACGTACCTGTTGACTTCAGGAGGTGGAGCCCGAAATGCTTCGCCAAGCAGCAACTCAAAAATCTGTTCGAATTTGAATGACTTTGCCAAATCCACCGCATTTTGACCGCGATAAAAAACTTGCTCGTCTGCAATCTCGGTGATTGAAGATTTCAGAACCGGCTCTCCCCAGCTGATAGTTGAAGCAGCCACCGCGCTGCGCGAGCGGCCAGTTTTCTTTTTGCACAGCAATTTTTCAAAATCGTGACGATGATAAAGACTGCGGCGACCATCTTGTGGGTGGGCAATCTTGCGGATTATCCCACGGCTAACATAGGCATACAGCGTGTCTGGAGATATCTGCAATTGCGTGCAGACTTCTTTGGCTTCCATCGAGTAGGGCGAATTGTGCGGGGCATTTTTCATATTGATTATATTGATCAAGATTGACCGCCGCGTAAAGGCTTGTTTTGTTGTGTGCAAACTGAACGAAGGAACGAGTTCATGCACTTCACCAAAGAGATATTTGCGAGCCTTGGTCTGAGCGCGCCGCATGAAGGAGGTGCAGTTAGGATTATAAATCAAGAAAAGTTGCCCAGCTTTTTTGCCGTTTCAGAATTGGCAGCCAGTTCATTTCTCGCGTTTGGCGAGGCGTTAAAGGCACTTCTGGTATCGCACAAGTTGGCGATGCCCCCCACATTGGAAGTTGACCAGCGTCTCGCTTCACTTTGGTTTGGTACAAGCCTAAACCTTGTGGAGGGTTCTCAACCTAATCCATGGGATGCAATTGCAGGAGATTATCAATGTGCCGACGGATGGATCAGGCTACATACCAACGCGTCGCATCACAAAACAGCGGCGCTCAATGTGCTTGGTGTTCCGCAGAACCGTGAATTGGTTGCAAGGGCAGTCAAAAAATGGGACGCGCGAGCGCTCGAAAGTGCCATTGTGGATGCTGGGGGATGTGCGGCGCAAATGCGATCTCTGCGCGATTGGCAAGAACACCCCCAGGGCAGGGCCGTTGCCGCCGAACCCTTAGTTGATTTTAAGGTTTCGCAGTTTGAGGGCAATTGCCCGTTTTCAATCCAAAACAAGAAAGCACCGCTCGAAGGTTTGCGTGTTTTGGACATAACACGCGTCATTGCCGGTCCGGTGACCACGCGCATACTTGCAGGATATGGCGCAACAGTTCTTCGTATTGATCCTGAGGATTGGGAAGAGCCTGGCCTTTATGAAGACCTCACCATCGGGAAAAACTGTGCGCACCTTGATCTCAAGTCGAACTCCGGTCGAAAACAGTTCGAAC
Source organism: Maritalea porphyrae (assembly GCF_030159895.1). Lineage (GTDB taxonomy): Bacteria > Pseudomonadota > Alphaproteobacteria > Rhizobiales > Devosiaceae > Maritalea > Maritalea porphyrae. The sequence goes on from NZ_BSNI01000002.1 coordinate 619,187, forward strand.
AATTGCTGAAAGACGCGCATGTATTGGTGCATGGCTTGCGTGCCGACGCGCTGGAGAAACTGGGATATTCGCGTGATCAGTTACACGCCATCAATCCAAACCTTGTGGATGTCGCACACAATGCTTACGGCTGGACAGGTCCGTGGAAAAACCGACGTGGTTTTGACAGCCTCGTGCAAATGAGCGCTGGCATCGCTGATTTTGGGATGAAGTCATCAGACGCAAAAGTGCCCGTGCCACTACCTGTGCAAGCGCTTGATCATGCAACGGGCTATTTGATGGCCGCGGCAACGCTGGCTGCCCTCAAGCGACAAAAACATGACGGCGGTGCCATTTCAGCGCGCACGTCTTTGGCGCGCGTCGCGCACTTGTTAGCGCAATCAGCATCACCGCAAAAACAGGGCGCCACAATTGCGGCTGATGAGCATGACTTCTCCAAGGCGATCGAGATGACCCATTGCGGTCCAGCAAAGCGCCTTCATTCCCCAATCAATTTGAATGGAATTGAACAAAGCTGGAAAAGTGAAGCTGGGCCGCTCCGTTCTGCGCCCGCAATGTGGCCGACCAACGAATCGGACATCACCTAAATCGTTCCGTTTGTAAGGGCGGTACAGTTTATTGCGTTGCGCGTCACTTCTTCGCAAGCGTGGCCTTGCTCAAGAAGCTGCAATTTGAAATGATCCGCAGCAAAGCCAAATGGCATTTCATCTCGGGTCATAAAGGAGAACGCGCATGAGCAAAATCGCTTGGATTGGTTTAGGGGTCATGGGCGGGCCGATGGCAGGTCATCTCCAAAAAGCAGGCCACGACGTAACAGTTTACAATCGCACGACCAGTCGCGCTGAAGAATGGGTTGAGCAATATGGTGGCAGCATGGCGCTAACACCTGCTCAAGCCGCAAAAAACTGCGATTTTGTATTCGCTTGTGTCGGCAATGATGACGATCTGCGTGCTGTAACGATTGGTGAAAATGGCGCGTTTGGCTCTATGAAAGACGGCGCTATTTTTGTTGATCACACAACTGCGAGCGCGGCAGTTGCACGTGAGCTTTATGCCGATGCGCAATCGCGCGGTTTTGGTTTTATTGATGCGCCAGTCTCGGGTGGTCAAGCGGGTGCCGAAAACGGTGTGCTTACTGTGATGTGTGGTGGGGACGAAGAGGTCTTCGAAAAAGCCGTCCCCATCATCGATATCTTTGCACGGTCTTGCAAGTTGTTAGGTGATCCTGGCGCCGGGCAACTGACAAAAATGGTCAACCAGATTTGCATTGCCGGTGTCGTCCAAGGGTTGGCAGAAGGTATGAATTTTGCCCAGCGTGCTGGCCTTGATGGTGATGCTGTGTTGGACGTGATTTCAAAAGGTGCCGCAGGGTCGTGGCAGATGGAAAATCGCGGATCGACAATGCTCAAAGATGAATTTGATTTTGGATTTGCAGTCGATTGGATGCGTAAAGATTTGGGCATGTGTCTTGCAGAAGCGGACCGTAATGGCGCGTCCTTGCCACTTACTGCGTTGGTTGATCAGTTCTATAAAGAGATTCAAGCCATGGGCGGAAACCGCTGGGACACGTCAAGCCTTATGCGCAGGCTTACACGCGACTAGTTTTTGCAACAATCAAGCCCAGCCAACAGCGTTGCCTGGGTTTGCAAATGCCTCCACAAGGTCGCGACCGCTGGTTTTGGCCTGATAGAGCCGAGAATCCGCAACCGCAAACACGTCCAATGTGCTGCGCCCCTCTTCTGAAGTCGCAACGCCCGCACTGACGGTTACGACAAGCTCGTCCACGAGCGAGCTCCAGTCCCAACCGCCGATATGTTTGCGAATGCGCTCACAGACGATGCGCGCTCGTTCCTGGGATGCGCTGGGCAACAAAATTGCAAATTCCTCGCCCCCAATCCGTGTAACCAAATCTTCAGCGCGACAATGCTCTTGCATTATGTCCGCCACATGTCGAAGAACGTCATCCCCCACAAGGTGAGAAAAATTGTCGTTGATCGCTTTGAAATGATCTAGATCCAAGATGGCGATTGCAAATTTCGCATTTGGATCAGTTTCAAGTTGCAGAAGCCTTTGGTCGAACGCTCGCCTATTTCCCAAACCGGTCAGTGCATCCTGATGCGCTTCTTTTGTCATTTTCTCAGCATGTACATTTGCGCGCTGCAATTGGTCACGCATGACTTTGACATTGCTTTTATATTCAGCCATCCGGTCCTGCCAGTATGCGCGCCGAGCTAATGACCGCTTAAACTGGCATTGATATTGTTTGTATGCTTTAAGCGCAGCCTCAAAGTCACGATCTGCCTCGTAGGCTTCAGCGACCCTTCGGTGCGCGTTCATCACATTATCCGCGTCAGGGTTTTCTTTTGCCGCCTCAAGTGCGTCCAACCCAAATTGAATCGCAGCTTTGGTGTTGCCAGAACGGTTTGCAACCTCGCTACACGTGTAAAGGTAGTGCACCGCACCAACGTCCATTAACCCCTTTGGCAGTTCCTTCACTTTCGCAAGCAATTGTTCGGCAAAGGCAAACTTGCCGCGCACAGCCGCGAATTCGGCCGCATTGCAAAGACTCACAAAGTGATACCAGCTTTGCTTTGATTCTTCAGCCGCCGCCACGGCCTGTTCCGTCCACATTAGCGCGATATGAAAATGGTCCTGGTGGGCTTGGGTTTCACCTTGTTCTAGGGCGTGTTCGGCACATCGTGAATGGAGGAAGCCGTGGTGAACGGGCAGCACAACACGTAACGATTCAAAATTGTGCTCGTCTTGAATGTCCTGAATTTGCTCAAGCAAATGTGTCGCTTTTTCAAAGTTTGATGCCAGAATAAACACAATTGCTTGCACATCGAACGCGCGCGCTTTCAACTCTAAGTTTTCCGACCGGTTGGCCCACTTTATTACTTTTGCTGCTTCACCATATGCATCATCTGTTAGGCCAACCTGAAGCAATACGCGAGCATGGATAAGCTGCGCATAAGCCAGAAGCTCGTCGTTTTGAAATTGGGAAAACAACGCGAGCGCTTCATGGATAGCATCCAATGCCAGCTTGGGTTTGTGCAGCCAGCGATAGGAACGGGAAACCTCAATGCCGCAACGCGCAATCAACTCCACCTCTCCAAGATCCTTGGAAAGTTGCAATGCTTCAAGATCGCTGCGCAGTGCCATTTGCGGCTCACCGTCCATATAGTATTGGAAAGCGCGATCTAGTTTTTCTTCAATTTCAACTCGTGTGGTCATTCGGCGATAATGCCCATCATGTCGGTACTATCGCGAGAGTTTACCCCAACTTAGTTAACCGTATGTCGCCAAGTATTGGCACGCAAATATCAAAGTCGTGCAAAGCAATTTCTATCGTGCTGAACTTTGTTTGAGATCAATTCTGAGCGCCTTTTGTTTTGCTAGTTTTGTCTAGTTGGTGAGATAGATGGAACATGGCGTGCAGTTAGTTGTTAGATGTAAAGTACTAGTATTATTAGTTTTATTGTCGTTGTCCGTTACAGGATGCGGCCCGACGCGCACCTTGTATAGCTTTCAAATGAGCGAAAACGGGCGCGTTCCCCAAATTGAAGACGTTCGGGTTTGGGCTGATGACCAAGAAGCTATCTTTAAAGCTTTGCGCACTTCGCCTATTACCAAGCGATCTAAGTCGTTCAACGTACTCGCCTTGTCAGGTGGAGGCAGCGAGGGAGCTTTTGGAGCCGGGTTTCTCACTGGCTGGAGCAAAAATGGCGGCAGACCGCAGTTTGATATTGTAACGGGAACGAGCGTAGGCGCACTTATCGCTCCATTTGCCTTTTTGGGCAAAGATTATGATCCGTATTTGGAACGAATGTTCACCAAGGAGCAGACGAACAAATTGATCCGCATTGCCGGCCTCGACGCTCTTTTTGGGTCGGCCGTGTTTTCCAACAGGCCACTCGCAAAAATGGTGGATCGGTATATTGACGACGACCTACTTGCTCAAATTGCAACAGAGCACAACAAGGGTCGACTTTTGCTGGTGTTGACCACCAATATTGATACTCAGCGAACCGCGATTTGGAATATGGGTGCGATTGCCGCGAGTGATCACAAGGACAAAAAAGCGCTGTTCCACCAGGTGCTTCTGGCGTCGGTTAGTGTGCCGGGTCTCTTGCCGCCACAGCTCATCGAAGTGCAGTCTGGTAATACAAAATTCAAAGAAATGCATGTCGATGGTGGTGTTTCCGGAAATGCTATGCTGATCCCAGAGGCAATGCTTGCTTCGTCGGTTTCGCCCAAACTAAGGACTAAACCAAGACTATATTTGCTGATGAACGGCAAGATCGATCGAGAATTTCGCTTAGTGGCACCCTCAAAGATAGAGATATTGGAACGCTCGTTCGGCACGGCGATTAAAATTAGTACGCGCAACACCATACGTTCAAGCGCCCAATTTGCGCGCGCCAATGGGTGGCAAATTCTTGTTGCAGCCCTCGATGCTAACTACCCCGTGCCAAAGCAAGAAGGTGGACTTAAGCAAGAAGTCTTGCGTCCTTTGTTTGCAGAGGGCGTGCAAAATGGCCAAGGCGGTAGGGGGTGGAAAGAGCTCGATTTTTGAACGTGAAAGAGCGCCCAATTTGGTTAACTAAATGGCAACGACTTCATTTCCCTTTTAATCGTTTTTAGAACCAACCAGTGATTTCTCTATCGTAGACTGTTTCGATCGAGGAATTTGCTGGATCACCTATGCGTGGTTGGCGAAAAAAGTGGAAGAGGGTCAATTGCACCGCCGCATTGTAACGCCACCTATAAAGATGGATGAGGACTTTGTACCTGAAACCGTCGAGGCTGACGGATCAGCACCTGATCTTGTTCCTGAAGTTGAAGTGCATCCCGAACCGGACAAATCACCACTTGAAGTTGTGAAGCCAGAGTTGGACGAGGGCTCGCCAACTGGGAAAGAACGTCGCAGCGGCGATCGTCGCAAAGCGCAGGATCCGAATTACACTGGACCCGAGCGTCGCAAGGGTGATCGGCGCTCAATGGATCGGCTACGGAATGATTTGCATTGGCAATTGGCACCAGAAGTCGAGAACAAAATCTTGCGCGGCATGGGGTTCAAAGGCAGTGCAAGGTCGAAATTCAAACCAGCAAGATTGGTGTTGTTGGCAATTGCGCTATTTGCCGGCGGGCTCGCCGCATTCTTGGTGACGCAGCGCGCGCCCCAGCCTGTCGCCGAACAGCCTATGATCGAAGAAGCCGCTCCTGTCGTTGAAATCTTGCCGCAAATCTTGGTGGCGAAGCAAACGATTAGCACCGGCCAACGCATAAGCGCTGATCAAGTGCAATGGCAGGACTGGCCGACAGATCTTATGCGCGATGACTTTATAACTATTGAAAACAGTCCTGAAGCAATCGCGGAGCTAGACGGCACGCTGACGCGCTTTGAATTTTTTGAAGGCGAACCAATACGAGAACAAAAACTGGCGCGCGGCGTCGGTGGATACCTTTCCGCTGTGATCAATCAAGGCATGCGCGGTGTTTCCGTATCTGTCGATGGTCAAGCGGCATCTGGTGGGTTCATTGTACCCAATGATCGCGTCGATGTTGTGCTAACGCGCGAAGCGCCGCAGGGTTTGATTTCTGAAACAGTTTTGCGAAATGTGCGTGTACTTGCGATTAATGCGCGGGTTGGTGAACTCGGTGACACAGGCGTGCAAGCTGGGCGCGAAGAACTACAAGCCGAAATGCTGGATGATAACGTCATTGCAACGTTGGAACTTGACCCGGCGGAAGCGGAGATCATTGTCGGCGCTACAAGCCTTGGCACATTTGCATTGGTTTTGCGTTCTATGGCTGACTTCAAGCAGAACAAGAGCGCCATGCGCAGTGGGATCAATCAGAATATTCGACTAACAAGTCCATTCTGGAATCCACCAAAAGACGGCAGCGCGCTTTATTGACGATTTGGAAAGTATATTTCTTGAATTGTCTGCCGCCAATTTGATGTTAAGTCGATATTGACGTTGGATTGCTAGCATTCCTGACAAGAGTAGCAATAGTATCAAATAGAGTAGCGTACATTGTCAGTAGCAACAAAGAGCCTGATCTGGTGGGATGTTTTGATCTGCAAACAACTATGTTTGTTCGGCCGAAAACTAGCCGTAACTTTCATGTTGTTCGTTTCAACGCTTTTGGCTTTTGCCGGTACAGCGTCCGCCCAATCCATCAATTATGATCTGAGTACCACTTCCGTGTTACGGATAAATTTGCCGATATCCCAGGCGGTTACGGTCGTGGTTTCTGATCCGGTTGCTAAGATTGTTAGTGCAGATCCAAAAATCGCAGAAGCTCAACCGATCACCGACAAATCTTTGTACCTAGTTGCGCGCTCGTTTGGCACGACAACAGTAAACCTGTTTGCCGAGGACGGAACCCCTGTAGGTTTAGTTGCGGTTGAAATCAGCGCAGATGTTGGTGATATGACCAGATCCATTCGCGCCGCAATTCCCAATTCAAAAGTGAAAGTGCACACCATAAACGGTCGGATTCGTGTCTCCGGCACGGTGCCAGATGCATACTCGATGCAAAAAGTGCTCGAAATTGTCGATCAATATGGCAGCCCCGCAGTGATCAATACAATGACACTAAGTGGCGGTCAGCAAGTCAATCTAGAGGTGCGCATTCTTGAAGCAGAACGATCTGCAGGCAGAGAGCTTGGTATCAAGTGGGGCGGCAGCGTTGGCGGTGTAACCACGAGCATCGGCAACAATGGCATCGATAGTCCAGCCGCGTCCGCTACATCTTTCTCCTCCTTTGTCGCTACAGTTTTGTCCGGCGGCGTCGGCACCAATTTGAGTGCAACCATAAATGCACTTGAATCTAAGCGTCTCGTTCGCACGCTGGCAGAACCCAACTTGACCACCCTTTCAGGGATCAAGGCCAGTTTCCTTGCCGGCGGGCAGGTGCCTATTCGGGTGCGCGATACTGATGGATCAACGACACTTGAATATCGTGACTTTGGTGTCCGCCTAGTGTTCACACCTGTTGTGATGGAAGACGACCGGATCCAAATCCATCTTACGCCTGAGGTTAGCAATATTGGTAGTTTCACAACGGCCGGCGATCCGATTTTCAACACGCGCAATTTAGATGCAACTGTCGAGTTGCGTGATGGACAGAGTTTTTCGGTTGCAGGACTGCTGCAAAACAACACCAACTTGTCGCAGGATCAACTCCCGTGGATCGGCAATGTGCCGGTACTTGGTTCCTTGTTTAAGTCCTCCGGCTACAAGAAAAACGACACAGAACTAGTTGTTATCGTGACACCGCGATTGGTGCAGCCGACGGTGCCAGGTCAAGTATTGGCCTCGCCGCTTGAGAATAGCTTGCCCGCCAATGATTTTGAGTTCTTTGCGCTTGGTAAAATGGAAGTCACACCAAAAATGATAAAGGGTTTCCGCAAAGGTGCTGGCGTTGTCGGTGCTTATGGATACGTCATCGACTTGGGTGAGGAGAGCACAAATTGACCGATCAAAGATCAAGCATCAAATTGCTCTCTTCTCTATGCGTTCTTATGCTTGCCGCATCGCTTGGTGGGTGCATGTATGATTATAGTCAGCACACGGATCGCGTTTCACAAAATGCTGGCGAAGCCATCAAAGCCAACATGGCAATGACAACAACCGATCCATCTTCATCGTCAATGAACGACACCACGGGACTGGGTGAAAATGGGCGTGTTGTGCCTGAGCCTGAAAGCGCCGAAGAGTAGAAGTCGACTGAGGGCCAGATCGTTTAGTAGGCTCCACATTTCCACTCTAATCGTTTAAGCCCGTGTTAAGTCTAGTTGCAAGTAGTCTGCGTACATTTACCAAGTCTAATCAGCCCTCTGCCTAAACTGATCTCAGAAATAGCGAACGAGATAATCGCTCGCTGGGTAGAGCTTCGGGGCAACAAACATGTTTGTAGATATTCTGAAAAACTTGCGCTTGCATTTTATGCTGATCTTAGGTCTGGCTTTGATGCTTTCAGGTTGCACGACAGCGGGTTTAACCGGATCGAGCGCCTTTGGCGGTAAACGCCTTGAAGTCGCTGACATTTCAGACAAAGGCAGCTACACAGCGGCTGGCGCGCTCAGAGAAGCTCAAGGCCATTTCCGAAACAACAATTTTGGCTATTCTGCGGCCTTTTATAAGCGAGCAGTTGAGTTGGCACCAAAGGACCCAAAAGGTTATGTCGGTTTAGGCGCATCTTATGACATGTTGGGCCGGTTTGAATTGGCGGATCGTGTATACAAAGCAATGCACAAGCTTACCGGTGGCACCGCGCAATACTACAACAATGTTGGCTATTCGCAGATGCTGCGTGGCAATCTAAGTGCGGCTTACACAAATTTCAAAAAAGCCCAGGCGCTGGACCCAGATAGCGTTGTTACGGCAAACAATCTTCAGCTTCTAGCGGATGCGGCATCTTCCATAAGCGCTTAGAAATTGGCCGCCACATCGAATATGTGTGCGACCCAATAGATTGTTTAACCTATCCACAGCGTGCCGAAATAGATGAACGCGGCGATGAATAATGTTTGTAGGCAAACAAGGATAATGGACTGAATTGGGATTTCGCTTAAGCGTTTCAATTCAGTCTTCACGCCAACAGCAGCGATTGCGACGAGCATCGCCCATCGAGAAACATTTGCCGCCGCTTCTTGAACCTGCGTCGGTAACCATCCAAGTGAATTTGCAATTACCAGAGCGGCGAAGCCGACAATGAACCCCGGAACAAGTGGGGGTGTTTTCCCCATGTCGTCGGAACTTAGTTTTAACTGGCTCATCGCCACACCAAGAACCAGCACAATCGGCGCAAGTAATGAAACACGTAACAGCTTAACCGTCGTTGCCGTTTCGCCGGCCGCATCAGAAATCGAAAATCCAGCCCCAACCACCTGCGCTACATCATGAATGGTTCCACCAAGAAATATCCCAGCTTGATGATCGTCAAAACCCAATAGGTTGATTGCGATCGGATAGGCGATCATCGCTAGGGTGCTCAACAAAGTGACACTGAAAACAGTGAAACTGAGATTGCGTTCTGTGTATTCATTGCGGGGTAAGATGGCAGAAATTGCAAGTGCGGCAGATGCGCCACAGATTGAGACCGCGCCGCCCGTTAGTATCGCAAGACGCCACCCGCGCCCAAGCAAACGTGCCAGCAAAAAACTTATAGCAATTGTTGCCGTCAACGCAGCGACAATAAGCACAAGAACTTCAAACCCAAGCGCAACGAAAATATCGAATGATATACGCGCACCCAGCAATGCAACACCTAAGCGCAGAACGGTTTTGGCGGAAAAGGCAACACCTGCCGTCGCCTTTGATCCTTCATCTGCGAGCGGATGAACCGCTAGGCCAAGTAGGAGCGACATTAGCATAGCCGGGGCACCATAATGCTCCGACAAGAACTGTGCAGCTAAAGCGATTAGGCCACACAGCAAAAGACCAGGTGCAAGTGCACGAAGATTATCCGCACTGATTGTTACAGCGAAGCGGCGGAACGGGTCCAAAAGCATGAATATCGCTTTCATATCGAAGGTGAGGTGCAAAAGACCATCAACTTAACGCTTTGATCTCGTCAAGCAAGTGCGAAGCTATTGATATACCTTTGGTCATCGCTGCATTGCGCGCGGCAAGTTTGTTTCCGCCGGGCAATCGAGTGCCATCTTGTTGAAGAATTTCACTGATCAGATTTTCGATCCGGTCAAAATAGCTTCGTGAAGTTGCAAGCATTGGGTTTAGCACAATCAACGTGTGCCCGATGCCGGGTGGCGCGCCTTCGGCATCAAAGAATGAAGTGGCTTCATAAGAATGGTTGGCGCCAACTAGAGTTGCAGAAAGCACTTCGACCATTAAGGCAAGAGCTGCGCCTTTTGCATCCCCTGCTGGCACCATTGTACCTTTCAATGCTTCATTAGGATCAGTGGTTGGCTGACCATTTGCATCTAGAGCCCAACCTTCAGGTATGGATTCGCCCGCTTTGGCAGCGGCCATGACTTTGCCGCGGGCAACTTTGGACAATGACAAATCGACAACAAGCAGCCCGTTGTTTACACGCGGTGCGGCAAATGCGATCGGGTTTGTCCCAAAAAGCGGTTTGGCACCGCCCCAAGGCGCCATAGCTTTGGGCGAATTTGAGACCATAATGGCCAAATAGCCGCGCTCTGCAACGCGTTCCACATGTGCACCAAGTTGCCCGCAATGGTGTGACCGAAAAATGCCAGCAAATGCTATGCCTGTCTTATCGACCAACTGGCATGTTGCTTCGATCGCAGCATCAATTGCGGGAAAGGCAAATCCATTGCGTGCGTCGACAATCACGCTTGCTTCAAAGGCTTTTTTTACCGACGGCAATGCATTGCCATCAACCTTGCCTGATTTTGCTTGCGCAGCATATGAAGCAACGCGAGAAAACCCGTGCCCTTTTTGACCATCGATTTCTGCCCCTACAAGTGCTTTTGCCACAATGGTGGCAATTTGTGGGGCGACATCGTTTTTTTCTAGTGCGCGGCAAATCAAGTTTTGTGCGTCATCTATGGAAAGAATTTCACCCATGTTTGGCCTCACTTAGTGCAGCCTTCACATTCGCAACGGTAAGTGCGCTGACGCGCTCATTCCCTTCAGCTGTAACGCCTGCAATATGTGGTGTGAGGATCAGATTTGGACAATTCGCAAATCGGGCGCCAGCGGCGCGATCTAACGGTTCATGCTCAAACACATCAAGTGCTGCACCAGCAATTTTGTTGCTTTTGAGCGCGGCAATTAGAGACGGTTCATTGACAATGCCGCCGCGCGCCGTGTTGATCAAAATCGCATTCGATTTCATGATCCGCAATTCGGTCGCATCTATCATGTTGCGGGTTTTTTCAGTCAATGGAACATGAAGACTAACGATGTCTGAGGTGCGTAACAATTGGTCGATTTCAAGGTTGTCCACGTCTGTCCATGCGGCATCGCTGGACGGCAAAAACGGATCATATGCCGCCACCCGCATGCCCAGCGACAGCGCGCGCTTTGCTACTTGCTGCGCAATGGTGCCGAATCCCAGAAGGCCGAGTTGACGACCAAAGACCTCACCGCCATTACCAAGCTGTGCCCGAGGCCAATGACCTTCAATCATTTCCTCATTTGATGCGAAAGCGCCGCGCGTGAGTGAAAGAGCAGTGCAAATAACATATTCGGCGACGGAAATGGCATTTGCGCCCGTGGCCGGTAAGACAGCTATGCCCTTTTCTGTGCATGCAGGCACATCGATATTATCAAGGCCGACTCCCAATCGACCCACAGCCTTTAGCTTTGGCGCAGCAATCAGCAATTCAGCATCCACTTGCGTGCGATTGCGCACAATTATCGCATCGGCACTGGCCACTTCGCCAAGCAATGCGGTTCGGTCATCCACCAATTTAGGTTGATAATTTATGTTGAAACCGCTCCCAAATTCCTCAAGAGCGGCTTCATTCATGAACTCGGTCACAAGAACATTCATTGCGACTATGCCGAGCGATATAGTTTGGTCATCGAGAATTCGCGGTGCCCGAGCGCTTCAGCGGCGGTGTTGCGACCGTTTGCGGTCCGCGCAACCATGTCGATTAGCGCATCGCCAGCCTCGTCGATTGTCATTTCGCGACGCAAAATACCAGAGACGTCCAAATCCACATGTTCGCTCATGGTGCGCACAGTCCGCGGGTTGGCTGTGATTTTAATCACAGGCACGATTGGATTGCCGATAACATTGCCCTGTCCGGTCGGGAATGTATGGACAACGGCCCCGCCTGCCGCCATGAGCGTTACGCACTCCGCGGCTGCAGAGGACGAGTCCATAAAGTATAGGCCATTGCCACTTTTGGGGGCCTCAGCTGGCTCCAAAATTTCGATATATTTTGATGTGCGGCCAATCTTTTCGAGGTTGCCAAGCGCCTTCTCTTCAATGGTGGTCAAGCCACCTTCGATATTGCCTTTGGTGGGCTGACTGTCCGACAAATCGTCCGTTTGGTGCGCGAAAATCACATCGTCTTGATAGGCTTTCCACATTTTGTACCAACGCTCGCCAACTTCTTCGTTGATCGCCCGTTTTTGACAAATATGTTCTGCGCCTGTGATTTCAGATGTTTCACCAAAGAAGCCGTAAATGCCTTCAGGCAGAAGCTTGTCGTACATGTTGCCCACCGTGGGGCATGAACCTAAGCCTGTTGTGGTATCGCTCTCGCCGCATTTCGTTGAAATCCAAAGCTCGGAAAGCGGGCATTCTTCCCGCTGCAATTCAGTTGCGAAATGCACCATTTCTTTCGCGGCGCGGGACGCATCCATAATGGTTTTCAGATCACCATTTTGCTCAATAGAAAAGCCTTGCACTGGCTTGCCGGTTGCTGCGATGCCATCAACGACTTTTTGTGTCCAGCTCGGCTCAATGCCAATAACCACACAGGCGGCAACATTTGGGTTCGCACCTGTGCCGATAATTGTACGGAAATGGAGATCCAGGTCTTCACCAAATTGAAGGCGACCATAGGCGTGTGGAATGGCCAAAGTGCCTTTGATGTTGTTCGCTACTGCTTCGCACGCCGCGTTTGAGATGTCATCCAATGGCAGAATGACGACGTGATTGCGCACGCCAACACGGCCATTTTCGCGCCGATATCCCTGAACAGTTAAGTTTGAATAGTCCATGGTCATTGTGCACCTACCAGCGTTTCGTTTTGCAATTGTGGGTGTGCAAATGATCACCCTTTTTCACGTCGGCAATGATTTTGCCAATGTCTTCGCCATACTTAAAAGCGGTGTCGCCTGCCTTGAGGTCTTTCAGCGCGATCTTGTGGCCAATGGGCACAGCCGCGATTGATTCCAATTCAAATGTCGAATTGTCATGGGTTACGCAGCAAAGCATTTTTGTGTTTGCCTCAAGCCCTTCAACAACAACAACGCCAACATTGTCCTTGTGATCGTGCACCAGCAATTGGGGAATTGGCATAGCCGTTCCTTTCGATTTTGGAAATTGCAGCAACTTGTATATTTAATCTTATATAAGAGTCAATGTAAATCATTGAGCCCTGATTGCGCTTTGTGCTAAGGCAAACGAAACAGGAGACGTTGAGTGCACAAAAAGCTTTATCAAGCGGTGTTTGATGGAATCATTGAACGCATTGTGGGTGGCGAATATGGACCAGGCACCATGTTGCCCAACGAGTTTGATATCGCGGCCAACTTTGGCGTAAGCCAAGGAACAGCCCGAAAAGCCCTCATTGAACTTGAAAAAAAGCGCATAGTTGAACGTCGGCAGGGTAAAGGAACTTTCGTTACCTTACGTACGCCCGAAAATTCTTTATTTCATTTCTTTCGTTTGCGGGACAAGTCAGGCGCGCAAGTCGTGCCGGACTTGTCGTTCGAAGACGTGAAGCGCCGCGCCGCATCGACCAAGGAACGCGAACTGCTTAGTGGGGCACCGGATCAGGTTTTTGAGGTTCGGCGACTAAGAAGCTTTGACGGCACGCCGCTTGGGTTAGAGACCAGCATTGTCTCATGCGCACTTTTCCCAGGGCTTTTGGAACGAGCGCCTTTGCCAAATACTCTATATGTCTTGTTCCAGCAGGCCTATGCGTGTGCGATCATATCGGCACAGGATTCGCTGTCCGCGGGATTGGCACGTGAGGAGGCTGGCATATTGGGTGTAACACCAACGACCCCGGTTCTGGTGGCGCATCGGCAGGCATACGACCTGTTGGAACGGGTTGTTGAAATCCGTCACAGTGTGTTTCGGACGGACAAAGTAAATTACTCAGTAGCACTCAATTAGATAGGCGGGACAACTCATGAAACAGACGCGAAACGCTAGTGCTCGCCAACTCTCAATTCTTGGATATCTAAAAGACAATGGTCGTGCCTCTGTGGATGATCTGGCCGAGCTGTTTCAAACTACCCCGCAAACCATACGCAAAGACCTTACGGCGCTTGAGCAAGATAACCAAATCATCCGCTTTCATGGTGGCGCGTCACTTGTTGCGGGTAGTGAGTATTTGGGTGTCGACACGCGGCGTGAAATTGCACGTGAAGAGAAAGATAAAATCGGTCGTGCGATTGCCGGCCTGGTGCCCAACAATAGTGTGGTCATCATCAATGCTGGGACAACCACAGCGGCATCGATGCCATATTTTTCGAACCATTTGGGCCTGAAGGTTGTCACAGACTCAGTCTACATGGCGAACGGATTGCGTGAACATGTTGGTCTTGAAGTCATGATTCCCGCGGGCATCGTGCGTTCATCCGATGGTGTCGTACTTGGCGAGAGTGCTGTCGATTTCATTCGCCAATTCAGAGCAGACCTTGCTATCATCGGCTCTGCGGCGATCGCAAAAGACGGCGCTTTGCTTGACTATGATCTGCGTGAGGCCGCAGTTACAAAATCAATTATTGATTCTGCCCGCAGCGTAATTTTGGCGGCGGATAGTAAAAAGTTTGGCCAAAGCGCGCCAATAACTTTCGGGCATATTTCCCAAGTGAATACTTTGGTTACAGATAGCGGCATGAGCAAAGAGCTCAAAGCCCTGTGTGATGCACACAATGTGCAAGCACAGATCGCAAATTAGTTTCGGAAACGAAAATTGCGCTTGACTTAAGGCGCGAAATGCTACCAAATCGAAAATAACGAACGCATAAACGAACGTTCGAGTGCGAGTCGCGTTGTTGCGTTGAGCCAAAAGGGAGGACACTTTGGCTTACATCCTAAGACCGCTTTCAGCGGTCATAACGGCTTTGCTGGCTGTGGGCCGCGTGGTTGGTAGCATTGCTGTCGCCATCATGGTCATCGCCATCTTGATTCAAGTGTTTTTTCGTTACGGCTTGAATAATGCGTTGCCTTGGCCTGACGAGGCGGCGCGCTTCTGTATGCTTTGGATGACGGGCCTTATGGCGCCGATCGCCTATCGCAATGGCGGTTTTGTTGCCATCGATATGCTCCTCTATATGCTGCCGCGCATCGTCGCTGGGTTGCTTAGCCTTGTTCTCTTGTGTCTTTCAATGGTCGTGCTGGTCGTGGCCGTCCGGATCGGTTGGGGAGAAGTGACAGGATTTGGCGGCAAATTCACGACCGCCTCGCTCTACCTGCCCACATCGATAACTTTCGATAGTTGGTTTCGTTTGCCGCGCTCTTGGATGATGAGCGCACTTTTTGTCGGTGTTTGTCTTTTAAGTTTGGTGAACCTCGAACTGATCCTGAAGACAATTGTTGCGCTGTTCACAGGCAAGGATCTGCGCGAAGAACAGCACCCAATTGTTGAAGGGGCGAGTTAATGCTTATTTGGTTTCTGCCCGCATTCTTGATTTTGCTGCTTGTTGGGCTGCCGGTATTTTTTGCACTATTGGCCGCGCCTGGAATTCTGTTGTGGATGTCAGGACAAGAGCGCGACATCACCCTTCTTTACCGCAACGTGTACAATGGCATGGACAGCTTCCCGCTCATGGCCATTCCCTTCTTCATGCTTGCGGGCGAATTGATGAACCGAGGCGGCATTACCATGCGTCTGGTCGAGTTTTCGCAAGCGATGATGGGCCACTTGCGCGGAGGTCTTGCCCACGTCAACGTCCTCTCATCAATGTTGTTTGCCGGATTGTCGGGCTCAGCAGTCGCGGATACTTCGGCCCTTGGGTCGATGCTCATTCCTGCAATGGAAAAGCAAGGATATAGCCGTAAGTTTGCAGCAGCGATAACAGCAGCAAGTTCCGTTATTGGCCCAATCATTCCACCTTCAGGAATTATGATTATTTACGCCTATGTGATGGGTGAAAGCGTCGCGGCGCTATTTTTGGCCGGTATTGTTCCCGGCATTCTTGTCGGTGTTGGCCTGATGGTGATGGTCAAATTTATGGCCGACAAATATGACTTTCCAGTTGCGCGTGAAAAAGCGACCTGGGGTGAACGTGGGCAAGCTAGCCTTAAGGCGTTTTTTCCTCTTTTGACGCCTGTGATTATACTTGGCGGCATCTTGGCTGGGGTGTTCACGCCAACTGAAGCAGCAGCGGTTGCGGTGGCATATGCGTTGTTTATCGGGTTTTTTGTGATGCGCACACTCAAAGTGGGTGATGTCCCGGGAATTCTTCAACGTTCCGGCCTAACATCTGCTGTGGTGCTTTTGCTGGTCGGTGCCGCAATGGCGTTCAAAACCGTTGTGTCGCTTTCTCACGCCCCAGAACAATTGGCGGCTTTCATCTTAACCCTGTCTGAAAATCCCTTGATCTTGTTGTTCCTGATCAACCTGCTGTTGTTCATTGTCGGAATGTTCTTAGATGCCGGCCCTGCCATCATCATCTTGGGACCGATTCTTGGGCCAATATTTGTTGATTTGGGCATCGACCCAATTCACTTCGCAATCATCATGAGCGTCAACCTAACTGTCGGTTTGGCGACGCCGCCAATGGGGCTCGTGCTATTTGTTGCCTCTGCGGTTGCAAAAGAGCGCGTCGAAGCAATCGCGAAAGCCATTCTGCCATTTCTTGCTGTGGAGATTGTTGTGATTTTCCTAATCACCTATTTCCCTGCAATTTCAATGACAATCCCACGTTTGACTGGGTTTGCTAACTAAAATTTGAGTACCACTCGGGAGGAGAAAATATGCTCAAGACAACCATCAAAACGCTAACGGTTGCGGCCATGTTGGCCACATCAATCGTCAGCAGCGCTGCGGCGGCGGATTACACAATCCGTGCAACAGCAAATTCAAACGAAAATGACGAGGACTATGACGGTCTCGTTGTTTTCAAAAACTACGTTGAATCAGCAAGTAACGGTGCAATTGAAGTTGAATTGTTCATCGGTACACAGCTTTGCTCCAATGGCGCAGAGTGCCTTCAGGGTGTAGCTGATGGCTCAATCGATGTGTACATTTCAACATCAGGTGGCGCGTCTGGTATTTTCCCTTACGTCCAAGTGCTAGATCTTCCTTACATGATGGCCGATGACCGCATTGCGGAGCATGTTTTGTCGGGCAACTTTACCCGCAAAATGCGTCAGATGGCGCTGGAAGACAGCCAAGGCGCAATTCGCCTTATGACCATTGGTAACACAGGCGGCTGGCGCAACTTTGCCAACACAAAACGCCGTGTTGAATCACCCTCTGATATGGCTGGTTTGAAAATCCGTACAGTGGTTGCAGACTTGCCACAAGAGTTGGTGAAAGCCCTTGGTGCATCACCCACACCAATTCCATGGCCTGAATTGTTCACTTCGTTCCAAACCGGCGTTGTTGAAGGATCAAAGAACGGCATTACCGACATTATGGGCATGAAGTTCCCTGATGCGGGCCTTCAATATGTAACTCTTGACGGCCATGCCTATATGGGCGCCCTTTGGTGGATGTCAGAAGCAAAATTCCAAGCAATGCCTGAGGGCATGCGCGCAGTTGTAGTTGATGGCTTCTATGCTCTGCAACAAGCAACTTTTGCTTCGCCTAAACGCAAGTCGATCCAAGCTTACGAAGACTTTGTTGCCGGTGGCGGCGATCTCTATGTGCCAACGCCAGCGCAGAAGTCTGAATTCCGCCAAGCAGCCGCGCCTGTTTATGATTGGTTCAAAGCCAACGTAAACCGTGGTGATGAAATCTTTGCGGCGCTTGAAAGCGCAGTTGCTGACGCCGAAAGCCAAGTGAACGCCGCGCGCAATTTGGATATGGAATAGGCTTCCTCTAATCCTTCCAAACTAAGGGCGCCCGGCAATTGCTGGACGCCCTCCTAAAAAAGCGGTGAAGCCAGAAATGATGCAGGATCACCGAAATGGATACATCCACTCTTTATAGTCGTTGACGAGAATATGAGACTTTTCAATTTCAGCTTTGGTCATTTTCTTGACGACTTCCTCGAGCGAAATCGCGGCGTCAGGATCGCCACCAATAGCCGA
Source organism: Maritalea porphyrae (assembly GCF_030159895.1). Taxonomy (GTDB): domain Bacteria; phylum Pseudomonadota; class Alphaproteobacteria; order Rhizobiales; family Devosiaceae; genus Maritalea; species Maritalea porphyrae. The sequence continues at coordinate 637,079 of NZ_BSNI01000002.1, forward strand.
CAAAGTGTACCACATATAGGCGCGAACCAAGTCCCGTTGGGGCATGCCGCGGCCAATTTCGTAGTACCAACCAATGCCAGACTGCGCGCCCGGATGCCCTTTCATGGCGCTGCGCAAATACCATTCAAACGCGCGTTGATCATCGCGCTCAACGCCAAGACCCATGGCATACATAACGCCAATAAGTTCTTCAGCGTCTGCATTTCCCGATTTCGCGGCGGGCAAAAACTCCGCCATCGCGGCGGCGAAATTTCCCTCTTCCATAAAATCGCGACCCTGTTCAACACCAGCCATCGCGGGCGTGCAAGACAACATCAAAATCAGCGCAAGTTTTTTCATTTTCTAGCCTTTCTTTTGGCTCTGAATTCGCCTCTCAATGCTGCAACATTGAAGCCGTTGACGCAACAGGATTTCATCCAATTTGATCAAAAAAAAGCGCAAATCGGACAATTTCTCTTTTACGATAAGATATTGTCAGGAAACAAGAATATCTCCTGTGCTGCATGTCATCATCCGAAATTTGGTACAAGTGATGGCCTGTCATTGGGGGTGGGTGAAGGCGGTCAAGGTTTGGGGCCAAAACGCGTTTCGGCAACAGGCGAAAACCGCATTAAAAAACGTATCCCGCGAAACGCTCCCGCACTTTGGAATTTGGGTGCTAAGGATATTGACGTTTTGTTTCACGACGGTCGACTATCCGCGTCAGAAACCTATGAAAATGGCTTTGATAGTCCGGCTGAAGAGTGGCTGCCAGATGGCCTAGAGAGCATTCTGGCGGCGCAAGCAATTTTTCCGCTTGTTGCGCAGTTTGAAATGGCTGGCAATCCGAAGGAAAACGAGATTGCTGGCGCAGTTCATGATCGGATTGATGCGGCTTGGCCGATCATCGCGAAGCGGGTGCGTACCATCCCAGAATATGGGGCAATGTTCACGAAGTTTTTCGAGAATGTTTCAAAACCAGAGGACGTCACAATTGCGCATATCGCAAATGCCTTGGCCGCGTTCATGGCGATTGAATGGCAGAGTGTTGACACACGCTATGACCAATTCCTTCTTGGTGACGATAGTGCTTTAACGGCGCAAGAAAAACGTGGGTTAGCCCTTTTTGACGGTAAGGCAAACTGCAGCTCATGCCATTCCGGTGCGCTTTTGTCAGATCAGAAGTTTCACGCACTGGCGGTCCCTCCCTTTGGGCCAGGGCGTACACGTGGATTTGACCCCATGGTGCGCGATGTTGGGCATATGGGTGAAAGCAATGATGTGAACGATGCCTACCGATTTCGGACGCCGATGCTGCGCAATGTCACGCTGACAGCACCTTATGGCCACAATGGCGCCTTTGCCACTTTGGAGGGGATCATACGACACCATCTCGATCCCGTTTCCAGTTTTGCTGCTTGGGACAAAGCGCAGACAAATTTGGTGCCGGTGCCTGAAATAGAACATGTCGATTTTGCTATTTGGGACAACCCGCGGGAGCTGCAAAAAGTGGCGCAGAAAATTGACATCGAGCCGATCAGTCTGACGGACAGTGAAATAGCTGATTTGCTGGCTTTTCTGCACAGCCTAACAGGAACGAAAAGCGTAACAGACCCCGTTTTTGGTGTGCCAGAAACTGTGCCCAGTGGCTTGGAGGTGATTAAGTGACCCGCGTACTTTGTGTTGGATCAGCCGTCGTTGACTTCATCTTCTCTTTTGATGAACTACCAGATCGCGCTGAAAAATTTGTGGCAAAATCGGCCGACATTGTTGGCGGCGGCATTGCAGCCAACGCGGCAGTAGCAATATCGCGCTTGGGCGGCGAAGCATATTTGGCGGCGCAATTGGGCGACGATACAACCGGTGAGTTGGTGCGCAAGGACTTGAAGGCGGAGGGTGTTGACCTGTCATTGGTCACCCAAACTGAAAATGCACGTTCCTCTTACTCCTCAGTTTACATAAATGATGTGGGTGAACGCCAGATTGCGAACTATCGAGGTGAAAACCTTCGCTTTGACAGCGCAAAGCTCGAACATGCGCCTAGATTTAATGCTGTTTTGGTCGATACCCGTCTTCCCGCAGCAGCAATTGCTGCGCTTAAGTTGGCTAGAATTCAAAATGTTCCAGGCATTGTCGACGGTGAGGCGCCAATTGATCAAGCGATTTTGGTCGAAGCCAGCCATGTCGCTTTTTCAGAACAAGGCATTCAATCGCTGTACCCTGATGTCTCTCCTGCAGAAGCTGTTCAACTGGCGGCAACTGAATACCAAGTGTGGGCTGCGGTTACAGACGGGCAAAACGGGGTTTGGTTTTCAGACGCAGGCGTTGTATCGCACGTGCCCGCCTTTTCGGTGGCCGTCGTAGATACGCTCGGGGCAGGAGATGTTTGGCACGGTGCATTTGCGCTCGCGCTGGCAGAAGGTCAATCCGAAATTGAATCCGTAAGATTTGCAAATGCAGTAGCGGCGCTCAAATGTACGCGGCCCGGCGGTAGAGCCGGCGCACCGACGCGCGCCGAATTAGATAACTTCTTGAAGGGGAGAGTATGATGAACCCAACGCCCGGTAAACTTTGGGGGCTGCGTAGGATGGCCGACCAAAACGGTATTTTTAAGATGACCGCGGTTGATCAGCGACCTCCAATAAAAGGGCCAATTGCTGCTCAGTTGGGCGTGGAACATGCCCCTTGGGATCAGGTCGCTGGGTTCAAAGGTTTGCTTGTTGAAACATTACAGGCAAATAGCACCGCAATGTTGCTCGATCCACATTTTGCCATTCCACATTCGATTGACAAAGTTGATCCAACCAAAGGTCTCATCGTAACGCTTGAGGACAGCTTGTTCCAAGAGGATGAAGGCGGGCGAACCAGCGCTGATATTGATGATTGGTCAGTTGAAAAGATCAAACGCATGGGCGGTGACGCGGTGAAGGTGTTGGCCTGGTACCGACCTGACGCTGCTGAGCGCGTGTGCAAAGCTCAGCAAGATTATGTGAAGCGCTTAGGGGAACAATGCGCGAAATACGATATTCCGTTTCTGTTTGAATTGTTGGTTTACCCGTTGGCAAGCGATCAACATCAGACAAAGGAATATGTCGAGATGAAAGGCAAGAACTCTGACCATGTGTTGCAGTCTGTGGAGGAGTTCGCCAAGCCAGAATATGGCATTGACGTTTTTAAACTTGAAAGCCCAGTAAATGCTGAAGATGCGGATGGATCTGCAAAAACCCAAGCAATCTTTGACGAAATGGGCAGACTTGCCGGGCGCCCTTGGGTGATGCTCTCAGCCGGATCGGGAAAGGCTGAGTTCAAGAATATTCTTGAACATGCATTTGCCGCCGGGGCGTCCGGTTTTCTTGCAGGGCGTGCCATTTGGCTCGATGCATTTAATGCTTATCCCAATTGGGATCAAATCCGCAAAGAGTTAGAAACGGACGCCGTCGCTTACCTCAAAGATATCGGGTCGCTTGCAGACAGCCAAGCAAAGAGCTGGCAAACACATAAGTGTTATGGTGCTATGGGTGCGCACTTTGCGCCGGCAGATGCCAGTTTCCGACATCAATATGAAGGCTTTTAGGACGTCAAATGAACATAGGTATACTTCCGCTCGGGCGGCCAACATTTGACGTGCCATACGCTCAAGAGCAGCTACAACTGATGCTGAATATTCTGGAGCAGACAGGCGAAGACATATGCGGGCCGCGCACGCTTTTGTTCGATGAGGCGTCAACGCTCGCGGCTATCGACGAATTGAAAAAACAGTCCATTGATCAGCTGCTCATCCTGCAGGTAACGTTTACTGACGCGTCTATGGCAGTGGCGGCTGCAAATGCGTTTGAACAGCCCATTTCTATCTGGGCAGTACCTGAACCTCGTTCAGGTGGCAGATTGCGTTTGAACGCCTTTTGCGGACTGAACTTGGCCTCGCACGCACTCAGCCTGAACGGACGCGCATTTTCTTCATTTTACAAGTCACCGTTCGTTGCCGATTTAGATGATCTGAAAAGCCTTTTTGCTGGAAGAGAACTGGTTCAGCGCAAAGATGCCACCATTGTGCCAGAGAGTACGCCAGCCGGTGAGGCCATTGCACAAAAGCTGCATGGTCGACGCATTGGGCGAATTGGGGAGCACCCAGTTGGATTTGACACTTGTGCGTATGAGCCTAAGAAAATCGAAGAACTTGCGGGCGTTCAAGTTGATGCTCTGCAATTGGAGGATTTGTTCGATCGCGCGAAATCCGCGAGCAACGAAAACGTTGATAAATTGCGCGCAGTTTTGGATAGCCAAGTGCCAGACGCTGAAAGTGTAGATCAAGCTCAGCTTGATCGTTCGCTACGCCTTAAACTTGGATTAGACCAAATCAGAAGTGAAGGAGGCTATGATGCGTTCGCTCTAAGATGCTGGCCCGAAGTCTTCACAGAATATGGCGGTGCAATGTGTGGCCCGGCTGGCATGCAAAGCGAAGCAAAAGTGCCGTGCGCATGCGAGGCGGATGTCTATGGTGCGCTGACGCAAATGGTTTTACAGACAGCATCAAATCAGCCCGTATTTTTGACGGACCTTGTGGACATGGACGCAGAGGATAATTCTGGCGTCGTGTGGCATTGCGGGCAAGCACCATTGTCAATGTGTGACGAAACCGTTCAGGCTACAGCAACCGTGCACACCAATCGCAAGCAACCGTTGCTTTATCAGTTTCCGCTCAAGCCTGGCCCGGTAACCTTGGTGCGCATCAGCCAATCCTATAATCAACCAAAGATGATTTTAGCTTTCGGCGAAATGCTCAAACGACCGATGGCCTTTACGGGTACATCAGGGGTTGTGCGCTTTGCGCGCCCAGCCGATGTCGTTTTGGCAGACATTTTGGCCAGCGGATTAGAACATCATATGGCGCTTACCTATGGTGACCACCGCAACGCCCTGCGGGCGACGGCTGGCGCAATAGGCTTACCACTTTTGGAGATATAGAATGACCATTCGGTACGGACTGATCGGCTCTGGAATGATGGGCCAAGAGCATATCCGCAATCTTAATTTGCTGGAAGGCTGCCAAGTTGCTGCAATTGCTGATCCAGATGCCGATATGCGGGCACTGTCGGTTGAAACCGCACTTGGTGCAGCTAACAGCTACGCCAATTATAAAGATATGTTATCGCAAGAGAAACTGGATGCATTGCTTGTGGTGTCGCCAAACGACACGCACCACGCAATCATGCTCGATCTCCTTGAGACAGACTTGCCAATTCTGTGCGAAAAGCCACTTTGCACAACTACTTCTGATTGCAAACAATTGGTGGCTAAAGCCCAGGGCAGAAATGCTCCCGTTTGGGTAACGATGGAATATCGTTATATGCCACCGGTGGCGCGTATGCTGGATGAGGTAAATGCCGGCACAGTGGGTAAACCAGTGATGATAGCGATAAAGGAACACCGCTTTCCATTTTTGCCAAAAGTGGGCGATTGGAACCGCTTTAACGCTCGCACTGGCGGCACCTTGGTGGAAAAGTGCTGCCACTTTTGGGACTTGATGCGCTTAACCCTGAAAAGCAACCCAGTGCGAGTTTATGCCTCCGGCAATATGGATGTGAACTTTTTGGACGAAACATACGGCGATCAGAAGCCAGACATATTGGACAACGCATTTGTAATTGTGGATTTCGAAAATGGTACGCGTGGCATGCTCGATTTGTGCATGTTTGCTGAAGGATCATATTGGCAAGAAATTGTGTCGGTGACCGGTCCAAAAGCGCGCATTGATGCGAAGGTTCCCGGTCCTGCACGATTTAGCGTGGATGGCAAAGAACGCCAATCCGAAGTGGAAATATCACACCGCGAAACCAAGCAGGTTGATGTGATCCCAATCGAGGTTGATCATGAGATTCTGGGTGCGGGCGACCATCACGGCTCAACATATTTTCAACATCAAAAATTCCGTGATCTTGTGCTTGCAGGCAAAGGGCAACCAGAAGTAACGCTGGAAGACGGTCTTTGGTCTGTCTTGGTTGGTGAAGCTGCCGAGCAAAGTGCGCGTTCCGGTCAAGCGGTGGAGCTATAGGGTCAAATGGAAGAGTTTGGTCAGCTACCAAATGGCGAACCGGTTCACCGTATTTCGATAAGCGGTGGCGGTCTGACGGCGCAATTCCTAACCTACGGCACCGTATTGCAGGATTTGCGACTTGATGGACACAACAAGCCGTTGGTCTTGGGCTTTGAAAGCTTTGCGCCATATCTAATGAAATCGCCCTATTTTGGGGCAACAGCCGGACGTTGCGCAAATCGTATCAGAGACGGGCATTTGGAGATTTCGGGCAATGTTTATCAACTTGATCGTAATTTTCTAGGCAAACACAGCCTGCATGGCGGTGCACTAAGCATGGGTAAGCGGGTGTGGCAAATTGATGAAGTTGATGACCATAGCGTACAATTTTCCATTCGGCTTGTTGATCGAGAAATGGGCTACCCTGCACAACTTGATGCGACCGCGCGTTTTTCGCTTTTGGACAACTCAACTTTCGATATCGTTTATCGCGCATCAAGTGATGGGCCAACCTTGTGCAATCTCGCGCACCATTCTTATTTCAATCTTTCGGGCGAGAACACCATCCTTGATCACGACTTGGCTGTGCATGCAAATACCTATTTGCCCGTTGATCAAGAGCTAATCCCAACTGGCGAAGTAAGACAAGTTGCCAACACGGTTTTTGATTTTCGACATCCAAAGCGCATCGCCTTGGCTTCAAACTATCACTTGCTAGATCACAATTATTGCGTTGCAAAAAGTCGTCAACCGTTGCGCGAAGTGGCGCGGCTATCTAGCAAAACATCAAATGTGATGATGAAATGCTTAACCACAGAGCCGGGTTTGCAGGTCTATGATGGGGCAAAAATCGATATTGATGAGCCGGGGTTGGTCGGTGCGAAAATGAGTGCCCATTCTGGTGTCGCCCTAGAGCCGCAAATCTGGCCAGACGCCAACCACCACGAACACTTTCCAAGTGCAATGCTGCAACCAGACGAACAGTATGAACAGCACACGCAATATATCTTCTCAAAGGATCTATGATGACCACATTCAAGAAGTTTCTCGTTGAAGCCAACATGATCGATGGCGCTTGGGTTGGTGCGGACAGTGGCGAAACCATTGAAGTTCGTAACCCTGCAACCGACGAAGTGATTGGGACAGTGCCAAACTGTGGCGCAGGCGAAACAGGGCGCGCTATAATTGCGGCCAAGAATGCCTTTGCAGACTTCGGGCAAAGCGATTTGTCCCAACGGGTTAAGTTGCTGCAAGACTTGCATGATGCGTTGCTGGATAATCAGGAACCGCTGGCTCATCTGTTAACTGCCGAGCAGGGTAAGCCCTTGTTTGAGGCGCGCGGTGAAATCGCGATTGGTGCCGCCTATATCCGTTGGTATGCCGAAGAAATACGGCGCGCCAAAGGGGAGATCGTACCCGCACCAACAAACGATCGTCGCTTGCTCGTTACGCATCACCCTGTGGGTGTTGTGGCAGCAATTACCCCGTGGAATTTTCCATCTTCGATGTTAGCGCGCAAACTCGGTCCAGCCCTTGCCGCAGGTTGCACCGTGGTGGCAAAGCCAGCCACACTCACCCCATATTCTGCACTGGCCTGGGCAAAACTTGCAGAAGAAGTGGGCTATCCGAAGGGCGTAGTGAACATTTTGACAGGCAGCTCCCGCGAAATTGGCGCAGCGATTATGCAGAGCCCCGATGTGCGCAAAGTGACCTTCACTGGCTCAACAGAGGTGGGAAAATCCCTCATTCGCCAGTCAGCCGATACAGTGAAAAAAGTATCGATGGAGCTTGGCGGCAACGCGCCATTTATCGTTTTTGATGATGCCGACATAGACGCAGCCATTGAAGGCGCGATGATCGCCAAATATCGCAATATGGGGCAAACCTGTGTTTGCACAAATCGTTTCTATGTCCAAGCAAGTATCCACGACGAGTTTTTGCGGCGATTACAGGCCGCAACCGCAGATCTTAATGTTGGGTATGGCTCCACTGAAGGTGTCCAACAGGGGCCTCTGGTGAATATGCCTGCGGTTGAAAAAGTTGAAGAGCTTATCGACGATGCGGTTTCTAAGGGCGGCAAAATTGAACAGGGTGGCAAGCGTCATCCAAAAGGCGGTACATTTTTTGAACCAACAATAATCAGTGGCGCCACGAGCGAAATGCGTTTCGCAACCGAAGAAATCTTTGGCCCGTTGTCCGCCATCTTTAAATTCGAAGATGAAGATGAAGCGATTGATGCGGCAAACGCGACCGAATATGGCCTTGCCGCTTATGCCTTTACTAAAGACATGGCTCGGGCTTTTCGTTTGAACACAAAACTCCAATATGGCCTCATAGGCATCAACTCGGGCCTTATCACCACAGTTGAGGCGCCGTTTGGTGGCTTAAAGGAAAGTGGCTTAGGTAAAGAGGGCGGCAGTCAGGGCCTAAGCGACTATTTGGACACAAAATATATGTGCCTAGCGGGACTGTAGGTGCAAGCCGCGTTGTTTAGGATTGTGCATGTGCATCGAGCAACGCGGTCAGCCTTTCATGAAACTTGCTGGCCGCAAACGTCATGTGTCTTTTCTTCTCAATGACAATGTTTAGATATCCGGTACCAACATCGTTTTCGTTCAAAACGGCAGCTTTGTAACCAATTGGGATGCTGCTTTTTTGATTTGCGGCAGGCAAAATCGTTAGACCAATTAGGGCAATAGACGTGTGCAATAGATATGGCGTTTGGTCGACGCAAGACAAATAAGGCGTAATTGTCATGCTTTGGCGCTCGCTAGCGCCATCGATTTTTGTCATCAACTCTGTGTGCGCTGGTGGGGTGATCAGGTTCAACCCTTCGAGCTGATGCAGCCTAACTGTTCTGTCATTGCTTAGTTTGGCGCCATTTGGCGCAAGTAGATATATGTCGACCTGTTTCGAATAGTTGATTTTTATGTGGCGACTGAGTTGTGGCTGATAGAAAAGCGCAAAGTCGATATCGCCACTAACCAATTGATCCTCAAGTTGGTTTTGCCGGACATATTGCACAGCCAATTCAATTTCAGGAAATTCTGACTTAAAATCCGCGATCAACTGACACAAAAATTCCGGGCTGATATCTTCGCCCATGCCAATGGTCACCTTGCCCGTGTGAAGCCCCTTAACCCCTTCAATTTGTGAGGTCATCCGATCATAACTGGCGATCTGTTCCAAGGCGAAGCGGTAAAATAACTCCCCTTCAACCGACAAAGCAACGCCTCGTGATAAGCGGTCGAACACAGATATCCCCAAATCATACTCAAGCGCTTGGATGTTTCGGTTCAGCGCAGAAGGGGAGATGGCGAGGTTTTCTGCCGCGCCGCGGATCGATCCAGCCTCAACAATTGCTTTCACATATTTGAACGTTTGCAGGTGTCTCATAGCCTCTTTTCACCACAATGGTGCAAAAAACGCAACGTTAAGCGCTTTTCTTTGCGGCAGACAGCACCACTCCAGCTGCGTAACCATAAGACCTGTCCAAAATGCTGATCAGTGATGGGCTCAAAAAATGCAGGCGAAATGCGCAGGGCTTTCGCAACAAAAATGAGAGAGAAACGATGAAAAAGCTGCTTCTTGCGACCGCGCTTACTGCGGTTGCCACCACATCAGCATTTGCGGAGATCAAGGTCGGAATTTTGCACTCGTTGTCTGGAACGATGGCGATTTCAGAAACCACACTAAAAGACACAATGCTCATGCTCATTGAGCAACAAAATGAAAAGGGCGGTTTGCTCGGCGAAAAAATCGTGCCTGTGGTTGTTGACCCAGCATCAGATTGGCCATTGTTTGCCGAAAAAGCACGAGAGTTGCTCACGGTACACGAAGTAGATGTGATCTTTGGCAACTGGACTTCTGTGTCACGTAAGTCGGTTCTGCCTGTCATCGAAGAGTTGAACGGCTTGCTGTTCTACCCAGTTCAATATGAAGGCGAAGAGTCTTCTAAGAACGTTTTCTACACAGGTGCCGCGCCAAACCAACAAGCGATCCCAGCTACTGATTACTTCTTGGACGAGCTAGGTGTTGAAAAGTTCGCTCTTTTGGGCACGGACTATGTCTATCCACGCACGACCAACAAAATCTTGGCGCAATATTTGGCAGACAAGGGCATTGCCGAAAGCGACGTTTTTGTAAACTACACGCCGTTTGGTCACTCTGATTGGTCAAAAATCGTCTCGGACGTTGTTGCGCTTGGCGCAGATGGCAAAAAAGTTGGCGTGATTTCAACAATCAATGGCGATGCAAACATCGGTTTCTATAAGGAACTTGCGGCCGCGGGTGTTTCAGCCGATGACATCCCGGTTGTTGCCTTCTCAGTTGGTGAGGAAGAGCTTGCCGGTTTGGATACAACAAACTTGGTTGGTCACTTGGCCGCTTGGAACTACTTCCAATCTGCAGAAAGCGACGCAAACGCTGGCTTCATCGAAACATGGAAAGCACGTATGGGCGAAGACCGCGTGACCAACGATCCAATGGAAGCGCACTATATCGGTTTCAATATGTGGGTGAACGCGGTTGAGCAAGCAGGCACAACTGATGTTGATGCGGTTCGCGATGCAATGTACGGCCAAACTTTTGAAAACTTGACCGGCGGTACAGCTGAAATGCTTGTGAACCACCACCTCTCAAAGCCAGTTCTAATCGGTGAAATTCAAGAAGACGGCCAGTTCGACATTATCAGTCAAACTGAAGAAGTTCCGGGCGATGCATGGACAGACTTCTTGCCAGAATCGGCTGTTCTTAAGTCGGATTGGAAAGACTTGGGTTGTGGAATGTACAACACCGAAACTGAAAGCTGCGTGCAGATCAAGTCAAACTACTAAGACGAAATCGAAGAACAAAGAAAAGGGCATACGTGCCCTTTTCGCTGGTTGGAGCGCAAGGATTAGATGTTGCGAATTTTCACTATCTTAATGGCTATTTTCTTTGCTGTGACGCCCATCGTTGGGCAAGAAGCCAACGACATCGTCGCGACGAAACTGAGCATTGCAGTTGAAAAGAACGCGCCCAACATCATAAAGGGATCAGTTAAAACTGCTTCTCCGATTATTGCGGAACTTGTAGAGACTGATGACCCTGCTGCGATGCGTTTTCTTTCTTTGTGGCAGGAAAAATCCCTGTGGTATCGAAAAACCGACAAGCGGATATTTGCGGTCAAAGAGCAAGAAGATGGCTCCTTTGATCTGCTAGATTTCAATAATCTTGAGGTCGTTGCGAATTTGCCCAAAAAGCAGATCAAGCAAATAAAACCCAACTCGGGTCTTCGTGCACTAATTGCTGAATCACTAGTGGCGTTTCGTCTGCTCAATGAAGACAAACAGGTTCGCCAGGAGGCAGTGGCGAACTTGGCTCGTTCTGGCAAAGCGCAGCATCTTCAACCATTGCGCGCAGCTCTTTTAATTGAGCAAGACCAAGTTTTGAAAAACGAAATGCAGCGCCTTGAGACGTTGCTGACGGTTCAATTTGGGGAAACAAGCCAAGAGCGCGTTGAGGCGATCAAAAGCACAACAGACAGCCTCTCAGTTGATACGCGGGCCAATCTTAATCGCATTGTCGCAACACAAATAAAATTGAATTCTGAACTGCCAGAAACAGCGAATATTGCGCGCGTTATTTCGCCTGGCAGTACAGATTTTAGTGTCGAGCAAGCATACGATCTACTGATTGCGGCAGATCTCGCGAAACCCATCCCAACGGTTTCTGAGCGCAAGCAACTCCTGATCGACAATATCGAAAATGGTAAGGTAGATGGCTTCACTATTCACAACTTGGCAACCGAAAAAAATCGAGATGCAGCATATTTGTCTTTGGTTGCCGACGGCAAAGTACCGTTTTGGTCACCCGGTCTAAACGCTGAAATTCTGGTCGCGCAATATGAGTTTGTTGAAGTTTTTGACGAACCAGATGCCAACGTAACGACAGCGGCAATGGCTGCACTTGATACTATAGAACGCAAGGTCGCCATGTCTGAATTTGCGGATGTGGCGCTTGATGGACTTTCGCTCGCCTCGATCTATTTTCTAGCCGCGATTGGCCTTGCAATCACGTTTGGCGTGATGGGCGTCATCAATATGGCCCATGGCGAATTCATCATGATGGGGGCTTATACCGGCTATGTGGTGCAGCAGTTCATCACCAATTACACGGTTTCGATCATCGTTGCCGTGCCGCTCGCATTTGGCGTTACATTTATGGCCGGTGTGTTGATGGAGCGGCTCGTTATCCGTCACCTCTATCATCGCCCGTTGGAAACATTGCTCGCAACATTTGGGATATCAGTTGCGCTGCAACAATTGGCGAAAAACATATTTGGCACCCAAGCACGCCCACTAACGGCCCCTGAATGGCTGGATGGCGCACTGGTGATTAACGACGTTATCTCCATATCTTGGATCAGAATCGCGATTTTTGGATTGAGCATTCTATTCTTTGTGGTGCTGATGGTTGTGCTTAACAAAACCCGTTTTGGGCTTGAAACGCGTGCGGTTACCCAAAACCGTCGGATGGCTGCGAACATGGGCATCAACCCAAACCTAATCAACATGCTCACATTTGGCCTTGGATCGGGCATAGCCGGCATCGCAGGGGTGGCGATTGGGCTTTATGCAAAAGTCACCTCGGAAATGGGCGGCGACTATATCGTGCAAAGCTTCATGACGGTCGTGGTTGGTGGTGTCGGCAATATTTGGGGCACACTTGCTGGCGCTGTGATGATCGGCTTTTTGCAAAAAGGCATTGAGTGGTTCAACCCGGCAAATACGCTCGCTGCGCAAACCTACATGATCATCTTCATCATTATTTTCATTCAGTTCCGACCAAGAGGCATCATTGCCCTCAAGGGTCGCGCAGCGGGGGATTGATCATGGGTGGCGTTTTGACAAAGTTTCTGATGAAGCACCCAAGCATCTTGGTGTTCCTTGGCATTCTCTCAGTGTTCACCCTGTTTGTGACGGTCGGGAGCGAGGCATTCGGGGTTGGATTTATCTCCACCTCCTTGGTCAAAACCTTAGGTAAAACGCTCTGCTTCTGCCTCATTGCCATTGCGATGGACTTGGTGTGGGGATATTGCGGCATTTTAAGCCTTGGGCACTTCGCCTTTTTTGGCCTTGGCGGATATATGATTGGCATGTGGCTCATGTATGAGCGCACGCGTCTAATCGTTGAAAACTCAATGGCCAATGCCGCATTGCCACCCACGCCTGCTGAAATTCAAGAAGCGATCGGCACCCAGATTTTTGGTGTCGTTGGCGGTGCAGAAATTCCAACCATCTGGATGTTCGCCCATTCTCTGCCCATACAACTCGCTTTGGTTGCGCTGGTACCGGGATTGCTGGCATTCGTGTTTGGTTGGTTAGCATTCCGCAGTCGAGTGACAGGCGTATATTTGTCGATCCTAACCCAAGCTATGACATTGGCGCTGGCACTCTATTTGTTCCAAAACGACAGTGGCCTGCGCGGTAACAACGGCTTGTCGGGCCTACAGAACATTCCAGGTTTGGAAGCAATGCCGCAATCAGAGTTGTCGATCTATTTCTTCCTGCTTTCGGCCCTTGCGCTCGGAGTTGGGTTCCTCATCGCCAAACTGATCGTCGAAAATAAAATGGGCAACGTCATTATGGGCATTCGCGACAACGAGGCGCGGGTGCGGTTTCTTGGCTATCACGTGGAGACCTACAAGCTCTTTATTTTTGTACTGACAGCGATTATGGCAGCGATTGCCGGCGCCATTTATTACCCGCAAGCAGGCATCATCAACCCAGCCGAAATAGCACCAATTGCGTCGATCTATCTCGCCGTTTGGGTGGCTATTGGCGGACGTGGTCGCATCTATGGTGCTGTGATTGGGGCAGCGCTTGTCTCGATGCTTTCGAGTTGGTTTACCGGCGGGCAGGCACCTAATATCGAACTTGGACCGCTCAGGGTCGTCTGGGTCGATTGGTGGTTGGTATTGCTTGGGCTCAGCTTTGTCGCCGTAACGCTTTATGCGCCAAAAGGGGTTGGCGGCCTGTTTGATCTTCTTAAAACGGAGCGCTCGAAATGAATGAAGCACTTCTGGAAGTGAATAATATTTCAGTGTCATTTGATGGGTTCAAAGCCATCAACAAACTGTCATTCAGCATATTCGAGGGCGAGTTGCGCGCCGTTATTGGACCAAACGGCGCGGGCAAGACTACATTCATGGATATAGTCACCGGTAAAACTCGCCCTGATGCTGGTGAGGTGATCTGGGGCGAAAAAAACTTCTCGCTTCTCAATCGGTCAGAAAGTCAAATCGCGCAGCTTGGCATTGGTCGCAAGTTTCAAAAGCCTACCGTTTTCGAGGAACAATCAGTCTACGATAACTTGTTGCTGGCACTCGAAAATGACCGACAACCGCTTTCTGTTCTTTTCTATCGACGAAACCAAAGTGACGACGCCAAGATCGAAGAAATCGCCGCCGAAATTGGCTTAGCCGATCGGCTTGAACGTCGCGCTGGAGACCTAAGTCATGGGCAAAAACAATGGCTCGAAATAGGCATGCTTTTAGCGCAAGAACCACGCCTTCTGCTGGTGGATGAACCTGCCGCAGGGATGACATTGGAAGAGCGTGATAAAACAGTGGCCCTGTTGCGGCGCGCTGCCAAAACGCGCGCGGTGGTTGTGGTGGAGCACGATATGGATTTTGTCCGAAAACTGGATTGCCGCGTGACGGTGTTGCACGAGGGTTCGGTCCTTGCTGAAGGCTCGCTGGATCATGTGACAGAAAACCAAGACGTTATCGACGTTTATTTGGGACGATAAGCGATGCTCGAACTTAAAAATATCACGCTTCACTATGGTCAAAGTCAAATCCTGCACGGTGTCGATCTGGTGGCCGAAAAAGGTAAAATCACCTGTCTGATGGGGGTGAATGGCGTCGGCAAAACCAGCTTGTTGAAAGTGATTGCGGGCGTGCACAAGCACTCAGGCGGTGAGTACCAGTTGGACGGCGAACTTCAAAAGAACCGCGCAGCCTATGAACTCGCACAACTTGGCGTTGGCTATGTCCCACAAGGTCGAGATATCTTTCCGCTAATGAGCGTGCGCGAAAATATGGAAATTGGCTTTGCTTGTTTAGAAAAGTCTGAGCGGCGCGTGCCTGAAGAAATGTTTGAACTGTTTCCTGTACTCAAGGAAATGCAAAACCGACGCGGTGGAGACCTTTCTGGCGGGCAGCAACAGCAATTAGCGATTGCGCGTGCGTTGATCACCAGGCCCAAACTGCTGCTTTTGGATGAACCCACAGAAGGCATTCAACCCAACGTCATCCAACAGATCGGACGCGTGATTTCCTTCCTAAATGACCAAGGTTCAATGGCGATTTTGTTGGTGGAGCAATATTTTGAGTTTGCCTATCAACTTGCTGACCAGATCTACTCGATGCGGCGCGGCGAGATCATTCTTGAAGGTAAAAAGAGCAAGCTGAAAAAAGCTGACGTTTTGAAAACATTGAGTGTGTAGGGCGCAACATGCTGGATCGACTAAACCCACCAAAATTGCAGCGGGCCCGTGGTCGTGCAGAGGTTGGGTTCGTCCAAAAATCTGGCAAGTCCAAGCTCCAGCATTTGCATCAAGCAGGGTGCTTAAAAGCGATTTTGCCAAACACACATGAAAAAGAGCCAGAAGTTGTTTTTGTCAACACAGCTGGCGGTATCGCTGGTGATGATCAGTTGAATATCGACGTCAGTCTGACACAAAGAACTTCAGCAACTTTTACCACACAGACGGCTGAACGTGTTTATCGATCCAACGGTGGCGCGGGGCGAATTGATGTGAAACTGCAAGTCGGCATTGGCGCTTCGCTTTGCTGGTTGCCACAAGAAACAATCATTTTTGATGGCGCACACCTAAAACGCAAATTGGATGTGGAGCTTTCCACGAATAGCGAAATTTTGCTGCTTGAGAGTTTTATGCTTGGCCGCAAAGCTATGGGCGAACAAGTTACAACGGGCGCGGTCAACGATCGGTGGAACATACGGCGCGATGGCAAGTTGGTGTTTGCTGAAGCATTGCGCATTGATGACGTGAGTTCGCTTTTGGGTCCTGCGGCGTTGCAAGAAAATCTAGCCTTCGCAACCATGGTTTTCGCATCGCCTGACGCACATCTGCATTTGGAGCGATTGCGCGCAATATTGCAAACCTGCAATGCGCGTTGCGCCGCAAGTGCTTGGGATGGCGTGTTGATCGCCCGATTTGTTGCAGCCGATGCCTATGTTTTGCGCAAGGCACTCATTCCAACAATTGAAAATTTCCGCCACGCCGCCATGCCTCGCGTTTGGCAGCTTTGAGGGTAAACTTATGAAACTGACACCACGAGAAAAAGACAAATTGCTCATCAGCGTTGCCGCCATGGTGGCGCGAAATCGCTTAGCGCGCGGCGTTAAGCTGAACCATCCAGAAGCAATTGCCCTGATCACCGACTTTGTTGTCGAGGGAGCACGAGATGGCAAAACCGTAGCTCAATTGATGGAGGAGGGGGGCAAAGTAATCGCGGCTGAGCAGTGCATGTCAGGGGTGCCAGAGATGATCCATGATGTTCAGGTCGAGGCGACCTTCCCCGATGGAACCAAGCTGGTCACCGTACACCACCCAATCCGATAATTTATCAATTTGCGCATCTATGCCCCGAAAAAGGAGCAACGAACATGAAGCCTGGCGAAATCATCACAAAAGAAGAGCCAATCATTTTGAATGAAGGGGCGGAAATTGTGTCACTTCGCGTCGCAAATTCTGGCGATCGACCCGTGCAAGTTGGCTCGCATTATCATTTTGCCGAAACCAATTCGGCGCTGCTTTTTGACCGAAAACGTGCGCATGGGATGCGCCTAAACATTGCTGCGGGCACGGCGGTTCGGTTTGAGCCGGGCCAAGAGAGGGACGTGGAGTTGGTCAAAATTGCTGGCGCGCGCCGGGTGTTCGGGTTCAATCAGCAAGTGATGGGAGACCTGTAAGATGGCACGCGAAATACCACGCACGACGTATGCTGACATGTATGGACCAACCACAGGCGACAAAGTTCGGCTTGCTGACACAGAGCTGTTTATTGAGGTGGAAAAAGACCTCACCACCTACGGTGAAGAGGTAAAATTTGGCGGTGGCAAAGTCATCCGCGACGGTATGGGCCAATCCCAAATCACCAATGCAGAAGGTGCGATGGATACAGTCATCACCAATGCGTTGATTGTTGATGTCGATGGGATCTTTAAAGCAGATGTTGGGTTGAAGTCCGGTCGTATCGCAAAAATCGGCAAGGCAGGCAATCCTGACACGCAACCCAATGTGGACATAATCGTTGGTCCGGGCACAGAGATTATTGCTGGCGAAGGCAGGATTCTGACCGCTGGCGGTTTTGACAGCCACATTCACTATATTTGCCCGCAACAAATCGAAGATGCTTTGCATTCAGGTGTCACCACAATGCTCGGGGGTGGCACGGGGCCAGCGCACGGCACTTTGGCGACCACATGTACGCCCGGTCCTTGGCATATTGGCCGGATGCTACAGTCAGCGGACAGTTTGCCGATGAACTTAGCTTTTGCAGGCAAAGGCAATGCGGCCCTGCCTCAAGCCTTGGAAGAGCAAATTCTGGGCGGTGCATGCGCGTTAAAACTGCATGAAGACTGGGGCACGACGCCTGCCGCGATTGACAATTGTTTGTCGGTTGCTGATGCACTTGATGTGCAAGTGATGATCCACACGGACACGTTGAACGAAAGTGGCTTTGTTGAAAACACTGTGGCCGCTCTAAAGGGGCGCACAATCCACGCCTTCCATACTGAAGGCGCTGGCGGCGGGCACGCGCCAGACATCATCAAAATCTGTGGTGAGCAACATGTGTTGCCAAGTTCGACCAATCCAACGCGGCCCTACACGGTCAATACGCTAGAAGAACATCTGGATATGCTGATGGTTTGCCACCATTTGGATAAAAGCATTCCTGAAGACGTGGCCTTTGCAGAAAGCCGGATCAGAAAAGAAACAATTGCAGCCGAAGACATCCTGCACGATATGGGTGCATTTTCAATCATCGCTTCGGACAGCCAGGCTATGGGGCGAGTCGGGGAGGTGCTAATTCGCACATGGCAAACAGCGCACAAAATGAAGGTGCAACGCGGCCAGTTACCGGATGAAACGGGCAACAACGACAATGTGCGGGTGAAGCGCTATATCGCTAAGTACACGATCAACCCAGCAATCGCCCACGGTATTTCTGACGAAATTGGTTCGATCGTTGAAGGTAAACGCGCTGATTTGGTTTTGTGGGACCCGGCCTTTTTTGGCGTGAAGCCTGAAATGGTATTGATGGCGGGGTCGATTGTTGTGGCGCAAATGGGCGACCCGAATGCCTCGATCCCAACACCGCAGCCGGTCTATTCGCGACCCATGTTTGGGGCGTTGGGTAGCGCTTTGCATCACAGCGCTGTGACCTTTGTTTCTTCAGCGGCGCAGGACAACGACATTGCTGGAAAACTTGGGCTCAAAAAGCAAACGCTGGCTGTTCAAAACACCCGCGATATCGGCAAGAGCGACATGGTGATGAACAATTATTGCCCCGCAATCGAAGTTGATCCCGAGACCTATGAAGTTCGCGCCGATGGTGAGTTGTTGACCTGCGAACCGGCCGAGTCCCTACCCATGGCACAAAGGTATTTTTTATTCTGATGTTGCGCGCCACGAAAATTCAACGCCAAGAAAGCGACCCTCTCGATACGGTCACACTTGCCTATGATGATAGGTTTCGCCGCCGAATTAGGCTTGTGTGTGATGGTGGGTTAGAGGTGCTGCTGGACCTTGAAAAAACCACGGAGCTCAAAGAGGGCGACGATCTTTTGTTGGAAAATGGCAACCACATCAGAGTTCGTGCCGCCAACGAGCCGCTTATGAGCGTTTTTGGATCGTCGCATCATCACTTGTTGCGCCTCACTTGGCATGTTGGCAACCGCCATTTGCCATGCGAAGTGCACGAGGATCATTTGCTGCTGCGTCAAGACCACGTGATTGAGCATATGCTTGAGCATCTTGGCGCTGAGGTAAAGCATGTTAACGCGCCATTTAACCCAGAAGGTGGCGCATACGGGCAGGGTCGGACACATAGTCATGAGCATTGAACTGCATCGTCTAATATCGTGGTTTTCACCGGCTTTTCCCATTGGCGCATTTAGCTATAGCCATGGACTTGAAGCTGCGATCGCGTGCGGCGACGTTGCCGACGGCGC
Organism: Maritalea porphyrae; assembly: GCF_030159895.1. Lineage (GTDB taxonomy): Bacteria > Pseudomonadota > Alphaproteobacteria > Rhizobiales > Devosiaceae > Maritalea > Maritalea porphyrae. The sequence continues at coordinate 656,339 of NZ_BSNI01000002.1, forward strand.
AACTTTGAAATCTTGGCTGACACATTTGCTGCGACATGGCAGTGGGTGGAACGATTGTTTGCTGATTGTTTCTGCTTATAACGCAGATGCCGAAGCTGAAATTCAACAGCTACGCGACCTTGCTATTGCGCTGTCAGCAGGCAAAGAGCGGCAGCTTGAAAGCTGCCTACAAGGTGATGCATTTGCCAAAACAGTGAGCGTGGTTTCTAAGCAGAGAGTTGAAGGTGGACCACTGCCTGTTGTCGTTGGCAATGTCGCAAAAATGCAGGGCATAGTGCTCTCAGATTTGTTGTCCGTCTATCTCCATGCCTTCGTGTCAAATCTCATTTCTGCAGCAACGCGTTCGATGGCGCTTGGCCAGATCGAGGCGCAGCAAATCTTGGCGGAATTGTTCCCCCAAATCGATGACGTCGCCACAAATGCACTTAGCGCCTCGCTGGACGATGTGGGCAGCTGTAGTTTTCTCGCCGATCTCGCTTCGATGCAGCATGAAACTATACAACCAAGGCAGTTTAGAACATGAGCGGACCGTTACGCGTTGGCATCGGTGGCCCCGTCGGCGCTGGAAAAACCACATTGACTGAGAAATTGTGTCTGGCTTTGGCCCCAGAACTATCAATGGCTGTTGTGACCAATGATATCTATACCACTGAGGACGCAGAGCATTTGATGCGCAAGCAGGTGCTGCCGCTTGAACGCATCAGGGGGGTGGAAACTGGCGGTTGTCCGCACACCGCCATTCGCGAAGACGCTTCGATAAACTTGGCCGCCATTGACGAACTATCGGCCCAGTTTCCAGAACTAGAATTGGTGCTCATTGAAAGTGGCGGCGACAATTTGGCTGCAACTTTCAGCCCAGAATTGGCTGATCTAACGATTTATATGATCGATGTGGCCATGGGCGAAGAGATCCCACGCAAACGTGGTCTGGGGCTTACGCGATCCGATATTTTGGTGATCAACAAAACCGCGCTCGCGCCGTATGTCGAAGTTTCAATCGACAATATGCGCCGCGATACTGAGATGGTGCGAGGCGATAAACCATTCGTATTTGCTGACTTGAAGTCCGGTCAAGGAGTTGACGAGATTGTTTCGCTTCTCAAAGGTTTGGGCGGCATTTGAATTTCGTTTTCCCCCCTCACTTCGCTACAAATGGCGCCAAGCTTTCCTGGAACGCTTCGATGAAGTCGAGCACCAGCAGTGATCGGTTGCCAGAGAGCGGGCGCAGGATGGAGAGCCGGTGCTCCAATTTGGGTTCAAACGGGCGGCTGATCACGCCTTTATCCTCGAACTGTGCGGCATCAAGCGCGCTGACGATTGAGACGCCTTTGCCTTGGCTAACAATGGTACAGGCGCCGGTAAACTGACGCACTTCAATCCATGAGTTGAGCGATACACCTTGTTGCGCAAAGCTTTGCGATAGGGCCACATGAAACGGACTATCGCGCCGCGAATGCACGATCTTTTCATTCTGCAAATCAATCGGCGAGATGGTTTTCTTGTCCGCTAACGCGTGGCCCTGAGGCAAAATACAAACGGTTTTGATCGGGATATCGATCCGTTCGGTCGCCGGGTGGCCAGAAAATCCGTCTGTAATACCACAGTCATATTGCTCGCCAATAATCCATTCAAGGATTCGCTCTGGTCGGTCCGGCTCAAGGGTCACGGTGACCCCTGGCCGCTGATCCAAGAATTCTGTGAGAACTTTGGGAAGGTGGCTCGTTGCAAAACCTGGCAAACACGCAATGCGCAAATGACCCGCTGTGCGCTCTTTCAGATCGCGCCGCAGGTCTTCGAGATGATTTAGGCTCTCAAACACCCTTGAGACCTCGGTCAGCATATAGCGCGCTTCGCTTGTTGGGGTGAGCGTGCCGCTTTTTCGCTCAAACAATTCAAACCCAACCGCAGAGGAGAAATCTGCCAATAAACGACTTACCGCTGGCTGAGAAACACCCAGCAATTTTGCAGCTTGCGTAACGGAACCAGTTTTGGCTGTGGCCTGAAACGCCTCCAGCTGTCTTATTTTAAATTTCAACGACTTACCCTATTTCAACGTCCAACACCTGCCTACAACTATAACATTATGTTATGAAATTGGCAAAAAAATTCTGCTTGCGTTATTGAATTTGTTGGATAATGCTAGGGCCTTCATTTGCTATTTGGGAGGATAAAATGGCAATCAGAACTCTTCTTTTGGCGACCACTGCGCTCACTTTTGGGGCGAGCTCGGCGCTTGCTGAAACTGAAATTCAATGGTGGCACGCTATGGGCGGCACCAATGGCGAGCGTGTCGACAAGATCGCCGCCGATTTCAACGCAACTCAATCTGAGTACAAAGTTACCCCTGTTTACAAAGGGAACTACACCGAAACCATGACCGCAGCGATTGCGGCATTCCGTGCTGGCGAACATCCGCACCTTGTGCAGGTTTTCGAAGTGGGCACCGCAACCATGATGGCCGCGAAAGGCGCGATCTATCCGGTTGAACAGCTTATGGCTGATGCAGGCGAGCCGTTTGACAAGTCAGACTATTTGCCAGCGGTGATTTCATATTATCAAACACCAGAAGGCGAATTGCTTTCAATGCCGTTCAACAGCTCAACACCTGTGCTGTGGTACAATGCGGATGCGCTAAGCGATGCGGGCGTTGAAGTGCCAAAAACTTGGGACGATGTTAAATCAGCGGCCAAAGCATTGGTGGACAATGGCATGGCTTGTGGCCTTTCGTTTGGCTGGCAGTCTTGGGTGATGGTTGAGAACTTCTCTTCTTGGCACAACCTGCCTGTTGGCACAAAAGAAAACGGCTTTGCTGGTTTCGACACCGAGTTTACGTTCAACAATGAGCATGTGATCAACCGGTTGGACGACATCGCCTCTATGGGTGCAGACAAGCACTTCGTTTATGGCGGTCGTCGTGGCGACAGCTTGCCACTATTCACCAATGGTGAGTGCGGCATGTGGATGAACTCATCTGCATATTATGGTTCAATCAAGAGCCAAGCCGGCTTCAATTTCGGCCAAACCATGTTGCCACTTGATACATCTGTTGCAGATGCAGCACAAAACTCCATCATTGGTGGCGCGACATTGTGGGCATTGGCAGGGCATGAAAGCGAAGAATATAAAGGTTTGGCCAAGTTCCTCACCTATATGTCTTCTCCAAATGTTCAAGCTTGGTGGCACCAAGAAACTGGCTATGTGCCAATCACCAAAGCAGCAGCTGAGTTGAGTGAAGCCCAAGGCTTCTATGAATCAAACCCAGGCACTGACACGGCGATTAAGCAGCTTAGCTTGAATGAGCCAACACCAAACTCTCGTGGCATTCGTTTTGGTAACTTCGTGCAAGTGCGCGACGTGATCAACGAAGAAATGGAAGCTTTGTGGGCTGGCGACAAAACAGCGAAAGTAGCAATGGATACAGCCGTGAAACGCGGCAACGAATTGCTACGCCGTTTTGAACGTTCAGTAAAATAAGCTAGCATCCCCTCTAGGGTGAATACCCTAGCTAGTGGGCTCCGCCGGCCAAAGGTCGGCGGGTCCCCTTTGTTCATCAAGCTTTCTCACTGAGAGGCAAAAATGCTCAAGCGCGTCCATTTTAACTCCTCGCTATTGCCCTATCTTTTAGTGGCACCTCAGATCATCATCACGCTGGTGTTCTTCATCTGGCCTGCCAGCCAAGCGGTTTATCAGTCATTTCTGATTGAAGACGCATTTGGCCTTTCAACCGAATTCGTGTGGTTTGAAAATTTTGAATATCTGATGGGCGATGAGATCTATCTGGATAGCTTTGTGCGCACCCTATTTTTCTCAGCTGCTGTGGCATTTATCTCTATGTCATTTGCGCTGATCTTGGCAGGCTTTGCCGATCGTGTGGTGCGCGGCGCCACTGCCTATCGCACTCTTTTGATCTGGCCATATGCCGTTGCGCCAGTACTTGCTGGCGCATTGTGGGTGTTTATGTTCAACCCAACCCTTGGCATATTCCCCTACTTTTTGGGCTTCTTCGGATATGATTGGAACCACTATCTCAACGGCAACCAAGCCATGTTGTTGGTAATTCTGGCCGCCGCGTGGAAGCAAGTCGCCTACAATTTTCTGTTCTATCTTGCCGCCATGCAGGCCATTCCAAAATCAATTATTGAAGCCGGCGCAATTGATGGCGCACGACCAATCCGGCGCTTCTGGACCTTGATCTTCCCATTGGTGTCGCCAACCACATTCTTCTTGCTGGTCATCAATGCGGTTTATGCCTTCTTTGATACGTTCGGCATCATCCACGCGGTCACCCAGGGCGGCCCGGCCAACTCCACAACCATCCTTGTCTATAAGGTGTTTAACGATGGATTTGTTGGCCTTGATCTTGGTGGCAGTGCTGCACAATCGGTCATTTTGATGCTGTTGGTGATCGTGATGACCTTCATTCAATTCCGTTATGTTGAGAACAAGGTAGAATATTGATGGTTGAAAATCGCCCGATTTTGAATGTTGTCACGCACCTTGTTTTGATCTTGGGTGTAGCCATTGTTGCGCTCCCGATCTGGATCACCTTTGTGGCGGCAACTCATGAAGAAACCCGCATGTTGCAAGCGCCTTTGCCCTTGCTGCCCGGTGGCTACTTCTTTGAAAATTTCACAAAGACATTCTTTGGCTCTGGCCTATCTGGCAGCGAATCCGCGCCGGTGTGGCGCATGTTATTGAACTCGATGTTCATGGCGCTGATGATTGCCATTGGCAAAATTGCCATTTCGCTAATCTCGGCCTTTGCCATTGTCTATTTCAAATTCCCCTTCCGCATGGGCTTTTTCTGGATGATTTTCATCACCCTCATGTTGCCCGTAGAAGTTCGGATATTACCAACATTTGAAGTGGTGGCCGACCTTGGCTTGCTCAATAGCTATTGGGGTCTTTCAATTCCCCTAATCGCATCGGCAACCGCCACCTTCATGTTCCGTCAGGTGTTTTTGACCATCCCAGATGAGATGCTAGAGAGCGCGCGGATTGATGGGGCAAAGCCCTTACAATTTTTCTGGGATATTCTGATCCCGCTCAGCCGCACCAACATCGCAGCCCTGTTTGTGATTTTGTTCATTTACGGCTGGAACCAATATTTGTGGCCCCTTTTGATCACCACAGACACCGATATGACCACCATTGTGATGAGCATTAAGCAAATGCTGGAAGCCGCAGAGCAATCACCGCAATGGAACATCATCATGATGACCGCACTATTGGCCATGCTGCCGCCTGTTTTTGTGGTGGTCGCAATGCAAAAGCTCTTCGTCAAGGGCCTTACCGAGACGGATAAGTAGGAAAAGACCATGGCATCTATTGTTCTAAAAGACCTTGTTAAAGACTACGGCAAAGTAGAAGTTTTGCACCATGTGGCTGGCCAGTTTGAAGATGGCGAATTCATCGTCATTGTGGGGCCTTCCGGTTGCGGCAAATCCACCCTTTTGCGCATGATTGCTGGACTGGAAACCGTTTCGGGTGGTGAGATCTATATTGGCGACAAGATGGTCAACAAGCTTGAACCGGCTGACCGCGACATCGCTATGGTTTTCCAAAATTATGCGCTTTATCCGCATATGAGCGTGCGCCAAAACATGGCTTATGGGCTTAAGCTGCGCAAACTGCCCAAGGAAGAAATCAACAAAAGGGTGGAAGAAGCGGCTGAGATCTTGGAGATCAAGGACTATCTTGATCGCAAGCCGCGCCAGCTTTCTGGCGGGCAACGCCAACGGGTTGCTATGGGCCGCGCCATTGTGCGCGATCCGCAAGTGTTTTTGTTCGATGAACCATTGTCGAACCTTGATGCGAAACTACGGGTGCAGATGCGGCTCGAAATTCGCAAACTGCAGCGCCGTTTGGGGGTCACCTCAATCTATGTGACCCACGACCAGGTGGAAGCCATGACTTTGGGCGACCGTTTGATGGTGCTTAATGGCGGCTATGTGGAACAATTCGGCACCCCGATTGAATTATATGACCGCCCTGCTTCAGTGTTCGTTGCTGGCTTTATTGGCAGCCCAGCGATGAATTTCATGAAGGCAAAAATAAACAGCGGCAAAATTAAATTGCCCAACGGCACAATTCTCAACTCAAACACCCAATTGTCAGCAGACATAACCCTTGGCATTCGCCCCGAGCATGTGGTCGCCGACGCAAAAGGCGCGTTAGAGTTGGAAGTTGAAATGTTTGAGCAGCTTGGCGCCAATACATTGGTGCATGGCAAACTCAAAGACAGTGACGAGCCATTTGTTGCCAGCATGCCCGGGCACGTATCTGAAGAGCCAGGTACGCTGATGAAATTCAGCATTGCCCCAGAAGCCCTACATATGTTTGACGCCAAAACTGGCAAGCGATTGGAACCATAATGTCCATTTCGCAACTTGACGCTTTTCGTGGCGGCGACAAATTGGTGCGCATTGTGGGTCATCGTGGCGCACGCGGCCTCATGCCAGAAAACACGCTGATCGGTTTTGAATGGACTTTGTCCATGGGCATCGAAGCACTAGAATTTGACGTGCTGCTCACCAAAGATGAAGTGCCTGTGATTGTGCACAATCATCACCTCACCGCGTCCACCACCCGTCAGCCAGATGGGCAGTGGCTGCCTGATTTAGAGCCAGCTATCGCGCAGCTAACGTACGAAGAGATTTGCGCCTATGATGTGGGCGGCATTGACAGCAATTCTGAATATGGGATGCGTTTCCCCGAGCAGATGTTCTTATCCAACATCAAAGTGCCGCGCTTGGCCGACCTCTTGCGGCTGATCACCCAGCCGCGTTTTTCACGCGCCGTGTTGATGCTGGAGATAAAATCGGACCCTCATGCGACAGATCCAAAACTGACCCGGACGCGAACGGTTGAAAAAGTGGTGCAAGATGTCCGCAATACCGGGCTTTCGCACCGCACAATCTTGCATAGTTTTGATTGGGAGATTCTTGCAGAATGTCAAAGAATCGCACCCGACATTCCAACATCTTTTCTCACCCAATTGCCGGAAAATGACGACCATGTGGGCGAGGATTCTTCATCCAATTTTGGCAAACATTTGCAAAATGCGGCGTCAATTCCAGACCTTGTTGCACAGGCTGGCGGTCAACTATGGTGCCCTTATATCAAGGACTTAGCGGCCAAAGACATAGAGCGCGCGCATCAGTTGGGCCTGTTGGTTATCACCTGGACGGCCAATGATATCAATGACATAGAAAACGCCATCGATCTTGGGGTCGACGGCATTGTCTCAGATTATCCCGGCCGCGTTCAACACGCACTGCTGAGCCGCGGCTATGCGTGGATGCCTAAACCGTTGGAAAACCAAGAAGAATTCCCACGATTCCCGGGCGCGGCGGCGCTATAGCCCATGGCCCTCATCGACTTTTTGATCTCCATTTTTGGCGCCACCATGCTGCTGCTGTTCGCAGTTCGCTTGGTACAAAACTCGATTGAGCGGATCAAGGGTCCCGAATTTCGCCGCTTGCTGACCCAAACCCGCAGCCCATATCGTGCTTCAATTGCTGGGTTTTTCCTCGCCATCCTGCTGCAAAGCTCCGCCGCTGTCGCGGTGCTCACCTCCGGCTTTTCAATCGGTGGCGCACTCAGCGCAGCAACGGGTTTAGCGATCATTTTGGGCGCAGATTTAGGCTCAGCCTTTGTGGTGCAAATGCTATCACTCGACTTGCATTGGCTGGCCCCAATTCTTTTGGGCGTTGGTGGCTGGCTCTACCTCAAATTCAACACCCGCAACATCCGCCAATTCGGCCGCATCCTGTTGGGCATCGCCCTAATAATCGTCGCCCTAGGCATGTTGCGTGCCACCATTGAGCCCTTGCAATCAAGCGAATTGCTGCCCGCGATCGAAGCGTTTTTAGCCGCTGACCCTGTGCTGGCTTTCTTTGTTGGCGCGGTACTGGCCTTCATCATGCATTCAAGCGTTGCCTCAATTTTGATGTTTGGCGTTGCGGTATCCGCTGGTGCGTTATCGCTTGAAGTTGGCGTGGTGCTGGTCCTCGGCGCCAATTTGGGCGGCGCATTGGTGCCTATGTGGATCACCCGTTCGATGCCGGTTGAAGCGCGCCATGCGGTCTATCTCAACGTGTTGTTGCGCGGCGTTACCGCAGCGCTATTTGCCACGCTCTACGCGAAATCGCTGCTCTGGTTCCTGCCAATTGCCCAACTGGGCATCATCGGCACCCATCTCGGGTTCAACCTATTATTGTTGCTCTATTTGCCGTTTGTGTCCTTATTCGCCAATCTCATGATCAAACTTTTGCCGGAAAAACCGCAAGCCGACAGCACCGAGAGATCAATGCTCGAACGCTCGCTATTGGACGAACAAGCCCTCAAGTCGCCGTCGCTTTCCCTAATCTCGCTGCGCCGCGAAGTGGTGCGCATTACCCAGCTCAACGAACAACTTTGCCGCGAAGTACTTGGTTGGTTCATTAGCGGTAGCCAACCCAATGCCACCCTGCTGCGCCACGACAGCCAGCTGGTTCACAATGCAGGCCAGGCGGTGCGCCAATTTGTAACCCGCATCCCCTCAAAGCAAATGAGCAAAACCGATTTCAAACGGATGCGCGATCTCGCGGACTATGCTTTGTCGCTGGAGGCCGCGGCTGACATTTTGGTGCAACGCCTGCTTGGCGTTATTGAAACATGCCAAAAAGAGAAGCTAAACTTTTCTGAAAGCGGGGCCAAGGAATTGCAAAGTGTTGCTGAGCAGCTTTTGCAAAACATGACTAAATCTTACGATCTGCTGGTCAATGAAGACACAGAATCTGCCCGCGAATTGTTCCGCGATAAGGATGAGTTGGGCGCGCTTGTTGGCCGCTCGCGCAAGCGGCATTTGATGCGGTTAAAGGATGGCTTGGAAACCAGCGTCGCCACCAGCGAATTGCACCTTGAATGCTTGTCTGCCCTTAAAGAACTAAACGCCCAAACCGTCTCCAACGCCTACCCGATCTTGAAACGCGAAGGCCAATTGCTGCAATCGCGCTTGATTTTGGAGGGGTGAGAATTTGGCGTTATTCAAAACCCAAAAAACCATATCAGACACTCTGGTAAAGTCATCACTTTGAGCGGCTAGGCTAAGAATGGGATGCAACCGCTCCGAAGAGCATGTTCTGGCAATGGCGATCAAGCAATAGTTAGATTTGGTGTCGCGCTAGTACGCTATCACACCACAAAAAAACAGGGAGGCCGAAGCCTCCCTGCATCAAATATCAAATCGATCTATACAGTGCCTAGAAGTGCACTGATTTGGTGTCGATTGGCTTCACCTTTGGTGGCGCGAACTTGGTGAGGTCGATGCCCTCAACCGCTGTTTTGTATTCATCAAGGCTTGGGGTGCGGCCAAGGATGGCGGAAAGCACCACAATTGGGGTTGAAGCGAGAAGGCTTTCGCCCTTTTTCTCTGCGCTATCTTCCACAACGCGGCCTTGGAACAGGCGGGTTGAGGTGGCCAACACAGTGTCGCCTTTTGCCGCTTTTTCCTGGTTACCCATGCAAAGGTTACAACCTGGGCGCTCTAGATACATGATGTTCTCATATTCGGTGCGCGCTTGGGCTTTTGGCTTCAGGTCGTCAAACTCAAAACCTGAATATTTTTGCAAAATATCCCAGTCGCCTTCTTCTTTGAGCTCATCAATGATGTTGTAAGTTGGCGCAGCCACAACAAGCGGTGCGTTAAACTCCACCTTGCCATTGGTTTTTTCAAGGTTGCGCAGCATTTGAGCAACGATTTTCATATCGCCCTTGTGCACCATGCATGAACCAACAAAGCCCAAATCCACTTTCTTTTCCGAACCATAATAGCTGATCGGGCGGATTGTATCGTGAGTGTAGCGCTTTGAAATTTCGATGTTGTTCACATCAGGGTCAGCAATCATTGGCTCAACAATTTGGTCGAGATCAACAACAACTTCTGCCGCATATTTCGCATTGTCGTCTGGGCGCAAGGCAGGCTTTTCGCCGGACTTGATTTCAGCGATACGCTTATCGGCAATAGCGATCAGGCTGTGAAGCGTTTTGGCTTCATTTTCCATGCCCTTATCGATCATCACTTGGATGCGGCTTTTTGCGATTTCCAAAGACTCAATCAATGTATCGTCTTGCGAGATACAGATCGAGGCTTTCGCCTTCATCTCAGCGGTCCAATCGGTAAAGGTGAAGGCTTGGTCAGCCAGCAAGGTGCCGATATGTACTTCGATGATGCGGCCTTGGAAAACGTTCTCGCCAAATTGCTCAAGCATTTGCAATTGGGTGGCATGCACAACATCACGGAAATCCATGTGGTCGGCCATTTTGCCTTTAAAGGTCACCTTCACAGATTCTGGAATTGGCATGGTTGCTTCACCAGTCGCCAAAGCAAGTGCCACGGTGCCGCTGTCCGCACCAAACGCCACGCCTTTAGACATACGGGTGTGGCTATCACCACCAATGATGATCGCCCAATCGTCCACCGTAATATCGTTAAGCACTTTGTGGATCACGTCGGTCATGGCGTGATACTCGCCCTTAGGGTCGCGAGCAGTGATCAAACCAAACTTGTTCATAAAGCTCATAAGCTTTGGAATGTTGGTTTGCGCTTTGACGTCCCAAACAGAAGCGGTGTGACAACCTGATTGGTATGCACCGTCAACAATCGGCGAAATGGTTGTTGCAGCCATCGCTTCAAGTTCTTGCGCAGTCATCAAACCTGTTGTGTCTTGCGAGCCAACAATGTTCACTTCAACCCGCACATCTGAACCTGCGTGCAAAGGTGTTTTGCTTTTCACGCCAACAGCATTTTTGTTGAAGATCTTTTCAACTGCTGTAAGGCCCTGGCCCTCGTGCGAGATTTCTTTGGCTGGCGCAAAAACAAGCGGTGCTTCAATGCCCAAAGTCGCCGCAGCGAATGTTTGCAGTTTTTTACCAAACACGATCGCGTAAGAACCAGCGGCCTTGATGAACTCAACCTTTTGCGCGGTCAAAGCTGAAGAAATGTCGGCATGCTCTTGCTCACCGTTTTCATCCATCAGCTTTTTCTTCTTGGTGTTGATGGTCAACACAGTGCCAGTTTCAACCGAGTACTTTTCTTCCAGGACCGCATCACCATTATTGTTGATGATCGGCTTGCCGTCTGGGCCTTTTTTCTTAACCCAGTTTTTCAAATCAATACCGATACCGCCGGTCACGCCAACAGTGGTCAAGAAGATCGGCGAAATGCCATTGGTGCCCGCAACGATTGGGGCAAAATTGACAAATGGCACATAGGGGCTGGCTTGCTTGCCTGTCCAAAGCGCGGCGTTGTTGATGCCAGACATGCGAGACGAACCAACGCCCATTGTGCCTTTTTCCGCGATCAACATTACGCGCTTATCAGGGTGCTGAAGCTTTAGCGCTTCAATCTCATCTTGTGCTTTCTTGGAAATAAAGCACTTGCCGTGCAATTCGCGGTCAGAGCGAGAGTGCGCTTGGTTGCCTGGTGAGAGCAAGTCGGTTGAAATATCGCCTTCGCCGGCGATGTAAGTGACGACTTTAATTTCTTCTTCAATGTCTGGAAGCTTGGTGAAGAACTCAGCGTTTGCGTAGCTTTCAAGAATATCTTTCGCGATGGCGTTGCCTGCTTCAAACGCTTCTTTCAAGCGGCTTGTGTCCGCATCGTAGAGGAACACTTGGGTTTTCAAAACCTCAGCAGCTTGCTCAGCAATCGCAGCATCGTCGCCCAATGCCAGATCAAGCAGCATTTCAATTGAAGGGCCACCCTTCATGTGCGAAAGCAATTCAAACGCAAATGTTGGGGTAATCTCTGCAACCTGTTCTTGGCCAAGAATGATTTCTTTGAGGAATTTCGCCTTTACACCCGCAGCGCTCGTGGTGCCCGGTAGCGTGTTGTAGATGAAGAATTTCAGGCTTTGTTCGCGGTGCTCATTGCCTGTGTCTTTGATTTGGCTAACAAGTTCTGCAACCAGTGCGCCATCATCAATTGGTTTGGGGTGCAATCCGTCAGCTTTTCGAGTTTCAATCTCGTTCAAATAATCCGTATATAAGCCCATGGTTTGCGACCTTCCTCATCTGATATTGCTTTGAATGTCGCCTCACATAGAGAATGCGAGAAGCCATCAAAAGCTTCCTGCGCGCATCAATATTTTAACCGCAATCGAGTTGCAAGAAAATTTGAGTGTTCTTTAGTCGCACGAACTAATTTCGCGAAATCGGTTCGCTAGCGGAGCGCGGAAAGCCGTTTTTCCAACCGATCCATCAATATATCGACTTCTTTAGCGGCAAGCGGCGAAAGATCAGCGCCCGGTTTCCTTTGCGCTGCATGGGCGATTACCCCGCGTTTGGCCAACACATATTTGCGCACCGCCAACCCAAGCGCAGGTTGTTGCTCATATCGCATCAGCGGCAGATAGGCATCGAACAGGTCACGTGCCTTATCCGTTTCGCCCCTATTTGAAAGTCGGCACACCTTAACCATCATTTCGGGGTAGGCAAAGCCGGTCATCGCACCATCGGCACCGCGCGCCATTTCTTCAGGCAGAAACACCCCGGCATTACCACACAAGATTGACACCCGACGTCGGCCCTTTTCTTCGGCTGCGCGCAGGTCCGATATTTTTTGCAGGCCCGGCCAATCTTCGTGTTTGAGCATCACGATATTGGCGTGGTTCTCAAAGATCGTGCCAAGGGTTGCAGATGAAATATGTACGCCGGTCGCCAGCGGAAAATCTTGCAACACGATCGGCACATCTTCATCCACGGTCTGCACCACATTGGCATAATAGGCGATAATCTGCTCGTTGGTGCGCAAGCTGCCCGGTGGGGCCACCATCACCCCTGCCGCGCCTTCATCCATCACCGCTTTGGTGAGTTCGCCAATAGCGGCCAATCCAGGCGCAGAAACACCAACCACAACGGGCTTGTCGCCGGCGCGTTTCAATATTTGCTTAGTGATCGACAGGGCTTCAGAATGGGTCAGTTTTGGCGCTTCGCCCATCATGCCCAAAATGGTCAAGCCGTCCGCGCCTTTTTCAAAGTAGAAATCCACCATCTTGTCAGTGCTTGCCAGATCGATTTCGCCGCTGGGCAAAAACGGCGTCGCAGCGATAACAAAAACGCCTTTGGATTGAGCTGAAATCATTTGCATATTGTCTTCCCCTTAGGCGTCAAACCAGTTGGTGTCTAATCGCTTCAAATATTTGCCCGCACCGGGCTTGGCGATAACTTGCTCGCCATCCCAAACCAGCTCGCCACCCAAATAAGTGGCGGTGACTTTGGCCGAGAACTCCACCCCATCAAATGGGCTCCAATTTAGATCGTCATGCGCTTTGGCAGCGTCCCAAACATGCGGCTCCAGAGACAGAATGGCAAAATCTGCATCGGCGCCCAATTGGATCGCGCCCTTTTGCGGCCAAAGGCCAAAGAACTTGGCTGGCCGCTCGCACAACATTTCTGCTGTGATCGAAGCCGCATCCAACCCGCGCTGTTCTGCGGCAGTGTAGAAGCTCGGCAATAGGGTCTCCAGCCCCGGAATACCCGCGCCCGCGTCAAAAATCGAAGGGGTGAGCTTATTATCAATCGGCCAGCTTGAATGGTCTGAACTGATAAACGCTACGCGGCCGCTCAAAATCTCGTCCCACAGCGTTTCAATTTCATTTGGGCGAATGGGTGGATTCACCTTCATCTTTGCGCCCAGCCGTTCGCCGTCTTTTTCAGGATCAAACCACAAATAGTGAACGCACAATTCGCCGGTGCTGCGAAAACCTGTCGCCGCATATTGATCAACCAATTGGAACCCGCGCCCCGTGGTCAAATGCACAATATGCGCATGGGCATTCGCCGCCGCCCCGAGTTCCAAAAACTGCGCGGTCGCTGCCATTTCTGCTGCAGGCGGGCGACTTTGCGAATGCGCAACAAGTCCGTTCTGCCCCGCCGCTTTGGCTTTTTGCATGAAGAACTCAACAATTTCTTGGTCTTCATTATGCACGCCCAATGGAATGTCAGTGGGCGCGAGCGCTTCAAATATCTGCAATATTTGCGCAGATGAAATGCGCGGAAAACGGGTTGGATTGCTCTCAAACGTTGAGATTTTAAACGCGACCACGCCACCGCCGATCAGCGCTTCAATTTCGCTATTGTCTTGCCCCGGCGCAACCGTTGCGTATAGCGCCATATCTGCATGGGAAACGCTTTCAATCGCTTGCACCTTTTCATCCAACCGCGCTTTGGTGTTCAAAGGATCTGGGTTGTCATATGGCATATCCACAAGCGTGGTCACGCCGCCCGCAATGGCCGAGCGTGTGGTGCTTTCAATACCGGGCAACCCGCCATAGCTACACGCATGGGTTTGGCCATCCACAATGCCGGGTAAAATCAAACCGTTTTCAACGGATCGAACCTCTTTGGCGTCAGGCGCTTCGCCTTCGCCAATCGCGGCGATCTTGCCCCCCGAAACGCCAATCCAGCAATCTTTGTGCAAACCATCTGGCAACACCGCATCGCCTTTAAGAACCAGATCAAGCATGTGCGTTGCCTCCATAACTAAGATCAAGCGCGTTGATCGCCCATTGTGCCCCGGCCTGCACCGGATCAATCACTGGCACGCCAAATTCCTTTTGTAATTGCGCTCGATAATTGCCAAGGCCCGCGCAGCCCAAAATCAAAATGTCAGCTTTGTCTTCAGCAATCAGCGCTTGCGCTGTGTGGCTGACTTTTTCAAACACGTCACGGCCCAAACTATCTTCAACGGTTAGGTTCATTGACCGATCGCCCGCCATCCGGCGTTCCAGTTTAAGCTCTTGCAAATAGCGCAAATGCCGCCCAATCGAGGATGGCCCCATCGACAAAATACCAAACCTTTGACCCAGCCCGAGGGCCGTTAAATATGCGCATTGGGCGATACCAAACACCGGTGCGCTCGTCTGCTGGCGCACCGCTTGAATGCCCGGGTCAGAAAAGCAGCCAATAACAATCGCATCGGCTTGTTCTTGCTCGACGGCTTCTAATATATGCGGCACCACGGCTTTTGCATCTTCATCCGTATTGATGCCCGGCGGTGATTTCGCCAATTCTATGCAGTGGATCTGATGGGTCGTTTTGTCTGCAATACCCTCAAGGCATTGCGCCATCGATTGGGTCATGACTTTGGAACTATTTGGGTTGATCACCAAAATTCTCGCCATGTTCCTTCCCCTCAAACCTGATGCATTGCGCAACCGTCTTTATAAAATATCACGTGATATATCACAAGAGATTTGTTAATGTGCTATTGAACGCATTACGCCCAAAAAGCTGACTTGGAATTTGCATGAACCAGACCGAAAAGCGCACCGCATCTTCGCTGACCGAGCAGGCCTATATTGCCTTGCGCGAAAAGGTGATCACGTGCGAGTTGCCCCCTGGTGCGGACGTAAAAGAAGCAGAGCTTGCCGCCATGCTTGAGATGAGCAAAACGCCGGTGCGCGAGGCCATGGGGCGTTTATGCCTTGAAGGGTTGATGCAAGCGTTCCCCCGGCGCGGCTATCGGGTCACCCCGGTCACCGTAAAAGACATGAACAATCTCTTTGAACTGCGCTCGATATTGGAGGGCGCGGCCGCAGGCCTTGCCGCCAAAAATACAACAGAAGAAAATCTCGATCAGCTTGAAGACTTAGCGCGCGCAAAATATCAAATTGGCGAAGGCGAAAGCACCAAGAGCTTTGTAGCCAGCAACCATCGGTTTCACATCGGCATCGCCAAAGCCTCGAACAATCCAAGGCTGATTTCGCTGATCGAGCGGCACTTGGAAGAGGGCACTAGATTTTTATATATGGGCACCCGCGCCCGCGACGTGAACTTTGAAACCAATTCCGATCATCAAGGTATTATTGCGGCGCTTCGCACGCGCGATGCCCAGGCTGCAACGTCCCTGATGCAACAGCACATTGAAAGCACCCGAACCGGGCTTCTCAACGCGCTGATCAACCAATCAGACACGCAGATTTCGTTTTAGTCTTTGCACTCTTGCGGGAACTTGCTGACAAGTGTTGGCAGGACAACAATTATCAGGCTAGAGTTGATGAATATTGGAGACCATTGGTCTCGCACCCTTACTTAAACAATAATCCAGAATACATATATTTTAGATCGAGGTTTTACGTTGAATAGAATAGCTGGACAGCTCGCCCAAATACTCAATCTTGGTCGCTCAAACAAATCAATTCACAAAGTGCAATCTGCAGCGGCATCAACCATCAATCTAGACGCCTATTATCCGCTGCAAGCGCCGCGTTACGGTGATCTTGCCGAAGGTAATATCGCTGTCGCAAGACAAGATTTTGAGATGTACGTTTCTCAGATTGACGAACGCATTGAAAAACTAAAAAGCTTCTGCGAATCCAATCACGTACGCTTTGGCAAATCGGACGAGGCACTAACAAGCATGTGCCAGTTCGTTTTTGACGAAATGTATCCATGTGAAGACGATCAAAATGCACTCGCCGGAATTTGGTTCGATCCCGTCTGGCTCCACCAATTTCTTCTTCAATTGTATAGATCGCATCCGACGCAAAATTTCGATTAGCGTTGCGAGAACGCCGCCGTTCGAAATGAAGTCTTCGGCTTTAGGCGATAACAATCATTCGGCCGGCGACGAGGCTGTCTGCTCGCGCGCGTTTAGCGGCTTCCATTTGCGTATTCTGCTAACAAGTTCACCTCGCTTGCGCATTGATGGTCGCTCAACCAAATAGAATGAGGCGATCGCAAGTAGTAGGATTATGGGCGATGCAATTAACATCAAAGTGGCCGCATCTAATTGCGGGAACAGGCTGATCATGACCTGTTTGACGGGGAAGCCATATATGTAGATGCCATATGAAAAATCGCCCCAACCATTGAACTTCCGAACCAGACCGTTTGGGACATACGCAAGCCAAAAGACTGCATAGCCCATGGCCAGAACTAGCGCCAGTTGATAAACACCAGTTTCACGCAGCAACACTGGCAGTAGAACAAGTGGCAGTCCAATGAGTAAGGTGACTGGGATTTTTTTGCGGTATACATAGGCAAAAGTGCCGAGCAAAAAACACAACCCGAAACGCATTATGTGATCAACCGCGCCAATGGTTTCTCGCAAATCGGTCCACATAGTAATCGCGATATATATTGCCAGAAATAGACCGAAAAACACACCGAAGCGCAGCCGTGTTGCGAGCAACCCGGCGGAACCCAACAAAGCCAGACCAACATAGGCCATTGCTTCCCATCGCAATGTCCAAAGTGAGCCATTTACCTCAAATGCCGACGGCGCATTTGCAAATAGTCCCGGCAATTCGCCATTATCAATGAGCATCGAACTGGTGAGAGGCACATATGTCCAAGTTGCCAGCTGTGAAAAATATCCAGCCGCACCCAATTCAGACATGAATGGACCTATGACAAAAGCCGTCACAATGGCCGTTACGAACAGTCCTGGTACGAGTCGCAAGAATCGGGCGACGAAGTATTCGATGAGGTCTTTCGAACGCTGCAAACTTTGCGCGATCAGAAATCCGCTGATGATGAAAAAGACATTTACGGATAGATGTCCTAGAGTATAGCCGGTCTCTTGCATCAACGGCTCAGTGGCCGTTTCGCCCGTTACCACCAATGTTGCGTGGCTCCAAACAACCGCGAAGGCAGCAAGAAATCGCAAAAGGTTCAGATTGTTGTCGCGACTGTCACTATAGCAGCCAAGATAACGTGGTCGTAAAAAGGTCAAGGTCTCTCCCCACTAGAAGGCGTACTAGAAGTTGATAGAGTGGCCAATTCATCGGTTTGCCAGATATACCAGCAGCGGTCGTCTTTGCGGGATTAATGCATTATCGTGGTTAACTGACCTGTCGAAACCCTACAAGCTAATTCCCAAGATAAGTGTCAATTGCGACACCTATCCCTTTGTCCCAAATTAGGCCCAACCAGCGATCAAAAGCGTCGGAGAATTCGGGATTGTCCGCTAAATCGCCATAATATTGTCGTTGCCCACGCCAAACGGCGGGATCTTGTTTGCTGCGCGTTGCCGCAATGTGCAATTCATCCCAATTCGGATCATTTGGCTCAATCGTGCTGCCATCTTCTCTGGTGCCTTCGCACATTCGCGCCCATGCAGCCTCAGCCAGCGCCAGTCCTTCAAACGGACTGCCTTTTGCAATTGCATCTCGAAGCGATGGGATCAGAAATCCCGGGTGACGAGACGAGCCATCGAATGCGACCCGGCGGGTCGTATCTGCAATGCGTGGATTGCTAAATCGATGAACGATGAGGTCGATATATTCTGCAGGGGTTTTTCCGGGAACAGACTGCACATGCGGTGCAATCTCTTCGCGTGCTACTTTGTTGAGGAGCGCTGCAATTTGTTCATGCGCCATGCAGTCGGCAATGGTCTTAACCCCCAACAGTTCCCCGACATTAGAGATCACTTGATGGCCGCCATTGAGCAACCGGATTTTCATCGCTTCATAGCCGTGAATATCCTTAGTGATTGTTACACCGACTTTTTCCCAAGCCGGGCGTTGCGCGCAGAAGTCATCTTCAATTACCCATTGTCGGAATTCTTCATGAGTTACCGGAACAGCATCGTTTACGCCAATGTCGCTCGCTAGACGCAGCTCATTTGGTCCGGTCGCCGGAACTATGCAATCGACCATCGAGTTTGGGAAGCTGCAATTTGTATTGATCCAATCGGCTAAATCGGGATCAGTTAGCTGCGCTAACGAGACAACAGTTTGGCGCAATATTTCCCCATTTCCCTGCAAATTGTCACAGCACAATCCAGTGAAGGGACCTGCTCCCGTCTGACGCCGCTGCTTAAGCGCGGCGACCATTGCGCCAAAGGCTGTAATTGGCTGGTCAGGACATTCAGCATCGTGAAGTATATCAGGATGTTTTGCGTTGAATGTCTTCGTTACAGGGTCAATGTAATACCCGCCCTCGGTTACGGTAAGCGAGACGATTCTTATGTCAGGCTGGCTCATCCGATGGATAAGCGGTGCATTGTTCGTATCGACCGGCACATAATCAATCATAGCGCCTGTCACTTCGGCAGAACTGCCCAAGGGGTTCAGTTGAATAAGCGTTGTCAGGTAATCCTGAGCTTTCAATTTCTTGCGTTGCGTTTCATCGTAGGAACGGATCCCCGCACCGACAATGGCCCAATCGAAGGCTTCTCCTTCCTGCATCAGCCTGTGCAGGTACCATGCCTGATGTGCACGGTGAAAGTTGCCAACGCCAATATGTAGAATGCCAGCGCTAAGGCTCGCGCGATCATATTTGGGCCGCAGGATCGCTGTTGGTAACGATTGCAGTGTTGCGTCGTTGAGTTTCACCGGCGCCGGTTGAGACTCAGAAGGACGTTTCTCCATCAGCTCATCCATTGTCCGCCGTCCACATTGTAAGTTTGCGCGACGACGTAATTGCTCTCGCTGCTCGCGAGGAAAATTGCCATGCCAACAAGGTCTTCAGCTACGCCCATGCGCCCATAAGGAACGGCGTCGCCAACTTCTTTTTTCTTCTGACCAGGTTTTTTGCCTTCATACTTCGCAAAGAATGCATCCACTTCATCCCAATGCTCGCCGTCGACAACCCCAGGTGCGATGGCATTTACATTGATCTCATGCTTGATCAGACCAAGACCTGCTGACTGCGTTAAGCTGATCACAGCAGCTTTTGACGCGCAGTAGACTGAAACCAGCGCTTCTCCCCGTCGGCCAGCTTGGCTTGACATGTTAATTATCTTGCCACCTTTGCCGCGTTCGATCATATGGCTGGCTACCGCTTGCATCGTGAACAAGGTGCCAGCAACATTGATGTTGAAAATAGAGTCAAACTCGCCTCGCTCAACTTCTAATAGTGGGGCGGCGGTGAACCGCGCTGCGTTGTTGATTAAGATATCGATCTGCCCAAATTGTTCGATAGTCTCGTGCACTGCTGCATCGATGCTACTTTGTCTAGACACATCCATTTCTACAGCGATCGCAGCGTCTCCAATTCGCGCGGCTGCTTCTCTTGCCTGCTTTATATCGATATCAGCTATCGCAACGCGGGCGCCTTCGCGGACGTAAGCTTGGGCAAACGCAAGTCCAATACCGCGCGCCGCGCCAGTGATGAGCGCCGTTTTGTCTTTCAGTCTCATAATTTAAAAGCCCGGCCGTTCTCATCAAACCTGTGCAGTTTCTTCAAGTCGGGAGTCAAATAGACCTTAGCGCCATATTCTAGCTCAAGATCACCATCAGCCCGAACAGTAAGCGGTTCGCTCGATCCGTCGAAATGCACATGGACGAACGTATCTGAACCAAGATGTTCAGACACACCAACAACGCCCTCCCAATCACCTTTCACATCTGAAATTGACAAGTGTTCGGGCCGTACGCCAATGGTATGGGCATTGTATTTTTCGGCAGCTTTTCCAGATAAAAGGTTCATCTTTGGCGACCCGATGAAGCCAGCAACAAAGGTGTTGCACGGGCTATTATAGAGCTCCAGTGGACTGCCAACCTGCTCAATTCGGCCAGATTGCAACACAACAATTTTGTCGGCCATAGTCATGGCTTCGACTTGATCGTGCGTAACATAGATCATAGTGGTGCCCATTTGCTTGTGCATCTCACTAATTTCCAACCGCATGCCAACACGCAGTGCCGCATCCAAATTCGAAAGCGGTTCGTCGAACAAGAACGCTAACGGATCACGAACGATCGCCCGACCAATTGCAACTCGTTGACGCTGACCACCAGAGAGTTGCCCAGGCTTTCGGTCCAAATAGTCGTTTAGGTTCAGCGAAGTCGAAGCCGCCGCGACACGCTTGTCAATTTCGGCAGGGTCCATTCCAGACATGCGCAAAGGAAAGGCGATATTTTTCCGCACGGTCATGTGCGGGTACAAGGCATAGGTTTGAAACACCATGGCCAAGCCGCGTTTTGATGGGGTGACTTCAGTGACGTCTTCACCGTCAATAATCACCTCGCCGGACGTTGTATTCTCAAGTCCCGCGATCAGACGAAGCAATGTTGATTTGCCGCAACCTGAAGGACCTACGAAAACGACAAATTCACCTTCTTCAATGTCGAGGTTTAGTGGCGGTATGACTTCGGTATCGCCAAATGATTTGGTGACGTTTTTAAGCTTAATGCTTCCCATTTCGAATTCCTATTTCACTGCGCCAAAGGTCAGACCCCTGACCAATTGTTTTTGACAGAACCAACCCAGCACCACGATGGGGCCAATCGCTGCGGTAGACACCGCAGAGAGTCGTCCGAAGAACAAACCTTCCGGGGCACGATTTCCCTCAATAAGGCTGGAAAGTGTTGCGGCATCTGTGGTGGTCAACCGGACGGTCCAATATGCTTCGTTCCAACAAAAGATGAACGTTAGGAGCGCTGTAGATGCGATGCCACCCCATGCAAGAGGGATCAAAATCTCTTTGATCTCACCCCAAGTATCCACACCATCCATCTTTCCAGCTTCGATGATCTCCTTTGGAATTTCCTTGAAATAGGAAAACAGCATCCAAATCACAATTGGCAGATTGACCAGCATCAACACCACAATCACGAGAAATTTGGTGTCATAGATCCCAAGGAAGTTCTTTGTGAGAAACGTCATTGGATAGAGCACTGCTGCAGCTGGCAGCATCTTGGTGGACAACATCCACATCAAAACATCTTTGGTGGCGCGCGTTGGGTCAAATGCCATCGCATAGGCGCACGGTACGCCGACCACCAAGGCAAAGATTGTTGCAAAAACTGACGTGATGATCGAATTACCGGCGAAGCGCCAGTAGTCGTAATTGTCGACCATATTTGAATAGTTTTCGAGCGTCGGTGTGAACTTAAATAAGAATTCAGGTTTCACAGCGTCTGCATCGGTTTTAAAACTCGTGAAGACTAACCAAAAGATTGGGAAGAATACGACGATCGCGGTAATCCAAGCCAATGTCGGCCAGAAAATGCGGGAAAATCTAGATTGCTCTGCAACGATAGCCATGTATCCCTACTCCATCAGTGACTTGCTGATCATTCGCAAAAGGAAGATCGCAAAGATGTTTGCCAAAATGACCGCAAAAATGCCTGTTGCACTTGCAGCGCCGATGTTGTTGGTTGCCATTTCTCCAATAAGATAAGGCAAGTTCTTGTTTCCATTGCCGCGGCTGACAATTTCGATTTCCGCGTACAAAGAGAGGTGAAAAATCGCCTGGATCATCACAACGATCGACATTGGACGTGCCAGGTGAGGAAGCGTCAAAAAGCGGAACATTGCCCATTTTCCGGCGCCATCAAGAATTGCGGCTTCCTTTTGTTGCTGATCCTCAGATTGAAGAGAGGTCATAAAAATAAGCACAGCAAATGGCGTCCATTGCCAAGTTACCATCATGATCACCGCGATCGCAGACGTTTGCGAAGCGCGAAATGAAATTGGCGTAAGCTCTGGCCAGAGCGAGAAGAACCATCCAATTAGCGGGGCACTTCGCATGTTTTCAGAAAACTCGTTTATTCCGCTTACAGCAATTCCTTGAAGACCAAGTACTGGGTCCAAAATCATGTTGATCCAAAGCACGGCGTTCACCGCAGGCATCACGAAAAACGGAGAAATCAGCAGGACGCGCACGATTCCGCGACCAGGGAAAGACCTATTGACCAGAATTGCGGTTGCTAAACCAAGGACTACCGTCAAAACGATAATTGATGTGACGATGAAAACTGAATTGTATATTGCAAGCCAGAACCCATCATTGTTCCAGACAAATATATAGTTCCCCAAGCCCCGCCAATTGGTGATGCTTGGCGTTGTCCATTCTGGGCGGTTTAAACTCGCCAAAACATATCGAATGAATGAAAAATATAGTGTGATTGAAAGTGGGACTAGCATCCAAACCAGCAACAGCAAGACCGCTGGTGTTTGCAGTAATCGAGGCAATGTACGTTTGGACATGATATCAATTCCACTTATTGAGCGACATATTGGGTTTGCATCATAAAGGCGAGCAAGGCTTCGCTCCAATCAACATTCATGCGTGAATGCTTTTTGATTGAAGGGCCCGAGCCAGGAGGCATTCGGGCCCTTCATTCTTACCGGCTAAGCTTAGTAGTAACCGGCTTCTGACATGATGGCATCTGCAGCAGCTTGTGATGCTGCCAGTGCTTCGTCAACTGACTTTGCGCCAGACAAGGCTGCAGCCATTTCTTGTGCTACCGCTGATCCAACCTGCGGGAATTCTGGGATAGCAGCGAACTGAACGCCAACATATGGCTTCACTTCTGTAGCTTCAGGAGCAGCAGATTGCAGCGCCATCATTTCAGCTTCGGCGAAGGGAGCCGCCGCAAGGAACTCTTGGTGCGCGTAAGTTGAGACGCGTGTGCCGGTAGGAACCGAACCCCATCCGAAATCTGGGTGATTTGCAACTGCCAAAACATAATCCTTAGATGTTGCCCACTCGATGAATTTCTTGGCTTCATCGGCGTTTGGCGAACCAGCAGGAACTGCCATTGCCCAAGCCCACAACCAGTTGGCACCAACTGGGTTACCTGCGTGAGGTGACTGCGCATAGGCAACGCCATCAACTTCTAGGAATGAAGCTGCGATAGTGGCGTCAATCCACATGCCGCATTTGCCTTCATTATATAGCGCAAGGATTTCGTTGAACGAGTTACCTTCAGATCCTGGAGGGCCGTAAGTGCCAAGCAGATCGACATAGAAATTAATCGCCGCACGCCATTCATCTGAATCAATGGTTGGGCGCATATCTTTATCAAACCAAGCGCCGCCGAACGAGTTCACAACCGTTGTAATGAACGCCATATTGTCGCCCCAGCCAGGC
Organism: Maritalea porphyrae; assembly: GCF_030159895.1. Lineage (GTDB taxonomy): Bacteria > Pseudomonadota > Alphaproteobacteria > Rhizobiales > Devosiaceae > Maritalea > Maritalea porphyrae. The sequence goes on from NZ_BSNI01000002.1 coordinate 680,151, forward strand.
TTTCCGCGTAAGCAGACGCCATAAACGCCGTCATCTGGGTTGTGGATGGCCGCGGCTGCGGCTTTAATATTGTTCCAATTGTCGCTGTCGCTAATTGTAACACCAGCAGCATCGGTCAGATCTTTGCGGTACATGACCATTGAAGATTCGCCGTAGAATGGTGCGGCGTAAAGCGTGCCGTTATGCGACAAGCCATTGCGGATAGGCGAAAGCATATCTTCTATGTCGTAGTCAGCCCCAAACTCGAGCGGTTCAATCCAGCCTGCAGCTCCCCAAATAGGCGCTTCTTGCATGCCGATATTGATAACGTCGTATTGGCCGCCACCGGTTGCTGTATCAGATGTCACCTGTTCGCGAAGCACACCTTCTTCCAGTGAAACCCAGTTGAGTTCCACACCTGTTTCTGCGGTATAGGCTTCTGCAACTTTTTGCATGTTGATCATGTGACCGTTGTTCACGATCGCGATGGTTAGTTCTGCGGCGTTGATAGCGATCGCGCTTGTTGCGCAAACCGCAAGGCCAAGAGCCGCGGATTTCAATGTTCTCATAATTTCCTCCCAAGAACTGTCACTTCGATAGTGACAACGAAGGAAACCATATTAAGAAAATCAACGGCAGTCAATATTTAATTTTACGCGCGTAAAGTTTTGCTATGCAGATGCCCGCATGGTCAATTTGCCATCAATCAGTATTGTTGCTCGTGTATTCTGTTGCTGTTGTCCTTCGATCAACTCAACGAGCATTTCGACACAGCGTGCCGTAATCGCGGCATAGTCTTGGGAAACAGTGGTCAAGGTGGGACAGGTGAAACTCGAAAATGGATGATTGTCGTGTCCAGCTACACGCAACGCACAATCTGCACCTAGCCCAACGCGCAATCCAAGTTCATAAGCCGCCGCCAAAAAACCGATGGCCAACCGATCATTTGAACAAAAAACCGTCTTCGTCGCAAATGCGCCATCAATCAAAGCCTTTCGACCTTCGTGAAATCCAATTTCTTCAATTTTCCAACCTTCGCCCTCTGCCTGAATGACGTGCGGTGTATGACCCAGCGCTTCCATAGTGTCGATATAGGCCATGCGGCGTTTATTCGCATTGGGGTTCGGCGGGTTGCGCATTTCGAAAAATGTTGGAGGTTCTCCGCTTCGAACTAAATACTCTACCATCAACTCCATTGCCTGGACGTTATTGTGTCCTACAAATGCTGCGCCAACGCCTTCAATATTTGCGTCAAAGCAAACCGTGGGCACGTCCGCACAAAACGCTTCGATCGCAGCGCGGTCTGAGCTGCGTCCCAATGGCGCCATCAGAACACCTGCCGGCTTAATAGCCCGAAGTGATGCCAAATTGTCTTTCTCTAACTCTGGATCACCATGCGAGCTGAGCAAAATCGGCCGATATCCAGCCGCAATAACAAATGTCTCGATTCCGCGGGCCATCTCAGCAAAGAATGGATCCGCTAGGTAAGGAACCACTATGCCAACATTCTTTGTCAGCTTTCTATTTTGATTGATGGCAAAAATATTCGGTTGATAATTGCATTTCGCTAGTGACCGCTCGATTTTGTCGCGAGTTTTTGGTCGAACGCTATCTGGATCATTAAAGTACTTTGAGAGTGTGGGACGCGATATGCCGCTAAACTCGGCAAACTCTTCCATATTCTGGATCTTCTGTTTCCCCATGTCGCGCAGCCTCTTGCAAAGTTTACATTCCTTTACAATTTCTTATCGCGCGGAAAAAAACAAATCCTTTTTTTCTTCCATTAAGCAATGCACAAGTACTGGAGAAATGATCATTATGCGGCGTGCCGCTATGCAGTCATGATTGGATGTGGCGTGACGGTTTATTGAATCTAGTAGATCATTTGGATAGTACGACATTCATGCATTAATATGGGGTAGAAATCTCCTAACAATAAAACATGGAGGCGATCAGGATGAAACCACACTCAGCAAGAGTTGTCGGTCTTTGGCAGCGGTATACCTCCTTGCGCTCATTAGATGGCTCTAGTTGGGGTGAGTAAATCGGCGTAGTTTTTGATGTCGTGACTATAAGCCGTTGGAATTACTTGCCTGCAGGGAATGCCCATGTAGGACTTGAAATTGAATTTGCCGCATCTCTGTTTTTGGTGCTTGGTAATCAAGTTGAATGTCTGAGCATGGTGTTTGGCAGAGAGAGGTAGACATCAAGATTTGTCTGTTTCGACAGAATTTGTGATGAGTCATTCCATATAGTAAAATGAGGGTTCAGGTCTGTATTGAATAAGCTCATAACGTCCGGGCGTCGGAAACAGATTGGTCGTACAGTCTATTGAGGCGTGACAGCATTTCCTTTGGCCCAGCTGCTTTCACAACCGGCCTCACGCCCACATGTGAAAACATAATAGCATCTAGAATAAGTGAGTAATGTCATGGGGATTCGTGCCGGGAGCAAAGGAAACAAATCTAAGCATCTCGCCAGTTGGAAAACACCATTCGCCTCCACATGATGATCAATTAGCAAGGTCTGCAAGTACAAAGGGGTTGAAGTCTAGGACTATAAGGATCGTGCTCTGTGTTCGACCCACTGTAGCCTCAGGCTATCAGATGTTGCCCAATTGCGAATTCACATAAGGCGGCTGTCTGGTGTCCAAAGTGGTTGTTTGAACCTGGGCAACTGCTTAATAGATCTGCGTTTCTCTTGTCGTAAGTTGATCGTTGAAAACGCTTGCGTAGACAAGGATTTCTTGTCGTGCTTTTGTGGTGTTTCGGGCCAACTCGGTAATCATCCTTTTTCGCGGTCGCGTGTTTGTAGACTGGATATCGTAAAATATAATCGTTTAATTTTTTTTCGATGTGTGCGATAGAGTTTTAGTTATTTGTGATTCCGGTGCCGCGAAGTGGTGGTGCGGGTTGTGTGATTGGCGGGCGTTTATGTTGGAACTTGGTGTTTGTTATTATCCTGAGCAGTGGCCAGAAGAAATGTGGGCTGATGATGCCCGCAAAATGGTTGAGCTTGGTTTGAAATGGGTGCGAATTGCCGAGTTTACGTGGTCATTGGTTGAGCCAAGTGAGGGTGAGTTCAACTGGGGTTGGCTCGACCGCGCTGTAAAGGTTTTGGGCGACGCAGGTTTGCAAGTTGTTATGTGTACGCCAACTGCCGCGCCACCTAAATGGCTGGTGGATAAACACCCTGAAATATTGCCTGTAGATGAAAGCGGCAACGTACGAAAGTTCGGCGCGCGCCGTCACTATTGCTTTTCAAGTGACATTTACCGCGAGCACGCTGTGCGAATTGCGCGAGCATTCGCTCAGCGCTACGGACAAAACCCATATGTTCATGCTTGGCAGATCGACAACGAGTATGGCGATCACAACACGATCTATAGCTATTCCGCAGCTGCACAGTCGGCTTTCCAGCAATGGTTGGCTGGGCGCTACGAAAGTATCGAGGCGCTAAATAAGGCCTGGGGCACTGTATTCTGGGGAATGGCTTATAAGTCCTTTTCGCAAATCGAATTGCCAAACGGGTTGGTTGAAGAACCAAGTCCAACGCATCTTTTGGATTTCTACAGGTTTTCTTCCGATCAAGTGGTGCGATTTAACAAAGCGCAGGTCGACGTGCTGCGAGAACTATCGCCTGGCCGGCCTGTAACGCATAACTTTATGGGGCACAATACGGACTTTGATCATTACAAAGTAGGTGAAGATATCGATTTCGCCTCGTGGGATAGTTACCCGATGGGCGCGTTGGTCTATGCGGGAATGAGTGACGACGACAAGGCAAGGTTGCTGCGCGTCGGCATTCCTGATCAGCCCGCATTTAATAATGATCTTTACCGTCAAGTCGGGCGCGGAAAAGCATGGATTATGGAGCAGCAGCCCGGACCTGTGAATTGGGCAAAGCACAATCAAGCCCCGCAAGACGGCATGGTGCGCCTATGGACATGGCTGGCATTTGCTCATGGTGTAGATGTGGTCTGCTATTTCCGGTGGCGGCAATCTAAGTTCGCCCAGGAGCAGTTCCATGCGGGGCTGCTATTGCCGAATTCCGAACCAGATCGGGCGTACTTAGAGGTTGCCCAAATTACCAAAGAAATGGCGGCATTGCCCGAGCCAGGCGAGCGCCAAAAAGCGCAAGTTGCGTTGGTGTTGGACTATACGTCCCGTTGGGCAGCGGAAACGCTGCCTCAGGGCGCCGACTACTCCAGTGCGCGTGTCGCAATGGATTGGTACTCCGCCCTTTCAGCGCGTGGGTTGGATCTAGATATTGTCGGGCCGCATTCGGATTTGGCCGGATATCAGCTGGTAATCGTGCCGGATATGGTTGTCGATAATCCTGACTTTGTGGAGAAGCTGACAGCATGTGACGCAAAGGTGTATCTTGGTGCTCGCACCGGGAGCAAAACAGCAGATATGCACATCCCGGACAACCTGCCGCCTGGTAGTTTCTCACAGCTTGTAAATGTACAAGTAAACCGCGTGGAATCGTTGCCGTCTTATGCTGGCGACCGCGTCAGAATCGGCGATATCCATGGCCCTGTTGGCAATTGGCGCGAGCACATAGTCACTTCAGAAAATGTTATCGCGCATTTTATGTCCGACTATCGTGACAATGATCCTGCGCTGGTTGGAAACGACAAGTGCTGGTACGGCGCAACGCATTTTACGCCGGACTTGCTGGCGGAGGTGGTTGAAAGACTGGCCGGTTGGGCTGGGGTCGAGCTCGGTCAACAAAATGCAACGACATTGAGAACCGCCCGGCGCGGGGCGTTAAATTTCGCCTTCAACTTTGGCGGTGAAAGCGTCGAGCTTGATGTGAGCGAGGATGTTGAATTTTTTGTCGGCAGCAAAACGGTTCCTTCATTCGATGTGGCGATATGGCGAGCGTGACCTTTGGTGTGACGGCGTCTGCGGCCGGTGCGGCGTTCATTCCAAAAATGGATCAGTTCAGACCAAAAACGACTAAAAGAAATTGAAGAATGACTTTACATCAAAAGTTAAACGTTTATATTTTGGCTGAAATTCAAGTTCGGGAGTGGGAATAGATGGCTGGCGTTCAAATCAATCAGCTGCACAAGAAGTTTGGCAATTTATCTGTTCTATCTGGCGTGGACCTAGATATTGCCGACGGTGAATTCGTCAGCTTTCTAGGCCCGTCCGGATGCGGCAAGACGACTTTGCTGCGATCAATCGCCGGTTTGGAGGATATCAATGCGGGCGCAGTCATTTTAGGTGATCGAGAGATCACTCAATTGGCGCCAGCAAAGCGCGACATTGCGATGGTTTTTCAAAACTATGCGCTTTATCCGCACATGAATGTCTACAAAAACCTGTCTTTTGGCCTTTCCTTGAATGGTGTTCCGAGGGCTGAGATTGATGAGCGTGTGCAAAATGCGGCGCGAATTCTACAAATTTCCGAGCTTTTGAAACGTCGACCAAAGCAATTGTCGGGTGGGCAACGCCAGCGCGTCGCGATTGGTCGCGCGATCGTGCGCGACCCAAAGCTGTTCCTTCTTGATGAGCCGCTATCCAATCTGGATGCTGGGCTGCGGGTGACAATGCGGGTGGAGCTGGCAAATCTGCACAAGCGGCTGGGGGTCACAATGATCTACGTGACCCATGACCAAGTGGAAGCGATGACGCTCTCTAATCGGGTTGTCGTTCTCGACAAGGGGAAAGTCGCTCAGTTCGGCACGCCGCTTGAATTGTTTTATGCGCCCCAAAATCTATTCGTGGCTGGTTTCATCGGGTCGCCAAAAATGAACTTTCTGTCCGTCGATGCAACGCTTGAGGGCGCGCGGTCCGTGCGTCTAGGTGGCGAGGAGCTAGATGGCACTATCGATGTGGCACTCAACGTGCCAATCAGCGAGTTGCAAAACAGCGGGCACACATTGGGCATTCGGCCCGACAATGTAGAATTGGTTGCAGAACACGAAGCCCATGTCCACGGGCAAGTTGTGCTTGTTGAACGATTGGGCACTGAAAGTCAGGTGCACCTAAATCTCGATAACGGTCAGTCTTTCACCATCATCACGCGCGGCACGCACCCTGTAAGTTTTGGCGAGCGTGTCCATCTCAAATTTCCGGCGCAGCACTGTCACATTTTCAATGCTGCGGGGGAGGCGCTTCCGCGCGCATTGGATGCGGAAACTCGATCATTGATTGATCGACAAAAACAGTCGCATGGCGCGACGACTAGAGGAGAGGAACGATGAAACAACTAAAGAAACTGGCACTGGCATCAGCAGTTGCTGCCCTTTCATTGGGCGGAACGGCGATGGCGGAAGAAGTAATTCGCTTCGCTACTTGGGACAGCGATGAAAGCCTTGCCATTCAGCAAGAAATCGCAAAGCGATTTGAGGCAGCCAATCCGGGCGTGAAAGTTCAGGTTGAACCTTATGCCGATGGTTATGACAAAAAGCTGATCGCGGCATTTGGTGCAGGCAGCCCGCCGGATGTAATGTATATGTGGAATTATCCAAAATACTACAAATCCTTGATGCCGCTTGATGAATTGATGGCGCGTGATGCTGAGGCCATGAACCTAAGCGACATTCCGGCTGGGTTGATCAACACGACGCGCATCGATGGTGACGCTTATGGCATGCCAGCAGGTTTTACTACCCATGTTGTTTTTTACAATAAGGACATGTTTGCCGCCGCTGGTGTGGAAGAGCCCAGCGAAAATTGGACATGGGCCGAGTTGCGCGAAAAGGCTGCAAGGTTCCGTGACAAGGAGAATAAGGTCTATGGCTATGCGGTTGAAGCCAAGCCAGATCCGTTCGACTATGAGCAATTCTTCTGGTCAAACGGTACACGCTTTATTGCGGAAGACGGTAGCGCGGTTGACGGTTACATGAACAGCGACGAGGCAGTCGAAGTGCTTTCAATGTTCGCTGATATGGCCAAAAACGAAGAAGCCGTTGTTATTGGCATAGGGGACAACTCGTCAGGCTCTGCTCTATTTAAGGGCAGCAAATTGGCCATGTATCAAAGCGCGATGTGGTCAAAAAGCGGCATTGAAGAAGCGGGCATCAACTATGGTGTTGCCACTCTGCCTTCATTCGGCGACAAGCCGATCCACTCTTCAATCGGTGCGTCTGCCATGTCGATTGCCAAAGACACAAAAAATGCTGAACTGGCCTGGAAATTTGTGAAGTTCTTTTCCTCACCAGAGGCGGTGAAACTACGCACAAATGATCTACCGATCCGCACAAGTGTTGCCAAAGAACTCAACATGACTACCGACCCGACTTTCAAGCCCTTCTTTGACATCCTGAAAGTATCAGACCGTGAGTCAAATGCGTTCTTGAAACACGAGAACTGGGGCAAAATCCAAACCAATCTCGAGCGCGCAATTGAAGCGACGATGATTGAAAAAGGTAATGCCAAGAAACACTTGGACGAAGCTGTTAAGCGTTCCAAGCGTCACTTGAACTAAGAGTTTCCAAGGGGGAATGAGTATTATGGGCACAGATCCCGATAGTGCAGTGCAGCGCAATCGATTTTTCGAGAAGCTGACGCCATACCTTTTCATTTCCCCTTGGATATTGGGGTTCCTCTTCTTCACACTGGGGCCTCTCATTTTCTCGCTGGTCATGAGTTTCTACGATTGGCCAGTGGTGGGGGAGCGAACCTTTGTCGGCGTGGATAACTACCGCGTCATGCTCACCGAAGATCCGCTATTTTGGGACAGTTTGTGGGTAACCATCAAATTTGGCCTGTTCTTTGTCCCCTTCAACATCATCCTTGGTCTGTTGTTGGCGGTCTTGCTCAACCAAAAAGTCCTTGGCAGCGGCATCTTCCGCACAATCTTTTACCTACCGAGCGTGATTTCAGGCGTCGCCTTGGTGACCATTTGGGCATGGATTTATAGCCACGAATACGGAATTTTGAACTTCCTCCTGGGCCTTGCCGGGATAGAGGGGCCAAACTGGCTGGGCGATCCAAGTTGGTCGTTGCTTGCTATCGTTGTGGCCTCTCTATGGGGGCTCGGCGGTACCATGTTGATATTACTAACGGGGCTCCAGTCAATTCCGAAAGAGCTCTATGAAGCGGCAAAAATCTCAGGTGTACCTGCCTGGGCGCGGTTGGTGTTCATCACCATCCCGATGTTGTCGCCAATGTTGTTGTTCACCTTCATCACGTCGATCATTGCAGCATTTCAGCAGCTCACCATCGCGCTATTGCTGACAGGTGGTGGACCGCTCGAAAGCACCTATTTCTTCGCCATGTATATCTACGATAACGCATTCCAATATTTCGAAATGGGTTTTGCCGCCGCAAACTCTTGGGTGATGTTCTTGATCATCCTGGCACTTTCAATGCTGGTGATGAAATCGTCTTCCGCTTGGGTCTACTACGAAGGTGAGATGAAGAATAAGGAGCAAGCTGATGGTTAGAACGCTGACTTATGGCGCGCTGATCTTTTTGTCTGCGCTTTTCATCATGCCATTTTATTGGACGTTGATCACCGCGATTAAATCGGTTCCAGAGCTTTATCAATATCCGCCGGTGTTCTGGCCAAGCGAAGCACAGTGGGAAAACTTCATCATCGCATGGTTCAAACAACCGTTTGATGTCTATCTCAAAAACTCAGTGATCGTGGTTGTTCTATCAACCTTTGGTCAGTTGCTATCAAGCTCGTTGGTGGCATTTGGTTTTGCGCGTTTTCAGTTCAAAGGGCGCGACGCCATCTTTATTCTGTTGCTCTCCACTATGATGATCCCATGGGATGTGAAAATGATCCCGCTCTATATGGAGTTTAACATGCTGGGTTGGATCAACACGCTCAAACCGCTGATTGTTCCAGCCTATTTCGCAGACGCATTCTTTGTCTTTCTCCTACGGCAGTACATTATGAATGTGCCAATTGAAATTGATGAAGCGGCACGCATGGACGGCGCTAATTCTTGGCAGATTTATTGGCGCATCCATTTGCCGCTGATGATGCCTGCACTGGTGTTGGTCGGCACATTCCACTTCATGAACGCATGGAACGACTATCTTGGGCCGCTGATCTATTTAAACGATCAGTCCAAATATACGCTGACCCTTGGGCTATCTATGTTCAAAGGACTGCATGAGACGGACATTACCTCCATTGCCGCGATTACCGTGATTCTTTGTATTCCGCCGCTAATCTTGTTCTTCTTTGCGCAGCGTTACATTATGGATGGCGCCATCGGTTCTTCCGTAAAGGGGTAGGGTGTGAGCCTATTTGATTTCAATAAAGTGCCGTTTTCTCGGCACCAACGCTTCACGACCCTATCGATGGTGCCGGACGGGTATGGCGAGCGGCAATGCTGTTTGCGCTATGTTGCAGGTGGCGATATGCGGCCAAGCCTTGGCAATCTTTGTCTGGTCACCTTTTTCGATCTTCAAGGCAATTCGCTTACGCCATCCTTCTCCCTGTCGCCAGGCTCTCTAGAGGCTGTGCTTCTAAAGGGCGATGAACAGGTCGGCAAAGCTGCTTTTTGTATCGGCGATGGGGAAGTGCTGCATGTGAAGGGTGAGGGGATAGAGCTGCGCTTTGAATTACAAGGCTCGCGCTACGACTATGCATACCAAACCCCAGCGGGCGAACCTTGTGTTGTTGCAGCCGGTGAGAATCTACGGCTTACGCCCGTGGCGAAAGTGGGGGAATTAAACGTTCGTGGCGAATGGCGTCGCGACCACGCTGAGGACGTTGCCATATCGTTCAAGGGCGATCAATTCGAAGGCAGTATCGTCTTGCATGAACGGCTTTGCCTTAATGTCTCACATTCCAGTTTTGAGCGCGCAAAAGCAGATGCGGAGCACGCCTTCGCGGAATGGATAGGTGATGCAGAGCTTGGCCAGGCTGCTCGTTTGGCCAATTACATATTGTGGGCAAATACAGTGCCCGCAAAAGGCCATTTGAGCGCCCCCGCCATTTACATGTCCAAAAACCACATGATCAACATTTGGAGTTGGGACAATGCGTTCTCGGCAATAGGTGTCGCCAAAACCAGTCCAAAAAGTGCGTTTGAACAGTTTGCTGTGATTTTTGATCAGCAAGACGCAAGCGGCTTGCTTCCTGACTTCGTGCACGATCAAGGCGCATCGTTTTCCTTCACAAAACCGCCGGTACATGGTTGGGCAATTGACCACATTCTTTGCGCTTTCGGTCCGGTTTTTGACGACGAACAATTGACCTATTTGACCGACAAGTTGGAAAAACAACTCAGCTATTGGCTCGCCCATACGCGGTCTGGCCCCGACAAATTGCCAAGCTACGCACATGGCAACGATAGCGGTTGGGACAATGCCAGCTTTTTTGCAAATGGTGGACCGGTGGAGGGCCCCGACCTGCCAACCTTTCTAGTGCTTACAGCGCAAGCGATTGCGCGGATTAAGCGCCGCTTAGGCGATGTAGAAAGCGCGGCGCATTTCGAACAGATTTGTGCTGGCTTGGTCCAATTGCTCGTCGACCAGCTTTGGCGTGATGGTCACTTTGTGGTTCGAAAGTCTGACGGTGCAGATGCGCCAAAGAACAGTCAAAGCCTTATTGGGTTTATGCCGATGCTGCTTGGTGATTTGCTGCCCAATGAAATTGGTGAGCAGTTGGTCAGTGAGTTCAAAAGGTCCGATTTGTTGACCGACTGGGGCCCGGCAACAGAAAGTCCCAATAGTGATTTTTACGAAGCTGACGGATATTGGCGCGGGCCGATTTGGGCACCCACAACACTTCTCATACACGATGGACTGGTCGCGCAGCACGCAACTGAATTGGCTCAGAAAATTGCAACAAAATTTGTGAATCTATGCGAGCATTCTGGGATGGCTGAGAACTTTAATGCGCTAACCGGAGAGGGTCTTCGTGATCCAGCTTTTGCATGGACATCCGCAGTTTATTTGCGTTTCAAAGATATTTTGGCTAACCAGAGTGGGTCTTGATTTTGAGTACTAATATGCCCGCGCGCCCAACGATAAAAACAATTGCAAAAGAAACCGGCTTATCAACAGCAACGGTTTCAAAAGCGCTTAATGGCTCTGATCAGGTGCGTCCTGTCACCCGTGACAAAATTCTTGATGTCGCAAAAAGACTTGGCTACGAACTCAATATTTCTGGCGTTCAGCTGCGCACCGGTAAGACCTATCAAATCGCTATGGTTACGGTAATTTCGTCTCCGCAAGATGATGAATGGGGCGGGGTCGGCTACACTCAGCTGATCAGCGGCTTAAGCCATGCGCTTGAAGGCACACCATATCGGGTGGTGCAATATCAGGTCCGCAGTTTTGAAGAAAGCTTGGAGACGATCAAGCGCATTGTCGTTAACCGCAAGGCAGACGGCGTGATTATCTCAGGCACACGAGCAGGCGATGAGCGCATCCAATATATGCAGGCGCAGGATTTTCCATTTGTCACCTACGGAACCAGCGATGCGGAAAAGCCCCACGCCTTTGTGGATACCGACAATAAGCGCATCGTTTCAATTTGCGTTGAACGCCTAATCGCGAAGGGCCACAAGCGCATTGCAATGCTGAATGCAGATGCGGATTTGATGTACACCGGTGATCGATTGGACGCTTATTGTGACGCGCTTACGCGTGCAAATATAGAGTTTGACGAAGATCTTGTGGCCAACGGTCGATTGACCCCTGCGTTTGGCCGCGAACAACTATTTGAAATGTCGACACTGGATGCGCCGCCAACAGCCTATATTTGCGCAAATGAAGCTACCGCTCTTGGCGTATTGTCAGGTTTTCATGTGCGTGGCCTCGAACACGGCAAAGATGCTGTGGTTATTGCAACCGACGATTTGAATGTATCGCAATATTTCTCGCCGCCGATCACCACATGCTATTTGCCAATATCAAAGCCGAGCATGATGCTTGGCCGTTTCATGTTGCGCTTGCTTGATGGGGAACGACCGGAAAAGCTGCAAAAGCTGTTTGTTCCTGATCTTATCGAACGTAGCGCTGATGTCTTGGTCGATTAGTCGGCCGTTCTGATTTCCCTAAAAAAAGACTGCACATTGCCGTGATTTGCACGCAACATCCGGTCGATCGAATTCATGTCGTGAAGAAGCTCTGTGGTGACCTTAATCATGTGGCTCTCTAGCTACAATATTCAAAGCTACCGTTCAGACAAGACGCATTGGTTGCTGTGTAGACAAAGAGCCTGCCGCTCCTCGTCTGGTTTGGTACATAAGGATTTCGCCCCAGACAGCGCAATGTGCGCAAATTTGGTCCTCAGCGACAGGTTGGTCCGTGTCGTCTCGTTTGAACTCCAAAGATTACTAGGAACGCGTCAAGAAAACTATTGGTACCCTCTTTTTTCGAACAAATAGTGACCTGTTTTGGTCAACCCCATGGTCTACCCTCCAGCGTAATCTTGAAGAAAACACTGAGATAACAACGAGTTAACCCGAGATGATGGTGCACCCGACACGATTCGAACGTGTGGCCTCTGCCTTCGGAGGGCAGCGCTCTATCCAGCTGAGCTACGGGTGCTTTGGCAATTTGCGCGAAGGCAAATTGCGAAACTGGCGCGAACTTATCCGAACAGCACGCGCTTCACAATGGGGTTTTCGCCAAAATTGCGCGAAAAAATGGTCGATAAAACTGCCATCGTCCTCCCAATTGCGATGAGCTTCTGCAATTCTTGATGTCGACATCGCTTCAAAATAATTGGAATAGAAACGGGTAGGCGTCATGACAAGCCGAAACGCGATTTTTGTGATCGGGGTGAGCGGGACAGGAAAGTCCACAATTGCACGCGCAATTGCGCATGAGATTGACGGCATTTTTCTCGACGCTGATGATTTTCATCCTTCTGAAAATGTCGCTGCCATGTCAAACGGTATCCCCCTAACCGATGAAATGCGGGTGGGTTGGCTAGGAACAGTTGTTGCGGCAGCAAATGAAGCGAGCAATGCGCGCGTAGCGTTTGCGTGCTCGGCACTTAAGAAAGCCTATCGGGACATAATTCGCAAGAATGTCGTTGGTTGTCGGTTCGTTTTTCTCGACGTAGACCGTGCTACTCTGCAAACCCGTATGGCTAATCGGCCAGGTCATTACATGCCGGTGAGTTTGTTGGACAGCCAGCTCGACACGCTCGAACGGCCGAGTCAAACGGAAAGCGATGTCTTGGTCGTCGATGGCACTTTGTCGATTGAAGAAATCGTTGCCAAGGTGTTGGATATCGCGGCTAACTGAGTTGTGACGCAAATCTAATCCGCCATGGACCCGCTTCGCCGTTCAGATTAGATTGGCGTTTCAAGTTTTGTTTTGATTCACGTTGCCCGGGGAAGGGGATAACCGATGCATTTGCTGTTGGTGGATGGCTCTACATACATTTTTCGTGCCTATCATGCGTTGCCTCCTTTGTCGCGTAAATCAGATGGTTTGCCTGTTGGCGCCGTGTCCGGCTTTTGCAACATGCTCTATCGGCTCACGCTTGATTTTGAAGCGGAAGAATTGGAAACGCCAACACACATGGCGGTGATCTTTGATCATTCCGGAAAAAGCTTTCGCAATGATTTTTATCCCGAATACAAAGCGCATCGTCCGCCAGCGCCAGAGGATCTAGTGCCGCAATTTCCGTTAACGCGGGAGGCGACGCGGGCATTCTCAATTTCTTCGGTGGAACAAGAAGGCTTTGAAGCGGATGATTTGATTGCCACATATGCACGTCAAGCAGAAGCCAAAGGCATGAATGTGACCATTGTGTCGTCCGACAAGGATTTGATGCAATTGGTGTCCGACAAAATTTCAATGCTCGACACTATGAAAAACCGATGGATCGGTGCTGATGAAGTGCGTGAAAAATTTGGCGTTGGCCCGGACAAAGTTATCGATGTGCAATCGCTTGCTGGCGATAGTGTAGATAATGTTCCCGGCGTGCCCGGCATTGGGATTAAAACGGCCGCGCAATTGATCGAGGAATATGGTGGCCTTGATACGCTTTTGGAGCGTGCCGGCGAAATAAAACAGAACAAACGTCGTGAAAATCTAATTGAATTTGCTGACCAGGCCCGCGTCTCACGCGACTTGGTGACGCTAAAAGTTGATGTGCCGGTTGAAGTGCAGTTGGACGAATTTGCTCGCCAACCGCTCGATGCGACTTCCATTATTCCATTTTTGAAGGCGATGGAGTTTACCACCATCACCAAACGAGTGGCAGCAGCTATTGATGCAGATGCCGACGCAATCGAGGCGGATACATCACTTGCGCCCGAGCCTCTGCCAGAAACGGAAAGCGTGGCTGGAGCCGAAGGATCAAATACACCTTCCGCGCTGGCCGAGAAAGTGGCGCTCGAGCTTTCAGGCATGCCGGTTGAGCATGAAAAATATGAAATTGTGCGCACGCTTGACGCGTTGGACAAATGGATCGATGCGATCAAAGACAAGGGCTATGTCGCGATCGATACAGAGACTACGGGTCTTGATAATCAGCAGGCTGACTTGGTTGGGGTTTGCTTGTCCACTGAAGTGGGTAATGGTTGCTATGTTCCGCTTATTCATACCTCTGGTGAGGATGATCTGCTAGGCGGTGGCTTGGCACCAGATCAGTTGCCGACAAAAGAGGTGATCGAAAAACTCAAGCCGATTCTTGAAGACCAATCGATCCTCAAAATCGGTCAGAACATGAAATACGATATGGGGCTTTTGATGCGATATGGCATCGAGATGAACCCAATCGACGACACCATGTTGATGTCTTACGCCACCGATGGCGCACGCAATAACGGTATGGATGCGCTGAGCGAAAAATGGCTCGATCACAAACCCATCAAGTTCACCGATTTGGCGGGTACGGGTAAAAAACAAAAGACGTTTGACCAAATTCCAATTGAAGATGCGGCCAAATATGCGGCGGAAGATGCCGACATAACATTGCGATTGTGGAAAGTGCTTAAGCCGCGCCTTGTCGCACAAAAAGCAGTCACGCTTTACGAAACTATCGAACGTCCATTGGTGCCGGTTCTTGCGCGTATGGAGGCGAGAGGTATTCATGTGGATCGCCAGATTTTGGCGCGTCTCTCGGGCGATTTTGCGCAACGTGCAGCTGGTCTTGAAGCCGAAATTCATGAGCTTGCTGGTGAAAAGTTCAATGTTGGATCGCCAAAGCAGTTGGGCGAAATCTTGTTTGATAAGATGGGGTTGCCCGGCGGCAAAAAAACCAAAACCGGTGCGTGGCAAACCGGTGCAGGTGTGTTGGAAGACTTGGCCGCCGAAGGCAACGATTTGGCCAAGGCCATTTTGGAGTGGCGCGGTCTTTCGAAGCTAAAATCAACCTATACCGATGCTCTGCCAGAGTTCATCAACCCAAATACCGGTCGGGTGCACACATCATATGCGCAGGCAGCGGTCGCCACTGGACGGCTTTCATCGTCAGATCCGAACCTGCAAAACATTCCTGTTCGCACAGAGGATGGCCGCAAGATCCGCACAGCTTTTGTGGCAGAGCCGGGAAAGAAACTAATCTCTGCTGACTATAGTCAGATTGAATTGCGGGTGCTGGCGCATATTGCAGATATTCCAGAATTGAAAAAAGCTTTTGCCGACGGCCTCGACATTCACGCCATGACTGCCTCAGAAATGTTTGGCGTGCCAATTGAAGGTATGGACCCAATGGTTCGCCGTCGCGCAAAAGCAATCAATTTTGGCATCATTTATGGGATTTCCGCATTTGGTTTGGCCAATCAATTGGGCATTTCCCGCACAGAAGCTAGCGACTATATCAAAACCTATTTCGAGCGTTTTCCAGGCATCAAAGACTATATGGAAGCAACCAAGAAGTTTGTGCACGACAAAGGATATGTGGCGACCATTTTTGGTCGAAAAGCTTTCTTTCCAGAAATCAATACCAAGAATGCGGGCCACCGCGCTTTCTATGAACGCGCGGCAATTAACGCACCAATTCAGGGCTCTGCTGCAGACATTATCCGCCGTGCCATGATCCAAATGGAGGGGGTGCTTGAGGCGAAGAAAGTGCCTGCCGACATGCTCTTGCAAGTGCATGATGAATTGATTTTTGAGGTGCCAGAAAGCGAGGCGGAGGACGCTATTCCAGTTATCTCTAAAGTGATGATCGATGCGCCAATGCCGGCGATTTCGCTAACTGTGCCGTTGCAGGTTGATGCCCGCGCTGCAGACAATTGGAACGATGCGCACTAGTGACGATACTTGAAAAACTGGATCGCCCTTTCCTTTGCTATACCGGGATTGAAACCGACCTGATTTTCAATCAAGGCGTCGACCTGCCAGGCTTTGCAACGTTCCCATTGTTGGAAAACGAAGAAGGGCGGGAGTTGCTCACAAAGTCATATCTGGAGCAAGTCGAGTTAGCACGCGAAATGGGTTGCGGCTTGATGTTTGAAAGTGTGACTTGGGTCGCCAATAAAGATCGCGCGGCTGCAATCGGCTACAGTGCCAATCTATTGGAACAAATCAATGTCGATGCCGTGCAGTTCATCCGTGAACTTAGAGACAACATTTGCGACGTGCCAATAATACTGAGTGCACAAGTTGGGCCGCGCGGTGATGGCTATAAGCCAGACAGTCAAATGGATGATGGCGAAGCAGAGCAATATCATCAACATCAACTCGCACAGTTGGCCAAAGCCAAACCCGACATAGTTAGTGCATTCACCATCTCATATCCCGAAGAAGCCATCGGCATTGTCCGTGCGGCGCAAAAACACCAATTACCGGTCGCAATTTCTTTCACGGTTGAAACGGACGGGTTGTTGCCCACTGGCATGCCTTTGGGTGAAGCGTTGGATGCGGTTGACGCAGCGACCGACAACTACGCCGAATATTTCCTTATCAATTGCGCACATCCAGAACACTTTCTGCCGAACCTAAATGATGGTCCGTGGATTGAGCGAATTGCAGGTATGGTCGCAAATGCATCGCGTTGCTCCCATGCTGAACTAGACGTAGCAACAGAACTGGATGATGGGGACCCAAAAGAGCTGGGCACCTATTTTGCAATGATTAAAAATACCTACCCGCACATGCGCATATTTGGGGGGTGCTGCGGTACTGATATGCGGCACATGCGCGAAATTGCGTTGGCCACAACTTAGCCTCGAAATGGCCTGAATACGATCAAACTGTCACCGAAATGCTGTGTTTAAGGTCAAAGCGTCGTTTCGTTTTGAAGGCAGTCCCATGCGCAGCTTTTTGCTTTACATCAGCATATCCATGTTTGTTCTTGCAGCCATTTGTGGCATTGCAGAAGCGACTATATATGGTGGTATCGACGAAAATGGCGTCTTGCAGGAAAGCCTGTTTTTACCGCTGACATTCATCTTCGCCGCTGGTGGTTTGGTGTTCTGGGTCCTGTTTGCAATTCAGCTTCTTTTCAATTCGAAAAATCGCCCAAATGGCTAGTCGATTACGCCTTCGTAGAAGTACATTTTTTCGCCGCTCAGCTTAATGCCGCGATAGAAGCCGTTGCCTTCATCATTGTCGCATTCCGTTGCGACCCAAAAGCTGCTGCATCCCTTGGATTTCGCCCAGCTGGTCAGTGCAACGAATAGCGCTCGGGCGATCCCCTGCCGTTTATGCGTCGGTGCGACGCCCAAATTGTCGATATACAAATGTGGTGGCTCATCGGGTTGATAATGGATCATGCCACGAATTTGGCCAACAACAACCCCAGCAGCAATGGCAACAAATAGCTTATGGCCA
The DNA here is from genome assembly GCF_030159895.1 of Maritalea porphyrae. Lineage (GTDB taxonomy): Bacteria > Pseudomonadota > Alphaproteobacteria > Rhizobiales > Devosiaceae > Maritalea > Maritalea porphyrae. The sequence continues at coordinate 697,799 of NZ_BSNI01000002.1, forward strand.
GCCTGATCTAGGTAGCGGCCAAGATGTTCAGATGAAATCTCATAATCAAAAACATCTTCGGCCACATTGTTCAGCAGATCACTGTTTTCGCTCGTAACTTCGACAATCGACCAAGCCATGCCTTACTCTTCCTTCTCAAAAAGGCTAACTCAGTCGATGACAACGCGCAACGGGTTGTTGCAGTGATCCGGTGCAATGCGAAACTCATTTTCCAAGCCAAAAAGATCAAAACTCGCAGCCAAGAAATCATTGACCATTTCCTCTTCGGGTTCGCCATTCAACATCAAGAGGACGCCCCGTTTCCAATCCAAATTGTAAACTGCAAATGTCACTACTCCAGGATCGCTTCCCGTATGGCCCCAAAAGGTTGTGCGATCTGGCAATGATCCTTTCAGACGAAATTTCTCCAAGAATAAGCCATAGCCACGCTCGTTGTCACCGTTCAACCCAGCAAAGAGCAAGTCGAAATTTTCTTTGTTGATGATGCGTGTGCCACTCAGTTCACCCGCATTGATCATCATAGCTATGAACTTCGAAAAATCACTGATCGAAGAATGCAAGCCGCCATCGGGCCATGTTGCCAAACCGTAAAACTCATTTGGTGCAAACCCTTCCATGCCCAGATCATAGTGCGGACGCGCCAATTCATCCGTCTGGTATTCGCTTAGAAACCACGCGGTGTTTTCCATTCCGAGTGGTCCAAAAATGTCGGAGGTGGTGAGCTTATCAAATGGAGTGGCAACCGCTTGTTCTAAAGCGTATGCCGCGAGAGCCGAGCCAATGTTGGAATACTGATACTCGCCATGTTTCGAAAAATTGGTAGCTGCGTGATAATGCTCCCCACTTTCACTCAAGTAGGCCTTAAGGTAATCACCAAGCAAAGTCGGGTGGTCAGCGCCTTGGTAATATGTGGCTTTAGAAAGATAGGCATCCTCTCGATCGACAATGCCACTTCTATGTTGGGCAAGGTCTGAAAAAGTGATTTGGTCGGCATTCTTAAAACCGATTTCGAAGTCAATCAGTGGCGCAATTTTCTGATCGAGTTGAATGATGCCCTTTTCAACTGCCTGGACAATTGCCATCCCAATCACCATCTTTGACGTTGAACCAAGCGTGAAAGCCGTGTCCTTGGTAACAGCTGCACCTGTTTCCAGGTCAGCGATGCCAAAACACATTTGTCCGATGGCGCCTTCAGGGCCAACTAGCGCAAGAGCAGCGCCGGGTATTGCTTGATCGGCAAGTGCTGCTTCCACATTTGATTTGTAGGTTTGCAGTTTGTCGCTCGCCGAGCCCGGCAGTGTGGCAGATAGAGCAATTGCGCCCGCTAAAATGTACTTTTTCATGATTTACTCCACGATCAATTGAACGCCATATATGGCGCTGCAACTCGAAGAGTCAATATCAAGCTTTAAGATAATTTATGAAAGTATTACTTTAATTAATTATCGATAAGGTTGTTGGTTGCCGCTATCCAATAGGCGCCATTAACTCACTCTTTCGCGCCGCCATTCGACCCTGCAAAAGCAAATAGAGCACCGTAATACCAAGGCAATAAACCGCGTTGAACCAGCTTTGGGTAACAAGGTTGATGCCGACGTCGATCAAGCCGCCGGCAATGCCAGGACCTGCAGCTGAAGCGAATACCATCACCGCAATTGCCAACGAACGCACCGCACCAATATGCGTTGTGCCATACATCTCAGCCCACAATGCGCCAAAGACCGAAGGCGCCATGCCGCCGCCCATGGCAAGCACCATCAAGAATAAAGGAATAGCCCAAACGTCGTTCAAACTCGCCATAATCAAGCAGGCTATGCCAATCGGCAAATACATAAAGGGCAACAGTCGGAATGCGCCGAACCGATCAACCAAGAAGCCTGTGAGAATGGAAACCGAAACGCCCGTAACTGACATAATGGGGAACCATGCTGTGTAGGTGGAAACGGACCAGCCTTTTACCCCTACCAAATGCGCTTGGTGAAAGAAGTATATTGTCGCTAGTGCCGGCAACGTCATCGCGCCAAAGGCGAGCGCATAAAACAATGGGTCACGCAATACTTTGCGTCGCTTCCAATCATCGCCAGTCAAAGCGTTGCCATCTGCTGCATCCGGATTTATGTCACCCCGCGCCTTTGCTCGCTTGCCATCTGGTGGGTCACGCAACAAGAATATGATCAGCGGCAACATGATGATGATCAAAAAGCCAGCGCCAATCGCCCAAATATCACGCCAGCTTAGGCTAAGCAGCGAAACGGTTATGATAAATGGCAACAAAGCTTCACCCGCGGTGTACCCCATCTGCGAAAAGGCAAGTGCACGGCCACGAAATCGATTAAACCATCTCGCCATCGCAGTTTGTGCGATATGGGGCAGCATCCCTTGACCGAAAAAGCGTAGGCCGAACAGAACCAAGCACAGAAGCACCCAGTGGTCCACCATCGACATAGCCAAAGCCATCAATGCCAAACCAACCGTGCAGATAATGGCGAGAAAACGCGGACCGAGCTTGTCTGTAACTTGGCCGATGACCGCGATCAAAATCGCGCTGAAAAGGGTCGCGACTGTGTAAAGACCTGCAAATTGTCCGTCAGTTAATCCAAAATGTGCCCGGATATCACTGTTAAACTGAGCGATAAATAGTGTTTGCCCGCCCATCGACGCAAACGTCATCATCAACCCAGCGCCAATCCACTGCCATTGACGCGCGGTGAGTTCAGAAAGTGGCGGACTGGGCGACACAAGCGACATGAATTTTCCTAAAAAAAGCAGCGCTCAACCAGCCTAAAGCTGACGCGCAAGATAGATGGGAAGGGCGAATTTGGCCCCAAGTATTGAATTGGTACGCCCAAAAATGGCAACTGCCAAGCCCCTTACTTACTCCAAGAGCTTCAAAAAATGGGAATAAATGATGCGCAAATGCCACGAAATCTCATCAATTAACGAAATGTGAAAAAATGTGGTTAACCATGACTTAACAATGAGGTAGCTTCGCGCTACAACAATTCATATGGTGCATCCAGCCGGTCGGGTTGGGGAATTTGGGACTTTGCTAGTGGCAAGATTTTTGAAGCAATTCGGGTTGGCATTCACGCTTGTGCTCCTTGCTGTGTTGCCTGCTGCTGCTCAGCAGCAAACTGCCCACCTCACACCACAATTGCTCTCTGCCTATGCAAAAACCAAATTCACCCCGACCGCTAAAAAACTGCAAATCGCCGCTGAAGAAAAAGATTGTCTGACCAAGGCGATCTACCATGAAGCGCGCGGCGAACCTGAGGCGGGTCAGTGGGCAGTTGCCCAAGTTATTCTTAACCGCGTCAAACACCACAAATATCCAAATACGGTTTGCGGCGTGGTATATCAAAACGCCCATAAAGCAAATCGATGCCAGTTTTCTTTTGCCTGTGACGGCAAATCCGATGCAGGTGGAAATGGCAACCGCATTGTTCGCGTAAGTTGGGTGAAGGCCGGTTTGATCGCCAATCACGCCTATAAGCAGTTCCAACAGCAGAAGTCGGTAGACCTGTTGCCAGATACCACACTGTTCTACCACGCAAAGCGCGTATCGCCGTCTTGGGCCTCTGCCTATCAGCCGGTGAAACAAATCGGCGCGCATATTTTCTATACACCGCTTTGATCCGCTGCTAACTTTTCACTCAACTCTTGTTTGAATGGGAAGGCTTGTTATGTCCGACGCGCAGACGCTCGATCTTTGTTGGCAAGTCGAAGAGGCATGTGCACTGGCTTGGCCTGCGGAACAGGTTGAAAAGCACCAAGGCTATGAGTTTCGACAAACAAGCAGCACACCTTCTCGGCGCATCAATTCCGTAAATCCAACGTCTCAAAGCAAGTCATGCACAGCGGCGCTTGTCGCCGATGCGGAGCGCTTTTACGCTGGGTACAATCAATCGGTGATTTTTCGAGTGCCTACAATCGCTGAAGGCTTAGCGGGCGAACTGACAAAGTCTGGGTTTGAAAATGTAAGTGCGCACACAAAAACTCTGCTTGCGCCGACGCTTACAAGTTTTGAATGGCAACACGATGTTCAACTCACCACGCATCCAGACGACAAATGGTTGCAGTTTGCGCTTGAGCGCGCGCATTTCCCGCCAGATCATCGCGTGAAATTTCGGCAGGCTTTGTTGAATATTGGCTATCCAATTTTGTTTGCACATATAGAAGAGGATCAGGAACTTGCCGCTATCGCCTATGCAGTAGTAGTGGAGGACATCGCCATAATTGAATCAGTCGAAACCGCCCCTCAATTCCGGCGCCAAGGCCGCGCCGCTCGCCTGCTCTCAAGTTTGTTGGCCAAGTGTCGACGTTTGGGGGCAAACAAGGCAGCACTTCAAGTCATGTCAGAAAATGTGGGCGCACTGGCCCTATATAAAAAGCTCGGCTTTTCAGCCGAGCTTTATGACTATCATTATCGGACAAAGCCTAGCCAAGATGGCGCTTAGCATAGGCGACCATCGCCGCTGCAAGGTACTCGGTTAAGCCTGGTGCCAACGCTTCATATCGCGCCACAAAATCTTCGTGGCTCTGATACATTTGCGATAGCCCGATATAGGCGGCTTGGTCCGGCTGTTTCTTCCACCATTGTCCGACCCAATTGTGGTGACGAGCAATCACGTTGTCCAACTCAGCATCATCGGCAGCAATTCCCCCTTGTAGGGCCAGTACGACTTCACCTTCAATATCAGCCAACTCTGCCATTCTCTGTGCAATTAGCTGGTTTTCACCATCTAATCCGTCCTGCTTGAGTTTTTGTTTTGCATCTTCGATTTCCTTGGCCATGTCTGGACCAAGCTTGTCGATTAGCTCTTGTTCATACGCTGCTTGCTTCTCTTTTGAGAACCCTTTGTATAAGTCGCTCACATTCATCTTTCTTACTCCATTTAACTCATCAATTGAGCGTTCAATCGTTTTGATTAGCTGGAGTTGGCGGCGCTGGTCCTGTTCCAAACGGGACTTCTGTTGCTCAAGCATTTTCGCGCGTTCGTGATCGGGTTCTTCCAATATCTGAGCAATTTCGTTTAGCCCAATACCCATTTCTTTGAAGAACAAAATCTCTTGCAAACGCACCAATTCGTCCCGCGTGTAGTAGCGGTATCCATTGTCACCAACAAAGGCTGGGCACAATAAACCTATTTGATCGTAGTGATGCAGCGCGCGCACCGATATGCCCGCCATCTGCGCCACCTGTTTAACTTGGTAGGTTTTCATGTGCCAAAATCCTTTCGCTGGCAAATGAGATAGTCTCTCACGCTGCGTTAGGGTCAAGCACCAATTTTAGATTTTTTTGAAAAGCGCTAGCGGCGTTTCAGGCCAATGGCAACGGCCATAACAATTCCGCCTACCGTCCAAAGAGCGATGTTGGTCAGAATGAAATCAAGATCAAGGGGACGTTCAAGGACAAAAACGCTCGCCGCTCCAAACAAAACACCGGTGAATACCGCCCAAAAGGCGCCAAAAGTCCAGTCTGCTCGTGCAAGAACGCTCATAATATACCTCAAAAATACGCTGCCACTTTATGGTTAACAAACCGATAATGGCCAATTCAACAATGCGCAGAGGAATATCAGATAATGTGGCAATTGTCTAGAAATTTGGGGCGAGCCGGGGGCGTACCCCCGAGCTCTAGATATGAGTAATTATTTATACTTAAGCGCTTTATGCAGCGTTGCTTAGGCTTGGGCCGGCATCTGCGAGCTCGTCTGCGCTTGCGCCAAATTTGGCGAAGTTTTCTTCAAACAGCTTGACCAGTTTCGCAGCTTGTTCGTCGTAAGCAGCAGCATCTTCCCAAGTGGTTCGTGGCTCAAGCAATCCAGCATTGATGCCTTCAACTGCCGTTGGCACTTCAAAGCCAAAGATTGGATCAACACGCATCGGTGTGTTCACCAGCTCGCCAGACAAAGCGCTAGTGAGCAAGGTGCGTGTGTCTTTAATTGAGATGCGTTCACCAACACCGTATGGACCACCGGTCCAACCAGTGTTGAGCAACCAGCATTCCGCAAGGCTTTCACCCAACTGCTTTTTGAGCATTTTGCCATATACACTTGGATGCAGTGACATAAATGGTGCGCCAAAGCAGGCAGAGAAGGTTGCTTGTGGTTCAGTTACACCGCGCTCTGTGCCGGCAACCTTTGCGGTGTAGCCAGACAAGAAGTGGTAAATGGCTTGATCGGGTGTCAAGCGCGCAATTGGAGGCAGTACGCCAAATGCATCAGCTGTCAGCAAAATCACAGACTTTGGCGTTGGGCCCATGCCTGTGCGGCTTACATTGTCCAAAGCGGTCAATGGATATGCTGCACGTGTGTTTTCTGTTTTCGAACCGTCATTGAAGTCAGGCTTCAGCGTTTCTTCATCCAACACAACGTTTTCAAGCACAGTGCCAAAACGTTCTGTGGCGCCAAAAATCTCAGGCTCTGCTTCGCGCGAAAGCTTAATGGTTTTGGCATAGCAACCACCTTCAAGGTTGAACACGCCATCTTTGTGCCAGCCATGCTCATCATCACCGATCAGTGTACGCTCAGGGTCTGTAGAAAGCGTTGTTTTGCCCGTGCCTGATAGACCGAAGAACAATGCTGTATCGCCATCTTTTCCGATATTGGCTGAACAGTGCATTGGCAACACACCATTTTGCGGCGCATGGAAGTTGAACAGCGAGAAAACAGATTTCTTGATTTCACCTGCATAAGCAGTTCCGCAAATGAGCACCATATTGCGGCTGAAATCGAGCATAATTGCGGTTTCTGAACGTGTTCCATGGCGCGCAGGATCTGCTTTGAAGCTTGGCAAATGCACAATGGTTACATTTGATTCAAAGTCACCCAATGCGTTTAGTGCTGGACGGATCAACAAATTGCGGATGAACAAAGCGTGCCACGCATTTTCAGTGAACACTTCAACATTCAACTGATGAGATACATCTGCACCAGCGTAAAGTTGTTGGACAAAAAGGTCTTTGTCTTTCGTCGCAGCCAAAAGGTCGGCAAGCAGCAAATCAAACTTTTCAGTCGATGTGGCTTTGGCATTGTCCCACCAAACAGTGTCATGGGTCAGCGCATCATCAACGATAAACTTGTCTTGGGCAGAGCGACCAGTATGTTGGCCTGTATCTGCAACCAACGCGCCATCGGCACTAAACTTCACTTCATCGCGCTTGACCGCGAGCGAAGCTAATACCGGTGCTTTGTCGTTATAAGAAAGCGACGCTGCGTTCGCTTGAATAGTTTGATTAATTTCCCGCCGTGTGATGGTGCTCATCGGGCTGATCCTGCTGTCCTTTAAGAAAAATGCCGCCATGAAAGAGAAAAATCTCCCATTCGGTCAAAAGAACTTAAGGAAACAGGACCAGTTTTTCCATCTGGCGATAGGTCGTACGACCTTTGTCTAATTCGGCTAAATAGCTAAAAAACATAGTAAATTTTACCTATTGGTGTTTGTCCACAGGCTCAGGTTTCTATGTGGGCGAACGACCAAATGGTAAGCACGCACTTCACAATTAGGCTTTTAAGGTCACAATTTGTGCGCAATTGTCGGTGCAATGAAACAACCAATGTTGATTTTTCATTTGACGCCAATCATATAAGGTGTGGCCGAAAGGAATAAAGATGCCAAAAATCGCTCTAGTTGATGACGACCAGAATATCCTCGCCTCGGTCTCGATGACCTTGCAGGCAGAAGGTTATCATGTGAGCACCTACACCGATGGGGCATCTGGCCTTGAGGGCTTAAGCGCAGATTTGCCTGATTTGGCCATTCTCGACATCAAAATGCCGCGTATGGATGGCATGGAATTGTTACGCCGCTTGCGCCAAAAATCAGACTTGCCGGTTATTTTTCTGACGTCCAAAGATGATGAAATTGACGAGCTGTTTGGCCTAAAAATGGGTGCCGATGATTTTATCACCAAGCCGTTCTCGCAACGTTTGCTCGTGGAGCGTGTAAAAGCGATTTTGCGGCGCGCACATGCAAAGCCTGAAGGGGCAAGTGCCACCCAAGACGGCACACCTTCAAAGTCAGTGTTGGAACGTGGTCGATTGGCAATGGATCAAGAGCGTCACACCTGCACTTGGGACGCAAAAAACGTAACGCTAACAGTTACAGAGTTTTTGATCTTGTTTGCATTGGCGCAACGCCCAGGTGTTGTGAAAAGCCGCGACAGCCTGATGGACGCAGCCTATGATGACCAAGTCTATGTGGATGATCGCACAATTGATAGCCACATCAAACGATTGCGCAAAAAGTTTCGGGTCGTCGACAAAGAGTTTGACATGATTGAAACTCTATATGGTGTGGGCTACCGCTTTAAGGAGCAATAAGCGTTTTGAAAATGGAGCGTGCATCATCGCTTTCCAATTCGGAACCGCTGGATGAGCCCCACCCAGCGGCGAAAGAAGAAAAATCGCGCCCCAAATCCTCCATTTCTCGTCTTTGGTCCCCCCTCAGCCGACTGCTCGGCTATACTATTTTCTCCTCTTTGACCCGTCGCATTGTTGTGCTCAATCTTGCGGCGTTGGCCGCGTTGGTCATTGCCATTCTATATCTAAATCAATGGCGTGCGGGCCTTATTGATGCGCGTGTCGATAGTCTGCGCGTGCAGGGAGAAATCATCGCCGGCGCTATCGCTGCATCTGCAACGGTCAATAGTGATGTCATTACCGTTGATCCAGACAAGTTTTTGCAATTGCAGAGTGATGACACTGTCGCAACGCTCAGCTTTTTTGATCAGACATTAGAATTTCCAATCAATCCCGAACAGGTTGCACCGCTGTTGCAGAACCTGATTACGCCGACGGGAACACGTGCGCGCATTTATGATCGTGATGGGCTGCTGATTTTGGATAGCGATAATATTTACGCGCGCGGTGAGGTGTTGCGCCAATTGGCGGCGCCAAGTGACGAAGAAGTCCTGTTCCTGATTGATTGGTGGAACCGGTTTTTCAGATGGCTGCGCGCTGGGGAATTCCCACGCTACCAAGAATATTCAGGGGCCGAAGGGGCAAAATATCCTGAGGTGAAAACAGCACTAAATGGCGCAACCGCATCAATTGTGCGTGTTGATGTTAATGATCGCTTGGTGGTCTCTGTTGCAGTGCCGGTGCGCCGCCTAAAGACCAATGTGGGGGTGCTGCTGCTATCAACCGAGCCCGGCGATATCGATCATGTGGTTGAAAAAGAACGCTGGAATGTTTTCAAGATTTTTTTGATCGCGGCGTCAATTACCACCATCATGTCATTGCTGTTGGCGGGCACCATTGCAGGGCCCATGCGTCGCCTGTCCGCCGCCGCGCAACGTGTGCGGACATCTATGACGGCGCGGGAAGAGATCCCCGATTACACTCAACGACCTGACGAAATTGGACACCTGTCTGGATCCCTTCGCGAGATGACGAACGCGCTTTATAATCGTATCGAAGCAATTGAAAGCTTTGCCGCTGACGTTTCCCACGAACTGAAAAATCCGCTTACTTCTTTGCGCAGTGCCGTAGAAACCCTGCCATTGGTCAAGAACGACGAAGACCGCGAGCGCCTAACGACTATTATTCAACACGATGTTAAGCGCCTTGATCGTTTGATCACCGACATCTCAAAAGCCTCTCGTCTTGATGCCGAATTAGCGCGCGAAGAAATTGGCGAGATGAACATTTCTGGGCTTGTGGCAACCATTGTTGATATACAGCAAGAGGTGGCAGCACGACGCAATGTCAGCATTCAATTTGCAGATCATCTCAAACCGAACCAACAATTGCTCCCCGGCCATGATGGGCGTTTGGGACAAGTGATTACCAATATGGTTGATAATGCGGTTTCTTTTTCCCCCGAAGGCGCTATTGTTGATGTTGAACTGAATCGTTCAGGCAAGATGGTGCACATCACGGTGAAAGACCAAGGACGCGGCATACGCGGCGACGCCGATCAGATTTTCAAGCGGTTCTATACAGACCGACCCACAAGTGATGGCTTTGGCAATCATTCGGGCCTCGGTCTTTCCATTTCGCAACAAATTGTTGAGGCTCATCGCGGTACAATCACCGCGCGCAATCGCATTGACACTCAGGGGGCTGAGTTCGTGGTCAGCCTGCCGACAACTATTTAGAGGCCAATTATGTCAGATACACCAGAAAATACATTCGGAACCGGCATCACATTTGATGGCTATGGAATTCTGCTGCGCGGCCAATCTGGCGCAGGTAAGTCTTTGCTGGCTTTGGATCTTATGGATCGTGCCGACACAATGGGTTTGGAAGCCTTTTTGATCTCCGATGACCGGGTGTTGCTGCATGTCGAAGACAGCAGCGTGATGTGCTCTTCCCCGCCGCAAATCGCTGGTCAGATTGAATTGCGTGGCTGCGGCGTAATTGAGCGGCCAACAACCGAACAGACCAAGATTCATTTGGTGATCGATCTAGTTGGCGAGCTGGACCGGATGCCGGAAAACGAAGAGTTTGAGACCGAAATTATGGGCGTAAAAGTGCCCCGTTGTCCCGTGCCCATTCGTTCGCTAATTGACAGCGTACACCAGCGACTGCTCGTGGTTGAAGCGCTCAAGCGCGTTATGCAAGCGGAACAAAAATAACAAAGATTCGGATCATCGAGCGGCATTGTTGCGCAATTCACAACGTGCTTTTGGACTTGCCAGCCGCCCATATCCCCGTCAAAACTAGAACTAAGAACAATAAAGATGATCAATTCATCTGTTGAGGAGCGTCATATATATGATTGGTATGGTGTTGGTGACCCACGGAGCGCTTGCGGACGAGTTTCGCTCGGCACTTGAACATGTGGTTGGCCCGCAAGAACAATGCGAGGCCGTAAGCATTGGCCCGGATGATGATATGGAGAACCGTCGCCAGGATATTTTGGACGCGGTCCATCGCGCCGACAGTGGCGAAGGCGTGGTAATCCTGACAGACATGTTTGGTGGTACGCCGTCTAATTTGGCGATTTCCGTCATGGAAAACCGCGAAGTGGATGTGATCGCAGGCGTGAACTTGCCCATGTTGGTGAAACTGGCGCGCGTACGGCCAGATATGAATATGCGCGACGCTGTTCACGAAGCACAGGAAGCTGGCCGCAAATATATCAATGTGGCAAATGACGTGTTGGGCGGTGTCTAATCGATAAAATCATGCCCAATTCCTGCCAACCCGAAAAGGCCTTTGGCCAACGCCTAACCATTGTCAACCAACGCGGTTTGCATGCGCGTGCGTCAGCTCGGTTCGCTCGCACGGTGGAGTGCTTTGATGCTGAGATCAGTGTAACGCGCGATGGGGTGACAGTTGGCGGTTCGTCCATCATGGGATTGATGATGTTGGCCGCAGGTGCAGGGTCAACAATTTTGGTGCAATCTAAAGGACCGCAAGCACGCGAAGCGCTTGAAGCAATTGTTGCGCTGGTCGAATCCGGTTTTGACGAAGACACAGAGGGCGTCAAGGCAAAGCAGGCTTAAGCTAAAGCACATCAAAGGGTTGTGCGCACAAACAGAGTTGCAACAAACATAGGGACGTTTCGATGCGATCTCCGTTTCTTCTGGCTGGAGCGTTGGCAGGCGGTCTAACCGCATCTCAATATCCAGAATATGCCCAGCAATACCATCAGCGCCTTGGCGGCGCTGTTGAGGAATTGGCGACAGTTATTGAAAATTTCGATCAGGATGCGTTAAGCCAGAGCCTAACCCGCGATGAAGCGCTTAAGCGTTATGAAGCATCAAGCGACCAATTCCTCGTTGAACGTGGCAAATCAATGAGCGAAACAGTTGCCCGCTATGAAAATCTGAGATCACATCAGTTCGCGCTCCAAAATGCGGGTCCCGTTGAAGAATTCACAGCATTTGCAAGTCACCTTGATCCAAAGCTAATGCGGGCAACGCTGGAAAGTTATAAGCCCGCAGTACCTGTAACACCAACAGGGTTTACATTCGCTGGCTTGGGTTTGCTCGTCGGGTGGGGGATTTTCCGTTTCATTTGGGGCATTCTAGCATTCCCATTTCGGCGGCGCGTTCGTATTTCCCGTTAACGGTCTGTTCGGGATATAAATAATTCTTTATGTCTTTATTGAATGATAAAGATTGTCCGCGTATGTATAGCGGCAATCGGGTTCAATAGGAGACGCGAAAATGAGCGCCTTAACACAAGAATATGCGGTAAAAGACCTGTCTTTGGCAGAGTGGGGCCGCACGGAAATCGAAATGGCTGAGATCGAAATGCCTGGTCTCATGGCTATTCGCAAGGAATTTGCAGCAGCACAGCCGCTAAAAGGCGCGCGTATCGCTGGTTCTTTGCACATGACCATTCAAACCGCCGTTTTGATCGAGACATTGGTGGCATTGGGCGCTGAAGTGCGCTGGGCGTCATGCAACATTTTTTCAACCCAAGATCATGCTGCCGCAGCAATTGCAGCGGCTGGCATTCCTGTTTTTGCCCATAAAGGCGAAACATTGGCAGAATATTGGGACTTTGCTGACCGCATCCTTGATTGGGGCAATGGCGAAACCGCGAACATGATTTTGGATGATGGTGGCGACGCCACTATGTTGGTGCTTACCGGCGCCAAGGCTGAAAAAGATCTCAGCGTTCTTGATCACCCCAAGAGCGAAGAAGAAGAGTATTTTGCCGCTCAAGCCAAAAAGCGGATCGCAGCTGATCCTGGTTTTTATTCAAAAGTGCGCGAAAACCTTCGTGGCGTTTCGGAAGAAACAACAACTGGCGTGATGCGTTTGTATCAATTGGCTGAGCGTGGCGAACTGCCGTTCCCGGCGATCAATGTGAATGACAGCGTAACGAAGTCAAAATTCGACAACAAATATGGCTGTCGTGAGAGCTTGGTGGATGCGATCCGTCGCGGCACGGACGTCATGATGGCGGGTAAAGTGGCCATCGTTTGTGGTTACGGTGACGTAGGTAAGGGTTCGGCTCAATCATTGGCGGGCGCTGGCGCACGCGTGTTGGTTACCGAGGTTGATCCAATTTGTGCGCTGCAGGCAGCGATGGACGGCTTTGAAGTGGTCACACTGGAAGATGCCGCGCACCGCGCGGACATTGTTGTGTCATGCACAGGCAACAAAGGCATTGTGACCTTGGACGCTATGCGCAAACTAAAAGATATGGCGATTGTGTGTAACATTGGTCACTTCGACAATGAGATTGAAGTTGCTGAATTGCAGAACTTCAAATGGACCAATGTGAAGCCGCAAGTAGATTTGGTACACCTTGCAGAAGATAAGCGCATCATCCTTCTCTCAGAAGGCCGCTTGGTGAATTTGGGCAACGCGACGGGCCACCCAAGCTTTGTGATGAGCGCCTCTTTTGCCAACCAAACATTGGCGCAAATTGAGTTGTGGACCAAAGCAGAAGAGTATTCGAATGCTGTTCACGTCTTGCCTAAACACTTGGACGAGAAAGTTGCAGAGCTGCATTTGGAAAAGCTTGGTGCCAAGCTTACAAAACTGAGCCAAGAGCAAGCTGATTATATCGGCGTGCCAAAAGACGGTCCATTTAAGCCAGAGGCTTATCGCTACTAGTCAAAGCAAGTTTTTGCGACTGCGATTCATTCGCAGAACATTTCAAGATCAGGGTGGCCCCGCGCCACCCTTTTTTGTTCATGGCTTCATTTTGACTCTTGTTGCCTGATTCGCCCAAGGGCTATGGTTAGGTGATTCGATTTGGTGGCGAATTCGTATTTTATTCGTTTAAGGGGCAAGACATGGTGCCGGGAACTTTCCCGATCAGTAAAGGAGTCGCAAGATTCGCAAGCGCGCCAGCTGCGCTTATGCTGACAAGCCCGGCCTTTGCCCAGGTAAACGAACTCTCATCTTCTCAACTTTTATCGACCACACCCTACGCGATTGCCGTAGGCGCTGTCCTGTTTGGCACCGCCGCTACCTTTTTGTCTTTGATGCAACAGCGCAAAAGCCAACGTGTTGCCGCTGAAGCAAGAGAACAACTCACTGATCTCAGCGCTGAATTGGACGAAAAAGAAAACATTCTGAATGGCATGTCGGAGATCACGGTGATTTGGCGTGATCCGAGCGCGGCGCCATCAGTTGTTGGGCCGGTACGCCAAGTTATTGAGAATTTTGTCACCAACGATATGGTTTTGGACTTTGATCGATGGCTCACCGCGCAAAGCGCAATTGAGGTCAAGTTCAAGCTCGCTGACCTTCTTGCGCAGGGAACTGAATTTGAGTTTGGCGCAAATGGTAGCGCTGAGCAGCGTTTCCGTGTTTGTGGTAAGTTGGTGGCTGGTAGTCCGGTGCTGCGCATTGCGCGCCGCATTGCGGAAGAAGAAACGCCATATGTGCTGCCAAGCGCCAGCAAAAGCCAGCTTGATATCGAAACCTGCTCGCAATTATTTGAAAAACTGAACCACCCGGCGTGGGTGCGCGATGTGCGTGGCAAACTTGTCAAAGTCAATCAAGCCTATTTCGAATTGCTTGGTGTGCCCGAAGAAAACAGGGAAGGCGAGGTGCCAGAGCTGTTTGACGATGCGGCATTGTTGCGCCTGCGCGAAGTGGCCACCAGCGAGGGGCCGCATTCAGTAACCGAGCATCATCAACAGTTTGGCACGCTGGACGTCACCAAGTTTAAGCTGGCAAACGGAACCGCCGGTTATGCGGTTCAGGGGCTCGCCTCAAACGAAGAGAAGAACGACCCGCGCGCTAGTTTCCTCACCGCTGCAATTAACGAGCTACGCACACCGGTGGCCGTTTTCGATGGCAGCGCACAACTGACCCACTACAACAAGAGCTTTGCCGATTTTTGGGATTTAGATACAAAGTGGCTCGACACGCACCCCAATGAGAAAGCTATTCTTGATCGCTTGCGCACCGAAGGTCAGTTGCCACTTGAGCCTGACTATAAGAAATGGCGCTCGACGCACCTTTCGAGCTATGGGCTGAAGAAGAAGCGCGAAGATATGTGGCATCTGCCCTCTGGCCAGGTGTTGAACGTGATTGCCTCACCTGCACCCAATGCGCGCGGTGTCATCTATGTCTATCACAATGTGACTGAAAAGCTGGCGCTGGAAAGCCGCTACAATGCGCTTATCCATGTGCAGGATGAAACGTTGAACGCGCTGCGTGAAGCTGTTGCAGTGTTCGGCACCGATGGACGGCTGAAGCTGCACAACACGCAGCTTTCGGGCGTTTGGAAAATCCCCCTAAATGAGTTGAACAAGCAAACGCACATATCAGACATTGTCGAACTGTGTGGCAAGTCTTTGCCTGAGGATGGCCGCGACATCTGGGTCGACCTAAAGTCATTCATCATCGATATCAGTCCGGAACGCTCCAACAAAACTGGTCGCATCGCACGTGCAGATGGTCGCTTGATCGACTACGCGATTGTGCGGCTACCAGACGGTCAAACCTTGGTGACATTTGTTGATGTCACTGAAAACGCGGCATATGAGCGGGTATTGAAAGAACGCAATGAAGCGCTTGAAACCGCCGACAAGCTCAAAGACGCCTTTGTGCAAAATGTTTCATATGAGTTCCGTTCACCTTTGACCAACATCATTGGCTTTGCCGATCTGCTCACATCCGGTGAAGCTGGTGAACTTAATGAAAAACAAAAGAGCTACGCCAACTATATTCGCTCCTCAAGCGCCACGCTTGGTCTTCTGATCGACAATATTTTGGACCTCACCACGATTGATGCCGGTATTGCTGAACTCAATGCTGAGGTGCTCGATGTTCATAAGCTCGTCGAAAAGGCTGCCGCTGGCGTTGTCGCCACTTTGCAAGTTGCGCAATCCGACGTGCCGATCAATCTTTCGATAAATGTAGCCAACAATTTGCCCACATTTGTGGCCGACGGCGCGCGCATTGTGCAAGTGCTCTACAATCTACTTTCAAACGCGGTTCGGTTCTCTGAACCCGGTGCCAAAGTATCTTTGGATGTGGTTGAACGAGCCGGGCGCATTTTGTTCATCGTGGAAGATGAAGGCGAAGGCATCCCTGAAGACATGATTTCTTCAATCTTTGATCGGTTCGAAGGCCGTGCCGTGGCTGGGCGTCAACGTGGAGCCGGTCTTGGGTTGTCGATTGTGAAAACCTTCGCTCATATGCATGGCGGTACCGTTGCCATAGAGCGCCGCGAACCAAAGGGCACTCGGGTTATTGTAAATATGCCCGCAGAGCAGATCGCCCAGGGCGCAGCGGAGTAGATTGGGCCGATCATGACGGACCAAATTCGACTGCAAATCAAAACCGAAAACGGCACAACAGAATTGGCGGCGGCATTTGCTTGTGTGGTTGAACCTAGCGACATTGTTTTGTTGTCTGGAGACCTAGGAGCCGGCAAGTCTTTCTTTGCAAGACAACTCGTACGTATTTTAGCAGGCGACGAGCATATGGATGTGCCCAGCCCGACTTTTTCGTTGGTGCAACCTTATCAGCTGGCCAACATGAGCTGCCTGCACGCCGATCTCTATCGCCTTAGTGATGAGAGTGAGGCAGAGGAACTTGGCTTGTTTGATGACAACAATCTTTTGCTCATCGAATGGCCAGATCGATTGCCAGAGCTTGCGCAAAAAGCTCGTTTCGCGTTGGACATAAAGAACGTGCCCAATGCCGCCGAAGAGCGGTTGGTTGTAATTGGTGCAAAACAGCAGGATTTAAAGATGCTTGCGGCAGAGCTCGAATCCAGTTCTGATATAGTTTTACTCAGCTAGTTTTCTCCGCCCTAAGGCCTTGCTAAATGCACCACCAAAAGCTGTTTTCGATTGCGCCAGATGCGCCGTTTCTGCCGACTTTGGCGCGCAGCCTGATGGATGGCACCTTGTTGCCAGACTGGTCACGCGAAGGTGCGTTTTGGCTAAGTGATATCACGATTTATGTGCCCACCAAGCGGGCTAGGTTGGCGCTGATCGATCAATTGCTGGCGCTAAATGGCGGCACGCAATTGCTGCCCAATATTTTCACCTTGGGTGAGGGAGACGATGCAGAAAATGCGTTTTTCACCGATCCTGACGTAGATAGTTTCGATGTTACCTCAAAGCTTTACCGCACCACCATCTTGGGTCAACTCATCAAAAAATGGGCCGAGATCACTGGGCAGAACCAGCAGCCAGGCTTTTCTTCACCGCCATCGACAACTGAAATCTTGGCAATGGCGCAAAGTCTTGGCAGCCTCATTGATGACTTTTTGACCGAAGAAGTGGGTTTCGAGCGCATTAAAGACCTTGTGCCTGAAGAGTTGGCGCAGAACTGGCAAGAAACGCTGAAGTTCCTTGACATTGCTTTTTCGGCATGGCCGGATCATTTGCGTGAAATTGGGCAAATCGATGCCGCCTTGCTCCGCCGCCAACGGTTTGACTTCGCCTCAAAGTCATTAAGCTTGCGCTATGGCAACCGCCCGGTCATTGCTGCGGGTTCAACCGGCTCCGTTCCAGCGACCCGACGCTTTCTAAAATCAATCTCAGATCTGCCAAATGCCGCAATTGTTTTGCCCGGCTTTGACGTATCGATGTCACCAAACGAACACGCTCACCTAATTGAGGATAAAAACCAATGCCATGCGCACCCTCAGTTTGGTATGGCCAAGCTGCTGCGCGAAATTGGCGAGGGGCCGCAAGCGGTTCAAAGCCTTGGCCATGCGAACGGCGCCAGGGCATCCATTCTCAACGCCACATTGGCCCGTATCGAGCAAACAGCTTATTGGCATGATCAGCGCGCCCAAATTGAAACCAAGGCGCTCAGTGACGCACTTGAAAATGTTTCCATCATGGCCCTCGACAATCTTGATCATGAGGCGCGCGCTATTGCGCTCGCAGCGCGCGAGGCTGTCGAGACAGGGCAAAATGTCGGCATAATTTCACCCGACCGAGATCTGGCGCGACGTATCAAGGTTGAACTTGAACGTTTCGATATTGTCATTGATGATAGCGCAGGTATGCCGCTTAGTCAGTCACCTGCCGGGCGTTGGTTCCGACAGCTGCTTGCCGCGCTGCAATCCAATTTCAAGCCCGTGGATTTGGTGGCATTTCTGGCTAATCGCAGTGTCCGACTTGGTCGCGAACGTGCCGAGATTTCCAAATTGCGCGAACTGCTTGATCTGAGCACGCTGCGCGGCGCGCGCGGAATCAATGGATTGGTTGGTATCAAGAAGCTAATTGCTGATAATGCGAGTGGCGAAACAAAACGGGTTAGTAAGCGTCTTACGCAAGAAGAAGCGCTAGATTTGATTGCTTTGATTGATGACCTGCAGACCGCTGTCGAACCGATTTGTACTGATGGCGAAACAGTTTGGAACATGGCGAGAATTGCTCGGGCTATTCCAAACCTTATTGCCAAAATATGCGGCCAAGATGCTGCCCAAAGTGGGATGCTGCAGGGTGTCGATGAATTGCTCAAATGGGCTGAAGACTTGGCCCGCTGCACACATTTTTCACCAAATGCGCGCCCCGACGATGTGATCGCATCGATCAATTTGTTGATGCAAAATATTTCGGTTCGGCCGCCAGAAACGACGCGCCAAGACGTGCAAATTTGGGGTCGAATTGAAGCGCGGTTACTGCACGCTGATCTCATGATACTTGCCGGCCTAAACGAAGGTGTCTGGCCCGAAATTGCCGAACCTGGCCCTTGGTTGTCGCGGGGAATGAAATTGGCGATCAAGCTTGATCCGCCAGAGCGCAAAATTGGCCTTGCAGCCCACGATTTCTTGATGGCGATGGGGGCACCAAAAGTGCTGATCAGCTATGCAAAAAGGCGCGGTACGTCGCCGTCTGATCCATCGCGCTTTATTCAACGGTTGGAAGCGTTTCTAGGGGAGAAACGAAGCAAAGCACTCTATAGGAAGTCAGCGCATTTCAAGACACTAATTACCCAAATAGATGCGGCAGAAACAGTAAGGCTGAGCCCTCGTCCTGCGCCGACGCCGCCGGCAAATATTCGTCCGCGCCGCCTGTCGATCACCGAGATTGAAACATTGGTGCGTGACCCATACGCCATTTACATCAGGCATGTATTGGGTTTGCGCAAATTGCGAGCGCTCGGCGCTGCTCCCGACACGGCAGAGCGCGGCAATTTGATCCACGAAGTGTTGGCCACCTTTGTGCAAAAGGAATTGGACTTTTCAGCGCCTGATGCGCATCAACAGCTTATGGATATTGCGCTAGGAGTTTACGCAAAACTTGATGATGTCGCAGACCGACGAGACATTTGGTTGAAACGCTTCTCAGCGATCGCTCACACAGTCATTGCGTTCGAAAGAAATCGTCATGTGAACATCATCCAACGCAATGCAGAAATTCGCGGCTCAATGACCCTTCCCGTGGCAAATGAAAACGTCACCATTTATGGCGATGCAGACCGTATTGATATTCTGAAAAGCGGTGCGGCTGAATTGATCGACTTTAAAACCGGTTCGATCCCCACAAATAAAGACATGCAAAATTTCATGAGCCCGCAATTGCCAATGGAGGCAATGATCTTGCGTCATGCAGGCTTTGGCGGCGTTCCGCAGGCCGACAGCGATGCGCTCACCTATATCAAACTATCTCATGGCCCAAATCCGTTTGAAGTGACAAATTTTGCGACCGGAAAGCAAAGCTTGGATGCCGTTATTGATGATTACTGGCAACATTTCTCTGCCTATGCGCAGATCATGTTGATGCAAGATCACATTGCGATGGCGGCGCAATTAATGCCGAAAGAAAACCAGCAATTTGCTGGCGATTATGATCATTTTGCGCGGCAAAAAGAATGGATGATCGACCAAGGAGATGACGAATGAGCGAGCATCCCCGCGGCGAACTATCCATCTCTGAAGAAACCAAGTCCAATCAGACAAAGGCTGCCGATCCTTCCGCCAATGTTTGGGTAAAGGCCAATGCAGGGTCCGGGAAAACCTATGTGCTAAGTCGTCGCGTTCTGCGCCTGCTGATCGATGGCGTGCCACCTGAGCAAGTGTTGTGCCTTACCTACACTAAGGCTGCTGCCGCAGAAATGCGCGCGCGAGTGACCAAAGAACTTGGTCAGTGGGCGATAATGGACGATGAAGAGCTGTCGAGCGCCATCATCGATCTTGAGCACAAGCGACCAGACCGTACGCGCCTCAACCATGCGCGGCAATTGTTTGCCAAAGCGCTTGAGACACCGGGCGGGTTGAAAATCAACACGATCCACGCCTTCTCAGAAAGCGTGCTGCACCGGTTTCCGCTCGAAGCCGGTGTGCCATTTGATTTTCATGTCATCGACGATGCGCAGCAAATGGAACTGTTGCAATCAGCGCGAGAGAAAACTCTGGCGCAACGCTTTGACGATGCCGACCTCAAACATGCTGTAAACAAGCTATTTGAAATCGCTTCGGACAATGGTTTGGAAGATGCGATTTCTGGCGCTTTGTCATTCGGCGCAAAGCTGCGCTTGGTGTTACAGAACAAAGTACGTTGCGAAGTAAACTTACGAAAACTTCTTGGGCTTTCTTCGTCCGACGATCTGGCAACAATTGCAGATAGAATCGTCAATGAGGCCATTCTCCCGCCGTCCGAATATGGTGCGGTTTCTGCGGAACTAGCCCACTTGGGTGTCGCCAAAAATTTCAACAAAAAACTTGCTAAAGCCGCGGATCAACCGATTGATGCAGAGTTGATTCTTGGCACGTTTTTAAAGCCCGATGGTCAGCGCCCCGGCAGAGGTCACGAGGCGCATTCCGGCGTTGCTAAACACAACCCATTACTTGCGGAGCGATTAGAACAGGAAACGGATCGGCTCGAAGCACTGTTTCAAACCTACATGGCGGCTAAAACACTCGATCATTCGCTTTCGCTATTAGCGGTGATTGAGGCAATTTTCGCCCAATATGATGCGCAAAAACGAGCCCGTTCACTTCTCGATTTTGATGATCTGATTATCCATTTGCGCCAATTGCTTGAGCAGTCTGAGTTTAAGGATTGGATCGCCTACAAGCTGGATGCGGGCATTACCCACATTTTGGTGGATGAAAGCCAAGACACCAATCCTGAACAATGGCGAATTGTTGAAGCGCTACTGGCCGACTTCTTTGACGGTGAAAGTGCCATTGAACGTCCGCGTTCTGTGTTTGCCGTGGGCGACGAGAAGCAATCGATCTTCAGTTTCCAAGGGGCCGAACCACGCCTGTTCGGCGAAACCGGGCGCAAGCTTGGCTTGCAAGCCATGACCGCGCAGCGGACGTGGCAAAGCCTAACTTTGAAAACCAGTTTTCGCACGGTTAAAACCATTCTCTCAGCGGTTGATTTGGTTTTTGCCAATCCTTTCGCGCACCAAGGTTTGACAGGCGACGATGAGCGCACTGTGCATGAAGCAGCACGTCTTATGGATGGGGGCATTGTTGAACTTTGGCGGCCAATCGAAAAACCGCAGGAGCCGGAAAGCGATCAGGTCTACAAAACCGCTCCGAGTGATCCTCGGGCTCGGCCCGAAGACATATTGGCTGACAAAATTGCGACCACCATTGACGAGTGGGTGCGACATGGCCGCCAATTGGGCAATCGGGACGCAGTCGTAACGCCGGGCGATATTTTGATTTTGGTTCAATCGCGCGGCGCAATGTTTAAGGCGATGATCCGCGCTTTAAAGCAAAAAGGGCTGCCCAACCTTGGCGAAGACAAGCTGACTATTTCCACCCATATTGCAGTGGAAGATTTGTTGGTGCTCGCTGACGTGATGATGAATCCAGCCGATGATTTGGGCCTGGCCACGTTGCTGCGTTCGCCATTGTTTGGCTGGGACGAAGATCAACTTTTTGCGCTTGCGCGAGGCGAGCGTGCTGGCAAAATTCGGATGCAAAATCAATCGCCAGTTTGGCCGCTTTGGGTCCAGTTGCAGCACGATGCACAAACCAACAAGCAAGCCAAACGATCAGTTGAAGCAATCCGACTATGGCGCAATCGGATCGACCTAGATCGACCTTATGAGTTCTTCGCCCACATTCTGTTCAAAGACGATGGGTTGAAGAAGTTTCACGCACGTCTCGGCCCTGAGATTGATGATGTGATCAATGAATTTCTCAATATGGCGCTGGCGCATGAGCAAACAGATCAGCCTTCAATGCTTGGTTTCGTCACCGCAATGCGCCAAAGCGAAAGCCAGATTAAACGAGAATTGAGTGAGGCAGGCGACGCTATCCGCGTAATGACCGTGCATGGCGCCAAAGGTTTGGAAGCGCCGATTGTGTTTTCCATCGATGCCACCTCAGCGCCTGCGGGCAGACAGAACGCTAAGTCTATATTGCTAAGTGCAGACCACGATGCGCCACAAAACGCTTATCTGATTTGGGCAAATGGTTCGTCGAAGAACCAAGCTGCAGCCGTTCAAGACATTGTTGAATTTGAAAAGGAAAAGGATCAAGCCGAGTATCGCCGCAAGCTCTATGTGGCACTCACCCGGGCCGAGGATGAACTATATATCACTGGCGTTGAAAAGCGCGGGCAAGAAAAAAGCTGGTACCAAATGGTTTTTGATGGCTTGGCCCAGCATTGCCGCGAGATAAAAGATCAAGATGAGCAAACCATTGTTTGGCGATATCCAGCGACAGCTGAATATCAATATAAAAGCAACATAGAGGCGAAGGCTGTGTCTGATAAGGCGCTGCCAGCCTGGGTAACAGACCCGGCGCCTGTGCCGCTTACAAAACGGATTGTGGAGCCATCCAAGCATGACGAAACGCATGCGCAGTCTGGTGGCGGTGGATTAGACCGAGAAACCGCTCGTTTGCGCGGCACAGCGCTGCATGCGCTCCTGCAATTCATGCCAAGGTTTGATCGCACGGAGCGAGACAAGTTGGCCGCTCAGGCGTTGCTCACATTGATGCCACATCATCCTCAATTGCATGGCGAGATGATAGCCCAAGCACATTCCATTCTCGATCATCAAGATTTCGCCGAGCTGTTTGGCCCAAATTCAAGAGGTGAGGTCGCAGTGGCTGCAGATATTGAATTTGAAGACAAACCGTCACGGATCACAGGGCGTATCGATCGGCTATTGGTCAAGGATGACGAAGTGCTGATTGTTGATTTCAAATCCGATGCCAATCCCCCCAAAGATATGGCTGAGATTCCACGCAATTACCGCACGCAACTACTTCGCTATCGTGCTGCTTTGCGCAATCAGTTTCCAAGCCGACCCATTCATTGCGCTATTCTGTGGACTGAGAATGCACAATTTTCGAAAATCTTAGATTCTGATTTCCAAAGTGCCACAAAATCGTTCACCTCGTCGTGATTTGCTTGAACCGGACCGCGACTCTTCTTACTTTCTGGTCAACAGATATAACAAATGAAAGGGGCAGGCTATGACCACCCAAGTTTCTGAAGCACAATTCTCTGACGAAGTTCTTGGCGCTGATGTGCCAGTTTTGGTCGACTTCTGGGCAGAATGGTGTGGCCCATGTAAAGCGATTGCGCCAGTTTTGGACGAGATTTCCAACGAGATGGCGGGCAAAGTTAAGATCGTAAAAGTCAATGTGGATGAAAATCCAAACATTGCCGCTCAGTATGGCATTCGCTCTATCCCAACCATGATCCTGTTTAAAGGCGGCGAAGCTGCGGACATGAAGGTGGGCGCAGGCGAACCAAAAGCGGGCCTCGTAAAATGGCTTGAAGGCCACGCGGCTTAGATTTTTCAAAAGGACACCATGATGCTCAAAGATGTCAACGACAACAATTTCGCCACAGAAGTTCTGCAAAGCGATCAGCCTGTTCTTGTCGACTTCTGGGCAGAATGGTGCGCGCCCTGCAAGGCTATGGACCCCATTTTGGAGCAAGCCGCTGGCGACTTGGACGGCAAGGTAAAGCTTGTAAAGCTCAACTGCGCCGACAACCCTTCGACCATGAGCCAATATGGCGTGCGCAATATGCCCACCTACCTGCTTTTCAAAGGTGGCGAGGTCGCAGACATCAAGGTCGGTGCAACATTGTCCCACGTTGGACTTGTAAAATGGCTAGAGGGTCACGCAGCCTAAAGGTAGGTTTTGCATTGCTAGGAATTGTAGACGCCGCCGCAACTATTGTGGCGGCGTTTTGTTTTGGGCCAAAACGTCCCCGGTGAGATATAAAGAGCCGCAAATCACCACGCGCTGAGGTTCATCACGCGTCACAAGTTGCAAGGCATCCTGCACACTTGGCGCGTGCGTTGCGGCAAAACCATGCTGAATAGCAAGTTCTGCCAAATCTTGTGGCGATGTACCCGCATTCGTTGTCAGATCATCAGCTGGCACAGGCACGGTGATGACTTTTTTAGCCAAACCCTCAAAACAGCTCAGATAGCCTTCAACATCCTTGTTGCCCAACATGCCCAAAATGAGCGTAAGGGGGCGGGATTGCTTGTCGTTTAGGTCGCCCAAGCCCTGCGCCAATACTTGCGCGCCAGCCACATTGTGCCCGCCATCAAGCCAGAGATCGCTGCCTTGCGCCAACTTGTCTTGCAAAAGGCCAGGCAATGGCTGCATACGAGCGGGCCAAATTACAGATTGCAGACCTCTAGCAATTTCTTCAGAGCTTACGCCTGTGCCAAAATGCTTAAGGGCGGCAATGGCCGTGGTGGCGTTTTCGAACTGGTGAATGCCGATAAGTTTTGGCGTTGGCAGATCTTCCAAGCCTTCAGTATCTTGATAGACGAAGCGGTCTCGCTCCGGATAGCCATCAAAATCTTGACCGCATATGAAGGGGGTAATGCTCAGCTCTGCTGCGCGTTTCTCAAGCACATCCATTGCGTCGTGAGGCTGGCGAGAGAAAACAGCTTTAGCGCCGGGTTTCAATATCCCGGCTTTTTCGAACGCGATTTTTTCAACCGTGTTGCCTAAGAACTGTACGTGGTCGATGGATATTGGGGTGATTACACACCCAAGTGGGTTGGGCACAACATTGGTGCTGTCCAATCGACCACCAAGACCGGTTTCAAGCAACACATAATCCGCTTCAACTTGGGCGAACAATTCAAATGCAACCGCGGTGGTAATTTCAAAGAACGTGATTTGCTGCCCGTCATTGATGCGCTCGACGCGTTCCAGTGTTTCGTTGAGCATTTGCTCATCAACAAACTGCCCAGCCAACCGAAAACGCTCTCTGAAATGCACCAAATGCGGGCTTGAATATACGTGAACACGTTTGCCCGCTGCTTCCAGCATGGCACGCATAAAGGCGATGGTTGAGCCCTTGCCGTTGGTACCTGCCACATGAATGACAGGGGGCAGCCGACGTTCGGGATGGTCCAACTGTGCCAACAAGCGGTTCAGTCGTTCCAAGGACAGGTCCATCTTTTTGGGATGCAGCGCCAATAGGCGCTGCGTAATCACCTGGGTGGTCGTCACGTTTTATTCTGCGTGCGCTACAGGTGGAGGTGCAACATCTTCGCTGTTTTCAGCTGGTGCGTTGTCAGCATCATCGCCAGCACCTTCGGCTTCAACAATCGCGTCGCGAACGGTTTTCTTTTTCGGCGCGGCCAGTTCCATATCGTTGAGCGGTGATTTCATGAACATGCCAACCAACTTGCCGATGGTTGAGCGTAGATTGTGGCGGTGCACAACCATATCGATCATGCCATGCTCTAAAAGATATTCAGAACGCTGGAACCCTTTTGGCAAGCTTTCGCGAATTGTTTGCTCAATCACGCGTTGTCCTGCAAAGCCGATCAATGCGTTTGGCTCAGCAATATGCACATCACCAAGCATCGCGTAAGATGCGGTCACGCCGCCGGTTGTTGGGTCGGTAAATACAACAATGTAAGGCAAGCCAGCTTCACGCAGACGCTGCACGGCAACAGTTGTACGTGGCATCTGCATCAAAGAAAGCATGCCCTCTTGCATGCGCGCGCCACCAGAAGCGGTAAACAGGATAAATGGCGTCTTGTTCTTCACCGCCATTTCAAGGCCCTTAACAATGGTCGCACCAGCCGCCATACCCAGCGAGCCACCACCAAAGTCAAAATCTTGCACACCCACGGTTACATCGCGACCAATCAGTTTGCCGCTGGCCAGCAACACACAATCTTTCATGTCTGTTTTGGCGCGATAGTCGCGCAATTGGTCGGCATATTTCTTTGTGGCGCGGAACTTTAGTGGATCATGGGCAACATCTGGCACTTCGTGCTCGGTATATTCACCATTGTCCAAAAACGCCTTCATGCGATCGCGGGCTTTGATTTTCATGTGAAAACCAGAATTTGGTACCACCCATTGGTTGGCTTCCAAATCGCGATAGAACACCATTTCGCCGCTCTGTGGGCACTTCACCCAAAGGTTTTCAGGGCTTTCCCGCTTGTTCAAGAATGAGCGGATTTTTGGGCGAACAACTGAATTGATCCAGTTCATGAAGCTATCAGGCCTTCCTGTGTTGCTTTACTTTGTTGCAGCGCAAGTTTTAGTCGCGCATGCATAGTCTTTTGTCCATTATACTGCAACTCCACATTCTTGGCGAGGCAGCTTTTTGACCGCATGTCGCACATCTTTTTGATGCGCATCAGCCAAATATAGTCAAGAATTCGCCTTTTTTAAGATCGTGCAGCCCGCACGCCCTTGGCAATGTCTGCCACCAATTCATGGACGGCACGTGCCGTATTGGCCGTGGCTTTACCATTTTCCAAGCTTTTTTCTACCGCTTGCACCAAGGCTGAGCCCACAACAACACCATCTGCATCCGCGCCGATACGTTTTGCATCGTCTGCTGTTTTAATACCAAAGCCCACGCATACAGGCAGGTCGGTATGGTTTTTGATGCGGGTCACTTGATCGGCAATATCGGTAGGGTTTGACAGGGCTGAGCCGGTAACTCCTGTCATTGACACATAGTAGACAAAGCCTGACGTGTTGCTCAGCACAGTGGGCAGGCGTGCATCGTCTGTGGTCGGTGCGGCCAGTCGGATGAAATTGAGGCCTTTCGCGATAGCCGGCAGGCAAAACTCTTCATCTTCTTCTGGTGGCAGGTCCACAATAATGAAACCATCAACGCCAGCATCCAATGCGTCTTTGATGAATTTATCAACGCCATAAATGTAGATCGGGTTGTAGTAGCCCATCAAAACGATTGGCGTCGCATCGTCTTTTTTGCGAAAATTTTTCACCAGAGTGAGGGTCTTGACCATGTCTTGACCCGCTTCAAGCGCGCGTTGACCTGCTGCTTGAATGGCTGGACCATCCGCCATAGGGTCAGAAAACGGCATGCCGATTTCAATCACATCAGCGCCAGCGCCCGGCAATCCATCAACAATTTGTTGCGCGGTTTCAAGGTCCGGGTCGCCTGCCATCACAAAGGTCACAAATGCAGGGCGGTTCTCTGCTTTTAGTGCTGCAAACCGTGCGTCCATTCGTTGTGTCATAATTCAAAGTCCTCAACTGGCGATCAAGCGCCGAAAAAGTGTCGGTTAGTCGCTATTAAGGTCAACGCCCAAATGCTTGGCAGCGGTGAACACATCTTTGTCGCCACGGCCACAAAGGTTCATCACGATGATTTGGTCTTTGTCCATTGTTGGCGCGCGCTTCACCACTTCAGCCAAAGCGTGAGATGGCTCAAGCGCTGGAATAATGCCTTCAAGACGTGTGAGCAATTGGAACGCTGCCAGTGCTTCTTCATCATTGATCGGCACATATTCAACACGGCCACTATCTTTCAAGAACGAGTGTTCCGGCCCAATGCCTGGATAATCAAGGCCAGCGGAAATTGATGCGCCTTCGTCAATTTGACCATCATAGTTTTGCAGCAAGTAAGTACGGTTGCCGTGCAACACGCCTGGGCTTCCCGCAGTCAGTGATGCGCAGTGTTCGTCTGTGTCCAAACCTTTACCACCGGCTTCAACACCAACAATACGCACATCGCGATCATCAAGGAACGGGTGGAATAAGCCAATGGCGTTTGAACCGCCACCAACTGCTGCAATCAGCATATCGGGCAAACGCCCTTCGGCTTCTTGCATTTGCTCTTTGGTTTCTTGGCCAATAATCGATTGGAAATCGCGCACCATCTCAGGATAAGGGTGCGGCCCAGCCGCGGTGCCAATCAAATAGTAAGTGTCGTCGACATTGGTCACCCAATCGCGCAACGCTTCATTCATTGAATCTTTCAGCGTGCCCTGCCCTGCGGTCACCGGGATAATCTCAGCACCCAGCAACTTCATCCGGAATACGTTTGGCGCCTGGCGCTCCACGTCTTTTGCGCCCATATAGATGGTGCAAGGGAAGCCAAATCGTGCGCACACAGTTGCTGTCGCAACGCCATGTTGGCCAGCACCAGTTTCAGCGATAATGCGTGGCTTTCCCATGCGTTTGGCCAGCAAGATTTGGCCAATACAATTGTTGATCTTGTGCGAACCAGTGTGGTTAAGCTCGTCGCGTTTGAAATAAATCTTTGCGCCGCCCAAATGTTCGGTCATGCGTTCAGCATAATAGAGCGGAGAGGGTCGGCCCACATAATGCTTGAGCAAATAGTCAAACTCTTCTTTGAATGCTGGATCGGCTTTTGCCGCCTTATACGCTTCATCCAATTCAAGGATCAGCGGCATCAAAGTTTCAGCAACAAATCGACCGCCGAAATGCCCAAAGCGTCCGCGTTCGTCCGGACCCATTCTCAAACTGTTTTCACCAGACATTTCTTGTCGCTCCTGATTTGTAGTTCATACGCTGGCAATGGTTGCCTGCGAGATGAACCGGCGGATTTTCTCCGCGTCTTTTTCGCCTTTGGCGCGTTCCACGCCTGAAGATACGTCGATGGCCGCAGGTTGGACTTGTTTAACCGCATCTGCCACATTTTCAACATTTAGCCCACCGGAAAGCATGAAGCGCAGGTTGGGGTCAAGCGCTTTGAGGATGGACCAGTCAAATACCTCGCCATTGCCGCCCGGTCGCGTTGCATCTTTCGGTGGTTTGGCATCCAAAAGCACCCAATCCACAAGTGGATGATATTGACCAACCGCTGCCAAGTCTTCAAAATCACCCACAGGCAGCGCTTTAATCAAACGTGCATGTGCTTTTTCTTTGATTTCATTGACACGATCAACGCTCTCGCTGCCATGCAGCTGAATATAGTGTGGGCGCAACTGGTCATATTGTGAAATCATTTCGTCGGTCGGATTCACCGTTAGAATGACGGATTGTGCGCGCGCGCCAACATAGTTGATCAACTCGCCAATCGCATCTAATTCCAAATGCCGCGGGCTCTTAGCAAAATGCACAAACCCGATCAAATCGGCACCTGCATTGATCGCGGTGTCGACCATCTCTTTGGACTTCAAGCCGCAAATCTTGATCTGAAGTTGCATTGTCATTCTGCCTTTATGCCACATGCACATCAAAGCTGATCTCGCCATCCCAGGCAATCAGCTTCGTGTTCATCAAAGAGCGTTTCTTAGGTGCGGTCGGTTTCCAACAGTGCCAGCGGATCTTCCGTCTTCGCTGCTGGTTGAGGTTTGGGTTCGCTTTGCTGTTTGTTCAACTCGCGCCGCAATTGTCGTTCCGCTTTACGGTGTTTGCCTTGACTAAACCAACCGCCAACGCCGCCAAGAATGACCCCACACAACAACGCCACATAAATAACCACAAAAAGCGGTAGCTCTACGGGTCCCCAAAATGGCGTCTGCGGTGCAATTGGGTCAATGCCAACTTGAACAATATGTCGGTTTGCCAATGCAAAAACCGCCAGCAGTAAGCCAAGCGGTATCAATACAAACCACATCACCATGCGTTTGATCATCTTATATTCCTAGCGGTAAGGGCGCTTGCAAAACAAGCGCCGAGCAAGTGGCAAAACTACTTGTTCAGCCGCTCGCGGATTTCTTTGCCGGCTTTAAATTGCGGCACAAATTTTTCTTCAACTTCCACCTTCTCACCGGTGCGTGGGTTGCGACCTACGCGGGCAGGGCGGTTCTTAACTGAGAATGCGCCAAAGCCGCGCAATTCAGCGCGTCCGCCTTCGGCCAATGCATCACCAATTTCATCAATAATCGTATTTACAATATTCTCAACGTCCCGTTGAAACAGGTGCGGATTTTCATCTGCGAGTTGCTGAATAAGTTCCGATTTAATCACTTGGGCCTCCCAAAAATCACTAATTCACTGTTACACCACGGGAATTAGCTATTTGGTAGGTTGCCAAACTGACACGAGACCGTCAAGCGTTGTTACGCTTTTTAACCCTGATCCCAAAATATTCGTCGCACTTGAGCCTAAAAGGTCTAACGCTTTTTCCCAATCGCTCTCAGGCAGTGGGAAGTAAGTGCGCACTTTCTGCTCGTCAATGTCATGGGTGTCTTTGAGCCAATCAATCGCGTTTGTCTCATCGCCAATCGCATCAATCAGTTTTTCATCCAGCGCCTGACGGCCCGTCAGAACGCGGCCATCGGCCAAGCGCAACACATCTGAACGGTCCAACTCGCGTCGATCAGCAACAATGTCGACAAACCAATCGTAGGAATCATCAACCAAAGACTGGTAGCTGGCACGCACATCATCAGCCATTGGCTCATCAATGTCTGGCTCGGCCTTCAATGGACCGGTTGATACCTTGTCATAATCAAGCCCGATGGTCTCAAACAGTTTTGAAGCATCCAAATGCATCACCAAAACGCCAATCGAACCAACGATGGACAAACGACGTGCATAAATCCGGTCTGAACCAACTGCCGTCATATAGGCTGCGGAGGCGCCGAGTTCATTGATCACTGAAACAACGGGTTTCGCCTCGCGCAAACGCATCAGGCCTTCATATAGTTCCTCGCCGCCAGCAGTGGTGCCACCCGGGCTGTTGATTTGTACGATGACCGCCGAGATGTTCTCGTCTTTCGCTAAATCATGCAAGATCGCGCGTCGCGTTGGGTCCGAGGCGATTGTGCCGTCAATCACCACTCGCGCTATATGGTTCTCTTTGACCGGCTCGGAAAAACCGCCCAGCGCCTTGCCAAGCACGGCAATCACCGCAATTGCGATCGCCACAAAAGCGACAAACCGCCAATTGCGACGTGATCTCCGCATTTGGCGCTGGGCCATCACACTGTCAATCTGCTCGGTTTGGGAAGAGTTACTCACCGTTGCGGCTCCGTATTCGCAAAAAATCACTCAGCAAAGTCCTAGTGATAAACAATTGGCTTGGCAAGGCGAGCAAGCCAATCTCTAATGTCATTTTGCACCCATTATCTGTTAGAAGGAACGCCGATGGCACAAGACGAAATTGCGCTTTCTGGCGGCAACACCAATCAAGTTGGGCGTATTGGCAATGTTGTCCATCGTCATCCCATGAAGGGATCAAGAGCTGTCGAAGCCCTATTGCTGGAGCTGCAAAGGAAGGGGTTTAAGTACGCGCCGCACTTTTTGGGTCGTAATGATAGCGGGCGTGAAATGCTTTCATATATTGAAGGAGAAGATGCGCTGGTCGGACAAACCTTTTTGTCTCAGCCCATTTTACTGCAAGCGGTGGAAGCGCTGCAGCTCTTCCACGACCTTTCGGCACAGCTTCTGGTTGCCGAGCATGATTGGCAATTTTCCTATCCCGATCAAGCACGCCATCAAACCATCTGCCACAATGATTTTGGCCCCTACAATTTAATCGTCAAGAATGGCCAGCTGGCTGGCATAATTGACTACGATCTTTGCGGTCCTGGCCCGCGAATTCGCGACATTGCCTACTTGGCCTATTGGCTGACACCATTGTCATTCGCGGCGGATGATCTGGTTGAATTTACCAATGCCGAATTGGCAGCTGGGTGTCCAAGACTGCATTTGATCTGCGACACATACGGGGGCATCGACATCCAAGAGCTTCTTGCAATGGTTGCCGAGGTGCTCAGTTTTATGAGCAGCTTTGAAGAAATGTTCAAACTACTTGGTGAAAAGACAGCGATTAAGCTCAAGGATGAAGGGCACTTACGTCATTGGCAAATTGAAGCGCGGGCTTTCGTTGAAAATCAAGCGCGTATACTTGACGCTTTCCAATAAAAAACCGCCCGACAAAACTGCCGGGCGGTCCGAATTTTTCAACAAAGCAAATGTTGCTTAGTCGTTAGGTGTGTTCTGCTGCAAAGCTGCACCAAGAATATCGCCAAGTGAAGCGCCAGAATCTGTTGAACCATACTGGGCCACAGCTTCTTTCTCTTCTGCGATTTCAAGGGCTTTAATTGACAATGTGATGCGACGAGTTTTCTTGTCGAACTGGATCACACGCGCGTCAACCTTGTCACCAACTGCGAAACGCTCAGGGCGCTGCTCAGAACGGTCACGGCTTAGGTCGTTGCGTTTAATGAATGCCAACTGGTCGCCTTCAGCCAACTGAACTTCAATGCCGCCATCGTTCACTTGCGTTACAGTTGTTGTAACGATTGAACCTTTGCGCATGCCGTCAGTTGCTTCAGCAAATGGGTCGCCTGAAAGTTGCTTGATGCCCAAAGAAACACGCTCTTTGTCAATATCAACATCCAGAACAACAGCTTTCACCATGTCACCGCGATTGTAGTCTTCCAAAGCTTCTTCGCCCTGGCGGTTCCAATCAAGGTCAGACAAGTGAACCATGCCATCAACATCGTCTTCAAGGCCAATGAACAAACCAAATTCAGTTTTGTTCTTAACTTCGCCTTCAACTTCAGTACCTTGTGGGTACTTAGCTGCGAATGCTTCCCAAGGATTGTCTAGGCACTGCTTGAGGCCAAGAGAAATACGACGCTTCTCTGGATCAACTTCAAGAACCTTAACTTCAACTTCTTGCGAAGTAGAAACGATCTTACCTGGGTGAACGTTCTTCTTGGTCCAGCTCATTTCTGAAACGTGGATCAAACCTTCAATGCCTGGCTCAAGTTCAACAAATGCACCGTAATCGGTGATGTTTGTGATGCGGCCAGTAAAGCGGCTTTCAAGTGGGTACTTCTGACCAATTGTTTCCCAAGGATCAGCTTCAAGCTGCTTCATGCCAAGTGAAATACGGTGTGTTTCCATATTCACGCGGATGATTTGAACCTTGATGGTCTCACCAATTGTAAGAACTTCTGAAGGGTGGTTGACGCGACGCCATGCAATGTCAGTGACGTGCAACAAGCCATCAATGCCGCCCAAGTCAACAAAGGCACCGTAGTCAGTGATGTTCTTAACAACACCATCAACAACTTGACCTTCTTCCAACTTGCCAACAATTTCAGAACGCTGCTCTGCACGGCTCTCTTCCAATACAGCACGACGAGAAACAACGATGTTGCCGCGGCGCTTGTCCATTTTCAGGATTTGGAATGGCTGTGAGATGTTCATCAAAGGTGCGATATCGCGGATTGGGCGAATATCTACCTGAGAACGTGGCAAGAACGCTGTTGCGCCATCAAGGTCAACAGTGAAGCCACCTTTAACTTGGTTAAAGATGATGCCATCAACACGTTCGTTTTTGTTGAAGAGTTCTTCAAGACGAACCCAGCTCTCTTCGCGGCGAGCTTTCTCGCGTGAAAGAACCGCTTCGCCCATCGCGTTTTCAACGCGATCAACATAAACTTCTACTTCAGAGCCGACTTCAAGCGTGCCGTCACGGCCAGCTGCGCCAAACTCTTTCAAAGGCACGCGGCCTTCTGTTTTTAGACCCACGTCGATTACTGCGAGATCTTTTTCAATCGCAACAATTTTGCCTTTTACAACGTGGCCTTCTGCAGGTTCATTAACCTCAAAGCTTTCGAACAATAGTGCTTCGAAATCTTCCATCGTGACAGCAGTGTCTGTCATGCGTACTCCGATCGTCGTGCCGTATTTTGTTTTGTGTTTCAAAAAGCATCAAATACCAAATGCGCTTAACCCCGATTGTTGAAACCAACAAATCCGGCACGTAAAGGGTCCGCATTCAACGTCTGATACACCGATTTATCCAAGAACAGTTGAGCCTAAATGCCTCATTCTTGTTTGCTTCTGGCGCTCAAAGGAAAAAGACATGGATTAAGCATCAAAGATGCTGGTCTTTATCCAGTAACGCGCTCAACAATATCAAGAGCCGCTTGGAACGCCGCTTCTATACTCAATTTTGACGTATCTAGCAAGTGGGCATCCGCCGCTTGAAAAAAAGCACCTGCGGGGTTTTCCCGGTCGTCCTTGTCGCGCTTTTCAATCTGTTCAAGAATGCCATCATAAGTCACATCCAAGCCCCGAGTCAAAAGCTGCTCGGTGCGTCGGCGTGCACGCGTGTCTGCATTCGCGGTAATGAATAATTTCACATCGGCTTGCGGGCATATTCGGGTGCCAATATCGCGGCCATCCAATATCGCCCCGCCATCTCGCTCCATGAACTCTCGTTGCAAGCGATTAAGCGCTTTGCGCACCTCAGGAATTTGCGCCACTTTTGAAGCGGCAAGGCCCACTTCTGCGGTGGAGAGTGCCTCTTCATCTAGATTGCCTGTATCAAGGCTCATTGCCACATCAATGGCGCGAGATTCAAAGTTGGCATCGGCTTCTCGTCCCATCATTTGTTGGCCGACGCCGCGATATAGGAGCCCCGTGTCAAGGTGTGATAAGCCGTAATGGGCTGCCAAACGTTTGGCAATTGTGCCTTTTCCAGAAGCAGCAGGCCCATCAACGGCTATCAACATCTCTCAACGATCCTTAATTGTTCGGACGACCAAACTCAGCGCCAAGGCGCGTCATTTCAGGTGTAAAGGTGGGGAAGCTCGTCGCAATCATAGTACTATCGTCAATCGAGACATCTTTTTGCGCGGCCATGCCCATCACCAAAAAGCACATGGCGATGCGGTGATCTAAGTGAGTTTTCACCCGTCCACCACCTTCAACTTTGCCCGAGCCACCTTCAACGGTTAGGAAGTCCTCGCCTTCAATACATTCAACGCCGTTGGCTTTTAAGCCATCAGCAACGGCGGACAAACGATCACTTTCCTTCACCCGCAACTCTTCAATGCCAGGCATGTAGGTTGCCCCTTCCGCAAATGCGGCTGCAACTGCCAGCACCGGATATTCATCAATCATTGAAGCTGCGCGTTCTGGTGGAACGGTGACGCCTTTAAGTTCGGAATATTTCACGCGAATATCAGCGATATCTTCGCCACCGGAAACCCGTTCATTGAGAACTTCAATGTTGCCACCCATTTCTTGCAAGGTGATTAGCAAACCGGTGCGGGTAGGGTTCATCAGGACATTTTCAATGGTGACGTCAGAACCCGGCACAATCAGTGCTGCAACCATCGGAAACGCCGCCGAGCTTGGATCGCCGGGCACTTGCACTTCTTGGCCACGCAAGTCTGGTAGACCCTCAACCTCGATGGTGCGTTGACCATCCGCGGCGGTTGTCACTTGCACATGCGCGCCGAAACCGGTCAGCATTTTTTCCGTATGGTCGCGGGTGAAAATATCCTCAATTACCGTTGTAATCCCAGGAATGATCAAACCCGCGAGCATGATGCAGCTTTTAACCTGTGCTGACGCAACTGGCGTGTGATAGGTGATTGGAACGGGCATGGAAGGTCCGCGCAATGCGACGGGCAATTTGCCGTCATTGTGCTCAAGCACTTGCACGCCGATTGACTTTAACGGTTCAAGCACGCGGCCCATTGGTCGTGAGCAAAGCGAAGCGTCACCAGTATATCGCGACACAAAATCATAAGTGCCAACAAGGCCCATGGCCAGACGTACACCTGTCCCTGCATTGCCAAAATCAAGCGGGTCGTTCGGCTCCAAAAAGCCACCGACACCCACGCCGTTCACGTGCCAATGTTCGCCACGTTTTTCGATTTTTGCTCCAAGCTGGCTCATTGCACGGCCAGTGGCCAGCACATCTTCGCCTTCCAGCAAGCCAGAAATTACGGTTTCACCCACCGCCATGGCGCCAAACATCAAAGCGCGGTGAGAAATTGACTTATCGCCAGGCATGGCAATAGAGCCCTTAAGCCCGTTCGACCGCATTGCTGCCAATGGGGTGGGGCTAGAAAGTTGGTTAGACATGTAAAAGTTGTTTTCTTAGGTTGTTTGATGTTGCGCGAGCGCATCTAACACGCAAAATTACACCTCGACAATGGTTGGAACGGCTTGTTTGACGTTTTTTGCAATTTTGCATTTGACAGAGCGGGGATCGTTACGTACCCAACCTGCCAACAAATTAAGTTTTCAACGAGGTAAGAATAGTGGCCAAAGCAGACCGCGGAACCAAGCGCCAGTGCCAAAGCTGTGCGACCAAATTTTACGATTTGAACAGAGATCCTATTCTGTGCCCAAGCTGTGGCGCTGAATTTAAACTTGTCGTAGCTGACGCACCAGAAATCAAAGAAGAAAAAGTCGTCGCAGAGGTTGCCACAGATGAAGTGGAAACTGATGCAGCGGCAGTTGTTGCAGGCGCTGAAGTCATTTCACTCGACGACGCAGAAGATGACGAAGAAGATGATGTGATCGACAATCTCCCGGACGTTGATCTGGATGATGATGACGAGCCAATTTCTTCTGAGGATGACAACACATTCCTTGAGACTGACGACGACGATGATGAAATCGGTTTGGACATTCCGGTCGAAAAAGACGAAGATCTATAAAATTTGTTTGGGGCGCAAATTCCCTCTTGCAACACAATCGCGTTGTGACTAATTTGCGCCACCATAACCCAAGGTGATTTGACCACGTTGATCACCTTTTGTGGGGCCATAGCTCAGCTGGGAGAGCGCTTCGCTGGCAGCGAAGAGGTCGTCGGTTCGATCCCGTCTGGCTCCACCAATAACCTTCCGCATCGTTTATCGTACCAATTTGCTAGACCAAAACATTTGGCAATTTGCTTGCTGCTGCAGACAAAAAAGCGAGCCACAAAGGCTCGCTTCAGTGATTGTCCTAATATCTCCAACATCGGCTGCTGTTGGAGATAGGGTAAGCGGTCAACTATCCATTCTTTTTGGGTGATTTTGTCGCCCCATTTGGTTTTTGGGTCTTGCTGCTCGCAATCACTTCGGGTGCTGGTGTCGGCAGTTCGGCTTCAATAGAAGCGTTGCCTTTTGTTTTAGAAACGAGCTCGTCCACCACATTGGTCAGCCCATTGATGTCACCACCTTCAAGGCCCACTTCCTTTAGCAAACTGTCCAAAAGTGGCGCCTGGGCGCGATAGCGCAAGGCACTGTTGACGACTTGGTCTGCTAGGTTCCCACCGTTCGCTGGAACACCAGTTTCTGCTCCACTCGCTTCACCGTTCCCCATGAGGCCGCCGACTTGAACAATCTTGATGCCTTCGATGGCTTCCATCGGCTTGGCGCTTTCGCGGATAATTTGCTCGAGGTTCTCGATCAACTGTAATTTCACGCGCATGGATATCTGTTCGTCCGATAGCAAGTTTGCAGCTTCGTTTAGTGCACGATTGCCTGACGCTTCTACGGCGTACCTGATCTCAGATGCAGCAGCTTTTACTTTTTCTGCCTCTGCATCAGCGTTGGCGGTGATGGTGATGCGATCCGCTTCACCGCGGGCTTCTTCACGAATAGCTTCTGCATTGTCTGCTGCGGCAACCTTTTGCGCTTCTGCGACAACCTTTAGGCTGATTGCATCACGTTCTGCCTCTTTTGCCGCTTCAATCAACTCGATTTGTTTCTGACGTTCAGCAATTTCACGTTGGCGAGCTGTTGCCACGCGCTCTTCCGCTTCAGCAGCCTTTGCCCGTGCTTCATCAGCCAAAGCTTCTGCGACAGATTGTTCTTTGGATTTTTCAGCGATCGCAATCTGACGATCTTGCGAGGCGATTTCAACAGTCTTTTGCTTGTCGATATCTTGTGTCTCAATCAACCGCTCTTTTTGAATGCGCTCTTCTTCAATTGCGCGCTCGGAAACGATTTCAGCTTGCTTGATTTGTTGCTGGGCTTCAATTCGGGCGCGCTCGGCGTCCTTTTGCTTCTGAGCTTGCTCGGTGGCAATTTCCGCAGCCTGCTGCGCACGTCTAACTTCGATTTCACGTTCTTGCTGGAGGCGGGCATATTCTTCTTCTTTGCTCAGCTCGAACTTCTGGCGAGATGCCTCCAGGTTCTTGTTCTGAATTTGCACTGCCGTATCTTGCTCAATGTCGTTTCGGATCTTCTTGCGGCTCTCAATTTCTTCGGTGAGGCGCGTTAAACCTTCAGCATCGAACGCGTTGTTGGGATTAAAATAGTCCATTCCTGTTTGATCGAGCCCGGTGAGCGAAACGGATTCCAACTCTAGGCCGTTCTTAAGTAGATCTTCAGACACCACTTGTTGTACTTTTTGGACGAAATCGACACGCTGTTCGTGCAATTCCTCCATGCTCATTTCCGCAGCGACAGAGCGCAACGCATCGACAAATTTACCTTCAACCAACACCCGCAATTCGTCAGGGCGCATGGTGCGCGAACCTAGCGTTTGCGCCGCATTCGCGATTGACTCAACAGTTGGCTGGACGCGGACGTAAAACTCTGCGACGACGTCAACGCGCATCCGGTCCCGCGTAATCAGTGCTTGGTCTTCTGCCCGTTGTACAGGTAGGCGTAGCGTATTCATGTTGACCGCTATAATTTCGTGCAGAACTGGAAATACCAATGCGCCGCCGTTCATAATGACTTTTTGACCGCCAAAACCGGTGCGGACAAAAGAAATTTCCTTTGATGCGCGTTGGTATAGCCGCGAGAAAATGATGCCGATTGTCAGCAGTGCAACTACGATTATGCCGGCAGAAATGAGGATGTTGATCAGTCCTATGTTGAACATATTGCTTCCCTAACTAATGTTTTAAACTATTGTTTGCGCTTGG
This sequence comes from Maritalea porphyrae, assembly GCF_030159895.1. Lineage (GTDB taxonomy): Bacteria > Pseudomonadota > Alphaproteobacteria > Rhizobiales > Devosiaceae > Maritalea > Maritalea porphyrae. Next base: position 736,460 of record NZ_BSNI01000002.1, read on the forward strand.
CGCCAAAGTGCGCGCAAATGTTGTAATAAGGCTAGCCAGTGCCAAGGCTGCTGTTTTTTGGGTGGATTGCGAAGAATAGGTTGGCGTCGCTGCGTACCAGCAACACATCTTCGCCCTGCTTGAAAATGTCATCGATTATGTCAGGTTCCACCATTATGTAATGGAGCTTGCCGTGTTCATCGCGTACTTTGGCCTGGGCTGGAGAGCCCTTTGCGGACACGCCTAGGGTGATTTTTGCCATGCGCCCAACAAAGCTCATCTTTGAAACAGCATCGGTCTCGTCTTTAGGTAGGATTTGTCCCAATACGCCACCAAAGAAACGAACAATCGGCATCGACACCATAAAGGCAGGTATGATTGCAGCAAGTGCTGGCAGGTACAACCCAAACAGATCAAGCGCGGTCTTTTGAACAGCAAATCCTGCGAGACTGAAAGCGGTTAAGAAAACCACGAACAATACAAGCATCGGCACTTCGCCAACTCTGAGCCAAGACAGTAAGCGACCCAAGACACCCGGTGATTCTAGATCACCTCCATCTGCATCCAAGTCAAAGTCTACGTCTGGAAAAAGTGCGCCAAACATGTTCGAAATGCCAGCGCCAAACAGCGAGCCCACGCCTTCAAGAAAGGCGATGATGAGCATCACCGCCAGCGCCGTGCTAAATGGCAAGTTTGCAGGGGACAGCACAAATTCGATCATATACGTGCCCTTTCTTAAGCGTCACCCGCGCTTCGATTTTTCAAATCGTCGAGACGTTTCTTGATCAGACTGTCTCTGCTTAGCTTTTCAAGTTCAGCAATCTTGGCGGCATCAGCATTTACTTGGCCAGTCGCAAGCGAGACACCAGTTTGTTTTTCAATTATGCGGTCAAATGCAGATCCTGCATCATCAACCTTTCGTGCCACGTTACTGGCAACGTTGATTTGTGAACCGCTCGCATTGTTGTCGAGGTTGATCGTCGCTTGGCTTTTGCGGGCCACTTTTTGCGCCTTCAATACATCTTCCATTTCCCGTTTTTTAGCTTGAAGTGCAGCGATATAGCCCTCAAGCTCCTTTTGCTGCTCTGAACTGTCACGAATGGTCTGTTCAAGCACTGGAATTTGTGCCTCGATGTCCAGTTGTCCCGAGATGGCAGCTTCAGCAAGATCCTCGCGGTTTTGAGAAATGGCTAACTCGATCTTGTCTGAAAGATCGGCGTGTTTTGCGTTTTTGTCTGCTAAGTGCTTGTTGGCTAGGTGGTTTCCAGCGACTACGCGACCGAGTTCGGCGCGCACTTCATCGATGGCTTCGTCGACTTCTCGTATAGCTTGTTCCATCAACAATTGTGGTGTTGCATCTTCTACAGCGTCTACCAGCGCATTCACGCTGCCACTAATGATGCGGCCAACTCGCTTCGCAATTCCTTCAGCCATTATCAGTATCCTTTTCTAGTTTTTCTATAATCATGTCTAAAAGCTCAATAAGTGGGTTGAAACCCTGCCGAACAATACCTTTCTCATAGCATGGTGCCTGAGACGTGACACCCATTCGTGCAACGGCTTCAATCAAACGAAAAGTTCGCTCAGAAATGCCATGTTCAAATTGCTCCAAAGTCATCAGATTATTTAGTAATCTGTGACGAGCAGAGAGAACAAATGCAAATGCCTCTGAAAGCCAATTTGTAAACAGCGCTAACAGCTCCGAGTGCTTTTGGTCTTCCAATTCAAGGCGACCTACTGCATCGTTCAAGCTTGCCAGTTGATCTCGTGCATTGTGTAACGCCACTTCATAGTTTTGGTCTTCACTTTGGCGCAGTCGTGCATTTGCAATGATGGCGCGAATTTTGTCGCTGGGTGTCACCGCTCCTTCAATGTTGAGTTGAGCTATGAAATCAGCATCTTCCATTGAAACGCGAACGGAAAGCGGTACAGTTTTTGGCATTGTCATCAACTTTCTGCATTTGATGTCAAATGTATGCATTTGTATTCACAATGTCAAGGCCCACAAAAAAAAGCGCCGCATTTCTGCGGCGCCTAATTCATTTTCGTAGCTTTAAAGTTGTTCGATTAGAACTCTTTCCAGTCGTCATCTGCGTCAACATCAACGGCGGCATTGCCGTTTGAGATGAAGCTTTTGGCAACACTTCGCACCTTCTCCTGAAGCCCCTTAATGCCAGTTTGAACGGGCAATTCGTCAGGCACTTCATTGTTCGCGCCAATCGGCAAGCGCGGTGTACCGCCATTTTCCGTTACAAACACATCAACGATCCGATCAAGCTCATTGGCTTGCGCTTCGGTTTGCTCAATAGCGGCATTTGTTTCTTCAACAAGTGCGGCGTTGTGTTGGGTTGTTTCGTCCATTTCACGAACAGCCATATTGATCTCTTCAATCGCTGTGGCTTGAGACTTGCTCTTCTCAGCAATAGAAACCATAGATTCATTGTTTGAGCGTGCAGCTTCAAGCATTTGCTCAAGGCTTGCTGCAGCCTGGGCCACAAGCTTGGTGCCGCCATCAACTTCGTTGCCTGATTGCTCAATAAGTGCTTTGACTTCTGAAGAGGCCTCAGCCGCTGATTGCGCTAGGCGTCGCACTTCAACGGCCACCACCGCAAAACCCTTGCCAGCTTCACCAGCACGTGCTGCTTCGACAGACGCGTTTAGCGCCAGCAAATTGGTTTGGAACGCGATATCGTCAATCATTCCAATAATGTTGGAAATCTTGCCGGAGCTTTCTGTAATGCGTTCCATCGCTGTTGTGGCTTGGCGCATTACTTCGCCGCCCTCTTCAGCGGTCATTTTTACGCGGTCAGCATTTTCGCTCGCATTGTCGGCTTCTTTGGCGTTTTCCAAAACCGTTTCGGCCAAGGATTCCATTGCCGCTGACGTTTCTTCAATAGTCGCCGCTTGGCGGGTTGTACGTTCAGACAAATCGTTCGCGCCGGCCAGAATTTCTGTAGTTGCTGTTTTGAGTGCTTTGGAGGTGTCACGCAATTGGCCAACCACATCGGTCAAGCGATCAGCAACGCGGTTCGTGTCATTCTGAAGCTGTGCAAATGCGCCCTCAAAATTACCCTCCACCCGCTTGGTCAGGTCTGTGTTTGCCAAAGCCGCCAGCACGTCACCGGTTTTCTTCAGTCCTGAATCAACAGTGGTGATCAAGTGGTTCACGCTGCGCGAAAGCTTCACCATTTCAGGGTCCGCGATATCCTCGTCAACGCGTTTAGAGAAGTCGCCTGCTGCCGCTGCGCCGACAACTTCACCAAATGAAGCTTGTAGATTTTCCATCATCTCAGCGCGTTTCGCGATTTGCTTTTGACGCGCAGCTTCTTCGGCGCCCAATTCAGCCACCTTCACGGCGTTTTCTTTAAACACAATGAGCGCACGGGTAAGGGTGCCAATTTCAGTTTTGGTGTCGTCGGCGTCAATCTCCACGTCAAGCTTGTCTTGACCAAGCTCTTCGGCAACATTTGCAAGTTTATTGAGTGGCAATGCGATTGATCGCCCAATAATCGTGCCTGCCGCAATCATGAACAATAGGGCGAAACCAATGACGCTTGAGAAGATAATCGTCGAATTGCGTTCAACAGCTGCAAGGTTCTCAACCGCATCAGTTACCCCAAGATCAGCTTCGTCGAGCAACATATCAATGTTGGGCAGCAATAGGCCATATAGCGTATCTAGGCTGCCAACTGCGGCTTCAAGTTCTTTGGACTTTGCTGCAAAGGTCTTGAACTCTGCCTGATAAGTGCCAATAAGCTCCGAAATCTCTTTCTTTTTGTCGTCGGCAAGCGGTGTCCAGTTGATCTGCATCTGAAATTCGCTCACGCGCGAATCCAAATCGCCGATATATTTCTCATCGCCGCGTATGATGAAGTCTTTTTCGTGCCGACGCATCATCAAGACTTTAATGGTCAGAACATCTAAGTTAGCACGCTGCAATTCTTCTTCTGCTGCTTTGACAGCAGAGCGCAAGTTGCCCCGAATGCCCTCATCTGCTGCAAGTCCAAGCTCAACGGTTATATCGCCGACATTTTTGAACAATGTCGTGCGCTCGCCCAGTTGCCCATCAATGCTATCTGCCAAAGCAACCATCTGCTCAGCTTTAAGATGAGTGCGCAATTCAGCGAGCTTCTCAGCAATTGCCGCTTCGTCCGATGCGACCTGCTCGAGCATTTCAAGAGAAGGGTGCAGAAGGAAGTTTTTTTCAACCGACTGCATATCCAAAACCATCGCCTTAAGCTGGTTTGCCGATCTATCGATCTGCGCAAACCGCTGTTCTTCGGTTTTCACCGATGCGGATGTGACAAGCGAATAGAAATACCCTGCGCCTAAGACTAAGAACAACAAGCCACCAGTAATGGTGAGCAACAAGATGCGTTGCGATATTTTTAAACGTGTAAGACCATTGAATTTCAACATGCGATACGACCTGAGAACTGCACTACTTGTTTCCAAGGTTAATATTGATTGCCTTACAGAACCGTAAATCGATGCCGCTAAAACCTTCAAGGAACTGAATAAATCCCGAGTGGGTGAAAATGCGTAGCAATATCAATTGCTTGTTTAGTTGGTGAGCGGCCCTAGATGCTATTCCGAACGCTCGACGGTCCTCCCAAATTGCCGAGTTTGTTCGATTGTGATTTTTGATCGAAGTCATTGGGCGTATTTTGGTAAACAATAGATTGGCTCCCAGATTGTGCAGTTGAATCAAGTTGCAATTAGGTTTGGTGCTCTTTCGCTCCGATCAACGTCTCTTCGCCGGCGCTTTCGCTGTTAACGAAGAATGAGACAAGTGTTCGACAAGCTAGCCACTTTTCTGGCAAATAAATGCATGGATTCGATCTGCTGCACTTGCCCATGCGCGTTGGGGTGAATTGGTGGATTTGTAGACCGGACATTTCCGCGGCGAGGCAAGAGTGATTATGGATTTGGTGCATGGCAAAATCGAACGGTCTTTGAAGAGCCGACCGATTGGATTCCGAGTTGACGCTTTGCCACCAGTGACTGATTGTATTGAACACATCCAAACCGCTGAACGGTTCGCCGAACTTGCGCCCCACTGGCGTGCCCTTGAGCAGCGAAGCACCCAGGGCTTCATATTCTTTCAAAGCTATGATTGGTGTCATCATTGGTGGCACACCGTTGGCCAACATAATCCAGACGCAAAAATTGAGATATTTACGCTTTGGCAGCACGGTGAACTCGTTGCTGTCTGGCCGCTAGTTTCTGATCTGCTTCCACTATCCACTAAGGCAATGCTGCCTTTCACGTCGCCACATGCAGAATACTCAAATCTGATTGTGGACAGTGAAAGTGTTGATGCGAAACGGCTTGGTGAATTTGTGTCAGCGGTTATTGCAAAGTGCGATGTCGACCTTGTCAGCTTACCCAAAATTCCGACCAACAGCGCCTTACACAGTGCGACTTGGGACTTAGGTCTTGTTGCGCCGGTCAACGAAGTTGCCTCCATTTTTGATCTGAGCCAGTTTCAAGATTTTGCGCAGTACCAAGCGAGTATTTCGAAATCCACGCGCCGCAATCGCAACAAACGCAAGAATAAATTGGCCAAACTAGGCCACGTAACTTACCAAAGTTTCTTCGCTGGAACTGATGAATATGCGCGCTTGGTGAAAGCCGCCCTGCACATGAAGACCGGTTGGTTGAAGCAGACGGGTCGCAACGATGCCAAACTGACAATGGCTGGATTAAGCGAATGCCTTTTGTCGCTGCCAGGCGATGAGGCCACAAAGACGGGCGCCGTCGCTGGCGCGCTGATGCTCGACGATAAACCTGTTGCGGTAGAGGTCGGATTTCTTCAGCAAGGACATTATTATTCTTATATTGGTGCGTTCGATTGGGACATGCGCGAGCACTCAGTTGGCAAAATCCAAATCGAGGAGGCTTTACGCTGGGCAATTGAAACTGGCGTTGGCAAATATGATCTGTTGGCGGAACCCGCTGGATATAAGGACAGTTGGTCCAACAATGCCATTCCGCTCGAAACGCGCGTGATTGCGCGCTCTTGGCGCGGCAAACTTGTCGGCGTGTTGTGGCAATTGCATGTGCGTCCAAAGGTCAAATCCTATTTTAATCGCTTGCCAAGCAATTGGCGGTTGAAGATTTTGCACATTGTGCGCGCCCTGCGCGGCCAAACCTCCAATTAGGGCGTTCCCACATTGATAAATCAACTTGGCCATAAGGCGCGGGAACTGCTTTCACGAGTTGGGCAGTTGCAAGCGGTCATCAGGGCAATGTCCGCATTGGCATCGCGCATTCTGGCCGCCGGCTTGGCCTACATTTTCCAAATCTACCTGGCCAAGAGTTTGGGCATTGAAAATTACGGCATCTTTGTCACCTTTTGGACTTGGCAGGTTATTCTTACGCATATTTCGGTGATGGGTTTTTCCGAAAGCGCTGTGCGCTTTTTGCCCCGATATGCAACGCGTCTGCGCGAAGATCTCACTTATGGCTTCATGAGCAATGGCCTCAAATTCATCATCACCACTTCAATAGCCACCGCAATATTGTGTGGTTCGGCGCTCTATTTCTTTGGGCACCTACTTGCCGATAATATGATGGGTTCAGCCATTGTACTGGCAGTCGGCCTGCCGATTTTGGCGCTTGAATTATACATTGAAGGCGTTGCGCGCGGTCTTGGTTGGACCATGATGGCGGTGGTGCCTGGGTTTATCGTTCGGCCGCTAATTGTCATGGGGGCGCTATTTGTTATCAGCCTCAACAATATCCCACTCACCGCAGAACTCGCGCTCGCAGTAACAATCGCCGTAACGCTGTTCTTGATTTTGTTGCAGGCGATTTTCATAAAGCTACACGTTAAGCGGGTTAAGCCTGCAACCAGCCAGAACCACCGCAAACGCTTGCGCCGATACTGGATCTGTGCCGCGGTGCCTTTGGTTGTGGTCACCGGCGTTGAAGAGCTGCTCTATTGGTCTGATATCGTCATCCTTGGGTTTATGATGCCTTCTGAAAGCGTGTCAGTTTACTTTGCCGCCCTGCGCTGTATGGCGATTGCTGGCTTCATTCACTATGCCTTTATGTTGGTGTTCGCCCGAGAATTCTCGCTGGCCAACGCAGTAGGCGACCGGACCGAGCTGCAGCATCGGGTGCACATGGCATCGACCTGGACATTTTGGCTCACCATTCCCGCCGTGTTGGTCACCCTTGCCGCTGGCCCGTTGTTGCTGTCGTTGTTTGGCGAGGAGTTTTTGTCCGGCCAGATCATCATGGCTGTCATCGGCTTAGGTTTGGTTGGTAAATCAATAGTTGGACAGGCCTCCAGCTTACTCATTGTTGTCGGCCGCGAGCGGCTTAACGTTTTAATTGCTGCCTATGCATTGGTGCTCAACATTGCTGTTTCGGTTACTCTGGTGCCCATCTTTGGCATTTTAGGTGCAGCGGTCGGCACCGCTTTATCGCAGATCGTGCGCGCCGCGCTGCTCTATTATTATTGCCGCCTCAAGATCAATGTCTCCGTGATCGCCCATTTCGACCCGCGCAAGGTGTTGCTGGCTAAAGCCACTTAGTTCGACAATTCAGCACATTTAACGCAACATGGCTGCAAGCCATTTGCGGTATCGGGTTTATGGGGCACGAGGCGCATATTGGCTCCGGCTTTGTAGATAAAAATTGAGACAATAAACGCCTCGTGCGACGGCAATTTTTGCGCAACGAGTTGAATGCCCCGGGGTGCTCACCCGTTTATCCCCTTAGCTACACCATGATCCGTTGATCGATCATTGTTTTGCCTCACGGGGCGTACCGTATTTGTCATGACGGACCAAAACCGTCCTATTACAAATACTGCCCCTCCGGCAGGGCGGGCGAAACGTCGCCCGAGGTCCTCAGCGATAAATCGCTTCGTCCTCCTTTTCCCTTGCCTGTGCATAACAGAACAGCTTCAACTTGCTGCCCAATGATTTACGCCTGCCTTCGGTGTCAGACTGGACAATTCAATTTGTGCGATATGATCGGCGGCCCGACCATATTTCCGCCTCTTCGCCTTCGCGTAATCGCAAAAACTAGGGAAAGCCTAAGCTCTACGTCCCCAAAATCTGCCACCACGCTGTTCCAATTGTTCGTCAACAACCCATGCGGAACCAATAGCAAAGATGAAACAAGCATAAGGGATGTGCGTGGGGCGGGGATAACTATTTTGGAACAATCAGCAGAAGCTAGTCTAAAAGGCCATCAATTTTGAGAAGTTGATACAGCTCGCGCGCCACTTCATCGCGCATCTGGTGCAACAGGTCTAAGCGGTGTCGCAGGTGCAAAATCTGATCATCCGTGGCTTGGATATTGATCATCTGCGCTTTGGCATTGTCGCTCAAATCATCCATAAAAATGCGCTTATCCCCATCCAGCAGAAACTGGTTTTGATGCGAAGAAGGGTGATAATTGGACATGATCAAACTTACAAAATGAAATTGAACCTAAATGATTTGAAAACTGAGCGCTTCATATGAAGCAAAGAACCCACCGCGCGTACGCGGTGGGAGATTGGTTTAGCAGGTTCTAGAATACAGCGAGATCGCTTGCGTCTAGTGTGCCTGTCATGCCGGTCACGTCGACCAAATAGTCGTTGGTTGCACCATCGAAGGCGAGGTAAGTCTTTGACCCGTAGGTGAAGGTTGCTGCCTCACCGTCTGACAATGCGGCCACTGCAACACCAAATGCAGCAGTCAGATTTGCCTGAGCATCAATGGTCGGTTCTGACGCCGCCAATGTTGTTGTTGTCAATGTGCCGCCAAATGTGTCTTGGAAGCTTAGCGTGTCCACTGAACCGGACGCAGCGTTGCTACCTAGATCAAGATCTGTGATCACGTCCACATTTGCAGCATTTGAGCCACCAGCGAGGAAAGTAAACACATCGTCACCAGTGCCACCAGTTAGTTTGTCTGCAGCAGAACCACCTGATGTCACCTCGGCTACTGCGGTTTGAGTGGTTGCTGAGTTCAGGTCTTGTGTATTGGTTGCGCCTTGTTGAACCGCAGCAACAGTTTCAGCAACTGTTGGGTTGGCATTGGCTGTTACGCTGACACCTGCAACAGAAGCTGCGGATACGGTGCCACCATCGCCGCCGGTAATGCCGGCAGCTACGCCACCGCCCGTTAGGGCTGCACCACTTGCTGGCCCAGTGATAACTACTGTTGTTGCTGTAGATGAAAGTGTTCCGCCAGTTTGCGCGTTTATGGCCGCACCGTGTGAAGTCACAAAGTTGGCCAATGTTGTTGAAACATCGGTGTTAAACACTTCGCTATAGGAGGAGCCGCCAACCGTCACCGTGAACAGCTCGCCCGTTTCAAGGTCAGACGGAGTGAGTGTTTCGGTGGCTTGAGTAGCGGCAGCATTTGTGGTCACCGTTGAGGTCAACGAATATGCAACACCTGCAATGTCACTGGTCAAAGTGACTATATTAGTTGCTGCAGTTGCATCAACGACCGCTGCGGTTGCTCCGTTGCCCTGGATTGCGGCGGCAATGCCTGCGGCAACTGCGTCTTGGTCCTCAGGTGTGCCAGCGACCGTGTATGTTACAGCCGTGCCTTGTACTGTCGTCGTAATCACATCGCCAACATCATAGGTGCCTGTGGCAACAGTAATCGTCGAGGTTTCCTTGACAGCCTGCACATTTGAAGCGGTGCTGCTTAGAGTAAACGCCGAGCCATTTCCTTGGCCGGTTAAAGTTACAACGCCACCGGCGGCAGATGCAGCACCACCAAGTGCGCCACCAGCATTGCCGATGACACCGGCAAGTCCCGTAGCCACCGAGGCAGCAGTTGTCGCTGCTGCGGTGAAGCTATAGTCCGTGCCATTCACAGTCGCAGTGAACACGTCTCCAACTTCAATTGTGCCCGCAACAGTCAATGTTGATACCTGCGCAGTGCCTGCTGTGAGGACGGTTGTAGCCGCATCACCAGTGATTGTATCGTCGCCAGCACCACCGACGATCGTGTCAGCTTGGCCTGAACCACTAAGTACGTCGTTGCCAGAGCCGCCGGTCAATTTTGTGCCCGTCGCCGTATTATAAGCAGCAGCATTGATTGTTGTGTCACCGGTTGTTCCTGAGGCGTCAACGACAAGGTTGAGACCAGTATGGCCAGCATCAACTGTGATGCTGTTGTTGTCAGCAACATTGGTGTTATTTACACCACCATTGACTAGCTTGATGTTTTCCAAAGCTGTCGCGCCTGCAGTTGTCAAAGTAACGCTACCAGTTTTTGAAAGCGCCGCTGTGGTATCAGATGTCGTGCTGTTGCCAGTGATTTCAAGCGTTTCAACGCCCGCCATGCTGACCGCACCAAAGGCGATAGTGTTGGCGCCAGCAGTTTCTTGGGTTGTTGCTGATACTTTTACGACGTCTTTTTGACCAACGTCTGTAGCGCCCTTGACGTTGATGCCGAGGCCGCCGGATCCATCTGCAACTGTTATAGCAGCAGCTTGAGCTGCGGATAGGTCTTTAACAGATGCGCCCGCACCGTCGTCATCCAAAACAACCTTTGTGATGCCTGCGATGTGATCCATGTCCACTGCGCCAGCGCCAGAGTTGAATAGGTTCAGAGTTTCAAAGTTTGTGTAACGAGCGCCTTCGGCTGCGGCATCAATCTGATTCGAGTTTGTCAGAATCAAACTGTCGGTGCCATCTCCGCCATCAATAGCAGCGGTAGCACTTGCAGCATAAGATGAACCCGCAGTTACAGTATCATCTCCGGAAGAGCCCTTGAAATTGGTGTCTTTTTCACCATCAAGGGTTGCTAAAACACCACCAGTGTTGCCAGACGCATCGATCGTATCAAAGCCAGGGTCCAGCGCGCCTAGTGTGATTTTGCCTGCGCCGGTAACCATTAGGGTTCCATCAATACCAGTGGTGTTAAGCCCTGCGGTTGAAAGATCAACGCCGGCATCAACAGTAACTTTGGTTGCGCCGGCAACGTTCAGTGAATTTACAGCACTTTTTGTGCCGGCAGTTTTGATTGTTACGTCTGTAAGTTTTGCACCCATGATCGTAACATCATCGTTGCCTGGTGTTGTGCCCGCTGAGATTTTGTCAAGATGAACAGTTGCAGCAGTTGCCGTACCACCAAAATTCGCGCCAAGATCAACGGCAGCACCGTCACTTGCTAGTGTGATATCTTTAAAACCAACTTCAGTGCCATCGGCCACGGTAACGGTTTTTTGACCGTCACCACGTGTCATGGTGACCATTTTCGCGCCTGTTGCACCAGAAAAATCAACGTTTACATCAGCGTCGAAAATGTTAACGTTTTCGATATTTGAGATTTGTGGAACGCTAATGCCTAAGCCCGGACCGCTATAGATATTCAGTGTGTCTGTGCCTGCACCACCGTCAAGGATGTCCGCCGCAGAAGCAGTAGGTGCGGCGCCGACTGTGTTGTCCGAGACAAATGTATCATTGTTGGAAGTGCCAACAAATGCATCACCCTGGTCAATGCCAGTGGTCAGGTTAAGTGTTTTACCAACAACGCCTTCACCAGAAACAAACGCATCTGTTTCTGCTTTTGCAGCGGTTACAGAAGCTTCTGTTGCGTCAACGCCGTCAAGCACGTCAGCAGCAGCTTTCTTTGCTGCCGTGTTGTTTTCATAGTCCAAGCCAGAGATTAGGCCCGTGTCTTCTGCAAAATCAATACCAACGGCAACTTTGTTGTCGAGCATTGTTTTGTCTTTGTTGGTGTCATCATCTTTTGCACCAGAAATGATGTCGATGATCATTTCGCCAACAGGTGTGCCACCAGCAAGTTGCGCCAACCAATAAGCTTCGCCTTCAGCATCGGGTGCGCGGTTGAACAAGTTTTGGTAGATATCATTGATGAATGATTTCGGTGAAATCACATCAGGTGTCACCAAATATGGATATTTGGCAGTCGATTCGTCCTGAACAGAAAATGACTGCGCAATGTCAGCAACACTCATGCCGTCATTCAAGCGTCCAATCCAGTACTGCAATCCAACTGGATCTGGTGCCCGGTCATAGTAACCCACGTAAATCTGGGTAATTGTTTCTTTAGCGCCCATTAGATAAATCCCTTCCCAATGGTCTTTGATTTTAAGATGCAGTGCTGATCAGAAAACTGTTCAACACACTCCCAACCTCCCAAGTTCGCCAAAATCCGCCACCAAAAGGCGGGGGGCCACATGGGGCGGAAGATTGACGATCTTGGAGGTTTTGCCAGCAGAGCGGTCGGCACGGCGCACACAGGCGCTATGCCATGCAGCTGCTGTCAAACGTGCGAAACGCGCCGCACATTGGATAGAAGCTGCGTAAAATTCGTATGCAGAATTACGTGATACAATTGGGGGATGCGCAGTGGTACAACCACTGATAAGGTGTGGGTTGTGATTAAATATTTGCTTATGTGAATTTGTAGTTGATTTTAAGTAATCAAATACAACTACAGTATTGCACTTTTTACGGACTAGACTGTTAGTGAGGCTATAAGTATGTCTAAAGTGAAATGTGCATAAATATTGGGAGGAGGGTTGATTTGTTCGATTAGTATATTGAGTTGATATTTCACAGAGTCACGAAAGAGCGCCAAAAATGCGCGATCGTGAATTGATTGTTCATATATATAGTGTTGAATTATTTGAATAAACGCGCGATAAGGCGTTAACAGACTTCCCCATTTTGAAGTCTATTTTGCATTGATTTGATGAAAAATTCAGCAATGTGAATATGTTAGCGTCAGGTCACTGGCCGCGCGTTTAAATAATAGTCAATTTCTACTGCAGGACGGATCACCTTAATTTGGCGCATTACGTGCTAAAAAGGGTTTGCTTCTACTGTGGTTTGATTGACTGGCAAAAGAATGGGGATGAAACGCCAAGCACTAAAAGTAAAAGTGTAAAAGAAAAATGCCGATTAAGAAGTTTACAAGGACATTTGTACAAAGTGCAAAGTGCCCAGAAGAAAAGCAAAAGACTGTATTTTCGGATCAAAAGACTAAGGGGTTAGTTCTTGAAGTGCGGGCGAGTGGTGGAAAAACCTACTATGTTCGCTATCGAGATCAATATGGTGACCAGAAAAACATCAAAATCGGGGATGCAACCTCAATTGATTTGGAAGCCGCGCGACGGCACACCATCCAAACAATGTCGCGGGTGGCTTTGGGGGCGGATCCACATTCAGAGCGTAAGGCGTTGCGCCAAGTGCCAAGCTTTAATCAGTTCTTTGCCGAGCGATATCTACCCTATGTGAAGGGCTATAAGCGCTCATGGAAGAGCGATGAGAGCATCTACCGAAACCATGTGGCGCCGGTGTTTGGGCATAAGCGATTAGACGTTGTAACAACCAGCGATATCTCAAAATTTCATCATGGATTGTGTGGTTTGGGCTATGCGCCGGGCACGGCCAACCGTGTGCTGATTTTGATCCGCTTCATGTATAATCTTGCCATCAAATGGCAAGTGCCTAACATATCGTCTAACCCTTCTTCCGGCGTCGAGTTGTTTCGATTGAATAATGAACGGCAACGCTTTTTAACCCCGCTTGAAGTCAATCGCCTGTTCGATGAGATCAAGAGATCGCCAAACACACTGCTTGAACCAATCGTCAGTTTGTTGCTGTTGACAGGTGCGCGGAAACGCGAAGTGTTAGACGCACAGTGGGCCGATTTCGATTTCAATAATCGCATTTGGGTGATCCCCATTACGAAATCAGGTAAAGCGCGCAAAGTGCCTCTGAGCGATGAGGCTATCGCGTTGGTTGAACGGCTGAAAAGCAAAAATAGGAGTGCCTATTTGTTCGCCAATCCTGAAACAGCAAAGCCCTTCCGAACTATTTTTTACGCCTGGGATACAGCCCGAAAACGCGCGGGGTTGGCGGAGGTTCGAATGCATGATTTGCGTCATTCATTTGCGAGCTTCTTGGTCAATTCTGGTCGCTCGCTTTATGAAGTGCAGCGGCTCCTCGGACATGCGCATATCAAAACCACAGAGCGATATGCACACCTCTCAGATGAAACTTTGTCAAGCGCGGTCAATGTGGTTGGAGCGATCATCAAGTCGGCTTAAACGCTTCGCACCATCAAAAATGCTCGATTGACTTATGCGATGTGGGCATAAGATAGTCGCGGCATGAGTGTTGTTGATCCGATTGTGAGAAATTTCCGTCTGCAAATTGCAGCGCTGCTTGTTGTGGTCAGCGTTGGCACTTTGGCGATTTTGTATTTCGGTGTGCCCTGGACAGAGGCACGGGAGCGCCAACGGCTCAATGCTGAAATTGATGAAGTTTTGGCTTTGCAAAAAGAAACCATCAACGGCATTTTCGACAAGTTTCGATTGCTCACTGGGGTCGTGGCGCGCCAACCCAATGTGGCAATATTGTTCCGCATGCAAAACCCAAATGTTGCCAAAGACATCGCAGATGAATTGGTGGTGCAATATGCCGGGTTGTCAGGCGCTGCCAATGTTCAGTTTGCCCGTCCAGATGGCACGGTGCTTGCCCAAGCAAATGAAACCGGATTTGCCCCACAAATCATTGATGAGAAACTGATCCGGGCGGGCGCAGAGGGGCGTTTAGGACGAGCTACTCTCTTAACCAGCGATGGAGAAAGTGCCTATGGCTTTTCCCATGGCGTGAGCTGGAATGGGCGCATTATTGGCATTGTGGTTGTCTATGTAAATTTGCAGCAATTGGGGGATGCGTGGGGCCTGCTGAATGAGCCGATTTTTGTGACCAACCCAAATGGTCAGAAAATTGTCGCGAACCAGTTGGCGGGGATACTTCCAGCGGAAGTGCTCAAATCTTACGGCGAAAAGGCGCAAATTATTCAAGTGGGCGAAGGCGCAAATCAGATCAGTTTTGTCGGTCGAGGTGAGTATTTGCCATTGCTTGATTGGCACCTCAATGTTTTGGAGGATGATCGACCCGTCGCCGTGGCGCGAGAGCAAACAATATTGATCATTATGTTATCCGCAATAATTGTCGCGGGCATGATTTTCGTATTGCTGCAACGCCGCCACATCGCAGTGGTTCGCTTGGCGGAAGAACAAGCCACCGCACGAGAGTTGGAAGAGCGGGTGCGCAAAAGAACCGATGAATTGCGCAAAGAATATGAGGAACGGATTGCCGCAGAAGCGGCGCTTAGGCAGGCGCAGAATGAGTTGATGCAATCTGCAAAGCTCGCATCAATTGGCCAAATGTCCGCAGCACTGTCTCACGAATATAATCAACCCATTGCCGCTATTCGTGCCTATGCGGATAATGCACAAGCCTTTCTGGATAAAGACCGACAAGACGCTGCACGGGACAACCTAACCCGCATTTCATCCATGACTGAACGCATGGCTAAGCTTTCCAAGACGCTAAAATCATTTGCCCGAAAACCTGGCACGAGTATGCGCGATGTATCGGTGCCTAGCCTGGTCAAAGAGTCGATAACATTGGTTGAGCCCCATGCGCGCGACAAGAAAGTCGACATCGAACTTGGAGATATTCCTGCTGACTTAACCGTGCGCGGCGGCAGTTTGCGCTTGTCGCAAGTGCTGGTGAATTTGCTGAGCAATGGGGTAGATGCAGCAGAAAACAGCGCCAAGAAACAAGTGAGACTAGCGGTCAGTCATGACCCGGAAAGCGTCATTTTTACGGTTGAAGATTCAGGGGACGGCATCACCGAAAAAGACAAAGAGAGCATCTTTGACCCCTTTGTTACCCAAAAGGATGTTGGCGAAGGCTTGGGTTTGGGGCTATCCATTGCGTACAACATTGTGCACGATTTTGGTGGCGAGATTGAAATTGGCGCCAGCCAATTGGGCGGTGCCGCGTTTTATGTGAAGTTGCCGCAACAAACAAAGGCGAACAATAGTGACGATATCTGATCCGCAGGTTCTGCTTATCGACGATGACGACGATTTGCGTCACGCATTGGTGCAAGCGCTTGAGCTAGATGGTTTTGATGTGAAAGCGTTTGCCAGTGCCGCATCGGCCTTGTCGTCTGTTTCCTTTCAGTTTCACGGTGCCGTCATTTCTGATGTGCGCATGCCGGGGATGACGGGTCAGGAGTTTTTGAAAAAGGTCATGCATGTGGACCCAGCCATTCCTGTGATTTTCATTACCGGGCATGGCGATGTGGCAATGGCGGTGAGCGCCATGCGTGACGGCGCATATGATTTCATCGAAAAACCGTTTCCCCCGAACCAGCTCTCCGCAGTGATTTCGCGCGCAATTGAAAAGCGTCGGCTGGTACTTGAAAACCGCATTCTTCGAGAAGAAATTGATGCGGATGGATTGTTGGACGAAACGCTGATTGGCAAATCAGCGCAAATGGTGCGGGTTCGCCAACAGGTGACGATGCTAGGCGATGCAGACATTGATATTATGATCAATGGAGAAACCGGCGCGGGCAAAGACGTTGTGGCACGCGCGCTGCACGATCACTCAAACCGCAAAGACAAGCCATTTGTCGCGGTAAACTGCGGCGCATTGCCCAAAGAGATTATTGAAAGTGAGTTGTTTGGGCACGAAGCCGGCGCCTTTACCGGCGCGACGCAAAAGCGGGTTGGCAAGATCGAATATGCCAACGGCGGCACGCTGTTTCTGGATGAAATTGAATCCATGCCGCTTGATGTGCAGGTGAAGCTATTGCGGGTTGTGGAAACGCGCACACTGGAACGGTTGGGGTCCAACAAAACCATCCCATTAGACATTCGAATTGTGGGCGCATCCAAAGTTGATTTGGCCGCTGCCAGCAATGATGGCGAGTTTCGCCAGGACCTTTATTTCAGGCTCAATGTTGCCACGATTGATCTGCCACCTTTGCGTGATCGCGGTGAAGACATCATGATGTTGTTCTATCGCCTTGCTCGCCAAGCGCGTGCACGATTCCGCAAAGAAATTCCTGAGGTAACGCCGGAAATCGTGGCGCAGCTTCATGCCTATGACTGGCCGGGCAATGTGCGTGAATTGCGAAATTCTGCGGACCGATTTGTCCTTGGCATGGGCCTTGGTTTGCCCAATAGCGAAGATATTGTAGTGGATCAATCAGACCGCACCTTGCCTGAAAAAATGGCAGCCTACGAAAAGGCGCTGATTGAAAGCGAAATTGCCAAACAGCAAGGCTCGATCAAGGCCACTTACGAAGCTTTTGGAATTTCGCGCAAGGCGCTCTACGAAAAAATGAAGAAATACGACATCTCAACGCCACATGGCTAATGTGTCGATTTCGACACATCGAAGCAATTTGGCTGTGTGCGTTTCTACACATAGGTTGAGTTCCATGCCGTTTGATCCCAGTATCCTTTGTTTAAGTTATTGAAAAATAACGATTTAGTTTCGAGATGCGAGTTTGGCACGGTGCTTGCAATGTTAATTGCGAGTGGCGGCAGGAGGTCGTCAAAACTCAAACATCCTTTGGGGAGGAACATAAATGTTCAAGAAACTACTTGTTGGCGCTGCGGTTACCGCGGGCCTAATGGCATCACCAGCTCTTGCGAATTGCGACAGCGGCGAAATCGTTATCAAATTCAGCCACGTGACAGCAGAAACTGGTCACCCAAAAGGTGAAGCTGCTGCAGCGGTTGCCAAACGCATCAATGAAGAGATGAATGGCACAGCCTGTATGGAAGTGTTCGCCAACTCAACATTGTTTGACGACAACAAAGTGATGGAAGCATTGCTTTTGGGCGACGTTCAAGTGGCGGCACCTTCGCTTTCAAAATTCGAAAGCTTTACCAAGAAGTACCGTGTGTTTGATCTACCGTTCTTGTTCTCAGACATGGACGCTGTAAACAACTTCACACAAGGTCCGGTAGGTAAAGACCTATTGAACGCCATCAACGACAAAGGCTATGTCGGCCTTGGCTATATCTACAATGGTCTAAAGCACTTCTCAGCCAAGAAGCCTTTGATTGCACCATCTGATGCATCTGGCCTCAAGTTCCGCGTTCAAACATCTGACGTGGCTGTGGCGATGATTGAAGCAATGGGCGGTTCAGCGCAAAAGCTAGCCTTCTCTGAAGTTTATGGCGCGCTGCAAACTGGCGTTGTGGACGGTCAGGAAAACACATGGTCAAACATCTACTCAAAGAAATTCTTTGAAGTGCAAGACGGTGTGACTGTAACCAACCACCAATTGCTTACATACCTAGCGATCACTTCAAAAGAGTGGCTCGACGGTTTGGACCCAGCAGTTCGTGATCAATTCCTCACCATCTTCAACGAAGAAGTTGTGGCAGCAAACGCCAAAGCAACAGCTTTGAACGAGCAAGCACGTGAGAACATCGTGGCTGCAGGTGGCGTTGTACGCGAGCTAACACCTGAGCAACGTCAGGTTTGGGTCGACACAATGAAGCCAGTTTGGGCACAGTTTGCTGACGATATCGGTCAAGACGTTATCGATGCTGCTGTAGCTGCAGGCATGTAGGCTTCAAAGCGACTTATGCACAATTGCGGGGCGCGCCATTCGCGCTCCGCTTCTAAATCTGGCACGATGCCCAGTATGAAGCATCGACAATTCTTAAGTTTTGGGGAAAGACAATGGCTGCGACCTGGCTTTATGCGGGCACCGGACTGCTCATCCTTGCGCTTTTTTTAGCCGAACGGCGCTGGGAAAGCGCGGTCACACGGCTCGAAGAAAACGTGTTGGCAATCCTTTTGGCGCTCATCACCATCATCTCATTTGTGCAAGTGGTTATGCGCTACGGATTTAACGCAAGCTTTGGCGGCGCGCTGGAGCTGACCCGCATCATCTTTGCATGGCTAATTCTGTTCGGCATGTCATACGGGGTGAAAATGGGCACTCACCTTGGTGTTGATGCCTTTATTCGGATGTTGCCGAAAAAGGGTTTGCGCTACGCGGCAATCTTTGGCGCGGCAGCGACACTGCTCTATGCGGTGATGCTGATTTCGGTTGATTGGATGAAAATTTTTGGCGTCTCGTCAAAAGGCGGCGCCGTGGTCTACTGGTCAAAAATGTATCAACTACAATTGGGGCTTGAGGACCTGAAATATCCAAGCTGGATTTCAGAGCCATTGGGTCTGGATGAACGCGTAAAGCGCTGGATGGCCTATTTGATCCTACCTGTTGGATTGGGCTTGTTGGGCTTTAGATCTTTGCAAGCCATGATCCAGATTATTCGCGGGGAACGCGAATTGATTATTGCCGGTCACGAAGCTGAAGAGCTGGTGGCTGAAAACAAAGATGTCTTGAAAGAGGAGCGTGCATAATGGCTGCTGCAATTCTATTCGCGCTCGTACTCGGGCTATTGTTCCTAGGCGTGCCGGTGGCGGTATCGCTTGGGCTATCATCTATCATTGTTATTGCGTTCCTATCACACGACTCCATGTCGTCCGTTGCGCTGCAATTGTTCAACTCCGCTCAGCATTACACTTTGCTGGCGATTCCGTTCTTCATTCTTGCCGCTTCCTTTATGTCTACAGGCGGCGTGGCAAAACGCATTATCCGCTTCGCCATTGCGACCGTTGGACACTTCCGTGGTGGTTTGGCCATGGCGTCGGTTCTTGCGTGTATGATGTTTGCGGCTCTGTCTGGCTCATCCCCGGCAACCGTTGTGGCCATCGGCACCATTGCCATCGCGGGTATGATGCAGGTGGGGTACTCTAAAGAGTTCGCCGCCGGCATTATCGCCAACGCGGGTACTTTGGGCATTCTCATTCCGCCTTCCATCGTAATGGTGGTTTATGCGGCTGCAACCGATGTGTCTGTGGGCCGTATGTTCCTCGCTGGTGTTATCCCAGGCCTTGTGGCTGGTGCGATGCTGATGATTGCCATCTACATTGTGGCGCGGGTGAAAAACTTGCCAGCTGAGCCTTGGAAGGGCTTTGGCGAAATCCTGCAAGGCGGCAAGCAAGCCGGTTGGGGCTTGTTCCTCATCATTATCATCCTTGGCGGTATTTATGGCGGCGTGTTCACGCCAACTGAGGCGGCAGCGGTCGCTGCGGTATATGCGTTCTTTATCGCCATTTTTGTTTATCGCGACATGGGACCATTGCAGGGCATTCCTTGGGTGCCAGAAGATGCGCCGATCAAAACCCGCATTGGCTTTTCTGCCACCGTTTATGGTCTATCGCTATTTGGTCTCTGGATGACCCTTTCATTCTTTGCCTTTGGCGACAATGAAGCGGTAAGCCTTGCGGCACGCTTCTGGTCGGGCCTTGTGGCAGGTGTGGCGGCGATGATCGCCTACACCATGTGGCGTGACCCAGAATCTAGCCTTGCGCGGGTGCCTTCACACATTGTTGCAGGCTTGCCAATTTGGGGCCGTAATCTGGGGCTGGTGTTTGGCAAATTCCCAACGGCCATGTTCCACAACGACACTCGCAAAGTGTTGGTCGATGCATCAAAAACAACGCTGATGTTGATGTTCATCATCGTCAACGCCCTGTTGTTTGCCCACGTTTTGACCTCAGAACGTATCCCGCAGGCAATTACCGCTCTGATGCTGGACGCTGGCTTTAACTGGTTCACCTTCCTGATCGCGGTCAACATTTTGCTGTTGATTGGTGGCCAGTTCATGGAGCCATCTGGCCTGTTGCTGATTGTTGCGCCAGTGGTGTTCCCAATCGCGATTGAATTGGGCGTGGACCCTATTCACCTGGGCATCATCATGGTGGTGAACATGGAAATCGGCATGATCACACCGCCCATTGGGCTGAACCTATTCGTGACCTCCGGGATCACGGGCATGAGTTTGCTGCAGGTGGTGAAAGCCGCACTGCCATTCGTGGCCGTGTTGATGGTGTTCTTGGTTATCGTGACCTACTGGCCCGCGCTTTCAACAGCGCTGCCATATGCGATGATGGGACCTGAAATCGTAACGAGATAAATAGGGAGCTCCTCCCAAACTGAAGGCGGCCTCCGGGCCGCCTTTTTTTGTTTTGGTGCCGATCACTTTGTTGATATCTCGCGCAGCTTTTTGCGCGCCCGCCGGAAGGGCAGCATTTGGCACAGGGCGGTGTTAGCCCGTCATGCCAAATGCGGAACGCCCTGCGAGGCCAAGTTAAGTTCCACAAAAGGTTTGGTGTACACGTTCATCTGGCGCAGGTGGCAAGGTGTAGGCATGGTGAACCGGTTGGTCCTCAAAAGGACGTGAAAGCACCTGCATCAATTCTTCAAATAAGGAAAAGTCACCATCTGTTGCCGCTTGAATCATGGCTTCAACGCGGTGATTGCGCGGGATGAAAGCAGGGTTCACTTTTCGCATTAGGGATTGGTCGACCCGCTTGCCACCATCCGTGTGCCTCACCCAATCATTAATCCATTCGGTCAGCGGCAACTGCGCCGCCGCGACGGTTGGATTGGGCAATTCAAGATTGCAAAGGGCGCGGAATGTGTTGGTGAAATCGGCGCGCGCTTCCTTCATTAAATCCAATAGTTCAATGGCCAATTCATAGTCGCCGGGCCGTTCGTTTGCGATACCGATTTTCTTCAGTATTCCAGAGCGGAATGCATCGTCAAATTGCGGTGAGAATTCATTGATGGCGTCTTGCGCAAGCGCCAGTGCTTGATCTTCGTCGTCATGTAAAATTGGCAACATCGATTGTGCTAAAACGCTTAAGTTCCATTGCCCTATGCGCGGCTGATTTTGATAGGCGTAGCGGCCAAATTGATCGATTGAACTGAACACAGTTGCCGGATCATATTCATCCATAAACGCGCATGGGCCAAAATCTATGGTTTCACCCGCGATCGATACGTTGTCCGTGTTCATCACCCCGTGAATAAACCCGATCAACTGCCATTGGGCGATTAGTTCTGCTTGCCGCGAAATAACCCGTTTGAGTAATTCTAAATAGGGGTGATCGGCTACTTGAAGGTCAGGTTCGTGCCGCATAATGGAAAAATCCGCAAGCGCTTTGAGCCCCTCTTTGTCGTCGTGTGCGACAAAATATTGGAAAGTGCCAAAGCGCACAAAGCTTTTCGCTACGCGGGTGATAATTGCACCTGGCAAAGGCGTTTCGCGGCGTACCATTTCGCCCGTGGTAACCGCTGCAAGCGCGCGCGTGGTGGGCAAGCCCAAAGCATGCATGGCTTCTGACAAGACATATTCGCGCAATACAGGGCCAAGGGCGGCACGTCCATCGCCATTGCGGGAATATGGCGTGGGGCCTGAGCCTTTGAGCTGAATGTCAAATACTTGTCCGTCTTTGCTTTGCGCATCACCAAGTAGCAATGCGCGCCCATCGCCCAATCGTGGGTTCCAATGACCAAATTGGTGGCCGGAATAGGCCATCGCTAAGGGCGTCGTGTTAGGGGCCGTTTGATTGCCGGCAAATATTGCCAAACCTACATCACCAGATAGCAAGTCTGCGTCCAATTGCAGCGTAGCTGCAAGATCGCGATTGAACGCAATCCATTTCGGATCTGCAACTGGCGTTGCCGATTGTGCCGCGTAAAAGCGGTCCGGCAATTGCGCATATTGCGCACCAAAAATGGGGTGGGATTTGTCTCGCAATGTGGGGCCTACCTATCTCTTATCAGGATAGGTAGCATTTGTGTGCTGTGCAGGCAAAATCAAATGGCAGTGAGTTGCGCGAGGCAACAAAAAAGGCGGAGCAAATGCTCCGCCTTATTCAATTCGAAAGTCAGGAAAAGACTAGGCGACGCCCAACCGTTTCTTGATGGAATCAACGGTTGCCCGCGGCGTTGCCGCCAACAAAGTCTTGGTATAGCTGTGTTGCGGATTGTTGAAAATCTCATCGCGCGTATTCTGCTCAACGATTTCACCAAAATACATCACCATCACCCGGTCTGCGATATATTTGACAACAGACAAATCGTGCGAAATGAAGATGTAGGAGAGGTTAAACTCGTCCTGCAGATCGGCTAGCAAGTTCAAAATCTGCGCTTGAACGGACAAGTCCAAAGCCGAAACAGGCTCATCAAGCACCAAGATTTTCGGGCGCAGCATTAAGGCACGCGCAATCGCGATCCGCTGGCGTTGACCACCAGAGAACATGTGCGGATAACGTCCATAATGTACAGGCTCAAGCCCGACCTTTTGCAGCATTTCCATAGCTCGTTCACGACGTTCTTCTGCGCCCATATTGGTGTTGATCACCAAAGGCTCTTCCAAAACGTCACCGACTTTTTGGCGCGGGTTCAAGGAACCATATGGATTTTGAAACACAATTTGCATACGCTGCCGCATTTCAGGCGTTGGTTTTTGATCGGCAATATTGATGTTCTTACCTTCAATTTCCAACTCGCCCGATGTTTGCGCATCAATCATGGTGAGGATACGTGCAAGGGTAGACTTGCCGCATCCACTTTCGCCAACGAGCGCCAGTGTTTCTCCTTCTTTGACGTCAAAGCTGATGCCCTTGAGGGCGTGAACCACATCGCCAGCTTTGAACATTGACCCCTTAGTGACATAGTCACGAGTAATGTCTTTGGCTCTTAGAATTGCGTCACTCATGATGAAGCTCCTTCTTGCTCGAAGGTATCTGCAAAGTCAGAAACGGTGGGCAGGCGATCCCCGTCCGCACGCTCTGGCAAGGCAGAAAGCAAAGCCTTGGTATATGGATTTTGTGGGTTTTCGAACAGTTCCAAAACCCCAGCTTCTTCCATCTGACGGCCCTTATATTGCACCACAACCCGTTGGGCCGTTTCTGCAACCACACCCATATCGTGAGTGATCATGATCAGTGCCATATTGTTTTGGCGCTGAATATCAAGCAGCAAATCAAGGATCTGCTTTTGAATGGTCACGTCAAGCGCCGTGGTTGGCTCGTCAGCGATCAGAAGTTTGGGGCTGCATGAAATTGCCATGGCAATCATCACGCGTTGACACTGACCACCAGAGAGTTGGTGCGGATAGCTTTTGAGCTTCTTTGCGGGGTCTGGAATTCCCACTAACTCAAATAGCTCCACAGACCTTGCTTGCCGCTCACGTCCACTCAGATTGGTGTGCGCTTTAAGCATCTCATCAATTTGGAAGCCAACGGTGAAACAGGGATTAAGCGATGCAATTGGCTCCTGGAAGATCATCGAAATGTCTTTGCCGATCAGCTCGCGCCGCTCCCGCTCAGACAAGTTTTGGATGTCTTTGCCTTCAAATGTCATTTTGTCCGCGGTGATGGTTGCGGTTTTGGGCAACAGCCCCATCACCGCGAGCATCGAAACAGACTTTCCTGAGCCACTCTCGCCCACGATTGCCAAAATGTCGTTTTGATCGACTTTGAAGTTGACCCCATCGACGGCTTTAAATGGCCCATCGGCGGTATCAAAGGTGACGGTTAGGTTTTCAATTTCCAATACGTTCATGGCCCTAACTCCGCTTCAATTTCGGATCAAGCGCATCGCGCAAACCATCGCCGACTAGATTGATCGCCAACACGGTCACAAGGATCGCAATACCTGGGAAAGTCACAACCCACCAAGCACGCAGCACGAATTCACGCGCTTCTGCGAGCATTGTGCCCCATTCAGGGGTCGGCGGCTGTGCACCCATGCCCAAGAAGCCAAGTGCTGCCGCGTCCAGAATTGCTGTTGAGAACGACAAGGTCGCTTGCACAATCAATGGAGCCAAACAGTTAGGCAAAATGGTTTTAAACATAAGCCGCATATGCCCAGCGCCTGCCACTTTGGCCGACGTCACATATTCACGGTTTGCTTCGCTCATTACCGCGGCACGCGTGAGGCGAGCAAAGTGAGGCTGCAACACAATCGCAATCGCGATCATCGCGTTGACAAGGCCTGGACCCAAAATTGCAACCAACACCAATGCCATCAGTAGGCTTGGAAAGGCCAAGATGATGTCCATGATCCGCATGATGATCGTATCAACCCAGCCACGGAAGTAACCAGCGACGAGGCCGATAATAATTCCGCCGGTCAAAGAGATCGATACAACGATCACCCCGATAAACAGCGAAAAGCGCGAACCGTGAATGAGGCGTGACAGCATGTCTCGACCCACAGCATCAGTACCGAGAATGAACTTCCAGCTACCGCCAGTTTCCCAAACAGGTGGCATCAAAAATGCATCCCGATATTGGTGACCCGCATCGTGCGGGGCCAACCAAGGGGCGAACGCGGCCACAAAGACCATGAAGCCAACAATGACGAGGCCGATTACCGCCCCTTTGTTGGCGCTGAAATAGTGCCAAAACTCGTTGAGCATTTGCAGCTGCGCGTTGCGCACTTCTGCTTTAACAACGGTTTGGTCAATGTTTTTTGTCTGTGTATCAGTCATCTTGATATCCTCACTGATGCCTGATGCGCGGGTTAATAAGGCCGTAGAGCACGTCAACTGTGAGGTTCACCACCATCACAATCAGCGCGATCAAAACCAAACCACCCTGCACGGACGGGTAATCCCGTCTAAAAATACTATCAACCATCCACTTGCCGATTCCCGGCCAAGAGAAAATGGTTTCGGTCAAAATCGCTCCAGCAAGCAATACACCCACCTGCAAGCCAATGGTTGTAATCACGGGGATCAACGCGTTGCGTAGCGCGTGAACACCGATCACTTGCACTTGGCCAAGACCCTTGGCACGCGCTGTGCGTACATAATCTTCGCCCAAGACTTCAAGCATTGCCGAACGCGTTTGGCGCGCAATCACCGCCAACGGGATCGTGCCCAAAACAATGGTTGGCAAAATCAAATGCATAAACGCGGATTTAAATGCCCCCGACTGACCGGACAAGAAGCTATCAATCAGCATAAAGCCTGTGACCTGTGGGAAATAGTAAAGCAGCGAAATGCGGCCTGATACCGGCGTCCATCCCAAAGTGCCTGAAAAGAAGATGATGAGCAAAAGCCCCCACCAAAAAATAGGCATAGAATAACCAGCAAGCGCGATGCCCATTGTTGTTTGGTCAAACCAAGATCCGCGCTTCACCGCAGAGATAATGCCAGCTGGAATGCCGAGTAACACCGCAAAGACGATCGCGCAAAGCGCAAGTTCAACGGTCGCTGGAAATAGCGTCAAAAACTCGTCAAGCACTGGGCGCTTGGTGGCAATCGAAGTGCCAAAATCACCTTGGAACAAATTGACCAGATAGGTGAAATATTGCTCCCAAATTGGCTTGTCGAAGCCAAACTGGACCAGTAGCTCTTGATAGCGCTCTGGCTTTACCCCGCGCTCCCCCGCGAGCGCTAGGATTGGATCCCCTGGCAGAACACGAACGAAGCCAAAAGCCACAATCGTGATCCCGAAAAATGTCGGCACAATCATGGCCAACTTACTGATGATGAATTTGAACATTCGTTTTTTTCTAAGAAAACAGGCGCTGTTAAGTACAGCGCCTGCTTCAGTCCCCTTAAGTTCGATCCAAGACCTACTGGTCTAGATCAACACCGTCAAACCAGTGGCCACCCAATGGGTCCATTACATAGCCTTTAACTTTGGTTGACATTGGCATGAACACTGTAGAGTGCGCAATAGTCGCCCAAGGTGCTTCACGCTTGAAGACAACTTGTGCTTCTTCATAAAGCTTGGTGCGCTCTGCGATGTCAGAAACTTGTTTCGCTTTGATGGTCAAAGCGTCAAATTCTTCGTTACACCACTGAGCACGGTTAGAACCGCCAACACCGTCACAGCCCAGAAGAACCGCTAGGAAGTTGTCTGGATCACCATTGTCACCAGTCCAGCCAAGAAGAACTGCACCTTTACGATCCAATTCTTTCGAACGTGCAAGGTACTCACCCCATTCGTAAGAAACAATTTTCACATCCACACCAACTTGTGCAAAGTCAGCTTGGATCAACTCAGCCATACGACGTGCATTCGGGTTGTATGGACGCTGAACAGGCATCGCCCAAACTTCCATTTCAAGACCTGAAACGCCTTCTGCTTCCAACATTGCCTTTGCAGCAGCTGGATCATATGGATCGTCTTGGATTGCGTCGTTGTAAGACCACATGGTTGGTGGAATTGGGTTTTTCGCAGCAGAACCAGCACCTTGGAATACTGAATCCAAGATCGCTTGTTTGTTGATTGCCATGTTCAACGCTTTACGCACTTTGGCGTTGTCGAACGGTGCAACTTGCGTGTTGTATGCCAAATAGCCAACGTTTAGGCCCTGTTGTTCCATCATCACCAAGTTTGGATCAGCGGCGAGGCTTTCAATATCAGCTGGGTTTGGATAAGGCGCAACGTGACACTCACCCGCTTTCAACTTCTGCGCGCGAACAGCGGCATCAGTTGTAATTGCGAATACAAGATCGTCGATTGGCTGCTTGCCACCCCAATAGTCGCCATGTGCCGCATAGCGGATCACAGCATCTTTTTGGTATGCAACAAAGCTAAATGGACCTGTGCCCACTGGCTCTTGGTTCAGCATTTCTTGGCGGCCATCAGCTTCAAGCTGTGCTGCATATTCTGCAGAAACGATTGAAGCGAAGTCCATAGCAAGGTTAGCAACCATTGGTGCTTCAGGACGTGTCAGTTTAAACTTCACTGTGTAGTCATCGACTTTTTCGATGTCTGCAATCAGATCAGGCATAGACATGCCGTTGAAATATTCCCAAGAAATGCCAGGAACATATTCGTACCAAGGGTGATCAGCATTGCGCTGACGATCAAATGAGAACAAAACGTCGTCCGCATTGAAGTCGCGTGTTGGTGTGAAGAAGCTTGTTGTATGGAACTTCACGCCTTTACGTAGGTTGAATGTGTACTCCAAACCATCTTCAGACACTTCCCAGCTTTCAGCCAATCCAGGAATTACCTGTGATGTACCGCGCTTGAACTCAACCAAACGGTTGTAAAGTGGCTTAGATGAAGCATCAAAAGTTGTACCAGCAGTATATGGCGCAACGTCGAAACCCTCTGGAGACCCCTCAGAGCAATATACGAGCGTCTTAGCATATGCAGAACCTGCAATAGCCGCACTCATTAGAGCTGTTGCTGCCAACAGCTTTCCAAATTTTCTCATGATAATGTTTCCCTCCAATTATCATTTGCGGCACTCGGACGCCGCAAGCCCACGTAACAAAGCTCCTTTTGATGATTGGTGCAACCACAAATCAAAAAAATTTTGATGAAATTGTCTGACAGAGGTTACCATTCATCAACAAAGCTCTGAATCTTGATCAGCGGGTCAAATTTGATAGGCGTGATTCTAGATGATTTTCAAAGATCAAACCTGGATTTTCCGCCAATGCGGCTTCAAAATTTTCCTCGGCGGCCAATGATTGTTCTAGGAAGCCTGCAATGCCATTTATGGCCGCCGCACCTTCCGCAGGAGAGTAGAAATTGGACTTTAAGCGCTCAAGTAGCAGCTTTTTGATTCGAATATAGCGTGTGCTCGCTTCGGGCCCGGTGCTTATCGACAGGTTTTGTTTAAAATATATGTGCAACGGCTCCGCGATATGAAAGCTATATGGAACGTAAGTGAATGCTGTGAGCATTAACCCCAAATCGACGAGGCACGGCAATTCCACATCATATTTAATTGGCACCTTCACCCGATCATGGGCGACCATGCTGTCCATCGACAAGTTGGTGAATTTGTACTCACTAGCTTTTAGCTGGCGATTGCTCCCATCGCAGCCAACAAAACGCAGATGCTTGTTGTCTTGGGTTCGAACGTCAAGCCCTGTTGTCACCAACGAATGCTCTTCAAGTGCCTCACGCACCTTTTGAAGCTTGTTGGGTGTAAACTGATCATCCGCATCAAGCACAGCAATATAGCGCGCCGTAGCTTTTTCTAGTCCCTTGTTTCGAGCGTTCGAAGAACCGGTGCCAACGGCACCAGTGTCCGTGAACTTGATCCGATCATCAATGATACCCGCATCGTGTAAAAGCTTGGCATAGTCAAATTGGTCATCAATAGAGATGACGAGTTCAAAATCCCCATGGGTTTGCGCCAGAGCGCTTCTGACGCTGTTGGCGATGGTGTGCTGTGCTCTATAGGCAGGCATGACAACGGAGATAAACATGAGACCTCGACAAAAGGGAGCTGCCGAAAAAGGCTAGGGCGCGCGGGCTGTGCTGACAATAGTCAAAGGGGTCAAAAAATGCTCGGCATCTTGAACTTTTGAAATTCGGGAACCATATCTTTGTTATCGGTGCCGCTTCGCGGGCCAAAACAGTTGCTTGAACAAAGGACAAAAAGGCGCATTGGCTGAATTGCAATCGCTTTCTTGAAATTAGATTATGTCACGTATGTCATTTTTCTCCTCACCATTCTTGCTCGGATTTGATGAGTTCGAACAGCGCCTAGATCGCCTTGCGAAGGCAGCTGACGGCTATCCGCCATATAATATCGAACGTGTTGCCGATGATGATGGCTCTGAGACTTTCTTGATCTCAATTGCAGTCGCGGGCTTTTCCGAGGATGAATTGGAAATCACACTTGAAGACAATCAGCTTTTGATCCGTGGGCGTCAATCCGAAGATCCAAAGCGCGAGTTTTTGCATCGCGGTATTGCAGCGCGCCAATTCCAACGCAGTTTTTTGCTAGCTGAAGCCATGTTGGTTGATGGTGCCGAGCTGCGCGATGGTTTGCTCAATGTCATGATCCGGCGTCCGAATATCGAAAAGGTCGCCAAGCGGATCAAGATCAAGTCCGCGAATTGATCAAGCGGTATTGTGCCGCGCTTTGACCACGTTCAGCGCTTAGCATCATTTGTGTAAGGAGTAGTATTATGGCTCAGTCCACCCAAGCCCTGCCATTGAGCAAGGAAGACTTTCTTGCGCTTGGCGAAAATAAAATCGTCTATCGACGTCATCTAACCGGCAAACAGCTCAAAGCGATGTTTCCCGAAGCCAAAGACGCGCCAGAACAAGCCAAATTTGAAGCGCTATTTGCCGCTGATGGCACGCCTGTGCTGATCACAGACAATACCGCTGCGCTTTTGGAATGGCTTGATGAAACGGGACACAATATGGCGGTCCGGCACTAGTGCCGGACGCTTGATATTGCGTTACTTCTCCGGAAATAGGCGCTTGGCTGTCGCCTTGCCCAGTTTGTCGCCATATCGATCAAACGGAGTTACCGTCCATTGGTATCTATGTTGCCCATTCGGTGGGCAAGGGCCTTTGTAGGTGAACGCACCTGCTGCAATCTTGCCATCACTATTGTAGGTCACCGTCCCGCCACCATGCGTAAAGCCAGGCGCATCAAGATCTTTTAGAAAGAATTTCAATTTTTTCGTGCCGTCTGGCACATCGACAATTTCAAATGCCGGGCTATTAATAACATCTGGCCAGCCTGTGTTGCATGCCGGCGTGTCGCCCCATTCAAATTTCACTTCGAACGCCATGGCGCTGCTGGAGCCGATCAAAAACATCAATAAAAGTATGCGCAACATCTTGCATCTCCAATTCTTAAAAAGAATGGAGGGTAGGGTGCGACTAAAGCTTGATGATTGTCAATCGAGGTGCCTAAGCGGCGTCGGAGTGACCTTTGGACTTGGTCAGTAGCGTATAAAGTTCGTCCGCATCGCGGATCGTACGCGCTTGTTCTGCCACATTGTTTGAGCGCACAACGCGCGCAATGCGTGACAAGGCTTTGAGATGATCAGCGCCCGCACCTTTTGGCGCAAGCAGCACGAATGCCAAATCAACCGGCTTGTCGTCCACCGATTCAAAATCAATTGGATGGTCGAGGCGGATAAAGATGCAGGTCACACCTTTTAAGCCTTCAATTTTACCGTGGGGGATGGCGATTCCCTCGCCAAGCCCCGTAGTGCCCAATTGCTCGCGTTCGGTTAGCGTTTTGAAGATTTCATGGGCGTCGCCTTCAACAAGCTCGGCAGCTTTGTCCGCTGCAAGCTGCAACAGTTGCCGCTTGCAAGTGGCCTTTGCGCAAGGCACGATCGCTTGTTTTGCAAGGATGTCCGCGAGTTCCATCAAAAATCTCTCTTAAACTTCTTTCCGAAGCGACGCGTTTTAAGCGTCTTGCTGCGCTGGGTCAACCCAGCCGATATTTCCATCAGCCCGGCGATAAACCACATTTACGCGCCCATGTCCAGCATGGCGGAAAACGAGCACGTCCTGCTGGCTGAGGTCGAGTTCCATAACGGCTTCACCAACGCTCATTGAATGAAGGTCAGAAGTGCTCTCCGCAATCACGGCAGGTGAGAAGTCTTCTTCAACCTCTTCTTCCAAGTCTGGAGACGCCAGAATATAGCTTTGGGCTGTTGGAGAACTGCCCGCTACGCGGCGATGGTTTTTCAGTTTGCGCTTGTAGCGGCGCAAACGTTTTTCAATGTGTTCTGCCGCAGTTTCAAAGGCCGCAATCGCATCTGCTGCTTCGCCGCTTGCTTGCAACACAACGCCTGTATCCAAATGAACGAGGCAATCGGCGCTGAACCGGTTTCCTTCATGTTCCAAAGTGAGATGGCCATCATACCCGCCGTCAAAATATTTGGTGACCGCTGATTCAAGATGGTCCAATGCCTTTGTGCGCAATGCATCGCCGACATCCATGTTCTTGCCTGAAACACGTAAGTTCATTTTGTACCCCATTTCGTTTAAATTATTGAAGGGCTCTTAAAGCCGAGAACAATTGTTCTCATAAGTGAAAGTGTAGCGCCCTATTTGGCGAAAACGCAATCGCTCAATTTTGCGATTATCTTGTCTAATTCCCTTCCACTAGATTAAAAAAAACGCTAACATCTTTAGCTATGCACTTATGAATCACCCCGCTTTTCGCGGCGCGGTTAATTCTATGCAAAATTCCCCAAAACAGCGCGTTGATCTGGGTCACTTGGTTCTCAAGTGCGTGTTCTCCCGAACATGTTGTTCAACTATTGTTGGGGTTCCTCAATGTCGGAAAACATCCAACAAAATGCTGTCGGAATATGGAATACTTCAAATGAATGTAGATCGCGAACAAATCAGCAAAACAATCAACAATGCGATTGAAAATGCGTCGACGCGCGCCGTGCGCGGTGAAGTGGCGTCATATATTCCTGAGTTGGCCAAAGCGAATCCCCAAAAGGCCGGCATCGCTGTCACGCTGTCAAGTGGCGACACGTTTGGAGCTGGTGACTTTGAAGATCAAAGCACCATCCAATCTGTGTCAAAGGTTTTCACATTGGCTATGGCGTTGGGCACCGTTGGCGACGGTTTGTGGAGCCGCGTTGGGCGTGAGCCCTCGGGTTCTGCATTCGATTCTATTTTGCAGCTTGAGCATGAGCGGGGTATTCCGCGAAATCCGTTCGTCAACGCTGGCGCAATCGTGGTGACCGACGAGATATTGGCTAATTACCAGCCCAAAGAAGCTTTGGGTGAAATTGTTCGTTTTGCGCGAAGTCTTGCCCAAGATGACACTATCCATATCGACAAAGCGGTGGCGCGATCCGAAACACAAACAGGGCATCGCAATCGCGCGTTGGCCAACTATTTGTTGTCTTTCAATAACCTGAGAAATGAACCCGATCTCACCTTGGGTGTCTACTATCATCAATGCGCATTATCCATGTCTTGCGCTCAACTATCGCGGGCTGGCCGGTTTCTAGCATTTGGTGGCGGGTTGGGCACAGGTGGCGCACAAATTGTTGCGAAAAAGCGAGCAAAACGGATCGCGGCAATCATGCTCACCTGCGGGCACTATGATGGCTCAGGCGATTTCGCCTATCGCGTTGGTGTCCCAGCAAAAAGCGGAGTTAGTGGCATGATTTTAGCGATTGTCCCCAATGTCGCTTCAATCGCAGTGTGGTCGCCTGGACTAGATAAACAAGGCAACTCTTTGATTGGAACGCAAATCTTAGAAGAAGTGGTTGAAGCGCTAGATTGGTCAATATTCTAGCCTATTCTTGCTAGCTCAACAGTTCGCGCTTTTGACGGCGGCGCAGCACGGAAGAGGGAATGCCCATCGCTTCGCGATATTTGGCGACCGTACGTCGGGCCACGCCCATTTGATGCTTCTCGTTTAAAATGGCTGCAATTTTGTCATCAGACAGAATTTTCTTCGGATCTTCGGCATCGATCAATTG
This sequence comes from Maritalea porphyrae, assembly GCF_030159895.1. GTDB lineage: Bacteria > Pseudomonadota > Alphaproteobacteria > Rhizobiales > Devosiaceae > Maritalea > Maritalea porphyrae. Next base: position 769,328 of record NZ_BSNI01000002.1, read on the forward strand.
CTTGATTTCGTGCCGCACTGCTTCGGCGGAGTGATCATCATCGCCGTTGGTAGAGCTGGAAATCGCGCTGGTAAAGAAGTACCGCAGTTCAAAAAGACCACGGGGCGTTGAAACATATTTGTTGGCCGTGACGCGGCTTATGGTGCTCTCGTGCATATCGACCGCCTCAGCCACCATTTTCAGCGTCATAGGTTTGAGATGGGACACGCCATGCACCAAAAAACCGTCTTGCAGCCGAGCGATTTCGCTGGTGACTTTCAGAATAGTCTGTGCACGCTGATCAAGACTTTTGGTCAGCCAATTCGCGGTCTGCATACATTCCTGCAAATACGACTTTTCCTCTCCCTTTTTCGCTTTGGCCGATATCTCCGCGTAGTAGGTGCGGTTGATCAAAACGTTAGGCAGGACTTCGTTATTCAACTCAATTTGCCAACCGCCACCATTGGCTGGGCGAATATGGACGTCCGGCACGACAGATTGAATGGCAGATCCTTCAAATGATGCGCCAGGCCGCGGGTTTAGTCGCTTGATCTCGGTGAGCATGTCTTTAAGATCGTCTTGATCGCACCTAATGAGCGCCATCAGTTCCTTAAACTTGTGGGCAGCCACAAGATCGATATTGTCCAGAAGTGACTGCATCATTGGGTCGAGGCGATCTTTTTCACGCAGCTGGATGGCCAAGCATTCTGGCACGCTACGGGCAAAAATGCCGATTGGATCGCAACCCTGAATGGCCTCTAAAACCGCTTCCACATGGCCAAGTTCGGTGCCCAATTGCTCGGCGATGTTGTCCAACTCGGTGTCGAGGTAGCCTGCTTCATTGAGGTTCTCGATGATTGCGCTAGCAATAAGCAGGTCTCCCGGATGCCGCAAAATCAGCTGAACTTGCTCAATTAAATGGTCGCCTAGCGACTTTTGCGAGGAAACATATTGATCAATCTCAGCCTTCTCCGGCCCAACAGATTGTCCGCGACTTTCCTGCCAACTGGTTGTCGATTGTGAAACTGAATCTTGGCCCACTTGTTCGGGAAACAGATTTGATGCATCCGTGTCCATTTCGCCCGCAAGCGACACCGCACTTTCCATTTGTTCTGAACGTGAGACAATGTCTTGGGTTTCACTGGCAGCGGGTTGGGCTTCGTTATCGCCCTGATCATTGTCGACGGCGTTGTCCCCATCGGGATCACCGCGCTCAAGCAGCGGATTGTGCAGTAATTCGCTTTCAACAAAGGTGCTCAACTCAAGATGAGATAGCTGCAAAAGCTTAATTGACTGCATCAATTGCGGCGTCAATTTAAGCGTCTGGGCTTGTCTTAACTCAAGGCGAGGGCCTATCGCCATAAAAGTGGCGCTCCATTGTGGTTGCGATTGTTCAACGAGTTGAAAATGCCACGATTTGCCCACGCATTACAAGACGGATCGCCGAACATATACAAGTTTCATGCCAAGTTTTTGGAGATATTCTTGCTTTAATATGAATATTTTAGAGTGAGAAGTCCTCACCAAGATATACTCGGCGCGCCTCTGGATCATTGGTGATGTCTTCAGGGCGCCCTTGAACCATGACTTGGCCACCATGGATGATGTAAGCGCGATCAACCAATCCCAAGGTTTCGCGAACATTGTGGTCGGTAATCAAAACGCCGATGCCCTTGTCTGTGAGCTGTTTCACAAGGCCTTGAATTTCGCCCACGGCGATTGGATCGACACCGGCAAATGGCTCGTCGAGCAGCATAAAGGCCGGGTCTGCCGCCAAAGCGCGCGCAATTTCGACACGTCGACGTTCGCCCCCGGAAAGGGACAATGCGTTTGCATCGCGAATATGGGTGATTGAGAATTCATCCAACAGTTGGTCTAATCTGTCGTGTCGGGCTTTGCGCGATTTTACGTGGCCTTCAAGAATGGACAGAATATTGTCTTTCACATCCATCCCGCGAAAAATGGATGGCTCTTGCGGCAAATAACCCATGCCCAGCCGCCCGCGTTGAAATAGCGGTAGACCCGTGATCGGGCGGCCATGCAGCAGAATTTCCCCTTGGTCCGGCTTCACAATGCCCATGATCATAGAGAAAACAGTGGTTTTGCCTGCACCGTTTGGTCCTAACAGTCCAACGGCTTCGCCGCGATTTACCGCGACGGAAACTTCGCGAATGACTACCTTTTTGCCGTACGATTTGGCCAGCGAGTGGGCAACGAGCCAGCCAGTTGGGTCAATTGCTCCGCTCACACCTAACTCCCTGAACCAAAGGTCGCGGTGACCCGACCGTTGTCCGTGCCAGTGCCCTCAAAGCGTGTGGTGTCATTGTTGAGATCAATCACCATCTCTTGGCTGTTAATTACATCGCTGCTGCCCTCTTGAGTGGCAGACACATTGCCGAGCAAAGTGAGCAGACGTGTTTTGGGATCGTAGACCCCACGATCTGAAATCGCTTTTTGTGTGCCAAATTCCACGCGGATGCGGCCATCCGCAGTTATCTTGATAAGATCAGAGGGGCCACCTTCGCCATAATAGGCGACAACGCGCGGTGCCCAAAGTTGAAATGTCTCTTGGTGCGCATAGACATTCCCAGTAAAGGTTCCGGTTTGTGCTTGCTGATCAATTTCAAACAAATCGGCGGTGATATTGACCGCGCCGCCAACCTCGGCATTTACGGTGCCAACAAGTCCACACAAAGTAACAAATAGTGCCAAAACGATGTTACGCATAAAACCAGTCCACATTAATTGTGCGCCTCTTCAACTGTTTCAGGAGCCAACACAAGTGTTGCTTTGGTAAACTCCCATTTGCCGCGCGCACTGTCATACTTCATTGTGGCAGCATCAAGTGTTGTGCCGTCAATAAACTCAAATTTCACCCCGTCTTCGCCGGTAAAACGTTGTTCGCTCAGATAAATCACACCATTGCCGATGGTGCCCTTATCTCCCTTGGAAGACGTGAGATAAATAGTTGAAAACAATTCAAGTGTTTCATCTATAAAACTATAGCGCCCGTCGTCTGAAATCGCCTTGGCTGTTGTGCCGTCAACGAAAAACAAGTCACCGACCAAATCTACCAAATCCACAATGTCTTGATTTGCAAGTCCAGTTTCTGCGCTATGTGCCGAAACGCGATAGCGCCCACCATCGCTCAGTGTGCCTTTGGCGCGCGGTGCATCAATGACCAACCTGTCGCTGGAAATGCGGATGGCGTCAAATTGCGCGGCCGGGAACAGTGAACTGATAATGAGTGGCAAAACCAAATAGGCAAAAAGCCCAAGGCCTGCAAGCGGCACCGCGAAACGCAACAGCTGGATGACCCGCCGCCGCATGCCGATATGCTTAAAAGTACGGTCTAGATCGCGATCCGCGCTAATGGATTTCAGCTCTGCCATTACACCGCCAATTGGTTTTCAGCTTAGCTATGCGCGAAAATGTCTGTTTCCGGCCAGCCAGCCAAATCAAGCTGCACACGTGTGGGCAAAAAGTCAAAACAAGACTGTGCCATTTCCATGCGGCCCTCGCGTTTTAACATCCGATCAAGGTGACGACGCAAATCGTGCAAATATAAAACATCGCTTGCCGCGTATTCTAGTTGCGCGTTGCTGAGTTGATCAGCCCCCCAATCCGAGCTTTGTTGCTGTTTGGACATGTCGACGCCCAACAATTCGCGCGACAAGTCCTTCAAACCGTGCCGATCCGTGTAAGTGCGAACCAATTTCGAAGCAATTTTGGTGCAATAGGATGGGGTCGTCATGGTGCCAAAGGCATTGTAAAGCGCCGCCACATCAAAGCGGGCAAAGTGGAAGAGCTTGGTGCGTTCGGTATCGGCCAACAATTTCTGCAAATTCGGTGCTTCGGTCTGTCCCTGTTCAATGCGCACAACGTCCGCAGTGCCATCACCAGGTGAAAGCTGCACAACACACAAACGGTCGCGCAATGGGTTCAGCCCCATTGTTTCGGTGTCAATTGCCACTTGGCGTCCATAATTATCAAGATTTGGAAGGTCGCCGACATGTTGCCGAATGGTCATTGGGTCACCTTTTAAGTGTTGTTGATTGTTAGATACTTTTTACCTGAAAGCGGGCAGATTGAAACCGTATAAATTGACTCTCGCTGGCTTTATTGTCCTAAATGGTAGAACAAAGCGTTCATATCGTTTACGCAATTGCAATGAGTTAAGATTTTGTTATGGTTTTGCACCAAGGGCCACGCAAAGACAAAAGTGGTTCTATTGATAGGGCAAAAGGGGAATTAAATCAGTATGCTCAAAGAGTTTAAAGCGTTTGCCATGAAGGGCAACATGGTCGATTTGGCCGTAGGTGTAATTATTGGCGCGGCCTTCGGTGCAATTGTTGGTTCGCTCGTTGATGACGTGTTTATGCCGGTAATTGGCTTGCTTATCGGCGGTGTCGATTTCTCAAACATGTTCATTGTTCTTAAAGACGAAGCCGCAGGTTCGTACGCGACCTTGGCTGCAGCGCAAGAAGCAGGCGCAGTTACGATGAATATTGGCTTGTTCATCAATGCTGTCGTGAAATTCTTGATCGTTGCCTTTGCCATCTTCCTTGTGGTGAAGGGCATCAACTCAATGAAAAAGAAGGAAGAAGAAGCGCCAAAGGCGCCGCCAGCACCTTCAAAAGAAGAAGTTCTATTGGGTGAAATTCGCGACCTATTGGCTAAAAAATAAGTCGCTAAGCATATCCATGCAGTGAGGGGGTCGGTTCTGCCGGCCCCTTTTCTGTAGGTTTTCTCGCACTAGATTTGCGACTAAGCGCTGGCCAAAATATTGTCGACAAATTGATCGGCAATCTTGTGCGGTAGCACATTGTTCGCGGTTGCTTCACTCAGGATTTGATCCGTGGTGGTTGCCAAGCGTTCCACTTTTTCGTTCACCCAGGCTTGATCGGATATTTTCAATATCTCCGCCGCAACGTTAATGATCCCTCCGCCATTCACCACATAGTCTGGCGCATAGAGTATGCCTTTGTCAGCGAGTAGTTGGCCGCAATCAGCATCCGCCAATTGGTTGTTGGCGGCACCTGCAACCACTTTTGCCTTAAGCTGGGAGATTGAGTTAGCAGAAACGCTGCCACCCATCGCGCATGGTGCAAAAATGTCAGCCTCCACCGCATAAATCGCGTCAGGTGCAACTATTGTTGCATCAAATCGTGATTTGGCCTCTTCAATGGCTTTTTGATTGATGTCGGTCGCAATAATCTTTGCGCCTGCATTAGCCAGAAATTCGCAAAGGTACATGCCCACATGACCAAGGCCCTGCACGGCGATGGTCTTGCCCTTCAAATCAGCTGAACCCAGCCCATATTTCGCTGCAACTTGCATGCATAAATATACGCCACGGGCGGTGACGGGAGATGGGTCGCCGCTGCCAAATGGACCTTCGGAAAGGCCCGCCGCATAGGAAGTGAATTTCGCCGCTTCAGCAATATCTTCAACTGAGATGCCAACATCTTCTGCAGTATAGTACCGCCCTTCAAGTGCGTTGACGAACTTACCGAAGGCTTGCATGAGTTCGGGCGTTTTGTCTTTGTGAGGATCCGCAATGATAACGGATTTGCCGCCACCAAGTGGCAGGCTGGCCGCGGCATTTTTGTAAGTCATGCCTTTGGCAAGGTTCAACGCATCGGTTTTTGCTTCTTCAACGGTGCCATATTTATACATCCGGCAGCCGCCTGCGGCGGGCCCAAGTTTGGTAGAGTGAATGGCAATAATAGATTTTAGGCCACTATTCTCATCGCTTGCATAAACCACGCGTTCGTAGCCGGGTGCGTCCAGCTCTTCAATATTCATAACCCTAGGTCCTCAGAATGAAGATTTTTTTGTTTTTTCTTGCTGTTTTGGCGTGACACTTTGCGATCGTCAACAGCGCTGGGGTAAAACAGGCAAATATATATAGACATATTCGACGAAGGTCGTAGCAATGCCGTGTATTTTTGCTCAACCTAGATGGCCGACTGTGCGCGTTCTCGATTACATATTCGGATACTTGCAGAACAAGCGCTTGAATTTCTCTTTCTAACCGCGTAACTGTCTTGCCTATATTAGTTTTACTCTACACTTGCCCCTTGGGCTGCAGGACATTTTGTGAATGAAAGACCTTGTTCTTAGTCTTTGGGCTTATCGCCATTTTTTGATGAATTCGATCTGGAATGATTTTAAGTCACGTTTTGTACGCTCAAGATTGGGTGCCGCTTGGATTGTGTTTCAGCCGCTGTCGCAGGTGCTCATATATGCTTTCATTCTGAGTAATCTGCTATCTGCCAAAGTTCCAGGCATTAGCAATACCTACGGCTATGCGATCTACTTGATGTCTGGACTGTTGGCCTGGAACCTTTTCTCTGAAGTGCTGGATCGTTGCATCAAAGTTTTCGTTGCAAACGCAAACGCCATCAAAAAAGTGAACTTCCCGCGTGTAACCCTCCCAATTATCGAGGTTGGTGCCGCGGTCACCAATAACCTGATTTTGTTTGCAGTTATGATCGTCATCTTTTTTGTACTGGGGCACCCACCGGGCTGGTCGTTTTTGCTAATATTGTTGATGATCCCAATCATTGCCATGTTTGCCATGGGGTTGGGCATATTCTTGGGCGTGGTAAATGTTTTTATTCGCGACGTAGAGCAAGTCACGCCGATTGTTCTGCAGGTGTTGTTTTGGCTTACGCCAATCGTTTACCCCGCCAACATCATTCCAGAAAAGTTCATGCAATGGATGCGGTTGAACCCGGTTTACCAGTTCGTCGATTTCTATCATCAAGTCATTGTTCAGTCATTGGTTCCCTCATTTGCGGGCGTTCTTCTGGTTGCGGCCATGGGGGTAGCGTTTAGCCTGTTTGCGCTGGTTGTTTTCAGACGCGCAGGTCCAGACATGGTGGATGTCTTATGAGCATAATCTCGGTTCAAAACATCACTAAGTCTTTCAAGACTTACAAATCTGAGTGGCACCGCGTGCTTGGCTGGATGGGTGTTCATGTGGCGCCGCTCATTGAAAAGACTATTCTTGAAGATATCAGCTTTGAGGTAGAGCCCAGACAAGCCATTGGATTGATCGGACAGAATGGCGCTGGGAAATCGACACTTCTCAAAATCATATCCGGCACCATGCAGGCAAATGCAGGATCCGTTTCGCTGAACGGTCGCGTGTCAGCGCTTTTGGAGCTTGGTATGGGGTTTAACCCCGATATGACCGGACGCGCCAATGTGTGGAATACGGCTGGTCTGATGGGGTTTGACAAAGACCAAATTGAAAATGTGATGGCTGATATTGAAGCATTTGCCGAAATCGGTAGCTATTTTGATGAGCCTATCCGCACCTACTCAAGCGGCATGCAAGTGAGGCTGGCGTTTTCGGTTGCCACGGCGTTTCGGCCCGACATCCTGATTGTTGATGAAGCTTTGTCGGTTGGCGATGCCTATTTTCAGCACAAGAGCTTTGCGCGCATCCGTGAGTTTCAGGAGCAAGGCACAACGCTTCTGTTGGTCTCTCATGATCGGGCGTCGGTCGCATCTCTTTGTGATCGAGCACTCCTGATCCACGAAGGCCGAGTGGCCAAGGATGGTGACCCCGAAGAAGTGCTCGATTTCTACAATGCATTGGTTGCCGCGCGCGAGGGCAGCAAGCTGGAGCAAATCAAGGGAGAAGATGGACGAGTGCGGACGATCTCAGGCACGGGCGAAGCCACAATAGAAAACATTCAACTGGTTGACGAAAACGATGATGATGCCGAAAGCCTGTTGGTCGGTGACAAAGCCGCGATCATCATTGATGTTGCAGTGAAGCAGCCAATTCCAGAACTTGTTGTGGGCTATATGATCAAAGATCGGCTCGGGCGGGCGGTTTTCGGAACGAATTCATTCCACACAAAACAGATTTTGACCGACTTGAAGGCCGGTGAATCCTATCGATATAAATTTGAATTTGATGTTGAAATTGGCCACGGCAACTATTCAATCCAAGTGGCATTGCATCAATCAGATAGCCACATCACCAAAAACTATGAGTGGCGCGACCTTGCGCTGACTTTCACCGTGGCAAATACCAAATATGCGCTTTTTGAAGGCACCAGTTGGATTCCGCCAAAACTGTCAATTGAGCCGCTTAAGGTCAAGGAAACCAACTAGTGTCCGCGTTCATTTCCAAGCTTATTCTTCACGCCAAAATCATCATTGTGAAACTCATTCGGATCGTTGGACGTTTCGTCAATAAGCACCCTTCCTTGAGGCGCTTCATTGTCGCGGTGTTGGCTAAAACGCCATACATTAGCCGTCGGTTGCGACGCATCATGGCTAACCCGCAGTTGGATTTGAATGCAGATTACCAATTAGCAACTTGGCAGCTCACCCCCCGGGCGAGCCAGCTGCGCGAAAGATACTTAGCCCTCAAAAGCTCAAAAGATAAGACCTAATTATGTTGCGTATACTGATTGATCTACAAGCGTGCCAAACACAAAGCCGACTACGCGGTATGGGCCGATATGCGCGCGAGCTGACCAAATGCTTGATTGAGCTATGTGGGCAAAAACATGATGTGCATCTAATCGCCAATGGAGCGCTAAAGGCCAGTCTCGTTGAAATCATTAATGATTTTGGTGATCGAGTCGGGCCGGAAAAGCTGCATGTTACTCATCTGCCATCAGAAATTGAACTGAATCAGCCAGCCAACCATTCCCGCTCACGCGCAGCAGCACTGGTGTGGGAGGCTCAAATTGAGGCCATCGCGCCAGACGTTGTGTTCTGTCCTAGCTTTTTTGAAGGGTTTAGCGACGACGCTGTAACCAGCTTGGGTGTGTTTGCAACAGTGCCATTTGTGGTGACCATCCATGACTTGATTCCACTGATAAATGCCCCTCGTTATCTGGATCCACACCCAGATTTCAAAACGGTATATTTGGAGAAGATCGAGACTTTAAAATTGGCTGATGCTCTAATTGCTATTTCGGAATCTGCGCGGGGTGAAGCGATTGAGTATTTGGGATTCGATCCGGATAAAATTGTCAATGCGTCTGAGGCTGCAGACGACGCATTTCAACCGCGACATTTTGATGAAACTGAGCGCGCGCAAATGCTTGAACGTTTCGGGGTGCATGACAAATTTGTATTCTATACGGGTGGCGCGGACCCGCGCAAAAACCTCCTGCGGTTGGTCGATGGGTTCGCAGCGCTAGATGCCGATGTCAAAAACACACACCAACTGGTGCTGGCTGGCAGTATGCCGGATTTTGAGGTGAATGAAATAAAGGCTCGTGCAGTCAAGCGCGGCGTTTTGGATCGGTTGGTGTTTACCAGTTACATCAGTGATGATGATCTCATTTCCCTATTTAGCTTGGCTGAGGTTTTCGTGTTTCCCTCAATGCATGAGGGATTTGGACTGCCGCCTCTCGAGGCAATGCAATGTGGTACAGCGGCGATCGGTTCGGACTGTTCGAGCATACCTGAGGTGATTGGAAACCCAGAGGCACTATTTGATCCCCACAACACAGAGTCGATTTCGACGCTGCTCAATAAAGTGCTGACAGATCCGGCATTTAAGAAACAGCTTGCAACGCAAGGCTTTGAACGCGCCAAGACCTTTAGCTGGATGCGTTCGGCTGAATTGATACTTGAGCAATTGGAGCGGTTCGCAAAAGCTCGGTCTCAAAGCATTGAGCAGAAAAATGTGCGTGCGCATCTCGATCAGGTCGAGGAAAGGTTTCTGCGCGCGCTGCATGGTGCGCAAGAGGATGACAAACTCAATGAGCTTGAAGAGAACTCGATTTTACAGAATTGGGCGGACAATCGTACCGCACTAGAACGCGCATTTGCACAAAGTGGCGCGAGCGGCAACAGCTGGCGAATGGAAGGGCCATTTGATTCAAGCTACAGTCTTGCGTCTGTAAATAGAGAACTTGCAATCGCGCTTGAGCAGTCCGGACAAGAAGTTGCACTTTGGTCGTCAGAGGGGCCCGGCGATTTTGATCCTGATCCAGATTTTCTCTCAGCCAATCCATCCATTAACAAGCTCTATCAGCGGGCTCGCGATGAGCGAGCAAGGACGCAACCTGAGACTTTGTCGCGCAATATGTATCCGCCCCGCGTTACAGATATTGATCATCCTAATGCTGCGTTGCACAACTACGCCTGGGAAGAGACGGCAATGCCAAATGCATTTGCCCAATCGTTTAACGAGTATTTGCGATTTATTACGGTCACGTCGCAACACTGCAAAAAAACACTGATCGACAATGGCGTTGACCTACCGATTGCTGTTGTGGGGAATGGCGTCGATCACTGGGACAGAATTGTCGCTGATGCCAACTACATCGCGCCGGGTAAAACAACCAAAATCTTGCACGTTTCATCCTGTTTTCCACGCAAAGGAGCAGACGTTTTACTCACTGCGTTCGGCAAAGCGTTCAGTAAAACAGATGATGTGTCTTTGATCATCAAGACTTTTGAAAACCCGCATAATCATATCGCCGAGCAACTGGAGCGCTTGCGAAACAGCGAACCAGGTTTCCCTCACGTCGAAATCATTTTTGATGATATGAGCGATGCACAGCTGAAGTCGCTGTACGAACAAAGTGACATTTTGGTTGCGCCAAGTCGGGCTGAAGGGTTTGGCTTGCCGATCGCCGAAGCGATGCTGTCAGGTCTACGTGTTATAGCGACAGGGTGGAGCGGCCAATTGGACTTTTGTAACGTTCAGAATAGTCAGCTCGTCGACTATTCATTTGCACGTGCAGATACTCATGAAGACATCTTTGATAGCGTTTGGGCAGAGCCTGATGCCGATCACCTTGCAAGGCTAATGAGAGAGGCTTGCGCAAATCATCTAGGTCCAACCCAAAAACAAGAACGAGCGAATGAGTTGCGCCGGCAGTTTGACTGGTCAGAGGTTGCCAAACGTAACATTGTCGCCGCGCATGAATCCGCAACATCGTCCCTGCCCAAGATTGGCTGGATTACGACCTTTCGTAAGCGATGTGGTATTGCCACCTATTCGGCGCATTTGCTCGCCCAATTCGATCTGCCGGTCGCAATTTTGGCGGACGATCAAGCCAAAGTGGAACGTGAAGATAAATACAGTGTTGTACCCTGTTGGGTAGAAGGCGGACCAGATGATTTGAGCACTCTTTGCAAGGAGATCCGAGAGCGGAAATTGGATGTTATCCATTTGCAATTCAATTACGGGTTCTTTGATTTTGAACGTCTCAACAAATTCTTGTTGACCCAACATGATGAGGGGCGCTCAGTTGTGGTGACGCTCCATTCCACCATTGATCCAGCGCATGATCCCGCAAGAAAACTCGTCCTGTTAAGGGCAGGTTTGGATGTGTGTGATCGTTTGCTGGTGCATTCGATCAACGATCTAAATCGTCTCAAGGGCCTTGGGTTGGATCGCAAGGCAACGCTTTTGCCGCACGGCTGTCTGACCATTCCAAACATTGATAGTGGCGAACATCTCATACTGCCCGCTGGCAATGTCAAACTCACCTTGGCCGCTTATGGATTTTTACTGCCCAACAAAGGGGTTTTGGAGCTGGTTGAGGCGGTTAAGCTTTTGCGGGACGATGGAGTGAATTGTCATCTGAAACTCGTCAATGCGCGATACCCAGCGAATGTTTCTATGCAACTTGAAAAGCGTTTGAAGGATCGCGTTTTGGAACTTGAGCTGAATGACTTTGTTGAAATGCATCACGAGTTTCTGACTGATAATGAGAGCTTCCAACTGCTCAAAGATGTAGATTTGCTCGTCTATCCCTATCAACAAACAGGCGAATCTGCGAGCGGCGCCGTGCGTTATGGCATAGCGACGGGTAAACCGGTTTTGGTTTCACCGTCTCCCATTTTTGATGATGTGGCGGACGCAGTGCATTATTTGCCTGGCGCTCGCCCAAAAGACATCGCAGATGGTGTGCGCGAAATTGTGTCGTCATGCAACAAGAATGACGAGAGTTTCTTTAACAAAGCTAGGGGTGCAAAACGCTGGCGTGAAGCCCACGGCTACCCAACAATCGGTCGACGATTGTCTGGATTAATGCGTGCGCTGCATCGAAACAAATCCGGTTAAGGTTCCAGCTGAGCGTTGTTGCAGGTTTTGCCTAGGCTGAAACTAGGCCAAATGCTTCAAAGTCTGATAAGTGACCAATGGTTGAAACTATACCAATGTCGTCATAAGTCCAGCTGCGTAAGTAGCTTACATCTGTGATTTCGTCGAAAGCAGACAGATCAACAAGAATGATTTTGCCTTCAAGTACGACCATTTCAACTGTGTCTTTTTCCGAGAGCAGATAGCGAACAAAGTCCATCGCAGTTTGCGTATATTCTGTGACCTCTGTGGCGCGAATTGTGCCGCCGGTTGGCTTTGGTGAGACCGATGGCGTATCCGCCACGTCATTGTTTTCCTCGACCACATTCAGTTCAATGTCACCAAGTATGCCAGACCAATCGAACCCTTGTATCGTTGAAATGTCAAAGCTAGCGAATAACTCTTGATTGTCGATTTGATAGGCGCTCAAACTCACATTATGGCCGAAGGCTATTTCCAAACGAATGCCGGTACCTGCGTTGTTTTCACTTTCTTCGTGAACTTGCGATGTGTTGGGTTTTGTCGACACACCTTTTCTCGCTGTTGGACCCTCAGAGCCAGATGAAGCGGATTGCCCCTCAAACGAAACATCAAAAATGCTTGGCAAAATGATGTCCAACTTGCCAGTGTCAAAGCTTTCCCCGGCTGCGTGGGCCATGGAAAAGGCGTTGGGGATGTTAAACACGTGGATTTCCGAGACTTCGGCCTTGTCCGAGCCCTGCTTAGACGACGTTCCGTCTGACCTGGAACTATCCAGATCCGGACTATTTGCGAATTCTTCTTCGCGTGTCACCGTCTGGGCGTCTGCCTCTAGCGCTTGCTCAAGTTCCGCGACAAGTGTTGATGTGTCCTGAGCCTTCGATTCCTTGCTGCTTTGCAAAAACTCAAAGCTAGACTTGGTGCTCATCCCAAAGGTCACTGCGATGGCGGAAAGGCTAAGCGATATCGGGTTCGGCAAAATTGTGCTGGACGAGGTAATTTGTGTTTCGCGATCTGCAGGTTCCGCGCTCTCTTTCGCGACTACATTTGCGTTGTCGCCGCGCTCTTCAAGCGCTGCCTGCAAAATACCGAACGCGCCATCCGTTTCTGGCATTGGCGCGCTGAGCAACAGATCAAAATCGTGCTCGGACTGGTCAATCTCAGCGCCATGCGCAATTCCAATCAACTCATCTGAGGCAACGAACATGGTCCAAATAAGGGCTGTCAACATAATTGCAGGGTGTAGATAAACCCCATCGCCAGGCCGCAATGGGACAATGTTTGCCGCGCGCTTTTCAATTGCACGATCAACAAACTCATTGATCAAATCGGCAAAGCTGTTGCCGCGCAATGGCGCTTCAATGCTGGTGCTGTCGAGCAAATATTCACCATCGAACCGGCAGAGGTGCACAAACACATCGCCATCTGGATGGCAAAAAACAAACCAAGGGTCACCTTCGTCTGTCAGGCCCCGGTCGGTTTCTATGACAACGCCTGCTTGGTCAAGCAACCGCTTGACGCGATAAAGATCGGCAAGCTCTTGGTTGCCCCAGTCTTGATTTTGCTGAGTTTTATAAGCGAGCGAAGCGGCGCTTTGCGTGCTGCCTGCAGTTCCCCCGCGCTTATCTTTGAATAAAATGATTTCGGCCATTTTCCCCTTTGCCACCTCCGGCGGCAATATCCTTAAAACGCAACTCAAAACAAAAAATCTAATATTGAACGCTAGAAAAGTACCGCGCGCCCTGCGGTTATATTGGATCGCTTAAGAGGCAATATCGCCGAACAAAATCTCGTAGGTTTCCGGGTCGTAAAAGGACATTAGCTTCTTCACGAAGTCTTTAGGGTCCACGCCCAACACTTCAGCCCAGTCGCGATAACGGTTCTGCGGGATACGACCGCGCCCGTTCTCCAACTGGGAGATAAAGGTGTAATACTCTAGGTTGAGTTGGCTCGCCATCTCGCGCTGCGAAATCCCCTTCGCCTCACGCATCTCTTTGAACCAAGCTCCTGCTTGTTGTCGTAGCAAGTTTGTTTCCTTTACTTGCGTTGCTTTGTTTGTGAGCATTATCTCGATCCTAAAGTAAGGTTAAGTCGCGCGAACACGCGTAAATCTAACAGTGAAATTCACTATATCGGATGTGTTGTAAAAACGTCAACAACAAAACTGCACGATTCGCTTATATCAAGCACCGATCCGCATTTTCCCCCTCACTTTAACACGCTGAAACTGTTGCGAAAAAACAACGCCTGACGGGTGTATGAAATTTGCTGTACTTTTTTCCTTGAACCGTACAGTAAAACCGAGTATCACTTTTGCTGTACATTGGCGTTGGCTTGCGCAATGCGGCCTGCGTGCATGGAACAAGGTGTTTTTAGTTTCGGGCGGCGGTCTCACAAAGCCCGTTGCGTATTGAATTTGGCCAGCGCCGCTCGGTGTGGGTCGTGACTTTAAGACAAGACTTTAAGGGGAGGTCGTATCATGCTTTGCGCATCATCAGCACACATCGATAACGTTACTTCACTTTCGATTCTTGCGGTCAATAAAAGCCAAGATGAAAGCTTATCAATATTTGGTTTGGCTGAAGGTGTGCTGAAATTTTTGGCGGACCAGACCGTTAGCCTCACTAACAATCTGGGGTTGAATCTCTCATTCAGCAAACCAGCAGATACTCTGCAAACCGTTGCAAAATCAACGGCTTGCACAGCGTCTGTGCGGCTCAGCCACAACGTTGAAAATACAACCTCCAAACCATCATGCATGCAAGTGATGCCTTTGCTGGCCTGAAAAGGGCGGCAATAGGCGCGCCTGCGCGCGTGGATGACTTCGGTGGATTAGGTGGCCAGCGCTTTTTGGCAACGCGTCACCAATGCTGAGCAAAATGAAACAAAAGACCATTGGGAAGGGATTTATCTAATGGGCATTAAAGAAGATATCACCAAGATCTACGTTGGTTACTACGACCGCGCTCCAGATCCAGACGGCTTGAACTACTGGATTGGCCGTGCCAATGCTGGCATGACTTTGGCCGAAATCGCAAACTCATTTGCGGTACAAACAGAATCAACAACCAAATATCCTTATTTGGCTAACCCACTTGTGGCTTCTGCTGATTCATTCATCGATTCAGTTTACATGAACCTGTTTAATCGCGCGCCAGATACAGCGGGTAAAGCATATTGGTTGGCTGAACTTGCTGGCGGCAAGCCAGTTGGTCAAATGATCATCGATATCATGTCAGGCGCTAAAGACGATGCCAACGGCAACGATCTTACAACTCTGAACAACAAAGTGACCGCTGGTGTAGATTGGGCAACTGATCTTGCTAACGTTTCTGGCCTTGATTACGAAAACAACGCTGCTGCAAAAGCAAACGCTGCTGCCGTGCTTGATGGCGTAACAGACGATGCCGCAACTGTAACAGCTGCCGCTGCTGCAACTGACGCATTTGTGGCTGGTGGTGCTGCTCCGTCGCAGTCGTTCACCTTGACAACGGCAATTGATACTTTCACCGGTGGTGCAGGTGCAGACACCTTCAACGCTGATGACACTGGTACAGATGTTGCCTCAACAGCCGACACACTTAACGGTGGCGACGGTGTTGACACTTTGAACATTTTTTCAGACGGATCAGCATCAGCACTTCCAGCTTTGACTAGTGTTGAAAAGCTCAATGTCTACGATCAAGATGCAGACTTTGACGTTTCCGCTTCTGCGCAAGCTAGCTTGACGGAAGTGAATTTGCTTCGCGGCGATGGCGACATGAAGCTAACAGTTGGTAAGAATGTTGCGACTGTTGGCCTTACAGATATTGCCCTTAAAGATGCTGGCGGCAACAATGGTATCACCATTGCTGCTCACGCCGATGCAACTGCGATCACAGTTGGATTGAACAATGTCTCAGTAGACAATACTGGTGACGATGATGTGGTCGTAACTGGCGCAAAGCTGGAGACCGTGACATTCAAAGCTTCCGGTACAAAATCTACCACAGAGGATTTGAATGCGGCAGGTGCCAAAACCGTTGCAATTGACGCCGCTGTGGATTTGACTGCAGGTGCTGTAGTTACTTCCGGTGCGGACGCCACATTGAACATCACAGGTGCTGGCAAAGCCACAATCGGTCAATTGGACAATGATTTTGATACTGTTGACGCATCAGGCAATACAGGTGGTGTGGTTCTAACAGTTGCGGCAGACAACAAAGACGCAAAAATCACTCTTGGTGCTGGCAAAGACACTGTTACAACCGATGATGATGGTTTTGCTGCAGCTGACAAATTTGCTGTTGATGCGGGTGCAGGCGAAGATACACTTGTTGTTGCCGCTGACGCAGATGTTAGCACTGCAGACGAAGCAGGTCGTTACACTAACTTTGAAGTTATTCAGCGCGATACAAACTCAAACCTTGATATGTCAGTGTTTGGTGCGTCTACGACCATCACGAAAGCCTCTATCGGTGATGGTGGTTTGACCAAAATGCAAGCGGCCTTGGCTGGTGACATTACATTGACGGCAGACAACGCGGGTTCAACATTCTCGTTGAGCACTGCAACTGGCACATCGGACGTTTTGTCTGTTACTGCGGCTCACGCCACAGCAACTACATCTGCAGATTTGACGACAGCAACTATTGATGGTTTTGAAACCCTCAATTTCGTTGCAAATTCTGGTGATAAGGACCTTGCAACTGCAACGGACCTTACAGCTGTGTCGTTTACTTCTGCAGCAGACCTTAAAACTGTCAACCTAACGGGTTCAAAAGCAGTTGATCTGAATGCAAGTGCAAATGCTGTGAAAGTTACAGCGATTGATGCATCTGGTGTTACTGGCGGCGCGAAAATTGCGACTGGCGGTCAAACTGGAGCGTTGGTTGTTACCGGCTCAGCTGCTAAAGACGAGATCACAATCGGCACAGTTGGTGCAGGTGGAACAACCACTGTCAACGCTGGTGCCGCAGATGACAAAGTAATCGGAACCCAAGCAAACGTTGCAGCTGCAACAATTGATGGTGGTGCGGGTTCGGACACTGTTCAGATCACAGATGCAAACGCTACAACTGCAACACTTACAGTTGCAGACTCAACTTTCAACACAATCACAAATGTTGAAACAATTGAGTTCACCGGCGCCATCGCAGGTGATTTGACTTGGACACTTGGCGGCTTTGCTAACACTCTGGCGACCAATGTTGGTGGTACACTCGGCATCAAAGCACATGCTTTGGCAACGGGCGCTGCTGCTGATGACGTCAATATCGATGCTTCGGCCCTAACTGGTACCAATGCTGTCAGCGTTGACCTCAAGAACACTGATGCAACGGCTGGTGTAGCAAGCGACATCAATGTGACTGGTGCAGATGGTAACGACACCATCAAAGTAGAAGAAGTTACAGCAGCTTCTGCTAACCTTATCACTTTGAATGGCGGCAAAGGTGACGATACGATCACTGTTGTGTCATCAGCAACTCATGACGGTGCGATCGTGGTTAACGGTGGTGACGGAAACGACACAATTGACGTTTCTGGTGCAACTGGCGACGCTGCAGTAACTGCTAACCTTATCACTGGCGGTAAAGGCAACGATATCATCAAACTGGATACTGAGGGTGCAGCAACTGACTTTACTATTGTCACTGCGGCAACAGCAGCAGACAACGGTACAGACACGATAACCAACTTTACACTCGGTGCAGGTGGTGATGTGCTCGATATCGACGCGTTCCTAAATGCAACAGCAATGAACGGTAAATTGACAGTAAATCCTGGCGCTTCTTCAAGTGTTGAGAATGATGTTAACTTGTTGGTCGACATTGCAGGTGGTGAAGACATCACAACTGCAGCTGGTCTAACAGCCGCACTGGCCGTTGGTGGTGAATACGCCAACATCGACATGGCTAATAGTGCAAAAGCTGTGTTTGTTACTGCTGCAAGCAGCGATGCTGGAGTAACGCAAAACGTGTTCTTTGCGACGTCTGATGCTGGTGGCAATATCACAGCGACACTCGTTGGAACAATTGGTAGCTCTGACATTGATGATTTCGTTGCTGCAAACTTCAACATCTAATCCCATTTCCCCCGGGCTTTTTGCTCGGGGGAATTGATCCAAAGAATTTGTGTGTCGCCCTTCGGCACTCATGTTCTGATCTTGGTACTTCTTTGGTCCCGCCCTTCATACAATGAGGGGCGGGATTTTTGTTGGCTTTTTGGGGGGGCTAAGCGGATGGTTGTTCGTTGCGCTTTTATTTGATCCCGGCTCAAGGCCGGGAATGCCCCTTATGGGGTTTTGGGCGTTCGCCCTACTTGAGTTTGGTGAGCGGCAGACCATTTGAAATCCCCGCACTTGATGCGGGGTCGTTTGAGAATTTTCCATTTCCCAAGTCGACGCAAACAAAGCCATTCACCCCACACCCTCAATCCCTCCCCATCAAGGGGAGGGAGGCCTCTTTGTTGGGCGGCGGCGCTATCAAAAAAGGTCAGAGGCTTCTTCTCGTGGCATCCCGGGAAGGTGCTCGGTTTGCGCGGGTAGATCCGGGATCTACATCTAGGGTTATGACGAGCCTGTCCTCCAATTGGTCCCGGCTCAAGGCCGGGACGGTGCGAAAGGAAAGCAAACCTAACCGTACCACCCCGCACTTGATGCGGGGTCCCATTTCCCTCCCCTTGATGGGGAGGGATTAAGGGTGGGGTGCTGGTTGGTCGCAATCAGTGCCGCAAATGATCATATGTCCAGTCCGACACCGAGGGCAGGCGTAATTCATCGGGCAGCAAGTTGAAGCTGTTCTGGAAGTTTTTTCCCTCGCTTGCTCTGCATTTGTGTTGAGCAGCAATTGGCGGGGGTGCCGGGGAAGCGGTCGCAAGACCGCGACGGCGGCTCAAAAAAGCTTCCAATGATCGATCAACGGATCATGATGTAGCTAAGGGAATAAATGGGTGAGCAACCCGGGGCAAATGATCAACTTGCGTATAACCCATTACACGAGGCGTTGATTGTATCATATTCTTGTACAAACACATCGAGCCGATCTGCGCCTCGTGTCCCAGTTTCATATGTTGAACCGATATACTTTCGTTTATCGGGCCGTTCGCATGCAGTATTGATTATTGTCAATAAAGAGTTAACAAACACATCAAATATTGCAAATGTGTAAGTGTTTTTCCCAATATGATACACATTAAAACAACACTATGAGCAATTTGTCAGCGATAACTGATAGTCAATTTCGACACTTGCAATGGTATGAATATTACGCTACGAAGCTGTACAGTAACAAATATACCCACCGCATAATGTTGAACAATAATTCAGCTTGTCGGTAGGGGGTGTATAAGCCAACCAAGTTGGACTGATTGTCCAACAACGAATATTTTTTATGGAATTGAAGAGTTCACTATGACTGAGCAAATAAACACAATCACAATTGATGGCAAAGAGTTTAATCTCGCTGACTTGTCTGATCAGGCGAAGTCGCAATTGGGTAATCTTCAAGCGGCGGATGCTGAGATTTCAAGATTGAATGCCCAGCTCGCGATAGCTCAAACAGCGCGCAATGCTTATGCACAGGTGCTAAAGGGCGAAATTGAAACAACTAACTAGTTGGCTCAGTGGTTTAGCCAATCAAAAAAGCCCGATCAGACGATCGGGCTTTTTTGTTTTGTCAGGCAAAAGGTTTGGGCTTTGCTATTGCCAAACCGCTATTCCTCGCGCATTGATTTCGCAATAGCATCGGCCATTGGCGCAACCAGATAGTCAATTACTGAGCGTTCGCCCGTTGTGATGATCACATCCGCAGGCATACCCGCGCGCAATCGCCCCTGAACTTCCTCCGGCACCATATCCTCAATCACATCAATTTGTGCCAAGAAATATTCAGGCGTCCGGCCATCTTCTGGCACAATTACATCGCGCGACACGCTTTCAACTGTGCCCAGCACAATCGGCAAGAACCGGCTTTGGAAGGCAACAAAGCGCACCTCTGTCCGCAAACCTGGGTGCACATTGTCAATGTCAATTGGGGAAACCCGTGCATTGATAACGAGCTGATCGTTGATTGGCACAATTTCCATCATTTTTTCGCCCGGGCGCACCACGCCACCCGCAGTGTGGATCTTGATGTTTTGTACGCTGCCGCTTACAGGCGCACGGACATCCAAGCGATCCACAACTTCCTCTGCAACTTTGAGGTTTTCCCGCAGCTCTTGGATCTGAGCATTGACTTCCTTGAATTCTGCATTGGCGCGCTCTTTGAACTGCTGTTCTGTTTGAATGATTTGCAGTTTGGTTTCGCCTATGGATTTACCAACCTTTGCGAGCTCAGTTTCGATTTTGCCCACATTGGCCTTCACACTGACAAACTCTTCCTCGCGAGCAGATAAGACATTTTCAGGAACAATCTCTTTTGCCACGCCGTCGCGCAATCTTTCGAGCTGCTTGCTCAAGATTTCGACACGTTCAACAAAGGCTTCCTTTTGGATGTTTAAGCCATCTATTTCTCGATATAACTGGTCAATACGACCATTCAAAATCTCAACTTGCGAGTTCAAAATTGATGTTCGGTCGTTGAAGATGCTGATCTGGTCGTTCACCGAAGCCATAACCTCTTCTTCGTCCATTGCATCTTGGATAGAAGAGAAATCGATTTCCGGCTTCACATTGCGCTCTGCTTGTAACCGCGCTTCACTTGCCAATGCGATGCGCAAACGGTTCTGCAAAACGCCAAGCGTAGATTTTGCTTGTATGCCGTTTAACCGAACAAGAACCTGTCCTTCTTCGACCCGTTCAGCTTCTTTGACCAAAATCGCTTCGACAATGCCACCTTCAAGGTGCTGAATTGCTTTTCGGTTGCTTTCTACTGCAATGGTTCCGCTGGCAATAACGGCACTGTCAATTTTTGCAAACGATGCCCAGCTGCCCAGAACCCCAAAAGTCAAGAGGATTACGGCATAACCAATGATCACGAAAGCGCGCGGACTATTCCGCACCTTCTTTTTATCTTCAGTCTTCATTTGTGGCTGGTCCCGTTACTGCACGTTTACAACATTGTTGACGACGGGTGCAGCAGCTGCCTTCGCCGGATTTTTAGGTGCAACACTTTCTGCTGGTTTGAGGAGTTCGCGCGGTGTGGTTAGGGCGCGAACCGCTCCATCTTGCATCACCAATACCTTATCACAAACCGCCAGCAGGTTGGTTTTATGCGTAGCAACAATAACAGTAATACCGATTTCCTTCAGAGAGCGTATAGCATCGGTTAGTGCTGCTTCGCCGTCATTATCCAAGTTTGAATTTGGTTCATCCAAAATGACAATTTGCGGCAAACCAAACAGAGCGCGAGCCAAACCAACCCGTTGTCTTTGACCTCCAGAAAGCTGGTGTCCGTTGTCGCCGATTTGCGTTTCGTAGCCATCCTTTAGATGTAGGATCATTTCGTGTACGCCGGCCATCTTTGCAGCTCGCACGACGTCGTCACTATCAGCATCTCGAAAACGTGAAATGTTCTCCGCGATTGTTCCGGCAAAAAGTTTCACGTCCTGAGGCAAGTAGCCTAAGTGTTGACCCAACTGCTCTGCGTTCCACTGCGATAATTCTGCGCCATCTATACGAATTGTACCATTTGCTGCTGGCTGGACACCTACCAAGCTGCGCAGCAGTGTAGATTTTCCTGAACCGCTTGGTCCAACAACTGCGAGAGTTTGTCCCGCCGGAACTTGAAAATTTATGCCTTTCAAAAGCGGTGTCCGCGTGCCGGGAACAAGGGTGGTGAATTGTTCAACGCTTATTTCACCGACGGGTTTTGGCAATTCAGTACGCTCTAGATCCGCTGGCACACTGTCGAATAGCCGTTTCATGCGTTGGCTCGCCTGTCGTGCGGCAACGAACTGTTTCCATTGCGCAACAGACTGCTCGACTGGCGACAGCGCGCGACCCATCATTATCGACGCGGCGATCATTACCCCAGGGGAGACTTGTTGTTGTAGCGCCAAGTAAGCTCCCATTCCCAATATTGCAGATTGTAGAGCCATACGGATGAACTTGGAAAAAGCCATCACAGCACCAGCTTTGTCGCTAGCGCCAGCTTGTGCAGTCAGCATCGTTGCATGCCGATCTTGCCAGCGCTCGCCAAGTGGTTTTTCCATACCCATCGATTTGATTACTTCAGCATTCTGAAGTACGGCGCCAGCAAACTGGTTGGCGCTTTGAACGGCATTATTTGCTTCTTGAAGTTGTTTTTTAGTTGTGAAGTCATTCAGAAATGCCAGGACAAAGATGACAATCGCGCCACCTGCAGCGATTGCGCCAAGCCATGGGTGGAACAAATAGCATATGACTAAAAACAGTGGGACCCAAAGGGCATCAAAGAATGTAAGAATCCCTTGACCTGTCAAAAATTCTCGAACTTTGTCGATATCTGAAAGTATATATTCCGCACCCCCGTTGGGATTTGCTAGTCGCGCTTTAACGACGCGCGGAAATATTGTGTTGGTTAGCACATCGTCGAACTGCAATCCTGCACGCACAAGCATTCGCGATCGCACAAACTCCATGATCCCGTAAACCATCAACATTGCCAATGCTATCAGAGAGATCATGACAAGAGTTGTTTCGTTTCGGCTCGACAAGACGCGATCATAAATCTGCAGCATGTAAAGGGGGCCGACAAACAATAGACAGTTGATCGCAAAGCTGAAGATTAGCGTGCTTACGACGATCTTTCTGAATTTACCAAATGCTTGTTGAAGTGGTGAAATCTGTTTCATTTATGCCAAACCTAAAACAACCGACGCAAAATTTAAAGGCGTAAGACGCCCGATCAAACAATAAAAGTGTGCCGCTGTGTAACCCAAAAGTAATTGGTTTACAATGCGGCATACCGGTGGCACATGCACCACCTACCCACCATACAGCAAAATTAACAGCAGTGAAGGTATGTGCAGTGATTAAAACTGCAGTGAATACACGTGCAGTAAATTGCATATAGCAGATTTTTGTGCGATAACACGAGAGATATTTTGAGAATTGTGCGGGATTTCGTCCAGCGAAACCGCAGTTGTGTTGATGTTTTTTCATTGTGGGGTTCCGAATTTGCGAATTGGAGTTGATGCCAAAAATCTGTGTGGCTCACTTTCGGGCATTTCGCGCTATGTGTTGAACATGGTGCAAGCGTTAGCCTGCAATGGCGTGGAAATTATGCTGTTTGCGCCCCGGAATATGACGCTCGCAGAATTTGACCACCCGAATATCACGCTAAAAGCGGACAATTTTTCTGGACGATTGGGGGGGATGTTTTGGAGCCAGTTTGTGTTGCCGGAAAGAATTCGAGCAAGCGACATAGATCTCTTTTGGGGCCCGGCGCACCGTCTGCCACTGTTTCCGTTGGGTGTGCCGTGTGTTTTGACGATCCATGATTTGGTTTGGAAGCGTTATCCAGAAACAATGTCGGCATTGGGTCTGCAGGGTGAAAAGCTTTTGATGCCCCGGGCCATTGGCAAAGCTGATCGCATAGTTTGTATGTCCAAGTTCACTGCAGCTGATGTGGCGCTGGAGTTTCCTGATGCTTCTTCCCGATGCCAGACGATCTATCCTGGGCTAACACGACCAGTTGAGGCAACCCACGCAGCAACGCAGAAGTCAAAACAGCCATTCATGCTTTTTGTAGGAACTAATGAACCCAGGAAGAATCTTGAATCGTTATTGCGTGCTTATGCCGAACTAAGCCCTATGCAAAAGCAGAAGTGCCATCTTAGAATTATTGGCGCATCAGGTTGGAAACAGGGGCACCTGAAGGAGCTGGCCAATCAACTTGATATTTCTCGTTTTGTGCATTGGTCTGGTTTCGTCGATGATGCCGAGTTGGAGCAAAGTTACAAGGCTGCGAAATTCTTAGTACTTCCCTCGTTGTTTGAAGGGTTTGGCCTGCCAATTATTGAAGCGCAAAAATATGCGACGCCTGTACTGACATCCAATGTCTCCGCTATGCCCGAAGTTGCAGGTAGGGGCGCGCTTTTTGCCGATCCCCACGACTACCAAACCATACGAGCAGCAATGGCGCGTCTGATCGATGAGCCCCTATTGCGGGCTGATCTGGGCCGTAGGGCTCGAGAGAACTCCAACAGATTCGCTTGGCAGAATGCGGCCATTGAATTCGAGATGCTATGCAAAAATTTATTGATTGAAAAAGGCAAAAACGTTGAAAGTATTGCATTTTTACAAAACACATAAGCCAGATACGATTGGCGGTGTTGAGCAATTTGTGGATCAAGTGGCCAAGATCACCGCGCCCTTGGGCGTACAGACACGTGTGCTCGCAATGAGCCCTCACGCTGCAGACAGGCCGATACGTTTGGAAGGATACGAGCTTTTTCAGTCTCAATCGCTGGTGGATTATGCGTCTACGCCCATGTCGTTTAGAGCAATATCGGATTTTGCATATCATGCGGCCTGGGCGGACATCATTCACTTACATTATCCATATCCGTTTGCAGATCTAGCATATCTCTTGTCGCATTCAACGAAACCAACCCTTGTGACTTATCATTCAGATATTGTGCGTCAAAAAGCCATGGCTTTGCTTTATTCACCGCTCAAACGAATGTTCTTAAATAGGGTCGATCAGATTGTCGCAACATCGCAAAACTACATTGATACAAGTTCCACGTTGAAGCGATTTGCCCACAAAACAAGCGTCATCCCATTGGGTTTATCAGACAGGTTAGGCGCACCTATCGCGTCCAACCTGCGTGACGGTTGGCGGGAAAAACTGGGTAGCAGGTTCTTTTTGTTTTTAGGAGTTCTTAGATACTACAAGGGATTGCGTGATTTGGTGTTGGCAGCAAAGGATGCGCCTTTTCCGGTTGCGATTGCTGGCGACGGACCGGAACGCGCGGAATTGGAGCAGCTTGCGGCTTCGATAGGAGCAGACAATGTACACTTCCTTGGTCAAGTCAGTGGAGACGAAAAATGTGCGTTGCTCGAAAACTGCTCTGGGTTTGTATTTCCTTCAAATCTTAGGTCTGAGGCATTTGGGGTGTCGTTAATTGAGGCCGCGATGCATGAAAAACCCATGATCACCTGTGAGATCGGTACAGGAACATCATTTGTTAATCTGGGAAATGTGACGGGGTTGATCTGTCCGCATTCGGAACCATTGGCATTGCGGTCAGCAATGGACAGGTTATGGAATGATGAAGAAACCGCGGTGCAATTCGGCCAAAACGCACGGCGACGCTATTTAGATCATTTTACTGCTGAAAGAATGGTTCGCTCGTATTTCGGGGCCTATGAACAGTTGCTGCACGCATCTACCACTGCTCCGCTCTCTGTGCCAGAAGCATCAGTCGCATAGAACCGACGAAAAAAGGGGCATCAACTGATGCCCCTCATATACTTCGATTGTGCGCTGCTAGAGGCAGCGAATAGCTGTTATTCTGTGACCTGAATGCTCGCCAAATAGGCGATTACGTTTGCGCGGTCAGCATCTTTTTTAAGGCCAGCAAATGTCATCTTAGTTTTTGGAATATAGTCTTTTGGCTTTTTCAAGAACGCATCTAGCGCTTCAATATCCCAGATTTGGCCTTCGGCCTTTTTGTCGAGCAATGGCTGTGAGTATTTAAAGCCTTCAGCCGACCCAAGTTCAATTGCAAAGAAGTTGTTCAGCTGCGGACCGACAGAGTTCTTAGCCTTGTCACCAACCTTGTGACAGCCTTTGCATTTTTTGAAAACCTTCTCGCCCTTAGCCAGATCACCCGCAGCGATTGCCGCTTCAATTTCGGTTGCTGAGTCAAAATCTTGCGCGACGACAGCAGAGCCAAAGGTGGAAATGGCGAGCATCCCGCTCAATGCCAAAGTTGTAAGTTTCATGAGACGATCTCTCCAAATTGTTGAACCGAACTTGTGCGCACTTATAGGTCAACACACAAGGTGGCAATTTGATGCAGCGCAAACTGGCGCCCATAATTTGAAGCGTTGCCGAACATCTCGCTCGATTTTTGACCATTAGTAAAAATATTTCGATCAACAGAACTTGAATTTGATCTAGAACAAAGTCTTGATGTTCATCAAGGCGTATCCAGCATCCGTAACGAAAATCGGTTTGCATCATGTACGCGCTTAGCAACACATTCAAGAACTCAGACACGCGAAGAGCTGCCTTCAAGCTCGTCGGCGAGTTCTTGATGATCTTTGCAGTTTTGATGATTGTTTCTCAGCCCTTCGCCGCGCAAGCAGCGCCTGACTTGCAAGTGATTTGTGGTGAGCAGGGTGTGTTGGTGGTCGATGCGAATGGCGTCGAACAAGATCAGAATTGCCCAGATTGCAATAAGTGCACTGATTGCGCGACACCGAGCGTTTGGCAGCTAGCGACGCTTGTCGACAAAGAGCAATTCTTAGCCGCAGCGCAATTCAAAGCAGATAGCCCATCTACAGAACGCAGAATAGTCACTGACTTGATCCACAGCCAAATGCTGCGCGGACCACCTTCCATGACAAGTAAAGTCAATATGTTATTTCCAAATCCATTCCCCGCCAGCCTTGTGGGAGCGTTCTCATGAGGCAGTTCAAACTAGCATTTCCACCCATTTTGATCTTGGCCGTAATTTCACTGGCCATTGCGTTCAACACATCTGCAGCGCTTGGGCAAACTGCGCGCCCGGTACTTGAAAAGTTTATCGATAAGGTCGCTGCGCAAACGTTCCATGCTGATGCAAGTTCATATGGCGACATCAAGCTTGATGTGCCTGTAGCGCCGATTCTCGTCGGCAGCGAAATTGTCGGCTACACATTCGTCACATCAGATTTTGTTGGCACCACGGGCTATTCGGGCAAACCCATCCACGTGATGGCTGCAATTGATTTGGACGGAAAGCTGCTGGGCGCTGAGATGGTTGAACACTCTGAGCCAATCGTCTTGATCGGCATTCCAGATAGCAAAATCAAAAAGCTGACCGCCAGCTATAAGGGCCTTGATATCGTCAAAGAGGCGGCTGAAGGCGGCTCTGCGCATGATCTAGAGATCATTTCTGGCGCCACTGTGACCATCATGATTATTGACGATTCTATCGTGCGGTCCGCCATTAAAGTGGCGCGTGCAATGGGCTTGGGCGGGTTGAGCAACGCCAGCGCCGACAATAGTCCGCAGCGCGAACTGAGCGCCGACGACACAATGATCAATGATTGGCATACCATGTCAGGTGACGGCACTGTGCGCCGCATGACATTGGATGTGGGGCAGATCAACGCAGCCTTTGAAGAAGCAGGTGACCCGCGCGCGATCAAACGACCTATCAAGAAAGATCCCGAAACCACCTATATTGATATGCATGCGGCGTTGGTCTCTGCACCCAGCATAGGCAAAAGCCTTTTGGGTGATGCTGAATATGCCAACCTTGTTGAGTGGCTAGACGAAGGCGAACAGGCGATTTTGATCGCCGGCCGTGGGCTCTATTCATTCAAAGGGTCAGGATATGTGCGCGGCGGCATCTTTGATCGCATCCAGCTGATCCAAGGCGACATTTCTGTCCGCTTTCACGATAAACAACAGCGTCGCTTAGGCGAAATCGCAGCTGACGGTGCGCCGAGTTTCACTGAACTTGACCTGTTCAAAATTCCAGCAAATGCTGAGTTTGATCCAACAAAACCTTGGCGTTTGCAGTTGCTCTCGCACCGAGAAGTTGGACCGGTTGATAAGACATTTCTAACATTCGACCTTGGTTACAAGTTGCCAGAACAATATTTGGCTCCATTGCCAGAAGTTGCGCCAGTTGCATCGGCTGTGGATGTCACTGACGACCAAGCTGCGCGCGCGGCACTTTGGCAACGCATTTGGCGCGACAAACAATTCGAGATTGTTGTGCTTGGCGTCATGCTAGCTGTACTGACCGCAACATTCTTCTTTCAAAAACAATTCACACAAAATGCGCGCTTTTTCTACTGGTTCCGCATGAGCTTTTTGGTGGTCACATTGGTGTTTCTTGGCTGGGGCCAGAACGCACAATTGTCGATCGTCAACTTGATGGCGCTCGCAGCAAGCTTGCAGCACGGCTTCAGTTGGGATGCGTTCTTGCTCGATCCATTGGTGTTCATCTTGTGGTTCTCTGTAGCGGCTGCCCTATTGTTTTGGGGACGTGGTGCTTTTTGTGGATGGCTCTGCCCATTTGGCGCATTGCAGGAAATCACCAACCAAATTGCCCGCTTTTTCAAGGTGCCCCAATGGGAGCTGCCATGGGGGCTGCACGAGCGCCTTTGGCCACTGAAATATATGATCTTTTTAGGATTGTTTGGCCTCTCATTGGTGTCCATTCCAATGGCTGAGCAATATGCGGAAGTTGAGCCATTTAAGACAGCCATAATTCTCAAATTTGATCGCGCATGGCCGTTCGTTGTTTTTGCCACTCTCATTTTGGGTGCTGGCCTGTTCATCGAACGTTTTTATTGCCGCTATCTTTGCCCCTTGGGCGCGGCGCTAGCGATCCCTGCACGGATCCGCATGTTTGATTGGCTCAAACGATACAAAGAATGCGGTAGCCCTTGCCAGACTTGTTCTAACGAATGTCCGGTTCAGGCGATCCACCCCACTGGGGAAATCAATCCAAACGAATGCGTCAACTGTTTGCACTGCCAAGTGCTCTACCAGGATGACCAGAAATGCCCTGTCTGTATCAAAAAACGAAAAGGACGGGAGCGTCGGAGCGCAAGCGAGGCAGCCTCCAGAGCAGCAATGGAAAAACTGCTCAACAAAAAGACCACTTAAGACAGTAGCGAAAAGGAGAGCTAACATGTCTGACAATGAAGTAAAAAAAGAAGGTATTTCCCGCCGGGATTTGCTTTCAGGAACAGGTGCAGGTGCATTTCTTGCTGGCGGTATTGCTGCCACTGGTGGCGCCGCGCTGATGGCAACACCTGCTGCTGCTTCGGAAGGTAGCCATTCACTCGCACCGGGTGAGTTGGACGAATATTACGGTTTCTGGTCATCAGGCCAAGCCGGTGAATTGCGCGTTCTTGGTGTACCTTCAATGCGTGAATTGATGCGCGTTCCAGTGTTTAACCGCTGTTCAGCGACTGGCTGGGGCCAAACCAACGAGTCACTGAAAATTCTGACTGAAGGTTTGACAGAAGAAACCAAAGAGTTTCTCGCTCAAAGCGGTCTAAAAACCTACGACCAAGGTGACCTTCACCACCCACACATGTCATTCACAGACGGCACATATGATGGCCGCTATCTGTTCATGAACGACAAAGCAAACACTCGTGTTGCGCGTGTGCGTCTTGACGTTATGAAATGCGACAAGATGATTGAGATTCCGAATGCCCATGACATCCACGGCCTTCGTCCTCAGAAATTCCCGCGCACTGGTTATGTGTTTGCGAACGGTGAGCACGAAGCACCATTGGTGAATGACGGCTCAACAATGCATGATGTGTCAACTTATACCAACATTTTCTCAGCCATCGATGGCGATGAGATGAAGGTAAGCTGGCAGGTTATGGTTTCTGGTAACCTTGATAACACGGACTGTGACTATCAGGGCAAATATGCCTTCTCAACAAGCTACAACTCAGAAATGGGTATGAACCTTGCTGAAATGACCGAAAACGAGATGGACCACGTTGTTGTGTTCAATCTTGCTGAGATCGAAAAAGGCGTAGCAAACGGCGACGTTCAAGTGCTCAACGGCGTGCCAGTAATCGATGGTCGTAAGGGATCAAACAAGAAATATACGCGTTATATTCCTATCCCGAACAGCCCACACGGCATCAACACAGCACCTGATAAGAAACACGTTTGTGTGGCTGGTAAATTGTCACCAACCGTTTCAGTGATCGACGTGACAAAACTAGACGCATTGTTCGAAGAAGATGCTGATCCACGTTCAGCAATCGTTGCTGAACCAGAATTGGGCCTTGGTCCATTGCACACTGCCTATGATGGCAAGGGCAATGCTTTCACAACCCTGTTCTTGGACAGCCAAGTTGTAAAATGGAACATCGACAAAGCGATCCGCCTCTATGCGGGTGAAGACGTTGATCCAATCATCTCAAAAGTGGACGTTGCATACCAGCCTGGTCACAACTCAACTTCTATGGGTGAAACAGCTGAAGCTGATGGCAAATGGCTTGTTTCAATGAACAAGTTCTCAAAAGACCGTTTCTTGAACGTTGGTCCTTTGAAGCCTGAAAACGAGCAATTGATCGACATTTCATCTGATGAGATGAAAATCGTTCACGATGGCCCAACATTCGCAGAACCTCACGATTCAATCATCGTGCACCGTTCAAAAGTGAACCCAAGCAATGTTTGGGATCGCAATGATCCAATGTTCGATGATGCGAAGGCTCAAGCTGCTGCTGATGGTGTGGACTTGGAGGAAGGTTCAGAAGAAGTCATTCGTGATGGCAACAAAGTGCGTGTCTACATGACATCAATGGCGCCAAACTTCTCGCTTGAAAGCTTCACAGTGAAACAAGGCGACGAAGTAACCGTCTACGTCACAAACCTTGATGACATTGATGATCTAACTCACGGCTTCTCATTGTCTAACCACAATGTGGCTATGGAAGTTGGACCACAAGCAACAGCGTCCATCACTTTCATTGCGGGTCGTCCTGGCGTTCACTGGTTCTATTGCCAGTGGTTCTGTCATGCGCTGCACATGGAAATGCGCGGCCGGATGTTCGTCGAGCCAAAATAAGGACTGCCAAACAAATGCTTCGCCTTCTTGCCCTTTTGCTGATTATGTTCAGCGCGGCCACCGCCATGGCCCGCGAATGGCAAATTGCGCCTGAAGGTGAAGCCTTGGCAATCGCTTTGCAAAATGCTGAGGCGGGTGACATCATCCGCCTAGCGCCTGGTACTTACAAAGGACCAATTGAGATTGATAAATCAATCGTTCTAGATGGGCAGAGCCATGCCCACGTGATAGGCAATGAACAAGGGTCTGTCGTAACCATTTTAGCCAAAGACGTGACCGTGCGCGGTCTCAAAATCACAGGCTCTGGTTCAGACGGTGAAACCAAAGACGCCGGCATCACAATATCGAAAACAGCCGACCGTGCGCTGGTGGAGCACAATGAGCTGATTGGCAATCTTGTTGGAATCGATATTCACGGCACCAAAAATGCCTTGGTGCAAAAAAACAAAATCGAGGGCCGCCTAGACCATCGCATGAATGCGCGAGGCAATGGTGTATATGTCTGGAACGCGACCGGCAGCAAAGTCATTGGAAATGACATTCGTTATGGGCGCGACGGCATATTTGTAAACACGTCAAAAAAGAATGTCTTTGAAGGCAATCGCATGCGCGACTTGCGATTTGCGATCCACTATATGCACGCCAACAATTCCGTCGTGCGGGGGAACACTTCGCTTGCCAATCACCTTGGCTACGCCATCATGTATTCGGACAATGTGGTGATTGAGAACAATCTTAGCCGAGGCGACCGCGACCATGGCATCATGCTCAATTACACAAACAAGAGCACAATCATTGGTAATCGAGTTGAAGAAGGTGGCGAGAAATGCGTGTTTATCTACAATGCGCACAAAAATCAGTTTAACCAAAATCTGTTCGCCCAATGCCAAATTGGCATTCACTTCACCGCAGGTTCTGAACGCAACACATTCGCGCAAAATTCATTCATTTCAAATCGCACACAAGTCAAATATGTGGGGTCCAAATGGGTGGACTGGAGTGTTGAAGGCAAAGGGAACTTCTGGTCCGATCACTCAGCCTTTGACCTAGATGGCAATGGCATCGCCGATGCTGCCTATCGCCCCAACGACATAATGGACCATGTTTTGTGGACACAACCTGCGGCCAAGTCGCTGCTCGGCTCGCCTGCCGTGCAGTTGATCCGATGGTCGCAATCAGCGTTCCCCGCGCTTTTGCCCGGCGGCGTGGTCGACAAAGCGCCATTGATGCAGCCAGTGCTGCCAAACCTGAAAGAATGGGAGGAACGATAATGCCTGCCCTCAAAATCGAACATGTGATCAAACGCCATGGCACATTGGAAACCGTATCGGACGTTTCCCTTAATGTGGAGCCAGGCGAACGTGTCGCGCTGCTCGGCCATAATGGTGCGGGTAAAACAACCATCATCAAGATGGTGCTGGGATTGATGCCGATAACTGCTGGGTCAATTGATGTGCTCGGTCATGCACCCGGAACGGCGGCCGCCCGAAAACAAACGGGATATTTGCCCGAAAGCGTTGCGTTTCATGGTGCGCTTACCGGGCGTGAGCAATTGCACCATTTCGCACGGCTAAAATCCACTTCCCTTAAAGCAGCGGATGATTTGCTTGAGCGTGTGGGATTGGCCCACGCTGCTGACCGTAGAATTCGAACCTATTCAAAGGGTATGCGCCAACGCATAGGCTTGGCGCAGGTTGTGTTGGGGCAGCCGAAACTGGCCATTTTGGATGAACCCACAAGCGGGCTCGATCCAGTCAGTCGCCATGAGTTCTACGATATCGTTGAAGAGCTAGCGAATAACGGCTCCGCTGTGATGTTGTCCTCTCACGCGCTAACCGAGTTAGAACTGCGCACCGATCGGATTGCAATCCTATCCAAGGGGCAATTGGTGGCCAATGACAGTCTGCAAAAACTGCGCGATCTCGCCAGCTTGCCCATCAAGTTCAAAGTCACTGCGTCTAATGACACCATTGAAGGTGTGAACCAACAGTTGGGCGGCAAGCGGGTCAACTGCCAATCGCTGGAACTGATGTGCGCGCCAGATCAAAAAATCGGCGTTCTCTCTGCAATTACTGCGCTTGGCCCAGTGGTTAAGGATGTGGATGTCACGCCAGCAAGTTTGGAAGAGCTTTATCGCCATTTCAGCAACGTTGAGGAGCAAACAAAATGACCTCAATCCTGTCCATTGCACGACTAGAACTGTTAATTGCCCGACGCAATCTCTGGGTAGCTACGGCCATCCTATTGATGGCGTTGTTCAATGTGGTCTTGACCATTGCCGGCAACGCCCCAACTGGTGATCTGGGCGCAAGCCCGATGATCATCGCGATCACTTCAATCACAACTTTGTCCGTCTATTTGGTGCCACTTATTGGTCTCTTATTGTCGTTCGACGCCATTGCAGGAGAAGCCGAACGGGGCACGCTGACTTTGGGTTTGTCTTATCCATTGTCGCGCGCTGAAATACTGCTCGGTAAATTCATTGCCCATATGGTTGTGTTGGGCGCCGCTATCGCAATTGGCTTGGGCCTAACCACCGCGATTATTGCTTCAAGGCACGGCGTAGGCGCTATTGAGTGGGGGCCCTTGTCCGCACTCTATTTTACTTCGTTGGCACTTGGCGCAACATTTCTTGGGCTCGGCTACACCATCTCCTCTTTGGTCAAACAAACAGGTGCTGCGTCAGGTGTCGCGATTGGTCTCTGGCTCATTGCAGTAGTGCTTTATGATTTGGGTTTGTTGGGTGCGCTTGTGGCAGATGCGGGCGGGACCTTCTCAAAAACCATTTTCCCCTATGCATTGGTCGCAAATCCAGCTGATGCTTTCCGCTTGCTCAATATGCCGGATCAGTCCGTCAATATGCTTGCATCAGGCCTTGGTGCCGCCAGCAGCGTCACTGGCTTCTATGGCCAATTGACCTCTTTGTTGCTGTGGCCAGTGGTCGCCCTTTTGTTCGCTCTTCTTGCCTTTAGAAAGGTCGAGCCATGATCAATATTAGGACTGTAGCATTGCTTGGAAGTGCGTTGTTTCTTGTGGGGTGTTCCAGTGAGGCGGCGGTGCAAAACGCACCCGACCCAATCGCTTTGACCGAGGAGGCCGCGGGCCATTATTGCCAAATGGTGATTTTGGAACATGATGGGCCCAAGGCTCAGATGTATCTTGCAGGCATGCAAAATCCATTGTGGTTTTCCCAAGTACGCGATGGTCTTGCCTACATCAAATCCCCCGAACAATCGGCAGAGATTTTGGTGATGTATGTCAATGATATGGGCAAAGCAAAAAGCTGGTCAGAACCAGGTGATATGAATTGGATCAGAGCAGATGAGGCATATTACGTTGTCGGCTCCGACGCAAAAGGGGGAATGGGTGCCCCTGAATTAGCGCCATTTTCTTCAAAGGAAAAAGCCCTTGAATTTGCCGCTCTTCGTGGCGGTGAAGTGAAGTTGTTGGACGAGATTTCAGCACAGGCTGTGCTGGCTCCGGTAGATGAAGAAGGGTCAGATCAATGATCACTAGGCGTCGCATGATTTCAATCTTGGCGGGTGCAGCTGCATTGCCGGTGCTTGGCACAGTCGCTAACGCGTCTGTCGTGAATTGGCGCGGCGTTGCGTTGGGTGCAAATGCGAATATCGTGCTCGATCATCCAAACGCTGACGCATTGCTTGATAGTGCTTTGCAAGAAATTGCACGGTTGGAAAAAGTGTTTTCCTTGTATCAGTCCGATAGCCAACTTTCAATTCTCAACCGCTATGGCGCGCTTGCTGCGCCTGCAATCGAGTTACTAGATTTGCTCAATATCAGCGCCCGAATTGTGAATGAAACCAATGGCGCATTTGATCCAACCATCCAACCCTTATGGGCGCTTTATGCGCAAAGATACGCGGCAGGAGCAAAACCTTCAAAAGCCGAAATTGCGGACGCGCGAAGCCGAGTTGGATTTCAAAATATCACCGTGTCGCCAGAAATGGTTTCATTTTCCAAACCCGGCATGGCGTTGACGTTCAATGGTATCGCCCAAGGCTATATTGCTGACAAGGTGGCGCAATTGCTGCGGCGAGAAGGCGTAACGGACGTGTTGGTCAATACGGGCGAGATCAATGCGATTGGCATTGCCCCTGATGGTGGCGCTTGGCCGATCACTTTGGCGGATCAACAGCGCCAGCTTTCAAATGCGGCGATCGCAACATCAGCGCCAAATGGCACATTCTTTGATCAGCAAGGCATTGTTGGCCACATTCTTGATCCGCGTACTGGCTTGCCGGGTGGCAACTGGCAAACAATCAGTGTGATTGATAAATCAGCGGCACGTGCTGATGGCCTGTCCACGGCATTTTGCTTGATGAGCAAAGAGCAAATTCATGCTGTTTCGGGTACACATGAAGTTGTTTTTGGGGAAGCTTCTAGCTGATCAAAAAGGCATGGATTACCCTCAATTAGTTTGACCACGTGCTTGCCCGCCGGTGCATTGGCGATGTTCGGATCATCGACGCAAACTCTTTTGGCTTCGCGCCGCGCTAACTCTAATATTGCGTCAGGCGTAGTTGAGCTGTGCACAATCACATCGGCAGACTGCAATGCCCGCATCGCTTTGATGGTGACCATTTCAGGATCGTCAACGCGATAGCCGATATGGGTCAGAATTGAAGGCCGAGATGCGCCAGATTTGATGTTTTTGGCCGCCTCAATTAACTCTTCAGTGCTTGAGGGTTTGACCTCTTCGCGAAAAGCTTTGTCGACAAACCGCTCCCAAAAGCTGCGCCGTTCATGGCCAGGTGCCAACATGGCATTGGCCTTTTCTCGAAACTGTTGTGCCAGGGCAGCCCATGCCGATAGCTTGGCGGGCAACACCATTTCAATGCGACGCCGAATGGCCTGACCAAAAATGGGCGCGGCACTGCTTGTTGAAATCGCGATCACGGCAGGTGAGCGATTGACGATTGAGCCGAACTGAAAATCGCAATGCTCGGGCTGGTCAATAATGTTCACAGGCACGCCGTAAAGCTTGGCAATTGATCTCACTTGCTTTGCCGCATGTGCGTTGGGCGCATCGCAGATCACCATGGAGGCTTCAGCAATGTCTGTCGCCAATTGATGTTGCCGCCGGATGTAGAAACGGTCGGCCGATGATTTGATCAAAGCCTTGAAGTCATCGCTATAGCTCGCCGCGTGAACAAATACTTTCGCACCCGCCGCAGCGAGCAGCTCTGCCTTCCACGCAGCAGCATCTGTGCCGCCAATGATCAGCACCTGTTTGCCGGTAAGGTTGAAAAAAACCGGCAATACGGACAGCTCATCGATGCGCTTTTTGCGCGTTTGCGTAACCGGGCGACTACTCTGCCGCAAGAAGGGCGCGTTCATGTATCAACTCCGCTATTTCCGCTTTGCAAGACCCACAATTGGTGCCTGCACTAAGTTTTTGGCCAATCTCGGCAACCGACCGGCAGCCATTGTCCGCTGCTTCCAATATCTGGTTGGCACCGACTGAAAAGCAGCTACACACAATTGGCCCCGGGTCTGGCATATCCTTGCCGGGACGCCCAGCAACCATGCGATAGCGGCGTGTGGGATCGTCAAATGTCGCGTCCAATTGCGCGACAGCCCAATCGCGCGACACCGCTACAGGTTCAGCGCCAAAATAAATCGCCGTGCGCAAGTGCGCGCCATCAAACCAAGCCAGTCGTTGCTGGTTTTCTTTTGGGGCATGAAACGCCACATCGGCGGTATCCACATCGGTATTCGCGATTGCTTTCACCAAATTGGGGAGAGCACGCGCGCTGTTATGCGCAAACTCAATGCGCCATCCTGATTTGGTAATCGCCTTGGCCCAATAGGCTGTGGGCAAATCCATAGGTTCATGCCGCGTCACGGCAAATCCAAAAATTGCCATTCTGGCGCGCTCCAAAGTCACCCGTCCGCTTTTCAGTGCGGGTTGGCCAGAATGGGGGTCAAGGTCCGCTTTCACCATGGCGTTGACCGACGTCAGTGAGGAAAGGTTTGAACTCCAATGCATGGGGGCAAAAACGTGGCCCGTTTGGATCTTGTCGCTGATCAGTGCGCGCAAAATTATCTCTGTTCTGCCTGACCTCAACAAAACCAAATCGGCGCTTTCAATTCCAAGCCGCGAAGCGTCACTTCGGGCAATCTCACAATAGGGCTCGGCAATGTGGCCGGATAAAGTCGGGCTTTTGCCGGTCCGGGTCATCGTGTGCCAGTGGTCGCGCACCCGCCCAGTGTTTAGCACTTGCTTGCCGCGACCAGGTTTGGTTTGAGATTGCAGACGCGTTGGCACGAAATTGGCGCGTTTGTCTTTCGTGTAAAAACTACCGTTCGCGAAGAAGCGGGTGATTGATGGTTCTGCATTTTTCGGTTGTGGCCATTGAAATGGCGAAAGCGCATCGTAAGCCGCTTCAGAAACATCAGCATAAGCGCCAATGTCGAAGTCGCGTTTTCCATCGTTTTTGTGGCCAGAAAGGGCTGCGTGTTCGGCAAAGATTTCTGCAGCGCTTTTGAAAGAAAAGGCGTCAACAAAGCCCATTTTTTTGCCCACCTCAGCCACATGCCACCAATCAGGTCTCGCTTCTCCCGGTGCAGGCAAAAAGGCGCGTTGGCGCGACACTCGGCGCTCAGAATTGGTGACCGTGCCCGACTTTTCCCCCCAACCAAGGGCCGGCAGTTTCACGGTTGCAAACTGCGAGGTGGCAGTGTCTGCCATGATGTCAGAGACGATGACCGTGGGGCAATTGGCCAATGCTTTGGCGACATTTTCCGTTTCTGGCAGGCTGACCATGGGATTGGTTCCCATGATCCAAAGGGCTTTGATCTTGCCCGTTTTAAGTGCCCGGAAAAGCTCGACAGCTTTTAATCCGGGCTTGGGGGCGAGGTTCGGCGCTCCCCAAAACTCTTGCACCAACGTGCGGTGCTCTTGATTTTCCATATCCATATGCGCGGCGAGCATGTTGGCCAATCCACCCACTTCGCGGCCACCCATCGCATTGGGTTGCCCGGTAAGTGAAAATGGCCCCATGCCCTTGCGCCCAATGCGACCGGTCGCGAGATGGCAATTGATAATGGCGTTGACTTTGTCAGTGCCACTTGTGGATTGGTTGACCCCTTGGCTAAAGCAGGTCACCACTTTTTCGGTGTTCACAAAGAGTGAGTAAAACTCGTCCAGCTGCGCAGCACTTAGCCCTGTTTGTTTGATGAGCTCTTTTTGGCTGATTTGCGTGGCGTTTACAGCTGCAGCAAATCCTGTGGTGTGATCGCCCACATAGTTGGTGTCCACCATTTGGCTGGCAACGATGCGCTGCAACAATCCGTTGAAAAGCGCCACATCGCCATCTGGCTTGATGGGTAAATGCAGATTGGCCAGCTCAGCCGTTTTGGTGCGCCGTGGGTCAATCACAACAATATTGAGCCCGGGCCGCTGTTCTTTTGCAGCCATTAGACGTTGAAACAAAACCGGGTGGCACCATGTCATATTGGAGCCAACCAGAACCACCAGGTCTGCGTGCTCCAGATCTTCATAATTCCCAGGCACCGTGTCAGCGCCGAAGGCACGCTTGTGTCCTGCTACAGTTGAAGACATGCAAAGCCGCGAATTGGTGTCCACATTGGCAGAGCCAATGAAGCCCTTCATCAGCTTGTTGGCAATGTAATAGTCCTCGGTCAGCATTTGCCCGGACAAATAAAAGCCAACAGAATCGGGGCCGTGTTTTTGAATGGTGGTGTTGAGTTTGTGCGCCACATGATCAAGCGCTTGGTCCCAGCCAACTGTTTTGCCGTCAACTTCCGGGTAGAGCAGGCGACCGTCTAGGCCCAATGTTTCACCCAATGCATTGCCCTTTGAGCAAAGTCGACCATAATTCGCTGGGTGACCTGGATCGCCTTCGATGGAGACATGGCCATTTTGCTGCGGCGTTGCCAACACGCCGCAACCAACCCCGCAATAGGGGCAAGTGGTGCGAATGGTACCGCTATCCACCATTAGCGCAATTCCTCCAGATCAAGTAGCAAGCGCCCATCACGCACTTCGACAGTGAAGGTGCGTGTTTCACCCTCGTCAGCACCCTGTGCTTGACCGGAACTGAGTGAAATCACCCAATTGTGCAATGGGCAGGTGACACAGCCATCGTGCACAATGCCTTGGCTGAGCGGCCCATGCTTGTGTGGACACTTATCTTCCAAAGCAAAAAACTGGTCATCTTGGGTGCGGAAAATTGCGATAGTGAGATCGCCTTTTTTGACGCAGCGCGCGCCACGTTGTGGCACTTCTTCGGTTGCGCCTACATCAATCCAGTCTTGCGACATTGCTACATTTACAGCGCTCATTCTGCCGCCTCCAAGTCAAGCGTGGCTATTGGTTTGAATTCGTGTTTGTCCTTGCCCGAAACCCGTTCGGACCACGGATCAACTTGCGCAAATTTTTGGCTAAATACAAACCGGTCGAAATAGTCTTTTCTGCGGTCCTCGTCGTCCATGATTTGCTTGCGAATTTCATCCAAGCCTATGCGGGCCGCCCATTTGTAAATCCGCTCAAGGTAGAAGCCTTGCTCGCGATACATTTGTGCGAGTGCAACCACATGTTCCAACGCTTCATTTTCGGTTGTGACCTTGCCCAAAATCTCAGTGCCTTTTATGTCGAGACCGGCTGCGCCTGCGAAGTGAATTTCGTAGCCACTATCAACGCAGATAATGCCAATGTCTTTGCAGGTCGCTTCGGCGCAGTTTCTAGGGCAGCCTGAAACCGCAAGCTTCAGTTTTGCAGGTGTCCAGGACCCCCACATAAACTTCTCAAGCTTGATGCCTAACCCTGTGCTGTCTTGGGTGCCGAAACGGCACCAGTCGCTGCCAACGCATGTCTTTACCGTGCGCAAACCTTTGGCGTAGGCTTGTCCTGAAACAAATCCTGCCTTTCCAAGATCCGCCCAAACAGCGGGAAGGTCTTCCTTTTTGATGCCCAACATGTCGATGCGTTGACCACCCGTAACTTTGACGCTGGGAATATCAAACTTGTCGACCACATCGGCTATGGCGCGTAGCTCAGAGGATGATGTCATGCCGCCCCACATGCGTGGAACCACCGAATAAGTGCCGTCTTTTTGGATGTTGGCGTGAACACGCTCATTAATGTAGCGAGACTGATAGTCGTCAGCGTAAACGTCAGGCCAATCGCACACCAGATAGTAGTTGAGTGCTGGGCGACATTTGGCGCAACCGCATGAAGTTTTCCATTCTAGCTCCTGCATCACAGCAGGGATAGATTTTAGCTCTTTTGCTTTGATCAGGCGGCGCACATCGCCATGTCCCAAATCAGTGCACGGGCACATGGATTGCGCAGCATTTGCGCTGAAGTCATCGCCTAAGGTTAGCGCCATCAGCTGCTCAACCAAACCGGTGCATGTGCCGCAAGACGCTGAAGCCTTAGTGTGGGCGCGCACCTCATCTAGCGAAGTGAGGCCTTTTTCTTGAATAGTTCCGACGATTTTAGATTTGCAAATGCCATTGCAGCCGCAGATTTCTGCATCATCGGGCAACGCTGCAACGGCCGCCATGGGGTCCATTGCGGCCCCTCCTTGATAGGCTTGGCCGAATATCAAGGTATCTCGCATTTCAGAAACGTCTGTTTCTTTCTTCTTCAGGTCGTTAAACCACGCACCATCCGAAGTTTCACCGTAAAGAACCGTGCCAA
Organism: Maritalea porphyrae; assembly: GCF_030159895.1. Classification (GTDB taxonomy): domain Bacteria; phylum Pseudomonadota; class Alphaproteobacteria; order Rhizobiales; family Devosiaceae; genus Maritalea; species Maritalea porphyrae. The sequence continues at coordinate 809,734 of NZ_BSNI01000002.1, forward strand.
TGATTTTATTGTCCTGCAAAATGACGCGTTTGTAGATACCCGCATTTGCATCGCGCAAAACGATCTCGTCGCGGTCTTCGCCTTCAGCAAAGTCACCAACCGAGAACAAGTCGATGCCCGTAACTTTGAGCTTTGTTGCAGTGTCTTGGTGTTGGAACGATTGGCTGTCGTCACCCGTCAATGTGTGAGCGGCGATACGTGCCATTTCGTATAGGGGTGCCACCAAGCCATAGACCTGTCCGTCAATCTCTGCGCATTCGCCCAAAGCCAAAATGTCTGGGTCGCTGGTGCGCATTTGCGGATCAACAACAATGCCGCGATTGACGTTTAGATCTGCTTCGGAGCCCAAAATGCCATTGGGGCGAATGCCTACCGCCATCACAACAAGCGAGCAATCGATCACTTCGCCATTTTCGAGCTCAAGTCCTTCGACCTTTTTGTCGCCCAAAATGCGTTTGGTGTTTGCTTGGGTTTTCACCGCAATGCCGCGGCTTTCCATTTCCTTTTGCAATAAGTAGCCAGCAGATGGATCTAGCTGGCGCTCCATCAAGGTTGGCATCAAGTGTACGACAGTTACGTCCATGCCACGCGCCTGAAGACCTGCCGCGGCTTCCAAACCAAGCAAGCCGCCGCCAATGACGACGGCTTTGTCGCGAGCTTGCGCCGCCAACATCATAGCGGTCACATCGTCCAAATCGCGGTAAGACAAAACGCCAGCCATATCGTGGCCGGGGACAGGAATGATAAATGGGTTTGAACCGGTGGCAATTGCCAGCTTGTCGTAGCTTTCGGTTGTGCCTTGGTCTGAGGTGACGGTTTTATTTTCCCGGTCGATCTCAACGATCTTGTGGCCTTTGTACAGCATGATCCCATGCTTGATGTACCAACCGTCACCATGGATGATGATTTCTTCAAAGCTCTTTTCGCCTGATAGGACAGGCGATAGCATGATCCGGTCATAATTGACGCGCGGCTCAGCGTTGAAAATGGTGACGTCATAAGCGTCAGGGGCCATTTCAAATAGATGCTCCAGCATACGCCCCGGCGCCATGCCATTGCCGATAATAACGAGTTTTTGTTTCTTCATTTTTGCCTCCTACTCAGCCGCAGCAATTGATGCTGCACGCTGGCGCGCAATGCGCGCGGCACGTTTTTCTTTAATGGCAGATAGCTGATCTTCGCTTGGGTCGGCGCCACCTTCATAAGCTTCCAAGAACTCCAATAGTTCTTCGCGGTAAGCGTAGTAATCAGGGTGATCAAGCAAGACTTTGCGCGAACGCGGTCGTGGCAAATCAACTTCCATAATGTTGCCGATTTTGGCGTTCGGGCCGTTCGACATCATCACCACGCGGTCGGCCAACAAAATCGCTTCGTCAACGTCGTGGGTTACGCAAATTGCGGTCACTTGGGTGCGCTTCCACACATCCATCAGCACGTCCTGCAATTCCCAGCGTGTTAGACTGTCGAGCATCCCAAACGGCTCATCAAGCAATAAAAGTTTTGGCGAAAGGGCAAATGCACGGGCAATGCCAACACGCTGTTTCATGCCGTTGGACAAGTCACCCGCAAGGCGTTGCATGCTGTCGGCAAGGCCAAGCTTGGAAAGGTAATATTCAACCACATCGCGACGTTCAGCTGCGCTGGCGTTTGGATATACTTTATCAACGCCCAGCTCCACATTTTCATAGGCGGTAAGCCACGGCATGAGGTTAGGTGCCTGGAACACCACCGCCTTGTCTGGGCCCGCATTGGAGATGTGATGGCCATCCAAAATAATGCCGCCTTCTGTGATCTTATTTAGACCCGCAGCCATCGACAAAACCGTCGACTTGCCGCAACCAGAGTGACCAATCAGGGTAATGAATTCACCTTTTTTGATTTTCATGTCGAACCCGTCGACAACGGTTAGCGGGCCTTTTGGTGTTGGATAGACCTTGGTGAGTTCAGAGAACTCCAGATAGCGTTCCTCGCGCCCAGTCGCAGACATCTCCGCATAGGCTTTCGGCAAGGCTTCTTTTTTACCTAGCCGCACCGGTTCGATATTTGGCAGCGCTACAAGTTCATCGCTCTCCTGTGCTTCAGCCCCAACAGTTATCAAATAGTCGGTTACTGCCGCTCGCAGCTTGATAAACCGCTCATCATTGTTCATTGCTGTACGGTCGCGTGGACGCTCGATATTTACCTCAAAGTGAGGTCCAAGCGTCGCATCAGGGCCGGGGTTTAATGGAATAATCCGGTCCGCTAGCAAAATCGCTTCATCCACATCGTTGGTGATCAGGATGATTGTCTTTTTCTCACGTTCGCAAATGTCTGCAAACTCATCTTGAAGCTTTGAGCGGGTGAGGGCATCAAGTGCTGATAGTGGTTCATCAAGCAGCAAAATCTCTGGCTGCATCGCAAGCGCGCGCGCCACAGAAACCCGTTGCCGCATACCACCAGACAACTCAGCGGGTCGTCGGTTTGTCGCATGGCTTAATCCAACCATGTCGATGTACCGATCAACGATTTCTTTGCGTTCAGCCTTAGGCTTGTCTTTGAAGACTTGATCAACAGCCAAGCTGACATTGCCTTCAACCGTAAGCCAAGGCATCAAAGAGTAAGATTGAAACACCACGCCACGTTCTGCGCCGGGGCCATCAATTTCTTGCCCACGATAAATAACGCCACCGCTGGTGGGTTCTTGCAGCCCAGCAAGGGCAGAGATCAGCGTCGTTTTGCCGGTGCCGGAGAACCCAACAATTGCAATGAATTCTCCTTCTTCGACCTTTAGATCAATGTCAGTGAGGACCCTCTGACACTGGTCTCCTTCGCCGAAATGCACCGACAATTTCGAAATTTCTAATATCGACATTGTGTACTCCCTCCTAGCGGTTTGCTGAGAAGGTGAAGGCGCGTTGCAACGCGAACATCAGGCGATCAAGCATGAATCCAACAATGCCAATGGTCAGCACAGCAACCATGATCTTTGCCAAGCTTTGCGAAGAGCCGTTTTGGAACTCGTCCCATACGAATTTGCCCAAGCCTGGGTTCTGCGCCAGCATTTCAGCCGCGATCAAAACCATCCAACCCACGCCAAGGGACAAGCGTAGACCAGTAAAGATGAGTGGCAAAGAAGATGGCAGAACCAGTTTAGTGATTGTTTTGTATGTCGGGAGCTGAAGCACTTTACCCACATTCATCAACTCTTTGTCGACCGATGCAACACCCAGAGCGGTGTTGATCAAGGATGGCCACAAGGAACAAAGCGTCACTGTCACCGCAGAAGTCACCATAGACTTGGAAAGCCAATCAACTGGGTTCACATAAGTCGCCGAGATGATCATGGTCACAATTGGCAGCCACGCGAGCGGTGAAACAGGCTTAAAAATCTGAATCAGCGGATTTATGGCGCCATTAAATGTCTTTGAAAGACCAGATGCGATGCCTAGTGGCACGGCGATGATGGTGGCGATGATAAACCCTAATGCCACGGTAAATAGCGACGTGAAGATTTGATCGATATAGGTGGGTTTGCCGGTATATGTCCGGTTTTTGACCTTGTCGTTTTTCCCCTCAGCGATCAGTTTGGCGTTGCGCTCGTCCTGGCGCTGATAAAAAGCCGCTGCTTTTTCGCGTTCTCGTACATGATCTGCCCACAAATTTTGCGTTTGTTCGAAAACCTGCACCGGGCCGGGTATCGCGCCGAGCGATGTCTGAACGGTTGGCGCAAGTGCTGCCCAAGCGAGCAAAAACACCGTGATGCCTAAAACTGGGACCATTAATACCTGTTTGAGAACAGGCAGTTGTTCACGTGGGCTTTCGCCGGCGGCCATTTTCAATAGTGGCGTCAACCACGCAAAGCCCAAGGCCTCGAGCCAAGAGCTTGCTTTATTGATCCATGTTAGAGCGCTTTTGCGAATTGTGCTTTCTGGCCGCGCAGTTTGAGTGGAAATATCAGTCATGTTTGTCGAACCTTATTTTACGTGGAAATGTCGCTGGCTGGTGGATTGTTTGGGGCCATCCGCCAGCCAGCGCCCTCCTTGCCCTAGCTGCCGTTTTGTTCGACAAGCTGACCGGTCTTAAGGCCGATTTCTAAGCTGTCGAGATAGGCATTGGGCTGTTTTGCATCGAATGGAATGCCGTCAATTATGTCGGAGCCAGGTGTTGGGGCTTTATAGCCGTCGCTATCCCAAGGAACCTCTGCCTCTGCCACATAGCCTTCTTCCAAAAGCATTTTGGCAGCTTCCAAATAGATGTCTGGGCGATAGACACTTTTGGCAACATCGTCATACCAAGTGTCGTCTTTTTGCTCCGCAATCTGCCCCCAGCGACGCATTTGGGTTAGGTACCAAACAGCATCTGAGTAGAACGGGTAAGTCGCGTTGTAGCGATAGAACACATTGAAATCAGGCACAGAGCGTTTGTCGCCCTTTTCATATTCAAATGTGCCCGTCATCGAGTTGGCAATAACTTCAGCATCAGCGCCCACATATTCAGAGCGAGACAAAATCTCCACCGCTTCTGCACGGTTTGCGTTGTCATTCTCATCTAGCCATTTTGCGGCGCGGATAAGAGCTTTGGTAAGCGCAAGCGTTGTGTTTGGATTTTCTTCTGTGAACTCTTTGGTGAGACCAAAGACCTTCTCAGGGTTATTTTTCCAAATCTCAAAGTCAGTGATCACCGGCACGCCAATGCCTTTGAACACCGCCGCTTGGTTCCAAGGTTCACCAACGCAATAGCCGTGGATAGTACCGGCTTCCAACGTGGCTGGCATTTGTGGGGGCGGCGTTACTGACAGCAAAGCATCAGCATCGATTTGACCAGATACATCGGAAGGAGAATAGAACCCAGGGTGGATGCCACCTGCCGCTAGCCAGTAACGCAATTCGTAATTGTGTGTGGACACAGGGAAAACCATGCCCATATTGAAATTCTTACCCTCTGCTTCGAAGGCTTCAACAACTGGCTTCAGTGAAGCCGCGCTGATCGGATGAACCGGTTTGCCATCTGCGTCATATTCAAGGTGCGGCTTCATCATTTCCCAAACTTCGTTTGAAACGGTGATGCCGTTGCCATTCAAGTCCATCGAAAATGGCGTCACAATATGTGCTTTAGTGCCGTACCCAATGGTTGCAGCCAAAGGTTGACCTGCCAACATGTGTGCGCCATCAAGTTCGCCAGTGATGGTGCGATCAAGTAGGACTTTCCAGTTCGCTTGCGGCTCGAGAGTTACGAACAGGCCCTCATCTTCAAAAAAGCCTTTCTCATAGGCAATGGCCAACGGTGCCATGTCCGTGAGCTTGATAAAGCCCAAGCGCAGCTCGTCCTTTTCTACGTCCAGCATGTCAGCAAAAGCGTCGTTACTTAGTGCGAAGATTGCGGCAGCACTGGTGAGCATTGCAGCGGCAAGTTGAGGGACAATAGATTTCTTCATTGTTTTAGCAGGCGTCAATTTCGGTCCTTTCTGGGGCCGGTGTCGGGAGGAGTTCGACCCGTTTCGCGTCAGTATGGTTGACCTAAATTTAAGATGCCAAAACCACGTGATGTTGTCTGCTGCTAAAAATTCCGCTAAGTGTTGCAAAAAATGCAACACGCTAGGATTTTGTTGAAATGCGGCACATGCTTGCGCTCAAATATATTGATGCAGTGGCCAAAGCGGGCTCCATCCGGGCGGCAGCTGAAATTCTGGCCATCACACCTTCTGCATTGAACCGACGTATTTTGGCTGTGGAAGAAGAGTTGGGAATCGAGATTTTCGAACGTCACTCTTTAGGTGTACGGCTCAACAGTGCGGGCGAGTTGTTTATCCAGCACATCCGATCTCAAATGGCAGATCTGGAGCGTGTCCGTTCGCGGATAGCGGACCTATCCGGCGTTCGGCTGGGGCATGTACGCATTGCCACCACAAAGGAAATTGGCGCGAACCTTTTGCCTAAGCTGGTCCAAGACTATCGCACAAACTTCCCAGGCGTGACCTTTGCGATTGAAACCTTTGCGCGCAACGAAGTTGAACGGCAATTGCACAATCTAGATGCGGACATTGCGATTGTGTTTCAGCCTTTGCGCCTAGCTGATGTGCATACGCTTATTCACACGCAACAGGAAATCCACTGTCTAATGTCGACGGCCCACCCATTGGCAAAGCGCAGCGCACTTCGGCTCGTTGATTGTTTGGAGTACGGCGCGATTCTGCCGCCACGAGGAGACGGAGTGCGTGAACTCATAGAGGCAGCGGCTGTTCGTAAAGGTCTAAATTGCGTGCCAGCAGTAGAGGCCGATGACGCAACGCTTGTAAAGAATATTGCAAGTCTGAATGGCGGGATCGCGTTTTCCTATGCGCATGCCGACGACAATCAAGGCAATGGCGATTTGGTTCGTATTCCCTTGCACCAAGGAGAGGTTGAGCCAGGATTCTTGTTCGTTGGGCAACTGCACAAACGGACTTTGCCGGTGGCGGTGAGCAAATTTGTTGAGGAAATGCGCAAGGCAATCGATCAATAATTTGCGCTTGCTCAAGATTGCTTCAATGTTTTGAATGTAAGTTGCTTCGTAGTCGTTTTGCGTGACAATTAATCAACTGCAAGGGATCATAGGATCTATGCGCCGAAGTTTTCAGCTCCTAGCATTGTTAGCGTACATCGTGATGTCTGTTTCTGCTGCTCAAGCAGGTACCCTTGAGACAATCAAAGAACGCGGGACACTCAACTGCGGTGTAAATACAGGACTTGCCGGTTTTGCGCAGCAGGACAGTCGAGGCAACTGGTCCGGGTTTGACGTTGATTTCTGTCGAGCAGTTTCCGCCGCAATTTTTGGTGATGGAGATGCGGTCAGATTTGTTGCACTAACAGCAAAGCAAAGATTTGAAGCGCTGCAATCCGGCGAGATTGATCTTTTGTCGCGCAACACCACATGGACATTTTCGCGAGACACCAAGCTGCATCTGAGTTTCGCTGGTACATCCTATTATGATGGTCAAGGTTTTCTAATTCCAAAACGCACCAAGATCGAAACCGCCTTGGACCTAAATGGCGCGCGGATTTGTGTGCAAGTGGGCACAACGACTGAGCTCAATCTTTCGGATTATTTCCAAGCTAACAAAATTCGATATATTCCAGTGCGATTTGAAGATGCAACGAGCGCTGAAGTGTTATACGCCACGGGCGAATGTGACGTTTATACCGCAGATGCTTCAGCGCTCGCCGCGACTCGAGCGAAATTAGATAACCCCGAAGATCACACCATTTTGCCCGAGATTATTTCCAAAGAGCCACTTGGCCCAGTGGTAAATCAAGGGGACGAAAATTGGGTCGATTTAGTGCGCTGGACGCTCAACGCCTTGATTGCCGCCGAGGAGTTGGGCATCACGTCGCAAAATGTTGAGACGCTGGCCGCAACCACAACCCATCGCGACATCGGCCGGCTGCTGGGCACGCAAGATGGTTTGGGCTCGCATTTGGGCGTAGAAGTCGATTGGGTTGTTTCCGTTGTAAAGGCCGTTGGTAATTACGAGGAAATATTCGACCGCAATATTGGGCTTGATACGCCGATTGGGCTAACGCGTGGACTAAATGCCCAATGGCAAAAAGGTGGATTGCTCTACGCGCCACCCTTCCGTTGAGAACGTGGAACTTAGCTTGCGTGCGATTGAAATTCTGCTGGTGCGTCGTCATGCGTCACCCGATCTTCGGCAAATGTTGCACGACTACCGCCTTGGCGCTTTGAGTGATACATTGCCTCATCGGCGCGCCGCATCACATCTGGCGCGGTCCTGCCATCCTTTGGCGCATTTGCAATGCCAATTGAGCAGCCAACGCTTAGTTCCCCATAAGGTGTTGAGATTGGCCAAGACGAAAGGTCGACCAGCTCTTGCGCAAGTTGCTGGGTGATGTTGCGCCCAAAATTTTGTTTCAAAAGGACCATAAATTCATCGCCACCGACACGCGCAACAGTGCCGAATTCGCCAACGGCTTCTTGGTAACGTTTGGCAATTTCAACCAAAATCATATCGCCGGCGGCATGTCCGAAATTGTCGTTGAGGGGCTTGAACTTGTCCAAATCAATGGTCAAAAGCGTAAACGGTTTCGCATGGCAGTTCTTTGCCGCTTTGTCGATCATCTCATCAAATTTGGACCGATTTGCGAGGTTGGTTAGCCCGCAATGACGCGCCATGAATCTATTGCGTCGGTTGACCAAACCCAAAGTGGTCAAAACGCTTGCAAACTTGGTTGCGACCAAGATGGTCGATATCAAAATGATCAACAAAAGTGCGATCAGATAGGGCGTTGCGTCCTGCAAAATTGTAAGTTTCGGCGATGTCGCATCCCATTCCAACAGGGCGGCAGCTGGCAAATTGCCGTTTGGCAGTAGCAATGAAGTTTTCCCCATTTCCGCATCTTGCAATGCGGCTGGATAAAGGTTTTGCATGCCAATTTGAGATGCGGTTTGCGAAAAGTACAAGTTTGGAATGGGAATTGCCGCAACCGATATGAAGGGATGCTCGGAATCGATGCGCATATAACTGGTCATTGCCAAAATTGGCTGAGCGACGATCAAGTGCAGTTTGCCATCAAAGTACCTAAAGGCAAAAACCGTCATCGCCTTTTCATCATATAGGAAATGTGAAGGCACAACATAGCCGTCTTGAGAAGGCGCCTTCATTTCATCGAACGTCTGATAAACGTCCTGCACCAAATCGTTGGCGGTTGTGATTAGTCGCTGAGCATACTTTATTCGGTCTTTGGGCGCACTCACGCTGAATTGAGTTTCTGCGTAAACCAAATTGCTCTCATCATCGATGATTGAGAATACAGAAAAAGGCTCACGCGCCATTTTTAGGCCGATTAACTTGTCGAACTCTCGCGCATCATTAAGTGGCTTTTTTGTTTCCAAAAACAGCTGATCAGATTTCACTATCCTTTGTTGGGCGGCGATGGCGTTGTCGGCAACTCGCTGCACGTCAAAGGCAACCAATTGCAGCTCGCGCGTTGTGCTGATGTCATTTGCCGCTTCACCCGCAAATTGCACAGTCAGGTAAACCGCACCCACAAATGCCGCCACGAATGCAAAACAGCCCAGCCATACATTGCGCACCAATCGCGCGGTATGCCCTCTGTTTTCTTTTTCGATATTCGCGGCCATTCTTGAAATCCACTTTCAGCAAGTAGCGGATTATAGGGGAATGGCGCTTAAAGCTTTGCTAAATCGGCAGGTTTGTTTAGTGGCCTGCCAAAGGATGGGAGCTGACCCACAATTCAGTGGTTTCTTCTTCGCTTATGACTTTTGAGAAATGTTTGACGCTGGTGTCATGATGAATGCTGTCCCCAGCAACCAACATGTGAACGGCATCACCCAAATGATATTCCAGCTCGCCAGAAATCAAATAGCAAAACACTTCGCCCTTGTGGTGCATATGTTCGGACACATGTCCGGGCGGGCGGTGGATGATACACGGATAGAACAAAGAACCTGAAAAGCCTGGCCCCAGTTTTTCGTACCAACGGCCAGCCTCGCCCAAGCTATAGCTTTGCCGATGTTCGGCTTTGGTGACCGCTTCAAAACTCTCTGACACGTTTAGCAATTGTTCAATGCTGGTGTTGAGAGACGTTGCAATGCGCATGAACGATGACAAGGAGGGCGCGCATATGCCGCGTTCGACTTGTGAGATAAATCCAACCGTCAATTCTGTCTCTTGGGCCACTTGAACAAGTGTTTTGCTAAGAGCTTTGCGGCGGCGTCTGATCGAACTGCCGATCTGTTCGTTACTCGGTTCTGGTCGTTGTGCGTTCAATTTTTCTTCCGATGATCCATTCGCAAAGCCCGACGCGCTGCATTCAGCGTGCAACTTGCACTGTGAAATCACATCGCGCAAGGGCTGTTGAATTTTTACTAAAATAAATTTTAGTTTGACTTCAAAGTTGGATAGTGCGTATTTTGATATTGGATACAATCTGCAATGCGTAACAACGCATCTCATCTGCAAGGGAGGAAATGCACGATGAAAAAAATCCTTATGGCAACCGTGGCGGCTACAGCCTTGATGTCAGCGTTCCCAGCAATCGCGCTGGAGCGCGGTGGTTCGCTCACATTTGCCCGTTATGACGATTCGACGCTGATCGACCCGATTTATGCGGATCGAAATCCCGATATTTGGATGGTCACTAACCTCTATGACACTTTGTTGCGCACCGAAGCCGATGGAAAAACCATCACCTCAGGCCTGGCTGCCAGCTACAAAGTGGCGGAAGATGGTCTGAGTGTTGAGCTAACACTTCGCGACGGCATCAAATTCTCTGATGGCTCAGCAATTGAGGGCAAAGACGTTGTTTTCTCACTCAATCGTGCGGCGAACCCAGATCTTAGCCCGTGGGCTGGGCTTCTCGCTTCAATCGATAACGTGACCTCTGAAGGTAACAAGGTCACCATCGGTCTGAAAAACTCTGACCCAACAATTGTGTTGATGTTGGCAACTTTTAACACAGCGATTGTTTCTGCTGATGCATTTGAATCAGCTGCCGGCGAAACAGATCAGGACAAAGCCAAAGCACTATCGATGGAAGGCTTTGTTGGTTCAGGTCCGTTTGTGATGAAAGCGCACCAGCGTGGTTCAATGATGCAATTCGCAGCGAACTCTCATTATTGGCGTGAAGGTGAAGACGGCAAACCTCTACCATATATTGATGGCATCAACTTCCTTGTCATCCCAGACGATGCAACCCGCATTTTGAAGTTGCAGGCTGGCGAGGTTGACGCGGCAGAGTTTATTCCTTTTGCGCGCGTTTCTGAAATGCAAGCAGATGCCAACATCAATATGGAGTTGTTCCCATCAACACGCATTATCTACTCACCAATTAACACGCGACCAGAGCGTGCGGATGGTAGCGCCAACCCATTGTCTGATCTCAAATTGCGCCAGGCATTAAACTATGCAACCAACAAAGATGCGCTGGTACAACTTGTCTTGCACGGCGCTGGAAAGCCGGTTAGCTCTGGCTTGATGGCATCGACCACGCAGCTTGCAACAGATAATGGTCCGATCTATCAATATGATTTGGAAAAGGCCAAAGCGCTGGTTGCAGAAGCGGGAGCCGAAGGCACCGAGATCACCCTAACCACTCTCGCAGGTTCCGCAGATGACGGCATTATCCTAGCGGCGTTGCAACAGATGTGGTCAGACATCGGTATCAAGCTAAACGTCGAGCAAGTTGATGGCCCAACACGTGGCGCAAAGAACCGATCTGGTGATTTTGATATCCACACCTATGGTTGGGTGAACGACGTGAATGATCCGGCACAAGTTGCGGGCTGGCTTGGTTACAACCCGACGGCAAAAGCTGTTGGAACCGGCTGGAACAATGATGAGTTCAACAGTCTCTATGAAGCGTCAAATACCGAAATGGATCCTGCGAAACGTGCTGAACAATATGCACGGATGCAGGAAATCTATGCGGCTGAAGCGCCATTATTGTTCATGTATGAAACCCCGTTTGCAGTTGCCTTGTCTCAAGACATTAAGGGCTATGTGCAAACGCCATTGGGCAATAACGAGTTCGCGACAACTTGGATTGATCGCTAATAAATTACCCCTCGACTAACCCTCATGCGGGCGCTTTTAGCGTCCGCATGAACCCCCATTGAGGACTTTTCTCTATGTCGTCGCTTTCCTATTTCATTTCGCGACTTTTGCAGATCATTCCGACCTTTTTGATCGTGATGGTCATTATCTTTTTGCTTGTGCGCGCATTGCCAGGGGATCCAGCCATTGCAATGGCTGATGCCAAAGCAACCGCCGAACAACTTGAGCAAATCCGCGAACGTCTTGGCTTGCATGAGCCGATTTGGGTTCAGTTCGCATATTTTGTGAAGAATGTTTTCACTGGCAACCTTGGCGACAGCATCTTGATGAAAGCGCCTGTTACCGAAGTCATACTAGAAAGGTTGCCCGCTTCAGGATTTCTTGCCCTGTACGCCGTCTTGTTCTCTCTATTAATTGCAGGACCTCTGGCCTTTGTCGCTGCGCTAAATCGCAATGGTTGGATTGATGTCGGTATTCGCTCAGTATTTCAAATTGGTCTATCGACCCCGGTTTTTTACATCGGTTTGCTGTTGCTTACCTTCTTGGCGGCGCAGATGCGCTGGTTCCCTGTGGGTGGATATGGAACGACGTTTTGGGAGCACATGTATCATTTGCTTCTGCCAGCGCTCACCGTGGCGCTCTATACCTCTGCAATCATCATGCGCAATCTGCGCTCGTCGGTCATCGAAGTGATGGATGCAGAATATGTGCAATTTGCAAGAGCCAAAGGCTTGCCCGAACATGTGATTTTGGGGCGCCACATTTTGCGCAATGCACTTATCTCAACAGTGACGCTGCTAGGTCTGTCCATTGGCAATTTGATGAGTGGCACATTGGTGACTGAAACCGTGTTTGCTGTGCCCGGTGTTGGACGTTTGATGCTCGACGCCATTTTTGCGCGCGACTACCCGCTCATCCAAGGTCTTACCCTAACATTTGCGGTTTTGGTTTCACTGATCTTTTTGCTCACCGACATGATTCAAGCCATGCTTGATCCAAGATTGCGGGTGTCATGATGACCAGTTCATTCTCCTTGCGCAAAAGCCAATTGTTTGTCTTGCTGCGTCCCGGTTTTCTTGTCGGGTTGGCCATTTTGCTCAGCTCAATTGCACTCGCGCTTTTCCCAAGCTTTTTTGCGCCATTTGATCCGAATGCGTTCAACTATTCAGCGCTGAAACAACCACCGTCCGCTGAACATTGGTTTGGCACAGACAATTTGGGCCGCGACACGTTTTCTCGTGTCATATGGGCCTATTCCGTCAATATACAAATGGCGTTTGTTGCCACGATATTCGCACTGATAATCGGCGTAACTGTTGGTTCGCTAGTCGGTTACTATGGTGGCATAGCCGACGCAATTTTTGGTCGCTGTGTGGACGCGATTATCACCTTTCCTTTCTTGGTGTTGGTGATTGCGGTTGTTGCCGTCTTGGGACCGGGTCTTACCAATATGTACATTGCCATCACATTGGTCGGTTGGGTCTACTACGCACGTCTAATGCGCGCCGAAATCATGGGGCAGTTGGCCAATGATTATGCAGCGGCTGGCAAAGTGATGGGTTACTCAGATCGTCGCATTATTTTTCGGCATTTGCTGCCAAACGCCATTACGCCCGTAATTGTCTATTGGATGACCGATATGGCACTGGCCATTTTGCTTGGCTCATCGCTGGGCTATCTGGGCCTTGGCGCACAGCCGCCTCAAGCCGAATGGGGTGTACTCATCGCCGAGGGCCGAAACTTCATTACAACTGCATGGTGGCTAAGTCTGATGCCCGGCATTGCTATCGTTCTGACCGGGCTAGGGTTTTCACTGGTCGGCGACGGCATTGCCGATCTCATGCGGCCAAGGGGGTAGGGAATATGTTAGAAAATGCGCACATCACGAGCGCCCACCCCCGCATTCTTGACGTCAAAAACCTTTCGACAAGTTTTGACGTAGCGGGCAAACAGCTTAAGGCCGTCGACAATGTCAGTTTCCACCTTAATCAGGGTGAAGTGCTGGGTATTGTGGGTGAAAGCGGTTCGGGAAAGTCGATCACGCTAAGGTCGATCATTGGTCTATCGCGCCGATACGGCGAAGTGACGGGAGAGGTGAATTGGCAAGGGGAAAACCTTGTCGCTATGCTTGAACGCGACTTGCGCAAGGTGCGCGGTAAAGACATCGCGATGATTTTCCAAGAACCTATGTCATCGCTTAATCCCTTGCTGACTGTCGGGCTGCAAATTGGCGAAAATCTCGTCGAACATACTAGCCTGGACAAACCGGGTCGTCGTCGCCGTTCCATCGAATTGTTGGAAATGGTGGGCATTCCCGATGCTGAAAATCGGCTGAATGACTACCCCCACCAGTTTTCCGGTGGCATGCGCCAACGGGTGATGATCGCCATCGCGCTTGCCTCCAATCCCAAGCTATTGTTGGCGGACGAACCGACAACTGCACTTGATGTCACCATTCAAAAGCAAATCCTAAAACTGATTTTGGATTTGTCCAAAGACCTTGGCATGGCTGTGATTTTGGTTACCCACGATTTAGGTGTTGCTGCGCAAACATGCGATCGCTTGGCGGTCATGTATGGTGGCAAATTGGTGGAAACAGGCGCAACGCGAGAGGTGCTGCGTGCGCCAAAGCATCGATATACAATGGGTTTGCTTCAGTCAGTTCCCGAAAATATCGAGCCGCGAACACCACTGTTTTCATTGCCCGGCACGCCGCCCAGTCTAATGAATTTGCCCCTTGGTTGTGCATTTGCACCCCGATGTGCGCATAGCGTTGCTGACTGTGCGGAAAAGAAGCCACCTCTGATTGGCGAACAGCATCAAGTCGCTTGCTTTAACCCCACAAATTCTGGTGAAGCAACCAAGGGGGTGGCGTAATGAGTGAGCCTGTACTTCAAACCGAAAACCTGGTTTTACATTTCAAAAAAGATCGTTCCTTGCTCGACATGTTTTTGGCTAAATCTGCAAAGGCTGTCCAAGCCCTTAATGGGGTTTCACTCGCGCTGCAAAAAGGCGAAACGCTTGGCATTGTGGGTGAAAGCGGTTGCGGTAAATCTACCTTGGCCCGCGCCATTGCCGGGCTTTATAAACCCCAGTCTGGCGACATTTCATTTCACGGTCGTTCAACCGCTTCGAACAAGGGGGCCGCGTTGCGCGAGTTTAACCGCCGCGTACAGATGATTTTTCAGGACCCTTATTCTTCACTCAATCCGCGCTTGCGGGTTGGGGACATGCTGCGTGAGGCGCTGACGGTTCACAATATGTGTCCGCCTGAAGCGGTGGGCGCTCGCATCGATGAACTTTTGGATTTGGTGCGACTACCTCGCGATGCGGCTGAGAAACTGCCGCACGAGTTTTCGGGTGGTCAACGTCAGCGCATCGCCATCGCGCGCGCATTGAGCGTGGAACCTGAAGTGCTGATCGCGGACGAATTGGTATCGGCACTTGATGTGTCAGTGCAGGCGCAGGTGGTAAATTTGCTACTCAGCTTACAAGATGAGTTGGGCTTAACGGTCTTGTTCGTTGCCCATGACTTGCGCTTGGTTCGGCATGTTTCCCATCGTGTGGCGGTAATTTATCTTGGTTCTGTCGTCGAGATTGGTGATGCCAAGGGCTTGTTTGCCAATCCAAAGCATCCCTATTCTCAAGCGCTACTGAGCGCTGCGCCGTCCCTAAATCCGGACGAAAAAGGAAATGAGATTGTGCTTACTGGCGAACTGCCCAGTCCACTAAACATCCCTTCAGGCTGTGCATTCCATGGCCGCTGCCCAATTGCGCAGGACATCTGTCGCGAGCGAAAGCCAATACTTGAAGGTAATCCAAAATCCGGGCAAGTTGCCTGCCACCTGGTGGAACCCACAGCAAACTAGGATCAATATGCTCAAACAATTTTCGTTGCAAAAAGAACGACTGGACGCCATTCGCGCCGCGCTGAAATCCAATGGCTTTGACGGGCTGATTGTTCCGCGATTTGACGCGCATATGGCAGAATATATTGCGCCATGCGACCGTCGGCTTGAATGGGCAACGGGTTTTTCAGGCTCGGCCGGCGTTGCACTGATCACGTTGGATCAAGCGATAATCTTTGTTGATGGCCGATATACAGTGCAAGTGCGCGAACAATGCCCTGAAGAGTTGTTCCAATATCGTCATTTGCATGATGAGCCGCTGGCTGCATGGTTTAGTGAAAGCACGGAGCGCAACAAATCCTATGCCTTTGACCCTATGCATATTCCGTTCACTTGGCACCGAGCTTTTCGCGAGGCTGTGCAAAAGTCGCATAACTTCTTGGTCGCCACTGAAGGCAATCTCATAGATCAATTGTGGGATGACCAGCCAGCACCTTCGGATGCGCAAGCCAGACCTTTTGGCGAAGCACTTTGTGGGGAACACTCCTTGGTGAAACGGCAACAGATTGCAGCCAAACTAAGTCAATCGGGCGCTGACATTCTGATCGAAAATCAACCTGACAATATTGCGTGGTTGCTTAATATTCGAGGAGATGACATTGCCTACAACCCATTTGTCAATTCGTTCCTAACATTAGACAAAGATGGTGAAGTCATTTGGTTTGTCGACCAGCAAAAAATTCCCCAAGATCGTTCCAGCTTCGAACTGGATGGTGTGAATTTTCGCGCACCTAGTGACTTTCTAAGCGCAGTCGAAACGGCCGCATCAAACGGCCAGCGCTTAAGCTGCGATCCAACAATGGTGCCCGTCGCCGTCAAGTTTGCCGCGCAAGCCTCGCCGAAAATCGTGAAGCAATCTAGCCCGATCACCCTGGCCAAGGCGCAAAAAAATGAAATTGAGCTGCAAGGTATGCGCGAATGTCACGTTGCTGATGGTGTGGCTTGGGTGCAGTTGGGTCATTGGCTCGAAACCAATGTTGGTCCGCGGCAGGCGAGCGGAGAGCTGCTATCCGAACTTGAAGCGGCGCGACAAATTGAACGTTTCCGCGAAGAGCTGGATGGCTATGAACAGCTAAGCTTTGACGTGATTTCGGGTTCTGGTCCCAATGGTGCAATGTGCCACTATAAGGTCAACGAACGGTCCAACCGGGCGATTGGGCAAAACGATGTCTATCTACACGATTCTGGCGGGCAGTTCATTAACGGCACGACTGATGCGACCCGCACATTCATTTTTCAGCAACAAGATGATGAGTTCTGTAAGAATTACACAGCCGTGCTCAAAGGCTTTATTGCGCTGGCACAAGTGCGCTTCCCCAAGAAAACTTATGGCCATCATCTTGATGCCATCGCCCGCGCACCGCTATGGGCGTTGCATAAAGACTATGATCATGGCACCGGCCACGGGGTTGGGCACAATCTTTCTGTGCACGAACAGCCGCAACGCATTGGCCGCGCCATCAACGAAGTCGAATTGGTGCCCGGCATGGTGTTGAGCAACGAACCAGGTTTCTACGTTGCTGGTGAATATGGCATCCGCATCGAAAATCTGTTTGAGATTGTCGAGGCAGGCGAAGGCTTTTTACGTTTTGAAACTTTGTCCATGATTCCCATTTCGACAAAACCTGTAGTGCGTGAAATGTTGACCAACGGCGAGCTCAAATGGCTCAATAACTACCATGCGTTGGTGCGTGAAAAGCTCTCGCCAATTATCCCTAGTGACTTGACTGATTACTTGGAAGAGGTCACAGCCGCAATTTAGGTCCAAGTAGAGCGAAGTTTCAGCGAACGGGGCGCACATTGTCATCAAAGTGGACATGGCGTCGGCGAAAGGTTTTGCCTTCGACAAACGTTGGGGCGCTTATTCGATCCATGCGGAAATGTCGAAAATCATTACGTTCTGGATCCCATGCAACAAGATACCAAAGTGGGGGCAGAATGAGCATTGCCTGCGGTTCGACGCAGCGGGTGCTAGTTGCCCCTTTCGCGTCTTGATAGGCAAATCTCAAGTATAACCGTTTTAAGAAAGCGGTTTCGAACGCGGGCAACAATTCAGCATCCATTTTGCCCACATTGCTGGTGTCAATTTGCGGTGCGAGTGTCCCTATATAGAGGCAATCCAAGAACCTTCGCAGGTCACGCACTTTGTCGGGCGGCAGTGCTTTTTCGATTTTTTCCAGCCCACGATCAGCAAGGCCCGCAAATGGCAGATTACCAGCGGCGCGCATGGAAGCGACGCTGATGAGGAGCGCAAAAACTTCCGCAACGGAAAGGCGTGCTGTTGTTTGTAGGGACTGCGGGTCAAGCTGCAGCCCGCCACCTCGGCCAGTTTCAGAGTGGATGACAAAGCCTTCATCGCGCAAGCTGCAAATATCACGCAAAATCGTGCGCCTAGATGCACCAACCTCCTCAGATAGTTGGGCGACAGTTGATGTACCATTGCGCCGTAAACTGCGCACGATGGCGTCTTTTCGCATGCGAACGTTCATTTGTCATTCCTGACATTAAATAGTGCCAGAATTTGGCACTATTTGAGTTTACGCACTTGTTGAACATATCAGCAAGGAGAAAATGTTATGTCAGTTTCAGGTGATTTCCCAACACCAACTATGGTCTCGCTCAATGGCGTGGAAATCGAAGTATTTGAAGCGGGTCGTAAGAATTTGGGCAACCCAATTGTGCTTTGTCACGGTTGGCCCGAGCACGCTTTTTCATGGCGTCATCAAATGCCAATTCTCGCAGACGCGGGATATCATGTCATTGTGCCCAACCAGCGCGGTTACGGTAACTCATCTTGCCCCACCGAAGTGTCAGCGTATGACATCGAGCATCTTACGGGCGACCTTTGTGGGTTACTTGATCATTTTGGCTATGATGATGCCGTTTTCATGGGGCATGACTGGGGTGCAAACGTGGTTTGGTCGATGGCGCTGCTTCATCCCGAGCGCGTGAAGAAGATCATAAATCTTGCTTTACCTTACCAGGCGCGAACCGAAAAACCTTGGATTGAGTTGATGGAAGAGTTCTTTGGTGGGGACCATTATTTCGTGCACTTCAACCGGCAGCCGGGCGTCGCAGATGCGGTGCTGGATCAAAATACACACCAATTTCTGCGCAATATTTTCCGCAAGAACGTACCGCCGATGCCTCCTGAACCGGGCATGATGATGATCAATCTCGCTCTGGCGGGTGAGCCGTTGGGGGACCCAGTGATGGATAAAGGTGAGCTGGCGGTATTTGCCCAGTCGTTTGAGAAAACGGGATTTACCAGCAGCATAAACTGGTACCGAAATCTAGATCGGAACTGGCATATCCTAGCCGACATTGACCCCATTGTTAAAATGCCTGCGCTTATGATTTATGGTGACCGCGATGTTATTCCGAAATCAGAGAACCTAGCCGACTTCGTGCCAAATGTTGATGTGGTGAGTTTGGATTGCGGCCACTGGATCCAACAAGAAAAGCCAGATGAGACAAATGCGGCAATCTTGAAATGGCTTGGAGACACACCTACAAGTTAGCGCTCAAACAAGCCAAAACTCTTTCCGCTCTCTGGGCTCTTCGGAGAGCGGAACCCAACCGTCGAAAGCTGTTATAGATGGACGAAGTTCGCTTTTTCACGACACAAGAGGAGTTTGCTGATTGGTTGGAGAAAAACCACAGCGATATGAGCGAGCTTTGGGTTGGCTACTACAAAAAAGACACAGGTCGTCCAAGTTTGACCTGGTCGCAGTCTGTTGATGCAGCCCTTTGTTATGGATGGATCGATGGTGTGCGAAAGTCCATCGATGCGCAAAGCTACAAAATTCGATTTACACCCCGAAACCCCAAAAGTGTCTGGAGCGCGGTCAACGTCAAAAAAGTCAAAGAGCTCATCAAGCTTGGCAAAATGAAGCCAGCAGGCTTGGCACTTTACAACATAAGAGAAGACAAAGAGGGGTACACGTCAAACAGTAGACGCATGACGCTCGACCCCAATTTTGAAGAGCAACTTAAAGCCAGCGAGACAGCCTGGGCATTCTTTTCTGACTTGGCACCATCCTACAAGCGCGACTCAATTTGGTGGGTCATGAGTGCCAAAAAGGAAGAAACCCGGCTGAAACGGTTTGAAATCTTGCTTAGCTCTGCGAAGGCTCGCGAGAAAATTCCGATGCTTCGAAAATATTGAGCTCAGTTCCTATTAGAACTTGTTGAGCGCGCGACCAGCCCAATTTGACGGGATCTTCCGCAAAACAATAGGTTTTCACAAAAGACGTAAGTTGTCTGACCTTTAGTGAAAAGTTGAACACTTATTGGCATTTTATGTCCATTCAATGTTGACTCTTAAAGTTGTCAGACATATTACATCATATAAATACGAGGAGTGGGCCGTTGGCTGCTGTGAAGTCGAAATCGAAAAAGCACGATGATCAAAAGAGCGCTGCGAAGCTATTGCCCAAGATTGAGCGCAAGAGCCGCACGGCAGAAGTATTGGACGCTTTGGTGCAAATGATTGAAGCAGCGGATCTGCAAATTGGGGATGCTTTGCCATCGGAGACTTTGCTTGCCGATCAATTGGGCGTTGGCCGTTCCACTATCCGCGAAGCCCTAAATCGGTGGGAAGGGTTGGGGCTTGTGCGCCGCCGCCGCGGGTCCGGTACATACATCACTGCCAACATTAAGTCGTCAAAAGGCTTGGGTTCAACCACCACAAAGCTTGAAGCCGAAGGCTTGCTTAGAATTCTGGATGTGCGTCGTACATTGGAAAAAGAAGTGGTGCAACGCGCAGCGCAAAACATTTCAGATGGGCAAATTGAGAAGATGCGCGCCGCTTATAAGAAGATGGAACGTTTGGTCAATGATGGCTTGCGTTGGCGCGAGGCAGACCACGAATTTCACGCTGTAATTTATGAGGCAAGCGGCAACACCATGTTTGGGCAAGTCATTCGCGATGTGGATGATGCATTTCACGCGTCCAAAGTGGACAATTCGCCATTTGAAGATCCTGCATTTGGTTTTCGTTCGGTGCCACTGCACGCCAATTTATGCGAGGCGATCGCGCGGCGATCAGCTGACGACGCCGTCACCGCAATAATTGAAATATTGGATTTGGTGGAACGGGAGGTCCGCTCAGTCTCACAGAGCTAACAACGATCCCTTTGAGCGCGATGCGGGTCGAACAATAACAATCTAGCGCACCCAAATTTCAAAGCATGCAGATGACTCAAAAAACTTCATTTTTGAGAGCGGGAAAGCTGTGTCTGCGCACAAAGGGAGAAGAAAATGAAACGCATAATGAAATTTGCTGGGCTGTTGGCAGCCGGGCTGATGTTGGGACAGGGGCCCGTTGTTGCTGAAACCGGCATCACCGGCTTCCATGATTCAACGTCGGGCACATATATGGACTATATGAAAACGGTCTATGCACGTGCTGGTAAGCCTGAATTACTGCAATTGCCGCTCACCGCTTTCGACAAAGAATATGATCTTGTTGGTCTTGCCGCTGAAAGCTGGTCGCAATCCGAGGATGGACTAACATGGACCATCAATCTGCGGAATAATTTGACTTGGTCCGATGGCCATCCTCTCACTTCAGAAGACTATTTGTTCTCGCTACAACGTGCGGCCACATCAGGATATGACTTTGCCTGGTATTGGGATTTCGCTGGCGGTATTAAAAACTGGAAACCAGTAACCGAAGGCAGCGCAGATGTTGCTGAATTGGGTCTTGGCGCACCAGATGAGCATACGCTGACGGTGACAACAGAAACAGCAAAACCCTATCTGCCGAGCGTGATTTCGCTTTGGTATCCGGTGCCAAAACACATTTGGGATGAGCACGGTGACGACTATGCCGCAAATGTGGACACGCTAGTGTCTTCAGGCGCGTTCAAGCTGGACAGCTGGGAAAAATCCACCAACAAAATGGTGTTCTCAAAACGTGCTGATTATGCCGGGCCATGGCCTGCACAAATCGACAAGGTGACCATTGATCCTTCTGTTGGCGCACCAGAAGTTGGCTTCCCTGCTTACTTGGCGGGCGATACGGACCTAACAAACCTGAACGCTGGGCAAATCCCGTTTGCTGAAGCAAAATTCAAAGAGCAATTGCGTACCAATGCAATCTTTGCGGTGTCCTACTTCTCGTTCGACCTAGAAGCAGAACCATTCAACAATATCGACGTGCGTAAAGCGCTTTGGTACGCGGTTGACCGTGAGGAGATGACCTCAACCGTGCTGAAAAACCTAGCCATTCCAGCCAAATCTTTGCTGGCCCCGGGTTTCCCAGGTTACAATGAAGGCTTGACCCAATACGCCACTTTTGACCCAGAAAAAGCTCGAGAGCACCTGGCAAAAGCTGGCTATCCAAACGGCGAAGGCTTTCCAAAAGTAGAAGTGTGGTACCGCAAACAAGGTGGCTATAATGGCGCAATTACCGCACCAATGCTGCAATATTTGCAAGCCGAATATAAAGAGCATCTCGGCATTGAGATGGACATCAAGGTGATGAGCATCCAGGAATGGATGGACGCGTTGCTCAATAAGAAAAACTCATTGTTCTTGTCACCATATGAGTTTGACTATCTCGACCCATCAAACTTCTACGGCATTTTCTACAACGGCGGCCGCCACTCGCACCACCTCGCATCATATGACGAGCTGGTCGCTCAAGCAGACAGCAACCCAAACTGGGAAACTCGCCTCGAACTCTATGAAAAAGCTGAAATGGAGTTGATCAACAATGTGTCGATTATTCCACTAATGCACCCGATCACAACTTCACTCATCAAAAACGAAGTGAAGGGTGAAGGTACCTCGCCAAACAAGCTTGGTTTCTCACCATTGGATGCCCGCATTACCTACTTCTATACACACGTAACGAAGTAGGCTGCAAAGGCTGCAGCGTCCTGTATCTCCTCCCGACGGGGCAGGGCGCTGCGGCCAGCAAATTTGAGTGGAATTGGTGAGCGAAATGCCTCTTGTAGAAATAGAAAATTTAAGCGTCAGCTTTTCAAGTCCCGATGGGCAAGTGCAAGCGGTAAGAGACGTATCTCTAACTTTGGAGCACGGCCAGTCCCTCGGCATTGTTGGTGAATCTGGTTCTGGGAAGTCAGTTTCGCTTATGGCGTTGTTGCGATTGCTGCCAACTCAATCAGCAACGGTTCGGGCGACAAAGCTTAGGCTTGATGGCGTCGATATGCTCACCTGTCCCAAAAATGAACTAGCGGGAGTGCGGGGCAAGGTCGCCTCATTGATATTCCAAGATCCGATGGCATCGTTTGATCCCTTGTTCAAAATTGCCGATCAACTCACTGAAACGGTGCTTGCGCACTTTGATGTCAGCAAATCTGAGGCAGAGCAACGAGTATTGTCGATGTTGAACAGAGTGGAGATGCCGGATCCAAACCGGGTCATGTCCAGCTACCCCCACCAACTTTCTGGTGGCATGTTGCAACGCGCGATGATCGCAATGGCCCTGATATGCGAACCCAAAATTCTAATTGCCGATGAACCAACAACGGCGCTCGACGTTACGGTGCAAGCGCAAATTCTGCAATTGATAGGTGATCTGCAACAAGAAACAGGTATGGGCCTTATCATGATCACTCATGACCTAGGTGTAGTAGCAGAAACCGTCAATGATATCGTGGTGATGTATGGCGGCAAGGTGATGGAACAAACAACGGTGTTTGATTTGTTCGAGGCACCACGTCACCCATACGCACAAGCCTTACTCGCCAGCATTCCAGGGCAAGTGGCAGGAAAGCGCAAACTGAGAGAAATTCCCGGCCAAGCGCCCAATCCGCTCGCGCCGCCGGCAGGGTGTCCATTTCATTTCAGGTGTGAAAAAGCTGACGCCAAATGCGTTGAGCAAATGCCTGTTCTGCAACGCTTCGGCCCAAACCATGCAACAGCATGCCTAAAGGTGATGTCATGAACAACGCTTTGGAACTCAGGGGCCTGAATAAGAGTTTTTACAAAAAACAGGGTGGTTTGGGGCTCTTTGGCTCAAATTTGGTTGAGCATCGCGCGGTTGACGATGTCTCGATCAAAATACCGGAACGCAAAATTGTTGGTTTGGTCGGCGAAAGTGGATCAGGCAAATCAACTGTCGGTTTGATGGCCATGCGGCTACTTGAACCTTCAGACGGTGCGATAATTCTCAACGGAACGGACATCACTAAACTGTCGTCTGACGAGTTGAAGCCGCATCGTGCGCAGATGCAGATCATTTTTCAGGATAGCTACTCGTCGCTCAACCCAATGATGACTTTGTGGGAGATTGTTGCGGAGCCATTTGTTATTCACAAAATGCACGACACAAAAACCCGTCGTGCCAAAGCGAATGAGCTGTTGGAAATCGTGGGGCTGGGCGGCATGTTTGCCAATCGATACCCGCATGAGCTTTCAGGTGGGCAAAGGCAGCGTGTTTCGATTGCCCACGCGCTCGCGCTCAAGCCAAAAGTGTTGATCGCAGATGAACCCACATCGGCCTTAGACGTGTCAGTAAAAGCGCAGGTGATTAATCTGCTACATGATCTGAGCGACGAAATGGGGTTGTCCATCCTTTTCATCAGCCATGAACTATCGGTTGTCAGATCGTTGGTTGATGAAATCGTGGTGATGCATCGCGGGCGGATTGTGGAGCATGCTGAAACCGAGCAGATTTTCCAAAACGCGCAGCACCCATATACGCAATCATTGTTGGACAGCATTCCGGTTCTAAACCCCAAATTGCGGAAGCGCAGAAGTTTCCGCTCGCAAGAGGATATTGCGGCCGAAATACCAAAGCTGCCGTTAGCGCAGTTTACCTCGCAATCTAATCCAAAGATGGCGCAAATTGCGCACGGGCATTTGGTCGAAGCAATTCCAATGGAAGGAGCATCATCATGATCGGCTATATCGTACGTCGCCTATTGTCGATCAGCGTCACTTTTGTGGTTGTATCGATCCTTGTTTTTGTAATGATGCATGCCATTCCGGGCGGGCCATTTGACGCGACCGAAATGCCAGTTTCTGAAGCGGTGCGTGCAAAGATCATGGCCCAATATGGATTGGATCAACCGCTCTACATGCAGTACCTAAAATATATGTGGGGCGTGTTGCACTTTGATTTTGGGGTGCCATTTCAAAGCCCAGGTGAAACCGTGATTGAATTGCTGAGCCGCGCCTGGATTCCAAGTTTGGTGCTTGGTGGAGCAGGCGTTTTAATTGGCGCACCCTTAGGGATCATCCTTGGCCTATGCGCCGCGCTCAACCGTAATAGCTGGATAGACTATTTGGCGTCTGCATTGGCGACGCTTGGGCTCACCATACCCGTATTTGTGATTTCGATGTTGCTCATTCTTGTCTTCGCGGTTTGGCTGGGCTGGCTGCCGGCAAGCGGTTGGGGAAGCCCCGAGAGCTGGATATTGCCGATTATTGCCTATGCAGCAATTCCGCTAGCAACTTATGCGCGTTATACGCGTTCGGCGATGCTCGATACCCTCAATAAGCCGTTCGTGACCGTGTTGCGTGCAAAGGGCCTTTCCGAGCGAGATGTGATTTTCAAACATGTCCTGCGCAACTCAGCCATTCCCATGGTCACGGTGTTTTTGCCCATGTTTATCGGCACAGCGACAGGCAGTATCTTTGTTGAAGCCATGTTCCGGGTGCCTGGACTTGGTGCCTATTTTGTGTCGAGCATTGAATCTCGAGACTACCCGCTGGAAATGGCGTTGGTTCTGATCATTACACTTATGTTTTGTGTCGCCTATTTTCTGGCAGACATTGCCTATGCGCTCCTTAATCCGCGCATTCGACTTGGGGGGAAATAGCAAATGGCCAATTCTCAATTGACGTTGACGGGCAATGATGCCCCAATTTCTCGCGGCGCGGCCTATTATGCTTGGCATCGCTTCTTAGCAAACAAGGGGGCGGTGTTTTCCGGCGTATTGCTGTTGTTTATTCTTTTGGTTGCCGTGTTTGCACCATTCCTTACAGGTGCAGAGCCAAACGAGCAGAAATTTCTAACAAACACCTTGGCCTTCCCCTCTGCCCAACATTGGTTTGGTATTGATGATTTGGGTCGCGACTATTTTTCCCGCATTATTCATGGTGCGCGCGTTTCCATTTCAATCGGTTTGGCTGCCGCGACATTTAGTGTCGTCATAGGTTTGCCGCTTGGGGCGTTGGCTGGATTTTTCGGCGGAAAAGTCGATTGGATTATCATGCGGATAATTGAAATTTTCTCCGTTGTGCCGCCGCTATTGGCCGCTTTGTTGCTGGCCGCGCTTACCAAAGGTGGCTACTTCAATATCGTTTTGATCGCCGCATTGTTTGGCTGGGTACAGGTGTGCTTGATGGTGCGCGCGCAAGTAATGGCATTTCGTTCCAAAGAGTTTATTCGAGCCGCTCAAGCGCTGGGTGGTTCGACCTGGTACATCATTTTTCGCCACATCATTCCAAATTCAATCTCACCGGTAATTGTGGGGTTTGTTTTGGCAATACCACTTGCCATGATGCTAGAAGCAGGCTTGAGCTTTTTAGGCGTGGGTATTCCACCACCGACACCAAGTTGGGGGCAGATGATTAATCTGGGTATCAATTTTATGTTCTATTATTGGCATCTTGCCCTGTTTCCAACGCTGGCCTTGGCGATCACCGTATTGGTTGTCACCATGTTTGCTGATGGGCTTCGCGATGCACTTGATCCAACACTGAAGGGTCGCTGAGTATGACGACGAATTTTGCCGACTATTTTTTGTTGCAGGAGGGCTTAACCTTTCTCAATCACGGCTCGTTTGGCTCCTGTCCCAAGCCTGTATTTCAAAACTATCAGGACTGGCAATTGCGGTTGGAAAACCAGCCAGTCGCCTTTCTTGATCAAGAGCGCGACTTAATTACAAATCTCTCAAAACCCAGAGAGGCATTGGCAAAAGAGTTTAACACTTCGGCTCAAAATCTCGTGCGCGTGACCAATGCAACAACGGGCTTAAATGCGATCGCACGTTCGATTGCGTTGGCCGAAGGCGACGAAATTCTAACGACCGATCATGAATACGCAGCCGTTGAAAATACCTGGGAATTTTTGGTGCGCAAGGTCGGTGCAAAAATCGTTCGTGCACAAGTGACGTTGCCGCTTGCAAGCGAAGACGTGTTCTTTGAAGATCTTGTCTCTCAAATGAGCAAGCGCACCAAAATTTTGCTGCTCAGTCACATCACATCACCAACAGCGCTTCGTTTTCCAATAAAGCGGGTCATTGATGAAGCACGCAAACGCGGCATCATTACCGTGATTGATGGCGCCCACGCGCCGGGACTGATCGATCTGGATTTGGATGCGCTTGGCGCAGATTTTTACGTGGGCAATTGCCATAAATGGTTGCTAGCGCCAAAAGGCGCTGGCTTTTTGTGGGCGCACCCCAACTGGCACCAAAAGCTGGAACCTTTGGTGATTAGCCACGGCTGGAACGTGAAGGATCGCAAAGAAGATCGCACAGCGTTTCTAGACAGTTTTGAAATTCAAGGCACACAAGACCCGTCCGCCTGGCTGGCGGTCCCCGCAGCGCTAGAGTTTCGCAAAACCCACAATTGGGCTGAGGTCAGCAAAGCGTGCAATCAGCGTGCGCAAGAGCTAGCACAACGCGTGGCCGCGTTTACAAAACTGCCATCCTTGAGTACGCCAGAATTCTGCGCGCCACAAATGGTCGCAATGCCTGTGCCCAAGACCGACCCGCGTAAGCTCAAAGCATTTCTTCTGAACGAACGAAAAGTCGAAATCCCAGTTTTTAGCTGGCAGGACCAAACAATCGTTCGGGTGTCGATCGCGGCGTATAACAGTCAGAAAGATGCAGATAATTTGCTTGCGGCACTGCAAATCTACTTTGCCGACAGCACATCAAACACCCGCTGATGATATCAACGCGCGCAAACCCATGGAATAGAGCAAGCAACTGCTTTATGTAGTGTTCTATGTCGTTGAGTGTTGATCCATCGCAGAGTGAACCAAAAAGCCAGATACTATCTCGGCTGGTTCACTTATGGGCGATGTTCGGCGGTGTAGCGCTGTTTTTTGTTGTTGCAGTAAACTTCCTCTCAAGCCTTGGCGCGATGTTCGGCTACCCCATTCCCGGCGATCTCGAACTCACCGAGATGGGTGTCGCTATCGCTGCATTTGCCTTTTTGCCTTTTTGCCAACTGCACGGCGCAAACGTCACCGCCGATATTTTTACGGCCAAAGCATCGCCACGACTGATCGCTGCGCTTAAAGCATTTGCCAGCATGGTCGCCTTGGCTTTCTCGCTCATTCTTTTGTGGCGTATGAGCTTTGGTCTGCTGGACCAATACCGATATGGCTACACCACTTCAATTCTGCGTTTGCCCCATTGGCTGGCATTCGTCCCAATCCTCATCTCGCTTAGCCTGCTTGTTGCCACATCGATGCTTACGCTGCGGCATAGCCTGCATGAGGCCAAAACTGGTGGCGCAAATGATTGATGCATTGCTGATCGGTTTTGCCGGTCTGGGCGCGCTAGTTGTGTTGATCGTATTGCGCATGCCCGTCGCCTACGCCATGATTTTGGTTGGTGGGATCGGCGTAACACTTCTAAATGGCACTGACATATTTTTGAGCCAACTCAAAACCCTCGCCTATGGACAATTCTCCATTTACGACCTGTCGGTTTTGCCCATGTTTGTGCTGATGGGGGCACTGGCAACGCGCGCTGGATTAAGCCATGATTTGTTTCGTGCCGCAAAGGCTTGGTTCGGCCAATTTAGAGGCGGCTCCGCTATGGCCGCCGTTGCTGCTTGCGCTGGATTTGGTGCGGTCTGCGGATCGTCTTTAGCCACGGCATCCACCATGGGCAAAGTGGCGCTGCCGCAGTTGCGAGAACAGAAATACTCGGGGGCATTGGCCACCGGCACCCTCGCTGCCGGCGGTGTGTTGGGTATTCTCATCCCCCCATCGGTCGTTCTGATCATTTATTCAATTATTGTTGAAGCCAATGTTGTCACTATGTTCATGGCAGCGTTGGTTCCTGGTATATTGGCGGTGATCTTGTTCATTTTGGCCATCAGCATTTACGCGCGGATTTTCCCGGGCGCCGCGCCAAATGCCGAACGCGTTTCGACTAAAGAATGGATGGCGGCGACCTTTGGTGTTGCGCCCGTAATTGGCATATTTGGTTTGGTCATTGGCGGCATGTATCTGGGGTGGTTCAACCCAACCCCGGCCGCTGCTGTTGGCGTTGTTCTGGTGTTGGCATATGGCGGCTTGCGCAAATCCATTAGGTTCGAGCAACTCCGTGAAGCGATTGAAGAAACCGCCAAAACAACGGGCATGATCTATCTGATCTTATTGGGCGCTGAAATGCTCAAAATATTCATGTCACGTGCGGGCGTGCCACAGGCGATGGCTGAATGGATGGCCACATCTGGCCTGCCACCATTGTTGGTGCTGGGCATATTGCTCATTAGTCTCATTGCGCTTGGCTGCTTGATGGATTCTTTGTCGATGATTTTGCTCGCCATCCCGTTCTTCTGGCCCGTGCTTTTGGAACTCAATGGCGGCGATTATCAGCTCGCTGCGGGATCTGGCTTTGGCATGAGTTCCGACGAGCTCAAAATCTGGTTTGGGCTCTTGGCGTTGATTGTCGTTGAATTGGGATTAATCACGCCACCCGTCGGGCTAAATGTGTTCGTCATCTCGTCCATCGCCGAAGATGTGCCAATGTCGGAGACCTTTAAGGGTGTGTTGCCATTCTTTTTAGCCGAATTGGTTCGCGTTGGATTGCTAATCGCCTTTCCAATACTGGTGTTATGGCTGCCACGGCTGTTGATTTGATTTTTCGGGTGATGTGTTGGTGCCCTGGAGAAGACTCGAACTTCCACTTCCTTGCGAAAACTAGCACCTGAAGCTAGCGCGTCTACCAATTCCGCCACCAGGGCAACACCATCAATTTCTCTATTTATCAGGCTCTGATTTGTCAATCTGAAGGATGCCGAGCCAGCGGTAATTTGTTTGCGTCAATTATTCGCGTGTCTAAACCCTCGACAAAGCCAATAGGATCAAGCTAAACAAAGGCCAACCAAGCGTTGAGGGCTTGGCATGTCTAATCGCGCAATGGATTAAAGGTTCAAAAAAAGATGAGCGACAATGCGGGCAAATTGATCACAATTTTTGGTGGTTCTGGTTTTGTTGGGCGCCAAGTGGTGCAAGAACTTGCAAAGCAGGGACATCGCATTCGCGTGGCCGTTCGTCGTCCCGATCTTGCCGGCGATGTTAAGCCACTAGGTGGCGTTGGCCAAGTTGTGCCCATTCAAGCCAATGTGCGCTATCGCGATTCAGTTATCCGTGCAGTCAAGGGCGCAGACATTGTTATCAACCTCACGGGCATCTTGTTTGAAAGTGGAAAGCAGAATTTCCACGCTGTGCAAACCGAAGGTGCAAAGAACGTTGCTGAAGCTGCAAAAGTGGCAGGTGTTGAAACGCTTGTTCACATGTCGGCCATTGGCGCAGACAAAGACTCTCAAAGCGAATATGCGCGCTCAAAAGCTCTTGGTGAAGAAGCTGTTCTAAAAGAATTTCCAAAAGCTGTGATCATTCGCCCATCCATCATTTTTGGATTGGACGATGGCTTCTTCAATTTGTTCGGTGCGATTGCACGGCTTTCCCCAATTTTGCCATTGGTTGGTGGCGACACCAAGATGCAGCCAATTTATGTTGGTGACGTAGCCGAAGCATTTGCTGTTGCTGCAATGGGCGGCGTAAAAGGCGGCAAGGTCTACGAAATTGGTGGGCCACAAGTTGAAACAATGCGCGAACTGCTTGAGCGCCTGCTCGCAGAAACCGGCCGGAACAATCTGTTGTTGCCTGTGCCAACGCCAATTGCCAAATTCATTGGTTCGGTGCTTCAGATCTTGCCGAACCCTTGGTTGACTTCGGATCAGGTCACCTTGCTTCAATATGACAATGTGGTCTCCGAAGAAGCGCAAAAGCAGAAACGCACACTAGGCGCTTTTGGCGTTGAAGCAACGACTATGGCAGCAATTTTGCCGACTTATATGTGGCGTTTCCGCAAAAACGGCCAATATGAAGAAAATATGCCGACGACCAATTAGGTCTGTTTGATTTGGTTTGCGCTTAGCCTACGAGGCCAAGCGCAAACAACCCAACAACACCAGCGATAATTCGCCACCAGCCAAAAAGCGCAAAGCCGTATTTCGACACGAAATCCAACAGGTAGCGCACAACAATCGCCCCCACAATAAACGCAGCGGCAAAGCCGACGGCTATATCAAGTCCAGCGTCAAAAGTGATTAGATCGATATTTTTGTATAAATCATATCCAAATGCCCCTGTCATAATGGGCAGGGCAATAAAGAATGTGAATTCGGCGGCTGAGCGTTTGTCTGTGCCCATGAGCATCGAGCCAACAATTGTTGCGCCCGAACGCGAAACGCCTGGTACCAAGGCCAACATTTGAAATATGCCGATGCTAAAACAAAGCGGCAGCGGATATTCGTAAATGTCAGTGTATTTTGGCTTCAATTTCATGCGATCAACGATCAGCAAGATGATGCCACCAGTAATCAACATTGAACAAATGATGAGTGGCGTGTTGTAGAGCACCGTCTTGATATAGCCATGCAACATGACCCCAGCCAGTGCCGCTGGAACCGAAGCCAGCAATACACCCAACGCAAATTTGAGCGCATAAGGTTTGCCACGCAGGGCATCAATGGCCAAATCCAATAGTTTTTTGAAATAGATGGTCACAATTGCCAGAATTGCGCCCAATTGAATGAGTACTTCAAAAGAGCTGCCTGGGTTCTCAAATCCAAGCCATTCACCAAGTAGGAGGATATGGGCGGTGGAGGACACAGGTAAAAACTCTGTTAACCCTTCAACAATCCCGAGTAGCAGGGGCACAAAAATGCCTTGATCGGCGGCCATGAGTTCTCCTATCAATTGGCGAAAATTTGGCGCAAATTAACGTTAAGATGTTATCGTATCTCTAACGCTTTTTGCTCTCGCTGCAAAACACCAACTAAAACCACAATGGGGTCGAAAAATGTCTCAGCCAAAATTGCTCCATTATACGCTTGATCCAACGTCTCGCTTGGTGCGGCTTATGTGCGCGGAGTATGGCGTGGACGTTGAACTGGTGCACATAAAAGCGTGGCGTCGCGAACCGGATTTTTTGGAGGTCAACCCAAGTGGTGACGTCCCAGTGTTGCATGTGGATGATCAACTAACGCTGGTTGGCGCAAGTGCGGTCATTTATTTTGTCGAAGAACAATTCGGCGCACAACCTGTCTTGTTGCCAACAGATCCAATTGGCAGAGCTGAAACCCGTCGTCTTGTCGATTGGACGCTCAATAAGCTTGCAGACGACGTCACCCGTTACATTGTTGAAGAGAAGTACATCAAGAACGATTTGCCGGGTGGGACGCCAGATACATCAGTCTTACGCGCCGCAAGGGCAAATCTCACTGAGCATTTGACCTACTTCAACTATCTGTTGGCCACGCGCCGTTGGCTGGCTGGTGACGAGATGACCTTGGCCGACTTTGCATTGGCGGCTCAAATCTCGACGCTTGATTATCTTTCAGAAATGCCGTGGGACACTGTGCCGGAAGTCAAAGACTGGTATCAACGTCTCAAGTCTCGTCCTGCTTTCCGCACGCTTTTGCTGGACCGGGTAGTGGGAATGCCTGCCTCTGCAAATTACGCGGACCTTGATTTTTGAGCCAAGTGGCCACCGATAAACTCATTGTTGAGCTTAAAGCCCGTGCTGAAAAGCTCGGGTTTGTACAATTTGGCATTGGGCCAGCAGACGCGCCAGAATCCTGGCAGCAAAACCTCACAAATGCCATCTCGGAACAATGGCACGGCGATATGGAATGGATGGCCGAAACACTGGACCGTCGCATTAGTCCAAAAGCACTTTGGCCCGAGGCTAAGTCTGCAATTGTGTTGGCCTATAATTACACGCCAGATAGCAATCCAATGGATATGCTAGCGCAAACGGACAAAGGTATTGTCTCAGTTTATGCGCGCAACAAAGATTATCACGACATCATCAAAGGCAAGCTGAAAGAAATCGCCGGCGTCCTCGCTCGGCGTGGTGAGGCCGAAGTAAAGGTGTTTGTTGATACTGCACCCTTGATGGAAAAACCATTGGCGCAGCAAGCAGGCATTGGTTGGCAAGGCAAACACACGGTTTTGGTTTCAAAATCCGAAGGTTGCTGGTTGTTCCTTGGAACAATTCTCACGGACCTTGAGTTAGAAAACACAGCACCTGAAATAGACCATTGTGGTTCTTGCACAAGATGCTTGGACATATGCCCCACAAACGCATTCCCAGCGCCCTATAAGTTGGATGCACGCAAGTGCATTGCCTATCTCACCAATGAATTCAAGGGCGTGATCCCACAAGAATTTCGCAAACCAATTGGCAATCGCATTTATGGTTGTGATGACTGCTTGGCGGTTTGCCCGTGGAACAAATTTGCAAAAACCACTGCGGATCAGAAATTGCAGATGCGCGATGATTTGCGTAGCCCCGACTTGATCGAATTGGCAAAGTTAGACGATGAAGCATTTCGAAAGTTCTTTTCTGGTTCGCCGGTGAAACGTTTGGGGCGCGATGCATTTCTGCGCAACGTCCTGATTGCTATGGGAAATGCCGCGGGGCACGAAATGAGCGAACATATTGAGCCTCACACAAGTGACAAAAATCCAATTGTGCGCGGTGCTGCAATTTGGGCGCTTAAACAGCACTTGAGCGAAAACGCGTTTGATCGATACAAGGTGAGGGCCCTGAAAGGCGAAACAGACGACACTGTAATTGCCGAATGGCACGGGACATAATTGATGAAGCTATTGATTTTTGGCATGGGCTATTCTGGCAAAGCGATTGCGCAACGATGGCCAGGCGAAGTTGTTGGCACAACGCGTTCAGCCGAGCGGGTGGCTGAGCTTAAAAAAGATGGATTTGAAGCTGTAGTTTTCAATGGTCAGCTAACCGATGAGTTGGCAGCGCATTTGCGTTCCGCGACCCATATTGTGCTGTCGGCGTCACCTTCCGAACAGGGTGACCCGGTTCTGAATGCGATCCCTGATTTTTTTGAAAAAGCTGCCGCGCTAAAATGGCTGGGCTATCTTTCTACTGTTGGTGTTTATGGCGATTTCGACGGGGCTTGGATTTCGGAAGACACAAAACCAAACCCGGTTTCTAAACGCGGCAAATGGCGTGTGGACGCTGAACAGAAATGGGCAGAATATGCGCGGAAAGTTGGTGTATCTTTCGCCATATTCCGGCTCGCTGGCATCTATGGGCCAGGGCGTTCAACCTTTGACAAATTACGCAACGGTAAGTCGCGCCGGATCGTGAAGCCGGGCCAAGTTTTCAATCGTATTCATGTTGAAGACATTGCCCAAATTGTAAATGCAGCCGCCGCAATGCAGGCAACTGGTGTGTTTAACGGCGCTGACGATGAGCCAGCACCGCCAAATTTGGTGATTGAACATGCGGCCCAAATGCTTGGTATTGACCCACCACCCGAAGAGCCGTTTGAAACCGCAGACATGACGCCGATGGCGCGCTCGTTCTACGGTGATAACAAACGATGCGGCAATTCGCGGCTCAAAAAGGACCTGGGGCTGTCGTTGAAATACCCCACCTATCGCGAAGGTTTGCAGTCTATTCTTGAACAAGAGAATTCAAAATAGAGGCCATCAATTCAAGGTCTTGCGGCCGTGAAAGACGGTGATCGCCATCGGGCACAAGGGTCAGCGTTGCCTCATCTAGCATGAGATGTTGCAGCAGGCGCTGCGCATGCCCTGGTGGCACATCTGGGTCCTGCTGACCTTGCAATATATGAACCGGACAACCCGTTTCCAAAGGCGCGCCAAACAATAGGTGCTGTTCGCCATCATCCATGAGCTTCTGTGTGTAAATGTAAGGCTCTTCAGAATAGGCGCTCGGCACTTCAATGTGCCCATCGCTCTTCATTTTTGCCAATTGCTGGTCGCTAAACCGTTGCGGCACCAGTTCTTTGGTTATGTCGACCGCTGGCGCAATCAGCAGCATGGCTTTGATCAGATTGCCCTTACCGGATTTCGTCAAATGCCGATTGAGCAACATCGCCAGCCAACCGCCCATTGAAGAGCCAATCAAAATCTGCGGTCCAACTGCGTAGTTCTCAAAAACCGCTATTGCATCTTCCAGCCATGTGCTGATGCAAGCTTGCATGAAATCACCGGAGGATCGGCCATGGGCAGTATAATCAAAGCGTGTGACCGCGAGACCATTATCATGGCCAAAAGCATCAACTGCTTGAGCCTTTTGACCCGCCATATCCGAATTGTAACCGCCCAACCAAAATAGACCGGGTGAACCGCCTTCTCTGGCCAAAACCGCTAATTCGCGGGGGGATTCTTGATTGACGATCGTCAATTTGTTGAGCGGTGGTTGATCCATATGGCCGTCGATTCGCACTAAAACAGAGCTATTTGATAAAAGAGCTGCAACTATTTCGCAATCCAACAGCAAATATGCGGTTTCACGGTTGACTTTAAAGCGATTTAACCAGATTTTATGCGCGTAAATCCAAATGGTTTCACAAAAGAAGGAAAAGTCACCATTCGTCGTCCACAAAGACCCGTGCAGCCTCAAAAAGATGGCCCGCGCTCAAATCGAGAAATTACCTCCCCTGATGTTCAACTCATCGATGAAGAAGGCACCAACCACGGTACAGTGAGTACACGTGATGCATTGGAACGTGCCCGCGATGCTGGCCTTGACCTTGTGGAGATATCGCCCAACGCGAAACCGCCGGTTTGTAAGATTTTGGACTTGGGCAAGTACAAATATGCAGCTCAAAAGAAGGCGGCTGAAGCGCGCAAAAAGCAAAAGATTATTGATGTCAAAGAGATCAAGATGCGTCCAAACACGGACACGCATGATTTCGACGTTAAGATGCGTAATGTTGTGAAATTCTTGGAAGGTGGCGACAAAGTGAAAGTCACCATGCGTTTCCGTGGTCGCGAAATGGCTCACCAAGAATTGGGCCTACAATTGCTCCACAAAGTGCGCGATCAAGTTACCGAAATTTCAAAGGTTGAGGCACAGCCAAAAACCGAAGGTCGCCAAATGATTATGATCTTGGCGCCAACCGCTCAGAAATAAGCGGTGCAATCCAACGAATTTTGACGGGCCTTCGGGCCCGTTTTTTGTTTCTAACTTGAATTTTCTCGCCTTTACCGTCACCATTTTTTTGAAATGAATGCGGATTGAACAGAAACAATGCTGAAAACAATTATACGATACGGAACGGTGTTGGGCGTCCTTTTGCTTCTGTTGGAATTTTTGCGCCGTGCCAACACAGTTGGCATCGTCAGTAGTGAATTCTATCTCGCAGTTATCGCCATCGTTTTTCTCATCGGCGGCTTTGCACTGGCTTGGTCATTCATTCACTTCAAGTCAAAGCGCAGACGCCCCGCACCCGCCGCAATTCGGCATACGGACGATCTCAGCGCACGTGAGCGCGATGTGCTTT
Organism: Maritalea porphyrae; assembly: GCF_030159895.1. Lineage (GTDB taxonomy): Bacteria > Pseudomonadota > Alphaproteobacteria > Rhizobiales > Devosiaceae > Maritalea > Maritalea porphyrae. The sequence goes on from NZ_BSNI01000002.1 coordinate 845,722, forward strand.
CTTATTTGGTGCATGGCTTTTCCAATGCCGAAATCGCACAATCCTTGGGCGTGACGCAAAACACGGTGAAAACCCATGTCAAAAATCTTTTCGTAAAACTTGACGTCACCAACCGTACAGAAGCTGCCGCAGAAGCGAAAATGCGCGGGTTCATAGACTGAAAAGCACCAAATTCACCCTTTTGGGTGATGACGTGGCCTTGGCTTTGCGCTGTGCTAGAGTTCTCACATCAGGGAGTGAAAAATGATCAATGCGATTTTGAAATGGGGACTGATCTGCGGCGGCGTGATGACGGTGTTTCTATATGCACCGTACTTCATGTTCTTCCAAAACGGGCCTGTTGACTATGCGATGGCCGAAGTGGCGGGCTATATCGGCATGATTGCCGCGTTGCTCGTGATTGTTCTGGCAATTAATGCGCACTTTAAAGATGCAGCGCCTGACACTAGCATTTGGCAGCGGCTAAAGCTTGGGCTTGGCGTAACGCTTATTGCCGGCGCGATATTTGGACTAACCAATAATATTTATACCTTCTGGATCAACCCAGATTTCATGAACGATTATTACGCCTACTACATTTCCCAGTTTCCGGTGCAAGAGGGCCCCGAGTTCGAAAAAGCTGTAGCGGAGGCTGAGGCGCAAAAAGAAATGTTCTCCTCGCCTATTATGCAGTTTCTAGTTATGGGCGCGACAGTCTGGATGATTGGGATTGTGGTTTCGATTTTGGCAAGTATTGGCCATTGGTATTTAACGCGCCGGAAAGCGCAAACAGCATAGAGGGTATAAAAATGGAATTAGGACGGTTTTCAGTTAGTTTGAATGTTAAGGACATCAAAAAGTCCAAAGAGTTCTATTTATCACTTGGCTTTGAAATAGTCGCAGGTGTGGAAGAGCAGAATTGGCTGGTATTGCAGAATGGCGATGCAAAGGTCGGCATCTTTCAAGGAATGTTTGATACGAATATCATGACGTTCAACCCTAAAGACATTGCGCCAATCCACAAGAAGCTTGATGAGCTAGGTGTGGAATATTCACGCCAAATGGGTGGGCAGGACTATCCGAAAATGGCCATGTTCCAAGACCCCGACGGAAACAATATCTTGATTGATCAACACGACGAGTAGATTGTTGTTACCGGCATTCGATTCAATGCTTGCATATTGGAAATAGTGGGATTATAACCCTGAACTTCAAGCGGGTCGGCCGGCCAAAGGGTATGCCGTGTTGATCCAAAATGCTGAACCCGCCTAGTGGGTTAAACCAATAGGCAAAGAATAAGGACGAGCAAAATGCCCAAACTGAAGACAAAGTCAGGCGCAAAAAAGCGCTTTAAAGTGACTGGCACTGGCAAAGTCATGGCAGCAGCAGCTGGCAAACGTCACCGTTTGATCAGCCATAATGGTAAATATATTCGCCAAAATCGTGGCACCAGTGCGATGTGCGCACAGGATGCACGTACGGTGAAAAAATTCATGCCTTACGCCTAACCACGACTTTTAAGGAAACAGTTCCATGTCACGTGTAAAAAGAGGCGTAACTTCTCACGCCCGTCATAAGAAAACAATTAAAGCTGCAAAAGGCTATTACGGCCGTCGTAAGAATACGATCCGTATTGCTAAACAGGCAGTTGAAAAAGCTGGCCAGTACGCATATCGCGACCGTAAAGCAAGAAAGCGGAATTTCCGCGCTTTGTGGATCCAGCGTATCAACGCTGCTGTGCGCGAGCATGGCCTAACATACGGTCGATTTATCGACGGCCTCAGCAAGGCTGAGGTTGCGGTGGACCGTAAAGTGCTCGCTGATTTGGCAGTACGCAACCCAGAAAGCTTCGCTGCTTTGGTTGCAACTGCAAAAAGCGCACTTGGCTACCTCAAAGAAGTTGACGCAGTAACCCACGAGCGGGTTTCAGCGTAAAGCTTTCTTCCTCACTTACTGAGGCCGAATTATAAGCCTTGTGCCGCTCCCAAAAGGGGTGGCGCAGGGCTTTGTGCATTTGTAAGGTGCGCAACAAATCACCGACAAAGAAATTAATGAGTCTAAACAGGACTCAGCTTCGATGCATGAGGGGACAAGAGGTCCAAAATGAACGACGTAATCTCACTTGATACGCTGCGCGAACAAATCACCGCCGACATTGAAAACGCAAGTGATGAGAAGGCGCTGGACGCTGTGCGTGTCGCAGCGCTTGGCAAAAAGGGTTCTGTTTCCGAGCAGCTCAAATCTTTGGGCAAAATGTCCCCAGAGGAGCGCAAAAGTGCAGGACCGGCGATCAACGGTTTGAAAAACGATATGGCGGCGCTCATTGAGGCGAAGTCTGCTGAGCTAAAAAAAGCGGCGCTGGAAGCGCGCTTGGCGTCAGAAAAAGTTGATGTGACACTGCCATTGCAGCCTGGTCCAATGCAGCGTGGTTCCATCCACCCTGTGTCGCAAACACTGGACGAGATTACAGCTATCTTTTCTGACATGGGTTTTGCGATTGCTGAAGGTCCGGACATTGAAAGCGATTACTATAATTTCACCGCGCTGAACTTCCCAGAAGGTCACCCGGCCCGTGAAATGCATGACACCTTCTTCATGAAAGCCAAAGAAGGCGACGACAACGGCAGCAAAATGGTGCTGCGCACGCACACTTCACCTGTGCAAATCCGTACAATGGAAAACCAAGAGCCACCAATCCGAGTGGTGATCCCCGGTCGCACTTATCGTTGCGACAGTGACCAGACCCACACACCAATGTTTCACCAGCTTGAAGGTTTGGTGATTGACAAATCATCGCACATTGGCCAGTTGCGCTGGGTACTAGAAGAGTTCCTCAAAGCCTATTTCGAAGTGGACAATGTAAAAACCCGCTTCCGTCCATCCTTCTTCCCGTTCACCGAGCCATCAATGGAAGTCGACGTGCAATGCGATCGTTCCGGCAAGGAAGTGAAAATTGGCGAAGGCAATGATTGGCTGGAGATTTTGGGTTGCGGCATGGTCCATCCAAATGTGATCCGCAATTGCGGACTTGATCCAGATATCTACCAAGGGTTTGCATGGGGCATGGGAATCGATCGTATCGCGATGCTGAAATATGGCATGCCTGACCTGCGCGACTTTTTCGATGCCGACAAACGTTGGATGGAGCATTATGGCTTCCGCCCTCTTGATCTACCAACATTGTTTGGGGGCCTTTCATCGTGACATCAACGTCGAACGATATGGACAATGCGGTCTATATCGTCACTGACATTGAAGCAGATGGCCTTAGCCCGTTGCGCAACTCAATGCTGAGTTTTGCATCTGTGGCGATGAACCGTCGCGGCGATTTTTTGGGTGAGTTTGAAGTCGTGTTGGAACCGCGTGCGGATCGCGAGCAGGACCCGCACACAATGGAATGGTGGAAGACCGAACCAGAGGCCTACAAAGCCGCCACGACAAATGCAGTTGCGCCAGAAAAGGCGATGGCAGACTTTGTTGCGTGGGTGAAGGGGTTTGAAGGACGTCGGGTATTTGCTGCGGCACCGCTCATTTTTGACGGCCCGTTTGTGGACCACTATCTCGATACCTATTTGGGCTTGCGGGCTTTCGCAACGCCGAACCATTCAGAAAATGTATTTGCTGGCGGCTGCGCAGACATTTACGCCATGGCGGGTGTAATCGCCAACTCGCCGCATGAAAAATGGACGACCCGTGGCGTTCCGGATAGCTGGATCGGCAACCAACCGCACACACACTACGCTATTGATGATGCCCGTGGTTTTGCCCATTTGTTGAAGCGAATTTTCATCGTTGGTGGTTTGGCCGCAAAATATCGCAATTTGGAGATTGCTGAGTTTGGCGATGGGCAAGAGTTGCGCGATGAATTGGTTGGGTTGATTGTTGAAGGCAAAAAAACGGCAACTTGCGGATCGCTCTCGATCTACGAGGAAGAGGGCGAGCCGTTGCCCAAAGTGGGAGAACAATTCATTGTTCCGGATTGGAATGGCAACCCGCGCTGCATCATCCAAGCCACATCTGTGGAAGTGAATAGCTTTGACGAAGTGGATGAAGACTTTGCGCGCGCCGAAGGCGAGGGCGACCTTTCATTTGAGTTTTGGCGCCAAGCCCACATTGATTTTTTCACCCGCAATGGCGGGTATTCACCTGATATGAAACTGGTTTGCGAACGCTTTGAATTAGTTGAAGTGTTCGAACAAGAAACGACAAAAGAGTAGACCGATGAAATTCACAATTGATTGGCTCAAAGATCATCTCGACACCAAAGCGTCAAACGATGAGATCATTGAAACCCTCACCATGATCGGCTTGGAAGTCGAAGAGGTTGAAGACCAAGCAAAAGTTTTGAACGACTTCACGGTCTGCGAAGTGATAAGTGCTGAAAAGCACCCAAATGCCGACAAATTGCGCGTCTGCATGGTTAATACAGGCTCAGGCGATCCGGTGAAGGTTGTTTGTGGCGCGCCGAACGCGCGCACAGGCATGAAGGGCGTATTTGCTGCAGTGGGCACATATGTGCCAGGCGTCGATTTCACCCTGACCAAAGGCAATATTCGGGGTGAAGAAAGTAACGGGATGTTGTGCTCTGAACGCGAGCTGATGCTGTCGGACGAACATGATGGCATTATTGATCTGCCAGAGGACGCGCCGGTTGGCACCAAATTTGTTGACTATGCAGGCATTGACGATGTGGTCGTTGATATCGCAATTACACCAAACCGAGGTGATGCAACAGGCATTTATGGCATTGCGCGCGACTTGGCTGCTGCAGGCATCGGCGAATTGAAAGACGGCATAGTGGCACCTGTTCCCGCTACGTTGAATGGGGAAGGCGACATCTCCGTTGACTTCCGCTTTGGCGAGGGCGAGCCGCAGGCTTGTAAAATGTTTGCAGGACGTTTGTTCAAAGGCGTGAAAAACGGTCCCTCACCAGAGTGGTTGCAAAAGCGCTTGATCGCGATTGGCTTGCGCCCAATTAATGCGCTTGCCGATATTACCAACTATATTTCATATGATCGCGGTCGCCCGCTGCATGCTTATGATGCTGACAAAATCAATGGTCAGTTCCATGCGCGAAACGCCAAAAAGGGTGAGAAGATTCTCGCGCTTGATGGCAAGACCTACGAACTTGACGAGACCATGTGTATCTTGGCCGACGACAATGGCCCGCTCTGTATTGGCGGCATTATGGGCGGCGAGGAAAGCGGATGTACTGAGGACACCACAAATATCTTCATGGAATGCGCTTGGTGGGAACCATTGCTAATTGCGCAAACCGGTCGTAAAACGGGCATCGTTTCGGATGCGCGCTATCGCTTGGAACGTCATGCAGACCCTGAGTTTGTATTGCCGGGCATCGAACTTGCAACCAAAATGATCTTGGAAATTTGTGGCGGCGAAGTGCACGAAGTAACCGTAGCCGGTGAAGTAAAATCACCTGAAAAAGTTATCGAGTTTCCACTAGCTGAAATCACCCGTTTGACAGGTCTGAAAGTGCCATTTGCAGAAGCAAAAGCAATTCTAACACGGCTTGGTTTCTGGGTTGCTGGTTCAGGCGATGTGGTCAAAGTTAATGTGCCTTCATATCGTCCAGACATTGAAGGCAAAGCCGATTTGGTGGAAGAAGTGATGCGAATCGTTGGCGTTGATAAAGTGCCGGTTGATCCTTTGCCTCGTCTTTCAGGCGTTGCGCCGAAAATGCTCACAACCATTCAAAACCGTCGTCGCATTGCACGTCGCACATTGGCTGCTCGCGGTTTCCACGAGGCCGTCACCTGGTCGTTCATTTCAGAAAAAGAAGCCACTTTGTTTGGCGGTGGCGCTGACGAATTGAAATTGGAAAACCCAATTGTTTCTGACCTCACAGATATGCGTCCGTCATTGTTGCCCGGTCTTTTGGCAGCCGTTGGCCGCAATGCAAATCGCGGATTTGCGGATGTGGCGCTTTTTGAGGTCGGTCAGGTCTTTAAAAATGACAGCATTGACGGTCAACTCAACTACGCAACTGGCGTACGTGCAGGCACGGCTAAGTTTGCCCAAGTTGGGCGCGACTGGCAGGGCAAAGCCAACAAAGTTGATGTGTTTGATGCAAAAGCCGATGCGCTTGGTGCTCTTGATGCGTTGGGCATGGATGTGAACAACATTCAAGTTGTGGCCGAGCCTGCCGATTGGGCCCACCCAGGACGCGCTGGTCGCTTGCAACTGGGGCCAAAAATGATCTTGGGTTGGTTTGGCGAATTGCACCCAGCGCTGATTTCCGAGCTTGATTTAACCGGACCGGTTGTTGCATTTGAATTGAACTTGGATGCAATCCCGTCACCACGTAAAAAGGCGAGCAAAGCAAAAGGCGCGTTGGACATCTCTGATTTGCAACCCGTTCGTCGCGACTTCGCCTTCCTTGCGGATCGCAATGTTGAAGCAGGTAAGCTCGTCAAAGCAGCAAATTCGGCAGACAAAAAACTAATTCAGTCCACCTCGATCTTTGACGTTTTTGAAGGCGAACATGTGGGCGAAGGTAAAAAATCTGTCGCCATTGAAGTCACATTGCAGCCACGTCAAAAAACGCTGACGGACGAAGAAATCGAAGCGGTGAGCAATAAAATCATCGCAGCGGTTGAAAAAGCAACCGGCGCGATGTTGCGCGGGTAACCAAGTTAGTAACCGTCAGTTGCAAATGAAAAGAATCGTCTCGCCGCACCCCATCTTCCTCAAACCAGAAGAAGGTTTAAGGCGACGACCGTATATGTCGGAGTTGAGTCGGCCAGACTTCTTTTGGGAGGGCTTTGACGAATTTGGACTTTTCTACGATGTTTTCCGCGACATCAATGATGCGCGCATTTGGTTTGTTGGACCAAGTCCGGCCAATTTGAAAGGCGAGTTAGAAGCAGCAATTGTTGTCGGGGACCAATCTGGCGTTGTAGCTAAACTGCAGTTTCAAAAAAGCCGGTCAGCGTGTGTAGCATATGTTGATCTTCCCGAAGAAGATGTAGGCCTGACTATGAGGATTGGGACCCAAACCCTGCGTGCCACCATAGGCAGAAACCTATCTAGCGACTTCGCTGGGATGCGCGTGTTGTGCTGCATCAATAACGACAACGATTTGAATTGGATAGCGGATTGGGCCAAGTTCTACCAAAAAGAGCATGCAGCAAATGCGGTAGTAGTCTTTGATAACAATTCGAGCAGATACACCAAGAGTGAGCTATCCGCGGCCCTTGAAGGTGTTGAGGGTTTGGATCAATCCATTGTTGTTGATTGGCCATTTCACTTCGGCACGATGGACAAGATTGCACAAGATAATGGGCAAAATGGATATGTACGCTTTGCCCAGCCGGTTATGTATATGTCGCTGTATCTTCGTATGGCGTCTAAGGCGCGTTCAATTTTAAATGTCGATATTGACGAACTTGTACTGTCCAACAAAGGTCGGTCGATATTTGAGGCGACCGAAAAGCGGTGGTTCGGGTGTACAAAGTTTCACAGATATCTCGTTGAAAATGTCTTGGCTCCCGGCAGCCCTGGTAACAATTCAGTCAGTTTTTCAGATTTTGTGTACAGAAGCCGGAAGCAACTGGGCCCGCAAGATAAATTTAAAAAGTGGGCAATGTCACCAGGGCGGGTGAAACCAAGGCAGCTTGTCGCACAACCCAATACTCATTGGGTTGACGGTGTTTGGAACCCATATCCGGTTTCACGGGAGTTCAAGTGTTATCATTTTGCAGGCATCAATACCGGCTGGCGCGCAAACACGCAAAAAGGTGAGTTGCGTGAATGGCAACATGAAAGGCATCTCGCACAAAATTTTGATCCGGAACTTCATCTAAAGGATGAAATCCTAGCCGAAAAACTAGACGAGATTTTTGGGTAAGCAAATGGACAGAGCATCAACGGGGAGTCTTCGGAACTCGCACTCTAGCAAAAAAATGGACATCAAACTGTCTACCGTGCGTTTAAATTCGAATAGCGATGTCAAACGGCTTCCTCGTTCGCCTAATCGGATCCGTCCCGAAAAGTTCATAGGTAATTTTGACGCCCAAACGCTTTATTTTGACTGTTTCTATAGCAATGACGGTGGCGAAGTGCTTTGCATTGGACCGGCACCGACGAATTTGAAGAAATACTACAAGCGAGCAACGTACCGTGCTCTACCGTCGGGTCATGACGTAAAAGCCAAACACTTCTTTTCCCTGTCAGTTATGTCGACGCGCCTACAAAATGTGCCAATAGGGACGACCCACATTGAGATGTGTTTTGCTAACGAAAACTTTCAAATTCAGGTGCAACCGTCACTTTCCAATGAATTTTCGAATGAGAATATCTTATTCACTCTTTCAAAGAACAATGATCTTGCGTGGATAAAGTATTGGGCAGATTATCACGTACGACATCACGGTGTGAGTGCTATTGTCTTTTTTGACAATGGATCAAATGCCTACAATGTTGATGCCATCCACTCCTGTCTGGCTGATATCCCTGGGTTGGAAAAAACATGTGTGATTTCAGTCCCTTATCCATATGGTTACAAAGACGATATTTTGAAAGTCAACCCATATTGGCCACAGTTTTTGCAGGTCTCGTGTATGAGTATTGTATTGCGGCGAATTGGTGTACATGCAAACTCAATTGTGAATTTGGACATCGATGAACTTGCCGTTTCTGATGGCCAAATATGTAGCTTGGTAAAATCAACAGATATAGGCATTCTTTCCATGAAAGGGGTATGGATCGAGCCAATCGCAGAGGAAGGTTCCGACCAGGTTGATCATCGCTCATTTTCAACAGTTAAAAAAAATCCAGAAGAATCGTATGTCAGTGCCGGCAAATGGGTAATTGATCCGTCACGAAAATGGCTAGCAAAACACAATGTCTTCCCGTATATGCATTGGATTGAAGGGCGTCCGCTTTTAGGTCGCCGATATATTGGGAACGCACACTTTTTGCATTTTAAAGCGATCAACACTGGCTGGAAAGTCAATCGACATAAACCCCAATTGTTTGATGACTTGATCCACGAGAAGCAGCCGATTAAATGGTAAATAGAACCCGATCTCTGCAGTCGTTCTGGCCACAATTTGGCTTGGCACTACTGTTGGCGACAACCTTTCTTATACCGCTTCTGTTCGGATCGATTTCAATTGTTTTAGCGCTTCTGCTGTCGCTTGCTGCAGCAATCAGCTTCTACTTCAGCGGTGCACGTGCGCGGTTTACCTGGCAGCCAACCCTTGCGGCGCTGCTTTGCGGGTTTATGCTTCTAGGTGTTGCCTTTGCAATCAATGCAGACACGCCAAATGATATGTCGTTTCTAGTCAGCTTTTTGGGCCTAGCTTTACCCATTCTGCTCTACCAATACCTGAACAATTTGCCTAAACCGCCTTCCTTCTTCAGGATTGCTGTTTATTGTGCACTGGGTTGTTTACTGGGATTGCTGTTTGCGCACGCGCAGCGATATGGGTTGGGAATTGGCCGTACGGTCGCAGTTTCAGCAGGTCCCAACGCGGTCGCGCGAGTAGCCGCCGTGCTTGGTTTCCTTGCCTTGGTCGGTGTTCGACCTGACCTTCGTTCTTTGTCCAATTTGGTTTTTTGCGCGGCGTGGGTTGCGTCCTTACTCATCATAATACTAGCGGGATCTCGTGGCACACTGCTTGCGGTGCCGATAATGTCGTTGGTGGCACTGGCTGTCGCCCTGCCGCAGCTATGGCGGCAATCAAAGCGGGCGACCGTCACAGTCCTGGGTGTCATTGTCGGTGTGCTTTTAATCATCGTGTATGTTGACCCAAACGGGTTTATTACCCGATTTGTGCAAACCATGGCAGAACTCGCCGCTGGCCGTCTGCCCGGGCACTCGTCTGAATTGCGGTACGAAATGTTAGTTGGCGCATGGAATGGCTTTTGGCAATCGCCGCTCGTAGGACATGGTTGGGCAGGGCATTGGGAGGCTTTGGTGTCAAATCATCCTACGCCAGAGATATTTGCGCCAGTGAAGCAATATTTCTCCTATCACAATGACGTTGCCGATTTTGCGGTTGCTGGCGGAATTCTAGGGCTCATGGCCTACGCCATCATCATTGCTGCGCCAATTATAAATCTGGCGATCGATCCGAAATTGCGCGCCAACCCCCGCGCTGTTTATGGTTTGGTTTTGTTGCCGGCTGCATACATTGTATTCGGCCTAACCGATTTTGTGTTTGGATTTGACCTTCTTACTACACTATATGGGTTCTCACTGGCCTTCCTATTGGCTGCAGCCAAAGCGTCGCAGGTTCCGAGTTAAACCAAAGGTTTGGTTGAAAATTAACCCAACTCGTGGGACAAGCGATCAACATTATTTCTCCTTGGTCGCGAGGGTTCCAAAATGCCTGCAATTAAAAAAGAAGATTTCATCCAGTCCATTGCGGACGGTTTTCAGTTCATTTCTTATTACCATCCGCTGGATTATGTCCAAGCCGTGGCTAAAGCCTATGAAAAGGAAGAAAACCCGGCAGCAAAGGATGCGATCGCGCAGATTTTGACCAACTCGCGCATGTGTGCGGAGGGGCATAGGCCAATTTGTCAGGATACTGGCATTGCCTTGGTGTTCTTGGAAATTGGCCAAGATGTGCGCTGGGACACAGATATGACCATCGACGAAATGGTCAACGAAGGTGTGCGCCAAGCCTACACGGGTGTTGAAGAGAACTTGTTGCGCGCCTCGATTTTGATGGACCCTGCGGGAAAGCGTAACAATTCCGGCGACAATGCACCAGCGGTAATCCATTACGAAATGGTTGCAGGTGACAAAGTTGACGTAACCGTTGCAGCAAAAGGCGGGGGATCAGAGAACAAAGCCAAATTGGCAATGCTTAACCCGTCTGACGATATCGTCGAATGGGTGCTGAAAACCGTGCCCACACTGGGTGCTGGCTGGTGCCCGCCGGGCGTGCTTGGTCTAGGCATTGGTGGAACGCCAGAAAAGGCCATGTATTTGGCGAAAAAATCATTGATGGCACCGGTCAACATTCAAGAACTCATTGAACGCGGCCCGAACTCTACCGCAGAGGAATTGCGGCTTGAACTGTTTGAAAAGGTCAACGCGTTAGGCATCGGTGCGCAAGGCTTGGGCGGTCTGACGACGGTCGTTGATGTGAAGGTGCTTGACTTGCCAACGCACGCAGCTTCGAAACCGGTTGGTTTGGCACCAAACTGCGCGGCCAACCGCCATGTACATTTTACACTTGATGGTACTGGCGCAGCCGATCTGACGCCGCCACCATTGAGCGCATGGCCGGATATTGGATGGACCCCATCTAGTGAGGCAAAGTCAGTTGACCTTGGCAAATTGACAAAAGAAGAAGTCGCCACTTGGAAACAGGGTAATCGTTTGTTGCTCAACGGCAAGATCCTTACTGGTCGAGACGCCGCCCATAAGCGTATTCAATCGCTTTATGAAAGCGGCGAAGGGTTGCCAGATGGCGTCGATTTCACTGACCGTGTGATTTACTATGTGGGGCCGGTGGATCCGGTTGGAGAAGAAGCCGTGGGACCTGCGGGACCGACGACCGCCACGCGCATGGACAAGTTTACTGAGATGATGCTCGACAAAACTGGTCTTGTTGCAATGATCGGCAAAGCCGAACGCGGTCCATCTGGTTTGGACGCGATCAAAAAGCACAAAGCAGCCTATTTGATGGCCACTGGCGGTGCGGCATACCTGATCTCAAAAGCCATTCGCTCGTCGCGCGTAGTGGCATTTGAAGAGCTTGGTATGGAAGCCATTTACGAATTTGAAGTAGAAAATATGCCAGTAACAGTAGCAGTGGATGCCACTGGTGAAAGCGTGCACAATATTGCACCTGCTATTTGGCGCAAAAAGATCGGTAAACTTCCGGAGCCAGCATGAGCCTTGTCGAGCGCGAAATTCGTACCTCAGATTTAGATCTTATTTGCCACCATCGGTTTGAGATGTTCCGCGATATTGGGGAGCCGCTCGAAAACATTGAGGCGATGATTGTCGAGTTTCGCAAGTGGTTAAATCCGCGACTTCACAATGGTGAGTATTTCGGGTTCATCCTTGAAGAAAGCGGCAAGCCGGCCGGTGGAATTGGCTTGTCGATTATCGACTGGGCGCCGCACGTGTTGCACCCTAAGGATCACTTACGAGGTTATATTTCCAACGTCTATGTGGAACATCATTGTCGACGCCAAGGTATTGCCAGTCGCCTGATGGCGTTGGGGGAAGCCGAGCTCAAAAAACGCGGTGCAAGCCTGATAGTTTTGCATGCATCAGATGCCGGTCGTGAAATCTACGATAAATCGGGATGGAAGCAATCAAGCGAAATGATCAAGCACGTCTAGCGTTCTTTCCATTTCGAATACTTCAATTGGGACTTCGCCTTTGTGCGTTTGTCCCATTTTTGTTTCCATTCTGGAAACGCGCCAATCGTTACGCTCATAAAAGCGTCGCGCCGCATCATTGCCTACAAGACAATTTAACGTGATGCGCACTGCCCCTTCGGCGCGCAACTTTGCTTCGGCCAACGCCAACAGTTTCTGACCAACACCTTTGCCGCGCTGCTGACTGTCGACAAATAACTGAGACAATCTTGCTTCTTTTGCAACGACAAGGCCAACAATGTCGAGTTCATCCAACGCAATAATGATGTTTGGATAGAATGCATTAATGCGGTCTTGCATAAACCTGACATCGCGAAATTTTGCGATGTCAGGATGTTGATGCGGAGCCTGTGTTTCGTGCCAGATGCGGTGATAGAGTGAGGCGATCTGTTTAAGCTCATCGGGGCGCGCGACACGAAAGTCCATATTGCCAAGCTCTGTGTTTAGGACGGCGGCTAGCGCAACCAACCGCCTGGTTGAGGATGCAGGTCCATCATGCCGCCTTTTGCTGCATCGTCAATAATTTTTAGCTCATCATCACTAAGTTCGAGATTGCTCAGAGCGCCCAAATTGTCTTTGAGTTGTTCAAGCGTGCGCACACCGATCAATGCCGAGGTCATTTCTTCACGGCGAAGGACCCAAGCCAGAGCCAACTGCACCAAGGTTTGGCCACGTTTGTCAGCCAAGTCCTGCAATGCATCGACAGCAGCGAGAACCCCAGTTTCAAGATGTCTGCCAAACAATGATGAACCTGGCTCCGTTGCGCGCGTGCCAGTTGCTTTGTCTTTAGAATATTTGCCGCTCAATACACCTTGCGCAAGAGGCGAGAAGGCAATGCAGCCGACACCCAATTCGCCTAGCGTGTCCAAGGTTCCATCATCCTCGATCCACCGGTTCAGGATTGAATAGCTTGGTTGATGGATGGTGAGTGGTACACCCATTTCATTCAAGATGCGGCTTGCCTCGATTGTTTCTTTTTTTGGATAGGATGAAACACCGACATAAAGTGCTTTGCCTTGATGGTATAGCGACGCAAGCGCCCCCATTGTCTCTTCCAATGGTGTTTCTGGGTCAAACCGGTGTGAATAAAAAATGTCAAAGTAATCGACGTTGCAGCGTTTCAAACTCTGATCACAACTGGCTATGAGATATTTGCGGGACCCAAATTCTCCATATGGACCGGGCCACATATCATATCCTGCTTTTGAAGAAATGATCATCTCATCCCGGTATGGTGCAAAATCGCGAACCATCATTTGCCCAAACAATTCTTCAGATGACCCGGGAGGCGGGCCATAATTGTTTGCCAAGTCAAAATGAGTGACGCCTTGATCAAATGCGTAGCTCAAGATTTTAAATGCGCTGGGGTAGTCACGAGTGCCGCCGAAATTCTGCCACAGGCCAAGGCTAATCGCTGGTAGTTTCAATCCCGAGCGACCAGTTCTGCGGTATTGCATATTGTCATATCTATCTTCGCTAGCTCGGTACGCCATTTGGTTCTCCTGCAAATCGATTAAATTGTTCCGATGGTAGGATTAGTCTATTGGAGTAGGTCTAAGGCAAGGCAAAAAATCAAAAGAATTTGGTGCGCGCGGTTAGGACTTGGCCAAAAGCGCAAGTTTTGCTAAACCCCAACGTCGGCTTGCATGAGATCTAAGGTAGATAGATATGTCTGAATTCAAAGTGGTTGCACTGTACAAATTTGTGGCGCTACCGGACTATCGTGATTTGCGCGATCCGATTTATGACTTTTGTGTTCAACATGGGATCAAGGGAGCGCTGCTTCTTGCCGAAGAAGGCATAAACGGCACCGTCGCAGGCACACCTGAATCCGTTGACAAGCTGGTTGAATATTTAGAGCGCGGCAATCTGTTCAAAGGGCGGTTCAAAGGCGGAGAGGTGAAGTTCTCCGCAGCAAGCGAAATGCCTTTTATGCGCATGAAAGTGAAGTTGAAAAAAGAAATTGTTACCCTTCGCGCGCCGGAAGCCGATCCCACCAAGGTCGTGGGTACCTATGTTGAACCAGAAAACTGGAACGATGTCATATCAGACGACGAGACAGTGGTTCTGGATACGCGCAACGATTATGAAGTCGCAATTGGAACCTTTGAAGGGGCGGTTGATCCGCAAACTGAGAATTTCACGCAGTTCAAAGACTTTGTCGAAAAGAACCTTGATCCGAAGAAAAACAAAAAAGTTGCAATGTTCTGTACTGGCGGCATTCGATGCGAAAAAGCGTCGGCCTATATGCTCGCAAAGGGGTTCGAGGAGGTTTATCACCTCAAGGGCGGTATCCTAAAATACTTGGAAGAAACGCCTCAAGACAAAAGCATGTGGAATGGCGAGTGCTTTGTTTTTGACGAACGCGTTTCGGTTGGCCATGGCCTTGTGGAAGGTGACCTTACGCTTTGTCGCGCGTGCCGTTTCCCATTGTCGCCCGAAGACATGCAACACAAGGATTTTATCGAGGGCCAACAGTGTCACCATTGCGTTGATAAAATTAGCGAGAAGAGCAAAGCGCGGGCGGCAGAGCGTGAAAAACAAATCCGTTTGGCCCAAGAGCGTGGTCAGGAACATATCGGCGATCAGGCCAAAAGGTTTGCTGAACTTAACAAAGAACGCATGAAGCAATTGCGCGAAGAGCAAAGAAAGCTCAACGCCAAGGAAGATCAAGCGAGCTAGACTGCATCAGGTGAGAATGCCGGCGTCTTTCGCAGCTTGCACTTGGCCACGGCTAACCGGCAATTTGGTGCCATCTAACATCTCAACGATATAGTTGCCATTTTGCCGGTCTACGCGTTTGATGCCATCCCGTGCAATCCAATGGGACCGGTGGATCTTTAGTCCATCAACCCCTTCGGCTTCTTTCATTGCGTCGCTCATGCGCATCAGAAGTAGTTCCTGTCCGCGAGATGTGACCACATTCACATAATGGTCTTGCATCGACATATAGAGCAACTGTCCGCGATTTTGGATTTGTAAGCGGGCCAAAATCTCGATTTGTTTTGATGCACCCGGTCGGTCCTCACGCAAAAACAATACGTGTAAGGCGGCAACACAAATTGAAATCAACACGCAATACACTGCCGTCAGGATGCCGGAGAAACCATCAATATCCCAGTCTCCAATCACCACGGCGTTGACGACGTAAACGACAATTGAAACCAACATGCCCGAACCAATTCCGGCACATAAGATCACAAGCCAGACATTTGGGGATTTCCAAACCTGATTGATCAGATTGACAGCGAGTCCGCCGCCAAAGGCGCCAGCTGCATATCCTAAAAAGACCATGCAGATCCAATAGGCGACGCGCGGTATAGGTTCGAAATAGTCGAATGTTGAAAACGGGCCGACCAACCCCAGCATAATCCCAAGGATTGCCATCGCCGCAAGTGCCTTAGGCGCTGTGAAAAGCGCACGCATTTCGCGAAGCGTCAATTGCAAGGCGTTGCCAATCACGAACCATCCCTTTCATTCGCGAACCGATCATTGTTTCAAAGACTTTTGCCGAGATAGTCCTGCGAATGCAAGTAGCGCTTTTATCATTTGAAAAAAATAGGACGGAACACGTGAAGCTTAGCATATTCTTTGAAATCCCATTTGCCGTTCAAGTGCATATGGTTTGTGCAATCGCCAGTTTAATTCTGGGGCTTTATGTGCTCTTGAACAAAAAGGGTAACGCACATCATCGAGTGCTTGGCTGGGTTTGGGTTGTCCTGATGTTGGGGGCGGCGATCAGTGCCGCGTTCATTCATCAATTGCGCATGATTTGGATATTTAGCCCCATACACATCTTTGTGCCTGTCACCTTTATTGGGCTTTATCAAGCGATCAGCCATGCGCGGGCAGGGCGAATTGCTGCACACCGGGCGTCAATGCGGTCCATGTATTGGGGCGCGCTATGCATCCCCTTTACGTTTGCCCTACTTCCTGATCGCGTGCTTGCACACATTTTTGGTTTGAGAGATTTGGAGTGGATACCGATGGCAATCGTTGCAACAATTGTACTGGGCGTCGGCGCCTATTACCGCTGGGAAGGATTTTGGCGGAGATCAATTCAACGTTTGAGATCGGCCAATTGATCGACGAACTCAATGTAGGTTTGACTATGGATTGGGTTCGCATCATATCGGGAAATGGAATAGACGCCCAAAAGCATCAGGTAAATTTGGTGAGCAAGTGAATGAGCTTCTTGCTCACCATAGCCGATGTCGACAAGCAGACCCGCAACAAACTTGATGCGTGTGTTTTCGGTCTTTGATATGAGCGCAGCAACTTTCTCATCTTGTCCTGCCCAAGCGCGCAAAGCGCCTTCCACTGCAATGGCATCCAGTCCGTGAGTGCGCGTTTCAGTGGCTATGCGCCCAAGTTGCCTTAGTTGTTCGTCTGCCGGTATACCCGCTTCGCGCAATTGCTCAATAATTGTGCGCGTACCCTGCTGATCCCAAAAGTCGAGCATTTCGACAAGCAGTGCCCCACGATCAGCAAAGTGCCAGTAGAATGACCCTTTGGTGGTACCAAGCTGTTTTGCAATGCGTTCAACCTTGACCCCGTCAACGCCCTTGTCCCCCAAGGTTTGGAATGCGGCCAAAATCCAATCTTGCTTGTCGTGTTTTGCTTTTCTGCCCATCGGGTTAACCCTGCGTCAATTTAACATACGGAGCCGTATTGTATTGCGGCCGGCACTGATTTAAATACGGATGCGTATGTTATGGCAGGGAGCCGCACTCATGAACAGCTTTTTTAAACAAAACAATATGTGGCTCTTAGCCGCTGCATTGCTTTCCTTTGCAACAACCGCGTTGCACGTCGTTGGGGGAACACCAGAGATTATGTCGCCGCTCAACGCTTCGAATGCGCCAGAATTGTCAAAAGGCATTGCCGAAGTCATGTGGAACCAAATCACATTGTTGTTGATTGTGGGCGGTTGGGTGTTTTGGCGCGCTGCAAGGACCTCTAAAGCGCCAACGGAATTATCGCTAACAATTATTGCTCTTTATTCGGGCATAACAATTCTCTTCATCGCCTCTGGCATCAATCTATTTGCTAGTGTTTGGGTTATGCCGCAGTGGACCTTGTTTTTGGCCATGGTTTTGCTTGCGATTGTTGGGCTCTATCGCAAAGGCACTGCGGCATAAAGCGTATTTGCCTCACGTTCAATCCATGTAAGATCAGCCCACTGGCAGGGGAAAGGTGTAGCACGTGATCAAACCCATAAAGAAGAAACTACTGAACTGGATGCTCTCCGGTTACAAATCGCGCAAACGCGCGGGGTTTCAAAACACAGCGGAACAAGCTTTGGCCAGTGCAAAGCGGCAAATCGCGCGCTCACGGTATGCCTTCATCGTCACTAATTCGGACAATGAAGCTGCTCCTGATGCACGGTTGGTCGAGCCAATATTTGATGATCAAAGCTTCACATTTTGGGTCGGCACCAGCCCGTCCTCTCGCAAAGTGAAGCAAGTGCATGCAAACCCGCAGGTAACGCTGGCCTTTTCCAGTACAAAGGATAATTCAAACCTGATTGTAAAAGCGACCGCAAGCATTGTTGACGACGTCGCAACGCGAGCCAAAAAATGGAAGCCTTATTGGCGTCTATTCTTTCCAGAAGGGCCAAAGGCGGACGACTATATTTTAATCAAGCTCGATGCTGTCGAATTAGAAGTGCTTGATTTTTCCCAAAACGTCGTACCCGAGCCTTTCGGCTTAATCCCCCAAAAGCTTATAAGAGTTGGCAATAAATGGGAGATGGCTCGTTAGGCCTTGGCGAAGTGTTTGAGCAGTTCACTGCGGACAAGATCGGGGGCGTCTAGGTTTGCGCAGTGGCCCGCATTTTCGATCTCCACCAGTTTGAAGTTCTCTAGTGCGTGCATTCGTTCCAAAGTTGGGCCCAATTCTGAATTCACCGTTTTGTCCTTGGCCCCTCTCAACATCAATAGTGGCTTTTTGAAAGCAATTGCGTTGTCAATGAGATCGTATTTGCCAATCTCCGCTGAAATTCGTGCCACGACCTGTAAATTGGATTCGGCGTAAATCTTGTGAACAATCGCTTGCACATCTGGGTTATCTGAAGTGCTTTTCGCCCCCATTGCAGCAACAATTCTGCTCCCTAACAACTTAAGCATTCGGGGCAAAAGCCAAATGGCAATTGGTGATGAATTGAGCGCATACGCGGTGCCAAAGCTTGCAAAAGTTGCTAATCGGTTGCTGTGTTCTCCCATCAGTTGCAGGCCGATAACTCCTCCCAACGAGTTGCCAACAAAGTGCACTTGATCTAAGCCCATATGGTCCAAAACAGCTATTACGTCACTCGCCAGTTCTGGGATTGAAAATTCGAGAAGGTTTGGGTCAACCAGCAACTGCGACTGTCCGTGGCCACGCAAATCCGGAACAATTACATAGAAACCCTGTTGGGCAAAATATTCAGCATCCGAAATGAACTGAGTGCCGTTCGCGGCAAGACCGTGGCATATCACCAAAGGCAAATCGGATTTATCGCCATATGTTGTGAACGCAATATGGTGGCCCTTGCGTTCTATAAAATTTTTGGCCCGATCATTCACTGTTCCGCGTCCTAGGTCGTCGCCAGTGGCGCGTGCAATTTGAAAAAGCCAAGCAACGCGATGCGCACTTCTTGTTGCGCGTCCAAATTGGCACAGTGACCGCCTCTTGGAATATCCATATAAGCAAAATTCTGTTGCTTCTTCATCTCATGCATTGTGGTCATAAGCGCTGCATTGACCAACACATCTTCACCGCCACGCAGCATCAAAATGGGTTTTTGGAAGGACTTTGCGTTCTTAATCAGGTCATAATTGCCAACATTCTTTGCCGTATAGCTCACAGCAGTAATGTCGTAATCATCAAGTAATTCATGAACCAATTCCTGCGCAGAGCGTCGTTTTGACGTGCTGCCTGCAATGATTTTGTCTACCCATTCAGGCCCAATGAAATCATAGATTTTTGGCACAGCATCTGCCGGAAAGCGCGGGGTAGAGAGCGCATAGGAGGTGCCAAAAGTAGTAAATGTGATGAACCGATCAGCGTGTGTTGGTAGCAAATGCAGAGCTAGAATGCCGCCAAGCGAATTTCCGACATAATGGACCGCTTCAACGCTCGCATCATCCAAAATGGCGATAAGGTCGTTCGCCATATTGGGAATGGAAAACTCATCAACTTTGAGATTTTTCGGCACACTGGACCTTCCGTGCCCACGTAGGTCCGGCAAGATGACGCGAAAACCATGTTCAACAAAGAAAAGCGCATCGTCTGAAAACTGCCGTCCGCTTGATGCAAGCCCGTGGCAAAGTACAATGGTCGGTGCATCTTTGGCGCCAATGTCGCAATAGGAAATATCAAACCGGCCAACCGAAACGGTTTTTGCTGGCAACAATGGTAGGCTTTCCCGTGCAACCGGGTCGTCAGAAATCGCGTTCATTTTATTCCTTTAATGTGCTAGCCGGCATTGCCAATGAGTATGCCTGCAGCAAACACTAATGACCCACCAAACACAACTTGCATCACCGCACGCCAGAATGGCGTATCCATATATTTGTTTTGGATCCAGGCAATTGCCCACAATTCAATAAAGACAACAACTATGGCGGTAATTGTAGCAGTCCAAAAATCTGTGATCAGATAGGGTAATGCGTGTCCCAATCCGCCGATTGTCGTCATAATGCCCGAGGCAAAGCCGCGCTTTATCGGCGAGCCACGACCTGTAAGTTTACCATCATCGGACGCTGCTTCAGTGAAACCCATCGAAATGCCCGCACCAATTGATGCGGCCAAGCCAACTAAGAAAGTCTCCCACGTGTTTTGTGTCGCAAATGCTGCCGCAAATATCGGGGCCAGGGTCGACACAGAGCCATCCATTAGTCCCGCTAGGCCAGGCTGCACATAAGTTAGCAAGAATTTGCGATGCGCTTGGTCTTTTTCGTCCGCAATTGCATCGTCGTGCAGGTGCGTTTCCTCAAGTTCGTTCGCAGCGCGTTTGTGATGCTGTTCTGCGATTGCGAGATCGCCCAATAGCTTTCTAATGCTTGCATCCTTGGTGCGCTTAACGGCTTCGAGGTAGAAGTTTTGCGCGGCCTCTTCCATTTCCCAAGCCTGTTGACGAATGGTCTCAAGCGGTAGGTTTTTCACCAGCCAAACGGGTTTGCGGTCTAAAAAGCCTCGCACATGCTCGCGTCGCACCAGTGGAATATTGCTACCAAATTTCTTCTCATAGGCTGCAATCAGTCGGTGGCGGTGCTCGTTCTCTTCTTCGACCATGCCGTCGAACACGGCAGCGCTTGCTGGGTACTCTTCGCGAAGCATCTCGGCGTAAGCGGCGTAAATGCGCGCATCATCTTCTTCAGAAGAAATAGCCAGCGCTAATATTTCTGCTTCGCTCAACTCGTCAAAATGTCTTTTTTGCCAACCTAGAACACGTCGCAACATGTTGTCTTCACCTCTGAGAGCGATAGAATCTTCAATATGATTTTGGTTTGTAGTTTGTGTCATGGCGGGCAATGGATCAACCTATATGTGGCTGTTTCTTGTGCGACCATTGGCAGCTTGTGATTGACCGCAATTTGCGCAGCAATTTTGGCGGCTTTGAATATGCCCAAACATGCAATCTAGCCTTGGTTTTCACCAATTTCGCCAACTCGTGCAATTTCTCTTTTCGTGTCGCAATAAAGCTGATAATCAGCGCCCTATGACTGACTTGAAACACATTCGCAATTTCTCCATCGTGGCTCACATCGACCACGGCAAATCCACTTTGGCTGACCGGTTGATTCAAAAAACTGGCGGACTGGCTGAGCGTGAGATGCAGCAGCAAGTTCTCGACAGCATGGATATTGAGCGAGAGCGTGGCATTACCATTAAAGCCCAAACCGTTCGCTTGTCCTACAAGGCAAACAATGGCGAGACATATGTGCTCAATCTGATCGATACACCGGGACACGTAGATTTTGCCTACGAAGTGAACCGGTCACTCGCAGCCTGTGAAGGCTCGCTGCTGGTGGTTGATGCCTCACAAGGTGTGGAAGCTCAAACACTAGCCAACGTGTATCAGGCAATCGAAGTAGACCACGAAATCGTTCCGGTCCTCAACAAGATCGATCTGCCCGCGGCTGAACCCGATCGGGTCAAGCAGCAAATCGAAGACGTGATCGGACTAGATGCAACCGATGCGGTTGAGATTTCAGCCAAAACAGGCATCGGCATTGATGATGTGCTTGAAGCTATCGTTGAGCGCTTGCCATCACCCATCGGCGACCGTGATGCGCCGCTCAAAGCGATGTTGGTGGACAGTTGGTACGATGCCTATCTAGGTGTGATTGTTTTGATCCGCGTGATTGATGGCACCATCAAAAAGGGCCAGAAGGTCAAAATGATGAATACCGGCGCGATCTATGATTTGGATCGTGTGGGTGTGTTCACGCCTAAGCTTGTCGAGATGCCAGAACTTGGTCCCGGTGAAATTGGATTTATCACTGCCTCGATCAAAGAAGTTGCCGACACTAACGTTGGTGACACAATCACTGACGCGAAGAAACCATGCGCTCAAGCGCTTGAAGGTTTCCGCCCGGCGCAGCCCGTTGTGTTCTGCGGTTTGTTCCCTGTGGATGCAAATGACTTTGAAGATTTGCGTGCGGCGATGGGCAAGCTGCGTCTCAATGATGCGAGTTTCTCATATGAAATGGAAACTTCCGCCGCTTTGGGCTTCGGCTTCCGTTGTGGCTTTTTGGGATTGTTGCACCTTGAGATTATTCAAGAGCGCTTGAGCCGCGAATTCGATCTTGATTTGATCGCAACAGCGCCAAGCGTTGTTTATGAACTTGGGCTTCGCGATGGCAGCGAAACACAACTTCACAACCCGGCAGATATGCCAGATGTGATGAAGATTGAAGAGATCCGCGAGCCGTGGATCAAAGCCAACATCCTCACGCCAGATGAGTATTTGGGACCGATCCTGAAACTATGTCAGGACCGCCGAGGCATTCAAACCGACCTAACTTATGTCGGCACACGTGCCATGGTGCAGTATGATTTGCCGCTAAACGAAGTCGTGTTTGATTTTTATGATCGCCTGAAGTCGATCTCTAAAGGCTATGCGAGTTTTGACTATCAAATCTCGGACTATCGCGCCGGCGATTTGGTGAAAATGTCTGTGCTCGTAAATGGCGAACCTGTTGATGCGCTTTCAATGTTGGTGCACCGTTCTGCCGCTGAAGCGCGCGGCCGTGTCATGTGTGAGAAGCTCAAAGAACTGATCCCACAACACTTGTTCAAAATACCGATTCAGGCAGCAATTGGCGGCAAAGTTATTGCCCGTGAGACAATCTCTGCTTTGCGTAAAGACGTTACTGCGAAATGCTATGGTGGTGATGCCACGCGTAAGCGGAAGCTATTGGACAAGCAAAAAGCTGGTAAGAAAAAGATGCGCCAATTCGGCAAGGTTGAAATTCCACAAGAAGCGTTCATCAAAGCGCTTAAAATGGGTGACAACTAAAATGTCGAAATCGCGCTTCCATCTTGCCTATCATGTCACAGACTTAGATGAAGCGCGCGCTTTCTACGCCGGTTTGCTTGGGTGCGCTGAAGGGCGCAGCACCGACACATGGGTGGATTTTGATTTCTTCGGCCATCAAATATCGCTGCATTTGGGCAAGCCATTTCCTGTTGCGAACACAGGCAAAGTTGGCGAGCACATGGTGCCGATGCCACATTTAGGGGTTATTCTGCCAAAAGCGGAATGGGATGCGTTGGCTGCAAAGCTGCAA
This sequence comes from Maritalea porphyrae, assembly GCF_030159895.1. Classification (GTDB taxonomy): domain Bacteria; phylum Pseudomonadota; class Alphaproteobacteria; order Rhizobiales; family Devosiaceae; genus Maritalea; species Maritalea porphyrae. The sequence continues at coordinate 868,848 of NZ_BSNI01000002.1, forward strand.
TCTGCACAAATTGAATTTGTGATTGAACCGACAACACGTTTTGCCGGTGAACCTGGTGAACAATCCACAATGTTCTTCTTCGACCCATCGGGAAACCCGATCGAGGTAAAGGGCTTTGCAGATTTTGACGGCATATTTGCCGACTAGCACTAAACGCAAATTTGCTTAAGCGACCATACCCATCAATCGATAAACGATCTGCGCGGTGGTGAAGTCCCACGCTTGGCTGTCGCGATTGGGTGCTAATTCTACAATATCCATGCCGACACATTTGCGACCCTTCAAAGCGGATCGCACGATGTTTAGTGCCTGATAGTAGCCCAAGCCACCGGGAACTGGCGTGCCGGTTGCGGGCATGATTGAAGGGTCCAAGCCGTCCACATCAAAACTGATGTAAACGTCGTTTGGAAAATCTTTGGGCAATGTCACCGAGTGAATATTGTTCGTCACCAGCTCTTCGCCATCAACAAAAGCTACAGCAAATTTTTCTCGGCCTTCGACCTCCTGCTGGCATAGCGCACGCACGCCAAACTGTGCCAGGGAATGACCTTCTTCACAAAGCAAATTCATGACAGATGCATGTGAGTGCTTTTCGCCTTGGTAGGCGATGCGCAGGTCAGCGTGTGCATCGATCTGAATGATCCCGACTTTGCGGCCGAGTGCTTCGGCGACACCGCTGACCGCCCCATATGTCAGGGAATGCTCGCCACCAAGCGTAACCGGAACTTTGCCTTGTGCCGCGATGGTCGCGGTTTGGCGGGCTAGTCTGGCCATAACTTCAGGGAGCTGGCCATCACAGTGGATTGGGTCAACTGTTGCGATGCCGTGCACGCAGGGTTCGCCCTCAGGGCATATGCGCTCAAGTTCATTCGATGCCTCAATAATTGCTTCTGGACCACCCGCGGTGCCAGAGCCGTAAGAAACGGTACGTTCTAACGGCATCGGAACAATTACAAATTTCGCGCCCGCTATGTTGCGCTCAGCGGATGTCAATTCACTGTCAAGAAAATCAACCATTCAGCAAGTCCTTATGAAAGCCGTTGTTCAAAATCTACAAAGCCAAACTGCTTTATGATCCGAGTTCGATTGGTAGCTGAATTCCAAACAGCAATTGACGGCAAGGGCACGCCGTTAAAGGTGTTGGTTTTGACCATTGAATAATGAGCCTGGTCCAAAAATGCGAACCTGTCACCAATCTCAAACGGTTTGGCCGGCTGGTAATTGCCAATCACGTCCCCTGCGAGACAAGAGGGGCCACCCAACAAAAAGCTCTGCCCGTTTTGTTTTTCACCCAGCATTGCGGGTCGATAGGGGGCTTCAATAACGTCCGGCATGTGGCATGTCGCCGATATATCTGTGATTGCCAATTGTTTATCATTGGTCGTTAGGTCGAGTATTTCACCAACCAATATGCCCGCGTCAATTGCACATGCTTCGCCGGGCTCTAGATAGACATCCACATCAAATTCGTTTCGAATATCTTTGATGAAGCTGATCAACCCATCCCGATTATAGTCAGGCCGTGTGATGTGGTGTCCGCCGCCGAAATTGATCCATTTGAGGTTCTTCAAAAAGGGCTTGAGTTTGGGAAGCACAGCAGCCCAGGTCCGTTCCAGCGGCTCAAAACCTTGCTCACACAAAGTGTGCATGTGTACGCCGTCGATCCCATCAAAATCAGACGCATTCAGTTGGGATGCCGGTATGCCCAGCCGCGAACAGGGTGCACAAGGATCATACTTTTCGGTATGGCCCTCCGAATGTTCTGGGTTAACCCTCAATCCAATCGAGACATTTTGGTTTGCTGAGCGAGCATTTTCAACAATTGAAGCGAAACGATTTTTTTGTGCGACCGAGTTGAATATCAAGTGATCGCTCAGATTAATAATCTCAGGTAGATCCTGTGCTTTGTAGCCGGCACAAAACGTTGTCAGCGATCCGCCGAAATGTTTGGCGGCCAATTGTGCTTCATGAAGACCCGAAGCACAGGTGCCATCCAAATATTTTTGTACCAGGGGCGCCAGAGCAAACATTGAAAACGCCTTTAGCGCCAATAAAACCTTGGCGCCAGACTGTTCTTTTACATCCGCCAAGATGGCGAGGTTGCGTTCTATGGCAACCTCGTCCACCACAAAACAGGGCGACGGCACAGAATAAAGGTCGAATTTTGCAAACTCGCCTTCATCGCCACTTTGCGGCAATCCCAAATCGCTCATCGCCCAGCCTCTTCGTCTTGATTAGAACTGAACTGGACCAGAAAGTTCTTTTACTTCCCAAGGCAAGCCGTGGCTGTTCAGCATGTCCATAAAGTCATCAGGATCAAGCTGTTCCATGTTCCACACGCCTGGTTCATTCCAATTGCCTTTAAGGAATTGCGCTGCGCCAATCATGGCTGGTACACCGGTTGTGTAGGCAACAGCTTGTGAACCGACCTCCGCATAGCATTCTTCATGGTCACAATTATTGTAGATGTAGAATGTTTTCTCGCCAGAACCGTCTTTGGCTTGGCCGGTTGCGATATCACCGATACAGGTTTTGCCCTTAGTCAATTCACCCAAGTCGCTGGGGTCCGGCAGCACGGTCGCCAAGAACTGCAATGGAATGATTTCTTTGCCATCGTGTACAACTGGCTCAATTGATGTCATCCCAATATTTTGAAGAACGGTGACATGGTTGATATAGGCATCACCAAATGTCATCCAGAACCGCGCGCGTTCAATCTCTGGGAAGTGCGTCTTAAGGCTCTCCAGTTCTTCGTGATACATCAAATACATGTTCTTCTCGCCCACTTCTGGAAAGTCGAAGCTGTATTTTGTTGTCATTGCAGGGGTTTCCACCCAGTCACCATTTTCCCAGTGGCGGGCAGGGGCCGTCACCTCACGGATGTTGATTTCCGGATTGAAGTTGGTCGCAAACGCTTTGCCGTTGTCACCGCCATTGCAGTCTAGAATGTCGATCTGACGGATCGTGTCTAGCTTGTGCTTCTTGAGCCATGTTGCAAATACAGATGTCACGCCGGGGTCAAAGCCTGAGCCCAAAATTGCAGTTAGACCAGCTTCCTTGAACTTGTCCTGATAGGCCCATTGCCAGTGATACTCAAACTTGGCTTCATCTTCGGGCTCATAGTTTGCAGTATCAAGATAGTTTGCGCCCGCTTTCAGGCACGCATCCATGATTGCCAAATCCTGATAAGGCAACGCCAAATTCACCACCAACTCAGCACCGGTTTTTTTGATCAACTCCGCGGTTGCGTCAACGTCCATCGCATCAATTTCTGCAGTGTTGATATCGACGCCTGTGCGCTCTTTAACAGACTTGGCAATGTCGTCGCACTTAAATTTGCGGCGGCTGGCCAAAGTGATTTCGGTGAAGATATCTATATTCATCGCCATTTTGTGTACAGCGACTGATCCAACGCCCCCGGCGCCAATGACAAGTGTTTTGCCCATCAAAGTTTCCCTTTTAGGTTGGGGTGAAAATCTACTTTTCGAAGTAAGTGTAGCCAGAAAGGCTGTCTTTGTAAGCCTCGATCAAAACGCGGCGTTCAGAGATTGATAATTGCTTTTCGCTTACAGCCCGATCCACTCGTTTTCTGAATGTGGATAGACATGCCTGCGCTTCGTATTCGACATAGTCGAGTACTTCAGCAATCGTGTCGCCTTCAACCTCATGAATCAGGTCGAAATTGCCATCTTCACCAAGCGCCACGGTCACAACATTTGTATCACCAAACAGATTGTGCAAATCGCCAAGGGTTTCCTGGTACGCACCAACAAAGAAGACACCGATATAATAAGCTTCATCTTCTGCCAAATCATGCACAGGCAACGTTTTAGAAATACCATCTGCTAAGACGAACCGATCAACCTTGCCGTCGGAATCGCAGGTGATATCCGAGAGCATAGCTTGTCGCGTTGGTGTTTCGTTCAAGCGCTGAAGCGGCATGATCGGGTGCAATTGGTCAATCGCCCACACATCAGGCAAAGACTGGAACAGCGAAAAGTTGCCGTGGTAAATATCGGCAAAATGGCCAAGCTGCTCGTCGAGTTGTGGCGACGTTTCCGTGTCGACTGCCAGCTTTTTGAATTGCGCAACAAGAAAACGGAAAACCGTCTCTGCTTGTGCCAACGACTTGATGTCCATGTTGCCACGACGGAACAAGGCGCGCATCTCGTCGCGATAATAAATCGCGTCGTTGACGCACTCCTGCAAGCGTTTCGTGGATAAATAGTCCTGAACGGCCAGCAAGTCCCTAATCAAATGGTGAGCGTCGCTATCAACCTCTGGCAATGTTGCACTGTCATAAAGTGTGGTGTCCAGAACATCGAAAATCAGCATCGATGACAAAGCCACAACACCGCGTCCGCTTTCGGTAACGATATTGGGATGTGCGATTCCGGCTTCATCCATGGCGTATTTCACGGTTTCAACAATCGCTTCGCAATATTCTGGCAAACTATAGTTGATCGAGTTTTCGTTCGACTGTTTTTCACCCGTGTAATCAACGCCCAAGCCGCCGCCCAAATCAAGGAACTGCAATGGCATGCCGAGCGCTTTGAGCTCAGTGAAGAACCGACAGGCTTCATTCACGATCCGGCGTACATCAATAATGTCCGAGATTTGAGATCCCAAATGAGAGTGCTGCAAGATCAGACAATCGTCCATGCCTTCAGCTTTTAGCCGCTCAGCCACCGCAACAACATTATCTGTCGTCATGCCAAAGCTCGACCGGTCGCCCGAACTTTCAGCCCAATAGCCGGTGATCTTATGTGTTAGTTTAATCCGTACGCCAAGTCGTGGCTTTTCGCCCAAAGCCTTAGAAACGCGGATTACAAGGTCCAGCTCCTTAGGGCTTTCCAGAACTATGATGGTGTTGAAACCAATTTTGCATGAAAGGATGGCAAGGCGAATGAACTCCTCATCCTTCACACCATTACAAATCAACAAACTGTCTTTTGCCAGGTTTTGCGAAAGAGCAATGAGCAATTCGGGTTTGGATCCTACCTCCAGTCCATAACTGAATTGGCGACCGGTCTCCACAAGGCGTTCAACCACTTCTGCTTGCTGGTTGACTTTGATCGGGAACACGCCGCGGTATTGCCCTTCAAATTGGTAGTCAGAAATTGCTTTCGCGAACCCTTGATTGAGTTCAATCAGGCTATTCTGCAAAAACGAGTTTACGCGCAACAAAATTGGAGAGTTGATACCCCTCTCGCCCAAATCTTGCACGATTGATGGAATGCTGACCGGAGCAGCCTTGGGGTTCATGACATCAACCAGCCCGGCATCGCCATTGGCTAGAACGGTCAGTATTTGGTGTCCCCAGCGATCAATGCCGTAGATCTCGGCACCTAACCTTGTTTCCAACTCGAATAATCTCCTGTTGCGCACCGCACGATGCGGTGAGGTTGCCCACATGGGCACTTGTGATTGCCAAAAATAGACAAGTGGCGTGATTGTCAATGCAATTGTTGTGCTTTGTCCAGCGAATAGCGCAACGCTTCAATGCATGAATTGCAAAAAGGGTTTTCAATTGCCAATCTGCACCCTAATGTTTTGACCAACAAATCAACTATTTCAGAATCGAATTTGGGAGGTTTTTCATGAAACTGACATCGCTTATCGCAGCATCTCTTGCTGCGCTCTTGGGGGTAACCAGCCCTGCAATTGCGTCTGATTTGCCGGATCTTGAAGGGCGCACAATTGTAGCTGTTACTGAAAATGCATATACGCCACTCAATTTTGTTGACCCGAAAACAGGCGAGGGCATTGGTTGGGAATATGATGCGTTCAATGAAATTGCAAAACGCCTTAACGCCAAGGTAGATTGGCAGCTTTCAAGCTGGGACACAATGATCCAAGCGGTACGCGACGGCCAGTTTGATGTTGGAATGGATGGGATTACCATCACCGAAGAGCGGGCGACCCAAATTGACTTCTCAGAACCATATATGACATCGCAGCAGTTCTTACTTGTACGTGCTGATGAGGATCGTTTTTCAAATGCTGGCGAGTTTGCGCAAGACGCAGAATTGTTGGTTGGCGCGCAGCCTGGCACAACAAATTTCTATGTTGCAGTTTATAGCATGCTAGACGGTGACGAAGCGAACCCACGCATCAAATTGTTTGAGACTTTCGGTGCAAGTGTGCAAGCGTTGAAAACCGGCGACGTTGACACAGTGTTGATGGATAGCACCTCTGCCCAAGGATATATGGGCGCAAACCCCGGCGCATTCAAAGTTGTCGGTGATGCGTTGGGCACAGAAGATTTTGGATTTATCTTTACGCCAGGGTCAGACCTTGTTGAACCTATCAACGCAGCACTAAAGGCTATGCGTGAAGATGGCACACTCGAAAAACTGAACCAGAAGTGGTTCTTTGAGTATAAAGCTAGTCAGTAAACCAGATTGTGCCCGCTATTATGGCGGGCACTTCTTTTTCAGTAAAAAGTGCCCATAAGTTGATGTCCCCATCTGCCAAATCTGAAAACCGCGAGATTCCATTTTGGTTGCTGGCAGCGATCTTGGGGGCCACAATTGTGTTTTGGTTTTTGGTGGCCGATGAAGGCTATCAAACCATATTCACAGCCTTAAGCCGCGGATTAACGACAACGCTATATGTGACTATTGTTGCTTTCACCCTAAGTGTCTTGTTGGCAACTGTGGTCGTACTGGCACGTATCTCTCCGTCACGCGTTCTGCGCGAGGTTGCGACCTTTTATATCGAAATTGTGCGCGGCATCCCGATGCTGGTGCTGCTTTTCTATATAGCGTTTGTTGGTGCCCCTTGGTTTGTTGATGCTTTCAATTGGGCAATGGCTCCGCTTATTGAGGCAGGGCTTTTCGGCAAAATGACCGTGCGCGGTTTTGATTTTACTTGGCGTGCAATTATTGCGCTCACCATTTCCTATTCAGCCTTTATCGCAGAAATTTTCCGTGCAGGTATTCAAGCCGTTGACCGTGGGCAAGTCGAAGCCGCCAAAGCACTTGGGCTTTCGAGTTGGCACACTTTTCGGTTCATTGTTGCCCCGCAGGCATTTCGGCTGATCTTGCCTCCCATGGGCAACGAACTGATCGCAATGATTAAGGACAGCGCACTTGTTTCGGTGCTTGGCGTTCAGGATATCACCCAATTGGGCAAGGTTTATTCTGCATCAACATTTAAGTTTTTTGAAACCTACAATGTCGTTGCGTTTCTTTATCTTGTGATGACTATTTCACTCACCTTAGTTGTGCGTTGGTTGGAACGCCATATGGGACGTTCTTTGGGACAAAGCGGACGCGCGAAGCACTAGAAGCATGTGTGCTTGTCTTGCAAACGATATCAAACTGCGATAAACGCCTGGAGTTCAGGGGTTTCACGCAGGATTTTGCCTGCCAACAGATCAGCGAGTATACTCATCTTGTTCAACCGATTTCTTGCCGCTTCCGCCGACGGTTTCGTCGCGCCATCACCTGCGCAACTGCGCATCGACATCTTAGCCGGATTAACAGTTGCCTTGGCCCTCGTGCCGGAGGCTGTCGCCTTTGCTTTTGTCGCAGGCGTACACCCACTTGTCGGTCTATATGCGGCATTCATCGTTGGTCTTATCACCGCGACAATTGGCGGGCGTCCAGGGATGATTTCAGGTGCTACTGGTGCGCTGGCCGTTGTCATGGTGTCTTTGGTGGCTCAACATGGTGTTGAGTATCTGTTTGCAACCGTCGTGTTGATGGGCATTATCCAAATCATTGTCGGCATAATGCGCTGGGGCAAGTTCATTCGAATGGTGCCGCACCCAGTAATGCTTGGGTTTGTGAACGGCCTCGCCATTGTGATTTTCTTAGCCCAGCTCAACCAGTTCCAAGTGCCAGGCTCTAGCCACGGCGGTGGCCATGGTGTTGCCAGCGGTGAATGGATGACTGGCATGCCGCTATATTTGATGCTGCTACTCACGATCATAACTATGTGCATCATCCATTTTGGTGGCAAATATATCAAATTCGTTCCAGCGCCCTTGCTGGCTATCGGTACTGTTTCGGTTGCGGTGATCGCGCTCGGTCTTGATGTGCCGCGCGTTGGCGACTTGGCTTCAATCAAAGGCGGACTGCCGCAATTCCATATTCCAATGGTTCCGTTCACGCTGGAAACGCTACAAATTATTTTGCCTTATGCGGTAATCCTAGCAGCGATTGGACTTATCGAGTCTTTGCTGACCCTCAACCTGGTTGCCGAAATCACCGAAACAAAAGGCGGCGCTTCGCAAGAAAGCATCGCTCAAGGTTTGGCAAACCTAGTCACCGGCTTTTTCGGCGGCATGGGCGGTTGCGCCATGATCGGTCAATCAATGATCAATGTTAAGTCTGGCGGTCGCACGCGATGGTCTGGCATTTCAGCCGCAATTTTCTTGCTCATCTTTATCCTGTTTGCCTCGCAGTGGATTGAAATGATCCCCTTGGCGGCGCTGGTTGGCGTGATGTTCATGGTGGTGATTGGTACTTTTGCTTGGCGTTCAATCCAGATCATGATGCGAATTCCACGCGCAGATGCATTTGTTATCGTGCTCGTAACCGTTGTTACTGTGGCGACCGATCTCGCGACCGCTGTGGTTGTAGGTGTGATCGTATCGGCATTGGTCTATGCTTGGAATGCTTCCACCCGTATGCACGCCAACACGCCTGGCTACCATGAAGGTGACAAAGAAAAGATCTACAAGCTGGAAGGGCCTTTGTTCTTTGGCTCGATTGAAAGCTTTATGGCCTTATTCGATCCAAAAGAAGATCCTGAAACAGTGATAATCGACTTTGCAGGTTCCCGCGTGGTGGATCACTCTGGTCTACAAGCAATTGAAGCACTTGCCGCCAAATATGAAGCAAACGGTACAAAGCTGAAGTTGCGGCACTTGTCCAATGACTGCAAAACGCTGTTGAAAAAGGCTGGGCAACTGGTTGAACCCGCCGAAGATGATCCTGAATACGCTGTTGCGACAGACTACGATCTGCAAACTGGTCGTCTTGACGCTGGCCATTAGGCGAACAAACTACATGCAAAGCTAAATGGCTTTTGATTTAAAAGCCATTTAGCCACTTCATCACAATAAAATTCAATTTGTGCATACTCGTCCCAAGGATCAGCTTTGGGGGCAGAGTAGGTATGTAGAAATGCACGAACTGATAAGGTTCCTAAATGTTCACATTGTCGAACTGCTGTTTATGACCGCCGCGGGCTTGCTCGCATACGGCATTGCCAGGTTTGCATCTGCAGGTTGGCAGTTTGCTCTTTTGTTTTCCATTGCCCCATGTATCGTTTTTCTGATGCACGAAAAGCGCATTTTAGCCGACCTTTCTAGGCTGCTTTTTTAACGATTGTCGCAAATCGCTAAATCCAAAGAATGGGCTTTTGCACTTAACTCATAATTGGCAAAAATATTCCGCTTTCGGGGCGTTTTCTTTTGCTATTAAGCAGCACATATTAATCTCAATACTAAAACAGATAAGGGATAACACCATGGGATTGCTAATCGGCGACGAAGCCCCTAATTTTGAAGCAGACACAACAGAAGGCCACATCAACTTTCACGACTATATCGATGGAAGCTGGGCTGTTTTGTTCTCACATCCGAAAAACTTCACGCCTGTTTGCACAACAGAACTAGGCTACACTGCGAAGCTAAAACCAGAGTTTGAAAAACGCGGCGTGAAAGTGCTTGGCTTGTCAGTTGATCCGATTGAGGATCACAAGGCTTGGGTTGGCGATATTGAGGAAACACAAGGTACGGCCCTCAATTTCCCACTGATCGCAGATCCAGACAAAAAGGTGGCCAACCTTTATTCGATGATCCATCCGTCTGCCGACAACACGCTAACTGTTCGCTCGGTATTCGTGGTTGGGCCAGACAAGAAGATCAAACTCAAAATCGAATATCCTGCATCGACCGGTCGTAACTTTGATGAGGTGCTGCGTGTAATCGATTCACTGCAGCTCACGGCAAACCATCAAGTGGCAACACCTGTGAACTGGAGAGACGGCGAAGACGTGATCATCGTGCCAGCGCTTTCTAACGAAGATGCAGCGAAAAAATTCCCAGAAGGCTGGAACGAAGTGAAGCCATATCTACGTGTGGTGAAGCAGCCAACTGCCTAAGTTTTGATACAAGATGACTAAAAAGGGCGACACAAAGTGTCGCCCTTTTTGTTAGAGGCTCGAAAGTCTTTTTTGTTCTTCTAATAGCACTTGCCGCAACTCCGCATCTTCACGTGCTCGTGTGCTGAATTTCAATGAAAGCTGCGAGTTTAGTGAGCGAATTTGGCGCGCAATCTGATCGCGCTCGGCCTGAGTAGTGTTTGGATCAGCTAGTTTTTCCGTTAGTGCAACAACTTCATCTTGGATTGCTACAATTTCGCGGTCGATTGTATAAACGTCGTTTGCTTCACGATATATCCGCAAGAAGCTGATGCCATTCTCACCGGTGCAAACATTGTTATATGCGCGTCCAGCGAGTCCAATTTTCGCAGCATTGTTGGGGGTGCAATAAGCTTTCAGTCCAGCTTGATAACCTTTATTGTAAAGCGCTCGGTCAACAGTAACGCCATGCTTTGAACACGCTTCATTGTGTTCTGCAATACGTGTAGATGGGTAGCCAGCACGACCGTCCAGTTCACCGACACTTTGCCAATCACCAGTCTGGCACTGTGCCTTGCTAAGTGTGGCGCAACCCGCCAACAAGCCAAGCAACAAGACTGAAACAAATAATATCAGAACACGCATCCAACGCTCCTTAAGAACCAATTGAGGCTATTAGTGCAAATGAACACGCCTGGCGCAAGCTGATTTAGCGCTAAACACCGAGCTCCGCTCGTGCCTTCTTTGTGAGTTTGCTGCAAATAATCTCATAAGCTTGGCTGATATAGGCTTTGCAGGTTTCTTCATCCCACCCGGCCTCATCTGTAAGTTGTACCCATTTGGCACGTGCTAGATATTTGGCGGGAAAAATGCCTTCCTGAGTAGGCAGAATGGCAAACGATTCATTCGAACATTTGAAGCTGATCGTGTCTCGGTCTTCGTCATCCCAATGGCTGTAGATCGCAAAAATTTTGCCGCCAATTTTGAAAACAGAAGCGTTACCCCATTGGACAACGTGGGTCACCTTCGGCAGCGAAAAGCAGAATTTCTCGAATTGGTCTCGGTTCAGCATTGGTTTTATGCACCGCCTATGGTGCAACTTATGCCGGTGCCTTTAAGGCCACAATAGCCGTTTGGGTTTTTGGCCAAATATTGCTGATGATACTCTTCCGCAAAGAAGAATTTGTCGGCGGATCTAATTTCAGTGGTAATTGGGCCAAAGCCGCTGTCCTTAAGTGAAAGGGCATAGGCTTCAAAACTCTTTTGCACCACTTCCTCTTGCTCAGCAGAAGTGAAGTAAATCGCGCTGCGATATTGGCTGCCAACATCGTTACCCTGGCGATTGCCTTGGGTAGGATCGTGTTCTTGCCAAAAATGCACCAGAATCTCTTCAAGAGATATTTTGTTTGGATCAAAGTTGACCAATACGGCCTCGGCATGACCGGTGTTGCCAGTACAAACATCTTGGTAGCTCGGATTGTCGACACTGCCACCTTGATAGCCTACGGCTGTCACCCACACGCCATCAAGCCGCCAAAAAAGCCGTTCAGCCCCCCAAAAACAGCCCAATGCGAGATAGATGGTTTCATTTCCATCGGGATAGGGGCCACCAATAGGGTTGCCACTTACAAAGTGATCTAGGTTGTGCATTGCGATATCCATGTGCTCACCTTTTTAAAGCTCGTCAATGTGTTTGTAGCGTTCGCGTGTACGTGTCCGCCCCAAATAAAGAAAAAACACGCCGAAAATTGCACTGATTAGCCATGCAGGGGCACCCAAAACGGTTATGAAAATCGGGTCCCAAACAAATGGATGAACGTAACGTTGCACGACAGCTTGCAGCGTGTTCAGCGTCAATGTGCCAAGCGCTTGGTCAATTTGGAACCAGATCTGCCCTAAAGGGGTGAATGCCAGTTGATTGGAGCTTAGCACTTTCGCGCCGTCCATAATGATCATGATCAGCATAAGCGCCAAGAATATGGAGCCAATTAGCCGTGCAATCGTTCGCATGAATCGTTCCGTTTGGTCTGTTTTTCTTCCCAAAAGACAATAGGCGCGCAAAAAAAGCGTTTCAAGCGCGTGAACGCATAAGTGAACACTTGCGATCAGTTTCGCGATCAGTATAGTGCGCGCGATTGCAACGTAATCTCATCCCAAATGATTTGGGTGTTTTTTGCGAAACGCAAGTAATGTTCTGGCAGCTTCTGCTGTCGCGTCGGAGAGGTGGCCGAGTGGTCGAAGGCGCACGCCTGGAACGCGTGTAGGCGGGTAACCGTCTCCAGGGTTCGAATCCCTGTCTCTCCGCCATAAAACTCATATGCAATCCCAGCGAGTAAGTCCGGCTAAATTGCGAAGCGAGCGAACGTGGGTAGCAGCCCCTAGGTCGACATTGCGTTTTTGTACAAGATCTGAACTTGAATTGTGCGGAGCACAGGGAGTTCCGAATGTTGCACTGGTTGCTGATCCGATACCTGCAACATTGCGGTATGAAATGGACTTGAAGACAACACTTTGGGCAAGGTTACTTTTTGTCGCCCTTGCGGGTCATTTCACCCCAGCCTTCAACTTTACGAATGAATTGATACCAACCGATTACCCGCCAAATGCTGTTTAGTTGTCGGTATCCAAAGTTTTCGAGCACTGCGACCAATCCCAGTTTCAATAGATCAGACGCACGAGGGGAGCGTTGAAGCTCTAATTCTTCTAGAACAAGGGTCGAGACACCAATGAATGTTCCAAAAACGAAAAAGATGGCAATAAATGCCAGAAGATATGGATAGTTTATCCAGCCTAGGAAGAAAAATAGCGGCAAAACCAGATATCCGATCAGTTCAGCCAGTGGGCCGATCACGTCAACCAAATAGTTGTTTGGCATCGCGAACATGCCGAATTTGCCATATTTAGGGTTGAACACCATATCCTTGTTTTTGAAAGCCACTTCCAGTGCGCCACGCTGCCACCGCGTGCGCTGCGATTTGAGAATTTTGAGGTCCTCGGGAGCTTCAGTCCAACAAACGGGCTCTGGCACATAACGCATTTTATACGCACGCTTTTTGTCCGCCATGTAGCGGTGCAACTTCACGACAAAGTCGTAGTCTTCGCCGATTGTATCCAGAGACCAGCCGCCAATTTCTAGTGAAACGTCGCGCCTAAATATCCCGAACGCGCCGGATACGATGGAGAGCATTCCCCAACTGCTCCATGCCAAACGCGCCATCAAGAATGCGCGGATATATTCCATTGACTGAACCAGCGGAAGGAAGCGTTGTGGCAAGTCAAACTTCACAATCTCACCGTTTTCAACGGTGCAGCCATTCAGGACCCTGATTGTCCCACCAACGGCCACCATTTCGTCGGGCTCTTCCATGAAAGGGCGGACGCTGCGCAGCAATGCTTCTGGCTCAAGCAAAGAATCGGCATCGACCACACAATAGAGCGGATTTCGAGAAAAATTCAGCGCTGCGTTGACAGCGTCAGCTTTGCAGCCGCCATTTTCTTTGTCGACAACCAAGAGGTTTGGGTAGAGCTTACTCCCATAGACACCACGAATTGGTTCGTGAGGAGCAACTAGCTCATGAGCCCGCGTCACTGGTTCTAGTGAAAAAGCGTTTTTCAACTCATCTAATGTATTGTCGGTTGATCCATCGTTCGCCACTACAATCTCTAGATTTGGGTATTGCACGAACAGCATTGAGCGGACATTGGCGACAATTGTTGCACTTTCATTGTATGCGGGCACCAAAATCGACATGGCTGGCGCTTCTTCTGAAATAAGCAATTGCCAGTTCGATTCTGTGTCTTCTGTTTGTGAGTGCCTTTTTAACTCAAAATAGGCGAAAGGTAGCTGCAATGCGCTGATTAGGTTTTGTAAAATGCCGATTGCAAAGATCGTCCATAAGAAAAGATGGACCCAACCTTGGTTCGCTGCAAAGTAGGAAAGGACGTTTGTTCCAAAATTTTCAATCATGTGCGCGCTAACTGATATTCTGCCAGAACTTGTTTGGCGTTAATCGCCGCAGGCCCATCTTGACGAGACATAAGCCGCAATAATGCAATGCCACCGTCCCCATAGCGCACCAACGCCGTACCGGCAGTATATCTCACCCACCAGGCCGGGTCCGAAAGCGCGTCATAAATGGTTGGAAGTACCGATGGTTCATTGAGGTTGCCAAGAGCCGCAACGGCCGCTTTTCGAACATCGTCGTTACCATCAGTTGCAAGTTTGATGAGCTCAGTGGCGGCCGTTTTGCTTCCGATTTGTCCAAGTGACGCAGCAATTGTGGTTCTTATTTGGCTATTGGTTGAGTTTGTGCGTGCCTTCAGTGCTTCGACGGCCGCTTCGTCGCCGATATTGCCAAGTGCAGCGATTATCGCGACGCAAACACTGTCATTTACATCAGAGTCCAAAAGCTGAACAAGTTGCGGCGCGGCCACAACACCAAGTTGAGTTAGAACATCGGCCAAATAAGTGGTGTTTGTTCTGCCAGTTTGCCTAACTAGCCTCAAAACTTTGCCAACTTGATCCGGCGTACACCTTTTCGCCAAACTCTGGAGCGCTGCAAGTTGGACATAGGGTTCAGCATGATCACCATATTTAAACAACAGATCGAATGAAGGTTTGTCGCTCAAATGTGACAACAAGGTAAGAATTCTGATTTTAGGGCCACGTTTTGTCTTATCGAGCAATTCAGAAAACGCGTCGATCCCAACCCACTTGTGAACCAAACCGACTATTTTTCGAGGTTCCTCGCCTTGCATCGAACGCACATAGTCAAGCGCAATGTCAATTAGTAGCATATGGTCGCTTGCCTTAATTTGGCTCGCTATGTCGTCTGCTAAATCTATTGGACTGTTTAGCGCGTGCAACAATAATTGGCTCAAATACTTGCGACGCTCGGTTTCAAAATCCCTGCGTCGCGCAGAGAAATAACGCCTCACAATCAAGATCAAAAGAACTGCGCACGAAACAATGGCCAAAACAAGCGTTGTATTCCAAATCAGAACGAGCGGATCAAATTGCAGAAATGCTTGTGTAGGGAATGAAATGATCAAATCTTTCATATCGTTTTGGTTGTTCTCTGCCCCATCGGTTCGGAGTGTGCAAACTAGTGTGTCGCCCGTTCACCTTGTTCGCCGAGGAGCTTCTCGCAACGCAAAACCAACTCATCGATGTTGAATGGCTTGACAACATAATCAGTTGCACCTTGTTCGAGGCCCACTTGAATATCTTTATCTAGTCGTTTTGCACTAAGCATGACGACTGGCAATGAGCGCAAAGACGGGAACTGACGGATCATTTGCAAAAGCGCAAGGCCGTCCAAGCCAGGCATCATTCTATCAAGGACCACCAGGCTAGGCGGGTTAGTTTTGAGAATTTCGAGCGCTTGGACGCCGTCCCGCGCAAATGAACACGGGTAACCTTTCGATCTGAATTTGTTCAAAAGCATGTTGAGCGTCGAGTCATCGTCCTCGACCAAGAGTATGCTTTGGCTAAGTCGATTCATGCGAAGACGTAGTTTGCGCCCTACAACGTTTGGGTCGAACGGTTTCACAATGTAGTCGGCGGCGCCTGCTGAGAGAGATCGCAATACAGATTTGGGTTCGTCGACGGCAGTAATCATGATGACTTCGATTCCGGCAAAGCGGCGTTCGCTCTTAATTCTTTGGAGCAATTCGTATCCGGACATGCTACCCGGCATCTTGTCATCCAACAAAATCAAGTGCGGATTGACTGCTTCGATCGCAGCATATGCATCGTCCGCGCTTGAAAAAACTGAACAGTTTGCACTTTGTCCCAATAGCTGGCGTAAAATATCTTGAGCATTCTTGTCGTCATCGACAATCATCACCCGCGCGTTAATCAAGGGTTTTGTTGGCGGTTGTACCATCACCTCTTTGACAGATGGCGCCGCGGTACTGGGGCGAACAGGTACATTGCGTGAGCGTGCGGCGCTACACGTATCCAACAGATTTTCGGTCAGTGTTTTAACATGCTCTAAGTCAATTGGCGCACTTTGACCAAGATAGTCTTCGAGCTCAGTGGCGCGGTCCGTTATGTCCGGTAGCCCATAAGTGGTGCCTGTGCCCGCCAAATTATGCGCGACCTCAGCTGCCAACTCAAAATCTGACTGAACTAAAATGCCCATTGCGAGTTTCATCAAGAAATCGTAGAGCGCTTCCTCGCGCTCGGATAAGGACGACAAGTATTGAAGCCGCAAATCATCCATTGCGATGTCAAAACTACTGTTTGTTGATGTGCTCATTGATACTACTTTTTGGCGACTACGCAGCCAAACTCACTAATTTTGTGTCGCAGCTTTTTCCAGAATGCCGCGCACTTTGTTCGGTAATTCCATCGGGTCAAATGGTTTGCTGATAACTGCTGAGGCGCCCATTTCCAAATATGCTTGGACTTCTGCTGGCTGAACGCGTGCCGTCATGAAAACGATTGGCGTGTTAGCGTTGGATGGCATTTCTTTGAGCGACTTTAGCGTTGCGGGTCCGCCCATTGTTGGCATCATTACGTCAAGCAATACTAGATCGGGTGCCAATCCTTCAATTTCTTGAATTGCTTCTATCCCGCTTGAACAACACGAAACCTGGAACCCACCGACGGTCTCGAGTGAAAGCTTCGCAACGCTTAGAATGTCGGCTTCATCGTCTACACATAGTATGTGTGGTTTTTCGATTTGCTGAGTGTTCAAATTTCCTAACCCCTATCAATGTCACAATCGAGTTGTGCCAATTCCAATTCTCTTAGGTAACGGGTTCGAATTCAGCCCAGAATACTGTCTCAACGTTCGGCGTGGATTCAAATCCAATTGCACCGTTCATTTGCTCGACAATTTGTTTGCTAATCATCAAGCCCAACCCTGTTCCACCCTTTTTTCGGGTGCTCGAAGAGTCAGCTTGAGCGAATTTAGTAAATATCCGGTTCCTAAACTCGTCGGGAATTCCTGATCCGTTGTCTGCAACGCAAATTCTGACCCGTTTGCCGACACGCTTGGTTTCCACCCGAACTCTGCCCCCGGCGGGCGAGAATTTGCAGGCGTTTGATATAAAATTCGTCAACACTTGGTTGAAGCGCAGTTCGTCAACATGCAGCTTTAGGGCTTTATCTGGTTGTATGAGTTCAAGCTCAACTTCGTGTTTTTCTGCGTACGACGCATTGAGAGAAAGTGATTGGGTCAACAAGTATTCAAGGCTTAAGTCTTTGAATTCATAATGCATTTGCCCCGAACCGAGCTTCTCCATATCCAAAATGTCGTTCACGATCGCAATCAGCCGTTCGCTGTTGTTGTGAGCGATCTGCAACAAGTCAGAAACCTTCTCCGGTAGATCCTTTGAGAAGGCGCCAATGATGAGCCCAAGTGCTCCGCTAATTGATGTTATAGGGGTGCGCAATTCATGGCTTACTGTTGCGATAAACTCGTCCTTGATCAGTTGGGTTTTCTTTCTCTCCGTTAGGTTAATCATTTGTTTCAAAAAGTACTTTGGTTCGCCATTTGCCTTTTTTACAAGTGAAACATGTTGCTCCACCCAAACGATTTTACCTGCCTTTGTGATCAGGCGTTTTTCAACGGAATAGAACGAAATAGCGCCAGCCAAAACTTGTTTCATCTGCTGTGCGTCTAAACTAATGTCATCGGGGTGTGAGAGCTTTGAGTTTGTACCCTTCAACTCATCTTCTTCGTAGCCAAGCAACTGTTGCAACGCGTTGTTCGCACGGATCAACTTACCTTCAGGAGATATTGCAACCGCAGGAATTGGCGCAAGTTGCATGGTTTGTCTGAAGTTTTGTTCTTCTTGTTTTAGAGCCTCTTCTGCGGCCACTCGATCAGTTATGTCTCGAATGCTTCCAACAAAAGCTATGTCTCCGTCTTGCTGAATTTGGTTTACGCCCAATTCCATTGGGAAAATTGAACCGTCTTTCCGCATTGCAGAAACTGTACGGCCCATGCCGATTATTCTTTTTTTGCCGGTCGACAAGAAATTATGAATATAGCCATCATGTTGGGAGTGGTAAGGCTCAGGCATGAGAACGTTCACATTCTTGCCAATTACTTCATCGGCGGCATATCCAAATATGCGTTCTGCCGAAGGGTTGAACCCCAAAATCCTTCCGTCCTTTGAAATTTGAACAACACCGTCGACGACAGTGTCCAATACTGCCTGTAGACCATTCCTAGCATTCGCGATTTCGCTCGTCTTGTAGTCCACCTCTGCCCGGACGCGAGCAGCCGAGTTTGTGACCGTCGCCAAAAACAGGCCGAGCAAGCAAGAGATCAGCGAGCCGCCGACAAGAATATATTCAGGTTGGTGATTTGTTGTTTGCGCCGTAAATGCCGTTGTGCTGCACCAGATTATTGTCCACTCCTTTTGCAGAAGGTCTATGGTTTTTTGGCGCTTTAGTGGGTTGAAACTGTTAGGCAGGCTCGCGACTTCATTTGAACTAGAATAGATCAGTTTATCTTCGTCTTCGGCTTTGCCTGCATAGATGGCAACATTGAACAATGAGCCTTGCGCTGAGGTTAAGTCCTGCAACAAGTTCTTGCCGATAAATGGCGCGTAAACCCACCCAAGCAATGTTGATGATATCGGTTCGCCTTCGGTGCGCGCCAGCGGGGTTTCATAGATTGGATGCAGCAATAAGAAACCTGGCGTTTGTTCGCTGTCTTGTACTAATAGAATTCTGTCTGTAATTGCAGAATTTCGGGTTTTGGCCGCTAAGTCCGCCGCGGCCTTCCGATTGCGTTCAAACGCAATATTTAGGCCCAATGCGGGGGCATTAGTCTCAATTGGTTCTATGAATTGAATTATGTAATTGCTGTCTTCAAAAACTTCCGGGTGCGGTGCAAACTCGGCTGCCCCGTCGCGTTGTTGCGAAGCAATAAACTGTCGCATGTCGCGTTGATCTACGCTTTTTATGAACCCAATTCCGCTTATCCCGGGAAAGCTCTCAGCGACATTTAGCGTCTGCACATAGGAACGCCATTCTTGTCGGCTAACGGTTTCCGAAGCGTAGATGAGACCGGCACTACCTAGCACAGCGTTTTCATAGGAGTGGATTTTGCTTTTGAGGGCGTCTTCATTTTCCGAAACCAATGCATCAAACTGTGTGTTTACGCTGCGCTCTAAGCTCGAGTGAGTTGCTTGCCATGCAAACACGGTACTGCTGAATACGGCCACAGGAATAGCATAAACGGCCACCCAATCGCTGAGCTTGCGCGCCCTAGCATGCTCTTGCAGGTGCCGTCTTTGAAAGAAATCGAGATATGCTGGAGCAAATATAACAACGCCCAAGAACTGAGCGAACCAATCTCGCGCAGCAATATTGCCAATTTCTTCAATTGGGAGGGAATATCCGGGAATAAGTAGCAACGCTGGTAACATGCTTAAAATGGAAAAAACCAATACCAGCAAAGCAAAATCCCTTGTTCCAGTGCTAAGCTCGCGCGCGCCATCCCGTAAGCGACCCAAGAACTTTGCAACAACTAAAGAGGAGAAAGGAGAAATCAGTGCGGTCAGTGCGAGAGCGGCAAAATGATGATTTTCAAGGCTTGCTTCTTGCTTTGTTACGTCAAAAAACAACAAGAGCGAGAATATGGTTGTTCCCAGAACAATCACAAGCGAATAGCGGACTTGGAAAAGGAATAGCCAAACTGCAAGTCCGGCAGGCAGCCAAATAATCAACGCATCTAATTGCGAAACGGACATTGCAAAGCTAATGATTGCAAAGATGAAGCTCGCCATTGTCGCAGCGGCTTGTCTAAATGCTCTATCCAAAACACGCTCTCATTCTTCTAATGCCAGCAAAGCATGCTTGGCAGTAAGTCAATTGCCAGTAGGTTCTCACAATAGTGTAAACAACACATTCCAAGGTTGTCGCATCAGACGTTCCAAATATTCATCGGCTGTTTCTAGGTCGCCTGCCGCAAAGTGTGGCGATTGTGCGCGTGATACTTGTTCTAGATGATCAATAGGTGTTGTTGTTTGTTTTAAAGATCTTTTAGTGAAGCGGGTGCAACTTGATTACTTGCTGTTCGGGTCAGGAAACACTCAAACTGGCAAACATTCTACAGATGTTGGCTGTCATCAATCCGTTAACGACCAGTCGTCTAGAATTGCTTCAAGTGTTTAACTCAAAATGATAGGTGTCTGATGACAAGCGCTTTACAAACCAAGTTTATCGTCAGATTTCTAACAGTATTGGCGCTGTATAGCGTTCTTGGGAAAATTGGTGTTTCCTTGGCAATTCCGCCGGGCTATGCAACTCTGGTTTGGTTGCCGTCTGGGGTGGCGCTAGGTGCTGTATTGATCTGGGGCTGGCGAATGTCGTTCGCCGTTGTGCTCGGCTCAATAATTGTAAATTTCTCAACAAATGAGTTCAGCTCAAGTTTTGCGACACTTCTTCAATCGCTGACAATTCCAGCGATCATTGGAATTGGTGCAGCATTCCAAGCTTTGTTGGGGGCATGGTTACTAAGAAGATTTGGCCGGTTTCCTAGTCGATTGAATGATGAGCGAAGTGTTTTACTCTTCCTCTTTTGGGGGGGAGTGGTTTCATGCCTGTTTAATCCAATTTGGTCGACTACGGCGTTGTTACTCTTGGGCGGTATTGAACAGTCCGAGTTCATTGTAAATGCCACAACCTGGTGGGCTGGCGATGTTGTGGGCGTGTTTGTCGCGGCCCCATTGGTGCTGGTTTGGAGTTTTGTTGATACAACACACTGGTTGAAGCGCGGCCTTACTGTGACCAGCGCTATTTTAGCGGCTTTTGGGATCACAGTTTTGGTTGTGAGCATGAGTGCGGCTTGGGAGCGTCAGCGCCTGCAATTGCAGTTTAGCTCTGTTGCCGATCTTGCTGGAACATCGATGTCCAAGGCTTTCAAGGATCACACAGAGATATTGCACTATATGGAAGGGTTCGTATCTTCTTCCGACAACATGACGCGGGCGGACTTTCAGAACTTCAGCCAGCGGTTCTTGCAGAATTTTAGTGGTCTTCAAGCGTTGTCATGGAACCCATACATCTACGACGCTGAACGCGAAACCTTTGAGGACAGTGTTCGTGCCGAGGGATTCACAGAGTTCACAATTGTTGAACGCGATGAGAATGGAGAAATTATTCCCGCAACTCAGCGCGACAATTATGTCAGTGTGAAATTCATTGAACCCTTTGAGCAAAACAAATCGGCATTTGGCTTTGACGTCGGCTCCAATAAAGCCCGACGGGCGGCATTTGAAAATGCCATAGACAAAGGAACGGTTGTCGCAACGCAGCGCATTACGCTGGTTCAAGAGAGTGCAAAACAGTTTGGTGTTCTTGCCTTTATGCCCGTCTATAACAGCCGGACCGCGCCACCTGACATCGATACAAGACGAGCCAATGTCCGTGGCTTTATGGTTGCAGTTTTCAGAGGTGGGGACATTTCGACGGCTGCTTTGTCAAGTTTTGGCGCGGAACAATTTGTGGTTCAATTAAGAGATACATCTGCGCCAAAAGGTGAACAGTTCTTGTTTGAAAATCGACCAGAGACGGAGGGCATTCGAGTTCTAAAAGAGCAAGGTCTCTTCGGTGGAGAAGAAAATCTAACAACGTCCTTCGACATAGATTTTGGTGGCCGAAACTGGGTCGCAGAGTTTTTCCCTTCTCGTGAATATGTCGCAACTACGCGCCAGCAGAACACCTGGCTGGTCATGGTTGCTGGTTTGGCGATCACAAGCATGGTTGGCATATTCGTACTTATTGTTAGCGGGCGTGAGGAACGTTTGAATGCGCTGGTGATGGATCGAACGGCGAACTTGGTTAAAAGCGAACGCCGTTTGGGCCAAGCGCAAGAAATTGCAAGCATGGGCAACTGGGAGTTCGATATCGAAAATGGGACGTTCTGGTGCTCTGATGAGGTGTTGCGGATTATTGGCGTTAAGAGTGTCCCTGAGCGGTTTGCAATTGACTTTCTAGACGATTTTCTTGCAGCCGATGATCGCAAAAGGGTGCGAAAACAGTTGAGGTTGGAGAGCTTGTTGACAGGGCCGACCAATTTTGAGCATCAGCTTGTCCAAGCCGATGGACATGTCATTGACGTCATCCAACACGTCGAGCTTGTCACAGAAAATGGCAAGCCAACAAAAATTGCCGGTACCGTTCAAGATATTTCTGAGTTGAGGAAGTTGGACCGGCTCAAAACAGAATTCGTCGCAACTGTAAGTCATGAGCTGAGAACCCCACTCACATCTATCAAGGGCGCCCTCGGCTTGCTTAATGGTGGCGTTATAGAAGGCATGCCGCCCAAAGCCGTTGAACTTGTGACAGTCGCTCACGCCAACGTGGAGCGCTTGGGTCGGCTTGTAGACGACTTGCTAGACATTAATGGCATAATGTCCGGTAATCTTGTTCTAAAGCCCGAGAGGGTCAAGCTTGGTGAGTTGCTTCAGCATGCAGCAGACCTGAGTCAGCCATATGCCGACCAACAAAACGCCACTATTTCAGTTGAAAAAATCGATTCAGAAGTGGAATTGGATGTCGATAAAAATCGACTGATGCAGGTGCTTACGAATTTGCTGTCAAACGCTGCAAAGTTTTCTGCAAATCCTGGAGAAATTCGTGTGGGGCTAGAGCAGCGCGCTGCTGATGTAAGGGTTTTCGTTAGTGACAATGGGGAAGGGATTCCAGAGGATTTTAAGTCAAAGATATTTGGACGCTTTTCTCAAGCGGATAGTTCGGAAACGCGAGCGCAAGGCGGTGCCGGGCTAGGTCTATTCATTTCAAAAGAAATCGTTGATGCAATGAACGGAAACATTGGCTTTGATGACAACCCAAGGGGCGGGACAACTTTCTTTGTCGATTTACCAATGGGTTAAGTGGGGTCCGCGATAAGCCGATTTTACCTCTGATTTTCTGTGCGGTGGCCGCCATGAACTCGCGTGCTGTGTTGAACACTTTTGTATCAATAGATCATATTTGTGGGCGAACGCCAGGTAGCATTTGACAGAACCCGCTCAATACCAACTTGACCGCGAATTAGGTTCCACAAAACCAAATTGTTCGACAATTGCATAAACTGATTGTCACCAATTCGGGAATGAATGTAACCTAGACCAATGCCGCGCCATTCTCTTATTCACAAAATATTTGGTCTCTTCATTGCTCTTGTCACTGTTTCTTCCGTGGGCCATGCGCAGTCGAGCGGATCAAAGCGCGATCAAACGCTTAGAATTCTCACCTCGATGTCAGAGCGGGTTTTTGGCCCATATGTAGAAGAGTTCGAAAAGCGCAATCCTGCGGTCAAAGTGCTTGTTCTAAATAAGAACACCAACCACGCACTTGGTGAAATCTCCTTGGGGAATGAGCGGGGTTTTGACCTGTTCTGGGCATCTTCGCCAGAAGCGTTTGATATGTTAGACGCTTTCGGCCATCTCGCCCCGATAGGGGACAAGCATCATCATGCATTTGCGCTGTCATCAGTGGGGTGGAGCTGGCGATCAGAGCAGTTGCAGGAACCGCCCCGTGGTTGGAACGATCTTCTTGATGCGCGCTTTGATGGCAAAATTGGAATCGCGCGTCCGTCACGATCGGGCACAACTCACGTTCTGCTCGAACAGTTTTTGCAGGACCGTGGATGGGAAGAAGGCTGGAGCTATATTCTGGCCTTAAGCGCCAATTTCGCAACCATTACGTCGCGTAGTTTTGGCGTGGTCGATGGGTTGAAAACCGGTCGGTTTGATATCGGTCTAAGCATTGATTTTCTCGCCACATCGGAGCCGGGCCTAGAATTTAGATATGGTCGTCCGGTTACATTGGTGCCAGCCCGAATTGCAAAACTAAGGCATGGAGCATCTCCTGCAAATGCGGACAAATTTGTTCAATTTGTGCTGTCGCGTGCGGGGCAAAAACTCTTATTGGTACCCACGCTAAACCGCATACCAATTGACGCGGAATTGCGCGACACATTGGACTATTCATCGCATCCATCGCTTATGGCAGCGCTCAAATTGAGTTGGGCAAGCTATGACCCGAATATGGCGGCACGGCGCTATTGGATGGTCAATGAGATTTTTGACCAATTCGTCACGCAACAATTTAGCCGCAGACGTGGTATTTGGCGTCAGATCAGGCAGTATGAGCAACGTAGTGACCTAACCGTCGACCAGCAACAGGGTCTTAATCGTGCAAAAGTTTACTTGTTGACGATGCCAATCGCGGAGCACCAAGTCGCCACAATGCAACCAAGCCCCATGCCAGGTCCGGGCGCGCGCTATGCCCCCAACACAGCGGAGCAAAAGCGATTCCAAGAACAATGGCGTGTGCAGGCAGATACACTGCTCGCGCAGGCTGAAGCGGAATTGCGGACCTTGGGCGAATGAGTGATCAACCCAAAAATGTGATAGTTGGCGGCTTTCTAAACCGGCTCCCAGGTGCCTCGACAGTTTGGGGCCGGCTATTTGCGTCATTTGTGTTGATCTCCGCCATCATGTCGATCATTGCCGCCACAACGGTGATCCAGTTTACGCAGCTTGGTGATGATATTGACGAAATCGTCCATGACCAAATGCCCGAAATTGTGCAGATCAATGAAATTGCTGCGAGTGCCACTGAGCTGGCATCCATGGCAACATTGCTTGCAGAACCACATTTGCGTGCGAGCCAACCGGAGTTTCAGCAAAATTTGAACCAAGCGCTGATATCGCTTGCGGAAAAAATCAGCTCGGCGTCTGAATCCAGTTTGGATGACGCCCGGCTTGAGATTGAATCGCACATCAAAGCTTTGTTGGCTTTTTCCGACCAACAGTTCTTGCTTGAAAAGGCGATGATTGGTCGCGCCGAAGAAATCCGTTGGCTACAAGCCGATTTCCAAGGTGAGATTTCCCCATTGTTGCTTGATATTTCCTTCAATATCGAAAATGCGCTGTCGCATCTGGATGAATCGCAAGGCGAAAGCTGGGCACAATCTGAATTTGAACTGCTGCGCAGTGAAAGTGCAAAGCGAGACCTCGTCCAAGATGCGGGTCGGGAAGGGGCGTTCGCCATCACCGCGATGCTGCAAGCCGCCAATGCGCAAACGACTGATGGCCTAGATCAGTTTTCCGATATATCAGCTGACAGTCTCGACAGAGCAACGCGCATATTGGCAGAACTTGGCGATGCGGGTGGCCTTATCACATTGCGCCAGTCTCTGGCGCAACTTCGTCAATTGTCTCAGGGTGATGATGGCATTTTTGCAGTTGGGCGCCGACTCGTTCAAACAAGGCAAAATGTTCTATTGGAACTGGCGCAAACGCAGCAAAGCCTTTCTGAATTCCAATCAAAACTGTCCGCTATTGGGTCGACACGACGTGCCACAGCGGTGCAGGTTGCCGGCGATGCGCTTTCCGCAATGCAGCTGGCCAGCGGGCGGATCGTTGCGCTAACCATTGCTGGGTTGATGGCAGCGCTGGCCATCGTGATCTTTTATGTGCGGCGGAGAATTGTTGCGCGGTTGCGGGATCTTTCAATCACTCTAAGAGCAATTGCGCGTGGCGAAACAGATAGTGCGGCGATCCCCGTTGGTACCGATGAGATCGGGCGGATGGGCGAAGCGGTGGAGGTGTTCCGTCAATCGGTTAAAGAGCGCGAACAGAACCTTGCTCGTCTCAGAACAGAAATCGAAGAGCGTAAACGCGCAAATGATCAATTGCAAAAGACCCAAGCAGATCTGGTTCAAGCCGGAAAGTTGGCAGCGTTGGGACAATTGTCCGCTGGCATCTCGCACGAACTCAACCAACCCATATCGGCAACACGTTTTGCCGCACACAATGCGCTGACTAGATTAGAGTCGAAAACGGATAAAACGGCACTCGACAAAGCGTTCAACAAGATCATTCGAATGACGGATCGAATGTCTGCATTGGTCAATCAATTTGCGCATTTCGCACGCCGATCAGATTATAAAATTGTCGATATGGCTTTGCTGCCTTCCGTTGATCGCGCAATCGAATTGATGCAGCCAAGCATTTTGGAGCAGAAAAATCTGACGATCGACCTAGACCGTGAAGCGTTGCACGCCCAAGTGATGGCAGACCCGCTTTTGGTGGAACAGGTTTTGGTCAATCTGATTTCAAACGCAGTTGATGCCGTCGTTGAAGCCAACAATACAGACGGTAAAATCCGCATAACGGCAGATGCGACAGAAGGCCGGGTCACTGTTAAAGTCATCGACAATGGCATTGGTTTGCAGGTGGATCAAAAAGACCCGTTCGACCCATTTGTGACAACAAAAGAAGTTGGCAAAGGGACAGGTCTGGGCCTCAGCATTTCCTATACAATCGCACAAGATCTAGGCGGCGCATTGCGCTTAGAGAACAATCAGGGTAGAGGCGCCACAGCCCTTTTCGAGTTAGAACGAGCAACATAATGAGTGCAAATCTACAAACAGTAGTTCTGGTCGATGATGATTTGGATCTTTTGGAAGAGATTGCCGAAAATCTCGAACTCGCAGGCAACAATGTTGAAACTTACTCCGATCCAGTTGTAGCAAAAAACAGCATCGAAAAGGATCTCAACATCGTGGTAATCAGCGACGTTCGGATGCCCAAGATGGATGGTCATGCATTATTGGATGCGGTGCGAGAAATCGATCCCGATATACCTTTTATTATGATCACGGGACATGGGCAGGTTGCCCAAGCAACGGCTGCGATGAAGGCCGGAGCATATGATTTTTTGGAAAAGCCGATTGACCCGAACCAGCTTGCTGCGGTTGTTGGGCGCGCGCTCGAAAAGCGATCATTGCATCTGCAAAACAAAAAACTCAAAGCTCTGCTCAATAGTGATCAACTTGAAGCGCAAATAATTGGCAACTCTGAACCGGCCAAGCAATTGCGCCAGCAGGTCGCAACCTTGGCGTCTTTGGAGGTCGATCTAATCATCAAAGGCGAAACCGGTTCGGGCAAAGACCTTGTTGCAAGATGTCTGCACGAAAACTCAGCGCGAAAGCCACATCCATTTGTCGCGGTCAATTGTGGTGCGCTGCCAGCAAACTTGGTCGATAGCGCGTTTTTTGGACATGAGCGTGGCGCCTTCACGGGCGCCGATACCAGTCATATCGGGTATTTCGAAGCGGCGGACGGCGGCACGCTGTTCTTAGACGAACTAGAATCAATGCCCATGCCATTTCAGGCTATTTTGTTGCGCGTTTTGGAAACACGGGAAGTGACTAGGCTTGGTGGTGCCAAATCCAAAAAACTAAATTTTCGAGTGGTTGCAGCGGTGAAAGGGGAGCTATCCGCGCTTGTGGCCGCTCAAAGATTGCGCGCTGATCTTATGTACAGGCTCAATGTCGCGTCGATTGAGTTGGCACCGCTCAAACAGCGCAAGCCTGATATCGAGTTGTTGTTTTGTCGTTTCGCTGAGGCAGCAGCGGCATTTCACAATCGGCCAATGCCAACAATCTCAGACCAACTACGGCGCAAGCTTTTGGCCTATGAATGGCCCGGCAATATTCGGGAACTAAAAAACACAGCCGAGCGTTTTGTAATCGGGCTCCCGCTTGCTTTTGCCAACAATGGTGATGGAAATACGATCTCGGCAACCGGTTTGGAAGAAGCCATTGATGCATTTGAAAAACAAAAAATTGAAGAAGCCCTAAAACAAACCGCTGGTGCAATTGGCGAAGCAGCGTCGCTTCTGGATATACCGCGCAAAAAACTCTATCTGCGTATGAGAAAGTACGGCATTTCAAAACACTTTTCTTCGTAGTCTCCGGATGTGTCAAACTTGACACATCCGGGTCGCATTTGGTGCGTAGTTCTGCTTGTCTCAACTTTCGCACGCCGCGTATAAGTTATATATTTCAGCATCTTAAGACGATGGACCAATATTGGCACACCTGTTGCAAATGTAAGGGCGTGAGCACCACTGCTCACTCCAAATATTTGGGAGGAACCAATATGAGACTATTACGTAATGCCTTGCTAGCAGGCGTGGCGATCTGCGCGTTCGCGAGCACCGCTGCAATGGCCGCCGAAAAGCTGGTGGTTGTGACATCATTTCCAAAAACACTTACGACGCCTTTTGAAAAAGGCTTTGAGGCTATGTACCCCGATATTGATGTTGAGGTGATCAACAAGTCCACATCATCATCGGTGAAGTATATCCAAGAAACAGCATCCTCGAACACAAGCGACATTTTTTGGGCATCTGCGCCTGACGCATTTGAGGTTCTTAAAAGCGACAGCCTGCTAATCAAGTCCGGCGTTTCTAATGCCAAAATCCCGTCAGATGTTGGCGGTTATCCGATCAACGATCCTGATGGCTTCTATAACGGTTTTGCCGCTGCGGGTTATGGCATCATGCATAATGAGCGCTACTTGGCAGCGAAAAATCTTGAGCCGGCAAAAGAGTGGGATGACCTGGCAAAGGCCGAATATTTTGGCCACGTCGGCATGTCAGCGCCATCACGTTCTGGCACCACACACCTGACTGTAGAAACAGTACTGCAAGGCGACGGTTGGGAAGAAGGTTGGGAGAAATGGAAATTCATCGCGGGCAATTTCTCCAACGTAACAGAGCGTAGCTTTGGCGTTCCAGATGGTGTGAACTCAGGTCAATTTGGCCTTGGGATCGTGATTGACTTCTTCGGCTTGGCATCAAAAGCATCTGGTTTTCCAGTTGATTTTGTGTACCCATCAACCACCGCTATCGTGCCGGCAAATGTTGGCGTGATTGCCAACGCGCCGAACGAAGAAGCGGCGAAGGCCTTCATTTCTTACCTCCTGTCCGTTGAAGGGCAAGAGCTGTTGATGCTGCCAGAAATTCGTCGTTTGCCAGTGAACGCTGACGCTTACTTCACAGCACCAGAAGGTTTTCCAAATCCATTTGATGGTTCGATCCAAGCCTCGGTTAATTTCGACGTGAATACATCTGGCGATCGCTACAATGTGGTCAACTCCTTGTTTGATGTGATGATCACATATCGTTTGGATGATCTGCGCGAAGCTGTGCGTGCCGTGCAAATGGCCGAAGAAAAGCTTGGTGATGCAGACAATGCGCAAGCCAAAGCCCTCATCGCAGAGGCACGCGCATTGATCGCCGAAGTGCCGATTGATGAAGCCACATCATTGGATCCGGACTTCTCTGGCATCTTTAAGAAAAAGCGCAAGAAAGCGACCGACGTTGTTGAAGGTCGCCAGGCAGAAATCGAGCAACAGTGGGACGAAAAAGTAGTTGCAAACTACAAACGCGCCACCGAGCTCGCTAACGAAGCTGCTAGCCTTTTGTAGCTTCACCCTCCTTGGAACTGTGTTGACGCCGCTGGCGTCAACACACCATGTCTGCCAAAGGACCTCATTATGGATACGACGACACAAGATGCAGGCGGCAAGCCGGGCATTAAGCGATCCCTTACGGATCGAATATTTCCTTCACTTTCAGGCACAGCGCTCGCTGCAATATTCATTGCCACTTTGCTATTTGGATTTCTCATCCTGCCAGTCGCAAAGGTTATTTACGTCGCATTCCTGGATCCAAATTCAGGTGCGTTGACGCTTCAGAACTTTGGCGATTTTTTCTCGTCTTCCTTGTTCCGTGAATCGTTTTTCAACTCGTTTTATGTTTCGGCAATGTCCGTGGTTCTGGCCAGTGTGTTTGCCTTGCCTTTGGCCTACATAACATCGCGCTTTGAGTTCAGCGGCGCTATGCTCATCCAAAGCTTGGGCTTCATTCCATTGATCATGCCACCATTTGTTGGCGCGATCGCAATGCAGCTTCTTTTCGGACGCAATGGCTCAATCAACTTGTTGCTGGCTCAATATGGGATCAACATTCCCTTCATGGAGGGGCTAAATGGCGTGATTTTGGTGCAAAGCGTACACTATTTCCCGTTCATCTTGATCAATCTGTCGACAAGCTTGCGCAATATTGACCGTTCAATGGAAGAAAGCGCGCAAAACTTAGGTGCCCATGGTTTGCGCTTGTTCCGGCGTGTTGTGTTTCCTTTGGCGGCACCAGGCTATTTGGCGGGCGCTTCGCTTGTGTTCATCAAGGTATTTGACGATTTGGGAACGCCTTTGCTTCTTAACGTCAACAATATGCTCGCGCCACAAGCCTATTTGCGGATTTCATCCATCGGTATTTCAGACCCAATGGGTTATGTAATCTCATTCATCTTGGTGGCATTCTCTGTGTTTTCTTTGTGGGCCAGCTTCTTGTTGATGCGCGGCAAGGATTACGCGACCACGCAAAAAGGCGGCGGCGGTCTCAGCCGCAGAAAACTATCAACGCGTGAAAACATCGGTGCTTATGGCATTGTTATTGCAATTTTGCTTTTGGTGTTGTCACCACATATCGCTCTTGGACTTTTGGCCTTTGGCACTATTTGGTCGTACAGCCCACTACCAGATGGCTATACGCTTGAAAACTTCAACACCATGTTCGGCCAGTCCGGGCAATATATCAAAAACACGTTGATTTATGCTGGTGCCGCCGCGTTCCTGGACATCGTGTTGGCGACAGCCATTGCCTATATCGTGTTGCGTACGAAAATTGTCGGCCGGAAATGGCTCGATTATATGGCAACTGCGGCGCTCGCCGTTCCTGGAGTTGTGCTTGGCATTGGCTATCTGCGGACGTTCAATGATTTTGAAGTGCCGTTCGTCGGCAAACCTTTGGCAAGCTGGTGGGTCATCATTGTTGTTGCACTAATGATCAGGCGTTTGCCTTATGCCCTTCGGGCTTGCACCGCCGCGTTGCAACAAGTCAGTCAGTCACTTGAGGAAGCGGCAGAAAATTTGGGCGCAACACGCTCAAGAACAATCCGAAAAGTGGTTATTCCACTGATGTCGGGCGGCATTCTTGCTGGCTTTGTCACCAGCTTTGCAACTGCTGCGGTTGAGCTGTCGGCCACCATTATGCTGGTGTCCTCAGATAGCGATGCGCCGTTGGCCTACGGGATCTATCTATTCATGCAAACACCATCGGGACGCGGCGCTGGCGCTGCCCTCGGTATTCTGGCCGTTGTCATTGTGGCTGCAGGCACAATGCTTGCACAGTGCATTATTGACCGGGAACGCAAAGCACGGACAGGCGAGCACTAGTTGGTGCTCAGTTAGGGAGAATAATTATGACACATATCAAATCAAAATCTGGCATTAGCGTTCGCGATTTGCACCTATCCTTCGGCAGTACAAAGGTACTTACCGGCGTTAATCTTGAAATTGAACCGGGCGAGTTCTTTGCCTTTTTGGGGCCATCAGGATCGGGTAAATCAACTTTGTTGCGTGCCATTGCAGGCTTTGGCCCGCAACCGCAGGGGCAAATCCTTGTTGGCGATCGCAATTTGGCTGGCCTGCCCCCTTGGGAGCGAAATGTGGGGATGGTGTTTCAAAGCTACGCGCTTTGGCCTCATATGTCTGTCCGCAAGAATGTTGCATTTGGGCTGGTGGAAAAAAAGGTGCCTACGAGGCTGATCGATGAAAAGGTTGAGGCTGCTCTGTCGTTGGTGGGGTTGCTGGACTATGCCGAGCGCATGCCATCGCAGCTTTCCGGCGGTCAGCAACAGCGTGTCGCTTTGGCGCGTACAATCGTTACAAAGCCAGATGTCTTATTGCTTGATGAACCGCTGTCTAACCTTGATGCAAGTTTGCGGGTACAAATGCGCCGCGAATTGCTGGCCCTGCAGCGCAAATTGGGACTGACAACAATATTTGTGACCCACGATCAGGAAGAAGCAAACACAACCGCGGACCGAATGGCAGTACTTGACCAAGGGGTCGTGCAACAAGTTGGTTCTCCGCAAACGCTTTATGATCATCCGGAGAATCTTTTCGTTGCAGGTTTCCTTGGCACCGCCAACATTTTGGCGGGTGAGTTGGTGCGCTCGAATGGTTCAACCCGCCTGATGTTAGAAACCGGTGAACAGTTGCCAATAGACAATGAAGCAACGGGAACAGGTAGCTTGGTGTTGCGCCCACAAAACATTTCCTTAAGTGAAAATTCTGAAGCGTCAGAACTCAACGGCGTTGTATCACACCGAGAGTTTTTGGGCGCTCAAGTTCGTTATTTGGTGGATGTCGCCAATACGCAGATTGTTGTGGATCAGAGCCACGCGGTTGATCAACCTATTCTTGATATCGGTTTTAGGGTTGGTTTGGTGATCAATTCAAAGAGCGCGGTGTTTTTGCCGCGGGGGCAAAAGCAACATGCAGCTTAGTTATGAGGCGGTGATATTCGATCTCGATGGTACGCTGGTGGATAGTCTTCCCAGTTTCCATCAAGCGGCCAACGCGATGCTGGAAGGCATCGGCCATAAAGCAGTGCACGCAGACGAAATCAAAAGCTTCGTCGGCAACGGGCAAGAGGTTTTTATTGCCCGCTGTCTTGTGCGTGCAGGTGCAAATCTGACTGCGGAGCAGCTGGTTTCGACCACCTCTGCTTTTGAAAAAGCCTATGACGCTTCGCAAAAATTGGCAAAACTATACCCAGGGGTTGAAGCGCTGTTACAAACGTTGAGGGATAATGACACGAGAATTGGGCTTTGCACCAATCGTCCTTTTGATCGAGCGTTTTCAATCGTAAAGGCGGTTGGGATCAGTCAGTTTTTTGATACAGTTGCTGGATTTGAAACCACACCATCGCCAAAGCCCGAGCCGAGTCCAATCCTATACTGTTTGGGTGCTGTTGGGGTGCGGGAAAGTAGCGCTCTTTTTGTTGGAGACAGTGATGTAGATGCAATAGCTTCACAGAGAGCTGGCGTCGATTTTGCATATCATCGAAAGGGTTTCGGCGAACTAACGGGAAAACGAGCGAAGGTGCAATTTGACCACTTTGACGAGCTCGCAGCATTAGTATGAACAACATTTGTCATTGATGTATTGTTTTGGGGCGAACAAAGCCGCCCCAAAACTGGTTAGTCACTCATGGTCAGCGTTTCTCCGTCCCAATCAACCAGGAACACTTCGTTGCGTGGTTTACCGTCGTTGTCTTCGCCACCGATAAACAAAACGCCTTCTTCAAGTGTGATGGAGGCGCCATAAGCCAAGCCTTCATCCAATGTACCCACTTGTTTCCAGGTGTCATCGTTGAACGTAAACACGCCATCGGCTCTCACTTTGCTAAGACCTTCATGGGCAAACCATTCTCCACGATGCGCTTTGGCGCGCGCGCCGGGGAAATTGGCGCCGCCCGCAACAAGGACAGCGCCGTTGGTGGAAACGCCAACATATGGAGCTGCCAACCCCTCTTGAACTTCCGCGCCATCTTGCGCCGGAAGTTCTGGTTTTAGCGTCCAGCTCACTTCGTTGTCAGCGACGGCGATGGTTTTGACTTGATCGGTTCTAAGGCCGGGTTTGATCTCACCGTTGATGACCATAAACGCATCGTCGCCAAGAACAGCTATGCCGCTGCCTGTGTTCGGATCGTATGGGTTCTCGCCAAGATCTGTCCAACCGGCTGTCGCCGGATCGAACGCCCAAAGCTTTTTGTTCCAAAGGTAGTCCGCCGGTTCCATACTCATGTAATCAGCAACAATTTTGTCCCACTTCTCAGGCTCCGCGGCTTTATCCGTTGTGAGGACCTCATGCAGATACTTGTCAAAGAGTTCTTTGTTGTAACCGCCAACTATTGCGATGCGTCCATCAGAAAGAGATAGGCCTGAAGCACCCAGAAAGCCCACAGGTGTTTTGGCATCAACTTTTTGCCAGCTGTCTGAAGATGGGTCATAGGCGTGCACGTCCTCGAAAATGATGGGTGCAACATCTGTGTCTGCTTGCATGCCAGACCCGCTGAACACAAACAATTTGCCGTTTGAAGTGCCAAAAGCAGGTTGCCCTGGTGCTGGGCCCGAGAAAGATGCGATCGCTTGCCATCCGTCGCCAAGGTTCTCCAAATCTAGCGCAAACATTGCACTTCCAGCGGTGCCTAGACCTGCAATGATCTGGTTGTCGATTTTGACGGCGACGCCGTTTTTCAAACCTAGGGGCAGGTCTGGCCACGCTTCGGCGTGGGCTGATGTTATGCCCCCAACCAGTGCCGCAGCACCAAATACAGCGCCCAATAGTTTAGTCGTCAAATGCATCTTTTCCTCCTGTGAATGCAATGTGAACTCGCTTGTTGTTTTTATTATTTTATGTCGCCAACCATTGTTGGTATTCGGGTGATCGAATGAGGCTTCTAACGGCCTTTTCACCCTCTGTGGATTGCACCAAAAACGGCGCTCGCGTTGGCCCGCAATCAACACCAATTTCCTGCATGGCGACTTTCACGCCGGGCAAAACGCCTGTTGAAAGAATGGTCGCAACAAACTCTTGTGATAATTCTTGAAGCTTCCGGGCCTGAGTTAGGTCTTGTTTGGCAATTGCAGTGTGAAGCGCGGCATACAGTTTGCCCAGAATGTTGTAGGTTGTGCCGATGCCCCCATCTACGCCAAGTGCCGCAGCAGCCAAGTAGACCTCGTCAAATCCGAAGAAAATCAGTTTTTGCGGATGCGCCTTGCGCAGGCGCGCCATTTTGAACATGTCGCTTGAGGTGAACTTGATTCCAGCGACATTTTTGAGATTGAGAAGTTGCGCCAAGACATCATTGCTTAGCGGCCTACCTGTTCGAATCGGTACTTCGTAGACAATCATGGGCAGGTCTGTTGCTGCACTTAGCTCTGTGTAATAGGCAATGATTTCTTTGTCAGAAAACGGATAGGCATGAGGCGGTAGGGCGCTTAGCGCGTCATATCCGAGTCTTTGCGCAGATTGAGCAAGCTGGATTGAATCACGTAAATTTGGTGCGCCAACATGTGCGATCAGTTGGCAGTCTTCAGATTTTGTATCCTCAGCGACAATTGCCTGTTGGTCTAACAATTCATCTATTGTGAGTAGTCCAGACTCGCCACTACTGCCTCCAACATAGAGGCCGTCCAGGCCTTGTCGTAAAACATACCCATTAATGCTCCGCTGGCGCGTGGGGGAAAACTCACCTTCGTCAGAAAGTCCGGTAAGTAGCGCTGCGTGCATGCCTTTTAGCCGATTCATTGTCATTCCTTATGTCCATTCGTAAAAGAATCTCACCTGAATGACATTCTTGTATGCTTAAAATTGATACATTTATTATTTTTGTTTGACAATATGAAAATTTAGTAATACCAAAATGACAACTTGGTAAACCAGAGGCTTGAGCGACTGGCGCTCTTGCCCTATCTTCGGGGTGTCTTTGTTTATCAAGAGGAGGACTGAAAATTGGCGACAGAAAATCAAATGCAAGAGCCCAAGCGCGCAGCTGATGCGATAGCTGATGCATTGATCGGCCAAATTCGTGATGGTTCTATTACACTAAATGATGCACTGCCGACGGAGCGAGAATTGTGTGAGCATTTCTCTGCCTCTAGACCGACGGTGCGTGAAGCACTCACTCAAATGCAAATGCGAGGTTATGTGGAAACAGGCGGGGGCAAGCGTCCGCGTGCCGCAAAGCCTTCCATCCAAGCCATTCTGATGACAACAGGATCGCATTTGCGCGAGATTTTGGGTGATGCAGAAAGTGCGGCCCATCTGGAGCAAATGCGTCAATTTATTGAAGCAGGCGCTGCAAGAGAAGCTGCAAACCGTGCTGACAATGTGCAGATAACAAAACTGCAAACAGCACTAGAGAAGAACTTTTCTTCAATCGGGACGGCTGAATTCCCAGCGACAGATATCGCTTTTCACAGAGCGATTGTGTCGGTTGTTGGCAACCCGGTGATTTTGCAGTTGCACGACATGTTTGTCAGTGCGTTGCTTGAACATCGGCCGACCATGCCAGAGCCTGAAAAGCACGACACCATTGCCTATGAAGAACATCGCGAAATCTATCAAGCGATCCTAAACGGCGATGTGGTTACAGCAACAAACGTTACCGAGCGGCACCTAGCACGTTCCTATCGAGCGCGGTTACGGGTGCCTAAACACGCTGATCTTTCGAACCAAATTCAACTTTCAGGGCAAGAACAAAAGCCTTGACCGGCTGGCGGAGCTTGTCTTTGCCATTCATCATCAAACGGAGGAAACGATGAAAAACAATAAGAAAATCCTTGGTGGCTTAGCTGCCATGTTGTTAGCAACGACAAGTGTGCACGCCACAGAACTAACCTTTGGTATGCAAGACAATGAAGTTTCAAACGTCTATCAAGGCGCTTTGGAATTCAAAGCAAATCTTGAAGCGCTTTCTGGCGGCGAGATGAAGGTTAAACTCTTCCCATCGGCCACCTTGGGCGATTTCAAAGCCATGGTGGCGCAAGTTCAAGCGGGTGAACTTGATATGGTCATGACTGGTTATCCAGACATGAGCTACACCATTCCAGAGCTTAAGCTTATCGGCGCGCCATATGTTGTTGAAAGCTATGACCATCTAAAGAAAATCATTGCGGGCCCTTGGGGTCAAAAAATGGATGCCAAGTTCCAAGATCAAGGCGTCAAACTTCTTGATGTTTGGTACTACGGCACGCGCCAAACAACATCCAACCGCGCGATCAATTCAATGGACGATATGAAGGGTTTGCGTTTGCGCACACCAAACGTTCCATTCCTGATCGCCTTTGCTGAAAACACTGGTGCAACACCTGCACCAGTTGCTTTCCAAGAGGTTTACCTTGCGTTGCAAACTAATCAAGTTGATGCGGAAGAGAACCCATTGCCAACGATTGACGCAATGAAGTTCTACGAAGTTCAAAGCCATATCGCGATGACAAACCACTTCATCGCATCGGCAGCTATTCAAATTTCAAAGTCCACCTGGGACGGTTTCAGCCCACAAGAACAAGCTTGGGTTGCAGCGGCAGTCGATGCGGGTGGCGATAAATCCAACAGTCTGACAATTGACGCCGAAAACGACCTAATTGATACATTCAAAGAGCGTGGTCTGGAAATCACATATCCTGATCTAACACCATTCCGTGCTGCAATGAAGCCATACTACGATACGCTTGAAGCCGAGTTCGGCGAGGGCGCAATCGCTGAAGTAATTGGCGAGTAACTCCCTCGGGCTGGGGGGAGACCCCCAGCTCACCTAAAAGGTAATCACAGTGAAATTGAACTCCAGATACAGCTTTGAAGGCATCATCGCATCGCTCATATTTATTGTGCTGTTGCTTGTCGTTCTGCTGCAGATCTTGGGCCGTACCAATATTGTTGCGGGACCCGTGTGGACAGAGGAATTGGCCCGTTGGCTGTGGGTTTGGATGGCCTTTTTGGCAATCGCTGAAGTTGAGCGAAACGATGCGCAGCTGAACATGGGGTTCATTACCGAGCTTTTTGCAAAGCGCGTTCGTATCGCCTTGTTCACATTGATTGATTTGGTCTATTTGGCTGTTTTGTGCAATCTAAGTTGGATCGGCTACAAAACAGTTTTGCGCACCTTGCGCAATGAATCTGTGACCCTGCCAACGAGCGATGCTGCGCTTTACGCATCCGCTTTTGTGGCTTCATTTTTCATAATATTTCGTGTTTTGCAGCGTTTGAACAAGCGCAAAAATGAACTCCTGGCTGAGGCGTAGCAAAATGATCCTTGGAACAATTGGACTTGTTTGGCTCTTTCTCGTGCTGTTCGGTGTGCCTATTGGCATAGCGATGATCTTCGTATCGATGGGGTATTTCTATTTCACTGGCATGGGGTTAGCCTTTGCCGTTCAGCGCATGGTTGATGGACTAAACAGCTTTCCCATGTTGGCGGTCCCGTTTTTTATTCTCGCTGCTGCCATTTTGAATTCATCAAGAATTACCCATCATTTGTTTGCGTTTGCGCGCGCTCTTGTAGGTCATATTACTGGCGGGCTTGGTCACGTGAATGTCCTTGCTTCTCTGTTCTTCTCAGGCATGTCTGGCTCGGCATTGGCAGATGCCGGTGGCCTAGGGAAAATGGAAATCGAGGTAATGCGCGAAGCGGGATATGACGACGAGTTTTCTGGTTCCGTCACTGCTGCATCCTCTATGATTGGTCCATTGGTGCCCCCGTCGATTACGATGGTTCTTTACGGCGTGGCTTCCAACACATCGATTGGCAAACTATTCCTTGGCGGTATCGTGCCGGGCGTCCTTTGCGCACTTTCTTTAATGGCCATGGTCTACTTTGTGGCAAAGCGCAGAAACTACGTTGTCGATCAAAAAAGCACCAAACGCGAGATTGGTGGCTTGTTCATCCGCTCGTTCCCAGCGTTGCTGACACCTGTCGTTATTGTTGGTGGGATCTTTAGCGGATTGTTTTCACCAACTGAAGCAGCGGCGATCACTGTTGTTTACGCGATCGCCATCGACATTGTTTTTTACCGAGAGCTAACACTCAAACGCCTTTGGGATGCCCTCTACGAAACAGTCACCACTTCTGCATCTATCGCAACGATCATCGCAGGCGTTAGCCTTCTGGGATATGTCTTGGCACGTGAGCAAGCCCCACAACAAATCGCACAAATGTTTCTCACTATCGCCAGCGATCCAATCTCATTTCTCATTGCCGTCAATCTGATGATCTTCGCTTTGGGTTGCTTCGTTGAATCACTGGCAATCTTGCTCATTATCGTGCCAATTCTGGTGCCTATTGCGGCCGGATTTGGGATCGATCCGGTCCACTTTGGCATCATCATTGTCTTAAACTTGATGATCTCAATTCTAACTCCGCCAATGGGAATGGCGTTGTTTGTGGTGGCGCAGGTCGGGGGAATTCAATACCAAAAGCTCGCAAAAGCGATCCTCCCTTGGCTCCTGCCACCTATCATTGTGCTGGTTTTGGTGTGTGTTTTCCCGATATTGGCAACTGGTTTGCCAAGTTTGATGGGGTGATCAATGAAACTCCTTAAAACCTTGGATGGCGGGATCGTTGTGTCCTGCCAGCCAGTGCCCAATGGGCAAATGGATCAACCCAACATTATCGCAGCGATGGCAGCCGCAGCAATCGCAGGTGGTGCCATAGCGGTCCGCGTAGAAGGTGTTGAAAACACCATTGCGGTGCGGCGGCTAGTGAATGCGCCCATCATCGCGATCACAAAGCGCGATTTGGTCAGCACTCATGTGCGCATCACGCCTTCTGTTGAGGATGTTGAAGCCTTAGCAAAAGCCGGTGCTGATGTGATTGCCTATGATGCAACTGATAGACCACGCACGGATCAGCGCGAAGACATCGTTGCAGCGATCCTGCAGCAGGACGTTATTGCAATGGCCGATTGTGCTAGCTTCGAAGATGCGCAATACGCGATAAATTCTGGTGCGCAAATCGTTGGGACAACGCTTTCTGGTTATGTTGGCACCAACTCTGCATCAACCGATGCACCCGATTTGAGCTTGGTGCAGAAGTTTGCAACCCTTGATGCATTTGTTATGGCGGAAGGACGTTTCAATACCCCCGAGTTGGCGGCCCTAGCGCTGGAGCAGGGCGCAAATGCGGTTACTGTCGGAAGTGCTTTGACACGGCTGGAAGTTACAACCAGCTGGTTCGTGGATGCGGCAGAGCGCAGATGAACCAACAGCTAAACATCGAGGGTGTGAAAGGATTTGCGGTCGATTTGGGCGGCACCAAGCTCGCCGCTGCCCGCATCGAAAATGGAAAAATCACCGAACGTGTTCAGTGTGCAACGGCATCAGGTGCTTCACCGGGTGAACAAGTCGATGCCATTGAAAGGCTATTGATCCAAGTTGGTTGGCAAATCCCTGATGCCGTGAGCATTGCCGTTGCCGGACGCGTCACCACACAAGGTGTGTGGTCGGCAGTCAACGTGGGCACGCTGACGAGTATTCAAGATACGCCGATCAAAGAACTGCTGAAAGCGCGGTTGGGTTGCACCGTTTTTGTCTGCAACGATGCAATCGCGGCGGCCTTTGCTGAGGCCCGGTTTGGCAGCGGTGCTGGCACTTCACATTTTGCCTATGTAACCGTATCTACAGGAGTAGGTGGAGGCATTGTAATTGATGGAATGCCAATTTCTAGTCCCAATGGTTTGGCTGGACATGTCGGGTTTGCGTCAAGCCGATTATCGAGCGCAATCTGCGGGAGCGGACGTACAGCGACGGTAGAAAGCATAGCTGGCGGTCGCGCCATATCCAGAATAGCAAATCAGAATGGCCACAGAGTCAGAAGCGCACGCGACGTTTTTGAAGCTGCGGCTGACGGCGCGAATTGGGCGCTTGAGATCACGCAGACCTCGGCGAAAGCCATTGCAATTCTATGCGCAGATCTAACAACGACCCTCGGCCTACAAAAAGTTACGCTTGGTGGCTCAATTGGTCTGTCGCCGGGCTATCTTTCGAGTGTGCAAGAGCACTTGAGTTTTGAGCCAGAGCTGTTTCGCCCAGATATTGTTGCAGCAAACTTGATGCACGACAGTGCATTGGTCGGCGCAATTGCTTTGTCGGAGTTTTCAAAACACTCCAAAAGACTTAATCCCGATTTTGAAAAATGAGTTTCTGAATGAATTCTAAGGTTGCCTTTACGGGTGATGCCGTTTTTGACGGTGAAAACATGCATTGGGGAAAAAGCTTGGTCCTTCACAACGGCAACGTCGAGGGCATCTTTGAAAACAACCTCGTGCCCGCAAATTGCCTTGTGAAGCCATTTCCTGGTCAAATTGTTGCACCCGGTTTTGTTGACCTGCAGGTGAATGGTGGGGGTGGCCTTTTGTTAACCCATGACCCATCAGTTGAAACCATAGCACGCATGTCTGCTGTGCACATTAAGACAGGCACCACTGCGTTGTTGCCTACCTTAACAACGGACACGCCGAAACAAGTTGATCTCGCGATAGCGGCAGTTTCAAAGGCCATTGAAAATCAAGTGCCAGGCATTTTGGGTTTGCACCTTGAAGGTCCACATCTAGCGGTTTGTAAGAAAGGTGCGCACGACGCCGACCTGATCCGGCCCATGGACGAAAAAGACCTCGAAGTGCTATGCGCCGCCGCTGCGCTTTTGCCCACCCTCATGGTCACTGTAGCGGTGGAATCTGTTTCGCCAGAGCAAATCGAAAAGCTTTGCAGAGCAGGTGCAATTGTATCGCTTGGGCACACAAATGGCGATTACGAGGCATGCATGGCTGCAATTAGAGCTGGAGCAACTTGTGCAACGCATTTGTTCAACGCTATGAGTCAGACTTGCGGCCGGGCGCCTGGTCTAGTTGGTGCTGTTCTTTCCAACAAGTGCCTTGCAGCCGGCATAATTGTTGACGGACATCATGTGCATCCAACCAACGTTTCCATTGCATTCCAAACCAAAGCGCCGTCTCGGGGCTTGTTCCTAGTTTCTGACACTATGGCACTCACGGGATCAGAGGCCCTCGAATTTAACTTTGGTGGCCGCACGGTGCAAATGCGAAATGAGCGCTTGGAGCTCTCAGATGGGACATTAGCCGGTGCAAATATTGACCTTGCAAACAGCGTGCAAAACCTAAGGGATTTTGCCCAAATAGAATTAGAAGAAGCGCTTGCATGTGCTACGAGTGTTCCAGCCAGCGTTATCAAGCGGTTCCCAGAATACGGCGGATTTGTTGCCGGACAACAAGCGCATTCGGTCATTTGCATTGACAAACTTAATTCGGGTTCGGTCACGTTTGTTGGATTGGTTTAGGCGTTACAACCATCGCTGCAAGAGAGTATGATAATGGCAATTGGGAAGATGCTGCCAGACCAAAAATCTGGCTTTGGCATGGTCCTTATATTAGGTTTGATCAGTGCACGTTCTAATGTCATCCCAGACTGGGCGAACCTGTTATTCCTGATTTTGTGTCTGCAGCGAGACAAGCAAATCAACCAAAGCCTTTATGCCGACTCTCATCTCGCCGTTGTTTGATATTTCAGTTGTTGGGATGTCTGTGGGGAGTGCGATTGGTTCTCGAGCGAGGCGACGCCTAATGCTGTCTTCGTTCTCGCGTCCCCTATTTGCCAGTCTTTTTGCACGCAGTTCCAACTCGGCAACAATGTTGACGACATGCACCGGATATTTATTCGCGGCGTCAGCGATTATGGTGCGGGAGACATTGCACGCAACGACCTTGCCGACTTCTAAGTCATTTTCAATAGTCTTGGGGATAATGTACCCGAGACCATGCGCTTGCCAGCTTAGTGCGGCGCTGCCTTTGCTGACCAATCCCAAGTACTCGTCGAATGTAACGGTGTCATGGTCCTCAAGGTCCGAAACCGGTTTGCGCGTCACCAGCCTCTTTGGGAAACTGAAACTGGCGTGGCCTGTGAGTTGATTTCGTGCCCCCGCCAACAAGCTGTCTTTTCCCACTCCAGAGCTGCCGACGACCAAGACCAATGTCCCTGGGTAGGTCCTTTTTTGCACCACTTTAGGCTATCCGTAAGCCGTCGCGCCACACAGCGCGTACAATCGGCACGCCATCCTCTGGAAGCGTGACGCGAACTAAGTCGGCTCTTTTGCCTTGCGCAATTTCACCTCGATCCTCCAGCCCTGCAGCCTTTGCAGGGTTTTTCGTAACCAGAGCAACAGATTGAGGCAGGGATATTTGGTCGCTGTTTTTCGTCAATGAAAAGGCTGCCTGCAGAAGCGAAAATGGAACATAGTCAGAGCTCAAAATATCGAGCAATCCTTGTTCGGCCAAATCGGTGGCAGAGATGTTTCCAGAATGCGATTTACCGCGAACCACATTTGGTGCGCCCATCAAAATTGCTAGCTCCGCATTCCTGGCGGCAAGGGCTGCATCCAGTGTGGTTGGGAACTCAGAAATTGCGACTCCGTCTTCCAATGCCTCGTCAACATGTGCAATGGTGGCGTCGTCATGGCTTGCAAGCGCAAGACCAGCTTCACGGCTCCGCGCAACAATCGCCCTTCGGTTTCGATCTGAATACTTAGCTTGATCCGCTTTGCGATCAGCAATGAAACGTTCCATTTCCGCATCGGATCTGCCTGTTCTTCCTTGGTAGTAAGCGTAATATTGCTCCATCTTGACGAATTGTCTTTGCCCCGGTGTGTGGTCCATCAAGCTGGCAAGTTTGACAATCTCTCGTTCGCAATATTGGTCAAATTGGTCGAGGGTGTCATGCGATGATAACTCGCAGCGCAAATGCACAAGATGTTCTGCGCGCAATCGCTGTTCTCTATTGGCTTGTTCAATTGCGCCAACAAGAACATCAACATGCTCACCCATATTTTTCGTGTCCGCATCCGACCCAAGGCGAACGGCATCGTAAACGGTTGTAATACCTGATGCTGCGACCTGCGCATCATGAGCTTGAAGGGCCGCCATAGGGTTCCAGAATATGCCAGGTCTTGGTCGATAATGATTTTCGAGCTGGTCAGTATGAAGCTCTATAAGGCCCGGCAACAAATAGTCACCCTGAAAATCCAATCCGGTCGTTCCGCTACTTTGATCGACGGAAATAATCTCTCCGTCGCTCACCCCGATGCTGCCAATTATGATTTCGTCTCCAAGAACGACTTTTGCATTTTTGATTGCGGACAATTTAGACATTTTAGGAGCGTCCTTCGTGGGGTGTTGATGCAAAAGCTGAATAGCTATCTTTTGTGGCGCTATTGTGTGCGGATCATCTTCGATATTTTGGATGCTAGGCTGCTTGTCGCAACGGGAGGGCAGGTAGACGGCAAATTTAGTTGGTATTATGCAATGGTGTTTTCGGGCATGGTGGCGCGATTTGCTCTGAAAAGCAAAACAAGAAGTGTTCTATACGTGTTTCAAACCGTGTTTCTTCAGTA
Organism: Maritalea porphyrae; assembly: GCF_030159895.1. Taxonomy (GTDB): domain Bacteria; phylum Pseudomonadota; class Alphaproteobacteria; order Rhizobiales; family Devosiaceae; genus Maritalea; species Maritalea porphyrae. The sequence continues at coordinate 912,592 of NZ_BSNI01000002.1, forward strand.
GTTCAATAAGCATTTTGCGCGCATTCGAACGGTGTTCATGGTGAACGGAAAAGGCAAGCGCCGCGTCGCCAGCTGCAATAGCTTCCAACACAGCACGGTGGTCTTCGTTGGATTTTTCCGGCAATGGACGAATATATAGCGTCATCGCACGCGCACGGCGCACTTGGTTATTGAAGTTTGCTACAATTGAAATGACCCGGCTATTTCCGCCCAAGCGTACTAATTCTGTATGAAATTTTTCGTCGGCGCGTGCCCAGGATTCTCGATCTTCACTTGCAAGCGCTGTTTCCATCTCGTCAATGGCGTTCGCTAGAACACTCAAATCGTCCTTGCTATGTCCAGCGTTTGCCGCCCGACGAGCGGCAAGGCTTTCAAGTTCAGTGAGCAACTCATAAATCTCGTCCATGTCAACGACGGAGAGCGACAAAATACGGACACCTTTACGCGGACGCACTTCAAGCAAACCTTGCCCCTCCAGCATTAGGGTTGCCTCGCGAACAGGGGTCCGGGACATGCCAAGTCGTTGAGCGAGTTCAGTCTCCAAATGGTCAGAGCCGGCAGGCAGTTCGCCAGAAAATATCAACTCCTTCAAACCATCAATCGCTGTTTTCGTTTGTGACTTCGTCCGCTGTTCTTGGCTCACTTTATTAGATGTCCACCCGTTTGTTTTGCGCTGCAGATTTATACGCAGCGTCTTCGATTTCAATAACTCTTAAGTAGTCTTCGGCCCCATTTTCAAATTGACCACGTCCAAGAATTCCGTCAACCACATGTTGTTGAAGGGCAAATACACAATCACCAGCGAATCCGCCCCAGTCCTGTTCTTCTAACAAAATCTCGGTGTCTTGAGTACCAAACTTTCGAAATGTCACGGCTCCATTACCCTGCAAATTGAGTGTGCCCCTTGTGCCTTCAACTAAGGCTTCGCCCAAAGTTGTTCGGCAGTTTTTGGCATCGTGGTCCAATAATCTGTTGCCATCAAATAGCGCGCGTCTGCCCTTTCCATAGTCGAACAACATGAAACCGGCATCTTCTCCCTTGATGACAGGGTTGAGCTGGCGCAGATCAGCGTAAACGCTTTTGGGTTCACCCAATAAATATCTGAACGTGTCGATCCAATGAACGCCAGTTTCGTGGATCAACAATTTGTCCATCTCGCGAAAAAAGGGTTGGCGCTCCAAATATGCTTCCGCTCCTTGGCCATCACCAGTGCGCAACCGAAAAGTCAGTTGTAGCAAGTCGCCGATGAGTCCCTCATCAAGTTTGGCTTTTATTAGCCGATACCAAGGTTGAAAGCGAAAATTCTCGTGAATGATTAGAGGAACGCCAGCTTCCTTTGCCAGTCGGGTGGCATCTTTCGCTTGGGCCATGTTTTCGCAGAATGGTTTTTGGCAAATGATCGCTTGCACGCCGTTCGCAATGCCACTTTTGATGGCCGAAAGATGCGTAACTGGTGGCGTAATGATGTCGAGAATGTCTGGGTTCGTTTCCGCAAGCATGACGTCAACATCGGAAAACTTTTCAACGCCCAAGTCTGGGATTTTGTCGACTGAGCGGTTGGCAATTCCAACAAGTTTTGCGTCTCTGATCCGATCCCAGGCGTCAAAATGAAACTGACTAAAATAGCCAGCACCATAACAGGCAACCATTAGGCGTTTAGAACTGGCCATACTACAATCGTTCCATTACTGCTTCACCCGCCTGGGTTGTGTTTGAGGAGCCGCCCAAATCGCGCGTGGTTTTCTTTCCATCAACAACAACTGCATCTACCGCATCGCGGAGCAGCTGTGCATCCTTGATCATTTGCTGATTGTCGGCTTTTAAGCCCAGCCATTCAAGCATCATTGCAGCGGATAGTATCATTGCAAATGGATTGGCTATGTTTTGCCCCGCAATATCAGGCGCTGAGCCGTGACAGGGTTGGAACACGGCATTGTGCTTGCCAATATCGGCAGAAGGCGCAAGGCCTAATCCACCCATTAATCCTGCCCCTAGGTCGGAAAGAATGTCGCCAAACATGTTTTCGGTTACCAAGACATCAAAGTCCCAGGGTTTTGTAACCATCCACAAAGCCGTAGCGTCAACATAGGCATGTTTTGCGGTCACGTCTGTGTGTTTTGCAGCTTCTTTATCAAAAATATCGCGGAAGAATGCGAACGCGCGGAATACGTTTGCCTTGTCAACGCAGGTCAGTTCGCCCTTGCCTTGGTTTAGCGCCTTGCGTTGTTTCGCCAACGAAAATGCAAACTGAAAAAGGTCTTCGCTGGTCTGGCGCGTAATCATCATGGTTTCGCTGGCGCTGTCCTTTGTGACTTCACCTTTGCCTTGGCTATAGAACAATCCTTCTGTGCTTTCACGAATAAGCACGAAATCGATGGCCTGATTCTCTTCTAATTTGAGGGGTGATTTTTGGCCTGGTGCAATGCGGACGGGGCGAACACCAGCAAAAAGGTTGAGCTCTTTTCTCAGATCGATCTGCGGTGAAATCTCTGTGCCATCTTCGTATCGAACTGAGGGCAAACCCATCGCGGAAAGCAAAATAGCATCGGCATTACGCGCACTTTCCAAAGACGCCTCAGGCAAGGAAACGCCTGTTTTTGCATAGTGACTAGCGCCGGCGTCTGCAAAATCGAATTTAAAACTATAAGCGCCGCTTGCATCCGCAAGTGATTTCAAAATGGCCACCGTTGGTTCCATTATTTCGGGTCCAATCCCATCACCATTGAAAACCGCGATCTCAAATTTGTTGGCCATTTGTGTCCCTGACATTTTTCCATCTCACATTTCACACGCACATTTTGATGTACGTTTGTTGACAATGCATTATTTAATGTATACGCAATGTAATGCAACAAAAATTTTTATGTTCGGGAGGAACATGATGAAGAAACTCATTTCAACGCTTGCAATCGCAGCAGGCATGATGGCTGCTGCTGGCATGGCAGCACACGCCGCCGAAGTGCTAAAGTTTAGCCACACCGATAACCCAGGCGGTTCGCGTCAAGCGGCAGCCGAAGTGTTTGCTGAAAAGGTCGCGGAATATACAGAAGGCCGTTACGAAGTTCGAATTTTCCCAGCGGGCCAGCTTGCAAATGATCCAAAAGCGATTGAGCAGCTGCAGTTGGGCGGCATCGATTTTACCGTTTCAGCAACAGGTTCATACGCAACCCACTTGCCTTCGCTAAACCTAACGGCAATGCCTTTCTTGGTGGATACATATGAACAAGGTTGGGAGCTATATGATAATTCGAAGTGGCTGCAGGGTGAGTTCGACAAGCTTCCAGAAAAAGGCTTCCGTGTACTTTCAACTTGGGAAGCGGGTTTCCGAAGCTTTACAACCAAAAATCCTTTGGCTTCGCCTGAAGATGCGGTTGGCCAGAAAATGCGGGTATATCCAAACGATATGATCCGCTGGTCTATGGAAGCAATTGGTTTCCAAACCGTTGTGATGCCAATCACGGACGTATATTTGTCAATCCAACAGGGCACCGTAAACGGTCAAGAAAACCCAGTGGATACGATCAAGTCACTTCGCTTTTATGAAGTTGCACCAAACATCACGCTTACACGTCACGTTTACAGCCCATTGCCGCTTACTGTTTCAGAAGCCACGTGGCAGAAGTTCTCCGATGCAGACAAAGAAGCTGTGCGCAAAGCCGCTGCTGAAGCGTCAGTCTTTAGCCGCCACTTGGTGAAAAACTCAGTGGAACAACAGCTTGAAGAAATGAAAGCTGAAGGTGCGGTTGTTGCTGTTCCAGAAATCCTACCATTCCGGAACGCAGTATTCCCAGTGTATGAAAAAGCACGCGGTGTCTATGGCGAAGAGCAGGTCAACCAAATCTTGCAAGACGCAGCGGACATCCGTGAAGCTCTGCCTGCAATGTAACAATGCTTAGAATGTCGGGGAACTTTCCCCGGCATTTCCCTACTGGGAGGATGATATGGACTTTCGACCGATTTATCCAATTGGTCTAGTTTGGCTTAGCCGACTAATCGATTTCGCGCTCGCGCTTGGCGGTGCATCAATTGTCATTTTAGTATTCACAAATGCGTCGCTCCGCGGTTTTGCTGGTTTCGACCTTGCTTGGTCGCTGGAAGTGACTGCCTTTCTGCTTTTGTGGGTGACTTTTCTGGGCTGCGCGGCAGCGGTCGCGAGGGGCGCGCATATGCGCGTCACAGAAATCGTTGAGACGGTTCTTCCCTCCGTGGCTCAACTTTGGCTCGCTCGGATTATCGATCTGGCCATCATCCTCCTGCTTTTGAGCTTGATTGTTACCGGGTGGTCTATTTCTACCCATACATGGGCGCAAAAAACTACGGTTCTTTATTGGCCGGTTGGGCTGCTCTATGCGTCCATGCCCGTTGGTATGGCGCTAAGTCTCATCTTTCACCTCTACAATGTGGGGGTCGAGTTTTTCGCACCTCACCTGATTAAGGACAACCAATCGCCGCACCACAATGACGGCGCCGATCTGGAGGATTTGTCGTGACCCTATTGTTCGTCGTTTTTGTATTTCTGGCATCCGTATTTCTCGGTATGCCGCTCGTGTGGGCGATTTTGCTAACCGCGGTTTTACCCATAATCGTGTTCGATCTTGGCTTCCCACTTCAAGCGCTTTACCTAAACTTCATCGGTGGCGTTGAGCCAAACCACTTCTTGGCCATCCCCCTGTTTATTATCGCTGGGGAATTGATGAGCCGCGGCGGTGTTGGTCTACGGATTATCAATTTCGCACGCGCTTCATTTGGTTTTATGCCAGGCGGACTTGGCATGGTCGTCGTTGGCGCATCAATGATCTTTGGTGGCATCTCTGGTTCTGCGATTGCAGATAGCGCTGCGATCGGCTCAGTGATGATTAAGAACATGGCCAAGAAGGGCTATGATAAAGGGTTTTCAGCCGGTCTTGTGGCTTCCGCGGGAACTATCGGCATAATAATTCCGCCATCGATTCCAATGTTGATCTATGGATTTGTTGGCAATGTTTCCGTGGCCGATCTGTTTTTGGCTGGCATGGTGCCTGGCATCATTTTTGGCGTCTTCTTTATGGGCGTTTGTTACTATGTGGGTAAATCAACCGGCTGCGACGCTGGTGGAGAACGGGTGAGCCGCCGCGAGCTGTGGACATCATTTGTTGGCACCGCGCCCGCACTCTTTATGCCCATCCTTATCCTTGGTGGTATCTTCACCGGCTGGGTCACGCCAACTGAAGCGGCGGCACTTGCAGTTGTTTATGGTCTAGTTGTAACCATGTTTGTTTATCGCGATTTCCACATCAAGGATTTGCCCAAACTGCTCGTTGATGCGTTCGTTACGAGCGCCGTTGTGATGGTTGTTATTGGCGCAACAACCGTGTTGGGTTGGCTGATCACGTTGGAGCAAATGCCGCAAATTTTGGTGGCGTTCGTACAAGAGTTCTCTAACAGCCCTTGGATGTTCTTATTGTTGGTCAATATCGTGCTGCTCATCTTGGGTCTGGTGCTTGATCCAGTTCCAGCCATTTTGCTCACCGCGCCATTGTTTTTGCCAACCGCGCAAACATTTGGCGTCGACCCAGTACACCTTGGTGTCATCATGACCTGTAACGTGGCTGTTGGACTATTTACACCACCAGTTGGTGCAACGCTTTATGTGGCTTCGCGCATATCGGGTGTGGGGGTGCTCACCATCGCACGGAAAATGGCTCTGCTCTACATTGCCGCGATCGCAGCATTATTGCTTGTCACCTATGTGCCTGCAGTTTCCATGACCATGGTCGGCGTTTTTAGCTAAGGGGCTTATCATGTTCGCAGTAGTCGTTAGGTTCAAAATCAAACCAGAAAATTGGGGGGCATTTATGCCCCTCATGAGGCAAAATGCCAATGCGTCGGTCTCGCTTGAGCCATTGTGCAAGCAATTTGATGTTCTCACCGACCCGTCTCGACCAAATGAGGTGTTGCTTTACGAGATTTACGACAGTCCCGAAGCATTTGGTGATCATCTCAAAAGCGCGCACTTCATCGCATTTGATCGGCAAGTTTCTGATATGATCGAAACAAAACATGTCGAGACTTTTAGTCAGGTGAGCTGATGTCAAATTGGGAAATCTACGCGGTTAAATACGCAGAACGCAATGCGCGAACCCGCGCCGATAGCTTTATTGACGATCCGCATCACAACGTGCCGCACCATATGGACTACTTCATTTGGGTTCTCAAAAAAGGCACAGAGACCATTCTGGTTGATACTGGTTACGACATGGACGAAGGTCAACGTCGAGGTCGTCCTATCAGTATTGATCCGCGTGAAGCGCTGAAACCGTTGGGGTTGAGCGCTGTGGATGTCGACCGGATTATTGTCACACATCTACATTATGACCACGCCGGTGGTTTGGCCTTGTTCCCCAATGCAAAGCTCTATCTGCAGGAACGCGAAATGGCGTTTGCCACTGGCCCGTGCATGTGCGACCCAACCCTTGTCGCACCGTTCACCGCAGACCATATCTGCGAAGCGGTAAAGCGTGTCTATTCTGGCCGTGTTGAATTTGTTGATGGCGACGCCCAAGTGGCGGATGGCGTAACGGTGCATTGCATTGGCGGGCATTCAAAGGGGCTGCAATCCGTGCGGGTGCGCACTGATGTGGGTTATGTTTGTTTGGCATCGGATGCGGCTCACTATTATGAAAATGTCTTTGCCCAAAAGCTTTTCCCCATCGTTGTGGACAAAGATGAAATGCTTGCAGGTTTCGAACAGTTAAAGACGCTCGCCTCAAAGCCGCAATTGATTGTGCCGGGGCATGATCCGCTCGTCAGAGAACACTTTCCAAGCGTTGTCGCTCCACACATTTTTCGGCTCGATCAGGGCCCGATCAAGGACTTTGAAATATGAAAATCGGTGTAATTGCTGACGACTTTACTGGCGCTTCTGACATTGCATTGATGCTGCGCTCCAATGGCATGAATGCGCGCCAATTCGTTGGCGTGCCAACCACTGATTTTGGTGAAGTTGATGCGGGTGTTGTTTCGCTTAAGTCGCGAACTTGCCCAATTGAAGAAGCGGTCTCGAACTCCCTTAGCGCTTGTGATTGGTTGCTGGAGCAGGGGGCAGAACAGATCGTTCTAAAGGTGTGCTCGACCTTTGACTCAACACCTGAAGGAAATATTGGCCCGGTTGCTGAAGCCTTGGCTGAAAGATTGGGTGAACCTGTGGTGCTTGTTTGCCCAGCATTTCCGGCAAATGGTCGGAGTGTTTTTCAGGCGCATTTGTTTGTGGGGGACAAACTTCTCAATCAGAGTGGGATGCAAAATCATCCGCTGACGCCAATGACTGAGCCGGATCTTCGCAAGGTTTTGAAGCCGCAAACCAGTTGGGAAGTGAGCAACGTACCATTTTCGGTTGTTTGTCAGGGCGCGGAGGCAATTCGAGATTCAATGCCGGCATCCAAGCAAATGGTGATTGTTGATGCGATCCAAAATCAAGATTTGATGGAAATTGGCGCTGCTGCGAAAGGTCGAAAGCTGCTGGTAGGGGGATCTGGCATTGCTATGGGCTTGCCTGCAAACTTTGGCACAACTGTTGAGGGTAACGATTGGGAAGGCAAGCAAGGCAAAGCTCTGATATTGTCAGGTTCGTGTTCAATCGCAACGCGAGGGCAGGTTGAGCTTTATAGACAAACGGCAGATGGCGCTGTTCTTGAATTGAAAGCAGATCAAATGATTGCTGGCGCGTATGCGGCCAAGGAAATTGCAGACTGGGCGGTCGCCCAAGACACAGCGCCAATGGTCTACTCTTCAGCTGACCCTGGAATTGTCAAAAAGGCACAAGCGAAATTTGGCCGCGAAGAAATAGCGAGCGCTTTTGAGCAGTTCTTTTCCCAGCTTGCATGTGCGTTCGTTGACGCTGGCGGTGAAAGGCTAATTGTTGCTGGCGGAGAAACTTCCGGCGCTGTGGTTGAAGGTCTAAGCGTTGCCGCAATGGATGTTGGACCTGAAATTGCACCAGGCGTACCCGCATTGAGCGTTGTTGGAACCGACACAGTATTGGCGCTTAAATCTGGAAATTTTGGTGAGCCCAATTTCTTTAAGCAGGCATTGGCGGTTCTTGGGGGTGAAAATGCACGAAGCCAATAAGCAGAAAGAACAAATCTGCATTTGGGCCAAGTCAATGTTTGATCGTGGGCTGACCTGCGGTGCCTCTGGCAATATTTCCGTACGCTTGTCCAATGGGGATTTGTTAGTGACGCCGACGGGCAAATCTATGGGGTTCTTGGATCCGAACGAAATTAGCCATTTCAATAGTGATGGAATGCTGGTTTCCGGCTTAAAGCCAACCAAAGAAAAGCCGCTTCATAGCGCATTTTACGAAACACGAAACAATACTGGCGCAGTAGTTCATCTCCACTCGACCCATTCTGTTGCGCTATCATTGTTGCCCGATATTGACCCAGAAGACGTGTTGCCGCCTCTAACGGCTTATTCCATTATGCGCGTCGGCAAATTGAAGATGCTGCCATTTTTTGTACCTGGCGATCCTGCCATGGGAGATGCAGTTCGGGGACTGGCTGGAAAACGATCTGCTGTCCTTCTCGCCCATCACGGTCCGGTCGTTGCTGGAAAAGACTTGGAAGCTGCAGTTTTTGCCATTGAAGAGCTGGAAGAGACGGCAAAGCTTACTTTGTTGACGCACGGCCTGTCCCCACGATTGCTCACTAAGGAGCAGCAAGACCTGTTGCGCGACTAGTCGTACTCTTCGATTGCGCATTAAATGCTTGGTGGCTGGCAAGGTGCCCGCCGCCAATTTTGTATTCTGACATTCAGAGAAAACCTGCCCTCTAGGCATCGTTCGAGTTCGCTTGTCCAAGCCAGCTTGATTGACGCGTGTTCCATTTTCGTCTAAACATGAATTATGATTCATATTTCATGAATTCTAGTTTGGAGGGAGGACCAGATGACTAAAGCCCCAATTTTAGGGTTAGCTACCGCATTGTTGATGAGCACGACCGCGCTCGCTGACATCAAAATCGCGCACATTTATGGAAAAACCGGCCCGTTTGAGGCCTATGCGAAACAAAGCCATGTAGGCCTTGAGATGGGCATTGAATATGCCACGGGCGGTACATGGGAGATTAATGGCGAAAAGATCGTCATCATTGAAAAAGACACACAGCTAAAACCAGACAATGGCAAAGCTTTGTTGGAAGAAGCCTATGGCGACGATGAGGTGGATTTGGCCATCGGCCCAGTAAGTTCTGGTGTTGCGTTGGCCATGCTTCCAGTTGCTGAAGAATATGAGAAGATCTTGATTGTTGAACCTGCAGTTGCGGATTCAATCACCGGATCTAACTGGAACCGCTACATCTTCCGCACGGGTCGCAATTCAAGCCAGGATGCGGTCGCCAACGCGATTGCACTGGGCGGCGAAAATGTTCACATCGCAACCCTTGCACAAGACTATGCGTTCGGTCGAGATGGCATCACTGCTTTCCGCGAAGCGCTGGACAGTAAGGGCTTCTCAATTGCGCACGAAGAGTATGCACCAACTGACACAACCGATTTCACGGCTGCGGCAGAGCGTATTTTCAATGCAATGAAAGACCTTGAAGGCGAAAAACGCTTGTTCATTATATGGGCCGGTGGTGGCAACCCGATGAGCAAAATCAATGCTATGGACCCGTCACGGTTCGGCATTGAAATAGCAACGGGTGGCAACATTTTGGCGGCACTCAAAGCCTACAAAGAGTTTCCCGGCATGGAAGGGGCGACCTATTACTATTACGAGTTGCCCGACAACCCTGTGAACGATTGGCTCGTTAAAGAGCATTTTGATCGCTATGACAGCCCGCCAGATTTCTTCACCGCTGGTGGGATGGCAGCAGGTATCGCTGCGGTTGAAGCCATCAAGAAGGCTGGTTCAACAGATACTGAAGCGCTGATTGAAGCGATGGAAGGCATGTCTTGGGAGACCCCAAAGGGCACTATGACATTCCGTCCTGAAGACCATCAGGCGCTGCAAACCATGTATCACTTCAAAACCGTGGTCAAAGATGACGTCGATTACGGCATCCCAAGTTTGGTGCGTGAATTGACAATTGATGAATTGCCAATTCCAATTCGCAATCAATAGTCACAAAAATCTGGCTGGGGCGGTTTGCCCCGGCCAAACCAGATGAATTGGCGAACAATGTCACATCCATTATTGGCAACAAAAGACCTGACCGTCCGATTTGGCGGCCACGTGGCGGTTGATGCGATCAGCTGTGTGTTTCCCGCAGGCGAGTTAACCGCCATTGTCGGGCCAAACGGCGCAGGCAAAACGACTTACTTCAATCTGATCAGCGGACAAATCACACCAACTGCCGGGTCAGTGCAAGTTGCAGGCGAAGAAATTTCTAGATTGCCAGTGGCACGACGCGCTGAAAGAGGCATTGGGCGTGCATTCCAGCTCACCAATCTATTCCCTAATCTCACTGTGTTCGAGAATGTACGTCTGGTCATCCAATCCAAAGCTAAAAAGGGTTTTGACCTGTTTTCAATGGCTGATGATCATGTGCAAATTCGTGAAGACGCCGATCAGGTGCTGCAAAATGTCAATTTGCTCGCCCAGCGCGATACGATTGTTTCGGCCCTACCACATGGCGATCAACGCAAACTTGAAGTGGCGATGCTAATCGCGCTTGATCCGCTGATCTATATGTTTGATGAGCCGACCGCCGGCATGTCCGCCGATGAAGCGCCCGTGGTGCTTGAGTTGATCGAACAGCTCAAAAATGACCAAACGAAGTGTGTGTTGCTTGTTGAGCACAAGATGGATGTCATCCGCACACTGGCTGATCGAATTATTGTTTTGCACAATGGCGCGCTAGTTGCTGATGGCGACCCTTCAACCGTGATGTCATCGTCGATCGTGCAAGAGGCCTATATGGGAAAGGCGCTCGGCCATGTCGAATAGTCTCCTGTCGCTAAAAGATGTGCACGCGAACATCCACCAATACAACATTTTGCATGGCGTAAACCTTGAAGTGCCCAAAGGCGAAGTGACTATGTTGCTGGGGCGCAATGGCGCAGGCAAAACAACCACATTGCGCACAATTATGGGGCTTTGGCAGGCGCACGCAGGCACTATTGAGTTAGCTGGCATGGACGTCACCAGGCAACCGACCGCGCAAATCGCCAAACAGGGTGTTGGCTATGTGCCTGAGGATATGGGCATATTCTCTGACCTAACGGTTGAAGAGAACATGCGGCTGGCAGCGGTCAGCGCACCATTATCGCAAGAGCGTATGGATCGTATTTTCCTCGCATTTCCGCCGCTGAAGACCTTTTGGCATTCGGCTGCAGGCAACTTATCCGGCGGTCAAAAACAGATGCTTTCGATAGCAAGGGCAATGGCAGAAGAACGTCAGCTTTACCTCATTGACGAACCGACCAAAGGCTTGGCGCCAGCCATTATCAACACAATGGCGGCGGCTCTTTCCGAGCTTAAGGCAAAAGGGGCAACAATTTTGATGGTCGAACAGAATTTCGAAGTCGCCAAATATCTGGGTGATCATTGCGCAGTTATGGAAGATGGCAAGATTATCTGGACTGGCCCGATGAACGAGTTGGCGCAAGACAATGAGCTGCAAGAAAGGCTTATGGGCCTGAACATGGAGGCATCATGAGCACTGCCCCACAACACAATCCAACCTTAGGGCAAGCCAGCCTAAAAGATCGGTTCGCACCTTATATCCCAATCGCCCTGGTGCCTTTGCTCATGCTGGTGGGCATGGTCGCAATCCAAGCACCAAGCTCATGGATGACGCTAACAGTCTCAGGGCTTGCTATGGGGATGATGATTTTCATCATGGCCTCGGGGTTAACGCTCGTGTTTGGTCTCATGGATGTGATCAATTTTGGTCACGGCGCCTTTGTTTCGGTGGGTGCGTTTATTGGCATTTCCATTTTGCTTTCCCTTGGCGCACTCACCGGTGCACCGTCCTTATTCCTCAATATACTTGCCATTCTAGCGGCAATCGTTGGCGCAATGATTGGGGCAGGGGCGCTCGGCTGGGCGTTTGAGCGGGTCATCGTCAAGCCCGTCTATGGCGCGCACCTCAAACAGATTTTGGTCACCATGGGCGGCATGATCGTTGTCGAACAACTTATTTTGGTGCTGTGGGGACCAGATGAGATATTCATCAACCGCCCTGAAGCGCTCAAGGGCGCATTCATCTTTCTCGGCGCAGCCGTTGAGAAATACCGCTTGCTGGCCGTCGTTTTTGGCTTGGGCATTTTCTTTGCCATGCGTTGGGTGCTGCGGCATACAAAAATTGGATTGATCGTGCGTGCTGGCGTCGAAAATGGCGAGATGGTGAAAGCACTTGGCTATCCGCTGCGTCTGGTGTTCATCTCGATTTTCATTGCAGGTTCTGCGCTTGCCGGATTGGGCGGCGTGATGTGGGGTTTATACCAAGAGGTCATCACCGCGCATATGGGCGGCAACTTGATGGTGCTTGTGTTTATCGTTGTCATTATCGGCGGGCTCGGCTCGGTTGAAGGATGCTTCATCGGTGCGCTGCTGGTCGGCCTTTTGCAAAACTATGTTGGCTTCCTCGACCCCAAACTCGCCCTTGTTTCCAATATTGGATTGATGGTGCTCATTTTGATGTGGCGACCCCAAGGCATGGTGCCAGTCGTGAGGGCCAAGTAAAATGCTGAAACACATCCTTTCTGGCGACATGCCGCGCAGCAAAATCTTATCGCTTGTCCTCGTCGTCATATTTTTGGGACTTGCGTTTGCCCCTTTCCTTTTCCCCGGCACTCGGTCGTTGGACACGGCGGCGCGCATTTGCATCTTCATTGCGTTGGTTGCCAGTTACGATCTGCTGCTTGGTTATACGGGTATTGTCAGCTTTGCTCACACCATGTTCTTTGGCGTTGGTGCATATGGCGTTGCACTCGCGTCTGTTCATATGGGGCGCGGGTTTGATGCGCTGATCGCTGGTACTTTGGCCGGGGCGCTGGTTGCGGCAATATTAGCGGCGATCATTGGTCTTTTCAGTCTGCGTGTTAGAGCTATTTTCTTTGCCATGATCACCTTGGCTGTGGCCACAGCTGTCGCTGTTTTGTTCAGCCAAATGTCCGGTATCACAGGTGGCGAAGATGGCTTGAACTTCAAGATTCCGCGCGCCCAGACATCAGCGCAAAAATATCTCGCTGATCCCGTGCTGGGGGTGAAGATCAATGGTAAATTGCTGAATTACTATTTGATGTTCTTTGGCAGCCTGGCACTTATTCTGGTGTTCCTACGCGTCGTAAACTCGCCTTTTGGTCGGGTGTTGCAAGCGATCCGAGAAAATGAATTTCGAGCCGAAGCGGTTGGCTACAAGATTGTGTTTTTCCGCACCGGTGCATCAATCATTTCTGCGGTGGGCGCCGCAGTTGCTGGTTCACTTTATGCGATTTGGCTGCGCTATGTTGGCCCGGACACAACCCTGAGTTTTGAGATTATGATCGACATACTGCTAATGGTCGTGATTGGCGGTATGGGTACAATTTACGGGGCGGTTATTGGCGCAACGATTTTTGTCATTGCTCAAAACTATCTGCAAAATCTAATGGTGGTGGCCGCCGACGCTACGTCTTCACTTCCCCTTTTGCCGCTGATCTTTAATCCAGATCGTTGGCTTTTGTGGCTCGGCATCTTGTTTGTTCTCTCCGTTTACTTCTTCCCCAAAGGCGTTGTTGGGCGTTTGCGCGGTGAACGTAAATGAGGGCGGAAAAACAAAGAAAAACGATCATCTTTCTGCACGGCTGGACAATGAATGGCAGCGCCTTTGATCAGCAGATTGAGCTACTGGGTGACGCCTTTGAATGCTATACCCCTGATCTGCCTGGACACGGCGGGTCAGCCCATTTGAAGGCGAGTATCGATGAGTGTGCGGATTTCGTGCACAAGTTGATTGCTGGCAATGACTTGAACGACATTGTTCTTGTCGGCTGGTCCATGGGTGCAGCGATCTCGTGGAACTATTTGCGCCGGTTTGGATCAACAAAAGTCGCGGGCCTCATCACGGTTGATATGAGCCCAAAAATCGTCAACGAAGGCGATTGGGAATTGGGGCTTGTTGGTCGAACAGTAGAAACCATCGCGGCCAGTACAGCCCATTTGCGTGACGATTGGGCATTGAGTGCCAAGGCTGTCGCATCGGGCATGTTTGCTGCCGAAGCCGGACCAGATCATTGGCCCGCCAGCGCAGCGGCAAAGACAATTTCTGAGCAAGATCCTGAACAGATGCACCAAATGTGGGTAGACCTAACAAAGCTCGACGAACGCGCGACCATCGCCAAAATTGATGTGCCAATGTTGGTTTGCTATGGCGAAAAAAGCAGGGCCTATGGTGAGCCAGTGGCCAATTGGATCGTTGCGCAGGCGCAAGAAGCGACCAAGAAAGGTTTTGCACTTTCTGGCCACGCGCCGCATTTTGAAGAGCCGAAGCAGTTCGCTCAAACTGTGGCTGAATTTGCGCGCAGCCTGTAGCTGCAATCAGGATACTGACTCAGTCCCAATTGACCTTATTCATGACCAATGAGCGTCCCTCGCACACCACTGTGCCATCGGCCGTCTCACAGCTCGCCCATAGATCGACTAGACCTTTTTCTTTGCGCAAATCTGTAATCCGCACACTTGTGGTAATCGGTTCGCCAAGCGGCGCGCGATTGGGAAATGCCATTTCTTGTTTTAGATACATGGTGCCATTGCCGGGCAGCTTCACACCCAACAGATATGAAATCTGCGCCGCCAACAAAGGCTCTGGAATAGACGTGATAGTTTCTACACCAACACCGGTTTGTAGCGCGTAGTTCTCAATATCTTTGGCAGAATACGCGCGGGTGGTTTTCTCAATTTGATCGATGTGCATCATGTCAATTCCATCGTGCCTTCCAACACGTTCTCGTTGTTGCTTTGACGTGTAGCAGTAATTGAAAACTTGTTTGCCTCTGTTTCTTCAATCTTTAGCGAGATCACATCACCCGCATAGCACGGGCGCGGAAACATTAATTCCTGCGAAGCTTGTTGTGCGTCTGGCACATTCTGCTGCAATAGCCCCCAGAGCTTTGAATAGAGCAACATGCCGTGCGAAACAGTGCGACCAAAACGTGTTTTGGCCGAAAAGTCCGTATCAACATGTATTGGATTATCGTCGCCAGAAATCTCAGCAAACAAATCAAAGTCGGCCTGAGTAGGGTGCCACACACCTTCAAACTTGCGCATTGAGATAAATCTCCTTCAAATCGGGTTTGCGGATTTTGCCAGCAGCTGTGCGCGGAAAATCATCCACCACGTGAAAACTCTTTGAAATTTTGTATGGCGCAAGTCGCGCACGGCACCATTCTGTTAGTGCAGCAGTGTCGATGTTGTGGTCAGGGCGTGGCAGCAAAAACGCGGCGCCAACTTCGCCCCACTTTTCGTCAGCGACACCGATCACTGCAGCTTCTAAAATATCTGGATGGGTCACGAGAACTTTTTCCACTTCTGCAGGATAAACATTCTCGCCACCAGAAATATACATGTCCTTTATGCGGTCAACTACATAGACATAACCATCTGCATCGCGCCGTCCAACATCGCCTGATTTCAGCCAGCCATCGAGGGTAAAAGCGGCATCGGTCGCTGCATTGTCTTGAAAATATCCCGGTGTTATTGCGGGGCCGCAAAACTGTATTTCGCCGGTGCCCTCTTGCCCATCAGGAACGTTCGCTAGCCGCATATTTGTCATCGATTGAACCTTGCCCACAGACCCGATCTTCGCTTCAACGCTAGCTTCGTCCATATAGAATGCGGTGGGACCAGTTTCAGTCATCCCAAACCCATTGCAAATAAGAGCGCTACGGGCCGCATATTTTGCAATTAGGTTCTCTGCCAATGCCGCACCGCCGCACCCGAATTTGATGCCTTCAAAATCTATTTTGTCAAAGTCATCTCGCAGGCTGAGCATTTGGTATATCGCAGGTACGCCAAAGAATTTGGAAACCTCTTTTCGCCCGATCATCGCCACCAATGCATCCGCGTCAAATTGCGGAACGATTGTTGAATGACCGCCATTCAGGAACACCGGCAGTGTGTAAAGATTTATGCCCGCGGTGTGAAAAAGCGGCAAATAGTTCACCGCGCGGTCGCTCCGCGTTAGCCCGATGGCTTGTCCAATGTTGATCGCATTTGCCCATGCCATTTTTGGTGTTTGAATCACCGCTTTTGGCACCCCGGTCGTTCCAGAAGTGAACAGCAGATACCAGACAGAATTCGCATCCACCATCGCATTTATTGGCTTGCCTATGCCTTTGCATAGATCGTCAAAAGAATGAGCTGCCTTTGCGTTGATACCGATTGAGGCGATGCCAAATTGTTTTGCCAACTGCGCACCCGCGACGGCGCTGGGTTCGTCAAACATGATTGCGGAAATGCCAACCCCTTCGATAACCGGCTTCAATTCGGCGACGGGCTGTCGCCAATTTAAAGGGGCCAAAACCAATTTCGCTTTTTGACAAGCAAATAGCGTAACGAAGAACTCCACATTGTTGCGTGTCAAAATGCCAAGTCGGTCACCTGCCGCGAGTCCAAGTTCTTTAAGACTGTGTGCAAGGTTGTTTGCCGCCTCATTGACGCGCTCGTAACTCCACTGTTCGCCAGATTCATATGTCGTAAAGGCGATGTCTTTCGGGGTTAGTTCTGCACGCTTCGCAGCCATGTCGGGGATGAAATCATGCATGTTCAACTCGCGCGACCAGTGCTAAATGCGGCAAGGGTTGACGGAATATGCGGAGCGCGAAATAGGTTTAAAAACGCACCTGTTTCGGCTTCTAGCCCTCTTTCAATTGTTTCCAGCTTTTCTTCGTTCCAGACGAGACGCTTCGCAATAGTCAATGCATCGAAATTTGGTAGCCGCGAAAGTTCCATTGCGATTGAATGTGCTTTTTCTTGTGCTTTACCGACTGAGGTTAGGTGTTGGCCGATACCCCATTCAACGGCCACTTTCGGTTCAATCCGTTTGTTGGCTAGCTGTATTGTGGCTGCACGTTTTGCACCAATAATCTCTGGCAGTAAGGCGCTCCAGCCACCATCAGGTGCAAACCCTACTTCGCGATAATAAGGTTGTATGAAACTGGTCTCGTCAAAAACGACCAGGTCTGACGCAAACACAATCCCAGCGCTGCCGCCAGTGATTGCCCCTTGTGCGGCGGTGACAATAATCGCGTCCATAGCTAGAAGCTTGAACACAATCAATTGCAGTTGTTCGACCAATGTGTGGGCAAAGGATTGGCCGTTTTTTTGATCAATCTGTTCAGCGAAGCGACCAATGTCGCCACCCGTGGAGAAGTGCGCGCCTTCGGCGTCAATTATTACAATTTTCTCTCCACGATCTTTAACGGTTTCTAACTCAACAAGTAGCTCTCGTGTTAGCTCAGGAACCAGCGCATTGCTGCGTTTGGGGTTGTTCAGGGTGATCCGCCGTCCCGTCAATTGATTGGACAAATTGTCTATGGGGCATGATGTCACCAACCGGGTCGTCATGCACGTAGTCCATTTTCGATGAGGTCAAAAGCGACATTCACGACATGTTCAATATCGGTTGCCTGATCCATAATGGCATACCGTTCGCCCAAAGCCTTTGCTATTCCCATCAATGCCCAAGCTCGCACTTCGCTGTCGCCGGCACTGATTTCACCGGTTGATTGCGCCTCTTCCAGTCCGGTTTGGTATGCTTGGGCAAAATTGGCGAAGTAGGATTTGTACGCCACTGGGTCAACAAATCGGGCTTCTTCGACAATGGTGTAGAGTTCAGGGCGTTCCCGCACGAACTCTAAAAATGCCTTTAGGCCTTGTCGTTCTGCTTCCAACCGCGTGTCCGCCCCAGCGACCGCTTGCGCAATCACCTCGCGCGTTAAGTGGCCCATTTCTTCAACAAGCTCGGAAAACACCTGTTCCTTGCCTTTAAAGTATATGTAGAGTGTGCCTTGAGCAGTGTCCGCTTCTCGCGTGATGTCAGTAATTGAGGCATCAGCAAAGCCCATTGTGCCGAATACTTTTTCGGCAGCTCGCAGAATTTTCTCGCGGCGGTTTTTGCCGCGCTTCGTCTTTGGTGTCACGATGCCTCTCAACAAACATGAATGATGATTCATGTTTAGCAGCCCCATGATCCTAGGTCAATGTATGCACGCCTCCAGTTGGTATTGAATATTACTTTTGGATGGGCAATTGAAAATGAGTGTTGCCCTCTTTCGCTATTCACGTTGGCCTGATAGACACGGCACCGAAACCGGTCGCAGCCTACCCGGACAAAACAAGGACTGACAAATGAAAACCATCGTAATCTGCTCAGGCGGATTGGATTCGGTGACGCTTGCGTATCGGATCAACAATGAACATGAATTGATGGGCTTGTTGTCGTTTGACTACGGTCAGCGGCACAAAAAAGAAATTGATAGCGCCGCGCTTTGCGCTGCGCAGCTTGGTGTTCGTCACCAAATCATCGACATTCAACATATAGGGCAAAGCCTTACCGGTTCCGCGCTAACGGACGATTTGGATGTGCCCGATGGACACTATGAAGAAGACACAATGCGAGTCACCGTGGTGCCAAACCGCAATGCGATCATGCTCGCAATTGCCTTTGGCATTGCCTCGGCAAATGGAGCAGAGGCAGTGGCGGCGGCAGTGCATGGTGGCGATCATTTCATTTATCCAGACTGTCGACCAGATTTCATCAATGCGTTCCAAAAAATGCAGGACCACGCTCTAGATGGATATGCACAGATAGAGCTGATGGCGCCCTATGTGCACCAATCGAAAGCCGACATCGTAACGGATGGCGCAAAGTATAGCGTGCCTTTTGAAACCACTTGGTCCTGCTATAAAGGTGGCGAGCAACATTGCGGGCGGTGTGGAACCTGCGTTGAGCGACGTGAGGCATTTGATATCGCTGGAGTTGAAGATCCCACCATCTACGCCGATCCAAATTTTTGGCGGCAAGCAACCGGTGGGAAGACATAATGTACACCATCACCAAAGAATTTCACTTCTCGGCTTCTCATCAATTGACCGACTTGCCCAGTGATCACCAATGCGCGCGCCTTCATGGCCACAATTATGTGGTTGTGGTGGAGCTAAAGTCAGAGACTTTAAATCAATTCGGATTTGTTCGGGACTATCAAGAACTCGCAGCACTTAAATCATACATTGACGATACGCTTGACCACCGGCACCTCAATGAAGTGTTCAAAAGTGACGCTGTAACCGCTGAGTTTTTGGCAAAAAGCATTTTTGATTGGTGTAAGAAACGATTCCCAGAAACCGCAGCAGTGCGCATCAGCGAAACGCCAAAAACCTGGGCAGAGTACCGACCTAGATGACAAGTTTTGAGCAGCGCATAAAGGTTAGCGAGATCTTTGGCCCCACCATTCAGGGCGAAGGAGTTGTCATTGGGCGCCCAACCGTTTTTGTCCGCACAGGTGGTTGCGATTATCGCTGCGTTTGGTGTGATAGCTTGCATGCCGTTGATAATGATTATCGGCAAAATTGGAAGCCAATGCATGCAAGGGAAATACTCGATCAAGTCAAATCCCTTACTGGCAACAAGCCAATCATGATTACCCTTTCTGGCGGCAACCCTGCCATACAGCCCTTTGAAGAGTTGCTTGCATTAGGCAAGGTCGAGGGCTTCACTTTTGCAATGGAAACGCAAGGCAGTGTGTGTAAGCCGTGGTTTGGGGATCTTGATGTTTTAGTGCTGAGCCCGAAACCACCTTCAAGCGAAATGGTATTTGATGCCCGCCAGCTTGCCGCCTGCGTGAAGGCGGGCGAAACGGCTGGCAATACAGTTTTGAAGTTTGTGGTTTTTGACGATTTGGACCTAGAGTTTGCACAAGAAGTTGCAGCATCGCATCCACATTTGCCAATTTACCTGCAGCCCGGCAATCACACGCCACCGCCAGCTGAAGATGAAAACGCACAGATTGATCTTGAAGGCATCAACCAACGCATGTTGTGGTTGATCGACAAGGTCAACCAAACCCATTGGTATACCGCGACAGTGCTGCCTCAGCTGCATGTTATGCTTTGGGGCAATCAACGTGGCGTTTAACTAGAAGAGAAAAAATGACCGACAAAAAAGACATCTACGCCAATCTCACTCAATTGGGTGGCGAAACCAAATTGCCAAATAGTCCTGAGGAAGCGGTGCTAGAAAAGGTGCCAAATCCGCAAGTGGGCGTACATTATTGCGTGCGGTTCACTGCACCTGAATTTACCTCTCTTTGCCCTATGACAGGGCAACCAGATTTTGCCCATTTGGTGATTGACTACGTTCCGAGCGATTGGCTAGTCGAAAGCAAGTCCTTAAAACTCTTCCTCGGCGCATTCCGCAATCATGGCGCATTTCACGAAGATTGTACGGTTTCAATTGGCCGTCGCCTCGTTGAGTTGCTCGATCCACTATGGTTGCGCATTGGCGGTTACTGGTACCCACGTGGTGGCATCCCAATTGATGTGTTCTGGCAAACGGGCGACGCGCCGAAATCGGTATGGATACCAAGCCAAGACGTGCCAACCTATCGCGGCCGCGGCTAGCCTTTTAAATAATGCAAAGACTTGGCGGTGTTAAATGTATCGCCGCCACGTTTGCGAGCGATGTAGATCGTCTTTTCCCTGTTCGGCAATAGAGTGAAACAATTGTCTGAATAAATGTCCGCGCCACCATGGTCAAAAGTAACAAACAGTGCTGGTGTGTCTGAAACCAAGGTAACTTGTGCGCCACCATCTTCTGCAATCGATTGCCTCACTTCAATAGCGGGCGTTTCAAATGCGTACGCTTTGGGCCGTTGCGGCAGATAGTCATTTTCGCCCATTTTGCGCCCCGCTTTGTCCGCCCAGGTGAAGTGCAAAAATGCATTCGTGGGCACATCGGACGCCTTCATGCGGTATACTGATTGCGCGCTGTTTGGTACACATTCAACGTCCAAGACTTTGTGAGTATTTACTTCACCTGAAATGCTTACCAATTCAATATTCAGCGAGAGTGTGCTCGCGCCTTCTAGGTCGGAAACAGCATAAAAAACAATGTCCCCGTTTTCCTCATCGGGCTGTGCCGTAATCAAGATAGGCGCAAAGAAGCGCTTTGCTGCATAGTGTGTCAGTTTCCAATTGCCGCCATATTCAAGGCTCGACCAGCTCGCCACTGGCCATGTGTCATTCAATTGCCAATATAGCGTGCCCATACATCTGGGCGCCTGCGCGCGCCAAAACTCAATTGACGTTTTCATCGCAAGGGACTGACTGACTTGGCTGAGATAGACCATGTTTTCAAAACCATCAGGGAACCGGAAGTAGCGCGAGATCGTTTCAACAATACGGCTATTGCCACCTTCATTTCGCTGATGCACGTCCATCACTTTCGACGATACATTGCGATCTTCAGGCTCAGTAAAGCCTTCGATCACCTTCATCGATGGGAATGACTGAAAGCCAAATTCAGAGCAGAAGCGGGGTTTCACCGTGCGATAGTGCTCGAAGTCTTTTGACGAGTGCCACACATCCCAAAAGTGCATGTCGCCCGACCTGTCATCATGCCAGCCATCGCTGAAGTTTAGTGGTCCAACAGAAGGTGAGGATGGCCAGAAAGGAATGTCGGGTTCAAGTTCATCAACGGCCTCTTCCAGACTATGGTTGAGACGATCATAAATCGCCAAATAGCGGTCTCGATCGGCCTTGCCTTCATCGTACCAATTTAGCGCGCCAACCAGCTCATTGTCACCGCACCAAAGGGCCATGCAGGCCTGACCAGAAAGGCGCTTTATTTGATAGCGTGCCTCTTCGCGTACCGATTTCAGCCACGTTTTGTCGTGGGCTGGGTATAGATTGCAGGCAAACATGAAATCATGCCAGACGAAGATGCCCATTTCCGAGCACATGTCATAAAACCAATCCGGCTCATACTGGCCGCCGCCCCAAACTCGGATCATGTTCATGTTGGCGTCAACTGCCGATTGGAGGCGATCGCGGATTGTCTCTGGTGAGCAATTTTGTGGCAATGCATCGGCCGGGATCCAATTGGCCCCGCGCATAAACATTTCTTCGCCATTGATGCAAAACGCAAATCGGTTGCCAATTTCGTCAGCGCTTGTGTCTAACTTGATGTCGCGAAAACCGATTTTTCGCGTGCGCACTACATCGCCCAATCGCACTTCAAGCCTGTGCAAGATTTGCTCGCCTCTACCAACGGGCCACCAAAGGACAGGGTTGTCGATCTCTATTGAAATTGAATGTCTGTTTTCGCCGGGATAGTAGTTGATCAAAGCACTGGTATCGACGCCGCAAATGCTTGCTTCAAGTTCAATTTCGCCTACGCCATGTGCTGCAAAATGGACGTCAAGTTCAAGCGTTACGTTACCATTTTCATGGTGTTTCTGACGCACCATAAACTCGTCAAATTGCACAGGGTCCGCAACGCTGAGAAAAATATCGTCGTAAAAACCGAGTGGGGAGAGGGCGATATTCCAGTCCCAGCCAGCGTGGCACTGGGTCTTGCGCAGGAAGTTGTAGTGCGGCAAGCGATTATTGAAAGACAGATAGGGCGTTGGAATAGTGGAACGCGCTGCTGCATCGGCAGCAGCTTCACTGTTTGAGTGGAACGTCACACGCAAGGCGTTTTTGCCCAGCTTCAGCGCAGCGCTGGTATCGAAATCCCAGCGCTTGAATTGACTATTGCACTGACCAATTTCCACGTCGTTCAAATGTACGGTGGCAACGCAATCAACAGACATGAAAGTCAGAATATGGCGTTTGCAGATATCGCCTTCAAATTCAAAGTCGGTCGACGCCGTCCATTCTTGCTCATGAATCCAATCAAGTGACTGCTCCGTATCGCGCCAATAAGGATTTGGGGTTTGTTCAGAAGCAAGTAGTGCCGAATGCACGTCACCAGGCACCCTAAGATCCGCACATTTTGATTTGTCGGCACTTTCAATTGTCCAGCCATCATTTAGGTGAAGTAGAAATGGTGATGTAATCGATTGCATGGACATAACTGCTTTTCTTGGTCGGTCGAACCTGGCTGAGTTTTGGACTGTTTGGGTGCATTGCGAAGAATAGGCGCGCCCAGTTTCTTTACGGCGGGTGCGCGGACCAATCAAGTGTGTTCAGCCATTTGACTTCAGTTTTGGATGAAATCCATGCTTGCATAATGGTTGGTATCTTTATATAATTCTTTCTATTGCAATATAATACTTAGGCCAAAGCTTGCGGAGGGTAGGCGGGAGACCTGAGATATGGAGGGATAATGAATTTTCCAAAATTGATGAAAAGCGCAGCAATTGGCGCAACGCTAAGCCTAGCCCTAATGGGCAGCGCGTTGGCAGCCGCAACCCACCCGGTCACTGGCGAAACTCTGGCGGACAATCAGGTACTGCGTATGCGTCTACTTGATGGTATTCCGTCGCTCGATCCACAATTGATGGAAGACGTAACCGGGTTCTCGTTTGCACGCGATTTGTTTGAAGGTCTTCTCAACCAAGACGCTGACGGGAACCTAGTGCCTGGCGTCGCTGAAAGCTGGTCTGCCAACGAATCCAACGATGTTTACACATTCAATTTGCGTAAAAATGCAAAATGGTCAAACGGTGACCCAGTCACGGCTCACGACTTTGTCTACGCATGGCAACGTTCGGTCGACCCTGAATTGGGTTCTCCTTATTCTTGGTATGTTGATCTGATGTCGATTGAAAACGCGTCTGCGGTTCTGTCAGGGGAATTGGATAAGTCAGAACTTGGCGTGCGCGCAGTTGATGATTACACGTTCGAAGTCCGCCTCACTGCACCGCTTCCATATTTCGCATCAATGACTGTGCTAGCGACAGTGTTTCCAGTACACAAAGCAACAGTTGAAGCACATGGCGCTGAGTGGACCCGTCCTGAGAACATGGTCTCAAACGGTGCGTACAAACTCACCGAGTGGGTGCTAAAGGAACGTACCGCTCGCGAACGCAACCCAATGTATTGGAACAATGACGCAACCATTATTGAGCGTGTCGAAACCCAAGTCATCAATGATGAAAACATCGCTTTTACTCGCTATCTTGCAGGTGAATTGGATGTTACGGCGGTGCCGTCGGGTCAATTCATAAGGTTGAAAAAAGAGCGTCCTGACGAAACTCTGTCGCTGCCATATTTGGGCTCCTATTACTACAGCTTCAATATGTCGGATAGCGGACCAGAGGCGTTCAAAGATGTTCGCGTGCGCCAGGCTTTGTCTTATGCGGTGGATCGAAATGTCATCACGGACAATATTTTGCAAGGTGGTCAGCGCCCCGCATACAATGTAACACCTGCAGCAACCGCCGGATTTGTTGATCCAAAAACCGACTATGCGGCTTGGTCTCAAGCAGAACGAGATGCGAAAGCAAAAGAGCTATTGGCTGCGGCAGGTTACAGCGCGGATAATCCACTAGAGTTTGACTTGTTGTACAACACGTCGGAAACGCACAAGAAAATTGCAACAGCAATTTCTGCAATGTGGGAGCAGAAGCTCGGCGTAAAAGCTGTGCCAACAAACATGGAATGGAAAACCATGCTTGAAACGGGTCGGAGTAAAAACTTTGATATGATCCGTTATGCTTGGATTGGAGACTACAACGAAGCTTCAACATTTCTTGATTTGCACCGCACAGGCGGCGCGCAAAACTGGGCAAGTTTCTCAAATGCAGATGTTGATGCGCTTCTTGATGAGGCAAAAACCTCAAAGGACCCAAGCGCGGCTTACACCAAGATCGAGCAGATTTTGGCCGCAGAAATGCCGGTTGTTCCAATTTATCATTACACAAGTGTGATGATGAAAAACCCAGCCCTTAAAGGCTGGCCAATCGAGAATGTTCAGCAAAACTGGTACGCGAAAGATATGTATTTCGCCGCTGAATAGCCTTTTGGACATGGGCAGATTTTCTTATTTGTCCACCTTCTCCCGAAACGACTAGTCAAACCGACCAATCCGCTACGGCGGGTTGGTTTTTTGTAGGGGACGCAAGAATTGCATCTAGCATCTACATATGTGGCGATGTGGCCAATGCTTGGGATATTTCGGTTGCTGTCTTTACGGCAATGGGTGAGAGTTTTTCGATCACTTCCGCCGGGCTCCATGCGCGCCCATGAACACAAATATTCATCGAAGCAATAACGCGGCCATCGCGGCCATAAATGGGCGAGCCAACGGTTAGTTCGCCATTGATGCATTCTTGCACCGCTGAGGCAAACCCATCTTTGCGGGCTTGCGCAATCAGGGACAATATTTGTTCGCGATCTGTAATTGTATGCGGGGTAATAGCCTGCAGATTTGAGCGGTCAATAATCGCTTCAGCTTCTGCCTCTGGCAGAGCAGATAAATAAGCACGTCCGCTAGAAGTGCAAAACATTGGTGCACGGCCACCAATAGGCGGGTTGACCAAATGTGAATTAAGGCTAGGCAGCCGAGTGATGTAAATGACATCAAGGCCATGCGGTAGCGCCAAATTCACTGCCTCACCGGATAGTTCGCGCGCCTGCAACAAAAAAGGGGCAGCGATGGACGTCAGTGGGTCAGATGCCAAAAAGGTAAAAGAGAACTCTAGGAGTTTCGGCGATGGACGCAATTGCCGGCTGCGTTCGTCGCGCAACAAATATCCTAAATTTACTAGCGTGTGGCAAAATCGTTGCGCAGCGCTTTTGCCCAAACCGGTGCGTTCAGATATTTCGGAAAGGCTAAGCGCCGACTTATCGCCGCTAAAGGCTTGCAAAACACGAAGAGCTTTTTCCACCGACCCCACAAACAGTGCATCTCGAACGGCTTCGCCTGCGTCAGTATCAGTTGAAGACGATGAAAGGTCACCATGATGGTGAAATGTGGCAGATGAATTGGTCATATGGCCGCGTACGTTTGATGTTCTATTTATGCGTTGCCAATGAGCCGAAGCCAACCAGCAACGCATTTGAACCAACATATATGTCTAGCCAATAAAGATAAAGCCCGACAATCGCAAGAGATCGCAGCTCCATCTGGAATGATATGAACGCGATCCAATTGGATGATCGCTGGGCTAGATTTCTTCGTGCGGGCGACCGACACAGCGATATTTGAACCCATAGGGCTCAATCTCTGACTTGCGGTATATATTGCGCAAGTCAACAAGAATTGGTTGCGCCATAACTTGCTTCAGGCGAGTGAAATCGAGCGCGCGAAATTGGTCCCATTCGGTCACAATCACAAGCGCTTCTGCGTTCTCTGCCGCCGCGTAAGCATCATGGCAAAAGTCTAGAAATGGCAACTCAGCTCTGGCCTGTTCCATGCCTTCGGGATCATATGCTGAGATTGTGGCGCCGCCATCCTTTAATGCCTGTGCAATGGCCAAAGAGGGCGCGTCGCGCATGTCGTCGGTGTTGGGCTTAAAAGTAAGACCCAACATAGCGATGCGTTTGCCCCGAACGTTGCCGCCGACCGCATCGATAACTTTGCGCGCCATCGCGCGCTTACGTCGATCGTTCACCGCAATTGTTGTTTCAATCAGGGAGAGAGGGCGCTCATAATCATTAGCGGTTTTGACCAGCGCAGTTGTATCCTTTGGGAAGCACGATCCGCCAAAGCCGGGCCCGCTGTTTAGAAACTTCGAACCAATGCGTTTATCAAGACCAATTACACGCGCCACATCCTGGACATCAGCCCCAACGGCTTCACTCAGATCTGCCATTTCATTGATGAAGGTTATCTTCATCGCCAAAAAGCTGTTGGACGCATATTTAATTAGCTCCGCAGTGCGGCGAGAAGTGAAGACCAATGGCCCTTTGTTCAGATAGATCGGTCGGTATAGCTCCGACATTGGACTGCGTGCGCGTTCATCTTCGATGCCGACAACAATGCGATCGGGGTGCTTGAAGTCTTCAATCGCGGCGCCTTCCCGCAAGAACTCAGGGTTTGATGCGACAACGAAATCAGCCTTCGGGTTACGTTCGCGAATTATTCTTTCTACTTCATCACCGGTGCCGACCGGCACTGTGGACTTAGTGGCCACCACGGTGAACCCTTCAATGGCATCCGCAATCTCACCTGCTGCATCATAAACATAGCTCAAATCGGCATGCCCATCGCCACGTCGACTTGGGGTGCCTACCGCAATAAAAACAATGTCTGCATCTGCAACGGACTCTTTCAACTCAGTGGTGAACTTAAGCCGATCAGCTTTGCTGTTTTTAGCAACTAAATCGTCGAGCCGTGGTTCGAAGATCGGTATATCGCCATTACGCAGGGCGTCAATTTTGGTCGCGTCCTTATCGACACAAGTCACGTGATGCCCAAAGTCGGCAAAGCACGCACCGCTCACCAATCCTACATAACCTGCGCCAACAATCGTTATTCTCAAAGCAATGCCTCGCTGCCTTAGACTTTCATGTGATCAAGCAAACATATTTCGCAAAGGAATACAAAGCACTGATCGAAAAACCACTACTTTGATTTTGTGACATGTCAATGAATAGCGATAGGCGATGTTCATCTGAGCGAAGCTAGCGCAACCATATGATTGTCGAAATCTATACCATCGATATCGTGGAGCTTGTGACCGACTTGACCAAATTCTCCGGCACCCGTTGAGAGCCGAAATTGATTTGTATCGTCCACCGCAGCACCGCAGACATTTGGCGCAGTTTGCCGATGTATGACATTACCGAATTTATCCAGCAAAACAGCCAAATTGCCTTTGGGGGAGGTCACACAAATCTGCTCACCATCCGCCGAAACCTCGATTGAGCCGACATATCCCTTTAGGGCACTTTGGGTCTGCTCTTCAATCCCCAAAAATGCGAGCCCATCATCTAGACTTAGACTTGCGATCAAAGGGGTTTCGGGGGGCGCGCCATCTTGCAACTGGCCACCCACCCAAACGCGTTGCCCATCGGCCGTTGCCATATGCCGTAGCGACAATTTATGCAATTCGGTTGGCGGCTCGAACGTTGTGACATTGCTGCCGTCTTTGGTGTTCAGCCAACAAACATTGGGGCGCATGGTAGAAATGTTGAGTTTGGTGCGCGCAAAGTCCGGGTGCGTTTCAATGCCCCCATTTGCAACTATCAATTTCTGCCCATCATCGCTTAGATGCAGGTCGTGCGGGCCAATGCCGCCTGAATAAAATTCGCCAATTCGTTCAATGTGTTGAGCGTCGACCCGATAGATGCCAATAATGCCGCGCGCACTCTCATAATCATTTTCGGTGGCGTAGAAATATTTGCCATCTTTTGAGAAGATACCATGTCCATAAAAGTGCCGATCGGCAGCAGCATTTATTTGCCCAAGCGGTCTGCCGCGACGGTCAAAAAGCGCTGCAAAAATGCCGGGCCGACGCGCAAAAACCAAGATGTTTCCAGTGGTTGAACATTGCACTAAATCATGTCCACGAGCGGGCAATTTCTCGCTCGAAATAATGGCGCCCGCTGCATTGAGAATGACGACACCAAAATCACCGTCTCTAAAGCGGCAAGTGGACGCAAAAAATTGATCGGACTGGGAAATTGCGGCGTAAGCAGACGAAGTCAATGCGCCCAAATACGAGGCGCCTGCCATGGTGAGGAAGTTACGCCGCGACCACATGTTAGTCACCATCTAGCGATGAAAAACCTGCAGTTAAACCAAGGGCTTGCGCCAGATCATCTGTGGCAATTCCTGCCATGGAGTGTAGAACGAGCGACAAATATTCAAGTTTGCTGCGCTCATTGGATATCGGCGCTTCAAGCACGGGGCTTTCAAGCTTGGTAGCGTGAACAGCGTTTTTAGCTTCAAACAAGTAGCTGTCAATTATCCAATGCTGTTCCTCATCAAGAAGCGTATTAAAATCAGCAGCTTGCGTAAAGTCACTCAGGCCCTCGACATTGGCCGCAATACTCTTAAGCGTCAAGCCGCTGCGCCAGAATAAACCCGATTTGGGTTTTGCTGATCCGGCATCATCGCCCAAATAGTTCTTCAATCGGGTGTCATGAAAAATGCCAGGGCCGTGCGCAATTGTTCCCAGAATATCGCGTTTTGTCTCGGCAGATTCACGATAATTCTGATTGTTTTCACCCGGGTTTTCCAGAATATCAGCAAACCCGCCAGCTTTGTCCCATTCGGTGACAATTTCGGCAGCAACTTCAAGTAAAGCACTGGAGATTGTCAAACCGAATTGGCAGCGATAATCATCTTGGTGCAAAAGCGCTTCGTCGGCACCGGTACCAAACAGAACAAATTCAAGGGCACCTAATCCTTGCAAGGCGACACTCTTTTTTTGCAAAGACCCGATGGTGAGGGCGGTCTGATCTTTCTGGCCAATAGCGCGCTGAACTTGCTTTAGACCAATCGACTTGCGGTCCGGCCAGAACAGGATTCTTTCTAAGCGGTTTTCTTGCAGCACCGGACCAAATCGAACAATTTCGGCGCGACTCCACTGCAAAGCCAATGCTGCAAAAGCACTGCGTGCTGCCTCCAAATGTGCGGTGCTTGGCGACGCGCATAGTGTTTCCAACTTGTGAGTTTGCGCGGCTGCTGCGTCTTCAAACGCGAGATATTGCGGCATGATGAACTGATCCACAACGCGCTTTTCGATGCCATCGGCAAAAGCGTTGGCTGTGAACAGTGATAGGGCAAAAAGGGCAGGGGCAATAAATCTAATCATAGGGAATTCAAGAAACTCAAAAGCGAGGAACGGTCAAGCTTATTCATGGCGACAACTTGGTCACGCGAGGCTTGCGCTTCGCCCCCATGCCACAAAATGGCTTCAAGCAGATTGCGGGCGCGACCATCATGCAAAAACTGCGTGTGTCCAGACACTGTTTCTGTTAGCCCGATGCCCCACAATGGTGGCGTGCGCCATTCGCGCCCAGAAGCGCTGCCCACCGGGCGATTGTCAGCCAATCCGTCGCCCATATCGTGCAAAAGCAGATCGGTGTACGGCCAGATCAATTGGAACTGCTGAGCCTTGTGTGGTGCGTCACGCCGCGTGACATATTTAGGTGTGTGACAACTCGCACAGCCGATATTGTAGAATAATTCTTTGCCGCGCAGCACTTCAGGGTCATCAGCGTCACGTCGCATCGGTACGGCCAGGTTTTGCGCATAGAATGTGACAAGTTCCAAAATTGGATCAGGCACTTCAGTATCGCCCTGGCTTTGCTGTACCCCGTGCGCAGCGGCAAGGCAGGCCATTTGGAAGTCGGTGCATTCACCCCAATGTTTGGGGACGTCTGGTGTTGATAGTCCTAGATCACCTGCGAACGCACCGGCACTTTGCGCACGCACTGTTGCGTGTGATGCTTTGTGACCAAAGCGGCCAATTTGCTTGTCGTATCCAGGGTAATAAACCCAAGAGACCCGCCCAGATATCCCGTCGCCATCAACGTCATTTGGGTCAGCTTGCGCCAAAATGTCTGTAGGGTGGATTGCTTCCAGAAGCCCAAGCCCAATCATTTGCGGGGCAACACGCGGCGATATCATCACATCGGGGTCAAGTGGGCCATAATTGAGATCGGTGATTGTGTAGGTCGGTGTGCGCAAATAGGCGCTTTCGCCATCGCCAAGCTTTACCTCATTCTCTTCATAGGAGATTTGCATTTGCCCTTCCGCCGGCACCCCAGGCACAGCCAAATCCTGCAATTGCCTGCCATAGGTTGGCTCTTCAATCACTTGAAGCTCACCGGTGGCGAGTTTTGCTTTTTCTTCTTCTGTTTGCGGAGGAACGGAAAGCCGCAGGAACATTGATACCCGATCGTCAACTTCGTTGGCTGGGGCATGGCCTCGTCCATCTTTGAGGTGACAAGATTGGCAGGCGCGGGCGTTGAAAAGCGGGCCAAGCCCGTCAGAGGCGAATGTGGAGGAGGGTGACGAGACCCACAATTTTTCAAAAAACCCGTTGCCAAGATTGAACTTTTCTTGGTCGGCGAAATCTAGATTTGCCGAAAAGTGCGAAAAAGCATCGCGCGATACCAATTTGCGCGACGTGCCTGCGCCGCCCTGCATATTCTCAAACTTTTCAGGTTTTGAAAAATCTGATGTGGGGCGAGTGACAGACTGAACGCGCTCGCGCTCGGCTGCGCTCAAATCGTGGCGTTCTGGATGGTGCTCTTGTGCGACCGCAAGTCCAACCAAAAAAGGGAACAATGCGACCCCAACTAAGAAGTCGCGGGCCATTGGTAATCTCCAAATGATAAAGGGACCGCCCCAATGGCGATCCCATAATTGTTGCTATTCAAATACAGCGTTCGGATTGTCCAAGCTGTCAGAACCTTCAATCGCGACATCGGCCAAATCAAGCTTTGCCACTACGCGTTCGATTGAGCGGGTTTGGTCAACCAAGGCATCAATTGCCGCTTGCACAACTGCGTTACCTTCAGCGTTGCCTTCACCAATCATTTGGTCATAGGCTTCAGTTTCAGCGCGATCCACCATTGCTTGCATCTTGCCCATGGTCGCATCCAACTTGTCCCGCAGTTCTTTGTCCAAGTCTGCATCAATATGGGCGATGAATTCAGCCAATGATGGTCCGGCAATCACTGAGCCATCTACGCGTGTATAGCTGCCCAAATAGACGTTTTGGATGCCCTTTGCGTCGTAGAAATGTGAATAGTGGGTGTTGTCAGAAAAACAATCATGCTCTTCTTCTGGATCATGCACCAAAAGGCCAAGCTTCATACGTTCTCCGGCCAACTCGCCATAAGACAATGATCCCATACCCGCCAGAATTGTTGCAAGGCCCGCTTTCTCGTCACCCGATGTGACAGCTTCACGCGCTGCGCCGCCAGCAGCCCAATTTGCCACCATTTCTTCAAGGTCAGCGATCATCAATTCTGATGCGGCTTGCAAGAAATCGCCACGACGATCGCAACTGCCGCCAGTACAGTTTTCGGTGTCAAAATCAGTTGCGGGTCGATTTCCTGCGCCCGGACCCGTTCCATTCAAGTCTTGGCCCCAAAGCAAAAACTCAATTGCGTGATAACCAGATGCCACATTGGCTTCAACGCCGCCCGCTTCGTGCAACTCATTCGCGATCACGTCAGCGGTGATGTTTTCAATCGTTACAGTTTTGCCATTGATGTAGACTTGCTTGTTGGCGATCACATTTGCTGTGAATAGTCCGTTTTCGTCGCTTTCAGCGCCATAATAGCCTAGGTCGACATAATCGATTAGGCCCTCGTCGAGCGGCCAAGCGTTTACTTTGCCTTCCCACTCATCAACAATTGGATTGCCGAAACGATAGGCTTCTGTTTGCTGGTATGGCACGCGCGCCGCAATCCATGCAGCACGGGCCGCATCGAGATTAGCCGCAGTTGGTTCTGCAAGCAGCCGATCAATTGCTGCGTCCAATGCTTTAGCCGTCACCAAGCTGTCTTCATAACCCGCAAGTGCAATATCAGCGTAGGTGTCCAAAACAGCCTTTGCGTCGTGACCGCCAGCGAGCGCACTTGTTGTCATCAAACATGCAATCGCGCCAGCGGTTGCCAAATTCTTCAAAATTCTCATCTCAATTCACTGGCGCGGTAATCGCCAATGCTCCACGTTTATCAAAATTGCACGCTAGAAATTGCGACTTCCCCTAGCTCTAATTAAGTGGAGTTACACAATCCATATATAAAATCAAATGAAAATTCAACAGCTTAGAACGATTCTAAAGTTGAAGGAAAATGTTCCTAAACATGTGAAGAAAAATGGATGAGCAGATGCCAACCCCTTTTTTCGGGCGTAACTAGCAACATATTTCGTCAGGTCGTCACAGCCATCTGTCGCGCCTTACCATCTTTGTTCCTTTTGGCTTTCCTTGGGTGAACCCGGCCTGTTTCTGCCCAGAATTTGAACTCTTCCAATACTTTGGGCATGGTTTGGTTTAACCCCAAGACCAAAAGCGGACCCATGGGTTTTGCCCACCACTTCATTACCATGTTCGGCGACATGGTTACTCTGCTGCGGTTAGGGCCAAGGCTCGTGACGCGCCAACTATTTCGAGCAGCATTGACAATTGCAGGACGTCCCTTGATCAGATCATAGTCGATGCGCATTGCCAGATTGTCGACGTGGGTAATGTTCTCGGTAAGAACCTTCTTGCCAATATGGCATTCACGATGTGACCCTGGCTCAACATCACCAATCATCGCCGAACTATCCAGCAAGCTGGTCCATTCCCCGGTGTTTCCAAAGCCATCGCACAATTTGTGCCAAGACTTTTCTGCTGGCACGTCAATATCAATACTGAACTTCATTTTCATATCGGTCTCCTTGTCTAACGCCAAGGATGTATGATGAAGGGGCGCGAACCCAATTCCCGATCAGGGAAGCGGCTGCGTTTTTTCGGCCAATTCTTCGAAAAATTCTTGCGTCGTTTGATCTGTCGGAAAAGTCAATTCAACACGCACCTCGCTCAACGTCACTTCGTGCGCATGAGAGAATTTCATAAATGTCGAGAAGGTCGAAAGCCTTTTCCCGCCAACGATCAAAATTGGCGAAAGAACAATGTCTGTTTCTCCGCCCCTAAGCGGAGGTCGCTCAACATTTTTAAGAAGTTCCTCCATGCGAGAAACCATTTTTTCAAGACGGTGGTTGAAGCATCCGGCTAGCTCTGCACGTTGGCGATCCAATAAGCCGTGGGCAACTTCGGCCCAGTTCTCAACCAATTTGGGGGCATTGCCGTCTGGGTTGAAAAATATCTCAACGCGCTCTTCTGGCGAGGTTGTCATGGAATTTGGTGCAAATGCTTTGTAGGCCTCATTTGCCAATAAAATGTCACCCGCACCATTCATGGCACAGCCCGGATAAGGGTCGTGTTTTTCTAGAACCGCTACTAATGCCGCGCGATAGGGTTCGATTTTTTGATGTTCAAAGCTATATTCCGCCATCTCAGGCTGTAAACCAGCAAGGCCAAGAAGTTGATTGATTTCGCGCGACGGTAATTGCATTGCACCCGCGAGCCGCAAGATCAAATCGCGCCCGGGCCGTGATCTGCCAGTTTCAATGAACGAAAGATGGCGTGGCGTTGTGCCTGCATTTGAAGATAAAGCGAGTTGGCTCAATCCTCGTCGATCGCGCAGATTTCGCAATAAGCGACCAAACCCGCTTACGTCTTTTTGTGAGTTACTTTTCATCGCCCAAGCTTAGCTTGAAAGGGAGGCAAAGCAATTCCCTTTCAGGGAAGCAAAAAAAAGAGGCCGCAAAAATTGCAGCCTCTCGAATTTCATTTGCAAGGATCAAACTAAGCTTGTTTGATTTCCCACTGCTCATTAGCAGGGATATCGACGATTTTTGTCAGATCGTTTTTATCCATGGTGAAAGAACACATCATCTTGCGCTCTTTGCCCTTGAGCAATCCAAGCTTTTTGATGCCAAGAGCGGCCGCACATTTAGCATATGCACCCAAGCCATCAATGTTTGTTGATTTTGGCTGCATGCCCATATAGCGGCGCATATAGCCGTTGGTGTAGTAAACACCATATTTGCGTTGCGCTTCTGGGGTGAAGAACTCTGTGGTGATCGACACGTTGAGACCCTCAACATTGTCCACACGGTGCGGTGCGTTCAATTCCCACGAAAGAGCTTGGCCGGGCTCAAGCAAGACGCTTTGTGCATTCTTGTCCCATTCAGCGTCGTACGCCACTTCTTCTTCTGTCTCGCGCAAGATCACGCCCTCAAGCGTTTCGTCAGGCAGATGGGTTTTGTTTTCCGCATCATATAGCCAAACGCGCTTTTTACCGCGGAGGTGCCAAAGGCAAATAAACGGAATATCTGTGTGATAAAATACCCGCGCTGTCGGCGACGAAATCAACAAGCTTGATTCACGTTTGAACGTTTTCAGGTTCGGGTTGCCTTCTTCAAGCTCTTCAAACGAGTCGTCGATCAACTTGTGGTACTCTGGTGCCACAACGTCAAACCGGCGCAAACACATCCAAACCTGACCGTCGTGAATGGCTTTGATGATCTCTTTGCCTGACAAGTCGCCTTTGTCGCCAGAGCGCCAAACCTTTTCCTCACCCACCTTGGTCATGGTGTTGAGCATGTAAAATTCGCGCGGGTAGCGATCAATAAGATCTGCTAGCGCGTCATCTGTGAAAAACCCACTGTCATTGAGGTTGTGTTGAATGCTGACTTGGCCCTTACCAAAATTGTCCGCACCGCCTTTTTCAACTTTTGTCCAGCGTCCCATCATTCTCTCCTAAATATCCGCCTACCCTGTTTCCCTTCGAGCGCGGGTTATTCCCGCTTGTCGATCGAAATGAATTGGGGCTCATTATTCATTGAGCATGTGCAAGATAATCAGAAAGAAAAATTGTTGCGCGACCATCTTGTTGGTAGCGTTAAAAAGCTTAGTGAAAATCTATGGTTAAACGCGGTCAAACCCTTGACTAGGCTGGATTAACCCTGTTTTCGATCCGAAAGCTTTCAGGGATTTCAATCGGTGTTGAACCGGTAATCGGCGCCAGCACCGCCTGCGCCATCCGATGGGCAATGCCAAAGCCGATCTTGAAGCCGCCAGTGGCGATATGCACGCCATCATGATCTGGCAATCGCCCCAATAGTGGGTCGCGGCCAATGGGCTGCATCCGCAAATTCGCCCACCGTTCTGCAACAGGTGCATC
The DNA here is from genome assembly GCF_030159895.1 of Maritalea porphyrae. Taxonomy (GTDB): domain Bacteria; phylum Pseudomonadota; class Alphaproteobacteria; order Rhizobiales; family Devosiaceae; genus Maritalea; species Maritalea porphyrae. The sequence goes on from NZ_BSNI01000002.1 coordinate 948,203, forward strand.
TTTGATCACCGGGCAGATCATGCGTGCCTTCGCAATTACATCTTCAAGCAACTGATCGGTAGCACGCGCATCCTCAAACTCGCGCTCGGACGTGCTGCCAATCGCAGTGCGTCCATCCTCGTGTACGATCAGATAGACACCTTGTTGAAAGAGGACCGGCAACTTTGGGTCAAGTTTTGTGTCCAAAAGAGCGGCTTGCCCTTTTACAGGGCGACCTGCCAGCGACGGTGTGAAGGGCTTTAGAATATCAAATGACCCAAGCCCAGCTGCAACGATGAAGTCCTTCGCATTGATCATGGTGCCATCGTTCAGCGTCATTTTTTTGTTTTCGCCAGATGTAACGGGTGTGTGTTCAAATATGTCCACTTGGCCGGCGATGGATTTCAACAAAGCAGCGGTAACAGCGCGCGGATTCACATGGGCGGAAAGATCGTCAAATACTGCGCCATGCGGCATCACATCGCTGTCTGGCCAGCCCGAGCTGTGCGGCTCGTCGACAATGCGCATTTCAAACTGACGCTCACCGTATTGCCACCTGTCGTGAGCTGCGGCACAGCGCTCTTGTGCATCATTAAGGTGTTCCGGACGCGACAAGGGTTGCAAACGACCAACCCGGGCATAGCCGCAACTCACACCGGTCGTTGCTTCTATCTCCGCAACTAGATCTTCCAACTCGACCAAACCGTCAAACTGAAACTGCTTTTTGCCATTCCATTGGGTTGGCATATGCGGCATCAATGCCCCCAACAACCCACCACTTGCACCTGAGGCAATCGTGTTGGCTTCAAACAGCGCGGTTTTTAACCCGGACTTTTGCGCAAAATAGGCGCACCAAAGGCCAACGACCCCGCCGCCGATAATCGCCAAATCATAATTTTTGCTCAAAACATTGCTCATGAATTCGGGTTGATCACATTCAAAGTTGATTGACAAGCTATAGCGCTGATTTTAGGTTCGACAACACTTCAGGTGTCCATTCGGCGACAAAGCCAAATTGAATGGATGAAACGGGAAGCTGGTCCGGTCGACCCAATTAGGGGACCAAATCCAGCACTGCCCCCGCAACGGTAGATGAGTGTTAGGTGCGATCAAATAGCCACTGCGTTTTCGTGGGAAGGCGATCAAACCCGGGCATGTTGCCCAACTCATAAGTCCGGAGACCGGCCTGATGTGAAAAGGAACCGGACATTTCGGGGAGAAATGTCAACGTGCACGCTGCTCGAAGACCACTCCCAAATGTCTAAAACGTAACGACGATTCGCACGGGGTAAGTGCGACGGAGTTTAAAGGACAAAATCGATATGCATATCGAACCCGGCATCGTAGATGGTGCAAAAATCACCCTTTCATACGCAACAGCAACTGGCGCATTGGGCTACACCGCCAAAATGGCGTGGGACATGGTCAAAAATGATGGCGCGGCTTCTTTGGCAATTCGCAGCCTGTTCACCACAGCAATGGTGTTTGTTTATTTCCAAGTGCTGCCGCACCACCCAGTTGGCGTGTCTGAAGTGCATTTGATCATGGGCTCAACGCTTTTCCTGCTATTTGGTGCAGCGCCTGCCGCAATCGGTCTAACGCTAGGACTATTGCTGCAAGGCATGCTGTTCGCACCATTTGATTTGCCACAATTCGGCATCAACGTAACCACATTGCTTGTGCCATTGTTCGCAATGGCTGCTTTGGCGCAAAAGATCATTCCCGCAAAAACTGCATACAAAGACATTGGTTACGGCCAAGCGTTGCAGCTTTCAACACTCTACCAAGGCGGTATTGTCGCTTGGGTGATGTTCTGGGCATTTTACGGCCAAGGCTTTGGCGCTGAAAATGTAGCAAGCGTTCTTTCATTCGGCGCTGCATATATGACCGTGATCATCGTTGAGCCACTTGTAGACCTTGGTGCACTTGCTGGCGCGAAGTTCTTGTCTGGCCTTAAAGACAACGGCATATTTGAAAAGCGGTTGTTCGCCGCTGCATAGTCCGCGAGCAAAACACTGAATTTGAAGGGGCGCATCCGATAAAAGGTGTCGCCCCTTTTTGATGACTGGATGCCACCAATGACCAAAGACAATAATGTTGAATGGCACGACAATGACCTGCCATTTTCGCAAAGCTTTGATGATCATTTCTACTCACGCGCAGATGGACGCTTGGAGTGCGATCATGTCTTTTTGCGTGGCAATGAAGTGCATGTGCGTTGGATCAGTGCCAACAATTTTTCCATTGGCGAGCTTGGATTTGGCACCGGGTTAAACCTATTGGAAACATGGCGGCAATGGATTGAGCAACGATCCGAAGGTCAGCAGCTTGTGTTTACTTCGTTTGAGCTTTACCCCATGACCGCAGACGAGATTACCCGCGCCATTGCCCCTTGGCCGATGCTTGAAATCATGCGGGATACGCTTGTTGAGAGCTGGAGCGAGGCCATCTTGGGTAAATCGATCCAGTTGGACGCACAAACAACGTTTCAACTGATTGTTGGCGATGTGCGTGAAACACTGCCGGGCTGGAACAACAAAGCAGACGTTTGGTTCCTTGATGGCTTTGCGCCGTCAAAGAATCCGCAAATGTGGGAAGAGGCATTGATGCATGAGTTAGCAAACAAGACCAACCCAGAAGGCACATTCGCCACTTACACAGCAGCTGGCTGGGTGCGTCGAAACTTGCAGGCAGCAGGCTTTGCGGTTGAAAAATGCGCCGGCCATGCGGGAAAGCGCGAAATGATGCGCGGCGTGCTTCAATCCAGCGATTGACCTTGCCCGCACTTTAATGTCACATCATCCAACGTGGTTCTTGTTGGCGTAGTTCGTCAACGAGATGAAAAGGGAACATGGTGCGGCGTACGCAAAAGCGACCAAAACCATGGCTGCCCCCGCAACTGTGAGCGATGAGACGGCTCTTTGATTTGCCACTGACCCTACATTGGGGTCGGGAAGGCGAAGAACCGTTGTCCGAATCGCAAGCCAGGAGACCTGCCACACCAAAGGCGCGTTTTTTCGCGCAAGCACATACCATTTAACCCGTCGGGCGGACGGAGAAGGACTAGAAATGAAAAAGAAAATTCCGGCAACGGTAATCACAGGCTTTTTGGGTGCTGGCAAAACCACACTTGTGCGCCACGTTCTAAACAATGCCAAGGGCAAACGCATCGCGCTAATTATCAATGAGTTTGGTGATGTGGGCGTTGACCGCGACGTGCTTAAGGGCTGCGGCGACGAAGCATGTGACGAAACAGATATGGTTGAATTGGCCAACGGGTGCATTTGCTGCACCGTGGCTGAAGATTTTATCCCGACCATCACGCAGCTTTTGGCGCGTGAGCCGCGCCCTGATCACATCGTTATTGAAACGTCGGGCTTGGCGCTGCCACAGCCATTGGTGCGCGCGTTCAATTGGCCAGAGATAAAAGCTGACGTCACCGTTGATGGTGTGGTTACCGTGGCCGATGCCGCCGCTTTGGCAGATGGTCGCTTTGCCTCGGACGAAGATGCGGTGAACAAGCAACGTCAGTCAGATGAAATGCTGGATCATGATACGCCTATGGGCGAACTATTTGAGGATCAATTGGTTTGTGCCGATCTGATTTTGCTCAACAAATCCGATCTCGTGGACGAAGAAAAGTTGAACGCAGTTGAGGCTGAATTGCGCCGCCATTTGCGCGACGGTGTGAAACTGGTGCGTACTCAAAAAGGCGAAGTCGATATGGCGGCGCTACTTGGCATCGAGAGCGAATCTGAAGCTGATATGGAACAGCGCATGTCGCATCATGAGCGTCACCATGCCGCCGAAGGAGATGAACACCATCATCATCATCACGAGCATGATGATTTTGACAGCTTCTCCATTCGCCTTGGCGAGATTGCCAACAAAAAGCAATTGTCGGACGCGGTAGAAAACGTCATTCGCAAGCATGACATTTTGCGCCTCAAAGGATTTGCTGCGATCAAAGATGCGCCAGCGCGGTTGTCTTTGCAGGCTGTGGGGCCACGTATCGACACATATTTTGATCAGGTATGGGGTGAGCAAGACGAGCGCGGCACCGCGCTGGTCGTCATTGGTCAGGCACCTCTAAATCGCGATCAAATTACACAAGAATTGCAGGCGGCGCTGGGGCAGGGCTAATGCACCTCCTCACCGCACAAGCCGGCGAGATTCAGCAAGAAGGCGAAGCGATTGACCTTGGTCAGAGCCCTGCCGATATTCTGTTTCTTTCTGCCGCCGACACAGAGCTGGCTGCGCTTGCCAACGCTGCCGACGCGCAAAATTTCGCTCAATTGCGTTTGGCCAACACCATGCGCATCAGCCACAATTTTTCGGTCGATCTTTGGTTAGAGCAAACCGCGATCAAGGCCAAATTGATCGTCGTGCGTTTGCTTGGCGGGCGCGCCTATTGGTCCTATGGCGTTGATCAGCTTTCGGCCATTTGCGCCGATAACGGAATCAAGCTTGCCCTGTTGCCTGGCGATGCAAACCCGGATCCGGACTTGCAGGCGCGCTCGACGATCAGCGGTGATGCCTATGATGCATTGCATGCTTTGTTTGTGGCCGGTGGTGCTGACAACATGGCAGCAACGCTTATTGCCATGCAGCAAATTGCTGCCGACATGGCCGATCTGCCTACACCAAAACAAACACCACGCGCGGGCATTTATGATCCGAAGAAGGGCGTTCTGGCGCTTAAAGATGTTGCTCTTGACGCGCATAAACCAATCGCACCGATCATCTTTTATCGCGCACTTTTGGATGGCGGCAATATGGCGCCCATCCATGCGCTAATGGATGCTCTAGCGGCACAAGACATTCAAGCACTGCCTTTGGTTGTTGCATCGCTCAAAGAACAACATTGTGTTGAGTTCGCGCAAAACGCTTTCCAAAAGTTCTTTCCCGATGTGATCCTCAACGCAACCGGCTTTGCGCTTGGCATCAACGATCTGAGCGGCATGCAAAACCCATTTGCCAACACGGATGCGCCGATTATCCAATTGGTACAGGGCGGGCGCCCTGCAGAAGTTTGGGATAAAGATATTCAGGGCTTAAGCGCCAAAGACTTGGCGATGCAGGTCGTGCTGCCAGAACTAGATGGACGCATTGGCGATATTCTGATTGCCCATAAAGAACAAAATATATGGCATGAACGCACCCAATGTCCCTTGTCCGCCAACCAGCCACACGCGCCTGGCATTGCTGCAGCGGCGGAGCTAACACGTAACTGGATCGCGCTGAAGAACACCAAAGCAGCCGAGCGCAAAGTTGGCATTGTTTTAGCCAATTATCCTATTCGCGACGGCCGAATTGCCAATGGCGTTGGCTATGATGCGCCACAATCAACTGTTGAGATTTTGAACTTTCTCAAACAGGCGGATAATGGGTTGAGCGACTTGCCTGAAAATAGCAACGCCCTTGTGGAAGCTTTGCAGCAGGGGCCAACAAATGCTCATCCGATGCGTGGCACCAGTCCTGCAAAACTAACGCTTGAGAACTATCATAGGCTGTTTTCTGCCTTGCCTGAAGCCGTGCAAAAGGACGTGACGGATCGCTGGGGTGAGCCATCAAACGATCCATTTGTGCGCGATGACACCTTTCATTTGCCGGTGCTTGATTATGGCAATGCGGTGGTAATGCTGCAGCCTGCGCGCGGTTATCATTTGGACGCTGAAGCGAGTTATCACGATCCGGATTTGGTGCCGCCTCATGCCTATCTGGCCGCCTATTTGTGGCTGCGCCATCAATTCGGCGCACAAGCCATTATCCACAATGGCAAGCACGGAAACTTGGAATGGCTGCCCGGCAAAGCCAATGCGCTAAGCCCCAACTGTTACCCGCAAATGCTATGGGGAAGCTTGCCGCATTTCTATCCGTTCATTGTCAATGATCCGGGCGAAGGCACGCAAGCCAAACGGAGAACCGGTGCGGTGATTATCGATCATTTGACGCCGCCGTTGACGCGGGCGGAAACCTATGGTCCGCTCAAAGACCTCGAGGCACTGGCGGATGAATATTACAACGCCTCAGGGCTCGATCAGCGTCGATTGAATGATCTCAAATCCCGCATTCTTGACCTTTGCAAAGATACCGGTCTCGATAAGGATATGGGATTGGAGGATCAACCCGACGATGATGCGTTGGTGACCATCGACACGTTTTTGTGCGAGCTCAAAGAAGCCCAGGTGCGGGACGGTTTGCACATATTCGGCCATGCGCCGAAAGGTCGATTGCATACCGATCTGCTGGTCGCGTTGGCCCGTGTGCCACGCGGCGAAGATCGAGCAGAAGATAAATCGCTCATTCGCGCTTTGGCTGACGATTTGGCGCTGGGCTTTGATCCACTTTCGGCCCCGATGGGCGAGCTTTGGGATGGTCCAAAACCTGAAGTCCTAGTTGCACAATCTGACGACAATTGGCGGCATATGGGCCACACAATTGAGCGGCTGGAATTGCTCGCCGCCAAACTTGTGGCCGCGGAGTTGGAATGCGACCCAGATTGGGTTTCAACCCCGGCGGTGCTGGGCGAGATTGAAAATGCGATTGCGCCAAAGCTAGAGCAATCGGGTCAGCTTGAGCGAGCCAATTTGCTCAAAGGCCTTTCTGGTAAGTTTGTCTCGCCCGGATCGTCGGGCGCGCCGACGCGCGGGCGTTTGGATGTGTTGCCCACCGGGCGCAATTTCTATTCTGTTGATAACCGAGCCGTACCCACACCCACCGCTTGGGAGTTGGGCAAAAAGTCTGCTGAAAACCTGATTACGCGTCACTTCCAAGATCACGGCACCTATTTGTCGGCTATTGCTTTGTCAGTGTGGGGAACTTCAAACATGCGCACCGGCGGTGACGATATCGCCCAGGCCTTGGCGCTGATTGGTGCAAAGCCAAAATGGGATGTGGGGTCGCATCGCGTCTCAGGCTATGAGATTATCCCATTGGCCATACTCGGTCGTCCGCGTGTTGATGTCACTTTGAGGATTTCAGGCTTCTTCCGCGATGCGTTCCCTGCTCAAATTGACTTGTTCGACAAAGCCATCCGCGCCATTGGCGCATTGGATGAACCGTCAAGCGAAAACCCAATTGCCGAGCGGATGCGCACAGATGCGCTCGCGCTGATGGGCGAGGGGCAGTCTGAGGCCGATGCAGCAATGCAAGCGGGCTATCGGATTTTTGGCTCCAAACCTGGCGCTTATGGCGCTGGTCTCCAAGGCATTATGGATAGCGGCAATTGGCAAGATATTGATGATATCGCCACAGCCTTCCTCAATTGGGGTCAATATGCCTATGGCTCCAAAGCCAAAGGCCAAAAAGCACGCGCGCAATTGGTGTCGCGTTTAAAGTCGGTTGAGGCGATTGTGCACAACCAAGACAACCGCGAACATGACCTTTTGGATAGCGATGACTATTATCAGTTTGAAGGTGGATTAACGGCGACAGCTACGGCTTTGTCTGGGCACCAGCCGATCAACTACCACAACGACCATTCGCGCCCCGAACGTCCCGTTGCCAAAACGCTGGATGAAGAAATTGCCAAGGTCATGCGCTCGCGTGTGGTCAATCCAAAGTGGATTTCAGGCGTGATGCGCCACGGCTATAAGGGCGCGTTCGAAATCATCGCCACAACCGATTATATGTTTGCCTTTGCCGCTACAACCGGCGCGGTCAAGTCGCACCATTTCGATATTGCGTTTGACGCTTTTGTTCTTGATGATGAGGTGCGCACCTTCATTCAAGAAAACAATAAATATGGCTATGACGAATTAATAGCCAAGTTTCGTGAGGCGATGGAGCGCGGCTTCTGGACGCCAAAACGCAATTCAACCTATGCCTTTTTAGATGGGAGCAATGATCAGCTATGAGCAAGAAAACCGACAATATGAGCGAAGAAGAGCTCAATGCCCGCCATACTGAAAAAATGAAAAAGAAGAAGGCGGCGCGCGATAAAATCATCGCCACCAAGACCATCGAAAAGGGCCTAACTATTGTTCATACCGGCAAGGGCAAGGGTAAATCTACCGCAGCTTTTGGCATGGTGTTTCGTGCGCTTGGCAATGGCATGAAGGTCGCCGTAGTGCAGTTCGTGAAAGGCAAATGGGGCACAGGCGAGCGCAATGTGCTCGATAAGTTCCCAGATCAAGTTTCATTGGCGACCATGGGTGAGGGCTTTACTTGGGAAACTCAAGACCGCCAGCGCGACATCGATGCAGCCCGCGCTGCTTGGGAACAAGCTAAGGCATTTATTTTGGACGACAAACATGACATGGTTCTGTGTGATGAGCTAAATATCGTGTTGCGGTACGACTATTTGCCCATCGAGGAAGTGCTGGAAGTCCTTGAGCAAAAACCTGAGATGAAACATGTGATCATCACAGGTCGGAATGCTAAAGATGAGCTGATTGAGTTTGCGGATTTGGTCACCGATATGACCCAAGTTAAACACCCATTCCGCTCCGGCGTGAAAGCACAAGTAGGAATTGAGTTCTAACAACTAAAAAAGAGGCCATATGCGCATACTGCAAGAAGAAGACCTAAACGCCATTCCAACCAGCGTTTTTCTCGATGCAGTTCGCGCGCAAGTTGAAGCAGATGCGCGCGGCGAAGCCATTGCACCGCCGCGCCATGCGGTAAACTTCGACCCCGGCGCGCTGGTGTTTACCTGCGGCGGCAACAAAGAAGTCGCCGGGTTCCGGGTCTATGATACATTCCCTAAAGCCAAAAATGCACAAGAAGACCAACTTGTCGTCGCCTATGATCGGCAGGCAGCAAAGCTAAAAGGGATCGCTGTTGGCGAGCGCTTGGGCGCTATTCGCACAGGATGCCTAGGTGGTGTTGCCATAGACAAGCTAGTGCCCGAAAACCGAATTGAAAAACTGGCACTGGTTGGCACTGGATTACAGGCGCAGACGCAACTCGAGGCCATATTGAGCCTTCGGACCATCAACAAAATCAGTGTTTATAGCCGCTCGCTGGATAGACGCGGTGATTTTGCCGCTAAGATGGCGAAAAAGTTCGGCGTAAATATCACCCCAAGCACGAGTGCTGAAAGAGCGGTTCACGATGCCGATCTGGTCGTTTTGGCTACCAATTCTGCAAAGCCGGTCATTGAGACTGGTTGGCTCAAACAGGGTGCACACGTTTCAACGCTTGGTCCGAAATTTGTTGGCCGACACGAATTGCCACTTGATATTGTTGACCGTTGCCGGCTGCTTGTGTCGGACAGCCCGCAACAGATCAAAGGACAGGGCGAAAAGCACATGTTCCACGATGTGGACTTGAACATACAACATTTGGGCGCGAGCCAGTATGCTTATAGCAGCGGTGACCTGACCTTGTTTTTGTCGGCCGGACTTGCCGGGACTGAAGTCACTGCGCTTAGCGCCGCGATAGATTTTTTGGACACACTAGGAGGCTAAATTCTTTGAGCGGCTAGAAGATGCGCCACCGATCAATCGGCCTCTCGCAATCGGCGCTGTCACGCTCTTGTTTTGGCGCGACGGTGTTTTGTTGGAGAAACGCAGCGACAATGGACAATGGAGTTTCCCAGGTGGCAGTGCCGAGCCCAATGAAAGGCCAAAGGATTGTGCTGCCCGCGAATTGGAGGAAGAGACCGGCTTATCTGGTCTTGATCTGCAGTTTGTAAAGCTGTTCGATGATCCGGGCACCATAGGTGCATATGATGACGGAAATGTCGTCCAAACCCATGTGTCAGTTTTCAAGACCCGTCTATCTGCGGAGCCGCAATTGCGCATCAGTGCGGAATCAACCAAGCTCACATTTCATTCTGCAACGGCGCTCACAAAGCTTGACTTAGCGCCTTCGCATAATCCCATTCGAAAACTCGCAACAAAGTTGCTCGCAAAGGCCGATAAATGACCAAGGACATCAAAATAGAATTTGAAGAAGATAACACGCGCGGGCGCTTCTTTGCGGACCTTGGTGAGGGGCACGTGGCTGAGATGACATTTGTGCGAAACCACAATCAAATGATCATAGACCATACGCGTGTTCCAAAACAGTTCGAGGGGCAAGGTATTGCGGCGAAATTGGTAGTTGAGGGCGTGGAGTTTGCGCGCAAGAACAGGCGCAAAATCGTTCCTGTTTGTTCCTACGTTGTCGTGCAGTTCAAGCGGCACAAAGACTGGGCCGACGTTCTAGCAGCATAAAGGAGTTTGCGTTGAAAACCGTTAAGCAGCTTGTCGATCAAGCACTTACAGAAATCGAAACTCTGCCAGTTGAGTTGGCTCAAAAACTGGCTGCGCAAGGTGAAATACAACTTGTCGACTTGCGCGATATTCGCGAACTGAAGCGCGAAGGCAAAATTGGCGGCGCAGTGCATGTGCCGCGCGGCATGCTTGAGTTTTGGATTGATCCAGAAAGCCCATATCATAAACCTGAATTAGCGACGGACAAGAAACTTGTTTTCTTTTGTGCCGCCGGGTGGCGGTCGGCCTTGGCCACAAAAACAGCAAGGGATATGGGGTTCGAAAATGTAGCGCACATTGATGGCGGATTCGGCGCCTGGCGCGACGTTAAAGCACCTATAATTTCGCCCGAAAGCAGCTAAGCAGCCCATTCCTCTTTCAGTATGCCATAGCTCACTGAATCGAAATACTCGCCTTTCCAATGTCGTGCTTGGCGATAGCAAGCCTCTTGGCTCATGCCGAGCTTTTCGGCCAAGCGCATCATGCCTTTGTTGCCGCTCCAAGTTGTCAGCCCAAGGCGGGTAAGGTCGTCACGTTCTAAAAACAAATGGTCGATCCATAAACGCAATGCGTTCTCGCCAATTCCCTTTGACCAGTCTGATTGATTGAAGATCAGAATGCCAATCTCGATCCAATTAGTTGCTTCAGAACGCCAATACCAGCTTACTTCACCTATAATTCGATCGGTGGATGCGTCGACAATCAGTTGCTTTCTTAAGTCGGGTGTTTCGCTTTCCAACTTCTCACGCAAACGTTCGACATATTGGTCTTGTTCTGCATCATCAGGAAGACCGAAATAGGGACCGTTGAACTGGTGGAACGCGCGATCAGGTGAAATCAACTGACGATACGCGCGCAAATCAGAAAGTTGTAGGTTCCTGAGCACAACATCCATTATCGTTTGGTCCGTGCCGCAAGCGTTGGAACCGCTTTCTGGAATTTGATTTTGTCCATCACCACTTGAGAGAAAGTCTTGGAAATAAAGGGTTTGCTCATCAAACTGTTGCGCAAAAACCGATGGTAGGACCTCATGTCAGTGGCAAGCACTTTCAATACGTAATCATATTCGCCAGTAGTTGCATAACACTCCAAGATTTCGGGAATTGAATTCACCAGAGTTGTGAACTCTTCTAAATAATCATCATGGTGTTGTCCTAGGCTGACCTGCAGCAAAATGGTCTCGCTGTAGCCCATCAGTTCGGGCGAAACCGTCAATCCGTAAGCGGTAATCACACCTGCTTCTTCCAACGCGTTGATCCGCCGCCATACAGAGGAAACAGAGCTGCCAACTTGGTTGGCGATCTCTTGATTTGACAAACGGCTGTTTTGTTGCAGCAAATCTAAGATTTTGCCGTCAATTTGATCTATTGCGAATTGATTATTCAAAATTGAAGGCTTTCTGAAATGGATTGCCGAATTTTGATATAATTGAGCACTAATCTGATCAGATATGTCAATAAAAATCAGCGATAATGGTTCTCAAGGAATAGGGGAACATTATGGATCTGACACCAGCGAATGCGAGCGTTTTCGCATATCCGGACTATGAACTGCGCGATGGGCTGACCCAAGAGCGGGTGTTTTTGTCCGGTACGGACATTTTGGTGCGCATTCCCATTGAGCAAGCAAAGGCCGATATTGCGGCCGGTTTGAACACAGCAGGGTTCGTTTCTGGTTATCGAGGTTCGCCGCTGGGGGCTTATGACCAAGCTATGGCGAAAGCCAAGCTGGCATTGGATGAGTATAAGATCACGGTAAAACCAGCAATCAATGAGGATTTGGCCGCAACTGCGATAATTGGTACGCAGGAAGTGGCGAGCGATCCGCAAGTCGAAGTGGATGGCGTTTTTGGCATTTGGTATGGCAAGGGCCCCGGTGTTGACCGGTCTGGCGACGCCTTAAAACATGGCAACGCGTTGGGCAGCTCTAAACATGGCGGCGTGCTAGCTTTTTTGGGCGACGATCATGGTTGCGTGTCATCATCTATGCCACACCAATCAGATCAAGCGGCCGAACACTTCATGATGCCTGTGCTACACCCGGCTGGTGTTGCTGACTATATTCCGTTTGGTCTTTATGGATTTGCTGCGTCTCGTTTCACAGGCGCTTGGATTGGCTTCAAAACCATTTCTGAAGTTTTGGAATCTAGCGCTGCAACTGAAGTGCCGCACCCACGCAAATTCAAAGAGCCAAGTGACTTTACCCCGCCATTCGATCTGAATCATGATCCCGCCAGCAGCTTTGGTCCGGTGCTTGAGCAAAAACTCTTAGCGCGGCTTGATGCGATGCGTGCGTTCGCAAAAGCCAATCCAATCGACAAAGTTGCGTTTGGGGCGAAGAAGCCGAAAACAGCAATTGTTGCAGTTGGCAAGGCTTACGCGGATCTGATTGAAACACTTAAAAAACTAGGCGTCTCCGAAGCCGCAGCGAAACGCCACGGTGTTGGTGTTTATAAAGTTGGACTCGTGTGGCCTATTGAGCCATCAGGCTTCGAAAGCTTCTTGCAAGATGCGGACAAGCTATTGGTCGTTGAGGAAAAACGAGCAGTGGTTGAAACGCAGCTAAAAGACTGGTTTTTCAACAAACAGAACGGCAATCGCTTCACAATAGTCGGCAAAAAGGACGCAAAAGGTGCACCTTTGTTGCCAGAAGCTGGCGAGCTTCGCCCTTCAATTTTGGCGCGGGTGGTTCATGAGTTTTTGGACCTTGCGGGTACACCTCCTAATGCCCAGCCCGCGCCAAACCTGTCTGATATTGAGGTGGGGCGCCGCACCCCATATTTCTGTTCAGGTTGCCCACACAACCGCTCCACCAATTTGCCTGAAGGCAGCAAAGCACTGCCCGGCATTGGTTGCCACTATATGGCGTCTTGGATGGGGCGCGAGACCAACGGAATTGTACAAATGGGTGGCGAGGGGATCAATTGGATCGGCATGTCGCCCTATACGGGCCGAGAGCATATTTTCCAAAATCTCGGCGACGGGACTTATTTCCATTCGGGGCTTTTGGCCATTCGCCAATCCATCGCGGCGCAAACAAATGTCACCTACAAAATCTTATACAATCATGCCGTCGCGATGACAGGCGGACAAGATGTTGACGGTGAGTTGAGTGTTGAAGCCATCATCGCGCAACTGCGTGCCGAAGGCATCAAGCGGATAGCACTCGTCAGTGATAATCCGAAGCGTTTTGCTTGGGATTTGATGCGCGGCGAAGGGATGAGCATACACCACCGCAAAGAATTGGATGGTGTGCAAGAAGAACTTAAAGACCTTAAAGGCGTGACAGCGCTTATTTATGATCAAGGTTGCGCCACTGAAAAACGGCGTAAGCGTAAGCGCGGTCTGATTGAGGACCCCAAAAAGCGGGTGTTCATCAATCCAAGCGTTTGCGAAGGCTGCGGCGATTGCTCAGTACAGTCAAACTGTATTTCCGTCAGTCCGGTGAAAACCAAATGGGGCGTCAAGCGCACCATTGATCAATCCTCATGCAACAAAGATTTTTCGTGTGTTGAAGGGTTCTGCCCAAGCTTTGTCACCATTGAAGGCGACGAAGAAAAAGCAACCGGCGATGCAAACCGGCGCAATCATTTGCTTTCAAATGTTGCTTCTTTGCCAGAACCAAAACTGGCAAAAACTGGAGAGATACTAATCACCGGGATTGGCGGCACGGGTGTCGTAACCGTCGGTGCAGTTTTGGCGATGGCGGCGCACTTGCAAGGCAAAGGTGCGTCGGTATTGGACTTTATGGGCTTTGCGCAAAAAGGTGGCGCGGTGATCTCGCACCTCAAAATCTTGGAAAAGCCCGGTTTAGAAACACCGGTGCGGATCGACAAGTCTTGCGCAGATGCCTTAATCGCTTGCGATTTGGTGGTTGCCAATATGCCGGAGCCAATGGCAACGCTCGCCAAAGGCAAAACCCATGTGATTGCCAATACGAAAATTCTACCAACCGCAGACTTTGTGTTGCGCGGCCTTGCTGATTTCCAAGAAGAGATTAGATTGAACAAGCTCAAGGAGTATGCCGCAAAAGTCGACGCCTTCGATGTAACCGATTTATCAGTGCAATTGTTCGGCGATAGTGTTTTCTCAAACATGATGCTGACCGGCATGGCGTGGCAAATGGGACAAGTGCCCTTGGAGGCCGATGCGATCCGTCGCGCGGTTGAGTTAAATGGCAAAGCGATTGATGCTAACCTACAGGCCTTTGAATTGGGCCGTTTGATTGCTGAACAACCCGAACTGTTCGTTCAAGACCTTAAGGCAGAGTTAGAGCAAACGCTGGATGAATTGGTGGCTGAGCGCGAAGCGTTTTTGGTCGATTATCAAGATGCCAATTATGCCGCGCAGTATAAGAACATCATGTCGAACGTAATCTCTGCGGAACAATCGATTGGCAAAACCGGCTTCAGTGAAATTGTCGCCCATCAACTCTCGCGCCTCATGGCCTATAAGGACGAATATGAAGTGGCGCGCTTGCATCTTGAAACAAAGCATTTGGGCGAGGCGCAAAAGCGCTTCAAACAGGGCGGCAAGCTCACCTTCCATTTGGCACCACCAATGCTCAACTGGATTAAGGAGCCGAATGGTCGACCGAAAAAGTTTGCCATTCCTGGTGTAGTCGCACTGCCCGCGTTGAAGTTGTTGAACGCCATGCGTCCATTGCGGGGTTCAGCGCTGGATGTGTTTGGATGGGGCAAAGATCGTCGCGACGAGCGTCAGCTTCGTGATGACTATATTGAATTGGTGGCCATGTTGGCCGACAATCTCAGTGCTGAAAACCATGCACAAGCGATGGAACGTGCAAAGCTTGTCGAGATGGTCAAAGGTTACGGCGTGGTGAAAGAAGCAGCACTTGAGAAATACAGAAATGCTGCCAAGGGCTGATTTTTTAGCGCAATGTCAAAGACGACGGCTTAGTCCACAGTGCGCCAAAATCTGGTCAACCACTTGTTGAATTGGAGCGGTGGCATCTATTCGTGTGCCAGATGCTGGCACATCTCCGCCGTTCGCATGAAGTTGTCGGATCAACTCGCGTTCGGATTCGTGACCGCCCCAATCATCCGTCGGCCTCTCAGACAGCCGTTTGTTGAGCGTTGCCAGATCAATTTCTAGTACAAAAACTTTGTCAAATAAGTGAATGAATTTGTTGAAATTGCGACTGCCGCCACAGAAAAAAGTGGCGCAATGTTGAGGGTCTTCTGCAAGTTCTTTGACCTTATTCACGTCCCAGATGTGGGTGTCGTGTCCAACGTGATCAAGCGGCGCGCCGGTGGTTGGGTCACCACAATATGCAAGAACGCGATCCCCATTGAGGGCATGATAACCACGCGCTTCTAGTGCCGAACAAACCGAAGTCTTGCCGGTGCAAGAAACACCCTCAATCAAGTAGTTCTTTTTGCCCATTTTCGAAAAATAGCAAACTCAGGATGTGGAATAAAGCGTTCAAACAAAAACGGAGGGCGATGCCCTCCGTTTTGCATTGCTGCTATCCGATTGACGCGCTTACAGCTCGTCAAAATCCAACGTTAGATTGTCGCTGGTCGGCCGTGCTTGGCATGCAAGGGTAAACCCAGCTTCGATTTCCCAAGGCTCCAGCGAGTAATTCACCGCCATTTCAGCGCTGCCTTTTGCCACTTTGCACCGACAAGTGCAGCACATGCCGCCTTTGCAGGAAAAGGGCAGCTCAAGGCCGTGCTTGTTGGCTGCCTCTAGCACCGTTTCATTCGCGTCAGTGAGTTTAAAGCTGCGTTTTGAGCCGTCCAGAATAATCTCAACGGCAACACCCTGTTCCGCTGCTTCTAGCATTTCTTTTGTTGGTGCTTTGCGCGGTTCTTGGCCATCTGCCGGTGTGAACAGTTCGAAGTGGATTTTAGATTTGTCGACGCCAACTTCTTCGCAGGTTGCCCGCACAACCTCGATCATTTCCCCAGGGCCACAGATGAACACGCCGTCCGCAGATTTTGGATCTATCGCTGATGTGTTGATCAGTGCGTTGATTTTATCCGCATCAATGCGCCCGTTCAGAATTGGTACGTCCTGGTCTTCTCGGCTAAGGATATGGATCAACGTGAGCCGCTCCATAAAACGGTCTTTCAAGAACTCCAGCTGCTCGCGGAACATGATCGATTTAGTTTCGCGGTTGCCGTAAACCAAGGTGACGTTTGCGTCCTCATCGCCTTCTAGTAGCGACTGGGCGATCGACATCATAGGGGTGATGCCGGAACCCGCGGCGATCAGAAGTGCATCTTTGATGTTGCCAATGTCAGCGGTGAAACGGCCTTCGGGTGTCATCACTTGCAGTTTCTGGCCAACCTGCAGGTCCGCTGTTGCAAAGCTCGAAAACTTACCCTCTTCAACCCGCCGAATGCCAACGGTAAGGTCTCTTGCCCCAAGCGGGGAGGAAATTGAATAGGAACGACGGACATCATCGCCTTCAATATCGGCACGCAAAGTGAGATATTGCCCAGGCGTGAAATGATAGTCGCTTTTCAGTTCGGCGGGTACCGCAAAGCTTATGGCTTTGGCATCGTCCGTTAGATCTTCAACTTTAGAAATTGTTAGTTCGTGAAATTTGGGTGCCATGTTCGGACCTCAGATACATTTGAAATAGTCGAAGGGCTCAAGACAGTCTTTGCAGCGATATTGTGCTTTGCAGGCTGTCGACCCAAATTCAGATAGCTTTTCGGTGTTTTCGCTTTCGCACTGCGGACAAGCCACAATGGTCTCGCCAAATAACGCGAGCTTTGAGTTGGACCCAGCAACCGGAGGCGCAATGCCATAGGCGCGAAGTTTTTCGCGTCCCTCATCGCTAATCCAGTCGGTTGTCCATGCGGGTGAAATCACCCGTTCAATTCTTGGCTCAAACCCTGCTTCACGCAACGCAACCTCAATCGCCAATTCAATGGCCAAAACCGCGGGGCAACCGGTATATGTTGGTGTGACATATGCCACCGCTTCCCCGTCAATCATCTCGACGTTGCGCAATATCCCAAGCTCAGCCACATTGACGCACGGCACTTCAGGATCGGGCACAACTGCCGCTGCGTCCCATACCTTTTGTGCCTCAGCATCGCGTTGCTTTTGAGAGGGGTGAAGCTGATCCATAGCTACCAGCTCATGCCCGGATAAGCACGCTGAACATACTGTAATTCAGCTAACAAGAAGCCCATCTCTTCGCCATGATGACCAGTGCGTCCGCCAAGCTGCGGATATTTGACTTCAGGCAACTCCAACAATGCTTGGTCAAAGATGTTTGCAACGGTCTGGTTCCATTGCGCACGAAGCGCTTCGCGGTCCGGCAATATGCCATCATCTGCGCATTCTTGCGCATCTGCAGACATAACAAAAAGCTCTTCTACGTAAGGCGTCAGTTCTTCAACTGCTTCCTTCATGCGTTTGGCGCTTTCCTCGGTGCCGTCGCCGAGCCGGATCACCCACTCGCCAGCATGACGAATATGGTACGCCATCTCCTTGACAGCTTTTCCAGCAATGCCGCGAATGGTCTCATCAGATGACGATAGGGCTGCTTGCCAATAGGGCTCCATAAATGCTGAGAAATAGAGCTGCTTAAGCATCGTGTGGGCAAAATCTTCATTCGGGCGTTCCACCAACAGGCAGTTTTTATATTCCCGATCAAGGCGCAAATAAGCGAGTTGGTCTTCGTCCCGACCCTTGCCTTCAACTTCGCCCGCATAGGTGTAGATGTTGCGCGACGCCCCGATATTATCAAGCGCCATATTTGGCATTGCCAAATCTTCTTCGAGCAATGGGGCATGGCCGCACCACTCAGAAACCCGGTGCCCAAGGATCAAGTGATCATCCCCAAGCTCCAACAAGGCATTAAACAAAGCAACAGACATTACATGTGCCCCACTTCTTCGGGGATGTCATAGAATGTTGGGTGGCGATAGACTTTGTCGACGCCTGGCTCAAAGTTCTCAGCCGCCTGATCCGGATCAGAAGCAAAAATGGATTTTGAAGGCACAACCCAAATCGAAAGGCCTTCGCCGCGACGCGTATATGTATCGCGCGCAGCTTGTAGCGCCATAACTTCATCAGCCGCATGCAAAGACCCGCAATGCTTGTGCGATAAACCGTTGCGCGGGCGGATAAACACTTCCCAAAGTGGCGTTTCTTTACTCATTTTCTCTTCCCTATTCTGCAGCTTGTGCGGTTTGACGCGCAGCCCGTTTTTCAGCATGGGCGAGCGCAGCATCGCGTACCCACTCACCATCGTTCCAAGCCTTTTTGCGTGCTTTGATACGGTCACGGTTCATTTGGCCATGGCCTTTCACAACCTGCCAAAACTCAACCCAATTGATTTCACCGTGGTCATAGCCGCCTTTTCCATTGTTCTTTTCCGGATTCCATTTTAGGTCCGGGTCAGGAACGGTAAGGCCAAGATACTCAGCCTGCGGAACGGTCGCGTCGATAAATTTCTGGCGCAATTCGTCGTTTGAAAAACGTTTGATTTTCCATTTCATGGACTGTTCGGAATGGCTTGAATCTGCATCATGGGGTCCGAACATCATCAGCGATGGCCACCACCAGCGATTGATCGAATCCTGGGCCATGTCCTTTTGCTCTTTGGTGCCATTGCACAAAGAGATTAGAAGCTCGTAGCCTTGGCGCTGGTGAAAACTCTCTTCTTTGCAAACGCGGATCATTGCGCGGGCGTATGGCCCATATGAACAGCGGCACAGCGGAATTTGGTTCATGATAGCCGCGCCATCAACGAGCCATCCGATCGTGCCCATATCTGCCCAAGTTGGGGTAGGGTAGTTGAAGATCGACGAGTATTTCGCTTTGCCTGAAAGCAGTTCTTCGGTCATTTGCTCACGGCTGACGCCGAGTGTTTCGGCTGCCGAATAAAGATAAAGACCGTGCCCACCTTCATCCTGCACTTTGGCCAACAAAGCAGCCTTGCGGCGCAACGATGGAGCGCGCGTGATCCAATTGCCCTCAGGCAGCATGCCAACAATTTCAGAATGCGCATGCTGGCCGATTTGTCGGATCAATGTTTTGCGATAGCCTTCTGGCATCGGGTCGTTTGGTTCGATCTTTTCTTCGCGATCAATACGCGCCTGAAAGGCGGCGAGAAACTCTTCAGTTTCTTCTGTGGTGCCGTCCGCACCGATCAATCCTTGTGAATACATATTGGCATCCCTCTCCGTTCCTGATAATAATAGGTGACGAAAATTCACATATCAAGTAAATTTTGTAACGTATTGGAGTATTGGGGATGGAAAAACGCCTAAATGCGGCTGAACTTGAGGGATTGATCGAAGAGATTTGCGCACCTTGGGTGCAAGAATTGGGCATCAAGGTCAGGGAACTGAGCGAATCGGAAACTCAATTCGTCATGCCGGCGACGGAAAAAATTCTGCGTCATCGTGGCCCCAATGGCGGCTTAGTTTCAGGTCAGGCGCTTATGGCTGGGTCCGACACTGTGAGCTTTCTAGCACTGAGCTACTTGAACGGACGTTTCCGCAATTGCGTTACCGTCGATATGTCCACTAACTTCATGCGCCCATTGCCCGAGGGTAATGTTATTTACAAAGTAACCGTGCTGTCGAACGGTAAGCGGTTGGCGACAACGCGCGTCGATATTTTTGCTGAAGGCAGCGAAAAAGTTGCAACGACTTCAACCGGCGTTTTCGCCTACATCGAAGACTAGCAATTCTATGATTTGAAGCGGCGCATCAATTCAGCTTGCGCTGCTTTTTTGGGTTCTGCATCCCACCAGTTTTGACTCTGCTCGAGCAACGACAAATACAGGTCACGCACCAAAGCGTGGCAGGGCGCGCCCGGCCAGTCGATAGGCAGAAGGTGTTTTGGCAATGCAGGTTGCTTCAAAATCAGTCGCCGCCAATCATGAATTAGCAATGTGCGGACGCACAGTGCTTCAAGCGCCGAAAGTGTTTCCAACTTGGATCGTGTCTCGACCAGCGGCGCAAACCGCTCGATCAACGACAGATAGTCATCAGCCAATGACTGCAAATCCAGCTTCTCAACCACCCATTCGGGCAACGCATCGATTTGACTCTCAATCTGGATCATGTCCGCATCGGCTAGCTGTTTGCGCACTTTTTCACTTGGGTCGGCAAACAAAGCAACGCCGTTGCGCAGTTGCAGGCCGCCAAATGCATCTAGCAAGGCATTTTGTGTTTCGCGGGCATGGCCAATTACGTCGGGACCAATCGCAATTATCAAACTCTGAGGATCAGGCGAAAACTCTGCTTTGTAGATTTTCTGCGTTGCTGGGATGAAACTTTTCAACCCCGCTTTGGAAAGCTGGTAAAAGCTATTGCGGCCTTGCTTTTCGCGCGTAACCCAGCCCTCTTTGGCCAGCCGCGACATCGCCGTGCGCAAAGCGCCGCTTTCCACATTCATTGTGCCAAGAATCGTTTGCAGGTCCGACATGGCGACAGTGCCGCCATGTGGTTGTATAGCATCACCGAAAATAGTGATCACCACCGACCAAACGCGCAATCGACCATCTGAATGTAGATGGTCAATCAATGGTTGAATCAGTGGGTTAGCCGTGCTCATGCACTCCTATGTACGCTCAAACGCCACCATCGTCAAAAGCTCATATTCAGCCACTTGCTCATCATCCTGGTTGAACATATTGACGTGCCAGCGCACCTCGCCATATTCGTCGGTGCGCTTGGTTTTGCGTTTCACTGTAATGCTCACGCGCACTTCGTCGCCCGCGCTCACAGGCTTTTGGAAGCTAAGATCATTTAAGCCCGTATTGGCCAAAACTGGACCAGGGTTCGGTTCAACAAACAAGCCGGCGGCGAAGCTCAAGAGCAAATAGCCATGCGCAACGCGCCCGGGGAAAAATGGATTGGCTGCTGCGGCTTCTTCATCCATATGCGCGTAGAATGTATCCCCTGTGAAGTGGGCGAAATGCTCGATATCTTCAAGCGTTACTTTGCGCGAGGGTGTGTGCACGGTTTCGCCAATTTGCAGCTCGTTGAACGTGCGTGTGAAAGGATGGGCAGGCGGTTCAATAAACTTTGCGCCCTTCACATAGGTGCCGCCAATTGCGGTCAGCAAATCGGGGCTGCCTTGCACTGCTGTGCGCTGCATATAGTGCGTTACACCACGCACGCCGCCGAGTTCCTCGCCACCACCGGCACGACCGGGGCCGCCATGAACCATGTGCGGCAAAGGCGAGCCGTGGCCTGTCGACTCTTTCATTGAGTCACGGTTGTTGAAATATAGCCGACCGTGGAATGCGCCAGCGCCCATGGTGAGTTGCTGCGCAACGCTTGGATCATTGGTGATCACTGACGCTACAAGCGAACCGCCACCTTTATTCATCAACTCAATTGCATGATTGAGATCGCGATAGCCCATAACCGTGGCCACCGGGCCAAAGGCCTCAGTTGAGTGGACGATTGAAGCGGTGTCGGGATTTTCGCAATGGAACAACATCGGCGAAACAAATGCGCCATTGTCCAAATCGTCGCCGTTTAGTGAAAGTGCATCTTGATCGCCATAGGCGAGGGTGCATTCAGAACCAATTTCTGCCGCCTTTTCCAACACATCGCGTTTTTGATCAAGCGAAGCAAGTGCGCCCATGCGGGTGCCATCCGCCGTCGGATCGCCGATCACTGTTTTGGCCAGGCGCGCGCTCATCGCATCAATTACATCTTGCACTCTGTCTTGCTGCACAATCATGCGGCGAATGGCCGTGCATTTTTGACCAGCCTTTGTGGTCATTTCGCGCGATGCTTCTTTGATGAAGAGATCGAACTCAGGCGTATCCGGTGTTGCATCTGGTCCAAGCACGGAAGCATTCAGGCTATCCTGTTCAGCGACAAAGCGGACGCCGTTTTTCAAAATATTGTCGTTTGATTTCAGATAGGATGCCGTGTTCGCAGAGCCCGTAAAGCTTACCACGTCCTGGCAATCAAGTCGGTCCAGCAAATCGCCCGTTCCCCCCATGATTAGTTGCACTGCACCTTCTGGCAATATGCCGCTTTCTATCATCATCTTCACGCAAGCTTCTGTGAGATACGATGTTGAAGTGGCCGGCTTCACAATCGCTGGAACGCCAGCCAATAGCGTTGGCGCAAGCTTTTCTAACATTCCCCACATTGGAAAATTGAACGCGTTAATATGCACCGCAACGCCTAGTAATGGCGTGCAATAATGCTGACCCAAAAAAGTGCCGTTGCGCGAAAGGATTTCGAGATCGCCGTCCGGGTAGATGTGTGCATCGGGCATTTCGCGACGACCTTTGGAGGCGTATACGAACATGGTGCCAATTCCACCATCAATATCAATCTTACTGTCCGCAAGCGTTGCACCGGTCTTGTATGAAAGCTCATAAAGCGGGTCGCGCCGCTCGTTCAAATAGGTCGCCAGCGCCTTGAGCATTCGCGCCCGATCATGAAACGTCATGGCGCGCAGTGCCGGACCGCCCTTTTGTTTGGCGTAGTCGATCACGGCTTGGAAATCCAAGCTGTCAGACCCAGCGTTGGCAATGTGTTCACCGGTAACGGCGGAGAAGATTTTGCGTGTCTTGCCAGATGGTCCCACCCACTGGCCGCCTGCATAGCTTTCAAGCTGCATAATAGACATTGATTTTAAACCCTTAGTTCAGTTTTGCTGGCAATTTCGCATAGCCACGGAATCTTAGACGCCCGCCTAACTCTGCATTGCCGGTGAGTTGATAGTTTGGATATTTCTTGAGGAAGCGATTGACCGCGATGCGCCCTTCCATTCGCGCCAGTTGAAAGCCAACGCACAGGTGCGGTCCGCCCGCAAATGCCAAATGCCGGTTTGGTTTGCGCATCAATTTTAACTCGTCTGGATCGTCAAATTGTGCTGGGTCGCGGTTGGCTGCACCAATCACCAAATGCAAATTGCTGCCTGCCGGAATTTTATGTCCGTCAATTTCAATATCAGCCGTTGTTTCACGGTTGCCCAATTGGTTGGGTGACAAGAAGCGCAAGAATTCATCGACCCCGGTTTTGATGATCTCGGGATTGGACTTGAGGGCATATTTTTGCCCCGGGAAATCGTGCAATGCAGCCAGCGCATTGCCGATCAGGTTCGTGGTGGTTTCGTGGCCAGCGTTTAGAATGAAGATGCAGTTTTGCAGCAGCTCAGTTTCGGATAGTTCGCCTTCTTCGCTTTCAATCAAACGCGTCAAAACATCGGTCTCGGGATCACCTGGGTGTCTGCGACGATCATCAGCCAAGTCTTTCAAATAGGCTTTGAAATCGATGACAGATTGATTTCCTTTGGCGAGTTGCTCTGCTGTCAGCGTTGGTTCAAGTGCGCCCAAAATCGCCAGCGACCAATCACGTAGCGGCTCGCGATCTGCCATCGGCATATTAAACATATTGCCAATGATTTGGATTGGGATCTTGCTGGCGAAATCCTCGATGAGGTCAACCTGTTCCCGGCCATCCATCTGATCCAAAAGCATGTCAATTGTGTCAATCAACCCCGGTTCCATATTGGCGATTGCGCGAGCATTGAGTGCGCCGACCATGATTTTGCGTACGCGTGTGTGTAGCGGTGGTTCGTTGAATACAAGCGAGGTCGTATGGTGCTCATATAGCGGCGCGTCGCCGCCAAATTTTGGCAGGAAGGCGCGTTTCTTATCAGAGATAAAAAGCGTTGTGTCGCGGTAAATGCGGTCGAGATCGGCGTAGCGGGTCAAAACAAATGACCCGTCTGGCTGAGCGCAAACGGGCGCGTATTCGAGCAACGCATGATAAAAGGGGAACGGGTCCTCAGCAAATCCATCTGGCGGATTTGTCAGGTCGAACCCTTCTATCATCTCGCGCTCAATCGTGGTCACTTGAGCCGCTCCGAAAGTCGCCAGCTGTTTGGGCTTTGCGCTGCCACATCTGCTATCGCATTCTTGACGCGATCAATGCCAATTTCGTTGGCATAATGCATCGGGCCGCCGCGCCAGCGCGGGAAGCCGTAGCCGTGAATTTTTACCAAATCCACATCAAGGTCACGTTCGGCGATGCCTTCTTCAACAATCAGCGCGCCTTCATTGATCATCACCGCTAGCAGCCGATCGATAATTTCTTGGTCTGTGAAGGTACGTCGTTCAATGCCAGCTTCACTTGCCTCTTTCTCAATAAGATCGGTGACAAAGCTGTCTTCATTGGGTTTGCGGTCGCCCTCGACATAAGCGTACCAGCCTTTTTGGCTGCGTTGCCCGAAACGCTCTGCCTCACACAACAAATCGCCAATGCGCACGTAACGCTCATTGGGGGAACGGGTCGGCGCTTGGCGTTTGCGATTAGCCCATGAGATTTGCAGACCCGTGAGGTCCTGCAACTCATACGGTCCCATCGGCATGCCAAAGCCGCGCATTGCCTCGTCGATCTGTTTTGGCGTGCAACCATCCATCAACAAATAATCCGCTTGACGGCGGTAGGCCGACAAAATGCGGTTGCCAATAAACCCGTCGCATATGCCCGAAAGAACACCCACTTTGCGCAGCCGTTTGCCCAAATCAAACCCAGTGGCCAACACGTCTTTTGATGTTGTCGGCAGACGCACAATTTCGAGTAGTTTCATGATGTGGGCAGGCGAAAAGAAGTGCAGCCCGATAAAGCGGGAGGGGTTCGTGATGCCGTCAAAGATTTGCGTTGGGTCGATATAGGATGTGTTTGTCGCCAAGATCGCATCTTCACGCATGTGGCTGGCAAGCGATTGGAACACTTGCTGCTTTACGCTCAAATCTTCGAATACGGCTTCTATGGCCAAATCTGCGTCGGCCGAGGCGGCATAATCGTCTGAAACGATCAGGTTGGATTTAAGCTTTTCAGCCTTCTCGTCTGATATTTTGCCACGCTTCACACCGCCGGCAATCAAACCCTCAATGCGCTCCCGCCCTGCGTCTGCGGCAGCTTGATCGCGCTCAATTAGTGTAACGTCATAACCTGCATTGAGGCACGCAAAGCCAATTCCTGCACCCATCAAGCCGCCACCAACAACAGTGATTTTTCGGATTTCAAGCGGCGTGCCGCCCTCAATTGCCTTAGGTTTGCTCACTGCACGTTCGGAGAAGAAGGCATGACGCAGTGCTTTTGATTGCGCGCTGTCACGTAACTCTAAGTGCAGCGCGCGTTCTTTGGGTTGGCCCTCTTTGAAGGGCAAAGTAGCGGCCCACTCAATGGCGCGCAAATTGTCGAGCGGCGATGTTTGACCTTTTGCTCGTTTGACGATCTCGGCGCGTTTGTTTTCAAAATAGTCATAAGCAACTACAGCCGGTGTGCGCTGGCTGATCGGCGACAAGACAGTTGGCAAATCTGCAGCAAAGGCAGTTGCGGCTTCTAGCGGATCACCATCAAAAACCTCATCTAACCCACCAAGGTCATATAGCTTTTGCGCGTCAATCAGTTGACCTGTCGTGGCCAATTCGACGGCGGCTTCAACCCCGATGAGACGTGGCAAGCGCTGTGATCCAGCCGCACCAGGGACTAAGCCGAGATTAACCTCAGGTAGTCCGAACCGCGTGCCTTTTTGGGCGAGGCGAAAATCGCACGCCATTGCCAATTCAAATCCGCCACCAAGTGTGGTTCCGTGGGTCGCTGCGATCCAGGGGACTGAGCTGTCTTCGATTGTCTGATAGACGTCCGGCAAATGCGGTTCTTGCGGCGGCTTGCCAAATTCTGAAATATCGCCGCCAGCAACAAAGGTGCGTCCCGCGCAGTAGACAATTGCCGCTTTCGCGTTTGCCTTTTCTGCTGCGGCCACAGCATCTAGCAACCCAATGCGAACAGCAACGCCAGTTGCATTTACCGGTGGGTTGTCAATTTTAACAAGAGCGATATCGCCCTTAATCTCGCAACTTACAACGTTCGACAACGTCCATCCCCCAAAAGTCGAAACATCCAATTTCGAACATATATTGACCAACCAGTCGGTTTATGTAAAGCTAAATTTCACATGAGAAGTAAATCTCGAACATTTGTCGGGATATCCTGGGGAGGATCGCGTGAGCGACACAATTATCGTCACAAAGGCCGATGGCTGGGTGGAAATAGCGCTTAATCGACCAGATCGATTGAATTCGTTCAATGACGAAATGCACGGCGCATTACAGGCGGCATTGGGTGAAGCAAAAGATGATGATTCGGTTCGGGCCATTTTGCTCACAGGGTCCGGGCGGGGATTCTGTGCCGGGCAAGATCTGGACGCGCGCGATCCACGCAAAATGACGTCGCCACCAGATTTGCAGGCGACCATTTCAAATTTCTACAACCCGCTGGTCAAACTCATTCGCTCAATCAACAAGCCAATCATTTGTGCTGTAAATGGCGTAGCGGCAGGCGCGGGTGTCAATATTGCGCTCGGCTGCGATGTGGTTTTTGCGGCGGAAAGTGCCAAATTCATCCAGAGTTTTTCAAAAGTTGGCTTGGTGCCCGATGCTGGTGGTAGTTGGATATTGCCGCGTCTTATTGGTGAGGCGCGCGCGAAATATATCTGCATGACAGCAACGCCTGTTCCCGCAAAGCAAGCGGTTGAATGGGGTATGATCTGGCAGGCATTGCCAGATGATCAGTTGATGGATGAGGTGCGAAAGTTCACTGCGCAAATGGCAGAAGGCCCAACGTTTGGGTTGGGCATGATGAAGCGAGCCTTGCAAACATCATTCGACCATTCACTGGATGAGCATTTGGCTGTTGAGGCTGAAATGCAGGGGCGTTGTGGGCGATCTAAAGATTATGCGGAAGGCGTAAGTGCGTTTCTTGATAAGCGACCAACCAAATTCGGCGGTATTGAATGATGACGCCGCTGGAACGCGCACAAAAATCGGCACAAGCCATGTGGGATAATGATTCCGCGTCGCAGCGCGTTGGTATGAAACTCGTTGAAGTTGGCGTTGGCAGTGCTGTCCTGTCCATGATCATTGATGATCAGCATTTAAACGGCCACAAAATCTGTCATGGCGGTTACATTTTTATGCTGGCCGATAGCGCGTTTGCCTTCGCTTGCAACAGCTATAATCAGCTCGCGGTCGCCTATCAAAATTCTATCACCTATTCCGCACCCGGCAAAAAGGGTGACGTGCTGACCGCTAAGGCTGTTGAAGTCAGTAAATCAGGGCGTTCTGGCATCTACGACGTGACAATAACAAATCAAAATGATGAGGCGTTGGCGCATTTTCGCGGACACTCGCGCACCATCAAAGGTACACATTTTACGGAGAATGAGGCGTGAACGAAGCCTATTTGTGCGAAGGGTTTAGAACTCCAATTGGTCGGTTTGGCGGCACGCTGTCATCGGTACGTCCAGACGATATGCTCGCCCATGTGATTAAAAAGACAATGGAAGCGGCGCCAAATCTTGATCCAGCCGCCATCGATGATTGCTATATGGGGTGCGCCAACCAGGCGGGCGAAGACAACCGCAATGTAGCGCGTATGGCGACACTTCTTGCGGGGTTGCCAACAAGCGTGCCGGGTACCACCATCAATCGTCTTTGCGGTTCCGGTTTGGATGCAGTCGGCATGGCCGCACGTGCAATCAAAGCGGGCGAAGCAGAAGTGATTCTGGCCGGTGGCGTTGAGAGCATGAGCCGCGCACCATTTGTGATGCCAAAAGCTGATACCGCCTTTTCGCGCAACGCAGAGATTTACGACACTACAATCGGCTGGCGCTTCGTCAATAAACTGATGAAGAAGCAGTATGGCATCGATTCCATGCCCGAAACCGGCGAAAATGTTGCTGAGGACTTTAACGTTTCGCGGCAAGATCAAGACGCTTTCGCGTTCCGATCTCAAGAGCGCGCGGCCAAGGCCACTGCTTCGGGCCGATTGGCGCAAGAAATCGTTTCTGTTCAAATCCCGCAGCGCAAGAAAGACCCAATTGTCTTTGCGCAGGACGAGCACCCGCGCGCGTCGACCATGGAAAAGCTTGCGTCGCTGGCTACGCCTTTCCGTGAAGGCGGAACCGTAACTGCTGGCAACGCATCTGGTGTCAATGATGGCGCAGTTGCCATTATCATTGCGTCAAAAGCCGCTGTTGAAAAATATGGGCTGAAACCAAAAGCTAAAATCACTGGACTTGCAACGGCGGGCGTTGAACCGCGCATCATGGGTATCGGTCCAGCACCGGCATCGCAAAAGCTCTTGGACCGCCAAGGGTTGAAGATTTCAGACGTCGATTTGATCGAACTGAACGAGGCATTTGCGTCTCAAGGTATTGCCGTTTTGCGCCAATTAGGCGTGGCCGAAGATGCGGATTTCGTCAATCCAAATGGTGGCGCCATTGCACTTGGCCATCCGCTTGGAATGTCCGGTGCGCGCCTAGCGCTGACCGCAGGCATTGAATTGCAAAATACAGGCAGTAAGCGCGCGCTGTGCACCATGTGCATCGGTGTTGGCCAAGGCATCGCTCTGATGCTTGAGCGCGCGTAAGGGGGAGTTATGAAGGATCTTACACCAAATAAAGCTGATCTCGATCCGATTGAGATTGCCTCGCGTGATGAAATCGCCGCATTGCAGCTTGAGCGGATGAAATCAACTCTGGCTCATGCCTACAACAATGTGCCTTTCTATAAGCAAAAATTCGATGAGGCGGGTGTTCACCCTGACGATCTGAAGTCATTGTCGGACCTGTCAAAGTTCCCGTTCACGGTCAAAACTGACCTTCGTGACAATTACCCTTTTGGCATGTTCGCCGTGCCGCGTGAGCAGGTTAGCCGCATCCACGCCTCCTCAGGCACAACGGGCAAACCGACAGTGGTTGGCTACACCAAAAACGATATTGAAATGTGGTCTTCTGTGGTCGCGCGGTCACTGCGGGCTGCGGGTGTGCGTAAAGGTGATATCCTGCACAATGCCTATGGCTATGGCTTGTTCACCGGCGGCTTGGGCGCCCACTATGGCGCAGAAGCTTTAGGCTGTTCAGTGGTGCCCATTTCCGGCGGCATGACATCGCGTCAGGTGCAGTTGATCCAAGATTTCCAACCGCACGCGATCACGGTTACGCCTTCTTATATGCTGGCGATTTTGGATGAGTTTCGCAAACAAGGTGTCGATCCGCGGGAAAGCTCGCTGCAAGTCGGGATTTTTGGCGCCGAGCCTTGGACCAATGCAACTCGCCTCGAAGTTGAGCAGGCCTTTGATATGCACGCGGTTGACATTTACGGACTGTCCGAAGTGATTGGGCCGGGTGTTGCCAACGAATGTGTAGAAACCAAAGACGGTTTGCACATTTGGGAAGATCACTTCTATCCAGAAATCATCAATCCGGAAACCGGCGAACTAGTCGAAGAGGGTGAAGAAGGCGAGTTGGTGTTCACGTCACTCACCAAAGAGGCGCTGCCAATCATTCGTTACCGCACCCGCGATCTAACACGATTGTTGCCTGGCACAGCACGCTCTATGCGACGTATGGAGAAAATCACTGGCCGTTCGGACGACATGATCATCCTGCGCGGTGTCAATGTGTTCCCAACCCAGGTTGAAGTGCAAGTTTTGGCCGTTGAGGGGCTTGCCCCCCACTTCCAGATCGAATTGATCCATCACGGTCGAATGGACGGGATGATCGTGCATGTGGAAGCGACCAAAGACGCAGCATCGGACGATGCGCGCGCCCAATCTGCAAAACTATTGTCCAAAAAAATCAAAGACAATATCGGCGTCTCCGCACAAGTGATCACCAAGGAGCCCGGCGGCGTGCCGCGCTCACAAGGCAAAGCCGTTCGCGTGATTGATAATCGAGCGGAGGGGCAGGGCTAGTGGTACGCACCATCGCAAAAGACCATGAAGAAAAGCGCCTCGCCATTCTGAAGACCGCAGCGAAGTTCTTTGCCAAAAATGGTTTTGACAGATCATCAATGAGCCAACTGGCTATTGAATGTGGTGTCTCCAAGGCGCTCATCTATCACTATTATGAGAGCAAAGAAGTCCTTCTCTACGACATAATTTTTACCCATTTGAAGGATTTGGTGGACGCGGTTGATGCGGTGAAACAAAACGAAGATCCAGAGCAGCATTTACGCAATTTGGTGCATGCTATTTTGGGTCAATATCGCGACGCAGACGCTGAACATAAGCTTCAGCTCGAAGCAACGACATCCCTACCAAGGGCAAATCAAAAAACGCTCGCAGACATGCAAAGGCGCTTGGTAGTTACACTTTCCGATGCCATCAATGCAGTATCTCCTATGTGTTTTGAACAACGCGAGGAGACACTTAGACCAGTCACCATGTCCCTGTTTGGGATGCTGAACTGGTTCTATCTTTGGTATCGCCGCGGCAAGGGGATGACGCGATCAGATTACGCCGATCTGGCAACGGATTTGCTTATTGGCGGAATAAAAGGATTGGAAAAGCAGTAGCTTTTTTCAAACCCGAATAAGAGACGTTCCAATTGCTAAAGAGCAATCGGTGCGAATGTAGGAGAGTTCATTCAGGGAGGTAGTAATGAACAAATTTGTTAAACTCGCAGCCGCTGCCGCTGTTGCACTGACCGCTGGCACAAGTGCTTTTGCGGCAGATCACAAACTCACAATTTCAAGCTGGACTGGTCCTGGTCACGGCATCAACGCCATCATGTGGCCAAACCTGATCAAAATGATCGAGGAAGCAACGGACGGAAAAGTTACAGCTGAAGTGAAACTTGGCCTTGCTCCACCACCTGCTCAAATGGATTTGGTGATGGATGGCGCTGCCGACATGACCATCATTTTCCACGGCTATCAGCCAGGCCGTTTTGTTGGCACAAAGCTTATCGAATTGCCAGGTTATGAAGGCAATGCAGAAGCGGCGTCAGTTGCCTACTGGCGTGTCCACGAAGCACACTTGGCAGCTCTCAATGAGCACCGTGGCGTGAAACTTATGGGCCTAACAACCCATGGTCCAGGCCAAATTCACTCCAATAAAGAAGTGCAATCATTGGCTGACTTGAACGGTTTGAAAACCCGTATCGGTGGCGGTGTTGCTGGTGACGTGGGTGCCGAATTGGGCTTGATCGGCATTCAAGTGCCTGCCCCGAAAGTGTATGAAACACTTGATTCCGACGCAGCGGATGCGGTGGCTATGCCGTTTGAAAGCCGCAAAGGCTTCAAGCTGACTGAAGTGGCTGAAAATGTCTACGAAATGCCAGGTGGTTTCTATCGCGGTTCATTCGCATTTTTGATGAGCCAAGAAACATTTGATAGCTTGCCTGCAGACCTTCAAAAAGCACTTGCTGAAAAAGTGTTTGGCGAACCAGCAAGCCGCATGCTTGGCGCTGCTTGGGATGAGATCGACAATATCGGTCGCGCTGCAACTGAAGAAACAGAAGGCAACACAATCACTGTGGCTTCTGAGGCGGATCAAGCGGCTTACGCTGAAATCGCAACCAAAGTGACTGCCAAAATCTTGGCAGAGCTAGAAGCGGCAGGCGTTGATGCGCAAGCAGCCTACGACATGGTCAAAGCTGAAATGGCCGCGCAATAAGCGGCCCTTGATTTGACAATAAGATGCGGCGCGGGTCAGCATGACCTGCGCCAATCATTTGCTTAACTGAGGTAACCCACATGAAGTCTGCCTTGAAACTTGTTCGGCAATTGTCGCAAGTCCCGATTTTTCTTGCGTCTGCTGTTTTGTTTTTGCTCATGGCAATGACCTTTGCAGATGTGATCATGCGCTCAACGTTCAATTCACCAATTGAAGCTGCAACTGAACTCACACGCATGTTTATGGCCATCATAGTGTTCCTGATTTTGCCGATCATTTCGGGCAAACAAGAGCATATTGTGGTGGATTTGGCAGACCCGCTTTTCACCAATAAATGGGTGGTGCGCATCCGGGATACGATCATCAATCTCGCTTGTGGCGCGATGTTACTCTGGCCCGCACAACGTATTGTCGTGCTGGCAGAACGCGCCCGCGACTATGGTGATGTAACCGAATATCTATCTATTCCTCAGTTCTACATTGGATGGTTTATCGCCATCATGACCTTTATCAGTGCGTTTGTGTTGATCGCCCGTGGCCTCATCACTTTGTTTGCACCTCAATATCTGGAAGAACAAAATGATTGAAGCTGTCATCGGGTTTGGCGCCGTTTTGGTGCTGGTTATGTTGCGTATGCCGATCGCTTTCGCCATGGGTTTGGTGGGCATGATTGGCTATATGCACGAAACAAGTTTTCGCGGTGCGCTATCGATGGTGTCGCGCCTGATCATCGATACGTCGCAAGATTACGGCTTGTCCGTGGTCCCGCTATTTATTCTAATGGGCTTGTTCGTCAATAAAGGCGGTATCGCCCGCGAGCTCTATCAAGTTTCTTACGCTTTCTTGGGCCATTTGCGCGGCGGATTGGCCATGGCGACCATTCTAGCTTGTGGTGGCTTTGCCGCTATTTGTGGATCTTCGCTTGCAACCGCTGCAACCATGTCCAAAGTGGCCATGCCGCAAATGCGCAAATATGGCTATGAAGATAGCCTTTCCACCGCCTCGATTGCCGCTGGTGGAACATTGGGCATTCTCATCCCGCCATCTGTCATCTTGGTGATCTATGGTTTGCTGACCGAAACTTCAATTGGCAAATTGTTTATGGCCGGCATCATTCCAGGTTTGCTTGGCATTCTGTTCTACATTTTTGCGGTCAAATATACCGTCACCCGCAACCCAAATGCTGGGCCAGCAGGCGAGCGCACCAACTGGGTCGGACGCCTTGGCGCACTGCGCGGCGTGTGGGCCGTTTTGATCTTGTTCTTCTTGGTGATCGGTGGGCTTTATGGCGTTTTGGACGTATGGCCCATTCATTTGACATTCTCACCAACTGAAGCGGCAGGCATGGGCGCAGCAGGTGCGTTTTTGATCGCGCTGTTCCGTGGCAACCTAACGTTCAAAGCAGTTGGCGAAGTGCTTAAAGAAACGGCCATCACCACAGCGTCCTTGTTCAGCGTGTTGATCGGCGCGTGGATATTCTCAAACTTCATTAATGTGGCCGGTTTGACCGAAGGGTTGCGCGACATGATCTCGTCATACAATCTTGCCCCTTGGATGGTTATGGCCATCATTTTGGGCATCTACATTGTGTTGGGTATGATCTTTGAAAGCTTGTCGATGCTGTTGCTGACGGTGCCGATTTTCTTCCCGCTTGTCATTGGCCTTGGTTTTGACCCGGTTTGGTTCGGCGTCGTGGTTGTGGTGGTGACGGAAATCAGCCTCATCACCCCACCTGTTGGGCTCAATGTGTTCATCTTGAAGAACGTTGTTGGCGACGTGTCCACTGGCACCATCTTTAAAGGGGTTACCCCATTTTGGGTGGCAGACATTATCCGCTTGGCTCTGCTTGTTGGCATTCCAGCCCTATCGCTGTTCTTGCCATCGCAGATGTAGGTCAATACCGCAATCAAGGAATAAGTTCATTTGTGCGAGAATTCTTGAGCTGAAGGGTAATTCTCTTCAGCTCAAGAATTGCGAACACCGTCGTCAATGTAGTGGCGCTTGTTGAATTCACGGATAACCATTTCCACTGTGGCTTTAAACTCACCGACATTCATGTGCAGATGATCTTGCTCGTAAAAGTACCGCCAATCCTGAAACGCATTTTTGTGTTGTTCGAGTAAATTCCCAATTCTATACTCTTGGTGGAAGCGATTTGGAAATTGTGCAACAATTTCAGACAGGAAGCGTTGCTCCAGTTTTTCTTTGCTTTGCGAATTGAGCTGACCAAATAGCTCAGAAAGGTTGTGTCCGCGGATCACTTCTGAGTTCTTCCGGTCAAACACAATCCACGCCTTGAGGGCAATTTCCATACTGAGAGCCAGAAGCATAGGTTTTATGCCAAAGCCATCTGGTGCGCCGAGGCGTGGCTCCTTTGAAGGCTGTAGAACTTTGCTTTTTTCAGCGTGTTCGAGCGTGTCAACGCGATCAAGAAGCGATTTGGCAGCGTTTGCCAAAGTTATCCCTGCACCTATCCAGTGCTTGCGCTCAATTTTGTTTTTGTTCATGCGGTTTATCTGGATCTAATTTGAGGCGACTTCATCACCCAAAGAAGTGATCAATCTCAGCTTTGAAGTGCAAAAGGCTCGGCAATATTGCGACGCACATGGCGGCAATTTCGTCAGTTGGGTCTAGAATGTCTGGCACCATCACCGTGGCCAAACCCGCAGCGCTCGCGGAGCGTACGCCATTATGGCTATCTTCAAACGCAATGCAGTTGCTTGGGTTCACGCCCAAACGCTCTGTTGCTGTTAGAAAGGGTTCTGGGTGCGGTTTGCCTTGGCTCACATCTGCGCGGGTGACAATCGTGTCGAAATAGCTGTGCAAACCAGCTTGATCGAGATGCTTGTGCGCTGACGCACCGGTGGAAGTTGCCACCGCAATTGGCACACCGCGCTTGCTCAACCCGGCCACCAGTTCCTTTGCGCCGTGCTTTAGGGGAATACCATTTGCCATCTCAGCGTGCGCGCGTTCCACCATCAATCCTTCGTAGGTTTCAACATCAAAGTCTTTTCCAAAGAAGCGCTGATAGATTGGCACATTTTCGGTTTGTGGAATGCCCACAAACGCAGCAAACATATCGTGTGAAAGCTCAAAACCCCATTCTTTGCAAAGCTGTTGCATGACCCGCTTGTAGATTTGCTCAGTGTCGAGCAATAACCCGTCCATATCGAAAACAACGGCTTCGACTTGATCGGGCCAAGCGCCCAGTTTGTTTTCA
Organism: Maritalea porphyrae; assembly: GCF_030159895.1. Lineage (GTDB taxonomy): Bacteria > Pseudomonadota > Alphaproteobacteria > Rhizobiales > Devosiaceae > Maritalea > Maritalea porphyrae. The sequence continues at coordinate 983,049 of NZ_BSNI01000002.1, forward strand.
ATTGCGGATTGGGGAGCGTTCATGTTTCACTTCTTCAATAATAGCTTTTAGATTCTGCCAGGAAGGCGCGACAGACTGATGTATAAATATGTGGCCTTGTTTCGTGGCCTAAATGTGGGCGGACACAATAAAATAACAATGGTCGATTTAAAAGCGATGCTAGAGGGTGCTGATTGTCAAAAGGTTACCACCTACATTCAATCTGGCAATGCGGTTTTTCAAAGTGATGTCAGCCCAAACGAAATTGAATCGCATTTGGAAAATGCATTCGAAGATCAGTTTGGCTATGCGGTCGAGATTATGGTTCGCGGTGACAAGGAATTGCAGGCCGTATTTGACGACTACCCCTTTTTCAATGAGGAACGCGAACTGCGTTTCATGATGACAGGGTTTGCCAAGGGCGGGTTTGCACCTGATGCTGAAACTGTATTAGCAAATGTCGCCGAAGGCGACGAGCTTGTGCAAATTGTTGGCAATCAGGTGCACTTTTATTTCGCCAATGGTTCGGGCCGCTCAAAACTTGGCGCGCTGAACTTTGCAAAGAAAATTGGCACGCCGCTTACCTTGCGTAATCGGCGTACCGTGGGGAAATTGCTCGAACTGATCAACGCGCTTTAGGGGCTAGACCCTAGTGGCTGTGGCTGTTTGTGGCCTCGCCAGTTTTAAGTTCGCGGATCGATTGGTTCAGTACCTGCCAAGCTGAGGACAAGAACAAGCCGGCCATAATGATCGCAACGATCAAATCGGGCCAACCCGAAGCCGTGCCCCAAACGCCAAGCGCGGCGATCATCACACCCACATTGCCAATCGCATCATTGCGCGAACACAGCCAAACCGACCGTACATTGGCGTCGCCATCTTTATAAGCCATCAAAAGAAGGACGCTGACCACATTTGCAGTGAGCGCCAAAAAGCCAATCAGACCCATGGTTTCAGCATGAGGTACCCCAACATAGAAGAACTGATAGGCGGTGGAACCAGCAACCCACAAGCCCATGCCCAAAAGCGTTAGCCCCTTAAAAAAGGCCGCAGTTGCGCGAACGCTTTGCGGACGGCCGATCACCCAAAAGCTGATCGCATAGGTCACCCCATCTTGCAAAAAGTCTAACGCATCCGCTTTGAGCGCTTGTGAGCCTGACAGTTGCCCGCCGCCCATTTCGACCACGAACATTACCAAATTGATGATGGTCACCCAAATCAGGCGTTTCTTATATTCGGCGGACATCCCGTCAAATGTTTTGGTTTGGCCGCAGCATTTTTCGCTCATTCCAACGTGTCTTTCTTTTGTTTTCTTCTCGTTGGTGATATCTATAATTGCTCTAGTCACTATAGGTTCAAGCCCCAATGAACGAAAAACTGCAAGAATATTCAATCGGCCAATTGTCGCGCCTTTCAGACGTGAAAGTGCCTACCATCCGCTACTATGAACAGATTGGGTTGCTTGAAGAACCTTATCGAACAGAAGGTGGCCAGCGGCGATATTTCAGCGACGCGCTTGATCGTCTTCGCATGATTGCCCATGCGCGAGCGCTTGGATTTTCTATTGATGCCATTCGCGAGTTTATTCGCCTAGCGGGCCACCCCGAAGCGCCATGCGAAGACCTTGACCAAATCACCATGCATCATCTAAACGATGTCACACAGCGTATTCAAAAGCTCGAGCGCTTGAAGGCAGAATTGCAATCCATGCTCAAAAATTGCCAGCATGGCACCATTGAAAAATGCCGCATACTCGAAGTCTTGAGCGATCATAATCACTGTCAAACAGAGCATTAGGCGCCCGCCGCGCCTTGTGACCTATTTCACCCTTCACGCATCCGTTTGAAGGGACAAATTTGCTTTTTCAAAGTTCAAGGACACAAAACCATGACCACCGAAATGCCCCAACTCAAAATCGAAAATCCGCGCCTAGAGCAACAGATCGCCTTCATCATGGAAATGGATAAACTCAAATCCATTGACCGGATGACCAAGATCATTTGCGAAGATCGTGTGGAGAACGACGCGGAGCATTCTTGGCATGTGGCGCTTATGGCGTTGGTGTTGGAACCATTTGCCGCTGAGCCAGTAAATATTGAACATGTAATCAAGCTCTTGCTGGTACACGATGTCGTCGAAATCGATGCGGGCGACACCTATATTTACGCGGGCGCGGATGCACAGGAGCAATACGAGCGTGAACTTGAAGCCGCAAAACGCATCTTTGGTTTGTTGCCGCAAGATCAAACTGTTGAACTGACCGCCCTATGGCAAGAGTTTGAGGCGCGCGAAACGGCAGAAGCGAAATTCGCCAAAGCAATCGATCGTCTGTCACCCTTTATTTATTACGGCTTTGCAGGCGAGGGGTGCTGGGTGGACCAGGGGGTGGATGAGGCGATGGTGCGCAGCCAGATGGTTAGCATGGCAGACGCTTCGCCCGCCATTCAAAACATGTACGAGCACTTGCTCGCTACCTACCAAAAATTTGGAGTTGTGCGCGACAGTAACAATCCGGGCGCTGATCCAAAGAACGACCACATAGCGCTCGCTGAATACATGCAGACCATCGAATTTGATGATGCATCGTTGACCAAAACCATTCGCTTTGTGACGGAGATGGACAAGCTCAAATCCATCATTCGGCAAACCCAATTGATCAGCGTGGACAGATTAGAGAATGATGCTGAACATTCTTGGAATTTGGCGATAATGTCCGTGATTTTGGAGGAGTATTCCAATACAAAAATCGACCTTTTGCGCGTCCTCAAAATGCTGCTGGTTCACGACATTGTGGAAATTGATGCGGGCGATTCACCCATTTACGACCTTGCGGCGCAAGAGGGAAAAGAAGAGCGTGAAATCGCTGCCGCCAACCGAATTTATGGGATGCTGCCAACAGAGATTGGCGAAGAGCTGCAGGCACTTTGGATGGAGTTTGAAGCGCATCAAACGAGTGATGCACAGTTCGCTCGCGCAATGGATCGGCTCTCGCCATTGCTCAATAATTTCTACACAAAAGGCGTGCGATGGGCCGTTTTTGGCGTGACTTCTCAGGAGGTTACGCAACGCCACACAGTCATCGCTGACGGCTCAAAACAGTTGCATAGACTTGCTGCAAGCATCCTTGCGCAAAGCGTTGAGAACGGCTTTCTTAGGCAGTCTGCCTAATCTCGTTTTCGGGAATTTGCGGTTGGTTGGTTTTCTCAAATACGACCCGATTGCGGCCTTGGGATTTTGCTAGATACATGCACTCATCAGCGCGTTGTACAAAGTCACTAAGCGATTGCCCTGCTTGGTGCAGCGCCCCGCCAACAGATATACTCAGCTGGTGGCGATGCTCACCTTTTTCGTAAACAAGTTTGCGCACTTTGCGACGAATTGACTCCGCAACAATTTTGGCTTTCTTCTTGTTTGCGTAGGGTAAAAACATACCAAACTCTTCGCCGCCAATCCGGCCAACAAGGGCCTTTTCCTCGGGCGTTGCTTTGATCGCATCAGCAATTGCTTTGATCGCTTCATCACCAACAGAATGGCCAAAATCGTCATTGAGTTTTTTAAAATGATCGACATCGATGAACAGAAAGCTGCCAGCTGTTGGCCCAGATTTTGGCGTATGTAGCGCCTCTTTCACTGCCTCTAGAAACGCAGTACGGTTCAGCAAACCTGACATCTGGTCGGTGCTTGCAATGATCGCCAACTGTCGTGACAGTTTTCGCAACTTTGCATTTTGGTTATGAATGTAATAGCCGATTGGAAAGGCAACGGCTGTCGCTACAAAAAACGTCACCGTCATGCCGCGCGGCAAGGCAGAGGGGTCCAAAAATGAATAAATGGAGAAGACACAGATCTCGGCCAGAATGACCGCAGAAACCATAACACGGACCGCACCAAGAATTATGGAAAAATCGCGTGTGGTTGCTTTTTGTGTATCAACATTCTTGGACATTTTTGGGTTCCCGACGAACACTACTCTACGTATTTTCAGAAACAAGCTACGCCCATTCAGTTAATTTCAGCCTGAAAACATTGGTTAACAAGGCGTTTCCGTTGTCCGGTCTGATTTCTCTGAGCTCTTCGCTGCGCTAGGAGATCAGTTTAGGGCCACTTGCTGGCTTTGCCGCATGTCGCAGTCAAAGACAATTTGGTTGCGCCCAGCAGATTTTGCAATTGTAAGGCTTTCATCCGCGGCTTGCACAAACTCGCGCAGAGATTGCCCAGGCTCGTGGGTTGAAACACCAATAGAAACGCTCATTCGGTGCCCATTGTCGCCGTCTTCGAAACGGATTTGACGCACGCCTCTGCAAATCTTTTCCGCGACCTTGAGCGCGCTTTGATAGTGTGTTGTGTTCAAGAACACGCCGAATTCCTCGCCGCCAATTCGTCCCGCGACGTCGCCCTCACCAAGGTTTTGTTCTATAACATCCGATATGTGACGGATCGCGTCATCTCCAGCAGAATGGCCAAATGTGTCGTTAAGTGTTTTGAAGTGGTCAGCATCAATAACCAGGAAAGAGCCAACGCCGCGATGGGTAGGGTTATTTTCAACGTTTTCGCGAACCTCACCTAGGAATTTGCGACGGTTGGGCAAGCCAGACAAAGGGTCGTGATTAGCAAGCCAAGACAATTTGACCGATAAGTGTCGCAACTTGGCTTTTTGCAATGAAATGTAGAAGCCGATTGGAAGCGCCACCAATGCGGTGATCGAGGCGGTGGTAAGAAATTCAAACACGAGCCGTTCAGCGCCAAATCCACTATAGATAAAGTACACGGCAATTTCCGCCATGATAAGCGCTGCAGCCGTTATGCCAATGGCGCCCTTGCCACTTTCGATCAAGATTGGGATTTGCTTCCTATTCATCTTCGCCACCCCTTTGTCGATGAACTTGTGACGTCAGAATAACTGGCCCGCGTTAAATGCAGTTGGATCGAAACACTAAAAGCTGAACTAATCCATTTAGACCTTGTTCAATCATTGACCCATGGTTGGCGAAGCCGTAAAACAGCTCTCGCAGCGTTCCTTTAGGAACTGAAAGCGATTCCGGTGCGGTCGACCCAATTAGGGGGCCAAGTCCTGAGCTGCTCGACGTTTGAAATAAATGAACTCTGCCTCTTTTCATATAAATCCAGAGGTAGAAAATGACTAAAATTATCCTTTCAGCTATCGCCACCCTTGCCACTGCAGGCACAGCTTTTGCACATTCCGGCCATACAGAAGTGGTTGACGGGCACGCCCACACCTTAGCTGAGTTGGCTTTGATGAGCGCCGCGCCTGTAGCGTTGGGACTTGCCGTTATTGCGCTCGTGTTGTTTGCACGCGGCCGCAAATCGTGAAGCGTAAACTCAACTTGCCGGCCGACACAGCAGTGATGCTGTGCGGCCATGGAAGCCGCAACAAATTGGCGGTAGGCGAATTTGCACACCTGAAGGATCGGCTGAAAGAACATGCAGGCGATGTGCCGGTTGAATATGGCTATTTAGAATTTGCCGATCCGGTTATCCATCATGGTTTGAACCAGCTCAAAGAGCAGGGCATCAAAAAAGTGCTTGCGGTGCCGGGCATGCTGTTTGCCGCCGGTCATGCAAAGAATGACATTCCATCAGTGCTCAACGGCTATCAGGCACAAAACCCTGAGATGGAAGTCATTTATGGCCGTGAGCTTGGTGTGGACTTAAAGATGATCCGTGCAGCTGGCGACCGCATTGAAGAAGCGTTGGCTAGCGCTGGTGGCGACGTGCCGCGCGAAGAAACGCTTTTGGTGGTCGTTGGACGCGGTGCTTCTGACCCAGATGCAAACTCCAACGTTGCCAAAGTTATGCGTATGCTTTGGGAAGGCATGGGCTTTGGATGGGGGGAAGTTGCCTATTCTGGCGTAACGTTTCCGCTAACAGCACCAGCCCTTCGCCATGCGACAAAGCTTGGTTACAAGCGGATCGTTGTTTTCCCATATTTCTTGTTCACCGGCGTTTTGGTGAAGCGGATTTATAGTTATACCGACGAAGTTGCTGCCGAACACCCTGACATTGAGTTTATTAAAGCCGGCTACCTCAACGATCATGATTTGGTCGTTGATACCTTTATGGACCGCATTGAAGAAACGCTGAACGGCGAAAACGTGATGAATTGCCAAATGTGCAAATATCGCGAGCAGGTACTGGGTTTTGAAGCGGAAGTTGGGCTGGCGCAGGAAAGCCACCATCACCATGTTGAAGGCATTGGCGGTGGCATGGAAGACTGTCCGTGCAACGGAGATTGCGACGCCTCCTGTCGTGATGAAGAGTTTTGCAAGAAACATGGGCTTGAATGGACGCCTGTCCACTCCCACGACCATGCTCACGATCACAGCCATGATCATTCGCACGTCCATCATCACCATGATGATCACAATCATGCGCATGATCACCATCACCACCCTTATCCGTTTGCGGACCATCCATTGGGGCCAAAAACAATGGAAAAACAGGCTAAAGGTAAGGGGTAGGGCCGGTGGACTGGCTACGCGACCCGCAAGCAATCTACAAAGAGAGCTTTGCCACAATTGAACGTGAAGCGGCGCTGGAGCATTTCCCTGCCGCTTTGCGTGCTGTCGTTGTGCGCATGATCCATGCGTGTGGCATGGTTGATCTGACAACAGATATTCGCTGGTTCGGCGATGTGGCCTCAGCCGTCGGCAACGCAATTTCAGCGCGCAAGCCCATTTTTTGTGACTGCGAAATGGTGCGCTCAGGCATTATTCGTCGTTTTTTGCCTGAAGGTTTTGAGCCCACTTGCACGCTTAACCAGCCCTCTGTGCCAACCCTTGCAAAGCAGATGCAGACGACCCGCTCAGCCGCTGCGGTTGAGTTGTGGAAGGACGAATTGGAGGGCGCTGTGGTTGTTGTTGGCAACGCACCGACAACCCTTTTTCATTTGCTTGAGTTGATTGAGCGGGGTGGTCCGAAACCGGCCGCGATCATCGCAACACCAGTGGGATTTGTTGGCGCTGCAGAATCTAAACAGGCCTTGGCAGATGCAAATTTAAACATACCATTTGTAACTGTTTTGGGTCGGCGCGGCGGGTCAGCAATGGCCAGCGCCGCCCTTAATGCCACAACAATCGGAAGGGAATGGTCATGACAGAGCCTTGGCTACATGTAATTGGCGTCACAGCGCGTGGTGTGCAATCATTGGCACCCGAGCAACGGCTCTTGCTTGACCAAGCCAAAGTGATCATTGGCCCACCACGTAGTTTGCCAAAAGTGCGCGAGCTGGATGATCGATTGGTTACTTGGCAATCGCCTTTGAGCGCGATGATTGAGCAAATTCTATCCTATCGCGGCACCCCGACGGTCATATTGGCCACAGGTGATCCGACATGGTTTGGTATTGGCGCAACACTGACTGCACATATTGCTGAACATGAGTTCGAAATTCATCCAGCGCCTTCCGCCTTTTCGTTGGCCGCAGCGCGGATGAAATGGCCGCTGCAAAACGTTAAATGTATCTCGGTTCATGGACGCCCAGTAGAAATATTGCACAGTCACATTGTACCCGGTCAGCGCATTTTGGCGCTTACCAGCGATGCGACTACGGTGGCTGATATAGCTAAGATTTTGACCAATCGCGGATATGGCGAAAGCCAAGTGACCGTACTTAATGCCATGGGCGGTGAAACGGAAAGTCAGGTAGCGTTCAAAGCCAAGGACCATACCAATAAGGGCGTGGGAAATCTCAATACGGTTGCCATTGATTGCGTGGCGGACGAACGCGCGCCGGTGTTGCCGCCACTGCCTGGACTGCCTGATGGCGCGTTTGTGCATGATGGCCAATTGACCAAGCGCGAGGTGCGCGCCGCCACATTGGCGAAACTTGCACCCTTGCCGTCACAACATTTGTGGGATGTGGGCGCGGGTTGCGGTTCAATCGCCATTGAATGGATGCGTGCAGCACCACGCGCCACCGCAACATGTTTTGAACGCATGTCGGCACGCATTGAAATGATCGAAAAAAATCGCAAGGCGCTGGGCGCGCCTGGGTTGAAGATTGTCGCTGGGCAGGCGCCGCAGAGCTTTGACGCGTTGCCATCACCAGACGCAATATTCATTGGCGGCGATGTGGGTAATCAAGAATTGTTTGATGCTTGTTGGGAGGCGCTGAAGCCAGGCGGTCGTTTGGTTGCCAATGCGGTTACGCTTGATGGCGAAACGGCACTTGTTGCACGGCTTGAAAAGCATGGTGGTGATTTGGCCCGTATCGAAGTTTCGCATCTCGATACTGTTGGATCGCACAAGACTTTGCGTCCACGCATGGCGGTTACTCAATGGAATGTGACCAAACCCATTGAGGGCGACAGATGAGCGGAAAACTAACCCTTGTTGGCGTCGGGCCGGGTGACCCAGAGCTTTTGACGCTGAAAGCCGTTAAGGCCATTGGTGCAGCAGATGTTGTCGTCTATCCGCAAAAACCGGGCGAGAAGTCGCTCGCATTGTCGATCGCTGAAATGCACATTGCTGGTCAAGCGACCCGCTTGCCCGTCAATATGCCGATGAAGGTGGAGCGAAAACCTGCACAACTTGCATATGATGAAATTGCTGCCGCCATTTCATCGCTGTTGAATGAGGGAAAGTCCGTCGCTTACCTTTGTGAAGGCGATCCGCTTTTCTATGGGTCGGCAATGTATCTGCTTGAGCGATTGCCTGAGGCACAAATTGCAATTGTACCAGGCATTACTTCGCTCACCGCAACTGCCTCGGCAGTTGCTCGACCACTTGCCGCGCGCAATGAAACGCTAAAGGTTTTGCCCGCACCGCTCGATGACGAAAAACTCATCGCCGAACTCACCGAGACTCAAAGTGCTGCGATTATCAAAGTCGGTCGACATTTTGATCGGGTGCGCAACGTGCTCACAAAAACTGGGCACGCCAACAACGCAATTGTTGTAGAATATGCCACGCAAGACCGCCAAGTCATCACGCCGCTTTTGGACTTTGCCAAAGACGAACGTCCGTATTTTTCAACCATTCTTTGCTACAAAGGAGATGAAGCATGGGGCAAGTAAAGCCACCATTGGTAGTCTCATATTCTACCGCCGGTGATGCGACGGCGCGCCGGATCGCGAACCATCTTGATGCACAGCTTTGGTTGAAAAGCGAAGGTAATTTGCAAGACGGCAAAGCGCTTGTCCAATCCGCATTTAGTGCCGGGCGCAGCATAATTGGTGTGTGCGCGGCGGGCATTTTGATGCGCTTCATTGCGCCCTTGCTTGACGACAAGCAAACAGAACCCGCAGTTCTTGCAGTGTCCCCGGATGGATCTCAAACGGTGCCGCTGCTGGGCGGACATCATGGCGCAAACCATTTGGCCAGCGAATTGTCGCGTTTGCTTGGTGGCAATGCCGCGATCACAACGGCGTCTGACAACGAGCTTGGCGTTTCATTGGATGAACCGCCAACGGGATATGTGGTTGCAAATCCTGAAGCTGCAAAACCAGCAATGGCTGAGTTGCTAGCGGGCGAAAAGATCAACCTAATCGGCGAGGCGCCTTGGTTAGAGCAAAGCGGGTTGGTCGCATTTGAAGCTGCAGTAAACGTCGTGGTTGATCACCTGTGCCAGAATTCTGATGTGCTGCATATTGTGCCACAGAAATTGGTTGTTGGCATTGGTTGTGAACGTCATTGTCCCGCGGACCACGTCATTGAACTGGTCGAAAACACCTTGGCAGCAAACAATATTTCGCCACTTGCAATTGCCGTTATAGCTTCAATTGATCTCAAATCTGATGAGGCAGCACTAAATGCAGTAGCCAATCATTTTCGCGTGCCGTTGCGCACATTCACAGCTGAAGAACTAAAGCAAGAAGCCAGCCGTGTGCCCAACCCATCAACGGTTGTGTTGAGCGAAGTTGGCACCCCTTCAGTCGCCGAGGCATCGGCGATCAATGCGGGCAAATTGTTGGTTGAAAAGCAAAAGACCGGCAAAGCAACCTGCGCTATTGGTGTTAGCGCAACGCCTATTGATGTCGAAAGCTTTGGCACACCCGCGGGCGCGCTTTATCTCGTGGGCCTTGGCCCGGGCACCAATAAATTGCGCACGCCAGTTGCCGACATGGCCTTGCGCCGCACCACGGATTGGGTTGGTTACGGCCTTTATCTTGACCTTGCCGCAGACGCAAAGACCGATCAAACAGAGCATCGGTTCGCGTTGGGTGAGGAAGAATTGCGTGTGCGCCACGCGCTCGAATTGGCAGGCAAGGGCAAACAAGTCGCCTTGATCTGTTCAGGCGATGCGAACATCTTCGCTATGGGTGCGCTTATTTATGAACTGCTCGCCGCAACCGGCGAACGTGCCATATCAGATGCCGCAAATCGCGTGGCGATTGAAACATGCCCGGGAATTTCGGCATTCCAAGCTGCAGCTGCCAAATCCGGTGCGCTAATTGGGCACGACTTCTGCTGCATCTCACTGTCGGATTTGCTAACCCCGCGCGAGGACATTCTCAAACGGTTGGACGCAGCAGCAGCCGGGGATTTCGTTACGGCTTTCTACAATCCACGTTCAATGCGCCGCACGGACCTCATTGAGATTGCAAAGCAAAAGTTTCTAGAACATCGTCCAGATAGCACGCCTGTGGTCATTGCTTCAAATCTTGGGCGTCCTGCCGAAAATGTGCGCGTTGTGACGCTGGCCGATTTCAACCCCGAAGAGATCGACATGCTGACCATCGTCATGTTCGGCTCTTCGCAATCAAAAAGCTTCACGCGCGGTTCGGGCGAAACCGTTGCCTTCACCCCGCGTGGCTACGCAAAAAAAGCTGCAAAATTGGATCAAGCATCATGACCGTATATTTTATTGGCGCGGGTCCCGGCGCTGCAGATTTGATCACCGTGCGCGGCCTCAAACTGATTGAGCGTTGCCCCACCTGTCTTTTTGCGGGTTCATTGGTCCCTACAGAAATTGTTGAAGCGGCACCTGAAGGCGCGTTGGTGAAAGACACTGCGCCGATGAACCTGGACGAGATCATTGAAGACATGAAAAGCGCCCACGAGCGCGGTGAAGATGTCGCCCGCGTGCATTCGGGCGATCCCTCGATTTACGGGGCGGTTGCTGAACAAATGCGTCGACTTGATGATCTAGCCATTCCATATGAAGTGGTGCCCGGGGTGCCCGCCTTTGCTGGTGCCGCGGCAAAACTGCAAACTGAATTGACGCTGCCAGAAATTGCACAGACCATCATCATTACGCGTACATCAGGCAAGGCGTCGTCGATGCCTGAGCATGAGACGCTTGAGATATTGGGTCAATCGCGGGCAACGCTCGCCATTCACCTTTCCATTCGCAACTTGAAATATGTCGAGGAGACTTTGACACCTTACTATGGCGCGGATTGTCCGGTGATCATCGCCTATCGCGCCACTTGGCCAGACGAAAAGTTCATCACCACTACCTTGAAAGACATGCGTGCAGATGTTCGTGCAGAGAAAATCACCCGCACGGCGTTGATCTTTGTCGGCAAAGTATTTGGCCAAAAACAGTTCCGCGACAGCGAGCTCTATAGCGCCGATTTTGCTCATGTCTTGCGCAACAAAGGCAAGAAGAAAAAGCGTCAGGCAGCGGAGGCCGAATGATCGGCGACGAACTCCAAAGCCGCATCAACCGAATAAACCTCGGGCGCCTCTGGCAAAAGCGGTCGCTCGATCATGATCACTTTGGCACCCACCATGCGCGCGGCTTCCAACTTCGCAGCGGTTTGATCACCACCGGCATTTTTGGTCACCAAATGCGTGATTTCGTGCTCGCGCATAAACGCCAATTCATCGCTCAAACGGAACGGTGGCCGTTCCAAAATCACCGTCACATGTGGCGGCAAAATAATTTCGGGATGCTCAATCGCGCGCACAAAGACTTTGCAGTTTTCGCAAAGCACCAAAGGCTCAATATGCTGGCGGCCAACTGTCACCAAAACATGCGCGCCGGTTGGCAGCTCTTTTGCCGCGCTTTCAATGCTCGATACGTGTTGCCAATTATCGTCCACACCTGCTTGCCAGGCTTCGCGGGTAAGGCGCAGCATTGGTTTGTTCAACTCAATGCATGCATCCACAATGTGCGTGGACATGGTCGCCGCAAAAGCATGCGTGGCGTCAATGATCATTTCAAAGCCATTGCGGCTGATAAAATCCACCAACCCTTGCGTGCCGCCAAAACCACCTTTGTGAATGTGCCCATTGGGCAGTCGTGGCTTGCGCGTTCGACCGGCAAGCGACGTGGTGACTTGATGGCCCTGTCGAACCAATCCGTTCGCCAAATCAATCGCTTCTCCGGTGCCGCCAAATACCAAAATGCGCATAGTCTCACCTCCCAGTTGCGATTATCTGGTAGCGATTATAACCCCATTTCGGTCCACCACCAAAACACTTGTTTTGGTCTTGTTGATATCCAACTTGGCCTGCGCTTGGCTGTTCGCCAGCTCAGCAACACGCACCGCAATATCAATGTCCGCTTCTTGGCACATTTCCAGAACATGTTTGGCCGTTTTGGCCCCAAGGATTTCTGTGCAAAGCATATCGCCGCCGCCAAGGTCGCACGCAACATCTGCCAACCAGTTGAAGTCAACTTGGGAGCGGCCTGAATGCAAATCCATATGGCCTTGCGCCAGCTTCACCAATTTTGCAAACCCGCCAGCAATGGTCAGTTGTGGCACCGGGTTTTTCTTGATGTATTTGAGCAAGCCACCCACAAAGTCGCCCATATCCAAGAAAGCTTCCTGCGGCAATTTCAGATACGCCATCGCTGCTTTTTCGGACGTGTCGCCGGTCGAGCCCACCACGTGGGTCAAACCTTGTGCACGCGCTACATCGATACCTCGATGGATCGAATGAATCCACGCCGAGCAGCTATAGGGAATGACGATTCCGGTGGTGCCCAATATCGATATGCCGCCCAAAATGCCAAGCCGGGGGTTCCACGTTTTTTCGGCCAGCTCTTCGCCAGTGGGCACCGAAATGGTAATCTCAACGTCCGCGGCAACACCATGCTTTTTGCAAATTGCTTCCACATGCTCACGCATCATTTGTCGAGGAACTGGGTTGATGGCTGGTTCGCCGGGGGGCAAAGGCAAACCGGGCTTGGTAAATGTGCCAACGCCTTGGCCCGCTCTAAACGTTACGCCGCTACCCGACGTTCCCTTTTTAACGCGCGAAACAATCATCGCGCCATGGGTGACATCCGGATCGTCGCCTGCATCTTTGATGATGCCACACCGCGCAAAACCATCGCCCAGCTTTTCTTGAGCCAAAGCAAAGCTAGGCGTTTGTCCGCCCGGCAACGTGATTTCGACAGGATCGGGAAACTCGCCCTCGAGCAAAGCCGAGAGCGCCGCAACAGTTGCAGCGGTGGCGCATGCGCCAGTGGTCCAGCCGCGTCGCAATTGGTCAGATCCGTCTTGTTTTGGGCTGTCCGCACTCATATCAATGTTCTATATAGCGGCCACGCGCTATCCGCAAAGAAAGAAGTTTAAATGAGCTTTTTGCATCGCCTCAAAAATCTGTTCGCGCCTGAAAAGCCACGTGGGCATTTCGGACGGTTGGATGATGCAGATTTCCCGGCGTTTGAGCCGGGCACTGTTTGGCTCGTTGGCGCAGGACCGGGCGCTGCCGGGCTGATTTCAATGCTTGGATATTACGCTTTAGGTCAGGCCGACGTGATTGTTTATGATGCGCTGGTGGGAAAAGAGCTGCTAAAATACGCCAACCCCAATGCCCAATGCATCTACGCAGGAAAACGCGGCGGCAAACCTTCGCCAAAGCAAAAAGACATTTCAATCAGTCTGATCGATTGGGCTAAAGAGGGCAAAAAGGTTTTGCGCCTAAAAGGCGGCGATCCGTTTGTATTTGGGCGTGGTGGCGAAGAAAGCGAGACGCTGGCCAAGGCGGGCATTAAGTTCCGGATTGTGCCAGGCATCACCTCGGGTATTGGCGGGCTTGCTTATGCAGGGATTCCGGTCACCCACCGAGACACCAACCAAGCGGTGATATTCCTCACCGGCCACGATGAAACCGGCAATGTACCCCAAGCTGTCGACTGGCAATCTATCGCCACAGCCGCACCGGTGATTGTTATGTTTATGGCAGTGAAGCATTTAGGGTCGATCTCAGAAAAGCTAATGGCGGCGGGTCGTAAACCAGAAGATGCGTTGGCGATACTTTCCAATACAACTTTGCCAGAACAGTCCGTTGCGGTCACCACACTTGGCGAGGCGGGCGCTTTTGTAGAGCGCGAAGATGTGCCAACCCCAGCGATTGTGGTGGTCGGGCAAGTGGTCAATTATCGCGAGATATTGAACTGGTATAAACCGTCGGAGAACCGAATTGGCTAACGGGTTGATCATTGCCGCACCGAGTTCTGGTTCTGGAAAAACCCTTATAACGATGGGGTTGCTCGGCGCGTTGAAAAATCGCGGCGTAAAGGTCGCCTCCGCAAAAACGGGTCCCGATTATATAGATGCGTCATTCCACGCGCTGACCACCAAAAGACCGGCTTCAAATCTTGACCCATGGGCCATGTCCGAACAGCAATTGCGCGCGCGCGCCACAACGGCCGCAGACGGCGCTGATCTGTTGCTTATTGAAGGAGTGATGGGTCTTTTTGATGGCGCTGTAAGTGGGAAGGGGTCCACTGCCGATTTGGCGGCTGCGCTCGATTTGCCGATCATTTTGGTTGTCGATGTTGGCTCAATGGCGCAATCGATCGCAGCCGTTGTGCATGGCTTTTCGACCCTAAGGCAAGACATCAAAGTTGCAGGGGCAATCCTTAATCGCGTCGCTAGCGCACGACACGAGCAAATGCTCAAATCAGCGCTGGAGCCGCTCGATATATCTTATCTGGGCGCTCTGGGGCGCGATGATGAGTTGACGATCCCGTCACGCCACCTCGGGCTGACATTGCCGCAAGACTTTGATGCCGCAAATGCGGTGGCCATGACATCGGTTGAGCGGATTGAAAAGAACATTGATCTAAGTGTCTTGCAATCAATCGCAATGCCAATTCGTTATACATCAACGCCGAAGCGGCTAGCACCCTTGGGGCAGCACGTCGCCGTAGCGAGAGACGCAGCATTTGCGTTCATCTATCCGCACTTTTTGTCGGACTGGCAGGGAATGGGTGCCCAAATCAGCTTCTTCTCGCCGTTGAGAGACGAGGCGCCTGCATTAGATGCGGATGCGATTTTTCTACCCGGTGGTTATCCAGAACTGCACGCTGAGCACATCTCAAATGCTTCTACCTTTGCCAAAGGCATGCACCTTGCAACCGATGCAGGCAAACTGATCTATGGCGAGTGCGGCGGCTATATGGTGCTGGGGCAAAGCCTCACTAACAAGCAGGGCGAAACCCAAAATATGCTGGGGCTTTTGCCACATAGTAGCAATATCAACAAACCACGAAGGCAACTTGGCTATCGGCAACTATCCCACCAAAGCCCGTTGCCATGGCCCAAGAAATTGCGCGGACATGAGTTCCACTATTCGTCACAATCTGGCGAGATAGACAACTGCTTGTTTGAGGCAACCGACGCGCAAGGCACGCCAGTAGCGCCGATGGGTTGTGTTCTGGGCAGCATTATGGGTTCATACGCTCATATTATCGACCAAGCTGCGGAATAGGCGACATGGCTAAATCGCTCATGATTATGGGAACAGGCTCGGACGTGGGCAAAAGCCTCGTTACGGCTGGGCTGTGCCGTGCCTTTACCAATCGTGGATTTAGCGTGCGCCCGTTCAAGCCGCAAAACATGTCAAATAATGCAGCGGTTACTGCCGATGGTGGCGAGATTGGCCGCGCGCAAGCACTGCAGGCACGCGCCTGCAAAACAGAGCCGACAACGGCCATGAACCCTGTTCTTTTGAAACCGGAACAGGAAACTGGGGCGCAAGTGGTTGTGCGCGGCAAGCGAGTCGCTTCTATGACCGCACGCGAATATTTCAAAAAGCGCAGCATCTATCTGCCTGAGGCAATTTCGGCTTTTGAAGAGCTGCAATCAGAGGCGGACTTAGTTTTCGTAGAAGGGGCCGGCAGCGCGTCAGAGATCAACCTGCGTAGCGCCGACATTGCCAATTTTGGATTTGCCCGTGCGCTCAATCTGCCCGTGATGTTGGTCGGCGATATTCATCGTGGCGGTGTCATCGCATCAATCATTGGCACACTTGAAGTCATCGACCCAAAAGACCGAGCGCTGATCGTTGGCTCGTTGATCAATCGTTTTCACGGTGATCCGAGCCTTTTTGATGAAGGCAGACGATATATCGAAGATCGGTCGGGTTTGCTTTGTTGGGGGCCATTGCCCGATTACCCAGATGCGCGACTTTTACCGCCAGAAGATGTGTTGGCATTGGATCATCCGCAGGAGATGGGCAAGGGGGAGTTCAAAATTGCGGTGCCGCGTTTGCCGCGCATCGCCAACTTTGATGATCTTGATCCATTGCGCCAAGAAGAGGGCGTTTCCGTTCACATTATTCAACCCGGAAACCCGCTGCCTTTGGATGCGGATTTGATCATTCTGCCTGGCTCTAAATCCACCATTTCCGACTTTGAGTTTTTGGTTTCGCAAGGCTGGGACGTGGACATCAAAGCACATGTGCGCCAGGGGAAAAGCGTTCTGGGCATTTGCGGTGGGTATCAAATGCTCGGGCAATCAATCGCAGACCCAAAAGGCATCGAAGGTTCGCCAAAATCGACAAATGGTCTGGGACTTCTTGATGTGAAAACCGAACTGAGTGAGCAAAAACAATTGCGGCTCGAAAATGCAGTTTCGTCCGGTACGGATATGCCACTCGCTGGTTATCACATGCATATGGGTGAAACCATTGGCGCGGATCGAGATCGACCATTCGCCATGGTTGGTGACAATGCTGAAGGTGCGGTATCTCCGAATGGCCGTGTCATTGGCACATACCTGCATGGGCTGTTCTCTTCAGACGAATTTCGTCGACACTTCCTTGCGCAATTGGGGGCAGCAAACGGCGCAGCGCTTGAATTTGAACGCCGCATTGACCAAGTACTGGATGGGTTCGCAAACCATTTGGAACATCACGTCAATCTCGACCAAATCGCAGCCACAATGAAAGAGGCCAGGAAAACATCATGATTAGTGCAGTGCTTGCCTTCGCCGCCACCTTGTTGGAGCGCTTTATCGGTTATCCGCGCCCAGTCCTAAACGCTGTTGGCCACCCTGTGATGTGGATGGGCAAACTCATCGAAATCCTTGAGCAAAACGCCAACAATCCAGCGATTAGCGCTGCACGACGTCGGCGAAATGGCTTTGTAATGCTTGCCATTTTGTTGGCCACCACAGCCTTTATCTCGCTGCTCGTTGTCTGGACATTGCGCGACATTCCATTTGGCTGGGCTGTTGAGATTTTCCTTGCGAGCACTCTAATCGCCCAAAAAGAATTGGGCATGGCGGTTAAATCGGTAGCTGATGGTTTGCGTGAGAGTTTGACTCAAGGACGGCATGCGGTGTCTCACATTGTAGGGCGTGATCCTGAACAACTGAACGAAGACGGGGTTGCCCGTGCCGCCGTCGAAAGCTTGGCCGAAAACACCTCGGACGGCATCATCGCCCCGATCTTTTATTTGCTACTGTTCGGACTGCCAGGCGTTGCACTTTACAAGGCGATCAATACGGCAGATTCAATGGTTGGTCACAAAAATGAGCGTTTCGCCGATTTCGGTTTTGCTAGCGCCAAACTTGATGATCTGGCCAACTTCATACCTGCGCGACTGTCAGCACTAATCTTTACACTAACCGCGCGCTTAACTTCCGGCATGGATCACAAAGCGGCGTGGCGCTCCGCCAAGCGCGATGCCAGCCAGCACCGTTCACCCAACGCCGGTTGGCCCGAAGCGGCGATGGCAGGCGCGATTGGTGTCAAGCTCGGTGGCGCTCGGGACTATGATGGTGAAACGGTCGAGTTGGCGACGATGGGTGAAGGCAAGGATATTATCGAGCCAGAAGATATCGATCGTGCATTAAAGCTTTACAGCAATAGCTTATGGGCAACGCTTGCCGTTCTTTTTGTGCTGGCACTTATTTTTGGCTAGCCTTTTAGTTTCTTGGCGATACCCGCGGTTACGAAAGTAACGTCAGTACAAATCGTGGCGAGCTTTTGATGGCTGACCCCGGCATGGTCGCGAAACTCACGCGCCATTTTGTTGTCCGGCACAATACCTTGTCCAACTTCATTGGAAACCAAAATTACTTGCATCTCGGCATTGGTCTGAAGCCAATGTATGAGCGCATCGACACTCTCGCTTACACTCATTTCAGCCATCATCAAATTGGTGATCCAAAGAGTAAGGCAATCCAAAAGAACTATCTTTGAGACACTGCGACAATGTTCCAAGGCCGAAATGACATTTAACGGCTCTTCCACAGTGATGAATTTGTCGACACGGTCGTTTTTGTGCGCATCAATTCGTGCGTGCATTTCATCATCCCAAGCCTGTCCTGTGGCCAAATAGACAGGTTTATCCACGCATTTGAGCGCTAGCTGTTCAGCGTGAGACGTCTTGCCAGATTTGGCGCCGCCCAAAATCAAATGGTGTCCGCTCATTTATTTGGTCTCCGCTTTGCCCGGAATACGGGCGATGAAATGGCCACGCATGCCCTGCGGCCATTCGATGAACGGCACGTTTCCGTCTTCAGTGCGATCATGTGCTTCGCACCAATCCAAAATTGCTTCGGCGTCTTTATCCTCGGGGGCGAAATAGCCAGCTAGATAACCTGTTCGTTTCTCGTCTTCTAATAAGACAGCGCATGAGTGCTTGCATGCCCACAAACACTCGTGACCAACAATGTTCAGAGAAAGTCCGCGAACACTTCGTGAATCTTCCAATCGATTCCGCAACAGTTCACCGCCGGTGCGACCGTCTTTGTCGTATGCAGATTCTTTTGAAAATTTGCAGGTGGTGCAAACGGTCAGTTTTTGGGTCAATGCGCCCTCGAAAAGTTTTGGCTGATTTGGAGCGCATGAAAGTGCGTCGAAACGAGAAAAAACGCAAGAGGTGGACTTTTTGTTACAAAAGTGGCGATTAATACTTTCGTCTAAGACGTTTTGCCTTTATGTATCGCGCCGTATCATCTCACCCGCGCAAAGTTTTAGGAGAGCGCCCGGTGCAAAATTACTATCTTGGCATTGATGGCGGCGGCACCAATTGTCGCGCACGCCTCGCCAATCAAAATCTCGAAACAATCGCTGAAACTCGGGGCGGTCCGGCCAACACCACCATTGGTGATGGCAGCCAAGCCTATGGCTCGATTATCGAAGTAAGCCATAAGGTGTTTGAAAAGGCCGGTTTAGGCGAAAAAGAGATGGCCAACACCGTTGCTTGTCTTGGTCTTGCTGGTGCGCATTTGGAAAGCTCAAAACGTGATTTTGCTGCCCGCGACTACCCTTTTGCCAAAACCCTAGTTCACAATGACGTTGAGACAGCGCGTGAAGGCGCGCATCTTGGTGAAGATGGCGCAGTGTTGATTGTCGGTACTGGTTCAGCTGGCCTTGCCAAAGTTGATGGCAAACTCCACCCTGTAGGCGGTTGGGGCTATCATATTTCTGATACGGCATCGGGCGCCATTTTGGGCCGCGCGATTGCCCGTCGCTCGATTGAGGCGCTGGATGGATTATGCGAAGGCTCGCCTTTAACCGAGGCAGTTGTTGAAAAGCTAGGCGGCTCAACGGATTCAATGATGGCGTGGTCGTTTAAGGCGTGGCCCAAAGACTTTGCCAGCTTGATCCCGATGTTCATGGAATTTGTTGAGCAAGGCGATCCAATTGCTGAAGAAATGATGGCGTTTGAATATGAGCAACTGGATCAGTTCGCTCATTGGTTCAAGGCGCGCGGCGCAAAAAAACTGGCCATCGTTGGCGGGTTTGGCGAGCGTCTGCTGCCGCTGCTGAAAGAACGCTATGGTGATTATGTGATGGGTGCACAAGCTGACGCACAGCATGGTGCGCTATTGATGGCGAAAGCCGCAAGCTAGGAGGCAAGCAATGTCGAGCCGAATTATCCCGGTTGATCCGTTTGATTATGTGGTGTTTGGCGCCACAGGTGATCTGAGCCAACGCAAACTAATCCCGGCGCTTTTCCATCGATTTATCGATCAGCAATTCGATACAAATTCGCGCATTATTGGCGTTTCGCGCTCGGAAATGACCGATGAGGAATTCCAAGCCTTTGCAATCGCTTCGGTTCGCCAATTCGTTGATGCGACCCTGATCAATGAAGAGCAATTGCACGAATTTGCTTCTATCTTCACCTACATCACCAACGATGTAACCGACAAAGACGGCTGGGCCGAGCTCGACAATTCGTTACGCGACGACCCCGAGGTTGTGCGGGCATTCTATTTGGCGGTTGCGCCGTTCCTTTTCGAACCGATTTGCGATTATTTGGCTACCCGCAATTATTGGACGCCCGATGCGCGAGTAGTGCTGGAAAAGCCACTGGGGCGCGACCTTGAGAGCTCAATCGATATCAACGACACCGTGGGCAAGGTTTTCCGCGAAGACCAAGTCTATCGGATCGATCATTATCTGGGCAAAGAGACAGTTCAGAACCTGCTTGCTTTGCGTTTTGCAAATGCGCTGTTCGAGCCGATTTGGAACTCCGCGCATATCGATCACGTACAGATCACGGTAGCGGAGAGCGTCGGATCAGGCGGTCGCAGCTATTACGAAAAGTCGGGCGCGTTGCGCGATATGGTGCAAAACCACTTGCTGCAGCTCTTGTGTCTTGTGGCGATGGAACCACCAGCTTCTGATGAGGCCAATGCGCTGCGCGATGAAAAACTCAAAGTGCTGCGCGCTTTGAAGCCAATTGTTGGCGATGCGGTAGAAAAACTCACCGTGCGTGGTCAGTATCGCGGCGTGTCTTCTGAAGAAACCAAAGTCCCCGGCTATCTAGAAGAGCTCGGCGATGGCGTTTCTTCAAACACCGAAACCTTTGTGGCGATCAAGGCTGAGGTTGAAAACTGGCGCTGGAATGGCGTGCCATTCTACTTGCGCACCGGCAAGCGCATGGCAACCCGCGCATCCGAGATCGTAATCCAGTTCCGCGAAATCCCGCATTCAATTTTCTCACGTTCCGAAGGCGTGCCAAAAGCAAACCGTTTGGTGTTGCGTTTGCAGCCAGATGAGGGCGTGAAAATGTTCCTTATGATTAAGGACCCCGGCCCAGGTGGCATGCGGTTGCGCCAGGTGCCACTCAATCTGTCATTTGCTGACACATTCGTGCAGCGCACACCAGAAGCCTATGAGCGCCTACTAATGGACGTGGTTCGTGGTAACCAGACATTGTTCATGCGCCGCGACGAGTTGGAAGCGGCTTGGCGTTGGATCGACCCGATCCGCGAAGCTTGGGACAATGACACCAGCCAATTGCACGGCTATACCGCAGGCACTTGGGGCCCAACAGCCTCTATAGCGCTGATCGAAAGAGATGGACGCACATGGCACGAGGAAGCAGATGACCCAAAAGGCCTCTAAAACCGAATTTGCCAACAAAGACATTCTTGCTGCCGCATTGGCCGAAGATGTTGCCGGCGCGCTGCGCACAGCGATTGCGCGCAACGGCAAAGCGAGCCTGCTGGTGTCTGGTGGATCGACGCCAAAGCTATTCTTTCAGCATTTGGGCCGCGCTGAACTTGACTGGTCAAAAGTATTTATTTCGTTGGTTGACGAACGCTGGGTGCCGCCAACCTCGGACCGCTCAAACGCCAAACTCGTGGCCGAAAACTTGTTGCAAGGTGATGCCGCTAATGCACACTTCGAACCCTTGTTTGTCGAAGGTAAAAGTGCCGATGACGGCATTGGTGAGCTGACAACGCGTTTTGATGGCATGGCGCAGCCGATCACTGTGGTGATTTTAGGCATGGGCACCGACGGCCACACGGCCAGCTTTTTCCCAGGTGGCGACAATCTGGAAGCGGCGATCGATTTGGCAAACGATCAGATCTTTTCTTCAATGCGCGCTGCTGGAGCGGGCGAAGAACGCATCACATTCACGCTACCGGCCTTGCTAAATACAGAGCTTTTGGCGCTTCATATTGAAGGCGAGGCTAAGCAAGAAGTCTTAGAAGCAGCGCAAGGCGAAGGCGATGTAAATGACATGCCAGTCCGCGCCGTTTTGCGTCAGGATCGAACGCCACTCAACATTTATTGGTGCCCTTAAAATAATCCTCCCTGATTGAGGGCACAACACGAACTGGAGATGACCGATGAGCGTAAATAATCAAATCAAGGACGTCACCGACCGGATCATCAAGCGTAGTGAGAAAACGCGTCGGATCTATTTGGATCGTATGGACGCGCAGATTAGACGCGGCGTGCATCGGTCTGCGCTTTCTTGCGGTAACCTTGCGCACGGTTTTGCAGCTTGCGCACCGGCAGAGAAAGAAAAACTCTCCGACGACATTACGCCAAATATTGGTATTATCACCGCTTACAACGATATGTTGTCGGCCCATCAGCCCTATAAAGATTATCCGGATCTAATCAAAGAGGCAGCGCGCGAAATGAACGCGACTGCACAAGTGGCTGGCGGCGTTCCTTCCATGTGCGATGGCGTTACCCAAGGCCAACCGGGTATGGACCTGTCTTTGTTCTCGCGCGACGTGATTGCCATGTCAGCAGCGATTGGCCTAAGCCATAATATGTTTGACGCAGCCATGTATCTTGGCATCTGCGACAAGATTGTGCCGGGTCTGGTTATTGCTGCTCTGACATTTGGTCATATCCCTGCGGTATTTGTGCCAGCTGGGCCAATGCCTACCGGCTTGCCGAACGATGAAAAAGCACGCATTCGTCAGCTATATGCAGAAGGCAAAGTTGGTCGCGATGAACTCTTGCAAGCTGAAAGCGATAGCTACCATTCGCCCGGCACTTGCACATTCTATGGGACAGCGAACACCAACCAGATGCTCATGGAAATTATGGGCCTGCATATTCCTGGCTCAAGTTTCGTCAATCCAGGTACGCCAATGCGAACCGCATTGACCAAAGAGGCGGCCCGTCGCGCATTGGCAATTACCGCTTTGGGCAATGAATTCACGCCTGTTGGCCAAGTGATTGATGAAAAAGCAATAGTGAATGGTATGATCGGTTTGCACGCAACAGGCGGGTCGACCAACCACACCATTCACCTGATTGCCATGGCCGCCGCTGCTGGCATTCAAATTACATGGCAAGATATGTCTGACCTGTCTGACGCAACACCGTTGCTCGCGCGGGTATATCCCAACGGGATGGCAGACGTGAACCACTTCCACGCCGCTGGCGGCATGGGTTTCATGATCGATCAGCTGCTCAATGATGGTGCGCTGCATGAAGACGTGAAAACCATCTGGGGGTCGGGCCTACATGTTTATGCGCAGGAGCCTAAACTTGATGGCGACAAAATTCACTTTGTGTCCGCGCCAAAAACCACCGGGAACGACAAAGTCTTAGCGGGCACAGACGCGGCATTTGCCAAAACTGGCGGCTTGAAATTGCTTAAAGGCAATTTGGGCCAGTCAGTTATCAAAATCTCTGCGGTGAAAGAAGAGCACCGGTTTGTTGAAGCGCCAGCAAAGGTGTTCCACTCGCAAGATGAGATGCAAGACGCTTTCAAAAAGGGTGATCTGGAACAAGATATGATTGCGGTGGTACGGTTCTCAGGTCCAAAGGCCATTGGTATGCCTGAATTGCACAAATTGACACCGCCACTAGGCATTTTGCAGGGGCGTGGCTACAAGGTTGCATTGGTCACCGACGGACGCATGTCTGGCGCATCAGGCAAAATTCCGGCCGCTATTCATTTGACACCAGAAGCAGTGGATGGTGGCCCGATCGCGAAGATTAAAGATGGCGATATGCTGCGCTTGGATGCTGAAAAGGGAACACTTGAGTTTTTGGGGGACCAAGCTGAGTTTGACGCGCGACCATTGGCGACACAGGATCTTTCGTCTTCTCATCACGGCTTAGGCCGAGAATTGTTTGCTGGCATGCGGGCGCTGGTCAGCTCAGCCGACAAAGGCGCAAACGCATTAGGAGAGATTTTTTAATTTCGCCACATTGCGACCCCATTTTGAATAGTAAAACACCCTTGTGATCAAGCATGAGGGTGTTTTTTTAATGTTTTACTTGAAATTTTTGGCAATTGCCGCTTTAGCCTTGGCACTGAATGCATGTGTGTCATTGTCAACAATCAAAACCATGCAGACGATGTCCAATTTCGATCCGTTGACCAGTGATATGGCAAATCTGGTGTTTGGAGTTCAGGCAACGCCAAGCCTTAAGGCGCAGCCTGACACTTCAACATTCTCAATGACCATTGAGGCTGCGGGGCAGGGGCCATCGACCCATCGTTTTGCATTGGTGCAAGTGGACCAAAACAATCTTTCGTTGAGCAGTTTTCCGCGAAGCCGTGGCAAAGTACTTTCGCTGTTTCAATTTAACGATGAAGCAAAGACCAAGATTTTAGAGTTGCAAGCGACGATGCGCGACATGAAATCAAAAGAGACCAAAAGCGGAAAGCTCTCAATCGGCGTACAGCCGGATTTCTGTAAAACAGCGCCGATCGACTATGGCCAGGAACGCTTTTCCGTTTACATCGCGCAAGGTGGCAAAGGTGATTTGATGCCATTGATCGACAATATGACGATCATGGATTTGCTAAAGCAAGCCAAGCAACAAGATATCAAAGACTGCTAAACTTCTTTGACACACCAAAAACACTCAGTGGCATAGGGGAAAGATACTTCAGCTTGCCCCTTTAGCTCTGGGTGCGTGATGATTAATTTGCGGATTTGCCCTTCTATGTCGCTGCGCGTCGCTTCATCCTGCGCCGCAATAAAGCTGACCGACATAAACCGATTGATGATTACATCCTCAGGGTCACCAATATGTGCATGTGGGAAACTCTTTTCTTGCAGCGGGCCAAACCCACGCGCTGGGAAGGGTTTACGCCACGCCCCTGTAGAGTAGCGCGGCGCATCGCCTTCATATTGCGATACAATCCGCGTTAGTTGGTCTACCCAATCGCCGCGCGCTTTGCGGACATTCCAAATCAAACCAAACAGGCCGCCGGGTTTTAAAACGCGGTGGATTTCAGCGACAGACTCGTCTGAAGCGAACCAGTGAAACGATTGCGCGCAAACCAAAACATCAACAGAATCGTTTTCTAGTGGAATAGAGGTGGCAGTGCCTCTTAGGGCCCGGACTTGTGGCAAATTCTGGGCAAGCGTTTCGCGCATTGCGTCGACTGGTTCGACGGCAATAACTTGGTCCGATAATTCGCATAGGCGTTTGGTGAATTTGCCAGTGCCTGCGCCAAGATCAACAACAGAACTTTGTGGGGCGATTGCTAGGTCTTCTAGAAGCCAGTCTAATGTTTGAACTGCATAATCAGGGCGTCCACGCTGATACTTGTCGGCCGCGGATTGATATCCCTTTGCCGCGCTGTCGTGGACGTCTGACATCTACGAATTCCCTTTAGAATTTGCCGCCGGTCTTAAAGTTGCCATGCTTGCGGCTGCCTTTTGAACCTCGGCGAGAAGAGCCGCGTGGCCGTGAAAAGTCACTGCTTGGCGAACCAAAGGAGCCGAAATCTAAGTTGCCTTTACTCCAAGGGCCAGACTTTGAACGCGTGGTTTTGCTTTTTGAGCGCGAGCCGTAATTCATGCCCTTTTGCGCCGCTTGCCATTGGCCCCAATATCCAGCGGCAGTGATAGCGCCCTTCAAAAACTCTTCCAAAACATCTTCGATCAGATCATCGTCAAATTTCATGCGTGGATCGTCAAAGTTGGATTTCTTGAATTCCCATTCAATATCTTCCAACTCGCGACGCCGTGCCGCCAATGTCTTAAGCCGACCCTTTGCTTCTGCAAGATCGGTTTCTTGTTCAACAATCTCTTCGCGAACGGCGTCAATTTTGCGAATGATCAAATCGTCTTCGCGGCTCGACGTTTGCCGTGCTTGATCGTAAAGCTCTGAAATCGTTTCACGTTGCAAGCCGTCAGTAAGGGTTTCAACAGCCTCGTGATACGCTGTGTCGCCACCATCTGCCAGTTTCGAATGGTTGCGGGC
Source organism: Maritalea porphyrae (assembly GCF_030159895.1). Taxonomy (GTDB): domain Bacteria; phylum Pseudomonadota; class Alphaproteobacteria; order Rhizobiales; family Devosiaceae; genus Maritalea; species Maritalea porphyrae. The sequence goes on from NZ_BSNI01000002.1 coordinate 1,009,119, forward strand.
CAATTCATCACGTTCGTCCTCAAGACGCACCTGCGCTTCATCAATCGCTGCGATTTCTTTTTCCGCTTTTTCTGAATTCACGCGATATGATTTGCCACCCGCAGCATCAAACGCTTTGTCTTCGAGCTTCTTCAGTTTTGCGTGTTCTTTATCCGCATCTTCAAGCAAGCGCTCTGCATGCTCGCGCAAGCGCATCGGAATTTCGTTCAATATAGCAAAGTTTGGTTTTGCATCATGATAGCGCACCATGTCTGCGATCATTTTATCAAAGAAGCGCACCAAATTGTTGCTGCTATAAGAGCTGGTGCCGTAGCCGCTTTCCCAAAGATACATGAACAATGGGTCCTCGCGATAAGGTTTGCCCTTTTCTTCGCGGTCAGCTTCTGCAACTTCGGTTTTCTTCAATGCATGTTCTGCAACGGACTTTGCTTCGTTCGCTTTTGTCAGTTGGGCTTGATACTTTTCATCGGTCTTAAGCGTTTTGAAGACCTCGCCACTCAGCGCATCCAGTTCTGCTTCGGCTTTCTCATAAACCTCCTGCGCCTTTTGCCGTTTTTCAACGATCGATTTGATCTCTTGATCAATTGAATCGAGCCTCTCAGCAATGTCGTTAAACTGGCTTTCGTGCTTTTCCAAAATAGAGCGAGCTTGTTTTTCTGCACGTGAAATATCGCCGGTGATTTCGGTTTTGCGTGCTGGGTCCAAGCGCAATTCCGCCAACGCAATAAACTGCTCTGCTTCAATTTCACGCAACCGACTGATACGGGCTGTTGCGTCCGCAGATAGCCGCGTCATTTGCTTCTCATCGCGGCGAATATCATCCAACGCGCGATCAAGCGAGCGCAGGGCTTCGGGGCCGGAAACTTTTCTTTTGCGCTTTACCATTGTGTTATCTCACCGCCCAATACTGGAATGACGTAATCGGCATCCAAGTAGCCATACTGCTTGAGGCCCAGAATGTTGTTCTGAATAATCCCATCATCCAATTTGTCATCTTTGACACCATTGAACACCACTTCGGAAACGCGCACTCCCCATTGAGTTACGCGCTCAGCTTGGCCAGTTTCTTCGTTGACAATCGATTTGGTCTGAGCCGATCCGTCGGTGCCAATTGCTTCAACAATGAGGTAATAATTCCGCGCATTGTCATTCACATCTGGAAATGTCCAAATGCCTGTATCCGCGCCTTCGCGATTGACAATTTGCAAGCGATATTCATCGCGCAATTTGTCGAGTAGTGCATTCAAATCTGCAACCGCCAATTCGGCGCGGACAGCATCCTTTGCTGCGGCCGCTGTTTTGCCGCGCTCCGCAATTTCTGTTGCTGTCGCAATCGCGGTTTCAACTTTTGCCGTTGATTGGATTTGTGCAAGCAGTTGATCTATTTCTTGCGGCAGCTCAGTCTGCACACGCTCAATTGCCGCCTGCGCTTGTCCTTCTAGGTAAGGCTTGTACGCAAAGTTATAGCCTACAAATCCAATGATTGCGGCAAGTAGAATAATCGTAACTGGGCGGCCCCATTTCCGCCGTGAGACGTAAAAGCGAGCTAACCAATAACCTAAACCGCCAGACGGCGGCGAGTAGGCAAACCGCGCTTCGTTTAGCGCGGCCACCCCTTCGCGTAATATCCGGTCTGGCACATCGATGCCTTGCTGACGATACACTTCACGCAGCCGTTCCATGAGCGCGCTAGCGCGATCCTCTTCACCCAGTTCGCGGGCAACCAGATTATCGCTATGGCGCAGTGTGTCCACCACATCCATTGCCAGCATCACTTCATCTAGCGGTGCAGCTTTTGTTTTTTTAGCTCGTGTCATTCAGCTCAACTCAACATGCATTTGTCCGTTTGGACCAGACCAACAGGCATTTAGCTCTTGTCTTCAAGCAAAATGGTGTTGCCTTCAGAAGCCAATTTTGCCAACCGCCGCTTGCCATCTTCAACAGCATCGCGAATTTCGGCTGAGTTGCGTGTTGATTGCTCACGCATCTCATTGATGATCCCGCGTGATTTTTCTTGGAAATTCACAACGCTATCAACCAACTTCATCACAGCATCGGCACGGATTGTTGGGCCGTAGCCTGCCTTAAGTGCTTCTTCTTGCACGGTGTCGCCAATCTCAGCCAATGTCTCAAGGCTTTTTGACATGCCTTCTTTCATTGCGTTCAGCGTTTCGGTGCTTTCATGCAAGCCAAACAAACCTGTAAACGACGCGCTGAGCGCAGTTAGCACGGTCTCGTTGGTAGAGAAGAACGAAATTGATTGCTGGTAGACGCGTTCTTTTGCGTTTGTCGTTTGCGCCAACCGAGCCATCACGACTTCTGAAGTATTGTAAGAAATGGTGAGGTTGTCAGAAAGATCTTTGGCGATTTGGTAGCGACGTTCTTCGTTCTGCATTTCGCGCAAACGCTCGTCACGCGCCATCTCTAAGCGCGCTCGATCTGCCGGTGTACCTTCTGCAAAGTCTTCCAACTCTTTAGTGGCTGCTGATAGCGCATCTTTGCGTTCCTGAAGGTGAACTTCAGCTTTTTCAAAAACCTCTAGGGCCATCACTTCAGATTGTTTCAGCGCACCGCGGAAGTCACGATAAGCTTCCAAGATGGTGTGTTCGCGATCAATCTGATCTTTAGTGTCTTTGGTGACGTCCAAATAGATTGTGCGGATTTTTTCGAAACGGGTCGGAATGTCGCCACGCGTCACTTTCATCCATACGTTGGATGCCCGTTCAAGCATGTCCAATTTGCCATCTTGAAGCTGATCCACCATGCCTTTGGCATCGTCGCGAATGCTGTCAAAGCCCTTGGTGATATCTTCGTAACGTTCACCAATGCTCATCGCAGCGATTTGTTCGCGCACCACTTCGTTGAAAATGCTGGCTTGGTTCAATGTGCGCCCGATCAAAATTACACGGGTTTCGTCCAACTCAGTGATCTGTTCCAAAAGACCTGTAATTGGTGCTTCTTCTACATTTTCAGGCCACAGGCCCATTTCGCGAATGGCGCCCATTGCTTTGTCCAGATATTGCAATGGCTTTTCAGCAAGTTCAGTTGACATAATGATACTTCCCCGGTGTTGTAGCCTTAATTAGGTTTTGGTCTCAAGTAGCTTTTTACAGCTAACGATTGACAGCTTGCAACCATGTTACCATGTGTTTGAGATATTGTGTCATTTGGCGCTCAGGTAAAGGGTAAACATGAAATTTGTTGGACATTACATAATTTCCGCGCCGCGTACTGCGGTTTGGAACGCATTGAATGACACTGAAGTCCTAAAGGCCTGCATCCCTGGTTGCCATCGCATCGAATGGGTGGATGACGCCAATTTGGAAGCAGCGATTAAAGTGAATCTAGGCGTGGCCAAACCTAAGTTCGTTGGTGACTTGTCGCTTTCAAATGTTGATCCGGCGCGCAGCTACACTTTGTCAGGACAAGGTCGTGGTGGGCTTCTTGGGCTGGCCAAGGGCTTTGCTGATATTGAATTGGCAGATCATGCGGATGGATCAACATTGCTGTTTGAAGCCTATGGCGAGGTTTCTGGTTCAATTGAAAAAATCGGTTCAAAGCTTGTTTCAGGCACCGCCCAAGGCGTGATTGACCGATTCTTTGAGCACTTTGCCGAGCAATTTGGTGCAACGGCAGTACCTGTGCAATAGTTCTGCCTTGTCGCGGCAATAAACCCCGTTCCAATTTGTTCTCTCACATTGATATAACATCAAAGTGTATTGCACTTGTTTAGTGGCCAAGGCATTTCTGGCCGTGGGCAATATCGTAATTTGAGGGACCTTGTTGATTATGCTGAATAAAATTGTCGCCGCCGCGAGCGCGCTAACCTTGTTGGCTTTGCCATCTGCCAGTTTGGCCGAAGATGTTGATCCATCAAATTGGCCTGCAGTTGTTGAAGCGGCAAAGGGCCAAGAAGTATATTTCAACGCCTGGGGTGGGGCACCAAACATCAACGCCTACATCGCATGGGTTGGCGAACAAGTTCAGGACAAATATGGTGTGACCCTTAATCACGTCAAACTGGACGATACCGCTAACGCAGTAAATCGGGTGGTCACCGAAAAGGCTGCGGGTCGCAACGAGGGCGGCTCGGTTGATCTCATCTGGATCAATGGCGAAAATTTTGCCTCAATGAAACGCCAGGGACTGTTGATCGACGACAACTGGTCCGAAAAGCTGCCAAACTATCAATTTGCCGATATTGAAGGCAAACCAACGCTAACTTATGATTTCACGGTGCCTGTGGACGGGCAAGAGAGCCCATGGGGGATGGCGCAGCTGACATTTTATTATGACAGCGCGTGGCTTGAAACGCCGCCGAAGAACCTTGAAGACTTGGCGCAGTGGGTTGAAGAAAATCCTGGCCGCTTTACCTATGCCGCACCACCAAATTTCATCGGTACAACTTTCCTTAAGCAGGTGCTTTACGGCGTGGTTGAGGACCAATCTATACTGCGCCAACCAGCGGAAGATGCAGATTTTGACACTGTGACTGCGCCGCTTTGGGGGTATCTTGATCGTCTCAAACCAAACCTCTGGCGTAAGGGTGAAGTCTACGCGTCGGATACGACCCAGTTGAAGAATTTGCTTGCAGATGGTGAAATTGGCATCGCGATGACGTTTAACCCGGGTGAGGCATCTTCAGCAATCAAGCAGCAAGAGTTGCCGGACAGCGTTCGCTCATTCGTTTTGGATTACGGCTCGATGGGCAATTCACACTTTGTGACGATTCCATATAACGCAAACGCAAAAGCGGGCGCTATGGTCGTTGCGGATTTCTTGCTTTCAGCTGAAGCTCAAGCGCGCAAAGCTGACGAGAACATTTGGGGCGATCCAACCGTTCTTAATATCAATGCGCTGCCTGCAGAGGGCAAAGCCTTGTTTGATGCGCTGGAACGTGGTCCAGCGACTTTGGCGGCGGATCAATTTGGCGCAACATTGCTGGAGCCAGATGCAAGCTGGGCCGTGAAGTTAGAAGAAGAATGGGCAAAACGCTACGTGCGCTCTAACTAATGCAGACTAGAAACAAGGGCTGGGGCGATCCTTTGATACTCGCCCCGGTCGTCATGATTATTGTTCTAACTGGTCCGCTCTTGGCGGGCTTGGCTGGTGTCGTGCTTCCGGCCATTGGCTATTTCCCATCCCTTGGCGGCAATCAGATAACGACTGAGTTCATGCGTGAGGTTACGCTTAAACCCGGTTTTTGGCACTCCGTGCATTTATCAATCTGGATTGGATTGGCAACCACCTTTATTTCATTGGCGCTTGTCACGAGCTTTTTCGCATCTTCGAGGGGGACGACACTTTTCAACCGCATTACGCGTTTTGTTTCGCCGCTCATGTCAGTTCCGCACGCCGCTGCGGCCTTTGGCTTCGCCTTTCTTATCGCGCCATCAGGCTGGTTGGTGCGACTTGTGTCGCCTTGGGCTACAGGGTTTGATCATCCACCAGATTGGCTGATCATCAATGACCCTATGGGCCAAGCATTGCTGTTTGGCTTAGTACTAAAAGAAATCCCATTTCTGTTCTTGGTGGCACTTTCTGTATCGAGCCAAATCAATGTTGACGAGCGTCTTCAAGTTGCGCGCTCCCTGGGCTATGGGCGTGTTTGGGCATGGTTCACTGTGGTTTTTCCCGCGCTCTATAAGCAAATGCGATTGCCCGTTTATGCTGTGATTGCCTACGCCACCTCTGTCGTTGATGTCTCACTTATTCTGGGCCCCAACTTCCCCGCTATGTTGCCTGTGCAGCTTTTGCGATGGATGAATGATCCAGAACTAGAAATGCGTTTTGTTGCTGCGGCTGGTGCTGTTTGGCAGTTGGGCGCGACCCTATTTGCAATTTTGGTTTGGCGGTTGGGCGAAGAGTTGGTTGCCTATATGGGACGCCGCGCAACAATAAATGGCCACCGACATCAAAATGATCGCTGGTTTCGCTTCAGTGCTAATACTCTGATCACTGGCGTGGTTATTATTTCTCTGCTCTCATTTGTCATTTTGGCAATTTGGTCATTAGCCGGATTTTGGCGCTTCCCCGATGCTTTGCCGGTTCAATTCACGTCAAAGAAATGGATCGCAAGTGCGGGCGCCCTGTGGGTGCCGGTGATAAATGCAATGTTGATTGCAGCAACCGCGACGTCGATTTCGCTGTTTTTAACGATCGCTTGTTTGGAGAACGAATATCGCCGCGACATCGAATTCACGCCGGCTGCGCTGCGCATTCTCTATTTACCGTTGATTGTCCCGCAGATCGCATTTTTGTTCGGTATCTCGGTTCTTTTGGTGCGGATCGGTTGGGATGGCAGCTTTTGGCCGGTGGCGCTCGCGCATAGCATCTTCGTTCTACCTTATGTGTTCCTATCACTGGCAGCGCCGTTTAGAAGCTTTGACCGGCGTTATCTGCGTGTGGCGACAAGCCTTGGTCAGTCGCAAAACAGGGCACTGCTTGCCGTGCGGCTGCCAATGCTATTAAAGCCAATCTTGCTTGCGACAGCATTGGGTATGGCTATTTCGATAGCCCAGTATTTACCAACCTTGCTCATTGGCGCTGGACGAGTTCCAACGATTACGACCGAGGCTGTCGCGCTGGCAGCAGGCGGTGATCGACGGCTGATCGGCGTCTATGCATTAGTTCAAACTCTACTACCTGCGATTGGATTCTTGGCAGCTGTCATGATACCACGGCTTACATATCCAAATAGGAAGTTCTTCAGGTAGGTCATGACAATGGTACAAAATGATCACGCGCTTCGCCTCAAGGACTTGAGACTTTTTCAGGGCAGCAAGCAGCTTTTCAGCATCGACGCGACGGTCAAGCCTGGAGAGGTGCTGACCATCATGGGGGCCTCAGGTTCCGGCAAATCTACGCTTCTCAACTTGATTTCAGGCTTTCTTGCCCCTTCGTTCAGTTTTTCTGGGCGGGTCATACTTGATGGGGTCGACATTTCAGAAGTCCCGCCAGAGCAACGGAAAGTGGGATTGATGTTTCAAGACCCATTATTGTTTCCCCATCTCAGCGTCGAAGAAAATCTTCTATTTGGACTTCCAGCGGCGGGCACAAAGCATGAGAGGTGCGAAAGGGTGCGTAGCGCGCTAGATGCCGTTCATATGGCAGACTTAGGCGAGCGAGATCCGCTAACGCTATCGGGCGGTCAACAGTCAAGAATTGCGCTCGTTCGGGTGCTGTTATCAGAGCCCAAAGCCTTGCTTTTGGATGAACCATTTTCAGCGCTTGATTCTGGATTGCGTGAAAAGGTCCGCCAGTTTGTCTTTGCGCAAGCAAAAGCGAAGAAACTTCCCACACTTTTGGTGACCCACGATCAAGCGGACGCTGAAAGTTCTGGGGGTCAAATAATCACACTTTAAAATTTTACCATATAGTAAAACACAATGGTTTTACTGGCGAAAAGCCACCTGTTTGACCGAATGGTCAAAAAATGCTTGAAATATTCTTTCGCACCCGCTAACGATTGAGGTGTGCAAGCTGGCGTTTTTGCTTGCGGAGGAACTCATAAAACGCTTGAATTAAAAACATCAAATGGACGCATCTCAGGTTTTCGGACCTGCGGTGTTAAACCATATGACGACGTGACAAGGGAGACATTCATGACCGTCCAAAAGAAAATTTCTATTGGCGCAAAGGCCATACTTGGCGCAGCAACATTTACTGCTTTGATGACAGGTGTGGCGCTTGCTGATCCTGCACTCATCTATGATGCGGCTGGCAAGAACGACAAATCATTCAACGAAATGGCGTGGAATGGTGCCGAAGCTTACGCAAAAGCAACTGGCAATTCATACCAAGACCTCGAAATTCAAACAGACGCACAACGCGAGCAAGCGCTTCGTCGTTTTGCACAGCAGGGTGCGAGCCCAATCGTGGTGCCTGGTTTCACATGGGCTGAGCCGCTAACCGTTGTGGCTAAAGAATTCCCAGACACACACTTTGCAATTATCGACAGTGTTGTAGATCTACCGAACGTGCGTTCTGTTCTGTTTAAAGAGCAAGAAGGTTCATTCTTGGTTGGCGTATTGGCTGCCATGAAATCAGAAACCGGTACAATTGGTTATGTAACCGCGTTTGATTTCCCACTATTGCAAGCATTTGGTTGTGGCTATGTCCAGGGCGCGAAAGCTGCAAACGCAGACATCCAAGTGTTGCAGAACTTTATTGGCACAGACTTTGCTGCCTTTAACGACATCAACACAGCTGGTGAAGTTGGCCGTTCGCAACTAGAGCGTGGCGCTGACGTGGTTTATGCCGCTGCTGGTGCTGCTGGCGAAGGTGCGCTTCAAGCTGCTGCGGATGCTGGTAAATATGGTATCGGCGTAGATAGCAACCAAAACTACTTGTTCCCAGGCAACATGCTTTCATCAATGGTGAAGCGCGTTGACGTGGCGGTTCAAAACGCCTTCACTGACGAGTTGAACGGGAACTGGACATCAGGCATCCAAGTTCTTGGTTTGGCTGAAGAAGGTGTTGGCGCGGCAGTTGATGAGTACAACGAGCCATTGCTTTCAGACGAAATGAAAGCGGCTTTGGCTGATTACACAGCTAAAATCAACTCTGGCGAAATCGTAGTTCACGATTACCGTTCAGACAATTCTTGCCCAGTATCTTAATCTGAACTGGGAACGGTAACTCGACATGGTTGAGAACCAAACGCAAACAGCTCAGCAGCCTTCACAGGCTGCTGAGTCAATTTCTGCTATCGATCTTAAAGGCGTGTCAAAGTCCTTTGGTCCGGTTCAGGCAAACAAAGACATAAACCTGACCGTAAAACGGAATTCCATTCATGGTATTGTGGGGGAAAACGGAGCAGGCAAATCGACATTGATGTCGATCTTATACGGGTTTTATACCGCCGACGCTGGTGAGATTTTTGTTCACGGCGCAAAGGTGAAAATCAAAGATTCCAGCCATGCACTCGATTTGGGTATCGGCATGGTGCACCAGCATTTCATGTTGGTTGAAAACTTTACAGTTTTGGAAAACGTCATTCTTGGTGCTGAAGGCGATCATCTGCTGGCATCAAGCAAAGCTGCGGCGCGCGAAGAACTGACGCGACTGGCAAATGACTATGGTCTAGATGTTGATCCGGATGCCATCATTGAAGACCTCTCTGTGGGCCAAGAACAGCGGGTGGAAATCCTGAAAGCACTTTATCGTGGCGCTGACGTGCTCATTCTTGATGAGCCGACGGGCGTTTTGACGCCAACGGAAGCGGATCAGCTTTTCCGCATTCTTGAGCAGCTTCGCGATGAAGGTAAAACCATTATTTTGATCACGCATAAGCTGCGTGAAATCATGGCGATTACGGATACCGTTTCCGTGATGCGACGTGGCACGATGGTTGGAACCGTTGCCACTAAAGATACATCACCAGACCAACTGGCTGAAATGATGGTTGGCCGTCGGGTGCTTTTGCAGGTCGAGAAGACTGAATCAAAACCCGGCGACAAGGTTTTGGAAGTCGAGAACCTATCGGTTACCGACGACATTGGTGTGCCGCGCGTGAAAAACGTATCGTTGGACGTGCGTGCCGGTGAGATTGTCGGTATTGCGGGTGTTGCGGGCAACGGTCAATCGCAACTTCTCGAAGCCATTTCGGGCATGTTTCCCCCCTTGTTGGGTGAAGTGCGAATTAACGGCAAGAAAATTGAGTTTAGCGGCGCCGGTGTTGCGGATGAAGTTCGTCGCATGGGGCTCGCTCATGTGCCCGAGGATCGTCATAAGATGGGGTTGGTGACCACTTTTGAGGAGTGGGAAAACTCCATGCTTGGATATGAAGATGATCCAAAGTTTGGCGATGGTCCCATTTTGTCAGTTTCAAATGCTCGGGCTGATGCGCAAAAGCGCATTGAGATGTTTGACATTCGACCGCAAAACCCAAGGCTGAAAACGGCGAATTTCTCAGGTGGCAACCAGCAAAAGATCGTCTTGGCACGTGAAATGGACCGCGACCTAGACATTTTGATCGTTGGTCAGCCAACACGTGGTGTGGATATCGGCGCCATTGAGTTTATCCATAAGCAAATCATTGAATTACGTGATCAAGGTAAGGCGGTTTTGCTGGTGTCTGTGGAACTGGACGAGGTGCGCGCTTTGTCAGACCGCGTGCTGGTAATGTTCGACGGTGAAATTGTCACCGAGCTGCCACCTACCGCCAGCGAAAAAGAATTCGGATTGGCAATGGCCGGGCTAGACCCAGCCCAACAATAATTTCGGGGGAGTTGCAATGAGTGGTGCAAGACAACCATTGCCAAGTTGGGCGTTAAACGTCCTCATGCCAGCCATGAATGTGCTGCTGGCGCTGTTTGTAGGTGGCCTTGCGGTTGCCCTGATTGGTGAAAACCCAATCGAAGCTATGCGTGTCCTGGCCTACGGTGCATTCGGCAGCGGCTATGGACTTGGCTTTACACTGCATTATGCCACGAGCCTCACTTTTACGGGCTTGGCTGTTGCGGTGGCTTATCACTCCGGACTGTTCAATATCGGCGGTGAGGGGCAAGCCTATGTGGCCGGACTTGGTGCCATAATGATGGCGCTTTGGCTTGATCAAACCCATTGGGTGTTTGTGCTTGTTGGCTCAATTGTCGGGGCAATGACACTTGGGGCGCTTTGGGCTGCCATTCCAGGTTATTTGCAAGCAAAACGCGGAAGTCACATCGTGATCACCACGATCATGTTCAACTTCATCGCATCAGCTTTCATGAGCTATATGTTGGCGCAGGTGATTACAAACCCAGGTGCTAACGCAGAAACACGTACCATTGCGGAAACTGGACGTATTCCGCTTCTGTCCGAGTATTTTGAGTTTTTCAAACACTCACCCGTCAACATTATGTTGATCTTTGGCATTTTGGCATTGATTGGTGTCTACATTCTGCTCTGGCGGACAAAGCTTGGGTTCAAGATCCGCACATTGGGCCAAAACCCAGAGGCAGCTCGATATGCCGGCATCTCTGCTGTTTCGATTATTGTGATCGCAATGGCAATCTCTGGCGCTCTAGCCGGGATGATGGCGGTCAATGAAGCTGTTAGCGTGCAAAAGCGCCTTGTTGTTGGATATGTGCAAGGTTTTGGTTTTATCGGCATTGCGGTCGCATTCATGGGTCGGGCTCACCCGGTTGGGATCGTTTTGGCCGCAATTCTGTTTGGCGCCCTATATCAAGGTGGCGTGGAACTGGCATTCGTTATGCCTGCAGTGCCAAGCGAACTTGTCTTGGTTATCCAGGCGTTGGTAATCCTGTTCTCTGGTGCAATGGATGAAATGTTCAAGCCGGTCTTAGAGCGCGTCTTTGGCGCATTCAGATCAAAACCACGCACCGACGATTCAACCGCAACAGAGGAGGCGTAACGATGGGATTCGAAGACATAATTCCTTTGCTCAATTCAAGCGTACGCTTCGCGGTACCACTTCTTCTTGCGTGTATTGCTGGTCTTTATTCTGAACGTTCGGGCATCGTTGATATTGGTCTCGAGGGCAAAATGCTCGGCGCAGCATTTGCTGCTGCGGCCGTTGCAGCGCTGACGGGCAATGTTTGGTATGGCATGTTGGCCGCGATCTTTGTTTCTTGTTGCATGTCTATGATCCACGCGATTGCGTCGATCAATTTGCGCGGCAACCAAGTGATATCGGGCGTCGCGTTGAACTTCCTCGCTCTTGGTGGAACCGTGTTTATCGGCCACTCAATTTTCAAGCGCGGTGGTACGACACCAAACTTGCCAAAAGACGTGCGGATTGGCCCAATCGAATTGCCATTTGCCGCTGAAATTGGTCAAGTTCCGTTCGTTGGCCCAATTTACGAACAGCTGATTTCGGGTCATTCGATCATTGTTTATTTTGCGTTTGCAGCGGTGCCGATAACAGCATGGGTGCTAATGAAAACCCGTCTTGGTTTGCGTTTGCGCGCTGTGGGCGAAAACCCAAAGGCGCTGGATACAGCCGGTATCTCAGTATTTAAACTGCGTTATCAGGCGCTAATCATTACCGGTATCCTATGCGGTGTTGCTGGAGCATATTTGTCGACATCCCAAGGCGCAAACTTCAGTGAAAATATGACTGCTGGCCGCGGATTTATTGCGCTTGCGGCGTTGATTTTCGCAAAATGGAAACCTTGGAATGCCCTTTGGACATGTTTGTTGTTTGGTGTTTTGAGTGCGGCACAAATCCGCTTGCAGGGTGTTGAGTTCCCGCTGATCGGCGAGGTGCCAGTGCAGTTTATTCAAGCGCTGCCATATGTGCTCACTGTTGTGTTGCTTGCTGGCTTTATCGGACGGGCTATTCCGCCAAAAGCTGTTGGACAGCCCTACGTCAAGGAGAGATAAAATGGATGCGGTAACGCAAGCCCTCTATGATGCGGCCCAAAAGGTGCGCAAGCATGCTCACGTGCCTTATTCGGACTTTCCAGTTGGCGCGGCAATTTTGGCGGACGACGGAAATGTGTATGCAGGCTGCAATATTGAAAACGCAGCTTACCCACAAGGGTCGTGCGCGGAAGCTTCCGCAATTTCAGCCATGGTTGGTGCGGGTGCCAAAAAGATCCACCGAATCTTCGTCATCGGTAAGGGTGTCGATCCTGTGACGCCCTGCGGCGGATGCCGACAACGCATTCGGGAATTTGCAACCGCTGACACGGTGATTATCTGCACGGGAGAGGACGGCGACGCGAAAAGCTACACAATGAACGAGATTCTGCCGGATAGTTTTGGACCTGAAAGCTTGGAGGCGGTTAAATGAGCGAAGCCGCTGCAAATGCAGAAATTATACATGATCATGCAGGAGACGCGCCGATTGAAGTCGCGCTTGTCTTAGGTTCGGGCCTTTCAGGCGTTGGTGACCTGCTCGAAGAGCGTGTTGAGATCAAATATCAAGAGCTTGTTGGGTTTCCAACAGGTGGCGTTTCTGGCCACGGCAAGTCTCTCCTCATTGGCAACTTGAGTGGCAAGCGAATTGCTATCCTGACGGGGCGTGCGCACTATTATGAGGAAGGGCGAGCGGATGTAATGCGCCCCGCGCTTGAAACTCTGCGCGAAGTCGGGGTGAAGACACTCCTGCTCACCAATTCTGCCGGTTCGTTGGAAAAAGACATACCGCCGGGCGAATTGATGATGATTTCTGATCACATCAATTATAACGGTTTCAACCCGCTGATCGGCGAGCCAACAGACGACCGTTTTGTAAATATGGTCGATGCTTATGATCCTCAATTGCGCAAGCTGGCTACCGGGATTGCCGACGATTTATGGCTGACCTTGAAAGAAGGGGTCTATGCTTGGTATTCTGGACCAACGTTTGAAACGCCCGCCGAGATCAACATGATCAAAGGCTTTGGTGCGAATGCGGTTGGCATGTCTACCGTACCAGAAGCCATATTGGCTCGATTTTTGGGCATGCGGGTTTGGGCTTGTTCATCAATAACAAATATGGGCGCGGGATTGTCCGACGAGAATATCTCGCATCAGCACACCAAAGAAATGGCGCTGAAAGGCGCAAAAAAACTTGAGCAATTGCTTGAGAGATTGGTAGGGGAACTATGACCCTTAAGGCAGTAGATTTGGGCGCACATAACCATAATCATCAGCGCAATCCTGGTTTCGACTTGGATCTTGGGTGGATGCGCCAAGTGCGGATGAACCGCTCAGCGCTTGAGCGTCGTGCTTCAACGATCGGCACCCGGCGCTCTGTCAAAAAACAGTGGCAGGCTGCTTGGCTTTTGCGCGCAATCACGTTCATTGATCTAACAACGCTAAATGGCGACGACAGCGCGGGCCGCGTTGAGCGCCTTTGCGCCAAAGCCCGTCAGCCTGTCCGACCTGAGATCCTGAAGGCGCTGGGCGCTGATGGACTAAAGGTAAACCCTGGCGCGGTCTGCGTTTACCACAATTTTGTCGAAACAGCCGTTAATGCACTTAAGGGCACGGGCATTCCAGTGGCAGCGGTTTCCACTGGCTTCCCTGCAGGTCTGACCCCGTTTGAAACACGCATCAAAGAAGTTGAGGCATCCGTTGCCGCTGGAGCCAAAGAAATCGACGTGGTGATTGAACGTCACCATGTTTTGAATGGTGATTGGCAAGCCCTCTACGATCAAATGAAAGCATTCCGCGAAGCATGCGGTGAAGCGCATTTGAAAACCATTTTGGGAACTGGCGAGTTAGCCACCCAAACCAATGTGGCAAAGGCTTCTCTTGTTTGCATGTTGGCTGGCGCGGATTTCATCAAAACGTCAACGGGCAAAGAAAAAGTCAATGCAGATCTGCAGACCTCGCTGTCCATGATCCGTATGATCCGATGGTTCCACGAAGAAACAGGCATTGAAATTGGTTACAAGCCTGCCGGCGGAATCTCCAAAGCCAAAGACGCGCTGACATTTATGGCGCTGATGAAGGAAGAATTGGGCGACAACTGGTTGCAGCCACATCTGTTCCGTTTCGGCGCGTCCAGCCTCTTGACCGATATTGAAAGACAACTCGAACACAACGCGACAGGTCGCTACTCAGCTGACTATCGCCAGCCAATGGTTTAGGACAATGAACATTCCTGAGATTTTCAAAAACCTTGAATATGGTCCTGCGCCTGAAGGTGATGAGCAAGCGGTTGCTTGGCTAGATAGTCACGGGCGTAAGTTCGGAAGCTTTATTGATGGCACCTTCACGAAGCCCGGAAAAGGCTTTGCCACAATCAATCCAGCCAATGGCAAAGAACTGGCGCAAATTACGCAAAGCACGAAGGCAGACCTTGATCGTGCCTTAAAAGCTGCGCGTAAGGCAACAGGGCCATGGCAGGCCTTGTCCGGTTTTGAACGGGCAAAATACCTTTATGCAATTGCACGTCAGGTGCAGAAACACGCCCGCTTGTTTGCAGTGCTTGAAACGATGGACAACGGCAAACCGATCCGCGAAAGCCGAGATATTGATGTTCCGCTTGTCGCCCGTCATTTCTATCACCATGCAGGCTGGGCACAACATATTGAACGCGAGTTCCCAGATCATCAGCCCTATGGCGTTTGTGGCCAAGTGATCCCATGGAATTTCCCGTTGTTGATGATGGCGTGGAAGATCGCGCCTGCACTGGCAGCTGGTAACACCGTTGTGCTTAAACCTGCGGAGTTTACTTCGCTTACAGCACTGCTGTTCGCTGAAATTTGCCGCGAAATTGATCTTCCACCCGGTGTTGTGAATATCGTCACGGGCGATGGCGAAGTCGGCGCTGCGATCATGGACCACCCGGATATCGACAAAGTTGCCTTTACCGGGTCAACAGGCGTAGGCAAAGCCATTCGCAAAGCAACCGCCGGTTCAGGCAAAGGCATTTCGCTGGAACTAGGCGGCAAGTCGCCATTTATCGTTTTTGAAGATGCGGACATTGATAGCGCCGTTGAAGGTCTGGTCGACGCAATATGGTTTAATCAGGGTCAGGTTTGCTGCGCGGGTTCCCGCCTTTTGGTGCAAGAAAGCATTGAAAAGCGGTTTATCAAAAAACTCAAAGCCCGCATGGCGAAGCTGCGCATTGGTGACCCGTTAGACAAGGCGATTGATATTGGTGCGCTGATTGCGCCTATCCAGGTTGAGCGCGTTGCCGAATTGATGAAAAAGGGCGAACAGGAAGGTGCGATAAGATATCAACCGGACGGTGAGCTACCTGCTGATGGCTGCTTCATGAAGCCAACCCTTTTCACAAATGTCAGCCCTGCCAACACAATTGCCAGCGAAGAGGTATTTGGCCCAGTGCTGGTAGCGATGAGTTTCCGCACGCCTGACGAGGCAGTGTCTTTGGCGAACAATTCACTATATGGCCTTGCTGCCAGTGTTTGGAGCGAGAACATCAATCTTGCACTCGATATTGCACCTCGCGTGAAGGCAGGCATTGTTTGGATAAACTCAACCAACCAATTTGATGCAGCTTGTGGTTTTGGTGGCTACAAAGAAAGCGGGTTTGGTCGAGAGGGTGGTAAAGAAGGCATGGCAGCCTATTTGCGCCCCACTTGGGAAACTAAGCTCAAAGCCCTGCCAGCATCGCAAAAACCAGTTGCGCCAAAGCTATTTGAAACAGACGGTATTGACCGCACAGCAAAACTCTATGTGGGTGGCAAACAGTCTCGTCCAGATGGTGGCTATGCCCGTGCGATAACCGGACCTGATGGCAAACTGATCGCCGAAGTTGGAGAAGGTAACCGGAAAGACATCCGCAATGCGGTTGAAGCAGCCCGAAGTGCGCTCGGCTGGGGCAACAAAACTGCTCACTTGCGTTCGCAAATCCTATATTACATGGGCGAAAATCTAGACTATCGAAAAGCTGAGTTTGCTGACCGCATTCGCGCCATGACAGGTGCTAGTGTTGGTGCTGCAAAAAAAGAAGTCGACCAAACCATTGAACGTCTGTTTGCCTTTGCAGGATGGGCTGATAAATATGATGGGGCGGTTCACAATCCCCCGACGCGTGCCATGACCGTCGCGATGGTTGAGCCAATTGGTGTGATCGGCATAACAGCGCCAGACGAAGCGCCGTTGCTCGGCGCGATCTCGCTGCTCGCCCCTGCCATTGCCATGGGCAATACGGCGGTGCTGATCCCATCAGAGCATTCTCCTTTGGCTATGACAGACTTCTACCAGATTTTGGAAACATCCGATTTGCCAGGTGGCGTTGTAAACATTGTCACAGGCGAAAAAGAGAGCCTTACCAACACCCTGGTTGAGCATGATGGTGTGGATGCCCATTTCTATGTCGGCGACGCAGCTGGCGGAAAACGGGTTGAGGAAATGTCTATCCACAATCTCAAACAAACTTGGACCAACAAGGGCAAAGCGATTGATTGGGCAGACAAGTCTGTTTGTGAAGGCGAGTACTTCATGGCAAGGTCCACCCAGGTGAAAAATGTGTGGGTGCCGTACGGCGCATAAAAAATATGGAAGGGCAGAAGTGATGTCGGAAAAGGTTGTCGTTGAAAATATCAACCACCCTGGCAAATCTGAGCGCGTAGATGCAGCGAAATATGCTGCCATGAAAAAAGCGATGCTCGCCGTTCTACCGACAAAAGAGCCCGGTATGAAGGCGGGTGACGTGGTCGAAGCGGTCAAACCACATCTGCCAGAAGAACTTTTCCCTGGCGGTAAAACAGCGGGTTGGTGGGTAAAGTGCGTGCAGCTCGACCTAGAAGCAAAACAAGTTATCAAACGAGCCGACAAGCCGCCAGTTCGGTTGTACAAATTGTAAAGTAGTGCCAAATGGTCTTTCTGCCCCAAGAAGTAATTGCAAAAAAGCGTGACGGAGAGAAGCTTTCCCGAGAGGAGATATTGTACTTCATCGCCGGACTGAACAATGGCACTGTGAAGCACGAGCAAGCCGCGGCACTCGCGATGGCGATCTATTTCCAAAATATGGATCTAGAAGAACGCATTTCGCTAACTGAGGCTATGCGCGATAGCGGCGAAGTTCTTGACTGGTCGGACTTTGATGGCCCAATTTTAGACAAGCACTCAACCGGTGGTGTTGGCGACAATGTGTCTTTGATGTTGGCGCCGATCTGGGCGGCTGTTGGTGCGAACGTGCCGATGATCTCAGGTCGCGGTTTGGGACACACGGGTGGAACGCTAGATAAATTTGATGCGATTCCGGGATATACCACTTCGCCGGATAATGCGCTTTTTCGGCAGGTTGTTCGCGAAGTCGGTTGTGCCATTATTGGTCAAACGACGGATTTAGCGCCGGCAGATAAGATCATGTATGGCATTCGCGACGTCACGGCGACAGTTGAAAATGTCTCATTAATCACCTCATCAATCCTATCAAAGAAATTAGCCGCCGGATTGGATGCGCTTGTTCTTGATGTGAAAGTTGGTACAGGCGCATTTATGCGAACAGCAGATGATGCGGACGAACTTGCCAATAGCCTGGTGAAAGTTGCAAATGGAGCAGGGGTGAAAACTTCCGCTCTTATCACTGACATGAACGAACCTTTGGCCAGCGCTGCAGGCAATGCCCTTGAAGTGCGCAATGCCGTCGAATTCTTGTCAGGCGCGCATCAGGACAATCGTCTATTGGACGTCACAATAGAATTGGCGGCCCTAGGTCTTGGGCTGGCCGGCCTAGAAAGTGACATGGATACGGCGCGCAGCAAATGCTTAAACGCCTTGAATAGCGGCGCTGCAGCCGAAAAATTCGGCCAAATGGTTTCCCTGCTGGGCGGACCGGTCGATTTTGTCGAGAACTATGATAATCACCTGCCAGTTGCGCCGATTGTAAGAGATGTGTTCGCAGAGCGGGAAGCACAAGTTCGTGCAATTGATGCAAAGGGTGTCGGCATGGCTGTTGTGGTGCTCGGTGGCGGGCGGAAAACACCAACCGATCAATTGGATTACGCGGTGGGATTTGACCAAATTGCGCCGATTGGGACAAATTTGAGCAAAGATGTGCCAATTGCCCGCCTACATGCAGCCGACGAAGCTAGCGCCGCAGAGGCGTCAGCGCGCCTGCGGCATGCCTATCAACTAGATGGTGAGCAAGAGGCGCATGAGCTGTTTCATGGTTTGATCACCGCCTAGGCGGCGACAAGCGTCATAATTCAAATGGAGGCCAATATGCCCCGTGTAATATTGTGTGTTCTTGATAGTTTTGGCATTGGCGGTGCACCCGACGCAGCCGAGTACGGCGACGAGGGCTCAAATACGCTCGGGCATATCGCTGCTTTTTGCGCCGCTGGTAAGGGTAATCAAGATGGATTGCGCAATGGGCCCTTGCGTATCCCAAATATGGATATGCTTGGCTTGGGTCAAGCTGCAAAAGCAGCTAGTGGAGAGTTGCCAATTGGTCTGAGTGGTGACCACAAAGCGGGCGTCTGGGCGCATGCCAAAGAAGTTTCCAAGGGAAAAGACACGCCCTCGGGACATTGGGAAATTGCTGGTGTGCCGGTGCAATTTGACTGGGGTTATTTTCCCGATACAGAACCCACATTTCCACGTAAATTGACGGATGCATTCGTAAAACGCGCGAATTTACCGGGTATTCTTGGAGATAAACACGCCTCCGGTACGTTTGTAATTGCAGAACTTGGCGAAGAGAGTATTCGATCAGGAAAACCGATTTGTTACACGAGCGCTGATAGCGTTTTCCAAATTGCAGCGCACGAAACACATTTTGGTTTGGATCGATTATATGAGATTTGCGAAATCGCCTATGAATTGGTCAAGCCGTATAACATCGGCCGCGTCATCGCACGACCTTTCGTGGGCGAAACCAGCGATACGTTCGAACGCACTGGCAACAGGCGCGATTTTTCAGTATTGCCGCCAGAACCAACCTTGCTTGATCGCGCAAAGGGAAATGGTCGACAAGTTTTTGCGGTCGGCAAAATATCCGATATTTATGCAGCCCAAGGTGTAACTCACAAGATTAAGGCAAACGGCAACATGAAGCTGTTTGATGCAACACTTGATGCCATGGAGATGGCTCGCGATGGCGATTTGATATTCACCAACTTTGTGGATTTCGATATGCACTTTGGCCATCGGCGTGATGTGCCTGGATATGCCGCTGCGCTTGAACAGTTTGACCAACGCTTGCCAGAAATTATCGCAAAGATGCGCGATGATGATTTACTTGTCTTAACCGCGGATCATGGATGTGATCCGACATGGCAGGGGAACGATCACACGCGAGAGCAGGTGCCGGTTTTATTGTTTTCCCCAACTTTGACCAAAGGATCAAAGGGCGCAAGATCGACTTTTGCTGATATTGGTGAGACAGTGGCGCAATGGCTGAAATTGCCCGCCGGCCCGCACGGCACGGCGTTCTTATAAGAAATCAGAGGCGAAGAATATGGAAAATGTAACGGTTGTTGATCACCCTCTGGTGCAGCACAAGCTTACCATCATGCGTAACAAGGAAACGTCGACGGCAAGCTTTCGGCGGTTGCTACGCGAAATTTCTCATTTGCTTTGCTATGAGATTACGCGTGACCTTGAACTTGAAGATATCGATATTGAAACGCCAATTCAGCCAATGAAATCGCCGAAGCTCAAGGGCAAGAAACTGGTATTTGCTTCGATTTTGCGTGCTGGCAATGGCCTGTTGGAAGGCATGCTGGATCTGGTGCCATCTGCTCGCGTGTCTCACATTGGTCTCTACCGCGATCCCGAAAGTTTGGAGGCAATTGAATATTACTTCAAAGCGCCGACAGATGTTGCAGATCGACTAGTCGTTGTGGTTGACCCAATGCTCGCCACTGCGAACTCTGCGATCACTGCTGTAGATCGGATCAAGCGTCGCGGAGCGGACAATCTAAGATTTTTGTGTCTGTTGGCTGCACCAGAGGGCATTAAGGCGTTTCAAAAAGCACATCCAGATGTGCCGATTTTTACCGCCGCGATTGACGAACAGCTCAATGAAAAAGGTTATATCGTTCCTGGTTTAGGTGATGCGGGCGACCGCATGTATGGCACACGATAGGGGAGTATCATGAATGCCTCTGATTTGCTTGGTGAATGGAGACTTGTTAGCGCAGAGTTGACCACCAAAGGCTCAACCACAAGCATCTATGATCCAAAGTGGGAGTTTGTGAAGATCTTCACGCAGACGCACTTTGCGTTTTTAACGCGCCTGCCCGAGGATCGCGCTCCCTTTTCAGCAGAGGCAACCGATGCGGAGCTGCTGCGCGGCGCAAAATCTTTCAATGCAGGCGGTGGACGGTATGATCTAGCAGGAGCTGACTATATCGAGCACATTCAATATTGCAGTTACCCGAATTATGAAGGGCAGTCGATTGCCTTCAAGCTCACATTCGTCGACGGTGTTCTGACGCAAGAGGGGATCTATCCCCTCAAGCGGCTCGGTTTTGGCGATACAGATGGATATCTGGTCGAGTCTTACGAACGGCTATGACTTTGCAGCCAAAGGCATGCCCAACGCAATCAGCTCTTTACGTGCTTGATCCGCATTTTCAAAGTGTACAGTTTTCATTCCCATGTGGCGGGCAGCAGCAATATTAGGATAGCTATCGTCAATTAAGACGCATTGATCAGCTGCTAGGCTATAGCGATCCAAAAAGCACGCGAAGATGCGGTAATCTGGTTTTATCAACCGCTCGTTTCCAGATACGACAATGCCATCAAATTTCCGCAAGAACGCATACTTCTCCAAACACTCATGGAACTTTTCGCGTGAGAAATTGGTAATGGCAAAAGTTGGTATATTTGCCGCGATCAACTCCTCTTGAATTGCAATTGTACCCTGATGAACACCAGCGATCATTTCGTGCCAACGACGATCGAAAGCCGAGATTTGATCGAAATATTGCGGGAACTGATTAGTTTTCTCCTGGATGCCTTCGGCATAGGATTTGCCAGCGTCAAACTCGATGTTCCACATACCTGTGCAAACATGATCATAGAACCACTGTGCATCTTCTTCAGTGTCAAATAGCTTTCGGAACAAATACATAGGGTTCCAGTCAATAAAGACGCCGCCCAGATCAAAGACCGGGATCAAATAGTCAGACATAAATCTGTTCCGTTTTTTCGGGTGAGTTAGGCTTAGTTTATTGTGATTTCCGCATCAAAGCGAGGTCGAAAGTAGTAGGTGCGGCTTAGCGTGAAGCCCGATTTGAACATAAAATCGACAATCGGCGTCCACTGAACTGTTGCTTCGCCAACAATTAGGTACTTCTTTTTCGACTGATTGTTTATCTCTTTTGGGACCGAGAATGTTGAATTCTTAGGGTGCGCGCTTCCGCCATTGAAGCCTTCACTCCACCTCACTTTCGCTTTGCCATTTTTGTCGACATAAATGCTGGTCACGACTTGCTGCAAAGTCGCTGAGGGATAGGGTTCCATGGTGAATTGAGCGGCTTGAAAATAGTCTTGCAGCGTAGCATTGGGCAACGAACCGTCGGCACGTGCGACCAAATCCGCTACCGAGCCGGCAACTACGGCCAGCCGGCGATCCATAATGATTAACCGGCTTACCTCGGCGGTTCCAATATAGGTAAACAACAGCGCAGGTAGGATGAGTGCAAACTCAACTGCCGCAACCGCGGACGTTTCGCGTCTAAAGCGCTTGAGTTGTTTTATAATACTCTTGACCAAGACTCTCATCAGAATGGCTCGTTCATGAATACACGTGCAGCCGAAATAACAGTCGCGCTGCCATATTTTGAAAAACCAAAGTCAAAGCCTAAGAAAGTATTCCACTTATAATAGGCTTCTACCAGTATGACTTGGCGAGAATTACCTGGATCAAATTTCTCGTTTAAGATCCAATCCCCATTTTCATCCACAGGTGGACTAGTGTTTGCTGCAGAGAACGATCCAATTGGTCGAGTGCGCAACTTGATGTCTGGGCAGTTGATTAGGCCAAATGTATGCTGACAAATCTCGTTCCGAAAATCAGCGGCGTTGTAGCTTTTTGCATCGCCAACCAAAATTGCGCGCGATGCATCGTCGACGGCGCTATCAAATACTTGGCTGCCTAGTAAGAACATACCTGTTTCCAGGATGGCTCCAATTAACGCGAAAAACGGAAATGCGAGCAAGGCAAACTCAATCGCTGTCGCCCCTTCTTCGCGGCGAGCGATATTTTTTGCAGATCGTACAAACAATGTTCGAAAGTTCGTGATCAAGGCGTAATCCAATTCCAAATGCCTGCAGGCGTTTTCAAGCATTATCGATCAAGAACATTACTGTTCTCTTGAAAAACAAACTCGAATGCGTAGGGAAATGGCTCTTAACTACCAGAATCCTTGCCAACCGATGCTGCTTCTTTGTGCGACTTAGCAACATCTGAGACAAAATCGGGATGGTCGCCGCCAAGTGCCATTGGCTGGCAATTTGGTGCGCATGAAACCGAGGTCTTTGCGCTACCCATAAAAACAGTCACTAAACTAGAACTGTCCGCGCCCACATTGATAATGAGATCGGCAATCGGATTTCCAACGGCATCAAGCGCAATCAAGTTAGTAGACCCATAACCCTTGCCCGTCAGAACAAGTGTTTGTGGATCTTGTATCGTCGCATCTGCGATAACTGGGTTACCGATCACAACGGTAGACGCTGCCGATGGCAGGCGAAGAATGCGCGCCATATTCATCATGACGCTGATCTCATTTTGCGTTTCCGCAGCATATGATGCGGTTGCAATTGTGATCCCCAAAACACCTGCGCTTAACTGAGCGACAAATTTTGCAAAGGCCATGATTTACCTAACTGTAACTATAAACTCATTCCCAAGATGCACAATAATGGTGAACAAATGGCAAATGCACCCAATTCATCGTCTATATATAATAGTTAGCAGGAATTGGACGTTTCTTGGTGCGGGGTAAGCTTGGTGAGGTAAATATTTGTTAACCATGAATAGTAATAATGTAGTAATCATAAGTAATGGCAGTCGTGTTTGCTAGATAGTGACCTGCCAAATTAACACTATTTCAAGAAAGCAAGCATAAGTTGGTCCATGAGTTCGATGGTGAGGATCGGACAGTTTTAATTGTCACGTCGTGGCAAGGAGCAAGGAGCAACAAAATGACTTTGGTAAAAAAGTTTCTTAAAGACGAGTCTGGCGCGACCGCAATTGAATACGGTCTAATCGCTGCACTTATTTCAGTGGTAATCATTGGCGCTGCAACAGCAATGGGCGGTCAGCTCAAGTCTGTGTTTGAAAGCATCACAACAGCCATGACACCAGCTGCATAATTTGTTGCCGTCGACAGACGGAGCATCTTATGGATGTATTAAAGAGGGGCTTTGCCCCTCTTTTTTTGTTTTGTGGTTGGTTAGTTTACTCCGGTCTAACCATTAACAAGTAAAAGCGAGTGCAAAACAGAATAAGAGAAAAGGTCATACGGCATGATAAATGCAATTTTGGCGATAGTATTTCCCACGCTTATGGCGTTTTCAGCCGCCTATGATCTTCTAACCATGCGCATTCCAAATTGGATATCGGCAGCACTCATTGTTGGTTTTCTGGTTTGCGCACTCTTTATTGGCATGCCTTTGATGGAAATCGGATACCACTTCGCGGTCGGTGTCGCGGTGCTCATTGTAGCATTCTTGCTGTTCATTCCTGGCTGGATTGGTGGTGGAGATGCCAAACTGGCTGCCGCAATTGGCCTTTGGATGGGTACTGGCTCTGCAATCGAGTTTGTGGGCTACTCAGCATTCTTTGGCGGCGTCCTTACCTTTGCCATACTGCTGTTTCGCTGGAAATTCCCCGTATCGTGGCTTCCTAAGGCGAATTGGATCTTGCGCTTGCACGACAAAACAGTAGGCGTTCCATACGGCATAGCGCTCGCTGCGGGCGCCATGGTCGTTTATGCGGATACGCCTATCTTTGCAGCACTGCTTGGAACCGCCTAGCAATTCATCTAACTCATTGACGTTATTTAGTTTCTATTAACACTAATTCAAAAGGGTCGGTTAACCAAGTTTTGACCCTTTGGCCCGATACTGCTCCAAAAGCTTTGCGCATTTTCTGTGCTTTGTTGTGTCCAAACCGGGGTGTAAGTGTAATGAAACCGGCGCGTTTAATACTTTTAGCAGTCGCACTTGGTGCAGGTGGCCTAGCTGCTTTTTTTGCCGTCAATAGCGGCCCCAAAGAATCGACAGTGCAAGTTGCAGAGCCTGTGGTTGAGCGCATGAAGGTGCTTATTGCCAATCAGACTATTGGTGTAGGGCAACGCATTTCACCAGACATGCTTGAATGGCAAGCGTGGCCAGAAGATGCCGTTCGGCCCGAATATGTGACCAGCGAGGCTATGCCGGATGCGGACACTCAACTTGATGGTGTGGTTGCAAGGTTTGAAATCTTTACCGGTGAGCCAATCCGCGAAGCGAAACTGGTTCGGGCAGACCAGGGATATCTATCCGCCGTTATTGGACAAGGAATGCGTGGGGTTTCAGTTGAAGTCTCCGCCGTGTCTGGCGCCGGTGGCTTTATTGTTCCAAACGATCGCGTGGATGTCATCGTGACGCAACCAACTGCCTTTGGCGATGTATCTCAGACAATTTTGACCAATGCGCGTGTTTTGGCGCTTGGCTCAAGGCTTGGTGAAAAAGGTTCCACAGGTGAAGTTTCCGAAGAAGGCGAAGTATTTGAAGACGATACGATCGCAACTCTTGAATTAACGCCGGCGCAAGCAGAGACCATCGTTAACGCGCAGAAGGTCGGCGAGCTTTCGCTTGTTCTCCGCTCGATCGTTGATTTTGCAGACGGACCTGCCGCAGATGCGACGGGCAACGATTCAACGATCCAACTAATCCGTGCAGGGCAGTCGGTTTCGGCAAAGGTCAGCATTCCCGGCGATAGTGGGCAAGTAGATGCGATGCCAACATCTGCAATTCAGCAGCCTATTTTTATGAACACAACTAGTAATAGTACGAGCCAGAATTATGGCAACAACGCCGGCAGTGGTTCGACCCCGCCGCCGTTGCAATAGGAGTAGTTAAGAGATGTCAAAGACTTGTTCCTTTGCAGCAAACAAAAGCAGAATGCCCAACATTGCGCGCACGACGGCCGCAATGATGCTGATGCTGTTGACGTTGTTGGCTTTGATGCCAAGCGCGATTGCCGCGCCGGGCTATTTACGCATATCGCAAAATCAAATCGGTAAAGAGCATCGTGTTGAAATTGGGTTGAACAAGTCTCTTGTGGTTGAACTTCCCGCTTCAGCGAAGGAAGTAATTGTCTCCAACCCAGGCGTCGTTTCCGCGGTTGTTCGTACAAAGCGGCGCGCAATTATTCAGGGCGTTAGCTTAGGTGAAGCGAACAACTTGTTCCTAAACGAGCGCGGCACACCAATTGCGGTGCTTGATGTAACCGTTCAGCAATCTAGCAAAGGATTGCAAGCAACAATCGGGCGCTTGCTACCTGGCAGCAATATTGATGTCCAAACATTGAACGGAAAACTAGTCCTATCCGGAACAGCCCGTAGTGCTGACGATGTCGCAAAGGCAGTGGCCATTGCCGGTCAGTTCACGGAAGAAGGGGCAGAGTCGGTTGCCAACATCATCAAAGTTGATGGTGCGCAACAAGTTATGCTCAAGGTGACCGTGGCAGAAGTTCAGCGTGAGACTGTTAAACAATTGGGCATCGATCTGAACACAACATTGAGTGTTGGCGGTCTGTCGACAACAGTTGTGACAGCACCAGGTTTGGGCGGCGTTTCCAATGTCGTTGCACCAAATTCTGCAAAAACAGGCTTCTCACTTGGCAGCTTGTCGGTTGAGGCAACAATTCGTGCGCTTGAACGGCGCGGTGCAATTCGTATGCTTGCGGAACCAGTTCTCACCGCTATCTCCGGGGCAGAAGCTGAATTCCTCGCCGGCGGCGAATTCCCTGTACCTGTTGGTTATGACCCAGTTGATGGCACCATTGAATACGAGTTTAAGAAGTTTGGCATCGAGCTGAATTTCAAACCGACTGTTCATACAGGCAATGAGATTTCAATGGACGTGGAAACGAAGGTCTCAGAAATCAACGCTGAGGGTGGCTATTCTGCTGGTCCAGTGAATATTCCGGCCATCAAGCAGCGCAATGCCAAGACATCAGTTCGACTTCGGGCAGGGTCAACATTGGCAATCGCTGGATTGATTGAAGAAGATCAGAGGCAGCGATTCAATGAGCTACCGGGTCTAGGTAAAATTCCGATTTTGGGAACTTTGTTTAGATCGCGGGACTTTGTGCGCTCGGAATCTGAACTGTTGGTTTTGGTAACGCCTTATCTAGCAGAGGAGGGCCACCGCCAAGATTACACTCTGCCAACTGACAATTTCACGATGTCGGACGACGCTTCCACCTATTTCTTAGGTCACATGGAAAAAATGTACGGCGTCGGCGACCAAAAGAACGGCAACCTGCAAGGCTCTATTGGCTTTGTGTTGGACTAGTAGCCACGGATTGAATTTGGAGTATCTAAATGAGTGAGTATGACAACGATCCGAATGCAATAGACGACGCGTCCATTGCGGGTGCACGTCTTGTGCCGCACATTACGATCCAAGCGTTTTGCGAAAATGCAAAAACCGCGCAGACGATCGAGCAAGCGGTTTCAGATCGCCGCATGAACAAGGTTGCGCTCACAACCCACAATGGTGGCATCAGCGCAGCAATTGAGGTCTATCGGGTCAATCCGACACCAAACTTGATTGTTCTTGAATCGACCTTGGCGGCAGAAGAAT
Organism: Maritalea porphyrae; assembly: GCF_030159895.1. GTDB lineage: Bacteria > Pseudomonadota > Alphaproteobacteria > Rhizobiales > Devosiaceae > Maritalea > Maritalea porphyrae. Next base: position 1,036,287 of record NZ_BSNI01000002.1, read on the forward strand.
TGATCGATAGCCTAGACGAGTTGGCAGGTGTCTGTGACGCATCTACCAAGGTGATTGTCATCGGCCATCAAAACGATGTGGAGCTATACAGAAAGCTCATCCGTTTTGGTGTTTCAGAATATCTCGTGATGCCGTTCGCGAGCAGTGCTCTGGTTGATACAATTTCTGAACAGTTTGCTGGTGAGGGCGCAGCCCCAATTGGCCGCACAATTGCCTTCCTGTCTGCAAAAGGTGGCGCAGGCTCGTCTACGCTGGCGCACAATACAGCTTGGGCAATTTCTCAAACAGTGCGTCGTGATGTTTTGATATTGGACATGGATCTGCCATTCGGCACCGCGGGTTTGAACTATAACCAAGAGCCGCCTCACGGTCTTGCGGACGCAGTGTTCTCAAATGATGTGGTTGACGACGTTGTCATCGATCGGCTGATGTCGAAATGTGCGAACCACGTAAACTTGTTAACTGCACCAGGCACGCTAGATCGTGACTACGATTTCGATGAACGCTCCTTTGAGCAGATCGTCGAGATTTGCCAGAATAATGTGCCGTTGGTGGTTCTCGACTTGCCGCATGCCTGGAATGGTTGGATTCGACACACCCTGTCTACTGTTGATGAAATTGTTGTCGTTGCCGAACCAGATTTGGCCAACTTAAGAAACACCAAGACAATTCTGGATAAACTGAAAGAATTGCGCCCCGATGAGGCCGATCCAATTCTGCTTCTGAACAAAGTCGGTATCGCGAAACGGCCAGAAATTGCCGCGGCTGAATTTGGCGCGTCAATAGATTCAGAGTGCTTTGCGCAAATCCAATTTGATCCGGCGTTGTTTGGCTCTGCGGCAAATAATGGCCAAATGATTGCGGAAGTAAATGCGTCACACAAGGTCAATGAGGTTTTCACAAATCTCGCGCTCAAGACAAGCGGACGTTCGCTCAATGAATATGGACAACAAGGTGGGGTTCTACCGGGTTTGTTGAAGAAATTGAAACTCGCTTAGCGGTAAAATGAACGGGTAAGGCAGTATATGTTTGGGAAACGCACAAGCTTTGGGGGCAATACGAATGGCGCGGCGCCACAAAAGCCAGCGCCAGCCGCTACACCTGCGCCAAAAGCGCCAACGGCTCGAACGCCTGCGCCAACCGCTCAAAAAACTAAGCCACCAGTTCGAGAGCCCAAAGAGCAGGTGATGGATGTCGACGGCGAGGTTAAAAATCGTGGCGTTGACAGTGAGTATTTCAAAACCAAATCGTCAGTCTTTAATGCGCTAATTGACAGCATCGACCTTAGCCAACTGGCGACGATGGAAATTGAATCTGCTCGCGAAGAAATCCGCGACATCGTATCCGAGATCATTGCCCTCAAATCGATTGTAATGTCCATATCTGAGCAGGAAGATTTGCTCGAAGATATTTGTAACGATGTCCTTGGATATGGTCCTCTTGAACCGCTTCTCGCACGCGATGATATCGCCGACATTATGGTCAACGGTGCTGCAACAACATACATTGAAGTGAACGGCAAGGTGCGTCTGACCAATGTGCGGTTCCGCGACAATGCGCATCTGATGAATGTTTGCCAACGCATTGTGAGCCAAGTCGGTCGTCGCGTTGATGAATCAAGTCCAATATGTGATGCGCGTCTACCTGATGGCTCACGTGTAAACGTAATTGGTCCGCCATTGGCAATTGATGGTGCAGCGCTCACCATTCGTAAGTTTAAGAAAGACAAGCTGACACTTGAGCAACTAACCAAGTTTGGCTCGATTTCTCCTGACGGTGCTCAGATTCTGCAAATCTTAGGTAAAGTTCGGGCAAACGTTTTGATCTCCGGCGGTACGGGCTCTGGTAAGACGACCCTTTTGAACTGTCTGACTGCGTTTATTGAGTCTGACGAGCGGATTATCACGTGCGAAGATAGTGCTGAGCTTCAGCTCCAACAACCGCATGTTGTCCGCTTGGAAACTCGACCGCCCAACCTTGAAGGGGAAGGTGAGATCACCATGCGTGATCTCGTCAAGAACTGCTTGCGGATGCGTCCAGAGCGGATCATCGTTGGTGAGGTGCGTGGCCCAGAAGCGTTTGATTTGCTTCAAGCGATGAACACCGGTCACGATGGCTCGATGGGGACATTGCACGCCAACTCGCCGCGTGAAGCTTTGTCTCGTCTTGAATCGATGATTACAATGGGTGGCTATTCGCTTCCTTCCCGCACGATCCGTGAAATGATCGTTTCCTCCGTTGATGTCGTTGTTCAGGCAGCGCGTTTGCGTGATGGTTCTCGACGTATCACTCATGTGTCAGAAATCATGGGCATGGAGGGTGATGTGATCGTCACCCAAGATATCTTTGTTTATGACATTGTTGGCGAAGATGCGAACGGAGACCTGATTGGGCGACACCGCTCAACCGGTATTACAAAACCGAAATTTGCAGAGCGCGCCCGTTATTACGGCGAAGAGTTGAACCTAGTAGAAGCGCTTGAGCGTGCCAATTCCGAAAATGTGGGGGCCGCGTAGACGATGCCACCTTTTGTCTTGATACTGCTATCAGCGGTAGCGTTTGGAGCAATAGCGCTGGCTTTTGTGCCTGGCCTTGTTGGCGGTGGTCGCGCCGATAAGCGCATGAAAGCGCTAACGGCTGGTGAGCGTGCTAACGGCCGCAAAGATCGGATAGATCCAGCAAAGATGCGTCAGGAACGTCGCAAATCCTTGCAAGACATTCTGGACGAGCAAAGCGAGCAGAATAAAAAGAACAAAAGAATTTCACTGAAAAAGCGCCTTGCACATGCAGGTATGCGCATTTCGGTGAGCGGGTTTTGGCGAAACTCCATTATTTTGGGCGCCTTGGTGTTCTTAATAGCCTGGTTGACCGGAGTGCCAATTTGGTTCGCGGTTGTCTTCGGTGCAGCCGGTACATATGTGGTTCCAATGTGGTACGTCAAACAACGTACCAAGAAGTATCAGACCAAATTCCTCGACGAATTTCCGAACGCTGTTGAATCCATCGTGCGTGGCGTAAAGGCCGGTATGCCGCTAAACGAGTCAATGCGCGTCGTTGCAAGCGAAGCAAAAGAGCCGGTGAAGACTGAGTTTACACGGATCGTTGAGCAGCAGTCGGTTGGCAAAAACATTGCCGAAGCCGTGCCAATTTTATTTGAGCGACTACCAATCGCAGAAGTAAACTTCTTTGTTGTCGTGATCACCGTTCAACAACAGTCAGGTGGTAACCTTTCCGAAGCGCTGGGTAACCTCGCTGTGGTGTTGCGGAACCGTAAGAAAATGAAAGCAAAGGTGAAAGCAGTTTCGTCTGAAGCTAAGGCTTCTGCTGGCATCATCGGCGCGCTGCCATTTGTAGTTTCTATTTTGGTTTCGCTGGTTAGCCCGACATACATGTTGCCGCTTTTCACGACGCCGCTGGGCAATATGTGGCTTGGGATTGCAGGCTTCATGATGGCATTCGGTGTGTTCGTCATGCACAAAATGATTCAGTTTGACTATTAAGATGCGTCCGGTTCGGGGCAAGGAAAACACATGGATTTCGTAGGGCTAGTTACCAGTTCAGATTTTTTGATCTCTGTGCTTGCGGCAGTTTCCGTCGCTGCTATTGTTTTCACTTTTGGATCACAAATCACTGAATCCAAAGACATGAAATCGCGTATCAAAAAGGTGGCGATTGAACGCGAAAGACTACGTGTGGAAGAAATCTCCCGTTTACGCGGTGAAGATAAGCATGCGCGACGTAAGGTAGAAAACTCCGATACTGTCAAAAACATTGTGGAGAAGTTTTCGCTCAAAAAGGCATTCGCTGATGACCAAACGGCGCTGAAGTTGGCGCGTGCTGGTTACCGCGGACCTGCCGCGATCACGACGTTTGTGTTCCTACGTTTTGTCGTGCCATTGGGCATGACCGCAATTGCGTTGTTCTATTTCGTTTTCATCTTCCAAAAAGATGGTCCGCTCTACCTTTCAATTACCTATTCAATTGGGGTTGGCATACTATCTTCGTACCTACCCGTAATCTTGTTGAAAAACAAAACCACCAAACGCCAACAATCTATTCGAAGCGCTTGGTCGGATTGCCTAGATTTGATGCTGCTATGTGTGGAAAGTGGTATGTCGATTGAACATGCGTTCGCAAAGGTCGCCAAGGAAATCTCTACTCAAAGTGAAGAACTTGGCGAAGAATTGACGCTGACCACGGCGGAATTGTCGTTTTTGGACAAGCGTTCTCGCGCTTTTGACAACATGGCTGAACGTACTGGGTTGGACGAAGTTAAATCCGTCATGACAGCTCTGATTCAGTCAGACAAATACGGTACATCTGTGGGCAGTTCGCTGCGTGTGATGGCCGAAGAGGGACGTGAAATGCGTATGATGGCTGCAGAGCAAAAAGCAGCTGCATTGCCACCAAAGCTAACAGTACCTCTTATTCTTTTCTTCTTGCCAGTTCTGTTCATCATGATCATGGCACCGGCGCTTATGAGCGCATTCAGCACAAACGTGCCCGGCTAGAAAGAGGCTAAAGCAAATCGCTCGCATCGTTTTCAATGCAGGCTTTAAGCATGCTGATAGGTGAGGGTGAAACAAGGATCGAGAGCCTTACTTTTTGCCCTTGATCAAATCCCATTTGTTTTGCTGGGTTAGGAGCGCTCTTATGTATGCCATATTGCTCTCAACTGCTTCGGGCTCAAGTTCGGCTGCATAGATTGCGCGTGCCTCATCAAATCTGCCTTGCAGACCGATCACCAATGCCAAGTTCTGCCGAATTCTACCCGTCGCACCTGGTAAACTCTTCGCTTTGCGTAGGTGTTTTTCTGCCTGCTGCAAATCACCGGTCATGGCAAAAGATAGGCCCATATTGGCATGCAATGAGGCTTCGTTTGGCGCTGTGACCATAGCTTGAGAATATAGTGCACGTGCTTCAGCGTTACGCCCCATCTGATCAAGGATTGCCCCTTTGACGCTAAGCGTATTCCAGTGAGGTGCTTCAACGCGGATTGTCGCATCAATGATGTTGAGCGCCTGGGCAAATTGCCCATTCGCTGCCAACGCTTTTGCAAATGCTAGCGCAATATCTCGATTGCGCGGCTGTTCTGTTCGCGCACGTTCTAAAACGGTTACAGCTTGGCCGGCCTGTCCGGCGGCGCGAAGCGCCGCGGCATAGTAAATCACAACGCGAGTATCGCGCGGGTTCTGCTGGTATTTTTGAGAAAAGTCCTGAACCGCAGCTTGTTTTTGAACCTGTGTGAGCCCTGAGAAGTCTGGTGTACGTATGTCACTTCCGCCACGATTTGCAGCACACGCGCTAAGCGCGATAACAGCAACGCTCGCAAGCGCCAAAGCGCGGAACTGCTTAAAGTGAGTGGAGCGATGGAACAACACGAAAACTTCTCCGAAAAAGCAGGCGCCCTTAAACTGAGCGCACTCCTATTTTCAATAAATCATTAACCCTAACAGGCGGTTAAAACTCACTTGGTCGAACCAATTGCCAACAGCTCAAATGCGCGTTATTTCTGGTCCAACAAATCAAAAACAAGCGGGATATTATGAGCAAGACAATCACTTGTATTTGGCAAGGCACTGCGAACGAACTTCAATCGCTAAGCGACGCGCAGACAAACTGGCTGAAGGCGGCAAAGTTTGAAGGAAAGGCCGGAGAACTCTTGGCAATTCCTTCTGAAAATGGCGATATCGATCAGTATGTATTTGGCCTAGGCGAGCGCGGAAAGTCGCACCCTATGGTGACCGGGCTTGCGGCTGCTCAACTCAAGGACGGCGAGTTTGACCTAAAGGGTGACTTTGATAACCCGAATATTGCAGCCCTTGGCTTTCGTCTTGGTGGTTATCAGTTCACCGACTTCAAAAAGTCGGAGAATAAGGTAAGTTTGGGTAGCGCCGAAGGTGCGGACAAATCGGAAGTCGCATTGATGGCGGAAGCCGCGGAACTTGCGCGTGACCTGATCAATCGTCCAGCAAATGATCTCGGGCCCGATAACTACGAAACCGCCATCCGAGAGTTTGCCAAAAAACACGGGGCTGATGTCCGTTCAATCGTTGGCGATGATTTGTTGGCACAAAATTACCCAATGATCCACGCGGTTGGACGCGCGTCAGCGCAAGCGCCGCGCCTTCTTGATTTTACTTGGGGAAAAGAAGATGCACCAAAGGTAACGCTTGTCGGCAAAGGCGTTATTTTTGACAGCGGCGGACTAGATATCAAACCGGCCGCGAGCATGTTGCTGATGAAAAAGGATATGGGCGGTTCGGCCAACGTGCTTGGTCTCGCACATGCCATTATGAGCGCCAAGCTGAACGTTCGTTTGCGCGTTCTTATTCCAGTTGTTGAAAATGCGATTTCGGGTTCTGCCTTCCGTCCAGGGGATATTCTGCCATCCCGCAATGGCATGACCGTTGAAATCGGAAATACCGATGCGGAAGGACGCTTGGTACTCGCAGACGCTCTCACATTGGCGGATGAGGAGAGCCCAGAAATCGTGATAGACATGGCAACCCTTACTGGTGCCGCGCGCGTCGCTGTGGGCACAGAGCTTGCCGCCCTGTTTTCCAATGACGACGATTTCGCAAGCCAAATAATGGCGGAAGGGGTGCCAGCGTCTGATCCACTTTGGCGGCTTCCGCTGTGGGACAATTATGATGAGATGCTCGCTTCACCTATTGCAGATGTGAATCACATTTCTGCAGGTGGATTTGGCGGCGCCATCACAGCGGCTCTGTTTTTGCGACGCTTTGTGAAGAAAGCCAAAAGTTGGAGCCACATGGACATGATGGCTTGGGCTGATAAGCCGCGCCCTGGTCGCCCATTAGGCGGTACTGAACAGGGCCAACGCGCTGCATATTTGGCGCTCAAAAAACGATTTGGCTAGTAACCCCGTTTTGTATCAACCACATGTTTCAATTCACCCGATTGCTCAAATCGGGTGATTTGTTCTGTGACCAACCTTACACCAGCGTCCAGACCAGAAATGGCTGCAATGTGTGGCGTGATATAGCAATTATCAAAAGACCAAAGCGCACTTGTCGATGGCAATGGTTCAACCTTAAATACATCAAGGCTTGCCGCGCCTAAAGTGCCATCGAGCAGGGCGGTAACGATATCGTCTTCATTTTGGTGACCACCGCGCGCAGCGTTGACGATGCAAGGGCCGCCGGGAAGATGACCGCGGCGCAGCTTTTTGAAATTGTTCATGCACAAAATGTCTGTTGTGTCTGGTGTTAGCGGCAGAAGGCAAACAAGAATGTCGGTGCGATTCAAGAAGGCGTCGAAAGTTTCTGCTCCTGTAAATTCTTCGATCCCCGCTATATTTTTTGCAGATCTTGCCCAGCCAGCAACATTGTATCCAAGATAATTGAGCTTTTCAGCAGCATCAGCGCCCAGTTGCCCGAGGCCCATAATGCCAACATTGATTGTGGATGCGCGCTCCGGATAGTATTGATCCCATTGCCGTTGCGTTTGATCACGCTTGTAGCGCGTGGCTTGCCTGTGATGCATGGCCACGTTTGCTACGACATAGTCGGTCATACACTGAGTCAATTCATCGTCTACAAATCGCACAACAGGCACGCCTTGCGGCAGCTTGGGATGTTTGACGATGCCATCAACTCCGGCACCGAGCGAAAATATGACTTCCAAGTTGACTAAACCGTCAAAGGCATCTGCTTCGGGTTTCCAGACATAAAGGTATTTGATCTCTTTGAGGTCGAACTTGTCTTCGCGTGTGACGATTTTGTGGTTAGGCAGTGCCTTCTGAAAGGCGTCAGCCCATTCGCGTTCGCTTACATCACTCAAATGCATCAACATGGTCATAAAAGAACTCCAACAAAAAAGGCCGCGCCTTTATGGCACGACCTTGTTTGTTCGTCTAATCGCAAAAGGCGATTTGCGTTCGCTTACTCGGTTGGGAAAGCAACCGGCGCAGCTGAAAGTGTTTGCAAATATGCAAGCAAGTCAGCACGATCAGTTTCTTTTTTCAAACCAGCAAAGCTCATCTTTGTACCCGGTGCGTAATCTTTTGGCTTCAACAAGAATGCATCAAGGTCTTCGTACGTCCATGTACGGCCTTCAGCCTTGTACTCGTTGAAAACGTCAGAATATCCGAAACCATCAACACCAGCGATCGTGCGCCCAACAATGTCATAAAGCGCTGGGCCAACTTTGTTCGCTCCGCCTTCGTCAAACGAGTGGCAAGCTGTACATTTCTTGATAACTTTCTCGCCCTTTGATGCATCCGCGTTCGCAAGCAAAGCCGCAAGAGAAACTTCTTCCACAGCCGCTTCTTCACCATGGTCATCGCCATGTCCAGCGTCCGCCACCTCAATCGTGTAACCGCCGCCTTCGCCAGCTACAGGATGGTAGATGCTTTCTGCCAGGAAGCCGCCCGCCATAATGAACAACAACGTGCCCAAAACAGCACCGAAAATTTTCTGCAGGTCAATCCAATTCATTTTATGCCTTCTCCACGCTGCCGCCCCATATCCGACAGCTAAATCTGCAACGTTCAAATATCACTATTCAAACCAAACTGATTCCCGCAAGCCATTTGCAAAACCAGCTATTCGCGCGCGGACCATATATACTGCGCCGCAAAGGTGCAACTCCCTTCATGCAATATGCGACATTTCCGCCGTTTTGACGCCGAACGCATATGCGCGGCAAGTGCATTGACTCTTTCTTTGTCGATGTTGATATTGCCCACCGGTTTAACAAGCGTTTTCAAAGGTATTGATATGTTAAAGGTCGCATTCCAAGGGGAAAAAGGTGCATTCGGTCATGCGGCAGTCAATGCTGTATTTCCTGACGAAGAAGCAGTGCCTTGCGTTACCTTTGAAAACACCATTGCAGCAGTCCAAAATGGTGACGCAGACTACGCAATGGTTCCAGTGGAAAACTCACTATATGGCCGTATTACAGATATTCACCACATCTTGCCCGAAAGTGGACTGAAGATAATTGGCGAGTACTATCACCGTGTGAATATGTGCCTGCTGGGCATCAAGGGCACGAAGATTGACGAGATTGAAGAAGTGCAAAGTCTTTCCGTTGCGCTTGGCCAATGCCGTAAATTTATTCGTGATCACAATCTAACAGCAATAAACTCAGTGGATACTGCTGGCTCAGCGCGAGAAGTCGCTGAACTTGGCGACAAGCGTCGCGCCGCAATTGCTTCACGGTTAGCGGGCGAGATATACGGCCTAGATTTGTTGGCTGAAGACATTGAGGATGAGGACCATAACACAACGCGCTTTCTCATCATGTCGCGCGAAATGCTCGACATTAAACCCGCGCCAGATGTGAAAACCACTTTCGTATTCCGTGTTCGCAACGTCCCTGCCGCGCTCTATAAGGCGATGGGCGGATTTGCGACCAATGGCATCAACATGACCAAGCTTGAAAGCTACATGGTTGATGGCAATTTCACCGCCACGCAATTCTATGCGGATATTGAAGGGCACCCAGATGATCGGGGTGTTCAGTTTGCCATGGAAGAGTTGGAGTTTTTCACCGACTACATCAACATTCTTGGGGTCTACCCATCCAAGAAAAGCTATGATGAAGGCGGCAACGAGAAATAGTCTGCTTCCCAATCACTAGAAACCTGTGTTGGTCTCTTGCAATCTAGGCAAAGATCAACCATATAGTCGCGTTGGGAGGTTGGCGCGGACGAACCGCTCGCCAACCGGGTCAGGTCCGGAAGGAAGCAGCCCTAACGAGTTAGGAACGGGTCGTTGCCAGCCTCCTTCTTTTGCTTTGCGCGACGCCTCAGAATCGGTGTCAAATAGCGCGACCAACTTTCACAAATCTTTGGCGGGGCAAAAATTGGCGGACAAACAAGAATCTTATCTGGTACTTGCCCGCAAATACCGCCCTGAGAGCTTTGCGACATTCATCGGCCAAGAGGCGATGGTGCAAACGCTAAAAAATGCGTTTAGTGCAAACCGCATCGCCCACGCCTTCATGCTTACCGGTGTCCGCGGGGTCGGCAAGACGACAACTGCCCGTATTCTTGCACGCGCGTTGAACTTTGAAGATGATAATGGGGCGCGCCCAAACCTGGATTTGGAAACAGAAGGCAAGCATTGCCGCGCGATTATTGAAAGCCGCCACGTCGACATTATTGAAATGGATGCCGCGTCACATACTGGCATTGATGATATCCGCGAAATTATCGATAGCGTGCGCTATGGCCCGGTTTCTGCGCCCTATAAAGTTTTCATTATTGACGAAGTGCACATGCTCTCTAAGGCGGCGTTCAACGGCCTGTTGAAAACGCTGGAAGAGCCCCCCCCATATGTGAAGTTCATTTTTGCCACGACAGAAATTCGCAAGGTGCCGATCACGATCCTTTCGCGCTGCCAACGATTTGATCTGCGTCGTGTTGGTCCCGAGGCTCTGCAAGATTATCTTGGTGGTATCTTGGAAAAAGAAGGCATCACGTTTGAACAAGATGCTTTGCAATTGGTCATTCGAGCGGGTGAAGGATCGGTGCGCGATAACCTCTCCTTGCTTGATCAGGCCATCGCCCATTCTGGTGGAGATATTAAAGCGGAAACCGTAAGGCAGATGCTCGGTCTTGCGGATAGAGCCCTAACACTTGATCTGTTCGAGACCTTAATGAAGGGCGACGCGGCCAGCGCACTTGAGCAGCTGCGACATCAATATGATGCGGGCGCGGATGCAGCGACCATCGTTACAGATTTGGCGTCGACCACCCATCTGGTCACCCGTCTCAAGGTCGTGCCGGGAGCCGACAAAGACCCTGTGCTAACCCCGGACGAAAAGACACGCGGCAAAGAGATGGCGCAAAAGCTCAATATTCGAGTTTTGTCGCGCACCTGGCAGATATTGAATAAAGGCATTCAAGAGATCAACAATGCCCACGACGCTATCCAGGCCGCTGAAATGGTGCTTATTCGTTTGGCTTATGCCGCTGATTTGCCGACGCCGGATGAGCTGATCAAAAAACTCGGTGATGCGCCACAAGGCGGAAGTGCTTCTGCACAGTCCGCACCTTCAGGACGCCCAACCGGTGGCGGTGGAATGCAAGCCGCGGCGGGTGGCGGTGCACGAATGCAAGCCGTAAGCGTCAACCATGCGCCACAAGCTTCGCCTGTTAGCAAACCAACAATGTCGATCTCAACTTTTGAAGAGATTGTTGCGCTGTGCGGCGAAAAACGCGAGCTTGTCCTCAAACATGCGCTGGAGGCGAATGTAAGCCCGGTTTCAGTTGCCGATGGTCGCATTGAAATCGCTTTGACGCCTAACACTGATCAGTCGGTGGCGTCGCAGCTTTCACAAAAGCTCAAAGAATGGACAAATCGACCTTGGATGGTCACAGTGTCCAAGCAAAAGGCCGAAAACACCATTCGTCAGCAGCGCGACCGCGCCGCGCAAGAAAAGCTCGACAAGGCAATGCAGGACCCATCGGTCAAAGCAATTCTTGCAGCTTTTCCAGGCGCACGCTTGGTCAACGAAAAATCACTAATTGACGATGAACCGCCAGCCGAACAATGGCTGGATGATGGCGAACGAGACGAAGGAATAGACGAATGAAAGACATAATGGGCATGATGAAGAAGGCTCAGGAGATGCAGGCCAAAGTTGGCGAAATGCAAGCTGAGCTGGAAGCAACAGAAGTTGAAGGTACCGCAGGTGCTGGCATGGTGACTGTCACTTTGACTGGCAAAGGCGACATGCGCGGTGTGAAAATCGATCCTTCTTTGCTCAAGGAAGAAGAAGCGGAGATTTTGGAAGATTTGATCATCGCCGCTCATGCTGATGCACGCGGAAAAGCAGAGGCACTAAGCCAAGAAAAAATGCAGGAAATGACAGCAGGTTTGCCAATTCCTCCGGGCATGAAATTGCCATTCTAAGGATGTAAGATCCCGTTCATGAACAACCAAAATGGCGGTCCAGAGATTGAGCAATTGGTCCAGCTTTTGGCGCGTCTGCCAGGGCTGGGGCCACGTTCTGCACGTCGCGCAGTTTTGCATCTGATCAAGAAAAAAGACACCCTGATGGTGCCGCTTGCCACAGCGCTTGATCGCGCAGTCGATACAGTGGTGACATGCGCCCAGTGCGGCAATGTTGATACCAAATCTCCATGCAACATTTGTAGTGATACGCGCCGAATTGAATCAGGGCTATTGATCGTTGTCGAAGACGTAGCTGATCTTTGGGCGCTGGAGCGGGCAGGGGCTAATAAGTCACTTTATCATGTGCTCGGCGGGACTTTGTCGCCCCTCGATGGCGTAGGTCCCGAAGATCTGAACATCAACACACTTGTTGATCGTGTCGAAAAAGGCGATGTGCGCGAGGTTGTGTTAGCGGTAAACGCTACAGTTGATGGGCAAACCACAGCGCACTATGTAACAGACAGGCTTGAGAGTTTTGAGGTTAAGATCACCCGTCTTGCTCATGGCGTACCTGTTGGTGGCGAGTTGGACTATCTGGACGAAGGGACGTTGACCCAAGCGCTTAATGCGCGAACCGATTTTTAAAAACCTTGATTGAAGCGGAGATTGTGATGACGTCGTCAAACGCGGAGCTGGTTAGATCTTATCTTTCAGCGCTCAACCAATTGAAGCAAGGCGATGAACTTGCAGCTTACTTTCATCCTGATGTTGTTCAAACTGAGTTTCCCAACAAAATTACCCCGGAGCGCGTAGATCGTGATATCGCCGCCATTTTGGATGGTGCAGCGCGCGGTGCGAAAATTCTGCAAAAACAAGAATTCACGATCAACAACATTGTAGAAGGCGAAGAAAGTCTGGTCGCAGAACTTATTTGGCGCGGAACTATGAGCGTGCCCGTGGCTTCGCTAAAAGTTGGCGACGAAATGGTTGCGCATTTCGCATGCATTTTCGAGTTCAAAGATGGTTTGATTTTTCGCCAGCGCAATTACGATTGTTTCGAAGCGTTCTAGTTGGACTAAAGAGGCAGTTGCTTGGTTTTGTCTTCATTCGAGTCACGATCTTCAAAGTCCATCTGCTCTATACGTTCAGATCGTTTGGTTACTTTGCCGGTTGAGATCAGGATTTGCTCCACATCTTTGTTGGCTTGTTGAAAGTGCGATTGCAGCTTTAAGACACGATCAGACAACCGCCCCACATCGGTGAGTAAGTTCGATACTTCTTGTTGGATAATGTGCGCTTGCTCTCGCATTTTCACGTCACGCAATAAGGCTTGCACCACTTGAATTGACAGCATCAATAAAGACGGTGAAACAATCACCACGCGCTGGCGTAGCGCCTGTTGTACGATGTCTTCAAAGCGCTCATGAATGTCGGCAAAAATCGCTTCGGACGGCACGAACAAAAAGGCAGTGTCGTGCGTCTCTCCTGGAATAAAATATTTCTCTGAGATGGCTTTTATGTGCACCTTCATATCGTTGCGGAATGAGGCGATAGCCTGCTTGATCTCTTCTGGGCTTTCTGCCGCTTGCAACCTCTGCCATGCTTCCAACGGAAACTTTGCATCAATCACCAAGTTTGGTGCATCGTTCGGCAATGTGACCAGACAGTCGGGTCTATTGTTGTTGGACAGTGTTGCTTGAAAATTAAAGCTTGCTGCTGGCAAACCGTCCGCAACAATTGCTTCCATGCGACCTTGGCCGAAAGCGCCACGACTTTGCTTGTTCGCTAATATGTCACGCAGCGACACCACTTCTGTCGACAATTCAGCAATCGTGGACTGTGCCCGGTCAATTACGGCCAGTCGTTCATTTAGTTTGGATAGGCTCTCTTCTGTTTTGACCCGTGTTTCGTTCACCGATTGATTGGTGCGGTGGCTTGCTCCTTCGATCCGTTCCGTAAGCAAGCGTGCCAAATCCGAGGTGCGTGAGCCAAAAATCTCAGACATCGTGTGCATGCGCCCCGTCATTTCGGATTGTACACGCATCAAGTCGGCCATATGGCGTTCCATTTCTGCGTTGCGTTGCGCGAGCGCAATGGCATCGTCTTGGCGGCGCCGGTTCGCGCGCATTATGGTTATAATTGCCGCTATCGAAAGCACCAACAACGTCGCCAAGAAAAGCAATACGGTTTCGGTCGATGTGAAATCACGCCCAAAGGCGGAAAAGAGAACTTGTTCCATTTCCTAATTCTATCTGATTCGCCATTTTCGCATTGACCAAATCGATCTGGAAAATTGCCTAAAAACACCTACATATGTGGGAGGTCGATAGACGCAATTTGAAAGCTTGTCTTGACCCGCAAAGCCCTTTCATCCTATCGACACGGTTAAATTGAACCAAAGGTAACTTGCACGATGGCTATTAGGCCCATTCTTCACATTCCAACCCCTTGTTTGCGCGAAGTGGCTGCGCCTGTTGTTGAGATCAATGATGAGATAAAAACGCTTGTCACTGACATGTTCGACACCATGTATGACGCGCCCGGCGTTGGGCTTGCTGCGCCGCAAATTGGTGTGATGCATCGGGTGATAGTAATGGACCCTGCTGGCGAAGAGGAAGATCGTGCGCCGCTTGCCATGATCAATCCAGACATCAAGTGGTTCTCTGAAGAATTGCGCGTGCACCAAGAAGGGTGTCTGTCGATCCCTGAATATTATGAAGATGTGGAACGGCCGGATCTTTGTAGAGTTGCTTTTCTCGACATTGACGGTAAATCGCACGAGTTAGAGTGTGAAGGGCTATTGTCGACTATCGTTCAACACGAGGTTGATCACCTGAATGGCAAGCTGTTCATTGATTATCTATCGCGTTTGAAACGCGAACGTGTAACCAAAAAATTCCAGAAACTGGCCAAGAGAGCAGCAGGTTAATCCATGCGCGTCATATTTATGGGCACCCCAGAAATCGCGGTGCCTACCTTGAGCGAGATCATCGGACGCGGCCACGATGTTGTGGCCGTCTATTCGCAGCCACCGCGCCCTGCCGGTCGAGGCAAAAAAGAGCGTAAGTCTCCTGTGCATGAACTCGCTGAGGGTTTTGGCCTTGAAGTGCGCACACCACTCAATTTCAAAAATGAGGCAGACATCGAGGCGTTTGAAGCTTTGGATGCTGATGTTGCAGTGGTCGTTGCTTATGGCTTGTTGTTGCCTAAACGGATTTTGGAAGCGCCAGCAAAAGGCTGCTTGAACCTTCATGGTTCATTGTTACCACGTTGGCGTGGCGCGGCCCCAATCCAGCGTGCGATCATGGCCGGCGACACACAAACCGGTCTGATGGTTATGCAAATGGACGAAGGGTTGGACACCGGTGCCGTCGGTCTAATTGATGAAATCCCGATTTCTGAAAACATGACTGCCGGTGAGCTGCACGATCAGATGATGATCCGTGGTGCTGACTTGATGGGAAGGGCGCTACCGGCGCTGGAGCGCGAGAGTTTGCATTTTGTCCCCCAGTCGACAGAAGGTGTGACCTACGCAAAGAAAATTGACAAAGCTGAAGCCCGGATTGACTGGTCTCGGTCTGCACAAGACATCCATAATCAGATACGCGGACTCTCGCCTTTCCCAGGTGCATGGTTTGAAATTGAATTGAATGGCAAGCCAACCCGCGTTAAAGCAATCAAATCAGCATTGGCTGAAGGCACAGGAGCAGCAGGCACCATTTTGGATGCTGGTCTAACTGTTGCAACTGGACATGGCGCGATTGCGCTGACCCATGTGCAGCGAGAAGGCAAAAGCGTAATGGATGCCGAAACCTTTGTTCGTGGCACGGGTTCTCTTGAAGGCAAAGTGCTCAGCTAATGCCACGCTATAAGCTCACCGTTGAATATGATGGGACGCCCTATACTGGCTGGCAAAGCCAGAAGGATGGTCGCGCCGTTCAGAACAAAATCGAAGCGGCGATTGAGAAATTTGCTGGCGAGCGTCCGGTTATTCAAGCAGCTGGGCGCACCGATAGCGGCGTGCACGCACTGGGGCAAGTGATCCACTTCGATTTGGAAAGAGACTACGACCCATTTAAAGTCGGTGAGGCGATCAATTTTCATCTCAAACCGCACCCCATATCTATTCTTACCTGGGAAAAAGTTGCTGACGATTTCGAGGCAAGATTTAGTGCCAAAGCACGACACTATGAATATCAAATCTTAAATCGTCGCTCACGTCCGGCCCTTGATCATAATCGTGTGTGGCACGTCATGGTGCCTTTGGACGACAAAGCGATGCACGATGCAGCGCAACTCGCACTCGGACAGCATGACTTCTCAACTTTCCGCGCCAGCCTTTGCCAAGCAAAGTCGCCAATAAAAACCCTCGATCGTATGGATGTGACCCGCGATGGTGAAACGATCTTTGTGAATGTTTCTGCGCGAAGTTTCTTGCACAGCCAGGTGCGTTCATTCGTAGGTTCGTTGAAGATGGTTGGTGAAGGCAAGTGGAGCCTTGCTGACTTCAAAGCGGCCTTAGACGCAGCTGATCGCAAAGCTTGCGGGCCGGTTGCGCCTGCTTGTGGGCTGTATTTGACGCAAGTCGATTACTAGGCCTAGCCGATAATCCGAAAACCCAATCCCGGGACGATGCTGCCAAGGAACATCAGCACGATGATGCAGGCGAGCATTGCAAGAAGCTGTGCACCAATCATCAGAATGAGGTCGGGTCCACGAATATCGAGCAAAAAATTAGCGGCTCGGAAATAGAAAACGGCTGTGGCGATTGTGATGATCAGGCTGCCAATCAGCCCAGGCAAAACAATTGCCAGGGGCAGGGCGACAATCAAAAAGAAAAGGTTCGACCAGTTGTGCGCGGTGATATAGCTGCCAAAGTCGCCCAAGTTTCCTTTCATGCGCAAAAACAAATAGACGCCATAAAATCCAGCCACGTTTACTGCCAACAGATGCAGCAAAACTAATAGCGGCATTGGCGCGATCACGTCTGCTGGCAGCGGCAAACGCAGCATGGCTTGCGCGCCAAAAGCAATCAAAACAGCAATTGCTGATGTCGAGATGCCTGCAAGACTGCCGTCCAGGCGGTTCGCTTCTAATCGGTTGCCAGACAAAATGCCCCAACAGCCGCGCGCGGCAGCAACTATTTCTTCGATGAGGCTGTTTGGATTCACGAAAAGCTATCCTTGCTGAGCAAAACTATCTAGAAAATGGGCATAAACGGCTTGAAGTTCAAGCACCATTTGTGTGGATACACGTTCGTCGACCTGGTGCATCGTTTTGCCAACTAGGCCAAACTCAGCCACTGGGCAATAATCAGCGATGAAGCGCGCGTCCGATGTGCCGCCACCTGTTGAACGTTCGGGCGATACTCCCGAAACGGTTGCAACACTATCAACTAACATGTCGACATGCTTCGACCCGTCTGAAACGAAGGAGCGAGACACTGGCTGTTTGATGTTCAATTCAACGTCGCAGCCTTTTGCGGGAACCTTCAGGATTTGTTCCCCGAGCCAGTACTCCAGCTTCTGCGCATTCCAAATATCGTTGAACCGAATATTGCCTTTCAATGTACCCTTGGCAGGAATGACATTTGTTGCGGCGTTCCCAACATCAACGGTTGTAAGCTCCAAATTTGATGGCGGGAAGTTTTCGTTGCCCTCATCCAAAGCAGTGCAACTCAGTTGCGTCGCAATGCCGGCAAGGATCGGAATGGGGTTGTTCGCTTTGTGCGGATAGGCGACATGACCTTGCTCGCCGCCAACTGTCACCGAAAAACTCATTGATCCGCGTCGACCAATCCGAACTAAATCACCCAAAAACTCCGCACTAGAGGGTTCGCCAACAAGGCCGAAATCAAATTTGTGTCCCTGTTCGGCCGCCCACTTGAGCACTTTGACTGTCCCATTGATGGCGTCAGCTTCTTCATCGCCAGTGATCAGCAACGAGATTGTGCAATTGTCCGCTGCACCGCTTTCGATAAACGCTGGTAGTGCAGCGCAAAAGGCCGCGACGCCACTTTTCATATCTACTGCGCCACGGCCCCACATAATGCCTTCGTTGTCGACGTCGGCTGAGAAAGGATCGTGTGTCCACGCCCCTGCATCACCCACCGGGACCACATCCGTGTGCCCAGCGAATAATAAGTGCGGTCCGCTATTACCGCGCGTAGCAAACAGGTTTTCAACACGATAGCTGCCGTCGCCCTCAAAGGGCGTGCGCGTACAGGTAAAACCCAAAGGCTCCAAAAACTGCACAAGAATATCAATCGCGCCGTCGTCTGCAGGTGTCACAGAGTTACAGCGGATCAAGTCTCGCAATAGATCTAGGGCGACGGCCATGTCCTAGTCTCGCAACAGATCGTTAATCGATGTCTTGGAACGTGTCTTTTCGTCCACTTGTTTCACGATTACTGCGCAATAAAGGCTTGGTCCTGGCGTGCCATCAGGCAATGGCTTGCCCGGCATAGAACCAGACACAACCACAGAATATGGTGGCACTTCACCCATATGTACTTCGCCTGTGTGGCGGTTGACGATTTTAGTTGATTGGCCAATGAATACGCCCATTGAAATCACGGAGCCTTTGCCAACCCGAACGCCTTCAACGATTTCAGAACGTGCACCGATAAAACAATCATCCTCAATAATTACTGGATCTGCTTGCAATGGCTCTAAAACACCACCGATGCCAACGCCACCGGAAAGGTGAACATTTGCACCAATCTGGGCACATGAACCCACCGCAGCCCATGTGTCGACCATTGTGTTCTCGCCAACATAGGCACCAAGATTGACAAATGACGGCATCAAAACGGCACCGGGTGCAATATGTGCTGAATGGCGAACGATGGAACCCGGAACCGCTCGAAAGCCAGCCTCACGAAAACGGTTCTCGCTCCAACCTGCGAATTTAGATGGAACTTTGTCCCACCATGTCGCACCACCTGGTCCGCCTGGAATAGTTTCCATATCGTTGAGACGGAAAGACAACAAAACTGCCTTTTTCGCCCATTGGTTGACGGTCCATTCGCCCGCTTCATTCTGTTCCGCTACCCGCAGTTTGCCATCATCCATCAGCGCAAGCGCTTCATTTACAGCATCGCGCACGGCACCCTGCGTGTTAAGATTTACGTTCTCGCGGTCATCGAACGCTGCATCAATGGTCTGGGCCAAGTCGGCAAATGACATATTTCCAAGCTCTCCAACTGATCTAAGTGATTGCTCGCGACATTAGCGCCGTCGCCATGGGTGTCAACTGGTCGACACACGAAACAATCACTATTGTGTAATCCGGTTGAGGGCACTGATCGTTAACGCGATTATGAGCATAATAGCGGGCAATAGAATATTGGAGATATATATGTCAAAACGCCGCCACACCTCGTTACGCACTTCCCAAGAAGATATTAGCGTCACAAGGCGGGTCCCAAAGACACCACAAACGGAATCTGCAGCCTATCGATTGGCGTTTTCTGATGAAGAGTTCATGACATCAGAAGATACGCGTGCAATTCGATTGCAGCTTGAAATTCTGAAGCCTGAATTATGGCTCAAAGAACGCGGCATCAATTCCACAGTGGTCCTTTTTGGTGGTGCGCGTTTGCCTGCACCTGGCGCGGAAGCATGGGCGGCCAAGAATGACATTCAAAAAAAGAACCTTGAGAAAAACTCTAAATACTACGATGAGGCGCGCAAATTTGCTCGATTGGCTTCGCTGACCTCTGAGACACTTGATTACAAAGAATATGTCGTTGTGACCGGTGGTGGACCCGGTGTAATGGAAGCGGGCAACAAAGGCGCAACGGAAGTTGGCGCACCATCGATTGGCTTGAACATTGTTCTGCCACACGAGCAAGCTCCAAACCTCTATGTGACACCAGATCTCAGCTTTAACTTCCACTACTTCGCAACGCGAAAAATTCACTTTTTGCTGCGCGCTAAGGTCATCGCCGTATTCCCAGGCGGATTCGGCACCATGGATGAGTTTTTCGAGACTCTAACATTGATCCAAACTGGTCGAATGGAACGTGTGCCAGTGCTTTTGTTTGGCTCACATTTCTGGAAACGCGTTATCAATCTTGAGGCTTTGGCGGAAGAAGGCACTATTTCGCCCGATGATGTTGATCTGTTCAAAGTTGTTGATACCGCAGAGGAAGCTTGGTGCGTGGTTCGTGAGGCCTATAACCTGCCCACCATTACGGACGAAAACTGCGACTGCGTTGTCGAGTAACAGAAATCTTTTTAACAAATTCGAGCCCGGCGCCGATGCACCGGGCTCTTTTTTTCGCCTATTCAACTATTTTGTCGATGCTGAAATGTTTCATGCTTTCGACGGCCTCAATTTCGCTCATCATCGCTTGAAACTCAGGTAAGGTCATCACTTTTTCAGCCGCGGCCTGTGCGTCTTCTAGGCTGGCCCATTCGACAAGGTCTGTGAAAAGTGTGGGGTCTTCCGTGTTTGTCAGTGCGCGATAATTGATGAAACCTTTAAACTGTTTGGCGTGTTCCATCGCTTCGCGTCGGAGCTGAGCAGCCTTGTCTGCGTTTTTCACCTTGAAGCTAACCAATTCAAAAATAGTACTCATTTTCATGTCCTTCCATTGTTGATGGAAGAGCATTAACATCACCCTGTTGCCACCCTTATGGCCATAGTGTTTGATCAAGGATGAATATATGCGACGGGCAGAACGGCTATTCCGGATAATTCAAATACTTCGCACCGCCAACGGTGCCCTTACGGCGCAACAAATTGCAGACAGATTGGAAACCTCTAAGCGTTCTATCTACCGGGACATGGCGCACCTGATCGGGTCGGGCGCACCAATCGATTCTGAAACTGGGGTCGGTTTCATGCTGCGCGGCGAGTTTGATTTGCCGCCATTAAGTTTCACCTTTGAACAACTCGAAGCGCTGGCGCTGGGGGCAAAGACGCTGGCGTTGATCGCGGATGATGATCTTTCATCTGCAGCGCGCGAGGCATTGGAAAAGATACGCGACGCTGTGCCCGAAACGCACAAGTCAAAACTGGATACCCCACACCTTATGGTTGTGCCGCCTGAGGGTGTTCAAATGCCGACTTCAGCGCTCCGGCAGCTGCGTAAAGCGATCGATGGACGGCGAATTGTTCGGTTCAACTATTGTTCGCTTGAAGGGAAACAAACTGAAAGGCAGGTGCATCCACTAGCGCTTGCCAACTTTGGGCCTAAATGGCTCTTGACCGCTTGGTGCTTGACGCGAGAAGATTTTCGAGATTTTAGGGTCGACAGAATTAGCCAAATTGAGTTGACGCGAGAAAAGTTCACGCCTGCCGCTGGGCAGGAGTTGTCGGATTATTTGCAACGGTACTCGACTTAGCGAACAGTAAAAGGAGCTAAAAACGAGGATAGATCGTCTGTGACGTGATGCACATGCTCGTGATCGTCTTTGCGTCGCAGTTCAAAATCTTCCAAACTGTCATCTTCAAAACTGGCATCTGGGATCACATGCACTGTGCGCATGCCAACTTCGTGAGCCGTAAGAAGGTTTTTCTCCATATCTTCAAACATAGCGGCTTGTTTGGCGTCGACGCCATGATCTAGAAGAAACTTTTCATATGGTTGTCGGAACGGCTTCGGTTCAAAGTCTGCTTCTACAATACCAAAGACACCATCAAACACATCACTGCCACCGAGCCGATCAATCACTGCTTCTGCATGGCCAACATCCGCATTGGTAAATATCAGTTTCTGCCCGGGCAACGCCTTTATGGCAGATATCAAATCAGGATTCGGTTGAACCGGCGAATAGTCTATGTTGTGCACTTTAGACAAAAAGTGGTGAGGGTC
The DNA here is from genome assembly GCF_030159895.1 of Maritalea porphyrae. GTDB lineage: Bacteria > Pseudomonadota > Alphaproteobacteria > Rhizobiales > Devosiaceae > Maritalea > Maritalea porphyrae. The sequence goes on from NZ_BSNI01000002.1 coordinate 1,057,980, forward strand.
GATATCGCGCGTCGCCATCAGACCACGCAAAGTGGTGCCGTGATCGCGATAAAAGTCTTTCTGTAACTTTCGTGCAGGGACTGGATCAAGTCCGGTTACGTCAGCCACATATGCGGTGATCAATTTGTCAATCTGATCAAATAATCTACATGTGCGCGGGTAGAGGGTGTTGTCTAAATCAAACACCCAATGGCGGACGTCAGAGAGTGGCATTATTCGTCGTCTCCGATTTCGCCGGTCTGGTGAATCAATGTGCCAGCACCATGCTCAGTGAACAACTCAAGCAAAACCGCATGTTCGGTCTTGCCGTTCACGATTACCACACCTTGTACGCCACTTTTCACAGCATTGATGGCTGTTTCAAGTTTCGGGATCATGCCACCCTTTGCGACACCAGAATCAATCAATTCTTGTGCTTTTTCGATGTCCATATCGGGGATCAACTTCATGTCTTGATCTAGGACGCCTTCCACATCTGTCAGCAACAAGAAGCGCTTTGCATCCATGGCAGAAGCAATCGCGCCGGCAAATGTGTCAGCATTGATATTAAATGTGTCGCCGTTTTTGCCCGCTGCAATTGGCGCAATCACGGGGATGATCTCTTCGCCGATCAGACGGTAGAGTATCTCAGGGTTCACATCCGCTGGTTCGCCCACAAATCCCAAATCTATAATGCGTTCAATGTTGCTGTCAGGGTCCATTGAGGTGCGTTTGAGCTTTTTGGCTTCGACCATGCCCGCATCTTTGCCGCACAACCCGATGGCCCGGCCGCCCTCTTGGGTAATTGCGGTTACAATTTGCTTGTTAATCGCACCGGCCAAAACCATCTCAACGATATCAACCGTGGCGCGGTCAGTGACACGCAGGCCATCTTTGAACTCGGATACAATGTTCAGTCGATCGAGCATTTTGCCAATTTGTGGTCCGCCGCCATGTACCACGATTGGCATTACGCCAGACTGACGAAGCAAAACAATGTCGCGAGCAAACGCGCGCGCAAGTTCTGGGTCGCCCATTGCGTGGCCACCATATTTTACTACGACAACGCGATGATCATAGCGCAGCATATATGGCAGTGCTTGCGCCAAAATTGCTGCTTCTTTGGTTTTATCAATGCTCAATGTATTTCTCGCCCGTTCCACCGTCACAAAACACCCATAAACAAAATTTCGCGACTTGTCTTGCTTCGGACGCAAAAATGTGGCCAATCTAAATTTGATCAAATTATTTGATCATAATTTGCGCATGAGAAAATGGTGTTGGAAATGAAGGTTTCAGTGTTGCAAACGGGGCTCGTTGCAGAGCCGTTGCGGAACCAGTTTGACAATTATGGCAAAATGTTCGCCGATCTTGTCGGCGATGGAGGTGGCAAATTCACATTTGAAACTGTGAGTTTGATCGAGGATGAGCCATTGCCGCCCCTTGAAAAAACAGAGGCCATCATCATCACAGGCTCAGCGCTTGGGGTCTACGATCAGAAGCCTTGGATGGAGCCATTGCGCGAGTTTATTCGCGGCGCTTACGCGCGTTCAATTCCAATGATTGGAGTGTGCTTTGGGCACCAAATCATGGCTGACGCGCTTGGCGGCGTCGTTGAAAAGTCAGAAAAAGGCTGGGGTCTTGGTCGCCATGAGTACAAAATTACTCAGAAGCCTAGTTTTATGGGCGATGCACCCGATCAGATGCAATTCAATGTAATCCATCAAGATCAGGTCTTGTCTCCTCCGCCAAACAGCAAAGTGGTTGGAGGCAGTGAGTTTACGCCATACGCAATGCTGGAATATGACAATGGCGCAGCAATAAGCATCCAAGCGCACCCTGAATTTGCGAATGAATATGCAACAGCCGTCTATGAATTGCGAACCGGCGAACTGTTCGACAAAGCGACAGGCGAGAGTGCGATCAAATCAGTGGGCGAAAAGAACGACAATATGCTGATGGCTGAGTATTTTCGACGCTTTTTGGACGCCGCATCCTAAATCAATAATTAATCATTCCGTTCATAAAGTCCTTTATAGTTGTTTTCTTTAGCGAGCTACAAAAAGGCGTATGATGGAACGAGTTGTAGATGTGTTCAAAAAGCACGTCTGGAGTCTGACAAACATTCCAGCGCTGATTGCGCTCGTTCTGACCATTTGTTTCTGGCAATACTCGGAATATCAGTCGCGCTCGATTTACGAACAATCTGTCCGCGAAGAAGTCACGAGCCAGGCAAATCTTTTGCGCTCGCGCATCGAAGGCAATATCAACTCAAACCTTCAATTGGCGAAGGGGTTGGTGTCGGTGCTTTCTGGGCAACCGGATATGACGCCTCAGCAATTCGAAAGGCTCGCCAAGAACCTCTTTGATGGCCATTCAGAACTCATAATTATCGCTGGCGCACCTGATCTTGTTATTGAGATGATCTATCCGCGTAAAGGTAATGAGAAGGCCATGGGTCTTGATTACAACAAGAATGCAGCCCAGCGCGCAGCCGCATTGCGCGCACGCGATAGTGGAAGTCTAATTCTTGCCGGTCCGGTTAATCTTGTCCAAGGCGGCCAAGGTTTTATTGGACGCTTTCCAGTGTTCACGGACAACCCTGACGGCACGCAGCGTTTTTGGGGTATTGTTTCAGCGGTAATTGACGTTCAAAAACTCTATGCAAATAGCGGGCTTACCGATCCAGATTTGCCGATTGACGTTTCATTGGTTGGCAAGGATGCGTTGGGATCGCAAGGCGAGGTGTTTTTTGGACCCGACAAGCGCGGATACGAAAAAGCTGTAATGGTCGATGTCCGACTGCCAAACGGTTCTTGGCAAATGCTGGCCTGTCCAAAAGGTGGATGGCCCGCGCATGCTGCCGATCTCACTTCTTTGCGTATCGCAATGTTGTTTGCCGGCTTGTTGATCTTCGCGCCAACCGCCTATTCAGGCCACCTGATGCGACAGCGAAAGAACCAAACAGATGAATTGGCAACGCGCGAAGAAAAAATCGCACTCATTTCGGAACGGCTAAACGTTGCACTATCATCTTCAGATATTGGTGTTTGGGAAGCCAATTTGGTGACAGGTGAGCGTTTCTGGGACAGACGAACGAACCTCTTGTTTGGATTAGAAGCCGCTGACACGACCTATTCTCCAGATGTATTCACCAATGCCTTGCACCCCGATGATGTGGATCGGGTGATGACATCGTTTAATGAGGCGATACGTACAAAGTCTCAACTGAGTACCGAGTTTCGGATTATCACGCCAAGCGGTAAAATTAGGCATTTGCAGTCGCGTTGTGCCTATTATCAACCAGCTGATGGCGACCCGAAAATGGTCGGCGTCAATTGGGATATCACGGCTGACGTAAATATGCGCGAAGAGTTACTCGACGCCAAACGATTGGCTGAAAGCCGAAATGCAGAACTCGAGGGCATGCAAATTCGCATTAAGCACTTGGCGTTGCATGACCCATTGACCAAGTTGCCGAACCGACGTTTCCTTGATCAGACGATTGAAAACTACTCAGCTGAGGAGCACAGCGATGATACGGTTGCCATGCTGGCGATTGATCTTGATCGCTTTAAGCAGATTAACGATTCACTTGGCCATTTGGCCGGCGATGCGGTTCTGCGACATGTCGCGACGGTTTTAACAAAAGCCTTGGATGAATCAGACTTTGTCGCCCGTGTCGGAGGCGATGAATTTGTCATCATTGTAGAGCGTACCTTTGACAAAGCCGAGTTGGCGTCGCTCGCCGATTCGATAATTGATGCGTTAAAGGTTCCCGTTATGTATGAAGGGCAACCTTGTCGGTTTGGTGCAAGCGTTGGCATTGCGTACGCTGATAAGGGCGAGGCCGATCTGAACGACTTGATGACCAAGTCAGATATAGCACTGTATCGAGCCAAAGAGCTGGGTCGGAATTGCTTTGAGTTCTTCTCAAATGATCAGCAGGCGCGAATTGTCAAAGCACGTGAAGTCTCTGAAGAGATTTTGTGGGGCCTAGAGTTAGGGCAGTTCATTCCATTTTATCAGCCCCAGTTCGACGCGCATAGCGGTGAAATTGTTGGGGTAGAAGCGCTTGCGCGTTGGGATCATCCGGACAAGGGCGTGCTTAGCCCATTCGAATTTCTCAAAGTCGCTGAAGACATAAATGTTATCGACGATATCGATCACGACGTATTGGCCACTGTCCTGAATGATTTGAAATTCTGGGAAGAACAAGGCATTTCCGTCGAACATGCGTCGGTGAATATATCGTCGCCACGTTTGCGCGATGAGAATCTAATACGCCGTCTTAAAGAATTGCAGATTGAGCCTGGTCGCATCACATTCGAACTGCTTGAATCGATCTTCTTGGATGACCGCGATCTAGTGGTTGAACGCAATCTAGAGAAAATCAAACAAATGGGCATCGACATCGAAATCGATGATTTTGGTACTGGTCACGCATCAATAATTGGATTGCTAAACCTTGAGCCAAAGCGCATCAAGATTGACCGCCAGTTTGTAACGTCCATTGATACATCTGATGAACAACGACGACTTACAAAATCGATGATCGATATGGGTAAGACGTTGAATATCGAAGTGCTCGCAGAGGGTGTCGAAACTGAAGGCCAGGCACAAGTGTTGCGCGAACTTGGCGTTGATTCCCTGCAAGGGTACTTATACGCCAAGCCGATGTCAGCACATGACTTCAATCGTTTCATGCAAGATTATAAGGCGCAGGTCAAAGCGTCCTGAACAAGCGGTTGCCAAAGCTAGGCGAACTGCAAATTAGAAGCGGGCGATCGTTGCTCGTAATTCTTCAATTCCAACACCCTTTTCAGATGAAGTGATAATCATCTCTGGATGTGCCGCAGGGTGTTTTGCAATCATCTGCGCCGTTTTGGCTTGAATGCGCTCTAACTCTCCAGCCTTTGGCTTATCAGCTTTCGTCAATACGATCTGATAGGATACAGCAGCCGTATCCAGTTCGTTCATAACGGTTTCATCCGCTGCTTTTGGGCCGTGGCGTCCATCAATCAGCACAAAAACGCGGCGCAGTGTGGCGCGCCCTTTCAAGTATGAGTGGATGAGCCTTGTCCATTTTTCAACGGTCTTTTTGGGCGCTTTAGCAAAGCCATAACCCGGCATATCGACAATCCGCATTGGCGCGTCGTCCGCTTCAAAGATATTGAGCTCTTGCGTACGGCCTGGCGTGTTTGACGTACGCGCCAAATTTACACGATTGGTTAGTGCGTTGATCAAAGAGGATTTGCCGACGTTGGAGCGGCCTGCAAATGCGATTTCGGTCCGATCTCCCGGCGGAAGGTCGTCAACACGCACGCACCCCTTGATAAACTGCCAAGGGCGCGCAAATAGCAGTCTGCCTGCTTCAATTTCGTCTTCTCTAAATTCGGTCATCTGTGCGGTCTATACCGCATTGCGCAATGCGTCTAGGTCCGCATTCGTGATCGCTTCCAAATTCTTCGTAATTTTTTCAATCGACCAGTCCCACCACTTGATGTTTTGCAAAGCATTCACGGTTTCACCGTCGAAACGTTTGCGGATTTCCCGGGCAGGGTTGCCGGCTACGATTGTGTAAGGTGGAACGTCTCGCCCAACCACGGCATGAGCGCCAATTATAGCACCGTCGCCGATTTGTACGCCCGGCATAATCGTTGCCGCTCGGCCAATCCAAACATCGTTGCCAACAATCGTATCACCGCGAGACTGGCTTTTGAGCTGCTCAACATCACCATCGCCCCAACCATTTTTAAAAACAGCGAAAGGAAAAGTCGAAAACGAAGTAAAGGTATGGTTGGCACCATTCATCATAAATGTGCAGTCTTTCGCGAGCGAGCAGAATTTTCCGATGATCAGCTTATCGCCAACAAACTCATAGTGATAAAGCACATTGCGGCGTTCAAATTCTGCCGCATCGTCTTCATCATCATAGTAGGTATAGTCGCCAACCACGATATCTGGCCGCGTGATATGGTTCTTCAAGAATATTAGCTGGTCGATGCCAGGAAGAGGAGTTGGATCATTTGGGTTTGGGCCAAACATAAATCACCACACAAAAAAAGCCGCGTCGTATATGCGACGCGACTTTAATCTTTAGTACCGTACTGGTCCAGTTATAGGACGAGACTTATTTAGCTTCACCTTCAGGCGATTTCTTTTTGAAAGTCGCCATGATGTTGCCAAGAATATCCACATCTGCGCCGTGGCGCTTCATGATGAAATATTGCTGCAAGATGGACAAGAAGTTGTTCCATGCCCAATAGATCACCAGACCCGCTGGGAAACCAGCCAACATGAATGTAAAGATCACTGGCATCCAAGCAAAGATCGCAGCCTGAGTTGCATCGGCTGGCGGTGGGTTCAAACGCATTTGCACGAACATGGTCAAACCCATGATCAATGGCCATGCACCGAGTACAAGGAAACCACCAATGAGAGGCAAAGCTGTTGGATCCACTGGGATCAATCCAAACAGATTGAATAGGTTTGTTGGATCAGGCACAGCCAAATCTTGTACCCAGCCAAAGAATGGCGCTTGGCGCATTTCAATGGTGACAAACAGCACTTTATAAAGCGAGAAGAACACAGGGATCTGGATAAGCACCGGCCAACAACCACTCATTGGGTTGATTTTTTCGCGCTTATAAAGCTCCATCATGGCTTGTTGTTGGGCCATGCGGTCTTCTTTGTGCCGTTCTTGAATTTCCTTCATTTCCGGCTGAACTTTTTTCATCCCCGCCATTGACGCGTAAGACTTGTTAGCGAACCAGAAGAAAGCGATCTTGATCAGAACTGTCACGGCCAAAATCGCAAGACCAAAGTTGCCCAAAATGTCGTTCAAGAAACGGATCACGTAGAATAGTGGTTTGGTGATGAAATGGAACCAACCCCAGTCGATCAGCAATTCCAAACGATCAAGGCCAAGACCCTTTTCATAGGAATCAATGATGCGCTCAACTTTCGCACCTGCAAAGATATAGCTTTGATGTTCAGCTGTTGAACCTGCCGGCACAACGGTTGGCTCGGTTGTTACATAGCTTGCGCGATAAGTGTCACGACCGTCAGTTTTCTTGTAATCAAACTGAGCATTGATGATTGCGCCAGCCTCTGGGAAAACAGTCGCCGCCCAATATTTGTCAGTGAAGCCAAGCCAGCCTGATTTTGCATCATACTTCTTGCGGCTATCTTCAACCAAATCTTTGTAACCCAATTCAACTAGGTTTGCGTCACCCAACACGCCAATCGGGCCTTCATGCAAAATGAAGAAGCCTGAAGTTTCAGGAGTTTCTTGGCGCGCTACGTAAGAGTAGGGGTAAAGCGCAATATCGCCTGCAGAGTTGTTCTGGACTGTCTGTTTAACGGTGAAGAGATAGTTTTCATCGACTTCAAATGTGCGATTGAAAACCAAGCCTTCGCCATTGTCGTAAGTCAAGGTAACAGGATTGTTCGCATTTAGCGTCGGGTTGCCTTCAACTGACCAAACGGTCGTTGGCCTTGGCAATTTAACCGTTGAACCGGCAAGCGCTGTCCAGCCCTGTTCCGCGTAATAAGGTTTTGGAGTACCTTGCGGAGAAAGCAATGTGATGATTGGGCTGTCGTCTTCAATTGTCTCACGATATTGGGTGAGGTGAAGGTCATCAAGCCGACCGCCAACAAGATTGATCGAGCCATCAAGCGCACCTGTCGAGATTTTGACGCGATCTGTTGCCGCAATCACTTCTTCCCGTGTGCCGGTAATCAACGCTGATGCTGCATCAGCCTGCGTGCTGGTTGATACAGTTCCCGGCGTTGGCAAGCCTGCATTAGGGTCCGTTTCAGCTGCTTGCTGTGCAGCCAATTCGGCTTGTTGTTGTGCCTTTTCCAACTGCGGCCCAGCAACAAAGTATTGCCAACCTACAAGGACCAAGATCGACAAGCCGATCGCTAAGATATAATTGCGGCCTTCACCATTCATGATTTTGCTTTCCGCTCCCGTGCATCCACCCGCTTTGCGTGCGGACTGTGTATTTTTTCGATCGCTCGACCCAAGCCTTCTTCTAAAAGGCTAAAAGGTTCATGTAACGCTTCTCTACGCCCAATCAATACATAGTTGAAATTAGGCTTGAATTTTTGCGCTATTTTTTCACTTAGCGCGCGCAATCGGCGCTTAATTCTGTTGCGTTCTGGGGCGTTGCCGACGCGCTTTGTGACCGTAAACCCGATTCCAGGCTCTGCGTCGTCACACTTTGTTGCTTGCAGCACAAAGCCGCGGCGGACCGATTTCAGTCCACGCGCGGCTTGTAAAAACTGCGCCCGATGCTTCAAACGGCGCATGCAACCCCCTGCAAATGTTCTGACCCATGGCAAATCCAACGGGTCATCAAGAACATTCTTACGCAGACAAACGCTTGCGACCGCGTGCGCGGCGAGCGTTCAAGATTTTACGGCCATTTTTTGTCGCCATGCGTGCACGGAAACCGTGACGACGAGTGCGCACAAGATTGCTAGGCTGAAAGGTACGCTTCATTGCTCATCCACAATGCCGTTCGCGGCACTGTTCCTCTCGAAAATTAAAAAACAGGTAGCCATTCTAGTAGTCAGCAGCACGCAACAGAAAATCGGTGTCGCGCCACAATTTATGGCCGAGTTGGGCGGTGTATAGGCAAAATGGGGCGTCAAGTCAATCTCAAAGGAGGCAAAGAATGTGTGCTTTTCGCCTTTGCCCCACGTTCAATTGTTATCAACAGCGCTTGAGTGGTTGATCACGTCACGTCAAATTCAAGTGAGGCTATGAGATGTTTAGCATTTTTGCCGCTATGTTGCGTTAAAAATCAAGGCAAAACCACCGCAGGGAACTTACGCCGCAATAGTTGAAGGACTGAAATCTTGCAAAAGAATATGAAAAGATGGCTGCCTTTGGCGGTGTTTGCGTTGATTGTGGGCGTTTTTGCCGCGACCGGGGCTTATAAAGTCCTCTCCTTTGAGGCCCTGCTGGAAAACTTCAACGCGCTTCAAACCTTTATCGCACAAAACCTTGGCCTATCGGTTGGAATTTTTGGACTGGTTTATGTGGTTGCTGTGGCGCTATCATTTCCTGCAGCTTGGGTACTTACAATTGCCGGTGGTATCTTTTTTGGGTGGTGGATTGCAGGCTTTGTTACCATCTTATCTGCCACTGTTGGCGCTTCGATTCTTTTTTGGATTGCGAGCACTTCACTTGGAGAGCATTTGCGCGAGAGCGCTGGGCCGTTTGTGCAAAAATTACGCAAAGGCATGCAAGACGATGCGGTGAACTATATGTTTTTCCTAAGGCTCGTGCCAGCATTCCCATTTACGTTGGTAAATATTGTGCCAGCGATTCTAGGGGTGCCGTTTGGCATATTCTTTTGGACAACACTTGTCGGCATTGCCCCCGGCACCTTTGCATATGCGTACGCGGGAGAAGGAATACGGTCGCTGGTTGAAGCTCAATCCGTCGCTTTTACTGATTGCACACAAGCAGCATCAGACAATTGTGGGGTCTCTCTGTCGCCAGGGGATTTGGTAACGACTGAACTTATCATCGCGTTTTCCGCACTGGGTCTTATTTCCCTTTTACCTATTGTGATTAAGCGCCTCCGTGCGAATAATGCGACCAGCTAGAACAAAAGGCATCATTTATGGCTGAATATCTTAAACCTGACCTTTGCGTAATTGGTGCCGGCTCAGGCGGTTTGACAGTTGCAGCGGCCGCTGCCCAACTTGGCGCATCTGTTGTTCTGATCGAACGCGACAAGATGGGTGGCGATTGCTTGAACACAGGGTGCGTGCCCTCAAAAGCGCTTATTGCGGCGGGCACGCGCGCACAGCTCATGCGCACGGCTCCCGAATTTGGCATTCAGGCGGAGGAGCCAAAGCCAAACTTTGGTCGCATCAATGATCATATCAAACAGGTCATTGCTGGGATTGCGCCAAACGATTCGGTGGAACGATTTCGCGGTCTTGGCGTCAATGTGATCGAGGGTGAAGCGAGTTTTGTCGACAAAAGGACCGTGCAGGTTGGAAACGAGCAGATTCGCGCGCGTCGATTTGTGATCGCAACAGGCTCGCGTCCAATGGTGCCGCCGGTGCCGGGGTTGGCCGATGTGCCGTTTCTGACAAACGAGACGATTTTTGAACAACGCCGCAAGCCCGCCGATCTCATCATTGTTGGTGGTGGCCCTATCGGCATGGAGTTGGCACAGGCGCACCAGCGCCTTGGCTGCAATGTTACGGTGCTTGAGATGGCGGAGCCCTTAGCTAAAGACGACCGTGAATTTACCGATATCGCGTTGCGTCACATTCGACGTGAAGGTGTTGATATTCGTGCGCGAACAAAAGTGCTCGAAGTGAAAAAGAAGTCGCGCGCAATCGCTGTAGATATCGAGAACCCGGACGGTGATATCGAAACTATCGTAGGCACACATCTATTGGTGGCGGCAGGGCGCGTGCCCAATGTCGAAAAACTGAATTTGGAAGCGGCCCAAGTCGAACACACCAAACGCGGTATCAACATCAATGATGGCTTAAAAACCAGCAACCGCAGGGTTTACGCCATCGGTGATGTGGCAAGCGGACTGCAGTTCACCCATGTTGCTGGGTATCAAGCTGGGCTGGTTGTTCGCAATGCTCTGTTTGGATTGCCGGTAAAGCAAAACCGTCAAATTATCCCTTGGGCCACCTATACCGATCCTGCAATCGCTCAGGTCGGCATGAATGAAGAAGAAGCGCGTGAGAAATATGGTGATCGTTTCAAGGTTTTGCGCTGGAGTTTTGACGAAAACGACCGCGCAAGAGCCGAACGCCAAACCGATGGCCTTCTTAAAGTCCTAACCGACAATTCTGGTAAGATCATCGGGGCAGGGGCTGTTGGATTGCATGCTGATGAATTGATCAACATGTACGCCTTCGCAATTGCCAACAATATGAAAGTTGGCGCGTTTACAAAAATGGTGTCGCCCTATCCCACATTGTTTGAAGTGGCAAAACGCATCAGCATTGAATTTTACAAAGACAAATTAGACAATCCCTTGCTCAAAGGGTTGATTGCATTAAACCGTTTGTTTGGCTGATCAAAACTGGATTAGTGTTCCACTATGGCCATTTCACAGAATCAACCATATCAGCGCGCGCGCTTTGGGCTTTCGGTTAAGCTGATCACAATGATCATTGCGATGATCATGATTGTTGAAGTTGTGATTTACCTGCCATCAGTCGCCAATTTTCGCATTCGTTGGTTGGATGACCGCATTCAAGTTGCCGGTGTCGCTGCGCGCGTAATTGAAACCGTGCCCGACGCAATGGATCTAACGCCGGATATGATCAATAATCTGCTCAAATCTGCGCAGGCCGAAGCACTGGTGGTGCGAATGGATGACAAGTCTCAATTGATTGAACGACTTGATATGCCAATGCCAATCGCTGTTGTGGATGCTGACACCCGACAGCGCGATTCTCTACCACTCATTATCGGTGCACTTGATGTGATCATCAATGGCAGCAATCGTACCATGCGTATCATTGGCGTGCCTTCAGGTTCGACCGACCTAGCGGTTGAAGTGCTGATGAGTGAAGCAGGGTTGAGACAAGAAATGTTGGCTTATTCGCGCAATATCTTCTGGCTGTCGCTATTGGTTGCCGTTGCAACTGCAGCCGCTATCTTCTTCTTCCTAAACCGCTTGTTGGTGCGCCCAATCGGGCGCATGACGCAAAATATGATTGCTTTCCGCAAAACGCCTGAAGATGCGAACCGCATCATCGTCCCATCCAATAGGACTGACGAAGTGGGCATTGCGGAACGTGAATTGGCCATGATGGAGCAAGACATCTTCTCCATGTTGCGTCAAAAGCAACACTTGGCTGACCTAGGGTTAGCTGTTGCCAAGATTAATCACGACTTACGCAACACGCTAAGCGCTGCGCAATTGCTATCTGATCAAGTGGCGACGCTTGAGGACCCTCAGGTGCAACGCCTGGCACCACGTCTGGTGACCACACTGGATCGCGCCATCAATTTTGCCCAGTCCGTTCTAGATTATGGTCGTCAAAAGACCATTCCGCCAAAGTTTATGCACGTGGATTTGCGGGCGCTAATAGACGAGTCGGCAATCGATGCAGGCGTGCGTTCCCACCCATCAATAGAATTCGAAAATGATGTGCCGGACGACGTTGTAATCAATGTCGACCCAGACCAAATTTCGCGCGTGTTCGTCAATATCATGAAAAATGCCCGTGAGGCTTTGGAAAGTCATACCAAAGCTGATGGCGGCAAAAAAGTGTACGTGAAACGCATTGAGGGCTCCAATTGCAATCAAATACTTATTGGTGACAACGGTCCCGGCCTGCCCCCACGTGCGAAAGAAAACCTGTTTGTTGCGTTTGATGGATCGGGAAGAGCTGGCGGCACCGGCCTTGGACTTGTTATTGCCAAAGAGATTGCGGAGGCTCATGGGGGTAAGCTAACCTACCTCGAGGGCGAACAAGGCACTGTTTTTTCGGTGGAATTGCCACTAGCCAGCAACTAACTAGGTTTACCATATTTGCCTGGTTATCGAAAAAAAGCATAAAAAACAAAAAAGATACAATTGAGGTACTTGCATTCCAAATCAGCCCAGTATATGCCTTTGCCTCACTGATGAGGGTAGCAATTACCCAACGTCAAAATGCACCGGTAGCTCAGCTGGATAGAGTACTTGACTACGAATCAAGGGGTCGGGAGTTCGAATCTTCCCCGGTGCACCATTTCCTTCATACACTAGTGGATTTCCAACAGGATCATCCGGCGTGTTCTGCGCGATAATCTGAGACAATTTCTCTTAGACTCGCAAGAAATCTGTTACTTTTCGTCGGCAGGGCTTAAGACCAACAAAGACCGGCCCCGCTCACGAGGAGTAAACAGTCAGAATAGTCTAAGTAGCCGCCTGGCTTGGCACTGCCACTTCGAAAATGACGGCCTCCATTTCAGAGCGCGTGTTTAGGCTCCCGCCCATCCGTTGCAACAATGCACGAACTGCTTGCATGGTGTTTATTTCATCGTTTGACATCAACGATTTAATGCCGGCCTGCGGGAATTCGCTCGATAACTCGAGGTGTGCATCATGCAATTGCGGACACGGCCGCACTCGGAAGCTAAATTTTCCAAAATTTTGATCATCGGAAAGCTCAACCTGAATTGCACCTTTGGTGTCACTAGAGTTATGCAAAAACTCGGCAACCATCTTTAACACTTCCAACGTCGCGTCCCGGTTGCATCGTACAAATATCTTATGAAATGGGCTTTCTTGCACGACGCGATAAGGAGTTTCAAACATCGACCTGGTAAAATCTTCAAGCAATTGATTTGCATCGATTAGGCAACTATTTTGCTCAAGATTTTGCCCCGAAAAAATCCGGAGGCGATGGGAAATCGTCGTTAGATCCGCGTGGATTTTCTCTAGAACCTCTGTATCTTGTTCACCGTTTTTGCTGGTTGCAAACATCAGCCGATCGACCAGACTTTCGGTCCATTGGGCAAGCCAGTTTAAGTCTTTTGCTTGGCTTGCTCGATAGCTATTGAGCTTTTCGTCCAACGCCTCCGCTTTCATTGCAAATGAGCGAGCACTTCGAATGCAGCTTTCTAGGTTAAATGGGGTTAGCTCCTGTTTGGATAAGAACTGTGCGGCGCCCGCACGTAACCCCATTTCTTGAAAAGTTGCCTCTTCAAGCGTGGATAGCACGACAATCGCTTTTCTGTTTTGTGATGAAGCAAGTTTGGAGATAATTGGTACAGCCGTTTCAGAGCTGAGCCAGAAGTCGACTAAGTATAAGTCGAATGAGGTGTTATCAACTATTCTTTGGGCATCTTCCAAATTACGTGCTGTAACAATATCAAAGTCAATATGTTCGATCGCGCCCAATTGGTGAGTCAAATAGCCAATGTCGATATGATCGTCATCTAGCAAGAAACAAGAGAGCTGCTCGCGATCAATATCCTGAAGAGGTTTTGGTTGCGTTGCTCTTGAAGCACGATGTAAATTTTCCATTTTTTCTCTCCGTAATATTCTCCATTATTTTACTAACTGCTTAGTATTAAGTGTGCAGTAACCATGGTTAACAAAAAGTTAACGCCAAATTTACGCGTTTTACACAAATAGAATTTGCGCGAAAAATGCGGTATATGAGGAGGAAAGTGCCAAACGCGCTGAGCTAGCATACTGGTAAAAGACATTGCAAAAACCGCGACTGCAAAACTGCACCAACTTACTTATTGTCGATGACGACCCTGCAGAGCTATTTCTGATGAAGCGGACTTTGGCTCAGATCGAAAGTAATTCTCAGAACTTTACAGTGACCATCTGTTCAGACGGGCAGCAAGCAATTGATTTTGCGGATCAAAATTCAAGTATTGTTGGCGGAATTGACCTTGTATTGTTAGATCTAAACATGCCAGGAATTGACGGATATGAGGTTCTTGCAACTTGGAAGAACGACAACATATTCCAGGACACTCCAATCATAGTCGTCACAACGGCAACGGACAAAACCATGCTTCAAAGCGCTTTGGATATCGGAGCCAGCGCAGTACATTCCAAACCCGCAGGCTTAGCAGAGCTTAAGACCCTATTTGAGACGATTTTGGTAAAATGGAGCGACTTTGAGCTAACTTAGTGGCGCATTCCGCTACGTTGGCTATGTGAAAGTTCTGTAATTTCACGCGCCAAGGAACGACTTAGTTTTGAAACACGCCTCACCTCACTACTAATAGCAATTAGGGCTTCTACGCTCTGCGGGTTTGTGGCTACTACTTCGAGTGTTTCGAGTTGCTCTTTGACTTGATCTTTCAACAGCAACAACTCTGACATTTTTTCTAGCTGACTTGACTGCACAATCATTTCCAAAGTTAAGTATTTTTGTTAATCTTCAAAATTATAGTTAAAAAATTGTTAAACGAGTGTGCGTTGGGTGAACGACCAGCAAACTCAGTGCCACAAGTAAAAATGTGGAGCAAATGAACGAACAGAACCGAACGGATTCAACGAGCTCAAAAAAAACGAAAACAAAGATGGTCGTTATTGGTGCCAGTGCTGGCGGCCTAGCGCCATTTGAAGAGTTCTTTGGCGCGGTTCCCATCGACAGTGGTCTCGCCTTCGTCATCGTTCAGCACCTATCTCCAGACTTTGAATCTTCGATGGATGAGCTGCTTGCCCGCCACACAAAAATGCAAATTCGCAAAGTTGAAGATGGCATGGCAATTGAGGAAAATCATGTTTACCTCAACCGCCCACATGTTCACATGGATATTAAAAACGGCCATTTCGTTGTTAAGCCACTGGACCAGTTTGAGAGCCCTTACCTGCCTATCAACAGCTTTTTTGAAGTCGCCGCACGTGAATACGGCCCACAGTCAATAGGTGTCATCCTCTCCGGCACCGGCTCAGATGGTACAAAGGGATGTGCATCAATTCGCGCCGCAGGTGGAGGTGTGTTCGTACAAACGCCAAATAGTGCGAAATTTGAGGGCATGCCAAACTCGGTAATAAGTGCTGGCCTAGCTGATATAGTCACAACACCCGATGACCTTCCAAAACAAGTCATTCGATTTGCCCGGAACGGTACCTTTGCACCACAAGATGGGCAAGGCGCTGGGAACCCCGTGCTCAGCTCGATATTTGGTCTATTGCGCGATCGTTATGGCACCGATTTTGAACAATATAAATACACCACCGTGGCACGTCGTATTCGGCGTAGAGCAGAATTGTGCAACATAAATGAGCTCTCACGTTACTATTTGCACCTCAACGAGGACCGCAACGAACTCGATGCATTATACAACGATCTGCTGATTGAAGTGACTTCGTTCTTTCGTGACGAAAAGGCATTCAAGGCCTTAAAGACAAAAGTGGTGCCTGAGCTTGTCAAGAAAATGGCACCCGACTATCAAGTGCGCATCTGGGTGCCCGGCTGCGCCAGTGGTGAAGAGGCGTACTCTATTGCCATATTGCTTGCCGAAGCCGCTCGCAAGAATAAGCGAGATTTAAACGCAAAAATCATTGCAACAGACATTCACTCTCGCTCTTTAGATGTGGCAACCGAGGGCGTCTATTCAGGTGAAAGTGTTGCGAAGATATCTAAAGGCATAATTGGCCGATATTTTGTCCCAATAAGCGAAAGTAGATATCAGGTCGTCTCTGATATCAGACGCCTTGTTACATTTAGTCCGCACAGTTTGCTTTCTGACCCACCATTTACAAGGATGGATCTTGTTAGTTGTCGAAATGTACTGATTTATCTGAACGACAAGGCTCAGCAACGTGCTATTTTCATGTTCCACTTTGCCTTGCGGCACAAAGGCTTTTTGTTTTTAGGAACGAGCGAAACGCCGGGGAAATTGGCTGACGAATTCACCGCAATTGACGAAAGAGCACGCGTCTTTCAAAAGTTACGTGATGTGCGGCTTTTAGAGCCAGAGATACTCACCAACGCATTAGGCATGGCGTCTGCAAGCAACGGTGAGCTCAAAAAGCTAGAAAGCCGTCGCAGTGCTCGTGCGCCGAACCCTAACATTGAAGAACGACGGCTGATCGATAGCGCATTGCAGGACATTGTAAAGAAGTACGCCCCGCCAGGTTATCTAATTACGACGGACGGGCGTATCGTGCACATCTTTCGCGATGCGGCTGAGTTGCTGACTCTTCAAACAGGTAATTTCACCGACAAAATTGCTGAACTGCTGCCGCGCGAACTTGGCCAAATAGTTGAAGCTGGCCTTGAGCGGTTTAAGCTTTCAAAGAGCGGAACATATAGCCGCAAAGCTGTCTACGGGCCCAAAGGCGGCGAGGCTCACACATATTTCGTTACAATTTCGCGCGCGGGAAATCCTGTAGGCGAACACAGTTATCTGTTGCTCACGATTGAGAAGTCGGAAGTGAAGCCGACCGACAGACAGAAAAACAAGAATATAAAAACCGCCAACCGTGAAGAACTCATTGATAACCTCCATCGGCGCACAGAAGAGCTAGAGCGCGACCTAGCTTCAACTGAAGAGAACTTGCAGACGACAATTGAAGAACTCGAAACAAGCAATGAGGAGCTTCAGGCCACAAATGAGGAGTTGATGGCCTCAAACGAGGAACTTCAGAGTACAAACGAAGAGCTGCATTCGGTCAACGAAGAATTGTTTACCGTGTCATCTGAACACCAGCGCAAAATTGACGAGTTGGTAGAGCTTACTAATGATATGGATAATTTGCTCGAAGGTACGGAAATCGGTACGATTTTTTTGGACAGCGAATTTAGCATTCGTCGTTTCACACCAGCAGCAAGTGAAACATTCAATCTATTGGACGGTGATATTGGTCGGCCGATCAATCACCTCACGCACAAATTTCAGTTTGGCGAGCTCCAAGAACTGCTCAAGGAGTCCCGCGATAAAAAGCGTCGCATTGAGCTTGAAGTAGAGGTCGATCAAATACCGTATTTGCTCCGGATCTTGCCGTACACGACAAGCGGCTCCGGCGTTGACGGCATTGTAATTACCACGATCAACATCAAAGACCTTAAAGAAGCGCAAGAAAGCGTGAAAAAGCAAGCGCAATATTACGCGAGTATTCTATCGGACATCACTGAATATATAATTCGCTGGGACAAGGCGGATGGCATTGTGACCTATTGCAATGAAAAGTTTGCAAAGCTTCAGGGGATGTCTGTCGACGAAATAATTGGCGAACATGTCAGTAAAACGCTTTCAAAGAAAAAATTCGTCACAGGCTATGGTGGCAAAGACGAGCAGCAGCACGAACTTGATGAAATCATTAGTGGCCTGAAGCCAAACCAAACACTGCCGCTTACGGCTGTTCGACGGCGCGAAAATGGAAAAACAGAGTTCCGGCGGCTGACTGTCCGTTCAATTGCCGACAAGTCTGGCAAGGTCGTCGCTTATCAAGCAACCGGGCGAGATGCGACCCTTGAAGTGAACCATCAAACGGCCTTGCGCAAGTTGATGGATGTCGAAATGCTCAGCGATGGCGACTATGCAGAACGGGCAGAACAATTCTTGGCTTGCGGCTTAGAATATTTGGGTCTGGACCATGCACTTATTACACAGTTTGGACGAAACGACGTACGCCAGAAATACTATGTAGGCTCAGAACCCGATGCCTATGGAAATAATCAGGCGGTCTCTGAGGATGACATTTTGTGTTCACTTGTCCGTCGCACCAACGACATCGTTGCCTATTCAAATCTATCAAAAACCGACAAGGTCGACCATCCCGCCGTCGCAAAATTTGGCGTGAAATGCTATCTTGGATGTCCGGTTTCGGTGGCGGGAAAACAATATGGTACGATCGGTTTCTTCTCCACGAAGAAAGCAAGAGCGCGCAAATTCACTGAAACTGAGCTCAGCTACATACGTATTCTTGCTGGCTGGATCGGGGCAAGCCTTGAGCGAGCAAACCAATTCCGCGCGGTTCGTCGATCTGAGAACATTCTGCAGCACATATTCGACGGTGTGACGTCAGCAGTTTGGTACAAAGATGACAAAAACAACATCCTGCGGGCGAACAAAACCGCCGCCATGTGGATGGGCAAAACGGTCGAAGAAATAGAGGGGCGCAATACGGCGGACCTCTTGCCTGATTTGAGCGATCGATATTTTCAGGAAGACCTTCAGGCCATTAATAGTGGCAAACCTCTGCTCGACATTATTGAGCATTTTGACCTTCCCGATGGGAATGATGCTTGGGTGAAAGTCGATAAAGTGCCTTTCACTGACTCCGAAACAGGTGAACAGACAATCGTTGTCGTTGCGACCGACATTACAGAGCTAAAGACGAACGAGAAACGACTTATTGAGCTAAATGAGGAACTCGATCAACAAAAAGAAAGATATCAAAGTCTCTACCATAAGACCCCTGTGATGATGCACACGCTCACCCCGGAAGCGACAATCATTGATGTGTCAGACTATTGGCTCAAAAGTTTGGGATATTCTCGCAAAAAGGTCATTGGCCGAAAAATTGGCGAATTTCAAACGCCGGAATCCGCTGAACATGCAGCAAAGAATGTCATACCTACGCTTGAAAAGAACAAAACCGTAGAAAATATCCAGTACCAGTTTGTTCGCAAAAATGGCGAAATAATTGACGTGGAATTGTCAGGCTATTTGGGTGAAACGGGGCGCGAAAAACAGCTGCTAGGTGTGCTTGTTGATGTAACGGAACGAAATCGCGCACGACAAGGGCTTGAAGACAAGAACAAGGAGCTTGAACAAGCCAACGAAGGACTAAATCAATTCGCTTATGTTGCGTCGCACGACCTACAGGAGCCGCTGCGCAAAATCCGACAATTTAGCGAACTCTTGGTCACGTCGAAAAAGGAATATCTGGATGAAGAGGGGCGGTACTTCATTGACGTGGTTTCGCAATCCGCAAGACGGATGAGTAATCTAATTCAAGACTTGCTGCATCTCTCCAAGACCAACAATACAGAATTGAACCTAGCAAAGGAGAACCTGAATACCGTTGTTCAAACAATCCTAGATGAGCTTGCTGTGCGTATTCAGGAAGAAAGTGCCCAAATCAAAGTAGGCAAACTGCCCACAATTGAATGCGACCGCATTCTCGTCGAGCAACTTTTTCGAAACATTATCAGCAATGCGATTAAATACCGATCCAAAGATCGGCCACCAGTTGTCAAAATATCTGCGAAGAAATCAAAATCAGGATTCGTAATAACTATTTCAGATAACGGTGTTGGGTTCGACGAGAGGTTTAAACAAAAGATGTTTCAACCGTTCACGCGCATTCACTCGACCGCACAATATGATGGTTCAGGTATAGGACTTGCCATCTGTGCTGCAGTTTGCGACCGCCACAATTGGTCAATAAGTGCCAATGGCGAAGTCAACAAAGGCGCAACGTTCAAAATTGTCGTTAGTTAATTTTAATGCCAGCGATGATTGTGAGATCAGACGCGGACTTGCTGTGCGTCGCAAAAATCGACAACTGATGTTCCGCACTTGAAATTTACGTTTTCGGTTTTGCCCACAATTGCTTTTTGCGCGAGCAGTTGGCGTTTTTTACTTCCATTTGTATTAAATTGGTATGTAACCAATTAGAAACCATTAACGCTTAGTCTGCAGTTGAATTTGGTGAGGAGGAAACCAAGTGAAGCCGCCGAAAATCTCTTTTACATTGCCGAGTTTCGCGACACTGAAATCGCTGAAAATCTCGAGCCGAATTGCCATCAGCTCAGCAATGAGTGCTCTTTTGATGTTGGCAGTTGGCGCCATGTTTATCCTCTCAGAACAGCAAAAGACGGCGGCGATTGAAGATGAACGCCACTTTGCAGCGGTGCAGCAACTTGCACAGTCTATCGGCCGTTCAAACCTTTTGATGCGCCAATTTGAAAAAGACTTCATTTTGCGCGACGATTTGGCTCTGGCTGAACTTCAGCGCGTTGAGAGCACTAAATCAGCAGAATTGTTAGACCAACTCGCAGTCATGGCAGGCGAAAGCGAGATGATGGCTCATATCACTGCAACGCAAACGTACCTGCAAGAATATCGAAGTCTGTTTGACGTTCTTGTTGAGACCAGCATTGAAATTTCCGCCAATGCCGATAGTGGCTTCTTCTTCGATTTCACCGAAGCAGACAAAGCCGTCGCGGCAAAAATTAAACCCTTCAAATCAGACCTCATCAATCTTGAATATACCCGCATGCGCTTAGCAGAACGCAACTTTGTGATCGCCGGCGGTGACCGAAATATTCTCGGCGTCGATAAGCAGATCAAGAAAGTTCTCCGTGCCGCCCAAAAGCAGAACGTTGACCCGATGGCGCGGATCGAATTGGCTGACTTGCTTGAGGTCTACAATGTTGGTTTTGACGAATATGCAGGCGCCAAAGCGCGGCATTTGGATATGCAAACGCAGCTCGATGGATTGTATCAGTCCATGGTCAGTGAGCTCGCCATAATCATTGAAGACGCAGACGTAAAAGGGCAAGCAGCGCGAACTGAATTGGCTCAGGTGACACAAAATGCGCGGACCTTCATCCTGTCTGTTATTGGGGTGGCGTTGCTTCTAATGGTGCTGGCTGGTCTCGCAATTGGTTGGACGATTACCCAACCGCTTAAAAAGATCACAACAACTATGCGCAACTTGGCTGGTGGTGATCTAGACGCGGATGTACCCTTCACCCAACGCAGTAACGAGCTTGGTGAGATGGCGCGCGCTGTTGAGGTGTTCAGAGCGAACGGTCTTCGGGTGAACGAAATGACCGAAGAAGAGAAGATGGCCGCCAAGCAGCGCACCGCAGAGCGTGCAGACATGATGCAAGAGTTGCAGCGTGCCTTTGGTGAAGTGGTGGATGCAGCGGTTAGTGGTGACTTTACCCGCCGGGTGGAAGCCGAGTTCCCTGATGAAGAGCTGAACCGTTTGGCCCATGGGGTGAACGAGTTGGTGGAAACCGTGGACCGCGGGGTCACAGAAACCGGTGAAGTGCTGGCGGCTTTGGCCAATACGGACCTGACCAAGCGCATGGAAGGCGACTATCAAGGCTCGTTCCTGCAGCTAAAGAACGACACCAACCGGGTAGGCGATAAGCTGACCGAGGTGATCTCTAGCCT
>NZ_BSNI01000002.1:1079575-1079737 GCF_030159895.1 Maritalea porphyrae
AGTGAAGGTATTGATTGAGCAATCAGGTGCTGAAGTTGATGGGGGCACGAAACTGGTGTCACAAGCTTCTGAGAACTTGGATGGCATTGTGGAATCTGTACGCGGCGTAACAGCGCTGATGGATGAGATTGCACGCGAAAGCCAAGAACAAGCCACATCAAT
>NZ_BSNI01000002.1:1079747-1079984 GCF_030159895.1 Maritalea porphyrae
CGAAACGTCAAAGTCTTTGAAGAACGCGACAGGGGAGATCTTGTCGGGTGCCAATGATCTGTCTGAGCGTACAACCCGTCAGGCTGCTTCGATTGAAGAAACATCTGCGGCGACTGAGCAATTGGCAGAAACCGTGCGGGACAACACAGAGCGGGCCAAGCGCGCGCAAGTGTCGGCCGGAGAAGCCAGCCAGGTGGCTGAGCGTGGCGGTGAAGTGATGGCGCAAGCCAATGAGGC
>NZ_BSNI01000002.1:1080305-2636670 GCF_030159895.1 Maritalea porphyrae
CTCAATTCGTGAGATGGATGAGATGACCCAGCACAATGCGGCTTTGGTTGAAGAAACCAATGCAGCGATTGATCAGACAGAAAGCCAAGCTTCTGAACTTGATCGGGTGGTGGAACAGTTCCGCATTGATGGTAGTCAAGCGCCTGCACAATCTCAAGCAGACGACTATGACCAAGCACCTCAGAATGCGCCTCAGCAAGATGCGCGTGGGCTGCAGCAAACTGCCGCTAAGGCATATCTGAGCCATGGCAACGCTGCGGTGAAAGAGCCAGATGAAGAATGGTAGAGCGCTCGTTTAGCATGGATAGAAGTCGACAAAAAGCCCACCAGATATTCCTGGTGGGCTTTGGTTTTTTCGAATATTGCTTGCGACCTAGTTGCTCAAAACTTCTGCTGAAGTACTGACCATAAACACGCGTTTGAATTTGAAACGCGGCGCGGGTTTTGTTTTTCCGCGAACAACGCCTGCTGACGTGGCAACCTTGCATTTGCTCGCGACACATTCTGTGCCACCCCAATCACCTTCGCACCATCCATCTTCGCCATAGGTACCTGTTTTGCCCTTATTTGGGCCTGAGGTAACTGTGCATTTTTCACCCGCTGTCAGCGCAGCTTGCGGCGCGGCGACACTTGCGCCAGAACTGGCGGCTATCAGGATTGCTGTTGTCATAAGAACGGATACGATTTGTGCGGTGTTGCGTGAAACTGACATCTAATTACTCCCTTTTCAAAATATTGTCCTCTTCTACAAGTCCACATCTGTTTAAGGGCTGAAGCCTGCGTTCATTTTACATTCAGCCGTTCTGCACTAGCTGCGCGCGTTCACTTCTTTCAGTCGAAAATTCACATGAACCGTACATGAACTCCATGTTCAATGCGGCCTCAGGGCAGCTTGCCTACAAAGGGGAGGACACTAGGGAACACATAACGATTGGGAGATCAAAATGACTTGGAATATCAAACGCGCTTCAGCCGCTATCGCCTTACTAACAGCAACACTCATCAGCGGAAACGCTATCGCATCACCGCAGGTAGTTGTGCCGCTAAATGGAGACTTCACCATTCAGCAAAAGAGCAATGGCCGATTTGTCGATGCGCATGAAGGTTCAAATGACAATTCGGTTGTCACAAGAAACAAACAATCCAACACAACACAGGTTTGGACATTCAAACCGCTTGGCAACAACATCTATACAATTCAACAAAAGAGCAATGGGCGCTTTATGGATGCCCATGAAGGTTCAAATGATAGTTCAGTAGTGACGCGCGCAAAGCAAAACAACGCCACCCAACGTTGGCGCTTGGTACTTCAAAACAAAGACACATACACGCTTCAACAAATGAGCACCGGACGCTATTTAGATGCGCATGAAGGATCAAACGACAACTCCGTTGTTACCCGACCACCGCAAAACAACTTGACCCAACACTGGATTGTCAAAAAAGCGGTTGCGCCGAAACCGCAACCAACAGGCACAATTGTTGGCGAATTCACCATTCAGCAAAAGAGCACAGGGCGCTATTTAGATGCGCATGAAGGTTCAAACGACAATTCAGCCGTTACCCGCCCGCCACAGCTTAATCAAACTCAAGTGTGGGTACTACGCCTACTTGGAAACAACACCTATACCATTCAGCAGAAGAGTTCAGGCCTATATCTTGATGCGCACCAAGGTCCAACAAGCTATGATATTGTGACCCGCCCAATGCAAAACAATATGACCCAAAAATGGATTATGACTTCCCTGGGCAACAAAACCTACACCATCAAGCAAAGAAGCACTGGTCGATTTGTAGATGCTCATGAAGGGTCAAATGACAATTCTGCAGTCACCCGCCGCGCACAAAACGACAACTCTCAACGTTGGATCATCGTCAGCGCAGAATAATAAACGACCATTTCTAACTTAGAATAAAGTCAGCGGCCGCCCTCGCATGTAGGGCGGTCGTATCATATGTGGGGATGGGGCTGTCATCGTCACCAATCAGCATTGTAATCTCAGTGCAGCCCAATATCACGGCTTCCGCACCGCGAGTTTGAAGCTGGTTAATTGCGTCAACATAGACCTGTCGTGATTGTTCGCGAACAATCCCTTTGCACAGCTCCTCATAAATGATGCCCGACAAGTTCGTCCTATTCACTTCCGGTACCAAAACGTTGAGACCTTTGGCCTGCAGGCGATCGCGATAGAAGGGCATTTCCATTGTGAAGGCAGTGCCCAGCAAACCAACATGTTCAATGCCGTCTGCTAGCAATGCATCCGCTGTTGGATCAGCAATATGCACAAAGGGTAATTCAACCGCCTCTTCGATCCGGTTCGCCACATTGTGCATCGTATTGGTCGCAAGAAATAGCCCGTCGGCGCCTGCTGCATCTAGCCGTTTAGCACTTGCCGCCATTTCGTTGCCCAGCCCGTCCCAGTCGTGGTTCGCTTGCATTTCAGCAATGGGTGAGAAATTTACGGAATGTAGAAGAATCGGGGCGGAATTTAACCCACCTTTCCGCAACGAAATCTCTTTGTTTATTGCCGCATAATATAGAGCTGTAGACTCCCAACTCATGCCACCAATAAGGCCAATAGTTTTCACGCTATGCAGTTTCCTTTGGACCAATATGGGAGAACATGGCAAGCAAGTCCTCATAGACTTTGCGCTTGAACGGCACGATCAGGTCCGGCATTTCAGAAAGCTCTTTCCATGCCCACGCGCTAAACTCGGCTGGATGCGCCCCGTTCGCTGGGCGTTTTACATTGATCTCGCCTTCATCGCCAACAAATCTCATCGCAAACCAATCCTGCACTTGCCCACGATATTTGCCCTTCAAACCTATGCCCAACAACTCGTCCGGCAAATCATAGTAAAGCGGCTCTTTGGTGCGCTCGATCATCTCAACCGATTTGATGTTGGTTTCTTCGTATAATTCACGGATTGCGGCTTCGGCAGCAACTTCTCCCTTGTCGATCCCACCTTGCGGCAATTGCCAAATATATTTTGAAAACTCTTTGTCTTGGGGTTTGCGTTTAGCGGCAAAGACTTTGCCTTCCTTGTTAAACAACACAACTCCAACACACGGCCGATATGGCAGCTGTTCGCGCAAAGCAAAATTAGACATCTTAAGTTCCACTATTGTTAGTATAAAGTGCGCTCAAAGGCACAAGTATAATGCCTTTATCTTCCAAAGTTTGTGACCACTCTGTCAGTGTTCTTACCGATATTGGCAGCACAGCAGCAATGCCGATGGCATGGCCCTTTTCGCGAGCACGGTTCTCCAAACGGGTGAGCTGCTCTAAAATCTTGTTGCGTGTCGGATTGTCATCTAGCGTCAAATCAGCAACGGCAAATGCGGTGCCGGATCGTTGCGCCAATTGTGGCGCAACAGAGCGGTTCGAAGAGCCATCATCAAAATAGGCGAGCCCACGCAATGCAATTTCTTCCATGATTGGTTCGAAGTCGCCGCTTGAAGATGTGAATTTAGCGCCCATGTGATTGATGATGCCGGTATAGCCTTCAATGCGGGACATCAACCAATATAGGCGGTCCAAATTTGAACGCGCAGATTGACCTACTAGCAATGTTTGCGGACCCGGATCATTTTGCGGATAGTCGAATGGCTCAAGCGGCACCTGCAGCATAATCTCGTGCCCACCTTCGCGGGCGCGCTTTGCAACTTCAGCACCAGATTTGCCATAAGGCGCGAACGCAAGAGTGAAGTCATCCGGCAACCGATCAATGGCGCCGATACTACCATCCTTGGAAAGTCCCAAACCTGTCACAACCACTGCGATGAGTGGCTTTCCGTCAGCAGAATCAAGTGTAATCGAAGGTCGTGCATAAACTTCTAATGGGCGATCACCATTGCTCGAAACCTGTGGAATATAGCCGTGCTGGCTTTGCTCCAGCATGTCTTTGCGCGCAGAAACGAACGCGTTTTCGCCATCATCTTCGGGAAGATCATCTGTGCTAACAACCAGCTGGTCTGCATCGGCTGCTTGATCAACGACAACAGGCGTTTGGTCTTCTGCTGTATTGTCTGCATTTTCATTTTCAAGAGTTAGGTTGCGGGCAAGTTCATTGCTATCAACGACTGAGTTGACTTCCACATCGGCGACCGGCCGACCGCCCTCTGGGTTGTCAACCAGGAGCATCCAGGCAATTGGTGCACCAAGAACCAACGCAAAAAGGCCGAGCGCAATCGGAACCATCGGCAATTGGGGTAAATTGCGCGTCGGTTCACTTTGCTTGGGTTGTCCGCGACGACGACCCAAGGGTTTGTCCAGCTTGTCGATCATTTGCCGCCTTTGCTTTGATCCTGATCGTTCAGTGGCCTTTGGTGCTTACCTTCGTTGTCGCTATTCCTCTGATTTGGGGGGATAGGCCTCGTTTGTTTCCACCCCATTGATCAGGTCAACAGCGAATTTGAGTTGATTGTCTTTGTCTGGATCGCCTGGAACATAAACCGATGAACCGGTTGTCGCTTCGCTTTCGGTACCACCATCAATATGGCCCTCAAGCGCGGCTTCGCCAATAATCTCGTCACGTCCCTGCAATTCTTCTGGCACGTCTTGGAAGACTTCGATGTCTGGGGTAATGCCAGCTGCCTGAATGGACCGGCCACTTGGCGTGTAATAGCGTGATGTGGTCAACCGCATTGCGCCGTTCGCGCCTAGCGGAATAATGGACTGAACAGAACCTTTGCCGAATGAGCGCGTACCAACCAATGTCGCGCGTTTGTGGTCCTGCAATGCACCTGCAACAATTTCTGAAGCAGACGCAGAACCACCATTGATCAGAACGATCAACGGAATGTCGGCGATCAGCTTGTCCAAGTCATCAGCATTCGCATCATAGCGCGTGTTCTCATCGTCAGTGCGACCGCGCGTTGATAGGATATTGCCGCGCGCCAGGAAGGCATCAGAGATGTAAACGGCTTGATCAACTAGGCCACCGGGATTGTTGCGCAAGTCAAGGATCAAACCCTTTAGATCGTCGCCCAGCTCTTCATGTAGCTCACGAATGCCATCTTCAATGCCTGCATAGGCTTGCCCGGTGAACCGAGCTAAACGCACAACCCCGACATTTTCGCGCACGGATGTGCGAACCACACGGAATGTGATTATGTCGCGGGTGATCTTGATATTGACCGGTTCATCAACGCCTTCGCGGATAATTGTCAGTTCAATATCGGTTCCAACTTCACCGCGCATTTTGTCAACAGCTTGATCGAGCGAAAGCCCGCGCACTTCAACGCCATCTAATTCAACGATGAAGTCGCCGGCCAAAACACCTGCGCGTGCCGCCGGTGTTTCATCGATGGGCGACACGACCTTGATCACTTCATTCTCCATGATCACTTCAATTCCAAGCCCGCCAAATGTGCCCTGAGTGTCTTCGCGAACATCTTCAAAATTATCCGGATCGAGATAGCCAGAGTGTGGATCCAATGATGTCAGCATGCCCTGAATAGCCGCGCGAACCAGCTCGCGTTCATTAGGTGCGTCAACATATTCTTCACGAATGCGATCAAAAATTTCGCCGAATAGGTTTAGTTCTTGATAGACCTCATCGTCGCTTAACGGGCCCGCGGCCTCTTCTTGTGCTTGAGCGCCAGTTGCGCCAACAAGAACTAAAACAAGGGTCAACCACAGTGCTTGGAAAATACTAGATTTCATTTTTTACCCGTTTTGCGTTGTATTTCGAGTGGTCGCCCACCAGTCAGAAGGGTCCATCGGCTCACCTTCTTGTCGAAGTTCAATATATAGCGTTGGTCGGGAGTTACCAGCACTGGTCGCGATTGTTTGAGAAATTGTGCGTTTGCCCATAATCCCAACTGGTTCTCCCATCAGAACAAACTGCCCAAGTTCAACATTTGTCTGCGCCAGACCGGCGAGCAATATGTTGTAGTTTTGCCCAACGTTTAAAATGACAATTTGGCCATAATTAAGGTAAGGGCCCTGATAAAGCACCCAGCCATCTGCTGGCGCAACAACCTGCGCTTCAGCGCGCGTGACGATAAATGTGCCCTGAGAAATGCCACCAAACCCGTCATTGTTGCCAAACTCGATGACGCTCACGCCGTTCGTTGGCGGCACCAAGTGGCCTTTGCCCAGTTCAAATGGAAATGCAGGTTGTGTTCGGTTCGTATCAGCCAGCGCAAGTTGGATCGCTTCATTTTCTAGCTGTACGCCAACATCAAAACGCGGCGTTTCATCCGACTGTCGCGCGGCTTCATTTGCTTCTGTTACGGATTGAACTTCTTCTTCGAGCACTTTGAGTAATTGATTCAGCGACTTAGCGCGGCTGGCCAAAAGCTCAGCCTCGCGCTGTTCCGCGTCTAAAGCTTGACTTGCCCGCTCCACGCCTTCTTTTCGCGCTTCAATGAGCACTGCAATGCGTAGCTTTTCTTCTCGCAATATATTGAGGTTCTCGCGCAGTTCCGTTTCTTCTGCTTCAACCTGCTGTTTAATGTCCAAAAGCGCGTCAAGTTCGATCCGGATCGCATCTGCGCGGTTACTCAATTGCGGTAGTATGGATGATAGCAAAAGCGCAGCGCGTGCCGACTTTGTGGCGTTGTTTGGTTCAACAATTAGGGCAGGGGGCGGATTGCGCCCGATAATTTGCAGCGCTGTCAGTAGCGTACCGATTTCGCTGTTTTCCAGGTCCAATGTCGCCTTGATGCTGTTTTCCTCGGCCCGCAGTTCCGCCATGCGTTCGGAGATGGCAGTTACTTCGATTTCAGCTAGTTTTACCCGTTGCGCCGATGCAATTAGCGCAGCGGTTTGTTGGCTCCGGTCGCCTTCCATATCGGCAATTTCTTTGCGCAAACTATCAATCCGCTCAGTGCTGATATTGATGGTTTGCTCAACGCGTTCTAATTCAGTCCGCGCGTCTTCGGCAGTTTGTGGGTCCACGAACTGCGCCCAAACTGGCCCAACAATGCTGGCGCTGAACATGCCGCAGACGAGCAAGCTGCGCAAAATCAGTTGTGAAAACAAAGCACGAGCCAAACTCAAATGACCTCTGGGCGCGAAAATAGAACCGAATCAGTGCATTCAATCTAGCAAATAGAAATGTATTTTTGTGATTTTGTTGGTCGATATTGGCCGACTATTCGCGGTGATAAGGATGTCCGCTCATAATGGTGATCGCACGATATATTTGTTCGCACAAAAGCGCCCGCACAATCTGGTGCGGCCAAGTGAGCGGTGAAAAGCTCAAAACGAGATCCGCACGCTTGCGAATGCTTGGATCAAGCCCATCCGGCCCTCCAATGATAAATGTGCATTGGCGGGTGCCATCGTCGCGAAACTGTCCGAGTTTTTTTGAAAAATCTGGGCTGGAAATGCTGCGGCCCCGTTCATCCAAAACGATCAGTTTTGACCCTTCAGGGCAACACCCAATTAGCTGCTCTGCTTCTTGGGCTTTGCGTTGCGCCGCATTGTCCTGCCGCGCCTCGCCAAATTCGTGAATATCAAAGCCAGAAAAGCCTAATTGCTTGCCCGCGCCCTTTGCGCGGTCCAAATAGCGATCAACCAGCTCCCTCTCTGGGCCGGACTTTAGCCGACCAATAGCGGCAACCGAGATGCGCATATGTTAGGCGTTCTCACCGGGGAAATCTGCGGACCACATTTTTTCGATATTGTAGAACTCGCGCACTTCAGGTCTGAATATGTGGACGATTACGTCACCGCCATCTACCAATACCCAATCGCACTGTGGCAAGCCTTCAACTTTTGGGCGACCAAAGCCAGCCTCGCGCATGGCGCGCTGCAACTGGTCCGCAATCGCACCCACATGACGGTTTGATCGGCCAGAGGCAACGATCATATAGTCGGCAAGGCTGGATTTCTGACGAATATCAATCTGCACAGTTTCTTCCGCCTTGGCGTCTTCCAAGACAGTAGAAACAAGATCGATAAGATTAATGTCAGGCTGGTTTTTTTGGGCCTTAGCGCCCTCTTGATGGGTTGTCGGCGTCATCCGCGAGCAACCATATAAGACAATGATGAAACCATGTCGGTTCGTTTGGTCCTTTTAAAAAACAACGCGGACTGTCGCCCGCTCATTGAGTTGATTATGCGCTTTTTGGCGCGTTTTTTCAAGTCTGATCCAATCAACGCTTTGGCGCACCGCCATTGCGTATTTGGGTAGAGGATAGGTCGCTCATGATGCCATGCATGTAAACCCACGCAGGAGCCTGAAGGTCCGCCAGGCGATGGGCGTCACTTTCGTCAATTCGGTCACCCGAAAGGGCGATTGCCGTTTTGGAGAATGGCGCTTGCCGCGCGTCACCAGGACGCACATAAACAGCCATCGGCATCATATTCGCAATCTCGCGCCAGCGTTCCCATTTGTGGAAACTCGAGAGATTGTCTGCACCCATGATCCAAACAAATCGTCGATCGGGCAAGCTTTTGGTTAAAAACTCAAGCGTATCAAACGTATATTTGAAGCCATGTTCTGCTTCAAAGCCTGTTATCCGAACACCAGGATGGTCAACAAGTTTTTGTGCTGCGGCAATACGTTCCGCAAGTGGCTTAAGTTCCGAGTGATCCTTTAATGGGTTGCCGGGTGAAACAAGCCACCACACTTGATCGAGACCGAGCCGCTTCAAGGCTTGGCGCGATACCAAGCGATGCCCATCATGCGGCGGGTTGAAGCTACCGCCAAAAAGACCGATACGCATGCCAGGCGCAGAATGTGGCAACACATCAGTGCGTGCATTGTCTAAGAATATGGTGCTCACGGGCGTGTTTGACCTGTGCCATGCACCAGATATTTGAAGCTGGTAAGCTGCTCAACGCCTACAGGGCCACGCGCATGCATTTTGCCCGTCGCAATGCCAATCTCTGCGCCCATGCCAAATTCACCACCATCTGCAAATTGCGTCGATGCGTTGTGCATCACAATTGCTGAATCAACTTGCGCAAAAAACGCATCAACCGATTGGTCGTCTTCGGCGATTATCGCTTCGGTGTGGCCAGATGAGTATCGCTGCACATGCGCAATCGCTTCGGCTGTATCACCCACAATTTTCACGGAAAGGATCGCGTCTAAATATTCGGTGCTCCAGTCCTCTTCGCTTGCTGGTGCAGCATCGGCATAAAGCGCGCGCACCGCGTCGTCGCCGCGAATAGCGCAGCCTTTGGCCGCAAGCGCAGCGCATAATTGCGGCACCAAAACATCTGCAACGTCGCGATGGACCAACAATGTCTCGGCAGCCCCGCAAATGCCTGTTCGGCGCATCTTTGCGTTCAATACAATCTGCTCAGCCATTTCTAGGTCAGCGCTTTTGTCCACATAGACGTGGCAAATGCCTTCGAGGTGAGAAAAAACAGGCACTCGTGCTTCCTCTTGGACGCGCGCCACAAGGCTCTTGCCGCCACGCGGCACAATTACATCGATATTGCCCGAAAGACCTTTGAGCATTTCTCCAACCGCGGCGCGATCTGTTGTTGGCACCAACTGAATGGCCGTTTTTGGCAGGCCCGCTTTTTCCAAACCAAATTGCAGTGCCTCATGAATGGCACGGGAGGAGTGGTAGCTATCCGAACCGCCACGCAAAATCACGGCGTTGCCTGATTTCAGGCACAGCGCACCCGCATCGGCAGTAACGTTTGGGCGGCTTTCAAATATAACCCCGATCACGCCGAGCGGCGTGCGCACGCGGTCAATTTTCAGTCCATTCGGCCGCTCAATTGTGGCGATGGTTTTGCCCACCGGATCATCAAGTTCAGCGATGGCGCGTAAACCATCCGCAATCGCATCAATTCGCTCGTCATCAAGCGTCAATCGATCAAGAAAGGCGGCGGTCATGCCTTTGGCCTTGCCCGCCTCAATATCCTGCTTGTTTGCTTTAAGGATTGCATCTTTGCTGACCCGCAACTGATCCGCTGCGGCTGTCAGCGCTAGGTTTTTTTGGTCTGGGGTTGCCGTTGCTAAAGCGCGCGCAGCTTGTTTTGCAGCGCTACCAAGCTCTTGCATCACTGCAGCAACATCGTCCTTTGACTGTGAAACCATTGCACTCATTGCGCTTGTCCCTCCAACTCAACTCCGGTCAGCACCAGATTGTCCCGATGCACCAATTCAGTACGGCTGACAGGCCCCAGAATTTCAACTATGTCTTGGGAGCGTTTGCCGATTATTCTTTGTGCCTCACTGGCGTCAAAGCTTGCAAGTCCGCGCGCCGCTTCGCCGTTCGATTGATCAAAGATCGCCACTGCGTCCCCTCGCTGAAACTGTCCTTCAATCTTAGTCACACCAATTGGCAATAGGCTGCGACCAGAATTCAGCGCTCGCAAAGCGCCATCATCGATGATCACTCGTCCCGTTGGAATAGAGGCCATAATCCAGTTTTTGCGCGCAGCTCTTGGAGTATTGCTGGGCACAAAATAACTGTGCTTGCCACCTTCAAAAAGTGCTTTGAGGGGATGCAGTTCATGCCCTTTGCAAATCACCATTGCGGTGCCTGCATTCACAGCCATCTTTGCCGCTTCGACTTTTGTCACCATGCCACCGCGCGATAAGTGACTGGCGGCACCACCGGCCATCGCTTCTATTTGCGATGTTATGCGGTCAATAATGGGTAGGTGCTGCGCATTGGGATCAAGATGGGGCGGTGCGGTGTATAGGCCATCGATATCTGAGAATAAGATTAGTCCGTCCGCCTCGATCATAGTAGCAACGCGCGCGCTCAAACGATCATTGTCGCCATAGCGGATTTCGCTTGTCGCAACGCTGTCATTTTCGTTGATGATCGGTACCGCGCCCATTTCCAACAATGTGTTGATTGTGGTACGCGCATTTAGGAAATGCCGACGTTGTTCGGTGATGTTAGGGGTCACCAAAATTTGCCCTGTGACCACATTGTGAGCACCTAACGCATCGCGATAGGCTTGTGATAATGCGATTTGACCTACAGAAGCGGCCGCTTGGCTTTGATCTAGCGTCAAGCTTTCCGCAGTCAAACCCAGAATACGTCGCCCGAGCGAAATTGCACCCGAGCTCACAATGAGAATTTCAACGCCCCGCGCCTTAATCTCCGCTATGTCTGCTGCAAGGCTTTCAAGCCATGGTTTGCGCAACTGACCCGTTTCCCCATCTACCAAAAGCGCTGAACCGATTTTGATGGTCAAGCGCTTAAAGCTATTGGCGGAGAGGGGAGAAAATTGCGATGACATGATTTTAGGGCGTCCAAGTCTCGTCAAGTGCCGCCTTGGCTTCGTCTTCGGCTTTTTGCTTTACCGCATCCATGGTGCCAATGACCTTATATAGCACTTGGTCGGTATTGAGATGGCTCACTGCAGAAATCGCCAAAACCTCGCCGCCGGACGCCTCACGCAACGCGGCGAGCTTTTCATCCCGGTCGTCGTCGCTTAGAGCATCGACTTTGTTAAGCGCTAGGATCTCTTGTTTTTCGTCCAACCCATGGCCGTATGCTGCCAACTCACCACGAATGGTTTTGTAAGCGCCTACAACATCTTCTTGGGTACCATCCACCAGATGGATAATCGACCTTGTGCGTTCGATATGCCCAAGGAACCGATCACCGATGCCAGCGCCTTCATGCGCGCCTTCAATTAACCCCGGAATATCCGCCAACACAAAATCGCGTTCGCCAATTTTAACGACGCCCAAATTCGGATGTAGCGTAGTAAATGGATAGTCTGCAATTTTTGGCTTTGCGGCAGAAACAGCGGACAGAAATGTCGACTTGCCCGCATTGGGAAGTCCCACAAGCCCCGCATCAGCAATCAACTTCAAACGCAACCAGATCCATTTGTCAGTGGCCTCAAGGCCCGGATTGGCATGGCGCGGAGACTGGTTGGTGGAGGTTTTAAAGTGCATATTGCCAAAACCACCATTGCCTCCTTCAAGCAAGACTATTTCTTGGCCGACTTCTGTCAAATCAGCAATCAGTGTCTCATTGTCTTCTTCAAAGATTTGCGTTCCAACAGGCACCTTCAAAATCACGTCTCGGCCATCAGAGCCTGTACGTTGTCGGCCCATGCCGTGGGTGCCAGTACCTGCTTTGAAGTGCTGTTTGTATCGATAGTCAATTAGAGTGTTCAGGCCGTCAACGCACTTGACAATAATGTCGCCTCCGCGACCACCATTGCCACCATCGGGGCCGCCAAATTCCACATACTTCTCTCGCCGAAATGACACAGCGCCTGCGCCGCCTGCACCGGATCGAATGTAAACTCTAGCTTGGTCGAGAAACTTCATTTATCTAACTCACGCGGGTCACCAACGCACTATTGCGTAAGGGCGACAAACGCTTCCTTTTTTAGTTGCGTATCGATATGCGGCAAATCGACGTTTTGTGCAAGGCAATGTAGGGTGCTGCGGCCTACTTCTTCAAATCCGAACTTCTTTTGAATAGCCAAAGAAGCGGCGTTGTGTTCAAAAACGCCCGATTTAATATATGTCGGATTTGCAACCTCAAACATCCATTTGATTACCGCTGCGCACGCTTCGCTCATATACCCTTTGCCCCAATGCAAGGGGTCGAGATAGTAGCCAAGTTGTGGCACTTTGCCCTGTAAACCAAAACCTGTCATGCCACAAAACTGATTGTCTTTATCGATGATTGAGAATTTTTGGTCAAAGGGATCCGTTGCACCGCTGATGCGCTCTAGGTACTCAATTGCACCATTTTCAGGGTAAGGATGGGGCACGCGGGACAGATTTTTCGAGACTTCCAAGTCTTCCAAAATCCGCTGCATACGCGGGGCATCACTTGTGTTTGGCGTGCGCAAAAATAGGCGCTGGGTTTTCAGTTCGGGCATAATATTCTCTAATGAATAGGCGTGAAGTTATCGCGACGAAGTAAGGTGACAACAATAGGGAGTTCTTTTCCTTGCGCCATGCAGATACGTTGCTCTGTGCGCACATCTTTGAACCCAAGCTTATATTGAATTGCCAATGACGCTGGATTGAAGGTGTACGCACCGGAACTCACCTCGTTCACTTCTGAATGTGTAAATAGCCATTCAAGCAAGGCGCTTGCTGCCTCACTCATCAAACCCTTTCCCCAATAGGGTACATCGATATAGTAGCCCAGCTCAGGCACGGTTTGACCTTCATCCAAATCAAGAGCGACCACGCCACAGTACTTGTCATTATGATCGAACATGGCAAGGGTCGTATCTTCAATGATTTCCGTCGGCCCGTTGCGAGAAATCCAATCCTTTAACGTCTCTCGTGGCAAGGGATACTCGACGCGCGACAAGAATTTGGAAATCTCGTAATTGTCCAAGACAGAATGAATGGCGTCCGCATCACTCAATAGAGGCGGACGCATAACCAGTCGCTGGGTTCTAATCTCAACCATCACTCTGCTGCTTCTTGTAGGTATCCAGCATCGCGGGCAGGGCGAGTGAATGTCCACACGTCTGCGCCATCATGCTGGCCACAACCCACTTGTTCTCCGGTGACTTCAAAACCGACTTTTTCCAAAAGCGCTTTGGACGCAAGATTGGACTTCAAGCAGCGCGCATGCAATTCAAGCTCAGGTACTGCAATGTCGAACTCATCCATCAAGGCACCTATCGCTTGGCTGCCAATGCCTTGGCCCCAAAACTCTTCTCCAAGCCAATAACCCAGCTCACCCTGGCCGTCGGCATTTTGCGCAATGCCAACAACGCCCATCATCGGGCCTTTGCGTTTGCAGATCGCCCACACGCGTTCGTCAGTGCCGTTCGCATGGTCATTGATAAAGTAGAGCCCATCTTCTGACGTGTAAGGATGTGGCAAACGAGCGAGCACATCCGCTAGCTTTTTGTTGTTGGCCAATTGAACCAGATCTGCCAAGTCAGCAAGCTCAATTGGCCGAAGTTCCAAAGTGTCTGTCAAAAACCGTAAAGGCAATGCCCTGTAAATTGTGTTGAATGTCATTGTTCCGCTCCAAAAGTAAAAAGGGGAGCCGGTTTCCCAGTTCCCCTTTTAAAAACTCTTTTGAAGCTTTTTGCGGTAACTTTTCCGCCGGGGTTCTTTGAGAAACCGGCGGGAGAGTTATGCTTAATCCGCCGTTATTCTGCTGCCTCTTGAGGCATCACAGATACAAATGTCTTATTGTTGCGACGTGTCGAGAAGGTCACCTTGCCTTCTACGAGCGCAAAAATTGTATGATCTTTGCCAAGACCTACATTTTCACCTGGGTGCCACTTTGTGCCGCGCTGACGCACGAGAATGTTGCCTGGAACGACGCTTTCGCCACCAAACTTCTTCACGCCGAGACGACGACCAGCTGAATCACGACCGTTACGGGATGAACCGCCTGCTTTCTTATGTGCCATTTGTCAGTCTCCTACTCTTATTCGCCAGCCAAAAGCGTTTTTGCTTGGCTAATCCAGTCTTCACGTTCAATGCGGCCTTTAAAGTTTAGCTCTGCATCTACGCGTTCGATTTCTTTCGCATCAAACTCAGCAACTTGTTTCAAAGAAGTGATGCCCAAAGCATGCAATTTCTTTTCCAAAGCTGGGCCAACGCCCGAAATCAATTTCAAATCGTCTTTTGCAGCTGCAGCAGGTGCTTCAGACTTTGCTTCTGCCTTAGCAGCTGGCTTTTTAGCCGCTTTAGCTTTTGGCTTCGCGCCACCTGTCAAAATGTCAGTAATTTTCACAACTGACAGATTTTGGCGGTGACCCGCTTTACGGCGATAGTTTTGACGACGCTTCTTTTTGAAGACGACGATTTTCTTCGCACGCTTTTGTTCAACCAACTCAGCTGCAACAGTTGCACCTTCCACAAGTGGAGTGCCAATTGTTACATCGCCATCAGCGCCAACCATCAATACTTCTTCAAATACGACAGCGTCGCCTGCTTCGGCGTTGAGTTTTTCAATTTCCAAGACGTCATCAGCAGCAACTTTGTACTGCTTGCCGCCTGTTTTGATCACAGCAAACATATCATTTCCTTTTTGAGCGTTCTCGCTCTGTTGTGTCACGCTGTGCGGCGCCGACATTTCAGTCGATCTTTTGATTCCTCTATAGTGAGAAATCGGCCTTAAGCTGTGCATTCTACAAACAAAATTGCGCGCACTGATGCCAGCACGCGTCAAATTTGAACTGGTTTATGATGGAGAACGGCCCTTGAGTCAAGCAAGGGCTGGCTTTTTTGCGTTTTTTTGCTGCAGTCGAGATGCAAAAAAGTGACATTTCGGCGTCATGGCGCAAGCCGAATAATTTGTGTCTTGTTATGACATGGTTTCGACACCATCTGCGTAAATATAACGACAAGCGATACCGTGCAGGCAAAAATCAAAAATATGACCGATAAAAACGAAAGCCGGCTTCACCGGCAATATGATCGCTTAGAGAAAGTAGCACCTACGCCTTTTGCGAGGTTTCTACATTGGTTGCGCAACCCCTATGCCCGTCTCGTGCGCATACCTTTGGGCATATTATTTGTCATTGGCGGCACGCTCAGCATTTTACCGTTGCTAGGTATTTGGATGCTGCCGTTGGGCTTATTACTTTTGGCAATTGATTTGCCGCTTTTGCGTGGGCCGGTTGCGAACTCGATTATTCGCATTCGCAGATGGTTAGAAAACTATCGGCGTAAGAAGTAGGTGTCCAACAAAAAAGGGGGCGAAATCGCCCCCTTGATTTTGACAATTTGTTCGTATCAACGACCACGAATACGTGGATCAAGTGCATCGCGTACACCGTCGCCGATATAGTTGATGGACAAAACAACCAGCGAAATCATAACGCCGGGCCAAACAACGCGAATAGGTGTCACGGTCATAAAGCTAGTGCCATCAAACAACAGGCGTCCCCATGTTGGGAAATCTGATGGAAAGCCCAATCCCAAAAAGCTTAGAGCGCTTTCAGTGATAATAGCGTTCGCAATACCCAAAGTCGCCGAAACCATCACCGGGCTTAGAACGTTTGGGAAAATATGACGCCAGATTGTGGTCCACGATTTTGTGCCGATTGAACGGGCAGCAAGAACGAATTCGCGTTCCTTCAGGGCCAGCACTTCACCACGCACGATACGGGCGGTGTTCATCCAGCTGGTGATCCCGATCACAAAAACGATCAGCATAAATATGCCCATTTCGGGGCCAAATGCCTGACGAAGCGGATCACGGAACAACATGATGATCACAAGCAACAGAGGCAGCAATGGCAATGCGAGGAACAAGTCTGTTGTCCGCATCAAAATGCCATCGAGCTTTTTAAAGAAGCCAGCAACAACGCCAACAAGAGTGCCCAAGACCAGGGATAACCCCATCGCAAGTATGCCAACGGCCAAGGTGATACGGCCGCCCGCAAGAATTTGCGCGAACATGTCGCGGCCCAAATTGTCGGTTCCCATTGGGTGCGCAAATGTTGGGCCCAAATTCTTGTTGCGAATGTCCAGGAATTGAGGATCAACGGTATGGATGAATGGTCCAAAAACCACGACCAAAACGATCGTCATGAACACAATGGTGCCGGCAACACCGCCTTTGTGTTGTACGAATTGCCGCCATACATCGCCCCAAAGGGTGCGTTGCGCGCCGAGTTTGGTGGTGTCGGCGGTGGATACAGCTTGATCAGTCATAGCGGATCCTCGGGTCTAGCAGGCCGTACACAATGTCGGCAATCAAATTGAAAAGGACGATCAGCACAGCAAACATAAAGGTCAATGTTTGCACCATTGGAATATCCGCACCTTGAATGCCGATAATCAACAATTGGCCAAGTCCATTCACGCGGAAGATCTGTTCAGTGATAATCGCGCCGGAGAAAATTGTCGGAATGCCCAAAGCAATCACAGTCACAACCGGAATTAGCGAGTTGCGCAACACGTGGGTCAAGATTACGACTTTTTCACTCATACCTTTTGCACGAGCGGTGCGCACATAATCTTGGCTCAAATTGTCAAGCATTGATGCACGCATAAATCGGCTGATCTGAGCTGCGTTGTAGAACGCGAGAACTGTCACCGGCATGATCATTTGCTTAATCTGTTGCCAGAAAGTGCCAAGGCTGTTCACTTCCAAAGTCGTGTCATATACCGAGGGGAACCAGCCCAATTGCACTGAGAAAATCACAATCAGCAGTGGTCCTGTAAAGAATGTCGGCACCGAGAAGCCAACCATTGATACAAACGTACCGACTTGGTCGAACCATGAATATTGTTTGTAGGCAGAGATCACGCCAATCGGCACCGCAATCAAAATGCCAACGACATATGAAAGACCCACAACCCAAAGGGTTTGCGGCATACGCTCCATAATGGTGTCCATCACCGGACCGCGGGTCGCAAAAGAAACGACGCGGGTGCGCGCTTCGCCACCACCAAAGCTAAAGCCAAACATTTGTTCGATGGCATGCAGGGGTTCATTGATGAAGAACTGTTGAAGCCATTTCAAATAACGAATTGGCAATGGCTCACCCAAGCCGAGTGCAATGCGGATTTTCTCGCGCACCTCGGCAGGAATTGTCAGCGGCAAATTGCCAGTTGGATCACTTGGCGCCAATGCCAAGATTGCGAAAATAATGAAGCTGATCACTATCAGCGTCGGTATCGCAAACAATAGCCGCCTAAGCGTATAGTTCAGCATGAAATGTCCCCGAATAAACTCTTATTGTTGAGCCACGTTTGTGGCTGGGGCAATGCCCGCAATCCAAATGGATCGCGGGCAGAGCATTTTTAGATAATCAAAAGACTATCGTGTCCACTCTTCAGCATATGCCAATTCTGAATCCCAAGGGTTCAGTTCAACATTGCCAAGTTTGTTTGAGTGAGCTGACACGCGACCACGGTGAATAAGTGGAATCATCACATATTCTTGCATCAGCATGTCGTTCATTTTCTTCGCCATCGCAGCACGATCTTCCAAAGAAGCTGTTTGAGCCATTTCTTTGCTCAAAGCATCATACTCTTCTGAACAGAAGCGAGGCATGTTGTTACCAATCCACTGGTTCGCAGGAGATGGGATTTCTGAACATACCCAGTTGCCCATATATGCTTCAGGGTCTGTGCCATCGAAGTTGTTTGTGTACATTTCGATATCAGCAAAGAACTTCTGGAACGTATCTGGAGAAGACTGGTCACCACCAAAGAACACAGCAGCGTCGATGTTGCGCAATTCGGTTTCAACACCGATTTGTGACCACATCTGCTTGATCAAAGCTTGTGTGCCCTGACGAACTGAGTTGGTTGATGTTTGGTACAGAATTGACAAACGAACGCCGTCTTTAGCGCGGATGCCGTCGCCACCTTTTGCCCAACCTGCATCGTCAAGAAGCTTGTTGGCTGCGTCGATGTCTTGTGTTTTACATGCATCGTTTGCAGTTGAAGCGTAAATAGCAGGCGCAGGAAGCACGTTACATGTTACCTGACCAGCTGGGCCGTAACCCGCATCAACAAGGATCTGACGATCAATTGCCAATGACAGAGCTTTACGCACATTGATGTCGCTCAAGAATGGGTGTGGTCCACCTTCTACAGTACCACGAAGGTCGCCCAAAGCAGGATCTGGGTTAGTCAATTGAACCATCAAACGCTCAACTGAAGTACCAAACGCTGAAACAACCTTACCTTTACCAGCAGCTTCCATTTGTGAAAGAATTTCAGGCTCTACCTGAAGGTTCCACGCATAGTCGAACTCGCCAGTTTCAAGTACTGAACGCGCAGCAGAAGCTGCGTCACCGCCACCTTTAAACACAGCTGTTGCGAATGCAGGCTGGTTTGGATCGCGGTAGTTCTCGTTTGCAGTGTAAGTGATCACGTCGTTCGCACGGAACTCGTTCACCTTAAATGGACCAGTACCAATTGGGCCGAAGTTAGCTTCTGAACACTCAGGAGCTTTTGCACCCATACAGTCTTTAAACTGTGCTTCTTGGATCACTGGAGATGTTGCACCAACAAATGGGCCATATGGGAATGGCTTAGCAACTGAGAAGTTAACACGAACAGTGTGATCGTCCAAAGCTTCTACGCTTTCAACATCTGCAAAGTTCGAAGCCGCGTTACAGCCGCCTTCTGGGTGCATACAATAGTTTGCTGAGAACACAACGTCGTTTGCGGTAAACGCAGAACCGTCTGACCACGTAACGCCTTTTTTCAGCTTCCAAGTGATTGATCTCAGATCAGCTGCAACACCACCATTTTCCACTGTTGGAATTTCTTCCGCCAATGTTGGGTCCATTGAGCCGTCTGGGCGATAGTTTGCCAATGGCTCAAGGATCAATGATGAAGCATCAATGTCCTTTGTGCCGCCTGACAAAAATGGGTTCAGAATGGATGCAGCTTGCCAATATACGATATTGAGCTGACCAGCTGAACCGCGTTCTGCTTGTGCGGCCGTAGCAGCAAAGCATGATGCTGCCGCAGTCGCCAGAACGAGGGTTTTAAGTTTACGCATGTAGTTCCTCCTGGTTACTTACTAAAACCTTGTTTTTATTTTCATTTGAGCCAAGTTTGTCTCGGCTTCACGGCGCTCGATCGTAAGTTGAACCGAGCATCGTATTCTATTCAGCATAGTGACAAGCGACAAAGCCGCCATCACCAATTTTGCGCCATTCGGGGTCATCCACGAAGCACTTGTCTTTTGCGACAGGGCAACGTGTGGAAAAACGACATCCTTTTGGCGGGTTCGCCGGGCTGGGTACATCACCTTGCAAGACAATGTGCTCACGGGTTTTTTCGACTTCAGGGTCCGGCACCGGCACCGCAGACAACAAAGCTTTTGTGTATGGGTGCTTCGGATCTTTATAAAGCTGCTCTTTGGGCGCCAGTTCAACAATGCGTCCCAAATACATAACAGCCACACGGTCAGCGATATGGCGCACCATGCTCAAATCATGAGAAATGAACAAATAGGTGAGGCCCATCCGCTCTTGAATATCTTGCAGCAAGTTTACAACTTGCGCCTGGATCGACACATCGAGCGCTGCAATTGGCTCGTCGCAAACAATAAAGTCCGGCTCAAGTGCCAAAGCACGTGCGATGCCAATTCGTTGTCGTTGGCCGCCAGAAAACTCATGTGGGTAGCGGTTTACGAAATCGGGGTTCATGCCCACGGATTCTAGAAGACTTTTCACCTTCTCGCGCTGCTCTTTTGAGGACATTTTCGTGTGCTCAATCAGCGGCTCGGCAATAATATCGCCCACGGTCATACGCGGGTTCAAACAAGCTTGAGGGTCCTGGAAAATCATTTGCATGCGAGGGCGTATATCGCGCAAATCGCCTTTATTTAGACCAGCAATATCTACGCCTTCAAAGTCAATGCGACCGTCAGTCAGCTCATATAGACGCAGCATTGCGCGTCCAGCTGTCGATTTTCCGCAACCGCTTTCGCCAACAAGGCCCAATGTCTCGCCGCGCTTAATCTCAAAATTAAGACCATCGACGGCTTTTACAGAGCCAACCTGACGACGAAAGATGCCGGAATAGATTGGGAAGTGAACTTTTAGGTTTTCCGCTCTTACGAGAGTTTCGGCATT
Organism: Maritalea porphyrae; assembly: GCF_030159895.1. GTDB lineage: Bacteria > Pseudomonadota > Alphaproteobacteria > Rhizobiales > Devosiaceae > Maritalea > Maritalea porphyrae. Next base: position 1,100,750 of record NZ_BSNI01000002.1, read on the forward strand.
AGCTGGCATGGCGCGGCGCCTCCTTCTCAACATCCCACCAGCAAGCAACATCATGAACGCCTTCAATGCGTTCAAGGGCAGGGTTTTCTTTGTGGCAGCGGTCAAATGCGTGTTCACATCGCGGTGCGAATGGGCAAGAGGTTGGCGCAGCACCAAGATTTGGTGGTGTACCGCGAATGCTCTTCAAACGTTCTTCACCACCATCTTCAGATGGCAGGGTTGCCAACAATGCGCGCGTATATGGGTGCAATGGCCGTTTGTAGAGGTCATCAACTTTGGCATGCTCGACGACAAAGCCGCCATACATCACCACAATACGATCGGAAATGCCGGCCGCGACGCCAAGATCATGCGTGATCCAAACGATCGCCATGCCCAATTTCTTACGCAGGTCTTTAATCAGTTCAAGAATTTGTGCCTGAATGGTCACATCAAGCGCTGTGGTGGGTTCATCGGCAATTAAGATTTGAGGATCACACGCTAACGCAATCGCGATCATTACACGCTGCCGCATGCCACCTGAGAATTGGTGAGGAAAATCATCCAATCGGTCCGCCGCGCCTGGAATTCCGACCAATTCTAACAACTCGATAGCGCGCTTGCGCGCCTCTTTTTTGGAAAGCCCTAAATGTTCTTTCAAGGGCTCCATGATTTGGAAACCGACATTGAACACTGGGTTTAGCGATGTCATAGGGTCTTGAAAGATAAAGCCGATTTTGCCGCCGCGAATTTCGCGCAACTCCTCAAGCTCCATTTGCAAAAGATCTTTGCCATCAAACATCACTGTGCCTGATGCAATTTCTGCAGGCGGAATAGGCAACAGCTTCAAAAGCGACATCATCGTCACGCTTTTGCCAGATCCACTTTCACCAACTACACTTAATAACTCACCCTCCTCAAGATGAAAGCTAATGCCGTTTACAGCATGCACAACGCCATCTTGAGTGTGGAATACGGTTCTTAGGTCCGTAACGTCCAATACCGGCTTAATAGCCCTTCCCCCCTCGGAATATTTATTTTTTTCGAAAACAGTATCGTACGATCAAAAAAATTCAAGGACAAAAATGTCTTACAATCCATCAAATTGATGCTTGCCAACTTTAGGTAAAGGTGCATTCATTGATTGGTTGAACCATTTTTCGGCAATCTAGTTGCTGAACATGTTCAATACGAAGCATGTCCTTTGTTTCGTAAAGCTTTGATTGTTTTTGGCAAAAATGACAGGGTATCGCTCAATACTTCAGTCGCATTCATTTTGTCATTGTGGGAGGAACTATAGTGGCGTCCAAGCAGAATAATCTCGAACCGCATGAACAATGTCCCTTTGGCAGCAAAGATCTTGTGAGCTCAGGGCTTAATTGGCGCTGCATTGGGCCACCGCGCGGCGGGCGAGTTGTTGCTGTTGCTGGCGATCCGACTAACCCAATGACTTATTATTTTGGTGCTTGCGCAGGCGGTGTCTGGAAGACAACGGATGGTGGCACTTATTGGGAGAATATTTCCGACGGCTACTTCAAAAGCGCGACAGTCGGCGCACTAACGGTCGCGCAGAGCGACCCCAATGTGATTTACGCTGGTATGGGTGAAACGACCATCCGCATCGACGTTTCCTACGGTGATGGCGTTTATAAATCCACTGACGGCGGCAATAGTTGGACCCATATGGGTCTTGAAGAAACACGGCATATCTCCGAAATCAGGGTGCATCCACAAAACCCAGATATCGTTTATGTTGCCGCATTTGGTCACGCATTTGGCAAAAATGCTGAACGCGGCGTCTATCGCTCAATCGATGGTGGTGAAAACTGGGATCTGATTCTACATGAAAATGACGGGGCAGGGGCGATCGACTTGGCGATGGACCCGAATAATCCTCGTCATTTAATCGCAACAACCTGGGAAGCGCACCGACATTTTTGGACGCTTTCCAGCGGCGGGCCGGGCAGTAAAATTTATCGCTCCAAAGATGGTGGCGATACTTGGGAAGACATCACCAATCGCCCGGGCTTCGCGCAAGGTATGTTGGGTAAAATGGGCGTCGCCATTTCACCAGCCCAATCTGGTCGCGTGTGGGCGCTAGTTGAAGCAAAAGGCATTGAAGGCGCGCTTTATCGTTCTGACAATTTCGGTGACAGTTGGGAGCGGGTCAGTCCCAATAGGGACCTTCTTCATCGTCCCTGGTACTATATGCATGTGTTCGCGGACACGACGGATCCAGACACAGTTTATGTCACCAATTACCAAATGTGGAAGTCGACTGACGGCGGTCGCAATTTCGATGAGATTACCACGCCACATGGCGACAATCATGACTTGTGGATTGACCCGCAAAACAATCAGCGCATGGTGCAAGGCAATGATGGCGGCGCCAACGTTTCTTTCAATGGCGGCCTAAGCTGGACAACGATCTACAATCAACCAACCGCACAATTTTACCGCATGGATATCGACAATCAATATCCATATCGCTTGTACGCAACACAACAGGATAACACTTCAATTTCCGTCCCCTCGGCGACCGAGTGGGGGGCAATAACAATTGGTGACTGCACTTACCCTGGGACAGGTGAAAGTGGTTTCATCGCGGTGCATCCAGATGATGCCAACGTTGTTTATGTTGGAGCCGTTGGATCATCTCCTGGGGGCAGCGGCGCGTTACAGCGCTACGACCATCGCACGCGTCAAAGCCAATTGATAAATGTATGGCCTGAGGAGAATACAGGTTATCGACCGCGCGATCTGAAATATCGCTTCGCTTGGACATTTCCAATCCACTTCTCGCCACATGACAGCGGCACCATCTATGTGGGCGGCAATCACGTCTTTAAAACCACCAATGAGGGCAAGAACTGGGAAGTCATTAGTCCAGATTTGAGCCTGAACGACCCCGATAAACTTGACTATTCAGGTGGTCCGCTGACCGGTGACAGTGCTGGGGCGGAGACTTATGCCTCGCTTTCTACATTTATCGAGTCAGTTCACAGGAAAGGCGAATTGTGGGCCGGTACTGACGATGGGCTAATACATGTCAGTCGCGATGGTGGGGCGAATTGGGAAAACGTCACCCCGTCGGATATGCCGGAGCTGAGCTACGTTGGCTCAATCGAGATATGCGCGCATAATCCAGACAAAATCTACTTTGCTGCAACGAGATTCAAACTGGACGACTATCGGCCCTATCTGTTTGTTTCTGATGATAGCGGCAAGTCGTGGCGTTCAATCAATGGCGACTTTCCGACAAACGAAATCACGCGCGTATTGCGCTCTGATCCTGTTTCGGACGATCTGCTATTTGTTGGCACAGAAACGGGCATCTTTTATTCGCTGGATGACGGTGAGCATTGGCAACGAATGCAGGGTGGTTTTCCTGTTGTGCCGGTCTATGACATTCAAATCAAGAACGAGGACGTGGCAGTCGCAACCCACGGGCGCTCATTCTGGATTGCAGATGACATTACCCCCTTGCGTGAAATGGCGAAAAAGCACGAAGTCACACACGGCGAAATGCTTTTCAAACCGCGCGACACCGTACGTCAAAAGCTACATTGGGCAACCGGCGTGTTTGACGGCGATGGCAAGAACTATAGCCCAGCATTTGGCGTAGGCGGCACCACCTACCTTAAAACCATGAGCGATGGGCAAACCAAGAATGTCCATTTGGACGTGGGTGAAAACCCACCAAATGGCGCTATCATTTATTATTGGTTTGATGAGGAACCTGAAGGGCGCGTCGCTTTGATCTTTAGAGATCACGAAGGCGAGCCGATCATTAAGTTCACCAACGACAAAGATGAAAAACCAAACAAGAAAGTGCCGACAAAAAAGGGCTTGAACTGTTTTGTGTGGGACATGCATTTGCCAGCCCCTACGGCATTTGATCCCAATCTTGTCGACAAGCCATACGAGCCTTTGGCAAAGTCTGGTGATGGACGAGGGCCGCGCGTCGCGCCAGGTAATTATTTTGTGGAGTTGGACGCTGAAGGTGCCAAGCTTGAGCAGCCGTTTAAGATCATAAAAGATCCGCGACTTGATACCTCACAGGAAGATTTTGACGCACAATTTGATGCGCTCTTAGAACTGCATGAAATTCAAGACAAACTACATCAGGGCGTGAATAATCTGCGTAGCCTGCGCAAACAAATGCAGGCGCTCAAAGGGAAGTTGCAACGTCACCATCAGGCGATTGCGGAAGCGACAGACAGCCTTATCGACCAATTCACTGAAATTGAGGGTACTTTGGTCAACCGTTTCAAAGAGACTCCCCGCGATGTGTTACGGCATCCAGCGGGCCTAGACGATACGCTTGGCGAATTGGCTTGGGTTATGTCGATTTCAGACCATGCGCCAACAAGCCAAGCACTCGAAGTGAGCGTGGACGTGCGCCAAAAAGTGGATGCACAACTGGAGGTGTTGCAGGGGCTGATTGATGGACCTGTCGCTGCGTTGAATGAGCAAATTGAAGAAGCGGGAATTAAAACGATCTCCATATGAGTGAGAGCAAAGAAGTAACTCAGAATTTGTGGCGTGTGACCGCCGCTGATTTTGTTGTGCGTACTGCATATCAGATGGGCAAAACGCCATTGCTGCCGCTATTTGCTGCTAGCATTGGCGCTGGACCATTATTACTTGGTTTTATTGTGTCAGTGTCCACCATGACAGGTTTCTTCTTTAAACCAATTTTTGGGTTCTTGTCGGATCGCAACGGCCGCCGATTATGGATGCTCATTGGTATTGCGGTGTTTTCGTTGATGCCATTTCTTTATTGGTTGGTAGAAACACCGCAGCATTTAGTGGTGCTCAGGCTTTTTCATGGGTTGGCCACAGCCATTTTTGGGCCGGTCACCCTGGCATATGTTGCGGCATTGGCTGTCCAAAAGCGGGCGACCCGTCAAGGGTGGTTCGGCCTTGCCAGGTCCGGTAGTTATTTGATTGCACCCACAGCGGCAGCTTGGCTCTTGCAGTTCTTTTCACCAGAGATGGTTTTCTCGATTATCGGCGCGGTTAGCTTGGTTGCATTTTTGCCAGTTTTCTTTCTAACCGAGCATCGACGCCATGGTCCTGTATCCCGATCAAATGGAAATCCAATGACCACATTCTTACGCGCGGCCAAAACCGCCTCAAACTCGCCGGTACTTTGGTTTGCTGGGACAATGGAAATGGCCATTTATGTGGCCACATACGCCATTAAAGCCTTTTTGCCGCTATATGCCCATTTGCAATTGGGCGTGGATTTGCTGACCGTTGGGTTGTTTTTCACCGTGCAGGAGAGCCTAAACTTGCTGGCGCGTCCAATCGGCGGAAAGCTCGCGGATCATTTTGGTTTACGAAATACACTCGCTGTGGCCCTTTTGGTGTTGTCACTGGCAATGTCGATGCTACCTTTTGCCAGTACGGCAATGCAGTTCTTGTTGATTGCCGGGGCAATGGGGGCCGCTCTTGGCGTTAGCTTGCCCACAATCATTGCGCTATATAGTCAGCATCTGCCCGATCAAAATTTGGGGCTCGGAATGGGGTTGCTTGGCACTATTCGCAATCTTGGCAAGATTGCAGGGCCGGTTGTCGGTGGGGCGCTGTTGGCATTTGCCACATATACAACGCTGTTCTCCGTCTGCGCTGCACTTATACTACTGCTCGCAATTACTATAACCTTCCGCACCAGCCGTCAGGAAAACACTGATTTCATTTAATGTTTTCTGTGCGAACTTGTCGTTACTGCGTGAACTGCGTATAACAATATGGCAATTGATTCGAGGAGGGGTTCGTTGCGAGTTTCGCGACCCAGATATGTCGATGATGCGCTGTTTTACCATGATGGTTGGCGCACCGGACGTTATGGTCCTTTTCAGCTAAATTCAGTGTACCAGCCGATTTTTTGCACATCTGATACCTATGGCACGCCATGTGGGTTTGAGGGGCTGCTGCGGGTGAAGCATGAAGGCAAAATCATCTCGCCTTTGGATTTCTTTCCGCTCGTGCCCCAAGAGGATAAGTTCTTTATCGAATGGATGTGTCGCGCCATTCACATCTCAAATTTTCATCTGGTGCGCCAACCAGGGCAACTTCTTTTCGTAAATCTCGATCCAACAACTTTTACCAATGTTGCGCAGGCCGAATACGAGATTAAATTTATGGTAAAGCGCATGGAGGAGCTTGGGGTAAATCCTCAAGATTTCGTCTGCGAAGTTATCGAAGAAAAATCACAAGATGATCAGGTGTTTGCAAATATCATCGAATGCTTCAAAAGTTTTGGGATAAAAGTTGCCGTTGATGATTATGGCGTGCGTTTTTCGGATAGAAACCGTATCGAAAAATTGTCGCCGGATATCGTCAAACTCGACGGTTCTTGGTTCAAGTCGATGCTTGAAACGCAACGCGGCAAACAACAATTGAAACGCACCATAAACGGTTTTGGCGAAAGCGATATTATGGTCATTGTTGAGGGCGTGGAAACCAAAGAGCAGTTAGATTTTGTTGAAGCGATTGGCGGCTGCGGCGTGCAGGGGTATTTGCTTGGTCGGCCACAAGGTGTTGCCGTACAGCCATAGTTTTTGTCAGATCACCACATCGTTTCCTTTGCGCGTTTTGCCCATCCTTCGTCATATGTTTTGCCGCCCACTGTGCCTTCGCTAAGATTGCTAAGCATTTCGCCAGCTGTTGGAAGAGACTTTGGATCGATATGGGTGTCTATGTCCCACAAACCTGCCCGCATGACCGCGCGTGCGCATTGGAAATAGACTTTGTCGATCGTTAGAACGATGGCTGAGCGCGGCACTTTGCCTTCAACTTCAAATGAAGCAAGCAATTCAGGGTCTATGCTGACGCGCGCTTGGCCGTTCACACGTAATACGGTGTTGCTGCCTGGAATGAGAAACAAAAATGATGTGCGCGGATCGCGCACAATGTTGGCCAAGCTATCAATTCGATTGTTGCCCCGCCTGTCGGGCATGATCAGTGTTTTCTGATCCTGAACTCTAACAAAGCCAGGCTGGTCCCCACGGGGCGAGCAGTCAATTCCATCTTCAGATACGGTGGCGAGCGCTACAAACGGGGCTTTTTCAACAAATGGACGATAAACATCGTCAAGGTAGTCGATCTCTTTGACGATGGACGCTTGAGCTGGTGTGCCATAAATGCCGGCCAATTGTTCAACATCTAAAACAAAGCTCATATTCATCCCCACTAAAAAATGCTGTTGCCGAGCCGTTCCTCAAAGTTGGTGTGCGATTCGGTGTGTGCCAATAAGAACCAATTATGGCGCAGTGGCTGGGTATTGAAAGGCAAAATCGGCCAAAAAACAGACCATTTTGCCTAGAATTTGGCCTTCTTCAAATATGGTTAGGAATTATTAAACAGTTCGCGGTGAAACTGCGCGAGAATGAATCGTGTATTTCGGGGGATGCCATTTATGGCGGACATGCAAACAAAGCAGATCGAATTACCAGCAATCGCTGATATCGGCGCAGTTGATGAGCTGCGTGAAGAAATGCTTGAAGCACTAAATGCCGGCAACTTGGAAATCAACCTTGCAAAAGTTGAACGCGTTTCAACCAACGCATTGTTCATGTTGCTCAGCGCTGCAAAAACAGCGAGCAACCACAATTATCAACTCTTGCTAAGCGCCCCGAGTGAACATTTTTCCTCTGCCCTTGAGACTTTGGGTTTGGAAAGCGCTTTTGCACCGTTAATGAAAGGATAGTCAGTTTATGCGTGTACTCACGGTTGATGACTCCCGTACAATTCTTGCAATGCTACAGCACACGTTGGCTGGCGCGGGATATGAAGTTCTTCAGGCTGAAAATGGTCAGGAAGGTCTTGATGTCTTGGGTGCAGAAAATGTCGATGTAGTTATTACTGACATCAATATGCCAGTAATGGACGGGATCGAGTTCATCAAAAATGTGCGGGCCTCTGGTCAATACCAAAGCTTGCCAATTCTAATTCTGACAACCGAAACAAGCCAAGATAAGCGCGATCAAGGTCGAGCTGCGGGCGGTACCGGTTGGATCGTGAAACCTTTTGATCCGGACAAGCTGCTCAGCGTGATCAAAAAGGTCTCTCACTAATAATAAACCCCGAGTTGCGTTGGATGTGCCATGAGCGAACTAGACGAATTTAAGGCTACCTACTTCGACGAATGTTCTGAACTGCTTACCGAATTGGAAGAGCAGTTCATGGCAATTGAGGAAGGGGATCAAGACCCCGAACGCCTCAATGCTGTCTTTCGCGCAATTCACTCGATCAAAGGTGGCGCAGGTGCCTTCGGCTTTACAGGTCTTGTAGGATTTGCCCACAGCTTTGAAACACTTCTAGATTTCGTGCGTGATGGCCGCATTGAGATGAGCGAGAAAGTGCTCACTCTTTGTATCCGTTCAAGCGATTTGGTTGCTGATTTTGTTTCAGCGGCACAAGAAGGACGCGAACTCGAAGACGGTTATGGTGCTGAGGAAAAAGCGGAGTTTGAAGCGCTTTGTAATCCTGACGGTGCCGAGGAAGAAGAGCCTGAGGACTTCGATATCGAGTTTACGCCAGTGATGGTGAATGTCGATGCCGATGCCGACGCGCCAGCCGCTGAACTGCCTGATGACGAAGACGTTTTTGAAAGCCCGCCGCTCAACGCTGGCGCCGACACAGATCTTGGCGCAGCGCTCGATGATGCTGCAGACGATCTTTCAGACGCAGATGTGGTTTTTGCCGGTGACGGCACCGATGGCGCACCTGAATTCGGCGCAGCTGCCGACGCTTGGACACTGACATTTACGCCACTTCCAGCGTTGTTTGAACGGGCAAATGACCCGCTCTTATTGTTCCGTGAACTCGCAATTGTTGGCGATTCACAGGTGAACGCGGATATTCGCGAAATCCCTGAATTGAACGACTTCGAGCCGTTCCACCCTTACTGTCAGTGGGTGATTACGCTTAAGGGCGATGACGTTACCGAAGAGCGCATTCGTGAAGTCTTTGAGTTTGTTGAAGGTGACTGTGAGATCGAAGTTACGCCACCAGGTGAACTTAGCGAGCGCCAGACATCAATTCTAGTCGGAGAAATTGGTCCGGCTGACGATCAAGCCGCAACCGAGCCTGCACCAGAGGTGCCTGCTGAAGCATCGGCCCCAGCACCTGCTCTAGAAGTTCCTGAAGCGCCTGCCGCTGCTGCCGATGATGCCGGTGATGCGCCAAGCTTTGCTGACCTTGCTGGTGAGTTGGGTGTGGACATGGACGCCGCGCCAGAAGAGGCAAAACCAGAAGAACCTGTTGCTGAAAAAGCTGAAGCGCCAAAAGAAACAGCGCCAACACCACAGCCGCCAGCGTCCGAGCCAGCAGCAAAATCGACTGCACCCGCCTTTGGTAATGCGCCAGCAAAACCAAAAACGCCGGAAAAACCGCCGGTTCAATCCATTCGTGTGGACCTTGATAAGGTCGACCGCGTAGTGAATATGGTTGGAGAATTGGTTATTACGCAGTCAATGCTCACCCAGCAGATGGATGAAACACTGCGCGACAAATACCAAGAGTTGGTGCGCGGTATTGAGGTATTGGCCCAAACCACTCGTGGCTTGCAAGATAGTGTTATGGCTATCCGTGCGCAGCCGGTTAAATCTGTATTCTCGCGTATGCCACGTCTGGTTCGCGAATTGGCGAATAAGACGGGCAAAAAGATCAAGCTCGAGATGGTTGGTGAGAACACCGAAATCGACAAGACCGTTATTGAGCAATTGTCTGATCCGCTAACGCATATGATCCGCAACTCAGCCGACCACGGTATTGAAAGTTGCGAAAAACGTACCGAGCGGCGTAAGCCGGAGCAGGGTACGATTACCCTTTCTGCCGAACAGGCAGGCGGTAACATTCTTATTATCGTTGAAGATGACGGTGCGGGTATTAACCGCGAACGGGTCTTGGCCATCGCCAAAGAACGTGGTGTTGTTCCGCAAGACCAGACCCCATCTGATGAGCAAATCGACAATTTGATCTTTGCGCCTGGTTTCTCAACGGCTTCAGAAATCTCAGATATTTCAGGACGTGGTGTGGGCATGGACGTTGTGTTGTCCAACATCAAAAAGATCGGTGGTTCGGTGCATGTGCGCTCAAATCCTGGTCGCGGCACCCGAATGACCCTTCGTCTTCCACTTACATTGGCTGTGCTTGATGTGATGTTGGTGTCTGTTGCGGGCTGTCCATATGTTGTGCCGCTGTCATCGATTGTTGAAACAATTCAAGCGGGTCGCGCAGAGTTTGGCAAAGTGCCGAGCGGTTCGCGATTGCTGCAAATCCGCGGTGAATATGTGCCGGTTGTTGATCTGGCCACACGCTTTGCAATGCACACCGATGCGGACGAAAATGAACGCTTCGTGGTCTTGTGCGAAGCAGAAGGTACTAACAAACTCGCGATCATTGTCGACGAAATTATCGGTCAACAGCAAGTGGTTATTAAGAGTTTAGAGGAAAACTATGAGCGTATCGACGGTATTGCCGGTGGTACAATCCTAGGTGATGGACAAGTGGCGCTCATTGTTGACGTCCAAGGGTTGAAGACAACTCGTGTAAATCATCGCAGTGCGGCGGCATAACGCTTAAGATTGAGAGGAAATCATGGAAGCCATCGAACTCAACGAAAATGATCTTGAAGTTGGCGGTGCAAACTCCATTCAGTTGATTGCATTTTCAATTGGTGAGCAAGCTTACGGGGTCGAAATCACCACAGTTCGTGAAATTCGAGCGTGGAACGGTGCGACGCCACTACCAAATACAAAAGAGTTTGTGCGCGGGGTGGTCAACCTACGCGGCACGATCGTGCCGATCTTTGATCTTCGTGCTCGATTTGGCGCTGGCGTCACCGAAGCAACAAAAACCCATGTGGTTGTAGTGCTTGCGGTTGGTGAAAAATGGATCGGCATTTTGGTTGATGCGGTATCTGACATTTTGACGGTTCAAAAGAACGACATCCACCCTGTACCTGAAGGGGAGAATATGGATTCAGAACTGCTAAATGGCATCGTGACACATGATAGCCGGATGGTTGGTTTGATCGATTTGGAATCTGTCGTGGGCCAAACTGGCGAAGAAATCTAGACGGTTAGAATTTCAAAATCAGAATGCAAAAAAAGCCCGGTTTGACCGGGCTTTTGTTTTGCGGGAAATAAACTCCCCGCAAATCAGAATAATTCGATGTCGTCGTGCTTCGCGCGACCGGCAATGCCAGATAGATTTGGCTTGCGCAACTCATCCAATGTCAACTCTGACCAAATATCTTTATGATCGATATTTTCAGAAATGTCATCGATGACTTTTGCCATCAAACGCGCAGCTTTTGCGATATTATCAGATCGTTGTTGAATACGATCTTGTGCTTGCAAAGCAACCAGCATTTGTTGAATGGCGGTGCTACGTGCATCGTCACTATCGAGCTTGTTATTCATTAGAACGCCGAGGCTGTCGTTGATTTTGTCAATCATTTCAGCGGTTTGGCGTGCGGTCTCTTCCAATTCGACCGCTAACTTGTCCAAGGACATACTAAAATTCCCCCTTTAACTTGCTCGCCCAATCTACAATTCAATTCCTAACTGCCACTTTCTTTTTTCTAAAAATAAGCGAATGTTCTCGTTGTGGTTAGCAGTTCACTAATAAATTCAGGGTTAGGGTGGTAGGCAAAAGTAATACAGGATGAATCAGTGACAGAATCGATCAGATCCCCTCGCGACATTCCACGTCAATCAACGGTGCAAGTTCATCAAGGCGATTGTCATGTGTCTGGCGAACCGGAGACGGCATTCTCGACTGTTTTAGGCTCGTGTATTGCTGCCTGTGTTCGGGACAAAATTACCGGCGTTGGTGGAATGAACCATTTCTTGCTCGGGGTTCAATCCGATAGTTCTAAAGACAAATACGGTGAAAGCGCACGCTACGGCGCCTACGCTATGGAAGAATTGATCAACAAAGTCCTCACCCAGGGCTCTGGCCAACGAACAGAGTTGGAAATCAAAGTTTTTGGCGGTGGAAACATCAACCAAAAGATGGATGATGTTGGTGCCAAAAACGCAGCTTTTGTCCGCGGCTTCCTCGCGGCGGAAGGGTACAAAGCCGAAGCGGAAGATCTTGGCGGGACATATGCGCGGCGCGTTGTATTTCAGCCAGTTCCCGGCCGTGTTTTTGTCAAACACCTCGATAGCTCAGTAAATGATGGCTTGATCAAAGAAGAAATTTCAAAAGCCAACAAGCCAGTCGAAACTCACGACGATATCGAATTGTTCTAAGACGACATTTTGTTATCATTTGGTTTACATCAGTGACCAATGGCAACGCTCTGTTAACCATTGCAAATTAGTCTCCGAATTTAGGTGGCGGCTCCATTTTGGAGTTGCGTTGCTGGAATTCGAGTTGCTCGCGCTGCCCAGAATTCCTGAATTTTTTGCACCATGTGCGTTTCATTTACCAAAAATAAGGGGTGTGAGACGACAATAGGCGGCAATCGGCAAAAATATCGCCCGCAATGGGTGGCGGTTTGTTTGCCAATTTAGGAGTTGCAGACGATTAAGTTGGGCGCCAACTGAATTGTCTTTTTGTAGTCGAGCGTATCACAGGGGCCAGCAACATCATGGATAGCGGTGAAATTTCTTTGTCGGATCGCGAATTCGAAGCGGTAAGAAACAAAGTATATGATTTGGCAGGCATTTCGATGAGCGATGCCAAGCGCACCCTTGTTGTGTCGCGACTATCAAAAATTATCCGACGTTTGAACTTAGATACGTTTACAGCCTATTTGGATCATTTGGATCGAAACGGGTCGGCTGATGAAGTTCAAGAGTTCATCAACGCGCTAACAACTAATCTCACTAGGTTCTTTCGTGAAGATCACCATTTTGATCATTTGAACGACTATATTGGTGGTATCGTCAATGATCCGGCCAATCCAAACAAATCTCGACTGCGCCTTTGGTCGGCTGGTTGTTCTACCGGGCAAGAGCCATATACGATTGCGCTGAGCCTTTTGGCTGCGCATCCCAAACTAAAGACATGGGATTTCAAAATCCTAGCAACTGATATCGACACTAACGTTGTCGAAAAAGCAAAAACCGGCGTTTACAAAGCAGGCGACTTGTCTGGTCTGTCTCCTGAACGCGTAAAGCTTTTTGACCGCGATGGCGCCGGCAATGTGCGCATTCCTGATCATGCTCGTTCAATAGTGACGTTTAAGTCGCTCAACTTGATGGAAGCTTGGCCAATGCGTGGGCCGTTTGACGCCATCTTCTGCCGCAACGTAGCGATCTACTTTAATAAGCCGACCCAAGAAAAAATGTTCACCCGCATGGGTGAGCTGCTTAAGCCAAACGCGTTTCTTTACATTGGGCACTCGGAAAACCTCAATTCAGTTGCTGACAAGTTTAAGCTGGTTGGCAAAACCGTTTATCAAAACAAACTAGGTGCTAGCGCACGGAGTGCCGCATGATCAAAGTTCTCGTTGTTGACGATTCTGCACTTATTCGAGAAGTGCTTTCTTCGTTACTTTCCGCAGGTGATGACATCCATGTCGTCGGTACAGCTTGCGACCCAATTGATGCACGAGGCAAAATTAAAACGCTTAACCCAGATGTGGTGACGCTAGATATCGAAATGCCAAACATGAATGGTTTGGCATTTTTGGAAAAAATCATGCGCTTGCGACCAACGCCAGTTGTGATGATTTCGACCCTCACACAAAAAGGTGCGCAAGAAACACTGCTTGCTTTGGAACTTGGCGCTGTCGACTTTGTTGCAAAACCAGGTCACGACTTGGCTGGTGGTCTTGAGCAGTTTGGTCGGGAAGTGCGCGATAAAGTTATCGCGGCATCGCAATCAGATGTTCGTGGTCGTGCGATGGCACGTCAACCTGCGCCAGAAAAAGCTACGCCAGCAACTCCGGTTGCGTCGGGCGCAAAGGTTTCATCAAATGCACTCATCGCAATTGGTGCATCAACCGGTGGTGTCGAAGCGGTGAAAACAGTACTTTCAGGTTTGCCAAAAGACTCGCCTCCTGTGGTGATTGCGCAGCATATGCCCGCAGGATTTACTGCTCGGTTTGCGCAGCGCTTGGATGAAACTTGCGCTTTGACTGTCGTTGAGGCCACCGAGAGATTGGTGCTGCAACCTGGTCATGCCTATGTTGCACCTGGTCACGCGCATTTGCGTATTGAAAAGTCGTCTGGTCAATTGAAGTGCCGTCTGGGTGAAGATGGACCAGTTTCTGGTCACCGTCCGTCAGTTGATGTGCTGTTTGAATCAGTCTCCAAGCAGGTCGGAGCGGATGCTGTAGGTGCGATCTTGACGGGCATGGGGAAAGACGGCGCGAACGGCATGAAACTCATGCACGATACCGGAAGTTTTACAATTGGCCAGAGTAAATCATCGGCCCTGATTTATGGTATGCCGCGTGCTGCCATGGAGATGGGTGCCGTGGACGAAGAAGCGTCCGTAGAAAAAATAGCAGCAAAGCTCATCAGCGCTTTGGAACGCCGTAAAGCTGCGGCATAGAGCATTGAGGGATTGGTAACTGTTAATGGATAAGATCAGAACTGAAGTAAATCGTATGTTTCCTGAAACTAGAGGCATCTGCTAATGCCCAAAGCAAGTTCGATGTGCGTTTTGATTGTTGATGACCAGCAATCAATGCGCGGTATTTGTAAATTCATCTTGAACCAGTTGGGGTTCAAGAACGTTGTTGAAGCCAAGTCTGGGCGCGACGCGTTGCTTAAACTCGAATCCGCAAATGTCGACCTGATTATTTCAGATTGGAATATGGACGATGTTGACGGTTTGACCTTACTCAAGGTTATCAGAAAGCATCCGCGTACCTCTTCGATGCCTTTCATTATGGCCACTGGTCGTGGTGACAAAGAGCAAGTGAAGGAAGCAATCAGCTGTGGCGTGAATAACTATGTCATCAAGCCGTTTGATGCGGGAACGATGAAAAAGAAAATCGAAGCAGTTATTGGCGCTTTGAGTTAGACCAACCGCCAAATTACATACCAATTTAAGGCCTCTTTACTTCGGTAAAGGGGCCTTTTTATTTAGATTTGATTCAGGAGTTCTGTTGTAGTCTTGGTAACCAACAATAATTGTTCGAACGCGCGGGGGTAATAGCGCTCGAACGAATTTGCGCGAACCGGCGCTGTATTATTGAATTGCTCGTTCGAGGTGGAGAAGACTCGATGTTAAAAAGTATGAAGTTGCCAACAATCAAGATTTCCCAGAAATTGCCAATGGTCCTCGTGGGGGCGGCGCTTTTTGTTGCACTTGGGGTAGGGCTTGTAAGCTACCGGGTCAGCGAATCCACCGTAAACCAAATGGCGGAGCAAAGATTGTCGACGATTGCGTCTATACGCGCTGAGTCGATGACCGGGTTGCTGGAAAATATGAAAACCGACCTGCTGAAAACCGCAGGTGACGGGGCATTGGGCAGCTCATTGAGCGAGTTGCGAAGCACTTGGGAACAAGCTGACAAGAACCCGACAGCGTTTTTGCAAGAAGGTTTTATAACCAACAACCCTCACGCTGAAAACGAACGGCATCTGGCCAATACCGCTAAGCAATTCACAAACTACGATTTCTCGCATTCTCGCATCCACCCGAGCCTCTCCACTCAGGCGGTCAATGCGGGCTATCGTGACGTTTTGATGATTTCAGCGGATGGCGTTGTTGTTTATTCGGTGTTCAAGAATGTCGACTTTGCCACGCAGATTGAAGCGGGCACAATCCTAGATTCGCTCTACAAGTCAGCGCTTGAAGTACCAGAAGGCGAAGTTGCCTTCACAGATTTCGCGCCTTACGCAGCCTATAATGGCGCGGCGGCAAGCTTCATGGGCGCAAAGGTTCTCGATACAAAAGGCAATGTTGCAGGCGTCCTGGCATTTGGTGTGCCGATCGATACAATCGCAAACTTCGTTAGCCTGAAGAAGGGTCTTGGTGAAACTGGCGAAACACTACTTGTAGGTGCAGACAATTTGCTTCGTGTAGATTCAACATTTACCGAAGAAAATGATCAATTCACAACAAGTTTTGAAGCCGAAGCAATTACCGCAGCACTTGCCGGTGAGCAAGCGCAAAGCATCACCAGTGCTTACCGCAACGAAAAGATGCATGTTGAAGCAGTTCCTGTATCCTTCGCTGGTGTTAATTGGGCAATGGTCGCTGTAGAAAGCTTTGCGGCACTTCACAAACCAGTTGAAGAAATGCGCAACATGATGCTGCTCGTTGGCGGCGGAACAATGTTGATAGCTGTCCTAGTTGGACTGTTCTTCTCCCGTACGATCACAGGCAATATCTCAAACCTCACCGCAACCATGCGCGATTTGGCTGAGGGTGACCTTGATGTTGAAGTGCGCGGATCTGATCGCACCGACGAGTTGGGCGAAATGGCACGCGCGGTTGAAGTGTTCCGTGAGAACGGTATCAAAGTGCTGCAAATGACCGAGGAAGAAAAAGAAGCTTCACAGCGTCGCGGTGTTGAACGTCGCAAAATGATGGAAGAGTTGCAAAACGCGTTTGGCGCGGTTGTTGATGCAGCTGTCGATGGTGACTTCTCGCAACGGGTTCAAGCTGAATTTCCTGATGAAGAACTCAACCGTTTGGCGCATGGCGTGAATAACTTGGTTGAAACTGTAGATCGTGGTGTTGGCGAAACGGCTAAAGTATTGTCAGCGCTTGCCAATACAGACCTTACGCAGCGTATGGAAGGCAACTACAAAGGCGCCTTCAAAAAACTGCAAGATGATACCAACCGCGTTGGTGAGCAGCTAACAGAAGTTGTTGGCAAAATCCGCACAACATCACGTGGGTTGAAAACCGCAACAGGTGAAATTCTTTCAGGTGCGAACGATTTGTCTGAGCGCACGACTCGTCAAGCCGCTTCAATTGAAGAAACATCGGCTTCAACTGAACAGCTCGCCGAAACCGTTCGAGACAACACAGAGCGCGCTCAGAAAGCTCAAGCTTCAGCAAGCGAAGCCCGCTCAGTCGCCGAACGCGGTGGCCAGGTGATGAACGAAGCGAACGAAGCGATGCAGCGTATCACAGCATCTGCTGCGAAAATCTCAGATATTATCGGCATGATCGATGATATCGCGTTCCAAACCAACTTGCTTGCGCTGAACGCTTCGGTTGAAGCCGCCCGCGCCGGTGAAGCTGGTAAGGGCTTCGCGGTTGTGGCCGTTGAAGTTCGTCGCTTGGCACAATCTGCGGCCGAAGCGTCTTCTGAGGTTAAAGTGCTCATCGAGCAGTCTGGCTCTGAAGTGAACAGTGGTACCAAATTGGTGGCGCAAGCAGCGCAGAACCTTGATGGCATCGTTGAATCAGTTCGCGGCGTTACGGCATTGATGGACGAGATTGCAAGAGAAAGCAAAGAGCAGTCGAATTCAATCAATGACATCTCAATGTCAATTGCTGAGATGGATGAGATGACACAACGTAACGCATCATTGGTTGAAGAGACCAATGCAGCTATTGAGCAAACCGAGAGCCAGGCGAACGAGCTTGACCAGATTGTTGATGTGTTTGTCACTGATGGTGCAGCACGCCGCTCTTCGCAGTCGGTGCCCGCAGCTGATCCAGCACCGGCACCACAGCCGGCGACAGGTATTAAGGCATTGCAGCAAAAAGTTGCCACAGTCGCCAAGTCATACCTGTCAAATGGTAACGCGGCGGTCGACACAGACGCTGAATGGAAAGAGTTCTAAAACTCTGCCTACAAAGACTTTTGGAATTAAGGCGGCCCTTTGGTCGCCTTTTTCTTTTCTCAACACCAGCTAATCATTCTAGTAATCGCGGTAGCCTTGCGTTACCGCCATCACAATGTCTTGGTTTGGTGTGTAGTTTTCAGCTTCAAACCTAAACTGGGTTGGCGCA
Source organism: Maritalea porphyrae (assembly GCF_030159895.1). GTDB lineage: Bacteria > Pseudomonadota > Alphaproteobacteria > Rhizobiales > Devosiaceae > Maritalea > Maritalea porphyrae. The sequence continues at coordinate 1,118,624 of NZ_BSNI01000002.1, forward strand.
ATTTTTGTCAGTTTGCCGTCCCAGCACAATGTCACGATGTTGCGCGGGTCAGACTTGTCCAGAGTGAGCCGGAAATTGCCAATCGTTCCTGCCCAATTATTGCCGGTTTGCAGGATGTAGCCCACTTCACTTATGAGCGGGTTGGCGATCTTGGCATTTATCTTCTCAAGTGCATTCCATTCGCCTTCGCTGGCGCAAAACTCTTTCTGGAAGTAAGCTTTGAAGCTCCAGTCGTCATAGGTGACGTCGCCTGCGAAAAACTGGCCGCCAATTATTGGCGCATAGCTATGGTCGACCTGCACAGCCACATTCGGTTCGAAGGTATACTGCCAAACATAGTATATTTCGGTTGTCCAGGCGCGTCGTTCATATCCATCGGCGTCTTTAACCAGCAATTTTTCTTGCCTTAGTTCATCCAACAAAACGACATTTTTCACGTCGTCATATTCGTTATCAAAACCAAAACTCCAGAAATCGTCAAACGGCGCGAGCGGCAGACCACGTTGTTTGAAGAAGTCAGTAACGTTGCGACCATCGTGTGATTTTATGTTGATGATCTCACGTGGTTCGATGGCAACGCCATCGATTTTGGTGGTGAAGTTGATAAATCTTGTGTCCGCAAAATGCTCTGGGTAGCTTTCATAAACGCTCTCAGCCGTAATCTTGGGCAATGGGAACGCTACAGTTAGGTTGGCTGGCGATCCGGTAATGTTTTTGTAGACATAACTCACCTTCACCAGGTCTTTGCTGACATAGAGGTCTTCGCTGAGCATACGCACCTTGTCAGTTTTTTCTAATACAATGCCGCCAGCCGATATTTTTGCCGAACTGTCATTTGCAACTGCATTGCCGTTTGCAGCCAGCAGACAGGCCGTAAAAATTGCAAGACTCTTTGTGCGCATGATTGTCTCCCTGTTTTTTTAAGATTGGCACAGGGCGCCGGTTTGGCAAATGATAAAGGTCAAACAAATACACCCGACCTTTTGTAAAGGCCGGGTGCGTGTTCAAGCCCACGAAAGGAAAGGGGGAGTGGGCCCGATAAGATGTCGTTTTAGGCAGGTGACATCGTGACATTAACATGATTTTTATAATCATGTTTAAATTGATTTGCAAGAGCCAATTGTAATTATGCGCCAAATGTCCCATTTGAATTGAGTTCAGAAAGCGAGACAGATGAATTCATTTAAACGGACAATGTGGCTGAGTGCTGGGCTTATCAGCTTCGGACTTGGGTTTGTCGGTGCCTTTTTGCCACTTTTGCCGACCACCCCCTTTATGTTGTTGGCGGTTTTTTGTTTCGCACGAAGTTCGGATCGGCTGCATAATTGGTTGGTAAACCATCCACAATTTGGCCCCGCAATCCAAGATTGGAATGAACGAGGTGCCATTGCGCCGCGCGTAAAAGTCATAGCAGTGCTTTCAATGCTTGCAGTGCTCGCAATTAGCTATGTGGTGGGTGTGCCTATGCACGTGGTCATCATTCAAATCGTCACATTGTGCGCTGTTGCAACCTTTATCCTTACTCGACCATCATCGTAATTCCATAATGTGGAATTGCATTCCATTTTGTTGACAGGTTCAAATTTTCCTCTATTCTCTGCGGTGGAATAAACGGGAGAATTTGAATGGCTGATACCTACATCCAATATGGAACACTAAAAGTTGCACAACCCTTGGCGGACCTTGTCACGGATAAGGTGTTGGATGGTTTGCCCCTTACAGCAGATCAGGTGTGGGCGTCATTTGAAAATATCCTCAACAGTCTTGGGCCTCGTAATCGCGAGTTACTTGCATTCAGAGAGACACTGCAAGCCAAGATTGACGAATGGCACAAAGCCCGCGCGGGCAAGCCAATTGATCAAGGCGAATACCAAGCCTTTCTCAAGGAGATTGGCTACTTAGTGCCTGAAGGCGGCGATTTCAAAATCGCAACCCAAAATGTAGATCCAGAAATTGCAAAAGTTGCTGGGCCACAACTTGTTGTGCCGGTTATGAATGCGCGCTTTGCACTAAATGCCGCAAACGCACGCTGGGGCAGCCTTTACGATGCCTATTACGGCACTGACGCTATTTCACAAGAAGGCGACCTCGCACCAGGCAAGGGTTATAACGCAAAACGCGGAGACGCCGTTATTGCTGCCGCCGCGGCATTTTTGGATGAGGCTGCTCCACTTATTAACGCAAAGCATGGAGATGTCATTCGCTATGAGATCTCAAATGCTAATCTCGTGGCCAAGCTTGAAAGTGGCGAAACACAACTTGCAGATCCGTCACAATTCTTGGGCACGCGCGACAACAAGGGCGCACTTGGCATTTTGCTTAAAAACAACGGTTTGCACATTGAAATTGTCATAGATCCGAGCGATCCAATTGGCGGGCAAAGCAGGGCCGGCGTCAAAGACATCAACGTTGAATCAGCGATGACTGCCATTCAGGATTGCGAAGATTCTGTCGCTGCAGTGGACGCAGAAGACAAAGCGGCAGTCTATGGCAACTGGTTGGGGCTAATGAAGGGCGATCTTTCTGCCAGCTTCCAAAAGGGCGGCAAAACGATGACCCGCGCACTCAATCCAGATTTGGCATTTGAAGGGAAAAACGGCGAAGCCATTTCGCTGCCTGGGCGATCCTTGCTTTTGGTGCGCAATGTTGGTCACCTGATGACCATTGACGCGGTTCTAGATAAAGATGGCAATGAGGTGCCTGAAGGCATGCTCGATGCGCTGATGACCGTTTTGTGCGCGATGCATGATCTGAAAAAATCAACAGGCATCCGCAACTCTCGCGCCGGCTCGATCTATATTGTGAAGCCGAAGATGCATGGTCCTGACGAGGTCAAACTCGCCAATGATTTGTTCAACTTGGTCGAAGATGAGCTTGGCCTTGCGCGCCACACAGTCAAAATTGGCGTGATGGATGAAGAGCGCCGCACGACCGTAAACTTGAAAGAGTGCATCCGTGCCGTAAAAGACCGGATTGTGTTTATCAATACGGGCTTCCTTGATCGGACCGGCGATGAAATTCATACCTCAATGCAAGCAGGCCCCGTTCTGCCAAAAGGCGTCATCAAAGGACAGCCTTGGTTGGCTGCCTATGAAGACTGGAATGTCGACAATGGCTTGGAAACGGGTTTTTCCGGCACCGCGCAGATCGGCAAAGGCATGTGGGCAATGCCTGATGAAATGGCGGAAATGGTTGTACAAAAGATCGGCCACCTAAACGCCGGTGCAAACTGCGCTTGGGTGCCATCTCCAACGGCAGCAACGCTGCACGCCATGCATTATCATCAGCTCAATGTGTTCGATCGCCAAGCTGAACTGGAAAAACGTGCCAAGGCCAGCCTCACTGACATTCTGACACCGCCATTGCTTGCTGGCCAAAACCTTTCATCAGAAGAAGTCTCCGCTGAACTGGAAAACAATGCGCAAGGCATTCTGGGATATGTCGTTCGCTGGATCGACCAGGGTGTTGGCTGTTCAAAGGTGCCGGACATTCATGATGTTGGTTTGATGGAAGACCGCGCAACTTTGCGTATTTCTTCTCAGCACATTGCAAACTGGCTGGAACATGGTTTGGTTAGCAAAGACCAAGTGATGGACGCAATGAAGAAAATGGCAGCTATTGTTGATCAACAAAATGCCGGCGATCCGCTTTATCGTCCAATGGCAGGGGACTTTGATGCTTCAATCGCCTTCCAAGCGGCTTGTGATTTGGTTTTTGATGGCGTGAACCAGCCAAGCGGTTACACCGAGCCAATTCTGCACCAGCGACGCAAACAAGCCAAAGCTGCCGCCTAGTCACCAAAGATGGCGCAAGTGGCAAACAAAGAGCAATCAAAAGGCAGCGTGCAGTCACTCAACCGCGCGCTTGCCCTTTTGCAATTGCTCGCCGAGCATCCAGATGGTCTTACCTTGGCTGAGATTGCGCCATTGGCGGAATTGGCGCCATCAACAACCCACCGCTTGCTTTCGAGCTTGCAGGCGTTGGATTTTGTTAGTTTTGAAACCGACACAAATCGCTGGTTTGTCGGGTTGGCGGCATTTCGAGCTGGAGCGGGATATTTGCGACGCCGCGATCATATCGCGACGGCGCGCCAAACCATGCGCGAATTGGTGGCGCAAACGGGGGAAACTTCAAACCTAGCGGTTGTGAAAAACGCAACATTGACCTTCGTGGCGCAAATCGAATGTAATGAAGCGATGCGCATGGCGGTGCCGCTGGGCGCGCGCGGGCCGCTTCACGCAAGTGCGGTTGGCAAGGCAATTCTAGCATTTAGCCCAAGCCCACAACGTGACAATACGATTGGGCAAATTGAGTTTTTTAGCCTCACGGAAAAAACCCACGGGACGGTTGAACAATTGCGTGCCGATTTTCAGCTCATTCGAGCGCGCGGCTACGCAATAGATGACGAAGAGCAATCCATTGGGCTTCGGTGCATCGGCGCACCAATATTTGATGAATTTGGCGAGCCAATATTCGCGGTGTCAATTTCGGGGCCCACCGTTCGGGTGAAAGCTGAGAAAGTAGAAGAACTTGCCGACTATGTGATGGCTGCTGCGCGACATATTACGGACCAAATTGGTGGCATTGCACCGCGCGCGAATTGACATTGAGTTCACAAAAAGTTGTTGGTAGCCGGTTGTAAAATTCTGCACTGTTGCCAAAACGCAGTATCAAACATTTCTGTTTTGCGTTATGTGTCGACCAACTCAAGAATAACCGACCGGAGGTGGAACCATTTCCGGCCAGCTAGATTTAGTGTGTTATGATTAAACAAATTAACCGCCGACAATTCCTCGCGCTTGGTACAAGTGCTGCGGCAACATCTGTGCTTGCTGCCTGTGGTGCTTCAGGTTCTGCTGAGTTGCGCGCTGCAAGCTTTCGCGATCAACAGCGTGCAGATTTAATGCGCTATGCCGCCATCGATGATGGTGAGTTCACAATTCCTGCAATTCCGGGTAACCGCATTGAGCGCCAATATTGGCGTCAAGTCGTCGATGATCCGTTTGGCGAAGTGCCAGGTACAATTGTTATCGACACACCAAACCGCTTCCTTTACCTCACCATGCCAGACAACAAAGCGATGCGGTATGGTATTGGCGTTGGCAAAGCAGGCTTTGAATGGTCTGGCCGCGCCACCGTGCAAATGAAACGCCGTTGGCCAACATGGACGCCGCCGCGTGAGATGATTGAGCGTGTGCCTGAGCTGGAAAAGTGGGCTAAGGGACAGCCTCCGGGGTTGGACAATCCCTTAGGTGCACGCGCGCTTTATATTTTTATGAATGGTCGCGATACACTTTACCGCATTCATGGTTCACCTGAATGGTGGTCAATAGGTTCAGCAGCTTCTTCTGGCTGTATCCGCTTGGTCAACCACGATATTGTTGACCTGTACGGTCGCGTGACCAAAGGTGCGCCGATCGTCGTAATCCCCGACAATCGTGTAACACCTGGCGCAGTTGCCTAAACGATCACTCGTCAGCGCGGTGATGCTTCAAAAACGTTGCCGCGCTTTGCACAATCTCTGGGTCGATATCGCTCACCAGTTTTTCATCGCGCCCTTTATAGTCAATATTGGACAACACACATTGCATGATCGCAATGCGCGCCCGTCGTTTGTCATTTGAGCGAATGATCGTCCAAGGCGCATGTTTGGTGTCCGTTCTATCCAACATGCGATCACGCGCTTCACTATATTCATCCCACATGCCTAAAGCTTTGCGATCAATCGGGCTAAGCTTCCATTGTTTTAGCGGGTCATGGCGACGGGCGTGAAAGCGTTTCCATTGCATTTTTTCGCCGATATTGAGCCAGAACTTAAAAAAGTGGATGCCTTCATCAACGATCATGCGCTCGAACTGCGGCGCCTCGGTCAAGAACTTTTCAGTTTGCTCAGCTGTGCAAAACCCCATGACGGGTTCCACCACCGCACGATTGTACCAAGAGCGGTCAAACAAAACTTGTTCCCCTCTTGTAGGTAAGTGTTTGGCATAACGCTGGAAATACCATTGGCCTTGCTCGCGCTCAGTTGGTTTAGACAGCGCAATTGTGCGGCTTTGGCGGGGGTTGAGATAGTTGAGATAGCGACGGATTGAGCCGCCCTTGCCAGCCGCATCGCGACCTTCGAACAAGGCGGCTACACGTCCACCTTCAGCGCTTAGATGACTTTGCAACTTCACCAATTCAATCTGCAAAGCCAACAAGGTCTTTTCATATTTTTTGGTGTCTAGCTTCTTTTCGTAAGGATAGTTGCCGCTCTGGAATGCGCCTTCGTCGATTTCTTTGTTCAGTTTTGGATCATCTAAATCAAATGGGGCAGGGCGATCGGCCATAAGGTTCCTACTTTTGGATTGCTAGATTGCGTGTGTGAATAGTGTTATAGCTTTGAAAGTAAAGTCAAACATCTGTCGCATCAATTTTACATTAAACGTGTAAACGTGTTTGCTTCAAATTTGCTTTCGCTTTCGGTTCAAAATTTCAAGCATTGTAATCATGGGGTCTAATTCAATCGATAATCCAACTGAAGTGCAACGCTGGCGCGATCGTTTCTACGCCGCGCGCTGGGTGCTTATTACCTGCGTTCTCGTATTTGTCGGTCTTTATGCGACAGGCAAACTTGGCTTTGTTGATGCGCTGCTGGCGTTCTCCTTGATATTCCTTGCAACCATTGCAGTGCCACGCCGCGCGCGGCTAATGCGCAACGAATTGCCAATGAACAAAAAGAATAGCATTTGGCCCGACATTTCTCTTAAACGTTTCGCCGAGTCTCTTGCTGACCCTTGTCTGATTGTCGATCGTCGCGCCATTCTGCGTTATCGAAATAATGCCGCAGCGAGCGAGTTCCCGGCTTCAACTGTTGGCGACCCACTGGCGTTTTCCCTTAGAAATCCAACGTTTTTGAACACAATTGATCAAGCAATATCTGGCAACAAGCGTGTGACGGGAGAGTTTCATGAAACGGTGCCTGCTGACAGCTGGTACCAAATATCCGTAACACCGCTCGAAGCAAAAAAACCGGGCGTCGCCCCAAGCAAGAGATCTGAGCTTTTGGTTGTCTCAATCGTCAATCAAACAGCTCAACGCATACACGATCAGATGCGCGCCGACTTTGTGGCTAATGCCAGTCACGAATTGCGTACGCCTTTGACGTCGCTCATTGGCTTCTTGGACACATTGCGTGGTCCGGCTGCTAACGACCCTGCCGCGCGCGAAAAGTTCATGGGCATCATGCATACCCAAGCTGAGCGTATGTCGCGCTTGATTGACGATTTGCTTTCGCTCTCTCGGATCGAATTGCGCCAGCACATGCGCCCGACAGATAAGGTTGATGTTGCCACTATCTGCAAAGAGGCTATTGAGCTTTTGCAGCCGCAGGCCAAGGAAGAAGACATCACAATCAGTTTTGACAAGGTTGTTGAAGAAGCAGTTGTTTCAGGGGATCGGAACGAATTGATGCAAGTGATGACCAACTTGGTCGAAAACGCCATCAAGTATGGCACAAGCGGCAAAAAGGTAGATGTGCGTATTGTGCCATGCAATCTGCACACCAATCACAAGTTGCGTATTGAAGTGCAAGACTACGGCCAAGGCATCCCCGCTGAACATGTCCCACGCCTAACAGAACGATTCTATCGCGTGGACGCTGAATCTTCGCGCCGCAAGAAGGGTACGGGCCTTGGCCTGGCAATCGTAAAGCATATTATAGGACGCCACCGCGGCGACTTGCAGATTTCATCGCGAGTCGGTGAGGGCACCAAGGTCAGCATCTGCCTATCGTGACATAATGTGTCACAAACATGCGTTACTCACAGAAAGTTTCGGAAATAAACGTTATATTTCAATTGGATATACTGTCATCTAATTGTCATTTAACTGACATAAAACGTCATTGTCGCCGCCATATTGTGCGCCCAGTTCGATCAGCTAGCCCAGCCAAAGGAAAAGCGGGCCAGCATTAAGAAGATCGGCTGATAGTTTTATGTTTCGAATGTGAGCTCTGAAAGGCAGACATCATGAAATTCGCCACTTACGCAAGCGCAGCAGCAATTCTCGTTGCTAGCTCATTGGCAGCTACCGGCGCGCAAGCCCGCGACCAAATCTCAATTGTTGGTTCATCAACAGTATTCCCATTCGCTACAGCGGTTGCTGAGCGTTTCGGTCAAACCACTGACTTCCCAACACCAGTTGTTGAATCAACCGGTTCAGGCGGTGGCTTGAAACTGTTTTGTGAAGGCGTTGGCGAAGGCACACCAGACATCACCAATGCTTCACGTCGCATCAAAAACAAAGAGATCGACAAATGTAATGCCAATGGCGTGACAGCTGTTGAAGTTAAAGTCGGCTTTGACGGCATCGTTCTTTCAAACGCAAAGTCAGGTGCTGACTTGAACGTAACGCGTGAGCAAATCTTCCTAGCATTGGCTAAGAACGTTGTGGTTGACGGTGAAGTTGTTGCGAACCCATATACATTCTGGTCAGATATCGACCCATCTCTTCCAGCTGAGCCAATCGAGGTTCTTGGCCCTCCACCAACATCAGGCACACGCGATGCGTTTGTTGAACTTGTGATGGAAGAAGCCTGCCAAGAAGGCATCGAAGAAGAAGCATGTTCAGAAATTCGCGAAGATGGCGCGTTCATCGACGCTGGCGAAAATGACAACCTGATCGTTCAGAAGCTTGAAGCGAACCCTTCAGCATTCGGCATCTTCGGTTTCTCATTCCTTGATCAAAACGCTGACAAGATCAAAGGCGCAAATGTTGATGGCGTTGAGCCAACATTCGACGCTATTGCGGATGGCGACTACCCAGTTTCACGTTCACTATTCTTCTATGTGAAAAAAGAGCATGTGGGTGTTGTTCCAGGCATCATGGAATATGTTGCGGAATTCACAAATGAAAATGCTTGGGGTGACGAAGGTTACCTTACAGAAAAAGGCTTGATCCCACTTCCAGAGGAAGATCGCGCCAAGTTTAAAGCAGACGCCGAAGGTTTGGTTGCTGCACAAAAGATGTAAGAATCTTTAAGTTATGCACCGCCCCGACTTTACAAAGGGGCGGTGTTTATGCTCGTTGAGGGCAAAATTATTGGGGGCATGTCGTGCAAATCTGGCTCACCTTATTGGTCGTAATCGCCGCAAGTGGTGGTTTATTCTACACCGGTCGTAGCCGTGCCCTAGCCATCACCAATGGTGATGCGACGACACTGCACTCAAAGCCCGCCTTCCACGGCGGCATGTTGCTGATTTGTGGCATTCTGCCTGCAGCATTTGTATTTCTTGTCTGGACTTTTGTGTCGCGTTATTTCGCAGACGCATCCGTTGCAAGCTTGCTTGGCGAAGAGTTTAAGGCGCTGACCGAGCTTGAGCAGGGTGCATTCTTGCGGTCTGCATTTGGCTTTTCGCAAAGTCAGAACATTGGTGACGTAACCGCGGTCGAGCTCACTGCAATTGAAGGCTATCGCAACTTCTACAATTTCTCGAACCTTGTTGTTCAACTCATTATGGCTGGCTTGGTTATCGGTGGCGGCTATTTGGCTTGGCGCCAAATTCGGGTCGATCTGCGTGCACGTCAGTTTGTAGAAGGCGCTGTTTCAGCCGCGTTGATCGCCGCCTCTGGTGTCGCGATTCTCACAACACTAGGCATCGTTCTTTCGCTGATTTTTGAAAGCATCAACTTCTTCCAAAAAGTTCCGTTCTTTGACTTCTTGTTCGGCACACATTGGAGCCCGCAAAGCGCGTTTGAAGGTGTGGGGTCAGAAGCGACAGACCGAAATTCTGAAGTATTTGGCGCAATCCCAATTTTTGCAGGCACATTGCTGATCACAACAATTGCCATTTTGGTGGCAGCGCCGATTGGGCTCATGTCCGCTATTTACCTTTCAGACTATGCAACACCGCGTGTTCGCGCCGCTGCCAAGCCAATCTTGGAAGTGCTAGCCGGTATTCCAACGGTTGTTTATGGGTTCTTTGCAGCGCTAACAGTTGCGCCGTTCTTGCGCAATTCAGGCGAAGCGGTTGGCCTTTCGGTTTCGTCCGAAAGTGCTTTGGCTGCAGGTCTTGTGATGGGGATTATGATTATCCCGTTTGTGTCGTCGCTTTCAGATGATGTGATCAACTCTGTTCCGCAAAGCCTGCGCGATGGGTCAGCTGGCCTTGGCGCCACGAAGTCAGAAACTATTCGCCGGGTTATTCTTCCCGCTGCGTTGCCTGGCATTGTGTCGGCCCTAATGTTGGCCATCTCGCGTGCAATTGGCGAAACAATGATCGTGGTGATGGCTGCAGGTCTTTCTGCAAACCTAACTGCAAACCCACTCGAAGCAGTGACCACCGTTACGGTACAAATTGTGACCTTGTTGGTGGGTGACCAAGAATTTGACAGTGCAAAAACCCTCGCAGCCTTTGCGCTTGGCTTGGTGCTGTTCTGTGTAACCTTGATGCTTAACGTTGTCGCATTGCGCGTCATCCAGAAATATCGAGAGCAATATGACTGATTTGGCGGACGACAAATTGCAGCAATTTACCTCAGTTCATACCTCGGAAGAAGCGCGAGCCAGATTGGCCAAACGCTATCGCACGGAATCCTATTTCAAATGGATTGGGCGCGCAGCGATTGGCGTATCGGTTGGTTTCTTGTTGCTGTTGCTTTCTTCTGTGGTCGGCCAAGGTCTGCCAGCATTCACCTTCAACTTTGTCAGCTTGCCATTCAACCTGACGGCTCAGAACCTAGGTACTGATGGTTCAGACTATGATGCCTTGAAGCAAGCCGACTATGATGGGATCATTCGTGATGCAATTCGGGGTGAGTTCCCAGAAGTGACATCACGCAAAGGCAAACGTGCTCTTGGCGGCATATTGTCTTCCGGATCATCCGTTTATCTTCGCCAGCAAATCTTGGACGACCCATCGATTATTGGTTCGAACAAGCAGGTTGAAGTGCCGATTTCAGATTTTGCCGACCTATATCTAAAGGGCCAGATTTCGGGCAGCACATATACTGACGGCAAAGCGAACCTAAAAATCGAAAATCAAGGCAAAGAATATCGCCTGATTGCAGATTCTCCGATATTCGCCGATGCTCTGGCCTCTGCTAAAACGCAACTAGGTGTTCAAGTCGCATCATTGCGCAACCAACAAGCCGGTGCCTTGCGCTCCAAAGCGAAGTTGGAAGGCGAAATTATAGCGCTGCAAGAGCGCTTGCCCAACACGACCGACGCCGCGGTGAAGGAGCGTTTGGAAAAGACGCTAGCGAAAACGGAAAAAGACCTAGCAATTTTGCTCAAGCGAATTGACGCTTTAGAAAAGCAGGCCGTTGCGCTGGATGAACGGATTGCGAATAAGGGATTGGGTGAAAATCTCACCGGCGAAATGCCTTCAAGCCTTTTATATGTTGGCGACAGTGTGCTGAAACTGACCTCGGTAACACCGAATACAGCAATGGCCGTGGCTTATCTGCCGTTGGACGAGACGGTTACTGAAGCCGCGAGCGGCACTTGGCGATTGCGCACATTGGATGTTGTTGAAGACAACCGCAAATTCTCAGACCAAGAGATTGTTTGGACGGACCAATTGGCCGAGCGCGGCTATGTGCGCAATGGCTTTAACTCGATCTTCTTCACCCGTGGCGCTAGCCGTGAGCCAGAAATGGCCGGTGTCTTGGGTGCGGTTATTGGTTCTGCCCTAACATTGATCGTCACATTGGCGCTGTCATTCCCATTGGGCGTGGCCGCAGCGATATATCTTGAAGAGTTTGCCCCGAAAAACCGTTGGACGACCATTATTGAAGTGAATATCAACAACCTTGCAGCGGTGCCATCCATTGTGTTTGGCTTGCTCGGTTTGGCGGTGTTCCTCAACTATTTCGAGCTCGATCGATCTGCGCCATATGTGGGCGGTATGGTGTTGGCATTGATGACATTGCCCACAATCATTATTGCTTCACGCGCTGCATTGCGCGCGGTGCCGCCTTCCATCCGCGAAGCGGCTTTAGGTATCGGGGCCTCCCGCTTGCAAACGGTAACCCATCACGTGTTGCCGCTAGCAATGCCAGGCATCCTAACCGGTACCATTATTGGTATGGCGCAAGCATTGGGTGAAACCGCGCCCCTCCTGATGATTGGTATGGTCGCCTTTGTGGTTGATGTGCCAGCGGCCTTCTCAGATCCCGCCACGGTCTTGCCCGTGCAGATCTTTATGTGGGCCGATTTCCCTGAACCCGCTTTCCAACAACGTACATCAGCTGCCATTATGGTATTGTTGGCGTTCTTGATTGCGATGAATGCCATTGCAGTTGTGCTGCGTAAACGATTTGAGCGTCGCTGGTAGTCCCAGCATCGCGAAACCAAATTTGAAGGTTCGAAATGAGTGTAGCAACCGATATTCTGCAGCCGAGCGTGAAAACGGCCAATGAAACCGTCAAAATGTCCGGGCGCAATGTGTCCGTTCACTATGGTGAAAAGCAGGCTTTGTTCGACGTCGACCTCGATATTGTCGCTAACCAGGTGATTTCGCTGATCGGCCCATCTGGGTGCGGTAAGTCGACCTTCTTGCGTTGTCTCAACCGCATGAACGACACTATCGACATTTGTAAAGTGTCTGGCGAAATCAATCTTGAGGGCCAAGACATTTACGACAAAGCTATCGACGTGGTGGAACTGCGCGCACGCGTTGGCATGGTTTTTCAAAAACCAAATCCATTTCCAAAGTCGATTTATGAAAACGTGGCTTATGGTCCGCGTATTCATGGCATGACCCGCACCAAAGACGAACTTGATGAAATCGTCACCTCATCTTTGCGCCGCGCTGGTTTGTGGGAAGAGGTCAAAGACCGTCTTGATCAACCTGGTACTGGCTTGTCTGGCGGTCAGCAACAGCGTCTGTGCATTGCGCGCGCCATCGCAACAAAGCCTGAAGTTTTGTTGATGGATGAACCATGCTCGGCGCTTGATCCGATCGCGACAGCGATCATTGAAGAATTGATTGACGAACTGCGTGAAAATTTCACAATTGTCATCGTGACGCACTCCATGCAGCAAGCAGCGCGCGTCAGTCAAAAAACAGCATTTTTCCACCTCGGCAAGTTGATCGAGGAAGGTCCGACCGAGCAGATTTTTACAAATCCGCATCATAAGAAAACCCAAGATTACATTACCGGTCGGATCGGGTAATATTTAGCGGCGAAAGGGCAGCAAAATGGCCAACGCATCGAACGAACATATTGTAACGTCGTATGAAGACGAACTGACTGAACTCACCCGCGCCATCTCCGAAATGGGCGGCATGGTCGAAGTCGCAATTACCAACGCCACTCAAGCGCTGATCCGCGTGGATCATGAATTGGCCAAGAAAACATCAAAAGCGGACAAAGCAGTTGATGATATGCAGCGCTATATCGACGAAAAAGCGGTGTCCATGATCGCTCGCCGCCAGCCGATGGCCGGTGACTTGCGCCATATCGTTTCAGCTATTCACGTGGCCAACGATTTGGAACGCGTCGGCGATATCGCCAAAAACTTGGCCCGTCGCGTGAAGCACATTGATAGCCAACGCGTATCCAAGCAGCTTTATAATGGTATTCGACACATGTCGGATTTGGCGCTCGCGCAAATCAAACGCTCGCTCGATAGTTTTACATTGCGCGATGCGAACATTGCTTTGGATGTGTGCCGTCGCGATGACGAAGTTGATGCGCTCTATATCTCGCTGTTCCGTGAGTTTCTCACCTATATGATGGAAGACCCGCGCAACATCACCGATTGCACGCATTTGTTGTTCTGCGCCAAAAACTTGGAGCGCGCTGGGGACCACGCCACCAATATCGCAGAGGCCGCCTATTATTTGAAAACAGGCGAGAACCTTTATTACGATATTGAATCTGGCAAAGTTGATCTGCACTAACCACTAGCGATTTGAAAACTGGATGACGAACTATGGCGCCCTTCATCTTAATCGTTGAAGACGAGGCTGACCTTGCGGTCATGTTGCGGTACAATCTAGAAGCTGAGGGCTACCGCGTAGCCAGCGCTGAAAGCGGAGACGAAGCTTCGTTGCAGCTGCAAGAAGAGCTACCAGACCTGATATTGCTCGACTGGATGTTACCTGGATTGTCCGGCATCGAACTCTGTCGTCGCTGGCGCACGAAAGAAGAAACGTCGCGCATCCCCATCATAATGATGACAGCACGTGGCGAAGAAGAAGAGCGTATTCGTGGCCTTGCAACAGGTGCTGACGATTATGTGGTGAAGCCGTTCTCCGTGCCTGAATTGCTCGCCCGCGTAAAAGCGCATTTGCGCCGCGCCAACCCAAGTTTAATGTCCACCAGCCTCAAATCTGGTGACATAGAGTTGGATCGTGAAACCCATCGGGTTAGCCGCTCAGGTAAAGAAATTCACCTCGGCCCAACCGAATATCGTTTGCTCGAATACCTCATGCAAAGCCCAGGCCGCGTTTATAGTCGCGAACAATTGCTTGATGGCGTTTGGGGCCACGATGTCTACGTTGATGAACGAACCGTCGATGTGCATGTGGGCCGCTTGCGCAAAGCCATCAACCGCGGTCGCGTCAAAGACCCAATCCGCACCGTCCGCGGCGCTGGCTATGCATTTGACGAAAAATTCGCGGTGGCAGGTTAGAGATTAAACCATCTCAATAAGCTGAATGAGATTGCCGCATGTGTCGTCGAACGTGGCGATTCTGTATGCGCCGGCATCGGTAACCTCTTGGGTAAACTTCACGCCAAGATCCGCAAGCCGCTTGTGTTCTGCCGCCAAGTCATCGACTTGGAAGGATGCCAGAGGAATGCCATCGGCAACCAGCGCTTCGCGATAAGGGGCGACGGCGCGGTGGACGCTTGGCTCCAGCAGCAATTCTACTTCGCCGTCTTCGCCATTTTGCGAAACGGTCAGCCAGCGATATTCCCCTACTGGAATGTCGTTTTTGATCTTGAAGCCAAGAACTTCGGTGTAAAATTTTGCCGCCTTTTCTTGGTCATCCACATAGACGCCTGTAATATAGATTTTCATGTTCCGGCTCCCCTACATTCGCAATTCATTGTGCAGCGCAGGGGCAGATAGTCAAATGCAGACTAGACCAAGCAACAAAAAACCGCCCCAAAAGGGCGGCTTTGCAATCTGTCGATCAACAATTAAAGATGCTTAGCTCTTCTTGCGACGATCAAGCGTATGGTAAGCGCGCTTGGAGTGGAACTCGCAATAAGGCTTGCCTTCGTCCGAATTGCGACCACAGAAGTGGAAATCATCATTGAGCGGATCGCCGATTGGCCACTTACACGTGGTTTCGCTAAGCTGCAACAGGCTGATGCGCTCTTCAACCGGAATGAAAATCTCAGCTTCTTGCGCAGTTGCAAGCGCCACATTGGCGTCAACTTCGGTGTTCATTTGCAAAGCGTTCGCGCCTGAAACAGGGGCATGAACCGTTTGGCGACGACGAGGCGTGCTTGAAGTGTTCCCGCTCACAGAACCACCAGTTGAAGCTGGTCTTCTCGGTGTTGAAGGACTAGCGCTCGTGCTGCGCGGCTTACGCGCACGTGGTGCTGATGGCGCAGGCTTTGCCCGGCCAGAAAGCTTCAAACGGTGCACTTTGCCAATAACCGCATTTCGGGTCACGCCTTCGCCCAATTCTCCAGCGATTTGGCTTGCGCTAAGACCTTCCATCCATAGTTTTTTCAAAGTAGCTACGCGTTCATCAGTCCACGCCATGAAGATCCTCCGCAAATAAGGCCAGATAGAATCCGATATCCCGCCAAAAAATGAGATTTTGGCAAACATACCATCCATCGTATTAAGTGTAGGTCCGCCACACGACATCTCGTGCCCCTACTAGAAGCACTTTACCGGATCGGCTGAATCAAAGACAAGGGGCCAACAAACTTATCCTCTTAAAAAATTGCTAATAATCCACCGATTGGTCACCAAGACGTGACCAAAGGCTTGTCAGATTGACAAATGGCCCTAACAAAAGGCATAACGAAGCGCAATAAGGCGTGCATCGTGATCAACGGGCACGTCTTCTTGTTTCACAAAATGTAAAATCCTCACACGCCAGCTATGGCGTTTTGCCTATTAGGAAAGAACAATGTCGGCTCTTTATAAGAATTACGCCCGGTCCGAAGTCGCCTTTGAAAGGGGCGAGGGCGTCCGACTATTCTCAACAACGGGCGATGAGTATTACGATTTTGCGGGCGGCATTGCGGTGAATGTAGTGGGTCACGCGGACCCGCACGTGGTCAACGCAATCAAAAAGCAGGCCGAAAACCTTTGGCATGTGAGCAATGTGTTCACGATCCCAGAAGCTGAAAAGCTTGCGCAACGGCTGGTGGATGTCAGCTTTGCCGATATGGCCTTTTTTACCAACTCAGGTGCTGAAGCAATGGAATGCGCGATCAAAACCGCGCGCCGCTACTTCTACGATTTAGGTGAACCCGACCGCTATGAAATTATCACGATGGAGGGTGCGTTTCATGGCCGGACATTGGGCACGATCGCAGCAGGCGGTAATCCTTCCTACTTAGAAGGCTTCGGCCCCAAAGCTGAAGGCTTCGTGCAAGTGCCACGCGGGGATATTGATGCGCTCAAAAAAGCGATCACACCTAAAACCGCTGCAATTCTGTTTGAGCCAATCCAAGGCGAAAGCGGCATCAATATTTTAGACGTCGAGTTTTTGCGTGACGTACGCAAATTGTGCGATGAGCACGGTTTGCTGTTGGTGCTCGATGAAATTCAATGTGGCTATGGCCGTACCGGCAAAATGTTCGCTTATGAATGGGCGGGCATTGAGCCAGACATTATGGCTTTGGCCAAAGGTATTGGCGGCGGTTTCCCATTGGGTGCATGTTTGGCGACAGACAAAGTTGGTAGCGCCATGGTGCCCGGCACGCATGGTTCAACCTATGGCGGCAACCCGTTGGCTTGCACTGTGGGCAATGCGGTTTTTGACCGGGTTAGCGAAGAGGGTTTTCTTGATCACGTGCAAGAAATGGGCAAGCACCTTGCTTGGCACTTGCAGCAACTTGCGCAAAAATACCCAGACCAGATTGTGGAAATTCGTGCCAAAGGGCTAATGGTCGGCATTAAGGTTTCATCGCCTGTTGGTGATGTGGTTGCGGCCCTCCGGGATGCAAAGTTGCTCACGGTTGGAGCGGGTGACAATGTGGTGCGTATGTTGCCACCGCTCACTGTAACTAAAGACGAGATTGACGAGGCGATCCGACGAATGGATGCTGGCCTAAAGTCACTGGCCAGCGCTTAAAACGCCCGCATTCAACTCTCAGAATTAGACTTTTCAAAAAGGAAGCCCGTTATGACAACGGCAGCAGTTAGACATTTTCTAGACATCAATGATTTCTCTAAAGAGGAATTGCGCAAACTTTTGGATTTGGCCAAGGCGATCAAGTCGAAGCTGAAAGCTGGTGAAGAAACACCGCTTTTAAAAGGCAAAATCTTGGCGATGATCTTTGATCGTGAAAGTACCCGCACCCGCGTTTCATTTGATGTGGGCATGCGCCAGCTTGGCGGACAAACTCTGATGCTCACTGGCCAAGAAATGCAATTGTCACGCGATGAAACGATTGCCGACACAGCGCGCGTTATGTCCCGCTATGTGGACGCGATTATGATCCGCTTGCTCAACCACGATGATCTGCTCGAACTTGCAGGCGCTGGATCGATCCCAGTGATCAATGGATTGACGCGCATGTCGCACCCTTGCCAAATTATGGCAGATATTATGACTTATGAAGAGCATCGTGGTCCGGTAGACGGCATCAAGATTGCTTGGCTAGGCGACAGTAACAATGTGCTCGCCTCTTGGGTGCATGCAGCTGACATTTTTGGCTGTACCTTGAATATCGCCTGTCCTGAACAATATAGCCCAGACCAAGGCATGCAAGCGGATATCGCCAACGCAAATGGGCGCATCAAAGTGATGCGCGATCCAGCCGAAGCGATCAAGGATGTTGACTTGGTGATCACAGATACATGGGTGTCCATGGGCGATTTGGATGCCAATATCCGGCGCGAAAATCTTGCGCCTTACCGTGTTGACGAAACTTTGATGGCAAAAGCAAAGCCAGATGCACTATTTATGCATTGTTTGCCCGCGCACCGTGGCGATGAAGTCACTTCTGGTGTAATGGACGGGCCGCAATCTGTAGTGTTTGACGAAGCAGAAAATCGTCTCCACGCGCAAAAGGCAGTTTTGGCGTGGGTGTTTGGAATTGAGGAGCTCTAATGAGCGATGATTTTATGAAGGCAGTCGGCCTTGATCGTCCCGAAAGTGGGGACGACACGGTGCTGCCATTTGCTGTTGAAACGCTGGACGTGCGCGGGCGTTCCGTGCGTCTTGGTCCAGCCCTCGACGTTATTTTGCGCCGCCACAATTACCCAGCGCCAGTGGCGCGGGTTTTGGGCGAAGCAATTGTGTTGGCTTCTTTGATTGGGTCGTCGCTAAAGTTTGAAGGGCGCTTTATCCTTCAAACCCAGACCGATGGTCCCGTGAACCTAATCGTTGTCGATTTGCAGACGCCAAATGGCATCCGCGGATATGCACGGTTTGACGAAGAGGCTTTGTCCAAAGCGGCGGAAAAAGGTGAACTAGCGCCAGAGCAATTGCTCGGTAAAGGCACCATGGCGATGACCATTGACCAAGGCGAACACACCAGCCGCTATCAAGGCATTGTCGCGCTTGATGGCTCTGGCTTGGAAGCGGTGGCACATAACTATTTCCAACAGTCAGAGCAAATCCCAACCATGGTGCGCTTGGCTGTTGCTGAAATGCAGAACAAGGGTGATGTGCAGCCTAAATGGCGTGCTGGCGGCGTACTGGTTCAGCATCTGCCTGAACATGGTGGCCGCACCATGCCTGATCTGCCCGGCGATGGCGATCACCAAAACCCTGAAACCGCAGATGGTGACTTTGAAGAAGAAAATGGTTGGGTTGAAGCCAAGGCTCTGACCGAGACCATTGATGATTTGGAGTTGGTTGAACCGGACCTTTCGTCAGAACGCTTGTTGTTCCGCTTGTTCCACGAACAAGGCGTGCGTGTTTTTGAACCAATGGACATGGTCGAGAAATGCGGCTGCGACGCGGACAAAATTGAATTGATGCTCGGTCAATTCAGCCAAGAAGACATTCAATCCATGATCAAAGATGGTGAGATCGAAGTGACTTGTGAGTTTTGCTCAACTCAATATTTCTTCAACCCGAACATGTTCGGCATTAACGAAGAGTGATCTAATCGACCGGTTCATTCCGTAACCTTTCCAAAGTTTCATTTGTTGTAGTCGATCATCACGATTACCATTTGCACGAATTGGAATTGGGAACATGGACGGACCGGTCGAGATGCTACACAAAACGGGCAATCAAGAAGCTGAAACAGATGGCACGCCGAAGCCCAAGCGACGGCGTGTGTCGATTTTTGGCATTCTCTTTCGTGTTGTGTTGGCAATTGCCATTTTCGTCGGGGCTGGTTTTTACGCTCAGGTGATGATTGCGGACAAGCCCGAACCGCCTAAGCGCGAACCGCGCGAACGCACATTTACCGTGCAGTCTTTCCCCGCCCAATATGCCAACTATCAACCAAGCTTAACCTATTTCGGCGAAGTAATCGCTGCGCGCAGTCTTGATGTGCGGTCGCAAGTTGCAGGCAAGGTCGTGCAATTGGCCGACAATTTGGCTGTTGGCGGCTCTGTTGCTGAAGGCGAGCTGCTCGCAACCATAGATGACTTTACCTATCGTGGTGCGCTCACCGAGGCAGAAGCAAGCCTTGCCGAAGCAAAGTTCAGTTTGGCCGAAGCCAAAGAGCGATTGAACATTGAAAACGCAAATCTTGAATTCACGCGCAGCCAATATGATTTGTCGGTGCGCGATTTAGAGCGCGCTAAGTCGCTACTTGAGGGCGGTTCGATCACGCAAAAGACAGTCGATGATCGCGAGCTTTTGGTTTCACAACGCCAGCAAGCGGTCATTCAACGTGAGAGCAATATCGTTATCCAGCAAGCGCAAGTTGATCGCCAAGAAGCATCGCTTGAACGCATTGAATGGCAAGTCGAGCGCGCGCAACGCAACTTAGATGACACGAAGATTTTCGCGCCGTTTGATGGCATTATCACCGCAAACAATATTGAAGAAGGTCGCGTGATCTCCAACAATGAAGTGCTGGTTTCGCTTTATGAAACATCTGCGCTTGAAGTGCGGTTCACCATGTCTGATCAGCAATATGGGCAGTTGGTGGCCGACGGGCTGATCGGTCGCGAGATTTCTCTTGAGTGGGAAGTGGAACCGCAACCTATTCTAGCGAAGGCTGTTGTTTCCCGCGTGGGCGCGCAAGTCGACGCAACCAAGGGCGGTGTTGAAGTCTTCGCCACAATCAAAGGCGACGACAATACCCAACTGCGGCCCGGTACCTTTGTTAAAATCGCTGTGCCCGGTCTGAGCTTTGAAAACGTATTGCGGGTGCCTGAATCCGCTGTTTACGACAACTCATACATATATGTGGACATTGAGGGGCGCATGGCGCAACGCAATGTTGAAATCGTTGCGCGCGATGGCGATCATCTTCTGATCTCAGCGCGTATTCGCCCTGAAACCTCAATTATCACCACGCGCATTGCCCAAGCTGGTGAAGGTGTCGCCATCATCAATGAAGGTGAACCAGCCCCGTCGCCATTTACGCGACCAAATGCGGGCGATCGCCAGCAAGGTGGGCAACAAGGTGACGAAGGCCGCCCCAATGCCGGTGAACGCGGCGAAGGTGCCAATGCTGGTCAAGGCAATGGTGAACGCAATCCAAATCGGCCAAACCGCCGCCCAAATAACGGGACTGGCAGTGGCATAGCAACAACGCCGGGTAACTAGAGATGGCCAAACAACGCGCAAGAAATCTGCTCGAGATATTCGTCCGGCACAAAAACGCCGCCAATCTTTTGATGGTGTTGCTGATCTTGTTTGGCGTTTGGGGCATGTCCAAACTCAATCGTCAGTTTTTCCCTTCGCTTGAAGTGGGCGTGATCAACATCTCAATGAGTTGGTCAGGCGCTAGTGCTGATGACATCCGCAAAAACTTGCTGCAAGTGGTGGAACCCACCGTGCGGTTCTTGGATGGTGTGAAATCAATGTCCTCCACCGCCCGCGAAGGGCGTGGCACCATCACGCTTGAATATGAGCGCAATACGGACATGCGCACCGCCGAAGCGCAGGCTGAAGAGGCGGTTGCTGCCATAACCAATTTGCCAGAAGATGCAGATGCGCCTGAAATTGACCGTCCGAAATTCTTCGACCCGATTGCCGATATTGGCATTTCTGGCCCATTCCCCGAAGCGACCTTGCGCAAATATGCGCGTGATATTCGGGACGGGCTGCTAGATGCAGGCGTCGATCGCGTTACTTTCACTGGCTATCGTTCGCGCGAAATCCGCGTGTTGGTCGACGATGCGAAATTGCGTCAGCTTGGCCTCACAACCGCTGACTTGTCCCGCATTATCGCTTCAAACACAGCGGACAAACCTTCGGGTACTTTGGAAGGGGATTTGGAAGCGCAAATTCGAGCGATTGCCAAAGACGTCAATGTTGCGGAACTTGCCAATTTAGAAATTCGCACCTCACCGACAGGCGAGAAGCTATTGCTTGGCGATGTCGCGACCATCGAAGACGGCTACGACAATGATCAGAGCGTCGGCTATATGCGTGGCCAGCAGGCGATCCAATTGTCAGTTTCCAGATCTGCTACTGCGGACACGGTGGAGAGCTTTGAAAAACTAAATGGCTATCTTGAAAGCATTAAGGGTGAACTGCCTGCGACGCTGCAAATCGAAGTGTTTAATGCAGCCGCCGAATTGGTTGAAGATCGCTTAGGTCTGCTTATCAAAAACGGACTTTGGGGCATTCTTGGCGTACTCGTCATCCTGTTTATCTTCCTCGATTTCCGTATTGCTTTTTGGGTTGCCGTGGGCATTCCCGTATCGATTTTGGCAACGCTTGGGGTGATGTATTTCACCGGCCAAACCATCAATATGATCTCGATGTTTGCGTTGTTGCTCACGCTTGGGATTATCGTGGATGACGCAATTGTGGTGGGTGAACACACAGCCACCCGATACGCTATGGGCGATAGTCGGCAAGAGGCGGCAATCGCTGGCGCTGGCCGCATGGCTGCGCCGGTTATCGCTGCATCCCTAACCACCATGGCGGCTTTCGGCCCGATCTTGCTGGTGGGTGATGTTATTGGGCAAATCCTGTCCGCCCTACCGATGGTTGTTATCGCGGTGTTGATCGCCTCGCTTATCGAGTGTTTCTTGGTGCTCCCGGGCCACTTGTCACACGCGTTACCACGCGAACGCAAAGCCCCTGGCTGGTTCCGTCGCAATTTTGATAATGGCTTTGATTTCTTCAAAGAGAAGATTTTCGGGTTTGTCGCTGACCTAACATATCGTTGGCGCTACGCAACTGTTGCCTCAGCATTAGCGCTTGCCATTGTCGGCGGTGCGTTGATTCCTGCGGGCAAGCTTAACTTTGAGTTTTTCCCGTCGGTTGAAGGCGAAACCGTCAACGTCACAGCGTTCTTCCAACCCGGTGTGCCGCAGGATGCCATGTACGGGCTGATCGACCAGCTCGACGATGCGGTGAAAAAGGTCGAAGCTGATCTCACCCCGGAAGGCGAGAGCCTAATCGTGACGACTTTTGCTTCGTTGGATATGGAAAATGGCCGTGCAAATCTGTCGATTTTCCTCACGCCTGCCGAGGCGCGCTCTGTGCGCACCAACCAAATTGGTCGGGCAATTCGCGAGAACATCCCAACCATTGCTGGGGTCGATAGATTGTCAGTGCGCGAACCACGCGGTGGCCCTCCGGGGCGGGCAATCGACGTGCAGTTCTTCGGTGCAGAAACAGCGGTGCTCAAGCAAGCATCCGAAGAACTTCAGGCGATCCTAGAAGGGTTTGAAGGGGTGCAAGCCATTTCGGATACCCTGAACTACGGCAAACCCGAATTGGTGTTGGAATTGACCCCACGTGGCCGCGCGCTTGGCTTCTCGCTTGATAGTCTGGGCTCGCAAATTCGTGACACATTTGAAGGCAATTTAGCCCGTCGCGTTGCCGAGGAAGAAGAAGAGATTTCCATCCGCGTTGAGCAAGTGTCCGACGCAACAGGTTCCGCTGCTTTGCGTGACTTGTGGGTCCGCTCAGACGCGGGCAACTTCGTGCCGCTGGCTGAAGTGGTTTCCTTTGCTGATCGTCAGGGCTTTAACCGCATCAACCGTGAAGAAGGCAAAACCGTTGTTTCGGTTCGCGCTGACACGGACACAACCATTGTGCAAGGTGCAGAAGTCATCGAACGTCTGCAATCGGATCACATGGACGCCATCGCGTCAAAATATGGTGTCGAATATAGTTTTGGCGGCACGCAGGCTGAACAAAACGCCGCGTTTGGCGACCTTCAACTTGGCGGCCTGATCGCGCTTGGCATTATGTATGTCATCATCTCATGGATTTTTGCCTCATACTTTGCACCCCTTGCGGTCATGCTGATCATCCCGTTTGGCGTCGTTGGCGCAATCTGGGGCCACTATATTATGGGCTATAGCCTCACCATCATTTCCATGATGGGCCTACTTGGGTTGGCCGGTATTTTGGTGAACGACTCCATTGTTTTTGTCTCGCGATTGCAGGAGCGCGTGCAAGAAGGCGACAGTTTGGAAAAAGCAGCGACGGGCGCGGCAAGGGACCGCTTGCGCGCAGTGCTTTTGACCTCGCTCACCACCATTGGTGGACTAACACCGCTTCTGTTCGAAACAAGTCTGCAAGCGCAGTTCCTGATCCCCATGGCCATCACCATTGTGTTTGGCCTTGGACTAGCAACGACTTTGGTGCTGTTCCTTGTGCCTGCCTTTATCGGCATTGGCGCAGATATTGGCGCATTCTTTGGTTGGTTGTTCCTTCGAAAAGGCGCACCAACCTTCCGCGGGATGTTGCGCGGTGACCACCACACCGTGCCCCGCGGTCCTGAACTGGAGGGTTAGAAAGGGCTTAGTGCGTCAAGCGCCTCTGATTTGAGGTGGAAAGAAGCGATTGCGGCTGGTGGCGGGTAATGAGACCAATTCAGACATTGGTTCATAGTGTAAATCTGCGTGGACTCCGGTCAGCCCTTCGGGGTCTTATCATGTTTTTTCAACATTAGTAGTGCGCGACAAGTGTCAAATGCGACTACGAACGGAAAAACAACCAATAAAATGGCAAGCCCCGAGCCATATCGAGAGTTCCAACCCGATGCGACAAATATATAGAACAACAAAACAACGAACCACATTACCATGGCGCGTACGTTGTTTTTGATCCTTGCTGGTGGATCGTTGGTCTTTCGCAAGTTTTTACTCCAATCTACCTTCATCCAATTCCCACTGTATCATCGCTGACAAGTGCGGATGTAATCATTTTGCAACCTCGTCCACTTTGCCGACATTCGAGTACCGCGCTAGCCTATCAGTTTTTAACTTCTCCAGAAGCGCGGCAAAAACACCACGATCACTGTGAAAATCTCCAAGCGCCCAACAATCATGCCGGTGGATAATAGCCATTTCGAGATATCGGGCAGGGATGAGAAATTGCCCGAAGGGCCAATGATGTCGCCCAGGCCGGGGCCAACGTTAGAAATGGCCGTGGCTGCGCCAGAAAATGCAGTTAAACTATCAAGTCCGGTGAGGCTAAGGGCCAGTGCAAGCACCATAAAGGCTGCGATATATAAGAAGATAAAGCTCATCACCGAGGCTGAAACATCGTCGGTCAAAATGCTTCCATTGTAGCGTTTCACAAATACGCCAGATGGGAATAATATTTCGCGCACATGTTGTTTGAGGTCTAAAAACAGCACTTGGAACCGAAAGATTTTGATGCCGCAACTTGTCGAGCCTGCGCAGCCGCCAATAAAGGTGATGATGAAAAAGGCCGACACGGCAAACCCGCCCCACTGGCCATAATCCGTGGTGGCATAGCCAGTGCCGGTCAATATGGAAATCACTGAAAACAGTGCGTGACGAACAGCGGTTTCGCCTTGCTCGATATTGTTCAGGATTTGGGTGAGCACCATGACAAAACTGAGCGCCAATATCAGCCCCATAAAGGTGCGCACTTGGCTATCGCGCAGCAACGGACGCCATGCGCCCTGCAACACGCCAACATAAAGCAAGAACGGCAGCGAACCCAAAATCATGAAGGTGATCGCTGTATAGTCGACCATCGCTGAATTGAACGCGCCGATTGAAGCATCGCGGGTGGAAAAGCCACCAGTTGCCACCGTCGTCATCGCGTGCACAAGCGCATCAAACAAAGACATGCCTGCCGCCCAATAGCAGATGGCACAAAGCAGGGTGAGCAGCAGATAGATCGACATCATGCCCGAAGCGATTTGCGCCGCGCGCGGCAAAATCTTGTCCGGCGTGTCAAAGGCTTCGGCCTTAAACATCTGCATGCCACCAATTTGCAGCATGGGCAAAACGGCAACCGCCATCACGATGATACCCAAGCCGCCAAACCATTCAAGCAGGCCACGCCACAACAAAATGCCGGGCGGCAGATTATCGAGTCCGGTGATCACGGTGGCGCCGGTGGTGGTTAGCCCGGACATCGATTCAAAAAACGAGTCCGTATAGCTCAAGCCAAGTTCAGCCCAGTAAAAGGGCAGGGCACCAAACATCGCCAACACAACCCACACCAAAGCGGTCATCAAGAATGCCTGGCGGATGGTCAATGCGCGATCACGTTGATAGGTCGCAGCCCATGTGCCCGCCCCCAAAAGTGTGGTGATGAGCCCAGTTGTAACGAACACAATCCAGTCGGGGTTGCCCACAAGCGCATCGGCAATGGCTGGCAAAAACATAGAGCAGCCAAGCGTTGCGGTCAGCACGCCGATAATCATCAAAACGGGGCGAATTTCCATATATGCTGTGCCGTGTCCGATATTGCTTGTCGCTAGAGATATAAAGCCCTAGCACACTCTTTGATAACAAGAAAATGACCAATTCACTTTGCCACAATGTGTTAGCTTGTGTTCAACGACCAAAGAAAAGGAGCAATGTGTGCTCGACGGATATGCCCGCAAAATCATAGATGGCCCGCTCAATATGGTGGGCAAGCAGATCGCCAAGACCGGTGTCACCGCCAATCAGGTCACGCTGGCAGGGCTCGTTCTGGGGCTCATCGCTGCGCTTCTTATTGCGTTAGGCAATGTGCAAGCCGGGCTTTGGATCTTGTTGATTTCGCGTGTGGCAGATGGTCTTGATGGCGCCGTGGCGCGGGCCACCCACAAAACCGATTTTGGCGGGTTCTGGGACATCGTGGCCGATTTCTTCTTCTACGGCGCGATCCCTGTCGCTTTTGTTATCCTTGATCCAACCAACAACGCAATTGCGGGCGCTGTTTTGTTGATGTCGTTTTACTTTAATGGCGGCACGTTTTTGGGCTACGCCATTTTGGCGGAAAAGCACAAATTGAGCACAGAGCAGCGCGGATCAAAGTCGCTTTATTTCTCAACTGGATTGCTTGAAGGCACCGAAACAATTGCGTTTTTCGTCGCGTGTTGCGTGTGGCCGCAACATTTTGCCATCATGGCTTATTTGTTCGCTGCGGCGTGTTTTTACACCGCAGCATCACGTATTTGGCTGGCTTATCAGGAATTCTCAACCCGCTAGATTTGGTCCAATGCGAAGGCAAAATCATCGATCAAATCTTGCCCGTCTTCCAAACCAACCGACAAGCGCAACAGTTTGCGGTTGATGCCAGCTTCTAGCCGCTCTTCTTCAGAAAAGCGCTGGTGCGTGGTAGTCGCTGGGTGCGTGATGATTGATTTTGCGTCGCCAAGGTTGTTGGAGATTTTGATCACGCTTAGCGCATCAGCCAATTTGAACGCGTTTTCTTGATTATCGCCTGACCCGTCGCCCGCATTACTTTTTACTTCCATTGCCAACATGGTCGAACCAGCGCTCATCTGGCGCATGCCCAATTCATATTGCGGGTGCGATTTGTGGTGCGGATAGAACACCTTTTCAATTTTCGGATGATCGGCCAAAAAGTCAGCCAACGCCGCTGCTGATGCGGTCATTTTTTCAACGCGCAGCGCAAGCGTTTCCAAACCCTTGAGTAACACCCAAGCATTGAACGGGCTTATGGTTGGGCCGGTTTGGCGGATGATGGTATGCACATCCGCTTCGATCAATTCTTTAGAGCCAAGAATAACCCCGCCCATGCAACGACCCTGACCATCAATGTGTTTGGTCGCTGAATAGGTTACCAGATCGGCCCCAAGCGCCAACGGTTTTTGATAAAGTGGCGTTGCAAACACATTATCAACGATCAGCACAGCGCCATGGGCGTGGGCGATCTCCGCAACGGCTTTGATGTCGACCAATTCAAGCGTTGGATTGGTCGGCGTCTCAATGAAGATGGCTTTTGTGTTTGGCTTCATCGCCCGCGCAAAATTCTCAGGGTCGCGCCCATCAATGATGGTGGATTGAACGCCCCAGCGTGGCAAATAGTCTTCAACCACAAACCGACAGCCGCCAAACAATGCGCGAGATGCAACCACATGGTCGCCAGCACGCACCTGGCTCATTACCGCCGTGGTTACCGCCGCCATGCCCGTTGCTGTTGCGCGCGCAGCTTCTGCGCCTTCAAGCAAACACATCCGATCTTGAAACATATCGTATGACGGGTTGGAAAAGCGCGAATAAATATGTCCGTCATCTTCGCCCATAAACCGCGCTTCTGCAGCAGCCGATGAGTCATAGATGAAGCCAGAATTCAGATACAAAGCTTCAGACGTTTCACCGTGCTGGCTTCGGTTTGTGCCGCCATGCACCAACTGCGTTGCGGCGCGCTGGTTTTTCGGGTCCGCCAATGGGTTTTTTGCGTTGGCCATATTCTTGTACTCCAAACAAAAATGCCGACCCATTTTGGCCGGCAATACGGTCGACTTTAGCAACTTGTTTAAGGTGGCTGCAATCAGACCGGCCAAATCACCACCATTTCAGTGATCTAATGCCAATTGCACCTTGGCGTCAATGCCAATGATTGCTAGGGAAGAGGCAACAAGAAAGTATGGGCGGGGCAATTTTTTAATATGGCAAACGCAACAGGCATCTTTTCTGCGCGCATGATTGCAGACCTAAACGCTGCTGGGGCCATCAAGACATCAAAACCGTTTGACGATGATCAGGTGCAACCAGCCAGCTTGGACTTGCGGCTCGGCAATATCGCCTATCGCGTTCGCGCCAGCTTTTTGCCCGGACCAGGCAGTTCGGTGCAAGAGCGCATCAACGAGTTAAAGCTGCACGAAATCGATCTTACCATCGGCGCGGTGCTGGAACGTGGGTGCGTTTATATTGTGCCATTGATGGAAAGCTTGGCATTGCCAAAAAGCGTTTCAGCCACCACTAACCCAAAAAGCTCAACAGGCCGCCTAGATATCTTTACCCGCGTCATCACCGATCAGGGGCGCGCGTTTGATACGGTGCCTGAAGGGTATGAGGGCCAGCTCTTTCT
The DNA here is from genome assembly GCF_030159895.1 of Maritalea porphyrae. GTDB lineage: Bacteria > Pseudomonadota > Alphaproteobacteria > Rhizobiales > Devosiaceae > Maritalea > Maritalea porphyrae. The sequence continues at coordinate 1,147,162 of NZ_BSNI01000002.1, forward strand.
AGAAGTCAGCCCACGCACATTCCCTGTGTTGGTGCGCCAAGGTTCACGCCTGAGCCAAATTCGTTTCCGCGAAGGCGATACCCGCCTCAACTTGGCGGAGCACCAAGCGTTGCATAAAGAGCAAACGCTCGTATTTGACGAAAATGCCCCCGTCGACAATGGCGTTGCTTTGTCGATTGACTTGCAAGGCGGTGATCGCGGCGGACTTATCGGCTATCGCTCAAAACGTCACACCGCGGTTGTGGATGTGGACAAAAAAGCGGCGCTGGATGTCTTAGATTTCTGGGAGCCGCTCTATGATCGCGGCACGGGCGAATTGATCCTTGATCCGGATGAGTTTTATATCCTTGTTTCGCGCGAAGCTGTGCATGTGCCACCGGACTATGCCGCTGAGATGGTGCCGTTTGACCCGCTCGTTGGCGAATTCCGTGTACACTATGCAGGCTTTTTCGATCCGGGCTTCGGCCATGCAGGCGCTGCGGGCGCTGGCAGCCGCGCGGTTTTGGAAGTGCGTTCTCGTGAAGTGCCATTTTTAGTGGAGCACGGCCAAACCATTGGTCGCTTGATTTATGAGCGTATGGCTGAACGTCCAGACAATCTTTATGGCGCGGACCTTGGATCAAACTACCAAGGCCAGCACCTTAAATTGTCAAAGCATTTCAAAGCGAATTAGGCATTACCGCTTTAACTTCACCGCAGTGCCATAGGCGAGTATTTCAGCTGCGCCTTGGGTGATCATTGAGGTCGTGAAATTCACCCCAATTATGGCATCTGCGCCTTGACGTTCCGCGTCACGAACCATGCGGTCCATGGCTTGCTCGCGCGCTTCAGCCATCAGTTTGGTGTATTCGCTGACTTCGCCACCAACCAAGTTGCGCAATCCCGCAATAATATCGGTGCCAACATGTTTGGCGCGGATGGTATTGCCTCTTGCAATGCCTAGTGTTTCAACGATTTCACCTTCGGCAACGTCAATGCCTGTTGTAATGATCACTGCGGCTACTCCTCAATATTCTTTTCGTAATAATTGTCTTCTTCGTTGGTCATGCGCTGATAAATCACGCGACCAAGCAGGCCAATGCCAATTGCAGCAAGAATAAAGAATGGCCAAAGCGGTGCGCCCGAAGAGGCGATGCCAAAAAAGATCATGCCGAAATAGGCAAGTGCCGCCAACACAACCAAAAGCAGTGCAATTTGTTCAAGTCTCATTTCGCCCTCCATGGACGTTGCATATGTGCATGTCCGTTAAGGTAGGGCGCATTTGTGTTGGCTACAAGAGCGAAGCCAATTTGTGTTGCGAAAATGCGCCACGGATGTTTTGGGATCCGTGACGCATTCTGCCTAGATTTCGACTTTCGGTTACAATAGGCCGGACTGAAAAATCTCAAAAACAATGTAGAGCGTTGACAAGTTCGCCAATCCAAATGCCGGTACGCGAGCAAATGGCAGGCCCGTATAGTAGAGCACGCTAAATAGTGCGCGGCCAATAATGATCAGCGTCGCCGCAAATTGAGCGCTGCTGCTATCAAGGCCAATAATGGCCGCAACGGCCAACACCGGCACGATGTAAGCTGCCGATTCTGTTTGGTTTCTAAATGTATTGGCGATGCGAATGGCGAGGGCGGATTGTTGAACGTCAGCATTGCGGTTCGACGAAAACCCATATCCAAACCCTTGGGTTGCGTAGGTGAAGAAGATCTGGTTGGCGAGCAGGATCATGGTCAGCAGCGTAAAAGCAATAAGTGCAGCGGTGAAGGTCATTCTTGTCTCCAGTTTTCAATTCGCGAGAACAAAGCAAATTCCAAACCGTTGTTAAATCTGAAATACCGATGCGCCGTGGTGCAGAATTGAACCAGCGTGGGAAGTGAGCAGTAAGGACTTGCAAAAAAAACTTATCCCCGCCCCAAAAGCTTGTGCGATGATGTTCTCACCTTTTCTTGAAACGGCTCAGGGCATTGACGAATGTCGGGCGGTGAGGGTTGTTGGTGTGGCGCTAGGGGGATTCCCTTTCGTCATGCTCGGGCTTGACCCGAGCATCCATGTTGCGGTGCTGTGTGGTAAAGCCGCTGTAAAGCTAACAATGCTTTGCCACTTGTCCGCTCATCATGGACCCTCGGGTCAAGCCCGAGGGTGACGATAGGAGAGTTGAGCTAACGGCGCCAATAGGTCCCGCATCAACCTCTCGTGGCGTAAACGCCACTTAGTTGTGCGGGACGGTGCGAGAGAGACATAATCTCCACCCGCACCACCCCGGACCCGATCCGGGGTCCAAAACATCCTTCAAAGAAAAGGGGATGGTTGAAAGGCAAGACGTTTGCCTTTCGCTTGAAAGTTAAATGTCCAGTCTGACGCCGAAGGCAGATGTCAGTCATTAGTGGGTTGGTTCCCATTGGATCAGCGATGATCTGCAATCTGGAGCAGTAATGTTCAAAACCACGGATTGTGATGCATTTAAAGAGGATAGACGGGTGAGCACCTCGGGGCATTTTCTTTTCAAGCAGCAAGCCATTTGCGCGAGGCGTTTTACGTCTCTTTACTAACTACACAGATGACGAGACCAAAAACGCCTCGCGTCCTGACATTTTTTCGTGCCGCCGTTGGTCGCTGACGCTACCGACCCCGGCACCCCCGCCAATTATCCCTCCAAAGCAAATCGCTTGTGGAGCTAACGCTGTTTAAGTTCATGCACCGGCGTCGACGCGCGCAAAGAGTTCGGGCATTCGCAATTTCAGCAAGACCAGGAACACTAGCGAACGTCCAATGAAGAAGCTGTGCAGTGCCCACCACAGGCCAGCAATGCCAATAAGTGGTGTTAGAACCGCCCAGACCACAGCAAATATGATGGTAGAAACGATCATCCCGTTGCGCATATCGGGGCCCATGGTCGCGCCGGCAAAGACGCCATCCAGCACAAACGCCAACACGCCAAATACCGGGGCAATAGCGGCGATGAACAGATAGTCCCTTGCCGTTTGGCGCACGACTTCTGAGGTGGTCATAAAGTCAATTATCGCGGGGCCAGCAATCATGAACAAAATGGTCAAACCGCCCGAAAGGATGAAGCCCCAAAGCGAGGAGAGTTTGATCGCATCAACAAATGCTGGGCGCCAACGTGCGCCAATCGCCTTGCCGCATAGCTGTTCTGAAGCGGCGGCCAACCCATCAAGAAAGAAAGCTGCGACCATCAAGAAGTGCAGCAAAATTCCGTTCGCCGCCAATATGTCGTCTCCCGCACGCGCGCCTTGTGATGCAAAGAATGAAAAGACAGCACTCAACAAAACGGATCGAATAAGGATGTCGCCGCTCAGGCTCAACAAGCGCTTGATTTGTTTAATGTTCACCAAGTCTGCTTCGGTCAACTTGCGCAACAATCGCGAATGGCCGCCAAGACGCACAACTGCCCATACGAGGCCGACCACCAGCATAATCAGTTGCGCGGCAACCGTTCCCCAAGCCACCCCGGCAATGCCCATTTCAAGACCGAAGGTGAACCAGATCGATAGGAGAATATTTGAAACATTGAGGATCAATTGCAAAATCAACGCGGTGAAACTCTCACCACGGCCAAGGAACCAGCCGACGAGTGCGAAATTCATCAACACGAAAGGTGCGGCCAACACACGGATGAAGAAATATGCCTTGAAGGCTTCAACAACGTCCGGACTTGCGCCATAGGCATAACCCGCAAATTCTGCGATTGGCACCATCAACGCAAGCACCAACAAGCCAGCCGCAAAGCCTACCGTTACGGCGCGCACCAAATGGGCCGCTTGCGCCGCGTCGTCACGTGCGCCAAAGGCTTGGGCGGTCAGGCCGGTTGTGGATAGTCGAAGGAAATAGAAAATGGCGGCGATGAAATCGAAAACCAAGCCGCCGAGCAGCAGGCCGCCAAGCAGATCAACTTCACCCAATCGCCCAACAATGGTGGTGTCTGCAATGCCCACCAATGGCTCGGTGACAAAGGCAACAGCCGTGGGTAGCGCAATGTGCCACACATCCTTGTGGCCCACTTTGAAGGGATAGCTCTTGGCTGTCATGTCAACTCACCCAATGGAAAAAGCACTCTCGTGCAGGATGCACAGCGCTTATTAGATTCTATTGAGCTGAGTTTAGCCGCCGCCGCCAATTAGGCAAGCAGCGGCCAATCAAATTATTTGATGGCGCTATGAAAGCAGCCGACGCCAAAGGCGAATGAAAATATAAAGGGGAAAAACAATTGCCGCGCCAAAGCCAAACCACACGCCAATGTCACCCATTAGGCCACCAAGATCTGCAAATGTGCGGCCCACATAGCTGCCCAAAGTGCCAAAAATTGTACCTGGTGTGATGTCCATCATGCGCATCACAAAGCCAACAATTAACGAAAGGATCGCCAGCTTAAAAAACACCTTGCGCGGACTGCCGCCAAAAAAGTCATGCTTGCGGTTTTCTTCGCGGTCCCGAAAATCTTCTGAATTGCTCATCATAGTTCCCCAAAAATTTAATTATGCCGAAAACGCAAAAACACTGGCGGTCAGCATATTGTGCGTTAAATATAGGCACAATGTCCAAATCAACAAGTTCCAGCACAAAAAATAGACCTGCGGACGCAGACTTGTTTGCCCATGCTTGGGGCTTGCCAGATGTTGTGCGGGACTGGTTTGTTGACCGCGGATGGGCGCCTAGGCAGCATCAACTGGATATGTTGGAAGCAGACAAAAGAGGCAAATCAGCGCTACTGATTGCCCCAACCGGTGCAGGAAAAACTCTTGCCGGGTTCCTGCCTTCAATTGCCGATTTGGCCGAGCAGCCATTTGACGGTATGCACACATTATACATCTCGCCGCTCAAAGCGTTGGCGGTCGATGTGGCGCGCAACCTGATGGACCCGATCAGCGAAATGGGGTTGAGCATTAAGGTGGAAACGCGCACCGGTGACACGCCGTCGTCGCGGCGCCAGCGGCAGCGCTTCCATCCACCAAATATCTTGATGACAACGCCTGAACAATTGGCACTGATGCTATCGCACAAGGAAGCGCCCAAACTGTTCGGCACGCTCAAGCGCGTCGTGCTTGATGAGTTGCACGCATTGGCGCTGTCTAAGCGCGGTGACCTGCTGGCGTTGGGGTTGGCGCGGATGGGCACGCTCTGCCCAGACTTGAAAATTTCGGCGCTCTCGGCAACGGTCGCAAAACCTGAAATGCTGCGCGATTGGATCGGGACGCCAAAGCCCGAGCGCGAGGTAGCATTCGTCACCAACACTGGCGGCGCGGACCCGGAGGTTGAAATTCTTGCCAGTGACGATCGGGTGCCATGGGCTGGCCACACAGCGCAATACGCAGTGCCCGAGTTGCTTGAGATCATCAAAAAGAACGGTACGACATTGCTGTTCGTCAATACCCGTTCTCAAGCTGAATTGCTCTTTCAGTCCTTGTGGGAGTTGAACGAGGACGGGCTCGCCATCGCGCTCCATCATGGGTCGCTTGACGTTGAACAACGCCGCAAGGTGGAAGCGGCAATGGTGGCTGGTAAGCTGCAAGCGGTTGTCTGTACCTCAACGCTTGATCTTGGGATCGACTGGGGTGATGTGGATTTGGTGGTGCAAATTGGGGCACCCAAAGGATCATCACGTCTGCTGCAACGTATTGGTCGCTCCAATCACCGCTTGGATGAACCGTCGCGCGCGCTGCTGGTGCCAGCCAACCGTTTCGAAGTGCTTGAATGCGAAGCCGCAAAAGAAGCGGTGAAAGAACGTGCACAAGACAGCGAAGACCCACAAGATGGTGGCTTGGATGTCCTGGCGCAACATGTGTTGGGCATGGCCTGCTCAGCGCCGTTCAATGCAGTTGAGCTCTATGAAGAAGTGATCCGCGCTTGGCCATATCGCGAATTGGAGTGGGAACAATTTGAGCGTGTCGTTGATTTCGTCGCAACCGGTGGATATGCGCTCAAAGCCTATGAGCGCTTTGCCCGATTGCGCAAAACCGAAGATGATACGTGGCGGATCGTTCACCCAAAAATTGCCCAGCAATACCGAATGAATGTCGGCACCATCGTCGAGGAGCCAATGCTCAAAGTGCGGTTGGTGCGGGCGAGGGGGCAAAGACGTGGCGCGACCACCGGGCCGATTGGACGTGGCGGACGGGTGCTCGGCGAAATTGAAGAATATTTCATTTCTCAACTTTCACACGGTGACACCTTCATTTTCGGTGGTGAAATCGTGGCGTTTGAAGCCATGAAAGACAATGAGGCATATGTGTCCCGTGCCGTGGCGAAGAACCCCAAAATCCCCTCATATATGGGTGGCAAATTTCCTCTGTCGACTTACCTTGCAGAGCGGGTGCGAAAATCTTTGGCGACGCCAACACTGTGGCAGCAATTGCCCAATCAAGTGAGCGACTGGTTGCGCCTACAACGCGATTTCTCAACACTGCCAGGCACTGATAGCTTGCTCGTTGAGACATTTCCCAAGGCCGATAAATATTTCATGGTCTGCTATCCATTTGAAGGGCGCCTGGCGCACCAAACATTGGGTATGCTGCTGACCAAACGGTTGGAGCGTGACCGCGCAAAACCGCTCGGGTTTGTGGCGTCGGAATATGCCTTGGCGATCTGGTGCGCGACAGACATTGGCGCACAGTTTAAGCGTGGGCGTTTGTCGCTCGACGAACTGCTTGACGAAGATATGCTTGGTGATGACTTAGAGAACTGGCTTGATGAATCAAGCCTGATGCGGCGAACTTTCCGCAATTGCGCAATCATATCTGGGTTGATCGAACGCCGCTATCCAGGGCAGGAAAAGTCGGGCCGCCAAATCACCATGTCGTCAGATCTGATCTACAATGTGCTCTATGAACATGAACCAGATCACATCCTGGTGCAGGCAACCCGCCGTGATGCATCGCGTGGACTTCTTGATATTGAGCGCTTAGGGGCCTGTCTAAAACGCATTCGCCGACATATAATTCATCGTGATTTGGAGCGAATCTCTCCGCTTGCGGTGCCGGTGATGTTGGAAATTGGCAAGGTGCCAATCTTTGGCGAAGGGCGCGAAAGCGTGTTGGCGGAAGCTGCGGAAGACTTGCTGCGCGAAGCGTCTGGGAACTGATTGAATGGAATTTGAAGTCCGCGAAATGAAGCGTGATGAATGGCGCGAATGGTCGGCCATGCGCCAAACGCTATATGACGGGCTAGATGATGCCGACGCGGAGCGCGAAGCGCTAAAATTCTTGTCCGGCGAAGATAGGGACTTAAAGATCGTGCTGTTAGCCGTGCGAGACACCAAAGCCATTGGTTTTGCGGAACTCTCCGAACGCTCAATTGCGGAAGGGTGTTTTGACGGACCAGTCGCCTACCTAGAGGGCTGGTATATAAAACCAGAATTTCGCCGACTTGGCGTTGGCAAAGCTCTGATTGATGCGGCAATAGATTGGGCAAAATCAAGTCGCTATCCTCATTTGGCTTCTGACGCTGAACTGACAAACATTGATAGTCAGAACGCACATATGGCGTTGGGCTTTGAAGAAGTGGAGCGTGCTGTGCATTTCAGGATGGCCCTCAAATGAACCAAACAGCTCCAAATCCACAGCAAGGCACCGCCAGCGGTTTCCAGCTTGAATTTGCTGACGCGAGCTTTTTTGCACAACTATCCGGCGCGCTGTATTGGCAAGAACACAAGACGCTGTTGGTGGCGGATTTGCACTTGGAGAAAATGTCGTCCTTCGCCAAATCCCGACAGTTCTTGCCACCATATGATACAGGCGCAACGATCAAACGTTTGGCGCAAGACATCGCCAACACAGGCGCGGAGCGGGTGATCTCCCTAGGCGACAGCTTCCATCGAGACGAAGGCACTACAACCCTTAGCGTCCAAGATGCGGACGCGCTTTCAGCGCTCACATCGAAAACAGAATGGATTTGGATCGCGGGCAACCACGACCCATCCGAGCATGAGTTGGGCGGGACGTGCTGCGAAAGTGTCGCGCTGGATGGGCTGACGCTATCACATGAACCCAATGCGGAAATACTGCATCAAGTGGCAGGGCATTTGCACCCAGCGGCGCACGTTAGAATAAATGGGCGATCCATTCGCCGAGCGTGTTTTGTATCAGACAAAAATCGGCTCATTATGCCAGCCTATGGCGTATCGACTGGTAGTCTCAACATACTAAACCCGGCATTTGAACCTGTGATCAATCGGCGTGAAATGAGCATTGCTGTGCTTGGAAAAGATCAAATCTATCCGGTGGCGAAACGGCATTTGATTGGTCGCTAAAACCTGATTTGAAAACCGGTTTTGTTTTGCTTGAACCCAGCTGCTTCGTAAAAGGCTAGGACTTCGTCGCGCTTGCTGCCCGTCATCAACATCAGCTTGTAACATCCTGCATTGGCAGCCCGTTCCGTCGCCTCGGCCAAAATCTGACGGCCATAGCCCAGACGTCGATGATCGCGATGCGTCACCACATTTTCAATTAAGCCAAACGGGCGACAACCGCGTGTTAAGTTGGATAGAATGTATAGCGTGCACACCGCAACGATTGGCCCGTCCAATTCGCCGACAATGATGTGTTGAAGTGGATCATCAATTGCCAAGGCCAACGCATTGCGAAATGCGTGTTCTGAGACCTCGGGGTCATTGGGATGCATGTGTGCATAGACATCTTGCAGAGCGATACTATCGCGAATGGTGGCGTTTCTGATGGTGCATCTCAACATCAGCCCACAAACAACCTTGCGATGATGATCAGAATAAGCGTGAGGCAAACAAGCCACGTCAACACAGCACGCAGCCTTGCATAGGCTTGGGGCACACGACCGCTCATGCCAGCGGCCACATCCCAAATGCCATGAATGGCAAAACCGATCACCAAGATAATCAGGCCGATATTGATCGGCAAGAGCAGGGTGATGAACCCAGCCACCGAGCCGAATGTGCCAACGATATAAGTGAGATCTGTACCCGCGCCGCCCTGCAGCCGAATGCCCCAACGTACGCCGCCGAGAAACGAGAGGATCAATGCGCCATAGCCCACAATCGCACGTTCAAAAACAACGGCTTCAAAGGGTGATAAGTCTGGAAAAATGGTGATGACCAGCCCGAGCAAAAAGGGAATCCAGCCCGCAAGTCCTGCGAACGCCACTGTTCTTGACCAAAATAGAGGTAGGCTATTCACCGCTGAGTTACCTCCTAAACGCGACTCCGCTCAACCACCCTGTAAATATCGCCAGTAAAACGCACACAAGTCCATAGAAAAACGAATAGTCTTTGGCGCTAGACGATAAAAACCTTTCAAAGCCCACTGTCTGTACCGAAAAACGCTGGGCCTTCTTGGCTTTCAGCTTGCCGTCCTGGAACAAATGGGTAATCGCAATGTAATGACCGTTCGGGACATGAGCAGGCAAATCGATGCGGGCAGAGTAGAAGGTATCAGAGTGGAAGGTCACACCGTGTTCGACCTTCTTATAAAGGTTCTGCTCTTCCATCAATCGGATCAACTCTCGGCTAAATTCACCAACCTTTGCGATGTTGCCTGTCGGTTGCAGAAATGGCGCACTGTCGAACGCTAAGCCGTTCACGGACAATTCTTGCCGATCTGCAATTTGGTTCAGCGGCAGATTGGAAATGATGTGAAAGAATGAAGGGAAGTTCTTAAACCCGACTTCTTCGCCATTCAGCCAAATGCCAAATTGATTGGTTTTGCGTCGCGCAACCCGTGTTGATGTTGGTCCCCGCACGGCGATGACAATGTGATAATTATTGGTGATCGCATCGGCAGGTTGGTCGAATGCTTTTTCGATATTGCCGAAAAAGGTAATCTCTTCACCTGAAAAGGTCGAATTGATTGAAATTTGCGGGTCTGAACTGGAGGCGACCAAACGTTGCGCTGCTGCTTCAAACACAAATAAAATCGAAAAGACGATGAAAGCCAAGGCGCGAAAAATCATGCAGCACCCCCTGACAATACCGTCATCGAGAATGGGTCAGCGGGTGTCAGCAACAATGAAAGTGCAAAGCGGATTGCCACAGCCAAAACAATGATGGCAAGGAGCGCACGCAATTGTTCGCCGCGTAAATGTTGCCCGGCAGATGCGCCAAATTGGGCACCAATGACAGACCCGACCATCAGGGAAAAGGCGAGCATAATATCAACGGTTTGGCTGTTGACTGCGTGCAGAATTGTGGTTGCGGCCATAATGGCCAGCACTTGCAGTAAGGATGTGCCAATCACCACAGAACCAGGCACACGCAAAATGTAAATCAGCGCTGGCACCAGAATAAAGCCACCGCCAATACCCAGCAGTGAGCCCAGAAAACCAATGCTGGCGCCGATTAGGACGACAGGTAGCACGCTGACATAAAGATTAGAGCGCTTAAAGCGCACGCGTAGCGGCAAACCATGCACCCAATTGTGTTGCCCGGGCAGTTTGTGCGGCACGGATTTGCCAGCTTTGTGTTTGATGATGGAGCGTACTGCCTCAAACAGCATCAAGCTGCCAATCGAGCCCAAAAAGATCAAATAGCCGAGCGAAATGACAAGGTCGAGTTGCCCGGCTGCGCGCAAAATGCCAAATGTCCAAACGCCGACAAAAGCGCCGCTGATGCCCGATACAATGAGGAAAGACGCAAGTTTGAGATCAATGCCCCCGCGCCGCCAATAAGAAAGTGCGCCTGATGTTGAAGCGGCAACAACTTGGCCGGTAACTGAAGCAACAGCAACCGGTGCGGGAATGCCTGAAAAAATGAGCATGGGCGTGAGCAGAAAGCCGCCACCAACGCCAAACAAACCGGATAAGAAGCCAACCGCGCCGCCAAGCCCAATCAACATAAAGATGTTGAGTGAGATTTCGGCGATGGGCAAATATAATTGCACTAGGGTGCGTCCCGGTTCTAGAGAGCTGTCGTACCTTTGGGTTTAGGCTTACGCCAATACCCTGTCAATCGCCCAAGCCCGGCGAATTGGCCAGTAACCAGCCAATTCGTCATTCGTGAACAGTGTTTAGACGGGTTGGCCGTTCAAAACCGTTAGCAAACGCGGATTGATCTGACCGATTTCACTCATGCCCAACTGGCGTTCAAATTGCCGAATTGCATCGCGGGTCTTTGGTCCCATCACCCCGTCAGGTGTGCCCAACTGGAAGCCAAGCTTGGATAGGGCGATTTGCACACCCAGTACCACCTCGCGTTGATCAATCTCTGGCCCTGGGTTGAAGTTTTTGTCCCATGTGCCGATTGGAGCAAAGTTGCTTGGTAGATCGATCTTAGTCGGCTGCCACGCGGCCAATTCTTGTTTGATGTCGCTCATTTGAGCTGGGTCGAGCGAGCGAGCAACATCATCGCGTGCCTTCTGGGCATCTTTGTCGCCATTTGCTGCTGCAATGGAGAACCACTTAAAGCTTTGCGCAAAGTCTTGGCCGACACCAAGGCCACGAGCATAGAGCATGCCTAGATTGAACTGGCTGTCCAGCACACCGCGTTTCGCAGCTTCTTCAAACCAGCGGGCCGCCGCGCTAAAGTCGCGATCACTATCAGGCCCGCTCGCATAAAGCGCGGCCAAATTGTGCATGCCCATCCGGTTGCCTGCTTCCGCAGCGCGCAAATACCAGAGCTTGGCTTGGTCTAGGTCTTTTTGAATGCCAAGGCCGTGTTCAAAGGCTGTACCCAATCGATATTGAGCGGCCGCAAAGCCAGATGCCGCGGAACGCTCAAACCATTTTACGGCCGCTTGAGAGTCCTTTGGTACCGCCTTGCCCTCGGCAAAGATCATACCCACTTCATATTGTGCGCGTGGATCACCATTGGCTGCGGCTTCACGCAATGCATTTGGCCCTAAGTCCGTTGGCGGCAATTCTACAGCAACTGGTGAGTTGGGAATGCTGGCGGTAACGGTTTCTGTATCAATTTGTTGTGGCGTTGGCGCAACAAGGGCGACTTGCTGCTCGCTCATTGAAGTGGCGCTAGTCATTGCCGTTTCGGTCGGCATTGGCTGCGCTTCTGCCAGCGCGGTTTCAACTTCAGTCAGGCTGATTTGACGCGGCGCTTCGCCAACGCTCGATACGTCAGCCGATTGTGGAATGCCTTGGTCTTTGACGTCTTGACTATTGTCCAGCACCAAATTCGCTGTCATGGCAATAATCGCAACAATGGATGCAGCCAGCAAAATGGGCTGTCTGTTGCGGGTCAAGAAGCTTTCCGGCGCGATGTCGTCATCAGCATTGTCGAGCTTCTTGCCTGCCGCTGCACTCATTTCATCTAGCGCACTACGCGGGCGCGGCGCTTCAGATTTGGATTGTGGTCTTGCCGGTTCTGGACCAACAGATAATGTGCGCACATCGGCGTCATCAAGCTGTTCTTCGTCCTTCAGTTTTGGCTCAATTGCAGGCACTTCGGGCTTCTTGGCCTTTGGTTCTGCATGCTCGACCTTGGCGGGTTCAGCCTTGGCTTTTGCCTTCGGCGGTGTTTCCACCGTTTCCTGAGCAAGCTCATCCTCGGTCTTTGCTTTTGGTTTGAACCGATCAAGCGCACGACCTAGCAGGCCACCGCCGCCAGCCGGCGTGCTTTTGCCTTCGTGGCGCTCAACAGACGCGCGTCTTGCCGCTGCAATAAAGCTTTCGCGGGATTGTTGCGCTGCTGATTTTTCACCGTCAGTGGCTGCGTTGCTAGTGGCAGGTTTGGGCGCAACCTTCGATGGAGTTGGTTCGCTTATTTCGTCAATGCTGGTCGCGAATGCCGATTTCGGTGCTGGTGGAGCCTCCGCATCTTGCAATTGTGGAGCGTTTGGTTTTGCAACTTCTGGCTCAGGCTTCTTCGGCAGTGACTTCGCAACAGTTGGACGTGTTTCAACCGCTTGTGCGCTCCGCTCCGTTTGCTTTGCCGCTGGTGCAACGGGGACAATAGCCTCAACTTCGGACTGAAGTGCCACTGTAGCCTCGACTGGGCGAGGTTGCACTGGCGCGCGCACGGACTTTGGCGCAGTAAGTTCGACCGCAGACATTGCTTCAAGGCGCTTCAAGCTGTTTGAAAGCTTGCTTTCGATACTGCGCAATTTGTCAAACTGGTCATCCGCGACAGGGGCCTGGGCCGCGCTTGGAAGTCCAGAAATTGCTTTGGCAATGCGATCTTCCATCGCCTGCAAGGCATCAAGAGATACCTCCGACCCGCTGTTCACTTCTGAACTTGCATCGCGCAAGTCTTCAAGTGCATCGGTCAAGCGAGCTTCCATTGCCTTAAGTATGACGAATGTTTCAGATGAGTTTTCGTCACTGCCAATTGATGGCCCAACGCTTGCGATGCCTTCAATTGCTCGGGTGATGCGATCTTCCATCGCCTCAAGACGCGAGGTGACATCTTGATAGTCTGATGCACTGCCGGGAACTTGTGATCCGGTTGCAAATTCGTCAAGCCGTGTTTCAAGCGCCGTGAATCTTGGCTCTAGCGCGCTAACCAATTGGCCGCGCAGGCCCTGCATTTCGCGCTTTACATCTTCGCTCAAATGACCTGATTGGCCATTGTCCATTGCAGATAGGCGCTGTGAAACGTTCTCGATTTGCGCCAAAATATTCTGACTTTGGTCATTCTCGCTGCGTTTTTGCATGTCGCTTACCGCGCGCGCGATACCCGCAATGCCCTTTGCAATGGTTTCGATGCTGCCATTTGGCTTTTCGATGCTTTGTTCAAGCGTATCAAATTTCTCATATATGGAGCGGATGCTCTCTTCGATGCGCTGCTGGCGTTCATCGGTTTCTTCATTCGCTTCATGTATTTTGATTTGCTCAATGTGCCCAATCTGGCGCACCTGCAATTCAGCCAAGCGTTCTAGAGCATATTGCAGCCCGTCCAATTGGTCGCCAATCGCAAGCGCTTGCGGCGACTTGTGATCCTCAATCTCAGCGCCCAATTTTGCGATTTGGTTTTCGATACGTGCGAAGTTATCTCGGTTAGGTACCGCGCCCGCAAGGTCGCGAATTGAGCGATGAAGCCCTTCGATCTGGCCAGTTAGTTCAGCGATGTGCGCAGCATTTTGATCTTGTGCATAGGCTGGCTCGCGAACAGGTTCTTGATAGAAAGGCTCAGGCTGAACTTGATCGCGTGCAGATGGTTGTGCATTGCGTTCAAGTTGGCCAGTTGATGCACGAATTTGCGCGATTGCGGCTTCCAGATCATTCTCAGAATGCCGCCTCTTTTTCTTTTTAGATTTCTTCTTCTTCGGCTTTTCTTGCTTGGACCCCAAGCGATCGACAGCCGACCGAACATTTGCCAACGCTTCCTGACGACGCATTTCGAGATCGTTTGCTGCGCTCATCGGGCGCGCAACCGATTGTTTCGGCTGCGGTTCTTGCACATGCTCACCTTCAAACTCTGAAATTTGGTCTTGAACTTGCCCCAGCAAATCTTCAAGCTCGTTCTTGAGCGCATCCCAAGGTTGAGATGCGGAACCAAATTGATTTGCTGACGGCGCGGAGGCCGGATATGGGCGACTTTTTGGCATTTTCTATCCATAAAAAGGGCGAGTTTGGTAAAACCACCCAAATATCTAGTTCTCGAACAGCCCTACCATTCAGCGAACATGGTAAAGAAGCTGTTAACTCTTGACGCAAATTGACTAAAATCGGTGTCGATTCGGTACGCATCGCCGCGTTTGGCACGATCTGGTGGCCCACACCGCCCGAACAACAATTGTTTAGTGAGGAATAAATGGCTCCAAGCGCCGGCGGCGGATACGTCTACACAATTGGTGATTTGGCCGACTTTTTCGGCATTACCCACCGTGCGCTGCGCTTTTATGAAGATAAGGGCATGCTCAAGCCGCGGCGTGTTGGGCAAAAGCGGCTTTATTCCAATAAGGACCGCACAAAACTTCGCCTAATCCTGAACGGCAAGCAGATCGGCATGACCATCCGCGAGATTCAGGAGTTTTTAGAAAGCTATGAATTGCGTGATGGCAACGATGTGCAAATGCGCAAGGCGCTGGCCAAGATCAGATCGCAAAGGTTGCTGCTTAAACAACGTCGCGAAAGCATCGAGATGAGCTTGCAAGAACTCGAACGGGTCGAAAAGATTATTGCAGGAATGGTTGAGGCCGGAACGGCGCTTGATGAGTAGCTCAAAACCATAGGTGGACGCGAAACCTTGCTTGGCGACTTGTTCTTAGCCCATTGTTGCGTTACACCAGATTTATAAGGGCAGCACAGGAAGCTAAATGTCTGTAAATCGCATCATTATTGCCGACGACCATCCACTATTTCGGGCAGCCTTGCGGCAAACAATTGAAGCTGAAAATGGTGCGGATTGCACAATTGAAGAAGCTGGTGATTTAGAAACTCTCACATCGTTGCTTGAGCAAAATCGCGAATGCGATTTGGTTTTGCTTGATTTGGCAATGCCGGGTGTGCGTGGGTTTTCGGGGCTCTTATTGGTGCGCGCACAATATCCTGAAGTGCCAGTGATGATTTGCTCTGCCTCTGATGATGGCGGAACAGTTCGCCGCTCAATTGATTTGGGTGCGTCAGGATTTTTGCCAAAGTCTGTTGGCCCAGAGTCGATCCACACATCCATCAAGACCGTGCTCGATGGCGGCATTTGGGTTCCAGACGGTTTCACATTTGATGAAGAAGACAGCGAAATTGCTGAATACACAAAACGATTGGCAACGCTGACGCCTCAGCAAGTGCGCGTTTTGATGATGTTGTCGGACGGGCTGATGAATAAGCAAATCGCCTATGAATTGTCCGTGTCAGAAGCCACAGTGAAAGCGCACGTATCGGCCATTTTGCAGAAACTCAATGTGGATAGCCGCACCCAAGCGGTGATTGCCGCTTCAAAGCTTGAGCAAGGTCAGATCGATGCCGCAACTGGTGGCTAGGTAGTGCCTGCAATCAGTATGTCTTCAAACTGTTTCTCGCCTGATTGGCTGAATGCGACTATTCGCGAGTTTGGTTCGCGTTTCGCCCAGCCGCGCAAGTAGATTTCGTCCAGAACAGCTTTGCCTAACATTCCCGCCAAGTGTGTACGACGCTCGCTCCAATCAAGGCATTGTCGGCACATGGGTCTGCGGCCTGTGCTGAGCGACGAAAGCTCAATGCCAAAGTTGGAAAAGAAGGTTTCCCCTTCGGCAGACAGTGACAAGTCGTCGCCAGTTTCAATCAAATGACCTCGTTTAATCAGCGCATCATACAGTTGAATGCCCTTATCACCGGCCAGATGATCGTAGCAAACCCGGGCACGTCGGAGCGCTGGGTCACGTGGCCCTGTCCGTGTGCGCAGATGTCCCTTCATGGCGGCTAGATGCATCAAGCTTTCAAGCACAGAGGCAACTTCATCGTCAGTTAGCGCATAGTAGCGATGCCGACCCTGCTTGCGAATGCGCACCAGCCCGCCATCAGCCAGCTTGGCCAAATGCCCACTGGTAGTTTGCGGCGTCACACCTGCTTCTTGCGCCAATTCAGTGGCGGTGAGGGCTTTGCCGCTCATTAGGGCCGAAAGTATGTTGGCGCGTGCTGGGTCGCCGATCAATTGGCCGATGCGGGAAATGTCTGGTCCGTCTTTCATAGTTCGACCATAGCCGAAACATTGATGCACTTCAATATGCGATTGTTGTGGGCAACGAAAGGCAAAATCAATGATCACATGTTTTATCCAGTACCAAATAGACCCGACAAAAAAGGGCCAATTTGAACAATATGCGCGCAATTGGGGGCAGGCGATCCCAAGATGTGGCGCTGACCTGATCGGCTATTACGCACCGCATGAAGGCTCGTCGACGCTCGCCTATGGCGTCTATTCAATCAAAGACTTGGCCGCATACGAACAATATCGTGCGCGACTGTCTGCTGATCCGTTGGGGCGAGAAAATTATGAGTTTGCGCAAAAGGAAAAATTTATACTCAAAGAAGAGCGAACCTTCCTAAAGCTCGCTTCGCTTCCTCATGGAGAGGCGGGTTAATGATCGCAGTGATTTTTGAGGTTTGGCCCGAGCCTGAACACAAGGGCGCCTATTTAGACATAGCTGCGCAACTCAAATTCGAATTGGAACAGATCGATGGGTTCATCTCTGTCGAGCGCTTTCAAAGCCTGACGGATGAGGGCAAAGTGCTTTCGCTTTCTTTCTTTAAAGATGAGGTCGCGGTCAAAGCTTGGCGGAATTTGCCAAGCCACCGCGCAGCGCAAAAAGCGGGACGCGAGCAGCTATTTGCTGGCTATCGGTTGCGCATCGCATCTGTGGTCCGAGACTATAGCAAGTTGGAAAGGGAGCAGGCGCCACTAGATAGTGTCGCTGTTCACGCTCAGAGCTAGGTTAGACGACCAATTAGAGCGCGCAGAGCAGCAGGTTTGACCGGTTTAGGCAGTACGGTGATATCGCGCGCGGCAGCCAGTTCACGCACCTGCGGGGTACGGTCGGCGGTGATCAACACGGCGGGCAAGTGGCCGCCCACATTTTGCCGGAGCCACTCTATCGCGTCCAAACCCGACGTTTGATCTAGGTGGTAGTCCATCAAAACGAGTTCGGGGATCCACCCTTCAAGGGTTGAAGATTGCGAAATGGCCTTAAGAGATTTGGCGGTGCGCACGTCGCACCCCCAACCTGAAAGGAGCGATTGCATAGCGTCCAAAATGTCATCTTCATTGTCGACGCAAAGCACTTGTTTGCCAGCAAATTGCCCTGTGTCTAGAACCACTTGTGGCAGTTCTTCTTTGATTTCAGGTGCAGGTTTTTCTTTTGCTTCGGGCACGTAAATAGAAAAGCGCGAGCCTTTGCCCACTTCGCTTTCAACTTCGAGCTGAAGGTTCAATGTAGAGCAAATGCGCTGGACGATGGATAGTCCTAGTCCCAAGCCAGAGGCGATGCGCGCCCCGGGTTCAAGGCGCGAAAATTCACTGAAAATCAGCGACTGCTGACCCTCGTCAATGCCAATGCCGCTATCAATAATGTCGAGCCTGACTTTGTTGCCTCGCTTGCGGCAGCCCACCAAAACGGAACCGCCTTCTGGTGTATATTTGATCGCGTTTGACACTAAGTTTTGAACCACGCGCGCCACCAGGCGCCTGTCCGTCCGCACGGCACTGTCCGCGCCTACCAAGCGCAACTTGATGTTTTTCTCCGCCGCTGCCGGTTCGAACTCAACGCGCACTTTGCGCAACAATTCGCGGATCGAAAACACAGATGTTGCAGGCTTTAGCGCACCGCTATCGATGCGTGAAATATCCAGCAACGCAGACATGATGTCTTCCACCGCGCCAAGCGAGGCGTCAATATTTTGCGCCAAGCGCGCAAGGTCTGTGCCGTGGGCACGTTCAATCATGGTGGAGGTATAGAGCCGCGCCGCATTGAGGGGTTGAAGCAAGTCGTGGCTGGCAGCCGCCAAAAAGCGCGTCTTGCCGATATTTGCCGCATCAGCTTTGGCGCGCGCTCGTTCAAGTTCGGAATTTAGCAAGGTCAAAGCTTGGGTGCGGTCCTGCACTCTTGCTTCTAGATTTTGGTTGACCCGTGCTAGCTCACGCTCGGCTTCAATTCGGCTAGAAATGTCGGCGTAGCTAATTACCAAACCGCCATCTGGCAAATGATCGGTTCTCACTTCCAAATGCTGTCCCTGGTGCCCAGGGCGCTCGGTGAGCCCGACACTTTTGTCTGCAATTTGCGCCATGCGTGATTTGGCCAATTCGGCGCTATCACCCGGGCCGAAATCGCCGCGTGTCGCCAAAAACGCAATCATTTCGCTCAGGTCAGTTTGTGGCTCTACCATGTGGTCGGGCAGGCCCAAAAGCTCTTGGAATAGTGCGTTGGACAAAACCAATTTGTGGGTGGCATCAAACATGGCGATGCCTTGACCCAAATGATCCACGACGATGCGAAAAGCTGGACCTTCTTGGATATTCGTCAAAAACCTCTCCCAAAAACGCTGGTGCGGTGCGCAAATTTCACTTGGTTTCAGCTAGCACTTTGCAACCACTCAGTGCAATCAAACTCTACGAATCAAGGCTCCTTAGTCGCGACAATGGCAATCAAATGCTGAATATTATCCTGATGTCGGCTTGAATTGTTCTTTCATTCTGTCGCCAAAGATACTGATTTTCCACATGTTTAAGTTGTGTTTTCACCAAAACACAATTTTTAGTTGCATTATGCATGAGGAAAATATACCTATGATAGGCATTGATACCCATAATGCGTAAAAGCACTTAGCCACCTACGTCTTTATACATTTCGGAATTGGCCCAATTACTCAAAGCGCGAATAGGGATCATACTAACTAGGTGCTTTCCGCATCGTATTTTCGCGGGAAGTGGATTTTTTAAAGCGTTATTGAGGAGCAAGGCCATGCAATTTTGTGCACTCCCAAACCGGCTAAGCCCGGTACATTGCAATAAAAGCGGAGGCATTTGATGACCGCCGACATCTACTACCACAATGCCTTCAACAAAGACCGACTGATCCATATCATCGATGGTGACAAAGGAACCTGCGAGGCGCTCGGCGTATTGTTCAGGTTGGAAGGATTTCAAACTGAGACTTCGCAGTCCATTACGCATTTTTTGGCCAAACTTGATCGGCGCTTGCCAGACGTGATCGTAATCAACATGCAAGTGGACGGTGAAGACACCATGCCCACCGTGATGCGAGTTAAATCCATGCGCACCGGCGCACCTGTTTTTATGTTGGCCGACAGTCAGAATGTTGGCGGGGCAGTGGAGGCCATGAAAGCAGGGGCTGCAGATGTAATCTCCAAGCCTATAGACACTGAAAAGCTAGTGCGTGCCGTCCGCGATGCGCTGCGGCGTGACGTGCATATTGGGGCGGTGCAAACGGGTTACCATCGACCAGTGGAGGTGCGCGGGTTCAATCAGCTTACCCCTCGCGAACGCGAAGTGTTGCAACTCATCACCAACGGTCAATCCAACAAAGAGGCAGGACGCGAGTTGGGCATCAGCCCGCGCACGGTTGAGGTGCACCGATCCCGCGTTATGGAAAAGCTGGGCGCTCGAAATACTGCTGATCTTGTCCGCATTGTTCTAACGAGTTGAACCCCTCCCTTTGCTCAAGGAATGCGGACCAGTTGGGTGGCAGTCATGTCACCCAATTTTTGCTTGATCAGGATGCGTCGATGTTGCACGCTGATCGAAATGCCGTTGGGACGACCCGACGTTTATTCTTTTACCTTCCGGGACGACCCGCACGATTTTTTGAAGGGATGTCCCATGTCCAACGCAATCTCCAACATCGCCCAACTCTTGAAGTCGATGTCGCCCAAATTGTCGTCTCAGCGCTATGCTTTCGCAACGACGGATCAACAAACGGCCAACAAACTAGATTGCGAACCCGCAATGCGTTTCCAAGAGGAAGAAGGCGTGACGCTGATCCTGCGCGAAGAAGATGCGATCAGGTTGGGTCTAGACCATGAATTTGTCTGTCAAAGGATTACGCTTACCGTGCATTCGGCTTTGGAAGCGGTGGGTTTTATGGCCGCAATTTCAAACAAGCTAAAAGAAGTCGGCGTGCCGTGCAATGTGGTCGCGGGTTACTACCACGACCACTTGTTTATTCCCATAGACAAGGTGGACACTGCAATGGCAGCACTTGACGAGCTAAGCGCCTAGCCGCCCGTCGTTGGCAAAACCAAATCGCCAGAATTAAGCGCTTGAGCGGTCAGTTGAGACGTGTCGATATTCATCGGTAGGTCCAAATTCTTCCATACGCTCACCAAGGCATCGCGCAGCTCAAACAACATCTCATCTGTGTGCAACGGAGTCGGCGTAATGCGTAAACGCTCAGTGTCTTTTGGCACCGTTGGATAGTTGATCGGTTGTATATAGATGTTGTGCTTGTCCATCAGCATATCGCTGGCCGCTTTGCAGCGTCGGGCGTCGCCAACAATCACAGGTACAATGTGTGTGTTTGTTGGCATCACCGGCAGACCAGCCGCGCCTAAGATTTCTTTGGCGCGTTGTGCTTGGCGCTGTTGGCCTTCGCGTTCAACGGTTGAGGATTTCAAATGCTCGATCGATGCGTGCGCGGCAGCGCACAATGCCGGAGGCAGGGCCGTGGTGAAAATGAATTCAGATGCGTAAGAACGCACGGCGTCCACTATGGGTTGGCTGGCAGTGATATAGCCACCCATAACGCCAAAGGCTTTGGCCATCGTGCCTTCAATAATATCGATGCGCTGCATCAACCCGTCGCGTTCGCAAATACCTGCGCCGCGTGGGCCGTACATGCCAACGGCGTGCACTTCGTCAATATAGGTGAGGGCGTTGAATTCGTCTGCCAAATCTGCAATTTCTTCAATAGGCGCGACGTCGCCATCCATTGAATAGACAGATTCAAACACGATCATTTTAGGGCGATCTTTGCCAGCCGCTTCCAAAATCTCGCGCAAATGCTTCATATCGTTATGGCGAAAAATTTTCTTTTCCATGCCGGATTGTTTCACACCAGCGATCATTGAAGCGTGGTTCAACTGATCCGAGATCACCAAGCAATTTGGGATCAATCGAGCAATAGTTGAAATCGATGCTTCGTTGGAAACAAAGCCAGAAGTGAACACGAGCGCCGCTTCTTTGCGGTGCAAATCGGCCAAGGAGCGTTCAAGCTCTACCAATGGTCGGTTTGTGCCCGCAATATTGCGCGTGCCGCCAGCGCCAGTGCCCAGCTTACCTGCAGTCTCCTGCATGGCCGAGATCACTTTTTGATGCTGGCCCATGCCCAAATAATCATTTGAACACCAAATCGTAATCTCGCGCTCATTGTCTGCACTGTCACGATAAATGGCTTTTGGGAAATGTCCTGCAATTCGTTCTAAATCGGCAAATACTCGATAGCGCTTTTCACGACGCAAAGTATCGATGGCGTCCTCAAACAGTCCGCGATAATCCATCGATTGATACCCCTATCTTCGTGGCCAGAAGCGAAACTAAACCGCTTCCTTGTAGTCAAACTATATTGATCCGCCGATCAGGCAACATGACGCAGGTCAATTGAGCGCATACATTCGTTTTGAATTACATAGTAAAAATCAAATGTATGCAACCCACAGTTTAGATTTAGTCTATTGTTCTCAAATCGCAACCCGTAAATGGCGATTTCCTGATCACGATTTGACTATTCAACAATCAATCGAATGTTAGTCCTCTGGATCAAACTCCAACAAATCGCCGGGCTGGCACTCCAAAACGTCGCAGATTTTGGCCAAGGTCTCAAACCGCATGCCTTTGACCTTGCCCGTTTTGATCATGGAAAGGTTTTGCTCGGAAAGCTCAACCGCTTTGGCTAAGTCTTTCAGCTTCATTTTGCGCTTTGCCAACATCACGTCCAAATTGACAATGATTTTCATAACTCTGTCCGCCTAGATGAAGCTCTTGTTTTCTTCATACGCTGCTTGGCCAACACTGAAGATTTGCGCCGCCACCAGCATCACCAGGGCGGTGAATAGGGATGAAACGAAGTCGGTTGTGACGCCAATCTCAAAACTGAATTGCCCGGTTGTTAGTTGCATCCGCATCAATGCAAATGCAATCGGCCCAACAATAGCCTCGTACAGAACAATAGCAAGTGTTGCCACAGCAAATTGCTTAAACCCAACTACGCTTTTGGCAGATAGCCATTGCCCCATTGAAGCTTCGGATAGTGTTTTTTGGATTGCAAAAAGACCATAACAAAAGAGGACGAAATATCCGACGGCAAAAGCGAATAATAAGGCACGAATGCCTGGTGTCATCTGACCTTTTTCAACGATAATTTGGTTGGTGCCAAACACTTCCAACTCAAATTCATCAGTTAGCCCGATCAATATTAATGCCACGATTGGCAGGATAATCGCGAACGGCCAAATCAAGCGCCCAAGAATTCCGGCAAGGTGACTGATCGTTTTTGGTGACATAATTCTTTCCTCTAAATTTAAATAAAACGAGTAATAGTTGAATTATGAGAAGTCAAACGTGAAAGCTCTTGCCGATCAAGAATTTGGCATTTCTATACTCAATGTTGGGTGCTGGGAACGATGATGTGCGCAAAAACAAATGCAGGATTGCGTCGTCGTCTGGTTTCGGATCCTTGCAATTCAAGCATATTGCATGGTTCTTTTTGCCACGAAGCCAAGCCGAATTTGCCGACAATATTGCCCTAATTGGGATTTCTACCTATTGATACTCTGTCGGTTGTCAGTCGCAGCCATCAGACGTTGTAAAGAATTGGATGTTGGGGTGAGAAATTGCGGATAAATGTCGCTGGTATACGCGAAAAGCTTTCGCTCAGATTTGAACCCAAATGGTTCGAGTTGGTGCGTCGACATGAGCGGCGCCGCGCCATCAAACGACTGCACAAAGTTGCTCCAACCTATGTGGGTGTGACAGGCAGCTGTGGAAAGTCGTCTACTACCAGATTGCTTGGACAGGTCTTAGCCAAAGGATATTCGCAAGTCACTCAAGTTGGTTACGCCAACAATCAGGAACGCTATGCCTATCGATCACTGCGCAAAATGCCTGCGAGTTGCGAAACGGTCGTGCAAGAACTTCATGGGGGCGCGCCTGGATATCTCGACTATCTGGTTGAACACATTCCTCTCAATGTGGCGATATTGACTTCAATAGGGACAGACCATGCAAAAGCGTTTGATAATGCGCAAGACATTGCGAAAGAGAAAAGCAAGATTGTCGACGCATTGTTGCCAGGTGGTGTTGCATGCCTAAACATTGACAGCGAACCAGTTGAAGCCATTGCAGGTACAATTCGACCAGACGTTCGCTGCATTACGGTCAGTGCAAAAAAGGACGCAGATGTTTCAGCAGAAGTGATTCATGCGGACTGGAAACGACGGCTTCGGTTTAATCTAAAATTGGACGGCAAGGTTATTGACGTTCAGACCCGATTTGCCGGCACGATAGGGTTGACGAACATCTTGCTGGTGATCGCTGCCGTTCATGGGATGGGACTGGATATTGCCCCGGCCCTAAAAGTCATTTCGGAATACGAACCTAGCGAAAACCGGATGAACATCCGACAGGCGGCAAATGGCCGTTATTTCCTCCTCGATGCTTTTAAGGCCTCGCTTTGGTCGTCAAAAATGTTGGCAGATGATTTGGCCAATATTCGTTCCGGTCCGATTGTTGCGGTAGTCGGTCAGCTTTCAGAAACAGGCAGCAGTGGTTCAGTAAGGTATCGGCAGTTTATTCGCCGACTTGAGCCCCACTGCGACGCAATCATTGGCACATCTGGTGCACTGAGTTCCGCTAGAAAGCGACAGCATAGCGACCCGGAGTCAAACATTGTTGGTTGTGAAACGATAGACGATATTTTGGTGGAGCTTGAGAAGTATCCCGACGCGTTGGTGTTGTTGAAATCGGCAAGCGTTGCAAAATTGTGGCGCGTATATGCCGCCAGCAACGAGCCAATATCTTGTAAGTTGACCCATTGTCGAATGGTTTCGAATTGTCAGAACTGCAGTATGCTGCGAGCTTGATGTTCAACACCGTATTTCTCTCTTTTGCGTCTACATAGAATGGGCTTGGGTTGCACGATGAAATCGAAAGAAGCTAACTGTCCGTGCTAAAACAACAATTTGCAGCATTTGCCGAAGCTCTTTCGGAAAAACTTGGGCCTAAATGGTTTCGATTGGTTCGCCCAATTGAGAGGCAGCGCGCATTGAGAAAACTGCGCGAAAAGTCGCCATTCCTGATTGGAATAACTGGCAGCAGCGGCAAGTCGACGGTTTCACGGCTACTCGGTGAAATATTGAGCGAGGGATATGATCGCGATGTCCATCTTGGCCACATAAATAATACTGAAAGAAGTGTGTATCGCACACTGCGCAAAATAACGCGTAGCAATCAAACAATTGTTCAAGAAATTTCTGCAGGCGGTGGACCTGGATACCTAGATTATCTCGTCGACAATATTCCATTGGATGTCGCGGTATTGACGGCAATTGGAAGTGAACACGAAGAGTATTTTCCCTCACACGATCATATCGCAGTCGAAAAAGAGAAAATTGTGACGGCTTTGGCTTCAGGAGGAATTGCGTGCCTGAACGTCGATGATGAAAATGTGCGAAAGATTGCGCAAACAATACGCAAGGATGTGCGTTTGATTAGCGTTAGCTCGAAGCAGGAAGCCGATGTTCGGGCTGTTGTTAAGACAACAAACTGGAAGGATCGATTGAGTTTTGATCTTGAAATCGCAGGAGCGCGCTATTTTGTTCAAACAAGGTTCGTTGGTACCATTGTCTTGCCTACAATACTGCTCGTCTTTGCTGTTCTTCATGGGTTAGGGCTTCCGCTTGAAGCCGCCATTAGAAAACTCGAAGAAATCGAACCTATTGAAAATAGGGGTGATATTGGCGTTGCCAAAAGCGGCCACACTTTTTTTCTAGATTCATATAAGTCTCCATATTGGTCGACGCATGCCTTTTTTGAGGACCTTCCGAACCTAACCGAGGGGAAGATAGTTTTGGTCCAGGGCGACGTCTTTTTTATCGGAGAAAATGAGTTCCAAAAACATGTTGAGTTACTTGAGCATGCATTGCAAACGGCAGACTTGGTAATCGGAACTGGCAGTTCCTTTGCTGCGGCTAGCAAGATGCAAACAGAGCAGGGAAACAATAGAATAGTTGCCTGTAGAACTATCGACGAGGTCGTGGAATGCCTTCGCCCTCATAAAGATGCACTTATAGTTCTGAAGTCAGCTAGGAAATCCAAACTTTGGCGCGCTTACCAAGCATTCAATGAGGATGTGGCGTGCAAGGCGTTGACATGCATGTTGAAAACAGAATGTAGCCGTTGCACGCACTTAAACGGTTGACTTGTCACATCAATTCTTGAACCAACTCATCGCCTAATCGCAAGACTTCGTCCACCAAGCCATCATCTTGACCCGGCACACTGCGCGCGCCGACAAAGCACGGCCGGATAGCGAGCACTTCGTCGACTTTGGTGGTGCTCGGGATATATTCATTGCCACGCACCAACCGGCGGTGAATGCGCTGGTTGAAAGTGTTCAGATCGTCAATACCCGGCGCAATGTAGCGGAAACAACAAATCGACAAACTTGGCTCTAGCACCAGTTCAAGTCTGCTGTCGGCACGCACCCGTTCGGCGACGCGTTGCGCCATATCATTATGACGTTTTACCCGATCCCGCATGCCCTCCACACCAATCTCTTTCAGCATCGCCCACACCGCAACACCGCGAGGCGGGGCGCTCAATTCAACACCAAAGTCAAAATACGGAATGCCAAAATCATCCATTGAGTGGGAAGGGGCGTTTGCGCCATCTTGATGGTCAACTGAACCTTCCAAATAGTCCGCGGGCTCTTGTGTGAATGCGCGGTGCAAGATTTCGCGGTCGCGAATAAATGTTGCAGCAACGCCAACGCATGCGCCCAACCATTTATGTGGGTCAACAATAACGCTGTCTGCAAGCTCTAGTCCTTCGTAGAGCTGGGCAATGCGCTCGTCCAAAATGCCTGGCAGGCCATAGGCCCCGTCGATGTGGAACCAGATTTTGTTGGCACGCGCAATTTCACCAATTGCTTTGATTGGGTCGATCGCTCCGGTGTTGGTGCTGCCGGTATTAGCCACGATGGCGACAGGCAAGATGTTTGCCGCTAAGTCTTGTTCGATTGCCTCGCGCAGGGCCTCTGGGCGCATGCGTTTTTGCTCGTCGCATTCAATCAACCGAACTGACCGACGCCCCAGCCCTAAAACTCCGGCTGAACGTTGGATTGTGTGGTGGCATTCTGCGCTGGCATAAATCCGCGTTGGGCGATCAACGCCCTCGGCTGCCACATCGTGCCCAACTTGCTCGAACGCCCATTGCCTTGCGCCACCCAACGCGATCAGGTTGGCCACAGAGCCGCCCGTCGAATAAACGCCCTTCATCCTCGAAACGCCGCACATTTGGGCCAGCCAATTCAGTGAAAGCTCTTCCAAATAGTTGAACGCGTTTAAAGTATATCGTTGAGGGGAGCCGATTGACCCGGCGGCCGACGCTATTGCAGATGCCGTGGTGCCACCTGTGGTAATGAATGAAGTGAAGCCAGGTCTCACAATCGCAGAGCCATTGGCAATCACATCTGTGACAAGTTGTTCGCTCACGGCTTCGATGCCCACACCTTTTTGGGGGATGGGTTCATTCAGTTTTTCGCGCCAATTTGAGCCGTTTGCCAAAGCGTCTGGATGCTCGAATTTCAAAAACTCATCTAGTCCGGAACCAATCTTGGAGAGGTAGGTTTGAAATTGGCCGGTTTCAGCGAAATCTTTGGACATAACTATTTTGCAATTCAAATGGTTGGATTCGAGTGGTGCGACAGTTGAGCGTTATGCTGAGGAAAATTCAATAGCAATCATGTTTAGCGCGAAAATTGGTCGGGCGAGCCATTTTGTCTTGTTACAAAAACGTTTCGAAAACATAGTTTTAGTCAAAATTGGATACAATTTGCGCAAATTCCGCCAGTCGTAAGTGTTTTTTCATATATTTCGACAAACATGTGCCACAAAATTTGGTTGGACCATTTGGGGTGCCGTTTGTCAAATCGATCGAAATCAAGGCCAGCACAACTACTTTACGAGGTCGCTCTCCTGCTTGCCGGCACCTTCATTTTTTGGTGGTTCAGCGAATTCACAAGTCTTACCGATAAGATCATTGGGTTCATGCAAACCACCCAGGCCGCAAACATGGATTCCTTGTTCCATGCAGGAACATTCATGATGGTTTTGTTGATGGCACGGATCTGGCAGTACTGCCGCAGCCGCAGCAAGAAACAGGATATTGTAATAAAGACAGTTACCCAAAGCAGCCCACATTTAGTGGATGTGGCACTTGCTGAAAACAACGCAAACTTGGCGCAGCGGCGTGCGCAAGACTTATTTGATGAAGCGGAACAAGACGCAAGTTTTTCGGTTCAGGAAGATCTAGATCACCTAGAGCACAAATTGCGCAGCGCGATTGCGCGTCGCGAACTGACCGTCCATTTCCAACCCTATTTTTGTGTCAATTCGAACAAAATTGCAGGATACGAAGCGCTCGCACGCTGGCCGCAACGCGACGGCAGCTTCATTCCACCAAGCATCTTTATCGATGTTGCGGAAAAGACCGGGCAGATCAATGAGCTGTCGGCATTGCTGTTTGAAATTGCCTGTAAAGAAGCGCGGGAATGGCCTAGCCATCTAACGCTCTCCTTCAACATTTCAGCGCTGCAACTGCACACCGAAGATTTCGCGAATGATATTCTTACTTTTGTCAAACAGTGGGATCTACCTCCCGAGCGTCTCGAACTCGAGTTGACCGAAAGCAAACTGGTGATTGAAGGCAAACGTGCCTGCAAAGCGTTGGCCGATTTGCGCGATGCAGGTGTGCGGATCGCGCTTGATGACCTTGGAACGGGCTATTCAAGCTTCCTTCGCTTGTCAAAAATGCCCGTGGACAAGCTAAAGATTGACAGGCACTTCATCGCTGAATGCCAAGAAGATCACCGGGTCAAAAAAATCGTTGAGGCTATGATCAGTTTGGGGAAGGGCCTTGGCGCAACAATCGTTGCTGAAGGCGTCGAAACCGAAGAGCAACTCTACATTGTTCAACATATGGGCTGCGATATTGCACAAGGTTTCTTGCTGGGCACCCCGCGAGACGCCCAGCACGTTAATCACGACATCAGCTATGAAGCTTCTGTGGTTGTGCCCCTTTCGACGCGACTGCGCGCCGGCTAACCATTTAGCATCCAAAATGAAGCGTTCAGAAGGCTGGCGAATGACACCCATGCCAAATATGGGATCGCCAGATATGCGCCAATGCGGTCACGCTTCCACATCAACAAGATGAACGCTAAAATCACCACATCGAGTGCCACAATATAGATTAGTGCGGCGCCAAGATTGTACGCGCCGAAAAATACGGGCGTCCAAATCGTGTTGAGGGCGTATTGTAGGGTCCAAAGCGCTATCAATAGCGGCTTCCAAGCATCCTTGGCCATATAGACGAGGCGGAAGCCGATTGTTGCAACGAAGATGTAGAGGATTGTCCACACGGGCCCAAATAGCCAATTGGGTGGTGCAAAAGAGGGCGAAGTGAGTTCAGAATAATATCCTTTAATATCCCAAAGCCCAGCACTGCTTGCCGCTACAATTGTGCCAACATAGAAGATGACCCAAGTGGCGATCTTCATATAGCGTTCGTTTTTTTGTTCCATGACCTGTTCCAATTTCGGTTCCCTTTGAGCACTCTGTACGAGCAGGTTAGCCTGACAGATCAACTAAAGGCAAAAACCATTCACTTGGTTCGCTATTATCACCTTCCCCTTCAGTCATGAATGTTTGTGAATGCCTCATTCGAAATGATCATGGATTTTTTGATCAAATTATCATGATTGGTCGTGACACTAACCAAAACTCCAGCTAGGCTCAGTGTTCCTCTTTGTGTTTTTGTTTCAATAATCGTCGTTCAAATTGAGACCTTGCGGTTGTTGAGAAAGGTTTGCCATGTTGGATATCGCCTCAAAGTTCAAAATGTCGGATGCCTATATTGATGGGCAATGGGTCAAAGGCAGTAGCGGCAAAAGCTTTGCCGTTAGCAACCCGGCAAATGGCGCGCATTTGGCCAATGTGGCTGATGCCACTGCTGATGATGCCCTCGCTGCCGTTGCCGCTGCCAAAGCTGCATTTAAGCCTTGGGCCGCCAAAACAGCAAAGCAGCGCTGCGATATTCTGCGCAGATGGAATGATCTGATCTTGGAAAATGTCGAGCAACTCGGTGCGCTATTGTCGACAGAACAAGGTAAGCCGCTTGCTGAAGCAAAGGGCGAAATCGTTTATGGCGCAAGCTATATTGATTGGTTCGCTGAGGAAGCGCGCCGCGCTTATGGCGACATTATTCCGCCCGCGCGTCCCAACACGCAAATCGTTGTGATGAAACAACCTGTCGGCGTTGTCGCAGCTATTACCCCTTGGAATTTCCCCAACGCGATGATCGCGCGCAAAGTAGCGCCAGCCCTTGCAGCAGGCTGTACAATTGTGATCAAACCCGCACCTGAAACGCCATTGTCTGCCCTTGCGCTCGCTGTTTTGGCAGAAGAAGCCGGCATACCAAAAGGCGTACTCAATATTTTGCCTACAACGCACACCACTGAAGTTGGCGACGTGCTGACCAAGCATGAAGATATCGCCAAAGTGTCGTTTACCGGCTCTACAAATGTTGGACGTTTGATCATGCGAAACGGCGCAGACACCGTGAAAAAGCTTTCGCTTGAATTGGGCGGCAATGCGCCATTTATCGTGTTCGACGATGCCAATTTGGATGACGCTGTTGAAGGCGCGTTAAACTCAAAATTCCGCAACTCTGGCCAAACCTGCGTTTGTGCCAATCGCATCTATGTGCAGGCGGGCATTTATGATGCGTTTGCAGAGGCATTTGCCAAACGCGTTGGCGACCTCAAAGTTGGCGATGCCTTTGATGATGGTGTCACCCAAGGGCCATTGATCAATGCAAATGCGCTCAAAAAAGTTGAGGAACTTGTGGGCGATGCGGTGCAAAAAGGTGCAACTGCAGCAACGGGTGGTAAACCACATGAGCTTGGTGGCCTATATTATGCGCCAACTGTTTTGCGTGATGTGCCGCTTAATGCACGTGTGCTCAAGGAGGAGATCTTTGGCCCTGTTGCCCCGCTGATCAAGTTCGAGACAGAAGAAGAGGTCATCGACTTAGCCAATGATTCTGAATTTGGCCTCGCGGGGTATTTCTTTGCGCGTGACATAGGTCGTGTTTGGCGGGTTGCCGAAGCGCTTGAATGTGGCATTGTCGGCGTGAACGAGGGTATCACCTCCGCTGTCGAAGCGCCTTTCGGTGGCGTTAAGCAGTCGGGTCTAGGTCGCGAAGGTTCGCACTATGGCTTGGACGACTATTTGGAAGTCAAATATGTGTTGATGGGTGGTTTGGGAAAATAGCGCTACATCAGCCCCATTTTCTTGAACAGCCAAAATTGGAAGCCGCCAATTGCAACTAGGCTGATACAAACAATGGTGAATGCATAGGGACTATCAACCCCTGGCATTCCGCCCACATTTATGCCCAATAGGCCCGTCAAAAGACCAAGCGGTAAAAACAATGCAGCGACAATGGACAGCAAGAACATCTGCTTGTTCATTGTCTCTGCGCGTTTGTCCATCAATTGATCATGCACCACCTGCGCGCGGTCGCGGATGGCGTCCAAATCTTCGCCCAGTCGAGTAACCCGTTCACTTGCTTCGCGTAGCCGCGAGCGGTCACGCTCTTTCAGCCAAGCCAAATCTTCAATTAGTAGGGTGGTCAGCGCATCGCGTTGAGGCAACATATAACGTCGTAAGACGATTGAGATGCGCCGGATATCAGCCAAAGAGCCTCGCGATGTTTCCGCCGATGCATCCAGCACTTTTTCTTCTAAATCATCTACTTGCGCGTTAATATCAGCAACGAGGGGTTCCACTTCATCCACCAGACGCAAGGCCAGCTTTGCAACCAAATCGCCAGGAGACTTCGGGGCTTGGTCGCGTAGCATTGCTGCCATCAAATCATTGAGCGCACGCAACGGGCGCTGCCCAACGCTTAGCACTTGATTAGCGGTGATCCACAAACGAATGGACACCATGTCCTCAGGCTCTGCGCCATGTTCAATATTGACCCCCCGCAAAATCAACAATGCGCCTTCACCATGAACCGTGCAGCGTGGACGGGTCTCGGATGCGGTGAGCGCATCAACCACAAAACTGTCTCCGGCCAGTTCCTGCAGCTGTGGTCGTGTTGTTGCGTCATTGCGCAAAAAATGACGCCAAACAAATGCAGACTTGGCCGGCTTCGAGTTTTCTATTTGAGCATTCGCATCAGAAGCAAGAGCCTGAGCATGCCCGCGCCCATCCAAAGCAAACGCAAAAGCCTCGCTGGTTGCATTTTTTGTGTTCACGTCAGCATTCCTATCTGTCATGAATTCAAAGAAGCACTGCAATTCTGATTTGTCACGCCAAATTCGACTGTTCGGTCGTGTTTCGGACATATTTGAATAGTTATTCCGTCTGACAACAAAAGTGGATAAGATGCCAATATGAATGAATTTAGTCCCATTCTTGAGCAGATGGCGCAGGCGCTAAATAGCTTCCTGCAGATTTTTGGCCTTTCATTGAACCAGGGCCACCTGTTTTGGGGCGCCGTTCAAATTGCGCTCATTCTGGCCAGCTATGTTTTAGCAAAATTCATAAACGCAAAAATTGAGCCAAAACTCGAGGTGCGCGTGCGAGCGATGTCCATCAAGGGCAATCGATTGCGCATGGTTGCGGTGGCGCTACGGCGTACCCAATGGGCAATCTTTGTCGTGTTGCTATGGATTTCTGTGTTTTTGCTCAAGACGAGTACATGGGATAGCCGTTCGTTTTTGCTAACGGCGGTGGCGAGCCTTGCAACGTCTTGGCTGTTCATTTCGTTCGCTTCGCGTGTCATCAAAAACCGAACCCTGTCGCGCTTGGTCGCAGCTTTTGGTTGGGTAGTTGTTGCGCTTTACACGCTTGGCATCCTGCAACAAACCATAACGCTTTTCGATGAGCTAGCCATTGAAATGAGCGGCTTCCGCTTTTCGCTTTTGATGGTGGTACAAGGCGTTGTTTTGCTGTCGGTTCTTTTTTGGGCCGCGATGGCGATTAGCCGACTATTGGAAAAACAGTTCCAAGCGTTTGAAGACATCTCGCCAACCATGCGGGTTCTGGTTGGCAAAATTTCGCGATTCGTCTTGTTGACCCTTGCAGGCGTAATTGGCCTTTCGATGATCGGTATCGACTTCTCGGCGCTGACGCTTGTATCTGGTGCCATCGGTTTGGGTATTGGTTTCGGTCTGCAAAAGGTCGTTTCAAACTTGATCTCAGGCGTTATTTTGTTGCTCGATCGGTCGATTAAACCGGGCGACGTTATTTCGGTCGGGAACACGTTTGGTTGGATCACATCGTTGAACGCGCGATATGTGTCGGTCACCGCGCGCGATGGCCGCGAATATCTGATCCCGAACGAAGACTTGATTACGCAGCGAGTGGAAAACTGGTCATTCAACGATCCCTACATTCGCATCGATATTCAATTTGGTGTGAGCTACAATTCTGACCCGCATTTGGTGAAGAAAGTGGCGGTTGAAGCGACGTTGGATCATCCACGCACCATCCGGGCTACCGGCGAATATCAAACCGTGTGCCACGTTATTGCATTTGGTGAATCCTCAATTGATTTCACACTGCGCTTTTGGATTTCTGACCCTGCGAACGGTATCACCAATATCCGCGGCGACGTGTTCTTAGCGATTTGGGATGCGTTCAAAGAACACAATATTGAGATCCCATATCCGCACCGTCATTTGCTGCTTGATCCTAGCGTCAAGCCGATACTGCACGGTCAGGAGCCGGCAAAGTCGTGACGCAACGCATTTTGCTGACCGGCTTTGAACCATTTGGCGGTGAGGCGACAAATCCCAGTATGGAGATCGCCAAAGCGCTGGACGGTTATCAGAGCGAAGGATTTATTATTCAAGCTGCTATTCTGCCGGTTGTGCGACACAAATCAGTAAATCGTGTTGTCGAGCTGATCAAAAAAATCGAACCAACTATTGTCATTGCATTGGGAGTTGCGGTTGGACGCTCAGCCATTACACCGGAGAAAGTCGCAATCAACTTCGATGATTTTCGCATTCCGGACAATGCGGGCAATCAACCAATTGGTGAAGCCATTCGGGCTGAGGGCGCTGCAGCGCACTTTTCCACATTACCCATCAATCTCATGACGCAGTCCATTTGCACTGAGAACGTCCCCGGCGCGGTATCGTTTAGCGCAGGCACATTTGTATGCAATCACGTGATGTACGGTGCGCTGGATCATATTGAACGTAACAAGCTTCCGATCAGGGCCGGCTTCATCCATGTCCCGCAGGCAACCGAGTTTTGTAGCGACCCCAACATACCAACCATCAAGCTGCAGCAGATGGTCAACGCCATCTGCAAAGCAATTGCTGCAGCGGTAAATGTCGAAGCGGACGTGAAGATCAATGCAGGCAATATCCAGTAGCCCAATTGCCCGCTTTTTACTTGTCTCCATAGTAAAAGATTAACCGGTTGATTTAACGCGATCTTTGATTGTGGGCTCTATTCTGATTTGTGCGTCAAAGCACAAAAGGGGCAGATGATGAGCAACGTACAAGAGCATTTTGGACTTGAAGCTCCGCGTCGTGCTGGTGTTACGTTTATCATTTTTGCCGTGACGATTTTCCCAATCCTTACTGGCCCGAGCATAATGGCAAATCCTGAATGGTTTCGCTCAATCACGTGGCCGAGCTTTACGCCAATGAGTAAGTTTTGGGCCCTTGCATACTTGGCGTCGCATGTCCTGGTTGCCTATCAAGTGGCGGCTGAGCGACGAGTACATGGCAATAGACTGTTTTTTCAGCTTTGGGCTGCAACGGTGCTGCTCACATGGGGATTTGTCATTTTGTTCTTTGCAATGCAAAGCCTGTTTTTTGCCGCGCTGTCCCAGTTATTGCTTACGATTGTGTATGTAGCTTTGATCCCGCTCTCAAGGGGAAGCACACTCACAGCCGTTTTAACGTTGCTACCAGCTGCAGTTTATTGCGGTTTTGCAGCGTTGATCATCTACCTCGCAACCTAAGAACCTGTCGCGTCCAAAATCGCTGAAACCATCGCTTGGGGCCGATAGCCTAAATTGGATGGCGTCAAACCCATCCGCACCACAACTAGTCCCTTAGATGGAATGATCGCTATGGCTTGGCCGTCATGCCCCAGCAGCCAACGCGTATCAAGCGGCAGATCAAACCCTGCATCCGGGTCTATTCCTTCCGCAACGCCTCTTGATGGGCCATGTAGCCATATCTGCCCATTCCCATATTTGGCTCGACCCCACGCCGCCATCGATGTAGCCGCAGGAGACACCATCCACGACAAGTACTCTTCGTTTACCAATTGCTTGCCCGCCCAAACGCCCTTGTTGGCGATTAACTGCCCAATTCGTGCCCAGTCGCGCGCTGAGGCGTAGAGATAGGACGAGCCTGCATATGTGCCCGCCGCGTCAGTTTCTAACGTCGCAGTTCGCATGCCCAGCGGTCCGAATAGTTTTTCGTGTGGTAGGGCGAGCGCCTTATCTCCCACATGGTCTTGCCAAATGCGCGACAATAATACCGTTGTACCGGAAGAGTAATGAAAACGCTTAGGTGCGTTTTCGTTGTCGATCGGTAGCGAGGCAGCAAATGCCGCCATGTCAGGCTCGAGGTAAAGCATGCGGGTGACGTCTGAAACGCTGCCATAGCCTTCGTTCCACTGCAGGCCAGAACTCATGCTCATCAAAGTACCGAGTGATAAGTTGCTACGAATATCATCGTGCCAATTGTCAAAGAGTTCCGTCATCTCTGGGTCAAAATTATTTTCAAAAGCAGCACCCAAAAGTAGTGCGGTGACGGTCTTGGTCATTGACCAACCCAATAGTGGGGTCTCAGCATCAAAACCAGATCCGTAAGTTTCACCGATTAGTTTGCCATCTTTGATCACCACAACAGCACGCATTGCGGGGCCAACCAATTCTTCGTCAACCAATATATTATCAACAGCGATGTTATTTGGCCCCATGGGCCAGTCACTCAGCTGAGTATATTTTTCGATTTGTGTGTCGGCCAAATTGACTTGTTTGACCGCTTCAAGATTGCCATCCGGTGCGCTCGCGCAGCCCAAACCATCCCGATAAACCGCGCTGCCTGTCGCAAATAGTCCAAGCATCCTGGCGGTCACAACGCCTTTGGGTTCGTCCACTTCTACATTGATGTATCCAAGGATTGGATGCCCACCTGCCTGTACGTCAATGTTTTGTACTTCGACTGGGTCGCGCCCAGCCAGAAACACGTTTGAACAAACAATTTTGGCAGAATAGTTGGTGGCAACCCGCAACATGTCCGGCGGTGCAATAAATAAATAGCCAACTACAACAATCACTAAAAAAACAAAAAGGCCCAAAAGGCCTTTAATGGCGAACCCAAACCACCGCATTTGTTCTGCCTCCCTCAAGTAGAACAATTGGCGCTATCAAATCATATTTGACGTAAGGTGCAAGCGATTATTGTTTGGGTAAAAGCTGAGCTATTTGAGCACGCGTTGTGCTTGCCCTTATGTTAGCTGCAATAGCAAAAAGAGCCCGCCACCCCAGACGATAAGTGCCGCGAGCAACACGCAGGCCATGCCACCTAGGTACTCGCGCCCCTTTGACTGAACATAGGCATGGAACAGCTCTATCATTTGTTTCCCCCCTTGAAACACAGATTTGCGCTGCCATGGTGCGCCGTTGGGAAGGTCAACACAATGAACAAATGGTTAAATGCTTAATTAGCAGGCATCCCAACTGCATGGATATGGTTAGCGTCGCTCATCCCACCAATCTTGAAGTTGCATCCCCCAATAGGCGCATTGCGTCGCCAAACGACCAATAGGTCCACCCGCCCACCGAGCCGTGAATGGCGCAAAGTGCCTGTAGCGATCCGATTTTTCAGCGACCGCTTCGGCCACCACAATGCCAATTGCAGCGGTGGTGTTTAGCCCATGACCACCCGTCGCGGTTGCTGTCCAAATGCCGGGTTCTAGTTCCGCAAGAACGGGCATTTTATGGACGCAATAACCCATCAAGCCGGACCAAGCTTTTTCAATTTCCATGCCTTGAAGCTGTGGGTATATCGCTTCGATATCCGCGCGCAACAGATCAGACAGTGCATGTGGCTCAGACTTTTGTGTCGTAATCCGGCCGCCCCATAACAACCTATCGCCGCCTTCAATTAGTCGATAGTAATCACCTGCGCGCCGGTTGTCAGAAATGCAACCCTCAAAACTAATTGCTTCCGCTAGACGGCTTTTCATCTTTTTGGTTGTCACCACATAGGTCGCCACCGGCAATACCGCTCCCTCAATTCTGGGGTACAGATCGTGCATGTAAGCACTGCCACAAAGGACAACTTTTCCGGCTGTTACAGTGCCACCAGATGCCGTTTCGATTGTGAATTTGTTTGCATGTTTGTTTAGCGCACGCGCATGTGTATTCTCATATATCTGCCCGCCCTGCGCGCTAATGTCATTCGCAAGCGCGATGCAATAATTGAGCGGATGAATATGGAACGCAGAGCGATCCAAAAGACCCTGAAAGTAGCGCGTGCTTTTAAGGTGTTCGCGCACCTTGTCGGTTTCCCAATACTCATAGCTGGCGTCGTAGACTGAGGTGAGCCGTTCAACATCTTTTTGCAGTCCATCACCCACATCGTGACGAACAACACTGAGCCAATTGTTCCTTGGGTCTTGGCCCGTCTTTGCGAACCCGCCAATGTTCTCTCGAACATATTGAGTGCCTTCGCGGCTGATATCGAAGAGCGCTTTCGCGTGATCTACGCCAAGTTTCTTTTCAAGATTTAGAACGCCCTCAGCGTATCCATCAGATACAAAGCCGCCATTGCGACCAGAAGCGCCCCATCCGATTTTATTGCCTTCTAATAGCGCAACCGACTTGCCGTGCTTTAGGAGTTCCCGCGCTGCGGTAAGCCCCGCAAGTCCGCCACCAACAACGCACACATCAACATCAGTGTCTATCGTCAGGGGAGTGTAATTGGTTTCTGCAATTTGCGTGGAGGCGTAATAGCTATCAATGTGAGGCATTGTCGACCAGAGACTAGTTTAAACTCGGCCAATTTTTACACGGGACTATTGGTGCGCAAAACAGAATTTATGCACCAAGTGATGTCCATTGCGCATTTGCTTTGGATGAACGGATCGCCGCATCAATAAAGCGCATGCCCAAAATGCCTTCATCAAGCGTCACGGACAGACTGTCGCTCTTCCGACCATTGCGGATGGCATCAGCGGCTTCATTGTAGATTGTTGCAAAGCCTTCAAGGTAGCCTTCTGGGTGACCGGCAGGCACTCGGGTGACGTTTGCTGCCACTTCGCCTGTGCCGTGCCCGCCACGGGTTAGCAATTGTTTGGGTTCCCCTAGTATGCCAACCCACAATTGATTTGGATTTTCTTGTCGCCATTCCAATCCGCCGCGCTCGCCATAGATCCGAATGCGCAAATCATTCTCGTGACCGGGTGCAACTTGGCTTGCCCACAAATAGCCCTTCGCGCCATTTTTATAGCGCAGCAGCATATGCGCATCATCATCGACCAACCGGCCTTCGACAAAACTTGTCAGGTCCGCGGCCAGCTCTTTGAGCGGTTCGCCGCAAATGAAGTCGGTCAGTTGAAATGCATGAGTGCCAATATCACCAATTGCGCCGCCTAAACCTGAACGGGCGGGGTCTGTCCGCCAATCGGCCTGTTTGTTTGCGCCAGCTTCAATTGGCGCGCTCAACCAGTCTTGAATATACTCAACTTGAACCTTGCGAACTTTGCCGATTTTGCCAGAGCGCACCATATCGCGCGCCTGCCGAACCATCGGATAGCCAGAATAATTGTGGGTGAGGAAAAACTCTGCGCTAGACGACTTCGCGACTTCACGCAGTGCCAACGCATCATCAAGGGTTGAGGTGAGGGGTTTGTCGCATATCACATTGATGCCAGCTTCAAGAAAAGCTTTTGCGACTGGGTAATGCATGTGGTTTGGCGTGACTATTGAAACAGCGTCGATGCCATCGTCGCGCGCAGCTTCAGCTTTTGCCATTTCTTCGTATGAGGCATAAGAACGCGAAGCATCAATTCCAAGTTCCGCTGCCGAAGCAGCTGCACGTTCTGCGTTTGAGGAAAGCGCGCCTGCGACCAGTTCAAATTGATCGTCGATGCGTGCCGCGATGCGATGCACAGCACCAATAAACGCGCCTTGCCCGCCGCCGACCATGCCAAGCTTCAAACGTCTATGCATGATAACTCCTACTCAATGCCCATCATTTTGCGCAATGCCGACTTGTCTGTTTCACCGCCGGCAAAATCGTCGAAAGCACGTTCAGTGCGGCGAATAATGTGGTCGGCG
Organism: Maritalea porphyrae; assembly: GCF_030159895.1. Classification (GTDB taxonomy): domain Bacteria; phylum Pseudomonadota; class Alphaproteobacteria; order Rhizobiales; family Devosiaceae; genus Maritalea; species Maritalea porphyrae. The sequence continues at coordinate 1,186,118 of NZ_BSNI01000002.1, forward strand.
ATAAACGGTGCGCCTTCTCGCGCGCCATCTTCAGGATGCTTTAGACAGCATTCCCATTCAAGCACGGCCCACCCGTCATATCCGTAGGTGGCGAGCTTTGAGAAAATGCCAGAAAAATCGACCTGTCCATCGCCAAGAGAACGGAAGCGTCCAGCTCGATTTAGCCATGGCTGGTAGCCAGAATAGACGCCTTGGCGACCGTCGGGATTAAACTCAGCATCTTTGACGTGATAGGCGGAAATCCGTTCATGATAGATGTCGATAAACGCCAAATAGTCCATCTGCTGGAGCAAAAAGTGTGATGGATCGTAGTTGATCATGCAGCGGTTGTGCCCACCAAGTGCATCTAGGAACATTTCAAATGTCGCACCATCAAACACGTCTTCGCCAGGGTGTATCTCGTAAGCAACGTCGACACCATGGTCTTCATAGGTGTCCAGAATCGGTTTCCAGCGGCGGGCAAGTTCTGCAAAAGCTTCTTCAACCAAGCCATCAGGGCGCTGTGGCCAAGGGTAAAGGTATGGGAATGCCAATGAGCCGGTGAAAGAGACAGAAACATCAAGCCCAAGATTGCGAGACGCTTTTGCGGTGTTGATCATTTGTGCCACGGCCCACTCTTGCCGCGCTTTTGGGTTGTTGCGAACTGCTTCAGGCGCAAATCCATCAAAAGCCGTATCGTACGCAGGATGCACGGCCACGAGTTGACCGATCAAGTGTGAAGCCAGTTCCGTAATTTGAACGCCGTTGTCGGCACAAATGCCTTTGATTTCATCGCAATAGGTCTGTGAGGAAGCGGCTTTCTCTAGGTCAAAGACGCGAGCATCCCAAACCGGAATCTGAACGCCCTTATAGCCTAGATCGCCAGCCCATTTCGTTATGGATTCAAGCGAGTTGAATGGCGCTTCGTCACCCAAGAACTGAGCCAAAAATATGCCTGGTCCTTTCATTGTATTTGCCATCAATTCTCTCCAGTGGTTATTGCCGCGCACTGCGGGTCATAAGTAAATGATTTAAAATCAGCGGTGGCGGCCCTACCAGACAGGTCAAATGCCGCCAAACCGACGAAGTTTCCTGTAAATGAAGCATGTTCGCCGCGCCCGCCTTCATCAGACAAAACCGCAGCGTCGAGTTTTGGTCCTATTGCCTGCCAGTCGTCGCTGGTGCGCCAATAGAATTGTAGCAGGTCTGCTTCGATGATCAGGCCCAACTCAACTTCTTTTTGCCCATCAAGCGCAATATCTTGATCCAGCGGATAGCTCAATCGGCATTCTGGCCAGTCACCAGAACAGCTCAAGATGCTCAAGCAGCGTCCTATCTCAGGGTCGTGCGTAAGGGTTAGAAAGTGGAACTTATGCCGATTGTAGTAGGCCAGCAAGCCAGCATTTTCTTGGTAATCTTTAGGTTCAAATTCAATCGTTGTCGTTGCGTGAAACCGCAAGTGCTCTTGGCGCCGCGCCACTAGCGATTGCTCAAACCAGCTGCCGATACTCTCGCGACCGATCAAGCGCAACGCATTGCCTGTCATAGTGAATATGCGGTCTGGCTCTGGGGTGCGCAGCCATTGGAAGTCAATCGGGAGTTCGTTAGCAAATGCGTAGCTGATTGTTTTGTTTTTCGCGGTGCCTTTAACGTAAAATGGCGCGATCTCTTCAATATCAGGCACCATTTTGCCGTTTGCCAGATAAAGCCAACCATCATCGCGCCACTCACATTTTGCGATACCGGTTTCCCGCCCAAGCGGGCAATTGCGCTTCTTTGCAGCGCTATTGAGTTCAAGCGGACGGCCGCAAAGGAAAGTGTGGTAAGTTTCACCGGTTGGGGTGTCGACAATTTGGCCATGCCCAACACGTTGAATTGGCGATTCTGGGTTCTGAACCGCGGTCATAACGTGCTTGTTTGGGTGCAGCTCATATGGTCCGTTGATGGATTTTGAGCGCGCCAATGTCACCGCATGTTGATAACCTGTGCCACCCTCTGCGGTGGTGAGGTAATAGTATTCGTCACGTTTGAAAAGGTGAGGTGCTTCGGTTAGGCCTAGATCACTGCCAGCGAAGATGTTCGCGATCTCACCAACTAGTTTTCCGACTTTGGGATCAAACTCCTGGCAGAGAATTCCGTCGAATGCTGGATTTGCCTTATGCGCCCATTTGGCGTCACTTCGATGGTTCCATTTCATGTTGATGAACCATTTTCGCCCGTCATCATCATGGAACAGCGATGGGTCAAATCCGGAGGAATTTGCGTAAATGGGTTCAGACCAAGGGCCTTCGATGGAAGGCGCTGTCACGATATAGTTGTGGGCGTCTTTGAAGCTTCCATCTAGTCGTTTGACGTCGGTATAAACCAACCAGAACTGTCCGTCTGCATGAGAAAGGCACGGCGCCCAGATGCCGCAGCTATCCGGGTTGCCGCGCATGTCCAATTGGCTTGCGCGATCAAGCGGACGCTTGATCAATGACCAGTTGACCAGGTCCTTCGAATGGAAAATCTGGACACCAGGATACCATTCAAAGGTAGACGTCGCGATGTAATAATCCTCACCAACCCGGCAGATGGAGGGATCAGGATTAAATCCTTTGAGGATCGGGTTTTGAATCATTTGCATCGCGACGACCTAACTTTAGGCTTGCAGGGCTTTAGCTGCCTCTGGGCCAAGAGGCGCAGGGCGTTCGCAGCTTGTGGTCATCTCGACAAACTGACCTTTTTCGCCAGATATCAAAACGCTCGTCATGACCTCAACAACGTGAAGTGCAAGCTCTTGCGAACAACGGTGTGGACGGTCTTCAGCAATTGCCACTGCCATGTCTGATAGCCCAGCACAGCGATAGTTTGCATTCTCGCCATCATTAACAACAGCAAATGGATGGTCCCAATCGCTCGGCAATTCAGCAGCGTCACTGCGTTTGGTGATACGAATGTCGCCACCAAAGAAGTTCGGGTCGGGCACATGTACTGTGCCTTCAGTGCCGTACAACTCCATGTTTGAATGCCCGTGCTGCCAAACGTCCCAGCTGGTGACCATCGTCACCACCGCACCGCTTTGAAATTCAAGGAGCGAGTGAATTGTTGTCGGTGTATCAACCGGAATTTTTTCGCCATTACGGGGCTCTGACGTAATCAGCCGTTCGCTGTGAGGTGTTGCCGTTAATGCGCCAACCCGTTTCACAGGACCAAGGAGCTGAACAAGGTTGGTCACATAATAAGGACCAATGTCCAAAACCGGGCCAGCGCCAGGTTGATAGAAGAAGTCAGGGTTTGGATGCCAATGCTCCATGCCATGACCCATCACAAATGCCGTGCCAGACGTGATCGTGCCCACAAGGCCCTCATCGATCATATGACGTACATGTTGGTGCGAGCCGCCCATGAAAGTATCAGGCGCAGACCCAATACGAAGATTGTTTGCCGCCGCAATTTTGGCCAGCTCTGAACCTTCCTCAAGCGTCAACACATAAGGCTTTTCAGAATAGACGTGCTTGCCTGCTTCCAAGATGCGTTTGGAAATCTCAAAGTGCGCTGCGGGAATAGTGAGATTGATGATAATTGAGATATCATCGCTCGCAAGAAGCCCGTCCACGGTCTCTGCGCGTACACCAAATTCTTCTGCCCGAGCGGTGGCTGCGTCCATATTGATGTCTGCAACCGCGCGAACTTCAATGCCAACAAAGTTTGGTGACAATCGCAAATAGGCAGCCGAGATATTGCCGGCTCCAATAATGCCGACGCCAAGTTTTTCAGTCATAATACTCACTCAATTATAGAGTTTTGGCGTAGGCGATAGAATTCGCGCCAAACGCAATTGCATCAGCAGGATTATCGTGTTCCATGATGAACAGGCTCGCGAGTGTTTTCGCCTTAATCGCGGTCATCAATCCGGCCCAATCAATGGTGCCAGTACCAACGTCGGTCCAACCGTCTTGATCTAGGTTTTCACCTTCTGGCGCTTTGTCTTTCATATGAACTGCGGTGATGCGGTTGCCATATTTTTCGATCCACTCAAGCGGATCCTGACCACCAACAATCACCCAAGCAATATCTGCTTCCCAAGTGATGTTCTGGGCATTGTCGAGAAGGATAGCCATTGGAATTTGACCATCAGGAAGGGCCACAAATTCGAAGTCGTGATTGTGCCATCCAAAGGTAATGCCCAGTCCGGCCAACTTGTCGCCAACTTTGGCCAAACGCTGGGCAAAAACCTGCCACCCGGCGGCATCTGTAGGACGCTCTTCTTCCACCAAATATGGCGCATAAACATGTTTTGCACCAAGTGTATTGATGATCGCCAATGCTTGGTCAAAGTCTGTCTCAAGCAAGTCCAACGCAAGATGCGTCGATGGCATCTTCAATCCAGCATTGTCCAAATCAGCTGCCAATTCTGCAACATTGTCGAACATTGCGCCGAAGCCCTCAACCTGCGTATAACCTTGCTCCGCCAGGGCAGAAAATACATTTGGCCATGGTGTGGCATTGCGTGCGCTATAAAGCTGATAACTCAAATCCATGAGCATAATCCTTAGTAAGAACGGGGCTAAACCCGCAATTCGTTTTCTTTATCAAATATTGAGGCGCGGGCTGGGTCGAACCCAAGCAAGAACTCGTCGCCGGTCTTAATTGAGGCTTGACCATCCACACGAACGCGGAACGGTTGATTTTCAATGCTCGTCCACACAAGGGTGTCCGACCCCATCGGCTCAACAATCTCAGCAACGACCTTGGTAGAGAATGGTTGAGAGGTTGCAGCTTCACCGACAATTACGTGCTCTGGTCTAAATCCAAACCATACCGGTGCGCCAATCGGACCATCAACAAATTCATAGTTGCCCAGATCGATTTCAGTACCACCTGTCTTGAATTTTCCTTTGGTCGACATATCGCCATCTAGGAAGTTCATTGAAGGTGAGCCGATAAAGTCAGCAACATATTTGTTGACCGGGCGATTATAAATCTCAGCCGGGCTATCCAATTGTTGGATTAGCCCTTCCTTCATGATCGCAATACGGTCAGCAAGGGTCATAGCCTCCACTTGGTCGTGCGTTACATAGATCATCGTGTTGTGCAGCTTCTGGTGAAGTCGCTTGATCTCCACACGCAAGTCGGCGCGAAGCTTTGCATCAAGGTTGGACAGTGGTTCATCAAACAAGAACACATCCACATCGCGAACCAAAGCACGGCCGATCGCAACACGCTGGCGTTGACCGCCAGATAGGGCAGCGGGTTTACGATGGAGCAATGGTTCAATTTGCAGAATTTCTGCAGCACGCGCAACGCGGCTTTCAATCTCGTCTTTTGGAACGCGCGCGTTCTTGAGGCCGAAGCTGAGATTGCCTTTTACGGTCATTTGCGGATAGAGCGCATATGATTGGAACACCATGCCGATGCCACGGTCACTTGGTTCTTCCCAAGTTACGTTCTTGTCGTTGATGTGGATTTGCCCGTCGCTGACCTCGAGCAAGCCCGCAATACAATTGAGCAGTGTAGACTTGCCACAGCCAGAAGCCCCTAAGAGAACCAGGAACTCTCCGTGGTCGATTTCAAGGTTGAGTTGTTTAAGAACTTTGACACTGCCAAAGTTCAGGTCGAGGTTTTTGATTGAAACACTGGTCATGATCAGCCTTTCACTGCGCCAGCGGCGATACCGCGGACAAACAGTTTTCCAGAAGCAAAATAAATAACAAGAGGAACGACACCCGTCAGCAGCGTGGCTGCCATGTTGACGTTGTATTCTTTCACACCTTGTACTGAGTTTACGATGTTGTTCAGTTGAACTGTCATTGGGTACGCATCAGGTTTGGTGTAAATCACGCCAAACAAGAAATCGTTCCAAATACCGGTCACTTGCAAAATCATCGCAACAACAAAGATTGGGATGGACATCGGTAGCATAATGCGGAAGTAGATTCCCCAAAATCCGGCGCCATCGACACGAGCCGCCTTAAACAGCTCTTCCGGCAGCGAGGTGAAGTAGTTGCGGAACAGCAGAGTTAGAATTGGCATACCAAAAACAGTGTGAACCAATACCAAGCCCCCAAGTTTACCGAACAAGCCCAACTCGCGAAGGAAGATAACCATTGGATAAATCATGATCTGATACGGAATGAATGCACCAAAAATCAGGATCGTAAAAAAGACTTCAGCGCCCTTAAACTTCCAGTTTGCAAGTGCATAGCCATTTACAGACGCAATCAGAATTGAGATTGCAACAGACGGGATCAAAATGCGCACTGAGTTCCAGAACCCACGGCTCAAACCTTCACAGTTCAAACCCGTACATGCCTGCGACCATGCCTTGACCCAAGGCTCGAACGTAATATCGACAGGGGGCGCGAAAATGTTGCCAAGTCGGATTTCGGGCATACCCTTAAGTGAAGTTGCGATCATGACGTACAGCGGCAACAGGTAGTAGCATGCGACAACCAAAAGTACGCCGTAGATCATGATGTTGCGTGGTGAAAGGGCGCGTTTTGGTTTTGCGCCGCGCGGGCCTGTCATTTCAACTGTTGTATTTGACGAACTATTTGTCACCTTTGCGTCCTCCGAATTCGAGGTAAGCCCAAGGTATAAGGATGACGAGCACACTTAAGAGCATCACGGTGGAAGCCGCGAAGCCTTGGCCTAGGTTTTGGTTTTTGAACATCATGTCATAAACATATTTGGCGGGAACTTCGGACGCATTGCCCGGTCCACCATTTGTTTGAGCGACAACCAGATCGTAGACTTTGACGATACCCGCTGCGATAAGCACCAAAGCGGTAATGAATACCGGGCGCATCATCGGGATAACGACGAAAATATATGTTTTCCAGCTTGGAATGCCATCGATGCGGGAGGCTTTCCAAATTTCTTGATCGATGCCGCGAAGACCAGCAAGCATGATGACCATAATAAATCCGGTGCCTTGCCACAGTCCGGCAATCAAAATGCCGAAGATCACGACGTCGGCGTTATAGAGCGGATCAAAAACAAATTCTGAGAACCCAAGACTACGGACAATGTTTTGCACACCAAATTCAGGGTTCAAAATCCACTGCCATACCAAACCTGTCACGATGAAGCTCAACGCGAAGGGGTAAAGAATGATGGTTCTAAAGGTGTTCTCAAACCTGATTTTTTGATCAAGCAAACATGCGAGCAAAAAGCCAATGGTCAACGAGAATACCAGAGAAGATATACCGTAGAACGCTAGGTTTTCGATTGATACCAACCAGCGGCGCGTGCCCCATAGTCGTTCATATTGAGCAAATCCGACGAAATCTAGCTTAGGTAGTAGCTTTGACTTGGTGAACGAATGGACGATCGTCCAAACGGTAAAACCAATAAAAACCACCAGCGCCGTTGCAATCATCGGCAAGGCTGCGATCTTAGCGTTTAGATTTCGGAATAAGCGGTTTGGGCGGGTAGATTGCGCCATTGTATCGCCTTTCAGCATCGAGAATGAAGACGCGCTAGACTATGAGCATAGCCCGCGCGAAATCAATTCGTTGATGCCCCCAAAGCTTTAAGACAGGCTTCGGGAGCATCAATCCGGGAGTGAGACTTTATTAGTCAGCTTCAGCGATGATCGCTGCGTAAGCTGCTTGAGCTTCAGCAGGTGTCATGCTTGTGTCATTCCAGAATTCGACCATCAAATCTTCGATTTGACCTGATGTGTCCGCAGACAATACTTGGTTGCCATCTGGCATGATGTTGCCGGCTGCAAGGATCTCAAGACCCTTCTGCATACAATCGTTGGCTGTGCTCATGTCGATGTCGCCACGTACTGGCAATGAACCTTTTTTCAGGTTGAATGCAACTTGTACCGGCTTTGAGATCATCAGTTTTGCAAGCTCTTTTTGTGCTGCAGTCACTTCAGGATCGTCATTTTTCGGGAAGTAGAACGCATCACCACCAGTTGAGATGATTTCGTTTACGCCCAAACCTGGAAGGCATGTATAGTCTACGCCAGCAGTTTGACCAGCAACTTGGAATTCACCTTGCGCCCAGTCACCCATGATTTGGCCACCAGCTTCACCAGTGATAACCATGTTTGTCGCTTGGTTCCAATCTTGAACATTTGAACCTTCAGAAAGCACGCGAGCAGCACCATAGGCTTCAAACACTTTGGCCATTTCAGGACCAGCAGCAGCTTCAGCGTCTTTGTTCACATTGATTTTTGTCCAAAGATCAAGACCACCGATAGCAACGTTGATCACGCCGAAAGCGCCTGATGACTGCCATGACTGTTGACCCATAGCCAAAGGTGTTTTGCCAGCTGCAACTAGTGCATCGGCAGACGCTGTGAACTCGTCCCAGTTTGATGGAACATCTACACCGGCGTCAGCAAACGCCTTGTGGCTCAACCAAATCCACTGCCAAGAGTGAATGTTTACAGGTACACAGTAGATTTTACCGTCTACAGTACAGCTATCAAGCAAACCTGTTGGGTTTACGATATCGCGCCAGCCGCCCTCGGTGGCGATGTCTGTTAGGTCAAGCATCAAGCCAGCTTCAACAAGCTCTTCAGCCTGACGACCGTGGTTCAATTGAGTAGCACCCATTGGGTCACCGCCCAAAATACGGCTGATAATAACTGGACGAGCAACGCCGCCACCGCCAGCAATCGCGCCATCAACCCAATTGTTGCCAGTTGCATTGAATGCCTTCGCAAATTCAGCAACCGCAGCTGCTTCGCCGCCGGATGTCCACCAGTGGGTGACTTCCAAATCGGTGGCGAATGCGCCAGCTGTTACCGAGCAGATTGCTGTTGTAGCAACCAATAGTTTTTTCAAAGAATTCATCTCTTCCTCCCTGGGGTGAGGCCGAAGCCTCGATACAAACAAAATGCTCAAGTCATTCGAGCATTTCACTTAAACACTGCAATCGATTACATCAGGCGCTGCAACACACATCTGTAATCGATTACATGATATTCCAACACAGATTTGCATATGTCAAGAAAATGTTTACAAAAGGTTCAAGTTTAGAATCTGAAAGTTTGCGAATGAACGCCAAAGGTCCAAGAATTCAAGAGGTTGCAGCAGAAGCTGGCGTTTCCACAGCCACGGTCAGTCGCACGCTTTCAAATCCAGATTTGGTATCGGAGAAAACGCGAGAGGCTGTTTTGGCCGCTGTTGAGAGCACAGGGTACCGCATAAATCGCGCTGCACAAAATCTCAGGAAACGGCAAGCCGGGGCCGTACTTGTATTGCTGCCCAACCTTGGTAATCCATTCTTCTCACAGATATTGTCGGGCATCGAAAGTGTGTTTGCGACTTCCGACCTGAGCGTGTTGATTGCGGATACAAATGGTATCAAGCAAGATCAGCTTACGGGTTACTTTCGCGATACCAGAGCAGATGGAGCGATTCTGCTCGATGGTGCTATCCCGCAATCGGTGTTGGACGATCTAGCGCAATCCGCACCTGATGATCGGGTGGTATTTGCGTGCGAGTGGCGACCCAATACATCCCTACCATCTGTAAGAAGCGATAATAGGGGCGGAGCACATCAAGCTGTCGCCCATTTGGTGGAACTTGGGCACCGTAAGATTGGCCATGTTTTGGGGCCCCGAAGTAACGTGCTGACCAAAGAGCGACTTATAGGATTTGAAGCCGCGATGCTTGAATTTGGTTTGGACATTAACCCCAATTGGTTGGTTGATGGCGGGGACTTTTCGCTAGATGCCGGTGCGCAAGCCGCAAGACAATTCGTCGAAATGAGTGATCAGCCAACGGCTGTTTTTTGTGGTTCGGATTTGATTGCGATGGGTTTGATTTCAGAGTTGCACAAGCGCGGAATATCCGTGCCAAAACATATGTCGGTTGTGGGCTTTGACGACATTGAAATTGCCGATCGGTTCATTCCACCGCTCACCACAATTCGCCAAAATCGAACACAACTTGGGGTGCTGGCCGCAACGACTTTGATGGGCCATTTGTCCGGTCGAGGTGCCACAAGCGCTGATAATGTGCAATTGGTCGACGTTTTGTTGGTCCCGCGTGGCAGCACAGCACCATTGAAGGGCTAATTACTCCGCAGCCCCCTTCATGGCGGTTGCTTCTGCGCGGCTGAGCAATTCACCCTGTTTCCGCTTTAAAACTTCATCGCGTGCTTTGGCATAGATGTCGTCCTGCCAAAACATCATGCAACCATTGCAGCCTTTTCCGCAGCAGCCGTCGGTGCCAACGCGGTTGGTTTTGAACCGGGTCTCGTTTCCACCTTTTTGGATGCTGGCAACGAGTGCATCGCGTCGTTTTTGATAAGCTGCGTCATTTGGCTTGCCTTTGACCTCTGCTTCTTGGGTCAGCTTATCGAACTTAATGCGCTTCCATTGCTCGTCTGTCAGCGCGCGTTCCTTACGCATCACGCTGAACTCTGGAAACCACGCTTTGAGATCGTCAGTGTCTTCGTGATCGAACAGGGAGAAGGGCAGTCGAATTACTGTTTTGGTGCCGCCATGAACAACATCAGTATTTTCGCCGCTTTCAGCGTGCTCAAAATTGTATATGCGGAGCAAAATAGTGTGGCGTGCAATTGGCGAGATAAACTCAAGCACGTCGCCCGGCTCTAGCTTGTTTTTCACTTCCACCAAAAAGGCGTCGTCTTCAACTTCGCGCACAACACCTGCATATTCCCACTGCGCGATCGATGCGGTGTGTTCATAGTCGTGCGCATAGTTGGTCAACCGCCCATCGTGAAAGGCAAGGGTATAGCCACGATTGCCCACGGCCTCGAGTTCCGCCATATATGGCTTCGGGTCCCAGTTCTCTGGGTCTTGGTAATAATCGTCGATCGCCATGCGATAGGCGCGGGCCACAACCGCGCAATAATACTCGGACTTTCCACGTCCTTCCACTTTTAAGCTGTCGACGCCAATCTTGAGGTAGTCATCGAGCTTGGGCATGATGCTCAAATCGCGCGAATTCATTATGTAGGAACCGCGACCATCCTCTTCGATGGGCATAAATTCACCCGGTCGGCAGCCTTCTTCGAGCAAGAACTCGAACATGTCTTTATTGTCTTCGTTTATTTCGAGCTCTTCGACAGTTCCATCTTTCAGGCGCATCTTTAGCTTGTAGTTCCATCGGCAAGAATTGGCACAATTGCCTTGGTTGGCGCCGCGTTCCGCCATGAAATTGGACAACAGGCAACGGCCTGAATAGGTCATGCACATGGCACCATGAACAAATGCTTCGAGCTTGATGTCTGGGCACTTTTCTCGAATTTCTACGAGTTCAGGATAGGAGACTTCCCGCGCCAGAACGCAAAGCGATGCGCCTTGGTCCTGCCAGAACTGCACCGAAAGCCAAGAGCAGATATTCGCTTGTGTGGAGATATGTAGTTCCAACTCTGGCGCGCGACTTTTCACATATTGAAAAACACCAGGGTCAGCAATGATCAAGCCATCAGGCTTAACCTTGCGCACAGTCTCCACATATTCATCAAGCTTGGCGATATCTTTGTTGTGGGAGAACAGGTTGAGCGTTAGATAGGCGCGCTTGCCATGTTGATGACAAAACTCAACCCCTTCAATCACCTCTTCCAAGCTGAACTGAGACTTGGTGCGCAGGCTCATATCGGGTGTGCCAAGATAAACCGCATCCGCGCCATATAAGATAGCCATCTTAAGTTTGCGCAGATTGCCCGCTGGCATCAATAGTTCAGAACGGTGGTCTTTTTTCATTTCGCTTCGCCTCGCTGAAAGCGAGGCTTTTGCCGCGAAAATCACATGATTGCGTTGATTTGAGTCAAGCAGTGTGGCGTTGGCTAAACCGCTAATGCATCAGGTAGGTGGTGGATTGCATAGCGCTCTCCACCTTTCTTCATCAAGGAACTCAGGTCAGTTGCTGAGCTTGGCACGCCATAATAGAAACCCTGGATTTCGTCGCATTCGCACTCTTCTAGAAATTCGCGCTGTTGGTTGGTTTCAACCCCTTCGGCAATGGTCGAGATGTCCAAGCTTTTGGCAAGCGAGATAATGCCCTTAACGATGCGCTGGTCACTGGCGCTCCAGCTCACGTCTTTAATGAATGAGCGATCCAATTTGATGCGGTCAATCGCAAATTCGCGCAAGTAACTCAAAGATGAGTATCCGGTGCCAAAGTCATCAAGCGCGATGCGCGCACCCATGCCCCGAATAGCAGCGAGTGCGGTTTTTGTTTGCTCAGAATTGCTCAAAAACAAGCTTTCGGTGACCTCCAGTTCAAGCATTTCTGGTGCCAAACCATGCGACCGGCATGCATCTTCGACAAATTGCACGAGGTTTTCGTTCTGGAATTGCAATGAAGACAGGTTCACTGAAATCCGGAATGACTTGTCGAATTGAGTGTTCAAAAGTGCAGTTTCGCGACACGCGCGATTGAGTACCTGTTTGCCGAGTTCGCAGATCAGGCCGGTTTGTTCTGCAATTTCGATGAATAAGTCGGGCCGAATGGCGCCGAACTCTGGGTGCTGCCAGCGCGCAAGCGCTTCAAAGCCAACCAGCTTTTCGCCTTGAACGACCACTTGGGGTTGCAGTGCGAGATCAAGGTCACCATGGCTCACGGCCTTGCGCAAGTCCTGTTCCAACTGGTGGCGATAGGCGGCTTCTTCTGCCATTTTCTTCTCAAACTGCACTATTGAGCGATTGGAAGAATTCTTGGCGCGATAAAGCGCAATATCAGCGGACTTATAGGCTTCTGCGATGTCGGCTTTTGGGCTTTCAATCATATAGATGCCGAAGCTGCAGCCCACATAAACTTCGCGCGAACCAAGTTTGATCTTTGCAGCAATAGCGTGCTGAATATCTTCACAAATCTCAGTAGCGGATTCGACATCCACGTCGGAGGACATCACACATATCCCAAATTCATCTCCGCCCAAGCGAGAAATGAGTGTCGAGCCGTCTGCCCGTTGTTTTAGGCGCTCGGCCACAACCTGCAACAACAAGTCGCCGGCAGCATGTCCATAGCAGTCGTTTACATTTTTAAAGCCATCCAGGTCCAAAACAATGAAGGCGGCCCTCGGCGTTTCAAGCTCGGCCAACCGATTTTCAATCTGTTTGACAAACGCCGAACGGTTAAGCGTCCCAGTAAGGACGTCGTGATTGGCTAAATGCTGCAAATCCGCTGTGCGCTCTTGAACCCGAAGTTCTAATTCGTCACGTGCGCGCAGCAATTCAAGTTCAGTTGTTTTCTTGTCTGTGATGTCTTGGAGCGTACCCGCATATTCCACGGGTGTTAGATCGTTGCCCATCAAGGGTTCTGCGATTTCGCGTACAAATCGTTCATCCCCTTCCGGTGTGATAATGCGGTATTCAATGTCATATGCACCAAATGACGGGTCGCCTTTGCGCTGGTCGATTTCTCGGACCATGTCGCGATCATCGGGGTGAATAACGCTCTTCGCCCGATCTTTCATCACTGAAAACGCATCGGTGAAAGAAACGCCGAGAATACTTGCAAACTGTTCTGAACATGAAATCAGACATTTATCTCGGACCGACCAACGCCAGTTACCCAAGCGCGCGAGCTGCTGAGCCTGCGACAATGCTTCTTCAGCCAAGGACTTTTCGGTGGTCTCAAACGCCAAACAACCAAGCCCAACGGCATTTCCATTGTCGTCCGTTACCACAAACCGGTTTTCTTCGTGAACCTCTAAAGCGCCAGATTCGTCGCAAGGCACCACCCGCTGCAACAGCCCGTCTTCCATCACCCGGCGATCCATGGTGCGAACCCGATCGGCACGTTCTGCGCCAAAGACCTCTTCGGGGGTTCTATCAACCAACTCTGACTTTGTGCGCCCCATGGTATTGGCGAAGTATTCATTCACAAAGCGATATTGGCTATTTGCGTCTTTGAACCAAAGGTCGAATTTGCCGTGTTTATCAAGCGCGCGCAGCCATGATTCATACATGGCGCATTTTTCGCGCAGTTTGGCCAATTCGGATTTCATGTTCTCGCTCATAGGTACCCCAACAATTGCCCAAAGCTTAGCAATTGGAGGTTGTGCGGTGGTTAAATCAGGTCAGCAATTTGCTAGATGGTAAAGAATTCTACAATAGGTTTCGCGAAAAGCGAAAGCGCTTGTTGAACTAAACTCTTCTTCTGAAAAAATGGTGCTGCCGGGGAGACTTGAACTCCCGACCTCTCCATTACCAATGGAGTGCTCTACCACTGAGCTACGGCAGCAATATGCAAGGATAGATAATCCTGAAAGCGCCGTGGTAGTGCCATAAGCTTTTCGTCAAAGCAAGAGGGTTCTGGACCTGAGTGGGAAAAATGTGCAAAAAAGCATATCCAATTGCCAACTCGGCCAACAACCTGGCAACAAATCAATGAATGAAAAACGCGAAAATACCGTTGAAACTAAACGTCGTGCGCGAGAAGAGCGCCTGACACAACAATTGCGCGCCAATCTGCGTCGTCGCAAGCAGCAAGTCAAAGCCCGCTCAGACTCGGAAAAGAACGCGCCAAAAGCAGATTAACCTCACGATCAAAAGTCAAATTATCAACGCAGCTTCACCTTGGTTTGGCCGCCAAATCGCCAAAATCGCTTCGGACTATTCATCGCACTGGTAATTTATTGAACTTCGCTATAATTAACGGCGAGCGACACGCGCCGTTTCAAAGGAACAACACATGGACCGAATTCGTATTGTAGGTGGTAATGAGCTTCACGGTGAATTGCCGATTTCAGGTGCAAAGAACGCTGCGCTGCCGCTAATGATCGCAAGTTTGCTGACCAAAGAGCCATTGACACTAAACAATGTGCCGCGATTGGCAGATGTGAAGCAACTCGAACGAATTCTTGAAAATCATGGTGTTGATCTAGCCGTGCAGGGGCGCCGTCGCGGCGAAGATGAGATGCGCGGACAGCGCATCACTTTTTCTGCTGCAGACATTGTTGATACATGCGCGCCATACGAACTTGTCGCAACCATGCGCGCCAGCTTTTGGGTCATCGGTGCGCTGCTTGCACGCGAAGGCGAAGCACGTGTTTCAATGCCCGGCGGCTGCGCAATCGGCACACGGCCGGTAGATTTTTATATCGATGGCTTGCAGCAACTTGGCGCAACCATTGAAATTGATGGCGGATACGTGAATGCCACCGCACCAAATGGTCGCTTGAAAGGCGGCCCAGTGAAATTCCCACGCATCTCAGTGGGCGCAACACATGTAATCATGATGGCGGCGACTTTGGCTGAGGGCACAACAACCATTCAAAACGCTGCGATGGAACCCGAAGTTGTCAATTTGGGCGAATGCTTGATCGCGATGGGCGCTAAAATATCTGGCTTGGGCACACGCACGATCACGATTGAAGGCGTTGAAGAACTGCACGGCGCAGAAACTGATGTCATTCCAGATCGGATTGAGACCGGCACCTATGCAATGGCTGTCGCCATGACAGGTGGCGATGTTTTGCTCAAAGGCGCAAATGCAGACCACCTAGAGGCACCGCTCAAAGTGCTTGAACAAACTGGTGCGAAAATTAGCCGCGAAGCAGATGGTTTGCGCATTGTCAAAAATGGCAATGCCATTCACGCAATTGATGCAGAGATTTCTGAGTATCCAGATTTTCCAACAGATTTGCAGGCGCAATATATGGCGCTTATGACCCGCTCGAATGGCACAGCCACTGTGCGGGAGACGATTTTTGAGAACCGTTTCATGCATGTGGCTGAACTTATGCGTTTCGGCGCAGATATTGCTGTTGACGGGCAAAAAGCACATGTCAAAGGTGTGGCAGAGCTAAAAGGTGCTCAGGTAATGGCCACAGATTTGCGCGCGTCAGTATCACTTGTTATCGCAGGGTTGGCTGCCAAGGGCGAAACGATCGTTAACCGCATTTATCACCTTGATCGCGGTTTTGAGCGTTTAGAGGACAAGTTGAGCCGTTGCGGCGCACAAATTGAGCGCATTAGCGGCTAATCGGTTGAGCGGCAGGATCACCGATTTTCTGGGTGCTGCCCTTGTGTATGCAATATGCGCGCATTAGGTAGTTGATAGAAAACAAAGCCGCGACCGCAAAAAGAAAGTTCTTCGATCCATGACTGATCTCAAATTGCTTGCACTTGATAGTGAAGACTTGGAAGTTATTTCGGCCCACACTCAGGACGCCGTGGTGCGTGTTGCCGAAATGGGATATGTGGCCAACGAACAGCGCTTCGCTTTCCTGATGAACCGTTTTGCTTGGGAAAAAAGCGAAAAACGAGGCAAGGGCGAACGCAAGCGCACCGCGATCCATTTCGATCGTGTGACTGATGTCAAAGTTCATGGCATCGATCTGCACGCTCAAGACGGTGTTCTTGAGTTGCTGACCATGACGTTTGAGCCAACTGACGAGCCTTCAGGCGAGATTTTGCTGTCATTTGCTGGTGGTGGCACGATCAAGCTGGTGGTGGAATGTCTTGAAGCACGGATGCAAGATTTGGGCGCAGCGTGGGGCGCAAAAGCGACCCCGCAGCACGACCTTGCCAACTAAAAGAGTATTCGACTATGCCGGTTAGACTGGATCAATCTGCTGCCGATTTCGAGCAGCAATTTTTGTCGCTTTTGGGTGCCAAGCGCGAAACCTCCATTGAGGTGGGCGATGCAGTTGAAAAGATAATCAATGATGTCCGGATGCGTGGCGACAGAGCGCTAGTGGATTTGACCAACAAGTTTGATCATCTCGATCTCAATCAGACCGGTATTGCATTCACACAAGACGAGATTGACGCTGCCTATCAAGAGACATCCAGCCAACTCATTGGCGCGCTCAATCATGCCTATAAGCGGATCACCGCTTATCATGAGCGTCAGTTGCCAAAAGATGAATTATACACGGACGACGCTGGCGTAACACTTGGGTCTAAATGGAATGCTGTTGATGCTGTGGGCATTTATGTGCCCGGCGGGCTGGCGAGCTACCCGTCGTCTGTTTTGATGAACACGGCACCGGCACGCGTCGCAGGTGTTGAACGCATCGCTATGGTTGTGCCAACGCCGAACGGGGTGGTGAACCCAACTGTGTTGGCAGCCGCAAAAATTGCAGGCGTTACAGAAATTTACCGCGTCGGCGGTGCACAAGCCATTGCAGCGCTTGCTTTTGGCACAGACACAATCAAGCCGGTCAACAAGATCGTTGGACCTGGCAACGCCTATGTGGCTGCCGCAAAGCGCCAAGTATACGGCACCGTGGGCATCGATATGATCGCTGGCCCTTCTGAAGTGTTGGTGATTGCCGACGATAGCGCCAATCCAGCATGGATCGCAGCCGATTTACTGGCCCAAGCAGAACATGACAAGTCCGCACAGTCGATTTTGATCACACCAGATGCCGCATTGGCGGACGCGGTTGAAAAAGAAGTCGAACGCCAGCTTGAAATTTTGCCTAAGAAGCATTTGGCGGGCCCATCTTGGGACGATTATGGCGCGGTTATTGTTGTCAAAGACATTGATGCGGCCATCGCGCTTTCGAACCGCATGGCGCCAGAGCATTTAGAATTGGCAGTTGATGATCCGCAGGCGCTCGTGGGCAAAGTGCGGCACGCAGGCGCAATTTTCCTCGGCCATCATACGCCAGAAGCCATTGGCGACTATATCGGTGGTACGAACCACGTGCTGCCAACCGCACGTTCTGCGCGCTATGCGTCAGGTCTCAATGTGCACGATTTTATCAAGCGCATTTCGATCCTTGGCTGCACGCCATCTTCGCTCAGCGCATTGGCCCCAGATGCTGTTGCCTTGGCTGAAGCTGAAGACCTGCAGGCTCACGGACGTTCAGTTTCCATTAGGCTTAATCGCTAATTCGACAGGTTCGTTTATTTTTGCGCTAACCCTTGTTTGCTATCCTGCATCTGATTGAAGGTGGCAAAAGTGGGTTTATTAGCATGAACGAAACATCACGCGGCGCTGAAGAATATTTGGCCGAAGTCAAACAACTCGAAGATTTGCTGACACGGCAACTCAGCGAAGTTGAGGGCGACGATCTGTTCGCGGAGTTAAAGCGAAACGATTATCGTGCGGCGCATGAAGTGCTTGTGGAAGATGGACCAATTCGCACGCTGGACGACAATGACACCGAGGCGACGGGTGTTTTGCAAGGGTTCACCACACGTGCCCGTAAATTTGCCCAACAAGCTGTGTTTAACCAACAGGCACTTGCTGATTTTCTAGTTGAGGAGCAAAAGGCCGCCAAAGCCTTCCGCTTTCAGGCGCTAATGCTATTGGGCTTGATTGTCGTGCTTCTTTTCGCTTTGCTATTGCGGTAATATAGCGGCAATCTTCGATTCATTCTTCGAGGCCTAATGGATATCGCACATCCTGACACGGATAAGCTGGTCACGGTTACACTTGATCCAGAGACAATCATTTCGATTGATCCGGATGAAGTGCATGAGCGTCGTATTGCCGTGTTTGATTTGGTTGAAGAAAACCAATTCGCCCCGATTACGTCAATCGAAGAGGCGCATGGGCCGTACGCTCTGCACGTTTCAATTCAAGGCAACCATCTGGGCTTGGATGTACGTAACCCAACGACCAACGAGCCAATTGCAGCACACTTTTTGTCTTTGACCCCATTCAGACATCTCATTCGCGACTATTTCCGCATCCGCGAAAGCTATTATGATGCGATTAAGAGTGCGCAACCCTATCAGATCGAAACCGTCGATATGGCTCGCCGTGGTTTGCATAACCAAGCCGCCGAGCTATTGCGCCATCGATTGGATGGCAAGCTCGAAATGGACGAAAACACCGCACGGCGGCTGTTTACCCTGATTTGTGCCGTGCAGCCTTATGCAGATCAGCGCACAAATTCAAAACCGGATATGCCAACGGTTTTGTTTGTCTGTTCAATGAACTCGGTGCGCTCACCAATGGCAGCAGCCTTGGCGCGTCGAGCGTTTCCAACCCGCATCATCGCAAGGTCTGCTGGCGTTCGGTCCGGCAAAGTGGACAACTTCGTTCACGAAGTTATGGAAGAAATTGGGGTTGATATGTCCGTGCACACGCCCCACACAATGGACGAGTTGGTCGCCAGTTCATTTGACCTGATCGTGACCCTTTCGGATGAGGCACCACCCGCTGTTGACGCGCGCAACTATGAAGTTGGCAAGCGCCTTCATTGGGAAGTTGACGACCCTACATTGGTCGATGGCAACCGAGCGCAAAAACTGGATGCATATCGAGCCTTGCGCGAAGACTTAAACAACCGTATTAACACCGAGCTGCAATCGCTGGTGACAAACGGTTCACAAATCGTTTGAATTTGTATAGGTTGCCGCCAATTCAAGCGCTTTTGCGCTTGAAGGTGCTTATCAGGAGATAGAATGGCAAAAGAAGAAATGCTCGAATTTCCGGGCGTCGTACAGGAGTTGTTGCCAAACGCAACATTCCGCGTGAAGCTCGAAAATGACCACGAAATCATCGCCCACACTGCGGGTCGTATGCGCAAAAACCGCATCCGTGTTTTGGCAGGCGATAAGGTGCTTGTTGAAATGACACCTTATGACCTCACCAAGGGCCGGATCACATACCGCTTCAAATAAGCGGTACGTGCCCCTCAAAATGAGCCAAAACTAAAATGGTCGCTGCTCGTCCCGAACTCATCCTTGCCTCTGCATCACCGCGCCGCCTGGCGCTATTGAATCAGATTGGCGTGGAACCGGACCATTTGATTCCAGCCGATGTTGACGAAACACCGCTGAAAAACGAAATTCCGCGAAAACTTGCTGCGCGTCTTGCGCACACCAAGGCACTGGCCGCTCAACACAAAGCTCGCCAAACCGGCATTGGTGACAATGCGCTGGTTTTGGGTGGCGACACCGTTGTAGCTGTTGGCCGCCGGATCTTGCCAAAAGCGGAAATGCTCGATGATGCAGCAGCATCATTGCGTTTGCTCAGTGGTCGGTCGCATCGTGTTTTCACATCCATTTGCTTGCTCAATCCATCAGGCGGCAGCAAACGACGGGTGGTCGAAACACGGTTGCGGTTCAAACGTCTTTCGAATGCTGAAGTAGACGCATATCTCGCCAGTGGCGAATGGGAAGGCAAAGCAGGGGGCTATGCAATCCAGGGCATCGCGGGCGCGTTTGTGATTAAGCTGCAAGGCTCGTTTCATGCGGTCATGGGTTTGCCATTATACGAGACGGTGCAATTGTTGCGCAGCGAAAACTATCCGATCGAGTTCAACTGGCTCAATTCTACTTCGGGAATCTAACTGTGGCAGATAAGTCAGACCGTTCTAACATCACTGGATTGCGCCCTTCAAAGCCATGTGTGATGTGCGAGAAGCCAAGCGTTCGCGAGTTTCATCCCTTTTGTTCAAAGCGGTGTGCTGACCTTGATTTAGGTAAATGGCTCAACGGATCTTACGCCATTCCAGTTGTGGAAGAGGATGGCGCGCAATTGGAAGATTACGATCCAGAATAGGGCCAGATCGTCGGCGTCTCAAGCGCGGTAACATTCTGAAATATGTTGGGATTTTGCGGGATCGCGGGAAAGTTGCGAGATAAGTGGAAAATTTTGTCTTTCCCCGCTAGACAAGCCTGAATTCTCAACCTATAAACCCGCCAGCATGTTTGATTTCTCGCTTCGTTTCGAGAATGGTCAACAAGATGCCCGGATAGCTCAGTTGGTAGAGCAGCGGATTGAAAATCCGCGTGTCGGTGGTTCGAATCCGCCTCCGGGCACCACTTCCTTTCAAAAAACTGATGGACAACAATTGCAATTGTGCGATTGCCGTTGACTGTTTGCGTCGAATTAAGAGATGCTCGAAAGAGCAATTGGTTCATGAACGCGAGCGGCAGCCGAAATGGATATTTTTTCGTCCAAGGATAATGTGCACTTCCAAGAGCTTGGTTTCGCAACATTCAAAGATGTTTCCGATCTTCGGCCCTATCTTGATGATATTAAAGAAGAAATTTCAACGCTAGCTCGCTCGTATGGCTTCGCCGATCCGTTTGGCGATGATCAAGCCCATTTCGATCCCCCGCAAGGTGATGAACGGCATCGATTCTATCGATCTTTGCGCTATCTACCCAGTCTTGGCAGGTTGGCGAATAGTCTTCTTTTGACCAACGCCAGCAAACAAATTGGTTTATCTCTTCCGCTCGTGATGAATGCGAGCAATATCCGCATGGATCAGGGCGGTCACAACCCCAACAAGTTTCACTGGCACCAAGACTACACCTATTTGCTTGGTTCGCTTAATTCGGTCACCTATTGGCTGCCACTGCAGCCAGTCTCAGCAACTCTTGGTGGGATCGAAATAGTGCCAGGTTCGCACAAAGAAAACTTGCGCCAATTCAAGATTATCAATGAAGAAGCGAGCGCCAAAACTGGTCAACTATCGCCAAATGACTTAGCGCTTGCAGAGGAGCCAATGGACCCAAGGCAAGCTGTGGAGCTTGATTACGGTGACGGCATTGTGTTTTCACAATTCCTATTGCACCGCAGCTTAGAGCATGCAGGTCCCCATACGAGATGGACGATACAAGTGCGCATAAGTGATGCGCTTGAAGATCATTACCGAGAGTTTGGCTGTCCTATGGGGGATACGACGACAATTCTGCGCCATGATGAGTTGAGATCCAAATTGGTTCAAGCGTCGTGAGTTCCAAAAGTGCACTCAGTTCCGCGCAAGTGAAGGCCCTTGATTCAGCTGGGATAGAAATCAACCATTATCACAGCTCAATGTTCCAAGGGGAAAACATCCATCAAGCATGGATCGACGATTGTGCAAGATACTTGCAGTGCATTTTTGGTGACAAAATCGCTGGCAAAACAGTGGTCGATTACGGCTTTGGACGGGGCAATTGGAGTTTGGCATTTAGACAGCTTGGTGCCGAACATGTAATCAGCATTGAAGCGTCGCAAAACGCAGCTGAAAACTTTAAGCGGTATGTAAAAGATCACGAAATTCAAAACATATCGGTTCAATTGGGAAATACTGATGATCAAGAGCTGCACATTGAAGCGGATATCGTTTTCCTTTACGGCATTTTGCATCACGTAAAGCACCCAGAACGACTACTTGGCAGTGCGCGTCATTGGTTGAAAGATGAGCAAAGTCAAATACTTGCTTATGCCTATGATGCGGGTTCAATGCGGGAGATGCTGGTTTCTGCATGTCGCAAATTGTTGGGGACCGAAAAACCTGAACCTAGTTGGGAACTCGCGCTGCACCCGCTGGCACGACACCGAGCAGTCGATGATTTAGTTGCACCGATAGTTAGTTTTTGGACCCCCAAACAGTTGGTAGACGTCGCAAACGATGCTGGCTTGAAACCAATTGGACAAGAAAAAGACTTTTCGAATTTTCAGAACAAGTCGCTTGCCCCCGAGTTTGATCCTTACATTTTGTTGTTAAAGGCAAATGCCGCGCAAGAGGAGACAATTGAACCGATTGCAAATGCTCATCAATATATCGATGAATATAAGGTGATTGGCGAAGCGCTTGATTTAGTCGTGCAACATGCGCCGGCGCAATCAAAACCAAACATTGCCATCGGGATATTCAATAGCTGGTTTGCCGGCGCGCAACCAGCGTCATTTGAAGATAAACTGTTCTATTTATGGCGATATTTGTGCCATGCGATCAACACGATGCCCCAGGACTTAGTCTTCGCGTCGACAAGCGACGAATTGGAAACCTTGTTGTTTCTTACCCGTCGCATGAGCCATAAGAAATCAGATGAGTTGATGCGCAACTGCGAAATGCTCAAAGACAAAATCACAAACAATTCGTTCAGAATTTAGATCCGCAAGTAGTTGAGATTGTTGGATTCAAGAAAAGCGACTTCAGGTATGAAATCTCTAGGCCTTCACAAAGATCCTTGGCACAATACAGGTGCATGCGCCATCTCGGGCCATGATGGCGAATACAATATCGCGTTCTTGTCTGAAGAGCGGCTGGATCGAGTAAAAGACAGCCGTGCGTTCCCTCAGAAGTCCATTGAAGCGTGTATGCGGCATCTCGATGTACCCAGCATCTCCCAGTTCGATGCCGTCGTGATGGACTATATAGAAACCGACAAAGACTGGCGTCTTGATCAGTTTCGGCGACCTTGTTCGACGGAAAATCTGCTGCGCGATGTTGTGCCCGAGCGCATCCATATGATCGACCACCATTTGTGCCATGCTTACGCTGCATTTATGACCTCGCCGTTTGAGGAAGCTGCGATACTGATTGTGGATGGGCGGGGATCCAACAAGCAAACCCAATCGCTGTTTATTGGTTCAGGCAACTCGATCAAGTTCATTGAAGGCACAGATACAATTGGTATTGGTTTGCTTTATGCGGCGATGACCCAGCATATCGGTTTTGGCAATCTGCAAGAGGGAAAAACCATGGGCTTGGCCCCCTACGGCGCAAATGAGCCGCCGCTTGCATATGATTTTGATGGCAGATTTGAAGGCATCCGCACCAGCTACGAGACCTTTTGTGTTGAAGGAAACTATTCGCTTCGCCAAGACATCTTATCGCCATCTACCTTTGCTGAACAAGCACGCGCTGCCTATGAAACACAGATGGAGTGCGAACGTGCGTTACTTCATTTGGGGAAATATGCCCGCAAAGTGACGGGCATGCCAAACCTTTGCCTTTCAGGCGGTGTCGCACTCAACTCTGTAGCAAACAACTCCTTGCTCAAGGCGAGGATTTTTGACGATATTTTCATCAACCCAGCCGCCTCCGATACGGGAATACCGCTAGGTGCGGCCTATTATGGGCACTATGCTCTGGGGCAAAACAAGCGGCGGGCAGGGGAGATTTCACCCTATTTGGGCCCTACCTATTCTAGCGAACGTATCGACGAGGCTATTGCGGTTTTCTCTGGCTACAAGATTGTCCGAGACAATGCATTGAAACAAGCAATTGAGATGCTGTGCGCCAACAAAATAGTTGCGCGCTTTGAAGGGCGTAGCGAAATGGGCCCACGGGCGTTAGGTCATCGATCAATATTGATGAACCCATTGATTGCCGAAAACAAAGACGTGCTAAATGCGCGTGTAAAGTTCCGCGAGGAGTTTCGGCCGTTCGCACCGATTGTGATGGAAGAGCACAGCCAAGACTATTTCGACATCGATCGACCGTGTCCCTATATGTTGCTGGTGCCAAATGTTCTGCCGAACAAGCGCGACGTCATCCCAGCTGTCACTCATGTTGATGGGACAGCTCGTGTGCAAACGGTCACACAAAGCTTTAACGGCAAGCTCTATACGATACTTGAAGCTTTTGACGAAAAAACCGGCGTTCCCGTATTGCTAAATACCAGCTTCAATGTTGCAGGTGAGCCGATCGTCGAAACGCCCGAAGACGCCATAAAGTGTTTCCTTGGCACTGATATTGATGCGCTTTTTATCGAAGATGTTTTGTTGGTGAAAAACTAATCATTCGGTGAGGCGCGACCAATCGTCCTCGCAAAATTACAAGACCGATTTGCGTTAATTGGGTTTGCGCCCGTCAAAAGCTTTGTGCAAACTGAATTTCAACTTATGAAAATCGGGAGTGAGACGATGGCGTTTAATGCAATGGTGGTGCGCAAAGATGATCAGGGTAAAACCTCAGCGCAACTCGAGCAGCTCGAGCTTGATCAACTTCCCGATGGCGACGTAACTGTAGCGATTGAGTATTCAACGCTGAATTACAAAGATGGCCTGTGCTTGGGTCCTGGTGGTGGATTGGTTCGAAACTACCCCCATGTTCCGGGTATCGACTTTGCCGGAACGGTCGAAGCCTCCAACGATGCGCGATATAAAGCCGGCGACAAAGTTGTGCTGACCGGTTGGAATGTGGGCGAAAACTGGTGGGGTGGTTACGCGCAAAAGGGACGTGTAAAGGCGGATTGGCTTGTCCCATTGCCTCAAGGCTTGAGCACCAAAGACGCAATGGCGGTTGGTACTGCGGGCTTCACCGCAATGTTGGCCACCATGGCTTTGGAAGATCACGGCCTTAAGCCGGAGAACGGCCCAGTATTGGTAACTGGCGCTGCCGGTGGTG
The DNA here is from genome assembly GCF_030159895.1 of Maritalea porphyrae. Taxonomy (GTDB): domain Bacteria; phylum Pseudomonadota; class Alphaproteobacteria; order Rhizobiales; family Devosiaceae; genus Maritalea; species Maritalea porphyrae. The sequence goes on from NZ_BSNI01000002.1 coordinate 1,211,060, forward strand.
TGGGCTCTGTGGCGACGGCCATCCTCTCCAATTTGGGCTATGAAGTTGCAGGTGTGACGGGGCGCCCTGAAACCGCGGAATATCTAAAATCACTTGGCGCCACAACGATTGTGCCGCGCAATGAACTAAATGAAACGGTCAAACGTCCACTTGAAAGCGAAACATGGGCTGGATGCATCGACGCTGTGGGTGGCGAAATGCTGGCGCGCGTGCTTGGCCAAATGAAATATGGCACTTCTGTCGCCGCTGTTGGTTTGGCCGGTGGCGCGCATCTTCCTGCAACGGTCATTCCGTTTTTGCTGCGCGGCGTGAACCTGTTGGGCATCGATTCAGTGCGGCGCCCATATGAGGATCGCGTGCGGGCATGGAAGCGTGTGGCAACTGATCTGCCAATGGACAAGTTGAATGAAATGGTTGAGCCAGCAACGTTGAAAGACCTGCCGGCGCTTGGCAAAGCCATTTTAGCCGGTGAAGTGCGCGGCCGCGTCGTGGTGGATGTAAATGCCTAAGTGCGATACGCTAGCGTAATCGCTTAACGAAAGCGCTTGGCCAATAAGTTACGCGTTTTTCCAAAACACCTTCATTGAAGGGCCATTTGGGCTCTTCAATAGCAAAGTTCGAATTGTTTTTGGTGAACTCAATCGCGGCCGCTTTGGGGTTGGATGTTTTCCAATCTTCGCCAGTTCTCGGGCCACCCGCTACCAATTCCATGATTCCGTCAGCCGCAACGATGTAGCAACCGGGGGTAACCAATTCGCCATATGCCTCTAGCTCTTTCAAAACGTGAGGCTTCTTGTGATTTGAATCAAGCATCACCATTACTTTTTCGCCCGGCTTGATCTTCGACTTTACGGTCTCGATTGTTTTCGGGTCGATGGATGAGCCTTCAACGATTTCAATAAGGCTTCTTAAGGGGTGAGCATCGATTGCTTTGCGATTGTGGTCGCGCAATTCAATTTCAACACCAATAACGCGCCCCTTTCCAATAGCCTTGAACAAGCTTGCATAAAAAACTAGCGAACCGCCATGTGCGACGCCGGTTTCTACAATAACGTCAGGTTGGTGGTCCCAAATTACTTCTTGGATGCGGATCATGTCCTCTGGCAGTTGGATGATTGGGCGCCCGAACCAAGAAAAGCTATAGATGTATTTTGTGTCCCAACTGGCACGCAGCCAAGCCTCAGACATGACTTCAAATGCTTTTGCGCTTTCGAGCGGATAAACTTCCTCAGTTCCATCGTCGTGCTGCTTTGTTACGGTGCCTTTTTTGTCATCAAAAATAATCATCAAGCTCTGCCCAAACACAAATGGAAAATGATGAATTGAAATTGGGCGAACGTTCGTCGCCAATTTGTTTGTCATTCATCTCGAATCACGCGATTTTGTCATCACAAACCACATTGCAACATTCGTCAACTTGAACACTAATCCTTTGAGTGGACAATCTGAATAGTTGGAGCCGATCAACATGCCGGAGCAGTTCACAATATTCGGTGCCAACGGGTTTATCGGTCGCGCGATGGTGGATCATTTGCGCTCGCTGGGCCATGAGGTGCTCGAGTGTACGCGCAACAATTGGCCGGCGAAGAATACCGATCTTGGCCACGTAATCTACGCTGCAGGCATGACATCTCACTACGCAAAAGTACCTTTCGAAACGGTGCGATCCCAAACGACATTGCCCGCTCAAATTCTAGAAGAATATAAATACTCCTCCTTTCTTTATCTCTCATCGACACGGTTTTACGCCGGTGCCGCAGCATCGGATGAGCAAGCAAAATTTGAGATATCACCGACTGATCCTAATGACATTTACACGTTAACCAAAACCACAGCGGAATGCCTTTGTTTGTCTCATCCATCCAAGAATGTGCGCGTTGTTCGGCTGTCCAACGTCTACGGCCAATTCACCAAAAATATTGTCTCCTTGGCATCGATTTTGGATGAAGCTGTGCGGACGGGAAGCGTTGAATTTTTGTCTTCACCGCAATCGGCAAAAGACTATATCTCACTGAATGACGTTGTGAGCATTTTGCCAAAAATCGCGCTGCGGGGAAATAAGCGGATCTACAACGTGGCCAAGGGCGCAAATACTTCGAATGAAGAGATTGCAAATGTGCTCGAACAAGAAGGTGTTCGTATAACTTTTCGCCAAAATGCGCCAACACTGGTCTCGCCGCAAATCAATGTTGAACGGTTAACAACCGAGTTTGACCGCGCGAAGTCCGAGCTTTTGGAAGAACTACCAGCATTGTTAGATTTCGCGCGGCAAAAGCAATAGAAAATAGAAACGGGCTCCAAACTGACAAGTGGACAAGTCCGCTGAATACCAAGTGTTTGCAGTTAGACTTTAATGCCATCGCCAATGCTTTTGAGCGGGGGCATTTCTTGGTCGCGCGCTGAGATCGTGCTGGGCGGAAGCGGCCAATCAATTGCCAAGTCTTTGTCATTCCAGATGACGCCGCTTTCATTTTCAGGCGCATAGGCGCAAGACGCGAAATAGACCAACATGCTGTCGCTCTCTAGCGCTTGAAAACCGTGCGCGAAACCTTTCGGAACGAGCAAGCTCATCTGATTTTTAGCGCTCAATTCCGTTCCAAACCAGCGACCAAATGTTGAAGAGCCTTTTCGTAAATCCACAGCCACATCAAATACTGCACCACTGACGCAGGTGACCAGTTTCGCTTCCGCATCTGGAGGATACTGGAAGTGCAAACCACGAATTGCGCCAACCGCATTGGTTTTGGAGAAATTGCTTTGTGCGACTTCACTTGGCCAGCCAAACTCACCCAACGCTTTTTCACAATACAAGCGAGAGAAATATCCGCGCTCATCACCCGCACATTGCCTCTTGATTAGTTTGAGGCCCAGCATTGGTTCTTCAACCAGTTCAAATTTCATGCTGCGGCCTCATATGCTGCAATATCGGCCATGCAGAGATCGCGCGCGTCCGCTCCGTCAAAATGCCGCCGGTACCAATTCATGGTCACAGATATTGCTTCATCGGTGCGCCATTTTGGTCCAACACCTAGCTTCTTTTTTGCCTTCGTGTTGTCAAGGCTAAGCAAGTGCGCCTCGTGCGGACCAGTTTCAAACTGCGCAAACTCTGCATCACCTTTGCCAAAGGCTGTGCTTGCTTGCTCAACCACATTGCGCACGGTGAACACATCATCCGCATTAGGGCCAAAGTTGAACGGTTGCGCAAGATTTGGATTGTCCCAAATTACTTCGGCGAGCTTGATATAGCCAAATAAAGGTTCCAACACATGCTGCCACGGGCGCACAGCGTTTGGCCGCCTGACATCAAGACAGCTGCCTTTACTCCATGCTCTGATCGCGTCCGGAATTAATCGCTCTTGCGACCAATCTCCACCGCCAATCGCATTACCAGCGCGTGCCGAAGCTAGCGCGACGCCATGCTCTGCCAAAAAGCTTTTGGCGTAGCTTTCGACCACCATTTCGCTGGCTGCTTTGCTCGCGCTATAAGGGTCATGACCACCCAAGGGAGCCTGCTCTTCAAACGCGATGCCATGCTCAGTATTGCGATAGACCTTGTCAGTTGTTGCCACCACGCATGCTGCAACGGAATGGGTGCGCCGAATAGCATCGAGCACGTGTGCCGTTCCCATGACGTTAATCGCAAATGTTTCAAGCGGATCGTCGTAACTGGGTCGCACCAATGCCTGGGCCGCCAAATGAAATACGACCTCAGGCTGAAATTCAGCAAAGATTTTCGCGGTAGATTTTGCGTCACGAATATCGCAAATCTGGTGTGCAACCGTGTCGTCCAAGTGCGCAAGTGAAAACAGGTTGGGGTCAGTTTTTGGCGCAAGGCTCAAGCCAGAAACCTGTGCACCTAGACGATGTAGCCATAGGCTTAGCCATGCCCCTTTAAACCCGGTGTGACCTGTGACCAGCACGCGCTTGCCAGCCCAGAAACCTGTATTTGGTTTTGTGGCCGCCATGGCTATTCCCAAATTTTCCAAGGCGCTTCGCCAGTCTGCCACAATCGTTCAAGCCGGTTCTTTTCACGCAGCGTATCCATAGGTTGCCAGAACCCATTGTGGCGAAACGAGTTCAGTTCACCGTCTTGCGCCAGCTGGCTCAACGTCGTTTCTTCCCAAGATGTTTGGTCACCTTCGATCAGTTCCACGCACTTGGGCGAAACGACAAAATAACCGCCATTAATTAGAGCGCCATCACCGCGGGGTTTTTCGTCAAATCCAACAACTTTTTCACCATCGCTATGTAATGCACCAAAACGTCCTGGTGGACTAACGGCGGTTAGGGTTGCCAATTGATCGCGCTGCATGTGGAAGTCCACAAGTTCGGAAACATTGACGTCGGAAAGCCCATCGCCATAGGTGAAGCAAAATGCTTCTTCATCCTTGATGTGATCATAAATGCGCTTTAAGCGCCCACCGGTCTGTGTTTCTAACCCGGTATCAACAAGTGTCACGCGCCACGGTTCTGCATGTTGTTCGTGCACATGCATTTGATTGTTGGCCATGTCAAATGTGACGTCAGATTTGTGCAAAAAGTAGTTGGCGAAATATTCCTTGATCACATAGCCCTTGTAACCGCAGCAAACGATGAAGTCGTTTATGCCGTGGGTCGAGTAGACTTTCATAATGTGCCACAGCAGGGGCATGCCGCCAATTTCAATCATTGGCTTGGGCCGCAGATGCGTTTCTTCCGAAATCCGTGTGCCCAGTCCGCCAGCTAAGATGACCGCCTTCATGCTTTTTCGCACCATCTTTGCCACATTTGCCGAAACGCATTTTCAAACCGATCAACAAACAAGCGTTCATTCATCAACTCGCTTGCCTTAAATTTTTCGCGCATCGTTTCCCGAGTTTGTGAAAGTGTGTCCAGGTCGCTGGCAAGATTTGTGGCAATATCGACATATTCTTCTTCAGACTTTGCAACCCATTCGCCAAACCCTGCGCCACTCACAATTGTGCCCCCAAGTGTACCAACGCTCGCCCGCCCATAGAGGGTCACAACTGGGTTGCCCATATAAAGGTGCTCATAAAGGGTGGTGCCAGAATTGTGCGGGAAACAATCAAGAGCAATGTCCATGTCCCGTAAAACGTCCCATGGCGGGCTGTTAAAGCCCATAATCAGCCGGTCGCGCTCAATACCATGTTTGGCAAACCGGGCAGCGAGGCGATCACACATAACTGGGTCGGCAAAGTTTCGGCTATCGGCGCGCAATTTTGAGTTTGGAACACGTTTAAGAATCTCAGCCCATGCTTTGACAGTTTTCTCATTTATGCGCACAGATCGCGACAATGTGCCGAAGGTGATGTAGCCTTTTTCAAGCGCTGGAAGCGGTCCCACTTCACCCATGCCTTCCGCTGGCCGGTAGACGAATGATGGCCCATCAATCCGCCATACTTCCTTCTCGCCAAACAAATGGTCCTGTCCTTCAGGCGTCACAACTGGATCGCCTAAATAATAGTCGATGCTGCTCAAACCGGTTGTGTAGCCAAAATCCAACCAGTGAAGCGAAACCGGAGCGGGTTTGCGCGCAAATACACCCAACCGGCTGTCATTGGCGTGGCCCGCAATGTCTACCAAAATATCTATTTCATCTGCGCGAATGCGTTCGGCTAGTTCCTCGTCACTCATACCTTTTGTTAGAATGAAGTGGTCGCTGGCGTCACGGTATTGTTCGGTAAAATGGTCGGCCTTTGAAAGGTTGGCATAGGCGTAGATCTCAAACTCGTCGTGGTTTGCAAGATCAAACAGTGGCAGCAGGAAGAAGCTTACGGCGTGCTTGTAAAAAGTCGGCGCCACATACCCAATCTTGATGCGCCGATTGGGATCCGCGTTGTTGGTGTGTGGCTTTTGCATAGCGTAGAGCGGTCGCGCGAAACGCTCTTCATAAGCGCGATAGTGGGTGAATATCTCTTCACCAGATTTGTCTGGATCGTAGTTCAAGGCAAACAGCATGTTTGAATGTGCTTCTAGATAAAGCGGGTCGGCAACCAACGCCCGCTCAAAACATGAATGCGCCTGTTCAAATTCACCCAATTCTTGGTGTAGATTCCCGAGGTTGTTATGCGCTTCGGCAAAGTCAGGTTTTAGCTCTAGGGCGCGCTCAAAACTGCTTTGCGCCTCTTGCAAGCGTCCAGACCGTACCAGTGCGCCACCCAAATTGTTGTGCATACCTGACGAATTGGGGGCATATTCCAGTGCCTTTTGGAAATGCGGAATAGCATCACTGGCGCGTCCCATTGCCAACAACGCATTGCCGTGGTCGTTATGGGCGTGTGGATATTCAGGCTGGATTGTCGTTGCGCCCTCAAAGCACTCAATGGCCTCTGCATTATGCCCAATATCCATCAGGGCGAGCCCAAGATTATAGTAGTGCTCTTCTGATTGTGGTTGTAGTTCCGCCGCGCGTTGTAATGGTGCTATCGCATCGGACGAGCGCTTCAACCCTCTTAACACCAGACCATAGTTGCTTAACGCCTCTGGGAAATCGGGCTGTTCTTTTAGTATCCCTTGGTAGATTTCCAAAGCGCGCAGGTCGTCGCCTTTTTGTTGCAATGCCCGCGCGTAGTTGTAGCGAGCTGGTACGAAATCAGCATTCAGCGACAGTGTTTTTTCATATGTTTCAATCGCTTTGTCCAACGCGCCTTGGGCTTCATAAATATTGCCAAGATTGTTGTAAGCCTCCAAGAAATTGCTTTGTAACTCAATTGCCTTCTGAGTGCTTTGCAGCGCCTCATCCAGCTTTTCCGCATCCTTGTAAAGTAGCCCCAGCCCATTATGTGCCGCAGCAAATTTTGGATCGATCCTGATTGCCTCTTTATAGGCTACTTCGGCAGCGTCGTTTTCGCCAAGGTTTTTCAGCACCAAACCTTTGATATTATGAAAGTTTGCATTTTGCGGGTGGGCGGCAATGGCTTTGTTCAAATATGGCAGGGCCAAATCATTGCGCCCTGCTTGGTGCGCAAGTGTGCCCATAAGATGGTTTGCGTCAGGGTGGTCGGGCTGCATTTTCAGCGCTTGCTGGTAATGCTGCTCAGCCGCCGGCAAATTGCCAGCTTTGTGGTGCTGCAAGCCAGTTTGCAAGATCTGCATGAACTCCTGACTGCCGACATGCACGCCCTTTTTGGCCAATTTCTTTTGCTGCCGTCTCAGCGCCCTGTTCATTATCGCACCCTGCAATCTTTAAAAGAATCAGTTTTTCGCTGACTATCGTAGCACCGCTTGGCCCATTTGCTACGACTTGCACGCGAGATCAATTGCAGATACCTAATTCGGCATCCATTTTTAGAAATCGAATTTGAAAAACTGTGGTAGACCTTAGCATCATTGGCATCCTTTGCTTGGCCAGCTTCTTTTTCGCGGCGTTGGCCACATTTGGCCTCATACACGCGGCGCCACACTTTTCGTTATTGCAGTACGCCAACGCTCGTTCATCTCACACAGAGCCTACGCCAACCGGGGGAGGTGTGTCGTTTGCGGTTGCCGGATTGCTGGCTGGGTTTTTCATTTCACTGATGTCGGCCTCTCTTGTTCCATACGTGTTGTTCACGCTGATTTTGTCCTTACTAGGCTTCCTGGATGATCTCTTCGACCTTCCTGCGGCGCTGCGATTTGTGGTCCAAGTGGTTTTGACTTTGCTTTTATTCTGGCATGTGGGGGTGTTCGGCGGTACAGGGCAGATTGTGAATGGATACTTCACGATCCCGCTTTTGGTTGGCATGTTTGTTGCATCAATTTGGTGGCTCAATCTTGTCAATTTCATGGACGGGATTGATGGTTTGGTTGCAACTCAGGCGTGTGCAATCATTATCGCAGGTTACTTTGTCACCAACTTGATATTTGATCAGCCGATGTCCCATGTGGAGGTATGGGTTATAGTCACGTCTTTTGCGGTTTTTGGTTTTTTGGTTTTTAACTTACCACCTGCAAGAATATTTATGGGTGACGCGGGCAGTTACTTTATTGCCGCGCTATTGCTGTTGCAGTTCTTGCACACGTTGATGACACGTGGCGAGCTAATTAGTATGTGGCTATTGTTAGCCGCGCCGTTGGCTTGTGATGCTACTACGACATTGCTGGTCAGACTATTCGGTGGTGAGAAATGGTATGCGCCTCACCGCCAACATCTTTATCAAAAGCTTAGCCGTCGTTGGGCTAGCCACAGAGCAGCAACTCTAGTGTATCTTGCGTGCACCCTGTTTGTCTTTTTACCTTTAGGGGTTTTAAGCGCATTTTTGCCATTATTTGCACCACTATTTTTATTTGTTGGTTACGCTGCTGGCTTTGTCTTGTGCATTGTGTTGGGGGCAGGTCGCCAAGACTAACATCATTGCTTGCAGTCGCGGCAGCAGCCAATATAAACAATCATTCGGAGCCAATTTGCAGGGTTCTTTTTTGGAGAAGATTTTTAACATGAGAGATTGGCTGCGCAAATTTGCATTGGAATTGCCGAGGAGCCAGAAACGTTTGGTGTTCTTGTGTTTTGATTTTTTTGCGCTGATTTCTATTGTTTGGCTGAGCTACACATTGCGTTTTGGAGTGATGTTCACGCCAAGCAGTAAACAGTTCATGTTAATGTTGGCTGCGCCGATTGTTGCCATTCCAATTTTTATTCGACTGGGCATTTATCGAGCCGTAATTCGATATTTGCCCGAAAGGGCAATCTGGACAATTCTGTTCGCCGTTGGCCTTGCCACCATTGCGTGGGTTTTTATTGCTTTTGCCACCGAAATGACTGGTGGGCAGGGTGTGCCCCGCTCGATTCCTTTGTTGTACTTCGCGTTCGCTGTCCTTGTGATTGGCGGTAGCCGTTTTTTTGCAAAGTCGATCATTGTTGGTCCAAAAGGATCCGCTATTGCAGGGAATGCGGTGCTCATATATGGCGCAGGAAATGCGGGATCCCAACTCTGTTCAGCCATTGCTGCGCAGGGCCATAATTATGTTGCCGGATTTGTTGATGACGATCCCACAATTTGGGGCACTGAAGTCGTTGGCGTACGCGTGCACAACCCGGAGCGCATCGATAGTTTGATTTCAGACTACGGTGTTAAAGAAATCATCATCTCTATTCCATCTATTTCCGCCAGCAAAAGGCGGGATATCGTGGACGCGCTTAGCCAGTACAATGTAAAAATCCGCACACTTCCGCTTTTATCTGACCTGGTGGAAGGCAAGTATCTCATCAACCAAATCCGTGTCATTGATATCGATGAATTGCTTGGAAGATCATCAGTGCCAGCTCAAGCAGATTTGTTGGAAACTGCGTTGCAAAATAAATCAATATTGATTACCGGCGCGGGTGGGTCCATCGGGGCCGAGTTGTGCAAGCTAGCCATAAAATGGAACCCAGAGAAAATTGTACTATATGAAGCAAACGAGTTTGCGCTTTATACGATCCAGCAAACCCTTTTAGACCGAGGTTTTAAAAACGTTGTATCGGTCCTCTCATCAATCGAAAACCGCAGTGCGTTAAAGTCAGCAATTATGGACAATGATGTTGACGTTATTTTTCATGCCGCCGCGCACAAGCATGTCCCGCTATTGGAAGAGAACGTAATTGAGGGCGTGCGCAACAATATCCTGGGAACCAAATGTGTGGCCGAAGTGGCCGCTGAAACGAGCGTCGAGCGAGTAGTGTTGATTTCGTCCGACAAAGCGGTTCGACCGACCAATGTAATGGGCGCTACCAAGCGCTGGGCCGAAGAAATTATGAGAAATCACGCAAATTTGGCAGATGAACGCAAAACAGGTCAGGTTTTTGCGTGTGTGCGGTTTGGCAATGTCCTTGGCTCGAACGGGTCGGTAGTTCCAAAGTTTCGAGCACAAATCGAACGTGGCGGACCGATCACACTAACCGACTCTGCAATGACCCGGTATTTTATGTCTATCCACGAAGCTGCTGAGCTGATTGTTCAAGCCAGTGCCCTTGCGTCGGGAGGTGATATTTTCGTTTTAGAGATGGGCAAGTCTGTTCCAATTATAGAATTGGCACGGAACATGATCCAACTGGCCGGTTTGACGGTGCGAGACGCTTCAAATCCCAATGGTGATATTGAGATTATTGAAACCGGTATTAGACCAGGTGAAAAACTTTATGAAGAGCTTTTCTATGATGAGGCCACAGTGACACGCACTACTCATACCAAAATTATGCGTGCCAAGACACAAAGTACAAATTCATCCAACAACGTTCCAGTTGCATTGGAACAACTCGAAAGAGCGCTAGATCGCAAGGATGAAACTGAGGTTCGCAACGTACTTTTTGATTTCGTTCGTAGGAAATAGAGCGCTACTCGCTTCATTCTTGATTACCTCCATTTGGTCCATTTGTCCAAAAAATTGAACGCTTGGTCGATAATCTCTTTGACAAGTTGGCGCGAAACAATAGCCTTACACACCGAGTCGAGGGTTTTGGGGGCAAAATGGCGACACCACCATTGTTGGTGCTAGGGAATGTAAACCTAGAACTAATCTTAGGCACTTTGACCGAATGGCCAGAGTTTGAAAGCGAGACCATCATGTCCACGTCCAATTTGCGGGCGGGCGGCGCTGCGGGCAACACCGCGCTTGCGCTTGCCGGACTGAGTGTTGAGCATCGCTTGATTGCCGCAATTGGCAATGACGAGTTGGGTACTTGGTTGAAAGGTGAGTTTCAACCCAGCACCACATCTTGGACTGCCGTGCCTGCCAACACATCGGTATCAGTGAGCATTTTGCATGAAAAGGGACGTGTATTCCTTACCTCGCAAGGGCATCTTGGTGCCGCAACCGTTGATACAATGCTCGATGCAATTCCCCCAGCAACGTCGCGCTCCTCTTTTGCTTTGGTGACGGGTATCAATTTGATGCCGGGCATCACCGCAGGCATGTCGCAACTGCTAACAATGCTGTCCACAATGGGCTGGTCGACCGTTATGGATTATGGGCGTCCACCTGAAGGCTGGAACGAAGACACCATATCCGTTTATCGCAATTGGGCGCGCGCATCTGATATCATTATTGTTCTAGAAGATGATCTGCAAACCATCATGCACAATGACAATACGGATGAGGCGCAAGCCGAACTTGCCGACAGTCTCGCCAGTCACCAAATTTTGGTCGTTTTGCGCGGGCTAACGCGTGTTGATGCCGTGAACCAGGGCAAAGTTGCCACAGCAACTTGTGAAGCGATCGATTCTGAAGATACGGTTGGATTTGGCGACATCTTTAATGCAGGGTTTCTCAATTCATTGATGGCCGGTGAGGGGTTGCAAATGGCAATTGAATCCGGGCTTACGGTCGCTCGAATTGCCGTCACCACCTCACCACGACTATATGGCGTATTTGTCGACTAACACCGAAAATTGTTGCTGATCTGATGGCTCGGTTCGCCATGCAACATTCAAAACCGAAGATTCCGATCTTCTTTGTTCACAAGAGTTAATCCAAAATAATTGATGATTTTCAACGCGTTGCGCGATGTGCTCGCGCATTGACTTGCTGAAATTGCGTACATTGGTAATTTTTTGGTTGCAAAATGGTATCTTATTGGTTTTATTTGGAGCCAAGGGAGGCCTGTCGAATGCAAAACAGCGCGATTGGTGGCGATACAAGGTTCGATTGCATAAGCGATCAGATTTCTGCGTTCATGCCGCTTGATGACAAAAACACATCGCCGCTCAATAAAAAGCTTCAGTCAGCGCTGCGGTGCGCCATTGAATATGGTGTGTTGGGGCATGGCGATCAGTTGCCGACAGAAACTCAACTTTCCCGCTCCTTCGGTGTGCCGATTAAAACGGTCAAAAGTGCACTCAACAAAATGGTTGGTGCCGGCGTGCTACGCGAAAGCGAAGGGCAGGGAAAATTTGTTGCCGAACGCTTTGCTGCACCACTATCCACATCAAGTGGATTTTCGTCTGATGCGGCGGTCAACGGTCACAAGACGCGATGTCAAATTTTGAACATGACACAGGGCGAACCGACAGCCCTTGAACTTGATATGCTTGAGCTTTCACCGGGCGACAAGGTTACACGCATTCATCGCCTTCGATTTGCTGACGACAAGCCACTTTGTGTTGAACTTGCTTGTTTGCCAGCCAGTGTTTTGCCTGTTGATGCTGACATTTCAACATCGCTTTATGCCTATTTGGCGAAATGCAATCTAAAGCCAATCCGCGGTGTTCAGCGCGTACGTGCTGAACTGTTGGAAGAGCAAGAAGCGCAATATCTAAATCTTAAAACTGGCTCACCTTGTCTGTTTGTGGAGCAGCAAAGCTTCGTACGATCAGGTGCGCCAATTGAATATGTTTGCACCCATTATCGGGGCGACGCTTATGACTTTATTGTTGAAATGAAAGTGGGCAACTAATGGGACTAACGACGAGCCCAGTTTCAGATAGTCAAATTGACAAACAGCACTCCTTGTTGCTGCGCAATTTGAAGCTCTTTGACGGCGAGACCTTCCAAGAGGGAAAAGCCGTGCTCGTTGAAAACGGTAAAGTCTCATTGATTGTTGAAGAAGATCAGTTGCGTTCTGATGTCGCCAATGCCGAAGACTTGGGTGGCAAGCTTTTGGTGCCTGGCTTTGTTGATGTGCAGGTCAATGGCGGTGGTGGTGTGATGTTCAACGATGAACAGTCAACAGATGCGCTCGCAACCATCGCCAATGGTCATCGCAAGTTTGGCACAACGACTTTATTGCCCACATTCATTACCGATAGCTTTGAAAATATGCAGGCTGCAGCAGGTGCGATGCAAGACGCGATCAAAGTAGGGCTGCCCGGCATTCGAGGTGTACACTTTGAAGGGCCTTATTTTTCGATGGAACGCCGGGGTGTTCATGCGGCAGAATTTGTTCGCGCTGTGGATGATGGTGCGCTTGATTTGTTCACGCAAGATGGTTTGGGCGCAACGATTGTTACACTTGCACCAGAACAGGTGCCTGCAGATTTCATCAACGCGCTCAGCAACGCTGGTGTGCGCGTATGTGCTGGCCACACCAGCGCAACCTACGAGCAGGCCGTAGGCGGCTTCGCGGCTGGGGTTTCAGGGGTCACCCATCTCTATAACGCAATGCCGCCAATGATGAACCGTGAACCCGGCCTCATTGGCGCTGCATATGATCACAGCGACATCTATTGCGGCTTGATTGTGGATGGCCACCATTTGCACCACTCAACAGCGCGTACTGTGATTTCGTGCAAGTCGACGCAAAAAATCATGCTGGTCACTGACGCGATGGCGACTGTTGGATCGGACAAGAAAAGCTTCAATCTCTATGGCACTGAGATTTTTGTTGAAAACGGTCGGTTGGCAACAAGCGAAGGCCAGTTGGCAGGTTCTGACCTCAACATGATGGACGCTGTGCGCCTAACGCGTGATGAACTTGGTGTTGAATTTGGTGAAGCGCTGCGCATGGCTTCACTCTACCCAGCGACCTATTTGGGGCTGGAAAATCAAATCGGCAAAATTGCTGTGGGCTTTGATGCTGACTTTGCGCTGATTGATGAAGCCGCCGACAAGGTTGTGCGCACTTGGATCAAGGGCAAGGGGGCAAATAGCTAATGCCTTATTGTTTTGACATTGGCGGCACGAATATTCGGTTCGGTATGCCCGAGGGGAACGGCGACGTGCCGGTTATTCACTCGGTGCCAACGCCGACTCATTCGCTTGCGCAATTTGTCGAAGCAATTTCTGGCTTGATTGAGCATGAAGGCCGCGGCCGCCATAACTCAATTGCGATTTCACTAACTGGTGTTGTCCACCCAGAAACAAACAAGGTGCGCGTAGCCAATATTCCAGCCATTGACGGCGTGGATATTGCACATGAGCTGACCAAAAAAACTGGCCTTCCGGCGGTGGTGGCAAATGATGCGGATTGTTTGGCACTTGCCGAAGCCCGCGTTGGAATTGCAAAAGATGCAAACAATGTCTTTGCTATTGTATTGGGCACCGGCGTTGGCGGTGGGCTGGTTTTGGATGGTAATCTTGTTGTTGGCCGCAATGGTGCAACCGGTGAGTGGGGCCACGGGCCTGTGGTTGATCCAACCGCCAATGGCATTGTCGCGAGCATCGGGCAATTCAAATGCGGATGTGGTCAAGTTGGGTGTTTGGACACTGTTGGTGGTGCTCGCGGACTTGAGCGCATTCATCGTTCTCTTCACAGCGACAATCTTGCCAGCGAACAAATTGTGAGCATGTGGCTTGATGGCGACATCAATGCCAACAAAACAATCGTTGTTTGGTCCGAAATGTTGGCTGGGCCTCTGGCAATGATCGTAAACCTTTTGGGGCCAGATGTGGTGCCTGTTGGCGGCGGCCTTTCAAATGCATCCGAACTAATTGCGCTGTTGGATGAAAAGGTGCGCAAACGCTGCTTGTTTCCAGCCGATCAGCCTTTGGTGCTGCCAGCCAAATTTGCAAAAAATGCTGGGCTTGTTGGCGCAGCACAGCTTGATGTTCCTTCCATCAAGGGGGTGGCATAATGTCTGCGATCAAACTTGAAGTTTGCGTTGATAGCATGGCATCGCTGGAAGCTGCGGTTGCTGGCGGTGCTGATCGCATCGAATTGTGCGCGGCCCTCAGCGAAGGTGGCCTTACCCCGAGTTTTGGCTTCATGAAAGTGGCGGCCGAGTTTGATGTTTCTGTGCATGCCATGGTGCGTCCGCGTGGAGGAGACTTCTGTTATTCGACAGCGGAAATTGCTGCGATGTGCGACGACATCAAAACCGCTGAACAGCTTGGCTTGGCGGGTGTGGTCTTGGGCGTTGCCAATCACGATGACACATTGGACCTAGACGCGTTGGCAAAGCTACGTGCCGCTGCCACAGGTATTCAATGCACACTCCACCGCGTTATTGATTTGACGCCAAATATTCTTGAGGCGACAGAGCAAGCAATTGGTCTTGGTTTCGATCGCATTCTGACTTCCGGTGGTGCACGAAAAGCACAGGATGGCACGGCGGCAATCGCTAGAATGGTCCATCAAGCTTCTGGGCGCGTTGAGGTGATGGCAGGGTCTGGTGTTACAGCGCAAAATGTAGCGGAGATCGTGGGAAAAACCGGCGTAAGCGATGTGCATGCCTCCTGTTCAGAAGCGGAAAAGTCGCATTCAGGAAAAGTTGAAGAGATGGCATTTTCGCCGGCCCAAGGGCTGAGGGTAACAAGCGCTCTACGGGTTTCAGAAATGCGCGCAACCGTTGATTCCATTCACATGGAGGCGGCACATGCATAGTCCAACTCAGCAATCCAAAATGTGGTTTTTTTCAGTTTTCAGCGATAATTTCACAATTTATGAAAATAAATTTCACAAATTACACGCAATTGGCGCCATTTTGATTGACCTTATGAAAATAATTGCACAATATGAGAAAAAAAATTACATGGTGTGTGATGGGAGGTCAGCGCTATGACCCGTATCGGAATTGTCGGGCTTGGATACCGTTTAGGCTATCTCGCCCAAGTCATTGGTCAAACTCAAACTGATATCGAATTTGTCGGCTATGTCGATCCATCGCCTGCCGGTTTGCCGTTGGTGACGGGCGAGGGCGTCAAAGGTTTGAGCATCGATCCTTCAACTTTGAAGTCTTTCAATCCAGGTCGCCATTTCGATAGTCTTGATCAGATGATCGATGAGGGAAATCTCGACCTGTTGATGATCGGTTCCCCGAACCACATGCACCTTGAACATATTCGCGCAGCGCTCGAAGCTGGCGTGAAAACGTTCACTGAAAAACCTGTTGTTACAACCGAAGCACAAACATTTGAGTTGCTTGATCTTTTGGCCAAGCACGGCGGCAACACTGACCAACTGATGATTGGTTTGGTGCTTCGTTATGCGCCACTATATCGCGATCTCATCAAAGCGCGTGACGCGGGCACATTGGGCGATATCGCTTCTATCGAAGCGTCCGAGCATATTGCGCCATATCACGGTGGGTTTTTCATGCGGGACTGGCGTCGGTACTCTGAGTATTCAGGCGGGTTTATGCTGGAGAAATGCTGCCACGATCTTGACCTTTACAATGGGCTGGTTGGAACGCGCCCCTTACGCGTCGCCAGCTTTGGTGGCCGAAAAAGTTTTGTGCCTTCGCGTGAAGTTGAAAACGATATTGATGTCTATCAGTTCAAACCATCGGGCTGGATGGGCTCAAACAAAGTGTTTTCAAGCGATGGAGATATCATCGATTACCAAACCGCGATCATTGAATATGAAGACGGTGCGAACCTTTGTTTTCACACCAATATGAACGTGCCGGATGAATTCCGTCGCTTTGCCGTCATTGGCTCCAAAGGCATGGCGGAAGGTGATTTCATTCGCAACTTCTTTAAGTTGACGGACGCGAAATCACGCGAGACGCTTGAAGACAAAAGCTACCAAGGCTCGGAGCTATCTGTGCACTATGGTGCTGACGAACAAATGATTGCAGATATCTTTGCGCATCTGCGCGAAGGCACGCCGTTGCCGGTGTCCATTTTGGATGGTTTGGCAGCAGGTCTGACAGCAATCAAACTAGACGAAGCCCGTCAATCGCGCCAGGTCATCGACCTCACATCAATGTGGGCGCGGTTTGACAATTTTAACTTCTCGAATGGGGAGGTTGCATAAATGCAATCACTTGGGGGACGCCCGAACATATTTCCGTATCTCTTGCTGTTGCCAGCATTAATCATCACTTTGGTGATTGTTGCCTGGCCACTGGTGGAGACGGTGCGCCTTTCATTTACTGACGCAGCGCTAAAGCCAACAGAGAATTTTGTCGGCTTTGCCAATTACGAGAAGATCTTTTCAAAAAAATTCCCAGAGGTTATTGGCCGTACCTTCTACTGGATGGCGATTTCTGTGTCGTTGAAAATGATCGTCGGCACGATGGGCGCAATGTTGCTCAACTCGCGCGTGCCAGGACGTGACTTTTTCCGCGTATTGGTTATGCCGCCCTGGATCGTGCCGATCGCTATCGGTGTGTTCATCTGGGCGTGGATGTACAACGGTCAGTTCGGTATGATTTCAGGTGTCGCGCAATATCTGCACATTATTGCTGGACCATATGAATTCTTGGGCGATCGCACAGGTGCTTTCTATTCAACCATTGTGACCGATATTTGGATCGGCACGCCAATGGTCACGATTTACCTGCTCGCAGCGATGCAGTCTATATCGCCTGATCTACATGAAGCCGCTTGGGTGGATGGCGCAGGGCGCATGTATCGCTTCCGCCGGATTACCTTGCCGCTCATTTTGCCAGCTATTGCAACGATGGGACTATTGTCAGCAATTTGGACATTCAACTCGTTCGATATCATCTGGATCCTGACCAAGGGTGGCCCACGTGATGCCACAACAACGATGATCATCGATACTTATAAGACGGCGATTTCGCGTAACAAATATGGTGAAGGCGCAGCCCGCGCGGTGATGATCGTGATTTTCCTATCCTCATTTGCTGGGTTCTACTTCTTCATGCTCAAGCAATTCGCAAAACGGAGCTTGGCCAAATGATCAACAAATATAGCCGTTTAGAAATGGTTGGCATCTATCTGGGCATTGGGGTGTTCCTCACCTTTATCCTAGCGCCATTCCTTGAAGCGTTTTTGGTGTCGCTGCGCCCGCTCAACCAGATCAACTCAGTGCCTTATAAAATCTTCACTGAGAACATGAGCTTTGATGCTTACTTCTCTATGTGGCACAACGTGCCAAAGCTTTGGCTTTATATGTGGAACAGCTTCTTTGTTGCGACTTGTGTGACGTTGCTGGCGCTGTTCGCGGTAATTCCATCAGCTTGGGCATTTGCACGATTTGAGTTTAAGGGCCGCGACGCTTTGCTAGGAGCATTCCTAGCGATCAACATGGTTGGCGGCGCGGTATTGATTATCCCGCTTTTCAAATTGATGAAAAATGTTGGCTTGCTCAACACTTATTGGTCAATGATTTTGCCCGGTGCAGCGTTCCTTATTCCAACAGGCATTTGGTTGTTGCGTTCGTACCTGATGAAAATTCCACGCGAGCTTGAAGAAGCAGCATGGGTTGATGGCGCGTCGCGTCTTTACATCCTGCGCCGCGTGATCATGCCAATCGCAATGCCTGGTATTGTCGTGGTCGCTATTGCCACCTTCATCGGTGCCTACGCGCAACAATTCCTATTCGCTCTGACATTTAATTCATCGAGCGATCTCTACCCACTGCCTGTGGGCATCAATCAGTTTTTCGGTCGTCAACAAGTCGTTTGGAACGAAGTGATGGCCGCGAGTTTGGTCGGCATCTTGCCAGTGCTCGCCATCTACATCTTCCTCCAGCGCTACATTATCGCTGGCCTAACTGCTGGCGCGGTGAAGGAGTAGGAGGAATGTTACAATTTTGGCAACAAAAAGGGAGTTCACAATGAAACTAGCTAAAATCTTGCTCGGCTCAGCAGTCGTGCTCGGCTCATTGGCCGGCGCATCATATGCTGAAGACCAACGCATCCACATCATCCTTTGCGGTGACGATACATGGGGTGGCGAAGTAAACGCTGCACACATGGCTGCATGGGAAGCTTCAAACCCAGGTTTTAAGACAGACATCGAGTATGTGCCTTGGGGTCAGTGTCAAGATAAAGCCACAACTTTGGCTGCATCTGGCAACCCACCAGCAATTGCTTATATGGGCTCACGCACATTGAAGCAGTTGGCTCAAAACGAGTTGATCATGTCACATGATCTAACCGAAGAAGAGCTTGCCTCATACGCTGCTCCAATCTTGGGCACTGTTACTGCTGACGGCAAAATTTGGGGCCTACCACGTGCCTTCTCAACAAAAGCTTTGTACTACAACAAAGATTTGTTTGAAGCCGCTGGCCTTGATCCAAACTCACCACCAAAAACTTGGGACGAGTTGTACAGCGCAGCTGCTGCGATTAAAGAAAAAACAGATGCTGATGGCATCGGTTTGGCTGCTGCATCATTCGATAACACCATGCACCAGTTCATGAACTACGTTTACACAAACGGTGGTGAAGTGATCAATGCAGACGGTGATATCGTCTTCAACTCACCAAACAACGTCGAAACAATGGAATTCTACGGCAAGTTGGCTTCAGTTTCACAACCTGGCCCTGTTGCTTATGACCGCGGTAAGTTGGTTCCTTTGTTCAACGAAGCCAAAATCGGCATGTACATTTCTGGTCCTTGGGGCCGCAGCCAAACTGGCGACGCGGTTAACTGGGGTGTTGCACCACTTCCAGTGGGTCCAAACGGCACACCAGGTACATTGTTGATCACTGACTCATATGCAGTGTTCAAAGGTTCAGGCGTTGAAGAAGCTGCTTTGAGCTTGGCGAAATTCATGACCAGCACAGACAATCAAATGGAATTTGAAATTGCTGCTGGCTTGACACCACTTCGTCCTGATCACCCAGAAGTTGCTAAATTGCGCGAAGCTGACCCAACATGGGGCGCCTTCCTTGATGCAATTGCAACTGGTGGTCCAGAGCCTTTCGTAACTGACTATGTTGGCCTTCAAGATGTCATCAACGAAGCTATCCAATCAGTTGTATTGGGTGAAGCTTCAGCTGCTGACGCTGTTGCACAAGCAGCAGAAGATCTCGAAGAATACAAATAAGCAAACAGGTGGGATCCGGCCAAAATGGCCGGGTCTCACCCTCCAAGAATTCTAGTAATTGGGAGAATGACCGTGGGTCAACTCAAGCTTGAAAATGTAAAAAAACGCTTCGGTACGGCAGAAGTCATCAAAGGCGTTTCGCTGGATGTGAAACATGGCGAGTTCATCGTATTCGTTGGGCCATCAGGTTGCGGCAAATCCACCCTGTTGCGCATGATTGCAGGGCTTGAAGAAATCTCCGAAGGCGACGTGCATATTGATGACCGTGTGGTCAACTCATTGCCACCTGCAAAACGCGGCATCGCGATGGTGTTCCAATCCTACGCGCTTTATCCGCACATGACAGTTTATGAAAACATCGCGTTCCCATTGCGCGTCGACAAGCTCTCGAATGATGAAGTCGACAAAAAGGTAATGGTCGCAGCGCGCATTTTGAAATTGGAAGAACGCTTGCAACACAAGCCTGGCGAACTGTCAGGTGGTCAGCGCCAACGTGTTGCTATTGGCCGCGCGATTGTGCGGGAGCCAAGCGTGTTCCTGTTCGATGAACCACTTTCCAACCTAGACGCCGCGCTACGTGCCACCATGCGGGTTGAGTTGACAAAACTGCATCACGATCTTGATGCGACCATGATTTATGTGACGCACGACCAAGTGGAAGCCATGACCATGGCGGACCGTATTGTGGTGCTGGATGCTGGCTTCATCGCCCAAGTCGGTACACCGCTCGAGCTTTACCACAAGCCAGACAATTTGTTTGTGGCTGGCTTTATTGGCAACCCAAAAATGAACTTCATTGAAGTTGAGTGTACGGGCACAACCAAGTCGGGCATAAAGGTCAAAGTTGCAGATACTGGTGAGATCACCGTTCCGGTTGCACCGCGCGGCGACATTAAAGGCAAGACGCTAACACTTGGCATTCGCCCAGAGCATACCCGTCTAACAAAATCTGACCTTACTCTTAACTTGCACGCAAATGTTGTTGAGCGTCTTGGCATTCACACCGTGACTTACGCCAACTTGCCAAATGACGATGAAGTCTTTTGCACCGTGCAAGAAGGCACTGCACCAATCGAAGCAAATTCAGAATTCAGCATTGGTATCAACGCAATTGATTGCCACCTCTTTGATGAGGAAGGCGTTGCATTTGAGCGTGATATTGATCTGTCTAATTTGGGATTGCCAGAAGTCGCCTAGCGCGTACTTCCGTTAATTCCAATTTCCTCCCCACGACCCAAAAAGCCCCGTCATTGACGGGGCTTTTCTGGTTTTCGAGGTTGGCCTAAAGCGTTTCAATTGGTGCCTTGCCGTCAAGGTGCCAAACCTTTGCAACAATCTTCCAGCCATTCTCGCCATAAACGAAGCTGAGATGGTCGACAAAAACATTGCCGAGCGATTGCAATCGAAGTTTCACCACCGCGCTTAGGTCCGACAGCCAATCAATCGAAACAATGTTATCGTCGCGTTTTTGGTTAGCACCCGCAGGTGAGGGGCGAGAGGCAACGTCTTTACGCCATTCACCAACCGGGTCGACAAAGATTTTGCCTTCGTCGGCATCAAACAGGCTGGCTGATGGGTGAAAAATGAATTCAAGTTTTTCAACGTCGCAATAATAGATGACATCGAGATAGGTGTTGATAGCGGTGAGTAGTTCTTCGGTGCGGGTCATAGATGGCTCCTCTTTCTGGAGCCAATTTCACTCATTACTCGCATATTCGCCAGTGGCGTAAATGACAATGAACGTTAAATAAATGCCAAAAACGACATTTGCAGGTCCGTCATATTTGCTTACAATGTTCCAGAAATGAACATTTGTTCAATTAGGAGAAAGTATGCAGCCGGCGGTAGTAAATTTTAAAGAGCGTGTAATGAAGAGCTTTCAAAAGCAGACGGCTTGCGCATCAATTGGATTGAAGCTCAGCAATGTCGAGGCAGGCGAGGCGCTGTTTACATTGCCTTTCAATAGCAACTTCACACAGCAACACGGGTTTATGCACGCCGGTATCATCACAACAGCGCTGGATACAGCGTGTGGCTACGCGGCATTTTCGTTGATGCCGGAAGATGCTGCGGTGTTGAGTATTGAGTTTAAAACGAACTTGTTGCGCCCAGCCATTGGCGAAAGGTTCCTCATCCTTGGCAAAGTGATAAAGCCAGGCCGTAACATTAATTTCTGTGAAGCAACGGCAACTGCAATCGATGCGCACGGTGCCGAAACCAAAGTGGCGACAATGAGCGCATCGATAATGGCAGTCTATGATCGAGCAATCAGCGACTAGCTACCAAACTTTGCCACGAGCAGCGACGTCCAGTTTACGGTCAAACTCGCCGCCTTTGTGCACATAGATATTGTCCATCAAGTTCGACACCACACAGGTGTGGTTTGGGATGATGCGGATCTTTTCGCCTATCTCGGGTTTCTTTGTGCAAGCTGAAAGGTCCACTACGGCGTGCTCTTCTGATAGTCCCGTGATGACAGCCTCAGGGTAATCCACCACATAGCCGAAATCTGTAAAGCCGAGAAGATCAGAGGTTAGCGCTTTGGAACCTGCATCGAGCACAGCACGGCTTTCGGTTGGGCGCGAAACGACAGTTGTCAGAATGTGCATGGCGCAATCGTCAAACCCGCAATGGCCCGCGCGCACAAGTGAGCGATCATTGTAGATATATGTGCCTGCGCGATATTCGTTCGCAATTGTTGTGCGTTCTGCGCTGAACAGGCTAGGTGATCCGCCTGTCGAGAATATCTCGCATTCGAGACCAGCTTGCTTCAAAAGACCGGCGGTTTGTTCAAAGAATGCCTCTACATTGTCTTCTGTGTTGGGCATTGGATAAGTCATCAACCCAACAAACTTCAAGCTAGGTTGCTCAGCAATATATTGCGCCAGCTCGGTCGCTTCACGAGGTGTTTGTACACCGCAGCGTTGGCCACCCGTGTCGCACTCAACCATCACGCGCAACGGGCGTTCGGCGCTAAAGGTCTTGGCTAGTCCATCAACAGTGTGCGTGCTATCTGCGACCACCGTCAGTGTGATTTGATTGTGCAGCGCTTTAAGCGCTTCAAGTTTTTCTTCGCCAATAATATTGAAGGTGAGCAAAATGTCGTTGATACCTGCATCGGCAAAAACCTGTGCTTCAGAAATTTTCTGGCAGGTAATGCCCACAGCGCCTGCTGCCAGTTGCTTTTTGGCGAATTCAGGAATTTTGTGTGTTTTGATATGTGGCCGCGCCTTCAACCCAGCCTCATCCATATATTTTTGCACCCGCGCAATGTTTTTGTCGACAATTATCTCGTCGATCAAAACAGCGGGAGTGGTGAGGGAAAAAACAGAACCTTGTTGTGCCATGGGTGCGTACCAATTTTTCAAATGCCAGTGAACTTAGTCCGAACAAAACTAGACCGCGTTTGAAAGTCCGTGTGGATCTTCAATCATGGGCCAAATATTCTTTGGCGCCTTTTTGTACGCATTGGTCGCTGGGTTGTTGGGATAAGGTCGTCCTGCGGAGCAATATAATATTGTTGCTGCGATTGGCGCAAATGAATCATAGAAATGATTTGTCGATTTTATCAACAAAATGTCCTTTGACGCATAATCGACGCCCGCAACTGTGAACAGGCTTTTGTCAAAACTCTGTGCGCGGGTCGAATTTAACACCACTTCAATGCCGTCAAACGCGATGGTTGCGATATCGCCCATCGGTACATAACTGTCGCCAAAACGTTGCTCGGCGTCCGCGACCAGTTTCTTGATCGTCACCGTCTTGTCGATTGGGTTGCCGGTAAACGGCGCAGATTTGGCGCCAAACCGCAAGGGAACGGTGGCGCCTTCGCCAGCTGCAAAACAAATCTGAACGGCAATTGGGTCCCATATGGTACCCACAGCCACATTTGTCGCGCCGCGCGAAATCAGTTCCTGAAGTAGCACTGTGGCATCGCCCGCCGTGCCGCCGCCCGGATTGTCCCAAACATCTGCGATGACCACGGGTTTATTGCTAGAGATCGAAAGGGCCTGGCCTACGGCTTGTGTTTCATTGATTTGTTCTGGCATTACCTTGCCGCGCATATCAAACAAGCGCATGCCCAGCTCTTTGGCCAATTTGTCGCCTTGGGCTTTGTTGTTGTTGGTCACAACAACAAGTTTGCTGCCCATTTCGGGCACATCCGAAGCCATAAAGCCGTGAATTACCGAAATCGACAGCACTTCAGTGTCGGCATTTTCGATATGCATGATGTCATCAATAAATGAGCGCATAGGCTCAAATGATGTCGGGAATACATCTATCATTTTGCAATCAAATACCGACACTGAAGGCTTCACGTTGCCCGCAATTGTCTCGTCAAGAATACGCAAAAGGTCTTGCGCGCGCTCAACAAAATCAATGTGCGGGAATTCTTTAAAGGCAAGGAAGAAATCAAGTGCTTCAACGCGTTTTTGAGAAAGCTGACTATGCGGGTCAAACGTTGCACACACAATAACATTAGGGCCAACGATCTCACGTATCCGGGCGAGCAGATCGCCCTCGGGATCATCATAACCATTGGCCACCATCGCGCCATGTAGACCCAAAACGACACCGTCTAGCGGCAAGGCTGCGCGAAGTTGGTCCAATATCTCATCGCGTAAACTTTCATATGCCTCGCGATTGATCAGACCGGCTGGGTCAGCCCATGCTGCAGTGCCTTCAATCCATTCATAACCGCGTTTCTTTGCCCATGCGCGTCCCTCGGTTAGCGGCGCGGAGCAAAGGGTGGGTGTTTCAGGATGTTCACCTGGTTTTGCATATAGCGACGCTTCAAACCCACGCCTATCAATGGCTATCGGCGAGAAGGTGTTCGATTCGGTGGCGAGTACAGCTGTGAAAAAGCGTTTGGTCATACGAGCGAGCGCCTATCCCATCGGGTTGGGCAAATAGCCGTTAAAGCCAGCGATTTTCCAACTTCCATCAACTCGATGACAATAATAAACGGTCTGCCAGTTCATTATGTCCTTTTCACCGTCTGCTTTGGTGATGTGCCCATCAAATTTCTTATGAACGATCGCGCGATCACCATTGATCTCAATGTCGCGCAAAATGGTCGCCGAAAAAATTGCCGTGCGCGGGTCGTCTGCATAGCTTCCTTTTTGGAAATCTTGCGCCTGGCGCAGCCATTCATCGCGATATTCTTCTAGTGAAGGAAACGCCAAACGCCAGTGATCTGGGTTGGCTGTGCCGTGCCCATGCACGCCCATAAAGCGATCTTTGGCGAAATCATTTTCAACCATCGACCAATCAGCGGCCAAGAAGGCCGTGATGTCGCGGTCAACGAGCATTTCCCAAATCGCGTAGCGATCAGGATCAGTTTTTGGAAATGGATTTGTAAATTGTGATGACATGACAAATTATTTTCATTTTTTGCGTTTTTTCTATAGAAAAACTCGCTCAATTCTGTTGATATGTCAATCAACAAGAAAATAATTTACATAAATTCGTTGGAGGACTGAAATGTCAATCATCCGATATGGTGCCGAAAAAAGCGGTGCCGGTGGCCAAAATCTCCCTTTCGCCCGTGCTGTGGAAGCAGATGGCTGGCTGCATGTTTCTGGCCAGGTGGCTATGGTAGACGGTGAAGTCACCGGTGGCAATATCGTCGAGCAAACTCACGTCGCCATTAAAAACCTTCTCGCGATTCTTGATGAAGCTGGTTACGGCAAAGAGCATATTGTGCGCATTGGCGTTTGGCTGGATGATCCGCGCGATTTTTGGTCGTTCAATGGCGTGTATAAGAGCTACTTTGGCGAGCACCCGCCAGCACGTGCCTGTGTGCAATCCGCACTAATGGTTGACTGTAAGGTTGAAGTTGATTGTGTTGCTTTCGATCCAAATCGAAAGTCACGAGGATAAAACGCAATCATGGTCGATATATTAGGCACGCTCAGTCAAGAGATGGATGGACTTTCAAGGTCCGAGCAGCGCATCGCAACGATCATTTTCGATGATCGTCCATTCGCGGTGAATGCGTCCATTATTGAACTGGCTGCGCGTGCCGAAGTATCACCCCCAACCGTTACGCGCTTCTGTCGGCGTTTGGGTTGCCAGAGTTTTTCAGATTTCAAAGTCCGGTTGGCGCAGAGCGCTTTCATTGGTCAAAGATATGAAGAGCCACAATCTAACGCCTCAAATGCAACAGAGGTCGTTGATACAATACTGACACGCGCGCAGTCGGTTCTTCACAATTTGCATGATCAATTGGACGTTGATGCCATTGAGACAGCTGCAACAGCCATCGCCTCGGCGGACATGATTTATGCCTTTGGGTCTGGTGGTAATTCGTCGCTATTCGCTGGTGAAGTGCAAAATCGGCTGTTTAGATTGGGACTTCGAGCCTCATCGACAAATGATCATTCAATGCAGCTGATGACGGCCTCCACCGTTTCGGAAAATGACGTTGTGATCGGTCTGTCCATTTCTGGCAATAACCGCGAATTGGTTCGTGCGCTAGAAGTTGCGTCTGGCTATGGCGCACAAGTGATCACATTGACCAAACAAAATAGTCTTGTTGCCGAAGTAGCGAGCATCAATGTTGCAATAGATTTGGCAGAAGGGGTGGATGTGCTCCGCCCATCGTCAGCACGCTTTGCATTTCTGGCAACAATCGACATTCTTGCGCATTTGGTTGCGATCAAACGCAAAGACTTGGCCATTGAGCCACTGCGCCGGATTAAGCGCCAATTGGTCACACATCGCGATGGCGACGATTCTCAACCCCTTGGCGATTAGCTTTAGAACCCTGATAGGAATTCACTTTGACCGAACAAGTTGCAATCATCACTGGCACCGGCGGCGACATTGGCCGCGCCATTGCTATTCAGCTTAGCCAAGACGGTTTCGCAGTTCTGTGCGTTGATATTGCCCGAGAGCTGAACGCCGAGACCGTGGACATCATCAAAGGCAATGGTGGCAAGGCGCAAGCATTGACAGTGAATATTTTGGATGCGGTTGATCAGCAAACAATGCTGGAAACGGCCAAAACAATGGGTGCGCCAAGGCTATTGGTCAATAATGTCGGCGCAATTTCGGGCGCTTCCATTCAAGAAAGCACCATTGAGAATTGGCAACACGATTTTGATCTAAACCTCAAAGGAGCAGTTTCGTGCTTCAAGACCTTTGAAAGCGACTTCAAGACGAACCAAGGTGTTGTGGTCAACATCGCCTCGGTGAATGGCTATGGGGTCTATGGTCATCCTGGCTATAGCGCCATGAAAGCGGCATTGGTGCACTTCACAAAGTTTGCCGCCGTTGAATATGGCAAATTCGGCATCCGCATCAACGCTGTGGCGCCAGGGACTGTTCGCACAAAGGCATGGAATGACCGTGCAGAAAAAAACCCGAAAGTATTTGAAGAGGCGAAACGCTGGTACCCGCTGCAGCGGGTCGCAGACCCAAAAGACATTGCCAATGCGGTGAGCTTTTTAAGCTCGTCCAACGCCGATGCCATTACCGGAATTTGCCTGCCAGTTGATTGCGGCTTGACCGCAGGTCAAGCTGAGTTGGCTGGCACATTTTCTCAATCATCTGACTTTTAACGATCAGAGATAAAACAACTAAGTTCACAATTCAAAAAACGCCCGTTAGAGGAGTTTCTACAAATGACATCACAATTCCGTCTCGACGCCATTTGGCGCGAAACTGACCCGAAAAATGGATCAATGATCCTCACGCTGACCAACCTCTCTGATCAACCGATTAGTGGGTTCCGTTTGGCTTACACTTCGCTTTTGCGGGTCTCCAAAGAGCATGTGGCGCATAACGCGACCTTTATCCGTCGCTTTGCTAACTTTCATGAATTTGATCCGCTTGATGGCTTGGTGCTGGGTTCCGGCGAAAGCTGGACGTTTGAGTTGGAAAAACTCACCCATATTCCAAAGCATCGTAATGATGGTCCAAAGTCAGCTTACCTGACCCTAAAAGACGGCACTCATGTCAAAGTCGATACTGGCGATATGGCGCTTGAAGGTCGGGTTAGCAAAACTGGCGGGGTGTTGGTGCCTGAAGGCAAACTTGATCTGCCAATCGCGCTTTCGCCTTGGCCAAACCAAATCTCAGTCTCACAGTTTAGCGATGCGCCGGTAGCATTTTCGCTTGCGTCCGCAACGCGTGAGGAAAAAGCGGCGGCGGCAAGGGTGAATGGGTTGAGTGATCGTTTGTTCACTGATTTGCCTAATCCATTTTCGCTTATTGAAGTGCCGGGTGGCTTGACGCTTAGCTTGTCACACGACGGCAATCTGGCCGAAGAAGGATACAGTGTCTCATTTGCAGCCGCGGGTGTTTCCTTGGCTTATGGTGCAGCAAAGGGCTTGATCAACGGTCTGATTTCACTGGCGCAAATCATCAATGGGCCAAAGTCTGACCCAACCAAATTTCAGTTCCCGGCTGTGGGCACTATCAACGATGCGCCACGCTTTGGCTGGCGCGGGTCGCATTTGGATGTCTCACGTCAATTCTATCCTTTTGAAGACGTAAAGCGCTTCGTGGATATTTTGGCATGGAACAAGATGAATATCCTACACTGGCACCTCAGCGACGATGAGGGCTGGCGTGTTGAAATCAAGGCCTATCCAGAACTCACCAATGCGGGTGCAAAGCGGGGCGCAAATGAAGCCATGCCAGCACAATTGGGTTCGGGTTTCGAAACCTATGGCGGCTTTTACACGCAAGAACAAATCAAAGAGCTGATTGCGCACGGTGAAGCGATCAATGTTGAGATCGTGCCCGAACTTGATATTCCGGGGCACTGCACCGCGGTCCTGGCTGCGTATCCTGATTTGCGCGATCCTGATGAGCCCGAAGAAAGCTATCGCTCAATTCAAGGTTATCCCAATAATGCACTGAACCCGGGCTTACCAGCGACCTACAAATTCATCGAAACCGTCGTTGAGGAAATCGCAGACCTGTTTCCCTCAAAGTTCATCCATGTGGGTGGCGATGAAGTGGATGAGAACTCTTGGATGGAATCTCCAGCGGTTGAAAAACTGATGAATGAGGAGCGCCTGAACGGCACCATGCAGGTGCAAGCGCACTTCTTGGGCAAGGTTCAAAAAATGATCAAGAAGAAGGGCAAAATTGTTGGCGGTTGGGATGAAGTATCCCATGGCGGCGGTATCGAAAAAGAGGGCGGTACTTTGCTGTTCGCTTGGCAGAAGGCTGAAGTCGGCATTACCTTGGCCGAAGAAGGCTATGATGTGGTCATGACCCCAGGCCAAGCCTATTATTTGGATATGGCCCAATCTGAAGAATGGCAAGAGCCGGGCGCGAGCTGGGCGGGAACTGCATCCCCGCAAACCACATATGAGTTTGAAGCCGCTGGCGACTTTTCTGACGAACTCAAGCCACGCATTAAAGGCGTACAGGCCTGTATTTGGTCTGAGCATTTGATCAGTCGAGAACTGTTCAACCACATGGTATTCCCACGCCTAAGCGCGATTGCGGAAGCAGCTTGGACCGAACCAGAAAACAAAAACTGGTTGCGTTTCGCAGCGCAGTCGCATCACCTGCCACGCCTCTAGGCGGCTGCACCAATGCGCATTGCAGTAGGCGGTATGCACACAGAATGCAGCACATACACAGATGTGCTGCAAAAAACAGACGACTTCAAAGTGTTGCGCGGCAATGATTTGATGATCTCTGACTTTTTCTGCTTCTTGCCAAAGGCGAGGGCGGAAATAGTGCCGCTCATGCATGCGCGCTCAACCCCTGGCGGCGCGGTTGCCCGCGCCACCTATGACGAGTTTAAAGAAGAGTTTTTGTCTAAACTTGAAATGACCATCGCAGACGCGCCAATTGATGGGCTATATTTGGCCATGCATGGTGCGGTTCACGTGCATGGCATGGACGACGCCGAAGGGGATTGGATTGCGGCCGCGCGCAAGCTCGTTGGGCCCATGTGCCCAATTTCAGTTTCTTTCGATCTCCATGGCAATCTCAGTCAAAAAATCATCGATCAAATCGATCTGTTTACCGCCTTTCGACATGCGCCGCACATCGACACCCAAGAGACCATGGAGCGCGCCCTCAATGGGCTCATCAAGGTGATTGAAACTGGCGAGCGGCCCTTTGTCGGCTGGGTGCCAATTCCCGTTTTGTTGCCGGGCGAGCGCACAAGTACAATCGATGAGCCCGCAAAATCGCTCTATGCGCAACTGCCGCAAATCGATCGTGTTGATGGCATCACTGATGCGTCCTTGATGGTGGGTTATGTCTGGGCCGATGTGGCGCGCGCTAACGCCGCGGCGGTGATAACGGGAACCGATCAAGTCGCCGTAAAAAGCGAAGCGGAAAAGTTAGCGCAAAACTATTTCGACGCGCGCGCCAATTTTGAGTTTGGGCCAACGACCGGCTCACTTCGAGAAATGATGCAGCTTGCCACCAGCAGCGAAACACATCCCGTTATCTTAACCGATTCCGGCGACAACCCCGGGGGCGGCGGTGTCGGTGACCGCGCATGTGTGCTGAAATATTGCGTTGAAAACAATATCCGCGACGCGCTGATTGTTGGCATCGCAGACGCGCCGGCGGTCCAACAGTGTTTTGGATTGGGGGAAGGTGTCTTCACAGATATTTGGCTCGGCGCAACGCTTGATCCAGCGCGCTCGAAACCTTGGCGCGGGCATGTTCGGATAGAAAAGATTGCAACCGATAATAAGCGCGGAAACAAACTTGCACTGCTGAACTGCAACGGATTGCGTATCGTCATCTCGGATCGTCGTTACACATTCCATGAGCCGGAAAATGTAGAACCCTTGGGAATCGACTTAGCCCAAGAGCGTATCGTCGTCATCAAGTGCGGGTACATTTCACCAGCAATGGCTAAGATCGCAAACCCCAACTTGATGGCGCTTACCGATGGCGCGGTAAACCAAGATATTCCGGCGCTGGAAAACAAAAATCGGCCAAGACCGACTTATCCGTTTCAAACAGATTTTGACCTTTCGCCAGTCTGCTACTTGTCGCAAAGAGCACCGAAATAGCGCGTGATTGATTGACGACTTAAGTTGGGCTGAATAAGCTTTGCGTGTTCCTTTCCACTTTTGGTCCTTCCCCAAGTTGGGGACCGCGACCAGAAAGCACGCCGATATATGTATTTCGTCATAGACGTTGTTGCGCCAGTCTTCGTCATAGTCCTTCTTGGCTATGTGGCGGTGAAACTGCGCATTTTCCCCAGCGGGGGCATAAATGCGCTGATCGCGTTCACCAATAATTTCGCCGCCCCGATGCTGTTGTTCCGGGCTATGCTGACGCTAGACTTTTCGACGGCGCTGGACCCCAAAATCATCTTGCCCTTTTATGTTGCTGGCATATCAGGATTTGTGCTGGGCATCATATTGGCGCGCAAGCTGTTTGCCTACAGGCCAGGCGAGGCCGTGTCTGTTGGCTTTTCTGCGCTATTCACCAACACCGTTTTACTGGGCATTCCAATTGTGCAACGCGCCTATGGTGTTGAAGCGCTGCCAATTATTTTCCTCATCATTGGTTTTCACGCGCCAAGTCTGATGACCATCGGCATGCTCACAATGGAATTGTCGCGTCGCGATGGGCGGCCCTTGTCTGTCGCCATTCTTGATGCGCTCAAGCGCATCGTTTCAAACCCGCTGTTAATCGGTATCGCGTGCGGTGTGGCATTGAACTTGAGTGGCCTGAAACTGCCAAAAGTGTTGGACGATGCGACCAGCATGATGGTTGCCGCTGTCTTGCCAACTGCGCTGTTTGGCCTTGGCGCAGCGCTGACCCAATATAGCATCAAGAAGGCGGTTTTGCCCGCTGCCGCCATGTCGGCGATCAAGACCATCATGCACCCATTGCTCGCATGGATTATTCTGGTTCCGATTTTGGGCATGCCCCACGAAATCGCTCGCGCCGTGGTGCTGTTGGCGGCGATGCCATCAGGCATCAATGCCTACATTTTTGCGACCTATTACAATCGAGCGCTGGACGTTGCTACTTCCACCGTGCTGCTTTCAACGCTGGTCAGCATCTTTTCAATTTCATTCTGGTTATGGTTCCTATCATGAAAAAGATATTGCTTGCGGGGCAGGTGCCCCAAGATTGCATTGAAATGCTTGAAAACAAATTTGAGTTGTTCAAACTCTATGAGGCTGCAAATCGCGATGCATTTTTGTTGGAGCACGGTGATAAAATCGATGGAGTTACGGGCGGGCGCATAGATGCCGAGTTGATTTCTCAACTGCCTAATCTGAAGGTCATCGCCAACTATGGCGTTGGATATGACAATGTGGATGTCGGCGCTGCAAGCACACGCGGTATTCGCGTGTCAAACACCCCAAACCGTCTCAATGCTGCTGTCGCAGAATTGACCGTTGGCCTGATGGTGTCGTTGGCACGCGAAATTCCGTCAAACCATGCCTATGTTAAGTCCGGGCGTTGGGCGAGCGAAGGTCAAACGCCGCTGACTGCTCAACTTGCTGGCGCGCGCGTTGGGATATTGGGACTTGGGCGAATTGGCAAAGCCATCGCTGTGCGTTTGACCGCGTTCGATATGGAAGTGTCTTATCATGGCAGGACGCACCAGAAAGATCAGCCTTACCACTATTTTGACGATCTAACCGATATGGCCAAAAACGTTGACTGGTTGGTGGTGATTGCGCCGGGTGGCGAGGGGACACACAAGATCATTACCCGTGAAGTGCTTCAGGCCTTGGGGGCAAATGGTTCTTTCGTCAACATCGCTCGCGGCAATATGGTGGATCAAGACGCACTGATTGACCTGCTGTCGAATGGCGGATTGCGCGGGGCAGCGCTGGATGTGTTTGATGGCGAACCAGAAGTGCCTGAAGCCTTGCGGATGCTCGATAATGTTATTTTGTCGCCACACAAAGGCTCAGCGACCCGCCAAACGCGCGCGCAAATGAGCAGCCAAGTTGTTGAAAATCTGGTCGCCTATTTTGAAAAAGGCGAATTGCTAGACCCGGTGATTTAGGCACAAAAAAGCCCCGCACAAAGGCGGGGCCAAGTGACCATTGAGGTCAGGAACCTATTGGTTCGCGGGCATGGCTGTTTCAACCAATTGTGCCCAATAAGATGAGCCGTAAGGGATCACCTCGTCGTTAAAATCATAAGTGTCTTGGTGAAGGCCAGCTGTGTCGCCGTTGCCAATCATGATGAACGCACCTGGGCGCGCGTTGGCCATAAACGAAAAGTCCTCGCCACCCATTGTTGGCAACACATTTGTGTCCACACGATCTTCGCCCACAAGTTTTTGCGCAATTGAAGCGGCAAACTCTGTCTGTGCCGGTGCGTTCATGGTCACAGGGTAACCGTCTTTGTAGTCAACTTCTGCCTTGCCGCCAAAGCTCGCCGCGATGTTCTGAGCCGTTGAGATCAATCGTGATTTTACGTTTTCACGAACCTCAGGATCAAGCGCACGAACCGTGCCGCAAATCTCTACATTCATTGGGATAATGTTGAACGCAGAACCACCATTGATTTTTGTGGTCGACAAAACCGCAGATTGGATCGGGTCCACATTGCGAGACACAATGGTTTGAAGTGCAGTGATGATGTGCGCCGAAATCACCACAGGATCGACTGATAGGTGTGGCATGGCCGCATGGCTATCAACGCCCGTCACCTTGATGGTCCATTGGTCCGCTGCCGCCATGATGCCGCCTTCGCGGATCGCGAATTGACCAACTGGAATGCCGGGGAAGTTGTGCATGCCGAACACTTCTTCGATGCCAAAGCGTTCCATCATCCCGTCGTCAACCATGGCCTTGCCGCCCGCGCCGCCTTCTTCAGCTGGCTGGAAGATAACAGCAACAGTGCCGTCAAAATTGCGCGTTTCAGCCAAATATTTCGCGGCACCAAGTAGCATCGCAGTATGACCATCATGGCCGCACGCGTGCATCGCACCTTCTGTTTTAGAAGCGTGAGGCAATCCGGTTTTTTCAAAAATTGGTAGCGCATCCATGTCTGCACGCAAACCGATAACCCGACCGCTGCCGGTTTTGTTGCCTTTGATGATGCCCACAACACCTGTTTGGCCGATACCCGGCACAACTTCGTCGCAGCCAAAGCTTTTCAGCAGTTCTTCAACTTTTCCCGCTGTGCGGTGAACCTCATACAAGATTTCAGGGTTTTCGTGCAGGTCGCGGCGCCATGCAGTAATCTCGTCATGAAATTCGGCAATACGATTTATAATTGGCACTTGTTTCTCCCAAAGATCGTTGTTGGTTGCGCTTCGCCAAAGGCATGCGCATTGGTTGGACCATTATTGTGCACCAAGTGGCGCAAATTGAAAAGAGGAATGTCGGACAATTTAGCGCCTATTGCAAGGCAATCACAAAATTGTCCCCACTCTCCAGCTTCAGTACGACTTGATGAGGCGCCTTATCCACTTGCAATTCAAAGTCGCCATCTGCGGGTGAGGGGAGCTGCCAACGGCGTAATTGTTTTATCTCCGGCACCAGCGTAACTGCGATGATTTCCGTTCTGTTCGCGCTCGGTATGAGCAGATCAACAACACCATCATTGTTGATGTCATATGCCGCGCTCATACGTTGGTTACGCGATCCGTTGCGATGGTTCGAAAAGCCGTTAGCTGAGCCAACCCGCACCAGCCTCTCTCCATCGAGACGCCAGAATTCTAAGCGCTTGGTCAAGTGAGGCTTTTGCACCAACGCAATTTCTAGATTTCCATCGCCATCAAAATCAGCGATGCCTGCCGGGTTAAGCCACCGATAGGGTAGGCCAATATGTGGCGTTGTCGCCAATAGGTGCAGCCCACTTTGGTCCGCGTTGAACACCGCCAGAGCAGCTCCCAAGCTTATCGAACTCATCACCACGACAAGTTCGTCCGCGCCATCATTGTTTAAGTCGGCCAAGCGGACATGCCGATCTTCAAATACAAAGGAGGCGGGCAACTCATGGCTAAATTGCTGGCCATTCGCCAATTGCACCACGAGCCGGGAGGCTTCAAATCGGTCACCAAGCACGAAATGCTGATATCTAGTTGTTGGCTCACTCAACCAAGCGCGCGCGATTTGCTTTTGCCCAACAGCTACATAGCTGTTTTTGATCGGGGGGTAGGGCTGTGCCATGGCGCCCGAAACGAATGCTGGCAAAAGCATAGCCAAGGAAAGAATGAAAAGCAGGCGCATATGATTTCCTGATCAAATGGTCGAATAAAACCAGTTTGAATTGAACTAAATTCCCATGCAAATCACTTGCTTGTTACGTTTGCGCTGGTTAACACAATTGCTGTGCCACATCCGGCACAAACAACTAAACCGGAACAAGGTCATGTTTGAAAAACTATCACCCGCACCACAAGACAAAATCATTGCGCTAATCGCTGAATTTGCAGCAGACGAGCGCGACAATAAGATCGATCTCGGCGTAGGCGTTTATAAAGACGCTACCGGCAACACGCCGATTATGACAGCAGTGCAAAAGGCGGAAGCCAAACGGGTGAAAGACCAAACCACCAAGACCTATGTCGGTATGGCCGGCAATGTGGGCTTTAATGATGCGATGGTAGATTTGGTGCTTGGCGATAGTGTCGGCAAAAATCGTGTGCGCGCGGCGCAAGCACCAGGCGGTACAGGTGCTTTGCGCTTGATTGCAGATTTGCTCAATGTCGCAAAGCCTGGCGCAACGGTTTACATCTCTGATCCAACTTGGCCAAACCACATTCCTTTGATGGAAGCAGCCGGCCTCAAAACCGCCTCCTACCCATATTTTGACGCTGAAAAGCGCAATGTGCGGTTCGACGATATGTGCGAAGCAGTATCGAAAATGACCAGCGACGATATTTTGTTGCTGCATGGCTGCTGCCACAACCCAACTGGCGCCAACCTGACCAACGAGCAGTGGGACAAACTCACTGACATTATCGAAGATGCAGGCGTGTTTGTGCTCGTCGATATCGCATATCTTGGTTTTGGCGACGGACTGACTGACGATGCATATGGCGTGCGCAAACTCGCTGCCACATTGCCTGAGATGGCGGTAGCCGCATCATGCTCAAAGAACTTTGGCCTTTATCGTGAACGCGTTGGCTGCGCGATGATCATTGGCATTGATGAACCATCAGCGAATGTCACCTTCTCACAACTACTTAGCGCGGCCCGCGCAAACTATTCTATGCCGCCTGATCATGGTGCAGAAATTGTCCGCATTATCCTAAACGACAAAGACTTGCGGGCTGAGTGGGAAGCTGAGTTGACCGATGTGCGCAACCACATGGTGACCATTCGTAAGAATTTGGCGGAAGCCATGCGCAAGCGTTCCAACAGCGCGGACTATGATTTTATCGCTGAACACCGGGGCATGTTCTCGCTGATCGGCATTTCGCAAGACGACGTAGAAAAGCTGAAAAAAGACCATGGCGTCTATATGGTCGGCAACTCACGTATGAATATTGCCGGTCTTGGCGTCGACAAAATCGACATCTTTGCCGACGCGCTTGCCGAAGTTTCACGCAGCTAAAATCATTCAATACTGAATTTTGAAAGGCCCGCGCTAGCGGGCCTTTTTATTTGGCCAGTTTGTTGAGCAGAGCGGCAAGCGTTGTTGTTTCTTCTTCCGACAATTTTGCACCAAGCATGTCGTGCATCAGTTTGCCATAAATTGCCCACATCTTTGCGCGGGTGGTGCGTCCTGCTTCGGTAATCCCGAGCACTTGCCCGCGCCCATCCTCTGGGCATTCCTGTTTCTGGATTAAGCCCGCCGCCTCCATGCGCGTCAAAATGCGTGACATGCCATATTGCGGCAATAGGAGTTTTGGCTGCAACTCATATGCCCGCAGTCCACAATGCTCAGTTTTTTCAAGTTCCCAAAGCACGTCATACCACGTCAATGGCGGCAGGTTGGCGGCTTTCAGCTCTGCCTCAACCTGTTCATGAAAGATCTTATGCACCCGATAAAGGGCACACCATGCACTTTGAGTTTGATCACTTGGTATCACCATAATGTGAAAATAGATGCAGTTGCATTTAAATGCAAGTCCATCTATGTAGATGCAATTGCATGTTTATGGAGATGAAAATGCCAAATTACAAACTGATAAGTTTCCCCCTTTGCCCCTATGTTCAACGCGCGCTGATTGTATTGGCAGAAAAAAACGTGCCGTTTGAACGCGTCGATATTGATTTGGCGAATAAGCCAGACTGGTTCCTAGAACTATCGCCCTTGGGCAAAGTGCCTGTGTTGCAGGCAGACGATAATGTGTTGTTTGAAAGCCAAGTGATTGCCGAATATCTCGACGAGGTTACCGAAGGCTCGCTGCATCCAACTGATCCTTTGCAAAAGGCTAAACATCGCGCTTGGATTGAGTTTGCTTCGCAAACACTGGCGACCCTTTGGGGCCTATACACCTCGGAAACTGAAGAGACGTTCGAAGCAAAGCGCAAAGAACTGGCTGAGAAATTCGCACGCGTAAGTGAACAGGTTGAGGGCCCATATTTCGCTGGTGACCAATTCCACCTGGTAGATGGTGTATGGGGTACCGTGTTCCGCTATATCAGCGTTTTTGAAACCCTTGGCGACTTCGACTTCTATCAGGGTTCGGAAAAGCTGCGTACTTGGCACAATAAGGTGCTATCGCGCCAAAGCGTAATTGATGCCGCACCGGCTGACTATGCGGACCAACTATTGGCTTTCACCAAGAAGAAAGACGGCTATTTAGCATCCTTCATCACCGAGCCAAAAGCGGCGTAGCCAAACAAAAAAGAGGCGGGGCATTGCCCCGCCAAAGTCACTCTTGGGTGGAAATCTTAGCTGGCCGCTTGCTCGGGTGTTTTCGCCCGTTGCACCATGCCAAATAGATCGCGTGGATCGTCAGGGTCAGCGATCATATCAAGATCTTCGTAGAACCCTGTTTCCTTATAATGGTCGCGCAAATAACGAAGTGCCGAAAAGTCCTCGACTGCAAAGCCCACGCCATCAAATAAGGTGATCTGGCCATCGCTGGTGCGACCCTCTTTTTGTCCCGTAATGACTTCCCACAATTCAGTCACCGGATAATCATCGTCGAGCTGCTGAATTTCGCCTTCGATGCGGGTTTGTGGCGTATATTCCACAAAGATGCCGGAGCGCAGCAAAATGTCTTTGTGCAACTCTGTTTTGCCCGGGCAGTCGCCGCCAATCGCGTTGATATGCAAGCCAGAGCCAACCATATTGTCCGTGAGGATCGTGGCATATTGCTTGTCGGCAGTGCAGGTGGTGACAATTTGCGCGCCTTCAAGTGCCTCTTGTGATGAGGTGCAGCTCACCACATTCAAGCCGCGACCCGCCAAGTTACGCGCACACTTTTCTGTCGCTGCCGGATCGATATCGTAAAGTCGAACTTCCTCAATGCCCAAAATGGTTTTGAAAGCCAGCGCTTGAAATTCTGATTGCGCGCCATTGCCGATCATCGCCATCACTTTGGCGTTCTTGGCTGCCAAATGCTTTGCCGCAACGGCAGATGTGGCGGCGGTACGCAGCGCGGTCAAAATCGTCATTTCTGAGAGCAAAACAGGATAGCCTGTTTCAACATCCGCTAACATGCCGAAAGCGGTTACTGTTTGCAGACCTTCTTTGGTGTTGGCTGGGTGGCCGTTCACATATTTAAAGCCGTAAACTTCCCCGTCGCTTGTGGGCATCAACTCGATCACGCCCTTTTCAGAATGGGAAGGGACCCGAGGCGTCTTGTCGAACAATTCCCACCGTTTGAAATCGTCTTCAACATATTCGGCAATGCCCTTAAGCATTTTTTCCACGCCGATCTGCAACACGATTTTCATCATGTGATCTACGCTCACAAAGGGAACAATGTTTAGCGAATTGGGGTCAAATTTCATTGGTTTATGGCCCTGTAGTTACAACCCGTTTGAACGGGTGAATGAACAAAGGACAATTCTAACGCGCGAAAATATCAATGAAAATGGCAAAAGCTTGCAAAAATTTGCAGGATACTGTTAAAATTCACACCGAAGATTAAGCAAAGTGATAGGCGTCATGCAAAACGACAAATTCATCCTTGATTCCTTAGACCATGAATTGGTGTCGCTTTTGCGCTCAGATGGGCGTGCTTCTTTGGCCAAACTGGCCGAAGTGCTTAAGGTGTCGCGCGGCACGGTGCAAAACCGCCTTGATCGGTTGATGGCGTCTGGCACTTTGCTGGGTTTCACGGTGCGTATGCGCGAAGATTATGACAATGATCAGGTGCGCGCGATCATGATGATTGAAATTGCGGGCAAATCGACTGCAGACATTGTGCGCAAACTGCGTGGCCTGCCCGAAGTGCGCTCGATCCATTCCACCAATGGCAATTGGGATTTGATCGCCGAAATCCACACCGGTTCTTTGTCCGAGTTCGACAATGTCTTGCGCAAGGTGCGCATGATCGACGGGATATTGAATTCCGAAACAAACTTACAGCTCGCGGCGATGTAGGTGCAAAGGAAATAGCGCCAGTTTTGAGCCCCAATTGGCGGGGGTGCCGGGGAAGCACCGAAGGTGCGACGGCGGCAAGAAAGAAGCAGTCGGGGTGCCGGGAAAGCACAGATTGTGCGACGGCGGCAAGAAAAAAGCAGTCGGGGGTGCCGGGAAAGCACTGAAGGTGCGACGGCGAATTTCCCCTTCGTCACCGGCAGACTTGACCTGAGGGCTAATGCAAAGTCAGTTTTGTGGATAAAATGACGTCATCCATCTGCAATTCAAATGGCACGCTAAGCATGTTCAGCTCGATATCTATTGTCGCCAGTGGTTGCCGAGGCGGAAATTGCTTAGAGCTGAGATTTGAAGGAAGAGTCAGCGGCTGAATTCCATCAAAATTCCGAGCAGCAAGGTTTCGAATTCAGCCAGAATTTCCGGTGAGCGTATATCCAGTTTGCTGTGGTAGTTTTGGAATTCTTCAACCGAGAGCCTGCCTTCGGTCAGGTCAAGTAGGGCGGTATAGCTGGTTTCCAATACCAGATCAGCATCGTTCATTGTGCGAACTTCCGTCCTTGCGATGCCGTTGGCGATGGTCAAAGCGATGGTTTCGCCATCCACAATAAGCACCGCGTCGAAACCCATTTCGGGTGTTACGACCCGTTTTGCTGCGGCACCCAACGTCGTTGCGACAGTCCGTAGGTTGCCTGGTTTAACCACCTTTCCCACTGGCGGAAATACTGCGCCGAAACGAGCAAGTTCGAAGATGATGTCCGAACTGCGTTCCCCTAGCGGGGTTAACTGATAGAGTGTCACGCCGTAATTGCTTTCCACTTGAGTAATCAGCTCATCCTCCATCAGTGCGGCAAGTCGATCAGTGAGCAGATTGGCGGCGATTCCGACTAAACCACGTTGCAGTTCCGAAAAGCGCGCAGGCCCCGCGAGAAGGTCCCGCAGGATCAAGAGGGACCAGCGGTCGCCCACGCGATCGAGCGCGCGGGAGATTGGGCAAAGGAGCTTGTAACTTCGACGGTTGGGCATAGGGCCTCACAAAAACGTTACTTTAAAAAATAAAGTGATCACTCTATTTGTCTAACC
Organism: Maritalea porphyrae; assembly: GCF_030159895.1. GTDB lineage: Bacteria > Pseudomonadota > Alphaproteobacteria > Rhizobiales > Devosiaceae > Maritalea > Maritalea porphyrae. Next base: position 1,251,144 of record NZ_BSNI01000002.1, read on the forward strand.
AACTTGTAGTCGGGAGAAAACAGATGTCAACGTCAACCAAAATCCTCGTTACCTCTGCAACTGGTCATATCGGTCAGCATGCTGTGCGCTTGCTTGTTGAGTGCGGCTATCAGGTGCGCGCATTCGTTCGGCGTGATGACTGGCGTTCACGGGCCCTTGCGGAAATAGGCGCTGAGGTCTTCATCGGAAACCTTTATGATTTTCGTGATTTGTCCGACGCGATGATCGGCGTACAGCGTGTTTTCCACATACCGCCTTTTGCGCCGCATCTGCTGCACAACACCATGCTGACCTGTCTGGCGGCGCAGGAAGCGGGGGTCGAGGCGATGGTGTTGTTGTCGGGCTGGAATCCTAATCCGTCGCATCCGTCCCTGCTGACGCGCGAACATTGGATTGCAAACAATGTGGCGCGTTGGATGCCCAATGTGGATGTTATTCATCTGACCCCGGGGATATTCGCTTTCACCTACCTACTGACGATTTCTGTGACGCGGCGTCTCGGGGTGCTCCCCTTGCCATTCGGGGAAGGACTAAACGCGCCTGTTTCCGAACGCGATATTGCACGCTCAGGAGTTGCGTTGCTCAAGGAACCCAAGAAATACGCAGGGACGACGTGGCGGCCGACCGGCCCACAACTGCTCTCCTCCGCCGATGTCGCTGAGGTCCTCAGCGATGTTCTTGGTCGCACGATCAAATACCAACCAATCTCATTCAGGATGTTCACCAAGGCCGCGCGCGCAATGGGCGCAGCGGAGTTCGACATGCACAATTTGCGGCACTATGCTGAGGAGATCGAACAGGGTGCCTTCGCCATCGGCGCGCCGACCAATCATGTCGCGCAACTCACCGGTAGCCCTGCTGAGAGCTTTAGAGAGACCGCTGCGTATTATGCTGCTGATGTGCGCCGGCTCGCGCCCAATCTGCGCGAACTGTCCACGCTTGGCGCGTTGCTCTTCATGTTGAAAATCCTGCTGACGCCCGCACCCGACTTCATGGCTTTCGAAGCCGCAGAGGGTTCGACTCGCATCGCCGATCCTAAGCCGGGGCACAAAAACGCCGAGTGGCAAGCCGCTGCCATGACTGGGCGACTGTCCATTTTAGGCCCGCGCGCCCCCAAAACCAATATGATGTAGCCTCAAACTACATATTAATCTCAACCGCCAGAATAGGAGGACGACATGTCCACCCACGCAATATTTCTCGACCGAAATGCACGGATTGCTGAGACCTTCGAACACGGCGAGATGCCCGCTTTACCGTCTTTGAACACCATGGTTCTGACCTGTATAGACGCACGGGTGGACCCGGCCCACGTGCTGGGTGTCGACCTTGGCGAGGTTGTTGTTTTTCGCAATAATGGCGGTCGGGTCACACCGGGGTTCATCGATGAGCTTTCCGCGTTGTCAGCTATGGTCAAACGGATGACAGGGGCACAACAGGACCCAAGCTTTGCCGTTGTCTTGATGCAACACACCAATTGCGGTGCGCAGAGCTTGGCTGACCCCGCTTTCGCCGCTGAGATCAAGACCACACTAGATGTGGATGTCTCAGCGATGGCCATCACCAACCAGAATACGGACCTGATTGCGGACATCGACCGGCTAACTGCGGCGGAAAAAATCCCCGGTTCAATCACAGTATCTGCGCTGCTTTACGACGTTCAAACAGGCAAAGCGTCGGAAGTCGCTGCCCCAAAAACACTCGATGAATTGCGCACGTAAACGAATGGCCTTCAACTACTAGCAGGTCAAATTAGCCAGCATGTAATAGCGATGGGATGGGAGGCAATTTGAGAAATGCGTGCGTCGCCGCCTTCCGCGCCGAGATTAAAAAATCTTTCAAAGCCAATATTCCCCCCCTCAGCGCGCAAATCAAACAGCACGAAGATGAAATCAACAAACTCGTTTACGAACTTTTTGACCTGACACAGGACGAAATCGAGCCTTTAGAGGCCAGCATATGACCTTCCCAACAAGGTTATTAACGCCAAGGTCTGTCATCCCCGCGCAGGCGGGGATCCAGGTCGGACTGTCGAGAAACCTGAGGGTTATAGATCTGCTTCAAATCCAGCACTGGATCCTCGGGTCAAGCCCGAGGATGACGGGGGGCGGGTTGCATCGGGTTTGTACAACTTTCACTTTTGGGCATTGTTGGTTACGGCACGACAACTCCGGCGTGCGCACCGTTTACGGCAAAACACATCGGTTGCCACCATAGGTTCTATTGGTCCCGCATCTACCTGTCTGGCGCGAGCGCCACTTGGTTGTGCGGGACGGTGCAATTTGTCACCTCGACCTTTCCCCTCGCACCGCCCCGGACTTGATCCGGGGCCAAGTTTCCCTCCCCTTGATGGGGAGGGACTAAAGGCGGGGTGCATGGGATGCGTGCTGCGGCGGTTTTCCCTTGTGACCTTTCTTCGCTTGGATGAGCTTTTGGGGTTCATTGTGATTTGCACCCAAAAAACTTATCCCCGCCCTTTCAACCCATGCGAAACTGGTCTCGTCTTTCGTTTAGCCACGCAGCTTGCTGACGAGCAGGGGGTGGTCGGGTAATCCGTCAGTGGGTTCCATTGGGGGTGATCTTTTCGGAAGATGGTGATGGGTCGTGGCGACGGTTGCGGCACACGCGTTAATTGAAGCATCTGTCCAGTCAGACACCGATGGCACCTGTAAGTCGCTTGGCGGGTATTGTTTTACCGTCTTTTTGGGGCGAAAATCCCAAAATCATCCATTGGGCAAAGACCCAAAACAATATGGGTGGAGCGCAGGCAAAGGGGATAGAAGGGTGAGCACCCCGGGATAGTTTGCCTCAAGCAACGCACATCATCACATGCGAGGTCATTATGGTCTCATTACAAATTTTCTAGCGCATAACGAGACGATAAAGACCTCGCATGCTGCATTTATGTCAATACGCGATGCCCACCATAGCATGGCGACCTTTGTGTTGGTTTAATTGCCTCACGGCTCGCATCACTATTCGGCACGACGACCTAAGACCGGTCTGTTTGAATAGTTGAGCCTCCGGCGGGGCGCGCAAAAAGTTGCGCGGGGTCCTTGCGTTTCTAATCAAACGCTTCGTCCATCTTGTCCCTCATTTGCTCGGAAATAGTGATGGGCACCAATCGGCGGGGGTGCCGGGGAAGCGGTCGTAAGACCGCGACGGCGGCAATGTAAAATGCTCAGGGGTGCCGGGGAAGCGGTCGTAAGACCGCGACGGCGGCAATGTAAAATGCTCGGGGGTGCCGGGCCAGCCTGCGCGGCGTGAGCGCAAAAAAAAGAGGCAGGGTCCCGGACAACTAGGTGGCGTTCGCGCCGCACGGGCCAATCCGGGACCAGCCATTCCTATTCGAATGCGGGGAATTGCGCCAATTGCGCCACCACCGGGCCATCATGGGTGGGCACAATATTCAGGTCCGGATTGTCCTTGGCGATTTCGTGCAAAAGCGCCAAAGTACGTTCTGTCCGGGCCTTGTCATTGTCGACCATGCTCTGCACCAGCGGAATTTTTGGGTTGGCATTTTTCACGCCGGCAAGCGACCAGCTGGAATCGCCGATGAAGAAAAAACGCTTGCCCGTGCTGGTGGTGATAAAAGCGCCAACGCTGCCCGTTGTGTGGCCTTCAAGCGGCACAATCACAAAGCTTTGGTCGCCAAAAAGGTCTAGGCTTTTGTCGAACGGGCCGAACGCAATGTCGGTAAGTTCAAAGGGTTGCCAATTGGTGCCATCACGGGTCAAGTGTTCTTCAAAAATCGAAAAATGCGCCTTGGCTTCCGCCCGGGCGAATTCAAGTTCTGTTTGGCTGGTCAAAATCGGCACGCCATCAAAGTCAGGGATCACCGCTGCATGGTCCCAATGCAGGTGGGTCAGCAGTATTTTGTCGATTTTGGAGCTGTCATATCCCGCCGCATCCAAGCGCTCCTTCGCGGTCGAAGTTTTGGTGTAGGCGAACAATTGTTGCTCGAATAAATTGAAGTTTTCGGCATGTTCCGCTGCAATGTTTTCGCCAATGCCACCTTCGAGCAAAATGGTGGCGTCTGGGTGTTCAATCACGAAGCCAGAATAAACGCTTTGATGCGCTTTGAACAAATTGCCGCCGCTGTAAATCACCGCTTCCGGGCTTTCATTGAACCCGGTCGAAAAGGCGGATAGTCGGATGGGCGAGGGGCCAGACATCGCTGGGATCGTCGCATCTAGATCGGCAAATGTTTCAACCGTGCGTGGCCAGAATTGGTAGGTGAAAAAGCCAGTGATGGCCAAAATTAGGGCAAAGATAACGCCAAGGGAGATTTTGAGAATTCGCATTTGATACTCCTTATGCGACAAGTTTTTTGAGGTGTGGTGCAGCCCTCAAGATCGGTGCGACGTCGCGCTGCGCACGCGCCAAAATCATTGCGCCTTCTACGCTGGCATAAATCAATTCTGCCAGGTCGCGCGCCTTTACGTTTGCAATGCCTGTTTGCTTTAGCGACGCAGCACAAAGGTCTATCCAATGCGCGAATGCGCTAGCGCACGCCGCGCGAATGGGTTCTGAAGAGCCTGCCATCTCCAGGTTGATCGTGGTGATCGGGCAGCCCTTGTTAAAGTCCGATTGCGCAAGATTTTGTGCAAACCGCGCAAGCAAAATGTCGATAAATTGATCAACACTCTTTGCGGAAGACGTCGCTTCACCCAAATCCGTCGCAACTTGATGTTTCGCCGCGTCAATCACCGCAACGGCAATCTGCTCTTTGCCCTTTGGGAAATGGTAGTAGAGCGACCCTTTGGGCAAGTCGCCGACAGCGCAAATCTCGTTCAGGCCAACCGCGTGATACCCTTTTTCGTGAAACAGTGTCGCCGCAACGCCAACCAGTTTCTCGCGGGTTATCTCGCCTTTGGTCTTCTTGTTTATTTGCGCGGTCATAAATCACCTCACTCCATCTACTCTCAACCGATTTCTATCGCAATAAAATAGACCAGTCTATATAAAAATGATTGAGGTTGAAGTGTGGTTGTGTTGAAGTTGGGCGCCTGCTACGTTTTGTGTTGCGGTTGGCAACGATCTTCTGTTCACGTCATGTGTTGCGGTGCGTAGTTTTCAGGCCTCAACGACACAGTTTGGTCGCGCTCTAATCTGACATGTTGGCTTGTATCGACTGAGCAAAAGCTTCTGCATTCGCAGTCCCTTCGCCGCGCAGCCCTGTCACAATTCCAGCTTTGTCGCGTGCGTCTTTGTTTTGGCTTGCTTTCCAGACCGCATCAAGCTCCTCGATTTCGATTTCCAATCCAACAATGCCTTTTAACTGGCGAGTTATGAAATCATCGGGCGCGTCTGAGAGCGTCCATGGTTTCTCTCGCTGGGCTTCATGTTGATGCGATAACGAAGCCAAATGCTCTAGCAGCCAATCGTTATCTTTGACCAGCTTCAATTGACCACGTGCATGCGCCACAACATAATTCCATGTCGGCACAGCTTTTCCATGCTCCTCTTTTGAAGGGTACCAACCTGGAGAGATGTAAGTTTGCGGCCCTTGGAAGACCACAAGTGCCTGATGTGAGTTTTCTTCTAGGCGACAAATCGGATTGCCGCGCGCAATGTGCCCTCGCAAAACGCCTTTTTCAGACAGATCCTCATGTATCATCATTGGAATATGATCCATTTCTAACCGCCCAGATTGATATGTAGAGAGCGATGCAAAAGGCGAACTTCGCATCAAATTGTGGATTTGGTCGACGCGGCTTTCTCTGAAAATGGGTGGTTGAAACATCTCGTTTTCCTTCTCTATTTTGACGCAGTGTTTGGCGTTAGATGTCTAGGACAACATCGCCCGTTGGCCGGGAGCAGCAGATCAAGACTTTGTCGGGTTTTTGCGCGTCCAACGGCTCTTCAAAATACTCGACCTCGCCTGATAGCAACGCGCACGAGCACGTGTTGCATATGCCTTCGCGACAGCTAAACTCTGGCGTTAGGCCCGCATTTTCAGCGGCCTCAAGCAAGGACGAATTGGCATCATTCCACCTTATGGATTTGCCGGACTTTGCAAACGTGACCAGCGGTTCCTCACCCTGCAAGGCTGAGCTTTCTAATTGCCGGCTATTATTCGGGTTTTTTGCTGCCAAAGTTGCACCAAGACGAGCAACATTAGTAGGCCTAGCAATTGGTTGGCGTGCTGCCGTTGCAAGTTCTTCTAAAGAGTGCGCTTTCCCAAAGAATTCATATGCGATGTTTGGCGGCGAGACGCCTAGGTCAACCAAAAGATTGTACATTGCCACCATAAACGGCGTCGGGCCGCATATATATGCGTCATAACAATCAAGTGGTAGCTCGCGCTGCAAGGTGTCCTGGTTGATGCGGCCCGCGCTGTAAAAACCCATCGTCTCTTGGTCCATTTTGGTTGGACTGCTGTAGGTGAAGTGCGATCGAATGCGTCCCTTTGAAGCTCTTGAGAGTTTTTCAACTTCCTCGCGCAAGGCGTGCTCGCTACCATTTTTGCAGGCGTGAAAAAACCAAACGTTGCGGTTCGTTTTGGCAAGCGCATGAAGCATTGAAAGCAGAGGCGTTAGCCCCACACCCCCGGCAAGCAAGATCACAGGGCGATCTGAAGTCTGGTCCAAAACAAATGAACCTCTTGGTGGGGCAACTTGCAAATCATCACCAACCTTGACGTGGTCATGTATCCAAGTTGAACCAATTCCCGCCCGCGCACTAGGTGAATCAACAGGAGCTGGCTCGCGCTTTACGGTAATGCGATATATGTGCTGGTCATCGCAATCAGATGACAATGAGTATGTGCGATTGACGGGACCGTCGTTGGTCGGGACTTTGAGGGTTAGATACTGTCCAGGTGCAGCTGGCCACAACGGCTTGCTATCCGTCGGCTGGAGAAATAACGAGACGATATTGTCGCATTCTATCTGCTTTTTGCGTACGCGGAACGGTCTAAATTCCATTGCCATTTCACCTGCTTCTTTCACTGCCGTTGGGTTCGTTATTGCAAATTGCTTCTGACCGGGCGTCTGTCATTATTTGCGAAGGCTTGGACAATTTGCAGTAAAGTGGATATATAGAAATATCCAAAATATGATAAAATGAGCATACCAATATGAAGCAAAAGCCTTCGCTTACATTTGCTTTGGATCGAAGTTCAGACACACCGCTTTTTGAGCAAATTTGCCAAGCTGTTCGAAAAATGGCGAATTCTGATGGTCTCAAGAAGGGTGAAATTCTGCCCGCAACGCGAGAGTTGAGTGCCGATCTGGGGGTGTCCAGGTCAACAGTGATTGCCGCATACGATCAGTTGGTTGCCGAAGGGTATCTGTTGGGCAAAAGAGGGGCTGGGTATGAAGTCTGCTCCGTGGCGGGCCTCGAAATGAATAAATTGCAGCGTCCTAAGTCTGTGGACACACAGCCAGCCGAGGCCGGCCGCCCACTGCCGTTTGAGCCAAGTCAGCCTGATATGCGCATATTTCCTTACAGGAGTTGGGCAAAGACATTGTCACGGGTTGGTCGAACAAATCCGCAATCATTGTTGGTTGGGGGATCGGCTTTTGGCAACCATGATCTGCGCTGTGCAATTGCCGATCATGTGTTGAATTGGCGCGGTATATCGGTCTCGCCCGAACAAGTCATAGTGACCTCTGGTGCCATGGGTGCCTTGGAAGCGTGTCTGAGGACATTGTCAAAATCGGGTGATGGTGTAGGCGTTGAGGACCCCGGGTATGTGCCATTGGTTAGATATATTCAAGCCATGGGGTTGCGCCCGCAATTTTTGCAAGTTGATGATGAGGGGGCAGAACTCCCAAAAGGCACCTCGCAGCCAAAATTGACCATTCTCACCCCATCGCATCAATATCCGTTGGGAGGCACAATGTCTCCGCAACGTCGATTAGAATACATAAAATGGGCTGATCAGAATAACACTTGGATTGTGGAAGACGACTATGACAGCGAGTTCCGTTTCGCCGGACGACCAATACCTGCAATGGCGGGAACAGATAGACTAAAGCGCACAATCTATATTGGGACATTCTCCAAATTGTTCTCCAATGCGTTTCGGCTCGGCTACGCAGTTGTGCCCGAGAGTTTGGTGGAGCAGTTCCACAATTGCATTGATACCTTCTCCATGAAGGCTGGCATTATGCCTCAACAAATATTGGCTGAATTTTTTGAATCTGGCGAATTCTACAAATATTTGCGCCGTGCCCGTCGCATTTACGCAGAACGAAGGGACTTCCTGTTGCACCGGCTCGGGTCGGATTTTGCCGATTTTGGTACATTCACAGATAATCAAGCAGGGATGCAGATCGTTTTCCATCTTCAAGCAGACTTGAAGGACACCACGATCAGCGAACTGGCCGCGAAAGAGGGAGTGGCATTGCATCCACTTTCTGCTTCTCTTTCTGGGGAGGGGCAACTTAACGGGTTGATATTGGGATATTGTGCCCACACCCGCCAAGAAATGGAAGCAGCGCTGCTTGTTCTACGCTCTTGTTTTAAGAAAGCTCAAAGGGCTAATTAGACTTGATCACTTACCGCCCATCTTCCCAAATGCAGGTTTCAGATCATGGGCTTGTTCATCTTCGATAATCTGAAGTACCCTAGATTTTACATCATAATACTTGATTTCAACACAAATAGTGCCGCGAAACCAATGGGCCAAATGAAGAGAATAAGTACTTATAGATCCGTATCCTAAATGCTCTCTTGCGCGCTTTCTTATGTCTGTCGCTGAGGAGCCCACATACATCACAGGAGAGGGGGAGTTCATTCTCGGGCAGTTTCTTAGTCGTTCCGACTTGTATTCTTTTGCTGCCTCAAATGTTGTAATTGGGTTGCCGCCAAGCTCGCGGATTACGTAGACATAACCCCCAGTCGAGTCGTTCGTCGGCTTTGTGCGCTGCTTGAATATTTGGATGTCTTCAAGTGCTGTCTTAACTTCGTCTCCGACTTGCCATTCGAAATCCATTTGATCTTTTGGTTCTGCCGCGGCTGCCCGGTTGCAGTCTGAAATTAATTCATCGATGTACCCCATTAGACCTTGTCTCCTAAGCTTTTGAAAAAATTGCGTATTTCTTCAAAAGTGCCACTTGTCTGGAAAGCAGTTAGTGTCGCAACTGACCATGGAGCGGCGGGGGTCAACTCTGCTTCAAAGACCGAAACTTGGCGAAGTTGCGCTTCATCCAGCGTCAGTTTTTTCGCCGCTTGCAGCATGGCCAAAAACTCATGCACATTGTGCATCACGCGGTAGGCATCAAATATGTCTTGAGCTTGTTCTGGGTGATCTCGCCACGAGCGACGATCAAACAGTTCGTTGAACACGCGCTGCCCAGCACCAAAGCAATTATAGCGCACGCAGCCCCTAAAGCCTTTGGTTTTTAGATCATCATGGATTGTGCATTCGTGCTTAGCGTCCAAATGCTTGCAAGGTTCTGCTGCCTGCTTGTCATAAGCGAACATTGTAGACTTATCGAAAGCCAGCGCCACACAGCAATAGGCGGCGCAATTTGCGCAATCTGGTTCAAGTTTGATATTATGCAAATTGGCGGGCATGGGTCAGTGCTATCTGACAGATGAAGAGATCGCAACCAAACAAAATTTGACCATTTGATAAATAATTGAAACTCAATTATGGTCGCCGCCTGTCGTGAAGGTAAAAAGTGCATTGCACCTTGCGACAGGGGGGCAAATTGTGAGACAACGGCCCAACATTTTGACGCGAGAACCAAACTAGGTGAGCCATGAAATTTTTCGTCGACACTGCTGAAGTTGCAGACATTAAAGAACTCAATGAAACCGGTCTTTTGGATGGTGTTACAACCAACCCAAGTTTGATCGCAAAATCTGGCCGCGACTTTTTGGAAGTGGTCAAAGAGATTTGCGACATCGTTGATGGTCCGGTTTCTGCAGAAGTAGCCGCAACAGACTATGACGGTATGGTTGCTGAAGGCGAGCATCTTGCCAAAATTGCCGATAACGTTGTGATCAAATTGCCATTGACTATGGACGGATTGAAAGCCTGTAAATACTTCACCGGCAAGGGCATCAAAACCAACGTAACATTGTGTTTTTCTGCCAACCAGGCGCTGTTGGCCGCTAAAGCTGGCGCAACTTACATTTCACCATTTATTGGCCGCTTGGACGATATCAACCTCGACGGCATTCAGCTGATCGAAGATATCCGCACCATCTACGACAATTACGGTTACGAAACTGAAATTTTGGCGGCATCAATCCGCTCAGTAAATCATGTTTCAGATAGCGCACTTGCCGGTGCTGATGTGGCAACTATACCGCCAAGCGTGATCCGCAAATTGGCGCAGCATCCTTTGACAGATAAGGGCCTTGATGCCTTTGTGAAGGACTGGGCATCAACAGGTCAGAAAATTCTCTAACGACCAGCTGAAAACAAATAGAAGCGAACGGAAAAAACCATGAGCGACAAAGCTTTGGAAGATGAAGTGCGTGCGGCGCTAGGGCAAGTTCAACTGCCCGGCGGTGCGCCATTGGCCACATATGCGGGCCTTAGCGATATCATCATCACCAAAGGCGCCATTGCGTTCGCCATCACCATTGCACCGGGACTAGAGGCATCTTTTGCCCCGGTGCGCGATCAGGCTCAAAAAGCGGTCAGCAAGATTGCCGGCGAGCGCAAAGTGATGATTTCCATCACTTCGGACAAGCAGCAGGCGCAAAAAGCGCAAGCCACTGCCGCGCCGCGCCAACCTGGGCCACCACCAAAAGAGCCGGTGAAGGGCATAAAGTCGATCATCGCCGTTGCTTCAGGCAAGGGCGGCGTTGGCAAATCCACCACCGCAGTAAATTTTGCGCTAGCGCTGAAGGCAAGGGGCCAAAAAGTAGCGATTTTGGATGCTGACATCTATGGCCCTTCCATGCCCAAATTGCTCGGTATTGAGGGTAAGCCTGCCATGCGCGACGATGGCATTTTCACCCCGCATGAAGCTTATGGCATCAAAGTGATGTCAATCGGCTCAATGCTAGAAGGCGACCAAGCGGTCGTTTGGCGCGGGCCTATGGCGACGTCGGCATTGCGACAATTGCTGCGCGAAACGGACTGGGGCGAAATCGATACGTTGGTTGTTGATCTACCGCCGGGTACTGGCGATGTGCATATTTCGCTTGTGCAAACCGTGCCGTTAACCGGTGCGATTGTGGTTTCAACGCCGCAAGATTTGGCGCTGATTGATGCCAAAAAAGCCATCGACATGTTCGCTCGGACGCAGGTCAGCATTTTAGGCATTGTGGAAAATATGAGCTATTTCCTTTGCCCATCTTGCGGCACGCGTTCCGACATTTTTGGCACAGGCGGTGCGGCAGACACAGCAAAATCACTCGGCGTGCCATTCCTTGGCGGAATTCCTTTGCACATGGATATTCGCGAGCGTTCTGATGCGGGTACGCCCATTGTGGCCACCGCGCCTGAAAGCGATGAAGCAAAGGCTTACATCGCAGTCGCCGAGTTGGTGAACTAAGCTCAAAAGCCCTTTAAGCAAAACCTTTGGCGCACAGTTCCTGCGATTTTTTGGTTGCGTCGAGATATGTAATCGATTACATATCGAATCCAACTTAAAGAGCGACGGTCGCTTATTCTGAAACTGTGGGGCCCAATGTTTACATTCAACAAGCAAGACTTTGGTGACTTCACCTTTGGCGCCGCAACGGCTGCCTATCAAATCGAGGGCGGGCAGACTGAAGGGCAGGGCATGTCCATCTGGGATAGCTTTGCTGCCACTGGTCGCAACGTAGCGGGTCAAGAAACGGGCGAAATCGCGTGCGATCACTACAATCGGTGGCCCGAAGATCTTGATCTGCTCAAAGAAGCAGGGTTTGACGCCTATCGCTTTTCCTTTGCTTGGCCGCGTATTTTGCCTCAAGGCACGGGTGCGATTAATCAAGCGGGGCTAGATTTTTATGACCGCTTGATCGATGGCATGCTTGAGCGAAACCTCAAACCATTTGCCACCCTGTATCACTGGGATCTGCCATCCACATTGCAGGACAAGGGCGGTTGGCTAAACCGCGATATCGCCAATTGGCTCGCTGACTATGCTGAGCTGGTCTATCAAAAGTTTGGCGATCGATTGGCCAAAATTGCCACCATCAACGAGCCGTGGTGCGTTTCGTTTCTGTCCCACTATTTGGGTGTCCATGCACCAGGCTATCGTGATTTGCGAGCAACTGCGCGCGCCATGCACCACGTGCTTTTGGCGCATGGCACAACGATTGAAAGATTGCGCAGTCTGGGTGCAAAGGATTTGGGGATCGTTCTAAACCTCGAATTTGCCAAAGGCGCAACTGAAAGTGATGAGGATAAAGCGGCGGCCGATCTTTGGGACAGCATCTACAATAAGTGGTTCCTGGGCGGTGTGTTCAAGCAAAACTATCCGCAAAATGTCATGGATGTCCTTGAGCCATACATGCCTGATAACTATCAGGATGATATGCCAACAATTGGCACCAAGCTTGATTGGCTCGGCATCAATTATTACACGCGTTCACACATGAAGCACGACGCATCTGTGCCAAATTTCCAGATTTCTAGTGTGCCGGGCCCGTTGGAAAAGACAGATTTGGGCTGGGAGATTTACCCCCAAGGGCTGACGGAGCTTTTAAAGCGCGTTGCCAAAGACTACACCGACTTGCCGCTCTATGTTACAGAAAACGGCCTCGCTGACGCTGAACTGTACGATGATCAGTTGCGCGTGAAATACTATGATCAGCATTACAAAGCGGCGCTACAAGCTAAGCAAGAAGGTGTTGATTTGCGGGGCTATTTTGCTTGGTCGCTGCTCGATAATTACGAGTGGGCAGAAGGTTATGACAAACGCTTTGGCATGGTGCACGTGGATTATGAAACGCAAAAACGTACACCAAAAAGCTCCTACCGCGCATTCCAGAAATTGCTGAAGGATTAGCGCACGACCGTGATCCTGCAGCCTTCACCATCGGTCTAGTTGAGGGGCGGGATCTACTCAGCTTATTCGTCCTTCTTTCCAAGAGCTGGCCACTGACCAGACCAACAACAAAAAAAGTGAAAGCAAAGAGGCCAATGCAACTAGCATTCCCAACGAGCTGATTAGATTGCTTGCTTTAAATATTTCCGCGTACTCGATGTATCTTGTTGGTTTTGGAAATCCAAGAACCAAAACAAGGTGCGGCCAACTCGTGCAGATCAGAGAAATGTGTAACAGCCAAAACAAGAGAGTGGTAATTCGCGGGAGTCGCATCGCGCCAAATTGGACTTGAAACCACGTCACAAGCGCACACGTGGTCATGATTAGGGCAAACACCAGAGAAGGGCCCGCAGTTGTCACCATATAGTGTGTATCGGCATCGTGTGTAGCCTGACCGCGTGGATCGCTTAGCATAATTTGAGTTTCAATATTGGAAGCAATACCAAAAACGCCGTAAATCAGTGCAGCTATCGTAAACAGAGCTTGTGGTTTCCAACGTCGAATATGGGCGAATAGAGGCGCAACGATTAAAAACAATAGTAACAAATTTAGCAGGTTCACGTTTTAAGAAAACTCGTTTTATGCGGTTGTAGTAAAACTAGATGATGGTGAAAGCTACCCAATTTTTTAGCTAAGCCCAATGATTTAGCCTTCATTTAGTACACGTTTCGTGACTATTTCTAACGAGGACCAGCGGCTCTACCGCACCACCGTGATCCGTTCTGCGGCACGCGTTACCGCCGTATAGAGGTGCCGCGCGCGGTCTTCGCGGAATGCCCAACTTTCGTCAAACAAATAAACATCATCCCACTGGCTGCCTTGCGCCTTGTGCACGGTGAGGGCATAGCCGAAATAGAACTCGTCATATTTCTTGCGCTCACCCCAACCTAGTTCTTCTTCTTTACCGTGGAAGAATTTTTCGTGCGTGGTGACGTTGGCGCGGTTCGTGCGGTCGCCAGCATCGTCTGGATTAAGGACCATATCGAGCACGCCAAGGCCCTTATAGACCACATCTTCGGCAATCCAGAGTTGCCCATTAAGCAACTGTTTTTGATGGTTGTTTCTCAAGCAGATCAAGCGGTCGCCAACCACAGGCTCTTGCGCTGGTAAGTCTTTGAGGGCACGCACGCGATCATTGTAGGAGATGCGGGTGGCGTTGGTGCCGCACAGGATTTGATCGGCGGCGAGGACCTCTTCGCGCTCCACATCGCGTTTCCGCACCACCTTGGACTGATCATAGGTGCCATAATCCAATCGGCCATTTTCGCGGATTTCCAAAGATAGCCGCACAATTGGATTGTCTGCTGCTTGTCGGTGAATTTCAGTGAGCATGAAGTCAGGCTCGGCTTGGGTGAAATAGCCTGTGTCATTAATCGGTGGCAGTTGAAACGGGTCGCCCAAAACAAGCACTTTGGTGCCAAAAGACAGCAAGTCTTCCGCCAATTGCTGGCCGACCATCGACACTTCGTCGATCACGATCAGCTCCGCGTCGCACACATCGCTATCGTCGTTCAATTTGAACTGCGGGTTGCCCTGTTTGTCATTCACATATTTGTAGATGAGACTGTGAATGGTGGAAGCGCCTTCGCACCCACGGCGCCGCATCACCAAGGCTGCTTTGCCGGTAAATGCTGCAAATACAACGCTGCCCACATTCTTCGCTAAATGCACCGCGAGAGTGGATTTGCCAGTGCCTGCCCATCCAAATAGGCGGAATACTTGCGGCCCATTTTTGTCTTTGAGCCAAGCATCAACAGCCTTTAGGGCTTCATCTTGTTGGGGCGACCATTGCATGAATTGTTGGCTCGAATTAGGTTTTGTGAACCTGCACCATAAATGGGCAAAAGATTCGAGCCAACAGCTCTTGTGTCTATTTCAGCTCGCCGGGCAGGCTCAGGTTGCCTGATGCGACATCAAATACATTCGTGACACACAATAGAGGCGCGTGAATGCTCGCATTGACCCGTAATGCTGAAGTCACTCCATCATAGTTGGTGCCAGCAAGATCTGTGTCTTGTGAGAAGGGCGCGTTGACCACAATCTCGTCGCCATCAAACACTGGGGAGTATCCGGGGCTGTCGATAAATATGGGTAGTCCTGGCCAGGTGAGGGGCAATTTGGGCGTTGTGCCATCGGCAATGTCGCGAACCGCCAATGCGCCATCACCACATGCATCGTTTCCAGTCATAACCACCCAGTGTGAATGCCAAAGATCTCCGTCATTGGCCAAGTCGCCATCGCCGTTTTCATCGTAAAGCGGTGTGTCATCAAAGTCAGGGTGGCTGGTGGCAGCCAATGCAAGAATGCCCGTTTTCGCTTCAAAGCCAACTGTGGAAGGGTCAAGCGATGTTGGCCAGACATAGGCATAAACCGGGGCGCCGGCCAATTCACCATGCGCGGACGGCTTCTCCGCGCCCGATTTGCCCGCTGTCGTCATGTGAAAAGTCACCACATTGCCCTTGCGGTGGGCGTGTGCGGCCAAAATGTCAAATGATGCATGCACGGCCTCATTTGCCCCTGACTTGATGGCGTTGTCCATTTTGTGCGCGTGAACGCCGTCAGCAAAACTGGGAAGGGTGAGTGTTGCTGTCAAAGCGGAAGCGATAGCTAATTTATTCATTTCAATCTCCGTTGGTTGATGGGAGCGACATATAATAGCGAATCGAAACTATTGCAATAGTGGTTTTGACTCGCTATTACTTTCGCATGTCAGAATCAAAACAACGAATCAGCGATCTGTTGGATCGAATCAGTCGCCTAAACCAGTCTCAGTCTTGGGATGATGGGTTGAATCCTGCGCAGTTGGCGGCATTGCGCTATTTGGTCGCTGCAAACCAATTTTCGCGAGCGCCATCGCATGTCGCAGACTATCTGGGGGCAACGCGCGGAACGGTTTCGCAATCTTTAAAAACGTTGGACGGTAAGGGGCTTATCACTCAAATCCGATCTTCATCAGATAAGCGTCGTGCCCGATATGATGTAACGCCTCAAGGACACGCTCTATTGGGTTCACCAACCCAAACTGATAGTGCAATTGAGCAATTAGACGAAAATGAAAGAGCGCATCTTGCAAAATTGTTAAGTAATGTGTTGCATATGACATTGCGCGCTCGGGGCGGCAAAAGTTTTGGTATTTGTAAGAACTGCAAGCATCATGGAATGAAAGCAAAACGGCCATACTGTCGATTGCTTGATGTTGAACTGGCAGATCACGAAATTGATCAGATCTGTCATGAACATGAGACTGCGGCTTAAGTTTTTTGAGAGATTTTATGAAGTTCACAACACCAGTTTTGGGCCTGTTCGTTGGTAAAGCAAAAGAACGTTGGCCCGGGAAACCGCCAAGCGCCATTGCAAAGTTCGCCGCAAATGGCCGACAGCAGCTCATCGAAACTGGTTTTGTAACCGATGCACAAGCCGATTTGCGCGTTCATGGCGGCGCAGATAAGGCGGTCCACCATTATCCCGCTGACCATTACTCAGCTTGGCAAGCCAAAAAATTCGACACCTCATTTGCGTTTAGGCCCGGCGGTTTTGGCGAGAATATTTCAACAGCCGGTATTGTTGAAAGTGATGTTTGCCTTGGCGATATTTTTGAGCTTGGCACGGCGCGTGTCCAAATCTCACAAGGTCGACAACCCTGCTGGAAATTGAACATGCATTCGCGGGTGAAACATATGGCTGTGGAACTGCAAAATAGCGGCAAAACAGGCTGGTACTATCGTGTTTTGCAGCAGGGTGAAGTCCAGCTTGGGGATCAGCTGAAACTGATAGAGCGGCCGATTGAGCAATGGCCGCTGAACAGGCTGATTAGCGCACGTTTCGACAAAAACCTGCCGCGATTGATCGCCAAAGAGCTTTGCGAGTATCCCGAACTAGCCAAAAATTGGCGTCAGCATTTTTATAAACGGGCAAACACTGATTTTGTAGAAGATCAAACCCCAAGGCTTGTTGGGTAATACGCATATAAAGCAAATAAATTGCCCAATATGGCGCTTTTGCCTATGCATAAGTGGCTGAAATATTTGTTGAAAATGTAAAAGCGCATGTTGCGCAAATTTTTCTTGGCAAAGCGAAAAAGATATGCAAGCCTAAAGGGGAACCACCTTTTGCGTGGCATTTGGGTCGAGTTTCCAAAACGTTTTGGAAGATGCGATCTGAAGGGGAGTTAAGTGAACTAGTGTTTGCTTTCTCACCTCAAGTGCAAACGCAAACGGAATGGTCGCGCAATTGTTCTAAAGAGTTATGCTCGACATGCGACGGGAGGAATGCATGCATAAAAATCTAATCACTGGTGTTTCGGCAGCGGTTCTATTGATGGCAAGTGGCGCGGTAGCGTTTGCTGATGGCCACATGGACCTCAAAGGCGAAACCATCACCGTATTTGGCCCATGGCTTGGTGTCGACAAAGAGCACATCGAAGCGGTGCTCGCACCATTTGAAGAAGCAACCGGCGCGAATGTAGAATATGCCGGTTCTGACAGCTTTGAGCAGCAAATCGTTATCGATGCTCAAGCTGGTTCAGCGCCAAACGTTTCGATTTTCCCACAGCCTGGTTTGGCTGCTGACCTTGCGTCTAAAGGGCACCTTGTGCCACTTAGCGAAGGCACCGCTGACTGGGTTAAAGAAAACTATGCCGCTGGCCAATCTTGGGTCGATTTGGGCACATACGCCGACAAAGACGGTAACCCACAACATTATGGCTTCTTCTACAAAGTTGATGTGAAATCACTCGTTTGGTACTCACCAGACAACTTTGAAGACGCCGGCTACACCGTACCAGAAACAATGGAAGACTTGCTCGCGCTTAGCGATCAAATCGTTGCTGATGGTGGCACACCTTGGTGTATCGGTCTGGGTTCTGGCGGCGCTACTGGCTGGCCAGCAACTGACTGGGTCGAAGACATGATGCTGCGCACGCAGCCACCTGAAGTCTATGACCAATGGGTGAAAAACGAAATTCCATTCAACGATCCACGCGTTGTTGCTGCAATCGAGCAGTTCGGTAAGTTCGCTCGGAACGACGAGTGGGTTGATGGTGGAACAGCTGCGGTCTCCGCAACTGATTTCCGCGATAGCCCGAAAGGTCTATTTTCTGTGCCGCCTAAGTGCTACATGCACCGTCAGGCTTCCTTTATTCCATCCTTCTTCCCTGAGGGTACTGAATTGGGCACAGACGCGGACTTCTTCTACTTCCCAGCCTATAAAAACCTAAATCTTGGTTCGCCTGTTCTTGGTGCCGGTACATTGTTTGCCATCACCAACGAATCTAAAGGCGCTCACGCGTTGATCGACTATCTAAAGTCGGCTGAAGCGCACGAGATTTGGATGGCACGTGCTGGTTTCCTTACACCGCACAAAGGTGTTGATTTGGACAAATACGCAAATGACACACTTCGTGGTCAGGGCCGTATTCTGCTCAACGCAACAACCTTCCGCTTCGACGGTTCTGACTTGATGCCAGGTGCAGTGGGCGCTGGCTCATTCTGGACCGGCATGGTGGACTATGCAGGTGGTAAACCAGCAGCTGATGTCGCCAAAGACATCCAAGACAGCTGGGATTCGATCAAGTAAGCTTGATTGAATAGCTAAGTAAAATGCGCGGTGGGTGCCAAGAGTGGCTCCCATCGCGCTAACACCAAAAATCGGTGTCGATGTCGGGTCAAAATGCACCCGCATTCCTTGGGGGGAAATAAGATGTTAGACCAAGTGCTCAACGCACTTTTGACCGTCGTCATAGGTGTAGGTGTATGCGTTTTATATTTTTGGGGCGCCAACTGGGTTCTTGACCGTTTGCTTGGCAGCGATGAGCAGACCTCTGCAAATGACGGACTGCGCACAAAAATTCGACCTTGGATTTTTCTGTTTCCAGCGCTTTTCTTTCTCTCACTTTATTTGATTTATCCCGTTTTCGCGACAATGTGGCTAAGCCTAAATGGCGCGAGCGGAGAGAACTTTGTGGGCCTTGCCAACTTCATCTGGGCGATACAAGACGGCAATTTCTTGCAGTCCGTGTACAACAATCTCCTTTGGCTGATTATCGTGCCAATCGGCGCCACTGTATTTGGGCTGATCGTTGCCGTCATGGCCGATCGCTTGTGGTGGGGTAATATCGCCAAATCGTTGATCTTTATGCCTATGGCGATCTCATTTGTTGGCGCGTCAGTCATTTGGAAATTCGTTTACGACTATCGCTCTGGTGAAAGCGAGCAGATCGGTATCCTAAACGCCATCGTCAACGGTCTGGGCATGGAGCCGCAGGTTTGGCTGCAAATCCCTTTCTGGAACAATGTATTTCTGATGGTCATCCTGATCTGGATTCAAACCGGGTTTGCAATGGTCATCCTCTCAGCAGCGCTGCGTGGTATTCCTGAAGAAACATTGGAAGCTGCCCGCATTGATGGCGCGAACGATTTGCAGATCTTTTTCTCCATCATGATCCCGCAAATCTTCGGCACCATCATCGTTGTATGGACAACAATCACAATTGTTGTGCTCAAGGTCTTCGACATTGTGCTGGCAATGACCAACGGCCAATGGGACACCCAAGTGCTCGCCAATTTGATGTTTGACTGGCTCACACGGGGCGTAGACTTCGGTCGCTCCTCCACCATTGCCTTGGTGATTATGATCGCGGTGCTGCCAATTATGATTTGGAATATCCGTGAAGTGAACAAAGAAGAGGGAACACGATAATGGCCAACGTCGCTGTCGCGGATATACCCGCTAAAAACCCCTCATTTTCTCTAAACATAGATTGGTCAAAGCTCGCCACGCACATTGTTTTACTTTTGCTGGTCATCGTTTGGACACTGCCCACTGTTGGGTTGCTAGTTTCCTCTGTCCGGGACAAAGACCAGCTTACCGTCTCCGGTTGGTGGTCTGCCCTCACAACCACCGAGCGCACCGGAGGCGGTCGTACTTCAGGCGCTGAGGCGCAGAAATTCGTCGATGGTCAGTTCGTAATCGAAGGCAATTTGCTTTCTGAGGACGAAAAAGGGCGCACGATTTCGGCCTTTGGTTTGACAAATAAAACCTTCGGCGAAAACCCAGTCGGCACCAGTGTGGTGCCAAAAGCGGGCGGTGAATTGTCCGTATTTGCCAATGGCGACTATCGCTGGGTTTCAGACCAGGAATTTGATTTTAGCCGAGGTCAGCGGGTGCTGTATGTGGCGCAAATTCCGCCGCGCTTCACGTTGGAAAACTATGTGGAGGTATTGACCTCAGAAGGGATTGATCGTTCGTTCATCAACTCCTTTACGGTGACCATTCCTGCAACCATTATCCCAATACTTATTGCCGCCTTTGCCGCTTATGCGCTGGCTTGGATGCAATTCCCCGGGCGCGGCTATCTTGTTGCGATTGTTGTTGGATTGCTGGTTGTGCCGTTGCAAATGTCGCTCATTCCAATTTTGCAGCTTTACAACAATGTTGCGCCTATGTTGGGCGTTGAAGCAAAGTCATATTTGGGCATTTGGCTTGCGCACACCGGATTTGGATTGCCGCTAGCGATCTATCTGTTGCGCAACTATATGGCTGGCTTGCCCAAGGAAATCATGGAGTCTGCGCGCATGGATGGCGCCTCACACTTTAAGATTTTCACCACAATGGTGCTGCCGCTATCTTTCCCAGCGCTCGCCAGTTTTGCTATTTTCCAATTCCTATGGACTTGGAATGACTTGTTGGTCGCAACCGTATTCTTAGGCGTCGGTGATAATGAGTTGGTGCTAACGGGCCGTTTGCGTGAACTAATTGGCTCACGCGGCGACAACTGGGAAATTCTAACATCCGGTGCGTTTATATCGATCATCGTACCGCTGGCTGTGTTCTTCTCGCTGCAGCGCTACTTCGTACGCGGCCTACTGGCAGGGTCAGTGAAATAGCATCAGCTTTGAGCCCAAAACGAAAAAGGCCCGGGAGTTTCCCGGGCCTTCTTGTTTGCAACGTAGGAAGCGCTCACATTAGTTTGCCCACGTTGTGTAACCTAGTTTCATGGTCGTTCCGGTGTAACCGTTCAGGCGGAACTGAGAGATACGACCTTGGTTTGTCTTTACGCAGACATATGATCCAACAGGCAGGGTCCAGATCGAAACTTGTGCTGATGAGTAAGTCTCTGTTTTACATCCTGCAAATCCACGGTTTGATTTGTTGCCTACAGCTAGTTTCGCACCGTTAATCGGTTTGATGTACTTTTGTACCGCAGTCACTGCACGATACCAGATGTCTGCACCGCCGCCGCCAATCGCGCCATTGTCCAAGTTTGCAGTATAAGTTTGCTGCAAGTTGATCGGACCTGTTGAGTGGGTCACTGGTGCAACAGGCAACACAGGTGGCACCACGATTATGCCGGTGAAGACACGCAATGATGATGCTTTGTTGCGAATTGAGTTCGGCAATACAGGCTTTGAACTGGTGTAGGTCTTACAGATGCCAGTCATGTTCGCATTGCGGCACAGTTTTGCTTTAGCGCTGCCATGCAGTTTCACCGATGCGATATTGTCGTTGAACGTTGCATCAAGTGTGTTCAAGGTCGCCGGGCCATGGCAAAATTCTGAGCCGGTATAGTTTGCACCAGTATAGAAACACGCCACATTGCCAGCCGGTGGGGCAGGGGGTGGAGGCGTTGGAGTCGGTGTTGGTGTGGAAACTTCTGCATCACCACATTTTAGTGTCAGACTTGGACCCGATGGGGTGATGGTAATTGAAAAAGCACAGTCTGGATCAGACGAGCCGCCACCGCTTACAGGTGTTAGGTAGTTTGAGCTGACCCAGCCATCTGGACCAGTATGCTCAATATAACACCAGCCATTTGAAACGCATTCATTGACTTCAACGGTCTCGCCTGGGGTCAAAGTGTCGACAACACCATAAGATGTGCCTGGACCAGAACGAACGTTCAATGCTGTGGTGGATTGCGCTGTGGTTGCCCATGCAACGCCGCTTGTTACGATAATGCCTGCAAATGCAATTGCAGTGCTGATAGTTGTTTTAAGAGAATTCATATTCCTCGCTCCCAATCAATTTGTAGCACCCTGTCTCGGGCTGCCCCTCTGCACAAAAGAAAAGCAAACTTCGCCTGAACGGTTTCTGAACGACAAGTTCAGTATCGTTCAGCTTAAACAGGGTTTGTGCGAGGTGTTGGGCGTAACCTATGGAAAATATTATTGTTTTTATCGGTTATGCGACATCGCGCACTATGCATTTTTAGCAATTAGCGCATCAATCAATGCGCGGCGAACAGCGGAAATATTTGCTTTGCCGATGCCCTTAGCAACAGTTTGGCACGGCATGCACAAGTATGTCGAGTTGCCCGTTGTCGCATGCATAATTGACAACAATTCGATAATTAGCTAAATATCGACTCATGAGCAACGTGTTTAAAGCATTATCGGACCCAACGCGACGCGCTGTACTTGAGCATTTGAAGAAGGGCCCAATGACAGCAGGCGAATTATCGGCACAATTCGACGTGTCAAAGCCAACAATGTCAGCCCACTTTGCGGTGTTGCGTGAAGCCAATTTGGTTGCGTCCGAAAAGCAAGGCAAGCAAGTGATCTATCAACTCAAAATATCAGTGTTGGAAGAAGCCTTACTTGGCTTTGCCCAAACTTTTGGTTGGGAGTTGAAAACAGTTGATGACGTTGCCCCCATTCCGGTTAAGACAGGAGAACAATCCAATGAATGACCGCCTTATTTCTAAATTGCCCGCGGCAACGACAATCTTCATTGCCATTATCTTGCTGGGTTACAATTGGTACCTGACACCTGAGCGTGCATTGGTTTGGGGTCTAGTGATGGCTGGCATGTTTGCTGCCCTAATTGGTTTGACAATTGTGCGGGCCCGAACGTCGCCTGAAAACGCAACTGCATCCACCATAAACGCTTCGATGTTTGCCGGTGCATTGATCATTGTTGCTTCGTTGAGCGCTGCGGCGGCGGGGGCAAATGGCATTGTTTCGCCCGGTATTGAAAAGCGAGTCGTTGGTATTATCATGTCCGTTTTGTTGATCGTCACCGGGAACTATTTGCCCAAGATTGTGCGACCGCTCGATGCGCACAATTGCGACCCTGCAAAAACCAAAGCGGCAGAACGGTTTGCTGGTTGGTGCTTTGTAGTTGCGGGAATACTGGGCTTGTTCGCTTGGGTGTTGCTCGACACAGACTATGCAAAGCTGACATTTGCCATACTTGGCTTGGGTGCATGTGGCTTGGTGGTTTTGCGATGGCAAGGCGCTTTCTCCAAACGAAACGGAGTGCAATCATGAGTGAATTTGAAATCCAATTTGCCACCCGTGGCGGTCTTTATCTCATCATTCACGCAATTGCTTGGGTGTGTGTGATCTTTCTCGTCGATTTTCTTTGGGGCGACACTGCTGTGCAATATGTGTTGATCGCCTTTGTGATCGTCAATTCAATTCTCGCGGTTTGGTTTTCCAAAGCGCGGAAGAGATATGAGGCACTTCAAAATCAGGCGTCTTCAACTTCAAACTGAGCCGGAATTTGCCCTCGCGGCAAGTTTGGTCTTAAGCTAAACCGCGCCGGAATAAGCTCGCCTTCGGGCGGGCCTTTCTTTTGCACTTGCTTCATCAACTGGCGCACAAGCGCGTGCCCACTTTCATTTAGCGGTGAGCGCACAAAGCTAATTTGCCCTTCAAGTGAGTTAAGGTCCACATGGCGCAGTTCATCGTCCATGGTTGCGATTTCGATGTCTCGCCCGATCTCGCGGCCAGAACTTGCAATTGCCGCTTGCCCTTCAACCGCCATTACCGCGGATGAATAAAGGATTGATGTGACGTCGGGGTCTTCAAGCGCTTTCTTGGTGAGTTGATAGCCTGCATGCACCATTGGGTGCACGGCATTATAAACCACCAAATCATCATGGCTCGCGCCCATCACCTCAAGGCCACGTTCAGCACCCCGTCGTCGCTCCACAGCAAATGAGTAGTGTTCATCACCATTGATGAACGCTATTTTTTTATGCCCAGCGTCTAGCATGATCTTCGTCAGGGTTTCGAACATGCCAAAATTATCAACGTCGACCCATGCATATTTGTCCGACCGTTCTTCGCGGCCATGAACCACAAACGGCTGCTGCGCTTCAAGCAAATAGGTGATGCGATCATCATTCGGGCGCGGCAATTCTAGGATGAAACCATCAACGCTTTGGTCGCGCACATAACGATCAAACAATGCCACAAGCTCGTCTTGCGCACCCGAAGCAAACACCACATCATAATCATAATGCTTCACTTCGCGTAAGACACCCGCAAACACCTCAACAAAGTGCGGATCAACGAAATGTTGCGGACCATCACCTTTGATCCAGCCGATAGAGTGGGACCTTTGCGTAACTAAACGCTGCGCATTTCGGTTCGGCGTGTATCCCATTTCGCGTGCTGCCTTTTGCACCCGGTCGCGGGTCTTGGCTCCGACGTCAGAATAGCCGTTCAATGCACGTGAAATTGTGGTGATCGACAGTTCTAGCTCACGCGCCAGGTCCTTAATCGTCACCTGATTTTGGTCTTTGCTGCTATTTGGTCCGTCGTTTATGGGCATTGATTATTTCGTTCTGGCTCTGGATTTCCGGTCTTTTTGGCATGCTTTGTTCAAAAACTCTTTGCCAACCTTCAACAATTGGTTGACGAGGGCAATCCATCTTGGGTAGAAATAGTCTACCAAAACGTTTTGGAAGCCCTGAAACCAACGATAATCTATTTGGTGAGAAATGGCAAAATTCGCCTGTGCACCAGAGTAAAGTGGCAAGAAAGACCATTGATGAACCATATGACCCAGCCTGATTCTCACTCCGCTGTCAGACTGACAAAACAAAAAGACTGGTGGCGCGGTGCGGTCATTTACCAGATTTACCCGCGTTCGTTTCAGGACAGCAATGGCGACGGCATTGGTGACCTTAAGGGCATCACTGACCGTTTGGACTATGTGGCCGATTTGGGTGTTGATGCGATTTGGCTATCGCCGTTTTTCACATCACCAATGAAAGACTTTGGCTACGATGTTTCCGACTATCGTGGCGTCGACCCGATTTTCGGCACGCTCCAGGATTTTGACCAACTGCTCGCAAAAGCGCATCGGCTGGACCTCAAAGTGATGATCGACCAAGTGATTTCGCACACTTCGGACCAGCACGATTGGTTCAAGCAATCGCGCGCCTCCAAGGACAACCCGAAAGCGGATTGGTATGTGTGGGCGGATGCAAAGCCAGATGGTTCGCCGCCGAACAATTGGTTGTCTATCTTTGGCGGTTCCGCTTGGACTTGGGACCCGCGCCGCTGCCAATATTATTTGCACAATTTCTTGACTAGCCAGCCAGATTTGAACTTCCATAATGCCGACGTGACCGCCGCGTTGCTCGACGAAGTGCGTTTTTGGCTAGATCGCGGCGTTGACGGCTTTAGGCTCGATACGGTGAATTTTTATGTTCACAATGAAAGCTTGGAAGACAATCCAGCGCTGCCAAAAGATCAAATCAATTCAACCATTGCGCCAGCGGTAAACCCGTACAATTGGCAAGATCATGTCAATGATAAAAGCCGCCCTGAGAATATTGATTTTCTAAAGCGCCTCCGTGCATTGCTCGATGAATATGACCACATCACTACCGTTGGTGAAATTGGGGACGCACAGCGTCAGCTCGACATTATGGCCGCATATACATCGGGCGGGGATAAGTTACATATGGCTTATACCTTTGATTTTCTGGGTGGCGACTTCAACGCCAAATATTTCGCGCAGAAGATCTCCGAGCTTGAAGCGATTTTGACCGATGGTTGGCCCTGCTGGGCGTTCTCCAACCATGATGTACAACGCCATATTTCGCGTTGGGGCATTTCGCCTGAACAACAAGTCGCGTTCGCCAAACTATCGGCTGAAGTACTTCTGTCATTGCGTGGGTCGGTTTGCTTATACCAAGGCGAAGAGCTGGCACTGCCCGAAGCCGAGGTTGCATTTGAGGACCTTGTGGATCCTTATGGCATTGAGTTTTGGCCGAACTACAAAGGTCGTGATGGGTGTCGCACGCCAATGGTTTGGGAACATGAAGGCGGACAGGCTGGCTTCACAACTGCAAACCGCACATGGTTGCCTATTCCAGTTGAACATCAGCGCCGTGCCGTTGATGCACAAACTGATGGCTCTGTTATGCACCACTATCAAGACTTTTTGGCTTTCCGCACCGCTACGCCACAATTGCGCGAAGGTGATATCAAGATCATCGATGCAACAGATCAAGTATTGGCTTTCATCCGCGAGCTGGACGGCGAGCAGATGCTTTGTGTGTTCAACATGAGCGATCAAGCTGCAACGATTGAGTTACCGATGCTTGCCGATTTTGGTGTTGCGGCGCGCAAAACGAATTCAACAATTGCTGGTAATCAACTTTCATTGCCAGCCCTTTCATCTTACTTTGGCGTAAACGCCAGCTAATCCATCGTTTCGGGGGAGGGAACATGGCTGACATTAAAATTACAAATCTTGATAAGTCGTATGGCAATGTCCATGTGCTTAAAGATATAAATCTCGACATTAAGTCGGGCGAATTCATTGTGTTTGTGGGTCCTTCCGGGTGCGGTAAATCAACGCTCTTGCGGACCATTTCTGGCCTTGAAACCATCTCCGGTGGCACGTTGGAAATTGCTGGGCGCGTGGTCAACGATGTGGCCCCATCAAAGCGCGGCATTGCTATGGTGTTTCAATCCTATGCGCTTTATCCGCATATGACGGTGTTCGACAACATGGCCTATGCGCTCAAGATCCAAAAATTCTCCAAGCAAGAGATCAAGGAGAAGGTTGAAGCCGCCGCCGACAAGCTTCAGCTTACCGAATATTTGAAACGCCTCCCAAAGGCCTTGTCCGGTGGTCAACGTCAACGCGTGGCCATCGGACGCGCAATTGTGCGCGACCCGAAAGTGTTCTTGTTCGACGAGCCTTTGTCTAACCTAGACGCTGCGTTGCGCGTGAAAATGCGCATGGAAATCGCAGGTCTAAAGGAGCAATTGCCCGGCACAACCATGATCTACGTGACCCACGACCAAGTGGAAGCCATGACCATGGCCGACCGGATTGTGGTCCTCAAAGATGGCATCGTCCAACAAGTTGGCACACCCATGGAACTATACGAGAAGCCACAAAGCTTGTTCGTTGCCGGCTTTATCGGCTCGCCGAAGATGAATCTTTTGACCGGTGCCCATGCAGCCAAATTTGATTGTTCAACCGTTGGCATTCGTTCCGAGCACCTCGACATCGTCAATAAGGGCGCTGATTGGGAAGGCGAGGTGGTCCACACTGAAATCCTTGGTTCTGATACTTACATTTACCTCAACATTGGTGACGAGGAATTGTTCGTCGTCCGCCAAGAAGGCAATGCGCCGGTGAAGGTGCATGCCAAGATCGGCGTGAAAGCCAAAGAGGGCCGCCTGCATCGCTTCGATTCTGAAGGGAAGCCTGTTTAGTTAATCGCTCATTCCCACGCTGGCTTTTTGCACCAATTGGCGGGGGTGCCGGGGTCGGGAGCGAAGCGACCAACGGCGGCGCGAAAAACTAACTCACCGTTTTGGCGGCCGCTTCAAACAGCGTCTGCCAACCCACCCCGGCGGTGAAAATGGCGGCCAATTGCACCAATATTGGTTTGTCCGGCGCGAAGCTGTTTTTGTAAACGCCGGGCAAAATCATGATGCCCATGACAATTGAAAAGGCCAGCAATGGCCCGATTGCGCCAAGGTCCATACCAAAGCTTTTTGTGGCGATATAACTCTTGATAAAAGGGTCCGCCACAATGCCCAACACGAGCGCGATATATTGCGGCCATACCGGCGCGAATTGAGGCGGCGTTGCCGCATCTGGTGCGCCTGGCGTTTTGGGGTCGACCATGGTCTGCAAACCCAAATCCCTTGCGCTTTTTTGCTTTTTCCGTTCGTCCGATTGTAAATCGAAATAGTCTAAAATGCCGCTCATCGCGTCCTCCCAATGCTCAAATTATAGTTGAACTATAGCGAGGGGGGATAAGATCGCAAATGATGTGCCTCAAATGCCGATATCGTACAGGCCAAGTGCGGGGCCAACGCTGTCTTCTTCATAGCTGAAGTGAGAGTGGAGTAGTTTTTCCAAGCGCTGATGCGCAACAATAGTCCTCTCAAATTGCGCCTCGCTTGGGCTGGCAATAAGCTTTTCCGCTTCACTCGCGAGTTCAAGCAGTAGCGCGTGCACCACTTCATGTTCTTCGCGCAGTCGACGCACAACTTTGTCGAGCGCTGCGCTTTTGCCCGTCAAAGCGGGGAACATATGCGCGTCTTCAATAGAGTGATGTCCATTGACCAATTGGCAATGTTGGCCACACAGATTGCCAAACACGCGATAGTTCTCAAGGATTGGATTGTCTTTGATATGGGCGTGCAACTCGCTGGCGCTAGTGTCGCCAGATCGCACGCCCTCAATCATGCCAGCCATCATCCGCATATTGCGTCGATGGTGTTCGTGTATTGCCCGCAAGTGCCGCATGGGCAGCTTTTGGGTTTCGTTTAGCTCAGGCACATCTGGCACGGCGGGCCGGGTGCTGTCGTCGGGAATCACAAGGTCACTCATGACAACAATCTAAGCACGTCGATCGCACCTTTGCATAGAATTGTTACCCTCTAGCGCGATGCGATTTCCGCAACGCCCTTAGGTGCTCAATAGTGCATAAATTTGATCTTTGAGCACCATGCGTTGCTTGCGCATATTCTCAAGGTTCACATCGTCAGTTGGCTCAATATCAGTCTCTGCGCGATGCACTGCGCGGTTTACTTCGTGATACTCGTCGAACAGTTTGCCGAAGTGCGCATCACTTGTTTTGAGCGCGTGAATACGGTCGGCGTGCTCGGGGAACTCTTCGTGCAATTCATGTGGTGTGTGCGACATTGGCATTTCCTTTTTGCTGATCTAATCCGTGGCCAGAACTCATCCCCCTGACCATGATTTAAGGCTATACCTGTTTGTGCGAATTCGTTTTGACGTGGGTCAATAAAAACAATCAAGGTCCTTCGCAGACGACCGCCACCGCTGGTTTGCCAACCACGTGCAAAATCCCTACCTGCAATTGTTCCCCTTCGTCACCGATGTGCCGCAAAACACGCAATGTTGCCAGGTGCTTGTCTGCCTGATCATCCATCAGTTGCAAAACAATCGATTTAACATCACCTGAAAACTGCAAAATGTAGGCTTGTTGCGCCTTGTCGAATGGCCGTGTGGCAACAAACAGATCATCATAAAAGGCATCCGCATCAATGGCGTTCAGCATGGGGCCAGCGCCAAACAAAATTGATGCGCCAGCATCTGCGCCGCTGGCGGTGCAATCAAGGGATGAGGTAGCTAGGGCAGGGCCGCTCATTGCCAAAAGAACAAGGGCGCTGGTTACCATGAATCTCAGTTTTGCCAAAAGTGTCATTAAATTCTCCAAGAAATTTATCACGCCGCTTATGCTAATTGCTCCACTGCTTGTTAGGCAACCGCTGGTAACAACACACGGCAAAGCGTTCGGCCAACCAACGGTTCCCGAATTTTACTCATTTGCGTTTCACACGAGGCGATTTTCGTCTCGAAAGTGAAGTAAAAAGTGAGACAATAAACGCCTCGTGTGGACAGGTGCTTTGCGCGATAAGACCTATGCCCCGGGGTGCTCACCCTTCTATCCCCTTTACCTGCATCGCGTTTTCGCTGCTATGCACTCATCTCGAGTGCCGAAAAGCCAAAGCACTAGTGCTTTGAATGGGAACAGACCCACTGATGACTGACGGCTGCCTTCGGCGTCAGACTGGACATATGTTTATCGCGTTCCCCACACACGGCAGCGTGGGTCACCCGCCTCTTCTTTGTCGAAGTTATGCATGGGAAATGAAGGACGAGCGGAGCGAGGACCCCGGCCAACTTTTTGGCCGCCCCGCCGGAGGCTCAGCTTGAAGGCATAGCGCGGTCTTAGCGCGTCATGCCGAAAAGCGTTGCGAGCCGTGAGGCAGAAAATCCTAGCGCCAAACAAGTCGCATTTCACATGCAGTACACCTCACCTCCCCACCATCCGTCGATGGCCGCTTGGGGCAAGAAGATGGGAGTGAGTATAGGTGAGCCAAAAGGGGCGGGGATAAGTTTTTACTTTTTCGCGCCGCCGTTGCAGCGACCACTGCCTCATCCTGAGCTTGTCGAAGGATGACAGGTTTTCTCTTTTCACTCTTCGACAAGCTCAGGGTGATGGAGGGATGTACTGAAATTCACACCCTGAACCGTCCCGCACAACAAAGTGACGTTCGCGCCACGCAGGCTGATGAGGAATCACATGATTTGCCCTGGGGCGTTATCTTCGGGCCAGCCTGCGCTGCGCAAGCGTGCAAATAAGACCCGAGGATCTAGGTCGGGTTGTCATCAGAATGAAGCTGTGTGTATTGGGATACTCCTGCCTGGATTCCCGCCTTCGCGGGAATGACTCAGGGATTATTCGCGTTGTAGGATTTTATCGTTTTCCTCTGTGCCAGATGAAGTCCCGTTCGTCACCCTCGGGTCAAGCCCGAGGGTGACGAGGGGTTGGGAAAAGCTTTTGCTAAAGTTTGCTTTGAGCCCAAAGCGGATATTCGATTTTCAGAACTTATCGGCACTCCCGGTCCATTGCGGACTTTCCAGCGGCGCCGACTGAGCTAACGACAAAAAAGGCTGAAACGCAACAACTATGAGATTCTCAGAGTGGTTCTGGATCGCAACGCCCTCCAGTATCAGCGCAATGTCGCAACGTGTCGCTCTACACCCTTAGTCTCCAAGTTTTTGCCTGAGGCGTGTGACGCTCGCCGAAGTATGTGCGCGCCACAGATGGCTGAGAGCATCAATATCGCCGATTTTGACAGCATGATAAAAGTCGCGGATCTCATCATTCAAATTGCGGCATTCGCGCGCCACATCATCTTCACCAAGAGATTTTAGCCAGATACTGGCGGTTTGATAAAAATGTAGTTCCATCGCCTTACGCAAGGGCATGTTGGCCGTTAGATCGGCAAGGGCATGGAAGGTGGCAATATTGACCACACAATAGCCGTGAGCGCTTGGGTCTTTGGTCAGTTCTTCGCTTTGACGGTAAAGATCTTCAAATTTTGCAACTGTTTCTTCGGTAATTGGTAAAGGCGACAACCGGGCTAAAAGCGGGGCCAACTCCATGCGCAATTGATAGACTTGATAAAGGTCCTCATTAGAAATGTCGGTCACAATTGTGCCCACACCTTGCACGGATTCAAGCAATCCTTCACTTTGCAGACGAAATAATACGCGCCGCAATGGGGTGCGGCTGACCCCAAATTCAATCGCTAAAGCCTCTTCGCTTAAGCGTGTGCCTGGAGGATAATCGAGCAAAGAAATGCGCGACCTGATCTCTTCATAAATCTGTCGAAAGCGACGACCTGCTGCGCTTTCAGATTTGTTGTCGACGTCGTCAGACTTTTTTGTTGGGCTTTTGTCCATCTATTTGAATTAGCCCTCGGCCAGCGAATAGGCAAGCTTTTCAAGCAGATTTTGACACGCTGCAATCTGCGCCATTTCGATAAACTCGTCCGCCTTATGGGCCTGTTCAATCGATCCTGGGCCACAGACGATGGTTTCGACTCCCAATTGCTGAAACAACCCAGCTTCGGTGCCAAATGCCACCAAATGGGTTTCATTTGTCCCGGTAAGTCGTGCGACGATTTCACGGGCAGAATTGCTTTGCATGGGCACCAGACCCAAGATTTCACCAATGGTTTGATTGGTGATGTTCGCCCCTGGCCAAATCGTGCGCATTTCGGGCAAAAGTGTTTGATCGCAGAACTCTTGCAAAGTGGTCTTCACCCAAACCGCATCTAAAGCAGTGACAGGTCGCATTTCCCAGTCAACTTCTGCTTGGCTGACAATAACATTGTGCGCAGACCCGCCGGCTAAGCGGCCGACATTGATAGTCGTCCAAGGAGGGTCGAATTTGGAGTTGGTCGGTGCACGGTCTTTCAAAAGCTCGCGCAACTGCATCAATTTAGACACGAAACGGGCCGCATATTCAGCTGCGTTGACGCCTTTCTCTGGCATCGAGCCATGGCCTGCAAGTCCTTCAAATTGCACAGTGTATTCGCAACAGCCTTTGTGGCCGTCAACAATTTGCATTTTGGTGGGTTCACCTACAATCGCCGCTTTGGGCAAATGGGGACGATTGCGCAACAATTTTGCGAGCTCTTGCCCACCCAAACAGCCCACTTCTTCATCATAAGTAAAAGCGAAATGAATAGGCACTCTAAGATCTAAGCTGGAAAATAGCGGTGCAGCGTTTAAGGCGACGGCCAAAAAACCCTTCATATCACAAGTGCCGCGGCCAAAATATTTACCCTCATGCGCGGTGAGAGCAAACGGGTCTTTCGACCAATTTTGGCCCGCAACCGGCACTACATCTGTGTGGCCAGACAAAACAATGCCGCCGGCAATATCGGGGCCGATCGTGGCGAAAATATTGGCCTTTTTCCCCGATTCATCTTGCTGTAGTTCAATCTTTGCACCGACCTCATTTAACCGGTTGGCCACAAAGTGAATGAGGTCAAGATTGCTGTCTGCCGAGACGGTTGGAAAAGCAATGAGTTTTGAAAAAACTTGCTCAAAATCATCGTGCATTAAGCTAGTCTTTCACAAATAGTTTTCGAGGCTGGTCGCATAAGCATTCAGCAGGGCCATTCTCTTTGATCAAAATGCTTTCAGTGATTTCCAATCCCCAGTCAGCCTCCCAAATGCCCGGCATGAAATGAAACGTCATGCCCGGTTCCAACACAGTTTCATCTTCGGGGCGAATGGATGCGGTTCTTTCTCCCCAATCTGGGGGATAGGAAATCCCAATCGGATAGCCAGCACGGGACGAGCGTTTGATGCCGACTTTCTCAAGTTCGTTGGCCAACACCTTCGCCACGTCGCGGGTCCTAGCGCCGGCAACTGCGGTTTCAAGCCCTGCTTCTATGCCTGCAACCAAAGCTTTTTCTGCATCCACCAAAAATTGGGGTGGCTTGCCCAAATACACTGTGCGGCTTAGGGGCGCGTGATAACGACGAAAACAGCCTGAAATCTCAAAGAAAGTAGCTTGATCATTTTCAAACTTCCGTCCGTCCCATGTCAGGTGTGGCGCAGAAGCATCCGCTCCGCTGGGTAGCAAAGGAACAATTGCTGGGTAGTCACCCCAATCATCGCCGGTGCCCCGGATCGCATCGCCATATATTTGGGCCACCATTTCATTTTTTTGCAAACCAGGCTCTGCCCGTTCAACAATACCATCAATGATGCGGTTGGAAATATTGGCAGCTTTGCGCATATAGGTGATTTCTTCATCGCTCTTGATCATGCGTTGCCAGTTTACGAGCGCAGTGGCATCAGCAAATGTTGCGTTTGGCAGTTTGCTTTCGAGCGACAAATAGGCTTTGGCGGAAAAATAGTAATTGTCCATCTCCACACCGATGACCTTGCTGGCATATCCCTGTTGATCAAGTAATTGCGCGAGATTTTCCATCGGATGCCTGTCGGTGGACTGCACATAATTGTCTGGATAAAAAGATATGTTTTCATCCGCCATCCAAACTGTGCGCAAAGCGCCATTTGCATCCTGCAAGCGACCCCACCAAATTGGATCTTGGTCGTGAGATATCACAACTCCCTGATGCACATAAAACGACCACCCATCATAGCCGGTTAGCCATGCCATATTGGATGGGTCTTCCACAAACAAGACATCAAGACCCATCTGGGCCATGGATTGGCGGACTTTTGTTAGCCTTCGCGCGTATTCATTCGACGAAAATGGGATATTTTTTGCAATCATCGCAAGCTCCAAAAAATCATTAGATGTGTACAACATAGCAAAATGATGTGAGGGTCAAGCAATGAAAGTCCCATTATGTTGGGGTTTTTCATTTGACAGCGCTATTGTTTTGGGCATGATGTGTACAACTAATAGAACTCACAGGGAGGAAGTAACATGAATTTCAAAATGGTTTTGGCCGCAGCAGCAGCGGCTTCTCTAACGGCGTTTTCTGCTGTTGGTGCATATGCAGACAATGTAAAAATTGGTTTTGCCAACGAAGTGCCTTGGGCCTATCCAGGTGAAGGCAATGAACCGCTCGGGTTCGTAAATGTGATTGCGCAGAACGTGTTGGAGATCGCTGGCTATGACGGCACCGACTCAGTGGTAAGTGAATGGGGCGGATTGATCCCAGGTCTAGAAGCTGGACGTTCGGACATGGTCACGGGCGGGTTGTACATTACCCCATCACGTTGTAACGCCATCGCCTTTTCTGACCCGATCATGCAAGCCTATGATGCATTTGTTATGAGCGGTGACGCAGGCGTCACATCTTATCAGGACATTATTGACGCTGGCGGCACATTTGTAACTGGTGCAGGCTATAACCAAGTAGCAGCATGGGCGGATGCTGGCGGCGCGCCAGGCAAAATCCTTGAAGTGCCGGGACCGGCTGAAATTGTTGCAGCAGTTGAAGCAGGGCGTGCAATGGCAGGTGGCGTGACCGTGTTCACAGCAGCAGAAGCGATTGCGAACAACGATAACCTAACAATGACAGCCATTCCCGGTTCAACATACTATGTTGGCTTTGGCTTCACCAAAAGCAATCACAAGCTTCGAACAGCGGTAAATGCCGCCATTCATCAATATGTTGGCACCGACAAAATGCTGGCCGACGTTGCTGAATATGGCTACTCAAAAGCCAATTTGCCTGGCGATACAACAGTGGGCGAAGCTTGTTTGCTTCACGCAAACGACTAGTCAAGGCGCGAACCATCACCGCATTTTGACAAATTTTGGAGCCCAGTCTTTTGGGCTCCAAAAAAAGTCTTTCACTCAAGCCGCTAAAGAGAATTGCAATGGGACCGATCGTTAGCATCTACGAAGGCATCCAATCGGCCATTAAGAGCCTTTTGGCGGCGTTGCTCAGCGGAGTAGAGGTCTCTGGTCGGGTTGATAATTACCTCGAATTCTTAGCCAAATTCGGGGATCGTTTGGTCGACGGTGCATTCATCACGCTTGAGCAAGCATTGCTCGCGATCATTGTTGCGGTGATCATGGCAACCATTTTCGGCGTTGGGCGGGTTTCAACATCGTTGCTTATCCGGTCCATTTCCACCACCTACATTGAATTTTTCCGTGGCACGTCTTTGATAGTCCAACTGTTTTGGATATTTTATGTCCTGCCCTTTTTCGGCGTGGTTCTAGATCCTTATCCAGCTGGATTTATCGCTGTGGGTCTCAACCTTGGTGCATACGGGGCCGAAGTTGTGCGCGGTGCCATACAGGCTGTGCCGCGTGGACAATATGAGGCGGCCTACGCACTCAACATGTCTGCAAGGTTGCGCATGCGTCGCATTATTTTCCCCCAAGCTGTTGTGATCATGCTGCCTGCATGGGGCAATCTTCTAATCGAGCTGCTAAAAGGTACAGCCCTTGTCGGCTTGATCAGTGTGACAGATTTGATGTTTCAATCGCGTCAGATTTATTCGCTCAGTTACGCAGCGATTGAAACTTTTGGCACGATTTTGATCATTTACTACCTCATTGCGCGTTTGCTCATCACCCCGTCCATGCGGGCGCTTGAAACACGACTTTCTCGCAATCTGAAGCGAAGTTAGGGCCAGATATGTTCACTTTTATCACGGACTATTTTTCCCAAGTTGGCGAGCGCTTAGATTGGAATGGGGAGCTTGTGCAATGTGTTGTATTCCCCAAGCTTTTTGGCACTGCCTACACAGATTTAGGCTTCGCCGCAGCCTGCAAAGATCCAGCATTGAGCACAACTTTGTTCGGGGCACTGGGCAACACATTGATCGCTGTTTTTCTTGGCTATGGCATCGCCATGGTAGTCGGTTTAGTGTTGGCGATGGGACAACGCACTAAGAGCAAGATTCTTACAAGAATTGTTCGTGAGTTTGTCGAGTTTATCCGTTCCACGCCTTTGGTGGTGCAGATCTTCTTTGTGTTCTTTGTTGGCCCCCAATTTGGCATTACCTTAAGCCCTTGGGTGGCAGGCATGATCGCTATTGGGTTGCATTATGCAGCCTATCTATCCGAGGTTTATCGTGGGGCATTGGCGGCTGTTCCGGCTGGACAGGCCGAAGCCTGCATCGCACTTAATCTATCGGCGCGGCGCTCCTTCTTTGGCATTATTTTGCCCCAAGCTGTGCCCTTAGCCCTTCCGGGGATGGGCAATTATCTGATCGGCATATTCAAAGACACCCCCATGCTCATGGTCATCGGTGTGGCAGAAATGATGCATGTGGCAACAGCTATCGGTTCCGAATACTGGCGCTACACTGAGGTGATGACAATTGTTGGACTGATCTTTTTGGCCCTGTCTTTGCCCACAGCTGCATTGTTGCGCGTTATCGAAGCGTTTGTGCGCCAAAAACTCGGCATGACACGATGACTTTTGCCATCCAAATTTGCACCACCGCTCAAACACAAGGTTCATAAAATGGAAGATATGTCTCAATACCCATTGGAGTTGAACGGCGATGACGTACCAATGGTACGGTTTATGAATGTGAGCAAACGCTATGGCGATTTGACAGTTTTGGACGCGCTCAATTTGGACATTCAACAAAGTGAAATGGTCACCGTTATTGGCCCATCAGGCTCTGGTAAAACCACAGTTTTGCGCATGCTCATGACCTTGGAAAAGATCAATGAGGGGGTGATTTATGTCGACGGTAAACCGCTCACCCATATGGAAAAAAATGGCGTACTCGTGCCCGCTTCGGACAGTTATATCCGCTCAGTTAAGGGCGATATTGGCATGTGTTTCCAGCACTTCAATTTGTTCCCACACATGACTGCGCTGCAAAACTGTATTGAAGCGCCAATTCATGTGCTCAAGATGAACAAGAAGGAAGCGATTGAGCGAGCCGAGGACATGCTTGAAATGGTGGGTCTTGCAGACAAAAAAGATCAACACCCCATACGCCTTTCAGGTGGACAACAACAACGTGTCGCCATTGCTCGCGCCTTGTGCATGCGGCCAAAAGTTATGCTCTTGGATGAAGTGACATCTGCCCTTGATCCTGAGGTGATCGGTGAAGTGACAAATGTGATTAAGAAACTGGTGGCAGAACACAATTTGACCATGCTCATGGTGACCCACCAAATGGGCTTTGCTCGCGATATTTCAGACAGGGTTTGCTTCTTTTTTGACGGCAAGATCGAGGAGCAGGGGACACCTACTGCCTTGTTTGACAACCCGCAACGCGAGCGCACACAGCAATTCTTAAGTGCTGTGAAGTCTGCGGATTAATCGCTAATGGTCCAGTTGTCCGATATCTTCGCCGCGCAAAAAACCATTGCTGGCCATGCGGACAATACCCCGCTTATCCCATCTCCATTTCTTTCTCAGAAAACCGGGCAACAGGTTCTGCTAAAGCTTGAAATCACGCAGCCCATGGGCGCATTCAAGCTGCGCGGTGCCATAAACGCCATTATGAGACTAAATGATCAAGCTGTTGGGGTAACTTGTTGTTCCACCGGCAATCATGGCCGCGCCGTTGCATATGCGGCCCAACTGAGAGGCCTTAAAGCCGTGGTGTGCATGTCCTCGCTTGTGCCAAAAGCAAAGGTGGAGGGCGTCGAACAATTGGGTGCTACCGTGAGAGTTGTGGGGCAAAGCCAAGACGAAGCTATGGCCGAAAGCGACCGCCTAAGCCGTGAGCAAGGCTTTGTTGAAATCTCTCCCTTTGATGATGAAAATGTCATTGCGGGGCAAGGCACAATTGGGCTGGAGTTACTGCGAGATCGTCCCGATATTCGCACACTGCTGGTGCCGCTATCTGGCGGTGGATTGGCGGCAGGAATTTGTGTGGCGGCAAAGGCCATAAATCCTGACATCACCATCATTGGCATTTCAATGGATAGAGGCGCCGCAATGGCCGCTTCAATTCGGGCACAACGCCCCGTGGAACTGGATGAAGTGGCAAGCCTTGCTGATAGTCTTGGCGGCGGCATCGGTATGAACAATAAATTGTCTTATCCACTTTGTCGCGACATGCTGGACCAATTGGTTTTGGTGACAGAAGAAGAAATATATCGTGCGATGCAGGCACTATATTTCGAAGATCGTTTGGTGGCGGAAGGGGCCAGTGTTGTCGGCGTCGCCGCGCTGCTAAGTCGCAAAATCAATATTGTCGGACCAACCGCGACAATCATTACGGGCCGAAATTTAGACATGGACCTTTTTACAAATATCATCACAGGAAATGATGTTTTGTTGGGCGAGTATCATGTGAAGGGTCAACACTATGCGCGATGATGTTCTAATTGTTACACAAGCCGAACTACAAATATTGCTTGGCCTAAGTCGTGCAACCAACGACCTGATCGAAAGTGCTTTTACCGCTTTGGCCCAAAAAGACGTCATTATGCCCCCGGTAATGTCGATGGATATCCCGCACATAAATGCCGAGGTCGACGTCAAAACAGCTTACATTCCTGGCTTTGACGGGTTTGCAATCAAAGTTTCACCGGGCTTTTTTGATAATCCAAATCTTGGTCTCCCTAGCCTCAATGGACTAATGATGCTGCTCAGCGCTCGGACTGGATTGGCTAAAGCTGTTTTTCTAGACAATGGCTATCTAACGGACCTGCGCACGGCTGCGGCAGGCGGTGTTGCGGCGCGCCATCTTGCGCCCAAACATGTAAAAACTGTCGGCGTTATCGGCACTGGCGCGCAAGCCCGGCTGCAAGTCGAAGCCGCTTATCACGAGCGCAAATTTGAAAAGGTGCTTGTTTGCGGCCGCAATGATGATCATGCGCGCAAGTGTGCAAAAGACATTGCAGATAAAATTGGCGTGCCCACTTATCCGGTCGCGGCGCGTGAGGAGTTGGTGAGACAATCTCAATTGGTAATCACCACCACGCCATCGCGAGTTCCGCTTATTGATGCAGAATGGTTGCATCCAAATTTGCACATCACCGCTATGGGCTCCGATCAAGCCGGGAAAACAGAACTCGATCCGCAAATTCTGCCACGAGCTGACCGGTTTGTGTGCGACCGGGTTTCACAATGTATAGAGCTTGGCGAGCTTGCAGGTGCTATCGATGCAGGTGCTTGGGACATTGAACGAACGCCGATCGAGTTGGGCGACCTTGTGGTCGATCCGTCATTGGGTCGACAAAGTGATAGTGAGATTACAGTTTGCGATCTAACGGGAACCGGGGCGCAAGACACTGCAATTGCCAACTATGCCTACGATTTGGCACGGGCCAAAAATATGGGCACGCCCATTAAATCGCACAATTAGCGGGATCAAAACATGCTTAAACTTGATGATCGCGACATTCAAATGCTCAAGGTCTTGTCCCAAGAGGGGCGGATATCAAAATCCGAACTTGCGTCCCGTGTAAACTTATCTCCAACCCCGTGCTGGGAGCGTCTAAAACGGTTGGAGAAAGCGCAGATTATCCAATCTTACCACGCCAATATCTCACTAAAGAAAATCGCAAGCTCGGTAACGGTTTTCGTGGCGATTGAATTGGAAAATCATCAGGCGGCAAGTTTTCGACAATTTGAAGACGCGATTGATCAATATGAGGAAATTCAATCCTGTTGGGCCATCGGCGGTGGGTTGGATTATTTTATGCATGTGGTCACCACCAGTATTGATAGCTATCAACGGCTTATCGACGATTTACTGGACCAAAAAATTGGACTTGCCCGCTATTTCACGTACATCGTCACCAAACCAGTGAAACAGACCAACCTACTCCCTTTTGATGTGCTTTTGAGTGATCACTGACCGCGGCGCAAATTCAGCAGGTCAAATCGTCTTTTCTTGCCAACATTTGCAGAAAACTCCTCTGATTACAGCGCCCAGATTGGTGCCATCTTCTGCGACTTATTTTCTAGTCTTTCATTGAAATACTGGGAGGTCGTTATGAGCATTAATCAAATATTGGAAGCGGGAGACGAGCACCGAACCCATTTGAATTTGCGCGACGCAAAGTTGATGCGTCAATTTTCCTATATTGACGGGAAATGGGTCGATAGCGCGAATGGCAATTCGATTGTTGTCACCAACCCTGCAGACGGAAGTTGGGTGGGTGAAGTGTCTTCGCTTGGCTCCATTCAAAGCGAAGAAGCCGTAAATGCAGCGCAGCGTGCTTTTGGGCATTGGTCTCAGAAACTACCAGGAGAACGGGCCGAGTTGCTGCGTCGCTGGTACGAGCTAATTCTTGAGCATAAGTCCGACCTTGCTCAGATCATGGTGGCTGAACAAGGCAAACCCTTATCCGAAGCTTTGGGCGAAATTGATTATGCTGCGTCCTTTGTTGAGTTTTACGCAGAAGAAGCGAAACGACCTAATATTGAAGGCGTCACCTCTCATCTCAATAATGCCGAGGTGGAGCTTTGGCGCGAACCTGTTGGGGTTTGCGCACTGGTCACGCCATGGAATTTCCCGTCGGCCATGCTTACGCGAAAAGCGGCAGCAGCGCTTGGCGCGGGCTGTACTG
Organism: Maritalea porphyrae; assembly: GCF_030159895.1. GTDB lineage: Bacteria > Pseudomonadota > Alphaproteobacteria > Rhizobiales > Devosiaceae > Maritalea > Maritalea porphyrae. The sequence goes on from NZ_BSNI01000002.1 coordinate 1,291,623, forward strand.
TCGTGGCGCACCCCTCAGCTGAAACTCCATTTTCGGCTCTCGCACTTGCAGAGTTGGCAGAACGGGCCGGTTTTGAGAGCGGTGTGTTCAATGTGGTCACTGGTGTTGCGCCAGACATTGTTGCACCTTGGACCAAAGACCCGCGCGTGAGGGCGCTTTCTTTCACTGGTTCCACGCAAGTCGGTCGGCTTTTGTATCGACAATGCGCTGACACGGTGAAAACCCTTGTGCTGGAACTTGGTGGCCACGCGCCATTCATCGTATTTGACGATTGCGATCTCGACCAAGTTGTAAAAGAAGCCATCGCCGCCAAATTTGCGACAACCGGACAAGATTGTTTAGGCGCGAATCGCTTCTATGTGCATGAAAAACTGTATGAACAATTTTGCGAAAAATTCGCCAAAGCCACAGCTGCACTCACCATTGGGCCGGGCGTAGAAGATCCAGATCTGGGCCCATTGATGAACCAAAGTGCCTTTGACAAACAGGTGGAACATGTGCGTGACGCGGTGGCTAAGGGCGCGCGCATTCTATGCGGCGGCAAGCCACATCAATTGGGTGGCCTGTTCTATGAGCCCACCATTCTTGCAGATGTTTCTGACGACGCGAAAATCATGCAAGAAGAAACATTTGGCCCGGTGGCCGCAATACAAACATTTTCTGATGAAGACTTGGTCACCCAAATGGCCAACGCAACCGAATATGGCTTGATTGCCTATTTGCACACCATGGACCCCAAACGCATCTATCGCATGACCCGTGCATTGCAATTCGGCATGGTTGCAGTCAACCGCTCGAAAGTAACGGGCGCGCCAATTCCATTTGGCGGATTTAAACAATCCGGCTTGGCACGTGAGGGTGCGCGCCAGGGTTTGGAAGCCTTCACCGAAATCAAATATGTGTGCCGCGACTGGGCATAGTTGCGCACAAAATTCACAAAATTTTCAGAGGTAATTCTATGCTTAAAAATGATCAACTGGACCAATGGGACCGAGAGAATTTCTTCCACCCCTCAACGCATTTAGCCCAGCATGCCCGTGGTGAAAGTCCTACGCGGATTGTGACCGGGGGTAGTGGTTGTCACATTGTTGATCGGGAAGGCAACAAACTCTTGGATGCGTTTGCCGGTCTTTATTGTGTGAATGTGGGATATGGCCGCAAAGAGATTGCCGAGGCAATCGCTGACCAGGCAAAAGAGTTGGCCTATTATCACTCTTACGTTGGTCATGGCACCGAAGCTTCGATCACTTTGGCGAAAATGATCTTGGATCGAGCCCCAAAAAATATGTCCAAAGTCTATTTTGGCCTAGGTGGCTCAGATGCAAATGAGACTAACGTTAAGCTGATCTGGTACTACAACAACATTTTGGGTCGCCCGGAAAAGAAGAAGATTATTTCAAGATGGCGCGGATATCATGGCTCAGGCTTGATGACCGGCTCACTCACAGGTCTTGAACTGTTCCACAAAAAATTTGATTTGCCTCTAGAACAAGTCGTGCATACCGAGGCTCCATATTTCTTCCGACGTGAGAATGCTGAGCAGACCGAGAGCGAGTTTGTTGCGCACTGTGTTGCTGAGCTGGAGACGCTGATATCCCTTGAAGGCGCAGATACTATCGCCGCATTCATTGGTGAACCCATTTTGGGTACAGGTGGTATTGTACCTCCTCCTGCTGGGTATTGGGCCGCAATCCAAGAAGTGTTGAAAAAGCATGACATCTTGTTGGTGGCGGACGAAGTTGTGACTGGTTTTGGTCGTTTGGGAACAATGTTTGGATCTGAGCATTATGGTATCGAACCAGACCTCATCACTATCGCCAAGGGCATGACTTCCGCTTATGCGCCGCTGTCAGGTTCCATCGTTGGCGAGAAAATGTGGACTGTATTGGAAAAAGGCACCGACGAAAACGGCCCGATCGGACATGGTTGGACTTATTCCGCGCACCCAATCGGCGCTGCAGCAGGCGTCGCAAATCTCAATCTCATCGATAGCCTGGGTCTGATTGAAAATGCGGGCACAGTTGGCAGCTATTTGAATGTTCAAATGCGCCAAGCGCTTCACGAGCATCCTCACGTCGGCGATGTGCGCGGTGAAGGTATGATGTGTGCCATTGAATTTGTTGCCGACAAAGAAAAACGCAATTTCTTTGATCCGGCGCAGAAAATAGGCCCACAAATTGCCGCCGGCTTGCTTGAAAAAGGCGTGATTGGTCGCGCCATGCCGCAGGGCGACATTCTCGGCTTCGCGCCCCCATTTTGTCTTACGAAAGAAGAGGCTGATGAAGTGGTTTCAAAAACGACTGACGTTGTGAAGTCATTTTCATTTTAAATACTCAGGGCGAACCAGTGCGGGTTGGGCGTCTGCATAGCAAATGCCCGCTCTCCACCCAATTTGCTAACTCGCAATACCCTAGCGAATTTCAGAAAAGTCCGCGTAGCAGACATCTGCTCCTGCACCCTCAAACCCCCAACCTCGCATCCAACAATCGCTGCGTGATTTCAGCTTGTGGCGCATCGAACACCGTGTCCACATCGCCTTGTTCAACAATTTTGCCCTTGTCCATCACCAGCACCCGGTCAGCAACGGCGCGGACCACGTCTAGGTCGTGGCTGACGAACAAATAGGCGATGCCAAAGTTCTCACGTAAGTCGGCAAGCAATTCCAACACATCGCCGCGAATGGACACATCAAGCGCGGAAACAGGTTCATCAAGCACCACCAGTTTGGGGCGCAACACAAGCGCGCGCGCGATGGCGAGGCGTTGGCGCTGCCCGCCGGAAAAGGCATGCGGGTGTCGTTTGAGCATCTCAGGGGTCAGCCCAACCCGTTCAAGCGCCATATGCACCCGCTCTCGCCGCTCGGCGTGGTCAAGTTCGGGCATCAAATTGAGCGGTTCGTAGAGCGATTGCGCCATATTAAGGCGCGGGTCAAAACTGCCGAATGGGTCCTGAAACACCATTGAAAGCTCACGCCGCGCGGCGCGGGGCATTTCGCCCAATTTGCGCCCATACGCATGACCATCGAATTGGATGGTGCCGCGTTGTGCAGTTTGCAGCCCGGCGATAATTCGCGACAAGGTGGTTTTGCCGCAGCCGGAAGGGCCTACCAGCCCCACACATTCTGCTTCGCGAATGGTCAGTGAAATATCGCTGAGCGCTTGCACATAAGATTTTTTCGCCCAAATCGGACCGGGCAGCTTAAAGCGTTTTGAAATGCCATCCAGTTCCAACAATGGCGGACCGATTGTGCGCGTCGTGAGACGACGTCGGGTTGGCTTTGCAGCGGCGATTAAGCGTTTGGTATAGGCTTGCTGCGGTGATTTCAGAACAGAGCTAGTAGTGCCGCTTTCCACTTGTTTGCCGCGCTCAAGCACATGCACAAAGTCGCACAGCGCCGCCACGGCCCCGAGGTCGTGCGAGATAAACAAAAGCGCCATATTGTGGGCTTTGCAAACCCGTTTGATCAGCGCAATAATCTGCGCTTGCGTGATCATATCAAGCGCTGACGTTGGTTCATCCGCGATCAGCAATTCAGGTTCCCCCGCCAAAGCAATTGCCAATCCAATGCGCTGACGTTGCCCGCCCGATAGTTCATGCGGATAGCGGTTCGCAACGCTTGGTGGCAGCTCCACCTCTTCGATCAGCTCGGCAACACGCGCCACAAAGTCAATGCCCGGCAAATGCAACTCAAGCGCTTCGCGGATTTGGTCGCCGACCTTCATCAGCGGGTTCAGCGCGGTCATGGGTTCTTGAAACACCATGCCGATATGCTTGCCGCGCAAGCTCTCGCCCGTGGGCACGTTGCGAACGATGTCGCCTTTGGTCTTGTCGCTTTCGGGCAGCAGATCGATAATCGACAAAGCGGTTAGGCTTTTGCCCGATCCGCTTTCTCCCACCACGCCGACCCGTTGGCCCGGATCAATCGAAAGCGAAATGGCGTGTACCACCGCGTGGTCACCAAAGCTGATAGATAGATCCTTGACCTCAACCAGCGACATCAACGCCTCCGGCTAACGGGTTAGCACTCTCTAATTCTTGCGAAATGGTGGAAGCGAGCTTTCTTGTTGCCGTAGGCGTGATTGCGCAGGAAGCCGTTGTGGCTTTCAAGCATACACAACGCACGGGAACTGGTAGCTCGTTCCATCCTCTGGACGCGGCGCAATGTCGGCAAAATTCGTACGTCAAAGCCTTTGACCGGGTTGATAACCCGACCATCAGACTTTTCCTTGAATTTTTTGTCATATCACGCGCCATTTCATAATAATTAGAGTGTGCTAACCCTTGTCAATTTCGGATCGAGCGTATCGCGTAACCCATCACCTAACAGATTGAAGCTGATCACAAACAGCACAATCGCTAGCCCGGGGATGATCGCTTGCATGGGGAAGCCGAAGAAGAAACTCTGCGCTTCTTTCAGCATCAGCCCTAAGCTCGTATCCGGTGGCTGCGTGCCAAGCCCGATATAGGAAAGACCAGCCTCTGCCAACACGCCAAGCGAGAGCTGAATGGTGGCTTGCACAATCAGCAGGCTGGCCACATTGGGTAAGATATGGCGCAAGCTAATTTGTGCACTCGTCAGCCCGGAAAGCTTTGCCGCATCCACATATTCGAGCGTCCACAGGCTGAGCGCCCCGCCACGCGCCACGCGGGCGAAAACCGGGATGTTGAAAATACCAATCGCCACCATCGCATTGATTGCCGAGGGGCCGAATAGCGTCGTGATGATGATGGCTGAGATGATGGCCGGGAAGGCAAAGATAAAGTCATTGAATCGCAAGATTATCGCTTCTAGCCAACCGCGTTGCGCCGCTGCCATCAGTCCCAAAGGCACGCCAACCAATGCGCCAATCGCCACGGCCAACAGCGCCACTTTTAGGCTAGAGGCAATGCCAACCATCAACAGCGAGAATTGATCGCGCCCGAGATAATCTGTGCCGAGCCAGTTGCTGGCAGAGAAGCTGCCGAAGCGGTTGGGAATGTCCACGATGTCGGTGGCATAAGGTGTCCAAACCACAGAGATCAGCGCCAGTAAAATGAAGATGAAACTGCCCAAAAGCCCAACGCGAAAACTGGGGTGGGATAAGGCGCGGGCGAATGTGGATTGCTCAGCCATCGCTTCGTCCTCCGCCAGCACGAATGCGCGGGTCCACAAATGCGTAAGCCAAGTCGACAATGAACATCACCAAAATCACCATGGCCACCAGCACCAAAATCGCGCTGCGCACCACAATCAAATCGCGGGCAGAGATAGCGCTGAAAATCAGACGGCCCAACCCGGGCAAGTAAAACACGTTTTCAACGATGATGGTGCCGGCGATCAAAAACGCGAATTGTAAACCCATTATGGTAAGGACAGGCAGCAAAGCATTGCGCACCCCATGCCGCCAAATGGCTTGGCTCTGGGTTAAGCCTTTGGCGCGTGCCGTGCGGATGAAGTCGGCCTGCATCACATCCACCAAAGATGTGCGCATCACGCGTGCCAAGATCGCCGCCTGCGGCAATGCCAACGCTATGATGGGCAACACCAAAGAACGGGCGGCCAGCAACGGGTCATCACTCCAGGGTACAAAGCCGCCGGGTGGGAAAATTCGCCAAGTGACGGCGAAAGCGAGAACCAACAGCATGGCGAACCAGAAGTTTGGGATGGCAATGCCCACTTGCGCCAAAATCATCGCCAACGTGTCACCCAACTTGCCGCGATTTTGCGCGGCGATAATGCCAATGGGCAGACCGATAAGCGTTGAGAGTGTGAGTGCACCAAGCGCTAACGGCAGGCTAACTTGCAACCTCTCGGCCATCAATTGCGTCACAGGCATGCGCTGCGAAAAGCTTATGCCCAAATCGCCCTGAAAAAGACCGAAGAGCCAAATAAAGAACCTGTTGAAAGCGGATTGATCTAAGCCCAATTCGGTGCGCAAGGCCGCAACTGCATCGTCAGTGGCATTGATCCCAAGCATGAAGCGCGCTGGGTCGCCGGGCAGAATATCAAGCAGGAAAAATATGATCGCCGCGGCCACCAAAAGGGTAACCGCGACGCCAAATATCCGTTTTGCTGCAAAGCCAATCATAGTGGTCAATCGGCCCTGCTAGCGCTCTAAAGTCAAGCCTAATTCGTCCAGCGAACAGCGGTCAAATCATTGCCCTCAACAGGTGAGTTTGGCCACATGCCTTCAAGGTTGGCATTCCAAACGCCAGTCTTTGCCAATTGGAACAAATAGCCGTTCACCGCGTCTTCAGCCAATATGCGCTGGGCAGCACGGGCCAATTGCTCGCGCTTGGCTTCATCGGCGGTCACATTGAGCTTTTCAATGATCGCTTGGAAAACCACATTGTCATATTGGAAATAGTAGCCCGGGTTCGCATAGATGCCGATATCAAATGGCTCCACATGGCTGACGATGGAAAGGTCGTAGTTCTTGGTTTTGAACACGTCTTCCAGCCACTGACCCCACTCGACATTGATCAACTCTAACTCGATGCCAATCTCGCGCAATTGCGCGGCGATGATTTGTCCACCACGGCGCGCATATGTTGGCGGTGGCAATTTGAACGTTGCTTTGAACCCTTCAGGATATCCCGCTTCGGCCAGCAATGCTTTCGCGCCTTCAATGTCGCGCGGGTGGGTGCCAAGCAAGTCCTCATAATATGGGTGGTGCGGCGCGAAGTGGGTGCCAATTGGCGTGCCATAACCAAACATTGCCCCATCAATTATCGCTTGGCGATCAAGGGCATGGGCAATTGCTTTGCGCACGCGCACATCATCAAACGGCGCTTTGGCGTTGTTGGTCGAAAGGATCGTTTCGCCTTCGGTTGAGCCACGTACCACTTGGTAGCGTGGGTCCGCTTCAAAAATCGCTAGGCTTTCCGGCGCGGGGAAGTTGGCAAAGCCATCCACATCGCCCGCCAACATGGCGTTTTGTGCCGCGTTCGGGTCAGAAATGAACACGAATGTCGCCTTGTTCATATGCGCTGGCGTGCCAGTGTAGTCGGCGTTTTTTTCCAAAATCACGCGACTGCCTTGGTCCCAACGTACGAACTTGAATGGGCCGGTGCCAACTGGGTTAGATTGGTTTTTCTCAGCGCTTTCAGGCGCCACAATCACCGCATCGCCACGGCCAATGTTGAACAAAAAGTCACCTTGCGGCTGGGCAATTTTGATTTCCACTGTTGCAGGGTCGATGGCGGTCACCGAGGTTATCGGCGCAAAAATGCCCTTTTGCGCATTGGTGCTGTCCTCAGCGCGTGCGCGCTCAAAAGTGAACAGTACATCGTCCGCATCAAAGCTTGTGCCATCATGGAAGCTGACACCTTGCTTGAGGTTGAACGTGTAGGTCGTGCCATCATTTGAGATGGTCCAGGAGGTTGCCAAAGAAGGCTGCACCGCGCCATTTTGGTCGATCCGAGTTAAGCCCTCAAATACGTTTGCGTAAACCACCTCATCAATCGCAGCGGCTGCACCAGCTGTCGGGTCGAGATGCGGCGGCTCCAAAACCATGCCAACGCGTATGTCGCTGGCAAACGCGCTAAAGGTGGAAAGGCCAAGAACTGCTGCGAATGCGAGCGATTTTTTGACCGTCTTTTCAATAATTTGCACTGTATCTCATCCCTGATTTGTGTGGGTCAAACCTGAACTTAGTTCTATCGGATATGGGCAAAAATGCAAAAGCCAACTTTGGTTGAACGGATGAAAGCTTCGTGATGCAGTATTTTTGCGTAAAAGACGAGGTGGGAAGAAGCGCGGTGCGCAAACCGCAAGATTGGTATGGGCAATAATCGGTGAGTTGGGGAAATTGTCGCCAAGCGGCGTCAACGGCAGTGTGCAAAAGCCTCTGAAGGGGCATTCCCGGCCTTAAGCCGGGATCTACAGAAAGATAACGAAATTGGCCCCGGATCTCCTCACGCTTTGCGTGCTCCGTCCGGGGCGGTACGGTTTTGAGTGATGCTTGTCTTCTTGCACCGTCCCGCACTTGATGCGGGACCAATCAATATGCGGTTAAAACCGCCGTCATACTTAGGCCAGCCTGCGTGGCGCAAACACCACCTTGTTGCATGAGGGTGATGAAGGAGCGTTACTATTATCGTACCAATAGTTGCGATATACGTTTCGTATGGCCCGTATATTGTTTCATTCACTCCTAATTGTATTTCTGACTCTCCTTACGCAGCTAGGAGGTGTGGCTTGGCTAGTTGCTACGTGTTTTAGGCGGCGAATATTGGTTTTCGTCTCGGCTTACTTGGCATTATCGGTTGGCGCGCTTGCAATCGCCCCAGTGTTGGGGCGCGAGCCAATTCCATGTGTGTCCGAAAGCACCTTTAAAATGAAATCGATTTTGTTTTGTGCATTGAACAGGCAATATGTTACGCCTGAACTAAAGGCTGTATTGCTGGATTTCTCAATCAACATGGAACAGCAATTTCCGGATACAACGACCCTAGTCTTAGATGCAAATTTTCCCTTCATTTCAGGTTTCCCGTTGCTGCCTCATCTTTCGCACAATGATGGTCGAAAAGTTGATCTTGCCTTCTTTTATAAAGACGACAGTGGTTTCTTAAACGGAATAACCAGGTCACCAATTGGGTATTTTGCTTTTGAAAATGGGCCGACCGAGTGTGCTGAGAATATGATAACCTTGAGGTGGGACTTGGCTTGGTTGCAAATGCTTTGGCCCGACTACGATTTAGAGCCGCGACGCATGGCGCATGCCTTGCAATTGTTGGGCGAAGATGAGCGTGTCGGTAAGGTTTTTATTGAGCCGCATCTAAAGTCACGCCTTCTAGCTCACAATCCGAAAATCAGATTTCAAGGTTGTAGAGCCGCTCGTCATGACGACCATATTCACCTTCAGTTATAGCAGCGGACGGTTTCTCTTTCGTCACTAGAACCAAATCGGTGTGCATAAATGCGGGCAACCTTTTGCCAAAACCCCTACCTTTCACCACCCTGCAGCTTGCCGCCCAAAATGGCGGGCACAAGGCCAATGGCAATGATGAGCAAAGCTGGAACAGCCGCGCTTTCAAAATTCTCAAGGCTCGCTTCGGCGTAAACATAGGTTGAAAGCGTCTCAAGGCCCAAGGGGCGCAGTAAGAGGGTTGCGGGCAGTTCTTTGATGCACTCGACGAAAACCAATGTCAGCGCAGCAACAATGGCAGGGCGCAAAGTGGGCAGATCAACCTCAATTAAAGAGCGCCAGCGATTTGCGCCCAACACGTGAGCGGCTTCAAGCAAGTTGACGCCGCGCTTTTTCATCGCCGCTTCAAGCGAATTGTGGCTAACGGTTAGAAACCGCACCGAGTAAGCGTAGAGAATGGCAATTGGTGACCCGGATAATACAAGCCCAACGGTGACATTGAACCAAGCGCGGGTCGCGTCGTTAATCACCCCATCAAGGAACCCAAGCGGCACCAAAACGCCAATGGCCAAAATGGTGCCGGGCACCGCATAGCCAAAGGTGGCGAGATAGGAAAGATTACGGCTTCCGTCCGCATTTACCATGCGCCGTGCCGTAAAATAGCCAATGCCAACGCAAATGGCAGCGCCAACAAAGGCGAGCCACACCGTGGTCCACAAGGCTTCAAGAATTTCAAAGCCAACGATACCACGCGCGATCCGCACCATGGCGGTCGAAGACAGTTCTAGCACCGGCACCACAAAGCCCAAACCAACAATAACGGTGCAAAATAACGTCACCCAAACTGCGATTGTTGGTGGAATTTTGACCCGGGCAGGGGGCACGCGGCTATCGCGGCGCGTGAGATAATCTAGTTTGCGGCGTTCGTGCTGTTCGAGCCAAATAAGCCCAGCGATGATAATCACGGTGGTGACCGCCAATTGCGCCGCGCCGGGCAAGTTCGATTGATTGAGCCATGTGGCATAAACAATTGCGGTGAGGGTGTTCACCCCGAAAAACTCAACCGCGCCCACATCGTTGATCACTTCCATCAGTGCCAACGAAACCCCAACGATTAGGGCAGGGCGCGCAAGTGGCAAAATGACGTCGCGAAACGTACGCCATGGGCCAGCGCCCAAGGTGCGGCTGGCGGCAACCAACACACCTGATTGCATCAGGAAAAACGCGCGGCAGCTCAAGTAGACATACGGATAGAGCACCAAGCTCATCACAAAGGCGGCGCCGCCAATGGTGCGGAAATCGGGGAACCAATATTCGCGCATCGACTTTGCGCCGGTGAATGTGCGGATGGCGGTTTGCAAAGGACCAGTGAAGTCCATTACCTCAACCCACGCATAGGCAGAGATGTAGGTAGGTATGGCAAGCGGCAGAATAAACGCCCATTCAAAAAGCTTGCGCCCTGGAAATTCAAAGTTGGAAACAAGCCAAGCGCTCAACAGGCCGATTACACCTGTGAAAAGGCCAACCAGAAGCAGCAAAAGTCCCGTCTCGCGCAAAGCAACTGGCAACATGCGGGAGAATAATCCGCCCTCTGTGCCAAATGCACCAAGGGCCAACCAGCCAAGGGCCAGTGTGGGCAGGGCCATGGAAAAGATCACAAATAGCTCAACAAAAGACAGGCGCGAAACCGCGCCTGCAATTAAGTTGTGAGCTTTGTCGCTTTGACCAGCGATCGTTCTTCTCCAATCAAATCCGCTATCCGTTTCTTGGTATAGCGGATTTGGAATTTGTGCAAAGGCTTAGTTTTGTGGGCCTTCGTCAAACTTGACTTCGTCCACCAATTTGCTGGCTTCGTCGCGCTTGTCAGCGATTTCAGCAAGCGACAGATCGTCAGCTTTCAACTCGCCCCAGCCTTTTACAAGGTCAGATGCTTCAACGCCCGGCAAAACAGGATATTCAAAGTTTGTTTCTGCGTAGATGCTTTGCGCTTTTTCAGACAACAAAAATTGAATGAACTTCTTAGCGCCATCAAGGTTTGGTGCGTGCTTAGCCAAGCCAACGCCTGAAATGTTCACGTGGGTTTTGTTTTGTGCAGCACCTGGGAAGACCAAACGAACAGAAGCAGCCCATTCTTTTTGCTCTGGCTCTTTGTCGTTTGTGACCATTTTGCCCATATAATAGGTGTTGCCGATTGAGATATCGCACTCACCAGAGAAGATGGCTTTCACTTGGGCGCGGTCATTGCCAGTTGGTTTGCGTGCAAGATTGTCACGAACGCCTTCAAGCCATGTTTTGGTTGCTTCTTCGCCCTCATTTGCGATTTGCGCAGCGATTAGGCCGATATTGTACGCATGTTGGCCCGAACGTGTACACACGCGGCCCTGCCACTTTGGATTGGCCAAATCAGCGTAGGATAGTTCCTCATCGCTCACGCGGTCTTTTGAAACGTAGAATATGCGAGCGCGAAGCGACAACGCAGCCCATGCGCCATCTGGGTCGACAAATTCACCAGGAATTTTTGCGGTGATGTCTGTTGGAATAGCTTGCCAGATGCCAGCTTGCTTCATCGCGTCCAAACGGCCAACATCAACGGTCAACAATACGTCAGCTGGTGAGTTCTCGCCTTCTGAGCCAAGACGATCCACTAGACCATTCTTTGCAAACAACACATTTGCTTTAATGCCTGTTTCGGCTTCAAACGCGTCAGTAAGTGGCTTCAAAAGCTCTGGCTGGCGATAGCTGTAAACGTTGATTTCTTCAGCAACTGCTGCGGCACCAAAAAATGATGAACCAGCGATCAGAGTAGCTGCAAGCGACTTGGACAAATTCATTTCTTCACTCCATCTAAAAAGGGGTTGATGTCCCTCCGTTGCATGGGGTTTTCTTTGGTTTTTGCATTCCCGTCAACGATGCAGATCAAGTCAAAGTCGAGTATTTGAGTATGCTTTTTTGAATGGTTCTAAACTGGAGTTCAAAACTCTATATAAATAAGCAGTTCCACGAATTTGGGCGGGACACAAAGGTGCGTCAGAATGTCGCAACTAGTTTGTAGTGCCAAACACCCGATCAGCCGGAATCGCCAGCTCCATCAGCATGCCAGTGCGTCCAATATGATCCAATGAAAGTGAGAAAGCGTTGGCTTTGGCCAAGGCATGTGTCAGCGAAAGGCCAACACCAGAGCGTACAAAATCGGCGGGAACGGCCTCATCGCCTTCAGGTTCATGATAAACAATGAACTGTTCGGCACGGTCTTGCCCCTGTTCGCCCATATCACGCACATGGATCATCAAATTATCGTCTTCGTCACGCACAGCGCTAAGCACCACATTGCCGCCAGCCGGGGTCAGCGTGACCGCACTTGCGAGCAGATTCATGATGGTTTGGGTCAAAAGCTTTTCATCCGCTTCAACGAAATAGCTGGTTTCTGGTATCGCGCTGCGTACAAAAACCTGCTGCGCATTTGCTTGAGCGCGAATGCGCACGATGCAGCGGTTGAGCAATAGCCCTAAATCAATTTCTTGGTTTAGTAGTTCGACTTCGCCGATATTGAGGCGGCTCAAATCGTCGATTTCACCAATGACTTTTTCAATTTGTCGGGTCGCAGAATGAATGTCGCCGATATATTCCTTGTAGCGATCATTGTCGATTGGCCCGTAGGCTTCGTCTTTCATCAAGCTGTTGAATCCGGCAATGCTGGCCAACGGGCGGCGAATTTCGCGGCTTAGAATTGGCAGCACATTGTTGAGTTCATCTTTTTGGTGGTCAATTTGCGCCTGATCTGGTTTTTGCGCAAAAATCAGACCGAAGATTGGGCTTGAGGTGTCTTCCACATCACCCAAAAACAGTTTTATCTCGCAATGCTCAGCGCCAGCAAAGGCTTTGATCGTGCCGCTGTCACTTTCTCCGGATAAGATGTTGAGGTAGGTGCCGCGAGTGTCGGTTGAGACATATTCAAGGATTGGGCGATTGCGCAACAGGTCAATCGATGGCCCAAATATGCGGCTGCCTTCACCATCGAGTTCAAGCACATAGCCAGCGCGATTAAGCTGAATGAAACCCGTACCCAAAGCGTTGGCGATTTTCGCAAAGCTCACCTGCGCATCATCACGCTCTTGCGCAATTATGCCATTGTTGGTGCGACCTGATTGCTCTTCGCGCGCCGTCAGCATATAGGCATTTTGCCCCTGCCAAACTGTTGTTTGCAAACGCGCAGAAACCTCAACCATTTCGCCATCTTGGCGCTGAATTTTTGCAATGGGGCCAAAATCGTGACCCGCGTCATCAGCGCGAGGCAAAATGGCGTCAAGTCCCGCATCGCGAAGGTCATTGGTGGTGTTGTAGCCTGCAAGATCTGCCATTGACCGGTTGGCGAACAATACGTCCTGATCTCTGAATATCAGAATGCCCAATGGCAATTTGTTCAACACAAGTGCTTCGTCGCTAAGCGAAACAAGTGACGATTTTCCATTTAGGTCGCGCTGCGGCGATGGCGTCATCGCAACAACTTTGCCCGGCTCACGCACTGGCGCTTCAGGTTCGACCGTTTCTTTGACGGGTTCTTCAGTGTTCACCCGTTCGCGCAATATCCGTGAAAGCTCATCAAAGTTGTATTTTGAGGTCTTGTCCGCGACTTCTGCGGTCAGCTTTTGCGTTTCTTCATCCGCTTCTCGCAAAACATGCGTCGCAGAAATGCTCCAAAGCGCTGGGGTCTGATCTTCTTCGGTCGAACCATCGTCCAATTCGGCCAACTCGTCGCGCACTGCGTTCAACTGCTCGTTTTCAACGCCTTGGACTTGGGGCTTCTCTGCCGCGTCATCAATAGCTGCTTCGTCTGTTGGATCAGCAAAGTCTTCGTTCGCATCAATACGGTTTGCAGCCAGCAATTCAGTATCATCTAGCGCATCGGCGGTGATGTTGTTGCCTGAACTATAAAGATGATCAATTAAGTCCGTCAGCCCAGTTGGGGCAACAGCTGCAGGTTCATCTTGGTCTTGAGCCGTATCATTTTGTGGCTCGGCGTCTGCAGACAAGTCTTCATCGGCATCATTCGCGCCGTCCAGCGTCGCGAGATGCTCAATGTCATATTCGTCGTCGCCGAACTCTTCTATGTCTTCTGGCTCCGACGTGGCGATGGCTGGTTCCTGCGCGTCGTCATCATTAAGCGTATCAGAGACTGACATTTCAGGTTGATCGCTAGAAACTAGCGTTTGATCTTCTTGCGGGCTGATTGTTGAAGGGGCGTCATTTGCCAACGCAACGCTTTGTGCTGGCTCACTTTCAGCAGCGATCGTTTGGTTGACTGTTTCCTCTTGCTCTTCATCAGCTGCGCTGGTCTCGTCTTCCGCTTCCGCTTCCGCTTCCGCTTCTGCTTCTGCTTCTGCTTCTGCTTCTGCTTCTGCTTCTGCTTCTACTTCTGCTTTCCACGCACTAGCCAGTGCGGCAAAATCAAGCATGAGCATCGACGCCCCGGCCTTAAGGCTCACATCAAGCTGCGATGCATCATTTAATTGCGCAAAGCTGCTGTTGAGAAGTCGCTGTAAATCGTCTTCGTTTTCGTGCTCAGTGGCGCCAGCAACAATCTCATTTTCGGCATTGATGATCACATAGGTTTGCGCTGGCGAGAACATCTGTTCATCTGCAACAAGCGCATATGCATCACCATCAAACTGGTTGAAATCGATCGCATCGGTGGAAATGACCAGCAAGCCATTTTCACCCTGATCAGTTTTTAACGGTATGCAGGAACATGTCGCGGAAACAGGCTTCTTGCCCATTTGAAACCGCATACGGGAAACAGAGGCGCGGCCATCGTGACCAAGCTTGATCAGGCGATTGACTTGCCCTTTAAGCGGCTTTGGATCGGGCAGAAACTTGAGGCCCTTTTTTTTGAACTTCGAGCGAAACAGCTTTGCCGCCAGATTGCGCCAAATAAGCTCGCTACCGTCCTCATTCCAAAACCAAACTGGACGAGGATCAAGCGCGTAACTTAAAACGCGTTGCCCTACATTGGTGTAAATCCAGTCTTGCTGCATAGCTACTCTTAACTTCCCTTGTGCCATTTTGATACATTTCTGGCACCATTAGTTTACCTATAATTAAATATCGCGCATGGCGACGTTGGTCCATAAAAACCGTATGCTGGACCCAAACAGACAGGTTTCATGGTTAAGATCGGGAAGGTGTGGAAAAAAATGTAATTTGGCGCAAAAGCACTCTTGCAAACCGCGCAAGTGGGGCTTATGTATCGGCCCACAATTGGATATGCCGCCTTAGCTCAGTTGGTTAGAGCACTAGTTTGTGGAACTAGGGGTCCCCCGTTCGAGCCGGGGAGGCGGTACCACCCCCCCCCTAAAATGATTGATATCCAGAATTTGACGCTGAACTGCTGTCTCTATTTTGAGAGCCGCAGATCAGAAAGCTGATCGGCAATGGTCTCAAACGTGTCGATAAGGTCAGACGAACTAGACGGGAAGAAATCATGATTGCTGCTCGTCGCACAATCTGAGAGCATCTTACCGTTGGTTGAACTTGCCGATATTCCCAGTCCAATTGTGTAGATCTCGATTTTTGACGGACTAGACTTTGCATTCTCACAGGCCCATTTGGTTCTATTGTCCATTTCTTTGATGACCTGCCAGTTCGACCAGCCCCATTTGCCCAATCGCTCGTTAATCGGCCAACCATATGCGCTGTAATAATGCGAGCCATAATTGTTGCTTTTGGTCTGAGATGCGTAGTTTTGCCCATCAGTCATCAAAATCATTACTTTGCTGGCGCCGTCATCGTAAGGTACGCCTTCATCATAAGGTGCTGTTGGTGACAAAACGCGCCAACCCCAAATCGCACCTTGGTGAATGTTTGTGCCACCGCTGGCGACCATGGCATTAATCGCTGTTTTGATTGTGCTCATCTTGTTAGTAAGCGGCAAAATTTCGGCATCGCCACAAGGGCCGTTTGGCGAGTTAATACCTGTTGATGGCGACGCTTTCTGACCGCGATATTTACATTCACGTTCATGACGCTCGAGCCATGGCAGTCCGCCTCCTTTGTTGCCGCATGAGCCTTTTGTATCTTGCATATATCCGCGCTTTGAGCCGCCCGATGTATCAGCCTGATCGGGGTTGAACATCGGCACAAAATATGTGTCTGGATCACCCATATTGGGCTCTTCGTCATTCACGTCGAGCCGTTGTGAAACGGGTTTGCTTTTGTCATGCGGCCGAGCTTCGACACAACCCTTCCAGCTTACATTTGGAATCGAGGCATAAAGCTGAATGCGCTTCATTCGGTCGCTGGGGTTTGAAGTATCATGTCCGGTGCTAGAGTTGTCGTCGTCATCCAGATTGTCCCAGCTAATAGATGATACGCCTTTCGTATCTAACCATTTTGCGGTTTTGTTCTTTTCGCCGACATTCACCGCCATTGTGAACGGAACGATGCCGATAAACACTTTGTCCGGTTCGGCATCGCCACCCGATAGAATGTCAACTGCGAGCGTTGATGCAGTTTTTAAAGCTGTTATGCGGCCGTATGAGGCCATAGAGCCAGAATTGTCGAGCACCATAACAACTTCAAGCCGGTTTTTTGCCCGTGTTGCTTCTGAAACAAGCGTTGCCTTCATCTCATTTACACCAACAAGGCGCACAAACAGGGTTGGTCGAGAAATCTTGGCTGAAATCATCAGGCGGCCCGCCTCGGTGTCAATTTCAACCTTGTCGATGGCGATGGAAATATCTGTGCCGTTCATTGCTTCGGTCGCAAGCTTTTGCGCCCGGTTTTTGATCCAAGTTTTGTTCTTCTTGTAAATTTCTGGCTGAAGAGACAGCACCGTTGAATCAAGACTGATTTGAGTGGTTTTGCGTGCTTGCTGAATATTCACAAAATCAACGGCAGAGCCGCCCGTGGCAATCAATACCACGGCGATTACGCCAAAGATCACGGCGAAGGCACCGCCTTCGTCGCGACCAAAACTCTTAAGTCTTGAAAGAATGAACTTCATTTTGTCGGCCAAATCAGTTGAAATTTCAGCCGTTATCGTGCGCGTTAAAGGTAAATTAAATCACAACCACGCGGGTGCCAATTCGAACCCTTGTGTACAAATCCTTAATATCTTCGTTCGTAAGCCGAATACATCCGGACGATACTTTTTTGCCGATGGACCAGGGCTGTGTTGTGCCATGCAACCGATAGAGCGTGTTGCCAATGTAAAGCGCGCGTGCACCCAATGGATTATCAATGCCACCAGGCATATATGCAGGCAAATGGGGTTCGCGTTGACGCATCTCGGCAGGCGGTGTCCAGCCGGGCCATTCGCGTTTAGCTGTAATTTTATGTGTACCCGACCATTCAAAACCTGATCGCGCCACACCGATGCCATAACGCATTGCGCGGTTGCCGCTCATGACAAGATACAAAAACCGCGCATTTGTATCCACAACCACTGTGCCAGCCGAATATTCGCTATTGTAGGTAACAACTTGGCGCAATAGGTCAGGGTGCTGCCCATATGGGTTTTTCACCTGCAATTTGTGTTTGGGCTCACCCTTGGCAATGCTCATGCCGGCAGGGGGCAAAACGTATATTGTCTGGCCAAATCGATTTTTTGTTTTGACCAAGCCGCCATCGGCGAACGCACCGGTGCCAAACAAAAGCGCGAAAGCGCCAAAAGCCAATACAAAGATCTTGAGGGAAATACGCATGGTTCAACTCGTTACTCGACGGCTCTCGAATTGAAAGCCGATACAATTTGAGTAAAACCATATTGGATTGCGAAGAATAAACGGTGAAAAGACTTGGTAAGTAAGAACTTAGCAAGAATGGTTTATCAGAGGTAAATCAGTTTTTTTAAAGAAGAACTGCGCCGTCTTCGTCATCATCAAGATGGATGATTTCGTCATTGGCGGGCATCTTTTTGGGTTTTTCGTGTTTGGTAATCGCTTTGGCAATGGCTTTGCCAAGGTCCGCGCTGTTTACGGGTTTCACCACGACTTCATCGGCCCCAAGTGCCAATGCACGTTCCAAATTGTCACTGCTTGCATAGGCAGTCATCACCACAACCGCAATGTTGCCGTTGCGGCCAAAGCGCTGATCACGCAACACCCCGAGAAGCCCCGCGCCAGATACATCAGGCATATACCAATCGGTAAGCAGGACATCGAAGTCATTTTCCATCAACCGCAACACCGCTTCAGCGCCAGTGGCAACACTGTTTGTTGAACCAATGCCCAGCTTTTTGAGTTGTGCAGCAGCCAACGCGCATGCATATTGATTGTCATCGACAATCAAAACACTCATTTCACTTGGGGACTTTTGCACTTTTTGGGTCACACGACTTCTGACTTAACACAACAGTTAATGAATTGGTGTTGGAACTTAGTCAAATTCTCAAAGATTGCAACACATAAATATAACAATGAACGAATATATCGGCCGTTGTTTCTGGTCAGGCAACGATGAAATCTACACGAACTATCACGACACCGAGTGGGGATACCCTGTCGACGATGACGTGCGCTTGTTCGAAAAAGTGTGTCTTGAGGGGTTTCAGTCAGGTCTTTCGTGGCTGACGATACTGAAAAAACGCGAGAACTTCCGAAAAGCATTTGATGGCTTTAACTATCACAAAGTTGCCCAATATGGGCCAGATGATGTGGATCGCTTATTAGGCGATGCGGGCATTGTGCGGCATCGTGGTAAAATCGAAGCCACTATTAATAATGCGGCGCGGGCAATCGAACTTGAAAAAGAGTTTGGCACACTTGCCGCCTATTTTTGGCAGTTCGAGCCTGATGCGACTGAGCGTCCTGATGAAATGTCAGAGGCGGAAGTGCGCAAGCTTGCGCAAACGGACAAGTCCAAAGAGCTCGCAAAAGACCTGAAAAAGCGTGGTTGGAAATTTTTTGGCCCAACGACCGCCTATGCATTTATGCAGGCAATGGGGTTGGTCAACGACCATACGGATGATTGTTTTTGCCGGGAGAAAGCGCTTGCCGCACGCGCCAATTTCACGCCGCCAAAGCCAAAAAGCGCTTAGACGATAAGCCTAGGCTTAATCGACATTTTCCCCAAATACTTGTGTCGGGTAACATGATCGGCTAACAACCCACTCGACGCGCGCGCGTGACGCGTATTTTTCAGTACATTTCAGAGGCGATTATGGCCAAGAAAACCAAACGATTAGCACCAACTTTGCCCCGAGGCTTTGTCGACCGTGATGCGGTTGAAATTGCAAGCTTGGAGCAAATGTTTCATCGCATTCGTTCGGTTTATGAGCGCTATGGCTTTGACCCGGTGGAAACACCCTTGTTTGAGTATACTGAGAGCTTGGGTAAATTTCTGCCAGATACAGACCGACCAAACGCTGGCGTGTTCTCGTTGCAAGATGATGATGAAAAGTGGCTAAGCCTGCGTTATGATTTGACCGCGCCGCTGGCCCGTTATTTCGCGCAAAACTATGATGCGCTGCCAAAACCATACCGCTCATATCGTCAAGGCTATGTTTTCCGCAATGAAAAGCCAGGGCCAGGTCGTTTCCGCCAGTTTATGCAGTTTGATGCCGATAGCGTCGGCGCACCTGACCCAGCGGCAGATGCTGAAATGTGCATGATGATGGCTGATGTGATGGACGAATTGGGCCTTGGCGGTAAATTCATCATCCGTGTCAATAACCGCAAGGTGCTCGACGGTGTGCTTGCCGCCGCTGGTTTGGCCGATCAACCAGAAACGTCACTTACCGTATTGCGGGCCATCGACAAAATGGATCGCTTGGGCGAGGACGGTGTGAAGCTTTTGCTCGGCGCTGGCCGCAAAGACGAAAGCGGCGATTTCACTGAGGGCGCTGGACTTGATGAGGCGCAAATCGCGCGCATTTTGGCATATGTTACCGCTGATGCAGATGCGGACAAAATGTTCGACGTGCTTGCGGCCCAAGTTGAGGACAGTGAGGCTGGCGCACAAGGCGTTGCTGAACTTAAAGAAATGCAGGCTCTGTTTGACGCCGCGGGTTATGCGCGCGACAAAATCAAAATCGACCCATCCGTGGTGCGTGGCCTTGAATATTACACGGGTCCAGTGTTCGAAGCAGAATTGACTTTCCCTGTGACCAATGAGAAGGGCCAAACGGTGGTGTTTGGATCTGTCGGTGGTGGTGGGCGTTATGACGGGCTTGTTTCGCGCTTCCGCCCTGAACCGGTTCCAGCTACAGGTTTCTCCATCGGCGTTAGCCGTTTGGCACACGCATTGCAATTGGTCGGCGAATTGGATGTTACTGAAAAACAGGGCCCGGTCGTTGTTTTGATTATGGATAAAGATCAAATCGCATCTTATCAGGCGATGGTTGCAGAACTTCGCCAAGCTGGCGTGCGTGCTGAACTCTATCTCGGTGCATCGAAAAACATGGCCAAGCAGATGAAATATGCCGACAAGCGCAACGCGCCTGCGGTTATTATTGAAGGCAGCCAAGAGCGTGAAGCTGGTGAAGTGCAGGTGAAAGACTTGGTGGCGGGCAAAATCGCTTCTGAAACGATCACCAGCAATGAAGAATGGCGCGCAGCGCGTCCGGCACAGGTCAGCGTTAAGCGTGGCGATTTGGTCGCGCATATCAAGTCACTGCTTGAGACCGATAGCGCAGACGGGGAGTAAGCCCCATGGCGAAAACTGAAATAGACTTTGATGCTGCGCGCGCTGAACTGAGCAGTCGCATCGCAGCGGTTGCGGAACTGGTTTCACCAGATATTTTGCAACCCGCAGATTTGTTTTTCGATCTTGCAGGCGAGGATATCGGTCGTCGCTTGATGCTGACAAGCGGTCCAGATGGCACAGCCTATTGTTTGCGACCAGACTTCACCTTGCCAATTGCGGCACAATATTTGGCCAGCGGCGAGGTCGGGCAAACCAAAAGCTTTGGCTATTTGGGACCTGTTTTCCGGCAACGTGACTATGGACCGTTTGAATTTGATCAGGCTGGTTTGGAATTTCTTGCACCGATAAACAGCGACAAGACCTTTACCGAGACTATGCACTTCGCAATTGAAGCGTGCGCGCTTTATGGCGAAACCATGCCGCGCTTGCACCTTGGTGCGGTTGATCTGTTTGAGACATTGCTGGCTAAGATTGATCTGCCAGATGTTTGGCGCCCACGTGTGCGCGACCGGTTTGGTCATGATGCAGCCATGGGCCGATTGCTCGACCGCTTGGCGGTTCCGGACCAGTTTGACGGCGCAGACGACTTGCCGCAAAGCGATGACGAACTGACGAAAATGGTCGCCGCTGACATGGAAGCGGCTGGCCTATCGCCATATTCGGGGCGGCAGGCTGAAGAAATCGTGGCGCGTTACCGCGAAAAACAAATGCTGGCGAAAGCGGCAGTGCCCGCCAAAACAGTACGTATCTTGCGCGAGTTTTTGTCGATCGCCGGCCCAGCCCACGAACAGGCATTCCGTGTGGCAGCCTTGGCGAAAAAGGTCGGCATTGATCTTGAAGAACCACTTGAAAAGCTGATGGGTCGATTGACAGAACTCAAAGCGGCAGCGCCAAAAATCGAAGTCGAATTTGACGCCGGATTTAGTCCGCGCCTCGACTATTACACTGGCCACGTGTTTGAACTTACCGCCAATAAAACTGGTGAGGTTTTGGCTTCTGGCGGTCAATATGATCGCTTGTTGGAGCGTATGGGTGCTTCAGACCGCGTCTCGGCGGTGGGCTGTGCGATATGGTTGGATCGGCTTGAGCAGGGGGCAATGCGATGAGTTCTTTATTATTGGCCGTGCCTTCCAAAGGACGGTTGGAGCAAGACACGCGTGACGCCTTTGAAAAGGCCGGACTTAAGATTGATCGGCCAGGTGGCGCACGCTCTTATTTGGGGACAATCGAAGCGCTACCAGAGGTAACGGTTCGGTTTTTGTCAGCAAGCGAGATTGCGCGCGAATTGATCAGCGGTAAGATCGATCTTGGCGTAACGGGTGAAGATCTGATCCACGAAGCGGCAGAAACGGGCATCAACCAAGTGGTCATCGCAAAGCCGCTCAACTTCGGTCAAGCCGACGTGGTGGTTGCATTGCCAAATTCTTGGATTGACGTGACTGCAATGCGCGATTTGGCCGACGTGGCATCTGACTTCCGTCACCGCCATGGCCAATGGCTGCGGGTTGCCACAAAATATGTGAACCTTACGCGCCGCTATTTCTCGACCCACGGCATTGCAGAATATCGCATTGTGGAAAGTTTGGGTGCCACAGAAGCGGCGCCAGCGTCTGGTGCCGCCGAGTTGATCGTGGATATTACCTCATCTGGCTCCACCCTGCGCGCAAACGAGCTGAAAGTGCCAGAGGATGGCGTTATATTAAAATCAGAGGCCAACTTGGTCGCGTCAAAAACCGCAAACTGGTCAGAAGACAAGAAGGCGCAACTTCAAGCGCTACTTGATCACTTCCGCTCGGGTTTGGGTGATGCGACTGTGTCTGAACTCACAGCATAGAAAAACCGCGCGCCAAACATTTGTCTGGGCGCGGTTTAAGTCTTCTGACTTCTCGATATGGACGAATTAGTCCTTGTCGATTGCCATGCCGCCTGCGCCATGCACCCACAGCAGCAAGAAGCCGCCAGCAAGACCCAAGTTTTTCATGAACATGACCATATGTGTTTGATCAGCAAAGTTGCTATGTGCCAGCACTGCGCTCGCAACGCTGAAAACTGCAAGCAACAACGCAACGATGCGGGTTTGATACCCCACCACAATTGCAAGTCCGCCCACCACTTCAAACAAGCCGATCAAGTAAACCGATACCCCTGGCATTGGGATGCCAAGCGCACCGAAATACCCAGCCGTTGCTTCGGCGCCGGTGAGTTTGCCAATGCCTGCCATTATGAAAAGCACAGCAAGAAAAACCCGCGCCACCAATGGCGCAAACTTTTTCAATCCATCCATCTATCTGTTCCCCATTGTTTAACTAAACAGGGCGGAACATGCACGAAGTTGTCTAATGTATAAATATCGTAAACAAAAACGAGGTGTTTACTGGATTGATGACAATGGCGACTGACGGTCGTCTATAATTGGTCCAAACAATTTATTGACCTCTCGGCACGTCAGGCGTAGCTTTCTGCTCAAGTCTCACCAAAAAACAAAGTCTTCATCGTGGAACTCGAACTTTTCGCCCTGCTGTTCTTGGCTGGAGCTGGCTTTCTGGCAGCGTTTTTGGATGCCATTGCTGGTGGCGGTGGGCTAATCAGCTTGCCCGCCTTGTTGTCTGTTGGCGTCCCCCCCATTTCGGCGCTGGCGACCAATAAGATGCAATCTGTTGTCGGCACAACTGTTGCTGCCATCACTTATTGGCGGCGCGGTTACATCAAGTTCACAGCACTCATTGTTCCAATAATTCTAACACTCTTTGGCAGCATCATTGGCGCGGCTACGGCCAAATCGATGGATACAAATGTGTTGAATTTGCTGGTGCCGATTTTGCTGATTGGTGTGTCGGTGTATTTCATGTTTTCGCCAAAATTGAGCGATGAAACGCGTAGCGAAAAACTACAATTTGCTGTGTTCGCACCAGTGATGGGTTTCACTGTTGGTTTTTATGACGGCATCTTCGGCCCGGGCACGGGTTCCTTCTTCATCGCTGGTTTTGTTACGCTTTTTGGCCTTGGGCTAACCAAAGCCGTGGGCAACACCAAGGTGCTTAATGCCACATCTAACCTTGCGGCATTGATGTTCTTCATCCTTGCAGGTGATGTGGTTTGGATTGCCGGCGGGGTGATGATCATTGGTCAGATCGCAGGTGGTTATTTGGGCGCACGCACCGGCATGCGGTTTGGCGCTAAGCTGATCAAGCCGCTGATCGTGATTATTTCGATGACCATGGCTGTTCGACTTCTTTGGCCAATTATCTTTCCATAATCCCGCCATAGCGCTTATGGTTAATGCTGTCTTAAACAAGTTCTCCAATACTCACGAATGAAGAATACCGGCTGATTCTCGTAAGGGGCCAAATCAGCCACTGCATTTGGGAGTGTGGTATGCACAACGATCAGGACCAAACGTCCGTCAACGAACGCCGTGACATAATGGAACTAGATGAAGCGGGTTGTGATCGAATTCGCGCGGCAAAATCATCCTTGATGGCGCACATGCCGCAGGCGCTCGATCGCTTTTATGACAAACTGGGCGGACTTGACGAACTGAGTTCTTTATTCGCCTCCGAAGCCAGTCGCAGCCATGCCAGAGCAAAACAAACCGAGCATTGGGAACGCATTGCAAACGGCGATATTGATCCAGATTTCTTGCGCGCGAGCCGGAAAATTGGTGATGTGCACGCCAAAGTTGGTCTGGAGCCAAAGCACTACGTATCCGGTTATGCGCTGATTGCTGAAACGCTGATTGAAGGCGTCATCACCGATCATTTAGCGGCATCTGGTGGCAAGAAGGGCTTGTTTGGTCGCGGTGGATCAAATGTTGATGGTGAAGAGCTTGGCAAAACCGTATCAGCAATCATCAAAGCATTGTTGATGGACATTGAGTTTTCAATCAGCTCCTACATTCATCAGCGTCGGCTCGAGACTGAAAACGTCAATGCCGAAATTCAGCGTGTGGTCAAAGCAGCGCAATCCGGTGATTTCACGCAACGTGCTGAAGCCGTAGTCAACAATGAGTATTTGATGGAGCTTGTTGAAAGCACCAACAACTTGATGCATTCCGTGGATGATGGTTTGTCGCGTGCAGACGATGTGCTCAGTGCATTGGCAGAAGCTGATTTGACAAAGCGCATGGAAGGCAACTTCCAAGGCTCATTCTCGCAATTGCAAACAAACATCAATTCTGTTGCTGACCAGCTTTCAAAGCTGATTTCGCAAATCCAAGACACTTCTGGATCTCTCAAAACTGCGACACAAGAAATCTTAAGCGGCGCAAACGATTTGAGCGAACGCAGTACGCGCCAAGCCTCTGCAATTGGCGAAACGTCAGCGACCATTAAAAGCCTTTCTGAAACCGTTGGCGAGAACACCAAAGAAGCCAACAAGGCGATGCAGCACGCGGATGATGTGCGCAAAACCGCCGAGCAAGGTGGCGAAGTGATGTCGAATGCCAGCTCTGCGATGGAGCGGATCACGACGTCGTCGGAGAAGATTTCAAACATCATCGGCATGATCGACGATATTGCGTTCCAAACCAATTTGCTTGCTTTGAACGCTTCTGTGGAAGCAGCGCGCGCTGGCGAGGCAGGTAAAGGATTTGCCGTTGTGGCGGTTGAGGTGCGACGCTTAGCGCAATCTGCCGCACAAGCATCGTCTGAAGTGAAGGCATTGATTGAGCAATCTGCAACTGAGGTGGGTGAGGGAACACGACTTGTTTCTGAAGCTGCTGAAAAGCTTCAAAAAATGGTCGAAGCCGCACGCAAGAACAACGAGCTGATGGCGTCAATCGCGAAGAATTCAAGCACACAGACCTCGGCAATTGATGAAATCAAATCGGCAGTTTCGGAAATCGATGAGATGACACAACATAATGTGGCGCTGGTCGAAGAAACCAACGCCGCAATTGAACAAACCGAACAACGCTCTACCGAACTTGATGAAATTGTTGAAGTATTCAAGATCGATGGTAATCGCGTATCATATGCGCAGCCGGTAAAGGTTGAAACCGCGCCGCAAGCCGCGAAAGATGACCTAAAGGCGGCATATGGCGTTTCGGGCAACACCGCGATCAAGGAAGAATGGTCAGAGTTTTAGCCTAATCCAGCAATTGTGAATTAAGGGCGGCCCATTGTTGGTCGCCTTTTTTGCGTCAAGGCGTTGTAATCTCAGTGTAGGCCTCCACATTTACCCTCAACCAACATTGCCCTGATGCAATGAAAAACTAGCAGCAACAAAGCTGTACTTGGGGGGGAACATAATGACGGGCAAGATAGATCTGATCAAACGCGTGGCGATCATAGCAATCGCTGGATTTTTGATATTGCTGCATGCGGTGGGCTTGTTCGACACGTTGTCGAAAGGTGCGATGCCCGATTATTCCGCTTTCGAAAACTTGCAGTCGATATTGTCCGTTTTCATAATCCTAAGCCTTGCGCTTGTTATCTTTGGGAAACGCATCGGCCTTATCGGCATGTGGGTAAGCATCACAACACTAATCCTCACGCAATATTGGGCACATTTCGGTTTCGTCGATGCTGACTTTACGCAGGGCCGTTCGGTGTTTTCCTATTTGCGTGGCTTCATGATCCCAACTGCTATCACCGTGCTTTGCTATTTGCCGTTCAAGACCAAGACTTGATAATGCATGGCGGGAAACGCATGATTTCCAATCATGCGCTTGCGCTTAAGTCTCGCGCAACAATGGTCCTGGCCGCGCAGATGCAGCACGCAAGATGGTCGTTGCGCCAAGCAGAGTTGTTGTAAAGACCGACAAAACAAGCACGATCCCCAATGTGTTGGGATCGAGCGTGAAATCTACATCAAGCATGACAAGACTGATGAGCCAACCCAAACCCACGCCAATCAACGTTGCAGGCAATGCAGCGATGGCTGCAAGGATCAAATATTGCAGTAGGGCGGTGGAAACAACGGTCCACCTTGTTGCCCCGAGCACTCGGGTGATCAGGGTGTCTGCTTCGCGTTGCTGACGACCAGTTGCAAGGCTACCAATCAGCACCAACAAGCCGTTGCCAACCGCAAGTCCACCCACCAGTGATGCGGCGACAGAAAGCTGGCTGAGAGCGCCGGTGATTTGTTTCAAAGTGTCGCCAATGGCAATAAACCGCACATCGCGCAAGGTTGACGCAAGTTCACGCTCCACTGCGCCTTCGCTACCACTTGCAGCGGTAACTGAAACAAACAAAGTTGCCGGGTAAAGCTCTATGTTACCAGGCGAAAATGTGGCTAGAAAATCGATGCCGCCTTGCCAAGAATAGTCGCGAAAGCTGGCGATTTTGAAGGTTTCAAGTTCCCCAAACAGCGCAAATGTCAGCGTGTCACCAATTTTTACATTTAGGCCAGAACGCAAGCTCTGGTGCAGTGAGACAAGGCCGGGTCCCTGATAGTCACTTGGCCACCATTCGCCCTCCACGATTTTGGATGAGCCGGGTAGTTTAGCCCTGTAGGTGAGGGGGACTTCGCCAGACAGCAAGAAGGTTGCTTCGGGCCCACGGGTGCGAACACTTTCCACAGGTTCGCCGTTGATTTGAACCAACGCACCGCGCAACATCGGAGTAGACACCAATTGGGTGATCTTACTCGACTGTTGTTCCATCTCTTCAAGCATTTCGACTTCGTCAGGGAACAAATCAGCCGCCACAAGTGTGGGCACGTCAAATGCTGAAGCGCCCAAAAATTCTTGCCTTAAATTGCCCTGCAACACCATAACAACGACAAGCATCGCGATGGCCATCCCAACTGCAACAACCACCACAGAAGCGTTTGACCCCGCGCCAGAAATTGCGTTGAGCGCGCGTCGCAAAATCTTCGCACTTGGTTGCGGTAATCTTGTGAGGCCCGAGCGGATGAAACGCACAAACAACTGCAAAATGATCGCCGACAATGCGCTCGCCGTGCCAAACGCCGCAACCAATGCCATATCGCCGGTCATGGCATATGCAAGTCCGACAAACGCAATAATGGACAAAATCACCGGCAGTATCTGCAGTGGCTTTAGTAGGGCCTGCCAGTTCAGTGGCAATGCAGACAGTCCTTTTGATCTAAAGAGCAAAACGGGGCGGATTGACTGCGCTTGCTGTAAAGGAATGTAGGAGAACGCAAACGCCGTCAAGAATCCGCCACCCGCTGCAACAAGTGCCGGTTGCAATTGTGTGCTTGGGCGCAAATTCACGCCGATTGCTTCGCCGATAACTGGCAACAACGCGATGGCAGTGCCCAGTCCAATCGTTAGCCCGATTGCGACGCCAATGGTGGCAAGCATAGCCACCTGTGACAAGAAATGGATGAATATGCGTGACCTATTTGCCCCCATGCTGCGCATTACTGCAATCACATTCGCCCGCTCAGCGATATAGGCCTGCATGCCGGTCCAAACGCTGACCCCGCCAATAAGCAGAGAACCCAAACCAACAATCACCAAGAAACGCATAAATTGGTCATAGTACCGCACCATGGGACCCAGACCGTCGCGCGCCGAGCGCACTGTCCACCCGGTGGCACCAAAAATATTCTCTAGTTCAACTTTGGCGCTCTCGCGGTCACGGTTTTCGAGCAAGAGCTTGTAGCGGAACCAATTCCCTAAGCCAGGAAGCGGAGAGGAACGGTCGGAAACTTTTTGCAGGCCGTCCGTCGAAATGAGTGTCGTCAGCCCCAATCGGTAGCCGCGCACTGGCCCGTCCGGCAACCGCAACAACAACCCGCGTGCTTGAAAGGTTGTGCCGCCAAGCGCAAACTCATCGCCCACCTTGATATTGAGTTGATCCAGCAGCAACGGATCGACAAGCGCGCCAAACACACCATCACGCTCGGCCAAAAACTCAAACACTGCTTCACTGTCTTTAAGTTGCGGACTTTGAACGGTGCCAAGCAATGGATATGTGTCGCCAATAGCAATCAGGTCAGCAAACGCATCGCGATCGTCAGTTTGAGCGCGCAAATTTGTGTCTAATATGGTGGAGATTTTGCCAAACTGAGCCAATTGCGCCAATTCGTCTTCGGTTGCCCACCGGTCCGCGCGCGACAATTCCAAATCGCCGCCCATCAGTTCTGCCGCATCCAAATCAATAGCGCGGGTGATGGTTGCACCAACAAAGCTAACGCCAGCAATCAACGCGGTACCCACCGCCAAGCACACCACAAGCAGCAAAAACCGGCGTAAGTCGCCACGCATATCCAGCAGGCCAGTCCGAACTGCGGCGATCAAAGCATGCATCAGCGCTTATCCAACTTTTCAGCCAACTCGCCTTGCGTCATTGTGACCACCCGGTCTGCGCGCGCCGCCAATTTCGGATCATGCGTCACCAGCACAACAGAGGTGCCCCGTTCGCGGGCAAGGTTGAACAATAGCTCAATAACCATCTCTCCGGTTTTTTGATCCAAGTTCCCTGTCGGCTCATCCGCCAGCAGCAATGGTGGGTTGGCAATCATAGCACGCGCAAGGCCGACCCGTTGTTGCTCGCCGCCAGAAAGCGCGGATGGTCGATGATCGAGCCGCGCACCAAGCCCAACGGTTTCGAGCGCCTCTGACGCCTTTTGCCGCACTTCAGCCATCGAGAGTTCGGGCGCGGCGATTTCAAGCGCCAACCCGACATTGTCTACCGTGTTGAGCGACGGGATAAGATGAAAGCTTTGAAACACGATGCCAAGCGTTTTGCGCCGGAACTGGGCCAAGTCGTCTTCGCTTTTGCCTGATAATTCTTCGCCATTCACGATGACGCTGCCCGTTGTGGCTTGCTCAAGCCCTGCCAGTAACATCAATAGTGATGTTTTTCCGCTACCCGATGGGCCAACAATGGCAACCACTTCAGCGGGTTCAACACGTAGTGATACATCGCGCAGAATATGCAGCGTACCGGAGGCAACTTCTAAACTATAATTGACGTTGGAAGCATTGATTATTGGTTGGGTAGAGCTATTCACTTGTTCCATTTCCGTGCAATGCGCATCGTATAATCGTCATTGTCAAACCCAGAAATATCGGGCGGCTGATCTTAGTATTGCGACGAACAATAGTTCCGAAATAATGCGACATTCTTAACCATTGTCCATCTTTCATCGCCACTTTTTGCGTTTTTTAACATCGAACTTGTAGAATTTGTGTGTTTTTAGGCAAATTGCGGCCCGTTCCACTATCAAACGGCCACAAATTTATGCACAAATGTCAACAAAGGAACCAATAGGCAAACGACTCGTGATGAATATCTCAAAGACTTTTCTTGCTATCGTAATGGTTGGTTTTTCACTTCTTGCTGCAAGCCCGGCACAATCGGGAACGCGGGAGCAAGCATTGCTCAATTCCTATGTGGGAAATTGGCGTGGTGAAAGCGTGCTGGTGGGTAGCGACAAACCCGACCCATTCCGGTGTCGATTGTCAGTAACCAAAGGTCGAGATGCCAAAATCAATTATTCGGGTCGCTGCAGCTTGATCACCACCAATTTGGCGGTCAATGGCACCATTGCCTATATTGAAGAGAGCCGACGCTATGAAGGCGCAATGAGCACCAATGCGGGCTTCACAGGACTAGCCATCGGCCAACAGCGCGGCAACACCATTCGGTTCGACCTCAAAGAGTCAAAAAAGGATCGTGGTGGCAGCGATGTGCGCATCGGTGCTGAAATCCTGCTGGTGGGCGATTCAATTACGGTGCTTTTTGAAGTTGAATTCAACGACTCTGGTCACGTGATGACCGCGGACGTGCCTTTCTCACGATAGCGATTACGCAGCGCAGGTGCAGCAATTCGTGTAGGACGGTTTTAGTCCGTCACGCTGAATTGCGGTGCGCAACGTGAGCGAAAATCAAAGCGCCAACGGCAATGCCGCCATGCCTAAACGAACACCGCGTTAAACCGGCGGAACGAAAATCCGACGGCAGAATTGAAATTTATGCAGCATGCGAGGTCTTTATTGTCTCGTTATGCGCTTGAAAATTGTAATGAGACCATAATGACCTCGCATGTTGATGAAGTGCGCCTTTACCCCAATTGCCCTAGGGAGCTAAACCCTTTTATCCCTTTACCTGCATCGCGATTTGCTGTTTTGAGCGTTAAATCTAAACGCTCCAAATCGCACCCCTTAATGGGGCAATGGGAACAGACCCACTAATGTCTTCTGGCTGCCCTCGGCGTCAGACTGGACAATCGATGTTAAAGGCGCGTGAGCCGCAAACGTCTTGCGACCCATCACCATCTCCCAACAGGCTAGCCTGATTGACCAACCCGACCACCTCCCGCCCGTCGGCGAGCTGCGTGGTTAAATGAAAGACACGTGCATGATGGCATGGGTTTGTGGGGGCGGGGATAAGTTTTTTTTGGGGCGCGCGTCCTACCACGTATCGCTCCGTCGTCATCCCCGCGAAGGCGGGGATCCAGGTCTGACTGTCTTGGAATTGCAGGGCGTGTGCATGAGGATAATCCTGCCCGGATCCCGAACACGCTTATGCGCGTTCCCGCCACGCAGGCTGCCGGGATGACCGAAGGGACGGCGAAATATATGGGGTTAGTATTTAAGTAGATTTATGAGTTTCGGTAGATACGAAAAAGACAATGCTTCCAAATAGTAGAGACACAATTCCAGCTACAGTAGCGATACCGAGTGAAAAAATGCCGAGCCCGCCAACAAAAAGTGTTACGGCGACAACCCAATAAAACAGATTGAGCCTGTGGTGAGATCGTACTTCTCTTCCAAGGAATTCATTCGGACTGTTTTCCTTAATCGTTGCCGATAACGACAAAGTTGGCCTACTATTTTCGTACTTAGATTCTATTTTAATACCATGATATACTGCGCCAAGCAGAAGTCGATGATACCAATGGCGATCCATGAACCAGAAACACAACCAAATTATGCAGCCAGCAATCATGATAATGGAAGCATAGGGGATGTCTTGACCTAAGATTTTTGTCGTTTCGTCTGCGCGGGCAGAGTAGCCAGCAATAGTCAGAATTGCGCCAAGGGACAATATGGCGAAGTTCCGTATCTTTAGCTCCAACTCATTGAAGTGCATTTGGACTGAAACAACAGTTTTCCAAATTTCTAGATCAATTTCATCAATATCCTGGCTCATTGTGTATCCTTATTGTTCTCAAAATCGAATAGATCGAGTAGTTCAGTGAAAGAACTGCCTAGAGTGTAGGATGGCGTAACTTCACGATTCCCAATCCTCTTTTCGCGTTGTACATCCGCATCCGACCAGTGAGTTACATTGACTAAAAGGTTGTATTCGTCTCTGTGATGGGAAGCGCCGTAAGCCGCAAACACATCTGATACGCCGGCATCCTGAGCCATGGCGATGTCTTTCACCCTGCTATCTCCAACGTAAACTACGTCTTTCGGGTCTGCCCCTATTGAACTGATTATGTCCAAAAGTAGATTTGGATTGGGCTTGAGCTCGCCGTCGGGTGTTTCGATGTGCTTTGTGTGCTTAAGTCCATATGCATCCGATGGTTTTGACCTTACTGATTGGAGTGTTTCTCCTTCAGGTAATTCGTGGTCTGGCGGCGAAAAGAGAATGTCCACAACGCCGTCAAGTTCTAGTTTTTTAAAGCGGTATGCAGTATAGAAAGCCTTGCTTTCAGTGTAAGCAATAATCGTGGTCCCTTTAGCTTTGAGGCTTTGCAGAGTGTCCAAGACCCCCTCGTAGAGCTTCAGTTTTTCGCGGCGAGCGGATCTAAACGCATCGATAGCGGGTTGGAAAATCTCAAGGAGATTTTCGTCAGGGAACTTGCTTTTTAGTACCGGCAATGAACCTATTAGGAACGCGTATTCTGATGTTCCATGTTTTTGATGAATCTTTCTGATCTCTGGATATAATTCTTCTTCGCTAACACCTGAAATTATAACAATTTGATCAAGCATCGCTTTGAATGAAGAATGCCAAACCTCGAACCAATCAAATAAGGTGTTGTCGACATCGGTTACTAAAACTGAGAACTTCGGTTTACTGTTTGCCATTTGTTACTTCTGATTTCTTAGAATCAAACTAACATATTGCAACTCTGTTTCGACTACTAGCCGTGCCATTCTTGGAAAATTGTTATGCTTGAAAACTGTTTAGAGGGTTCGGGTAGGTAACGAACAACGGCACTACCCTCTGACGTCATCCCCGCGCAAGCAGGGATCCCGGCGAGAACGTCCAAGAACCGCAGTGTGAGGGTTTGTTGATCCTCCTGCCTGGAATTTCGAACGCCACTTAGCTGTTCGGGACGGTGCAAGGGAAATTTACGCCGCAACGTGACCGCCCCGCACTTGATGCGGGGCCTTTAGCCGCGAAAGAGATTTGGCACCTAAACAAGGCTTGGGCGGCGCAGCCCGAAACCTTTAGATTTGTTGCCCCTGCGCGGGCGCGGCCAAAAAGTTGGCCGAGGTCCTCGCGTTGCTCGTCCATCCCCAAACAAAAAAAGGGCGACCCGAGAGCCGCCCTTAATCTCATAAAGCGTAGGAGTGTCGAGCTTAGAAGCCCATACCACCCATGCCGCCCATGCCACCCATATCAGGTGCGCCACCAGCAGGAGCCGCAGGTGCTGGAAGTTCAGCAACCATTGCTTCTGTAGTGATTAGGAGTGAAGCCACAGATGCTGCATCTTGCAACGCTGTGCGCACAACTTTAACAGGGTCGATGATGCCCATAGCAATCATGTCGCCATATTCTGAAGTTTGTGCGTTGTAGCCGAATGTTTCAGAAGCGTTTTCAAGCACTTTGCCAACAACAACAGAAGCTTCGTCACCAGAGTTTGTAGCGATCTGGCGGATCGGCGCTTGCAATGCACGCTGAACGATCTTGATGCCAGCTTCTTGGTCAGCGTTTACGCCTTTAACAGTCAAAGCAGATGAAGCGCGAAGTAGAGCAACGCCACCACCAGCAACAATGCCTTCTTCAACCGCAGCGCGTGTTGCGTTCAATGCATCGTCAACGCGGTCTTTGCGTTCTTTCACTTCAACTTCAGTTGAACCACCAACTTTAATCACTGCAACACCGCCGGCAAGTTTCGCCAAACGCTCTTGAAGTTTTTCGCGGTCGTAATCAGAAGAAGTTTCTTCGATTTGCGCTTTGATCTGACCAACACGACCTTCGATGTCGTCTTTTGTGCCAGCGCCATCAACGATTGTTGTTGTTTCTTTAGTGATGTCGACTTTCTTTGCAGTGCCGAGCATGTCCAAAGTAACAGTTTCAAGCTTGATGCCCAGATCGTCAGAGATCACTTGGCCGCCGGTTAGGATCGCGATGTCTTCAAGCATTGCTTTACGACGATCACCAAAACCAGGTGCTTTAACCGCAGCAACTTTGAGGCCACCACGAAGACGGTTCACAACCAATGTTGCAAGTGCTTCGCCTTCAACATCTTCAGCGATGATAAGAAGTGGACGTGAAGACTGAACAACAGCTTCAAGAATTGGCAACATAGCTTGTAGGTTTGAGAGTTTTTTCTCGAACAACAAGATGTATGGATCTTCAAGCTCAGCAACCATTTTCTCAGTGTTGGTTGCAAAGTATGGAGAAAGGTAGCCGCGGTCGAACTGCATGCCTTCAACAACGTCAACAACTGTTTCAGAAGTTTTCGCTTCTTCAACTGTGATCACGCCTTCGTTGCCGACTTTTTCCATTGCGCGGGCGATTTCTTCACCGATGAATGCTTCACCGTTTGCTGAGATCGTGCCAACTTGTGCAACTTCTTCGCTTGTCGAAATGTCTTTTTTCGCTTTAGCCAAGTTTTCAATAACTTCGCCAACAGCCAAATCGATGCCGCGCTTAAGGTCCATTGGGTTCATGCCAGCAGCAACAAGCTTAACGCCTTCAACTACGATTGACTGAGCCAATACAGTAGCTGTTGTTGTGCCGTCACCAGCAATGTCGTTGGTTTTTGAAGCCACAGAACGCACCATTTGTGCGCCCATGTTTTCAAACTTGTCTTCAAGATCGATTTCTTTAGCAACAGAAACACCATCTTTGGTGATGCGTGGTGCGCCAAAAGACTTATCAAGAACAACGTTACGACCCTTTGGGCCCAATGTAACTTTTACTGCGTTCGCGAGCGTGTTAACGCCTTTAAGCATCTTGTCGCGCGCGTCAGTGCCGAATTTTACTTCTTTAGCAGACATTTATGTTTGCTCCTTAGAAACTTTAGAAAATGGGAAAGATCAATGCGAAGGGATTAGCCTTCGATGACGCCCATGATGTCGCTTTCTTTCATGATCAACAGGTCTTCGCCGTCAATCTTGACTTCTGTGCCTGACCATTTGCCGAATAGCACGCGATCGTTGGCTTTCACGTCTGGCGTGATGTGCTTGCCATCTTCGTCGCGGGCGCCTGGGCCAACAGAAACGATAACGCCTTCAGAAGGCTTTTCTTTTGCAGTGTCAGGGATGATGATGCCGCCAGAAGTTTTTTCTTCTGAATCGACACGACGTACGACTACGCGGTCGTGAAGTGGACGGAAGCTCATGCTCGCTCCTTCAATTTCATAATTGAGTGTCAAAAACAAAGGCCGTTAGCACTCTCAGCTTGTGAGTGCTAACAACCAACGCGAGAGAGATAGTAACCCCACCCAAAAGAGTCAAGGATAAGTCGACGAACTTTTTTGCAAAAAAATGCAAATTTGCAAGGAAATGCAGGGGTCACGCCGAAAATTTTATTTTTCGTGGCGAGGATAAATCACCATTTTAATGGCGCAACAATTGCCTTTTTGTGCGCATAAGCGTAAGCCTTTGCCCGTCTCAATGAAGACGAAAATGATTTCGCCAAGCTAAGTATCAAGATAAGCAATACGAGTTATTAAATGGATCGCACCAGCGACACAACAATGGACGCACAATCTTCGTCCACCGACCCCCAGCTTTCTTTGGTTGTTCCGACCTTTAACGAGGCAGGCAATGTCGCCCTTTTGGTGGAAAAGCTTGAGGCCGTGCTTGGCCATATCAAATGGGAAGTCACCTTTGTGGATGACAATAGCCCGGATGGCACAGCCGATGTGGTCAAGCAGTTGGGTAAGACGAAGCCGCACGTGCATTGCATCAAACGTATTGGTCGCCGCGGTCTTTCCTCGGCTTGTATTGAAGGCATGGCATCGTCCAACGCACCAATTGTTGCGGTAATGGACGCTGATTTGCAGCACGATGAAACTGTGCTGCCGCAAATGTTTGAAATGGTTGATGGTGGCAAAGATTTGGTGCTGGCGTCGCGCTTTTTCGGTGGTCAAACTGCAGAAGAGGGGCTGACCAAGTTTCGCGAAGCCGGATCAAACGTTGCCAATTGGATCGCCAATTTGGTTACGGGCACAAAAATTACTGACCCGATGACGGGCTTTTTCATGCTCAAACGCGAACGCTTTGAGCAAGTAGCACCGAACCTATCAAGCGAAGGCTTCAAAATCCTGCTCGATATTATTGCCACCGCCCGCAATATGGGCGCGCCCCTCGATATTGGCGAAGTCGGCTTTAAATTCCGTGCCCGCCATGATGGCGAAAGCAAAATGAGCCCGCTGGTTGCCGCACAATTCTTTGGCCTTGCTTTGTCGAAAATGACGGGCGGCCTTTTGCCGATTAGTTTTGTGATGTTTGCAGCCGTTGGCGCGCTGGGCGTGCTGGTGCATTTGGGTGCACTGACCATTGCCAATGCTTGGTTTGGGTTTAACTTCACCAACTCGCAATTGTTTGCAACGCTTGTGGCGATGACGTCAAATTTCCATTTGAACAACATTCTCACCTATGCGGATCGCCAATTGCGCGGCGCAAAATATTGGCGCGGTTTACTGAGCTTTTATGCGGTGTGCGCCATCCCAGCGATTGCCAACGTGTCGGTGGCCGCCTTTATCTACGATAAGAATTCGCTGTTCTATCTTGCAGCGATTGCCGGCATTTTGATTTCCATCGTGTTCAATTACGGCATGACCCGCATCTTTACGTGGCGCGTGAAATAAATGAATAGCCAGACCAACCAATCAAGGCATTCGCTTGGCGCGCCAAAAGGGGCCATTCGAAATGCGGTGATTTGGTTGATTGTGGCCACCGCGCTTTATCGCCTATGGGGCGCATGGGCGATCGATTTGGTAATTGGCGAAGCCTACTATCTAAGCTCGGCGCGCCAATTGCACCTTGGCTATTTCGATCAACCCCCAATGTTTTTGTGGGTGATCTGGCTCACCAAAACCTTAACCGGCAGTGAAGCGCCAATCATTCTGCGGCTTCCATTTATTCTGATGTTCGCGGGCGCCACCTGGATGTTCTACCGCATCGGGGCACGGTTCCATTCTGAACGGGCAGGGCTGTTCACCGCGATCATTGCCAACATCCCAATCCTGTTTACGCTCTCGATTGGCTCTTGGATGCAACCAGAAGCGCCGCTGACGCTACTGTGGCTGTTTGTGGTCTGGCTTTTGATGGATGTTTTCTTTGGGCCGCAAAAACGATCCGACCTTAAAAGCTGGTTGCTGATCGGCTTGGTGCTTGGCCTAACGTTCATGTCAAAATATCACGCCGTGTTCTTGCTTTATGGCGCGGGCCTGTTCGCCATCTTCAATAAAGATGCACGCAAGTGGATTTTCTCGCCCGGCCCTTATCTGGCCATCGGCGTTGCTGCCATCGTGTCGCTGCCAGTGCTGATCTGGAATATGCAAAACGATATGGCCTCATTTGCTTTCCAAGGCGGCCGTGCACTGGGCGATCAGTTTCGCCCTGAATGGTTGCTCCGCATGATTGGCGGACAGCTTGTTTATATGACGCCATGGATTGCACTGCCTGCGCTTTGGGTCGGGGCAAAGGCTTTATTCAAAGGGCCAACAGCTACGTACCCGTCCGACACGCCAAATGGCATGAGCTTCTTCTTTGTCATGCTGGCGCACGGGCCAATTCTGTTTTTCACCGCAGTCGCGGCCTGGTCAGACACACAGTTTCATTTCCACTGGCAGGCGCCGGGTTATATGATGTTGTTCCCCATACTTGGCGCGACAACGGCAATCCTGTGGACCAAATATCGCAAGACCATGTTTGCGTGGTTGGCCATTGGCGCGTTCCTGAGCACATTGGTGATGACCGTTCTGATTTCGCACACCATCACCGGTTGGGCGCAAGATTTCTTCCCCGGCGAAGAAGACCCGACAAGCGGCGCGCTACGCTGGACCGAACTTGAAGACTATTTCGTTCAAGAAGGCGTGTTTGAGCAGGATAACGTCTTTATCGCGGGCGTCTTTTGGACCGAGTGCGGGATGATCGACAATGTGGTGCGCGGCAAACTGCCTTTGGCTTGCCTGTCGGGTGATCCGCGCAACATCGCGTTTAATATCGATCTGACAGAACACGAAGGCAAAGATGCCTATATCGCGGCGGTGATGTTCAGCGATCAGTCTGTCATCAACGGGCTATTGCCTTTCTTTGAAAAGGTCGAGCGGGTCGGCGAGGTCACCATCAATCGCTTTGGGCGTCTGGCAATGAAGCCGGTGCGCATCTTCAAAGCGTCGAAATTGCAACCTAATCATGAATTAGAGAGCATCAACGCCAAAAGCTTTGACCTGATGATGTTGCCGCGCACTCAGATTTCGCGCCTTGAAGGCACACTCAACGCTGCGTCAGAGATCAATGAAACGGTGCAGCTATTCCTTGGCGAACAACTCGTTGGCGAAGTAAAGATGAGCGGTTCAACACAATCATTCGATATTCAACCGCTACGCAATTGGGGCGTTGGCATACGCGTCCAAACGCTGAGAGTGGAAACTGCGTCTGGTGTGAATGTATTGCTGGATAGTTTAAAGACGACAGTTAGCGATTAGCGCGGAACGTCAGATGGTTTCTACTAATTAATATCGCCCATCGATATTCGAAGGTGAAATGAAATTCTATCCCAACCTGCCTTCGGTGAATATCTCTAGCGCAGCGGTCCATCATTGCAAACATTGAGCCGTTGTCGCAGTATTCTTAGGCACAAATGGCAGCTGTGCAGGACTAAACATTCTTCGGCGATGCACAATTGAAGGTAATCATGAATGAACGAGGTTAATAAATTTGGTTTGAAACGACGTCCTAATTCGGATGTACGGAGAACAATCCGAAAAAACTCGGGATTTGGTTGTGTAGTTTGCGGCTTAGCGATTGGTGACTACGAGCATGTTGATCCGACATATGCCAACGCCAGAACACACGATCCCAACTGCATGACGTTCTTATGCATTCGCTGTCACGGGAAGGTCACTCGCGGACAGCTTTCGAAGAATAGCGTGACCAATGCAATGCGGGAGCCTGCTGCCTTAAGAGCGGGGTTTTCATTTGAAGCCTTGGACGTCGGAAATACGGTCCCGACAATCCATATTGGCCCAATGAGTGTGAAAGATTGTCAATCCATAATTCTGGTCAACTCAAGACCTGTATTGTGGGTTCAAACTCCTGAAGAGGCTGGGGGACCGGTTCGAATTGGTGCTGAAATAAGAAATGAGCAAGGAGAATTGATTTTCAGCATTGTTGATAATGAATGGCGTGTACAAAACGAAAGCTGGGATGTCGAGGTTATAGGAAAGACAACAACAATCCGAAATGGACCGGGTGAGATTGCGCTTGTTATTCGCACCGAACCTCCTGGTGACTTGTATGTCGATCGAATGGACATGAGCATCGAGGGCTATAGGTTTTGGATTCAATCTGGAGATCTTTACATACGCCTTCCAGACGGAAACACTCTACGTGCTGAAGAGCTCAATTTTG
Source organism: Maritalea porphyrae (assembly GCF_030159895.1). GTDB lineage: Bacteria > Pseudomonadota > Alphaproteobacteria > Rhizobiales > Devosiaceae > Maritalea > Maritalea porphyrae. The sequence continues at coordinate 1,330,803 of NZ_BSNI01000002.1, forward strand.
TTGGTTGTACTGGCGCTATTGTGGCAGATAACAGTGGACTAAGATTCGGCGTTGGAGGAGGCATGGTTATGCTTTCAATGGAGGGAAAAAACCGAACATCGCGGGTAATTGATACCAGCAGGAGTCGCAACGCGGTATGCGCATGCGGTAGTGGAAAACGTTTTAAACACTGCTGCGGATCATTTTAAAGTAGCTGTTCGGTGTGTTTGTAGCTAAAGCCCTTTTCCGCCTAAATCAGAAATTTGCTGAACATCTATTCTTGGTCGCTTCGCCCCTACAGCGGACATCCATCGAACAACCCAAACACGGTTCCTGAACCACCTTTGACAATCAGTGATTAGGCGACCATTCCATTGTGGTTTCTACATCGTCACTTGCGGTGACGGCAAAGCCAAGAGCTTCATAAAAGCTGATCGCTGGGCTTTCGTTGAGCGTGATCAGCTTGATGGGCCGTTTTAAGGCCGTTGCTGCGCCTAAAATGTCTTTCATCACCTGTTTGCCAATGCCTTTGCCCTGCACATCGGGATGCAAATAGAAGTGGCCAAGGTAGAGATGGTCTTTGCGCGGCAATAGCGCGAAACAGCCAACCAGCTTGTCATTTTCAAAAATCAGCCGTGTATGCTCAGGTTCAAATTCATTGACAAATCGCTGGCGTGCTCTGTCGGGGTTGAACCGTCCAATGGCTTCAAGGCTTGGGCGCATGGCGATCAGGCGCAGTTCAACCAGCCGCTCCAAATCGTCGGCCGAGGCATGGGCAAATTTAGTATTGGTCATAAGGATTTACGCAGCGCTTTGCGCTTCAGCTTCTAGCTTTTCCCAAGACTGCTTTTTGCGATAAATCGTTGAAGGGCTAATCTCTAGCGCAGCAGCGGCTTGCGAAATATTGCCACCGAATGCGGCCAGCGCATCTTCGATAATCTTTTGCTCCTGCCGCCACAAGGGCAACATTTGCTCGCCCACGCTTTGCGCGTGTCGGTTGGGAATGTGCGCGGTCGGCACAGGAACTGAAGCAGGCGCGGCGTTTGCTTCCACATCAGCCAAGCGCACCATGCGCGAAGTGACCAATTCGCCATCATGCATCACCACAATGCGGCGAATAAGGTTTTGGATTTGGCGCACATTGCCTGGCCATTCGCGATCCATAAATTGGTTCGCGGTCTCCCGGTCAAAACCAATAAATTGCTTGCCTTCTTCTTGCGCATATTGGGTCAAGAATTTTTCAGCAATTGGCATAATGTCCGCAGGGCGCTGACGCAGCGGCGGCAAATGAATGGGCAACACATGCAAGCGATAGAACAAGTCTTCGCGGAACTGCTTTTCCGCAATCATCTGCATCGGATTGCGGTTGGTGGCGCAAATAATGCGCACATCCAATTCGCGCGGCAATGCTTCGCCAACACGGTTGATGGATCGGGTTTGCAAGAAACGCAAAAGTTTGGCCTGAAGGCTGAGGTCAAGCTCGCCAATTTCATCCAAAAACAGTGTGCCGCCATTGGCCAACTCCGCGGCCCCTTCGCGATCTTCCATCGCGCCGGTAAAGGCCCCTTTGACCACGCCGAAAAGCTCGGTTTCCATCAAGTCGCGCGGGATCGCGCCACAATTGATGGCGACAAACCGCGCATCTTTGCGCGGTGAACGGGCATGAAGGGCTTCGGCGCAAACTTCTTTGCCGGTGCCGCTTTCGCCCGTGATAAATACAGGTGCAGCGGACGGCGCAATGCGTCCGATTTGTTCGTATATCACCTGCATTTCAGCAGATGCGCCCACAAAGCCTTCAAAGTCTACATTGTCTGCGCTGGATTTTGGCGCTGCGAATTGGCGGCGTTTGCCGTGACGAACAGACAATTCTTCCAACCGCTCAAAAAGCGTGCAGGCAGAAACTGGTTTTGCGAAATAGTCATGGGCGCCTGAGCGCATGGCAGCAACCGCCATCGATACAGAACCGCCATCTGACAATGCCAACACAAGTGCGCCGGGCGCTTGGCTAGTGACACGCAAAAGTGCGGCTTCAGCATCAGGATCAATGTCTGAAATGCTATTGAGATCACAGATAACAATGTCGAATTCGTTGGCTTTCAGCGCGCTCAATGCAGCGCGGCCGCTGGTCGCATGAGCACACGGCACATTATCTCCCCAATCCTTGGAAAGGTGCACGACGCAGTCATTTTGGACCAAACTGTCACGATCAATGACAAGCACTTGGGTAGGACATGATAAGCCATTAGCGACAGGCATTATGGCATTACTCCCGATTCTGGGTCTTCTTTTCGCATTCTTGCTTGGGTCAATTCTTTCGAAATAGGGTAAACAAAGTGTTTGCAAGTGCCGCATATTTGCAAATTAGTTTTCCAAAGAGTCGTTCACAGGCGCAAAAGCCCCTCTTTGAAGCGAGCGAATGTAGTGCTAAGACTATGAAATGACGGATTCTCGTTGATTTAAGGGAACGAACAGTCTTGCGTGCGATCGTTTTGTTTTTTCTGGCAGTTGCTTGCCTCAGCATAGGTGTTACAGCCTATTTCGCGCTGGGCTTCACGCTGATCGAATCGTTCCTTGTTACAATTGTGGCCCTGTTGGCCAGTTTTGTGTTCATCGAAGCGCTGTTTCGCCGTCGCACAGAAACCTATTTGGTCACCCAGACCGAAGAAATCGCCCGGCAACTGGCAACCGTTGCTAAAACGTCCGAAATGCTGAGCGAGCAAGTCACCTATCTCACCAGATTGGGCATTCAAGAACGTGCTGATAATTTAGAGGCTGATGTTTCGGTGTTGGGCACTGTGGTGCGTCAATTGGCTGAGGCGGTTGCCGAAATGGAAGAAGCGCAGGCCGCTGGCGAAATGCCGCAAAAACAACCCGCACATGGCCATAGCTATTCAGTCGACGAGGACGAACATAGCGGAGGCGGTTTTGAACTCGCCGAGGGGCCAGTTGTCTCAATTGAAGAAGTGCAGAAGGCACTGGCGAACAATGAGATCGAGCAATATTTGCAGCCTATCGTTTCTTTGCCGCAACGCAGCACGCTTGGCTATGAGTTGATGCCAAAACTGCGCACCGCTGATGGTGTGCTACACGATGCCGACGACTTCCTTCATTATGAAGATCAAACCGGCACCATTTCAGAGCTTGAGCAATTCTTGATCCGCCAAGCCGCAAATATTGTGCACCGTGCCAACATCACGGGCGATCCAACAAATCTGTTTGTGCCTATCTCACTTGCGCTCTTGCGTGACACAGAGCAGTGCGAAGGCATAGCCTCTCTAATGTCCAGCAACCGTGCCGTTGCGGTCAGCATTATGCTCATGTTGCCGGAAGCGACTTATGAGACGCTCAATGGTGCAGACAAGCAAGCACTTGAAATGCTTGTGAAAAGCGGGGCAGGCATTTGCCTTGATAATGTGCGTTCGCTCCGTCTCACCTTCCAATTTATGGCGGAGCGCGGCGTGAAATATGTCAAAGCCGACGCGCAGGCATTCATTGAAAATCCTTTGAACTACACAGATTTCCACCGTGCAGATCTGGCCGATTATGTCGAGCGATTTGGCATCGGCTTAATCATGGATAATGTCACCAGCGAAGACCATGTTCTTGAGTTGCTGGACGACAAAATTCCTTACGCACAGGGCCAGCATATCGCGCCAGCATCGCCCGTGCGACCTGATCTAAAGGGCGAAAAGTCGGGTTCGCGCCGCGCCGCACGATAATCAAGAAAGTACATGCAAGAGATGACAACTCCCATTACGCGGCGGGGCCTTAGTGCCGTTAAAGATCAGTTCAACTTGATTTTTTGCGATGTTTGGGGCGTGCTGCACAACGGCGAGCGCGTCTATCAACGCGCTGTTGATGCCTTGCAGAATTTTCGCGAAAATGGCGGTGCCGTGATCATGGTCACCAATGCGCCGCGCCCGTCCAACGAGATCATCGCCGATCTTTACGCAATGGGCGTACCCAAAGACACGTTCGATGCGCTAGTCAGTTCGGGGGAAGTCACCCGCGATCTGATTGCTGACTATCATGGCAAAACGATCTACCGCCTTGGGCCGGACAGCGACGATGGGCTTTTCGAAGGCATTCAAGTGCATTTTGGCTCTCTCGATGAGGCCGAAGCGATTATCTGCTCAGACCTTGAATATGGCCGCACGCCAGATGACTACCAACATGAGGTGTTGGATTGGAAGGCGAGGGGGCTACCTTTCATATGCGCCAACCCGGACAAGTTCGTCGAAATTGGCGACGAGCTTATCTATTGCGGTGGTGCGCTGGCTGATGTCTATCAAGAAGCGGGTGGCAATGTGATTATGGCTGGTAAGCCATTCCGCCCAATCTATCAGAAAGCCAGCCAGTTGGCGCTAGAGACGCGCAACATCCAATTGGCCGATCAAAAGGTTATAGCAATAGGTGACAGTGCGCGCACAGATGCAACAGGTGCGGCGCGCATAGGTGCAGGCTTTCTGTTTATCTCAGGCTCCATTCATGCCCACGAATTGGGCGATTTGCATGAACCTAATGCCAAAGAGATCGAAAAGCTATTGGCGCCCATCGGCGCCAATGTGGTGGGATATAGCCCGTTCCTTGTGTGGTAGCGCTTCTTCGCTAAAACATTGCATCCACTTGATCTTGGTTGATGCCTTCACCTTCGTTGGCTGGGCCTTTCACAAGGCGGGCGCGATTGCGCTTTTCTGTATCGCTGACCCTTGGGGCGTTTGGCGTGATTTGATTGTTTTCAATCATCCGGCAAAGTACTTCGATACGCTCTTCGATCACCTCAATGGTTTGAATTACCCGCGTCACCCGCTGCCCAGTTAGATCTTGGAATGTGCAAGCTTCGAAAATGGCCAGCATATGCTGTTCAACGAATTTTGCGTAGGTGGCCGGGTCCGACTTGTCGGCGTCCATCACTTGCTCAGCAATGTTCATAATCGAGTTCGTGGCCACTTCGGTTGCGGATACGATTGCGCTGAGTTCGCGACCCATTTCTGGGATGCGGCGCGAGAAAATATCGTCGGGGTCAACTTTGGACAGATCACCGCGCAACTCTTCAATGCAATCCAGCATTTCCTTGAGTTCACGATACATGGATTTATCAAGACTGCGCACCAGCGGTTTAAGCGCTGAGGTGACCTTTTCAGCCATCGCGATCACCTCACGCAAGGGAATCGCATTATCCGATCGCGCTTCAAGTTCTTCGCGCTGATCGATCATTGGGCTATCAATTGCTTCTGCAGCACTCATTTAGGCCACCTGCTGCTGAAATACGGTTTCGATCTTGCCTTGCAAAATTTCAGAGGTGAATGGCTTGATGATATAGTTGTTCACCCCGGCGCGTTTGGCCGCAATCACATTTTCGGTGGCGCTTTCCGCCGTGATCATGATGAAACTAGTTGCCGCTGTTTCTGGGTTCGAGCGAACTGCGCGCAGCAAATCGAACCCGGTCATTGGTTCCATGTTCCAATCGGAAATCACAAGATCATATTTGTTGGTTTCAAATTGCTTGAGCGCGGCCTGTCCATCAGACGCTTCATGGACATTTTCAAACCCCAATTGCTTTAGGAGATTGCGCAAAATGCGCAGCATGGTGGCGTAATCATCGACGATAAGTATGCGCATATTAGTATCTAATTGCATGGTTGGTCCCCAGTACATTTCCAACACGAACTTTGGCTAACCATAGCGTCCCGCGCTAAAACCGACGTAAACCAACCCTTGCGGGAAACTACATAGACGTCTTCAACCTTTGGTGAGCAATCTGCCGCTTGCAAATCTCTTGCGAAAAGGGCAGGTTGCAGCGCATTAAATCTGCGGCTGCCTGAAACGGCGATAAGGAACAACAAAAAGCTATGGCGTTTTCACTTATTGAGGACATTTCTCAATTCCCCGCACATCTGCGCGGTGCAACCATCGCTATTGGAAATTTTGACGGCTGCCACCGTGGGCACCAAGCCGTGTTCAATGCTGCAAAAGAAAAGGCGCAGCGTGAAGGAAAACCTGCACTTGTGCTGACATTTGAACCGCACCCACGCGATGTTTTTGCGCCGAAGCCGTTCATGTTCCGCCTAACCGAGCGCGATCAAAAGGCGCGGCTGGTGAAAGCACTTGGTTTTGATGGGATCATTGTGATGCCGTTTGACAAAGAGCTTGCAGGCAAAACAGCCGAAGAATTCGTCTCCGACTTTTTGGTCGATTCGATTGATGTGAGCGCCGTCGCCGTTGGCGCAGACTTCCATTTTGGCAAAGCACGGGCCGGTACGCCTGAGTTTTTAAAGAATGCCGGCGCGCAACACGGCTTTGATGTGAAGATTTGCGGCATGCTTGATGATGGCGAAGAACCGGTTTCTTCATCGCGTGTCCGCGACGCGCTGCGCGAAGGTGATGTACCTGCTGCAAATGCGTTGCTGGGTTACCACTTTTTCATCGCAGGTGAAGTCAGCCACGGCGATAAGCGTGGGCGTGAGCTCGGCTATCCAACCGCCAACATTGTTTTGTCGCCTTTTGAAGGATTGCAGCACGGCATTTATGCGGTGAAAGTGCTGCACAAAGGCCAAGCCTATGATGGCGTTGCTAGCTATGGCCGTCGCCCAATGTTTGACAATGGCAAAGCCCTGTTTGAAACGCACATCTTTGACTTCAAAGGTGAGATTTATGGCGACAAGTTGGAAGTCGCCATCACCAAATATTTGCGCGGCGAAAAGAAATTTGACGGGGTTGATGATCTGATCGCTGCAATGGATCAAGACAGCATTGAAGCAAAAGAAAATCTGGCGTCCGAAAAAGCTATTTCTGACTTTGACGCGCAATTGGGCTTTTTTAAGCACTAGATTATCGCTCAGAAGTGCCATTTGGTTGACTTAAACACAATATGTGCATTATTCGATCAGTGACGAAAACCAAGACCTTTGAACAAATGACCCGCAAACTGAGCAATTTCGAAGAATTGACCCTAGCGCCCCAATGCGAGCGCTTTGCGATTATTGGTGCATTTGATCCCATACCACGAATTATCAGCCGGCCTTCGTAAGCTGGCGCTTTTACCAAAAAGCGCAGCGCGAAGCGTCGGATAGTTCATCGCTCGCCAACAACAGTGGGACAACAGGCCGAAGCGCCAAACGACCCAATCTGGCGATAAGAGACAAATTTCCAAAAAAGTTCATGGAATTGATCCAATATGACCGACAATCAAGCGCCATCCAATGAAGCGCAAAAAGCCGACAAAAAAGACTATTCAGCCACGCTGAACCTGCCAAAAACTGATTTTCCAATGCGTGCCGGATTGCCAAAACGCGAGCCAGGTTGGCTGCAGCGCTGGGAAGATATGGACCTATACAATCAGCTGCGCGAGGAATCTAAGGACCGTGAGAAGTTCACACTTCACGATGGCCCTCCATACGCGAACGGCAATATCCATATCGGGCACTCGCTCAACAAAGTCCTCAAAGACATCATTGTCCGCTCAAAGCAGATGATGGGCTACAACGCAGCCTATGTACCGGGTTGGGACTGTCACGGTTTGCCAATTGAGTGGAAAATCGAAGAGATGTACCGCGCCAAGGGCAAGAACAAAGACGAAGTGCCGGTCAACGAATTCCGCAAGGAATGCCGTGAGTTTGCCGATCATTGGGTTGGCGTGCAGCGGGAAGAGTTTAAGCGGCTTGGGGTAACTGGTGATTGGGAAAACCCATACATCACCATGAGCTATGACGCTGAAGCGCAAATCGCACGCGAATTGATGAAGTTCGCCACCTCTGGTCAGCTTTATCGTGGCTCAAAACCTGTGATGTGGTCAGTCGTTGAACGCACCGCGTTGGCGGAAGCCGAAATCGAATATCACGATTACGAAAGTGATGCGATTTGGGTGAAGTTCCCGATCAAAGCGGCTGGCGGCACCGGCGACCAAGAAACATTGGTGGAACAACTGCTCGACGCTGCGGTGACCATCTGGACCACAACACCTTGGACGATCCCGTGTAACCGAGCAATTTCCTTCTCAAACGCAATCTCTTATGGCCTTTACGAAGTAACGGAAGCGCCAGAAGACAATTGGGTGACCGTTGGCGAAAAGCTTGTGCTTGCTGATGCGCTGGCCGCTGATGTGTTTGCCAAGTCACGCGTTGAAGGGTTCAAAAAAGTCGCTGACGTGCCAGCAGATGTGCTTGCAACTATCGAGTGCGAACATCCGCTCAACGGTCATGCTGATGCCTATACGCACACAATTCCGCTGCTCGACGGCGACCACGTCACCGATGATGCGGGTACTGGCTTTGTGCATACAGCACCCGGCCATGGTCGAGATGACTTTGAGATTTGGATGACTAATGCGCGTGATCTTGAAGCGCGTGGCATTGATCCGAGCATTCCATTCTGCGTGGATGATGCAGGGCAATACACCAAAGATGCGCCAGGCTTCCCTGATGTTCGGATCATCGATGATAAGGGCAAAAAGGGTAAAGCCAACCAAGCAGTTATCACGGAACTATCTGCCCGTGGCAACATGGTTGCCCGTGGTCGCGTGAAGCACCAATATCCACATTCTTGGCGCTCCAAAAAACCGATCATCTTCCGAAATACGCCGCAATGGTTCGTTTATATGGACCGCGACATTGAAGGTGCTCAGGCAGATACGCTGCGCACCCGTTCGATGAATGCGATTGAGCAAACCAAATTTGTGCCGGAGATTGGCAAGAACCGCCTGCGTGCAATGGTTGAAGGGCGTCCCGATTGGGTGCTTTCGCGCCAGCGGACTTGGGGCGTGCCAATTTGCGTGTTTGCCAACGCTGATGGCGAAGTGCTCAAAGACGATGAAGTAAACCAACGTATCGCTGACGCTTTTGAAAAAGAAGGTGCGGACGCCTGGTTTGAAGAGGGCGCAAAAGAGCGGTTCCTTGGCAACAAATACAATGCCGAGGACTGGGACCAAGTGATGGACATTTTGGATGTGTGGTTCGACAGTGGGTCGACACACTCCTTCGTGTTGGAAAAGCGCGAACATCACAAATCGCCAGCCAATGTCTATCTTGAAGGTTCCGACCAGCACCGCGGCTGGTTTCAATCTTCTTTGCTTGAGAGCTGCGGTACCCGCGGACGCGCGCCGTATGAAACCGTGATCACGCACGGCTTCACTATGGCCGAAGACGGGCGCAAAATGTCGAAGTCAATCGGCAACACCATCGCGCCTCAAGATATCATCAAGCAATATGGTGCCGATATTCTTCGCCTATGGGTAGCATCTGTCGACTATTGGGAGGATCATCGGATCGGTGACACCATCATCAAGACATCCGTCGATGCCTACCGCAAAATGCGCAACACATTGCGCTTCTTGCTCGGGAGTTTGGCACACTTTGATGAGGGTGAAAAAGTGGTTGCTGCGGATATGCCGGAGCTTGAGCAATATCTGCTGCACCGCATCGCATTGCTCGATAAAGAAGTACGTGACGCCTACAATAATTATGACTTTAAACGTGTGTTCTCGACGCTGTTTAACTTCATGACTGTTGATCTGTCAGCGTTCTATTTCGATATCCGCAAAGACGCGCTCTATTGCGATCCGAAATCGAGCATCACGCGCAAATCGTCGCTGACGGTTCTAAACACGCTCTATGAATGCCTGACCGCATGGCTTGCGCCAATCATGACCTTCACTATGGAAGAAGTGTGGTTGGAGCGGAACCCAGAAGACGGTTCGTCTGTCCACAAGCGTCAGTTCCCAACCATCCCAGCCGATTGGCAAAATGATGATTTGGCGAGCAAATGGGCTAAAATCCGCAAGGTTCGTCGCGTTGTGACAGGTGCGCTAGAAATCGAACGTCGTGAAAAGCGCATCGGTTCGTCGCTTGAATCTGCGCCAGACATTTATGTCGCTGATGCCGACCTTTATGTTGCATTGCATGGTCAGGACGCGGCTGAAATCGCCATCACTAGCCAAGCCAATGTCTTGCAGGCGGAAGGTCCAGCCGAAGCATTCCGATTGGATGAAGTGCCAGGCGTTTCTGTTGTGCCAAAAATGGCTGAAGGCAAAAAATGTGAGCGCTCTTGGAAGGTCTTGCCAGAAGTTGGCACTGACGAGGAATATCCAGATGTAACCTTGCGTGACGCCCAAGCGTTGCGTGAGTTGGCTGGAGCATAAATCTGATGAAGGCAAATATCGCACATAAATCGGTGTTTGCCTTCATTTTGGCCGCGCTCATTGATCAGTTCCACAAGTTCTACATGATCAAGGTACTTGGTTGGCAGGGTGGTGAATTGATCACCGTCACGCCATTCTTTGACTATGTTTTGGTGTGGAACCCCGGCATTTCATACGGCCTGTTTTCATTCATTCCCGCTTGGGGATTGATCGTGATGATGCTGGTGGCGTGTTCAGGCCTTGCCTATTGGTGGGCCACATCGCCATCCAATTTGGTGCGCTGGGGATTGGCAATTACACTGGGCGGTGCGGTTGGAAACATTGCAGATCGTCTCGTTTATGGCGCTGTTGCGGACTTCTTCTCGTTCCATGCCTACGGATTCAACTGGTACATTTTTAACCTCGCTGATGTAGCAATTGCTCTTGGCCTTGCCGCGTTAGTGTGGGATATGTTCACATCAAAAGCCGAAAAGGCCTAAAATCGCCCAATTTCGCATCTAGCGAAGGGAATGGCTGCAATTGCGGCATGTTGGAGTTAGGGACGCTAAGAACAAATGAGTTTTCTAAATATCAAACGCTCGGCTTTGCGCCCAATTCAATTTGCCTTGCTTGGCACATCTTTGCTTGCTCTGGCTGCTTGCACGACAGTTGAAGGCACCAACGCCTTCAAAGACGGTGAAACATTTGAGCGCGAAGTGCTAACCGCCACTGCCGAAGGCATCGGTTTGCTGCCGCGTGAGAAAAAAGAAGACGTAAAGTCTGAGCGCGCACCGCTTGTTTTGCCAAAAGATGCGGCCGTGTTGCCAATTCCTACAAAAGGCACACAAACAGCTGCTTTGCCTGAAGACAGCGACAAAGTGTTGTTGGACAAATCAAAGCTGACCGAAGAAGAAATTCGCTTGCTCCGCGGTGCACGTGTTGTTGACTTAGGCGCTGTGAAAGGCCGTCCTTTCACCCCTGAAGAGATGGCTGAAGTGGCCCGTCGTTTCCGCGAACAGCGTGAAGCTTATGCCAAGGCCCTGAAGTCGGGCAAAAATCGGCCGCTCTATTTGCCGCCAGAACGCTATTTCACCAAAGTTGGCGGCGCTGACCTGATTTGCTTGGCTGAAAATGGTGATTTGGTGCCTTTGGATAGCCCATTATGTCCCGAAGACATAAGAGCGGCATTGCAAGGCAACTAACAAACCGCTACACCGCGCCAATATGAATTCTTCAATCGGAGCCAAAAATGGCGACTGACAAAAAAGGCGCGCCCCAAAAATCGCGCGACGGCGAGCGCATCGCCAAGGTAATTGCTCGTTCTGGTCACTGTTCTCGCCGCATGGCAGAAACGTGGGTGGAAGAGGGCCGCGTCGCTGTGAATGGAAAGGTGATCAAAACACCTGCGTTCAACGTGACTGAAAAAGACAAGATCACTATCGACGGTGACAGATTGGCCAAAAAGGAAGCCACACGCATGTGGCTTTACTATAAGCCTGCAGGGCTTGTGGTCAGTGAAAGCGACCCAGAAGGTCGCCCGACGGTGTTTGATGAGTTTGACAAAGCGGGTTTGCCGCGCGTTTTGACCATCGGCCGTTTGGACATCAACACTGAAGGCTTGTTGCTGCTCACTAACGAAGGTGGGCTAAAGCGCGTGCTTGAGCTGCCATCCACTGGTTGGACGCGCCGCTATCGCGTGCGGGCGCATGGCCGCATCACCCAAGAAAAACTCGATGAGCTGAAAGACGGCATTACGGTCGATAAAGTTCATTATGGCCCAATCGAAGCAACGCTTGAGCGTCAACAAGGTGCCAACGCTTGGATCATCATCTCACTCAAAGAGGGCAAAAACCGCGAAGTAAAGAACGTGCTCGCGGCGCTTGGCTTAGATGTGAACCGTTTGATCCGCATGTCCTATGGGCCCTTCCAGTTGAATGAGATGAAAGTTGGCGAAATCTCTGCGGTCAAAACGAAAGTTTTAAAAGATCAGTTGAGTGCCAAGCTGGCTAAAGAGGCCGGTGTTGATTTTGACGGCCCAATTGTGCCTGTCGAGATCAAGAAGCCGACGCGCAACAAACCTCAATCTCGTGGAAAGCCGCAAGACCCGGTTAAATCGGCTGGTAAACCCGTTGGTCGTACGGACCGCCCCGTGCGTCCTGTGCGCAAAAAGTACGAAGAAAAGCCGGTTGAAGACACAGGACCAAAGTCCAAAGTGTTTAAAGAAGACGGCAGCACCTACTTTATCGACACGCCTCAACGTAAAGACGAAGACGATGATGATCGTCGTGGCGGCCGCAAAGGCAAAAGCTTTGGCGACAAGAAGTCATTCGGCGGAAAACGTGAAGGCGGCGGTCCTGGCAGACGTGAGCCGAGCCGCGGCCAATCGGACGAGCGCAACAAGGGACGTGGACGGTCGGACGATCGTGGTCGGGGCGGTGATAAAGACAATCGCAGCAGAAGCGACAACAAATCGTTTGAAGATCGTGGTGGGCGCAAGCCAACAGGCAAGTCACGCGGCCCGCGCCGTGATGATCGCTCCGCAGATGACCGCCGTGGCGCATTTGTAAAGCGCGAAGAACGTTCAAGTGGCGAAGGTGATCGTTCGCGCAGCGCGTCGCGCCCAGACAGTCGCGGCCGTGGCGGCAAAAACAAGACCTTCGTTTCCGCCAATAAAGATGACGGTCGCCAATATGGCAAGCCGCGTTCTGGTGGCCGCCCAACTGGCGGCAAGCCGGGTGGCGCACGTTCTGGCGGAAAACCTGCCGGTCGTCCGTCGGGTAAACCATCAGGCTCGCGCTCAAGCAATCCAAATGCAAACCCAAATCGGCGCGCTTCACCGCCAAAATCGCGCAAATAGCGTTTAGATAAGGCAAAAGACATGCGCATTGTTGCGGGCAAGTTCAGATCGAAAAAACTGCACACACCGGAAGGGGATGAAATTCGTCCAACTTCTGATCGCGTGCGGGAGAGCCTGTTCAACATTCTGGCCAACCATTTTGGCCCGGCTTTTCATGAGGTTCGCGTGCTTGACCTGTTCGCAGGAACGGGTGCGCTGGGCCTAGAAGCTTTGTCGCGCGGCGCGGAACATGCGTGTTTTGTTGATACCGGCGTTGAGGCGCGCGCATTGTTGCGAGAAAACATTCAAGATTTCGGTGTTGCAGGGCAGGCGAGAATGCTGCGTCGTGATGCAACCGATTTGGGGCAGGTGCAACGCATACCTCCATGCAACTTGGTGTTTCTGGACCCGCCTTATAATCAAGGCTTGGGCGAAAAAGCCATTAAGGCAGCGCTAGACGGCGGCTGGGTTGCCGAAGATGCCATTATTGTTTGGGAAGAAAGCAAGTCTGCGGAATTGACCATTCCCGAAGAGCTGACCGAGCTTGATCGTCGCAATTATGGCGATACTCAAATCTTGATTTTGCAGCGATAATCACTCCAAAGTGAGCGAAGTGCTGCGCATTGCCCTCTTGCCGCCACGTTTGACATATGTAACATCACGACAACGATAAAAACGAGGAGTTTGGTGACGTGAAGATTAGCCGCAGAACAGCCATGGTTACTGGCGCAAGTTTTGGTGCATTATTGCTTGCAGGTTGTGACAATGCAGCCAATAGCGAGGCCACAAACCAAACAACCGTTACAAGCGACAATACGTCAACAAGTGGCGAAGAAATCACCCGCACTGGCGACCTGATGAAGCCATTGGGTTTTGAAGACCGCTGGTTGGGCGATGAAAATGCCAAGGTGACAGTGATTGAATATGCGTCACCAACTTGCCCGCATTGCATGAATTTTGATTTGAATGTGTTTCCAGAATTCAAAAAGACGTTCATTGATACAGGGAAAGTACGCTTTACCCTGCGTCCATTCAGCCGCTCGATTTTGGACGCTGTGGTGTTCATGGTGGCCGCTTGTGATGATCCAGCCGCAGACTATTACCCTGTGATCAAGTCATACTATGAAACAATGCGTTCTTGGGCAGTAAGCGACAATGCGAAAGCAGAAATGGCTCAAGTGGCAATAAATAACGGATTTACACAGGAAAGATTCGAAGCTTGCTTGACAAACCAAGAGCTTTTCAAAGGATTAGAGAAGGCGCGAAATCAGGCATTGGAAGAATTTGGCCTTGAGGCGACGCCAACATTCTATGTGAACGGCAAGAAGCTGGCTGGAGTTATATCGGTTGAAGAATTCGCCAAGGAGATCGAACCGCTACTATAGCGACGATCGCTCCCTGAGATGGGGGGCGCGATGAAGTTTTCGCGCCTTCGGCTGACCGGCTTTAAATCTTTTACTGATCCCACCGATCTACATCTAGAACCGGGCCTCACGGGTATTGTGGGGCCGAATGGCTGTGGCAAGTCCAACCTTGTTGAAGCGATGCGCTGGGTGATGGGCGAAAGCTCATACAAAAACATGCGCGCTTCTGGCATGGATGATGTGATCTTTTCAGGTTCGGCAAACCGCCCCGCGCGCAACAGCGCGGAGGTGACGCTATTCCTCGACAATAAAGACCGCACAGCGCCTGCTGTCCTCAATCATGAAGATGAGCTGGAAGTCACCCGTCGCATTGAGCGCGAACATGGCTCTGTTTATCGGGTCAACGGCAAAGAGGTGCGCGCCCGTGATGTGCAATTGCTGTTTGCTGATGCGTCTACTGGAGCGCGATCACCTGCGATGGTGCGGCAGGGACAAATTGGCGAACTTATTTCGGCAAAGCCCAAACAACGCCGATTGATCTTGGAAGAAGCTGCCGGAATTTCCGGATTGCATTCGCGTCGTCATGAAGCGGAATTGCGATTGCGCGCAGCCGAAAGCAATCTTGAGCGTGTTGATGATATCATCGCCAATGTTGAGACCCAGCTTGAGAACCTCAAACGACAAGCACGCCAAGCGACCCGTTATCGCAATATATCTGGCGACATCAGAAGAGCCGAAGCCACGTTGCTGCATTTGCGCTGGGTGGCGGTAAAGGTGAAGGAAAAAGAGACCGAAGCCGAGCATGCGCGTTTGGTCAACTTACTGGCTGACGCCACGCACCTAGATTTGGCCGCGAAAAAACGCCTAGAGCAATCAGAAGAGCAATTGCAGCCTTTGCGGCAAAAAGAGGCGGAAGCTGCCGCCACTTTGCAACGGATCAGAATTGCGCTGACCCAACTCGAAGAAGACGCCAAACGTGCCAACCAACGTAAAACGGAACTTGAGGGTCGGTTGGTGCAGGTCAAAGTCGATGCGGCGCGCGACACGGACTTGATATCGGAAAGTCGCGAGCTGATCGCTAATCTGGCCGAAGAAGAAAGCCAGCTGAACAAAGACGCAGCGAGCGCATCGGACGACAACACACAGGCTCAGCAAGACGCAGAGCGCACCAAGGTCGCCGTGCAAGAGGCGGAAAGCGCCCTGCGCAGCAAATCCGACAAGCTGAGCGAAATTCGCGCTCATAAATCGTCAACCCAACGCACACTTGATGATGCGAAGACGCGGTTGGAAAAGCTAAATCAGCAACTAGCTGACGTGGCTGATGAGGCGCAAAAAATCATTAGAGCTTTGTCTGAAGACAAAACGCTGCAAGCGCGCCAAGAGGCATTGGCCGCCGCTCGAACTGAAGCTGAACGTGCGGAACAAGACGCGGACAAAGCCGAAGCGGCGACGCGACAGGCTGAGCAGGATCTAAGCGAAGCCCGACCCGCCCTGACGAGCATTGAGGCGGAAATAACCAAGCTTGACGCTGAAGCGCAAGCTATTGGCAAAATGCTGGAGCTGCACGATCAATCTTTGTGGCCAGCTATTGTTGATGCCCTCGAAGTAGAGCCAGGGTTTGAAACTGCGCTCGGCGCTGCCATAGGTGACGATCTAGACGCCTCATCTGACGATGCGGCGCCTTTGTTCTGGTCCCAGCCGGGCGATCACTCAAATGACGCGCCGTTGCCCGCCGGGGCCGATGCATTGAGTAGCTTTGTTAAAGGTCCAGCCTTGCTGACCCGACGCCTTAATCAAATCGGTGTGGTGGCGCATGCGGATGGCGAGCGTCTGATGCGCGAATTGAAACCCGGGCAGACCTTGGTGACCAAAGATGGTGAGCTGTGGCGCTGGGATGGATTTGTTGCCCGTGGCGACGCCCCCACAGCTGCGGCTCAACGCCTGGCACAGCGCAACCGTCTTGCGGATATTGATGCGGAGCGGCGTGCATTTGCTTCGAAGCAGGAAAGTATACGCGCTGATGTTCAGGCCAAGTCTGAAAAACTAGCGGCCAGCCGGGAGCAAGAGCGCCAATGCCGCGACATCTACAAAGATGCGCAACGCGCCATCAGCGCCGCCCAAGCCGCCGTTGAAGCGGCGCAAAAGGGATTGGTCGATCTTACATCGCGTCGTAGCGCGCTAGAAGAAGCGCAAATTCGTCTCAAATCAAGTCGCGACGATGTAGTGCTTGTTGTTGAGGATGCTCAAAACGCGCTGGTGGCAATTGAAGACGATCAGGATCTAGCCCGCACAATCGAAGCGGAAAATATGCAGCTTTCGCGTTTGCGCGAGCAAGCGGATCTGGCACGGCTTCGCCTAGCTGGCTTTGAAAATGCGGCGCGGATGCGTGAGCAACGTTTGGCCCGCATCGCATCGGAGCGCAGCTCATGGCAAAAGCGCCTTACTGACGCGGAAACGCACCTAGCGTCACTTGTGTCGCGTCAGCAAGAAATCGAAACACAACTTGAAGATTTAAACAGCGCGCCGGATCAGTTTGCCGATCAACGCCGCGCGCTGGAAGACAAAATCGACGATGCGGAACAGACACGAAAGCGCGCCGCCGATGCGGTGGCGACTGCAGAGCAAATGCACCGCGAACAGGATCGCGACGCCCGCGATGCAATTGCCGCTTTGTCTAAGGTGCGCGAGGAAATTGCCCGGATCGAAGAGCGTCTGAAATCGCTTGGTCAGCAGCGTTTGCAAATCGAGCAGAATGTGGTGGAAACGCTCAATGTCAGCGCCAACCGCACGGCAGAAATTGCAGGCATTAAGCCAGAGCAGCAATTGCCAAATGAGGCTGCGATCGAGGCCAAACTGGAGCGCTTGAAACGTGAACGCGAGCGCTTGGGTGGCGTGAACCTTCGCGCCGAGCAAGAAAGCACCGAAGTTGGCGAGAAACTTGAGACTATGATCGCGGACCGCGAAGATCTCATTGCGGCAATCGCCAAGCTGCGCACTGGCATTTCCAACCTCAACCGTGAGGGCCGCGCACGCCTTACCGAAGCTTTCGACAAGGTCAATGCGCACTTCAAAGAACTGTTCACGCAATTATTTGGCGGCGGCGACGCAGAACTCACCTTTGTGGAAAGCGATGATCCACTGGAAGCAGGCTTGGAAATTATCGCGCGCCCACCCGGCAAGAAACCGCAAACCATGACCTTGCTTTCAGGTGGTGAACAAGCGCTGACGGCCATGTCGCTGATCTTTGCGGTGTTCCTGACCAACCCGGCCCCAATCTGCGTGCTAGACGAAGTCGACGCGCCGCTCGACGATGCGAACGTGGAACGTTTCTGCAATTTGCTCGATTCAATGCGTGAGAAGACCGAAACCCGCTTCGTTGTGATCACGCACAACCCCATCACCATGGCCCGCATGGATCGCCTGTTCGGTGTCACCATGGCCGAGCGCGGCATCTCAAATTTGGTATCAGTTGACCTGACAACCGCCGAGACATTCCTCGAAGCGAGCTAGGCTGTTTCCTAGATTAAGGGGTTGGTTATGCTTGTGCCATTTCAGCCAAAAGACTTTGAATCTACGTTGCAATTTCTTGGTCGATGTTGGCTCGACGAGAAAAGCCGTAACTTTCATCCAGGGGACTTTGCCCATTGGATGAGCAGCAAATATCGCGGCAATGATCTGGACAAACACTTTGCACTATTGCGGCGAAGCGATGAGATTATTGCCGTGGTCGAGTTCAACTTCAAATCGCGCAGCTATGCGAGTGTTGTTGCGCCAGAAATCCTACGAATAAATGGCGGTGAAGATATTCACCGATCTGCAATCAAGCACCTTAGTTCGCCAAATCTCGTTGATGTAGATAAGCCAATTACCACCAATCTTTCAGCAAACGATGAGCAGGGCATCAATTGCCTCAAAGACCTTGGCTTTTCGATTGAGGAAGATGATTTCGCCGTTCTTTCGCAGCCCCTCGGCGATACTCCAAGTCCTGAATTGCCAGAAGGATTTTCGTTGCGACTTGCTGCGGAAGATAGTGACGCAGCCAAATTGGCGGCGGTGCACAATGGAGCCTTTGGGCCCAAATGGTCAGCAGCTGAATACTTAAAAGTGATGCACGCTCAAGCCTTCCAACCTGCTAGCGAACTTGTGGTTGTTTCACCCGATGGTGACTTCGCATCTTTTGTCGTGATCTGGTGCGATCCGACAAGCAAATCGGGCCTTTTTGAGCCTGTCGGATGCCATAAAAACTACCAACGCAAGGGACTAACGCGAGCGCTAGTGTATGAAGGTTTAGCGCGAATGAAGTCCGCTGGAATGACAAGCGCATTTGTTGGGCATGAATCCTCGAACGAATCTGCGACAAGCTTTTACAAATCGCTTGGCTTTGTGCCTTCATTTAAAACTGTGCTTTGCACCTCATAGAAGCACTACCGCCGCCCAAACAGCTTTTCAATATCCACTTTGCTTAGCTGCACATAAGTGGGGCGGCCGTGAATACATTGGCCCGAATGGGGCGTGGCTTCCATCTCGCGCAAAAGCTTATTCATTTCTTCGGCACGCAGGCGGCGGCCAGATCGCACAGAGCCATGACAGGCCATGCGGGCGGCGATTTCTTCCAAGCGTTCCATGACAATTGAAATGTTGTCCCATTCCGCCAATTGGTCTGCTACGTCGTTGACCAGTTTATGAACGTCTGAACTGCCCAAAAGGGCAGGGGTTTCGTAAACCGCGACGGCGGCAGGGCCGAAACGTTCTAGGCCGAGCCCAACGTTGGACAATGCTTCTGCAGCATCTTCTAATCGGGCGCAGTCTTCCTCAGGCAGATCGATCACCACTGGAATGAGATGCTTTTGCGCCGGTACTGGACCGTTGTTCAGCTCTGCTTTGAACCGCTCATAAACTAACCGCTCATGGGCGGCGTGCTGGTCCACAACGATCAAGCTGTCTTCCGACTGCGCAACGATATAGTTCTCAAACAATTGCGCCCGCGCTACGCCAAGTGGATGCTCGCCCATCGCCATATCTTCAGCCGCGGCCATGTCCGCACTGGCTAAATCCTCCATGCGGGCACTTGGGGTGTTCAACCCATCCATGCGTGGCATTTGCGGCGGAATGGCGCTCGGGCGATAGCCATAATCGCCCTGATATTGCATGGTGCGCTCTGCCTGCGGATCAATTGATGGCTGACCAGTTTCACTCATCCCATAGGACGATGGCGGTGCGTTTGGCGGTGGTGGCGCTTGCCCGGCAACGCCTGGCTGAAACGCGGCCAATGTTGCGTCGGATACAGTTTTTGACGCGCGAAATCCTGCTTCGTCCAACGCGTTCATTAGCCCGCGAATAACAGCGGCACGCACCAAACCTTGGTCACGAAAACGTACCTCAGATTTCGCAGGGTGCACGTTGACGTCCAAATCAGCGCTCGGCATATCGATGAACAACGCGACAACTGGAAATCGGTCGCGTTGCAAGAAGTCAGAGTAGGCGCCGCGCACGCCACCCAGCAAAACCTTGTCGCGCACCGGTCGGCCATTGACGAAATAGAACTGAGAAAGTGAATTGGCTTTGGTATAGGTAGGCAAGGCCGCCATTCCGGTTACGCGCACTGGCCCCCGCTGATAATCAACCGGCACAGCATTGGTGGCAAAGTCGTTGCCCATAATCTGGCCAAGGCGGTTCTTTGCAGCACTATCCCCTGTTTGGGCGGGCCAGTTCGTGGTTTGCCGGTCTGAGCCTTGCAAGATAAACTGCACATGCGGTTCGGACATGGCCAAGCGGCGCATAATATCTGTGATCGCGTTGGCTTCCGCGCGGTCTGACTTTAAGAACTTCAACCGCGCAGGCACATTCTTGAACAAGGATTTAACTTCAACCACCGTGCCTTGCGGCATCGGGTTAGGGGAAATTACAATGCGCGGACCATCAAAACCGAGTTTTAACCCCAACTCTTCGTCCTTTGCCCGCGTCGCAATGCTCAACTCGGCTACCGCGCTGATAGATGCCAAGGCTTCGCCGCGAAAACCAAGTGTTTGGATATCATCAAGCGCGTCATCTTTGAGCTTTGAGGTGGCATGGCGCGAAACACTGAGACGCAAATCCTCTTCGCCCATGCCGTGACCATTGTCCTCAATGCGGATGAGCGACTTGCCGCCCGCGCTTGTGGTGACCACAATGCGTGTCGCGCCAGCGTCCAATGCGTTTTCAACCAGTTCTTTGACGATGCTTGCCGGACGTTCGATGACTTCGCCAGCGGCGATTTTGTTCACCAGATCGTCGGGCAGTTGCCGAATGCGCATGAAAATGATTCTCCTATTGGGCAATAGCCTAACCTGTGTGATCGCCCTTTGCATCTTTGGCGTGGCTGTGGCAAAGCTTCATCAACAAGCAAAGTGAGCAAATGAAAGCAACTAACAATCTTTCTCCTATGCAGCAGGCCCTGCAACTGGCGCAAGAAGCCGCAAACAACGGTGAAGTTCCGGTGGGTGCGGTCGTGGTGCATGATGGAAAGGTGATTGTGCGGGTCGCCAACCAAATGAAACAGCTTGCTGACCCAACGGCTCATGCTGAGATGTTGGCGATCAAAGAGGCGTTGGATGTCGTTGGCACCGGGCGGCTTGCCGAATGTGATTTATACGTAACGCTTGAACCTTGCACCATGTGCGCAGGCGCAATTGCGCATGCGAAACTGCGGCGCGTCTATTATGGTGCGGATGATCCGAAAGGGGGAGCGGTGGACAATGGCGTGCGGTTCTTCAATCAGCCAACATGTCACCATCAGCCTGAAATCATTGCAGGTCTAAACGAAAGCGAAAGCGCTAAACTGCTTCAGCAGTTCTTCCTTGAGCGGCGATAAACTGATCAACTTTTTCCGCCAGTTTAAATTTGAACTGATCTTTGACCGCGTCACCAGCATCCAAAATTTCGCGCACACGCCAAAACTCATACGCACCAAAATCACGCACGTTCGGCTTCACATAAATATCTGGCGGGTAAGCACCCAACGTTTGTGCGGTAATTGCATGCATCATAATTTGCGCCGCGCCCATACCAATGTCGATCGTTGACGGTGTGATGCTCGGATCTGTGAGAATGGGGTCACCATTCACATCAACCCCGATCACAATGTCCATGCCCTGACTGGCATGATCTAGTGGCAATGGGTTCACAACGCCGCCATCCACCAACAAACGATCTTCATGGATTACAGGTTTAAATAGGCTTGGGATCGCAATTGATCCTGCGAGTGCCCAATCTAGGCGACCCTTATGGAAGACAGCCGGGTGCCAAGACCGATAATCGGTTGCCACGACCTTTAATGGGATCTGCAGGTTCCTGAAACGGCGCGGGAACGGCTGGGGCGAAAATGCACCCAATACCCGCAATGCATCAAACTGCATCGAGATGCCATCTTGGAACATGGAGCGAATGTCATAGACCTGCGTCTTCCACAATCGAGAGCTGAGCGCGCGCATCGTGCCTAAAACGTCTAATGCATGTTCGCGGATGTCATTACCTGACATGCCGGATGCCCAGCCTGCGCCAATATATGCACCAATAGAGGTGCCTGCGATAAGGCTTGGTTTGAGCCCCATCTCATCCATTGCTTGAATAATGGAAATATGGGCTAAACCGCGTGCTGCGCCGCCACCAAGGGCGACGCCAATTCGAGGACCGTACAAGGTCGTCATATTCGTCACCTAACTCTACTTTACTGCTTAAAAGCCTATCACACCGAGGTTAACAATTTCACGAATTGCAGCATTTTTGCCACCTTAACTTGGTGTATTGTGGCTATAAACTATGTTCCATTCAACGCAACAATAAGTGAAATGAATTGAATTTGAGCACTGGTTTAGGCACTGCATTTGATGAGGTGGGGATCAAAAGTGCCATTGCAAGTAGGTGGCCAAAATATTCTTCTTATGAATTGAAGCGTGTTGTATCTGGCGGAACTGAAAACGCCATGTATCGTCTTGGCAATGAGTTGGTTGTTCGCGTTCCACTGCACGATCATGCGGCGAATGCGCTAAAACGCGAAGTTGCCATTCTGCAATGCGTAAGGCTGCGCGCACTAAACGTGCCAAAAATCGTTGAGTTTGATGCTGGGTCGAAATCATCCATGCCAATTGCAATTTATGAGTGGATGCAAGGCAGCGACTATTTCACAAATCCACCCCTTGATCCGGTGCAAAGTGCTGAACTCCTGGCCTCTTTTATTGCGGAGTTGCGTTCTAACGAACCTGATCACGGGTTTTTGGGAGAAAACTCAGACCACAAACGCGGTATACCGCTGATCGAAAAAACCGAAATTACCCGTAAATCAGTTTTTGAGATTGCCGACGAGTTTGATCGCGAAGTGCTTTTGGGCATTTGGGACGACGCAACAAAGGCCGCGCCACATGATGGAATGCCTAGCTGGTTTCATGGCGATTTGCACGCAGGTAATCTGATCACAAATGGCGGTATTCTGACGGGCGTTATCGATTTTGGTCTTGCCGCCGTAGGCGATCCTGCCGCTGACTTGCCGCCTGCTTGGTGGTTGTTTGAGGGCGAGGCGCGCGCAAAGTTCAAAAAGTCATTAGGTGTTGGCGAAGACGAATGGCGGCGTGGTCGCGGTTGGGCGTTGCACAATGCTGTTATTGCCTACGCCTACTATCGCGACAAAGAAAAAGCCGAACTCACCAAAATGTCGCGTGATGCGATTGTGCGGTTGACTGAAGAAACTGATTAAACTCTCAGTTCGATAGAAGGCTATTCACCCCGCCAAACAGGTTTGCGCTTTTCAATAAACGCGGTTGGGCCTTCTTTGGCGTCTGCGGTCGCGCCAATCTCTTGCATTTGCTGATCGTTTGCCTCCCACAGATGCTGTTCCACCAAGTCAGTAGAAAGATCGGAAAGCGCAAGGCTGGCTTGAATAGACAAAGGCGCATTTTCACCGATTTCTTGCGCAAGTTGTATTGCGCTTTCTAGCGCTTCGCCGTCCGGCACCACATTGTTAAGCAATCCCCATTGTAGGGCGTCCTGCGCGCTGAACACGCGCCCGGTCAGCAGTATCTGGTTTGCGATGACCCTTGGTACGCGTCGACCAAGCCGGATCGCTCCGCCGCCAGCAGCCACTAGGCCGAGTTTGCTTTCAGGTAGACCAAACTTGGCGCTTTCGCTGGCGACAACCAGATCGCATGCCAACATCAGTTCAAACCCGCCAGCAAGAGCCGCGCCTTCTACCGAGGCGATGACAGGCTTTTTGCGTTTGCGTTTCACAAAGCCTGCAAATCCGTATTCGCCAAACAGCATTTTGTCCGCATCGCCTGCAACAAATGCCTTTAAGTCCATGCCAGCACAAAAGGATGGACCATTGCCTGCAATGACAGTGCACAAAATGGAATTGTCGGCTTCGATTTGGTTGAACGCATCGCGCATCTGGTCGCACATTGCGGCATCAAATGCGTTGCGCTGATCGGGACGGTTCAAACTAACAATGGCAATGCCGTTGCGGCGTTCCAACAAAATAGCGCTATTATTGCTCATCGGCTGCTTCCTTTTCTGCGCGTTGCCGCAGTTCAGCGCGGATGATTTTGCCACTGGTGGTGATCGGCATGTCGGTAATGAAACGGATGACGCGCGGATACTCGTACGCGGCCAATTTGTTTTTGACATGCGCTGCGATCTCGTCTGCCAAGCCAGCGCTGCCAGAATAGCCGTCTGCCAGTTCAATGTAGGCAGCAACGATCGAGCCGCGAACCGGGTCAGGCTTGCCCACAACGCCCGCCATTTTGACTGCTGGATGGGTCAATAGACAGTCTTCAATTTCGGCGGGGCCAATTCGATAGCCCGATGAACTAATCACATCATCATCGCGACCAATAAATCGTATTCGTCCGCTTGCCGTTTTGTGGCCTTTGTCACCCGTCAATAGCCAGGCGGTGCCGTCAATCTCAACAAATTTGTCTCGCGTTGCGTCAGGGTTGTTCCAATAGTTCAGGAACATCACTGGATCAGGAGAACGCACCCCAATGCTGCCATCGTCGCCAACGCCCATGAAGGATTTTGCCTTTTCGTCTATTATTTCCACGTCATGACCAGGAACGGCAAAGCCCATCACCCCCGGCTCTGCGGGTTCTAGATCAACGCAGGATGAAACGATCATATTGCATTCGGTCTGGCCGTAGAATTCGTTGATTGTCGTACCGAAAACCTTGTGGCCCCAATCCAACAACTCCGTGCCAAGCGTTTCACCACCGCTGGCGACAGAACGAAGTTTTAGCCCCCAGCTTTCAGCATCCGGGTCTTGACGCATCATTTTCAGCGCGGTTGGCGGCAGAAAGGCATTTTGAACATTGTGGTCCCGCATCAGCTCGAACGCGTCTGAGGCACGAAATTTAGCAAAGCGGCGAGCGACAACCGGCACCCCGTGATGCAACGCAGGCATCAACACATCAAGCAATCCACCAATCCAAGCCCAGTCGGCCGGGGTCCAAATACAATCATCGGGTTGCGGCAAGAAATTGTGGCTCATCTCGACGCCGGGGAGGTGCCCCAACAATACACGATGGGCGTGCAAAGCACCTTTAGGTTTGCCGGTGGTGCCTGAGGTATAGATCAGAATTGCTGGATCGTCAGCTTTGCTGTTGTGCGGGGTAAAATCTGTCGATTGACTATTGCATGCTGTGTGAAAGTCAATTGCCTCTTCCTGCGCACCATCAATAGAGATGACGCGCTGAAGCGCGGGAAGCTGCCGTCGAATGGTTTGCAGTTTCGCGGCCCCGTCAGCATTGGTGATGACAGTGTGGGCACCGCTATCGTTGAGCCTATGCAACAACGCTTCTGGCCCAAAGAGCGTGAAAAGCGGCAATGAGATTGCGCCCATTTTTGTTATCGCAATATGGGATATGGCGGTTTCAATACATTGCGGCAGCAAAACCGCGACCCGATCTCCCACCTGAATGTTGGCGCTGAGCAAATTGGCAAGCTGGTTCGACTTATCAAGCAGCTGCCCAAAACTGTAGGAGTGAAAACTCTTATCTTCAGCAACATCGATGATAGCGATTTTATCCGGCGATTGCGCGGCGATCCTGTCGCAAATATCTACCCCGATATTGTATCGTTCGGGAATGTGCCACTTAAACTCGTCGCGCGTGGAGCCTATATCGCCCTGTTTTGCCAGCATGTTCTTCCTCCCTCACATTAATGAACGATTGTTCAGTTAATGCGTTGAGGAGAAGTAGAACGTAAATCAAATAAAAAGGGAAGGGCGGAAAAGCCTATCCGCGTTCAATCGCGCGCCATGCAATATCTTTACGGCAAAAACCTTCTGGCCAATCGATTTTGTCAATTGCAGCGTAAGCGCGGTCTCGCGCTTCCTGCACGGTCGTGCCCTTTGCAGTGACGTTCAGCACCCGTCCGCCATTTGCAACCAGCTTGTCGCCGTCGCGTTTGGTGCCTGCGTGGAATACCTTGACGTTTTCATCGTCAACTGACTCCAAACCTCTTATTTGTGTGCCCTTTTCGTAAGATCCGGGGTAACCATCCGCCGCCATCACAACTGTAAGCGCAACAGTGTCGTCAAATTGTGGGTTTTCTTCGTTTAGGGTGCCATCAGCGCAAGCGCTCAATAGTTCAACAATGTCAGACTTGAGGCGCATCATGAGCACCTGACACTCCGGGTCACCAAAACGCACATTATATTCGATCAGTTTTGGCCCATCAGTGGTAATCATCAAGCCAATAAACAAAACGCCAGTAAAGGGTGTGCCGCGATCGGCCATGCCCTTGATGCTGGGCTCGATAATCTCTTTACGCGTACGCTCCAGCATTTCTTCAGTCATTACAGGAGCTGGCGAATACGCGCCCATGCCGCCGGTGTTCGGGCCCTTGTCACCATCAAATGCACGCTTGTGATCTTGCGCAGATGGCAGCAGCACAATGTTTTTCCCGTCGCTCAAGGCAAACAATGATGCTTCTTCGCCCACTAAACATTCTTCGATCACCACAGATGCACCAGCTTCGCCAAAGGTGCCGTCAAAGCAATCGCGCACGGCTGCTTCAGCTTGCTCTAGCGTTTCGGCAACGGTCACACCTTTGCCAGCAGCCAGACCGTCAGCTTTGATGACAATCGGTGCGCCTTGCTCTTGTAAATATGCAAGCGCTGGCTCTAGTGCATCGAACTTGCCGTAAGCCGCTGTCGGCACATTCATCTCGTCGCACAGGGCCTTGGTGAAATACTTCGATCCTTCAAGCTGAGCGGCAGCTTGTGATGGGCCAAACACCTTGAGGCCGCACTCGCGCAGCACGTCGGACAGTCCATCAACCAATGGTTGCTCTGGGCCGACCACCACAAATTGCACATTTTCGTCTGCACAAAACTCAGCAACTGCCGCGTGATCATCGACGTCGATTTGAACCAATTGCCCGCACTCTTCCATGCCTGCATTGCCTGGCGCTATAAACAGCGTGTCTGTGTGTTTGGATTTGGCAATTGCCCATGCCAAAGCGTGTTCGCGACCGCCAGAACCAATCAGCAAAATGTTCATAATCTTTGTCCAGAATCTTTGAGTGTTGCCCGTTGGCGCTCCCTTATCATGTTGATGGCAACCAGTCACCCTTGACGGCGCCAAATATCCGTTGCACCAGTTCTGATATGGAATCTTTGCAAACAAACGCCCACGAGTTTACTGTTACCGAAATATCTCAATCGATCAAAAGAACGGTTGAGGACAAGTTTGGTCATGTGCGCGTTCGCGGCGAAATTGGCGGTTATCGCGGACCACATGCGTCTGGTCATGCCTATTTTGGGCTAAAGGACGACAAAGCAAAAATTGATGCCGTGATCTGGCGTGGTGTGTTTTCCAAGCTTGCGATAAAGCCCGAAGAGGGTATGGAAGTTATTGCCACGGGCAAGCTGACAACATTCCCAGGTTCTTCAAAATACCAAATTGTTATCGAGCATATTGAGCCAGCAGGCGCTGGCGCGCTGATGGCATTGCTGGAACAGCGTCGCAAACAATTGGCGGCTGAAGGCTTGTTTGATGCTGACCGCAAGCGCGAACTGCCTTATTTGCCGCAAACGATTGGCGTCATCACTTCGCCCACCGGCGCTGTTATCAGAGATATTTTGCATCGACTTGATGATCGCTTTCCAACTCATGTGATTGTTTGGCCCGTGCGCGTGCAGGGGGACACATGTGGCGCAGAGGTTTCTCGAGCAATTGAAGGCTTTAACGCCATCAAGCCGAATGGACCGATTAAACGCCCCGATTTGCTTATTGTCGCCCGTGGCGGTGGTTCAATTGAAGATTTGTGGGGCTTTAACGACGAAGCTGTTGTTCGCGCCACCGCAGATTCGACTATTCCAATCATATCTGCGGTTGGTCACGAGACGGACATTACGCTGATCGATTATGCAGCGGACAAGCGGGCGCCAACGCCAACAGGTGCCGCTGAAATGGCTGTGCCAGTGAAGGCGGAACTGGTCAATTATGTCGAAGATCTTGGCTCACGGACGCGAAACGCACAACTAAGAACCCTTTCAAACTTCAAGGACCGGATGCGAGCCGTTGCCGCCGCAATGCCGAAGCCGCAAGAACTGACGGCGACAGCGAGACAGCGCCAAGATATGGCGACGTTGCGACTAGGGAATGCACTGACCCAATTTGTGGACCGCAAGCGCGCGCAGCTTGGCGCGGTAGCGCCGCGTGTTTCCCCAAAATCAATTGAGCAAAAGCACAGCAATTTGCGCGAGCGTTTGACTTCACTTGGCAGCCGTATGGATCAGGGCTTGAAGCAGCCAACAAGCCGCGCGCGTTTGCGCCTCGAGCCATTGGCGAGGGCGATGAGCCCAGCCTTTAAGAGGTTGCTCGAGAAACGCCAAGCACTGCTAGAGTCACAATCTAAGCTACTCAACTCGTTGAGTTATAAAGGAGTTTTAAGTCGCGGCTATGCGCTCGTTCTGGATGCAGATGGCCAAGTGGCGCGATCTGCAAAGGCTCTGGAAGCGGGCGAAGGCGTCACTTTGAGACTTTCTGACGGTGATGTTGGTGCTCAGATTTCCGATAAGCCGCCACAAAAAACCAAAAAGCAAGCAAAGCCCAAGGCTAAAAAAACTATTGATGGGCAGGAAAGCTTGTTTTGATTTTTTCTAGCAGGTCTCTTATATGTGAGCGAGATAAGAGGACGAAATGAATATTTTTGAACCTGGATTTGGCCAGCGCGAAGCAAAACTGCGCTATTTGGATGCGGACTTTGCCGTAATTGAGCCGGGTCATTTTGTGACCTGCGCAGTAACGGGCCAGCGGATTGCGCTTGAAGACCTCACCTATTGGAGTGTCGACAAGCAGGAGGCCTATATTGACGCCCTTGCGTCGATGAAAGCCATAGCAGACAGCAACAAGTAGAAAGCTCCCAGCATCGTGCGTGTTCTGGTGATATCCAACGGCTATGGCGAAGATGCAATGGCCGCGTTTCTGGCGCGTGAACTATCGCGACATGTGGATTTGGTTGAAGCGCTGCCAACCGTTGGTCCCGGAAAATCATATGACGGCATATGTGAGACAGTAGGGCCACGCGGTGATCTCGCTAGCGAAGGGCACCGTAAAGTTGGCTCTTTGCTCAAAGACTTCCAGCATGGATTGGCGTTTACCGCTGTTAGTCATGTCAAATTCATGCGCGACAACAAAGCGCGCTGGGACAAGGTGGTTACAGTTGGCGACATCATTGGCCCACTTTTGAGCTTTGCCGGTGGTTACAAAGTCGATCTTCACATCGACGTCTACAATTCAGGCTATGCAAGGCAATATTCTGCCGCAGAAAAGCAAGCGTTGAAGCGTACGACTAAGAAAATCCTCTGCCGAGATGACATTTTAGCCGGTTCACTGCGCGCGCTGGATATAGATGCAGGCTTTGCCGGCAATCTGATGATGGATACAGTGCCTGAATTGGATATCGACATTGCGCCTTTGTGCGCCGGCAAGGTTGGCGTTACCTTGCTGCCGGGTAGTCGCGCTGCAGCGCCAAAGCTTTTTGCTGTTGAGATGGATGCGATAAACCGACTTTCGCAGAAATACCCACTTGTCATCTTGGTTCCCGTTGCGACTGGCGTTGATGTTGGGTCGTTAATTCAAAGTGCCGGGCTGCGAAATCTGATAGATCAAAACCTGATCGGCGGCGAACATTTGGGTGTGGCTGCTTCTTTTGATCAAACAGAAGTCCATTTCTTTGAAAAAGGCATTGGCACGCTCGCTCGCCAGTCGCGAGTGGTTGTGGGGCAAGCTGGTACCGCAGGCTTTCAGAGTGCCGGATTGGGTATTCCGACAATTGCGCTGGTTCCAGATGATGCACGCCCACAACGTGTGCGTCGAAATGAACGACTAATGGGCGAAAGCCGCATCACCTCTCCGGTTGATGCATTGCAACTGGCCAACAAGCTCGAACCCTTGCTCAAAGATAAAGCCGAGGCGGAAAGACGTGGCAAAATCGGGATTGAGCGCATGGGACCACCCGGTGCGTTGGATGCGGCCGTGCGGATAATCGCGGGGACTTAAATCTAGTCTTTTTTGTCAGCCAATTCAAAAGCACGCGCGGTGGTGCGATCAAGTTTCATTGCCAACTCTTTTGAATAAGGCTCCAAATCCTTAGCGGATTTGGGTACCCATATCGGCTCGTCAATACAGGCTGTCATCCGCGAAAATGGATGGTTGATCTGCATTTTGTCCCAGACATTTTCAAGCACCGTGCGGCGCGAGCTGGAAACCGCGTATGGAATGATCGGTCGACCAGAGAAGCGCGCGAGCAGGGCAATGCCATCACTGACGTTACGACCTGGAACAGGCGGAATGTCTGCAGTTATGCCAATCGATTGTCCGCGCTTCATTTCACGCAGCATTTCGCGCATAGCGGCCATACCGCCGGTGCCTTCATCCTGTTTAAAGCTTGCGCCTGAACCATCGATCGATGAGCAACCAAAACTCTCCGCCGCTGCGGCAACAATTTGGCCATCGGGATGACGAGAAGTTAGAATGGACAATTGTTCGGCTACGGGCACCAGTTTCATGCCCAACATGCCTTGCCCGTGCCAACAGCAAAATATCGCCGGCATTAGATCCGCTGAAATGTCGTGTGCATTGGGCGGGTCATAGACAAATTTTGATGTGGCGGACGAAAATCGCAAATAGCCGCCAAGGACGTGCCAACCCAAAAAACGTCGGAACCCTGCGCTTTGAAAAAAGCCTGACTTTTCAGGTTGGCTGACCTCTGTGCTCATAAAAGCTATTTCTTGCCTGGATCAAGCAAGCGGTGCAAATGCACAACAAAGTAACGCATGTGCGCATTATCAACTGTCATTTGCGCTTTCTGCTTCCAAACGGCCGCAGCAGTTTCGTAGTTTGGGTAGACACCAACAATGTCGACCTCATCTAGGTTGCGGAATGTGACATGGTCTAGGTCTTCAAGTTCGCCGCCGATGACCAGATGCAGCAGTTGCTTATTATCGTCGCTCATAAAGTTCCCACTTCACTTAAAAGCTATATGTTTGTTGGGCATCCATAGACGTTTCGCAGCACCTCATGGATGTCGTCTTTTAAACCGTCCTCAACCATTGCCGCAATAGCGCCATGCCGAATTTCTTGCTTATTAAAGGACGGTTTGCCGCAGCACACATCTTCAAGGCTGATGCCGCACTCTTCAAGGATCAGCGATGCGGATGCAATGTCCCAATCTTGTGCGCCACGTCGCGATACCGCAATGTCCAAGACACCTGTTGCTACTTGCACCAACCTAAGCGCCAATGATCTGATCGCTGGCCCGCGCACAAACGAAATGCCACGTGCCTCTAACTCTCTGTGCACAGCGCCAGGCGCAGGCATTATAGGGCCAACATTCCCCATGCGCGCGCGCCGTCGAATGGGTTCCCCATTTAGATAGGCTCCACCGCCTGCAACAGCTTCATAAAATTCATCACGAATAGGCGCGTAAACAACACCAGCGACGGGTTTGCCTTTTTCGACAACCGTTATGCAAACTGTCCAGCTGTCGTCGCCTTGTAAATAACCGCGTGTACCATCAATCGGGTCGACCACAAAAATGCGGTCCTTATTCATGCGATCCAGATTGTCGGCTGTTTCTTCACTTAGCCAACCGTAGTCAGGTCGTTCGCCGCAAAGCGTTGCTTTAAGATATCTGTCAACCGCATAGTCAGCTTCAGAGACCGGAGATGCATTGTCTTTTGTCCAAGTTTTTACATCTTGGCGAAAAAAACCTGTTGCGATGATACCGGCACTAACTGCCGCGGAGCGGATCAATTCCAAATCAGCTTCAAATTCGAGCGCGCTTTGTTGCGGCATCCATGGCTCCGTCAATTGGCTTAAGTGCCCAGTGAGACTGATATGTGACCTTTTTATAAGGTGCAACCATGCTGTTTCGGTTAATTAGCCGTTATGCCCGGTCATAACCTGCTAACCCTCTTTGAAACAACGAAAATTTAACCGCATTTTTTAAGCGGATTGAGAAACCTCTCCAGTAGTTTGGTCCTCAACAACGAGAAGCGAAAACTTAAAAACAGCTCTCGAGTTAACAGGAAGGCACTAAACCATGCTGCAAGGCACAATCATTCGAGGATCCAATGTGATCCTCAGCGGAAAGAACGGGCAAAGCCTGCCCGCACTCCGACCAGCAAACGACAATGCGCCCAAAGACGATGTGAAAACTGTAACGGTTCGCAAAACATTGTCCAAATCAGGCGTTCCGATCAAAATCAAAGTACCAGTGACCGAATATATGGGCGTTGCTGTGGCCACCACCATCTCAGATGAAGGTGTGCTCACAAGCTCAATTGAACTGGTGCATTCTGATAGTGGTTTGAATTATCGCGTGTTCGAAGAAGAAGGTAACCATGCTGTGGTCGCCGAATGGCAAAATTGGGGCAAAAAGCTCGCGCTGCCATTGTTCATTCGTGCTGGTAATGGTGACTTGGTGCCATACACCCAACATGTTGGTGGCGTGATGCTCGGCAATGAAACAAATCGCCGGCAGCTTGCAAACCAAGCAAACCGTCGCCCGCGCTTTCTCAACAAACGAAAAATTGGTTTGGTTTCCGGCTAAAACATAATGCACTCAGGGTCGAGGTTCTAAGTCTCCAAAATTAGAACCTGTACTCAATGTACAAACTAAGTGCCAGTGCCAGCCCGACCCAATGATTTGCTTTAAACCGGACAAGGCAGTTCAAGCCTTGCTCCGGTTTAAGCGTTGCGATTTGCCAAATCAGTAATAGCGGCACCGCCCAAGCCGCGTATAGAAAAACCTTGCCAACCCCAGCACCATCGGCTGCAAACCACCACAAAATTAACGCGCCAACATAAAAAGCAGCGGTGATTTCGCGCGCATATGCGCCAAAAAGACGCGCTGTCGATTTAACACCAATCATTGCGTCATCTTCGCGATCTTGCAGCGCGTAGATTGTGTCGTAGCCAATGGTCCACAAAATTGAACCTGCATATAACCAAAATGCGGGATAGTGCAGGGTGCCAAACATCGCCGCCCATCCCATCAGCGCACCCCAATTAAAGGCAAGCCCCAAAAACAATTGTGGCCAATAGGTGATGCGCTTCATGAAGGGATAAATCACCACCAGAACAAGCGACGAGATGCCTAACAGTTTTGTGAAATCATTGAATTGCAACAATACGACCAGTCCAATAAGGCATTGTGCCACCAAGAAGATGATGGCCTGGCGCACGCTAACTTGCCCCGAAGGTATCGGGCGTGAGCGTGTCCGCTCAACCTTGTCGTCTATGTCGCGATCAATAATGTCGTTGAGTGTGCAGCCTGCGCCACGCATGGCCACCGCTCCGACAAAGAAAAGAGCCAAATAATAAAGCGAAAAGCCCGTTTGCGGTCGTGCAACCGCCGCAAGAGCTAACGAAAAAGCACAGGGCCAAAACAATAGCCAATAGCCAATCGGACGATCCAGCCGCGCCATTCGCAGATATGGCCGAGTAGCCGCAGGGGCAAATCGATCAACCCAGTTCTTGGCATCTGCG
This sequence comes from Maritalea porphyrae, assembly GCF_030159895.1. Taxonomy (GTDB): domain Bacteria; phylum Pseudomonadota; class Alphaproteobacteria; order Rhizobiales; family Devosiaceae; genus Maritalea; species Maritalea porphyrae. The sequence goes on from NZ_BSNI01000002.1 coordinate 1,364,121, forward strand.
TCAGCAACGCGGTCAGTTTTTGGTTCACTCATAGTCACATTTTCTGTATCACGGCGATGAGCAACGCTAATAGGCGTTGAAACTTTGTCAAGCAAGTGTGAACCACATGCCACGCCATCACAAAAATCTAAGCCGTCTATTTGTTGAAGTCGATCTTGTTGTTGGCAGCGAGTTGAAACTCGACAAACCACAAACGAATTATTTGCTCAATGTGATGCGCAAGAAGCAAGGCGATGAACTGATCTTGTTTAATGGGCGTGATGGCGCATTTTTGGCGCAGATTGCAGATGCGCACCGTAAAGGTGCAACCATTGCCTTGATCGAGTTAGCCGTCGAGCAAACACCAGCTTCTGATCTCTGGTACATGTTCGCACCGCTCAAAAGCGCACGGCTCGACTATATGGTGCAAAAAGCAACTGAGATGGGCGTCGGGCATTTGCTGCCAGTGATTACCCAGCACACCCAACTTGTTGGAAAACTCAAGCACGACAAGATGGTCGCAAACGCAATCGAAGCGGCTGAGCAATGCGAAATCTTAAATGTGCCAACGGTGCATCAACAAATTTCATTGGCCGATCTCCTTGATCAATGGGATCAGGTGCATCCAAATCGCAAACTGGTGTTTGCAGATGAAGGTGCGCCAGCTGGCGGTGCTGCAAACAGTTTGATGGAAATCAAAGATCAACCCGTCGCTTTGCTGGTAGGTCCTGAAGGAGGGTTCTCAGATGCTGAACGCGAACTGCTATTGGCAAAACCGTTCTGTGTACCCATCAGTTTAGGGCCACGAATCTTACGTGCGGATACAGCAGCCGTGGCGGCACTTACGCTCATTCAGTCAAATATCGGTGATTTACGATAAAAGGATTGAAACATTGAAATTGCGCGCTATTGTCGTGCTCACTTTTGTCGATTTCGGGTTGACGCTCGAAGAATGAATTAACGGACCTAATTGATGTCAGCCTCTCCTGTTGTTAGCCCATTGATCGAATCTAAAGCCGATTTGATCGAAGCCCTTTCAAAGGGTGAGAAGCCGAAAAGCGAATGGCGCATTGGCACGGAGCACGAAAAATTCGTTTTCTGCAAAAAGCAACGCACCCCGGCGACATATGATGGCCCAAGCGGAATCAAAGCGATTCTAGAGGCTGTTCAAACTAAGACCAATTGGTCGCCCCTAATGGACAAAGGCAATATTATCGGTCTCAAAGACCCAGTAGGGGGCGGATCGATTTCCCTGGAGCCGGGTGGCCAATTGGAGTTGTCTGGTGCACCACTGGAAACGCTTCACGAAACCTGCCAAGAAACTGGCAACCACCTGAAAATGCTACGCTCCATAACGGATGAAATGGGGCTCGAATTTTTGGGGCTTGGCGTTGCGCCTGCTTGGTCACTTGAAGATATGCCGATGATGCCAAAGTCACGCTATGGCATTATGAAGCCCTACATGGAAAAAGTCGGGACTTTGGGCACGTCCATGATGTTCCGGTCCTGTACGGTTCAGGTAAATCTCGACTTTTCGTCCGAAATTGACATGGTCAAAAAACTGCGCACGAGCCTAGCTTTGCAACCCATTACAACAGCAATGTTTGCCAATTCGCCATTTGTTGATGGCAAGCCATCAGGCTATTTGTCTTACCGGGCTCACATTTGGCAGAACACTGACAAAGACCGCACCGGGATGTTGCCCTTCGCCTTTGAAGATGGCATGGGCTATGAGCGATATGTCGACTATGCCCTTGATGTGCCGATGTATTTCATTATCCGCGACGGTGAATATGTAAACTGCGCCGGTGAAAGCTTTAGAGATTTCCTTGAAGGCAAGCTTCCGCAGCGACCAGGCGAATTACCAACGATTGCGGATTGGGAAGACCATCTTTCTACCATTTTCCCAGAAGTCCGCTTAAAGAGCTTTTTGGAAATGCGTGGCGCCGATTCCGGTCCATGGGAAGGCATCTGCGCGCTTCCTGCGCTCTGGGTTGGGGTGCTCTATGATCAATCATCACTCGATGCAGCATGGGATCTTGTAAAAGACTGGACCGCTGAGCAGCGTGACCATCTTCGAGTTGATGTCGCAAAGTCAGCGTTCCAAGCTGAAATTGCGGGCCGTAAAGTTGGCGAAGTGGCCCGCGATATGCTTGAAATCTCTCGCAACGGTTTGGCGGCACGCGCGCGCCAAAACTGGGAAGGTTTTGACGAAGGTGTCTTCCTTCACCCTGTAGAGCGCGCCCTCAAATTAGAGAAGAGCCCAGCAGAAGTGATGTTGGATGCTTACTATTCCACTTGGGATGGTGACATCGAAAAAGTTTACACAGAACGCCTGTTCTAGGCCGCGCTTTCCATCACGGTTTCCAAACTCTCTTTGATGTGTTCAGCCAGCGCATTGTAGATGCCGCCATAAGCATTGCTGGCGCGTAACATCGCAATGTCAGCATCGGGCAGGGGCGGCATGCCATCTTCAGGTCCAAGAATGCGCATGTCTTTGGTGATGGAGCTTTCGCACAAAACCCCAACGGCCAACCCTGCGTTCACGGCGCTGGTGATGGCCGTTGCATTTGACGACGTATAGGCGATCCGGAAATCGATATTGGCGTCCGTCAACGCATCCTCAGCGGACAAACGCCAGCAGCAGTCTTTGTTGCCACAAGCGATAGGCAGTGGGCGCTGCAAATGGGCTTCGGACTTTTTGCCAACCATCCAATGCATCGGCTCAGAGCGCAGCAGTTCGCCAAATTTGTGGCTAGTGCCTTGAGTGAAGATAATCATGTCATATTTGCCCGACTTTACGCCCACCAGCAATTCCTCTGATGGCTGACAGCGCACATCAATTTGAATTTTTGGATGGGAGCGCTGGAATGACGACAAAAGAAGCGGCAACACGCGCACTGCATAGTCATCTGGAATGCCGATATGGATGGTACCGGACAGATCTTCCTTGGAAAAAATATCAACGATATCCGCGTTGATTTGTAGCATGCGCCGCGCACGATGATAAAGCGTTTCGCCTGCATGTGTGACGGTGACGCGACGCCCGTCGCGGACAAGCAAGCTTGTTCCAAGACGCTCTTCAAGTCGCTTAATCTGCATCGACACCGCACTCTGCGTTTTAAAGACGCGTTTCGCTGCCTCTGTGAAGCTGCCGCAGTCTGCAATCACCGCAAATGTTTGTAACTGATCCAAGTCTAAGGGAGTAGCCATAGTCATCACCAAAATTGATCGTACTTATGATTTCTATTTGTTAGACGAATGATGAGTTTGTCAATATGTTGTTTCTTGTAAACCACTCATGCCGGTCTTCGGCATTTCACACATCGATGGAGATTTGATATGGCGTTTGTTTCAACAAGCCGTCGTACAGGCTTCAGCTTCGGCAATTCACAGCTGATGTCATTTGCGACAAAATGGTCCCTTTTTGCAGAACGCCTAGTGCGTTCGTACCGCCAGCAAAAGACATATAAGGCGCTTAATGCGCTGGACGCACATCAGTTGGCCGATATTGGCCTAACAGCTTCCGATGTGCATGAAATGGTCGAACTCGGTCACGATCAGGCCTTGTGGCGCCTCTCGATTGCCCGCAAACGTGCGAGCAATCTTTAAGGCAAAAAAAGTTTCCAACCCCCGGAAAACTATAGCCGAACCCTAAAGCACTCCGCTTTCGGTTCGGCTTTTTTATGTGGTGGCTGGTGCAGCGTCAGGTGTTTGTTGTTTTTCGAGCGTTAGCTTCTTGATCAACGCAAAAGCAGCTATGACCGGCAACACACCAAACACAACCGCCCCTGCAGCAATGCCCCAATAGATGCCGGTAAGACCCGCCCACTGCGCACCAAAATAGACAAATGGGACAACCCCCAATGTTTGGCGCGACCAGTTGAACAGGGTGGCGTAAAGCGGTTTGCCCAAATTGTTGAACGCCGCGTTTGAGACAAACAACATGCCGTTGAACAAGAATGATCCAGCCATGATTGTGCAGAACAATCTGATCACCAGTTCCATATCACCTGAAGCATTATAGGTGCGCACAACATAATCCTGCGCAATGAACAATAGACCCCAAGCAATCATCACATAAACGGCGTTGAAAATAACACCATCCATCAAAGCTTGGCGCACGCGATCCATTTTGACCGCGCCAAAGTTTTGTCCAATGATTGGCCCAACTGCGCCAGATAGCGCAAAGATGACGCCGAACGCCAAAGGAACAAGTCGGTCGACAACCGATTGGCCCGCAATCGCCGCGTCGCCGAAATCAGCAACACCTTGCGCAATTAGAAATGCACCAACAGGGGCCGCCAAGTTGGTGGCAACCGTGGGTAGAGCGATCTTGAGGATGTTCTTGAGGTCTTTGATGAATCGTTCCGCAGTTGGCAAAGCCACCATATTGTGGATGCCAATAACAAAATAGAGGCCCAACGCGGCGAACGTGACCCGCATGATTGCAGAAACAACAGCCGCGCCAACCACATCCCAGCCAAGAACAAAGATAAAGATCGGGTCTAGTGCCGCCGTAAGTGCGCCACCGATTAGCGGCAAATACATTGAGCGCTTCGCATCGCCTTTGGAGCGCAAAAGGCCCATTGTCACCATGCCAACACCAAGGAATGGCATGGAAGGCAGAACAATATACAAGTAGGTGCGGGCATATTCGAGGGCTTGTCCCTCAGCTTTCAATAGCCACATCAACCAATCTGTTAGCAAAAATCCGGTTATTGCCACGCCAATACCAAAGGCAAAGGCGGACAATAGCGAGGTGCCTGAATAGGACCGCGCCGCTTCGTCGTCGCCTGCGCCAATTGAACGCGAAACCATTGCGGATGCGCCAATCATGAAGCCAACGGACAAGCCAATTACAAAGCCAAGAACATAGGAAGCACGACCAACAGCGGCAGTTTGCGCGGCATCATTCAACTGCGAAATGTAAAAGAGCGTGATGGCATCAACGAAGAATATTGCCATCAAACCGATTGCTGACGTTGATGTCATCACAATCACATGGCGCATTGTCGAGCCTTCAGTAAAAACGGCTTTCATACCGCCACTTGCCTGTTTGGACATAGTTTAGCTTTCAACTGGTCGCCGCGTGCACACTCGGCCTAATGATTTCAAGGCCACATAGATGGTCTTTTGCGCGCAAAAGATCAAGTCACCTCAAGGTGAACAACCAAATTGAACTGTGAACTTTGGGAAATGACTTATGGAAGCTTGTCGTAACCGTCGCTCAAACCATTCATGGAAATCGGAATGCCGATACCCTCTTCAGGTGTTTTGAAAATGACGAACAAGGCGTTCTGTGCGTTTCGCAATTGCTCAAGGCTGGTATCGTCCAAAGCAACTTCCGCAACGCAGCCGCTTGGCAAGCAGCGTACCCACGGCATCCACACCATTTCCTGCTCATCAAGCTTTACGCCAAGGTCCTTGGTGAGAAGCACACCCAATGGCGCCCAAACGCGCAACAAAGTGTATTTGCCGTCTGCGGTTTTGATTACATAGACATTGAGTTTGAGACCAGACTGAGAATCGTCAGAGACGATTTGCACAAGCGCGCATTGTTCAAAGCTTGCACCGGGTGGATTTTCGCAAGTTAGCTCCCAGTCGCCGTGCCGAGATTTGGGCACCCCTTGCGCAAAGACGGTTCCACCAACAATTGAAAACAAGCCAACAGCAATGGCAAAGGCAACGAAACGAGCGAGCAAAACTGATTCCCCATCAAAATTTTTAAGCCGAGAATTTACACGTTTGTGCGCGTTGCAGCGCCAATAGTCAATTTGGCCAATGCGTTTCACACGCTTTATTGAATTGTTTCCGATTGCGGCATCAGCATGGCTCGAAAGCATTTTTTCGGCCAAAACTATAAAAAACTGTGCATTTTTGTGCTCTTGCGGGAATTTGCCGCACTGAAGCCACACCAATTGGAATTGCCTAATTCGTTCTGATATGATTTAGGTCAGCAATGAGATTCTGCCAGATTTTGGGGATGGGCGAATTGACAAGCGGAGTGTACTCCACTTATGCGTATGCCCAACATTTAGGCGTTAAACATGTCGCAAAGGGAGACTGACGTGAGCAAACTTCTTGCACGTCTGGCTATAGTCATATCTGCATTCATCGCTTGGGCCGTGCCCACAACCGCTTTTGCCCAAGAAACTGGTGATCCAGTAACGGGGCAACCAACGGACGGGGCAATCGGGTTTCAGCCATCTGTAACCACTATCATGGACAGTACTGCTGCTTTCCATAATGGTCTGCTTATGCCGATCATCACCGTTATAACGATCTTTGTAACGGCGTTATTGATCTGGGTCATGGTTCGCTACAATTCAAAAGCAAACCCAACACCGGCTCGCTTTACGCACAACACGCTGATCGAAATCGTTTGGACTGTGGTGCCGATTTTAATCCTGATCGTTATCGCTATTCCATCGTTTGGCGTTTTGACAGATCAGATGACAACTCCTGATGGTGAGCGCAAATATTTGGGTAGCTCAATCTTCTCACGTGAAAACGGTGAGCAGGTGCCAGCGGCCGAGATCACGGTTACTGCGACAGGCTACCAGTGGTACTGGGGTTATGAGTATAACGACCTAGACGGCGCATCATTCGACTCAATTATGCTTAGTGACGAAGAGATTGCGGCAACAAAGCCTGGGCAACCTCGTTTGCTAGCTGTTGATAACGAACTGGTCGTTCCAGTGAACACAACAGTTCGTGTGCTTGTTACAGCTGCTGACGTGATCCACGCATTTGCGGTTCCAGCATTCGGCGTAAAAACAGACGCCGTTCCAGGCCGCATCAATGAGACTTGGTTTAACGCACGCAAAGAAGGACTGTACTACGGTCAGTGTTCTGAGCTGTGCGGTAAAGACCACGCCTTTATGCCACTCGCTGTACGCGTAGTGTCTAAAGAAGAATATGCAGCTTGGGCTGAGAAGCTAAAAGCAGAAGATGATGTGGAAGCCGCCAATATGACATTGGCAAGCTTGAACTAAACGCGTCGATTTTAAGATTTAGGGGCTCTTGGACTTTTCACTGATTGGTCCAAGAGTTGAATGGGAAAGAGGCAAGGAAAGCAAATGGCAACCGCAACTGCTGACCATGATGCGCACGCAAACCCGACGGGTTGGAAGCGCTACGTATATTCAACAAACCACAAGGACATCGGCACGATGTACCTTATCTTTGCTATTGTGGCAGGGATTATTGGTGGTGCACTCTCAGGCTTTATGCGTTGGGAACTAGCCGAACCTGGTATCCAGATCTTCCCAGGTCTGGCTTCAATGGTTTATGGCCATGAATGGCAAAGTGCTGCAGCGATTGACGCTGGAAAGCACATGTACAACGTGTTCACCACGGCCCACGGCTTGATCATGGTGTTCTTTGTTGTGATGCCAGCCCTAATTGGGGGCTATTCCAACTGGTTTGTTCCTTTGATGATTGGTGCGCCTGATATGGCGTTCCCGCGCATGAACAACATCTCATTCTGGTTGTTGCCTCCGGCATTCATCTTGCTTTTGATGTCAATGTTCTTTGAAGGCCCTCCAGGTGGCATGGGTACAGGTGGCGGTTGGACCGTTTACCCACCATTGTCCACAACTGGTCAGCCTGGTCCTGCGATGGACTTCGCGATCCTGTCGCTTCACATCGCTGGTGCTTCATCAATTCTTGGTGCGATCAACTTCATTACGACAATCTTCAACATGCGCGCGCCGGGCATGACCCTGCACAAGATGCCTTTGTTCCCATGGGCAATTCTTGTAACAGCGTTCTTGTTGCTATTGTCATTGCCTGTTTTGGCTGGTGCGATCACCATGCTTTTGACAGACCGTAACTTTGGCACAACATTCTTTACGCCTGATGGTGGCGGCGATCCGATCCTGTTCCAGCACTTGTTCTGGTTCTTCGGTCACCCAGAAGTTTACATCATGATTTTGCCAGGCTTTGGCGTTGTTTCGCATATTGTTGCGACATTCTCCAAAAAGCCAGTATTTGGCTACTTGGCGATGGTTTACGCGATGGTGGCGATTGGCTTCGTTGGCTTCATCGTGTGGGCGCACCACATGTACACCACAGGCATCTCGCTTGATACACAGCGCTACTTCGTGTTCGCAACGATGGTTATTGCGGTGCCAACCGGCGTCAAGATCTTCTCATGGATTGCAACAATGTGGGGCGGTTCATTGTCTTTCCGTCCACCAATGCAGTGGGCAATCGGCTTCATCTTCTTGTTCACCGTTGGTGGCGTGACAGGTGTTGTATTGGCGAACGCTGGTGCTGACCGTTCATTGCACGACACTTACTATGTGGTAGCTCACTTCCACTATGTATTGTCACTTGGTGCTGTGTTCTCAATTTTTGCGGCTTGGTACTACTGGTATCCAAAAATGTTCGGCCACATGTATTCAGAAACACTCGCAACCGTGCATTTCTGGGTGATGTTTGTTGGCGTGAACTTGATTTTCTTCCCACAACACTTCCTTGGTCTGAACGGTATGCCACGTCGCTATATCGACTACCCTGAAGCGTTTGCGTGGTGGAACCAAGTTTCGTCTTGGGGCTACGCTGTAACATTGGTTGCCGTGCTTGTGTTCTTGTACACAATCGTTGATGCGATCATGAAAAAGCGCCCAGCTGGTGACAATCCTTGGGGCGAAGGTGCAACTACTCTTGAGTGGACATTGCCTTCACCACCACCGTTCCACCAGTTCGAGACACTACCTAAAATCAAGTAGTGCAATTCAATTTCTTCCCGCCGCGCTTAATGTGCGGCGGGGGAACTAAAACCGATCAAGGCATGATCCGATAATGGCATTCGTCACAGACCAAAATGAGCGACCACTTTATTCTTCTGCTGATGTGGAAGACTATTTTGCGCTTTTGAAACCCCGCGTTATGTCGCTGGTGATTTTCACCGCGATTGTTGGGTTGCTTGTGGCACCGGGCGCGGTTCATCCCTTGATCGGCTTCACAGCCATTTTGTGCATTGCAATTGGGGCGGGAGCCTCGGGTGCGCTTAACATGTGGTATGATGCCGATATTGATGCGGTGATGAGCCGTACGATCAACCGCCCAATTCCAGCGGGCAAAGTCACAAAACAAGAGGCACTAGCTTTCGGTCTTGTGCTTTCAGTTTTCTCTGTGCTGACGCTCGGTTTGTTGGTCAATTGGGTCGCAGGCGGCTTGCTTGCCTTTACGATCTTTTTCTACGCTGTGATCTACACCATGTGGCTAAAGCGTTGGACGCCACAAAACATCGTAATTGGCGGTGCAGCGGGCTCTTTCCCCCCAATGATTGGCTGGGCGGCAGTTACAGGTACAATCACCATTGAAAGCGTGATCTTGTTCCTGATCATCTTCTTGTGGACACCTCCGCACTTCTGGGCATTGGCGCTATACAAAAAGGGCGACTACCAAGAAGCTGGCATTCCAATGTTGCCAAATGTTTCTGGCGAGCGGGCAACTCAAAACCAGATTTTCATCTATTCGCTTTTGCTTGCAGCTATCGCGCTTGCCCCAACATTGATTGGGTTTGCGAGCCTTGCTTATGGCGCGGCGGCTGCGCTTTTGAGTGCCGGTTTTGTGTTCTACGCGACAAAACTGTGGCGTGAAAAAGAATTGGTTGAGATGAAAAAATCAGCGCGCAAACTTTTTGCATTTTCGCTGGTTTATCTATTTGCCATTTTCCTTGTACTGGCCGCTGACATCGTTGCCACCAAAATGCTTGGGAGCATGATCTAATGTCTGAATTGACCCCAGAACAAGTTGAAGAGCTGAAAAAGCGTCGGCGCAAGCGTTCTATCGCTTTGGCCTTGGTGCTTGGTGCGTTGGCTATTTTGTTCTACGCGGTGACGATTGTAAAAATCGGCCCTGCGATTTTCCAGCGTCCACTGTAGGGAATTCGAAAAACCAATGGCGAACGTCAACCTCACAGCACCAGCACCAGATGCGCGCAACAAGAAGCTTGCGATCATTTTGTTGTGCGTTGTTGCGGGCATGGTTGGTTTGGCCTATGCGGCGGTGCCGATTTATCAAATTTTCTGCCAAGTCACTGGCTATGGTGGTACCACGCAGCGCGCGGAAGACGTAGCAGTTGGCATTATTGACCGGGAGATGGGTGTTCGCTTCACTGCGAGCGTTGATGCCGCATTGCCGATCGAAGTCAAGCCGGCCGCCATGTCAGTGGACAAAATTGGCTCGAAGGTCACCGTTGTTTATGTCGCGACAAATTTGAGCGACAAGCCTGTGGGAACCACCGCAGGATTTAATGTGGCCCCAGCTGTTGCGGGTTCATATTTCAACAAGATTGAATGTTTTTGCTTCACCGAGCAGACTTTGGCGCCAGGTGAAGTTAAGGAAATGCCGGTTGTCTACTATGTAGACCCGGAGTTGGATTTAGACAAAGAGCTTGATACCATCAAGGAAATCACGCTCTTTTACGCATTTTATGCTTCGTAAGGATTGGGAGAAGCTTCATGGCGGCACACGCTAAAAATCATGACTATCACTTGGTTGATCCAAGCCCATGGCCATTTGTAGGCTCTGTTTCGGCATTCGTGATGGCTGTTGGCGGTATCTATTGGATGCGCGCTGATGTTCCATGGCCATTCTTGATTGGTCTTGCGGGCGTACTTTACACCATGTTCGCATGGTGGAGTGATGTCATTAAAGAATCCCATGCTGGCGATCACACGCCAGTTGTGCAACTGCACCACCGCTATGGCATGATCTTGTTTATTGCCTCAGAAGTTATGTTCTTTGTGGCATGGTTCTGGGCTTATTTTGATGCTTTCTTCTACTATGATGAAGTGCAGCAAATCGGCCGCGTTGCCGCAACAGGCGGTCACTGGCCTCCGACCGGTGTAGAGCTGTTTGATCCATGGCACTTGCCGATTTTCAACACTTTGTTGTTGTTGACTTCAGGCATGACGGTAACTTGGGCACACCATGCAATTCTTGAAGACGATCGCCAGGGTCTAAAGTGGGGGCTCATTCTCACATGTATTCTGGGCGCGATCTTTACAGTGGTGCAAGCTATTGAGTACGCCCAAGCTGGCTTCAGCTTCTCAGGCAACATCTATGGCGCGACATTCTTCATGGCGACAGGTTTCCATGGTTTCCACGTTCTTGTTGGTACCATCTTCTTGCTGGTCTGCTTGTTCCGCGCACTAAATGGTCACTTTACGCCAAAACAACACCTCGGCTTCGAATTCGCCGCTTGGTACTGGCACTTTGTTGACGTTGTATGGCTGTTCTTGTTTGCAGCGGTTTACGTCTGGGGCTCTTGGGGCATTGCCGTCGGGCACTAAGCTCACCTGAAAAGTTTAAGGGCGCGGGGCACAACCCGCGCCTTTTTTGTTTGTTCCAAAGGAAAAACTTCACATGTCCACTTCTGCCAACCGCAATTCCACCATTGGCACTGTCATTTTTATGGCGGGCATGCTGGCCGCTGCTTTGCTGTTCGCGGTGCTGGGTTTTTGGCAAATGGAGCGTTTGGCGTGGAAAGAGCAGTTGATCGCATCCGCTACTGCTCGTGCAACTGCAGCCCCTGTTGATGTACCTGCGGTTTCTGGTTGGTCAGCTTTAGACGTTGAGACAATTGATTTTCAGCCTGTTCGCCTAACCGGTGAGTTTCAAAGTCATGGTGAAGCGCGTATCTTTATATCGCTCCCCAAAAAGGGCGGGCGATACAGTGGTCCGGGATATTGGATTGTCACCCCATTCGAATTGAGTGATGGCGGACTGGTTTATGTCAATCGCGGTTTTGTGCCCCAAGAATTGGCGTTTAACGCAGCCTATGCGGCAGCGCCGGAAGGGCCAATGCAGATCAATGGTGTCTTGCGGAAGCCTGAACGTGCTGGCGGCGCAACGTTGGAGCCAGATTTGGCAAAGAATGTGGATTGGGTCATCAATCCGCAACGATTGTCGACGATCTTGTTCAGCGATCTGGGAACAGTCGCGCCATTCTATGTGAATTGGCTTCCGGTTGAGCCTGTCGAATTACCGCAGCCAGCGCAAACAAGCGACATTGAGTTTTCCAACAAACACCTCGAATATGCGCTAACTTGGTTCTCACTTGCACTCATGACCCCCATCTTGTTGGTTTTCTGGCTTGTCAGACGTAAAAAAATGCAAAAACTTGCAACAGATCAAAGTGCGGACTAGTGTGCGCGCGAATTATTTCACGGATTGAAAAATGCAATATATCAGCACCCGCGGCCTCGCACCGCGATTGGGATTTTGTGACGCTGTCTTAGCCGGGCTAGCGCGCGATGGTGGCCTCTACCTGCCGCAGACTTGGCCGCAAATCGATCATGCGCAAATTGCTGCGATGGCCAACAAACCATTTGCTGATGTGGCATTTGAGGTGATTTCGCCGTTTGTTGATGGCGAAATCCCAGCTGACAAACTCCGCGAGATGCTGAACGAAGCCTATGGTACATTTCGCCATGCGGCAGTTGCCCCGTTGGTGCAAACAGATGAAGGACACTTTGTCCTTGAGCTTTTCCACGGTCCGACCTTGGCATTCAAAGATGTCGCGATGCAGTTCTTGGCGCGCGTTATGGATCACATCTTGGGTGAGCGAGATCAACGCGCCACCATTGTAGGTGCCACATCGGGCGACACAGGTTCGGCTGCAATTGAAGCCTTCCGCGGTCGCGAGAACACCGATATTTTCATTCTCCACCCAAAAGGCATGGTTTCCCCGGTGCAGCAGCGCCAGATGACAACTGTGCTTGATGAGAACGTGCACAACATTGCGCTCGAAGGTAATTTTGATAATTGCCAAACCATCGTCAAAGACATGTTCAACAACCACCATTTCCGCGATGGCGTTAGTCTGTCGGGTGTAAACTCAATCAATTGGGGCCGCATTGTTGCGCAAGTGGTTTACTATTTCACATCTGCAGTGGCCCTAGGTTCGCCCCACCGCGAAGTCAGTTTTACGGTGCCAACAGGCAATTTTGGCGATGTATTCGCCGGGTTCGTTGCACAAAAGATGGGCCTGCCGATCAAGCAATTGGTTATCGCGACTAATGAAAATGATATTTTGCGCCGCACAATGGAAACCGGGCGCTATGAAATGGATGGCGTAAGCGCCACCACCAGCCCGTCAATGGATATCCAAATATCGTCAAACTTTGAGCGCTTGTTGTTTGAGGCGAACGATCGAGACGCCGAAACGACAAAGACCCAGATGGACGGCCTGAAACAATCAGGCAGCTTTGCACTGTCAGAAAAAGCGCTAGGTGCGATCAAAACAAAATTTGGCGCAGGGACGTCCGATCAAGCTCAAACCGCTGCTGTTCAACAAACTGTGCTTGAAAATGCTGGTTACTTGATGGACCCACACACAGCGGTTGCCTATAAAGTGGCTCAAGAGTTCGCAGCATCAGATGTGCCTATGATTACATTATCTACGGCGCATCCAGCCAAATTCCCTGCGGCTGTAAAGTCCGCAACCCAAGTCGATGCGGCGCTGCCGGCATGGCTTTCTGACCTTTATGAACGCGAAGAGCGCGTACATGTGTTGGAAAATGCACAAGACGCAGTCGAGACGTTTATTAAGGCGCGTGCCCGCGCCAACAAGGAGCAATAATTTGCCAGTTCGTTCAACTACACTTGATAACGGCATGACCGTTATCACCCATTCAATGCCCAGCCTTGAAAGTGCCTCTGTTGGCGTCTGGGCGAAGGCCGGTTCGCGTTGCGAAACCGAACAAGAACATGGCATCTCGCACCTGTTGGAGCATATGGCTTTCAAGGGTACCGAAACACGCTCATCGCGTCAGATTGCTGAAGAAATCGAAACCGTTGGCGGGGACGTTAACGCCGCGACCAGTGTAGAAAATACGGGCTACTTTTCGCGTATTTTGAAAGAAGATGTGGGCCTTGCTGCTGACATTCTCTCTGATATCTTGCAAAATTCGCTATTTAGCGCCGAAGAGCTTCAGCGCGAAAAACACGTAATCGTGCAAGAAATTGGCGCCAGCCATGATGCGCCAGATGATTATGTGTACGACCTATTCCAAGGCGCCGCCTATCAGGATCAGCCAATCGGTCGCTCTATCCTTGGAACAGTTGAATCTGTTGAGAGTTTCACGCCAGAGGCCATTCGCGCCTATATGGAGCGCACTTATGTTGGTGACAGCATGGTGATGGCGGCCGCCGGCAATGTGAACCATGACCAACTAGTAGATATTGCCGCTAAGAAATTTGATGGCCTAAAGGCGACAGGCGCGCCAGATCCTGTTGAAGCCAATTATGTTGGCGGTGACATAAGACTGCAGCGTGATCACGAACAAGCACATGTGTTGATCGGCGTCGAAGGTCGTGCCTACCATTCAGATGGTTTCTATGCGAGCCAGATTTTGGCAAGCATCCTGGGCGGCGGCATGAGCTCACGATTGTTCCAAGAGGTGCGCGAGAAGCGCGGCCTTTGTTATTCGATTTATTCTTTCCACTGGGCTTTTGCAGATAGCGGCATTTTTGGTGTCTCAGCAGCAACGGGCGATGATGACCTCGCAGAGCTTATCCCTGTGGTTCTTGACGAGTTGAAAAACGCCACACTCAACATCACTGAAGACGAAGTGGTGCGTGTTCGCAACCAAATCAGAGCGGGTCTTTTGATGTCCTTGGAGCGCCCGTCTTCTCGCGCCGGACAACTTGCCCGCCAGCAATTGCTTTGGGGTCGGCCAATTCCGTTAGAGGAAACCGTTGAGCGTATTAATAACATTGATGCAGGTCGCGTGATGGAAGTCGCAGAGCAACTCTTCAATGGTGCAAAACCCGTTGTTGCGGGTATCGGGCCAATGTCGAATCTTGCAGAATATGACCGTATTGAAAGCCAACTGAAGTTTTAATGCGATAACGCATTGGGAGGTAAGGTGCTGCGCTCCCTTTTTAAAAAAGGACAACCCATCATTTTGACCGATGGTCAATTGATGCTGCGCACGCCAGTTTTGGCGGACTATGAGCAATGGCGGCACCAACGAGAATCTAGCCGCAAATATCTTGCACCGTTTGAACCCACTTGGGGTGAAACCGAACTTGCTCCATCGTCCTTCAAGGAACGTGTGCGTCGCGCGGAGCGCGATGCAATGCAAGAAGCGGCTTTCGCTTTTTTCATTCACGATACTACTGATGCCGGTCCGCGTTTGCTCGGCGGCATCAATTTGTCTGACGTGCGCCGACGGGTCGCACAGTCGATAAATATTGGCTATTGGATGGGCGAAACGAATGCCAATAGGGGTACTATGACCAAGGCGCTCGGCATGGCGTTGCCCTTCATATTTGACCAACTACAATTACATCGCGCCAATGCAGCCTGTTTAGTACACAATAAACGTTCCATTCGTGTGCTTGAAAAAAATGGTTTTGTGCAAGAGGGGCGAGCGGAAGGCTATCTGAAAATAAATGGAAAATGGCAGGACCATTTATTGTTTGGCCTTACAAAAGAACGATTTGACCGCAATAGAGCTGGCTAAATAATTCTAATTATCTGTCTTATCCGGTTGATGCATTGGCGTTTTATCGCTACGAAAAAGACCGTTGGGAGTAGCTATATGCGTTTTGAGCGGTTGCAGCGCGCTTTACTAGTGTTGGTTGCGCAAATTTTGTTTGCATTTACCTGCACAAATGCGTGGTCCTTTGAGACGGTCACCATTCCAGAAAGTGTTGGCGCACTTGACCTATCCGCTGCGCTCGAGCATCGCGAAGGCAGTGAGGGTCGTATTCAACTCTCGACCGCGCCAGATGCAGAAGGCATTGTCCGCCGTATTGAGGTGCAGGCGGCAGAACTTGGCACCAATCCAAATTGGGCCCTAATAGCATTATCTAACCAAAGCGATGTCCAGCTTGAGCGCTTGCTCGTTGCGCCATATTTTCGACTGCCCGGTTCTGGGGTGTTCGCCCCCGATCTTGGCGGCAAGCGGATAAACGTAATCACCCCAAGCCAAGGCTTCCGACCAGAGCGTATTGAAGACCGCGAAGCAGATGTCTTTTCAATTACAATTGACCCCGGCGCCACCATCACTTTGATGATGGAACTTGAGGGCGCGACAGTGCCCGAACTTTACATGTGGGAGCCAGCTGCATATCGGGATTATGTGAGTTCATTCACATTGTTCCGAGGCACGTTGCTCGGCGTTTCAAGCTTATTGGCTGTATTTTTGACGATAATGTTTGTGGTCAAGGGCAGGGGCATGTTCCCCGCCATTGCCATGTTCGCATGGTCAGTATTGTTCTACTTGCTTGTAGATTTTGGTCTGATTGGCACTTTGTTTGAATTGTCGCCTGATCAATTAAGAGCGTCGCGCGCCACCGCAGAGGCCGCCCTCGCTACGACATTGTTTGGCTATCTGTTTATCTATTTGAACCTGCACCGTTGGCATATGCGCTTTATGCATTTGGCGCTAGCGATTGGCGTTGCGTTGTTGGCGTTGATGGTTCTCTCATTCTTCTTGCCGGTTATCTCTATTGGGATCGCGCGCGCTATTCTTGCGATCGTTGGCCTATTTGGCATCGTCGTTGTCGGCTTTTTGGCCATTCGCGGCTATGACCGCGCCATCATGATTGTTCCCACTTGGATAATTACAGTCGCTTGGCTGGTATTCGCCTATATGGTTGTGTCTGGTGGCGTCGTGAACGATATCGCGCAATCTGCCGTTGCGGGCGGTTTGGTGCTGATCGTTATGCTATTAGGCTTCACCGCAATCCAGCATGCCTTTACCGATGGACAAGCCTCAGTCGGCCATGTGTCTGATGTGGAGCGGCAAGCGCTGGCGCTTATCGGCAGTGGTGATTTTGTTTTTGATTGGAATGTAGATCGCGATCGCGTTTCCGTTTCTGAGAATTTGGCGCACCGCCTAGGTGAAGCAAACGAGCATCTGCAGGGTGCCATCAAAGGCTGGCTGGATCGCGTACACCCAGAAGACAGAGACCGTTTCCGCACGGCGCTCGATACGCTGGTTGAATTGAAGCGCGGAAAGGTCTCAAGCGACTTTCGGATCATTACACATGATGGCAGCTATCGAAGCTTCAAGCTCCGCGTAAAGCCCGTCATCGGCAGCAATGGCGACGTCACCCGCTGCGTTGGCACATTGCAAGATGTGACAGACGAACGCAGCGCCAGAGACCGTTTGATGCATGACGCTGTTCATGACAGCCTTTCCGGCTTGCCCAACAAGCAACTGTTGCTGGATCGCTTGGAGCGCGCGTTGGTGCGTTCGCGTGAGGAAAAAGAGAACAAGCCTGCCGTTTTCCTGATTGACATTGATGGGTTCGGCAATCTTGATGAACGGATCGGCCATGTGGCAGCCGATAGCGTGCTGTTGGCCATTTCTCGCCGCTTGGCAAGGTTGATGCGTCCATTGGATACCTTGGCGCGGATTAATGGCGACCAATTCGCAGTGGTACTTGTATCAGAACAAAGCGCCACAAAAATTGCAGGCTTTGCCGAGCAAATGCGCAAATCGATCCGGGAGCCGATTAAGTTTGG
This sequence comes from Maritalea porphyrae, assembly GCF_030159895.1. Taxonomy (GTDB): domain Bacteria; phylum Pseudomonadota; class Alphaproteobacteria; order Rhizobiales; family Devosiaceae; genus Maritalea; species Maritalea porphyrae. Next base: position 1,381,603 of record NZ_BSNI01000002.1, read on the forward strand.
CAATGACGAATTGTCAATTTCTGCGTCTATCGGCGTCACGATTTATGACAACAAGCCAAATAGTGCTGACAACATTTTGCGCAACGCAGAGTTGGCCATGATGTACGCCAAGCGTATGGGCGGTGATCGCATTGAGGCCTATCGCGCAAATACGAGCGAGTTGGGCGTGTCGCAAAACACGCTCAACATTGATCTTGAGCGCGCTATCGATCAACGCGAGTTGCAAATGCACTTCCAGCCAATCTACGATTTGGCGAGTGGCGAGTTGGCAGGTGCAGAAGCGCTAATGCGGTGGAACCACCCCAATCGTGGCGCGATTAGCCCTGAAGAGTTCATTCCTTTGGCTGAACGTTCGGGCCTAATTGAGCGGCTTGGTCAGGTAGTAATTGAGCAGACAGCGATTCAGTTGCGCGCTTGGATCAAAGCGACCGAGCTACCCGAAAAGTTCTTCGTGTCTTTGAATTTGTCTGCACAGCAATTGGCCAACGAGAACTTGCTCAATGAAATGCGCACGCTGATCGCTGCGCACGGTGAACTCGTTGACAAAATGCTGCTTGAAGTGACTGAGAGCCAAGTAATGGCAAGTCCTGAGCAGTCGGCGTTTATTCTTGATGCTCTTAAAGGCATGGGCTTTAGATTGGCACTGGACGATTTTGGCGTAGGGCATTCGTCTCTTTCCTACTTGCATCGTTTCCCGTTTGATTTTGTAAAAATCCCATCGACCTTCGTACAGCTGGAAGAAAAACATGGCATTTCCCAAACCCAAATGCCGATTATGCGGGCCATTGTAAGTTTGGCGAAAGAGCTAGATCTGAAGGTGATTGCTGAAGGGGCTGAGACACAAGAAGAGGTCGCGCGTCTCAAGGACCTGGAGTGCCGATACGCACAAGGCTTTGCGTTTTCCAAACCAGTAACGGGACCAGAAATGGTTCAGTTGATCAAACGCAAATCAAAACAAAGCGCGGTCGCAAAAGTCGAATAGACTTAGGCGTGGCCCGCAGTGCTTGACAGGAATGCTATGTCGATGCCGGCATTGCGCAATGCCTGCGTATAACGTTTATCCATCGGTGTTGTGAAAATCAGATCGCTAGAAGCTGGTGTGGTCAACCACCCGTTTTCCGAAATCTCACCCTCAAGTTGGCCGGGCTCCCAACCACAATATCCCAATGCCAATAGGGCATGAGAAGGGCCGTCACCATCCGCGATAGATTTGAGTACATCCATTGTCGTTGATAGACACAAATCATCTGAGATGTTGATTGAATTATCGGGGCTTTCAAAGTCTGCCGTGTGCAGCACAAAGCCGCGGCTGGTTTCAACCGGTCCACCAACCACTATGGGTTGATCATAAGCCGAATGTTCCGGCTCATCTTCTTCTTTTATCTTGATGTCAAATTGCGCCATTAAGTCAGCGAAGTGCAGGTCAGGCATTAGCTTATTGACCACCAATCCCATCGCTCCATCCTCTTCGCTGTGCGAACAGATATAGACAACGGTGTGTGAAAACCGTTCATCCTCCATATCTGGCATGGCGACCAAAAACTGGCCACGAAGAGAAAAACTCACTTGAATACTCCTACTCTGTGTATGTTTCGACATAATTAGGCTACGCGCAAGAGGTAAACTTTCGATCACCAATTTCTGAACGCGTTAAGCTTTGTGTTTTGCCATAAACCGTTTATCAAAGAGCCATGAAAGCCCGATATTCCTGCCATCTAGCATTGTTTGTCCTACTATTGTTGCTGAACGCGACACAAACTGTCTTTGCCAATGAAACGCCTTGGCAAGAAGTGGCGCCTGGCGCGGAATTGCGACTGATCTCGGCCAACAAAATGTCTGGCGATGGCTTTGTGCATGCCGCAATTCAATTGCGCATGGAGCCAGGTCTTAAAACATATTGGCGCATTCCCGGCGAAACCGGCATTCCCATGATTGCTAATTGGGAAGGGTCAACCAACGTCAAAACCGCCAAAATGCTCTGGCCAATGCCGACACGATCTTTGGCCTATGAGGTGATGGATTATATTTATGAAGGCGATCTAACGATCCCCCTTCAAGTGGTGCTTGCGACGGATGATCGAAATGCGATTCTAAACGCCCGTCTAAACCTTGGAATTTGTTCAGATATTTGTGTGCCAGTCCTGTGGAAAGGATCGCTGCAAATTGACTTGGAAAAACCTTCCACCGGCCACGCATTCCGCATTCAAGCCGCTTACGCCAAAGTGCCGATTGAAGATGATCGGGCTGACGCGCCATTTGAAAAGATGGGTTACGATGTAGCGCTTGATCAGTTCATCACATTGCCTGCAGCCGATCCGCTCACAAACAAAACCTTAATACTTGATTTACCCAAAAGTTTGCTTTTGTTCGATCTGCCCCATTCTGATCCCGAATCTGGGTTATTGACGGTTGAAAGCTTGGCGGATTTTGATCTATCCACTCTTGTCGGTCAGCAAATCAGATTGACCTATGACAGTGCGGTAGGACCATTTACCAAGCTCGTTAAGATTGAAGCCCTCTCGCGGGTCGACTTGTTGTCAGAAAATAAGTAGAAACGCGCAGAACTGCCGCATTGTCGGCCAATTGAAAATGGAAACAGTTTATGCCTTTGGCAGTTGGGGATAAAATCCCGTCAGTTACGGTGAAACGAATGACACCGTTGGGACCCGAGGATATCGATTTTGCAGAGTTTGTAGGTGAGGGAACAAGCGTTTTGTTTAGCCTGCCTGCCGCATTTTCGACCACTTGTCACAATAATCATTTGCCTGGATACATTGCTTACGCAGATAAATTTGCAAAACTGGGTGTAAACCGTGTAGCTTGTTTATCGGTCAATGATCACTTTGTGATGTCCGCATGGGCTGACCAAACGGGGGCAATGGGCACGATCGACATGATTGCGGATGGCAACGCCGAGTTGGCGGTTGCAATGAAGTCCGAAGTTGACGCCAGCGGCGGCGGAATGGGCATCCGGTTCGCAAGGCTGGCATACATTGTTAAAGACGGTGTTGTCGAAGATGTGTTTGTTGAAACGGCAAGAGGGTCCACCGCGCAAACAGGCGCGGAAAACCTAATCGCCGCAGTTGAAGAACGGCATGCAGCATAGCTGTACATCGTTTTGGAATTAAGAGTGAGTAGCTAAATGTTGGCAGTCAAATTGGTCAAATCCGTCGCGGCAATATCAGCTGTATCGTTGCTGTTGAGCGCATGTGTGGGATCGTTCACTGGTGGCAATAGCACTAGCCAATTGCAGAACAAATCAGCGACACAAACCGAAATCGCAAACTCTGCGCCGTCAGCGTTTCCGATTGTGGCCAGCGAATGTCCGGAAATCCGCATTCGCCCAGGCGCTGAAGCATATGCTATCTACACCAAGGGCCAAACTGGCAATGCTAAGGCGTTGCGGTATCAGGCTGTTATCGACAAGCAATCGCGCAACTGCCTCGTTTCAAACGGGCTGATCACAGTGAAAATGGGCGTTGTTGGACGGCTGTTGGCCGGGCCGCAAGCTGGAAACGACACGGTGAAAGTGCCACTTCGTTTCGCGGTTGAGCGTGACAGCCTCGCGGTATTTTCTCAAAAATACGATATCCCCATCACAATTACGCCACCCAATCAGGGCGAAGAGTTCATCAAAGTCGTCGAAAACGTAGCAATTCCTTACGTTGGTGGCGAAGAAATCATCATTTGGGTTGGTTTTGATCCAAAGGGATAAGGTCAAACTGATTGACCTTGGCTAGATTCGTAGCTAATTTGAAGCTGCATTAGCGGGAGAGACTGGTCTTTTCCAGCGCCGAAGGAGCAACCGCCCCGGAAACTCTCAGGCAAAAGGACCGCTAAGCACACAAAACTCTGGAAAGCGGAATGGGCTGACCATTCCCACCGAAGGACGTAGCCAAGAACTTTTCTTGGGAAATCTCTCAGGTTTACCGACAGAGGGGGCGCCAATGTGACAATGGTAGGTCACGCTGGTTCCTGATGTCGAGTTAAATGAGGGATTTATGGCTGGGGCTCAAACTGAAAATCTACAAACCACGCCACTAAACGACACCCATATTGGTTGGGGCGGTCGTATGGTTGGTTTCGCTGGCTACTCAATGCCAGTGCAATATAAGGGCGTAATCGCTGAGCATGAGCAAACACGCTCATCCGCGAGCCTTTTCGATGTTTCGCACATGGGGCAGGTGATCGTTACCGGACCTGACCACGAAACAACCGCGCAAGCACTTGAAAGCTTGATGCCGGGCGATCTTGTTGGCCTTAATCCAGGCGAAATGCGCTACACACTTTTGCTGAACGACGAAGGCGGCATTGAAGACGATTTGATCGTAACGCGCCCGTGCGAAGAAGGCACTGACGGCGTTTTGATGATTGTGTTCAACGCTGGCCGCAAAGACCATGACGTTGCGATCCTACGCGAGAAACTAGATCCAAGCCTAAAAATCGAAACATTCTGGGACAAAGCCTTGATGGCATTGCAAGGCCCAAAGGCGGCAGATGTTTTGGCGCGCTATTGCGACCTACCTTCAAAGCTAAGCTTTATGAATGCCGCAGCAACCACCATCGAGGGCATGGAAGTTTACGTCTCTCGCTCTGGCTATACAGGCGAAGACGGATTTGAACTTTCTGTTGCTGCAGACGACGCTGTGAAGCTGGCTGAATTGCTTGTAGGCAACGACGAAGTTGAACCCGCTGGCCTTGGCGCCCGTGATAGCTTGCGTCTTGAAGCCGGACTTTGCCTTTATGGCCACGATATGGACGACAAGCGCGATCCAATCAGTGCTGGTCTTATCTTTGCAATTGGTAAGGGCCGCCGCGTCGAGGGTGGTTTCCCGGGCGCATCTGTTATTCAGAAAATTATCAAAGATGGCGCGACACAAAAACGTGCAGGCATTCGCTTTGAGGGGCGTATGCCCGTGCGCGAAGGCGCAGAAATCGTTGACGCAGATGGCAACAAGATCGGTGTCGTGACATCTGGTACATTTGGACCGACAATTGGCGCGCCGGTTGCATTTGGTTATGTGCCTGCAGAATTGGCAAAGCTTGGAACCGAGCTTACGGCAATGGTACGCGGCAAGCCGGTTAAGGGCACTGTTGAAAAACTTCCATTCACACCTGCAAACTATGTGCGTTTGTAGTTGAAAACTTTCAGGACCTAAGGGGGACCACATGAGCGATACACGTTACACAGAAGATCACGAATACATCAAAGTTGAGGGCAACACAGGTACTGTTGGTATCTCTGACTATGCGCAGAACCAACTTGGTGACGTGGTTTTTGTTGACGTGCCAGAAGTTGGCGCGAAATTCGCAAAAGGTGACGAAGTAGCAGTTGTTGAATCAGTAAAAGCTGCTTCTGAAATCTACGCGCCAGTATCCGGCACTGTAACCGCAGTAAACGAAAAGCTGGCTGATGAGCCGGGTCTTGTAAACTCAAGCCCTGATGGCGACGGCTGGTTCTTCAAAATCGAAATTGATGATGCAGGCGAACTTGACGGTTTGATGAACGAAGACGCCTACAAAGCGCACGCAGACGCGTAAATTCAAAGGGACAATATATGCGTTATCTCCCGCATTCGAATAGGGACAGAAAAGTGATGATGGATGCCATCGGCATCCAGTCATCCGACGAACTGTTCGCAAAAGTGCCAAGCAAAGTGTTTAACACCGCCAAGCTTGATTTGCCCAACCACCAACCTGAATATGCGGTTGAAGCGACCATTCGTGGGTTCGCCAACAAAAACCGCGTTGCTGGTGATGGGCCATTTTTCGTGGGAGCAGGCGCATATCGCCACCACGTGCCAGCCAGCGTGGATCACCTGATCCAACGTTCAGAGTTTTTGACAGCTTACACGCCGTACCAGCCTGAGATTTCTCAAGGTACGCTGCAAATGCTGTTTGAATTCCAAACGCAAGTTGCAAACCTAACTGGCATGGAAGTGGCAAACGCCTCAATGTATGACGGATCAACAGCTACAGTGGAAGCTGTGTTGATGGCCCGTCGTCTGAAGCGTCGCCCAGGCATTGTTATGTCTGGCGGCATCCACCCACAATATCGCGACACAGTCGCAACATATATGGGTGACGATGAAGGCTTTAAATGCCTGCCTGCTGATCCAACAGCATCTGAAGACATTATTGCTCAAATCGATGACACTACTGCTGCTGTTGTTGTCCAGTCTCCTGATTTCTATGGCAATTTGCGTGATTTGCGACCAATTGCGGAAGCCGCCCACGAAAAGGGTGCGCTGCTTGTCGCTGTGTTTACCGAAGTGATTTCACTCGGTGCAATTGAATCTCCCGGTGCACAGGGCGCGGACATTGTGGTTGGGGAGGGCCAGTCGATCGGCAATCCTTTGACATTTGGTGGACCTTATGTCGGCCTAATGGCAACCCGTCCGAACCTTGTGCGGCAGATGCCGGGCCGTGTTTGCGGTGAAACTGTAGACGCGGAAGGCAATCGCGGTTTTGTGCTGACGCTTTCAACGCGTGAGCAGCATATTCGCCGCGACAAAGCGACTTCGAACATCTGCACCAACTCAGGCTTGTGTGCGCTGGCGTTTTCGATCCACATGTCATTGCTTGGCCAAAAAGGTCTGTCGCAAATGGCGGCATTGAGCCACCAGCAAGCTTACAAGACCGCCGATGCCTTGACGGCAATTGACGGTGTTGAGTTGGTCAATGAGCACTATTTCAACGAGTTCACTGTGCGATTGCCTAAAGCGGCTGCGCCAGTGGTTGAGGCTTTGGCAAATAAAGGCGTGTTGGGCGGTGTTCCAGTTTCGCGCCTCGAGCCAGGCAAACCTGAACTTGAAAACCTTCTGGTTGTTGCCGCAACCGAACTAACAAGCGACGCTGATATTGCAGCCTTTGCCGCTGCATTGAAGGAGGTCATCTGATGTTGAATAATCAAGGCCGTCCAACAAACGTTGATAACGTAAATTCAAATGTAGGCACCTCTACAGGTGCTGCCTTGTTGCCTTCTGAGCCTTTGCTCTTTGAAGTTGGCGACAAAAACAAATCTGGCGTCGATCTACCACAAACAGACACCGACTTCTCCTCCCGTCTGGGTGGATTTGCACGCCAGACCCCAATCAATTTGCCGGGGTTAACCGAGCCGCAATCTATGCGTCACTATGTGCGTATGAGCCGATTGAACTATTCAATCGACGCTGGCTTCTATCCGCTTGGGTCGTGCACCATGAAGCACAACCCGCGCTTGAATGAAAAAATGGCACGTCTTCCAGGCATCGCCGACATTCACCCACTTCAGCCTCAGTCAACCGTGCAAGGCGCGATTGAATTGATGGAAGAATTGGGGCGCTGGTTGATGGAACTCACCGGTACTGGTGCAGTTTCGATGACGCCAAAAGCAGGCGCACATGGCGAAATGTGCGGCATGATGGCTATCAAGGCCGCTCATGAAGCAAAAGGCCAGAGCCACCGCAAGATCGTTTTGGTACCTGAAAGCGCGCACGGCACAAACCCAGCAACCGCGGCATTCTTGGGCTACAAGGTTAAGCCAATTCCTGCGCGTGAAGACGGCACAGTGGACGTACAAGCGGTTAAAGACGCGTTGGACGAGAACGTCGCCGGTATCATGCTGACCAACCCAAACACATGTGGTTTGTTCGAACCTGATGTGATCGAGATCGCTGATGCGGTGCATGAAGCAGGCGCATACTTCTATTGTGATGGCGCAAACTTCAACGCCATTATGGGCGTTGTGCGTCCAGGTGATTTGGGTATTGATGCAATGCACATCAACCTACACAAAACCTTCTCCACACCGCACGGCGGTGGTGGACCAGGTGCTGGTCCGGTTGTCTTGTCTGACGCCTTGGCACCATATGCGCCATTGCCTTACGTTAAGCGCGTCGGTGATGCCGTCGCATTGATCGAGAACCCGAAAGAGGGCGAAGAGCACCTCGGTCGCCTTAGCGCGTTCCATGGTCAGATGGGCATGTATGTACGTGCGCTAACGTTCAAGCTTTCTCACGGGGCTGATGGTATCGAGCAAGCAGCACGCGATGCTGTGTTGAACGCAAACTATCTAAAAGCCAAGCTTTCTGACGTTTACAACGTGCCATATGACGGTCAGCCATGCATGCACGAAGTGCTGTTTGACGATAAGAGCCTAAAAGGTACTGGCGTTTCGACGCTTGATTTGGCCAAAGCCATGATCGACGAGGGTTATCACCCGATGACCATGTATTTCCCATTGGTGGTACATGGCGCGATGCTGATCGAGCCAACAGAAAGCGAAAGCCTGCACACATTGGACCAATTCATTGGCACAATGCGTGAACTGATGGCTGATGCAAAGGCGGGCAACATTGATCGCTTTGTAAACGCACCAATGAAAGCGCCAATGCGTCGTTTGGACGAAACAGCAGCTGCACGCTCACCGCATCTGCGTTGGGACGAGCCAGAAGATGACGCAGCAACCGAGGCCGCTGAATAGCGGTTATCGGGCAAAAGAACAAAGAGCGGCAAAACAATAATAAATAGCCGCTTTAATAGGCGGTGGGTTCTGCAGGACCCGCCGCCTTTACTTTTTGGCTTTGCACCAGTTTCCGTTTTGTGGCACGTTTTGCATCGATCATGTCAGCCATTGTTCCGGAGACGAAATTGAAAATTCGACCTGCGCATTTGTATGAACTTCCGGCTTTGAGTGATCTGTGCTTGCGCTCAAAGGCATATTGGAAATATGACCGCGCTTTCATAGAAGCATGCCGCGAAGAACTCACGATCACACCCGAGAACCTAAATGATGACTACATCATGGTTGCTGACGATGATGGCAAGCATGCGGGCGTAATTCATCTTGTTTTAGAGGGCACTACGGCAGAACTTGAAAAGCTGTTTATCGATCCGAATTGGATCGGCAAAGGCGTCGGGCGCAAGCTTTTTCAGTGGGCGGTGGAGACAGCCCGCGCAAAAGGTGCAACTCTGATGAATGTGGTTGCTGACCCCGGCGCAGTGCCGTTCTACGAAAAAATGGGTTTCAAGCAGTTCGCCACGTTCCCGTCCGGGTCAATTCCGGGCCGTGAATTGCCTCATATGCGTTTACGCCTCAGCGCCGAATAGCGCTTACCCCTTGCATCCTGGCCCCAACCGCGTATCACGGCAGGTCAAAATGTGAATTTCCTCAGCATTTGTGCGACCGTAACCCCCTAGGGCGGTTATTTGCTTGGCATTGGACTTCTGTTCTCTGTTCAAGCTGCCTAGATTGGCGTTCACAAGGCCAAGCATGTCATTGATGCATGCAGCAGAGGTTTCGCGTGGCTCCTTGCGCATCCGATCGAAGCTTTTGTTGCCGCAATGGTAGGTGAGCGCGATATCTTGAATTCTGGTGTTTTCAGTTCTATTCAAACTTTTGCTTCTGGACATTCCAATGGTGATTTTTATCGTTTCCTTGCCATCTCCTAGATTGAGCTGACGCGCTTCCACCCAATAGGGAGCGCCTGTTTGTATGGTGTCTCTGGTCTTACACACGCCGACTTCTTCGCTTGTCGCATCGCGACCGTAAGATGCCCAGTTGCTCTTGTTTGCACAACTGTGAAGGATATGAACGGCATCCGGTGAACCAAACTTGTTGTATGCCCTTATGCCGGTATAAGTCGCCAATTTGCTTCGGTTGTCTTTGTTTGCAAGCATGAGTTGGAAGCAATAGACGTGGTCCATTATCTTTGCGTACCCCTTCGGCTTGACAGTCGGGCAGGATTGCACGAGCTCACCATCCAAGTAGATCTCATACTCTCCAAGGTAACCGGGGCCTTTGCTTTGCATGCTGTCTCTTAACTCTCTGCAAGCCTTAGCTCCAAGGTTGAGTGCAACAACCGCCGGGTTGGGGGCGGAAGTGGCGACAACTTTCCCCGCCCTTACGTTACAGCCAGCGGTAAACAGTTTCAGATAACTCGTAGGATTCGACCAGTCGAAATTGTCTTTATTGGGCGGATTGAAGGCCCGGAAGTCAGCGGATACGGTAAATGTTGAACCCTTCGAGTTCTTTGCAGAAATGCAAGAAAGCGCTGATTTACCATCACCAAAGGTGCGCGTACGCCAGTTATTTTTATTCAAACAAGTCCAGAGTGGCGTGTCGGAAATCTGTGGTTGCCTATTCGGTATGGTGCCCACGCCCGGGTGATGACCGGAGACCTGCAAAGTTGGCTGTTCCTTAACCGGTTCGTTTGCCGGCATTGATTGCAAAATTGAGTTGGCAATTTGCTCGGCTGTTTCCGCTTTGGCCATGTTCAGCGCTGTTCGATCAAAATTGCCGGAACAAGCGTTTGAGCATGTGATTTCGGTGATCGTACATTCAAATTCTTTGTTGAGGACTATTGATGGGTCAGCTTTGCTTGCCTTGAGTTCTTTTGCGCTGGCATAGCAAGCTCGTACTTCCGGGTTCGCGCCGCAACGATCTGAACACTCCTTCTTGGCCATGAATTTGGCGAAGGCTTTCTTTTGGATTTCTGCCTTCGTAGCGTTCCACTGTGCATCATTGCAAGTTGGGCAAGTTTGTGCGCGGTACTCTGCTTCGCTTAGTCTTGTGCCAAAGCAACCAGACAAGACAAACGACAATACGACTGCAACAACGGCAATCCGCAACACTGAAAACAACGACACTCAATTCTCCCGCCCGTCCAACCCAGCGATTGTGAATTGAATACCCAATACGCATTATCCACTAGTTCGCCTCATTTGGCGACCCATTAGATCCCAAGTTTAGATGCTGGGGGTGGTGCTTCTTTTGGACACTCGTTTGAGTGGACGATGGCTGTGTTCGCGTTGCGAGGGCATATCCTCGAATTGAAGAGGAACCGAAAGCTTGGTGTTCAGATTTGCGAGTTTTGTCGTAACTGTGCGCTAAACGTTTGATTCTGCGGGTTTGGGCGGTTCTGCCTTTGCCTGAAACGCCAATTGCCACGACAATCCAAATTTATCAATGATCCAACAATAGCGCGGCGAGAACTCATAACTATCAATAGGCATCAACGTTTTCCCAGACTGGATTAATCCAGCATAGAGCTGTTCAACTTCCTCAATACTCTCGCAGTTCACAAAAAACGACTGCGATGGGTTGAGTTTGAAGTCATGTGGAATGGCGCTATCGACAAAAATCAGTTTCTGCCCTGCGATAAACAGTGACGCATGCATGACGGTGCCTTCAGCGCCCATGCCGCCGATGCCATATCGCACAATACGTTCAAGCCTGCTGCGCTTAAATGTGGCTAGATAGAAGTTTATTGCCTCTTCGGCTTCACCGTTGAATAAAACGAATGGTGAGACATCGTTTGGCATTGTCTTGCTCTTTGTTGCAATTGTTTGAGAAAACTCTAGCTCAAAAGCGTCAACGCAAGCTTATTGTGTTTTTCAATTGCTGGACGAAGATCAATGCTCGTTAAATGTCCATCGCGCACAATCTGCCGCCCTTCAACAAAAAGGTCTTTCACTTGGTGAGGTCCGGTCAGCACGAGAGCTGCAACAGCGTCCCAATTGCCTGCTGCTTGCACATTGTTTAGGTCCCAAATGGCAATGTCGGCGCGTTTTCCCACCTCAATCGACCCACAATCATCGCGCCCCAGCACTTTAGCGCCGCCAAGGGTTGCAATCTCGAGCGTTTCGCGCGCGGACATGGCGTCTGCCCCGTTTTGCACCCGTTGTAACAAGAGGGCCTGCCGCGCTTCGCTTAGCAGATGCGCGGAGTCGTTCGACGCGGAGCCATCAACGCCCAGCCCCACATTTACGCCGGCATCGCGCATTTGCCGCACTGGGGCGACGCCAGATCCCAACCGACAGTTCGAGCAGGGGCAGTGGGCAACGCCTGTGCCTGAGCGTGCGAAAAGGTCGATTTCACTGCTATCAAGTTTCACACAATGTGCATGCCAAACATCTCCGCCGATCCAACCAAGGTCTTCAGCGTATTGCCCGGGGCGGCAGCCAAACCTTTCCAAACTATAAGAAATATCTTCGTTATTCTCGGCAAGATGCGTGTGCAACATCACGCCCTTGTCTCGTGCAAGAACGGCGCTGTCTTGCATCAGATCTCTGCTAACAGAGAATGGCGAGCATGGCGCAAGACCAACACGGATCATTGCCCCATCCTCGGGATCGTGGAACCGATCCACAACGCGGATACTATCGCTGAGAATTTCTGCTTCCGCTTCAACAAGGTGATCCGGCGGTAATCCGCCATCACTTTCGCCAATGGACATTGAACCACGTGTAGCGTGAAAGCGCAGCCCAATAGAGCTCGCCGCTTCAATACTGTCGTCCAATCGCGATCCGTTTGGGAATAAATACATGTGGTCTGACGACATTGTGCAGCCCGAAAGCGCAAGTTCGGCCAATCCAATTTGCGTGGCGCTAAACATATGCTCGGGTGTCATTTTTGCCCAGATGGGGTAGAGCGTCTGCAACCAGCCAAACAGTAGTGCATCCTGCCCACCCGGCACCGCACGCGTCATCGACTGAAACAAATGATGATGGGTGTTCACAAGACCCGGCGTAACCACACAATCCGACGCATTAATTGAATCGCCGGTGGTTGATAAATTGAAGCCAATTTCAGCAATAACGCCGTCGACAATGCGAATGTCTGCACCTGCGATTTCTTGGCGCGCCTCGTTCATCGTGACAAGAGTTTTGGCGTTTCTAATGAGTGTTTCTGGCATCTATCGACCACGTTGCAAAAAGGACATGGCCACTGTGGCAATGTCATTCTATTTTCGCAATCACTCATTTGTCCAATTGGTCAAAACGCACAAAAAAGCGGGCCCAAAGGACCCGCATTTAAATTTCGTATTTGATGTCGCTCAGCCTAGTTTAGGCTTGCTGAAACATCCTTGATCGCTTGTTCAACAAGCGCATCGCCTTTTTCCGCCATCTTGTCCACAAGAACATGACGGGCAGCTTCAACAGCGATGTCTGCAGAACGTGCGCGCACATCTGCAATAGCTTGGCTCTCAGCTTGGGCGATTTTCTCTTCAACCGCTTTTGTACGGCGAGTAATCAAATCTTCCAAAGAAGCCTGAGCTTCCTCAGTCAAACGAGTAGCTTCAGCTTTCGCAGCTTCCACGATCTCTTGGGCTTCGTCTTCAGCAGCTTGGCGCTTGCGCTCATACTCTGCAAGCAAGCTTTGAGCTTCCTCGCGAAGACGTTTTGCTTCGTCCAAATCGTCGGCAATCTTTTTCGACTTGTCGTCCAACATGCCAAGAATTTGTTTTGGCACACCCACATAAACAAGAATGCCAAGGAAAGTAACTAGGCCAATAGTGGCCCATACGGTTGCGAGTGATGTTGCGTCCATTGCCCTTATCCCTTCACAACTTTAGCAACTGCATCCTTGGTGGCTTTTTGTGCCGTGCGGCCCAACAAGTTTGTCACCATTGCGTGTGCAGTGTCTGATGCGATTTCTTCGACATGGCCAAGCGCTTCAGTCTTTGTCGACTGGATGCGGCTTTCAGCCGTCGCCATTTTCTTGGCCAAATCTGTTTCAACGTCAGCGCGCTTTGCGTCCAAGTCCTTGCGAATTGCTTCGCGAGTTTCTTCTGCAATCGTGTGCGCTTTTTGTTTCGCGTTTGCCAAATCTGTTTCGTAGGCTTCGATGGCTTGATCAGTTTTCTGACGAAGACGTTCTGCTTCTGCCAAATCACCTTCAATTCGGTCACGCCGAACTTCCAAGATTTCGCCAATCCGAGGCAATGCAATTTTGCTCATCAAAATGTAGAGCGCTGCAAAGCTTAGGGCCAACCACAAGAGCTGAGAGCCAAAGCTGGCAGGATCGAACGGTGGAAATACATCACTGTGTCCGCCATTGCCGCCATGCGCTTCAGTTGTCGCATGTGTGTCTTCTGTGGCGTGCGTATCGTTTGATGTGGTTGTATTGCTTGCCATCTGGATACCTAAAAATTCTTTTGCTGGCCCCTTGATACGCCAAAGTGGTGCATCCTGCCAGCGTCAATGCCTGATTGGTTCAGGTCGGTAAGTTTAGGCAGCCCATGCACAACAAGCGCGCGGTGGGCTGCCCAAATTCAGTTGCCGTGGAATTAAACGGCGAACAATAGCAATAGGGCAACCAAGAATGAGAAAATGCCCAAAGCTTCTGTTACCGCAAAACCAAAGATCAAGTTACCGAACTGGCTTTGTGCGGCAGATGGGTTGCGTAGAGCACCTGACAAGAAATTGCCAAAGATGTTACCCACGCCCATTGCAGCCCCAGCCATGCCCACACAGGCGATACCGGCACCGATCAACTTCGCTGCTTCCGCTTCCATTTTATATTCCTTTCAAAGCTTCAAATGCGATGTAAATTTGTCATCGAACCGGCATTGGTCGATAACGGGTTCTTCAACTCAACTAGTGCGATGGGTGTATCGCATCATTGAGATACATGGAGGTCAAAACCGCAAACACATATGCTTGCAAAGCAGAGACCAAAAACTCAAGCGCGGTCAGCGCAACAGTCATCGAGAATGGCAGAATAGCGCCGAGCCAGCCCACAAACCCAAATGATGACAATGTTACGATAAAGCCCGCGAAAACTTTCAGTGTGATGTGACCCGCCAACATGTTGGCGAACAAACGAACAGACAAGCTGATCGGACGTGAGAGAAACGATACGATCTCAATCGGGATCACAATCGGCAAAACGTAACCAGGTACGCCAGCCGGAACAAACAATTTCAGGAAGCCGAGGCCGTTCTTCATGAAGCCGTATACGAGTACAACGGTAATCACCAACATTGCCAATGCAAATGTTACGATGATGTGGCTGGTTACGGTGAAGAAGTAAGGCACCATGCCAAGCAAGTTCGCAACAAGAACGAACATGAACAACGAAAACACGAATGGGAAGAATTTCATGCCCTCTGTGCCCGCTGAGCTGCGCACCATGTTGGCGACAAACTCATAAAGCATTTCCGACAAGAGCTGCAAACGGCCCGGAACCAAGCCACGTCCGCTTGTTGATAAGATCAAGAAAGACGAAATCGCCAAAACCGTGATCACCATGAACAAAGAAGAGTTGGTGAACGCAATGTTGAAACCAGCGCCTTCGCCACCGATAGAGAAAATATCAGTGATCGCAAACTGGTGAATTGGATCGACTTTATTTGGATCTGCCACGTTTTAGGCCCTTATTTCTATTCAACCGTTGCCGACGTCGTCGTCTTCCGGTCCCAAATCCATATCAGGTGTGATCACAACCGCCGCGTTCATCTCATTGGCGCTACGCACCACATTCAAAACGCCGGCGGCAAATCCCACCAACACCATTACCAACATGATCCATGGCGAAGAGCCAAAAATCAGATCAGCAAAATAGCCAATGCCAAACCCTACAAGAATTGCTGCGATAAATTCAGTGCCCAACCGCACCGCCCGCGCATGTCCTGTGAGGTGGCTCTCCGACTTTTTCTCGTTGCCGATGCCCGCATCTTTTTTGGCTAAGTTAATCTTCTCAGCCAAGGCGCGGGTATCTTCTGAACGAGACCCAATCGAAGTTGATGCCTTTTTATCGCTAGTTGATTTAGTTGAATTGGACATCGACCAACCCCCTTTAAACCAGCCAAATCCGCGATGCAAAGGCACCCCTCAAAGTTGGGCGCAACATAAGGGGAGGGCATTTGCGTGTCAAGCAAAGTTGTGATTTCGAAAAGTGGGTGGAAAGTGGCTTAAAAACAACAGTTTATGGGATGGGTGCGACGAAAGGTTGAGGATTGTTTTGCGACCGATTATCGCATTCTTTGGTGCTTTTCGGGGATTCGCATGAATGCAAGGCGTGGCCAGGATAAAAAAGGTCTATTTTTGTACATATATGTAGAAAACAAAAAATGATGCAGCTGCTCCGACAATGCCACGTTTGCCGGAGCCCTAAGTGATGGAGTTGCTAGTTTGCTGGTACGATGTAGCTGACCAAGTTCATATCGCATGCTTCGTTTCGCAGGGGTATGATCGCTTGGTATTCGGATGAGTTGAACCATCTGTTTAGGCTTTCCATATCAGCGAATTCTAGAACGGCAACTGCGTGATGAGAATTAGCGCCGGCTAGACTTTCGCCAAACTGGCCACGCTTTGCGACGCTCCCACCATGTGCCGCAAGCGACGCCGCCGCAGCTTTCGCATATTTCCCGAATTTTTCTTTATCCTTGATTGTGGAAGTCGCAACGACAAATGCGCTCATTTCTCATCTCCATTGAGTTCGGCAAAAATCTATTTTATACAGGGGTGTATATAAAAACCAATTATTTTGTACAGTCAAGTACAAAAAGGAGCAGCTATGGGTCGTCCCGCCGCGTTTGATCGTGAACAAGCTATTGATGACGTGATGCATATGATTTGGCGTGACGGTTATGAAGCGTCGTCGGTTAAGGCTTTGTCCGAGAAATTGGGGATTACGCGTTCGAGTTTCTATAATGCGTTTGGCTCGCGCGAAGAGCTGTTCAAACTCGCACTGCAACACTATTGCAAACAGTCGCCAGATTATGCACTGACCCTTGCTACGCCACCAATTGATGTGAAAATGTTGCTGACCTTGGTGTTTCGCGAAGCATGTGCGGCGCGCGCAGCTGATCCGGAGGGGCGGGGGTGTCTTGCTATCAATTCTGTGACTGAATTGTGCAATCAGGATGAAGAGCTGGGCCCAGTGCTTGAGCAGTTGGTGCTTGGCTCAATCGATCAAATTCAGACCATCTTGAATTGGGGCGTTGCGTCAAAAGAGTTCGCTCGCGATCTCGATACGCATGCAATGGCGCTTTGTCTGCAAAATTTGCTGATTGGTCTGAACGTTATGTGCAAGGTTGTGCGAGACGAAGCTGAATTATTGCTGGCGGCAGAAACTACACTTAAGGCGCTCGGCATGTATGAATATGCGTTGGACGATGTGCAACAATAATTATGGTCGCATTGGTGCTGCTCCAATCTTGCCAATCGCCAGCTTGTAATCGATAACAGTCTCAACCTGAAACGAGATAGGGAGAGGCACATGTTACGTTGGGGCATTTTAGGAACTGCAAAAATTGCGCGGGAGCGCTTGGTTCCGGCAATTCATGCAGCAAGCAATGCAAGCCTGATGGGCATAGCAAGCCGTTCACAACAAAGCGCTGACGCGTTTGCCAAAACCCACGGCATTCCGCTTGCCTTCCCAACTTACGAAGCAATGCTGGAAAGCGACCAGATCGATGCAATCTACATTCCGCTGCCCACATCCGCTCACGTTGAATGGACGAAAAAAGTCCTAGACGCGGGCAAACACGTCCTGTGCGAAAAACCGATTGCTCTAGAAGCTGCTCAAATTAATCAGCTCATTTCAGCGCGCGATGAAAGCGGCAAAGTGGCGGCCGAAGCCTTTATGGTCACCTACCATCCGCAATGGCACAAAGTGCGTGATCTGATAGCCGACGGCGCAATTGGCAAATTGCGGCACATCCAAGGCTCCTTTACCTACTTCAACCGTGACCCAAACAATATGCGCAACAAGCCTGAGTTGGGCGGCGGCGGACTTTTGGATATCGGTGTTTACCCAACAGTTACCTCTCGGTTTGTGACGGGCCAAGAGCCAACGCAAGCCTATGCAAAAGTCGAGCGCGATCCAGAATTTGGCACCGACATCTTTGCCAACTGCCAATATCAGTTCGATGGCTTTGATATGAGCTTTTATTGCTCGACCCAATTGGCGGCGCGCCAATCGATGGTGTTCCATGGCGAAAAGGGCTACATTGAAGTGAGCGCGCCGTTCAACGCCGAAATTTTTGATGCAGTTACCGTCACCTTGTCCAACCAAGGACACAACGAGGCGCAAAGCTGGTCGTTTAGCGCTGCCCAGCAATATACATTGCAGGTGGAAGCATTTGGTCAAAAAGTGGCTGGCGATCCTGTTGACCTTTTCACATTGGAAAGCTCTAAACGTAACCAAGCTGCCATCGATGCGCTTTTCGCTTCGGGTGAAAGCGGCAATTGGGAAACGGTTTAGTCATTGGCTTTGCGCAATCCAATTGTGCGGCGGCAAACGTACGGGGAGGGAATGCGACGTGATCAACCGATACAAATGGTATGAAACACTTGGTATTTATGTTGGCATTGCTGCATTTCTCACCTTCATTCTGGCGCCGTTTTTTGAGGCCTTCTTGGTGTCTCTGCGCCCTTGGCGAGAAATTGTCACCATCCCTTATCAAGTCTTCACCGAGGGTATGGGCTTTGGCGCCTACATCTCGGTTTGGCAAAGCATCCCTCTGCTTTGGCTCTACATTTGGAACAGCTTTTTCATTGGCATTAGCGCAACAATCATCACCTTAATTGCGGTAATTCCCGCCGCATGGGCGTTTGCCCGTTTTCGGTTTTGGGGGCGAGACGTTCTGCTTTGGAGCCTTTTGGCCATCAATATGGTTGGCGCAACCACGCTGATCACGCCGCTATTTTTGATGTTGATGAATTTGGGGCTGCTCAATACCTATTGGGCGCTGATCGTGCCCGGCACCGCCTTTTTGATTCCAATTGGCATTTGGCTGCTGCGATCCTACTTCATGAAAATACCGCGCGAACTGGAAGAAGCCGCATGGGCCGATGGCGCATCCCGGCTATATATCTTGCGGCGCGTTATCATCCCAGTTGCAATGCCCGGCATCATCGTGGTCGCCATCGCTACCTTTATCGGCGCTTACTCGCAGCAATTCCTGCTGGCCATCACTTTCAATGCAGATCGATATCTTCATCCCTTGCCCGTTGGGCTGTCGCTTTATTATGGCGGCAGAATGAATGAGGTCATGGCCGCAGGGTTGATGGGTGTTTTGCCAGTTTTGATAATTTTCTTCTTCCTGCAACGCCATATGGTGGCGGGCCTCACCGCCGGTGCGGTGAAGTCGTAAGAGCTGGCGAGCCCGGCAGGTGCATCCAAGACGCCTGTTTTGCAGTTACTGTCGAAATTGCTCATTTGATGAATCAGTTGGACAAGCCGTTGCTGTGTAGGCTTCAATGGGAAAAAGGATTTTTCGATGAGTTATGCTGAGAAGATCTCTACCCATTATCGTCACACAAGCTTGTTGCCTGCCATTCGGGTCGGTCTTGAGAAACAGGGAATAAAGCCAGAAAACGCCAGCGTTGAGGACCTTGGTCCGGTTGACGAGTTTCACATTGGCGGGCGCGCCGCAAGCGAGCATTTCTTGGACCAACTTGAAATCACGCCTTCCCAAAACCTTCTTGATATTGGGTGCGGATTGGGCGGATCGGCACGTTTCGCAGCAAAAACCTACGGCGCAAGGGTTGCTGGAGTTGATCTAACCCCGGAATATATCGAGGCCGGACAAGTGCTTTGCAATTGGGTTGGCCTGTCGGATCGTATCGAACTTAAGCAAGGCAGTGCCCTATCTCTTCCCTATCAGGATGCAAGCTTTGATGGTGCATATATGATACATGTTGGAATGAACATCGAAGACAAACAAACTCTGTTTTCTGAAGTTTTCAGAGTTTTGAAGCCCGGCGCGAAATTCGGCATTTACGACATCATGAAAACCAACGACGAAGAACTCGTTTACCCAGTGCCATGGGCAACAACTTCAGAAACAAGCTGGGTTGCAAAGCCTGATCAATATCGGCACGCGCTTGAAAATAACGGTTTTCGCATTTTGGCGGAAAACAATCGTCGCGATTTCGCAATGGCGTTCTTCACAAAAATGAAGGAAGCAGGCATTGCCGCCGGCGGCCCACCGCCCTTGGGGTTGCACGTGCTCATGCAAAAAACGACTGCTGAGAAAATTCCAAATATGGTCGCCAATCTGGCAGAAAACCGTATTGCTCCAATCGAGATGATTGCGGTGAAGGCCGGTTAAACCGCGGTATGCTAATTAGGCGCAAGGTACGGGGCAGGAGTTTGAAGCTCTCCGGCGCTCCTGTTTTGCTGATGCGCATCATGGACCCTCGGGTCAAGCCCGAGGGTGACGAAGGAAATGAAAGCGCCGCGCCCACAGCCTCATTGTGAGCGTGAGCAATGCCTCATCCTGAACTTGTCGAAGGATAGCCTGGGCGCGCTGTCTGATCACCCTTCAGCAAGCTCATGGTGAGGGAAGTGGGTTCGCAAACTCCTACCCTGCACCGTCCCGCACTTGATGCGGGACCAACTGATTTTGATTGGCTTCACCACACAATCTAACGTCATACTCGGGCACCCAAGTGGCGTTTACGCCATGCGGGCTGACCTGAGTATCCAGAACTGAAGTTGAAAAACACAGAGCTTTAGTTCAACAGAAAGTCAGACCTGGATTCCCGCCTTCGCGGGAATGACGCGTTCGTTGCTTGGTGTCGGCTTTGCAGACAATAATGCCCTCTGAACGCGAGTTGCGTGAATAACCGGTTTAGCGCAAATTGAATTGTTCATCATGCAGCAACAGCCATTGCGCACTTTTGTCCAAAGGCAGATAGTAACGCCATGGCAGCGGAAATTGAGTTCTCATTCAAGGCATTGACGGGTAACGCCCAACGGCACATTCGTGTGTTTCAGCTTCACCAATTCTTGGATCGTTTTGCCATGGGGCTGACGGTTGCAGTGGTCGCACTTACGTTGACGGATCGCGGTATGGACCTCTTTCAGATTTCGCTGCTGTTCGGCGTCTATTCGATAGCAACTGTGGTGATGGAACTACCTTTCGGTGGCTTGGCCGACAACATAGGTCGAAAGCCGGTCTTTCTTGCTGCCGTCATTTCGAGCTTGATATCTTTGGTGCTTTTTTTGTCGTCAAGCGACTTCGGCGTCCTGGCTCTGTCGTTCGCCTTCATTGGTCTTGGGCGCTCCCTACGGTCAGGCACGCTCGATGCGTGGTTCGTCGAAACATTCAAAACTGTTGCGCCAAATGTGGATGTCCAGCCCGCCCTTGCGAAGGCGCATTGGGCAAATGCGATGGGTTTAGCCATAGGTGCGGTTGTAGGAGGGCTCCTGCCTGACGCCTTAGGCGAGTTAAGTCTGCGGTATGGGATCAGCGTCTATGATGTTTCATATTCGGCGAGTTTTATCGTAATGGTAGCCGTGCTGATCTACACCATTTTTGCCATTTCGGAAGAACCGCGTCCGCTAAACCCCAAAGCCATCAAACAAGGCTTCGCAAATGTCCCAAGTGTGATCACCGAAGCCAGTCTCCTCGCGTTGAAGCATCCCGCACTTTCCTTGCTGCTTGCCGCTTTGGCATTGTTCCTATTTGCGACCAACCCCGTCGAAGTGTTTTGGCCGACATACGCCAAACCAATGTTGGATGAAAGCTATGCCAATTCTGCAATTGGCGCGCTAACGGCGTGCTATTTTTTCTCAATCGCTTTTGGTGCGTCCTTGTCCTCCCATATCAGCCGGTTATTCAAGCGTCGCCACGCGGTTACGCTCGCGGCACTTTTTGCTTGTCTCGCGGCTGTTCAGGTCGCTCTGGCAATGCAAGGCGGAATCGTAGGATTTATCGGCGTCTTTATTGTGTATTCAATGGTTCTTGGCGCAAGCGAGACGCCGGCAAGTAGTATCTTGCATAGCTGTGTGGAAGATCGCCAGAGATCAACAATACTGTCGCTGCGATCCCTTATTCAGCAATTGGGTGCTGCTTTGGGGCTGGTCATGGCCGGAGCTGTCGCCGAGGTTTACTCCACGCCCGTTGCATGGATTTCAGGTGCTGTGCTTCTTTTCATTGCGACGGCACTGAGCTTGGTGTTGGCCAAACGGCTGGCTTTGTCCGGTATTAGCTGACAATCGTCGACTATCGCACGAGCAATTCAGAATTTGCAAAGACTCGTTTTGAGCCAACGGCTTAGGCGCTCACTCACCGATCCGTCTCTTGACATTGAACCTCGTTGTTCTAACCTGCACGCATGTTTAAAGATGTACTGGCAACGCTTGCCGCATTAATTTTTTTCATTATGGTGCTCGGGCCTAGCTTAGTTCTGGTCCTAATGAGACAATCGGGGCAACTTCCCTACAAATATAGAGACAAATATTCTGGCCATCTCTATTTAAAATCCGGCAAGACCTCGCATCAAGAAGACATGCGGCAAAATCGGATATACGCAAAGCGATTAAACAAGATTTTGTTATCGATTTGCGGCGTAGGTCTGTTTCTCGTCATCGCGTTGAATTTGATTATTGTCCTGTAGCAGTCACGTTTGCCGCTAACCACGCCCCTTCAAACCACGCCCGAGCTTTAACAAGCTTTCGCGCAATTCAGGGTTTTCGATGCCTTCAACCATTTGGGCGAGCGATTTTTCTTCGCCTTCACTCAAGCGCCGTTGGGTGGGCTTTTTCGCTTCTTCTAATTGCGGCACAAAGGGGCGGCGGCTGGGTTTGATTTTATCGACCAGATAAAACCCGAAATAGCGGTTGATCGCACCTTTGATGGTTTCGGTTTCGTGGGTGAAGGCGAGGGCGTGAATCGGGTCCACGCGCACCGTCAGCACCGCGCCCACATGCGGGTTCATTTCGCTTTCGCGCGGCCAATTCAGCTTGTCCGGCACCACACCCTTGTCGAATGGCGCGCTGACAATGGTCGACCATCGCATCAACAATTCGGAATTGGCGAAGCCGCGCTTGCGCACCATTGGCTCAATCGCCCGTTCGGCCAATTCAGCAATCGAAGCGGAGCGGCGCAATCGTTTCGGCGTTTTCGGCTTTTTGTCGGCCATTACTCATCCAAATTGTCTTGATCGGACGTATCTTGTTTGTCGCGTCCAAATCACCCATAACCCCATCATGCCAGAAATCAACCGCCACAAAAACGATAAATCAAACAAACCGCCCATCGATGCCGCCGCGCTGTTGGCGTGGTACGACAATAATGCGCGGGCATTGCCTTGGCGGGTTAGCCCGGCAGACCGGGCGCGCGGCGTTGCGCCTAACCCATATTTTGTGTGGCTATCCGAAATTATGCTGCAGCAAACAACGGTGCCAACCGTTGGGAAATATTTTGCCGCTTTCACTTCTCGTTGGCCAACGGTCCAAGATTTGGCCGCAGCAGATCGGGACGATGTGCTGAAGGAATGGGCGGGGCTCGGCTACTATGCGCGGGCCCGCAACCTGCACGCTTGCGCCAATATGGTGGTGGATGAATTTGGCGGCGACTTCCCGCAAACCGCCGCTGAATTGATGAACCTGCCAGGCATCGGGCCATATACGAGCGCCGCAATTGCCGCCATTTGCTACGATCAGCAAGTGGCCGTGGTCGATGGCAATGTGGACCGGGTGGTGGCGCGGTTCACAGCGCTGGATCAGCCAGTGCGTGATGCAAAACCGTTCGTCAAATCGTTCGTGCAGCAATCCGTGCCAAAACGGGCAGGGGACTTTGCCCAAAGCTTGATGGATTTGGGCGCAACCATCTGCGCGCCGAAGCGGGCCAATTGCTTGATTTGCCCAATCGCTGAAAATTGCCAAGGCACCAAAACGGCAGACCCAACCAACTTTCCTGTGATGCCAGCGAAAAAGCAAAAGCCCAAACGGGCGGGCCATGCCTTTGTGGTGGAAAACGCAAAGGGCGAAATCTGGTTGCAGCAGCGGCCAGAAAAAGGGCTGCTGGCGGCGATGACCGAGGTGCCAGGGAGCGAATGGCATAAATTGGCAGAAATTAAGTCAGATACAATTCCTGAGCCAGAATTTCCAATTCGGGGCGAATGGCGAAATTGCGGCAGCATCGAACATGTGTTCACCCATTTTGCGTTGACCCTGACGGTTTGGAAACTAAATTCTGATGAGGCGCCAACTCAAAAGGGTTGGTGGTCAAAAAAGCAGAATTTGGATGCTGAGGCGCTGCCAACGGTGTTCAAAAAGGTGTTGGCAAAAACGTTCGAAGAATAGGCCGGAATATTGCGTGAATCTTGCAGAATTTGAACCGACATTCCATTACAGTTTTTGCCAGTTATCCTCGCACAAAAAAAGACCGCTGATCAAATGACCAGCGGTGAGTTGCCTGAAATGTTTGGAGGTCTTGTCAGGCCGAAAGTTTGTTCATGGTCGCACGAATTTGTGTGCGGAAATCATCGATAAGGGTCATTTCGCCCTCACGGTCTAGGTGCCAATAGGTCCAGCCATTGCACGCTGCCGCGTCTTGCACCAAAGCGCCTACCTTGTGGATCGAGCCTTCGTGTCCATTGCAGATCAGCGAACCGTCTGCACGCACCGTGGCTTCATATTTACGTTTAGAATCAACGAGTTTCGCGCCGGGCATAATCAAGCCTTGCTCAATCAGGGATCCAAAGGCGACGCGTTTTTCAGCTCGTTTGCCCTTAACGGTTTCCAGCACAATTTTCTCAAGCGGCTTGATCGATGCGATGCGTTTTAGCGCAGCATTGATATAGTCGCCTTCGCGCTCGCAGCCGATAAAGTGTCGACCCAACTTTTTCGCTACAGCGCCCGTGGTGCCAGTGCCAAAGAATGGATCAACAACAACATCACCAGGCTTAGTTGTGGCCATAAGTACCCGATATAAAAGGCTTTCTGGCTTTTGGGTCGGGTGAACTTTGTCGTCATTCTCGTCCTTCAATCGTTCGCCGCCAGTGCAAATTGGAAACAACCAATCAGAGCGCATTTGCGTATCGTCGTTGGATTGTTTAAGCGCATCATAATTGAAAGTCGGCTTAGAATTTTGATCTCGAGTTGCCCAAATTAGGGTCTCATGCGCATTGGTGAAGCGCGTACCCCGAAAGTTCGGCATTGGGTTGGATTTGCGCCAGATAATGTCATTCATCATCCAGAACCCAAGGTCCTGCAAAATCGCACCTACGCGGAAAATATTGTGGTAGGAGCCGATCACCCAGAGCGCGCCATTCGGCTTTAGGATACGTTTTGCAGCGCCCATCCAATCGCGGGTGAACTGGTCATAGTGTGCATAGTCAGAAAACTTGTCCCACTCATTGTGCACACCATCCACATTAGACTGATCAGGACGCGTAAGTCCTTTTTCTAATTGAAGAAAATAGGGTGGGTCTGCGAATACGAGGTCAACAGACGCCTCAGGCAAAGAATTCATATGCTCAATGCAATCGCCCACCAAAATGGTGTCTAGTGGCAAATACTCAGAGCCCTTTTCGCCTTTAGAGCGAAGCGACGCATCAACTGGCGCCGACGAATGCTTGTTACGCAACATTCTATATACCTTGAACGCAAAACTACTATGCCATTTGTAATTTCTTAGGGTTAAGGGGGCGCTAAAACTTATGGTAAACCAAAGGTAAAGCTTGCAATTTGCATGCTAAGCGGCTGTTTTGAATCAGCTTTTTTGTGCGATTATCTCTGCAATTGGTTTGAAATCAGCCCGATGATGCGGCGTTGCGCCTTGTGATTTCAGCGCTTTCATATGCTGTGCAGTGCCATATCCCTTATGCTTACCAAACCCATAATCGGGCAATGCGTCGCCAAGCAATTCGCACATCCGGTCGCGGGTGACCTTGGCAATGATGGACGCGGCAGCTATCGACAGGGACCTGCTATCGCCTTTAATCAATGCCTGCCCGCGGCAGGGTAGTTGGGGCGGAATATCCCGCCCATCAATCAATGCAATGTCTGGCGTTTTCGCCAAAGCTTTTACCGATTGCGCCATTGCGTGAAGCGTTGCACCGCGAATGTTGCGCTCAAAGATGGTCGTCGGCGGTGCAGAGCAAATGCCTACAAACGCTGTTTCCATGATCGCATCATAAAGCGCATCGCGCTTTTTCGCGGTCAGCTTTTTGCTATCATTCAATCCGTCCGGAATGGCTTGATGATCAAGGATTACTGCAGCCGTAACCACCGGCCCGGCCAACGGCCCACGGCCTGCCTCATCAACACCACAAACAACTAAGCCTTTGGCGCGAAATTGTTCTTCAATCAAGAAGTCAGGTCCGTCAGGAAATAGAGAAGGCTGGGAATCGGTTTTTCGCATGTCGACAGGTTTACAGTTTTCTTCGGCGGCGCCAACTCATGTTCACATTGGCTGCGACAAAACGATCCTTGCGTAACACATTGTCTGACAATAATCTCGTCGCATTCATATTGGGCGCTGAGCGCGGTCGAATGCCAGATTGGCTCGACAACCGCGGCGTTTCAGCCCCGTTGGATGGTCTGATCGGGGCGTGCAAACCGGAGCAAACCCGATGAAAACGATCATTGAACCATTTCGAATTAAGTCCGTAGAACCAATTCGCTTCACCACAATGGAGGAGCGCCGCGCACTGGCGAAAGACGCGCACTACAACCTTTTCAGCCTGCATGCGGACGATGTGCTGATTGACCTTTTGACAGACAGTGGCACTTCCGCCATGAGTGCCGCGCAGTGGGGCGCCGTAATGAATGGCGATGAAAGCTATGCCGGTTCGCCTTCATTTGAGCGATTTGAAGGCGCGGTGCGCCATCTCATGGACTTCAAACACATCATACCCACGCATCAGGGCCGGGCCGCAGAGGCTATTTTGTTTTCGATTTTGGGGGGCGAAGGCAAGAAGGTACCATCGAACACGCACTTCGATACGACGCGTGGAAATATCGAAGCCACAGGCGCCCAAGCCCATGATCTTTTGATTGCTGAAGGCAAAGACCCAAGCAATCTACACCCTTTTAAAGGCAATATCGATATTGAACGGCTCGACGCTTTTCTCAAAGAGCATGGCGACGCGGTGCCGTGCGTGATGATCACGGTTACAAATAATGCTGGCGGCGGCCAACCTGTGAGCCTTGCCAATATCCGTGAAACGGCTGCAACGGCCCGCAAATATAATTTGCCATTCATCATTGATGGGTGCCGGTTTGCTGAGAATGCCTACTTCATCAAACAGCGAGAGGAAGGGCAGGGCGATAGAGAAATCGCAGACATTGTACGCGATATGTTCGAGTTGGCTGATGGCATGACCATGAGCGCCAAGAAAGACGCATTCGCAAATATCGGTGGATGGCTGGCGCTGAACGATGATGAGTTGGCGCAAAAGGCGCGCAACCGCTTGATCATGACCGAAGGTTTTCCAACTTATGGTGGCTTAGCCGGCCGTGATTTGGACGCGATTGCGCAGGGACTTAGCGAAATCGTAGATGAGGAATATCTCAAATACCGGGTTCGTTCTAACGCCTATATTGTCGAGCGGTTAGACGCATTGGGCGTGCCTGTGGTCAAACCGGCTGGCGGACACGCAGTGTTTGTTGATGCACGCAGTTGGCTCCACCATATCGATCCGTTGCAATTTCCCGGGCAGGCTTTGGCTGTAGCTCTTTATGAAATGGGTGGTATCCGCGCATGCGAAATTGGCACGGTTATGTTTGGCCGCGCGCCTGATGGCAGTGAAAAACCTGCAGCGATGGATTTGGTGCGGCTTGCGATGCCGCGTCGCGTATATACCCAATCACATGCCGACTACATTGTTGAGGTCTTTGAGGAGCTAAGTGCCACCAAGGACAAGTTGCCCGGCTATCGAATAACAGAAGAGCCACAAGCGATGCGGCACTTTACCGCCAAGTTTGCGCCGATCAATGACTAAGCGGATTGGGTTGGGGGCTATCCCTCAACCCTCAAATAACCTGTTAGCCCAGTTTTCTGGTGCTCAATCACGTGGCAATGAAATGCCCAGTCGCCTTCATTGTCGGCGACCAGGGCCACATCCATCGTTTCGTCTGATAACAAAAGTGCCGTGTCTGTGAACAATGGCGGCAATGGGCGTTTGTCTGATCTTAACAGCTTAAAGGCCAATCCATGTAAATGAATCGGATGGTCGTTGGGTGTGTTGTTGCGCAGGCGCAAAATGTAGCTTTTGCCCTTCTTCATTACCGCCAGTGGATCAAGCGGGCCGGGCGTATCGCCCAGCCATGGCTTGCGATTGATCGACCAAAACACATAGCCCAGTGAACCACATATGCTTTCAAGCGGTTCGCCTCCATCCGGCGTCCAACCAAAAGTAAAATCTAGAATCTCAGCATTGGTAAGGTCCGGTTCTTTTACAGGGTTATTCGGCAAGGGTTTCAAATCTGCCATGGATCGACCCAGCGATCTCCCAACGGCGCGAAATGTTGCCATCAATCGGGGACCCGCCAGCGTGTTGAGTATTAATTTAGCAGTTTCGCCTTCGCGTTCTGGCATGCGAAGCGCAATGTCGGCGCGCTGGCCAGGGCTGAGCAGAACATCCGTTGCCGGCAAAGGCGCTGGAACAGGGTGGCTGTCCAGAGCAATGACTTGAGCTTGGCCACCGTTAATTTGGTAAGTACCAACCCGGGTGACATCAGTCACGGCCAACCGCAATCGCACCAAACTGCCAGAAGTAAGGTCATAAGTCGGCTTTTGCCGCCAATTGACCGTGGAAATGGTGCCGAGCGTGCCGCCTCTAGCAGCAAGCCGGGGCGTGAATAGCGAGACAAACTGCCCATCATTGCCGAGGCGAAAATCACGAATATTGAGCGGAAGATCTTGATCAAAGCCGACTTCTTCAGGCTCTTCAACAATCAACATACCGGTCATGCCTCGAGCCATCTGGTCAAGAGTGTTGCAGTGTGGGTGATACCAAAATGTACCTGCGTCTGGCGACCAGATATCGTATCTGTGGGTTTCACCCATCGCAATCGGCTTTTGCGTGAGATATGGCACACCATCTTGCGCGTTTTCGTGCCGCAACCCGTGCCAATGCACAATGCTAGCTTCGCGCAAATTATTGGTCACATCGATAGACAGTTTTTGATGCTGCTTTAGCCGGATGGTCGGTGCAGGCCCGTCTGTGCCAAACCCCATCATTTGATTGGTGATGTTTTCTGGCACAATTTCGTGCGAGGTGTAGTTCAGAGGTAATTGCAAATCAGCCGACAGGGCTTTATTCGCAAACGCATAAGTTGCAGTGGAGGCGGCAAGCGTGGCGGAAGTGCCCAGCAAGAATTCGCGGCGAGACATGCCCAGCATAAATTATGACCCTAATCTGGTTTCACGGCGCGACCTGAAACACATCGAATTGCTGATGCGAGGCGACACTAACCGAACCGTTGACCGGAGCCAACGGACAAATGGTCACAATTGTAACTTGCGTCAAAACAAGCTGAGTTGATCATCCGTTTGTGCTGGCGGTGAAAACAAATCGGTGCGCAAATGCGGCAAGCGCTTCTTTAGACCATTCTTGTTCATCGACAACTCAAAACGACGCTGCAATTGATAAGCATATGGACCTTGGCCGGACATGCGCGAACCATATCTGGGGTCATTATCACGTCCACCGCGCACATCGCGCACCAAATTCAATACATGCCGCAGTTTGTCAGGGTAGTACCGCAGCAACCATTCTCGGAACAAGTTGCGCACCTCTCCGGGTAAACGCAGCATAATCATGCCAGCGGAAATTGCACCTTGCGCTGCTGCAGCGTCGAGAATTTTTTCCAGTTCGCTGTCATTGATCGCCGGGATCATTGGTGCGGCCATTACCATGGTCGGGATGCCTGATTGGCTGAGCAGCTCAACCGCCTCTAACCGTTTAGACGGCGTGGAAGCGCGTGGCTCCAGTTGACGGCTCAACTTGTGGTCAAGCGTTGTGATTGTCATCGCCACATGGACCAAATTGTTTTTGGCCAGTTCTGTCAGCAAATCAAGGTCGCGCACCACAAGCGCAGATTTGGTGACAATGGTCACAGGGTGCTGAAACTCGACAAACACCTCGAGCAATTGCCGCATGATCTTCTTTTCACGCTCAATCGGTTGATAGGGGTCGGTATTGGTGCCGATGGCAATTGGCTTGGCCACATACTTTTTGCGGCTCAACTCTTCGCGGAGCCTTTCAGCCGCATTTACTTTGGCATAGAGCTCGCGCTCAAAATCCAAGCCAGCCGAATGCCCCAAATAAGCGTGTGTTTGACGCGCGAAACAATAAGAGCAGCCATGTTCGCAACCGCGATAGGGATTGATAGATCGATCAAAATTGAGGTCAGGAGACTCGTTCTTGGTGATGATAGTCTTCGCACGTTCGTCGCGCACATTTGTTTTAAATGCGTCTAGTGTGTCCAATGACTGCCAACCATCATCAAAGGTTTCGTTCTGAAAAATCTCATAGCGTCCTGAAACATTGCTTTGCGCCCCTCGGCCACGATTGCGCCCAGGGTTGACCATTTTATTGGTCAAAATGTCATGATCAGCGCTTTTAGCGATGCGCGCCAGACTGTCTGGCGGTGGCGGGAATGCAGCGTGAATTGCCATTTTGACCTCGCGATTGAAAGGTTAACAAATCGTTCTAACTAAATAGAACAAAATGAGAACAAAAAGTCAATCAGAATTCGCGACGTCAACGCCAGCACCGGTTAGAACTGGGTTCTAGCGACTTGAATATTTCGGCAAGACTTCCAGAAAGTTGCACGGTTTGTGCCGCGAATCGAGTTGGAAGTTGATCACCCCTTGCCAGCCATCACGGCACGCGCCACGTGAACCGGGCAGGCAGAAAATCAAAGTTTCGCCAGCTAGACCGCCAGTGGCACGACTTTGAATGGTCGACGTGCCGATTTGTGCGGCAGAATATTGGTGAAATAGAACTGAAAATCCGTCCATGACTTTATCAAACAAAGGCTCTAGCGCCTCTGGCGTCACGTCGCGTTGTGAAAAACCTGTTCCGCCGGTTGTGATCACCACGTCAATATCGGCATTCGAAATCCATTGCTGCACCCGTTGACGGATCAATTGCTTGTCGTCGGTCACGATATCCCGATCCAGCACGTTGTGGCCGCTTTCTTCGATCATCTCTTTCAACAAAGCGCCGGAATCGTCCGTTTCCAAAGTGCGCGTGTCGGACACGGCAAGCACTGCGAAATTTAGCTTCACCATTTCTTGGGTGTCATCGATCTTAGACTTGAACATCTAGCTTATTGCTCCGAACAAATTACAATTTGCGCGACATTGGCAGCATTGTTGTTGCGCTTCAATGATCTAAAGCAAACAAATCGGCATATTGGCTTGAGAATTTTTAAAGCGCCGCCAGTTTCGATTTAAGGCTTAGAAGGTCTTGCCAGGCCAACGCTTTTTGTGCTGGCTGACGCAGCAAATAGGCAGGGTGAAGTGTGGCAATACCAGCACACGAATGAGCGCCCAAAGTGACATCTCGCCATTCGCCGCGCACACGCAAAATGCCTGCGTCTGTTTCAAATATGGTTTTCGCAGCCGGACCGCCCAAAGTGACAATGAATTTTGGCGCAACCAGTTCCACTTGGCGAACAAGGAATGGCATGCAAACTGCGGTTTCGGCGGGTGTTGGATTGCGATTTCCCGGCGGTCGCCACGGCAAAGTGTTGGCAATAAAAACCTTGTCTCTATCCAAGCTGATGGCGGCAAGCATGCGGTCCAGCAGTTGACCGGAACTGCCAACAAATGGCGTGCCTTGCATGTCTTCTTCGCGCCCAGGTGCTTCCCCAATCACCATGATTTCGGCTTCCGGGTTCCCATCGGCAAACACCAAGTTTGTCGCTCGATGCTTCAGCGGACAACCATCAAAGCCTTCCATGGCGGTGCGCAACGCGTCCAAGCTTTCAGCAGCAGCGGCGATTGCTTTGGCTTCGTCCACATTGTGCGTTTCCGGCTGCATATGGCTTTGCGGTGCGGGCGGACTGTCAGCAGCCGACGCGGTGGGGCTTGTTGGTCTTGTTGCCGCGGTGTTTGCAACAGATTTCTGCATAACCTTGGGCGCCGCAAATCGATCGACCGGTTCGTCGTCCAATGCGATATCAACGCCCATGGCGCTATACCATTCCAAGGCGGCGCGCATTGCACCTATGTCATTGCCATTTTGTTGCATGGTATCATGCTATCACGCTGAGAGAACCAATGTCATGGAGATGTTTGCCTTCCAACCAAACTGTGAACAAAGTTTTCCGCCTAAATGGTTGCGCAAGCGCCACAAAATGGCCAATCTCAGGCATAATGAGTACCCAAGCGATTCAGTTGAAAGAAGAAAGCCAGTTCTAGTGAACAAGAAATTGAAGTTGATTCTCGCGTCCTTCGGCGCATCTTTGATGGCGCTTGGCGCGTGCACCGCCTCGGTTGCGCAAGAAATGCCAAACACAGAAGGTTTTCGCGTCGTCCAAACTTCAACTTCTGGCAGTTTCTTGGCGGGCCGGGGCGCTTATGAAGACCGACGCGCAAAAGTTGCCGCGAATTACTTCGAAGACGCTCTTGATTCAAATTGGGACAATTTGGTTCTGCAAGAGCGCGCGTTTAAAGCGCTGTTGGCATCTGGTCAGGTTGAAAAGGCTGAAGCGATTGCGCGGCGCTTGGTCGAAGCGGCGCCAAACTACGAAGTCGCAAAACTTGTTTTGGGTGCGGTTGCTTTAAAAGAGAGACGCTACAAGTCAGTTGAAAAGGACTTGAGCGGCTCTTCGCTCAACACGCTTTATGGCATCACTTCAAATGTCATTCTGGCTTGGAGCTATATTGGCAATGGCAAACCCGAACTTGGCTACCGCACCGTTGAAGCGATTACTCAAGATGGGTTCAAGAACTTTCTGGTCTTCCAACGCGCATTGATGGCCGACGTGGGCGGCAACAAGCAGATGGCGCGCTCACTATATGAACAGGCTTATGATGCAGATCCGTTTGTCTTTTCGATTGTTGAGGCTTATGCGCGGTTCCTCGCAAACAATGGCGAGTTTGATCAATCCCTTGAGGTAATTGAGCGCGTACTTGAGCGCGGGGTGACCAACATCGAATTGGAGCAATTGGCTCAAAAAGTGCGGGCAAAGAAACGCCCGGGCCGGATGACGGAGAACGCGCAGGAAGGCGCTGCCGAATTGCTTCGCGGCTTGTCGTCTGCATTATCACGTGAAGGCGCATCAGAGCCGTCTTTGATGCTCGTAAGGGTGGCTGGATATATGAACCCGAAATCGGTTCAAATCGCTTTTGCGACAGCAGATTTTTTGGAGCGTGCGGAACGTTACGAACAAGCCAACGAGATATATGAAAGCATTCCGCAGTCGTCATTGCACTATCATTCGGCGCTGGTTCGCAGTGCAGAAAATTTGCGCGAACTTGAGCGCAGCGCGGAAGCGATAAAGCGATTAAACAACATCGTTGCCATTGAGCCAGACAACCTCGTTGCGATAACTGCTCTTGGCGACACGCTCCGGTTCGAAAAACAATATGAAGAGGCTGAAAAGGCATATACGCGCGTATTGGACATGACCGGCGGCGAGCGCCTGATTGATTGGCATTTATATTATGTGCGCGGCATTGCTTTCGAACGTCAGAAGAAATGGGACCAAGCCGAGGCGGATTTCAAACGAGCGTTGGCACTTTATCCTGACCAACCGCAGGTTCTAAACTATTTGGGTTATAGCTGGGTTGATCAGGGCATGAACCTAGAGCAAGCACTAGGTATGATTGAAACGGCAGTAAGCTTGCGTCCGAATGACGGCTACATTGTTGATAGTCTAGGCTGGGCTTACTACAAACTTGGTCGATATGAAGATGCGGTTGAAACACTTGAACGTGCGAACCGACTAACGCCGAGCGATCCAACAATTTCAGATCATTTGGGTGACGCATATTGGCAAGTGGGTCGCAAGCGCGAAGCGGGTTTCCAATGGGCGAAAGCCAAAGAAATGGACCCAGACGAAGAGTTGCTTGAAAAGTTGGATGCAAAGCTGGCTGAAGGTCTAATCGCCGATGCGGGATAGCGCACAATGAGTGTTTGGAGCGAACCTGCGCCTGCGAAAATCAACCTGTCTTTGCATGTTGTCGGCCAAACCGACAAGGGCTATCACCAATTGCAGGGGCTAACGGTTTTCACCAAATTGTGTGACGAACTAAGCGCGCAAGAGGCCAAAAAGGATAGCCTTGATATCACCGGTCCATTTGCAAAAGCGCTCGCCGGCGAGCGTTCAAACATTATCCTGAAGGCTTTTCAATTGTTTCGGCAACACTGGCCAAATTCGTTGCCCGATGGTTTGCATGTTTCACTAGACAAAATGCTTCCTGTCGCGGCGGGAATAGGCGGTGGTTCAGCCGATGCTGCTGCAGCGCTTCGTATGGCTGCGCGTATATCGGGGCGCAATGTTGTCATTGGTGAACTGTCGGAAATCGCCTTGGAACTTGGCGCAGACGTGCCAATGTGCTTGTTTTCAAGAACTTGCTTGATTGGCGGCGTTGGCGAAAAAATTCAAATTGTTGATCCATTTCCAAAATTGCATTTGGTGCTTGCAAACCCTGGTGTTGCCGTTCCAACCGCGGAAATATTCCGCAAATTAAAGTCCAAATCAAACCCTGCATTGCCGCCACTTCCAACCGAAGTTGAGCACAGTGCAGCCCTTGCGCTATGGCTCCAGGATACGCGGAATGATTTGGAGTTGCCGGCTTTTGAAATGGTGCCGCAACTATCTGAACTAACTAGGGAAATAAACAAGCTGCCTGGTTGCATTTTGTCCCGGATGTCTGGTTCAGGCGCCACTGTTTTTGGTGTATTCGGTGCTGAAACACCTGCCATGTCAGCGGCTCAACAATTGCACCAATTATTTCCAAACTATTGGGTCGCCCAAACACCCGTTATGTAAACTGCAGAAGTAAAACTGCTTAACACTTTAATAGTTACACTTTTATCTGACCTTTCGACAAATTCTCAAAACCCATGTGCCACACTTTAACTTCGATGAAAGTGAGTGGGTATTGCTATGATATCTAATGAGAACATGTTGCAGCCGTTCCAAATCATCTACGCCAGCCTAGCTAACCGCCGACTGACGCAGGACGAGATTCGCGACTTGCTGCATATCGCTAGAAAAAACAATCAAAGTGTCGATGTGGGGGGCATGCTTGTCTATCATGACAATTGTTTCCTGCAAGTTCTGGAAGGGCCGCGCATCGCAGTAGAAGCCATCTACATGCGCGTAAAAACTGACCCGCGACACCGCAATGTGAAACTGCTTCTGCGCTGCGGCATAAGCGAAACGGAATTTGGCGATTGGTCAATGGCCTATGTCGACACTGACGGCAAAAACAAGGGCCTGAAGGGTTATGTCGACTATCTAGATCAGCTCGACAAGCAAATTGTCAGCGACTCGCAAGCGATGCGTGTGCTTAGTCGGTTCAAAAAAGGTGACTGGCGAGATCTGGTGCTCGAAGAAGTGGCGGACAAGAGCGCTTAAGCAGCACGCTCAACGCAATAGTCCGCGATCTCAATGAGAATGTGGGCGCCATTGCGCGCCGCAAGTGGGGCAAGTGCCGCTTTTGCTAGATTGGCGTGCTCATAAGCGCGATCCAATGTCACTTTTAGCGCACCGCTTTCTTTCATGATCGCCACAACGCGCGCAACAGTCTGCTCGTTCGCTTCAGGATCACCTAGGTTTTCGCGGATGAACTGAGCGTCAACATCATTTGTATTTTGCAGGGCGTGCAAAATTGGCAGGGTCATTTTGCCTTCACGCAGATCGTCGCCGACATTCTTGCCGATGGTGCCCGAAAGACCACCATAGTCGAGCACGTCGTCAACAAGTTGAAAAGCAATACCTAGTTCCGCGCCGTACTTTTTCAATGCAGTACGATCAGCTTCGCTTGCGCCGCCAGCCATTGCACCAACTTCAGTTGCAGCTTCAAAAAGCGCAGCGGTTTTAGCCTTGATCACTTCAAAATAATCATCAACTTTTGTCGTTAGGTCTTTTGCCTTGGACAGCTGGAAGACTTCACCTTCCGCGATAATTGCAGCTGAGCGTGAAAGGATACCAAGTGCATCCAGATTGCCCGCTT
The DNA here is from genome assembly GCF_030159895.1 of Maritalea porphyrae. Lineage (GTDB taxonomy): Bacteria > Pseudomonadota > Alphaproteobacteria > Rhizobiales > Devosiaceae > Maritalea > Maritalea porphyrae. Next base: position 1,417,257 of record NZ_BSNI01000002.1, read on the forward strand.
CCACCATCATCATGAAAGCTTGGCCGAGCAAAAAATCGCCGACCAACACACTGGCCGAATTTCCCCAGATTTTACGTGGCGCGAGTTGCCCGCGACGCTTGTCGCTCTCATCGACCACGTCGTCATGCAGCAACGTGGCGGTGTGCATAAACTCAACAGCCGCAGCGTAGGATACATGTTGATTGTCGCGCGGCTCAAACATCATCGCAGCTGCAACGGTCAACATAGGGCGCAAGCGTTTGCCACCTGCAGAAATGAGATAATTCGCAATTTCCGGCACCATTTCCACATGTGAATCCACACGTGAAAGTAGCAGCTCATTGACCTTTTCCATCTCGGCGTTGGTGTGCTCGATCAACTGCTCAACAATTGGTTGGTCAGTAATCTTGGCAGCCGTTGCTTCAATAGTACTCATATTCTCTCGCCCCAACGCACTTTATTGCGCGTCAACTAATCTCATTATCCGTTGAGAGCTTTAAGCTACAACGACGGAATTCGCAAATCATCTTGTTGCTATTGGTCCCAATGTAATAGCCTTATGCTATAAGCTTTGGGCAGACACCAATCTCAACCGAATGAGCGCATCACGCATTTTATGTCCGTAGACCAGCCAGATCCGAATGTAAAACAGCAATATGTCACACAAGACGCGTTCTTGGGGGGCGAGTTGCATATTTTACAGCCGAAGAAAGGATTTCGGGCTGGTGTAGATAGCGTGTTGCTTGGCGCCGCGGTTTCACAAGATGCAAACTCATTGCTTGAATTAGGCGCAGGGGTCGGCGTTGCCTCCTTCACAGCGCTGGTGCACCGCCCGCATTTAAGCGCGCACTTAGCCGAGATATCGAGCGAGGCGATTGAGCTGTGCGCAACAAATGCCAAAAACAATGGGCTCAGCGATCGCGTGCAGATTGGCCAACTCGATATCATGGCAACCGGTCCAGAACGCGAAGCGGCAGGCTTGAAGCCGGATCATTTTGATTGTGTGATCGCCAACCCACCATATTTCGACGATAAATCAGTATCTTTGCCGCAAGACCAATATGGCGCACAAGCCCACGCGCATGCCAAAGATTGCCTGGAGAAATGGGTGAAAGTTGCAGTTAGCGCAGCTTCCGCCACCGCTGAGATAATTTTCATACACCGTGCTGAAGCCATCAACGACTTGTTGCGCGCATATGATCGACGCATCGGCAACATTTCAATTTTACCCATCATGTCGCGCCCTGGTCAGCCTGCCAGTCGCGTGTTGCTGCGTGGTAAAAAGGGGTCGCGTGCGCCAACCACCTTGCTCTCACCCCTTCATCTGCACGGTGAAACGGGTCGTGAGTTTTCCGCTGACGTTGAAAGAATTTTGATGGGAAAAGCGTGCCTGCACTGGTAGAAGCGCATTTGATGCCTACATATCGGCAACAAGAATAAACCAGGGGATAATAATGACTTCAGATTTCGACCCAGCTAACAATGCTGTTCCTGCACCATGGCATGTGCGGCTGCTTGGCCGTGACAAAACGGTCATTCCTGTGGTGCGCCTTTCTGGCGTCATCGAGGCAGCTTCCCGACCAGGACGGATCAACATCCAAAGCGCTGCGCCTTTGCTAAAGCGCGCATTTGGTATTAAGCGCGCACCTGCCGTTGCAATTATTATCAACTCGCCAGGTGGTTCGCCCGTCCAGTCGAGGTTGGTTGCAAAATATATTCGTGATTTGGCGGAAGAAAAAGAAAAACAAGTCTTGGTTTTCGTTGAGGATGTTGCCGCATCTGGTGGCTACTTCATCGCAACCGCTGGCGACGAGATTATTGCCGACCCATCGTCAATTGTAGGGTCAATCGGCGTGATTTCAGCGAGCTTTGGATTTGAAGAGGCAATTGAAAAGATCGGCGTGAAGCGTCGTCTCTATACAGCGGGCAAAAACAAATCGACACTTGATCCGTTTTTGCCGGAGAAAAAGGCCGATATTGATCGGTTGAAAAAACTTCAGCTCGATATTCATGACGTGTTTATCGACTACGTGAAATCTCGCCGTGGCGACAAGCTCGACACAGAGAACAAAGATTTGTTCACAGGCGAATTCTGGACGGCCAAAACCGCGATTGATTTTGGGCTGGTCGATAAACTCGGCGATATGCACGAAGTGCTGCGCGAAAAGTTTGGCAAGAAAGTAAAGATCGAACGCATCACGCCAAAGAAACCACTTTTTGGTGTGCCACGGCTTCCATTTATGCAAATTGGTGCATCAGATGAAAGTTTCACTGACGATTTGATTTCGTCCGTCGAAGCGAAGTCCATGTGGAGCCGTTTCGGACTTTAGCTGCATTGAGGAGGGCGCGCATATGTGGTTGAAAATACTTACCTTTGTGATCGTAGCTGTAGCGATCGCATATGGCTTGCGCGCCATTCGCCGGAACATCAATGACTATTTTGCAGACGTTGATAAGGATAAACTGAAGCGCGATCGCGAAGATCGAAGGCGCTCGGACATTGTTGATCTCAAACGCGACCCCAAAGATGGTGTTTTCCGACCCGGCGACAACAAAAAAGATGACGATAAGGACGCTTGATAAATTGAGCGTCGCGCATTAGGTTCGCGCCTGCAATTATCCACGCCAGCTTGGCCGATCGACAAAAGGTTGCGACACAATGAGCGACACCAAACTTCCTGCGCATATGGACCCAAAGAACTCGTTTCAGGGTTTGATTTTGACATTGCAAAATTTCTGGGCCGACCAAGGCTGCGTTATTTTGCAACCCTATGACATGGAAATGGGCGCTGGTACATTTCACCCTGCGACTACCTTGCGCGCGCTTGGTCCAAAACCTTGGCGCGCTGCTTATGTGCAGCCTTCGCGTCGTCCAACCGACGGTCGATATGGCGAAAACCCAAACCGTTTGCAGCACTTTTATCAGTACCAAGTTATCCTCAAGCCATCACCTGAAAATTTGCAAGAGCTTTATCTGCAGTCGCTTTACGCGATCGGGATTGACCCCAAGGTGCACGACTTGCGGTTTGTGGAAGACGATTGGGAAAGCCCAACACTTGGCGCATGGGGACTTGGTTGGGAATGCTGGTGTGACGGCATGGAAGTCAGCCAATTCACTTATTTCCAACAAGTTGCGGGTTATGAATGTGCGCCGGTTTCAGGTGAATTGACTTATGGCTTAGAGCGGATTGCCTGCTATTTGCAAAATGTCGATAGCATCATGGAATTGAACTTTAATGGCCGTGAAGGTGACGAAAAGATCACCTATTCAGACGTATTCTTGCAAGCTGAGCAAGAATTCTCTCGCTACAACTTTGATCACGCCAATACGGATATGTTGTTCCGTCACTTCAAAGACGCTGAAGACGAGTGCAAAGCGCTTTTAGAAGCGGGCCAAGATGGCAATCAGCACAAACTAGCAATGCCCGCCTATGAGCAGTGTATCAAAGCATCGCACGCTTTCAACTTGCTTGATGCGCGCGGCGTTATCTCAGTCACGGAGCGTCAAAGCTACATTTTGCGCGTACGCGAATTGGCCAAAGCTTGTGGTGGCGCGTGGCTGCAAACTGAATCTGGCGGCGCTTAAGTCTTTAAATTGCATTTCTTATCTCCTATATCGGGCGTGTACTGAAAAGGAGATGTGCAATGAGGCGGAATAAGAACCGACGCATTGCCGCACCGCCAAACGCTGCGGCAAAGGCGCTGAGTGAGAACCAATTCAAGCTCAAAGTCGTCAAAAACAAGCGTGAATATTCGCGCAAGATTAAACACAAAAAGGGACATTTGGATAATCGCCAAAATGTCCCTTTTTTATTGGCCGCTTAGTCGTTCACAAGTTGCAACTCTTTGTATAAACTCGCGGCAAAAATCCATATGGGAGGCGCTGCGTCATGGAAATTTTCTGGGTACTTTTCTCAATTATTATCGCCGTGGGCATCTATGCCATCATGGCCTACAACAATTTGGTCAAAAATCGACAAATGGTTGAAGAAGGCTGGTCCGGCATTGATGTGCAGCTGAAACGCCGGGCGAACCTAATCCCGAACATGCTCGAAACTGTCAAAGGCTATATGAGCCACGAAAAAGAAACGCTGCAAGCAGTGACCGAAGCACGCGCAGCCGTTCAGGGCGCGGGCAATGCATCTCCTGCCGAACGTAGCAAGCTGGAAGGCATTTTGTCTGGAGCGCTGGGAAAACTCATCGCTGTTGCCGAAGCTTATCCTGATCTTAAAGCGGACAGCACGTTCCTTGAATTCCAAGGCGCCTTGCAAACAACTGAAGACGAAATTCAGCTGTCGCGCCGCTATTACAACGGGGCTGTGCGCAACATGAATGTGATGGTCGAGAGCTTCCCGTCAAACATCATCGCTAACATGTTTCAATTCTTTAAAGCTGAATATTTCGAGCTTGAAAATGAGGCTGACCGCGCCGTTCCAGATGTATCATTCTAAAGTCAATATGAAGGCTGTTCTTTCACGCTTTCTATTTGTTTTTGCATTTCTTTTTGTCTCTGCGCCCGCGTTGGGCGCGGAGGCAATTATCTCGCATTCTTCCATAATCGATGTGCAAACAGATCGCTCGATTATTGTCACTGAAACAATTCGTGTGAAATCAGAAGCACGAGAGATTAAGCGCGGCATATGGCGCTATATTCCAACAGAGTCGCGCGGCGACAATGGTTATGCCATTGATCATGGACTTGAAGTGCTCGAAGTTCTTCGAGACGGCAAACCGGACGACTGGCATTCAGAATCTGAGGCAAGCGGCGAGCGGATCTATATCGGCAATGCGGATGTATTTCTTAAGCCTGGAATATACACCTACAAGCTGAAATACCGGACTTGGCGACTGGTGCGAGACTTGCCAGAGGCGGATGAAATCTATTGGAACGCGACAGGAAATTTCTGGAACTTCCCCATTCAGGCAGCGGTCGCACAGGTGCGGTTGCCTGAAGGAGCGAAAATCCAACAAGCCCGTGTGTTCACCGGTGGTTTTGGTAGCACAGCCAACAACGGCATGATCACCTATGACGGCGCTTTGAACATCATTTTTAGATCAAACCAAGCATTCGCACCCGGCGAAGGTATGAGTGTGGTCGTTGGATTTGAAAAAGGCTTGATGGAACCTCCTTCAGATTGGGACCGGTTTTGGACCTATATCTCAGATCGACGTGCACTTTTCCTACCTGCGCTTAGCTTTTTGATTGTATTTGCGTACTTTTACTCCGCATGGAATGCGGTTGGACGAGACCCGCAAAAGGGCACCATCATTCCACTGTTCTATCCCCCGAAGAACTTTTCTCCTGCGCTCACACATTATGTGCATAATTTCGGGTGGAAAAAATCGGGCTGGACAGCATTTACCGCTGCTTTGATCTCGCTGGCGACAAAAGGGCTGGTTAAGCTGGGCCAATCAGGCAAGGACACCAAAGTAACCGTTACCGACAAAGAGCCGGATGATTTGCCAAGCGGTGAACTAAAACTCTACACGTGGTTCCATGCTAAGGGTTCGGTGACCATCAACAAGGATATCGGCAAAGGCCTTCATGAACTACATGCAGACTTTATCGAGACAATTGAAGACGAAAACCGCCGGACCTATTTCAATCGCAACACGGGATTTATCATACTAGGTCTGGCGCTGTCGCTTTTAAGCTTGGTCGGTATGCTTTACTTCGAGGTTTTGCATTTCGTTTGGTTGGTGGTGGCAATTGTTGCTGGCATTTTTGTCGCTATGGTGTCTGGTATGTTGTCCCACGCCGGCAAAGGCGTTCGCATTTCGCGGGGCATTGGCTTCTTTATCTTCTTTGTGCTGTTAAGCAATGTTTCATCAGGGTTTCTCGCATCGCTGGACTTGTTTGATTTCGGCGCGCTTTATACAGGCGATTTTTGGGCAAGCACCAAGGGGTTTGTGCAAGGACAACCGGGCGCAATTGCTGCGATATCGATTGTGGTTATCAATGTAGGGTTTGGCTTGACCATGCGCGCTGCGACTGTGCAAGGGCGCAAAATTATGGACCAGATTGAGGGCTTTAAACTTTACATGGAGACGGCCGAGAAGGAGCGTCTGAATATCCACGGCGCACCCGACCTTACGGTGGAGCGATTTGAAAAAATCTTGCCCTACGCCGTTGCACTGGGCGTTGAAAAACCGTGGTCAGAGCATTTCGAAAAAGAATTGGCACGTAACGCCGTGAATCCAGATGACCAGAGTTACAACCCCGCGTGGCATACAGGGCGCGGCTGGCGAACAAGTCGGATTGCTTCCAATATCGCTTCTACTGCTTCTGGTATGAGTGCCGCCATGATCGCAGCGCAACCAGCGTCATCATCGTCATCCGGTTTTTCTTCGGGCGGTGGTTTTTCTGGCGGCGGCGGTGGCGGTGGCGGAGGTGGCGGCTGGTAAGCGCCACAAAACGGGCAAAAATCATGGACAACTGCGACAATGCTCGTTATCAAACTTTGACCTGAAATTCACCCAATTGAAGTAAGCAAATATGCCTGAACTCCTGCTCGAACTGTTTTCAGAAGAAATCCCTGCGCGTCATCAACGTCGCGCTGCAGAAAACTTGAAAAAGCTCGTCACTGACGCGCTGGTAGAGCGAGGTTTGCTTTATGAAGGCGCTGTGTCGTATGCAACGCCGCGACGGCTGACTTTGTCTGTTGTTGGCGTGCCTGCTGCATCTGCCGCCACCAAATCGGAACGCAAGGGTCCGCGAACTGACGCACCTGAAAAAGCAATTGAGGGCTTTTTGCGCGCCGCCGGACTAACGTCCGTTGACCAGGCGACGATTCAAAATGATCCCAAAAAGGGTGATTTCTACGTCGCCATTACCGAGAAACCCGGCGAGAAGGCCACCGATATTGTGGCTGACATCGTACCGCAATTGATCGAAAAGTTTCCGTGGCCAAAATCTATGCGTTGGGGCAGCGGAAAACTGACCTGGATCCGTCCACTACGTGCCATCACAGCAACATTTGCGGTTGAAGGCGACGAGACAGAAACCATTGAATTCGAGATTGATGGGGTGAAGTCAGGCAACACCACTTTTGGTCACCGCTTCTTGGCACCAGATGCGATCAAAGTGCGTCGCTTTGATGACTATGCGGCAGCACTAGAGAAAGCAAAGGTTGTTCTTGATCTCGATCGTCGGATGGAAATCATTCGCGCGGACGCAGATAACCTGGCTTTTGCGCAAGGTTTGGAAGTGATTGCAGACCAAGGTTTGCTTGAAGAAGCAGCCGGCCTTGTCGAATGGCCCGTTGTGATGATGGGGAATTTTGAAGAAGAGTTTTTGCAATTGCCTGAAGAGGTGGTGACAACTGCCATTCGGTCGCACCAAAAATGTTTCTGTTTACGCAATGCTGAAACTGGCAAGCTGGCCGATCGGTTCTTGCTGATATCAAATCTTGAAGCACCGGATGGCGGCAAAACCATCGTTGCAGGCAATGAGCGGGTGATCCACGCGCGATTGTCTGACGCCAAATTCTTCTATGATACGGATTTACATGCGCCGCTTGAAAGCCGGTTACATAAGCTCGACGCGATGGTGTTCCACGAGAAATTAGGCACTCAATCAAAACGTGTTGAACGTCTGATCGAGTTGGCTGCACAATTGGCACCGATGGTTGGCGCGCATGCCGACGACGCTGCGCGCGCAGCTAAATTGGCAAAAGCTGATCTTGTGACCGACATGGTGTTTGAGTTCCCTGAACTGCAAGGTTTGATGGGGAAGTATTATGCTGCGGCACAAGGCGAGAAACCTGAAATCGCAAGTGCAATTCTTGATCACTACAAACCATCCGGTCCAAGCGATGAAGTGCCAACTGATGCGGTTTCAATTGCTGTCGCGCTGGCGGACAAGCTAGATATTTTGACGGGTTTCTGGGCGATCGACGAAAAACCAACAGGCTCCAAAGATCCGTTTGCTCTGCGCCGCGCAGCGCTGGGGGTGATCCGAATTTCGCTCGAAAATCAGCTTGATCTTGATTTGGCTGGAATTGTGAAGTCTCACATGGAACGCATTTCGGGCGTAGATGACGCTAAAATTGCTGACCTCATGTCGTTCTTTGAAGATCGTCTGGTTGTGCAAATGCGTGATAGCGGTATCAAGCACGACGTGCTGGATGCGGTTTTGGGCAATGGTGGATTGGCTAAAGGCTTCACGCTGCCAAGCATCGTGGCGCGCGCCAAGGAGTTGGCGACATTGTTGGAAAGTGAGGCGGGCGCAAGCTTGCTTGCAGGATATCGCCGAGCCGCAAACATTTTGCGTGCTGAAGAGAAAAAAGACGGTGTTTCTTACAATGACGCGGTCAATAACAGTGCGTTTTCGCAAGACGAAGAAGCGCAGCTATTCTCTGCGATCAAAGTGGTCAACGAAAGCGTTGCAGCCAACATTTCAAACGAAGAATTTGCAGCAGCCATGGCTGACCTCGCTTCCTTGCGTGAGCCTGTTGATGCATTCTTTGAAGATGTGTTGGTCAATGATGATGATCCAAAGGTACGGATCAATCGTTTGAATTTGCTCGCAAAGTTGCGCGATACGATGCATTTGATCGCGGATTTTTCAAAACTGGCTGGATAAACATCATTCTGGCCACAAGGAGGGGACAATGGCGCAACACAAAGTTGCACTTCTCGGTGTGCCGGTTGATCACAATTCTAGTTACTTGCCGGGTGCTGCATTAGCGCCTGCGCGCATTCGTGAGGCAATCCACAGCGATAGCTCGAATATGTGGACCGAACTTGGCGTCAATCTTGGCGAGCAAGGTGTTTGGGCCGATATGGGCGACGTGGCTGTGAATGGCGAAGATCGTGAAGAAACGTCGAATAGCATCCGGCAAAAGGCTATTGAATTGATCAAGCAGGGCGAGCGGGTTATCTCGCTCGGTGGCGATCATTCGGTTTCCTATCCACTTATTGACGCCCATGCACAAAACTATGACGGGCTAAACGTCCTGCATGTGGATGCCCACGCCGATCTCTATGGTGATTTTGGCGGCAATCCATTGTCTCATGCTTCGCCATTTGCACGGCTGATGGAAACGGGCGGGGTGTCACGCTTGTTGCAGGTTGGCATTCGGACTTTGAACGACCACCAGCGAGAACAAGCAGCGCGCTTTGGCGTAGAGATCATTGAAATGAAAGACTGGTTGGACAGTGCGAATATTGGCTTTGATGGGCCGGTTTACATGTCCATTGACCTTGATGGTCTTGATCCTGCGTTCGCGCCGGGGGTATCGCATCATGAACCCGGTGGCTTTAGTTCGCGTCAGGTGATTGATCTAATTCATCGATTTAAGGGGCCACTTGTCGGTGCTGATATTGTGGAGCTTAACCCACACCGAGACATCAATAATATGACAGCCATGGTCGCCGCGCGCTTAACCAAAGAAATAATTGGTCGTTTACGCACCGGCGCATAAATGCAAACAATTCATTCACCATATTCAGATAGATGAATATCGCAATTATACGTAGTTTCGCGAGTTGAGTGGCTAAAGAGTAAAATGAACAAAAATTTGACTGCAAAACTTGTGTTGGCTGCCAGTCTGTTGCTTGTGCCGAACGCCGCGTTTAGTGCAACGTTTGAATTGAAAGCGCCAAGTGCGAGCGAGCGAGGGTGGTCCGCAAAGGCAGACTGCGAGTCCAAGGCAGGCGGTGCTTGTGCATCTGCCTATTTCTGTTCCAACAATATCTGGATGGCGGCCACGGCATTTGATCGTGTGCAGGACCGTCGCTATGCGGGCGAGCAATTGATCATCGTAAGAGATGGTCAGCCGATTTGTGCGGTGAACTAAGCAGAACCTACTTTGATTTAAACGGGGCCATTCCTTGGTTGGCTAGGTCGTCAGCACGCTCATTCCCTTCGTGGCCTGCGTGGCCTTTCACCCAGTGAAAGTCGATCTTGTGGCGCTCAAGTGCTGAATCAAGTAACCGCCATAAATCCTCGTTTTTAACCGGCTTTTTTGCAGCGGTTTTCCAGCCGTTTCGTTTCCAATTATGCATCCAGCCGGTCACGCCGCCTTTGACATATTGGCTATCCGTATAAAGGTCGATTTCGCAAGGGCGTTTGAGTGCGTTTAGCGCCTCGATGGCGGCCATCAATTCCATCCGGTTGTTAGTGGTCAGCTCTTCGCCACCGCAAAGCTCTTTCTCTTTTCCGTTGAAACGCAGCAAAGCGCCCCAACCGCCCGGCCCGGGATTGCCTGAACATGCACCATCAGTGAAAATCGTTACCCGCTCAGCCATGCCATTCTTCTTTTGTCAGCTTGTGAAAGCTGAGTTCTTTACCTGAGTCGTCATGTTCTGTGTGGGTAAATTGCATGCCAATTTTGCGCAAAATGTGCACGGAAGCCGCATTATCGATAAATGCATATCCGATGAAATCTGCGTGGTCGGTCGCGCGGAAGATCCAATCGCGAAGTGCAAATGCCGCCTCTGCGGCATATCCTTGGCCCCAGAATGCGTGTTTAAGCGCATAGCCAATTTCGGGTTCACCTTCATGCAACCCAAATCCGGCTCGACCGATAAATGCGCCATCGCTTTTGCGAAGGACACGAAATTTGCACCATCCATAGGCTGCATAATCATCGCGCCATTGTGTCATGCGTCGTTCGGCATCCTCACGCGTTTCTTCGCGTCCGGAAAGATGTTCGGTAACTCTGATATCACTGTGTAGGTCTAGTACATCGTCAATATGCTCAGGCAACCACAAACAATATGCGAGCCGCTCCGACTGCAGGATCAGCTTTCCTTCAGACATGTTAGGCGCTGCGTAGTTCGCGTGGAACGTTAAAGGCGATATTTTCGGTAGCAGTTACCTTGGCGGAAACAGAAATGTCAAAACGTTTACCAAATGCCTCGATGATCTCGTCCACCAACTCCTCAGGGGCAGACGCCCCAGCCGTGATGCCCAGTGATTTGATACCTGTAAATTGGTTCCAATCGATTTCGCTTGCGCGCTGCACCAGCATAGATTTCGAACAACCACCTCGATCAGCGACTTCAACAAGACGCATCGAGTTGGATGAGTTTGGCGCGCCAACAACGATCATTGCATCGACCAATGGCGCGACCACTTTCACCGCTTCTTGGCGGTTGGTTGTGGCGTAGCAAATATCTTCTTTGTGCGGCGCTGCAATTTCTGGGAAACGCGCACGCAGAGCGGCAACAATTGCGGCGGTGTCATCAAGCGATAAAGTGGTCTGCGTCACAAAAGCAAGTTTCTGATCGCTTTTAGGTTTGAAGGTTGCGACGTCTTCGACGGTTTCAATAAGGCTAATTGCGCCCTCAGGCAGCTGACCCATTGTGCCGACGACTTCTGGGTGGCCAGCATGACCGATCAATATGATTTCAAACCCAGCCTCAAAATGCCGCTGCGCTTCCACATGTACTTTGGATACAAGCGGGCAGGTGGCATCGAGATAGAACATGTTGCGATGTTTGGCTTCAACTGGCACGCTTTTCGCCACGCCGTGAGCAGAAAAAATGACAGGCGCATCGGTGTCGGGAATCTCTTCCAATTCCTCAACAAAGATTGCGCCTTTTGCCTTCAGTCCATCGACAACATATTTGTTGTGCACAATCTCGTGGCGCACATAAACGGGCGCACCATATTTTTCGAGCGCGAGTTCCACAATTTGGATCGCTCGATCAACACCGGCACAAAAGCCGCGCGGCGCACAAAGTAATATTTCCAAAGGACTTTTTTTTGCCATAGATGTGAGATGCTTTGTTCTGGAACTGGTGTCAAGTTGGTTGCACTTTACGGCGACACTAAGTCATACTAAACAAAATCTGTTACGCAATCTAGGTCGAGCTGAAGTGCCGCTAACTGTATCCCAACAAATGTTCGCGATTGCACCAGCGAACGAACGCCCGCTTCTGTCGCGTGAGCAAGAGCGCTTGGTTGTGGGAAAAGCGGCTTGGGTATTCGCTATGGCGAGATCTGGTCAGCGCGTTTGCCCAACGATCTGCATCACGCGAGAGGCTTGGGAAGCTGTAAAGTCAGCAAAGCCGGGAAGTCCACTACACACCAATTGGGTCGCAGCGCTTTTCAAATTGGTTCCAAAGGGTGAAGAGCCGCCTCAGCTTGTGGTGCGGACTGCAGCGCAAACGCACATGGCTGGCTTGGCTCGTGTACGCGGCAAAGTCGATGCGCCAAAGCGCGAAAGCGATGCGGCCGACACATCGAAGCCGCTTGGGCGTGCAATTGATAGGGCGTTCGAATCATATCTGCACGGCACACCAGTTTGGACAATTGATACGGGCCGCGATTTGTCGCTTGAGCAAATCGTTTTGGTGCAAGCCGCGACCGAACAAAAACCGTTTTCAATTTTGACACGCAGCACATCAACTGGTGAACTCGGGCCATTCAAGTTGCAAGGGCAACCCGAACTGCCACAACTGGCCAATCCCGTTGCAGCCAAGCAGCTCTGCCGCAAGATGGATGCGCTTTCCGGCGCACACATGGTTTGCCTTGTTGCTGAGGACAAAGGTGAACTCGTTTTCTTGTCCGCTCGACCAGTCCAGGCAAACATCTCGGCGAATTTGGAAGCTGCAATAGACCGGGTGAGCAATGGTGATTGGACGCCGCGTAAAGCGGTGTCGGAAATCGATCCAGCACAATTGCCGCAAATACTGCACCCACGCCTAACGGGTAAGAAACGCGGTACACCGCTTTCCAACGGCCTTGGTGTATCTCCTGGCGCCGCCAGTGGCGCAATTGTGTTTTCATCAGAGGACGCGTCGCGATACCGCGCACGCGGCAAAGATTGCATATTGGTTAGCGTTGAAACTGGACCATCCGATATCGAAGGTATGCAGGCTGCCGCGGGCATCCTAACTGCGCGCGGTGGCATAACTAGCCATGCTGCTGTGATCGCGCGCGTGACAGGAAAACCATGTGTTGCCGGCGTGCGCACCATGTCGATTGACCCAGACCATACAAAGGTGCGCCTTGGCGAGCGTGAGTTTTTGGCTGGTGCGGAAATCACAATCGATGGTGGCACGGGCGAAGTCTATGCGGGCGCGTTGCCGCTCAGTCAGCCAAAAATCGGGGGTGCACTGGGCACGCTGCTTGATTGGGCAGATGGCAGTCGCACGATTGAAGTGCGTACGAACGTAGAAACAGAAGAGTCAGCACGCATTGCGCTTTCATTTGGTGCAGAAGGTATTGGCTTGGCGCGTTCCGAGCATATGTTCTTTTCGACCGAGCGTATGGTTGCACTGCGGCGTATGATCTTTTCGCAAAATGATCGCGACCGTAAACAAGCACTGGATGGTTTAGTCGAATATCAAGCAGATGATTACGCAAGGCTCTTTTCCACCATGGAAGGGTTGCCCATCACTGTTCGTCTGTTCGATCCACCTTTGCATGAGTTTCTGCCGCGAAGCGAAGAGGAGCTTGAAGACGCCGCTGCGTCATTGGGGCTTGAAACTGAACGGCTGCGCAATCGACTTGAGCGCATGGCGGAAGTGAATCCGATGCTTGGGCACCGTGGCTGTCGGTTGGCAATTTCACATCCCGAAATATTGGATATGCAAATTCGAGCGTTGATTGCTGGCGCGCGCGCTGCAATTGATGCACATGATATTCAAGTCAATTTAGAAATAATGGTGCCGTTCGTATCATCCGCACGTGAGGTGAATTGGGTGCGGACGAAAATCCTGCAATTAATGGAGCGGTTGGGTGTCAATCAAACCGAGAGCTTCAAGTTTTCTATTGGAACGATGATCGAACTGCCACGGGCCGCTTTGCGTGCTTATGATATTGCAAAGCATGTGGACTTCTTTTCATTCGGCACAAACGATTTAACGCAAACGACATTTGGCATCTCGCGTGATGACGCACCAGCATTTTTGGCGACCTATCAGCGGCGTGGTCTCTATGATGCTGATCCCTTTGTTACAATTGACAAAAAGGGTGTCGGTGAACTGATCAAGATTGCCATTCAGCGCGGCAAAGAAGCTAATCCGGATCTCAAAATCGGGATTTGTGGCGAGCATGCGGGCGATCCGGAAAGTCTGCGATTCTTTGCGGGATTGAACGTTGATTATGTGAGTTGCTCACCTTATCGCTTGCCAATTGCTCGTCTTGCCCTTGCTCAGTCGCAAAACTAGCAAACTTAACCGACCATAAAATTGCCATTAAACGACCACAACGCGGCCCGCGTACGGGCCAACTGTGTCCATAACTCGTGTTTACACCCCATAAACCAAGATTTGAGATAATAGCGGGGTCGGCATGTGTTTGGTCGATTGAGTAGCATCGAGTTGAGTATGAGTATCTATCTGGCCGCCCGGCTTCAACAGGCCCGGCGAAAAAAGGCAAATGCCTTTAAGCGCGGCTGCGCTTTGCTTAGTTTTGCAGTGACCACAACAGCAGCGCTGGTGGCATGGCCTCATCACATGAATACTGAGTTTGCCGTCACAATGGCAGACATCGCTTCGCCCGTTCAAGTGGCTGAGGCAAAGCCCGATGGCATTGCGGCAATGTTCAATCAATCAATATTTGAAGCACAGAAAGAACTTGAGCTTGGCCCCGCAGGACCGAGTGCCGAAGAGATATCTAAGAGCTTTAGCAACTTGCGTTTTGCGATGCTTGAGGCGCGAACCAAAACACCGCCGAAGATTGATATTGATCCTATAAAAGTTGCTTCGATTTCCCCAAAGGCTGCGCAAACCAAAGCGTTGAACCGCGCTGAACGCTCTTTTGGCGCTGCAGCACAGACAATGCCGGAAGTCGCGGCTCTTGATGCAATTAATGCGTTGGGCGACCAGGAAGTGGGGGGTGAAACTCGCGACCCATCTCTTCCTTATCCAGTAACCGTGCCCACCAAACTTGCCTACGCACGAGATAACGCGCCAAGCTTGAAGGACTACAAGCCAGTGATGACGCAGGCATCCATGGATGCGAACAAAAAGCAGCATTGGTGTCTGGCAACAGCGATCTATTTTGAAGCGCGTGGCGAAAGCTATCGCGGGCAGGTGGCCGTTGCGCAAGTGGTGCGCAATCGTGTGAAGCACAAGGCCTACCCAAATTCGATTTGCTCAGTGGTGTTTCAGAATCAAAGTTGGAAGAATCGCTGCCAGTTCTCATTTGCATGCGATGGCATCCCCGAGCGCGTGAACGAGAAAAACGCTTGGAAGCAAGCAGAAGAAATTGCCACCAAAGTAATCAATGGTGATATTTATCTGCCGGAAGTGGCGAATGCGACGCACTATCACGCCAATTATGTTTGGCCAAAATGGGCACCCAAGCTGAAAAAGCTAACCAAAATCGGTGTGCACATTTTTTATCGGTTCAGAAGTGGGTAGGCGAAGGTCGCCTACTTGCAACCGATATAACTGCCCAGCGAACTACAACCTTCGTCGTCGCTTGCGGCGAAGTCGTCGAGACCGTGAATGAATTTCAACAATTCACGTCCCTGCAACTTCGACACAATAATCAATGTGGTCTCAGCAAGTGGACTTGTCGAAACCTCATCCACATTTATGCCAGGATAGAGCACATGCTTTGATTGCATGCTGTCGGTTGAGTAGGTGCCTGTAGAAGTCGTTGCGATATTGACGTTGAACACGTGGCCCGCGCTGATCTTCTTGACAGTTGCCGAGGACATTGGGTTTAAGTCCACATAGTCTTCAACGGTTACGTTGTAGAGCTTTTTGTCAATCCGTACCAAGTCGTCCAAGTCGATGGCGCCAGGTGTGCTGTTTGAGCTTCCGCTGGCTACATCCAGAATATTGGATGCGAATGCTGGGTTGGCGAATTTGAAGCCACTTTCCGCGATAAACACGCCAGAAACTGCTGCAAGCACAAGGGCAAGCGGCATAAGATTGGTTTTGTTGCGAACAGTGCCAAACATATCAAATCCTTAAATCAGCAGTATGCTTTAAGGATTTATCAACCAATGCCCCCTGAGGTCAAAGCAATGCTTAACATAGGGTTAATTTGTGTTTCGTATTGAAACATATGAATGTTTTTTATTTCACCGGCCCCAAAATCGAATTGAAAACTGAAACAAACTGTTCATGGGCTACGTGGATTGGCCAAGGGCGAATAAGCTGTTCAAAATCAGGCAGATCAAAACTCGCTAAAGATGGTTCGCCGAAGATCTTTCTCGCTTCAGAGGGCTCAAAACCAGCAAGATTTACAGCTTCAAAATAGGCAGCTTCTTTGTCGGCCTTTTTGATGAGCTTTGCTATCGACGTTGGCGCTTTTGCAGCAAGCGAGAACCGCACGTGAATAGCACCCAAGAGTCGGTTTTCCAGGTCTTTATATTGTCCACCCATTGCGGCTTTCAGAGGGGAGATAATGTCGCCCATTACATATTCAGGCGCATCGTGCAAAAGAGCGTATAGTCTGCTGCTCCCATCCAGATCAGGTTTTGCGCCTAATGCTAAATGCATCACCAAAACTGAGTGTTGAGCAACGGAAAACGCATAGTCCCCGTTTGTTTGCCCATTCCAGCGGGCAACGCGCGCGAGGCCGTGAGCTATATCACTCAATTCAACATCAAGCGGCGAGGGGTCTAACAAGTCAAGTCGGCGCCCAGACAACATGCGTTGCCAAGCGCGTTGCGGAGCACGGGCCATCTTTATTCCAGCAAATTTGCGTCAATAGAATCGCTAAAAAGCGTAGCTTGCCCAAGAAGGCACGGCAAGCTGAACAAGCTTTTCATTGACCATGCAATGGGTTGGGTCATTCACCTTATCAAGTCGCACCAAGCCAATGCCTTTTATACCGCATGCTGAAGTTACGGTGCCGATGGTTTTTCCATCGGATGTGATGGCGTCATCGCCTTTAAGTGCGTCTCCGTCAACACAAGTAGGTCTCTTGCGCGCCGTACCGCGATGCTGCATGCGAGAGACAACCTCTTGGCCGATGTAGCAGCCTTTTTTGAAATCGACACCACCGAGTTGGTCCATACCAATATCGTGTGGAAACAAGCTGTTGCTTTCGAAATCGTCGCCCATTTGCATAATCGCGTGAGCAATGCGTGCGTTTTCAAACTTGGATTGATCCTCCGACCAGTTTGACGCATCCGTCGCATAAACACGATAACCCATTCCGGGTCGCGTATCTTCAACAGCATCTTTTTCAACGGCGTCGGTCCAACCGGCAAACAAGTCACTTCGCGGCGTTATGGTGACGTCAGCGCGCATTTTGTAAAGGCGCATGCGTTTGGCAAAATTGTCTAGTTCGTTGGCCGAGAAATCAAGCAAGAATCCATTCTCAAGCGCCGAGATCAGCCCTTCCACCAAAATTTTGCCTTGCGGCGCAAGCAGCGCAAACCATCGCGCTTTTTTCTCTAGCGGCGTGGAAAGGTTGCACGTCAGCGTGTCATGCAACAGTTTTTGTGCATCGGGCCCACTGATATGGACCAGTGCACGGTCCAATTTAACAATTTTTCCCATCAATCGCTCCGTTTGCCTTGCTCTTACAACGAGCATCGCGTTACACCCCTTAAAAGCAATCCATAACAGCTTCTTCAGGACGCACCAGCATGAATGCCAAATTTGACACTATTTTTCTTAATGGAACTGTTGCCAATCACAATGGCGTCACCAAAGGAGATGTGGGGGTCATAAATGGCAAAATCGCAGAAGTTGGCGACTTATCTGGACGCGAAACCGAAGCGTCCGTTGATTGTGCGGGTCTGCACATTTTGCCGGGTGTAATTGAT
Source organism: Maritalea porphyrae (assembly GCF_030159895.1). Classification (GTDB taxonomy): domain Bacteria; phylum Pseudomonadota; class Alphaproteobacteria; order Rhizobiales; family Devosiaceae; genus Maritalea; species Maritalea porphyrae. The sequence goes on from NZ_BSNI01000002.1 coordinate 1,434,926, forward strand.
ACACAAGTACATTTTCGCGAACCAGGCAATGAGCATAAAGAAGATTTAGAATCAGGTTCGCTTGCTGCGGTCATGGGGGGCGTAACAGGCGTGTTTGAAATGCCAAACACCAATCCTTTGACCATCGACAAGGCAACTTTCGAAGATAAGATCAAACGCGCAAAGCACCGCATGCATTGCGACTTTGCATTCTATATCGGCGGAACACATGAAAATGTTGATCAACTGCCCGAGCTAGAAAAAATGCCCGGCTGTGCTGGTGTAAAAGTCTTTATGGGTTCATCGACGGGTTCGCTCTTGGTTGAAGACGATGATGGTGTAGAGAACATTCTACGGGCGATCTCACGCAGAGCTGCATTCCATTCTGAAGATGAGCCACGATTGGTTTCGCGCGAGCATTTGCGCGTTGAAGGCGATCCAAGTTCGCACCCTGTTTGGCGCGACGTCGAAGCCGCGGTGAAATGCACCAAACGGTTGCTTGCGCTATCAAAGAAAACAGGAAAACGCATTCACGTGCTGCACATTTCAACGGCAGATGAAATGGCGTTGCTGGCGGAGCACAAAGACCTTGCAAGTGTTGAGGTTACACCTCACCACCTAACGTTGGACGAAACAGCTTACGACAAGCTGGGCACCTATGTGCAAATGAACCCACCCGTGCGCGATGCGCAGCATCGGGCAGGCATTTGGGCAGGTGTGGATGCAGGCATCGCCGATATTTTGGGTTCAGATCACGCGCCGCACACAAAGGAAGAGAAAGATCAACCTTATCCAAAATCACCATCTGGCATGACTGGTGTGCAAACACTGGTGCCGGTGATGCTGGATCACGTAAATAAAGGCAAAATGACACTTGAGCGCTTTGTGGATATGACAAGCCATGGGCCAAATCGTCTCTTCCAAATCGCAGGCAAAGGCCGCATCGCAGTTGGATACGATGCCGATTTGACTATTGTTGATCTCAAGCGCAAGCAAGTGATTGATAACAACTGGATCGCTTCAAAGCCTGGTTGGACGCCATATGATGGCGTAGAAGTCACCGGTTGGCCCGTCGGTACAATTTTGCGCGGCCACAAAGTGATGTGGGAAGGCGAATTGGTTGAGGCTCACAAAGGCGAGCCAATGACATTTGCAGAATCGCTGGCCAACTAGGCGCTAGTCGCCTGCAACGAAATAGCGCCATTCGCCATTGGCATCGATTCCAACGCGAAAGAAATACCAGCCGCCATAAAGCTGCATTTCTTCCAAGTCTTGGTGACTGACGATCTTATAGACATCAATCAGCTCTTTGGGGCTTAGGTTCTCGAGATCGTTGGAAGCATAGGCGGGCCAGACATAAATCTCCGGCTCTCCGTTTTCTGCTGGTGTGATCGCGTATGGTGCTTCGAGCAACTCAATCATTATCGCCATTAGCTCACGGCCTTCGCCGTCATTTGACGAATCTCGCAAAAACAGAATCGGATCAAGTACGGCTCCGAATGACAGAACGGGCATGTTGGTCTGCCGTTTGATTATTGGGCGAAGCGCTTCGGCGTCGCCAGATTTTGCAGCGGCCAACAATTCATCTCGGGCCTGACGCACTTTTTCTGGAAGCAGTGACAAATCTCGGCGAATCTCCAAGTTTTGATATCCTTGGCGCTCTTCTCGCTCTGGCGCATCAGGGATAATCATCCGTTCATCGCCCTCCGACAATGGCTCACCTTCGCTTGCCATTGGAACAGGCGTTGAAATTGGTGAGTTGGAATAGGCGGCGGCTGGCGCAACCAAGCAAATCGTCGACATAGCCAGTGCGCAAATTACGTTGCCAATAGTTGAATGCGTCATTCAGGTCCCCAAATTGCCATTGTCGCAAGTTTTGCACAAAGCGCAGCATTTGGGCAGTAATTATTGCAATGTGCGGTCGACCGTATATTCGCCCTGAATAACCTTGTCTGGAATGCGTTTCATCAACTCGCAGATTGCGGTTTCACCGTAAAGCTCCACAAGCGTTGCAAGGCCAGCAAAGATTGCCGCATGCGCCAACGCTTCGGTTTTAACCTCTTCACCTTCGGCATTGCGCCAAGCTTCGGCCAAATATTGCAGGGCGCGTTTTCGTGCTTCGTCTTCGCGCTCAAAAAGCGCTTGGCTGTTTTCGTGATGGAACATAGATGCGGTACTCCTGACACGGAAAGGTTTAACACGCACTTGAGGTGTCGTAACCACAGAAGTGATCAAAAGGTTAACGCGTAGGGGAAAACTTTATTCAGCAAACCTTGTGTGGATATTTTTGGAGATTTCGGCACCTTCTTCAATGAACCTTTTCATCATGGTTTGGGCGTTGAAGGTACATCGCACATGTAGTCGACTGAAATCATAATATCCGTTGTTAAATGAAGCAGTTAGTCGTTCACGACGATCCTCATCCACCTCTTCAAGATCCATCAATTCAGCAAATTGGTCGCGCCAGTTGGTGCCAGATTGCATGCATAAATCGTCAAGGTGATATAGCGCCCCCATAATGGTCGCCAACCGTTCCATATCTGCTTGATAAGGCGGATCAACGGCAAATACAGCCGGCACTTGAAACAGCGATATTCCAAGCGCAAGAATCACATGTTTGATTGATAGACTGTTCACAAAAAGACTCCGGTCCCTACGTCTTTTGTACGTAAGGACCGGCTCAATCTCAAGCCTAACCTTTATTGGATGATTTCAAGGTCAGGAATGAACGCGCGCGCGGCGAAGGCGAACGTGATTTCATGCACCACATGGTTCCCATTTTTATCGACTACGGAAATATTGCCTACATCCCGACCATCTGAAATCCGGGATGTATCAAGTGCCGAGGCTTGTCCTGCGCTCCAAGAAAACGTCAAACCGTCTTTGCTAAAACTGCCGTCTTCACTGAGTCTTGGTAGCGCCACTGCGAATGGCTTGCTGCCTTGGATCAAAATGACTCGCACCATGCCATTTATGTCTTCTGGCATTTCACCCCTAAACAAGAATGGCTGAGAGGTCCGATCATATCCCGCATATGGGTTCCGACCAAGTTGTGAAATTCGACGAGGATCTGGCAATAGCATTTTGCCATCGGGATATTCTTGTTTGAACAAATCAAGGCTCATCAAGCGCGAAGGGTATGATTTTAGCTTTCTGCCAGCATGAACACCCGCCAGTGCGTTGCCGTCGAACTGTTGCCACCAGCTTTGGGTTGGGCGGTCGTACATGATCAAATCTGAATTGCGTAACTTTCCAGATGTGCCGAACGTAACCGCCTCACCATCAATGGTTCGATCAAAAACGATCGATGTATTGCACAGTGGACAAAATGTAACTGCGACCGGCACGCCACCGACATTATCATTGACGATTTCGTGCCACATCATAATCCGCAACGGGTAGGCGCGTGCATCGCCATTAAGCTCCAAACCGATAACCGGTTCATTGCCGGGAATGATGATGTTGTTGGAGACATCTTCAAATTTCGGTTCATCAATTGAAGGAATGTTGTCGCGCCCAATAACGTCAGTGACGTCCCAATATGGAATGGTGGCACGTGAAAAATCAGTTTTCCAGCCTTCAGCAACCCACCGACCTGGCGTTTCTTGGCTTTCATATAGCGGGATATTTTCCGCAAATGCGGTTTGAGTTGCAAATCCGCCGGCACTTATCGCCATTACCGCCAGAATGCGCGCAAAGCTTCTAATCAACATTGGGTCCTCCTCATTTGAGAAGAATGGTGCAACAGTGGCATGGCTGAAACAACTCAAGCATTCTCACGCTTGTGTGATTGCCTTTGGCACATCACTTGCTTTTGGAGAATAATGCCCAGGCGGCTTTGACGGTTTCTTCAAGCTTTGGCGTTGTGTGACAACGGTGCAGGTCTTCAATGCCAATCACTGCTGTTGCGGCGGCATCATCTAGTGCGACGGCGTGATCAATGTCCGCAGTGCCAGTAAACACATGTAACTCGTGACGCGGCACATCAAAGCTGAGTTTCTTCACAAACTGTAACTGCTCAACCTGCAAGTTGGTCTCTTCCATCAACTCCCGGCGAATGGCGTCGATAAACTGCTCGCCCTTTTCGACGCGACCGCCAGGTAAGCTCCACAAGCCTTTATATGGCGGGTTTGAGCGTTCAACCAACAATACTCTATCCCCGCTAAACAGGGCAGCACTTACAGCATAAACGAGTTCGCCGGACATGGGGCTCATAGTGGTGGTAGTCGCCTCTTCACAGGTGATGCTTTTACGATTGAAGTGTTAGTTTGAGCATGTTCGGAGATTCTATCAAGGATCAAATCCAACTGCTCAATAGATTTTAGATAGAGCTTACACACAAAGCAATCGTCACCCGTTACCTTGTCACATTCGACAATTTCTGCCGTATCCATGATAAGCTTTTGAACCATCTGCAGCTTTCCCGGCATTGGGTTTATCCGAACTACGGCGCGCAACGGGTATCCAAGCTGAGCGTGGTCCACGCGCAATGTGTAACCTCCGATTGTGCCGCGTTCCTCTAAGCGCTTGAGGCGCTCAGATGTGCTTGGTGAGGAAAGTCCAACAGCGGACGCCAAATCCTTAAGCGGTGTTTTCGCGTCCTTGTGCATAATGCCAATTATTTGCCGATCTACATCATCCATTTAGGTAAATCCATGTTCCGTATTAATAAAATTAGGTCTATCGAACAATATGCCTAATGTGAAGTGTTTGCAAATTTGATGCTTGCAAATAGGCTTTAGCCAACAAAGGATGGAAAACATGAAAAGTACAACTGTTGGCACGATCGAAATGGTCGCCGCGATGCTTATATCAGGTACGATCGGCTATTTTGTCGTCATATCTGAGTTGCCGATATTGAATGTAGTCTGGTTTCGTTGCCTGCTCGGCGCTATCACCTTGCTCGCAATCTGCTGGATGCTTGGTTTTCTAAAACGCGACCATTTCACCAAGCGTGTTCTGCTTCTGGGCGGCATTAGCGGCGTAACCGTTGTTGCCAATTGGGTATTGCTGTTCTCGTCTTTTTCAAAGGCGTCAATAACCATTGCTACGGTTACTTATCACACGCAGCCATTTATGCTTGTCGCGCTGGGCGCTCTTTTTCTGTCCGAAAAAGTCACGCTGAGCAAAGTCTTTTGGTTGTCGCTGGCATTTGTCGGTATGGTTTTCGTTGTCCAAGCCCGGCAAGCTGATGGATCAGGCACAGACTATTTGCTGGGCATTGCGATGTCTCTAGGGGCAGCATTCTTGTACGCGATTACCGTAATACTTGTGAAAAGGCTGAAAGGTACGCCACCGCATCTTGTTGCGCTCATTCACGTCAGTGTGGGGACTATTTTGCTTGCGCCGCTTGCCAGTTGGGCTGTGCAGCCTGAAACGACCGTTCAATGGACAAGCGTCCTGGCGCTCGGCATCTTATGTACAACGATTATGTACATCATCATGTATGATGCCTTCCAAAAGCTCAGCACGTCACTTACGGGCGCATTGTCATTTGTTTATCCAGTTGCGGCAATTGTTGTTGACTACATTGCGTTTGATCGACAGCTAACAATGGGCCAATGGATCGGGTCTGCAGCAATTTTGTTTGCCGCCTGCGCGATGACACTTGGATGGAAAATGCCATTCCTCAAAGCGTCCAGCCCTGCGCGTACATAGTTTTTGGCGAATAATTGAGCTTTTTAGGCAAAACACAGATTTTGCAATAAGGTCTCTTCAGGTTGCTAGTAATGAGCAAATGGGGATACTTTATGCAAGATGATATTCGGCCGCGCACGGCGCAAATTAACGGCGAAAGCTGGGGCGCTCGAGCACATGATTGGGCGGACATTCAAGAAAAAACTGTTCAAGCTGTTTATGAGACAGTCTTTAAGGAGGTAGCGCTGGGTGAAGGGCATCATTACCTGGATGCCGGGTGTGGATCTGGTTTAGCCGCAAGTTTGGCGGCAGAACGCGGCGCAAATGTGAGTGGCGTAGATGCCGCCGCCGCTCTGATTGAAATTGCGAAGGCCCGCACCGTTGATGGGGAGTTTGTCGTTGGCGATATTGAGGAATTGCCTTTCGAAGACAATTACTTTGATCTCGTCACAGGGTTCAATTCCTTTCAATATGCTGGGAATCCTAAAACCGCGCTCCGCGAGGCAGGACGAGTTTGCAAGCCGGACGGTCATATTCTCATTATGACATGGGGCGAGCCTGAAAACATGGAGGCGGCTTCCCTAGTTGCTGCGCTAAAGCCGCTGATGCCGCCTCCACCACCGGGTGCTCCCGGCCCATTTGCGCTTTCTGAAAAGTCAAAGATCCAGGACTTTGCGACAGCTGCGGGCCTTTCGCCCATTGAAATTCTCGATGTACAGAGCCCTTGGAATTACCCGGATCGTGAAACCGCTATCCGCGGACTGATGAGCGCTGGAACGGCGAAAAGACCAATTGACGAACATGGTGCGCAAGTGGTTCACGACGTCTTTGCCAAGGCACTAGAACCATTTGAGCAGCCAGACGGGCGTATTATCATCAGCGCGTGGTTCAGATGTTTGCTTGCCAAGAAATGATTTGAGGAGTTTTAATTGGCGCAATTTATTTCCGCAGTTAGCTTGGTCGTACCTGACTACGACCAAGCAATAGACTTTTATGTTGGTCAATTGGGTTTTGAACTCGTTGAAGATACAAGACTTTCACCCACCAAGCGCTGGGTGACCGTCGCGCCACTGGGCAGTCAGGAAACCCGACTTTTGCTGGCAAAGGCTGACGGCGAAACGCAAACGGCGTCAATTGGAAACCAAACAGGCGGACGCGTGTTTTTGTTTCTCACCACTGACAATTTTGTACGTGACTTTTCGCATTATCAAAAGCTTGGGGTGAGATTTCTGGAAGCGCCTCGACACGAGGTTTATGGCTCCGTTGTTGTTTTTGAAGATCCATTTGGCAATAGATGGGATTTGATCGAACCAAAGAAATAAGACTTGTCTTGAATTTGTTTCGTCGTTGACGCACCATAAACAAAATTGCAGTGAGCGAACCTGATGTGCGGTAGACTGGACCTCAACGATACACGCGTTGAAATAAATAATGTTTTCAAAACCAAGGGTGGTATTCCATTCCCGCCGCGCTACAATATTGCGCCCACACAACCCGTGCTCACTGTGGCCAATATGCCTGCCGGCCGTGATGCGGTTCTGATGCGCTGGGGGTTGGTGCCACATTGGGTCAAAGACCCACGTGACTTCTCTGTTCTAATCAACGCGCGAGTTGAGACAGTGCTGGAAAAACCGGCCTTTCGCTCGTCGATCAAAAACCAACGTTGTGTTGTGCCCGCTAGCGGCTACTATGAATGGTTGAGGGAAGGGGGCGAAAAGCAGCCTTACCATATCTCGAAGTCTGACGGTAAAATGCTGGCATTGGCTGGCATATATTCCACTTGGGAAGGGCCAAATGGCGAGGAGATTGATTCAATGGCCATTTTGACCCAAGAAGCGACAGGCGATTTGGCAAAAATCCACCACCGCACCCCAGTTCATCTCAATGCCGAACAAATGGACTTATGGCTCGACACAAAATCGGTTACCGCCAAAGAAGCGCTCACCCTAGTTGAGCCACTTGAGCGGGTCGGCATGAAATCTTACCCCGTTTCGAAAAAGGTCAATAATGCACGAAATGAAGGCGAAGAACTGATCGTCCCGATCGACCGTGATGCCAAAGAAAGCAAAACGGAATCTCTTTCCAAAGAACCGGTTGGCAAGCCCAACAGTGATCAAATGGATTTGTTCTAATTCCGTCGTGACAAAACTTTGCCCGGGTTCAATATTCCTTTTGGATCAAGTGCTTGCTTGATGGAATACATCATATCAAGGGCAACAGGGTCCTTCTTTTGCTGCAGCAAACCCGCCTTCATTTGGCCTATGCCGTGTTCGGCCGATATTGAGCCATTTAAGTCATCAACAATTTCGTACATCCCGTCATGAAGTGCAGCGGCATGGCCGCGCAATTCGCCTTTCGGCATGTCGATAGGCGCCAGAAAGTCATAATGGATATTGCCGTCACCCATGTGACCAAAGGCGAAAGAGCGAATGCCAGGAATGACCTTTTCCGCCATCGCGTCACCACGCTCAATCAGTTCTGGTATGTTTTTCACAGGCACCGAAATATCATGCTTGATGCCTTCAGCTTCTCGTGTTTGGCACTCGGCGTAGTTTTCGCGCATCAGCCACATCATTTTACGGTCAGCCAACGATTGGCAAACCGACGCATCGCTAATCAGCTCCGCTTCAAACAATGCCTCGAGTGTGGACATCAACGCACCGGGTTCTTCGCCGTCAAAAAGCGAATATTCCATCAAAATGTGCCATGGGCTTGCGCTGGCACGTGGATCGCGTTCGGCAAGACCGTGTTTGATTTGCAGCTCGATGCCAAGTGTCGGTAAAACCTCAAACGAGGTGACTTTATTGCCCGATTTACGGCGCACCATTTCCAGCACTTCAACGCCAGCTTGCGGATTTTCGATGTTCAACAACGCGGTTTCAAATGTCGTCGGACGCGGAAACAGCTTCAGTGATGCAGCAGTGATGATGCCTAGCGTACCTTCCGCACCGACCAGCAGGTCTTTTAAGTCGTAGCCAGTGTTATCTTTGCGAAGCTTTGAAAGGCCATTGTAGAGCCTGCCATCGGCCAAGACAGCCTCCACGCCCATGCACAAATCGCGCGAGTTTCCATAGGCTAGAACCGCAGTGCCGCCGGCGTTGGTCGACAAAATGCCGCCAATTTGGCAAGAGCCTTCAGACCCAAGCGATAGCGGGAACAGCCGGTTCTTTTCCTCTGCGATTTGCTGCGTTTCCAGCACAGTTGTTCCAGCTTCAACAATCATCACATTAGTCGCTGGGTCTATGTCGCGCACAGCCTTTAGCTTTTTTAAAGAGATTATAACTTCACCACCGTCCAACGGGACTTGGCCACCCACCAAACCGGTATTGCCGCCTTGTGGGATGACGGCAACGGCATTTTCATTGGCCCAAACCATAATCTTTTGTACGTCTTCGACGCTTGTTGGTGTCAGCACAAAGCTTGGCTGAGCGTTGTAGAGCCTGCGCGGCTCTTCAGCGAAAGCGGCCATATCTTTTGATTCGCCCATCACATTTTGTGCGCCAATCAGAGCGGCGAGGGCCTCAAAGCGTGCTTTAGGTGCGGACATATCAACTCAACATCATCTTTTGGGGGAACAAGTGCGGTCAAAACTTGCCCGTTTCGCCCGCCTGTGTCAAAACCCAATTTAAGATTATTCATTTGCGGAGTGCATTTATGACTGACGGCAACCTGATGAAGGGCAAACGCGGCCTGATTATGGGCGTAGCGAACAATCGTTCAATCGCTTGGGGCATTGCTAAAGCAGTGGCTGGCCAAGGTGCTGAACTAGCGTTTACCTATCAGGGTGAAGCGCTCAAGCGCCGTGTTGACCCTTTGGCTGCTGAAGTTGGCTCTGATCTTGTTGTCGAATGTGACGTGACAGACGAAGCCGCAATGGACAAAGCATTCGCCGAGATCAAAGAAAAATGGGGCACCATCGACTTTGTTGTTCACGCGATTGCATTTGCTGACAAATCAGCACTTGAAGGCCGCTATATCGACACGACCGTTGAGCAGTTTAAGCACTCAATGGAAATCTCAGCGTTTTCATTGGTCGCGGTTGCAAAGCGAGCGCGCGAGTTGATGACAGAAGGCGGATCAATCCTGACACTCACTTACTACGGTGCGGAAAAAGTCATTCCAAACTATAATCTTATGGGTGTTGCAAAAGCCGCTCTTGAAGCCTCCGTGCGCTATCTTGCAGCAGATCTTGGCCCTGAAGGCATCCGCGTAAATGGCATTTCTGCTGGTGCCATTAAGACGCTTGCGGCGTCAGGTATTGGCGATTTCCGCAAAATGCTTGCTTATGGCGAAGAAAACTCTCCGCTACGGCGCAATGTGACTACAGATGAAGTTGGAAATGCCGGCATGTATATGCTGTCTGACTTGTCATCTGGTGTAACCGGCGAAATCCACTATGTGGATTCCGGCTATAACGTGATGGGCATGTCTGTCCTGAAAAAAGAAGACTAACTGGGGGCGGCCTATCCGGGCAGCAAAACCCCTTCAAATAATTGGTGTTTTATGTCCAGTGACCATTGGCCGCTCATCTATTTTATTCGCCACGGCCAGACCGATTGGAACAAAGAACAACGTTTCCAGGGGCAACGCGATATCCCGCTTAACGACCACGGACGCGCCCAGGCCGATGCGAATGGTTTGACACTGCATTCGGTTCTAGAACAGCATTCGATTGACCCAAAGCAGCTCGATTGGTTTTGTTCGCCGCTCGGTCGAACGCGTGAAACTATGGCGCGTGTTCGCGCCGCATTTGATCCCGATTTGCCTGAAGTCGAGTTTGACAAGCGGTTGGTGGAAATATCGTTTGGTGAGTTCGAAGGCGTGTTGCTAACCGAAATTGAACGGGATCACCCAGATCATTTCGCAGCTCGGGAGACGAGTAAATGGGATCATTTGCCGCCAAACGGTGAAAACTACGAAATGCTTGTTGAGCGGCTTGAGAGTTTCCGCCGCGACAAGATCAAAGGACCATCAATAATTGTTGCACACGGCGGCGTTGCTCGAGCGATTCGACGCATTGTTACTGGCTTATCCGGCAAAAACCTCGATCAATGGATGCCGCAACAAGACAAGGTCATGCGTCTCCTCGACGGCAATATCGAATTCTTTGGCTGACTACGGTCAGCAATCAAACTAAAAAATCCGAACAAACTGCAGTGAAGCAGTCATAACAGCAACGAACATCAAAACTGCGATTACTGCAAGCAAAGAACCACACTCTTTATAATAGGTATCGATGAGTAGTTTGGGGCATTCCGGGTGAAACTGCATAATGCCGACCGGCCAAAAAGTCCCAGCGTAGTACGCAAATCGTTCGTATGATGGATCGGACCTCAATAGCCGCCAAGTTCTATAAAAATACAAAACTGCTGTTACTAACATCGTAACCAGTGCAATGTTCGTGATATGGTAGAGCATTAAGCCAAAATTCAAGCGTTTCAGTGGTGTAAACAGAACACAATTCTAGCAAGAATACTGAAAATATGTCATTGGATTCTTTTGTTTAGTTAATTGACGCCACAAAACTCCAAATATGAACCGTACAAGAGCGCACTTGTTTAAAGCAACATCAAGCTCCAGTTCGTTGTGAGGACCGAACCGAAGGGAATGCGGCACTTCGTCCGCAAGGCACAACAGCGGTGTCATAGAATGCGATGAGCCTGGGGAAATGTTGGAGTGGCTGCCGGTGCAAGGCTCAGTCATGAAGATTTCTAACGGCCAAATTGAGACATTTGGCGAATAGCAATCATACTTTGGTGATGCGCTCACGCCTTGGTTGCGCTTGACCAAATGTGCGGGTAACCCTAGAAACGTCTCACCTAGCAAAAACCATGAATTTTCAGGCGATAAATGTCACACAACTCATTCGGACAGATGTTTCGGTTCACTACTTGGGGCGAGAGCCACGGCCCAGCCCTAGGCGTGGTTATTGACGGCTGTCCGTCGGGCCTGAGAATTGATGCGGAAACCATTCAGCGCGATTTGGATCGTCGCAAGCCTGGCCAGTCAAAATATACGACCCAGCGGCGCGAAGCTGACGAAGTGAAAATCCTGTCTGGTGTGTTCGAGGACGATCGCACAGATGGATTGCGCACAACTGGCACGCCGATATCGCTAATGATTGAGAATACCGATCAGCGCTCTAAGGACTATGGCGACATTCGCGACAAATATCGCCCTGGCCATGCAGATTTCACCTACCATCAGAAATATGGCATTCGCGATTATCGCGGTGGCGGGCGTTCCTCAGCGCGGGAGACAGCAGCGCGTGTTGCTGCAGGCGCAGTGGCAAAGCTTGTTATTCCTGATGTTCAAATTCGCGCCTCGTTAGTGCAGGTTGGGCCGCACAAAATCGACTATTCGCGCTTTGATTGGGACGAAGTAGATAACAACCCATTCTTTTGCGCGGATCCGGTCGCAGCCAAAGAGTGGGCGACGTACTTGGATGGCATCCGTAAAGAAGGCTCATCAGTTGGTGCGGTGATCGAAGTTGTTGCGGAAAATGTGCCTGTCGGTTTGGGCGCGCCTGTTTATGGCAAACTCGACCAAGATTTGGCTTCAGCTATGATGTCCATTAATGCTGTAAAAGCAGTTGAAATCGGCGCCGGCTTTGAAGCAGCGGAACTAACTGGCGTCACCAACGCTGATGAAATGCGCGCAGGGCAGGAGCAACCATATTTCTTGTCTAATCATGCGGGTGGTATTCTTGGCGGTATTTCCAACGGTGATCCGGTGGTTGTGCGCTTCGCGGTAAAACCAACGTCATCGATCTTGGTACCGCGACAAACTGTGACCGAAAAAAACCAAAACGCAGACATTATCACCAAAGGCCGCCACGACCCATGTGTGGGCATTCGCGCGGTGCCTGTTGGCGAATCTATGATGGCGCTGGTGCTGGCAGATCATCTGCTACGCCACCGCGCGCAAACTGGTAGAGAAGGTGGCATTGGCCATGAATGAGCTAGATCAACGTGTTGAAGCAGCAATCGCGGCAATCGCAGCAGGCGAAATGGTTGTTGTCACTGACGATGATGACCGCGAAAATGAAGGTGATCTAGTGATGGCCGCTGCCGCAGCTACGCCGGAAAAGATGGCCTTCATCATCCGAAATACATGCGGCATTGTGTGTGCGCCAGTAACACAAGAGATTGCACAAAAGCTGCACCTCGACCCTATGGTTGCGAGCAATAATGCGCCGTTGGGCACAGCGTTCACGATCACCGTCGATGTGAAGCACGGCACAACAACCGGCATTTCGGCCGAAGATCGTACCGCAACAGTGCGCGCGCTAGCCAACGACAATGTAGGCGCAAGCGACTTTGCACGCCCGGGCCACGTGTTTCCACTGGTAGCCAAAAAAGGTGGCGTGCTTTTGCGCTCCGGCCATACAGAAGCAGCGGTAGATTTATGTCGCCTTGCGGATCAACCAGAAGTCGGTGTGATCTGCGAGTTGGTCAACGATGACGGCACAGTAAAACGCGGCGATCAGGTTAAAGAATTTGCGGAAGAACATAACCTTGTTCTGGTGTCAGTTGCTGATTTGATTGCCTATCGTCAGCGCCGCGAAAAGCTTGTTGGTCGTGTCGCAACATTCCCGATTGATACGGTTGCTGGTCGCGCAACAGCGTTTGCTTACAAAACACCATTTGATCGCGTTGAGCATTTGGCAGTTGTGTTTGGCGATGTGGAATCCGGGGAAGATATTCCTGTTCGTTTCCAGCGTGAAAATATTCTAACAGACGTGTTTGGTGATGCCGAAGCGCTGAACAGTTCTGTCCGAGAATTAGCAGGAATCGGCCACGGGATTCTCGTTTATTTGCGAGAAGGTTCAACCGGCGTTGCCGCATCTTCATCAAAGCATCAGCGCGAAGATGAGGACCATGCAAGCGCCTTGGACCGCGAAGAAGAGTGGCGCGAAATCGGATTGGGCGCGCAGATATTGAAGGATTTGGGCGTGCGCTCAATCAAGCTTCAAGCGACGAAAAATCGTCATTATGTGGGCTTGGACGGCTTTGGATTGAAGATTTCAGAAATCAAGATAAGTGATTAATTTGAATCACTAAATTGGTTTAGTTCATTTTGAATCTGAAGTTGAACGCTTAGCGCTAGCTTTTTGAAAAGACTCGCAAAAACTCTTGGTTTCCATCTGCGCCGGTGATCGGCGATGGGAGCGCCAATTTGTCTTGCCAACCTTTATTTTCCATGAAGGTTTTGAAGCTTTGTTGTGCGCGATCGGTTGCGTCTTGATTTGAGACGATCCCACCTTTTCCAACAAATTCTCGCCCCACTTCGAATTGCGGCTTGAACAGCAGAATGGCGTCTGCACCATCGCGGCAAAGTGACAATGGTGCGTCCAAGATTTTTTCTAAAGAGACAAAGCTGATGTCACAAACCAGCAAATCAATTTGGTCTGGGATGGTATCGGCGGAGAGTGAGTTGGCGTTGGTTTTGTCCAATTGTACAATGCGATCATTGTTGGCGATTTTTTCCGCCAGCTGCCCATGCCCAACATCAACCGCATAGATTTTTGCAGCGTCGTGCTCAAGCAGTACCTGACTGAAACCACCTGTTGAAGCACCAAGATCAAGACAGATTTTTCCGCGCGGATCGATGCCAGAATGCTCAAGACCTGCCTTCAGCTTTAACGCCGCACGGGAGACATAATCCCCCGCCGGATCATCCACCTCGATGCGCATCTGCGCGGTGACGCGATGACCGGGTTTCGTAATGATTTTGTCATCCACCTTTACGGTGCCGCGAACAATCGCATCACGCGCCCGAGCGCGGGACTGGCAAAGCCCGCGCTTTTCCAAAGCCACATCAAGTCGATGCGGTGCGCTAACCATTGCTGTCCATCAAGCGCTTCAATTTGGCCAATGCGCTATCTTTGTTTTCGCCAAATCCTATTGTACCAGCTAAGTCACCGTTTCGGTCCAGCAAGAAGAGGGTAGCGGTGTGGTTGACCAAATATTCCGATGCACCTTCACTCTCGACGTTTTCCGCGAACACACCAAATGTCTTCTTGACATGATCCACCTGTTCGCGCGTACCAGTTAGCCCAATCAAATCGTCACCGAATGATGTGAGGTAAGTTGCAAGCATTTCAGGTGTATCGCGCTCGGGGTCGACAGACATGAAGACGATCTGTACGTCGTCGCCAGTCAGGCCGAGTTCTGTGCGCCATGTGGTGCTTTCATAAAGGGTGGTTGGGCAGACATCTGGGCAAAATGTGTAGCCGAAGAAGAGCATGGTTGGCTTGCCCTTGAAATCTGCCTGCGTGAACTCACCGCCCTTTGCGCGCTGCATGGTGAAGTCGCCGCCGAACTGTACCGCCTGTGGTTTTTTCGGCTGGCTTTGCTGAAAGACCGTGAACAAGGTCGCGGCGATGCCAACAACGACAACCAAGCCCCAAAGGACCAAACGAACGCGAGCGAGTGACATATTATTCCCCTTTGGAATCTGATCAGCTTGCAAACTATGCAAAAATTCTTGCTGGTGCGATGCGACTTTTTCGCATTGCCCATCACAATTTACTTACCTGCCAAAACCATCGCTTTGATTCTTTGCGCTTTTTCAAAGTGGTCGAGTTTGTGGGTAGAAATCCACCAAGTGGCTGCTTCCATCAACAGGTCAGGGTCATCGTTTTTGTTTTTGAAGAAAGCGTAGAAAGAAAGGCCAACTTTGTCACCTTTCTGCGCGATCTTGGCATCACATACTTCAATGACTTTTGAACGCAAGCTTTCGCGCAAGGCTTTAGCCGTCCAACGGCTCTGTGCCAGCAGGGTTGCCGTCGCGATCAAGAGTGATTTTTTCAATGCGTGCTTCTGCCTTGCGAAGCAGGTTCTCGCAATGTGCTTTGAGCAATCCGCCACGCTCGTAAATGTCGATCGACTCTTGAAGTGGCGCTTGGCCACCCTCTAGCTTGCCCACGATCTGTTCCAGCTCGGTCAATGCATCTTCAAAACTTAGCGCTTCAATTGCCGCTTTTTGGTCTTCGCTCACCCAAAATGCTCCTCTTGCTCAAACTTGATATGATCTATCGCAGGGCCAGATGTGCCGTGTGCGAGCATAGACAAATGTGCCGCAACACCTTGGCCCAACCCATCAAGATCATATCCGCCTTCTAAAAGTGATATGATTCGATTGTCGCAACGCTTGTCAGCAATGTCCATCAATTTGCCCGTGATCCACGCAAAATCATCAGGCACCCAGTTGAGCCCTGCCAACGGGTCACGTCGGTCAGCGTCAAATCCAGCAGAAATCAGAATTAGATCAGGATGAAAGTTCTCAATCGCGGGCAAAATCACATCTTTGTAGGCAAGCTGCATTTCCTTGCCATCAGTCCCTTCAGAAAGTGGCGCATTGAAAATGTTGCCGGCACCAGTTTCATTGATAGCGCCCGTGCCCGGGAACAAAGGCATTTGATGGCTTGAAGCATACATCACGTTTTTGTCGGTATAGAAAATGTCCTGTGTGCCGTTACCGTGGTGAACATCGAAATCAACAATGGCTATCCGCTCCAAGCCCTTTTGCTGGGCAATGCGCGCCACAACGGCAATGGTGTTAACTAGGCAAAAACCCATCGGTGCGTCGCGTTCAGCGTGGTGGCCCGGTGGTCGAATGGCGCAAAATGCATTTTCATGATGGCCAGCAAGCACTTCATCAAGCGCGTCAAGACCGGCCCCCATCGCAGTCATAATCGCGCCTAAGGATTCTTTTGCAATATAGGTGTCGCCGTCAATCTGGCTCATGCCTTCGACGGGGCGCAGCGTTTTGAGTTGGTCGATATACGCTTTTGGGTGAACCTCAAGTGCAAATTCAAGGCCCGCGCATGCAGCTTCCTTGCGTTTTATATCCGCAAAATGGGGTAGGGCAAATACCTTGTTAAGCCGCCGCAACCTATCCGCCCGCTCCGGATGTCCAGGCGGTGTTGCATGGTCTAATCCCTGCGGTTGCGTGATCAAAAGGCTCGACATCATTTTCCCTATCATTGCACGTCAGTTCATTATGTTCCTTGACGCGGCGCACTTCAATTGCCAAACAGCGCAAATGAGTGAACGCCATCTATACCCTTTTCCGGTTTCAGTAAATGAAGCTGTTGAATATTTGCATAACGGCAACGTGGTCGCCATGCCCACCGAAACGGTTTATGGGCTGGCCGGACTTGCACGCAATGATGATGCGGTGCTCAAAATCTTTGAGACCAAAGGGCGCCCCCGTTTTAATCCGCTAATTGTGCATTGCGCAGATATGGATATGGCGCAGAAAGTCGCACAGTTTAACCCATTGGCGCTCAAAATCGCTGAGAAGTTTTGGCCCGGTCCGCTCACCCTAGTTCTACCAAAAAAAGCAGATGCAAATATTTCGGATCTTGTAACCGCAGGGTTGGATACCGTGGCCATTCGGTTGCCAGAGCATTCAATCGCACGCAAAATACTACAAACACTGGGGCACCCTGTTGCTGCCCCTTCAGCCAACCCTTCTGGAAAGCTCTCGCCCACGATGTCGCAACACGTGATTGATGCCTTTGAGCAGAAAGTTCCTGTGGTTGATGGGGGGGCGTGCGAAGCAGGCGTTGAATCTACAATTCTAGCGGTTGAAGGCGAGCAAGTGACCTTGTTGCGCCCGGGAAGCGTTACTGCGGAAATGGTCAAACACGCAATAGGCGCATCGGTTGCATATCCAACTGGCAGCAAAATCGTTGCGCCGGGTATGTTGAAATCTCACTACGCGCCCAATGCTTCTGTTCGTCTCAATGCCCGCGAACCAAATATTGGCGAGGCATTCCTTGGCTTTGGTGAGCTGCAAGGCGAGGGCGACAATTGTCGGAACCTTTCGTCAACGGGCGATT
This sequence comes from Maritalea porphyrae, assembly GCF_030159895.1. Taxonomy (GTDB): domain Bacteria; phylum Pseudomonadota; class Alphaproteobacteria; order Rhizobiales; family Devosiaceae; genus Maritalea; species Maritalea porphyrae. The sequence continues at coordinate 1,452,393 of NZ_BSNI01000002.1, forward strand.
TGGCAGAAGCGGCTAAAAACCTTTTTCAGTATTTGCGAGAGCTTGATGGAACTGGCGCGGCGACAATCGCCGTGGCACCAATCCCCAATGAGGGGATCGGCATCGCCATCAATGATCGACTAACCCGCGCTGCCGCGGATCGCACAAGCTAGTCCCGCGGATTGTAAGGTTTTTGGTCTCGCCAAAAGCGCATTAGGCTTTCAAGGTCCGGATCGGATTCGTCTGGCAGCTTGATCCGCAAATTGACATACAGATCGCCTTCACCAAACAACCCCTTGCCCTTCAGCCGCATAGCCTTGGATGTATCAACACCTGCAGGGATGTTGAGTTCCACCGCGCCAGACAATGTCGGAACGCGCACTTTGCCGCCTAACACCGCTTCGTAAAGCGCAAGCGGTACATCAACACGTAGGTTTTCACCGTCTTTGCGGAAGTGTTTGTGCGGTTGTATGCGCACATTGACAAGCACATCGCCTTTGGAGCCGCCAAATGGTGGTGCTTCGCCTTGGCCCTTGAGACGGATCTGTTGCCCGTTTTCTAATGGCCAGGGCAGATTGACGGAAAGAGTTTTGCCATTTGGCAGTCGCACAGGAACGGGCTGTCGTGCGCTGATTTGCTCAAGCGTCACTTTTAAGCCCACCTTCACGTCCTGGCCTTTGGTTGCGCGACCAGCGCCACCCGTGAAGCCGCCAGCACTGCCCATGCCCATTGGGCCCGCGCCGCGTCCGCCGCCGAAACCGCCCATAAACTCTTTCAAGATGTCTTCTGGGTTTACGCCAGCGCCGCCGCCAAAGCCACCTGCACTGCGTTGTCCGCCGCGCTGACCGCCGCCGAAGCCAGAAAAGTCGAAACCAGCCATCTTTGGGTTGCCGTCGGCGTCGATTTCGCCGCGATCATATTGGCCACGCTTTTGCTTGTCGGACAAAAAGTCATAAGCATTCGAGGCTTCAGCAAACTTGGCTTGGGCCTTAGGGTCATCTTTATTCTGGTCGGGGTGATAGGTTTTGGCGAGTTTGCGATATGCAGACTTTATGTCTTTTTCGCTCGCGGACCTTGGTACACCCAACACACTGTAAGGATCACGCATGTTTCTTCATTCACTCCTATCAACGCGTTGCAGCGACAAATTATGCGGCTACGCGGACATATTCATAAGTTGCGCCATATATGGCCATCCGGCGCTCGATTGTCCAGTGTTGCGCACTCCGTGTAGCGCTAAAGTGGTAGGGGACGTTGCTCTTCGATTGCCTCCATGGCGAAATATGAAGTAACAGAATCCAATTCAACCTTTGAAATCAGCCTTTGATAAACATCATCATAGCTGTCCATATCGTTGGTGATGACCTTCAGAAAATAGTCGTAATCACCACCAATTCGGTAAAAATCGACCACTTCCGGAATTGTTGAGACATGTCGTCGAAATTTCTCGAGCCAATCAACCGAATGATGACGCGTCTTCAACATAACAAAAACGACAAGACCCAATCCGAGTAGCTTGCGGTTTAGCATCATAGATTGATTTAGAATCAACCCTGCCTCACGCAAGATCGTAATGCGCCGCCAGCACGCGTTTTGCGAAAGATTGACCATCTCCGCCAGCTCTCGTTGCGACAGTGATGCATCTCTTTGCAAAATTCTTAGGATCGCTATGTCAGTTTGATCGAGTTTTGCTCCATTCATTCGTTCATTTGACAACAAAAGCAGTGGTTTTGGCAAGTAAAATGGTGAAATATTGCGATAGTGCAGTGGTATTATGGTATTTCTTGAGGAAATGAGGGTCATATGTGCCGCTGGATCGCATATTTGGGGCAACCCACTTACATCGCTGAGTTCTTATATGACGGGCCGCGCTCGCTGTGCGCGCAGGCACAACAATCGCACAAAGCAAAGTTGGGCGTGCACGGTGATGGCGGTGGGCTTGGTTGGTATGGCGATCAGAAATGCCCAGGGCTATATCGCAATGAGGGGCCTGCATGGGCTGACCCCAACTTACGAGAGTTGACCGCGCAGCTCAAAGCCAAACTATTTTTTGCACATGTTCGCGCTTCAACTGGCGCACCAAATACGTTTGTCAATTGCCACCCATTTCGGATGAACCATTGGCTGTTTATGCACAACGGCCAAATTGGCGAATTTGGCAAAATACAGCGCAAGCTTGAACAGGCATTGAGCGAAGATGCATACGCTGCGATGCAAGGCACCACGGACAGTGAATTGATGTTTGGCCTATTGGTCACCAATGGATTGTTTAACGATCCCGAGGCAGCGATCCGAACCACACTAAACAGTATACGCGCTGTGATGCTTGAACAAGGTATCAAAGATCCATTCCGCGCAACGTTTGCCATCTCCAATGGAGAGCAAATCTGGGCGGTGCGTTGGTCAACTGACGTCTATGCCCCATCACTTTATCAGCGTGATCTGAATGGCGACATTCTGCTCGCATCTGAACCCTTGGACAGTGAAGCGCAAAATTGGCAGGAAATACCGCCAAATTCGCTCGTCTGCTTGCGAAGGGCTGCCGGTGCAAAAACCGAAATTGAAATTGAAGAGTTGTTTGACGAGGTGCCACATGTTCGAGCAGTTTAAGGCGAAATTGAAATGCGATGATTTGATCGCCCAATTGCGTGCAGGATTGATTGGCGACGGTATAGACATTCCGGGGCCATATGGTGCCAAAAAGCTCGTATATGCAGACTATGTAGCTTCTGCACGTGCGCTGAAACCGATTGAAGATTTTGTAACAAACAGCATTCTGCCTTACTACGCCAACTCGCACACGCGATCATCCTATTGCGGTGCCTATATGACGCAAATGCGGGAGCAAGCGCGCGCCGAAATTGCGCAATCGCTGGGTGCGGATGATCAGTATTCGGTTGTTTTTACCGGCGCTGGTGCCACTGCAGCAGTCAATCGTCTTGTTCGGCTACTCGCGGTAGAAGAAGCCGTTCGGGCAGGGCTAAACCCCGTGATTTTCATTGGTCCATACGAGCACCATTCGAATATTTTACCCTGGCGCGAAACTGGCGCTGAAATTGTGATTATCCCGGAAGCAGTAAGTGGCGGACCGGATATGGACGCGTTGAAGGCGCAACTCGAAGCCCATTGCGAATGTTCATTGAAAATCGGTTCGTTTTCTGCCGCTTCTAACGTGACAGGCATCACAACAGATGTTGTCGAGGTCACTCGGATACTCAAAGAAAACCGCGCGTTTGCTGTCTGGGACTATGCGGGTGGGGCGCCTTATCTGCCCGTTTCCGTCAAGCCGTCAGGTGTTGAGTTGGATGCAGTATTCCTCTCAGCCCATAAATATCCGGGCGGTCCGGCTGCGTCTGGCATTCTGGCGGTCAGAAACCAACTAAGCTCAACCAATCGCCCAAGTTGGCCCGGCGGCGGCACCGTGACATACGTATCGCCTTGGAGCCATGACTATGTGTCGTCACTTTCCGCACGCGAAGAGGCGGGTACACCCAACGTGATTGGCGATATCCGCGCAGCTCTGTGCTTCATGGTTAAAGATGCGATCGGGACGGGGTTTTTGGCGGAACGCCAAGCAGAACTGCGAGCGCGCGCCAAGTCAAAATGGCTCAAACAAGATAATATTCGGATTTTGGGCCATCAGTCAGCAGAACGGCTGCCCATTTTTTCATTCCAAGTTTTGGATGAAAACGGCGAGCTGGTGCATCATCAATTGTTTACGCGCATGTTGTCCGATCTTTACGGCATTCAAGCCCGGGGTGGGTGTGCATGCGCTGGACCATACGGGCATGATTTGCTTGGTATTGACGCTGATCAATCAGCGCAAATGCGTCGTGAGATAAAAGATGGCAATCCACTTGCACGGCCTGGTTGGGTGCGACTGAATTTCAGCTATCTCCTTGACGATGAAAAAGCTAACTTCATCATTGAATCAGTTATCGAGTTGGCCAATAGTGCGAGCAAATTTATCGATAATTATGTCTTTGACCACGCAACGGGTAGCTTTTTACATCGAGATGAACTGAAGGCTGACGCGTCGTTACGAAACGTTGTTTGCTGTTCATAGTTGTTGTTATGCACCCTAAGCGCAAGTTGAACCTGATCTGGGTGATGAAATATGCAAACCGAAGTGCAGAAACTAAACGAACAGCTTTTCGATCACAATTACACGGGTGAAATTGATCCGTATGAATTGTTTGATAAATGGTTGGTTCTCGCCTCAGAAAAAGAACCGATGGCCAATGCACTAACCCTTGCCACGGTTGATGCAGACGGAATGCCGAACGCTCGCGTGTTGCTTTTGAAAGGGCGAACTTCTGAAGGGTTTGTCATCTATACGAACAAGCAAAGCAAAAAGGGCGATGAATTGGGCCAAAATCCCAAAGCGGCCCTCGGCTTTTTTTGGAAATCACTTAACTGGCAAGTGCGCATTCGCGGCAACGCCGTTCCGGTATCATCGGAAACGGCCGATGCCTACTTCCAATCGCGCCCCCGTGGGTCGCGCATCGGCGCACATGCTTCCGAACAGTCTCAGCCCCTGGCCAATAGGCAGGTTTTGATGGATCGCGTTGCTCAGTTTGAAAAACAGTTTGGTGAAGATGTGCCGCGGCCGGAGCATTGGAGCGGTTACACGATCGAGCCGGTTGAAATAGAATTTTGGTGCGATGGCGAATTCCGCCTGCACGACCGTGTTCGATTTACACGAGAAAACTCAAACCAACCTTGGACAAGAAAGCGTCTGTTCCCTTAAGGTCTGTCGCAGAAAACAAGTTGTAAGGTTTTATGCGCGTATTTATCCGAACATCGGGTTGGGCAATTTGGGCTGCGCGAATTGCGCGCCCTGTGCTGCCTTTGGTCCTGTTGGCTGTGGCATTCCACTATATTGGCGTAATGACCAGTCCCGTGTTCGTGGCTGCGATCTTTGTGGCCATCGCCTTGGCACTGGTCTCGCTTGTACTTGGGCTTATTGGTTATGTCAGCATTTGGTACAGTGGCGACGCTGGCTGGCGTGAGGCGAGCAGCGGCGTTATTGTGGGATGCTGCGCAATTCTCTTTTCAGCATTTGTAGTTGTTACATCGGCCCAAAACCAAACATCAACTGACGTATCGACATCGCCTGCAACCACGCCAATTTTGCTTGAAGGCGAAGTGCGGAATGATCTGCCAGCCAATCCCGTGAACAGTGACCTTTTTCGTCTTGCTTCAACGCGGGAATACAGAGTTTCTGCAGCCGAAGGTATTGCGCTTGTGGAGCAAGCTGCAAATAGCCTTGGTTGGCTGTTTCTTGACCAAAAACGCAGCGGCGCAGCAGAACTTCACAATTTCTACGAGTCCAAAACACTGATTGGGTTCAAAGATGATGTAACAGTTAGCACTCGCGCAACTGCGCGTCTGCTCATTGTCAATGTACGCTCGGCCTCACGATATGGAGATGGCGACTTTGGCACCAACAGTCGTCGAATTGAGCAGTTTTTGCTAAAACTAGATGAACTGGTGGAGCAAGCGCAAAAGCAGTCAGCCGAAAACTAAGCGGTGGGTCGAAATCGCTTTTTGGCACCATCATCAAGTGTGGCGCACACAATTATCTTGTGAAAAGGAAGAATTGCGGCAAGATAAGCATGACCAAACGCATTATGTCGTTTGCAGACTGTCGTCATGATGACGCGAGCATTCTTTCCCTTGGTACGATAGAGCGACACTCGAAAATCTTGGTGCCAATCATCCTCACCAAGAATTATCTCATCATCCAAGATCTCAAATATGCGAAAGAATGCTACTCGATCACCAACGCGCTTCTCAGTTGCAGGTTTTTTAGCCTGTTCAGCCGCTAAATCGTCCGTTGTTTTGAGTTTTAGTGGGCTCATCAAAATATTGCGCAATTTGAGCAACCAAATTGCCCAGCCAAGTTCGATATTCCCGAACTGTTCTGCGAGTTCGCGCATGTCGCATTGTTGCAAATCTTGACGCTGCCTGATGTCAACGCCGTAGCTATCCATAAAGTCTTTTGCGCCGACATATGTTTGAAGCACGCTATCACTAGGCAGTTGGTCAATCTTGGCCATAATCATCCCCACAATCTGGCATCGTGCAGGCACTTTAGCCTAGTGAAAGGATTATGGAAGAAGTGCACTTGTCGCAAGCGACGATCGGTCACGCCTTAAGCTTGTAGCGTTTCGCCCAGAACATGCTTTGCGATTCAATTTCATCATTCGCTTCAAGATAGTGGAGATGCGCGTTCAGTGTTAACAAGGCTGCTGGCTTCACGTTCACTGGGATGTCTGGGTAGATCTTGTTCAACAGGGAAAGCGTCCACATTGGCCCCTTGGCAAGCGCATCCAATATTTGAACGTTGCGTTCCTGTCGGTGGGCCAACAAAGTCGTCGCGAATTCTGGCCCGTCTTTTATTGTGTCGCCATGCGCGGGTAAGTAGCAAGTTGAACGCAAATGAATCACCTTTTCAAGCGACGCTAAATAGTGCTCAAGGCTTCCATCTGGGTCGGAAATTAAACTAGAAGACCATCCCATGATATGATCCCCTGTGAAAAGCTCATTCCGACCTTCTATCGCGATAGCAATGTGGTTTGCGCAATGCCCTGGCGTTGTGTGAATGATCAGTCCAATTTCACCCAAATCAATTTTGCTGCCATCTCGAACCATATATTCTGGCTTTAGGCCGTAGTGACCTGATTTGCGCAAAGGATCGCGCTCAAAACGCTGTAAGGTTCGGGAAGGGCGATGCGGTCCCTCAAACATCAATGGAATACTCAAAGCCTTCGCTAACTTTGGTGCGAGAGCTGAATGGTCTCGATGCGTATGCGTAAGAAGGACGCCTTTGCATTTTTTGCCTGCAGTAGCGCTCAGTATCGAAGCGAAATGATCGTCATCGTCCGGCCCCGGGTCGATGATCACCACATCATCAAATCCCACAATGTAACTATTTGTGCCACGAAAAGTGTATGGTCCTGAATTTGGAGCAACTATACGCGAAATACCTGGAGCCAAAATCTCAGGCTCCCCAACTGCAGGGTCGAAGTCTAGGTTATAGTTCGGCGCTGTCCGCGTCTGCATATATGCCCATTCTGAATTGGTCGAATTCAACCATACTTTGAAACACACATATGCAATAAAGCGAAACTATTTGAACTGCAACAAATTGCGATCGTTCTGGTAAAAGCTTATTGCGGGAATGCTGCAACCCATAATGCAGCGAAATATTGGAAATAGATCTTTATTTATGCTGTTCTGCCATTCAAATCCAGCGGCATATCTATTTGAAAACATTAGAAACAAGCACTAGCGCGTGCCTTGGGCGACTGATGAGCTTTTGAGTTGTGTGTTTTCTCAAAAAAATTTCATTTTCGCTCAATTGGGTGGTTGCACCTTCATCCTAAAACGCGTATAGACCGCACCGTTCAGTCATAAAACTGACGCGAACAAATTGTTGGGGTGTAGCCAAGCGGTAAGGCAGCGGTTTTTGGTATCGCCATGCGAAGGTTCGAATCCTTCCACCCCAGCCATTCTTTCTTCAGAATCTATCCGGCTAATGTGATTCAACGGCTTGCGAGCGGCTAGTAATCCTGCTCGAAGAACACACCAGCTTTGGTTTTTCCATCTTCAGAGGTTTCACCGCGCGCCGTGATGTTGTCCGTAATGTTCAGGTCGATCGTCACCTTGCCTGATCCGGCACCTGTGCCTTTTTCCACATTGAGATAAGTACGCTCGTTCAAATAGCCACCGATACCAAGCGTGGTTTCGCCCTGTTCGTTGGTTTTGATGTCGACATCATCTAGACCGGCGATTGACCGCAGTCGACCAGCAAGCCCGCCATCTGTGCCCGCGCCATTCAGCGTATTAACAGCGCTAGCCAGTTGGACAAGTTGCAAAGGTGAAAGCTCAGTTAGGGAGCGGCCAAAAAACAGCTTGGCGACAATTTGGTCTTGCGGCAACGATGGCGAAGATGCGAACGAGAATTCAGGGGACGACGCTGGTCCGCTGACCAAAATTGAATACGAGCTTCCCGCTTCGCGCGTTGTTGCTGAAAAGTTCAACGTCGGGTCAAGTGGACCAGCAAATGTAATTTGTCCGGCGTCAAAGTCGAAGCGCTTCGTCAAGATCTCCATGCGCCCGCGGCTCATGCGGATTGTGCCCTTTGCTGTCGGACGGGCGGTCGTGCCACCGATTGAAAGTCCGCCGCCCAACTCAGCATCAAGACCGCGCCCGCGAACAAAGATACGATTCTGGGCGTTGACATTGATGTCTAAGGCCATCGAAGGACCAGATCCGCCAGACTGTTGTGGTTGTAGCGCTTTTGATTGCGCGTTGACCGCTTGGCTTGCATTCTTGTGCGATACTGCGACCGGCGACACAACATTTGGCAGGGCTGCTGGGATTGTAATGTCAGCACGTGTGACGCTGACCTGACCAGAGATTAGGCCCGTTTCCGCCAAGCGGCCCACCAGCGCCAAGTCCGCGTCAAAATCCGCTGAAATGAGCACACCGTCACTATAGTTCCCGTTTCGAACACTCAGGGTCAGATCTGATTGTAATTTGTCACCTGGGCGCAAGGAAATGCTGCCCCTAGCGCTCAGCCGTCCGTTTTCACCTAGCCGGCCCTCAAGAGATGAAATGGTTGCATTGTCACCGTTAAACGCCAAAACACCAGTTAGGTCTGTCACCCGTATGCGAGAAGCAATTTCGGTAAAGCGTGCCCCATTTGTACTGACTTGGCCGCGGTAATCTGGTGCATCAAAACTACCGCCGATGGTGGCGTCTAGATTTGCAGTACCCGATAACACAACACCAGAGTTCGTAAGTGGCTGAGCCACGTAGGAAAACGGCAGATTTCCCTTTACCGCCAGACCAAGTCGCTTGTTCGCGATGTTTGTGTCGCCTGAAACAGAAATATCTAGACCGCCGCCTGAAACAGTCAGTTGAGTGGTCAGAATGTCGCCGTTGTATTTCCCCGCGCCGTTGATGTTTAGCGAGGCCAACTGGGCGTCCCTGAGTGGCGTGCCGGATAGACCGCTGCTATCAATTTGGTAAGTGATAGTTGGGTTGGATGGCGATCCAGCAACTTTTGCACGGGCGGTGATCTGCCCCGAGGGCGCAAGGCCAGTTCTTGCCAGTTTTTCGACCGTGGACATTGGCAGTTGTGACAATGTGATATCAAGGTCAAGATTGTTCGAAATCGAGCCAATGAGAGTGGCATTGGCCCCATCAATGCTTATTGCAGGCGCTGATATTGAAACCGAACCTTCGCTCAGTATCGCTTTTGCTGGTTTTGTATTTTCAATGGCTATGCCTTGATATCTGGTGGTAGCCTTTTCAACATCAATAATTGTCTCGTTGGCATTTTGGCTCACCATTGCGCGCAACAAGATGGGGCTGCCATTTAGGCTTGCGTCAAAGCGAGTTGGCCAGAAACCGTTTTCTGTCGAAACACTGAGTTCGGCGTTTTTCAAAACTTGCCCTGCGGACGCAATTGTTTCGGCGCGTGCACTGATAAGCGGCATAGGTTTGCCAAACAAGTCCGAGATGTTCGCTTCCAGTTGCAAATTAGATATTGTTGTCGTGTCATAGCCAAGAGAGGGCGCCGTTAGGTCGAGCTCTATTGATTGTTGGCCATTTTCTGCGCTCACATTCAATCTACCCGTGGCAGAACCGGAAAGCCCAGTCTGCAACAATAGTGGGGCGAGTTCGCTCAGATCAAATACTTGAAGGTCGGCGATGCCCGCGACCAACCCTGCTGAGTTAAAAGACAAATCTGCAACTATTTCAGCGCCGGGTATGTTGATGCGCAATGCGTCGACTTTGCGCGTGCCATCTTCATCTGCAGTTGTACTTGCCGCAACGGAAACTGGTGTCCCTGCATATTTGGCGTTGAGCTTGGCTGTCAGCGTTTCAAATGCAGTGCCGCTTATGGTGCCGTTAATGTCTGATAGCGACTCGTTTGCGATTGCGATATTCTGACCGCTCAACGACACATTGATGTTTGGGTTGTTTCTCGCTCCATCCGCAACTGCGTTGACGAGCAGTTGCCCCGTCAATCGTGGATCAAATTGGCCAATATCATCAAGGCGTAAATCGCCAGCCAAATTCAATTGATCTGCTGAGAGCGAACCGGACGCATTCGCGTTTAGATTGGCGCTTTCTACTTCTAGTTTCTGCGCACTGAGATTGCCCCGACCGTCAATCGTCAGATCGGCAATAATTGTGCCGGGCCCGCCACCAAGAAGTTTTCCAATAAGATTGTCCGTCGCAACATTAATATCGCTTACCGATGAAATCTGCATTGCGCCATCAATAAGATTGTATGCGCCTGAAAGACTGCTCGAAATCACATCATTCTTGATCGCAAGTGAGCTGATGCTCATCGTCCGATCAGCGATATTTAGGTCGCTTTTTATGCTTAGATTGCCGGCGAGAAGCGCATCGACTGTTTGATCGCCAGTGACAATTGTTTCTATTGCAGCTGCTAGGCTTGCGGTGCCCTTTGGTTCAAGTAGATTGAGCTTTGGACTTTGGATGTCAAAGGACGCGCCTTGCAGACCAAAGGAGCCTTCTTCAAGTTCGGTAATATGACCTTGAGCTTGAAGAACAGCCTCGCGAACTGTTCCCAAAACGCTTGCTTTTAGACTGACCTTGCCAAGTCGCGTGACGGTTCCCGGTTGCCTTGCGAACTCGACGATCTCGCCGTCGCTGCCAATTCGCACATCAGTCATCAAGTCGACACGGTCCTGCTCGGGACTAAATGATCCGCTGGTTGTGATTTGTGCTAGCGCAGAGGTGAGGGTAGCCTGGTCGATTGTGACGTTGCCACCGGCATCTCGGCGAGCTGAAATCACAACGTCAGTGTTGCCTGCAACAAGTGGCAAAAGCGATTTGGGGAGCAAGGGGGCGAGTTGGCCGCTGAGTTGCGCTTCTATAGATTGCAAGTCATTCGTCAAAGACAGCGTTGCGCCGCCATCGACAACCTGTTTTCCGTTGAATGAAACCGCAAAATCAGATTTCCAAGAAGACGGGGGTCCACTGCCAGTTAAGCTTATGTCGAGTGCGGGTGTGTCTGGGATGTTTAGCAATTTTGCAAACACACCGTCTTTGCCATCGTTCAATTGAAACGAAAGACTGGTGGTTTCCGCCGCTGGGCTAAACTGCCAACTGGCTTCAAATGCACCATCGCCATCAGTCTGTTGAAAGCTAATTGCGCCATCAGTTTGGAGTGGTTGGTTTGCAGCGTTCAGTTCCCCCGAGATTGTAAATGTAGCTGGGTGGCCGACGAACACTTCGCCGAGTATCAGTTCGCCAATTTCGAGTCCCTCAATTGATGCGCTTCTAAGCGGTGCGGGAAGCAACGATTTTGGCCAATCAAAGCGTTGTGAAGGGGAAACTGGTTGCGCAATGGGAAGCCTTGCGACCTCTAGTTGTTGAATTGACGCTTTTTGGAGTTCCAGGCGACCAAACACCATATCCAAGAGACTGTAGTCGATGACGATGTCTTGTCCCGTCGCCCAAGTGCCATCGGCATCAGATAGAGTTACTTTTTCAACCACAATTTGGTTGCCCAGCAGTGAGTGCAGGCCGCGAATCTGAACCTGTTGGGTGTCATTGCTAGCGAGGTTGTTGATGAGGTTTGCTGTGACATCGCGCCCTGGTGGTGTCGCCAGCAGAAACGCAGCCGCAATGCCACTAAGCAAAAGCAACGACGCACAAAACAAAGCAACGCGCTTTATCAACGAGGGTAAAATCTGCATGTCTTAGGCGAATCCATTTGGCCGCAATGTGATCAGAATGCCTGACCTATACCCAAATATAAGCCATATTGTGGTTGACCGGTAATTTTGTTTAGCGGAAACGCTATGTCTGCGCGGATTGGACCGATCGGCGTGTAGTATCGCACGCCACCGCCAACGCCCGTGAACAAAGATCCACCCTGTCCAGGGATGTTTGAAGTGAAAGCGCCGCCAGTATCGATAAAGCCGACAACACCGATTTCGTCTGTGACCTTGTAGCGCGCCTCAGCTGACGCCTCGAGATATGAAAGGCCGCCTTGCGGTTTACCCCCGCCTGTGAGCGGACCAGCCATTTGAAAGCCATAGCCACGTATTGAGCCGCCACCACCGGCAAAGAAACGTCGGTCAGTCGGCACATTCGCAATGTCGGTGCCAATAATGGTGCCCATTGCTGCACGTGCTGCAAGAACCAGTCGCTCGTCCTCATCAAGTGCCAAGTAAGTACTTGCCTCTACCGACGATTTTACAAATATTGCATGCGAAGGATGCACATATGTTGGCTCGGTGGACAAAGTGACGAACCAACCACCCGTTGGATTTAGAGCATTGTTGCGCGTGTCGTAGGTCAAAGAGATTGGTGTCGAGAGCAGGGCCGTATTTGATACGGTTGTACCATCATCTACCACTGCATATTCCGCGGCAATGCCGCCTTTTACCGTTAGGTCATCGCGTAAATCATTCGAAAGTGAAGCAGATATTTTGCCCGAACGTTTATTGAACGCATTTGTATTCGCTATATCAAACGTCGCGCGTGCTTCAAAACTCGTGGCAGGGCCAATTGCATTCGGTTTTTTGAATAACAAGTCAGCGTGATAATCAAGGTCGCCAAATCCACCTTGGCCAATGCGGCCAATCGAGGCTTCCGCACGCAGGCTCTCGGCATTGCCAAACAGGTTCCGATGCTTCCAGAATCCTTCGACGCCAAAGCCCTCAAAGTTTTCGGCCGTTACGCCAAAGCCAATCGTGCGTGGCTTGCGCTCACTCACTTCGATTGTTACCGCGACACTTCCATCAGCTGATGGGCGTTCCGCAGTGCTAACGACCACACTGTCAAATACACCCACTTCTTGGAGACGCTTCGTTGCGCGTTTGATCTGATCGGGACTATAAGTCGAGCCTGCAATAATGTCGGCTTGCTCAGCAATAAATGATGAGTTTACGGTCTCGTTTCCTGTTACGACAATTTGGCCAAATGCCGCTTTGTTGCCAGAGTTAAACCAAAGCGAGACTTCTAATTGTCTTGTGTTGTGGTCTGCCTCGATGGTGCGTTTTTCAATGCGTGCGAAGGGATAACCCTTCTGGCGCCAATCCCCAACTAGCTTTGTTTCCGCATCGATGATCAGTGATGATTTCGCCGCTTCCCCTGCGGTTATGCCAAATTGGTTCAAATCGATAGGACCATTTGGTGATCGCGCATCTGGACGTGCAAACGTGAATCTTGGCCCAGCTGAAACGTTGATTTCTATTTTTGGCGACGTTCCAGATAGCTGTCGCTCCAAAGAAACGTCTTCAATGTTTTGCCCGTTGATCAAAATTTGAATTGTGCCGCCATAGTGAGCTTCGCCATAAAGAGCGGCCAAAAGGCGCTTTTGATCAATCTTTGCACGGGTCACTAATCCCGTTGTTCCTGCTGCTGGCGTCGCTTGCTCTTTGATCAAAACGGAACTGGAACGCAACGCATCGTAGAGCGTTGGATCGCTAGTATTGATTTCGACCGAATAGTTTACGGGGTTTTCAATATCAAGAACGGCAGCAGATTGCTGCGATGAATCAGACTTGAATAAACCAAATAGATCAAATGCATGCGCAGGCGCGCTGGTTGCGCACAGTAACGCAACCAGGGGCCATAATCCGAGATTTTTCGAACCAAATATTTGCACTGCGGATGCTACTCCAAACTCAAGCAATTTCGCGGGCAATTGAACCCACTATACAACAAATATGTTGCTTTATCATTTAGATATTTAGCCCATTCAATACCATAGGCACAAACCATTATTGTTTTTGTACGTCTTCGTGACCACAACAGTTCAGCATAGGGCTCGCTTTTGCGTATGTCATAGCACCCGCATCGGTTGCCAAATGGCATTCTTTGAGATATATTATGCCATAAGGAGCTAAAATGACGCTTGAATTGATTGATACGGGACCAGAAGAGTTTATTGCGGCCCCAATCACAGATGAAGAGGGTGGAGCGATGCTTCGTGCAATCCTAAATCTCTTTCAGAAGTGGCGACTGACTGACGAAGAGGCCGCGACGTTGCTTGACTTACCGTTGCGCACTTATCGACGCTGGAAGGCTGAACGGCCAGGACGTCTCAGCAACGATTTGAAGGCACGGCTGTCGAATCTTTTGGGCATACACAAGGCTTTGCGTTTGATTTTTGTTGAGCCTCAACGCGCATACGATTGGATAAAGCTGCAAAATGACGCATTTGGTGGCCAATCAGCGCTTGAAATAATGCTTGGAGGCAATCTAACCGATTTGATGCGCGTGCGCCGATATTTAGATGCGGAGCGCGGCGCTTGGTAGGTGGGACCGCAGATGTTCCAATCTGTCATATAGAGTGGCAAAATGCATCGCGCATCGTTTGCTCAATTTACCCGCCGATCGACCTGTTTGAAGACATCGCGGCACCAGAAGACTGGCCGCAATTGATTGCGGCTGAACAAAAAACCAATCCGCGATTAATGGAAACAATCGGTAATATTGATCTTGTGCCGGCGCATCGACGTGTCAGCGGACCGGGCGCTAGCTACTTGATGGCACCGTTTACCCACACAAGTCGCGATCGGCCGAGCCGATTTTCCGACGGACGTTTGGGTGTCCTATATGTCGCTGCCGACTTCGAAACAGCGGTACATGAAACGGCATTTCATCACGCAGAATTCATGCGTTCTACAAAACAGCAATCTGGTTGGACGTCACAGTTTAGAGAACTGGTATTGTCAGTCGAAGCGATGCTGCACGATGTTCGGGAAATTGGGACTGAAAAAAGTGACATTCTGCACCTACAGGATTATTCAATTTCGCAGCATTTTGCGGCTCAATTACGTGCTCAGTCTTCGGAAGGGCTCGTTTATCCCAGTGTCCGAGGTGAAGGCGATTGTGTTGCATTGTTCTATCCGGATTTGGCGAGCGATCCAATGCAGGGTCGGCATCTAAACTATCATTGGGATGGTCATAAAGTAGACTTAGTGCGAGATATTGGCACTGGCGATGTATTCAGATTGGTTTGATCTGAGTGCGAACTTAAGTATAGTCACACTCATACTTTTACTTAATTCACTTATTGCGTGACAATTTTTTATGTTCTTTTTAATCGTCAAGGCGTTTTTCGCCGTCATTATGCTAGCGTGTATCTATTCGAGGACAGCATAGGATGCGCGTCCTGTTAGCACACAAATTCTATGAAACGGTTGGCGGGGCTGAGGTTTTTTTTCGAGAGACTGAGCGCGCATTGAGGCTGGCTGGGCATCAGACGGAAATGATCGCTACTGGCAATGCCAGTTCAACAGTGCCAAAAAACGTTCATTTGCTTGATGCACCTGACTACAAGAACGGCAGCTTCTTCAAAAAAGCTTTGAGTTTGCACACCTCAATTTATGATCTGAACAAACAGAGACAGGCTGCGCAAATAATCGAAAGATTTAAGCCCGACATTCTTCACATCTTCGCAATCAACGTGCATTTAACACCGGCAATTGTGTTCGCTGCCAAACAAGCAGGTGTGCCCGTCGTTGTTACCATGAACGACTACAAGCATATTTGCCCAAACTATAAGCTTTATCATCATGGCAAAGTCTGCCGCGACTGCGAAGGTGGAAAATTCTACAACGCAATAAAGAATAAATGTTGCAAGAACGAACTTGGTTTGTCGGTTGCCAGCGCAATGGAAGCCTATGTTCACCGCGCTATTCGGTATTTTGATCAGATCGACCATTTCACCTTTTCTAGCGATTTCATTGCACAAGAGACCCAGCAGTTTTGGCCCAACAGGCAAATATCATGGTCTAAACTCCGCAATCCTTTTCAGTCGGATGCGTACGAAGCCACCGCCGAATATGCGCCATATGGATTGTATGTGGGGCGCGTGATTGAAGAAAAGGGCGTCGACAAAATCCTGCAGGCCGCCGAGGCAGTCGATGGGTTTTGCATCAAAATTGTCGGAGAGGGGCCAGACCTTGAACTATTGTCGCGCCGGGCTGATCAAAGTGGCGTAACTAACATCGAGTTTCTTGGGGCCAAATGGGGGGATGAACTCGAGTTGCTAATTGCCGACGCGCGATTTGTCATCGTTCCATCGCTTTGGCACGAGAACTACCCTTATGTTGTGATTGAGGCATTTGCCAAAGGAAAACCTGTGATTGGCAGCATAAGGGGCGGTATTCCAGAACTCGTCACGGACGGCGAAACGGGCTTGCTATTTGAGCCTGAGAATCCAGTTGAGCTTGCCACCAAAATCAGGTTCCTTGCGCAAAATGTAGACATTGCACGTCGTCTCGGAAGGAATGCAAAAGCATTTGCCGATAGGCAATTCACCCATGAGTTGTTTTTGCAAGAATTGATGCAAGCCTATGAGTGTGCACTAGACGCTGATTAGCACCCGACCCGCGCTCTCGTTGTAACCGGCATCGTGAAGTGTCTGCTGAAACGGTTCAGCGATTTCTGAACAAAGCGAAATGTTGCCATGTGACGGCGGAGGGTTTGTGTGCGATTTTGCATATTTGAATACTTGGAGGTCATCGACAATGTTCAGCCATTCAAATAGTAGCCGCAACTCATTTTCTGAATCGCTGCAGATATTTTCGTAGCGGCAAATACGAAATTGCGAAGCTGGGTTTACATCAAGTTTGAGCGCTTCGCGCGTTGTTAGTATCCATTCAACAGCTGCTCGGTCAAAATCAGATTTGGTATCGCGTAACTTCGCTTGATGGGGCGCCAAGTCGTTATGCTCAGGAACAAGCTGGTCGACTAGTGCTGTCCACTTTCGATCATTTTTTCCCCACCAATTGTGTTTGTCAGATTTGCGGAAGCTAGCATTCCTCGATGTCCAACGGGCGACCGAGTTTACAACATCAACGCCGTCTCGGATTGGACAAACAAACCTTGCGTCCGGAAACAACGCCTGCACATATTTGGTTCTAAATACCAACTCCGGATATTTGTCGACGATATGTTTGGCACCCGACGCTGCTAAAGAGAAACCATAAACACGCTGAATTTTCTTTCGGGCTTCGTCATTGTCGATTCCTGGTTCAGTCCGTACCGCAGCGGCAACGTCGCTATAAGAACCAATAAGGTCCTCCGCGCCATGTGCGAAATGCCAAAGAGCCTTGGGTTCATTCAGGAAGCTGACATCTTGGTGGAGTGCGAACAGTCTTCCAACGAAAGTCGTGCCGCTTCGCCCATTGCCAATTATAAAAATTGGTCGCTCAACAGATCGCAACGGTGGCATGAGTTGTGCAATCTTGAACATTGAGAATACAAGCGGATTGATCCATTGACCGCGTGTGGTCAATGGACGTCCCTCCAACAAAGCGTAATTAACTAGCCTTCCAATTGCCATGGAGGGTCTGTGGCGAAGCATGTCGAGGTCAATTTGCGCAACCATTTACGTTCGCCTCTCCAATAATGATATGCGATCGGTTTGTTGCATTCCCAACCGATGGGTTAGGCGCGCGCCAAGTAGGGTGAAAGCAAGCACCCAATAGATTGCCTGTCCAAATATACCGGTTAGAGTGCCCAGAATAAGCACTGACATGACGAAGCCATGTTCAATCAAGCGAAAGTGCGATTGCCGATCACAAACTCTTTTGTAAGTTAGACCGGACAAGGCGCCAAACCCGGCGCAGTAGAGCGCAATGCCAGCGGAGCCCAAGTCAGCATAGGCTTCCCCGAGCAATGTGGCATTCAGTCCGTCCCCTTCAAAGGTGTTGTAGGATAGAAGCTTTAGCGTTTGATCGAAAGACATTTGCTGCCCAGGGAGCAGAGTAGACAATGTGTATTGGAACACTGTTGCATCGAAAACATCGGGGTTTGCTTCCTTTAGTGCGATCACCTGTTGGAACCCCGCAACATAGTTTGAAAACTGTAGCGATCCCCAATGTAAAAACATTGAAAGATTGTCTGAGGATGTAGCTTGTATGAAGGTAAGTGCACCTATTTCAGTGCTGGTTGAATAGACAACCAGCCGCAAATAACCCCAAATTAAAGCTCCAAAAACTGTTGTAGAGATAAGCGCTGTCACGAGAAAGGTGTGCTTTTGCGCAGTCGCATAGTTGAAGATAAAAACCAATGTAATCAGTATGAAAAAGGCAGGTCCGCGCCATCCCATTGTAAGGTTGATTGCAAGCACAAACGCGAACAGGATAAACGCAAGAATGTACATTGATCTTTCTCGCGTGGCTAATGCCAAGACAAAGAAAAAGTATACAGCGAACTGGGACATCCGCGTAAGGTATACGATATAACTTGTGACTTCTTGACGGGCGGCAAGTCGCGAAACCAATCCATTTTCTGATAGCGCTGGAATGCCGACTTTGATGTAGATATAGACAGTTGCCAGCGCCGCCGTGCCCACCAAACACCACAGGTAAATGCGCAACAATGTCGATATCGCAAAATCATTCATTTTGGGCGGCGTGGTTCGAAAATGGACACCAGAACTAAGCAACCAATTCGAAATGGCGAATGACCAAACACCTATGTTTGCGAAAAAAACGATTTGCGCTGCATTTGGCGATCCGCTTTCGAAATGTCGAATTGAACCAAGGCCAAAAACGACAAAGAACAACAGTGCAATCACGGATGCCGGATGAAAAAAATCGAGCTTTATCCCGGCACCAGCGACAATTATTGCACCACAGGTAAGGGCTAATGAAAAAAGATGCAGACGATAGCTTTCATCTGGGCTTGTGTTTGATACAGCGAGTACGAGAACCGCAGATCCGATCGCGCAACTCGCAGCAAGCACAATCATCACAATGTGAAGAATACCCAACCGGCGCGGGTGCGCTGTTGATAGAAGTTCACTACTTTGCTGAGCTCCGGTTTTGCTAGGCAATTGCTGCATGGCCTCCCACCAAAGTTCGACATGTGTAGGCGATCAATACACCTCTGATAACGGTTGCGAGGGCGACGGCGGCGGCTACAAAAACAATGCTGCCGAAAAGACAAGCGCATGCAATCGCGGCGAGACAAAACGGAACTGTCCAAATCATCACATCACGCACCGATCTTTCGCGTCCGGCTGCCACTAGTGCCGTGCCGCCAAAGCCCGTTGCGATTGTTACCAAATGACCGGTCGCAAGGATTACAGCGACCAACCAAGTTGTATCATTGGCAGTGCCAAATATGATTGGCAAGAAAGGTCGAGAGAAAACAATTATGGCAAGAACAATGCCGCCTGCCAAAAAAGCAAGTTTGGTCGTGTCACGGCAGATTCTAAGCGCTTGAGATGTTCGGTCCTGAGCAAACTCCTGCGCAAGTCTTGGGGCAATGGCGAGGTTAAGCGTGACTTGAACGTAGATCGTCAGAATAGCAATTCGATTTGCAGGAAAGTATTGAGCGGCATCTTCATTTCCCAATAATATGCCAACGGCGACAACATCCATTGATACAAGAATTAAGCCCGCAGCGTTCACCATCATCAGATCAAAAGAAGATTTGAGGTACTTCAGATCCAGGCATTCTTTTAGCTTGAGAAAAGAAAGTGTGGGAACAAACCCAATAGAATTGAAGCGAAAAAATTGTAGTCCAACGCAGATGAGCAACGCTGACAATAGGGAGATCGCGCCAGTTTCAATTGTCGCGTTCCCGACTAGCCCCAAGATGAGCAGAATTATCGCAAGTGTGAGCAAGCGCCATAAAACCTCGCGTGGTGCCATCGCCCAAACAAACATCCCATGCGCGCGACCTATTCCAGATAGGGCACCGTTTATTGATAGAATGACTGTCAAAATGTTTGAACAAAACACAATTGTCGGAGTTGCTCCGTTGGCCATGTAAAACCCGGCTACCACTAATCCGCAGAACAAGCCAAATACTAGGCTGATGATGACGGCGAGGCTTGCTTTTTCAGATGAGTGGCCAGCATCACGCAGTGCCAGTCCTTTTGAAATCTCCCGTGCGACAAGATCGCGCTGGCCAAACTCGCCAATGGTGCCCATGAACAAAATCATACTCAGCAAAGTGGCTAACTGCCCGAAGTCATTGGCGGGAAGTAGAAAAGAAGCGATGGATGCAAATCCAAATGTGGAAATTAGCCCAAGTACGCGAATTGAAAGTGTATTGCCTACGGCCGCGATTAGCGGGCGCCTGTAGCTCTGCAAAAACATTAAGCAACCAAAAAAGTGTAATCTAAAAAATATCGTCGCTCGAAAAATTGAGCGACGAATGGGATGATTGCATGTTTAAAGCGGGTTGCCAAACTTGTTCGATTGTTCAGCCCAGATATGGGTAGGCGACTATGCGTCTTATAGGAGCGCCGGACAGCGGAGGAGTAACAATGTGGCTCCCAGCAATTTCTTCATCACCGGTTTCAGTTTCAAGAGTTATACGGTGCGTTCCGGTAGGAAGATCCAGCGTAAGAATATCGGCAAGGCGCGATTTCGGCGTGCCGGAAGATAGCACGGGTGTCGTGGGCGAGGAACCAACTCCGATATTCGGCACGGCGAGACGAATTGAAAAGTCTATTGGGATGCCGCTCGTCGCTGAAAAGAAGTCCAAATTTGCTTTGGCACAACCTACCGGGGATGACGAAAGTTTTGAAAAACGCTGAAAACTGGTATCAATGTCGCCACCAATTGCTTTCAGTCCCGCCGCAAGATACCCATTTGCTGCCGTGTACCAAATTGGACCAAATTGGAAACTGCTGGCATTCGGCAAGTTGCCAGATACAAGCGAACAAAAGAGGGTGGCAATGTGTTCTGCAAGCGGTGTTGCATTGCATTCGGCAACACCACTAGGGCGCAGCCGCCAATGACTGGTTGGCGTACCTTGGAAACGAAGGTCGATAGACGTTAGCCCTTTGTGGTCGCCAACGGCTAGAACCTCGACATTTACTCCGCTGCTTGTTGCGGTCTCGGTCCATCCGGCCGGCAACGTTCCCCCTGCACCAAGGATGCCAATGGTTGCCGAGCTAGTGCTCGTATAGCTGCCAATTTCGGTAAACTCGCTCTCAATCGTGATACCGTTTTCAGCGAGCGCCAATTGTTCAGTAGCGACGTTTTCCCAATTTCCACTATTGTCTGCGACAAGTTTTTCCGTCGCGCGAGTAAACATATAGGCTTCGTCTACGCTTATGTGTTTGCCTAGCGAAACGGCACGACGTCGTAGGAAATCTAGGGCAAAGGTTGCATTCTGCGGCCACCACGTCTGTGGTGTCGATGCTCGGGGCGAAATGTAGCCGGATAACATTAGACAATTCCGACAAGGCTTGTGGCCGTCGTCCCTGTGGCAAGCACAGCTTGTGCGCGGACCGGCAAAACCGAGCCGCCAGACAGACCTTCAAACGTAACGAGAGCGCCTGATGGGGTTTTTAATGTGACCTGACCAGGGCCACCAATGTAGATCGCGCGTACCAATTCGGCGAAATCTGTTACGTCACTTGGCGTAATTGAAAAAGCGTCAAGCGCTGGAGCGTCAAAGCTAGGTGCTCGTCCTTGAAATCTATCTTGCATCAGGGTGTTCCTTCTTTTTCGAGAACACCAAAATACTACCGCCCTTGTTAGCGGGGATAAGTTTTTCGAACTTGGTCTTCGAGCAACGCTTCATATTGGCTAAGAACGTTGCCCCATGTGAATTGCCTTCTATGCCGCTCTGCCGCCGCATATCGAGCGGTTTCTAGCTTATCGGAAGGCGCTGAAAGCATCTCGATAAGCTGTTGGCATTGCACATCGCCAGAGAAAAAGAACTGGGAGTCTCCAGCAGTCCAGCGATTGTATAAGTTGTCGTGGGCAATAACTGCGCTACCAGCGGCCATTGCCTCGACCAGTGACGGGTTTGTGCCTCCAACGCGGTGCCCATGAATGTGCGCGCGTGCGTAATAGCGGAGAGCGCCAACAATAGTTTTGTCATAAATGGCGCCGGGGAATATGACATCCTGATTGGCGGCTGCGCGCACCTTTTTGTGGTAGCGGATATTGTCATCCAACGGACCTACAATAACCAGTTTTTGATTTGTCTTCGCATTCGAAAACGCAGTCACAATTTCCAGGATTGAGTTTTCGGGTTCGATGCGCGCGATTGATAAGAAATAGCAGTCCCGTTTTAATTGAAAACTGTCGAGCACAGAAATCGAGGGAGTTTCAATTTGATCAGCGCCGTAGGGGATCATTGTCGGCGATTTGAATGAACGAGCGGCAATATGGGTTGCAATGTGTGGGTTGTCCGCAATAGCAATTGAACTGACATTGGCACCGATAAGCTCGTTGCACAGCAGCCAAAATTTGGCGGGCAATGACCATTTGTCCCGATGCCACTCAATGCCGTCCATATTCATTATAACGGTACGACCCAGCATACGTTGAATGATGTTGAAAATTGCTGTGTTATATCCAAGGACGAGATCGATACCATCGCGCCAAACGACATCTTTTACGCATTTGAGATCAAATTCCATTGTGCCTAGAACACCAGCAAATTGCGTTCCAATATGAACTCTTTCTACGCCGTGCCAGCGGTCCACGTGAATTTGGATATTTGAAGTCTGTTCCCTAGAACTGGATTGGCAATAGACGCGTACAAGCCATCCCTTTTGTGTGAGAAAGAGAGCAAGATGCTCAGCAAACGTCTCAAAGCCGCCGTGTCTGGCAGGTACGCCCCTGGTGCCTAAGATGTTGAGGGTTTTTTGTTTTTTAGACATGCCGTATGTGGGCTTAGTTTTAAGAATGAAATAAAGTAAAAGTGCAAAATATAAGTTGGCCACTCCTTGAACACTGAATAAGTATTTTCAGCGAGACCATGAATAGTTAATCAGACTGAACCGTGCGACACAATTCAATTGTTAGGCAGTATTTCCAACAAAAAGCGTTGGATTGCCGTTTAGCGATAAAGTTGCTAGCCTACCTAAATATTTTTTGACTTTTTAGTTGTTGTTTTGGTTTTGTTTTGGGTTTTCGTTTGATGCCTTTGCACATGAGTGTTCAAGTTCTCAATTAATGGTATTACTTTGCTCGTCTCAAGCGAATGGGACGGTTGAGAATTCGCGTGCGCGTCTTTTGTAGCCTACTTGCCAAACACGACATGGCAATGAATGGGGCTGCGCCATGAACGAACGAAATATTGATCTGCGGGGCATATTCGTCATCTTACGCCGCCGGGTGAAATTGGTATTGTTCATAATTGTCATCGGGATGCTGGCTACCGCGTCATTGCTCTACGCGTTACCTTCCAACTATGTCGCAAAAACTCAGCTTTTTTTGGATGTCGCAGGCGCCGATGGCTCCAATACAAAACAATCTAATGCATTTGGGTTGACCAATTCCATCGTCGAAAGTGAGGTGAAGTTGATCAAATCCGAACCAGTTTTGGTCAAAGCGTTTGCGGATTTGCAGCTCTTGCAGACAGAAGAGTTTGGGAACAAGCGGTCTTGGCTCAGCGTCTTTGGCGTTCCCGGCAGCCCTTCAGGTTTGCAGCAGGACGAAGCAGCTGCGTCTCAAGCGTTTGAAGAGTTCAACAAACGAATTTCCGCAAAAAGACTGGGGCTGACCTTTTTAATAGAGGTGACGGCTCGATCGGAAAACGCGAAGCGTGCAGCAGATATTGCGAATGCTATTGCGAGTTCGCATATCGAGTTAAAACTGAAATACAATCTTGCTCAAACTAAATCAGTACAAGTTCTGTTGGATGCCAGCGCCGTTGAAACGCGGAAGGTACTTGATGTCGCTGAGACTCAATTGCAGTCATATTTCGTCGACAACTTAGACGAATTCGCGGCGCAAACTTCTGACACACAACTTGATCAAATTCGGCGTGAACTCCAACTAGTGCAAGAAGATAGAGCGCGTGATGAGCGGCGTTTCGAACTACTAAATGAATTTGGGCGCGAAAAGAACTGGGATATTCTCAAATCCAGTTCCATAAGTTCGAACTTGCAATTAGCGCAAAAACAAAGGGACGCCTTGCTTCGCCGCATTGAAGCCGAACCCAATTCGGATGCGAATGAGGCGCTTGATGAACAGCTAGAGCTGTTGCAGAAGCAAATAAATCTATTGGTTGACCAAGAGGTTTCAGTCATCGAGACAGACCTGCGCAAAGGTATTGTTTTGGAGAAAGACTTGCTTTCTAGGGCGCGGAACCGAGCAGTTGAGTTGGATTTTCCTTCGCCACTTCTAAGACAATTCTATCAAATAAAGGCAAGTGCAGAGACAGCGCGCAAGCAATATGAAAATGCGCTCGAGGCAGCTTCTTCCAATCGCGTCCGTGCCGCAACATTGCTTTCAGATGTCCGTATTGTATCTACAGCGACGGTGCCACTTCACGCCGTCTCGCCAAACCGGCCGTTGATGCTGGCTTTGGCGTTATTGTTCTTTGTTACGGTTGCAATAATTCTTGCACTTTTGTTGGATCATTATTGGGGTGGCATTTCCTCAAGTGAGCAGCTTGAAGAATTATTGGGTTTGCGAACCGGAGCTGTTTTGCCGCAAGTTGAAAGTCGCGATGCCTCCTTGCATGCCCGACAGCAACACCTTGCGTTTATTATGGATGATGCACCCAACTCTGCTTTTTCAGAGGCGGTACGAAAGCTGCGATCTGAAATTGAAATCTCGGCAGGCAAAGCAAAAGGAAATTCGGATACTGGCGGCACAGTCATTTTGCTTTCTTCTGCTGTTGCGAAAGAAGGAAAATCAACTGTTTCAATTGCGTTGGCGAAAAACTTGGCTGCGTCTGGCGCACGCACGCTTATCATCGACGCAGATTTGAGAAAGCCGACAATTCACGAATATTTGGGTTTGGAGGGGGAAAACGGCCTTGTTGAGTTCTTAAAAGACACAAAGGAAACTGATTTTCTGGCGAAATCCTTCAAAACCCGTGTCGCCCCAAATTTGGATGTGTTGCCTGGGCGCAGTTTGCTTGGTTTAAAGACGGATGCGCTTGTTTCCAGTGTCGGGTTTCAACAGCTCATTAGAAGCGTGCGTAGACATTATGATTTTATCATTCTTGACACGCCGCCGCTGCTGCCTGTCGTCGATACAACCTATCTTTTGCCGCATGCCGACGTGGTGCTTTTGATCGTTGGATTCCAAAGTACCGACCAACGACAGGTCCAGCACGCCGCCAAATTGATTGTAGAACACGCAGGCGCAAAAGCTGCAATAATACCGATTCTAAACAAAAGCGACCTAATCGCAGCACAATACCTCCAGCATTACGGCGGCTACCGTTTTTCAGGGATTACGCAAATCGCTGCGGATTGACCGGCGCTCCAACTTCAGGTGAGGCTAATTTGCCCGTCGGTGCGCCACTTCGCTCAACCTTGGGTTAAGTGCGCCGCGTACAGTAGCGCTAGATTTTGTTTTCCGAACGCGAAAATTGAAATCTTTAAGGCGACGTGTCCCTAAAACATATTTTAATTCAGTGTATTATTGGCGGGTTAATGTTTTGTTAATATATGTATTGATGCGTAAGTAGGTCGCTGTTAGCGTCAACACATACTTATACTGAAAAATATACTCTAGGTTGTTTGTGTTTAATTCAATTGCAAATGCGCGAAATTCAGCCCTTGTGTCGGCAGAATGCCACCGATTGATTGAGACTGTCAGCATACCGCGATCAAAGCGGATACTCGACATCTTTGGGGCCTCGATAGGTTTGATAATCTTGTCACCACTGTTCTTGCTTATTGCAGTTGCGGTTGGGCTGTCGTCGCCAGGCCCTGTGTTTTTTACCCAAACAAGATATGGCCAAGGCGCGAGGCGAATTCGAATACACAAATTCCGCACCATGTCTTGGCATCATTGCGACGCACTTGGGGTCACACAGGCGACAAACAATGATGTGCGCGTGACGAGGCTTGGTCGCATTTTGCGTTGGACTAGCTTTGATGAGCTTCCCCAACTTTGGAATGTTTTAACGGGAGAACTATCCTTGGTCGGTCCGCGCTGCCATGTGCCAAACATGCTTGCTGGGGGTGTGCCCTACGAACAGCTTGTCCCGCATTATGAAATGCGCCATCAGGTCGTCCCTGGCATGACA
This sequence comes from Maritalea porphyrae, assembly GCF_030159895.1. Taxonomy (GTDB): domain Bacteria; phylum Pseudomonadota; class Alphaproteobacteria; order Rhizobiales; family Devosiaceae; genus Maritalea; species Maritalea porphyrae. Next base: position 1,478,361 of record NZ_BSNI01000002.1, read on the forward strand.
GGATTGGCGCAAGTGAGGGGACTGCGTGGTCCCACGACAAATGCTAAGCTCGCCATCCGCAGGGTTCACGCAGACATTGAGTATATTCAGAACTGGTCCATTGTTATGGATGTGATTATCCTAATCAGAACCCTCTTTCTGCCATTCCGCGGGCTTTCCACCCTTGCGAGAGGCGCAGCTGACGCGTAAGTGTTCGCGCATGCGAATACTCGACAACATCTTAACCGATCGCGGATCAAAATACGCTGTTGCAGGTGGCCCTTGCCACTCGGCAGACGAGGCAAAATCTTTCATCAAGGAACTAAAACGCAATAAGAAGTTTGCAAAGGCCACGCACAACACGTGGGGACTAATTTGTTCCGATGGCGCAATCAAAAATGATGACGGCGAAAGCGGCGCCGGAATGATCATCCTGCGTATGCTTGAGCGCGAAGAAGTCGAGAACGAAATTGTCGTCGTGACAAGATGGTATGGCGGTAAACACCTTGGAGGGGATCGTTTCCGACATGTTCAAACTGCTGTGCGAGCCTATATGGACGCACGATAAGCGATCAAATCCAGCGCGGTAAATCCATGACTACTTCCAACCCGTTCTGTCCCTGAGAAAAGGACAGAGTACCGCCATGGTTCTTCACGACTGAGTTGGTGATGGTCAATCCAAGACCTGCGCCTTTTAGGAGTTTTGCATTTTCACCACGGACAAACGGCTCAAGCAGTTTTTCTGGCTGTTCGAACGATGTATGCGACCCGCGATCGCTAACAACTATGGTGAAATGATCCGCCGTTGCATGCAGTGCAACCTGCGCTTCCTCGCCGTATTTTAGGGCGTTTTCAATCAGATTGGTAAGAGCTCGCCGAATGGCATTTGGGCGGCATTTGCACAAAACCCTTTGATGGTCGCGGATCAGTATCTGAGTGTTTTCACTTGTCTGACTAAAAACATTGCCAAGCCGATCCAAGTTGATCTTGTCGGGTGCCTCCAACGTAACCGGTTTACCAAGATCCTGATAGTCGTCGACAATCGCTTCAACCAAAGATCGCATAGAGATTTTACGCGGCGCTTCGGTGTCCATTTCGTGTCTGGTATAGCTGAGCACACCATCGATCATATCGGTCATCTGGTCGATATCGCGGTCTAGCTTCTCACGCAGGATTTGGTCATCGATTAGGGCTGTTCTCAACTTGAGACGAGTTGCAGGGGTGCCAAGGTCGTGGGATATCCCGGAAAGCAATAGCGCTCGCTGTTCCAATCGCTGTCGCTCGCTTGCAAAAAAAGCATTCACAGCCGAGGTCAGATTTTTGACTTCATTTGCGCCGCGTTCGGGGATTTCTTCGATTGAACCGCTGGTAGCTGCCTTACGAATGTCGGACGCAAGGTTTTCTAGCATCTGCGAAAATCCATTTGCCACGCTAAAAAGAATACCCAATGTGAGAGCGGCTAGCAGCAGCGCTGGTAGCCTAAGGTCTGCTGGGCGAGAAGAACAAGACCAAATACTCGGCGCTCGAATTGAAAGCCAATTGTCGCTGTCAATTTCGACGAACATGGTTGCATCTGAACAAAGTCTTGCAATGCCCCGCGAAAGCTCGCCGAATTGAAAGGCTAGGCCATCATTGGTCGCGGGTAGGTTGGAAACGGAATACTGAAACTGCGGTGAGAAAATTCGAACTGCCACACGATCCGCCGAAGACGTCACCGCCGCACTTGGAGGATGCAAAGTCAAACTAGTTTCATATACTGACGAGTTTGGTACGGAAAAACGCAACTGTGTCACGTTGCTTTCTGGGACTTTAGTGGGTTGTACAATTTCAAATTCAAAAATGTCGGATTGAACTTCGCGACTGGGTTGAGATCGCAATTCTGAAACTGTACCAAACAGTGCAATGCCGCCATTAAATGCTTTGTCTAAATGCGTTTGCCATGAACTGTTTGATCGCTCCCACATCAGTGCCGACGTTAGACCGCAAGCAAAGGCAAAAACCAGCATCACAATTGAAATTGTTGTAGCTGAAAACAACCATGAAAATGCGCTTGATGATTTGGTCGTTGTCTTATTCATCTGAACTCACGGCACAGCACAATTGATAACCAGTGCCACGCATTGTTTTGATCAGCTTTGGTGCTTTTGCATTTACCTCAATCTTTTGGCGCAATCGGCCTACCAGCACATCGATAGCTCGACTTTGTTGCGCATCCAGCGTTTCTTCCGTTTCTTCACCGTTAAGCGCGCTGGCGATTTCTTCTCTTGTCAGGGGTATTTGCGGGTTTGCTAGCATCACTTTGAGCAATGCGGTTTCTCGCTTAGAAAGCATCGTCTCAACACCATCGGCACCGATCAACTCTTCCCGATCACCGTGGAATGTCCATTTGTCAAAATGGTATGTTCGCGCATCGCGACGGTAGGCCAAGGAGGATGCTCGGTGCGTACGACGAAAAACGGCGCGCACCCTTGCAAGCAAAAGGCCAGGATTGAACGGTTTTGCAATATAGTCGTCTCCGCCCATTTGATAGCCGGTGAGACGGTGATGGTCAGCCGACAATGCAGATAAGAAGATAATTGGTACAGCGTTGTCGGCACGCAGTTTCTTGCAAACATCAAAACCGGATTCTTCGCCAAGCATAACGTCCAGAAAAATCAAATCGACGCGCCGTTGACCAACAATGCTCATGGCAGCTTGCGTGGTGTGCGCGCTTTCCACTGCGTAGCCTTCACGCGTCAGATATTGCTTGAGCATTGCGCATACATCTGGATCATCATCAATTACCAGAATCCGGCGAATGGCCATGTTTACTCCTTACTTGGTCGGTTTGGCGCGGATATTGAGTAACAAACTGTAACAAGCCAAGCCCCAATGTAACAGGGCGTAACATTTGCATCATAAAATCGCACGTCTGCAAGTTTGTTGGTGTGATTCCGTATTGAATTGTACACAGCCACAATGTCTTGGTGATCCCAGCTTCGCGAACAGGGGTTTGCGAGGTACACTTGAATTTCTCTCGGGAGGGGAATGTAATGAAAAAATCAGTTCTTTTAACCGGTGCTTTGGCTCTCGGCCTTACAGCGTCTGCTGCGCATGCCGATCCACAGGCCGAAGTACTTCACTGGTGGACATCAGGCGGCGAAGCCGCTTCCGTCAAAGTGTTGATGGATGAGTTTGCTGCAAACGGCGGCACTTGGACAGATATGCCAGTTGCTGGCGGCGGCGGCGATGCTGCAATGACTGCTTTGCGTGCCCGTGTATTGTCAGGCAACGCACCAACTGCAGTGCAGCTCAAAGGCCCTTCTATTCAAGAATGGTACGAAGAGGGTGCAATCGGCAACATTGATGATGTTGCAAAGGCAGAAAACTGGGATGCTCTACTTCCTGCCGCAATTGCGGATCACATGAAGTGTGACGGTGCATATTGTGCGGCACCAGTAAACGTTCACCGGATCGATTGGATCTGGGGCAACTCAAAAGTTCTTGCAGACGCAGGCATTGAACCACCTACCACTTGGGACGAGTTCAACGCTGCTGCAGAAAAGCTAAAAGGCATGGGCATCACACCACTTGCGCATGGCGGTCAAGCTTGGCAGGACGCCACTGTGTTTGAAGCCGTGGCTGTTGGCCTTGGTGGTCCAGAATTCTACCGCAAAGCGTTTGTAGAATTGGACATGGACACACTGAAGTCTGACCAAATGAAAGCTGTTTTCGATCAGATGCGCACAATGCGTGGCTATGTAGACGACAACTTCTCAGGTCGTGATTGGAATCTTGCAACTGCAATGGTCATCAATGGCGAAGCAGCATTCCAAATCATGGGTGACTGGGCCAAAGGTGAGTTTATCAATGCAGGCAAAGTGCCAGGCAAAGACTTCACATGTACATCACCATCAGGTGGTGCATACCTTTACAACGTAGATAGCTTTGCGTTCTTCAACGTTGACGGTGAAGACAATGTTGCAGGACAGAAGCTGCTGGCTAAATTGGTCATGGGTGGCAACTTCCAAAAAGTATTCAACTTGAACAAAGGTTCTGTTCCAGCTCGTTTGGACGTTTCAATGGACGAGTTTGAATTCTGTGGTCGCCAGTCAAATGCAGATCTAAACACTGCGATTGACCAAGGCTTCTTGTTGCCTTCTTACGCGCACGGCATGGCCCTTCGCGGCGCACAAGCTGGTGCAATTACCGATGTTGTTACAGCACACTTCAACTCAGATATGAGCTCAGAAGAAGCTGTTGAAGCTTTGGCACAAGCAGTGGCAAACTCACTGTAATTGTAACTTAAAAACCAATCGTCCACGCGGCCTTCTTGCTTCGCGTGGACGAACCTTTGGAGCAAACTAATGACCGAATGGCTTGAAAAACACGCGCCCAAGATGGTGCTGGCACCAAGCTTCATAGCAATTTTGGTCTTTGTGTATGGGTTTATCGGATGGACCGCCTATGTGTCCTTCACCCGCTCAAAGCTTTTGCCAAAATACGACCTTAAAGGCACCATCCAATATGAGCGCTTGGCAGACTCGCCACGCTTTGAAGTGGCGCTAACAAACCTTGCCATATTTGGCGTCTTGTTCATTTTGTTCGCCACAATCATTGGTCTTACGCTTGCGATTTTGCTTGATCAAAAAATCCGCACCGAAGGTCCGTTGCGCACAATCTACCTATATCCAATGGCGCTAAGTTTCATTGTTACGGGTACTGCGTGGAAATGGATTTTGAACCCGGGTTTGGGCATTGAATCTGTTATGCATGATCTTGGTTGGACAGACTTTGCCTTCAACTGGCTCGTGGACCCCAATCTGGCGATCTACACGGTGGTGATTGCTGGCGTTTGGCAGTCGTCCGGATTTGTCATGGCCTTGTTCCTCGCTGGCCTTCGGTCGGTCGACAACGAAGTCATTCGCGCTGCAATGGTGGACGGCGTATCTACACCGCGCATCTATATGAGCATCATTATCCCATCGATGGCGCCAATCTTCTTGTCTGCATTCATCGTATTGTCTCACCTCGCCATCAAGAGCTTTGACTTGGTCATTGCGCTTACAGGTGGTGGCCCAGGATACGCAACGGATATGCCTGCGACTTTCATGTACGCAATGGCGTTCTCGCGCGGCGACATTGGACAGGCAGCCTCATCAGCAACTGTAATGATGGTCATCGTGACAGCCATTATTGTTCCATACCTCTATTCAGAATTGAGACCACGCCATGACTGATATTTCTGTGAATAGCGTGTCCTCGGAAAAGAACGCAGCTCGTATTCGACTGGCGCAGCGTATTGCGCTTCGCTTCGGCCTCTACGCCATGCTGCTTGTTTTCGCGCTTTACTATTTGATGCCGCTTTTTGTGATGTTGACCACGTCACTCAAAAGCTTGGATGAAATCCGCACTGGCTCGCTGCTTTCGCTGCCACGGGACATTGATTTTACCTCATGGGCAACAGCATGGTCAGGTGCCTGTACGGGTATTCAGTGTGACGGACTGCAACCGTTTTTCTGGAACTCTGTTCTTTTGTCTGTTCCAGCCGTCTTTCTGTCGACTTTGCTCGGCGCGGTAAATGGATATGTGCTTGCTCAGTGGCGCTTCAAAGGCTCAAACATCTTGTTTGCTCTGATGTTGTTTGGTTGCTTTATACCTTTCCAAGTGGTCATTTTGCCGATGGCAATTGTTCTTGGAAAATTGCAATTAGCCGGCACAATTGGCGGATTGGTTTTGGTACACGTGGTCTATGGCATTGGCTTCACCACACTGTTCTTCCGCAACTTCTATGTGACGGTGCCACAAGAATTGGTGAAGGCTGCAAAAGTTGATGGGGCAGGGTTCTTCAGAATCTTTTACTCGATCTTCTTGCCCATTTCGCCGCCGATTATCGTTGTGACTGTTATTTGGCAATTCACCCAAATCTGGAACGACTTCCTATTTGGTGTGTCCTTCAGCCAAGCGGGTACGCAACCGATTACTGTGGCGCTCAATAATATCGTGAACTCAACAACTGGCGTCAAAGAATACAATGTGGACATGGCTGCCGCGATCATCGCTGCGCTGCCCACACTCATTGTCTATGTCGTTGCCGGAAAATATTTCATCCGCGGTCTAACCGCCGGTTCTGTGAAGGGATAAAAAGATGACAGAAACCACACAATCGATTTTGTCGATCGAAAATCTCGATAAGAGCTTCGGCGCGGTCAAAATCCTCAAAGACATCAACGTTTCAATCGAGCCAGGTGAATTCCTTGTTCTGGTTGGACCCTCTGGTTGCGGTAAGTCTACATTGCTCAACTGTATTGCGGGCCTTGAGGAGTCAACTGCGGGCGACATCAACATCGGTGGTCGTTCAATGATCGGCGTGGCGCCAAAAGACCGTGACATCGCAATGGTGTTCCAATCTTACGCGCTTTACCCCACCATGACTGTAGGTAAGAACATCACCTTCGGCATGAAGGTGCGGGGCACACCAGAAGCTGAGCAACAGGCAAAGCTAAATGAAGTGGCGACGCTCCTTCAAATAGATCACTTGCTAGATCGCAAGCCTTCGCAACTTTCAGGCGGTCAGCGTCAGCGGGTCGCCATGGGGCGGGCACTTGTTCGGGACCCACAACTGTTCTTGTTTGACGAGCCATTGTCCAACTTGGATGCAAAGCTTCGGGTTGAAATGCGTACTGAAATCAAACGCTTGCACCAAACCTTGGGCGCATCGATTGTTTACGTAACGCACGACCAAATCGAAGCGATGACATTGGCGACCAAGATTGTGGTGATGAAAGACGGCGTGATCCAGCAAGTGGGCACACCGAACGAAATCTACAATCACCCAGCGAACATGTTTGTGGCTGATTTTATGGGTTCGCCTTCGATGAACCTTATTCCGGCTCAGGCAACGTCTTCGGGAAACAGCACGCAGATCTCGATTGCTCGTGCTGCTGGAGATGAATTGGTACTCAACTTTGATCGCGAGATTTCGGGCCTAAACGGTTCGGGCTCCAAAGAAGTAATATTGGGCTTGCGTCCTGAAAATATCACTGACCCGCTCAGCATCGTGGCGCAAAGTGGTCAGCTCGCTGATTGCCAAATTGATGTTGTGGAACCTGCTGGATCCGACACATTCGTGGTGACAAGCTTGGGCGGAAAACAGGTAACAGCTCGGTTGCGTGCTGACGCTGAGGTCATGGCTGGCCAAAGTGCTTCGCTGGCGTTTGACCTCACAAAGGCATCTGTGTTCGAGCCGGATAGCGGCGCTCGGATCGCTTAGTAATCTAGAACGTCAACTCCCACGACGTCTACAGCCAGACGGGTTGCCTCCAACCCGTCTGGCACTTTTTATTCAGCAAACAATTTGTTGGGCCCAATGGGCACTATTCCGTTTGGGTTCAGAGCCTTAACTGAGTAATAGCCCTTTTTAATATGATCCAAGTTGACCGTGCGTCTTATCGCTTCAATATCATATAGTCGCTTGGTGTGACGCATAAGGTGAGGGAAGGCGCTTAAGGGAGCCAAGTTACATTTGAATAAGCCAAAGTAAGCGGCGTCAAATCGGATCATGGTGACAAATAAACGAATGTCACTGCCCGTCAACTTGTCACCAAACAGGTATGGCCGCCCGTCTGACAATCGGTCATCGATACCTTCCATTTCAGCGAACAGCATTTCAACAGCTTCTTCGTATGCAGTTTGAGAAGACGCAAATCCGGCTTTGTAGACCCCGTTGTTAACCCGGTCATAAAGGCGCGCGTCAAACTCCTCAAAATCATCAGCCAACGCAGCAGTAAAAAGATCAATTTGCTCGTTCGCCAATTCGCCAAACCCGCTATTCAAGATGCGCATAATATCTGCGCTTTCATTGTTGACGATGGTTTGCTGTTCTTTGTCCCATAGTATGGGAACCGTTGCTCGGCCCGAAAATGTGGCGTCTGAATGGGTATAAAGTTCGTGCATATACCGGGCGCCGATCAAATTATCGGTCGCGGTATCAGCATCATATCCACCAAATCTCCAGCCCTGCTTCGTAAGTTGCGGATTAACAACGGATACGGAAACTACATCTTCCAAGCCCTTTAGGGCGCGAACGGCCAATGTCCGCGAGGCCCAAGGGCAAATATAGGCCACCACCAGGTGAAATCGTCCTGCCTCTGCCTTCAGTGCTGGCTGACCCTCTGGCCCAGCAGAGCCATCGGGTGTGATCCAGTTTCTGAACGTCGATCGTTGCCGGATAAATCGACCGTCATTGTCTTTGCTTTGTACGGGATGCCAGTCGGCATCCCATTTTCCTTGGATCAACATTTATGCCACACCACCAACGTATTGGAGTTTACCGTTTGTGATGTCCATTCGATATGCGCCCGCGCCAAGCAATGCTTGCACAATCAACGCGACTGCCCAAAAAGCGGGGAATTCCCAGCCGCCATTTGGAGCCGAAAACAACCACCCGTTTGCGCCATGAACAAAAACAATCGAGCCGATTAGAATAGGCGTCAATGCCAAGCTGACCCAGCGAGTCTGTAGTCCAATAATCAGGGCGATTGCGCCAATAACCTCAGCGAATATTGTGAGATAAGCCACAATGCCCGGTAGCCCAAGCGATTCAAAAAAGCCTGAAGTACCCGCTGGGGTGAACACAAATATCTTCAGCCAAGCGTGCGCCAAAAAGAGCGCCGCCAATGTTAAACGCAGCAACAATGCCGCTATGTCATTTGAATTTGTCATTTCAATTTCCTTTGCATTTGAGTTGATGCAACACAACTACTGGGGTATTAATTGGAGATAAATATCGCAAAAAGCGAATTACTATCGCCATTATGGAGATAATATGGATCGTATTGAGCTAATGCAGGCGTTTCGAGCCGTTGCGGAGGAAGGTTCATTTGTTGCCGCCGCAGAACGACTTGAGCGATCTAATAAGCAACTATCCAAGCAGGTTGCAGCGCTCGAATCTGAGCTTGGGGTAACCTTGCTTCACCGGACGACGCGCCGAGTACAGCTTACGGAAATCGGGCGTGCGTTCTTAGAACAGTGCTCAGTGATCTTAGAGCAGCAATCCCAATTATGGTCAGCGGTTCAAAGTGAAAACCAAGAGGTGCGTGGATTGCTTCGCATTTCTGCGCCGCTGTCGTTCGGCGAACTAAAAATCGCCCCCGTCTTGCCGAGCCTTTTGGCAAAGTATCCAAAACTAAAGATCCAAATGGACCTAACAGACCAATATGTTGACCTTGTTGCTTCGGCAAATGACGTTGCTGTGCGGATCGGTTCTTTGGAGGATTCATCGCTCATTGCGCGAAGAATTGGCGAAACCGGTTTGGTCTTAGTTGCGTCGCCGCAATATCTGAAAGAAAATGGCACGCCAAAGCTACCAGAAGACTTGCGCACGCATTCAGCTATTGTGGACCGCAATTATCGGGGGCGCTTTCAATGGCCATTTGTCGTCAATGGCAAAGCCACAAAAATGCGTGTCGACGCGCGCATAGAAGTTAATAGTCCAGGTGCGGCAAAGCAGTTCGCACTTTCCCATTGTGGCGTCACTTTGTGTCCAAGCTATATGGTTGAAGCAGAAATCAAATCAGGTGAACTGGTGTCTGTCCTCAGCAATAACATGCCTGATCCAATGGGCATTTATATCGTCTATCCGAGCAACAAGCATCTTGCTCCAAATGTGCGCGCTTTCAGTGACCATGTGGCGCAACGGGTGCGCGAAAGCATTTGATTTCGGTCATTTGCATATCCAGGATTCATCTCTAACGTTGTTTATGCAAGGTAGAGATGGGGATCCACATGCACCAAATGACGGGTGATACTGCATTTCGAACGCGAGGGCTGACAAAAGTCTACGGCTCCGGCGCGGCAGCGGTGCATGCGCTTCGCGGAGTTGATATCGACATACCCAAAGGCGAAATGGTGGTGCTGTTGGGCCCGTCAGGCTCTGGCAAGTCTACACTTCTGAATATATTGGGCGGACTGGATGACGCAACTGATGGAACAGCACAGTTCTTCGATCACGACCTAACTGCAATGCGGGAGAGGGAGCTTACGCTCTACCGGCGCGAGCATGTTGGCTTCGTGTTCCAATTCTACAACCTGATGCCAAGCCTTACAGCAAAGGAAAATGTCGAGCTGGTCACCGAAATTGCCGATGACCCAATGGACGCAGCGGAAGCATTGGCGCGTGTTGGGTTGAAAGAGCGTATCAACCATTTTCCTGCGCAATTGTCAGGCGGTGAACAGCAACGTGTTGCAATTGCGCGAGCTGTCGCGAAGCAGCCCACCGTTATGTTCTGTGATGAGCCGACCGGCGCACTGGACAGCGCGACTGGCCGCTCAGTGTTAAATGTGCTTCAGAGCGTCAATCAGGACCTTGGCACCACGGTGATGATCGTCACCCACGCCGCGGCAACTGCGGCGATGGCTGACCGCGTCATCCACTTTGCTGATGGAGGTGTGCGTGAGGTCATCAGAAACACCACAAAGCTCACAGCTGATGAGATTGAGTGGTAGCGATCATGTTCTCAGCCCTCGACAAGAAGCTATTTCGAGACCTTGGCCGCATGAAAATGCAGGCTATTGCTATTGGATTGGTGATTGCGGTCGGGGTTGTTGTTTTGGTCATGATGGATGGTTTGTTCAATTCACTGAGCCAAACAAAAACGACATATTATGATCGTTATCGGTTGGCTGAAGTGTACGCCCCTGCGGTACGCGCGCCCAAGCATTTGCTGGAAAACTTGGCGAATGTGCCCGGCGTGGATAGCGTCATTGGCCGCATTAGAGGCGGTGGTCTTGTCAATTTGCCGCAAGAAGACGTGCCGATAACTGCCGCAATTGTTTCATTGCCAGATCATGGCGCTGTGCGATTGAACGATATCTATTTAGCCGAAGGGAAACAAATCGAACGTGGCCGCGAAGACCAAATCCTTTTGCTTCGCTCATTTGCCAAAGCGCATGGTTTGCAGCCAGGCGATAGGATTTCGGCGACCATAAATGGTGCGAAGCGCAAGCTAGAGATTGCCGGACTAGCGCAATCTCCTGAGTTTTTGTTGTCCATGGCACCCGGCGATCTCGCACCCGATGATAAACGATATGCCGTGATTTGGATGAGCGAAACCAGTTTGGGCGCTGCCTTTGACCTAAAAGGCGCGTTTAGCGAGGCACTTTTCTCGCTCACAAGGGACGCGAAGCTGCCAGAAGTTTTGGATCGCGTTGATCAAATATTGGCGAACTATGGCGGCACGGGCGCTTATGGTTTGGAGGATCAAACCTCAAACCGTTTCCTCACCGAAGAAATCAAAGGTCTTGCAACTCAAAGCAAAATCTTGCCGCCGATCTTTCTGGCGATTGCTGCGTTCTTGCTCAACATTGTGATTTCAAGAATGATCCAATCCGAGCGCGAGCAAATCGGGTTGTTGAAGGCTTTTGGCTACTCCTCCATGGAAGTCAGTGCACATTACTTCAAATTCGTGCTGGCCATCGCAATTGGCGGTGCCTTAGTTGGTTGTCTCATCGGTGTGTGGGTGGGCCGCAGCTACGCAGATTTGTTCCAGCAATACTATAAGTTTCCATTCCTTGTCTTTCGGGTGGACCCGCAAGCGTTCATCATCGGCATTCTGGTTAGCGTGTTTACCGCCTCAGCGGGTGCACTATTTGTGTTGCGCAAGGTCTTTGCCTTGACGCCAGCGGTCGCCATGCGGCCACCTGCGCCTGCCGATTACTCAAGGGCGGGTGGTTTTATGGCGGCGGTGAAACGTATATTCGATCAACCGACCCGTATGGTTTTGCGGCGGATTGCGCGCCACCCGGGAAGGGCCTTTGGTGCAGCACTTGGGGTTGGCGCCGGGATGGGACTGTCCGCAGCTTCAATTGGCCTGATGATGACGTTCACAAACGTCGTCGATCAGACCTTTGATTATGTCGATCGCTCCGACATGACGGTAGTATTTGCCGCTCTGCGGTCCACGGACACACTAAACGAGCTGCGAAGCTTAGAGGGTGTAACCCACGTCGAGCCATTCCGAGCAGTTCCGGTGATCCTTCGCAATGGATTGCACAGTCACAAAGGTGCCGTGACCGGTCTGCTTGCAAATCCTCAACAATATCGTGCGGTAGACAAGGACTTAAATCCAATTACCTTGCGTGAAGATGGCATCATCATCGCAAAGCCGTTGGCCAAGAAACTAGCCATTAGCCCAGGACAGAAACTGTTCATAGAAGTGCAAGATGGTGAACGCCCAACGCTGCAAATGCCGGTGGTTGGTGTTGCTGAAACTTTGTCGGGTGCGCCTGCATATCTTGAAATTGGTGCGCTCAATCGCGCGCTCAAGCAGCCGAACCAAATCAGCGGCGCATATCTGCAAATTGACGAGAAACTTCAAGCACCGCTCTATGAAGCACTTAAAGCTATGCCCGTCATCGCTGGCGCGAGTTTGAAATCGAAATCGCGCGAGGCATTTGAGACCTTGATGGATCAAAGCGCTGGTTCTATGCGCTACGTGATGAGTTTCATCGCCGCCATCATCACATTTGGCATCGTTTACAATAGTGCGCGCATCGCATTTGCAGAACGCTCGCGCGACCTTGCAAGCTTGCGGGTTATCGGTTTCACGAAAGGCGAAACGGCTTTTGTATTGCTTGGCGAACTCGCCATTATGGTGATCATGGCAGTGCCGATTGGTATTGCGTTTGGGCTGGGGCTCAACGCGGCAATTGTTGAGGGCTTCTCGACCGATCTCTACCAAATTCCAAATCAAATCCAACCTGAAGCGTTTGGCACCGCCGGCATCGCCGTGCTGGTTTCTTCGGTTTTTTCCGGTTGGATGGTAAAACGAAACATGGACGGGCTCGATCTCGTTTCCGCCTTGAAGACAAGGGAATAGGACATGGCTAAAAGAAAATCACGCAACTGGATCATATTGTTGGTGATCGCCGGCGTTGCCGCTTCTTTGGTTTATGCATTTTGGCCGAAGCCAATCGCTGTTGACTTTGGCAAGGTAGAACGCGCCCACATGATCGTGACTATAGACGAAGATGCAAAGACACGGGTGCAGGATGTCTATACCGTATCGACACCAGTTGCCGGTCGATTGCAGCGCGTTGAAGTGGAGCCGGGCGAAACCGTAATTGGCGGAGAATCAATCATTGCGCGCATGTTGCCAACAAATCCCGCAGCCCTTGATGTGCGCACGCGAGAGCAGGCGCTAGCAGCGGTGAAAGCCGCTGAAGCTGCGCTTGAACTCGCAGTTGCGGATCATAACCGTGCGATTGCAGATAAAGATCTTTCAGATCTCGATTTGCAGCGCACTAAGCAGCTTTTCGACAAAGAAATAGTTGCTCAGGCGGCGCTTGACCGCGCCGAACGTGTGGCGCGCGCGTCCGACGCAGCGCTAGATACGGCAAAAGCGGCGATTTCGATCAGAGAGGCCGACTTGGCAAATGCGCGTGCGCGCCTAATTGGCTTTGACGACGATCCAAATTCAGCTACCGCCCAAGGTGAGGGCGCTATTCCGATGCGCGCCCCTGTTTCTGGCCGAGTGTTGCGGGTGATGCAGGAAAGCGAAACCACCTTGCCCGCCGGCGCGCCCGTGTTGGAGATCGGTGACACATCAAACGGATTGGAAATTGTTGTCGAACTATTGTCCAGCGATGCGGTGAAGGTTCGCGTTGGTAATCGGGTGATTGTCGACAATTGGGGTGGCCCAAACCAATTGGATGGCGTGGTGACGCGTGTCGACCCGTGGGGATTTACAAAATACTCCGCATTGGGCGTTGAGGAACAACGCGTCAACGCTGTCATAGAGTTCTCAGAGCCGTGGCAACAACGACAGAGTTTGGGCCATGGCTTCCGCGTAGAAGTGATGATTGTGGTCTGGGAAGATCAAAATGCGTTGGTACTGCCTTCAAGCGCGCTTTTCCGTGAGGCCAATGACTGGGCCGTATTCACGGTTGCAGACGGTAGTGTGAGCAAGCGCATGGTTAGGATCGGCCAAAACAACGGCTTACAAGCTCAAGTTCTTGAGGGATTGGAAGAAGGGGAAGCAATCGTCCTTTATCCGGGCGCCAACTTGGTTGAAGGCGCAAAGGTTGAGCAGCGGGTTGTGCAATAGCTACTGGCCAACCGCATTTGCGATCGCTAAGAAGTCGCTATGACAAAAATTTATGTAGATGGCGACGCTTGCCCGGTCAAAGATGAAATTATTCGCGTTGCCGAACGATATGCCGTTCCGGTCGTGATTGTATCAAATGGCGGCCTGCGTCCTTCACGCGACCCAATGATCCAGCACGTCATTGTGCCCCATGGTGCCGACGAGGCAGACAATTGGATTGCCGATGAAATCGTCGAAGGTGATGTCGCCGTGACCGCAGACATTCCACTTGCGCAGCGCTGCCTTGATAAAAAAGCTCGAGTGCTCGGACCAACTGGCAAACCATTTACCGATGAAAATATCGGCATGGCAATTGCGATGCGTGGCCTTAAACAGGACTTGCGCGAGAGTGGCGAAATTAAAGGATATAACCCGGGTTTCACCAAAGCAGATCGGTCCAACTTTTTACAAGCGTTGGACCGATTGCTGTCGTCGAAGAGCTAGCGGATGCGTTTTTCCGTTTTTGCGTCAAACAGCATCACGTTTTCATCGTCGAATGTGACTGAAACATCGCTGCCATAAGAAGGCGCGTCGACTTCCGCGCTTGCTTCCACAATTATCCGTTCGCCGTTGGCTGCATCAAGATAGATGTAGGTCACGCCGCCCAAATGCTCCACAAGGTCGACTTTTAATCCCGAGCCTTTAGGGTCAACGCGCAAATGCTGTGGACGAATGCCGACCGTCACCGATGCACCGTTTTCTGGCAGTTTGGCGGTCGAAGCCACTGCGCGATCTGCAAACGCATCCACTTTGATTGCGCCCGCCTCAACGATGCCGTTTACAAAGTTCATGCCAGGTGAACCGATAAAACCTGCTACGAATTTGTTGTCGGGATTTTTGTAAAGCTGCATTGGGGAGCCTACCTGCTCCACAACGCCCGCACGCAACACGACAATTTTGTCGGCCAGCGTCATAGCTTCGACCTGATCATGCGTCACATAGATCATGGTTGCGCCAATTTCTTTGTGCAATCGCGCCAACTCGACGCGCATCTCTACACGCAACTCGGCGTCTAGGTTGGAAAGCGGCTCATCAAACAAAAACACTTCTGGGCCACGCACAATCGCACGGCCAATGGCCACACGCTGCCTTTGTCCGCCCGAAAGTGCTTTGGGTTTGCGATCTAAATAGTCGTCAAGCTTGAGGATTTGCGATGCCTCGCCAACTTTCCTGTCAATTTCGGCCTTGGGAACACCGTTCATCTTCAGGCCAAAGCCCATATTCTCTGCAACGGTCATATGTGGGTAAAGCGCGTAGGTCTGGAAAACCATTGCGACACCACGATCCGCAGGATCTGCTCTGGTTACATCGCGATTACCAATTTCGATGCTGCCATCGGTCGTCTCTTCAAGACCCGCAATCATGCGCAATAGCGTGGACTTGCCGCAACCCGAAGGTCCAACAAAAACGCAAAACTCGCCATCGTCAACTTGCAAATCCACGCCGTGAATAACCTGAACAGCCTCGTACTTCTTGATGGCATTTGTAATTTTTACACCAGACATGAATCCTCCCGATGGATCTTGATTGGTTGGGGCCGCAGCCCTAGTGGTTGGGGAACTGCCAATTCTCAGAAGCAGTCGCAATTTCCTTTGCCGCAATTTTCATTTGCGGCGCATAATTCTTCATTTCGTCTATTGATGTGCGGTTCGTCGAACTAGTGATTGAAAGCCCACCCAGAACCCGGTTTGACTGCGCTAAGATCGGCACGGCGACACAAATAATGTTTGGTTCGTGCTCTTCACAGTCGAAAGACACACCGCTTTTGCGAATCTCAGCGAGCTCTTCTTCGAGCTTGGCCGATTCTGTAATCGTGTTTTCTGTAAAGGGGTAGAATGCTTGCTGCGCAAGCGCCTTGGCTTGGGTGTCTTCGTCTAGATAGGCGAGCATTGCTTTTCCAACACCTGTACAATATCCCGGCCCGACTTTCCCAGCCTGGCTGAACATTTCGATTGGGCGATTTGCGTCTCGTTTATCCACATAAAGCACTTGGCCATTGTCGAGCTGCGCCAAGTGAATGGTCTGACCAAGTTCTTGCGACAACCTATCGATTGCAGGCTTGGCAATTGGGGCAAGGGAAGACTGCTGCCATGCGGAATGCGCTAGTCTTACAAGCCGCACGCCGGGCGCATATGTTTGGTGGTCTGGATTATAGTCGAGCATGCCTTGGTTCGTCAGCGTTTGCATCAGACGGTATAATGTCGCTTTTGGATGCTTGGATTGCGCCAACAAATCATTGAAGCGCACAGGGCGACCAAATGCAGCCACATCGTCCAGTATTTCCAAGGCTTTGCCAACGGTTCCGTCTTTATTTGCTTGGCTGCTCATTTTTCATCCCTCGTCGTTTTTTATGACTTTTACTCAACGACCCTGTTGACAACAATAGGATTAACGAACAATAATTTCAATAGTTAAAACCTAGTTTCATATGTTGGAACCAATCGGGAGGTAAAACCAATGAAACGACTACTAGGCGGCGGCGTGGCCGCAATGCTTGCGGCGACGATGATGTCGGCAACGGCCCTAGCTGGTGATCTTGTCATCAACTTCGATGATTTGAACCCAGGACCTAAAAAAGGCTTTGATGACGCGGTAGCGCAATTCCAAGCTGAAAACCCAGACATCAACGTCATTGTGAACAACAATGACCGCGAAGCGCACAAAACAGCGATTCGGAACTTCCTAACGGCTGACGCACCAGACGTAACGTCTTGGTACCCAGGTAACCGGATGGCTCCATTTGTGGATGCTGGATTGTTCGAGCCTGTAACTGACCTTTGGGCAGAGCAGGGCTTCAACGAAGATTTGGCGGCGATCAAGCCAACAATGTCTCGCAATGGTGAGATCTGGGGTGTTCCGTATTCTTACTACCAGTGGGGCGTGTATTACCGCAAAGACTTGTTTGATCTTCTAAAGATCGAAGAGCCAAAAACATGGGACGAGCTATTGTCGGCATGTGCGGTGATGAAAGAAAACAATGTCACTCCATTTACAATTGGTACAAAGTTCCTTTGGACTGCAGCTGGTGTATTTGACTACATCAACCTGCGTACAAATGGTTATGACGTGCACAACGGCCTAACAGCTGGCGAAATCAAATATACAGATCCACGTATCGTCAAAACGTTCGAAAACTGGGCACAGTTGATCGAAGAGTGTGGCTTTATTGACAACCACGCATCAATGAGCTGGCAGGACGCTATTGCACCATTCGCAAACGGCGATGCTGCAATGTACGTCATGGGCAACTTCTCTGTTGACGGGTACAAGAATGCTGGTTTGACTGAAGATCAAATCGACTTCTTCCAGTTCCCTGAAATCACACCTGGCTTGCCACGTGCTGAAGAAGCACCTGCTGATGCATTCTTCATTCCAACCAATGCGAAAAACAAAGAAGATGCACGTAAGTTCCTCGCCTTTGTTGCTCGCCCAGACGTTCAGTCTAAGTGGAATGCGACCATTGGTCAGTTGCCGATCAACTCAAAAGCGACCGTTGGTGATGACAAATTCATCCAGCAAGGTTTTGAGACGGTATCAACAGCTGCAGGTCTTGCACAATTCTATGACCGCGATGCTCCAGCCGCTATGGCTAAAGCGGGTATGGAAGGCTTCCAAGAGTTTATGCTCGACACATCAAAAATGATGGCCATTCTTGAACGTCTCGACGGCGTGCAAGAGGAAGTCTACAAATAATCCATAACATCTTGATGGTGGGCGCCTTTGTGCCCACCATCTCTTTCCAAGTTGGTTATTGGGGGAGATAGGCAATGGCTGTCACCGACAACGCAAAAATCGTCACTCAAGCGTCTTGGCTATCTCGAAATAAACTCACAATCGCACCTTGGCTCTTTCTTCTGCCTGCGCTCGTTTACTTCGCCATCTATGTCGTCATCCCGATTTTTGAATCGATTTGGCTTTCATTCTATGAGTGGAACGGGTTGTATCTTGCCGACGGCACTTCGACTGCCTCTTGGGTAGGTTTTCAAAACTACATCAAACTTTGGGACGATCCAAAGTTTTGGATGTCGCTGAAAAACAACGTGCTTTGGCTCTTGCTATTTATGCTTGCTGTGCCAGCTGGATTGTTTATCGCGCTGTTTTTGAACCAAAAAACGCCCGGTATGCGCTTGTACAAATCGCTATTCTTTTTCCCATTCGTCATTTCCCAAGTGGTTGTGGGTTTGATTTTTGGCTGGTTCTATAACCCAGATTTTGGGGTGGTGGGTTCCATCTGGAAGGCACTCTATTGCGAAGAAACGGTGAACCTGTTGGGCAATGTGACCTTCAGATGTTCCCAAACGCCACCTGATATTCTTTCAAGCGCGGAATTTGCCACCTACGGCATTATCGCTGCTGGCCTTTGGCCCCAAATCGCTTACTGCATGATTTTGTATCTTACTGGTCTCAACAATGTCGCCGCTGATCAAATCGAAGCGGGGCGTCTTGATGGCGCGAAGGGCTGGAAAATGCTCTGGTACATCGTGTTGCCCCAATTGCGCCCCGCAACCTTTATCGCCGTCGTGGTTACCGTAATTGGCGCTCTCCGCTCATTTGATATGATTGCGATCATGACCCAAGGCGGACCATACGGCTCCACAAATGTGCTCGCTTACTACATGTATGAAACCGCCATCTCAGAATATGGCGAACGTTATGGATATGGCTCGGCCATCGCAACGGTGTTGTTCATCATTATGCTGTTCTACATTAGCTACTTCTTGTGGCGCATGTACCAAGACGAAAAGGGAGGTCGCTGATCATGTTTCCACGTCCAATTGATCGCTCAGGCTTTGCGACCCAACTCGGCTACCAAATCATTGTGCCAATCGCGCTTCTGATCTGGCTGTTGCCACTGATCGCAATTTTCATGACGTCTATTCGTCCAGCAGCAGACATCAATTCAGGCAATGTGTTCGGCATCCCATCTCGCATTGCTCTGATTGAAAACTACATCGCGGTGTTTACCCAATCAGAAGCGCTGCGCTACCTCACCAACTCATTTTTGATCACCATACCTACAGTGATCATTTCTGTTGGGCTCGCCTGCTTGGGCGGCTATGCGCTTGCAATCTATCGATTCAAGGTCGCGCTGCCATTGTTCTTCCTTTTTGTAGCTGGCAATTTTGTGCCCTATCAAATCCTGATGGTGCCCGTGCGCGATATGTCAGTGCAATCAGGCTTGTACGACACCATTCAAGGGCAGGTGCTGTTCCACGGTGCGTTCCAAACTGGTTTCTGCACGCTGTTTATGCGCAACTTCATCAAGGCCTTGCCGTTTGATCTGATCGAGAGCGCTCGCATTGAAGGCGTGAAGGAATGGAAGATCTTTTGGTATGTCGTGCTGCCTTTGGTGCGCCCCGCGATTGCTGCGCTTTCTGTTTTGATTTTCACATTCGTCTGGAACGATTTCTTCTGGGCCAACGTTTTGACCCAAGGTGAAAGCGTTAAACCAATAACCGCGGGCGTTCGTGCGCTAAACGGTCAGTTCGTAAATAACTGGCACTTGGTTTCCGCTGCGTCTTTGATGGCCGCAATGCCACCGGTGGCGATGTTCTTCTTGATGCAGAAGCACTTCATTGCTGGTCTGACTTTGGGCGCGGTAAAATGATACGGACTTGGAGACTAGATGATCAGCGCCAAACACTTGTGCTTGGCGCCAATGGCGAACGGCTGGCCGAAGTTATCTATTGGGGCGAAAAACTCCCCGATGATCAGGATTTAGCCGCGCTTTATCAAGCTTGCGAATTGGACGTGACGGGCGGCATGCTGGACGCCAATCCCGAACTCTCTATTTGCCCTGAAGCATCGCGCAGTTTCCCAGGGCAACCCGGGCTAATCATTCGCGATGAAGATGGCACGCCGCTAATGCCGAAATTCTGCTTTGAACGAGCAGAGGAACAACAAGACTCTCTTGAGCTGGTCTATATCGATCAAACCAAATTGCTAACCTATCGCGCCCAGTTCAAGATTGATCAGCACAGCCATATGATTGTGGCAAAGACCATTCTTGAAGCCAGCCGACCAGTGCATTTGCATTGGCTTGCCGCTCCGGTTTTGCCAGCCAGCCAGCACGCGTCCGAAATGATCGATTTTGCTGGCCGCTGGTGTGATGAGTTTCAAGTGAACCGCACCGCATGGTCCGCCGGTGTGCGCTTTCGTGAAAACCGTACCGGCCGCACAGGGCATGAGCATTTCCCAGGACTGATTGTACCTGATCACGGCACCACCAATACGCGCGGTAAAGCCTACGGCTTCCACTATGGATGGTCCGGCGGTCACAAAATGATCGCCGAAGAGTTGCCTGATGGTCGACGTCAAATCCAGTTCGGTCACGCCGCGCGCATGGAAACTTCTGCGCAAACACGCTTTGAAACCGCGCCGCTTTATTTCACCTTTTCAAACACTGGTCTCAATGGCTGCGCCGTCGCATTCCAGCGTTATCTGCGCGATAAGATCGTCAGCTTCCCAAATCCGGAACGTCCGCGCCCAGTACATTACAATTGCTGGGAAGCGGTCTATTTCAACCACAATTTGGCCGAGCTGCAAGACATCGCCACGCGCGCTGCTGACTTGGGTGCCGAACGGTTTGTGCTGGATGATGGGTGGTTTGGCAATCGTGATGACGACACGCGATCCTTGTCCGACTGGCAAGTTGACCCGCGCAAATATCCAGATGGCCTTGGCCCGTTAATTGCGCACGTTCATAGTCTTGGTATGACGTTTGGCATTTGGTTTGAACCTGAAATGATCAACCCAGATTCAGACCTTTATCGCGCACATCCAAATTGGGCGCTTGGCGGCGAAGACCAGATATTGGGTCGTCAGCAAAAAGCACTCAATATGGCCTTGCCCGAAGTTCGGGCCTTCTTGTTTGATCGCATAAGCGCAGTGCTTAAAGACAATGACATTGATTACATCAAGTGGGACCATAACCGCGTGCTGCCGATGCCTGATGCAGCGCAAACACGCGGTTCCTATGCGCTGATCGACCAGCTTC
Source organism: Maritalea porphyrae (assembly GCF_030159895.1). Lineage (GTDB taxonomy): Bacteria > Pseudomonadota > Alphaproteobacteria > Rhizobiales > Devosiaceae > Maritalea > Maritalea porphyrae. Next base: position 1,499,460 of record NZ_BSNI01000002.1, read on the forward strand.
GCGAAACATTCCCCCATGTGGAAATAGAAAGCTGCGCGTCTGGCGGTGGGCGTATTGATTTCGGCATTTTGCAGCGCACCCACCGCGTTTGGTTGTCTGATAGCAACGATGCTGTTGAGCGACTAAACATCCAACATAATGCAGCGCTATTTTTGCCAGCTATTGTCACCGGCTCTCATGTTGGACCGCGCAAGTGTCATACATCCGGTCGCACAATTGATATGAGCATGCGCGCCTGGGTCGCTGCCCAGCGGCACATGGGCTTTGAAATGGACCCGCGTGAGCTAACCGCGGATGAGGCGACAACGCTTAAGGCCGTCACAAATTGGTGGAAGCAAAATCGCGACTGGATGATGAAAGCCGACATTTTGCGCCTTGATACGCTAGACGAAGCGATTGTGGCGGAGCAACATATGTCTGCAGACCAAAATAGATTCGTCGCCTTTGTCGGAAAGCGCGCGACATCCAAACAGATTTTGCCAAGGCCTGTTGCTTTGGCCAATCTTGATCCAACTGCATTGTACAAAATTGAGTTGATCAACAAAGAAGACATTGTGGGGCTTTCGCGGGGAAGCAACGCAATGAAAACTGGAGCGATAGAGCTGTCGGGGGCCTACCTGCTCAATAATGGCATCAATTTGCCGTGGAGTTTTCCAAACTCCATCTGGGTTATTGAAGGAAGTAGAATAAATGACCGATAAGAAGAACCGTCGCAGCCAAGCTTGGTATGGCAAACTCGATAAAGACGGCTTTATCCATCGTTCTTGGATGAAAAACCAAGGCTTTCCAGACCATGTGTTTGATGGCCGGCCCATCATTGGCATTTGCAATACATGGTCAGAACTAACCCCCTGCAATTCGGGATTGCGGGTGTTGGCTGAGGCGGTGAAACGAGGCGTTTGGGAGGCCGGCGGCTTCCCCGTCGAGTTTCCCGTCATGAGCCTTGGCGAAACGCAAATGAAGCCAACTGCAATGTTGTTCCGCAACTTGTTGGCAATGGATGTGGAAGAAAGCATCCGCGCTTATGGTATCGACGGTGTGGTGCTGTTGGGCGGTTGCGACAAGACAACGCCTGGCCAGTTGATGGGCGCTGCATCGGTGGATTTGCCAACGATTGTCGTTTCGTCTGGCCCAATGCTCAACGGCAAGTTTAAAGGTAACGACATTGGCTCTGGCACAGACGTTTGGAAGTTTTCCGAAGAGGTGCGCGCCGGCGACATGACCTTGCAAGATTTCATGGCCGCAGAAAGTGGCATGAGCCGATCAGCTGGTGTTTGTATGACCATGGGCACTGCTTCCACCATGGCCTCAATTGTTGAAGCTATGGGCATGAGCCTGCCAACAAATGCGGCTCTGCCAGCGGTTGATGCGCGACGTACTTCGCTTGCGCACCTGACGGGCAAGCGCATTGTGGAAATGGTCGAAGAAGGCTTGGTGATGTCCAAGGTTGTCGACAAAGCCAGCTTTGAAAATGCGATTTTGGCAAACGCTGCGGTTGGTGGGTCGACCAACGCTGTTGTTCATTTGTTGGCCATGGCGGGCCGGGTTGGTGTTGATCTCACGCTCAAGGACTTTGAACTTGGCAGTGACGTGCCGCTTCTGGTCAATTGCATGCCGTCCGGCAAATATCTAATGGAAGACTTTTGCTATGCAGGTGGAATGCCCGTCGTGCTCAAAGAACTTGGCGACAAACTTCGGCCTGCAAATACCGTTCTAAACAAAGACATTTCCGTCTTTGCCGACGGCGCCGAGTGCTACAATCGTGACGTCATTTACCCAATCGATGCACCGCTTAAACCAGCTGCTGGTCTGCGGGTATTGCGTGGTAATTTGGCCCCAAATGGCGCGATCATAAAGCCGTCCGCCGCGACTGATGAATTGTTGGAACACGAAGCCGAAGCCTATGTGTTTGAATCGATTGAAGATTTAAAGGCCAATATCGACAAGCCTGATCTGCCAGTCACCAAGGATACGATTTTGGTGCTAAAGGGCTGTGGGCCCAAGGGTTATCCAGGCATGCCCGAAGTTGGCAATATGCCCATTCCACGCGTGCTTGTTGAGCAAGGCGTTCGGGACATGGTGCGCATTTCTGATGCGAGGATGTCCGGCACAGCGTTCGGCACTGTAATTCTGCACGTCAGCCCAGAGGCGCAAGCAGGCGGCACCCTTGCACTGGTTAAGACCGGGGATCGCATTCGCGTTAGTGCTTCTAAGGGCGAGCTTGAGCTGCTTGTTGATGAAACGGAACTGGAAACGCGTCGCGCGGCTTGGCAGCCTGATCAACCTCATTATGATCGTGGCTATGCCAAACTTTATATCGACCATGTGTTGCAGGCAGACAAAGGCGCTGACCTAGATTTCTTGGTCGGTAAAGACACCAGACCAGTTACAAGGGAAAGCCACTAATGAGTGAGAATGTCACCTTTCACGACCTAAAGGGTCAAAGCGTTTTCATTACCGGCGGTGGATCTGGAATTGGTGCGTCGCTAACCGAAGGTTTTTTGCAGCAAGGTGCAAATGTTGCGTTTGTTCAACGCTCCGATGCGACAGAGTTTGCTGAGGAAATGGGCAAGAAATACAACAACAAACCGCTATTCATAAAATGCGACATTACCGACATTCCCTCTTTGCGTTATGCGATGAAGGAAGCTGCAAAGGCATTTGGTCCCATCACCGTTTTGGTCAACAATGCGGCGAACGACAAGCGCCACGCGCTTGAAGGATACACCGTTGAAGAGTGGGATATGGCGATGGATGTAAATCTACGTCCACACTATTTCACGGCCCAAGCAGCAGCCGAAGGCATGCGCGAAGCTGAGGGCGGATCGATCATCAATTTCTCGTCAATTTCATACATGATGGGTAATGCTGGCTACACCTCATATGTCACCTCAAAAGCTGGGATAACGGGGCTTACGCGTGCGCTTGCGCGAGAACTTGGTCCAAACAAAATTCGCGTGAACGCGCTATTGCCGGGGTGGGTGCTTACCGAACGTCAGCTCGACAAATGGGCCACGCCAGAAGATTTGGCCGCTCATTTGGAAAAACAATGTCTAAAAGAACATTTGGCGCCTGACGACATCGTAGATGCAACACTATTTTTAGCGTCAAAAGCCAGCCGCATGATGACCGGCCAAGCCATGGTTGTCGATGGTGGCGTGGTAGTTACAGGATAATACAATGAACAATAAGATCGAATGGATAGCGTTGGATTGGGGCACAACCCATTTCCGCGCATGGGCCATGGGCGCCGGTGGCCAGGTGCTTGATCAGGTTAAATCTGATCAGGGCATGGGCAAACTTGAACGTGATGAGTTTGAAACTGTGTTCTTAGAACATGTTGAGAAGTGGCTGGTCGGGCGAAACAGCCCTGTCAGCGCTTTTGCCTGCGGCATGGTTGGCGCGAAACAAGGTTGGATCGAAGCCAAATATATTGAAACGCCATGTGCCCCACCACGCAACGAACAATTGGTGCAAGCGCCATTGTCTGATCCGCGCGTTCAAGTCTTCATCGTTCCTGGATTATCGCAGCACAAACCGGCTGACGTCATGCGCGGTGAAGAAACGCAAATTGCAGGCTTCTTGGCCAGCATGCCAACATTTGATGGTGTCGCTTGTATGCCGGGAACCCATTCAAAATGGGTGACCATCTCAAAAGGTGTGGTCAAACATTTCACCACATTTATGACCGGCGAGATGTTTGGTCTGTTGGCGAAAAAGTCGGTGCTTCGTCATTCTGTCGGTGGACGCGGCTGGGACAATGCGGCCTTTATTGGCGGTGTCAAATTAGCAATGGATACGCCCGAACTTGTGGCGCAAGAACTGTTCTCCATCCGCCCACAGACCATGCTGCATGATTTGCCAGCCAACGAGGCACGAGCGCGGCTTTCTGGGTTGTTGGTCGGTGCGGAATTGCGCGCAACTGAGCACCTATGGTCGTCGCGAGATGTCTGTATCATTGGCGATCCTAAGCTTTCAGAGCATTACAACAAGGCGTTGGAGTTCTACAATTGCCAAGCAACAATCGCTGACGGTGACATGATGACCCTTGGCGGCCTTCACGCCGTCGCACTTTCTGCCATGGAACAGGCATCGTAATATGACCAGAAAAATCATTGCGATCTTGCGCGGTGTTCAGGCCCACGAAGCGGTTGAAATCACGAGGCAAATTGTTGAAGCGGGTATCACCATGATTGAGGTGCCGCTCAATTCGCCACAGCCGTTTGATAGCATCAAAGCAATGCGCGAGGCGTTTGATGGGGCCGCTCAAATCGGTGCTGGCACCGTGCTCACAACAGATGATGTTGAAGCACTGAAAGCCGCAAATGGGCAATTTGTTGTTTCACCAGATTGCAACCCAGAGGTCATCAAAGCGACCAAAGCAGCGGGCATGAACTCATACCCTGGTGTCTTCACTGCAACTGAATGCTTCGCAGCAATCCACTCAGGGGCTGACGGGCTGAAACTGTTCCCGGCCAGCGTTCTCGGCACAGGCGGTTTAAAGGCGTTGCGCGCGGTTTTGCCAGCCGACATTGATGCTTACGCGGTCGGTGGAGCAGGGCCAGACAATTTCGATAAATGGAAAGAAGCAGGCGCTGATGGATTTGGCATCGGCACAGCCATTTACAAGCCCGGCGATGACGCTAAAACTGTTCGCGCCAAAGCCGACAAGATCGTCGCTGCATATGATGAGGTTTTTAACTAATGCAATTCGATGTGTTTGATGATCACAAATGCAGCCTAGGTGAGGGACCGTTGTGGCACCCTGAAACGGGCGATTTTTTTTGGTTTGATATCGACAAAAAACTGATGTTTAAACGTGTGCCGAATGTGGCAGGAAAAAACGTGAATCAGACGGAACAAATACACTTTTTCCGGCACGTTTCAGCCGCTGGATGGCTCGATTCTGACCACTTGCTGGTCGCCGATGAGCTCGGCTTGTTCAAGTTTAATCACATCACCAAGCAAGAAACGCGCATTGCGGATATTGAAAAAGACAATCCAATAACCCGATCAAACGATGGTCGAGCTGATCCTTTTGGTGGGTTTTGGATTGGGACAATGGGCAAGAATGCCGAAGCAGAGGCCGGTGCCATCTATCGCTTTTATCGTGGTGAGGTTCGCCAACTGTTTGAAAAGGTTAGTATTCCCAACTCAATCTGCTTTTCACCTGACGGCAAAACTGCCTATTTCGCCGATACGGTGACCAAGAAGATTATGCAGGTTGCATTGGAGCAACAAAACGGTTGGCCCGTCGGTGAACCGCAAGTTTTTGCAGATTTAACTGCCGATGAACTAAACCCAGACGGTTCAGTTGTTGATGCAAAGGGCCACCTTTGGAACGCACAATGGGGCGCAAATCGTGTCGCAGAATATGACCAGAATGGTGCATTTTTACGCGCAATTGACCTGCCAGCCAGCCAAATTACTTGCCCGTCTTTTGGCGGAGAAAATCTGGTTCAATTGATCATCACATCAGCAAAAATTGGCCTTGGCGATAGCGAAGAATTAGCTGGCGCGACTTTTTCCGTTTCGCTTAATGTTAAAGGGCAAAAAGAACATCGGGTTGTCCTGTAATGACCATTCAACGCGCACTTGGTACCTGCTACTACCCCGAACATTGGCCCCGCGAACAATGGGCGAATGACGCGCGTCGCATGGCTGAGTTGGGTTTGAAATGGGTGCGGATCGGCGAGTTTGCTTGGAGTCGCATTGAGCCGGAACATGGCTATTTCCAATGGGAGTGGTTGGACGAAGCGATTGAAATATTAGGTGAAAACGGCTTGAAAGTCGTACTTGGTACCCCCACGGCAACGCCGCCACGCTGGATGATAGACCGTCACCCAGACATATATGCTGTTGATGAAATGGGAAATACACGCAAGTTTGGATCGCGCCGCCATTATTGTTTTTCTCATCTTGGCTACCGAGCAGAATGCGAACGCATAGTTGATATTTTGGCGCAACGCTACGGCGGCAATCCACATATCGCCGCTTGGCAAACCGACAACGAATATGGCTGCCACGATACCGTGATTTCCTATTCGGAAGCGGCATTGCACGGCTTTTGGCGTTGGTGCGAAGAGCGATACGGAACGATTGAGAACCTCAATCAGGCTTGGGGCAACGTCTTTTGGTCAATGGAATATAGCTCGTTTGAGCAAATTGAGTTGCCCAACCTTACTGTCACCGAGGCAAATCCGGCGCACTGCATGGCATTTCGTCGATTTTCGTCCGACCAAGTGACGAGTTTCAATCGATTGCAGGTTGACGCAATCAAGCAATTTAGCAACATACCAATCGCTCATAACTATATGGGGCGCATCACAGAATTCGATCATTTTGAGGTTGGGAATGATCTTGAGATCGCGAGCTGGGACAGCTACCCGCTCGGCTTTCTGGAAGACCGCATTGATGAAACTGAACAGTTCAAACATGAACACTCACGTCAAGGTCACCCTGATTTTCAAGCATTCCATCATGATATCTACCGCGCCGTAGGTAAGGGGCGTTGGTGGGTGATGGAGCAGCAGCCAGGGCCGGTAAACTGGGCGCCATATAATCCCGCGCCTCTGCCGGGAATGGTGCGACTATGGACTTGGGAAGCGTTTGCGCATGGCGCTGAAAATGTGATGTATTTCCGTTGGCGGCAGGCGCCGTTTGCGCAGGAACAAATGCATTCCGGCCTGTTGCGGCCAGATAGCGAAACGGCGCCAGCGTTTGATGAAGCGCTGCAAGTCGCTAATGAGTTGAAGGCGCTATCAACTGACGAAAATGTGGATGCGAAAGTTGCGCTGGTATTTGACTATCAAAGCGCTTGGGCGACGGATATTCAGCCGCAAGGCAAAGACTGCCACTATTTCGATTTGGCATTCGACTATTACCGCGCCGCACGAAAGCTTGGGCTTTCATTGGATATTCTGCCACCTGATTGCGCTGATTTGTCGGCATATCAACTCGTTCTGGTGCCGGGCGTCATGACGCTTAGCAGCGAGTTGAAGCAGGCAATTGAGCAGTTTGCAGGGCAGGTGATTGCAGGTCCGCGCACGAATTCAAAGACGGATGAATTTGCTATTCCATCGCCTTTGCCTCCCAATTTTCCTGGGTTGGACGCAACGATTGAATATGTTGAAAGCATGCGCCCAACCGCGCAAGTCGCACTCAACACCCGCGGCAATTTTATCAAGTGGCAGGAGAAAATTGCTTCTTCCGCCGCCACCTTGGCCCAAACGCTGGATGGACAAGCCGCCGTCACAAAAAGCAACAACATCACCTACGTCGCAGGTTGGCCAGACCAAGAAGCGCTGATGTATATTTTGGCTGAGCAATGTGCAGAACTGGATATTCCAACGGAGTTGATGCCAGCAAGTGTGAGACGCCGCGACACCAAAACTCACCGCTTCTATTTTAACTATGGCAACCAAGCGCAAAACATTGCTGGTGTGACAATTGAGCCTACGGGTGTTTATTGGTCAGAACAGATATCGACCTAAGGGCTATTTCGCTGTCCCTTTTTCTCTGCTAGTGAGCAAGCAAACATAAAATGGGGACATAAGTGATGACAAATCAAGCAACAGGTGCCGCCAATCCAGTTTTGGCGGAATTTGTCCGCGGCAATATGGTCGAAAACCGACATCGTGGTGCCTTTTGTGTCGTTGATCAGCACGGCGAGATTGTTGCAAAGGCGGGCGATATCAGTGCGCTGATTTATCCTCGTTCTGCCATTAAGTCTCTGCAAGCGCTTGCGCTTTTTCAAAGCGGGGCAGCAGAAATGTTTGACCTTGATGACAAAGACCTTGCCCTGGCCTGTGCTTCACATTTGGGTGAAGAGTTTCACGTCGCCGGTGTCTCCAGGTTTTTGGAAAAAATTGGACTAACCGCAGCAGATTTGGAATGTGGCGCGCATTTGCCGACCAACAAGGCTGCCCGCAAGGCGTTGTTGGCATCGGGACAGCAACCGTCAGCGCTTCACAACAATTGCTCTGGCAAACACGCGGGTATGCTAGCGGTCGCCAAGGCGCTTGGTGTGGACACCAAAGGATACATTGAGAGCGAGCACCCAGTGCAAGTTTTGGTACGCGAATGCGTCGAGCGCGTGCTGAATGTGCAGCTTACACCGGATCATTGCGGACGTGATGGTTGCTCGATCCCGACTTGGGGCGCGCCATTGATCAATTTTGCGCAGGCTTTTGCCAAAATGTCTTCGGGGTCCAACGAACTGCCAACAGTTTATGCGAACGCAGGTGATCGCCTGTTCAAAGCGGCGGCAAGTAACGCTGAACTGGTTTCCGGAACAGGTGGTTTTGACACAGATGCGATGAACGTATTCGCAGGTGATCTGATGTTGAAAATCGGGGCCGCTGGTGTGTTCTGTGGTGCATTGCGTGGTCGAAACTGGGGATTTGCGCTTAAATGCGATGACGGCAACATGGATGCAGCACACGCGATTGTTGCCGGTCTGCTCAGTGCTATTGGCGGCAATAGTGATGAAATCGAAAACGTGTTGAAAACGATGAAGGTGCAGGTTTCAAAAAACTGGCGCGGGTTCGAAGTCGGGCATATGCAATCGGCTTCAGAAATTGCGAGCTATTTCTAATCGGTGACTAGCTAAACTGATTGTCTGCAACGACGAGCTGGGCATACTTGGCCGAAGCTTTTTGCAAATCCAATTCAACAATATCATCCCAACGCGCGCCAACAATTGGTGCGCGTTTTGCGTTGCTGATTTGATTGTCTTTGACTTGGGCTGCCCCAACACCTTCGACCACCGAAACATAGATGCCAATATGCGTGTTTTGCACCAGATTGTTGGTGAGTGTTAGGTTTCGCATATACGGCCCCCAGCCTGCAGCCATGCCGGTTCCGGGCACATTCTCAATAACATTGCCGTTTGCCACAATGTCCGCCTCTAGGCCAATGCCCACTGGTGATGTGTCAGGATTGGTTGGGCTTTTTGCCCAAATATTGCGCACAATATTGTTGGCGCACACGGCCAAATGACCGCCATCATTCCAGTTGGTGATGGAGATGCCTTGTGCGGCTTCGTCAATGATGTTTTGCGCAACAATTGAGCCGGAGAATTCAAATTCCGAAAAAATGGCGACTTCAGACAAATTGCGACAATTATTGCCCACTATCTGACAATTTACTGTGCCGTTTGCCCTTACGGCAGAGAAGGTGCAGTCGGTGATCACATTGTTCGCAACAATTACATCGGCTGACCGAAACACGTTGATTCCATTGCCGTTTTGTCCGTTGCCACCGCTCTTCCAGTCGATATTTTTGATGTGGTTGCCTGTGACGATTGTTCCATCGTGACCATTGTCGTTGCGCCAAACGAGGATGCCATTATTGCCGCAGCCGTCTACGAAATTATCGTTAATTGATAGCCCAGTTGCATCGACAGATTTTATCGCTGCATTGGCGATCTTTTCAAAACGGTTTTCAGTGATGGTGCCGCCTGTACCGTATAGTGAAATGCCGTAAGACGAAGCAGTTTCAAAGTGGCATTGTTCCACCAAAACATCTTCGCAGTTTACGAAGTCCAAAAGGCCAAAACTTGGGTCTGCAAGTGCGCCACCAGTGCCCACCAATGCGATATCGTGAAGGCTGAGCCGGCTTGTCCCTTGTCCTGCAAGGATTGGCCCTTCACGAGACGCCAGCAAGCGGGTGCTGCCACGCGCGCCATAGAGTGCGGTGCCAGAGGGCAAAGAAATGTTGCTGACTAAATACTCGCCGGCGGGCAAATAGACGGGTTGGGATAGGCTCGCAGCCTTTTCTAGGAGCGCGGACAAATCGCTGGAGATATCGCTGCCAGTGTTTGCGACTACGCCATTTGCACTGGCGTCAATTGCGCCAAACTGCGCCATCGCTTTGTTGGCGAACGTCAACGCGCCAAATCCGGCACCAGCAAATGTGAGTAAACCGCGTCGCGAAATCATGCACCAAACTCCTCTGTTGTCCTGAAATTGACCATCAATTGGTCTTCGGTGCAATCAAAGCTTGTTGTTGGCGTTAATGGGGTTACTTAGAGCTTGCGAAGTCGGACGGCAGTGCCTGCACATGTCACCATCAACATAGCGCCGCGTGCGCCAACGGTTTCATAATCCAAATCAACACCAACGACCGCATCTGCACCCATCATGCGGGCGCGGTCAGTCATTTCTTCAAGCGCTGCCTTGCGCGATTTTGACAGGGTTTCTTCGTACGCGCCTGAACGTCCACCAATGTAGTCGGTCACAGTGGCCATTAGATCGCGGATGATGTTTGCGCCCAAAATGGTTTCGCCCATTACGATGCCCAAATACTCAGTTACTTCGAAGCCTTCGAGCGTGTCAGTGGTTGTTGTTAGCATGTTGCCCCCAAATGCAGTGTTGTTTGTTGCTACACCAAATAGGTCTAAACCTTCGCCATTCCAAGCCTTGGTCAAAATTTGTTCTGTTAAAAAAGCCGCTTTGCTGCCACAAGATACGCATAATCTATTGAGATTGCTGGGTTGAGCGTTTTATATAGCGCCAGGCAACATGCAAAGGGCAACGATGGAACGGTTTGTTGACGGCACGGTCTATTTGGGGACCAGCACCAAAGGTGAATATCTAAATCTCAAGCTAGCCAACCGGCACGGTTTGATCACAGGAGCCACCGGTACTGGTAAAACTGTTAGCTTGCAGGTGATGGCCGAAGGCTTTTCCCGTGCAGGTGTTCCTGTTTTCTGCGCTGACGTAAAAGGCGACTTGTCGGGTATCGCAGTGACTGGCGAAACCAAAGACTTTTTGGAAAAACGCGCCACCGATATCGGGTTTGGCGACTATGTCTATGAAAGTTTCCCCACCATCTTTTGGGACCTGTTCGGCAAAAAAGGCCACCCGATCCGCGCTACGATTTCAGATATGGGTCCTTTGCTGCTTTCGCGTTTGCTTGACCTATCTGACGTGCAAGAAGGTGTGCTCAACATAGCGTTTGCCCTTGCCGACGATGAAGGGTTGCTGCTGCTAGATTTGAAAGATCTGCGCGCGCTGCTCGTGGAGATCGATGAACGCTCAGACGAGATTTCCAAAACATATGGACGCGTGTCACGGGCGTCGATTGGTGCAATTCAGCGCTCATTGTTGGTGCTTGAGCAACAAGGCGCAGAGAATTTCTTCGGCGAGCGCGCACTCGACATTCGTGATTTGATGCGTACCGACAAAGACGGCCGTGGTTTTGTATCTGTCTTGGCCGCCGACGAGTTAATGCAGTCGCCACGTCTTTATGCAACATTTTTGCTATGGCTGTTGTCTGAACTGTTTGAAGAGTTGCCTGAAGTAGGTAACCCAGACAAGCCACACCTTGTGTTCTTCTTTGATGAAGCGCATTTGCTGTTTGACGACGCGCCGAAGGCCTTGCTGGACAAGGTTGAGCAGGTGGTCAAGTTGGTGCGTTCAAAAGGTGTCGGTGTTTATTTCGTAACGCAAAATCCGCTCGATATTCCTGATCCTGTTTTGGCGCAGTTGGGCAACCGCGTACAGCATGCTTTGCGCGCCTATACGCCGCGGGAGCAAAAAGCGGTGCGCACTGCGGCCGATACATTCCGCCCGAACCCCGAATTTGACACTGAAGAAGTGATTACACAGCTTGGTGTTGGTGAGGCCTTGGTATCCACTTTGGAAAAAAAGGGCGTGCCTTCAATTGTTGGGCGCACCATGATGCGCCCGCCATCTTCGCGATTGGGCCCAATTACTGACAGTGAGCGCAGGGCCATTCTGCGCAGCAGCCCGATGGCTGACCTTTATGACGAAACGATTGATCGCGAATCTGCAGCTGAAGTGTTGGCCGAACGCGCAGAACAGCGTCGTCTCGAAGAAGAACGCCAGCGTGAACGTGAAGAAATGGAACGCGAAGAATATGGTCGCATGAAGCGCTCTCGCTCAGGCTACAATGACGACTATCGCGATGATCGGCCGACCAAGCGTTCGCGGTCAAAGACCCGTCGATCACGTTCTCGTCAAACAACCACAGAAAAAGCCATCAATAGCTTCGCCCGAACCGTGGCCCGCCAATTGGGTAACCAGTTGGTGCGTGGGATTCTTGGCAGCCTCAAACGCGGTCGATAGGATTTGAAATTGCTCAAACGACGTTCAAAAGCCAAGTTGGCCAAGCTACAAACTATCGACACGCCTGCGGGTTTTCTTGCACCAATTGGGCGTGCAAACCAGCAAATCCATGTGGAAGAGGCGCATAGTTGTGGCGAGTTCATCGCCAGTAAAGGATCGAGAATTGTTTGCACTGAGCCCGAAGGCGAAGTTGGAATTGCTTTGCTAACAGGTGCACTGTCAACCGGCGGACAAGTCAAAATCTATGCCGACGCTGAGCATGAAGGTATTGCCCGGCCAGAAGGCGCTGAAATAGTTGAGGTTGGCGCTTCTGCAACTGAAAAAACGCTCACAGATGTTGGGCATTTCTGGGTAATGCCGCCAGCATTTTCCGACCTTGAACGCTATTTGGAAGTTTGGGTGTACTCTGGGTACAAACCGCTCTTGTGTATCTCCCCGCGTGATGAGTTTTTGCTATTGCGCGGGTTTGTGCAGGAGATTGTTTCGGCTGGTGCGCCACGCGCTGCCGAACGGCTGATGTTCGCAAGGACGCCTGAAGAAGGTTGGGAAAAACTTTCGGAGCTACTCGCCTAGCAACAATCTGTTAGACCAGTTCAGGGTGTTGCTCTGGTTGCTTCTGTCCAAACAGTGGAACCACGTTTTCCGGCAAATCGCGATTTTGCGCGATCGTCTCGATATAAGCATCGACACGGGCAGCAAGGCCACTATTTTGCGCCGGAACACGCTTGTACTTTGCCGGTTGTTCTAGTCGTGCAATTGCACGCTCGCGAATATAAGCAGGAGACGTCGGCTTTACGATGACTTCGTCAATTCCAGCAAGGCCAACTTGGCGTTGCATTGCGCGATCGACTTTGCGCGTTAGTGCAATGATTTGCATGTTCTCAGTATGCATTTGTGGGTTTGATTTCACTGATGAAACCAGTTGCGGGCAGCTCATGTCGTCAAGCTGATAGTCGCACAGCAACAGATGAATTGGCGCGATGCGCAAATAGACCTGCAGGGCCTTGTGGGTTTCAAAAACGCGCACGCGTACGTCAGGGGTATCTTTTAGCATCATAGCCAAAATCGAGCCCAACGCCTTATTTTGTGCAACAATTCCAACAACTTTAAGCGTACGCAACACACCACCTCTTTGGTTAATCAAATATTAACACCTGGAGGTGTGTCGAGAGAAGGGAAGAATTCAATTTCCCCAATTTCAAACAAAAAGCCCGCTCAGCAGGGCGCGGAGCGGGCTAAAAGACTAAAGTCTTGAAAGGGATTAGCTTGCTGCGTCAAACAGCTCGGCTACATATTCCCAATTGATCATAGAATCAAAGAACGCTTCGAGATATTTCGGGCGCGCATTGCGGTAGTCAATGTAATAGGAGTGCTCCCAAACATCACAACCGAGCAACGGTGTTTGGCCGTGAATCAATGGGTTTTCACCATTTGGTGTTTTGGTGACTTCAAGCTTGCCATTGTTCAAAACAAGCCATGCCCATCCAGAACCAAATTGTGTCGCGCCTGCATTTAGAAATGCTTCGCGGAATTCTGCAACAGAACCCAAATCTGAGATAATCTTGGCTTCCAATTCACCCGGAATTGCGCCGCCACCATTTGCTTTCATCCACTTCCAAAAATGGATGTGGTTGTAGTGTTGCGCAGCGTTGTTGAACAAGCCAGCATTTTTGCCATGGCTTTCACGCACAACATCTTCAAGTGACTTGCCTTCAAGGCCAGAACCCTCAAGCAACTTGTTGCCGTTGGTTACATAGGCCTGGTGGTGCTTGTCATGGTGAAACTCAAGAGTTTCAGCTGACATATATGGAGCCAAAGCATCATATGCATATGGCAGTTCAGGAAGTTCAAAAGACATAGGTGCCTCCATTTTTTTGCTTTTTCAGCGATTTTGCCGCGTTTCCACAAGAGTTATAAGCCCACAGAAGCGCGACAACAATACTTCAATAAGAAAATACTTTTTAAATCCGCACTATTTTGTAGTTTCCAATGCGAAAACATAGGCCATCGCGACTTCTTTAATTCGCTCAAACCGCCCGGACATACCCGCATGTCCCGCACCCATATGGGTCTTAAGGATCAGTGGGTTATCGTCCGTTTTTGTCACTCTCAGTTTCGCAACCCACTTTGCTGGTTCCCAATAGGTCACGCGCGGATCGGTTAAACCAGCCATAACAAATGTCGCCGGATAGTTTTGTGCGGACACGTTGTCATAAGGCGAATAAGCTGCGATGCGCTCGTAATCCTCTTTTGATTCAATAGGATTTCCCCATTCCGGCCATTCAGGTGGGGTGAGGGGCAGCGTGTCATCCAGCATCGTATTCAACACGTCGACAAATGGCACCAAAGCGATAATCGAACCAAATAGTTCTGGCGCTTTGTTGGCGATGGCGCCCATCAGCATACCACCGGCGGATCCACCCATGGCCGCGATTTTGCCTTTTGCCGTATATCCCTTTTCAATTAGCATATTGGCCGAAGCGATAAAATCATCGAACGTGTTTGTTTTGTGCTTGTGCTTGCCATTGGTGTACCAAGCATAGCCTTTTTCCATGCCACCTCGAACGTGGGCAATTGCATAGACAACGCCACGGTCAACAAGCGACAGATTATTCTCAGAAAATCCTGCAGGCATCGACATCCCGTAAGATCCGTACCCGTACAACAGCAGAGGCGCAGTGCCGTCCAATTCCAGGTCCGCCAAATGCAAGATTGTAACCGGCACTTGCTCGCCGTCTGACGCTGTGGCGAACAGACGTCGTGTGACGTACTTCTTTGGGTCGTGACCAGATGGGATTTCTTGAGTTTTGCGCAGCACACGCTCTTTGGTTTTTAAGTCATAGTCAAAAACCTGAGACGGCGTGGTCGGCGATGAGTAGTAATAGCGGATCTCACTTGAGTCATACTCATAGCCACCTGCCACGGACAGAGTGTACGCCTCTTCGTCAAAGCTAATCGCTTCTTCTTCGCCATTTTCCAGATTGCGCACAATGATACGCGGCAGTCCTTCAAACTGCTCCTTGCGAACCAAAAAGCCATCTTTCAAGAAATAGCCTTGAAGCAAAACCCCTGGCCGGTGCTCAATTAAGTCAGTCCAGTTTTCAGCGCTTGGCGAAGTGAGGGGCGCGGTGACCATTTTAAAGTCGATGGCATTGTCAGCGTTGGTGACAATGTAAAGCGTATCACCATCATCTTCGACACCATATTCGCGACCGGTAACACGCTCGGCAACAAGAACGGGTTCGCTGTCCGCTTTGTCCGCGGGGATGTAGCGAATTTCGCTCGTAATGTGGTCGTTCGCATCAATCAAAATCAGATTGCTGGAGCTGGTTTTGTTCAGGCTAAGGAAGAAGCCGGGGTTCTTTTCTTCATAAACGAGGCGGTCTTTGGAAGCATCGTCACCGAGTTTATGTTGGAAAACTTTGTGTGGACGATGGTTCTCGTCCTGGACAATGTAGAAGAAGCTTTGACTGTCGGCGGCCCAAACGGTGCCGCCCGACGTGTTGATAATCTGATCTTCTAGTTCTTTGCCTGTTTCTAAATCCCGCACAAAAATCGTGAAGTATTCAGAACCCTTACGGTCACAAGACCATGCCAGATATTTGTGGTTTGGAGAATGCGAAGCGCCGCCCGAGCGGAAATAGCCGTCGCCCGCTTCAACGTTCTGATCAAGCAGTACAGTTTCATTTCCGCCGTCGCGATCTGTGCGACAAAGCTGGCTATATTGTTGCCCCTCTAACGTGCGGCTGAAATATGCATATGGCCCGTGTTTAAAGGGAACGGAGGTATCGTCCTCTTTGATGCGGCCACGGATTTCCTTGTAAATCGTGTCTTTGAGCTCTTCATGCGCATCCATGAATTGGTCAAAGTAGGCGTTCTCCGCTTCTAGGTAGTCTCGAATATCTTGTCGCAAAACCGAAGGGTCATGCATGACCTTTTGCCAGTTTTCGTCGCGCAACCAGTGGTAAACATCGTTACGCTTATATCCATGGTTTTCGCTGAAATGTGGCCGAGTTTCTGCAATTGGCGGATTGATGTGACCCATTTGTTTTCCTTCATCAACTGGCGCGATACATTCGAGAACGCTGTTCGCAATGCTTCAGTTTTTACGATATTTCAGATCGCAACGTGTCGACCTGCGCCGTCACATATGGTTCTGATTGGACGATTTTTAAGGATTCGCCGCGAAAAGACACACTAACTATTGTGTGAAAGATGGCAACCATTCGGTTCAGGGATTGATGATGAATACGTCGCCGCACCCAAATGAGATATCGCTTCGCGTTGCGAACAAAGCTGATGAGCGTCAGGTCACAAATATCTGTCTTCAAACCGCAGATAGCGGGAAAGACGCTTCTAGCCTTTATTCAATTCCCGATTTGCCAGCAATAATCTGGGCAACGCCATATCTGCATTTTGATCCCAGTTTTTGCTTTGTGATCGAAAAAGACACCAAATTATTGGGCTACATCGTTTCCGCCCCGAACACTGAAGTATTCAAGCGCTGGCAAAATGACAATTGGTGGCCGTTGGTCGCGCAGCGATTACAGGGCATTGTTCCCAAGACGAAGCATGATCGGCTTGGGTGGGAAGCCATCGCCAATGAAAAACAGGCAGCACCCAAGTTCGCCGAACTCTACCCGGCCCACTTGCACATCAATCTACTTCCAGAAGCACAGGGAACGGGTTTTGGGCGTAAATTGATTGAAGCGGTGTGCGAAAAACTCCAGTCATCGCGCGTTAGCGGAGTTCATCTGGGGGTGTCCAAGCAAAATTCAAATGCTATTGGTTTTTACAAAGCGCTTGGATTCAAAGAAATTGCTGATAACGGCGCCATATTTCTCGGCAAAACGCTGCCGCGCGCATAGCCACTACCTAGTTTGCCGGATTGTACACTGTTTTTACTTGCTAATCCGGTTGCAAGCCTTGTCCGTAGCTGGTTGTACGGGTCAAATACCAACCACGTGTGGGATGATTCGGCAAACTGCGTTGCGTTTGAGCGTTTCGTTCGCGCTAGATGATGAGATCAAGGGGCACAAATGATACCGACACAAGCGCAAAGTTTCTCTATGTTGCTCGTTGCGATTGCACCATTTTTAACTGCATTTGTCGCGCCCTTGGTGAAGCGTTTTGTGCCTCAGCACGCGGGCTGGGTTTTAGCACTTATTCCTGCAAGTATTTTCGCATATATCTTCAGCTTTATTGATTTGATTGCACAGGGCGAAAAGCTACGTTTTGCGCTTCCTTGGATACCAATGCTGGGAATTGAGCTGAGTTTCTACCTTGATGGTTTGAGCCTTGTCTTTGGTCTGCTCATTTCGGGAATTGGCACATTCATCGTCATCTATTCGGGTGGTTACTTAAGTGGACATCAACATTTGGGGCGCTTCTATGCATTCATCCTGATGTTCATGGGCTCAATGCTCGGGTTGGTTTTGGCTGACAATGTCATCACCCTGTTTGTGTTTTGGGAACTCACTTCAATCACTTCGTTCTTGCTGATCGGTTTCGATCATTCACGGCAAGCGTCACGTCGGGCAGCGATTCAAGCGTTGGTCATCACTGGCGGCGGTGGATTGCTGCTTTTGGCAGGTTTGGTCTTAATCGGCTTCTCGATGGGGACTTTGGACATCAGCACAATGCTGCAGTATCCAGGGTTTATGGCAGAGCACAGTGCTTACCTACCGGTATTTATCCTCGTTTTATTTGGTGCGATCACAAAATCTGCGCAAGTGCCGTTCCACTTCTGGTTGCCTAACGCCATGGAAGCGCCAACTCCAGTTTCAGCCTTCCTACACTCTGCAACAATGGTGAAAGCGGGGGTCTATTTGCTCGCGCGCTTTAATCCAATCTTGGGTGGCACAATTGAATGGCAGGTCACGCTACCGATCTTGGGTGGCATTACCCTAATCACCGGAGCTTTGTTGGCCCTGCGCCAAACAGACATGAAGCAAATGCTCGCCTACACCACAATGGCGTCTTTGGGCATGTTGGTGATGCTAATTGGCGCGGGCAGCAAAGAAGCAATTCTCGCGGCTATGCTCTTTTTGGTTGCGCACTCGTTCTACAAGGGCGGCTTGTTTATGGTGGTTGGCGCAATCGACCATGAAACGGGTACACGTGATATCACCGAAGTTTCAGGCATCGCAAAAGAGCTTCCGATAACATTCTTTGGCGCAGCACTTGCCGCATTTTCAATGGCGGGATTGCCAATATCGCTTGGCTTCTTTGCCAAAGAAGAGATTTACTTGATAGCCAAAACATTCGAGTGGCAACATTGGCTAATTGCAATCGTTGCGCTAGTCGGTAACGCACTAATGATGGCGGCGGGCGCAGCCATTGCGATCAAACCATTCTTGGGGCCGCGCATTGCGACACCAAAGTCCCCACATGAAGCGCCACTTTCGATGTTGGCGGGACCTGCAATCTTAGCTGTTCTAGGCATTGCAGCTGGTGTGTTTATTTATCAATTCGGAGATTGGTTCTTCTCGCCTTCTGCGAGCGCTGTCTACAACCACAAAGTCTCCAATCATCTTGGCCTGCACTTTGATCCTATTCCTCTTGGGCTTTCGATTGCCACATGGGCTTTGGGCGGTCTAATCCATTGGAAGCTCGAAACAGTGCGCGACATTTTGCGCCGCATTGCGCGTGTATGGACTTGGGGGCCGGACCAAGGGTTCGATCAATTTATGTTTGGCCTAGTGCGTTTCGCCGACTGGATCACGCGCATCATCCAGCATGGCCGCCTAGAGCTTTATTTGATTTTGGTATTTGTTGCGCTTGCTGGAGCTGTTTACGCGCCAATGGTGCTCACTGGCAGCATTCCACCTATGCCTGACGTATTGCCGCAACTGCGGTTCCAGGAATGGGGCGTGTTGCTGATCGCTGCGCTGGGCTTGTTGGCAGTGGTTTTTGGCCGCACGCGCCTCGTCGCGATTGTATCGCTTGGGGTGCAGGGCTTTGCGGTAGCGCTAATTTTCTTGCTTTTGGGCGCGCCTGATCTTGGGTTCACCCAATTCATGGTTGAAACGCTATCTGTTGTTATCCTTGCGTTGGTGATGACAAAGCTTCACCTTGACCAGCGCGACAATCGTGTCTTTGAGGAAGTCATTCGCGATGGCGGCTTGGCCCTTGTGTGTGGCATTGGCTTGACCATGTTGTTGCTTGCAGTTTTGCAAACCGATCTTGATACGACCTTGACTGAGTTCTTCACCAAGACCAGCGTGCCGATTGCCCATGGCCGTAATATCGTGAACGTCATTCTTGTTGATTATCGTGCAATTGATACGCTTGGCGAAATCTCCGTTGTGATGACCGCAGGCATCGCCATTTTGGCCCTAATCCGCATCCGTGCAGGCGGACCCAAGCGTGGTATCGGTGCCATCAAGAAGGCGGTGAAACGCGCCACAAGCAGCGCTAGAAAGACGAGGAGCGCATCATGAATACAGTGATCTTCCGCACCATCGCCCCATATCTTGCTGCATTGATGATTGTGTTTTCGATCTTCGTTCTGTTGCGCGGCCACAATGAACCCGGCGGCGGGTTTATTGGTGGTCTGATCGCTGCGTCGGCAATTGCGATCTACGGCATTTCTGCAGGCGTTGCTGAAGTGCGTCGCGCGCTGGTTTTCCATCCTATCACTTTCGCAGGGTTTGGGGTGTTTATCGCAGCGCTGAGCGGCTTCATGTCCTTGTTCGTTGAAGTGCCGTTCCTTAAAGGGCTGTGGTTGTTTATCAACCTCAGCGACGGCTCAGAATTGGCGCTATCTACACCAATGCTTTTTGATATTGGCGTGTACTTTGTGGTTCTGGGCGCAATCTCCACAATTGCTTTGGCGCTAGAAGAAGATGAGGACGACAAGTAATGGAAACTGCACTCGCTATTCTCATTGGATTGTTCTTCACCGTTGCAATCTATCTGCTGCTTTCACGTTCTCTTATTCGGATGCTGCTGGGCATCGCGATTTTAGGTAACGCTGTAAACCTATTGATCTTTACCGTTGGACGCGTGACGCGCGAGGTGCCACCAATTGTGCCGGAGGGGGAGTATCAACCCCTTGAAGCAATTGCGAACCCGTTGCCGCAGGCGCTGATTTTGACAGCGATTGTGATCGGTTTTTCGCTTTTCGCGTTTCTTTTGGTGCTAACTTACCGCGCCTATCAAGAACTCAACGCCGACAACACTGACACTATGCGCGTGGCCGAACCGGACGATAGTCCGCGTCCACCGCTGAGCTATTAAGAAGGGGCGCTCGCAAGATGGCTAGTTCCGCAGCGACACCAAAAGATCTTCCGCCAGCCATGCTGGACGTCGCCACGTCTGCAGCAGACTGGGTCATTGTGTGGCCCATCGCTTTGCCCATGGTTGGCGCCGCAATTTTGCTGATGTTGCGCAATCGCACCGAGTGGCAGGCGCCATTTTCATTTGCGATTTTGATCGCCACATTGCTTGCGAATTTCAGCCTTCTGCAGACTGTCTTCGCCAAGGGTCCATTGACGATGACGATGGGCGATTGGCTGCCACCATTTGGTATCAGCTTTACCGCTGACGCCTTAGGCGCGCTGTTTGCGTTGGTTTCCACCGTCGTCATGCTCGTGGTGGTCTTGTTTGTTCAAAGCGAGGTTGAAGCCCGCGAGACCAAATATGGCTACCATCCATTGATGCTGATACTTCTAACCGGGGTGTCGGGTGCGTTCCTTACGGGCGACCTGTTCAACCTGTATGTTTGGTTCGAGGTGATGTTGATTGCTTCCTTTGGATTGATGGTCATTGGCGGACGCAAAATTCAACTCGATGCCGCGATCAAATATGGCTTCATCAACTTCCTCGCGACCACATTCTTCCTTATCGGCATCGCCTATCTTTATGGTCTCGTCGGTACTTTGAATATGGCCGACATCATGGTCAAAGCACCGCTTGTTGAAAATGGCGCAATTGCTTCTGTTGCAGCACTGTTCTTTCTTGCATTTGCAATGAAAGCCGCAGCATTCCCAGTAAACAGCTGGTTGCCTGCATCCTACCACGCGCCTGATCCCGCTGTTTCAGCGCTATTTGCTGGTTTGCTCACAAAAGTTGGCGTCTATGCACTATTGCGCGTTCATTTGATGCTAATCCCACAGTCGCATGGGCAACTCCAAATTCTGATTATGGCCGTTGCAGTTTTCACTTTGGTGCTTGCGCCGCTTGGGGCATTAGCCCAAACAAATGCAAGACGCGCTCTAGGCTTTCTGGTGATGGGTGGCATCGGCGCAATGATGGCTGGCCTGGCATTTGGCTCTTCCCGCGGCATTCTTGGTGCCAGCCTCTATGCTGTGCATTCGATGCTCACCATGACAGCGCTCTATCTCACTGTTGGTCTTGTTGAACGAATGGGCGGCACATCTGATATTCGCCATTTGGGCGGGCTATATCGGGCAAGTTCACCACTTTCAATTCTGTTCCTTGTTTTGGTATTTGCCGCAGCAGGTCTGCCGCCATTCTTAGGCTTCTGGCCTAAGCTTGTGCTTGTGCAATCTGGTATAGAATTGACACTTGCGGAAAACAGCCTAGCGGTTCACCAGTGGTGGGTGGTTGGCGCGTTGCTCCTTAACTCGATCCTGACGTCTATTGCAGGTTCGCGACTTTGGGCGCATATTTTCTGGCGCAATGGCCGCGAGGGCCGTCAGTCGGAAATGCCAAACGATCGAATAAAGATGTTGGATCGGCGAGGCACACGTTGGGGCCTATGGCCAACCGCAGCACTGGTTGCATTGATTGTAGCAATTGGACTTTGGCCCTCAATGTATATCCGTGCCGGTATCGAGTCGGCAAACGATGTAACTCGTAGTTCCGGTGATTACGTCACCTCAGTATTTGGGGAGAGAACTCAATGACGTTTCTAGCCATCGCAGTTTTGTTAGCCGTCACCTGGGCTGCAATCACGGGGACATTCAGTCTCGGTAATTTATTGCTTGGCGGCGCAATTGGTGTTGCTGCGCTTTGGGTCATCCGGCTCCAAATCACTCGCCCTAAATTCTTGTCCAAAGTGCCAAAGATCATTGGCTTGGCGTTGCTGTTTCTCTACGAACTGGTGCTCAGCTCGATCAAAGTTATGGCCCTAGTCCTATCGCCAAACATGAAGAAGTCGCTTGAACCTGCCATAATTGCGTTCCCGCTGCGGGTGAAGTCAGATATGGAGATCACGCTATTAGCAAACCTTATCACGCTTACGCCTGGCACGCTTAGCGTTGATGTGGCGGAGGACCGATCTGTCCTTTATGTGCATGCTATTTCTGCGCCAGACAAACGCGGGTTGATCAAAGACATCTCTACCGGCTTTGAAGCGAAGATAATGGAGGTATTCGAATAATGTCAGGCTTGGCTTTTCTCGAATATGCAGTCGCTATTTCGTTTGTTGTGCTCACGCTAGCGATGCTGCTGGTGATCATACGCATTGTGCGTGGTCCCACACTTCCAGATCGCGTCTTGGCGCTAGATATGCTTGTATCGGTAGGTATTGGCTTCATCGCCGTGATTGCCATCAAAACAGGCTATATGCTTTACCTTGATATCGCCATTTCACTTGGCCTAGTGGGCTTTTTGGCAACCGTTGCTTTTGCGCGCTACATCTTACAGCGTTGGGAAATTCGCGCCAACCAATCAGAATCGGAAGGAAACTAAACGATGACTGATATTTTGGCCTATCTTGCTGGTGCATTATTGATTGTTGGGGCTTTCTTCAGCCTTGCGGCGGCAATTGGCATATTGCGTTTGCCGGACCTATACACGCGGATGCATGCCGCTTCCAAAGCGGGTACACTTGGCTCCGGCTTGGCTTTCGTTGCCATTGCAGTATTTGCGCTGGATGGCTCTGTTGCGCTTCGCGCGCTCGCCGGCTTTGTTTTCTTCTTGCTCACAGCTCCTATTTCAGCACATCTATTGGCGAAAGCAGCTTATGCTGCAGGTTACCGGCCAACAGAAATGATGAAGGTAAATGACTTAGAAAAAGACAAGTAGAACGAACAATTCAATCAATCTGATATTTGATTCTATTTGGTCCTATTTACACCTTGATTGTTGACTATATTCGTTTTAGTACCGCACGTAATAAGTGCGGAACACTTATTTGTATTGGAATTTCGAACGAACGGTGTTGAAACGTGGAACAAACAGCAGACAAGCAAACTCAAAATAGTAGCGAAGTAATTGAGCTTTGCACTGATATCGTTAGTGCCTATGTTAGCAATAACGCGATCAGCCAAGCGGATTTGCCAAAGCTTATTGTTGATGTTCACAACACATTGCATTCCTTGACGCAGCAAGAGGCTCAGCCAGCCCAAGAAGCACGTAAACCTGCCGTGTCCGTCAAAAAGTCAATTACACCTGATTACATTATCTGCCTTGAAGATGGTAAGAAGTTTAAGTCGTTAAAGCGCCACCTTCGCACCCACTATGACCTGTCTCCAGAAGAATATAGGGAAAAGTGGAACTTGCCAGCCGACTACCCAATGGTTGCGCCAAACTACGCGGCTGCGCGTTCGCGTCTTGCTCGCGAAATGGGTTTGGGCCGCAAGCCCGGGAAGTAAGTTCTCCGGATAGGAAGAAAATCCACAAGGGGCCGCTAGCGGCCCTTTTTTTATTTCTACTTCAAGTTGAAGATTGAATCTGTCTAGCGAAAAAAATGCATATTTTATAAAAATTTAATAAAAATATTGGGGGCAGAGTTATCCCCGCCTCATGACAAACGCGGTATAGGAATATATACCTATTATGAAAGCGTTTATCACAATGCATACTTTAAAATCAAAATCGCAAGAAATTAGATCTATTCGGTCCAGCATTTTCCGGACGCGACTAACTACTAAAAACAGGGAGGAACTAACACTTGCTGTCAATTTGGTAGCTGCTATTCAAGGCGTCAGTCCGGATGAGATCCTTAATCATTCAAGCAGGCAAGCACATATTGCCTTAGCGCGTCAGCTGGCCATGTATATGACGCACGTTGCATTGGGCAATACATTGACAAAAACGGGCCAATTGTTTCGGCGCGATCGCACAACGGTGTCCCACGCCTGTGCTCGGATCGAAGATATGCGCGATGATCCCGAATTCGACCACGCGTTAACGGCGCTCGAATATGTTCTGAATTTCGCAGCAGATAATCATTGCTACAACAACAAGCAGGCCGCGCAATGAAACATTTGCGACGCCAATATAGATTTGTGAAGACGGTCCACTCCAAACCTGAGCTGTCTCAAGTTGAAGGGAAGTGGGTAGTCCTTGATGGGGCAAATCGCTGCTCTTTGCCAAATGAAGTCGTAAACGCACTCATTTCTCAAGGTGTCTTGACCAAAGGTGGAAATGGCTTGCTCACAACGCCAGAAGCGCGGTCATGGTTGAAAAGACAGCACCTTAGGCTTTTGCAGGAAGACAATCACCTCCCGCAACCAACTGGTCCTGTGGTAGGCGCCAATGACACGATTGCCCGATTGTCGCGGGCGAACAAGGGTGAGGCGGAAGCATTCTTGTTACCGCATCATGTCTTGGTTGCAAATCGGGTCTCTACCTTGATTGAAAGAAGTCGGTTGCGGCCCAATATTACACAAAACCTTTCGGTTTTGAGGCAACCAAAAGGCACAACACCTGCTGGAATTGCTGATTTATCCGATATGTCATTGGATTGTCGGAAGAAGCTTGCCGAGCTTATAAGTCACTTGCCCAAAGACTGTGCCGCGGTCGTTGTCGACATTTGTGGCTTCGACAAGGGCCTTCAACAAATTGAATTTGAGCGTCAATGGCCCCGCCGCAGTGCGAAATTGGTTCTGCGCATGGGGCTAGATCACGCTGCCGAGTTCTGGAACATCAACGCTTACGCAAAAGGGGGGCAACGACAACGATTTTGATGTCGCCACAGGTTTTGTGCCGCGCTTATTTATCAGAGACGCGCGCGGGCTTCCGCATAAACCCGATCAATCATAGACCGCAAGCCATTTGCCCTTTGCGACGTCAAATGCTCATTTAGCCCCAAACCTTCGAGAATAGTTTGTGCCGGTGTATCAATTACTTCTTGTGGCGATTTGTTGGAAAACAAAGAAACAACAATAGCCACGAGACCTTTGACGATCATTGCGTCACTATCGCCCCGAAACACCAGTTGATTGTTTTCTTTTTCATCAACGACGAGCCAAACCTGAGAAACGCAGCCTTCGACTTTAGCGAGTTTGGTCTTTTCCGCATCCTCAAGCGCAGGCAAGTCACCACCAAGGTCAATTACGAACTTGTAGCGGTCTTCCCAATCGTCAAGAAATTCCAGGCTCTCTTTAATCTCATCAAAATTCATTACCGTCTCCAGAGCAATTCCGCCTCCTTCTAGACCATGCAAAGGAAATTCTCCACGCAAAAAAAAGAGCCGCAACACCGGGGAGATGTTGTCGGCTCAGGTGCAAGACCGCATTTGGAGTAGCATCGGGGAAGTGATGCGGTCTCTTGTGGTTCAGTTAAACCTTGTTGGGCGTGGCGGCGGGGTAGGGGCAATGCTGCCCATCCGCACCGGTTCACTCAAAGGCTTGTTCGTATGCGTGGTAACAACGGATGTAATAAGTGCCGCAGTCTTTATTTGCTGGCATGTTGTGTCGGTACACTCTAGATCAAGAGCTTGTTCGACAGCCAACTTGGTGCCATTTGCCAGCGCTTGATTTGCGAGGGTTGCAGCGTCATCTGGCGCAAACGCAAACGGTTTGACGACCATAAAGCCCAATCCCAGCCAAAAAACACAACGGATTAAAAACACAATTTGTTACCACAATTTTTTCGTTGGTTTGACCGTAGCTACAATTTGTGAAATCGACGTGCGAAAATTCGATAAAATTTTATCTATCCGCATTTTTGCGTTGAAAAGCATTTGTTTACCACAGCTGTAGAAACCATTCTCAAAAACCACTCCGGGACGGCCCATTTAAGGCTGTCTTAGTTTCTTGCGTGAGAAGTTGGCATCCAACATGTAAACCGCAACGAGTGATGTTTTGTAATGCGTAATCCCTTGGCGGCTCTTTTTAGTCACGCCGACAAACAAAGTATGAGGATCTCGGGAGACAACCCGGGCCAAATTCGCGCGCGTTCATTTCAGGTGAATGCCCAAGCTAGCATTGTTGTTGCAGCTGTTGGGATCGCCATTTGCGCTTTCCAATTCTATTTGGGCTCAATCGTTGTTGGCTCTTTATTCCTTTCACTGGCCATTTGGTTTGGGGTAATAGGATTTGCCTCAACACTATTGCCAATCGAATCGCGTGTGCATTTGCAGGTGCTCGGGCTTTGCTTGGTCGGCGTCGCCTGCGCGTTGCTTGACCCTAGTTCAACGATCGCGGGGGTAGCGATTGTTATCTTGGCCGCAATCTCAGCGCACTTCTTCGGCCGCCGCTCAGCCCTCTTTGGTGCTGGATTGTTCGGCAGCCTCTCGTTGGGAATCCAATTCCTAGTTTACTCATCCGCCATCGAAATTGACTTGGGTCTAAATGGCTATGTGAATTCGGCATTGGCGACCATTGCCTTTGTGATGGGCTTTGCGCTGTTTGCTGTAACGCTAGTTGAATCAAAGCGTGCATTTGCTGAAAGCGACCAGGCACAGGCGCGTGCATTCCGCAATCTGGTTGAAAGCGTGCGTGACGCAGTTGCGCGTTACAATGCTGATGGCAAACTCATTTATCTATCGCATACTTCCGAAAATCTCTTCGGCTGCAAGCGATATGAGCTTTCTGGCACCGGGTTGATGGAACGTGTGCATGTTTTGGATCGCCCTAAGTACCTCAAGACAATCGCTGATGTGAGTCATAAAGGTGTCTCAAAATCGATTGACGTGCGTATACGTTGCGAACGACCTGATCGCTCAGAGTTTGTCTGGGTGGAAGTCGCATTCTCAGCGGTTCACGATCGGCAAAATGATGAAGGTCGTGCAGAAGTTATTGCGATCATGCGCAATATTTCTTCGCGCAAGGAACAAGAAGTTGATCTTGAGGCAGCCAAAAAGCTTGCAGAGTCAGCGAGCGAGGCAAAGTCGCGCTTCCTAGCAACCATTGGCCATGAATTGCGCACACCGCTTAATGCTGTGGTGGGATTCTCAGACATGATGATCAGCAATATTGGTGGCGAGCTTTCGCCTGATCACCTCGAATATGCACAACTGATCCGTCAGTCTGGTACACATTTGCTCGATACGGTTTCAATGCTACTTGATATGTCCAAGCTTGAGGCTGGCAAGTTTGAGATCAGTACAGAGTTGTTTGCGCCCCAGGATTTGGTTGAGCCGTGCTTCGCAATTGTGAAGAACGCGGCTGACGCAAAAAATGTTCAGCTGGTTGCAGATGTTGCAAAGAACTTGCCAATGCTGCGCGCTGATGAGCGAGCCTGCCGCCAAGTGTTGATCAACCTTTTGTCAAATGCTGTGAAATTCAGCCCGGAAAACTCAAAGGTTGAACTTCAAATCCGAATGAGCGGAACAACGATCTCAATGCGCGTCAAAGACTACGGAGTAGGCATCTCGCAAGAAGACATTGCACGACTTGGAGAGCCGTTCTTCCAAGCGCAAAATGGACTAAATCGTCAATATGAGGGCACTGGGTTGGGGCTTTCAATTGTGCGAGGTTTGACCGAGCTGCATGACGGCGAAGTGGCGATAAAATCAAAATTAGGTGAAGGCGCTCAATTTGCCATCAACTTGCCTATTGACGGACCAACGAGCCCCGAACAGGCGGCAGTGTTGGAAAACCTGAGCGATAGACGATTTGTTGAAGAAGAGCGCAAGCAGCAAAAGCTGCACACGAAGACGGGATAGATTCGGGGACATTTTGAAATGGCAAATTACACTGGTGTAAACCAACAGCCGGAGATGAAAATGCCGGAGTTTAAACTTGGCTTCTTGATGCCAATTTGGAAATTGATGGCGAAATCGCCTGGCAACACAGCATTTACGTTGGCGCTAACCGCTTCATTGGGTTGGGCGAGCATCAACGCGCTCTATATGCAGGAGAACGCACATCCCGCGCCGCTATTTGCAAACAATCAGCAAATTGAACAAGCAACGGTTGCGCCCGTCGAGTTTGTGCCGCCAGTTCGCACACCAACCGTAATCGAGCAAGTTGCGCAACCAATGCCAGCGCCGGCTGCTGCGCCTTCTTTTGGTCCTGTCACTGGCAACCCAAGTGCGTTCTTCGTGCAATCAAAACTCTATGAGCTCGGCTATTTCAAAGAAAAGGTCGATGGCTATTATGGGCCGAAAACAGCGGCTGCCATTCGCGAGTTCGAAGTTGAGAATGGGCTGACCTCTAGCGGGGCCATCAGCGACGATTTGATTGAAATCTTGAACTCGGGCCAGGTGACTGTGCCTTACTCGGCTCCAGTCTCAAATCCAGCGCCTGCGAGCGCACCGCAAGCTGCTTCTGATCCGCTTCTTAATATCGCGCAGCAGGCTACAGCAGAAACGACGTCATCTACATCGTCCGCAGTTTCTTCAGAATTGGTCGCAAAAGTACAGGCCGGTCTGAATTCACTTGGCTATGATGTCGGTAAAGTTGACGGTATTGCTGGTGAGGCAACAGCAACTGCGATCCGCAAATTCGAAACATTTTACAATTACGATCAAACTGGCGAAGTGACGCCAGAGCTAATTGATATGCTCATCGCTGCAAACGCGAAATTCTGATTTGATATGAGTAGAGTTCGCGCCGAGCTATGGGTCGCTGCCCTTGTGCGACGGCTAAATGATGCTGGCGAATTCTGTGTTGTGTCTCGACGCGGCGACAAAGACGCTGGTCAAATTTGGATTGAGGTCGATCACCTTGACGGCACTTGTTCGCTATTTGCGCCAGCGCCCGCCAATCCAGACGCGACCGATCGACAGTTCGTTGCGCGCATAAAAGCTAAAGATCCAATTGCCGTACGTGAACGCATTGTCCAAGAGGCGGAATTTGATCCAGACTTTTGGGTGGTTTCTGTCGAAACCAGAAAACCTGATCTTGGACTAACTATAGTAGATTTGGGCTAAGACGCTTTGTTATTACGCAGCTTTTGAACCGCCTGCATTGCACGTTCAACTGCATCGGTTGCGCTGTCCGCAGCCTTGTCCAGTTCTGGTGTACGTGTGCTGTATGGAGCGACAGGCTTGTGTGAAATTGGCCGTGAAGACGCTTCTCTTGCGAGGGCGGTGATTTCAGCATCGCCGCGCCACACAGACATTGCAAACACCATGGCCTCTGGTTCAACTTGTTTGAATAGGCGTGTATATTGCGCAAGGGCGCTTGAGCTGTTTCGATCGTGCGCGGTGGCATGGATCAGAACCTTTAGCCCATCATACTCGTTGCATCCGAATGCGCGTAGCACCACAAAAAGCGCGGCTCCGCTCACATCGTGGGCAATCTCCCCGCAACGCACTTCATCAAGCCCAGTGATTTGGGTGAGCAAGCGTGTCACTTCTGGTCGACGGTTCTTCGACAAGAGTTTCATCATCGCTTGTGTGAATTCTGCGGTCGCTACTGAAATATGCTCGTAAGTGCGGTGCATTTTGGTGCGCGGAATTTTGCGACCCTGGAACGCTTTGAGCACTTCAAGACGATCTTCTTCCTTAAGATCGAAAAACGCAGATAGCAGATATGCCTTGTCAAAGTCTTCGCGTGCGGCAAGAGAATGGGCTACGACTTGATCCATTGCTGCGGCTTTGCTGATCGCGCGTAAGTAAGGGCCGGAGAAATGAATCGAGCGGTTCTTTGAGAGTGCGCGATAAACCTTGCGGCTGTTCACCGGAAAAATCTTGCTGACAAGCTTCTTGGTCAGGTCTTTACGCGAAGCAACCAAGGCGACTTTTTCAACGTCACCACCTTCAACAATATTGAGCAACAGCTCTTCAGAAACCGACTCATTGTTTTCGAGGAAACTTGCCAACTCGTCGCCGATATTTTCAACCACTAGTGCCTCGAGAATTGGCGATAGGTGAGGAGACCGGGCAAGCTTTGCAGCTGCTCGCGCACGCGCCGCAACAGACGCTGTTGGGAATAGTCTTTGTGCTAACGCTTCGAACTGCATTCTTTCAGTTGGCATCGGCTTTGGACGACGCGAATAAGCGTCACAAGCGGCGACCAAAAGTGTGTTTGCACGATCAATACCACCTGATTCAATCAGGAGTTGGAATGTTTCGTATGGTTGAAAGCCGATCATAACCGCCCAGAATCACAAAATTGGTTCAAAACAAATCAATTAACTAACTTTTCCATCAATTCGTTAGCAGACTGTTAACCTTGACGATTTCTTAATGGTTTTCTAACAGCAAATTCAATCTCGAATTTGTGCAACTTTATGCTTGTGAACAATTAAGACACAGCAAACTCAAATTTGTGAGGTCTCCCATGGGGCGGATCGTACAGTTTATAAAGAGTAGTAGGCCACGCCGGGATAGGTCGAGAGATATCAGATGCGGCAATGTAGTGATTTTTCCTGGGGTGCGATATGAACGCGAAAATGACGACCAAAATAATGTGCGGGCAAAGCGCAAGCGGCGCGAAAAGCGCAACTAGTCTATTCAAGTTCATGGCTCTTACCTTGCTAGTGACTGCACTGGCTGCTTGTGCACGACCAGTTGGCGATTTTGGGCGTGCGCAATCCGATGTGTTGCACGATGAGATATTGCCGCGGGTTGGTGCGCTCGCCGCAGATGGACGAAAAGAGCCTGTCTCCCTTTTCAATTTGACAAACGAAGAACAGGACATGCGCAACCGCATATGGCGCTTTTTGGTTGCCAACAAAGCGCAAGATTGGATGTTCGATCATGCGGTCGAAATGCAAAGAACTAGATTGAGCAAACCAGTTGATCTCAACTTCCGCACAGACCGATATTATCGCCATTTGCGTTTGATGGATTTTGCTTCTTCTCGCGGTCGATATCTTCGTTTGTCGCAAGATGTGTATGATGACATTGAAACGATCCCGAGCGCATTTGGGTCGATTTGTTTGGTCATGGAGATCGAACGTCGACGCGAAGTAGCGTTGAGTGGACTTTATGCCGACAATACAGCAGTTAAGCATCAGGTTCGCGCGCGGGAATATGAGAACAAGAATTACATCACCTGGTTCGCAAGGGCAGTCGACTACCGCTACAAATCTTATGATGTCGCGCTAAACAGATTGCTTGTTGAAACGCCACATGAAGAAGCCCACACCGCAAATGAATATCTGAATCGATTTGCAGTACTTGTTGGGCGCGCCAAAAATGGTGAATTCTGCGATCCATTCGCGAAGGAAAGCTACAACCACGATAAGGATTTCCCGCTCCTGGATTCTCGCTATTCACAACAAAGCGAGATCAAAGAAGATGAAGACGAATTCCTGAAATAGCTTTGCGGTATTCTATCCCCACAATGGGGCGCAGCGGACGTTCTCTAGCTGTGCCTCAACCGCCGCAGATAAACTTGGGTGCGTGGGCAAGACACGAATAATTGCCGTTAATTGGTTTGTGGGAACGCGCACGATCTGTTGGCTCTCATCAATTTCCAGTTCGTCACTGATTAGTTTTCGCGCCTGATCCACGTTAAATATGCCAATATTCATATCACGGCTATTATTGGTACGGCTTGTCGTTGAATAGGGAACGCTGCCATCTTGTGCAACAAGTGCTGCGGACCAAAAGGTCGCGGGCAGAGCTCCCACTATTTCCACTGGTCCATCGTCCAAACTCACTTGGCAGACGGCGTGCACGAACGCGGGGTCCAATTCTAGGCTTGTCTCAAGCGCGGCATCGTCGGGACCCAGAATGCGTAATTCGTTATTTGGCGCAAAAGTAGAAATAGAAACCCATGCATTTTGGGTCGACACGACCGGCATAATGAGAATGACACAGATATGGATGATGCCGCCTAGAACAAGTCCAGCAAGCATATAGGTGAAGAACCTAATCATGAGCAGTTGCCTCGCTCAATTGCCGGCAGTCGTACTTCGTCGTTTCCAAGCACAAGAAATGCTGTTGTGTCGTAAAAACTCAGCTTGAGTGCAAACGCTTGCGCCGAAGGAGTGGGCAACCAGTTGCCTGGTTGGATTTTTGGCGAGACCTCGATTTCAAAGTTTCCGCCTTCGATACGGTTGATTTTGTCGCTGACCAAATAGCGCTCGATATCAGCAGATGATCGGTTTCCAACGGGAACTGCCCGAAGTGTCCATGCAGACGCATCCGGCGTACTACCAAAAATACGATATTGGCATTTGCTTGTCAGCTCTTCACCTTCGTCATCTTTGGTTGCGGTGAACACAACACCCTCGGCGCGGCCGAGCTGTAGGGCGCCAGAACGAGCAAGGGCCGCACGGCGATAGGGATGGGTGTCTGCGCCCCCAGAATCGGGCCATCCATACCAAGCTCCATATTTAGATGCGGTGAGCTGTCGGCCATTTTCCACCATATAGTAAGCCGAGCCGAACCCGGTACTTAGAGCAATCGCGAGTGTGAATAGGATGTAGAAGGCGTTGCGAAGCAAGATTTCAACCTAACTCTTGATGTGACGCCGCAGATACATCTGCGGTGCCAGTTGAGCCATCAAGGCGGAACAAAAGCTCTTGGAATGTACGTTCCAATTCACGAAGTTTTTCGCCTGCTTCATCCGTGAGCGTCGGCGGACGCACCAACGGCGGTGCTTCACTGTCAGAATCTTCGATCTGCTCAAGACCAACTTCCAAGCGCTCAAATTCTGCGCCCTCCAAATCGGCAATCTTTACGTTGGAATGGGCGTATGACATAAACTTCTGCCAAGTCTGGGCTGGGAGTCGGCCGCCTGTCAGATTATTTGTCTTGGTGTAATCGTCATTCCCATACCAAACCGCGGCAACATAATTGCCGGTATATCCAGCAAACCAAGCATCCCTATATGATTGCGTGGTACCAGTTTTGCCAGATGCAGGCGTGCCAGGAACCTGGGCACGACGACCGGTGCCAGAAGTCACCACAGCGCGGAGCATTTCGTTTATTCCTGAAACGGTTTCCGGTTGTAGAATTCGTTCACGTGCAATATCGCGCTTTGCATCAAAAACCACATCGCCGCGCAACGTCGTGACGCGGCTTATGCCAAAAGCCTTGGCTTTGTATCCGCCATTCGCAAACACTGCATATGACGATGCCATGTCCATCACGCTGACAGAAATTACCCCAAGTGCCAACGAACGGGTAACGGGGAACGAGTTCTGTATGCCCATCTTATGCGCTAAATCAGCAATTGGTTGGCGACCAGTTGCTTGCGACAATCGCACCGGCACTGTGTTGATAGAGCGGGCTAGGGCACTTTTGAGCGTAACGCGGCCAGCATATGAACGGCCATAGTTCTTGGGGCACCAATCGCCAATACAAATCGGCGCGTCTGAAATAACGGTGTTGGGTTTGAACTTGCCGGTTTCGAGTGCGGCTGCATAAACGAATGGTTTGAACGACGAGCCTGGTTGTCGCGTCGGGCTCGTTGCACGGTTGAATTGGCTCTTGCCGTAATCACTGCCGCCCACCATAGCGCGAACCGCGCCGTGTGGCTCTAGAACGACCATCGCACCTTGCTGCACGCGATAGGCTTCGCCTTCTTCACGCAATATCGAGGCGACTGAGTTTTCAGCGTGTTTCTGCAACACGGGATCAACAGTTGTCCGCACGGTAAACGCGGTGCCGACCGGGTAGTCCTTGATAATGCTTTTGACTTCATTGAAGGCCCAATCAAGGAAGTAATTTGGCGATTCAACATCTTCAAAGCGCTCGATCGGGAAAGCAGGTGACAAACGCGCAGCGGTCACTTGGCCTTCTGTCATAAAGCCCGCTTGCACCATGTTGGTCAGTACATCATTTGCCCGCCCACGCGCCGCGGCAAGGTCAACGTGAGGTGCATATTTTGTCGGTGCTTTGAACAAGCCTGCCAACATTGCGCTTTCAGCAAGGGAGATGTCCTGCACCTTCTTGCCAAAGTAATAGTCCGACGCTGCAGCGACGCCAAAATTGCCGCCGCCCATATAGGCGCGGTCAAAATAGAGCTTCAGGATTTCATCTTTGCTATAATGCGTTTCCAGCCAAAGCGACAAGAACGCTTCGTGAAGTTTCCTCGTGATGGTCTTTTCTGACGACAGAAAGAGGTTCTTGGCAAGCTGCTGGGTGATCGTGCTACCACCTTCAACAAAGGAATTGGCGCGCACGTTTGTGATCATGGCACGTGTAATGCCCATGATATCAATGCCAAAGTGCTCGTAAAAGCGCCGGTCTTCCGTTGCCAATGTCGCATTGATCAAATGTTCGGGTATTGTCGCCAACTCAATGCTGTCGTCTGACCTAATGCCGCGACGACCAATTTCGTTTCCGTAGCGATCAAGAAAGGTGATGGCATAGTCATCAACCTGGTTAAACTCGCCACTCGCTGTTAGCTGAAACGAGGGCAGGGCGAGTGCCGTCATCAACACCAAGCCAAGGGCAAAAAACGTTAAACCATCAGAGACCAGCTCGACGATAAGCCGCCGAAAGCCTGTGACACGGAACAGAGACATAAAATCGCCAAAGCGTTGATAGCTATGGCCAAACGATTGAAAGGTCTCATAAAGCGACGAATCCAGCCAAGAATCCAGGCGGATAAACTTCGACGTTTTGCGCCCTTTCTTCTTTTGATAGAACGGATCCACCACTTACATGCCTATCTAAATTGCGATTGTCGTTTTCGATTAAGCGCTTGAGACTTAACACTAAGTGCATTAAGCCAACATTGAAACAATTGATGGCGCAATTTTCAGGCTGAAACAAGACAGACCGATATGAATTTTTGGGAAGAAAAATCTCTCGCTCAAATGTCCGATGCTGAATGGGAGTCATTGTGCGATGGTTGCGCGCGTTGCTGCCTGATTAAGCTTGAGGACGAGGACACCGGACAAATCGTCACTTCAGATGTGCATTGCAAGCTGATGAACGAGCAAACGTGCGGTTGTACGGACTACGCCAATAGGCAAGTTCGGGTACCAGATTGTATAAAGCTGACGCCCCAAAATGTAACTGAAATCAATTGGATGCCGGTGACATGCGCATATCGGCGTTTGGCAGAGGGCAAGGGGCTCGCTTGGTGGCATCCGCTTGTTTCGGGTGATCAGCAGACCGTTATCGACGCCGGCATTTCCGTCAAAGGACGCTCTGTTTCAGAAGCAGAAGTGAATGAAGAAGACTGGGAAAACCACATTGTTGGCTGGCCAGAGTTTGACCCTACGGTAGAGCCTGAATAAGAAAAATTCCCTAAATAGGAAAATAGTCCTTGACACCGTGACGGTCATTTGGTAGGTTTTGGGCATGGTCGAAGTAGTGCGGCCAACAACGGCAACCAGCTCAAGCTTGGTTGCCTTTTTTATTTCAGCAATATGAGCGAAACCTTTGAAACCAACCGATCCAAAATGGAGCGACGTGGCGAATGCCTATGTCTCAAGCAATCTCACCGTCCTGCAGATTTGCGCGAAGTTTTCGATTTCTCGGTCTCAATTGTATCTCCGCGCAAAAAAGGAATGCTGGCCGCGTCGGCATCCCACCGAGATTTCAGAGCAACATGAATTCTTGGAAACCATGTTTAGTGTGTTGCATCGCCAGCTGGAACAGCTTGACCGCCGAATAAGTCCTGAACGACCAGTCGATGCGGTGCAACTTGGCAATATCGCAAAGACCTTTGAAAAGCTTGTGGAGCTGCGCTCAACTCTAAAGACTTCAAAGTCTACCAAGGTTGAAAGTGCGGCCGTACATGCGCTTCGTGAGGCACTTGCTCAAAATCTCGCAAGGTTGAATGAACCGAATTGACCAACTGCTTGCTCAACTCGACCATGACGAGTTGGAGGCGCTAAAATTTGATTGGTCGATTTGGGCGCGACGTTCGCAGCTACCCCCAAATGGGGATTGGACAACATGGTTGTTGCTTGGTGGCCGTGGGGCAGGAAAAACGCGCGCCGGCGCTGAGTGGGTGCGCGCAAGCGCAATGGCACAGAAGCCAAAGAGCCCAATTGCGCTGGTGGGCGAAACACTAGCAGATGCACGCGCAGTGATGGTTGAAGGGCATTCTGGCTTGATGAGTATTCACCCGACAAGTGAACGGCCCAGCTTTCACCGCGCGAGAAACGAATTGGAATGGCCAAACGGTGCAATTGCGCGTCTATATTCTGCCGCTGATCCCGAGAGCTTGCGCGGTCCCCAATTTGCGAGCGCCTGGTGCGACGAGGTTTGTAAGTGGGGTCATGCGGATGAAACCTGGGACATGCTGCAATTCTGTATGCGGCTCGGTGAGCGCCCACAACAATTGGTAACAACAACGCCCAAGCCGATGAAACTGTTAAAGCGGATTATTGATGATCCAATGACACGGGTAAGCAAAGTTAAGACGCAAGATAATCGGAAAAATCTGGCGCCCGCGTTCCTAAATCACATCGTTGGTCAGTATCGCGGCACCTCACTTGGGCGACAAGAACTTGAGGGTGAAATACTTCAAAGCGCAGACGACGCCTTGTGGTCGCGGCAATTGATTGACTTGAACCGGGTTGCAACTGCACCAGAGTTGGAACGAATTGTGGTGGCTGTTGATCCGCCGGTTACAAGCCACGACAAATCAGACAGCTGCGGCATCGTTGTTGCCGGCCTCTTTGAAGAAAGCGTCTACGTTTTGGCCGATGCGACGATTTCAAAAGCGTCGCCGCTGAAATGGGCTCGCAAAGTGGTTGAACTATACGAGTATTATCAAGCCGATTGTGTTGTTGCAGAGGTAAACCAAGGCGGCGACCTTGTAAGCAATGCATTGCTACAGGTTGAGCCGAGTTTGCCCGTAAAATCGGTGCACGCCAAACGCGGCAAGTGGTTGCGGGCAGAGCCGGTGGCGCTTCTCTATGAACGAGGATGCGTGCGCCATGTTGGCTTGCTAGCTGAACTAGAGGACCAGATGTGCAATTTCAGCGTTGATGGCCGATCGAATGGACATTCGCCAGACCGCCTGGATGCACTTGTTTGGGCGGTGGCGGAACTTGCGCTGAACAAGCGACAACGACCGCGTATTAGAAACATATAGTTTTCGGAAGGACCCTATGGGCAACTTTTTCAACCGACTGTTTGGGCAGCGGGCGAACTCGCCTGCCGAACACAAATCGGCGCACTCGTTTATATCGATGATGGAGAGCCCGTCCGCAAACTGGTCGGGGCGCTCTTATGCAGCGGCAGCGCAAAACGCATGTATCCGCAATCCCGTTGCTCATCGCGCAATCTCATTGGTCACCCAAAATGCAGCACGTGTGCCGTTAATGGTCGACGATCAAGGGGAGCGGCTGGCAACCCATCCGGTACTAGATTTGCTATCGCGTCCAAATCCAGACCTCAGTGGTCCTGAACTGATCGAAACGATTTTTAGTCATCTTTTGCTCAGCGGAAACGCTTATCTAGAGGTGTTGCAGTTTGAGCCAGGACGCCATCATATCTACCCCTTGCGTCCGGACCGAGTGGTTCCAATTGTGGGGCAAGATGGCTGGATTAAAGCGTATGATTACAAGGTAGGCAACACGAAGCGCCGCATTGCAGCTTCAAAACAAAACCCGATCCCGATGATCCATTTGCGGAATTTTCATCCCACAAGCGATCATTCTGGACTAGCTCCAATCTTGGCCGCAATGGATGCGGTGGATACCCACAACAAAGCTTGTGAGTGGCACAAATCGCTTCTGGATAACGCAGCGCGTCCCTCTGGCGCACTCGTATATAGCGCAGAAGCAGGCAATTTGACTGCAGAGCAATTCGATCGGCTCAAGTCCGAGTTGAACGCCAGTTTTCAAGGTGCTGCGAACGCCGGTCGTCCAATGGTTTTAGAAGGTGGGCTTGACTGGAAAACGCTCTCAATGTCGCCGCGAGATATGGACTTTATTGAAGCCAAAAACAGCGCTGCGCGTGACATCGCCATGGCATTTGGTGTGCCACCAATGTTGCTCTGTATTGCGGGCGACACGACTTATGCAAACTACAAAGAAGCAAACCGTGCCTTTTGGCGCCAAACCATAATTCCTCAAATGGTCAAAACCTGTGCAGCGCTTTCGCGCAACCTCCACCTGATATTTCCAGGGCGTTGGGCATTGGTGCCGAACTTTGAGGCGATAGAGGCCATCGCCGATGAGCGACTGGCCAATTGGGCAAAAATTGATGCCCTCAACACACTAAGTGAGGACGAAAAGCGAGAGCTGATCGGTCTTCCAAAGCATACTTTTAGTAAAACGAGTCCGGACCTATCGGACCACAGGGAGGATTAAATGACTGAAATTTCGCAAACTTTTGTCGAGCGAGGTGACTTAGCGCATCTCGCTCTTTTTCTTTGGGCAAGCAGTACAAGCGCATTGCTGGTGTGGACGCTGAAAGAGCTGGGCGCAGCCAATCGCCGCTTTGACAATTTCGTCAATGAGATTGCCGCGCTGAACAAGCTTTTCAAGCGCAAATAGTCAAAGGGAGAGTTTCAATGGTTGAGAAAAACACAATGTCCAATAATGCCAAAAATGAATTTAGAGAATTTGCATGGAATGTGGCTTCTAGCCTTTCCAAAACCACCAAAAACTCGACTGGTCGCGGTGGGCAGAACACTCATCGCACGGCAACGGGTGGTCGGGTGCGCTCGAAATAATGAACATAAAAATCAGCGAAGATGGTGTGTTTTCTGGTTATGCCAGCATCTTTGGCAAAATTGACCAGGGCGGCGACATCGTTGTGCGCGGCGCGTTTCAGAACTCACTTAATAAACGTGGTGCCGCCAACATTCGGATGCTTTTCCAGCACGACCCCAAAGAACCTGTTGGCGTCTGGCACTCCATTCGTGAAACGGATTTGGGTCTCAAAGTCACTGGGCAAATCAGTCCTGACGTGGCTCGCGGTCATGATTTGATTAGTCTCATTCGAGATGGTGGGATCGATGGCCTCTCGATTGGATTTCGAACAGTGCGCGCGTCCACCAAGTGGCGCGCTTCAGCTCGTCGTCTTTACGAAATCGACCTTTGGGAAATCTCGATAGTGACATTTCCCATGCTCGACGTGGCGCGGATTGCTGCGCCGCAGCTTGCGCAGAACATCAAACAAGCAACCAAGCTTCTAACCTCAACCTTTTAAAGGATACTCAATGACCACCAAACCGTCTCACGACTTTGAGGTGAAGGCACACGCACGTGCTGACGCCACCGATGACGTCACGCATTTGTTTGACGATTTTATGCATGCGTTTGAAGAGTTTAGGTCCACAAACGACGCTCGCCTTTCTGCCATCGAAGGCAAGAAAGAAGACGTTCTTCTTGATCAAAAACTAGATCGCATCAACGCAGCGATGGACAGTCAAAATGCTGCGATTGAAAATATGTTGGCGAAGCAAATGCGTCCAAACCTCGGGGCTGATGGGCTGATTGTTGCAGGCGATAGCGAGTATAAGGATGCGTTCTCCGCCTATGTCCGCAAAGGCGAGGAAAAGGCATTGTCAGCCGGGTCAAATCCGGACGGTGGATATCTTGTGCCAATTGAAACGGATCAAGATATTGGCCGTCGTTTGGCCGCGATTTCGCCGATCCGCTCAATCGCTAGCGTGCGCCAAGTTTCCTCATCGGTATACAAAAAACCAATTGCCACCGCTGGCCCAACCGTCGGTTGGGTTGGCGAAACCGATGCCCGACCCGAAACCGCAGCCTCAACGCTTGCTGAAATCGAATATCCAACGACTGAGCTGTACGCCATGCCTGCCGCAACGGCGAGCTTTCTGGACGATGCCGCTGTTGATGTTGATGCGTGGATTGCCGAAGAGGTCGAAGCGGCCTTTGCAGAGCAAGAAACGGCTGCCTTTGTTTCTGGTGATGGCGTCAAAAAACCAACAGGTTTTCTCTCTGCGCCACAAGTTGCGGATGATAGCTGGTCTTGGGGCAATATCGGTTATTTGCTAACCGGTACCGCCGGCGCGTTGCCAGCCTCAAACCCAAGCGATGTGTTGATCGACTTGGTCTACGCACTGAAAGCGGGGTATCGCCAAAACGCCAATTGGGTAATGAACCGTCGCACGCAAGCACAATTGCGCAAAATCAAAGATGCTGACGGCAACTATTTGTGGCAGCCGAGCAATCAGCCGGGCATGCGCCCGAGCTTTATGGGCTTTTCGGTTGTGGAAGCTGAGGACATGCCAGATGTGGCCGCTGATGCAACCGCGATTGCGTTTGGTGACTTCCGCCGCGGATATCTCATTGTTGATCGCTTAGGTGTGAACGTCATTCGCGACCCATATTCTGCAAAGCCTTATGTGCTGTTCTACACAACGAAACGCGTAGGCGGCGGCGTACTTGATTTCGATGGGATCAAACTTCTCAAATACTCGGTCAGCTAAGCCTCCAATAGCTTTACCGAGTTTGTCGGCCCAACCTGTTTCCCTCCCGCAGGTTGGGCCGCTTCTATTTAAGGAGAAGAAATGACGTCATATTTATTGACCGGGCCAGCAATTGAGCCAATTTCGCTAGAAGAAGCCAAGACCTATTTGCGGGTCAGCGACGCTGCGGATGATCAGTTGATTACAACCCTGATCGCAGCTGCTCGCGTCCATGTTGAAACGCTTACCCGGTGTGCCATGATCACCCAGACCTGGCGCAAAGTGCTGGATTGTTGGCCGAATTCAAAACAAATCGAGCTGCCACTTGGGCCATTTCACTCCTTGCAGGCTATTCGGGTTTATGACGCTTCTGGCGATGCATCCATTTTGCCGCTAGCCCAGTTTTTGCCAGATGAAAAATCTCGGCCAGCGCGAATTGTATTGCCCCAAATGATCGCGGGGCAACCCATCAAACGCGATAAAGCCGCCATCGAAATTGACTACCAAGTCGGCTTCGGCAACAGCGCAGTTGATGTGCCCAGCGCGCTTAAACAATCATTGCTGACATTGATCGGGCATTGGTTCCAAAACCGCGAAGCGGTGGTGATGGCCGGCAGCGGCGCGATCGTGCCGCACGGGTTCGATCAGCTAATCGCCTCTT
This sequence comes from Maritalea porphyrae, assembly GCF_030159895.1. Lineage (GTDB taxonomy): Bacteria > Pseudomonadota > Alphaproteobacteria > Rhizobiales > Devosiaceae > Maritalea > Maritalea porphyrae. The sequence continues at coordinate 1,540,550 of NZ_BSNI01000002.1, forward strand.
ACAAGGTTATGAACATATGAGCATTCGCATGCCGTCCCTTGGGGAATTGAATCAACGCATTGAATTGCTAAAACGTACGACCACAAATGATGCAACCGGCGGACAAACTAGCAGTTACACCAGCTTAGGCAATGTCTGGGCGAAAGTGCGTTCGGGCCCCAGCGTTGCGCAAACCATTGCGGATGCCATTGCGCAGTTGGACAAAACCCACGTCACAATCCGCTTTCGATCCGACATTGCACCAGGTGATCGGCTGATGGTTGACGGGCAGCCCTTGGATGTCGACAGCATCGCCGACATCAATGGTCACAAAGCCTATCAGAAACTCATTTGTTCCAGACCTATTGTAACAGGGTCCCGACATGAATGAGGCAATGAAACAGCTGCAAACGGCTTTGGTTTCGGCGCTAAAAGCGGACAGCGAATTGACCGCATCGATTGGCACAAATCGAGTTTTCGATTCACCTGGCAAAGGATTGCGCCCACCATATATTGTCGTCGGTCGTCACGATTGTCAGCGCCAACTTGCTCAGGATCTATTTATCTCCAGTCATGTGTTGGATTGGCATATTTGGTTGGACAAACCGCATCGTTGCGAAGGCTTTGATATTGCGGCGCGGCTTTGGACAGCGCTGGAAGCAGTGACCATAGTTGGCGGCAATATGAAGTTGATCCAAACCGCCCACACAAGGACTGAAAGCACCATTGTTCCAAGCAATGGCTGGACGCGTGTTCTCGTGCAAACGCAATTCCGAATTGAAAACAACTAGAAACTGAGGAACAGCCAAATGAGTGCACAAAGCGGTCGTGATATGCTGCTAAAACTCGACGAAAGCGGCGCAGGTGGTTTTGCCACGGTCGCGGGCATTCGAACAAGGCAACTTGCATTTAACGCTCAATCTATCGATACAACCGATAGCTATTCTTCTGGTCAGTGGCGGGAATTGCTCGCGGGTGGCGGGATCAAAACGGCTTCATTGAGCGGGGCGGGGGTGTTCAAAGATGCCAGCTCGGATGCGAAAATTAGAGAACTGTTCTTTACAGGAGACCTGCGCAACTGGCAGCTGATCATCCCAGATTTCGGTACTATCCAGGGGCCTTTTCAGATTACCGCGCTTGAGTTTTCGGCAGACCACACCAGCGAGGTCGGCTTTGAGATCGCGCTCGAAAGTGCCGGGGCAATCACGTTCACGGTGGCTGCTTAATGGTCAATAAGATGCGAGGCGAGGTTGAGGCCAAGATTGGCAATAAAACCTATATTCTATGCCTGACGCTTGGTGCCTTGGCCGAACTAGAAGCAGCACTTCAAGCTAATGATTTGAATGGCATGATTGAGCGGTTCGAGAAGGGGCGCGTATCAGCCCGAGATCTGCTCTCAATTATTGGCGCAGGCCTGCGGGGGGCTGGCCACGCAATCAGCAATGATGAGTTGGCAACGATGAATATTGCTGGTGGCGCGCGCGGTGCAGCCAAAATTGCAGCTGAACTTCTTGCTGCCGCGTTTGGTGAACCTCAATCTGATTGATGAACCGATTTCCATGGGCCGAAGCGGCCAAAATCGGATTTGGCCTGCTGAACCTTTCGCCACAAGAGTTTTGGCAGCTTACACCCCTTGAGTTGCGCATGATCGCTATTGCCTTCGGACAAGATGTTCAGGGACTTGACCGCAATAGTTTTGAACAACTTGCGCAAAAATATCCCGATAAGGATGAGCAAAATGGATAGCACAATTCAACTGCCGAATTGGCAGAACGAACTTGACGATGTCGGCGCGGAATTCGAACGGATCAAAACGCTTGCTGACGACGTAGGTAGAACCATAACCAACGGATTTGCGGACGCGATTGGCAAGGGAAAGTCGCTAAAGTCGGTTTTGCACGACATAGCAAAGAGCTTTGCAGATATTGCGCTAAAAGCTGCGCTTAAGCCCGTTGGTGGAATGATTTCTAATTTGGTTCAAGGCATTTTTGCCGGCGCAAACCCAGGGTTGCCAAACGTCCAAGCTTTCGCAAAAGGCGGCGTCATAAATCGCCCCACTTTCTTCCCAATTTCTGGTGGTATTGGTTTGGCGGGTGAAGCCGGTGCAGAAGCCATTTTGCCATTGCGGCGAAACAGCTCAGGACAGCTAGGTGTCGCTTCAGATGCGACAACGCCAATTCATATTTCGATGACTGTAAATGCAACTGACGCGCAAAGCTTTCAACGCGCTGAGGCAGAAATTGGTGCCTCCCTTTTAGGTGCAGTTCGCCGTGGGCGGAGAGCAAGCTAATGGGTTTTCATCATGTGCTGTTTCCTTTGGACATTGCCCTTGGCGCGCGCGGGGGGCCAGAATGGGCAACTGATATTGTCGAACTCGCATCGGGTGCAGAAGAGCGAAATTCGCGGTGGGCACAATCACGTCGACGATATGATGCTGGATTTGGTGTGAAATCCAAATCGGATTTGCGGGTTGTGCTTTCTTTCTTTGAAGAACGTCGTGGCAGCTTTCACAGCTTTTTGTTTCGCGATCCGATCGACCATAGCTCTGCCGATGGCGCCATCTCCGCTCACGATCAAAAAATTGGGATAGGTGATGGCACCAAAGTCACATTTCATCTTGTAAAGACATATGGGGCAACGTTTGACCCATATGTGCGCAATATCATGAAGCCTGAAGAGAACAGTGTTCTCATCGCGCTCGACGGTGTTCCAACGACTGCCTTTGCAGTGGATGAAACAACAGGCATGGTGACATTAGATGCACCTCCTGCATCCGGTGTTCAAGTCACCGCTGGTTTCATATTCAACGTGCCCGTCCGATTTGCCGCTGATCGATTAGACGTTGAAATTACCAGTTTTGACGCAGCGCACGCGCCCACTATTAAACTGGTTGAGGTGCGTGCATGAGGCATTTTGATGCTCAATTTGATGCGCACATTAAGTCGGGTGCGACCACACTTTGCACTTGCTGGCTCATAACGAAAAAGAATGATGTAGCGTTGGGTTTCACCGACCACGATCAGATGCTGAGTTTCAATGGTCACCAATTCATGCCGAGCGCGGGTTTCTCGCCTTCCGCAACTGTTCAAAAAGCTGAAAGCGCAGTTGATACCTCTGATGTGATGGGGTGGCTGGATGATGATCGAATTCAATCAGCGCACATTCAAGACGGACAGTTTGCTGGCGCGATTGTTGATACATTTAAAGTCAATTGGCGTGATCCAACCTGCAGACACCATTTTCGACGCGATTTCATCGGAGAAATTATAGAGCGCGATGGTGTCTTTAGGGCCGAACTGCGTTCGCAGCATGTGTTGCTAAATCAGGCGAGGGGACGCTTATTCCAGCGAACCTGCAACGCTGAATTTGGCGATGGTTCTTGCACGCTCAATTCAATTGGCTCCGAATATTCAAGCATTTGTTCGATCACCCAAATCACCGCGTACAACGCTCTCGTTGTGTCGGGACTAGGCAGTCGAGATAGCGGTTGGGCAAGTGGCGGGCAGGTAAAATGGTTGTCGGGCCAAAGGAAAAATAAGGCTATGCGCATATTGAGGCATGAAAAGCTGGATGGCACTGATGTGCTCTACTTGGACGGAACTAACCACACTCTAAGTGAAATTGGCGACCAACTTCGCATCACATTTGGCTGCGATAAAGAATTCGCCACTTGCAGAGAGAAATTCGCAAACCAACTGAATTTCCAAGGGTTTCCCCACATCCCGGGCGAAGCATTTATTCTGAAATATCCAAGCGCCGATAATCCATTAGATGGAGGTGTGCTTGTCAATTGAGCAGCGAGAATTCAGAGATTGTCTCTCGCGCGAGAGAATGGCTCGGCACGCCATATCGGCATCAATCAGCGACAAAGGGTTCCGGTTGTGATTGCCTGGGTCTCATCGTCGGCATTTGGCGTGAATTGTTTGGTGACCACAAATTTGAGTTGCCACCATATTCGCGAAATTGGCGCGATCAATCGCATGCGGCGCAACTTCGCGCGTTGGCAGATAGACACCTCATGCTTTTAGAGAAGGCTGACTTGAAATCAGGACAAGTGGTGTTGCTGCGGATGCATACAGGGCTACCTGCTAAGCACTGTGCGATTGTGACGGAGCCTAATCGCTTCATCCACGCACAGGAACGCGTCGGTGTTGTCGAAGTGCCGATTAGCAACTGGTGGCGTCGACGCATCGTCGCGCAATTCGAATTTCCAGAAAGAACTTGAACCCTTTATGGCAACTTTACTCCTAGCCGCTGGCGGCCAGTTTATTGGTGGTGCACTCGGCGGCCCAATTGGCGCAACTATCGGAAGAGCGCTTGGCGCAATGGCGGGCAGCGCATTGGATGATCAACTGTTTGGTCAATCAGCCGCGCCGTCATCTGGCGAAACCTATCTTTTGAATGCGAAAGAAGGTCAACCCGTTCCACGAATTTATGGTTGGACACGGATTGCTGGTAATGTGATTTGGGCAACCGAACTCGAACGTCTCGACAAGGCAGGTAGCGGTCTCAAATCCATCGGCGCTGGCAACGATGAGTCTTTCGCTGCCAATTTTGCAATTGGACTTTGCGAAGGACCCGTTCCGCATATTGGTCGAATATGGGCCGATGGAAAACTGATGGATTTGCGTGGGGTAAACTACCGATACTATTCGGGGGAAACCTCCCAACAACCTGATAGCCTTATCGAAGCTAAGCAAGGTAGCGGCAATGCCCCAGCGTATCGAGGGCTCGCCTATCTTGTATTTGAACAGCTCGATTTGACACCATTTGGCAATCGCATACCGCAAATTTCTGTGGAATTGTGTCGTCCCGTCGGTGACGTAGAGACTCGAACCAAGGCGGTTTGTTTAATCCCTGGCGCGACCGAATTTGGCTACGATCCTGTTCCTCGTGTTCGTCTACTCGGAAATGGAAGCGTTGTTTCTGAAAACAGTCATCAGACCGTTGGAAAGTCGGATTGGGAAGTCTCTGTCGACGAACTAACGGCACTATGTCCAAACCTTGAACACGTCGCATTGGTGATTAGCTGGTTTGGCAATGATTTGAGATGTGCCAATTGCACTGTAACGCCACGGGTAATGGGGCGTGACAGGACGATTAAAGATACGGAATGGAGTGTTGCAGGTCTAAGCCGCGCAGAGGCAGAGGTTTGTTCTCAAACGGATGGAGGACCTGCATATGGTGGCACGCCGAGTGATAACTCGGTGATCGCGGCAATCAAAGATCTGAAGTCTCGCGGAATCAAAGTTACAATTTATCCATTGATGATGATGGATATCCCAGCTGACAATCTGCTTTCGGATCCCTATAGCGACGCTGAAACCCAGGCGAACTACCCTTGGCGAGGTCGCATAACATGTGACCCTGCGATAGGTCGACCGGCAACAGCTGATCAAACTAGTGCCGCATCTTCCCAGGTGCAAGCTTTCGTCGGCAACGCATCTGCAACGGATTACAGCGTCGTCGGCGAAAACGTCGCATATAACGGACCTGAAGAGTGGAGTTACCGCCGCTTTATCCTACATTGCGCAAGCCTTGCCAAAGCGGCAGGGGGTGTTGATGCGTTCATCATTGGGTCTGAAATGGTTGCGCTTTCGACTGTGCGCGATGGACAAACCAGCTTTCCATTTGTTGATCATCTCAAAAACATTGCGAGCGAAACACGTTCAATTCTAGGTAGCGAATGCAAACTCACATACGCTGCAGACTGGACCGAATATCATGGATATCAGCCAGCAGATGCAGCGGGTGACAAGTTGTTCCACCTAGATCCGCTTTGGTCCGATGATAACATTGATGCGGTTGGAATTGACAACTATATGCCGCTTGCAGACTGGCGCGACTATGGCGCCAACAGTGATTTTGATGGTCAAAGCATTGTCCATGATTTGAGCTATTTGAGAAAAAATATTGCCGGGGGAGAGGGGTTTGATTGGTACTACGCGTCTGATGACGATCGGGCAGCTCAAATCCGAACACCCATTACTGATGGCGAGCATGATGAACCTTGGGTTTGGCGATACAAGGACCTGAAGAGTTGGTGGCTAAAGCCGCATCACAATCGTATTGGCGGGAGCCGTAATGCAACGCCAACGAATTGGCAGCCGCAATCCAAACCATTCTGGTTTACGGAGATCGGATGCGGCGCGGTCGGCAATGGTGCAAATCAACCAAATGCATTTTCTGACCCAAAAAGCGCCGAAAATAAATCCCCATACAACTCCGATGGTCAAAACGAGCCCGCAATTCAGCGTCAGTTCTTGCGGGCGCACTATGACCATTGGCAAGCCGATAGAGTTGGGTTTGATGAGAACGACAATCCACAGTCAGCCATTGATGGTCGGCGAATGCTCGACCCAGATCGGTTTTATGTTTGGGCATGGGACGCCAGACCATTTCCTGCTTTTCCATTGCGCGAGGACGTCTGGTCTGACGGGCTATCCTATCATACAGGGCACTGGACAACAGGCCGGTTTGGTTGTGCTACTGTAGGTGAAATGGCCGTTTCGATTGCAGGCGACATTGGTGTAGACCTACATGCAATCGATAGTGCTTCTGCGTTTGTTGAGGGGTGCGTAGTTGGCACTCCAAGTTCAGTTCGCAATGATATTGAATTGCTTTTGGAAACAGATCAACTCACGCTCAACGACAGCGCACAGGGGCTTGCACTTTCCCGCGTTCAAGATAATTTGGTGACGAGTATTACTCCTGATAGCTGCGCACTAAACCTGAACGGCTTGTTTGAACGATCGCATCTAGATATTGGAGACCGCCTTCGACGCTTCAATGTAAATTATCGAGATCGACTTGCAGACTACGATGTCTCGTCGGCCTTTCACACCACAACCAACCAAGCTGGCAGTGTATCAGGAACAAACCTCCCGCTCACTATTGACCGGCGCATGGCAATGCGTATCGCCCGAAACCAAGTTGATCGATCAGCCGAAGACGTCAAGACAATAAAATTCGCACTGCCGCCATCCCAGTTGCATTTCGAGGTGGGTGATGTAGTTGCTGTCCCTAACGACCCTGAGAAATATGTAATCGCCAAGATTGTTGATGGGAATCTTCGTGAAATCACTGCTGTACGTTTGGGAAAGAAAAACTTAGATGGCACCGCGAATGCTCAAAGTCGCCCAGTGCCGCCAATTACGCTTCCACCTGCCTCAGATCCGATTGTTTATATTGCGCGCGTGCCGCCGCTTGACGATGAAGAAATTCGCTCATCGATTGTAATTGGCGGGTATGCAAGGCCATGGCCTGGCAGAATCTCGGTTATTGATGAGTATTCCAGCGAGATCGTGCGTTTGTCTGCGCCGACAACTATTGGCACCCTTAAGTCGAGCTTCCCGAAAACCGATCGCTTCGCAAACTGGGACACAAAGAACACGCTGATCGTCGAATTGATCGCCGGACACCTTAGTTCGGCAAGCAAGGCTCGTGTATTTGCAGGAGAAAACCGACTTTTGGTCCAAAATGTTGATGGCCATTGGGAAGAGGTCGGATATGAAAAAGCCAACTTAATTGACGATAAGACCTACGCCCTAACCAATCTGCTGCGTGGTCTAAACAAAACCGAATTTGCAGCCGCGGTTTCCGCCGAGGCTGGGGCGAGGGTAATATCACTATCTGACGCAACCCACATGAGCTTGGATGCTGAGCAATCTGCATTCAAGGCAATCGCTGGGGCTGATGATCAAGGTGCATCAATCCCATATTCGGGTGTTGGCGACCTCCCAAATTTGCCCCTGGCGCCGACCCACCTAAGAGCAGAAAAGCAGCCTAATGGCGACATTCTGATAAGTTGGCGACGGCGTAGCCGGCTTGCTGGAAATCGTTGGCCGCCCGTAGACGTTCCAATGGATAGTTTGACCAAACAATACACTATCAAGGTATATAACTCAGGTACCGCGCTGCGCTCTGTCTCCATCAATTCCAATCAATTCAACTACGCTCTTTCTGACCAAGTTTCTGATTTTGGTACGCCGCCCGATCAGTTCGAATTCAGCGTGACCCAGGACAGCGCCATGCTTGGACACGGCCACGTCGCCATAGGAGACTTCAATTGACCTCAACTAGTCGATTAGCTTTGCCGATTATTGAATCGAACCAAGCTCAAAAGCACATTACACATAATGAAGCGCTTCGAATTGTTGATGCGATGCTGCACTTGACGATTGATGAGTTGCATCTAAACGACCCGCCTGCGTCTCCACAAATTGGCCAAATCTGGGTTGTTGGAGCAACCCCAACTGGCGTTTGGGCATTGCACGACAAAAAAATAGCGGCATTTGATAGTGACGGATGGCAGTATCTCGATCCAAAGCATGGAATGGTCGCGTGGGTGAAGTCTGATCAAGAGCTCTATGTGTTTGATGGTTCAAACTGGTCGCGGCTGGATCAAGCGCCTTCCGCAATCGCAAACGCTCAATTTATCGGGATAGGAGCGGTCGCTGATACATACAACAGACTAGCAGTAAAAGCAGAGGCTGCATTTCTGTCGGCACAAGATGGAGGTTCTGGCGATACAAGGTTTTCGCTGAACAAAACGGCAGAGCCGAACACTGCGTCTTTAGTGTTCAATAGCACTTGGTCCGCTCGCGCCGAAATGGGACTGTCGGGGAACGACGATTTCGCGATTAAAGTGAGCAGTGATGGTAGTCAATGGAAATCGGCGGCCACTATCAACTCTGCTACCGGTGAACTCACTCTACAGCATGGCTTGTCGCCTAATAGCAAAAGCGTGGCCAACAAGCTCAATCTGCTTGCTGATTCCGGTCGGTTTGCATCAGAAAAAACAACCCAGATAAATGGGTTCGTGCAGCCAACATATTTGCAGATGGAAAACGGTGCCACAATCTCACATTTCTCGCAGTTCGTTTCTGACAGCAGCGACTATGGTGGCCCAAACGCAGCAAATGAAGCGACAACAAAACTGCTGGTCGATCAGATAAGAGAACCAGCATCTGCTCGCTATTTTGCGGAGTTTCACGTTGCAAAGATCTCCGCAGGATTGGGCACGGCATTTCTCAACAATCAAGGCACATTAAGCAAATATCGTATGTGCTCGTACGACCGTATCGGCAGACATCAACAGTCGTTAAGTGCATACATTTATGTGTTGTCAGGCACAGTGATCCTTTCGGCTGCAAATCATTTGCTTTGGTTAAACGGATCAAAAATCGATGATTTTGCGGAGCTGACATCTTCCGATGGCTGGCAACATGTCAATGCAATTGTCGATTATCAACCGCGCTTGGCCTCTCAACAGGTTGCCGAGATTTTGCCGTTGTTCGCTTCGCTGGGCGACGAGATATTGTTGGCTCTGCCAGCAATAATGCCGGACGCTGTAAGGGTTGGGCCAGATGAAGGGATCATCCCCTCTCTGACCGTGGCGGTTTAGTAAGATGCATTCTTCATATCACAACCCTCGATTTCAGAGGGCGCTCGATCATGTTCTGCGTTTCGAAGGCGGCTATGTGGACCATCCACGGGACCCTGGCGGTGCGACCAAGTTTGGCATCACGCGCAAAACCTTGGCCAGCTGGCGACGCGTAAACCCGTGGTGGAAACTGCCAAAATCGGCTGTGAAGCGTTTGGGGCGCCTGGAAACTTCAAAAATCTATTATGCGCGATATTGGGAGCCGTGCGGGGGGAATGCTTTGCCTGACGCAATAGGCTTCGCCGTGTTTGATTTTGCCGTGAACAGCGGTCCTTCTAGAGCCGTTAAATGCCTGCAACGCCTGTTGAAGATCAAACCAGATGGAAAAGTTGGACCAGTTACAAAAGCAGCTGTTCGTACTTTTTGTGCAGAGCAATCCGAGAAAAAGCTCGTCGAGCTCTACATTCGACAACGTCTGGGTTTCCTAAAGAAGCTGAGCACCTACGCGGTATTTGGGCGTGGATGGCGAAATCGGTTGCAACGTGTTTTGGCAGCAGCGCTGCAAATGGTTGGAAAACAATCTCACAAACAGAAAGACAAAAAAATGAATATACTCTCGGGTTACAAAACCTATTTGGTTGCGGTCTTTATGCTACTTGCAGGTGCTTTGGAGATGCTAGGTATCAATCTACCTAGCATCAATTCAGGGAATGCGACGCATTTGGTTATGGAAGCGCTTGCGATCATATTCTTGCGCAAAGGTATTAAGACCGAAATTTCGAATGCCTAGCCCATTCATTTTACATTCATGTGGCATTTGATATGAAAATGCCTATGAAAGCAAAAATCCTTCTCAGAAACCTGATTGCGAGTTTATTGGTCGTTGGTGTGACCTTGGTTGCGCCCAACGCCGTCCACGCACAGGCTCAAAAAAAATGCATCCCAAACGAAGTGATCATTCCGTTGGTGAAATCCAAAAAGATTACGTCGTTCGCAAAAATAGAAAAAATGTTGCGTCTGAAGAAGGGCACAAAGATTTTTGGCCAGCAGCTTTGCCAAGTAAATGGCAAATATGTATATTTCTTCAAAGTTGTCGATGCCTATGGGCGTGCAAAGAAGTTTGCGCTTCATGCCGACGACGGAACGCCTTACTTGAGCCAGTAGTTGGTCAAAGGGCCTCGGGGGATTTATGCGTATACTTGTCGTTGAAGATGATGTTGACTTGAATCGGCAGGTTTGTACTGCGCTAGAAGATTCAGGCTATGTGGTCGACAAAGCTTTTGACGGTGAAGAGGGCCACTTTTTAGGTGATACAGAGCCTTATGATGCCGTGGTCCTAGATATTGGACTGCCGCAAAAAGACGGCATTTCTGTTATCGAAGAGTGGCGTCGAGCTGGCCGAAACATGCCAGTGCTAATGCTGACAGCGCGAGACCGTTGGAGCGACAAGGTCCAGGGCATCGACGCGGGTGCTGACGACTATGTGGCAAAACCATTTCACATGGAAGAAGTGCTTGCACGTATTCGTGCACTTGTCCGACGTTCTGCCGGTATTGCATCAAATGAGATTGAGATTGGCGCCGTTCGACTTGATACGGCTGGCAGCAAAGTCACCGTCGATGGGATGGCATTGAAATTGACGTCACATGAGTTTCGATTGCTTTCATATTTGATGCATCACCAAGAAAAAGTGATTTCACGCACCGAGTTAACCGAGCATCTTTATGACCAAGACTTCGATCGCGATTCTAATACGATCGAAGTTTTTGTAGGTAGGCTCAGGAAAAAACTTCCGAAGGACTTCATACAAACGGTTCGTGGCCTAGGCTACAAAGTCGCAAAACAGTGATCCCTAAAAATCTTTCGATAGCTTGGCGGGTGTTCATTTTTACCGCCCTTGGTTTGACGGTTGGGCTTTTGCTAACGGGCTTGTTGCTCTCTAATCTCTATTCGCAGGCGCTGACGCGCAACATTGATGACATCGCCATTCGCCAAACAGATGCGCTAATTGCTAGGCTTTTGGTTGAGGACGAAAACGCGCAACAAAGCCTTCCATCAATTGATCCGAGATATACCCAAGCGAACTCTGGCTGGTACTGGCAAATTGTTGATTCAACGGGCAGCATTTCAAACGTTTCAACATCTGCATTTGGTGTGGTTATTCCGCATCTTGATATTCCATTTGACGAGGAAAACAAAAGGCGAGGGAACACGATCGATGAAGATGGCAAGCGATTGCGATTGTTCGAACGCAAATTGTTCGTCGAAGAGCAAAATCAAGTTACGATAACTGTTACCGCGGACTGGGACGAAGTTGCTGGCGAAGTTTCGAGCTTTCAAAACCAAGCATTCATGGCGTTGGTCGTGATTGGGCTATTCCTTGCGTCTCTGTGTGCGCTAGTTGCAAGACTGAGCTTGGGTCCGCTTCTGCGCCTGTCTTCTGAAGTTGAAGACGTGCGGACAGGTGAACACTCAAGGATAATTGGTGATTTCCCCAAAGAAATATTACCTGTGAAATCTGAGATTAACGCCTTGCTGGACGTAAACGACAAGATACTTGACCGCGCAAAAAACCAAGTGGGCGATCTTGCACATGGGCTCAAAACGCCAATTGCCGTTATTCGAAATGAGACAGAAAACTCAAACTCGAAGTTAGTACCGCAACAACTCGACAAAATGCAGTCCATTGTCTCTCGCTATCTAGATAGGGCACAGCTCGCGGCACGCACTGCCGCCCGTGGCAAAAAAACAGATGTCGTTGCTGCTGTTAGTAGAATTGTTTCAGTGATGAACAAGCTGCATCGGGACAAACATGCAAAACTAATTGTCGAAGACGGGTTTGCGGTTTCCTTTTTGGGAGATGCAGAAGACTTTGACGAGTTGGCGGGCAACATCATTGACAACGCAATGAAATGGGCAAGCACGCGCGTTGAAGTCCACATAACCAAACCAAGTCCGTCCTTACTTCAAATCGTCGTCGAAGATGATGGCGCGGGACTTTCGGAACAAGAGAAACGCGCGGTATTCCAACGCGGTCGCAGACTAGATGAGCAAGTTCAGGGTTCCGGCCTTGGACTTGGTATTGTAAGTGAACTCATCTCTGTATATGGAGGTGAAATCGAACTTGGGACTGCGAAATTGGGTGGACTGCAAGTGAAAATGCAACTGCCCGCTACGAATAGGTCTTAGAAAACACATTTCTGCCGCAAAATGTGGGGATGTGTCAGGTAGGAGATGAGTATGATTGCATTGCACAAGTCTATTGTCGCTACATTGGCCGCCGCACTTTTGGTTTCTGGATGTGCTCGTTTCGACGTGCCAGTTTCATCTTCAAGCAGTTCTGCTTCGAGCCAAGTCTCAACTTCAGTTCAAACCGCAACAGTTGCTCCAAGTGATGAATTTGCAGATGAGGGGATTTTGTCATTCTTGCCATCTGATGTTGTTGCCAAGCTGAGCGCACGCGAAAAATCGGAAGCCGCGAGTGCCCAGTTCTTTGCGCTACAATACGGACGGGTTGGCGCAACTCGTGAATGGACAGCTGATAGCGCCGCACGTGGTGAAATTAGTGTTGGACCGTACATCAAAGTCAACAAACTGGATTGTCGCGAGTTCACGCATACAGTTATCCTGAGCGGGGAACGTTTCATGAAATCCGGTACGTCATGTCGAGAACAAGACGGACAATGGGCTGTAGTTGGCTAGATTAGTGTGCCAAAAGTGTTTGTTTACTTATACTTGATAGTATCCGTTAAGTGAGTTTGTAAACATTTTGGTAAATTGATGCGCCGTTCCCCATTAGAGCAATTAGACGCGTTGAGCGGCCGGCGCACCGCCGAAAAGCCAGCCGCCGAACCAGTAGCAAAAAAAACAGATGAAGACGCGATAGCCGCTGTCCACAAAGACATGGCAATTGAGCGTATTTCGAATGAGCTAACTGTGTTGATCGTAGAGGGAAAACCCGAGATCTTTGGTGCTAGCATAAGTCGCAAAGCTCTTGAACATTTTTGGGAATGGGCTCAAAGAGATTTGGATGTTGAGCAAATCGCCGAGATTAACAAGACAATTGGCGGTCAGCACCAACCTGACGAACGAGAACTTGAGATCGCGCTCAATCGCATTGTTGAGCTAGTAACGCCACTTCTGGAAAAAAGCGAAAATGACACTGAGCTAAAACGACGCTTGACCATCCAAATGGGCGGGTTGGACGTGTTTGAAGCTGTGCCTACGATATTACTTGCGTTCAGCTATGTCGGTTACATCAAAAGCGGCCTCGATTTGGGCCAAGAACTCAATTCCCAAGAAGACAATGAAGCGCTTGGCTATGCCTTGGAGCATATGGAGTTTCCCTCCAACGATATCAAAAGCCTTTGGTGTCAGTCGTTTGCTTCTAAGTTGCTTCGCGCTGATGGTCTTGCAGCAACCATTTCAAAGCTCAGTTTCGCGACAACTGAAGACGCGATTAAGAAATCTGGATTTGCCGAGTTTGTCGATGCGCTCATAACCAACGCGCAACAACAGATTGAGATCATTGAAAACCAATCCGGCATGTTTCGCGATATTGATTTGACCTGTCGAGCGATCGACCGTTTCCATCAGATTGCTAGAGGACTGCAATTCCATTTGGATTTGGCAAAAACGTCCAAATGGAACGTCGCTCTGGAACGATTGATCAAGCGGGGTGCGGATTCGCTCAATGGAAAGTTCTCTGACATCTTGGTCGATGTAAATAAGGTGCTTCGCCCCAAACCAAGTAATGGTTCCGCACCTCATTTGGATCCGGCGGATGTATTGCAGGCGTATAATGGTTTGTATATTTTGGCAGCCACAAGAACTGCGCGCGAGTCCTTGGCCGTAAATGCCATTGTTGATCGAGTTTGGCGCGATGTCGGCAAGTCACTCGAGGCGATGGTTGACCGGATATTTGAACACTTCAAGCAATCAGCTGGTGGCGATCAATTCGATCACGCACAAGTCGACATTGCGATCAAATTTTGTTCGATCCGCTTTGGCGCAGAATACGCAGCTATCCTTCGCAAAAACAAAGACAATATCATCAAACGCTCTGGCGGAATGCGGATGCCTGGTTAGGCGTCAGCCGGCTCGCCAACCGTAGCAGCAAAAAAGCCACCTCGCGTTCGCACAAACACGTTTTGCCCTGTCTGGTAAAAGCTATTGTCCATGACAACCGCGAAATCACCATCAATTTCAACAACTACACCGCGAAGTGATGGGGTTTGGTTCACGCCATCAGCGTCGTAAACAAGTTGGCCGACTGAAAGGTTGAGATAGCCTTGCGGAGAAATTGCGGCAACGCAAGGCGTTTCAAAACGCGACTTTATAGTTTCAGAAAAGTCCAACGCAACGTTTCCAGCTGTGTTGTCGTCTTGAATCGCGAAGGCACCGATTGCTTGGATCTGTGACATTGATCTACCCGCCGCTGAACGTTCGAAAAGAAACTCACTCAAAGCATTTCTGCCAGGTTTCGCCGAAAACTTGGGCGCGTTTGCAGATGCCCTTATTCCTTCTTCAGTCGCTGCACGCGTCAAAAAGGTGAGAGGCTGCGGATCACTCTCATATTTGTAGAGACCTGTATAAATCCGCCGCGCCCCACATTTTTCGCCCAACAATTGGATTGTGCGCTCCTCCGCCTCCGATATGCACGCAATTTGCGTCATTGAACCGCTGGCAGCGCCGATAAGTGCAACATTTGAGTAGACTTTCGTGGCGGGTTTAATCCTGCCGTCAGCGTCTAGCTCGCAGTGCCCACCGGACCTTACCCAAAAATCCAAATTTGGGGCGGGTGCGTGGGAAACGATCAAGTTTTCGAACTGCTTTTTCGTGCTCGGCCCACCTGAAAAGGCTGCCGAAGAAAACTCGACCTCAATGCCACGTGGGCTAGCGTGAAGCGCAGAAGGTGTTTGCCCGAAGTGCATATGAACGCCAACAGCTTTGGCAAAATCTATATGCCGCGATGTTGGTTCGACACGCGGGTCATATATCCCGCCAAATTCAATCCCTGTTTCAAGCAATAATTGCCCGAGACGGAAACCAGAGTTGCCCCCTGTCATAATACTAAGTGGCGCTACTGGTTTGACACCGTAATCAGCAGCCATGCGAAATACATGGTGCGCAGATGATAGTGCGGAGTGACCGTTTAGATTCCTATCCCCGTAGTCTGCGCCAACGGCAATCGCAAGAAACTTGTAGTTTGTCCAAAACAGTGATTGTTTTGCGCCAGAGTTTCCAGCCACATCAGAAGAAAGAACGAGTGCGCGTCCCGGACGAACGTCGAGCACTTTTGAAAGTAGCTTTACGCTGATTTTCTGGTGCGACAAGACTTGTGAGGAAAGTCGACTTATTAGCGCTTCCGGTGCTTCTTCATCCTCAGCCTGCCCGTAATAATCACACATTCCGCCTAGCCGACTGCTGCACTCATAAACTGTAACGCTGTGATTTCTCTTTGCAGCGGCGAGCGCTGCCTGCATGCCTGCAATTCCCCCTCCAATAACAACAAAATCAGCTGTCTGCGACGCCGCTAGTGGCAATTCATAAGGGGTGTGTTGATGTTTGTTTTTTGTTGCCAAGCACAAATCGCGCCCGAACTGCATTGACCTTGCAAGCTTGCTAACAAGTCCACGCGTCGGCTCTGTTTCCAATACAAGTCCGCTACGTAAAGTGCGATCACCACACCAGAACTCAACTTCTCCGTTTTTAGCTTCGCGCGTGTTCAACTCTTCTATCGTGCGAGAGTTGAGTGGAACTATGGTGCCATCGCTCCTACGCCAACTCTTGCATCCATTTGCCAGCAGCCCGCTTAGCAACGTGTCGCCTTCAAACGCCGGGAACTCACGACCATTGATTGTGAAAGAAATTGGTTTGCTTCGGTCGATCAATGTACCCGAAAATGGCGACCCCGGCTTCTTTTCAAATCTATAAGGCTGCATTGTTGTCCCCCTTGCTGGGCGGCATCAATTTGATGTCAGCACATTTCCGGCTTTTTGTTCCTCTATTGGCCCAGTATTTGTTATCCTGAGGGCTGGATTTGTTACAAATTTGGTCGCTGATGCTTGGCATAAGGAAAGCGCTGACATTCCCGCCACCAGCAAAAAGCCAAGTCTTTGTTTCCCTAAGAAAGTGCAGAATTGGAGCACCATCTTTGGTGACGTGTGCTTTGTAAGCGCCTTGTGCGGCCAAATCCAAATGTTCAACGCCAACAAAGTCGCTCTTTGCGTTACGAACAAATGCGCCGTAGGTCATTGGCGCAAATGCTAGAATACTCGCCGAATCCGTAGCAAAAAGACTAAATCCCGTATCGACATAATATGCTGGCGGTTTGGTGTATTTTGAGATGGTTTTAAGCGCCATTTTCGTGCCGACCACCGGGGAAATGAATTGCCTAAACTCGTCGTCTGCGTATTGATCAACGAGGTCGTCGTCTAGCACAACGGAGTGAGCGGCATACATTCGTTTGTCATGCAATTTCAGGTTTAGGCGACCATCTCTCAAACGTTTGACTTGGTCAAAGTCTGTGCGATCAAACACTTCCATTCCAACGCCCACATAAGCATGATGTAGATACTCAAGTGCCTCACGACGGCGCGGCGCAATAACGTCTCTTAGCAACAAGAATTCGTCCCCATTGCGAGCGGCTTTGCGCTCCGATTGCATGTCGCAGGCAATTAGAGCGCCTTCGATAAAATGCAAAAGATCGGATCGTTCGGCACAAGAGATTTTCAACGCCAGTTGGGTTCGCTCGTAACATGCACGGCCTGTTTTGCCGCCAAAGTGTAGATGGAAATTGTCTAGTCCTGAAGCAAGTTGATCAATCGTGTCCGGATCTGCGATGCCCGACATTGAAAATTGCTGCTGATGGTCAAGCGTATAGTCGTTCACATGATCACGTATCAACAAGACGCGACAGTCGTGACGTTTCACCAATTCAGCACCCAGCAATGCGGCATCTATCCCGCTGCCAAATATTGCGAAATCAAACTCTTCAACTTGCATAGTTCACTCAGCAACGCCCCCGCCCATGTTCTTTATGCAACACTTATAGGCGCGTGCGTCAATCGGTCCGTGATGAATTCAATCATAAATTCGTTATCTGCTGCATTGAAGCCAATTTCTCGATATAAGGAAAGCAAAGCTCAGATAGGGAGCCTAAAAAAATGGTAATTTGGATTGCGGTTGCGGCGGTGGCCCTGATTTCGACTGCATATTTGCTTCTGCCGCTGCGTGCGCCGCTGGCTGGTGGCGAAGAAGATGCGATCGCAGAGGATAGTCTTCAGGCGGCGCGTGACTTCTATAAGCAACAGCTTGCAGAGCTAAAGGCTGATTTGGAAGCCGCAAAATTGGGCGATGAAGAATTCGAATCTGCCAAGCTAGAACTTGATCGCGAACTGTTGCAGCAAAGCAAGGCTGTATCGGTGCGGGCCGACGCCGTTGCCCGGCCGACACTGCTGATTGGTGTGACTGTTCCTATCATTCTCATTATTGCTGGGGTGACCTATTTCAGCATTGGCAATCCAGAGTTAGATAACGCACCTTTGGCTGAT
Organism: Maritalea porphyrae; assembly: GCF_030159895.1. Classification (GTDB taxonomy): domain Bacteria; phylum Pseudomonadota; class Alphaproteobacteria; order Rhizobiales; family Devosiaceae; genus Maritalea; species Maritalea porphyrae. The sequence goes on from NZ_BSNI01000002.1 coordinate 1,558,469, forward strand.
CGCATCGAGCGAGGCGAGAATATTGATCTGGCCGATGCAATAACAAAAATCGAAAAGCGCCTCTTTGATGTGCCAGATGATTTGCAGGGATGGAAAGTTGTCGCGCCGATCTATATGCGTCAGCAAGCTTTCGATAAGGCCGCGCTAGCGTTCAGAAATATTATCCGACTTGAAGGCGAGAGCGCCAACAATCTTACAGATTTGGCTGAAGCCGTGGTTTTGGAGCAGGAAGGTAATGCCCAAGGCGAACCGATCGAGTTGCTGCAACGCGCTTTGGTTATCGAGCCAAACCATTTGCGAGCGCAGTTCTATTTAGCTGGTGAAGCAACGCGAACTGGTGACAATCAAACGGCGATAAGATTGTGGTCCAGCATTTTGACTGATGTTGTGGGTGACGAACCTTGGTTGCCAACTGCGCGTGAAGGATTGCGCGTCGCACAAGAAAACTTCCAAGCTCAAGTGGGTACAGAAGGCGGACCAACACAAGAACAAGTTGATCAGGCTATGCAAATGTCCGAGGCTGATCGTAGCGCAATGATCGAAGATATGGTTTCGGGTCTAGAGGAGCGACTTATGTCTGCCGGCGGTTCACCGGAAGAATGGCAGCGGCTTTTGCGCGCAAGACTAGTTCAGGGCAATACTGAAAGCGCCGAAAAGGCGCTGTCTGGCGCGCGGGATGACTTGAAAGACAATACAGAGCAATTGGCGCAGTTTGAAAAGCTTGCAGCCAATGATATTGCTCAAATTGAGAAATTGAAAGAGTAAAACGAGATGACACGAAAACAAAAAAGACTGACGATCATTGCGGGCTTAAGCTCAGTTGTTCTCGCAGCCGTTGTTTTCATTGCTTTGGCAATGTCGAGTACCGCAGCGTTCTTTGTGGTGCCAAGCGAAGTTCAAGAACGTCAGCTAGCCGCAGGTCAGGCGTTCCGCTTGGGCGGTATTGTTAAATCGGATAGCTGGAAACAAACTGACACTGTGCATGATTTCTTGGTGACTGACTGCATAGTCGACGTCGCCGCTCATTTTGAAGGCATCATGCCGGATTTGTTCCGCGAGGGCCAAGAGGTCATTTTGGAAGGCGCGTTGAACGCCCAAGGAACGTTTGAGGCAACCAACGTGCTGGCAAAGCATGATGAAAATTATGTGCCAAAAGACATGGCCGATAAGTTTGAAGAAAAAGGTCTTTGCCCAGGGCATACGGACGCGACTTAGGAAGCGATGACATATGTACACGATTGAACTTGGACATTTTGCACTCATCCTAGCCTTTGCAATTTCAATTGGGCAGGTTGGCGTCGGGATTGCAATTTGGCGTGCCGCAACGAATAGCGGCGTTGCATTTATGCGCAACGCTTCGGTTGTTCAATTTGTGTTGGTTGCGGCATCTTTTGCTGCGCTGATGTTTGCATTCGCCACATCAGATTTTTCTCTGCTTTTGGCATATGAGCACTCGCATTCTGAACAGCCGATGCTTTACAAGCTCACCAGTACTTGGGGAAACCATGAAGGCTCGCTGCTCTTGTGGGTACTTATCCTGACATTGTTCGGTGCAGCTGTTGCTCTTTTCGGTGGTCGCTTACCGCGCAAGTTGCATGTGCTGGTGCTTGCCAATCAGGGATTGCTTGGCGCTGCTTTTGTTGGGTTCACGATTTTCACTTCCAACCCATTTGCGCGCATTGCTGCACCACCAATTGAAGGGCGCGACCTAAACCCAATCTTGCAAGATATCGGCTTGGCCATTCATCCGCCGCTGCTTTACATCGGCTATGTGGGGTTTTCGGTTTGTTTTTCCTTTGCAATGGCGGCGCTGATTTCTGGAAAAATTGACGCAGCTTGGGCACGTTGGGTTCGACCGTGGACCATGGCCAGCTGGATATTCCTCACGCTTGGAATCGCCATGGGCTCTTACTGGGCATACTATGAACTCGGCTGGGGCGGTTGGTGGTTCTGGGATCCAGTGGAAAATGCTAGCTTTATGCCATGGCTTGCGGGCACAGCTTTGCTTCATTCTGCCCTGGTAATGGAAAAACGAAACGCGCTGAAAATCTGGACCGTGCTGCTGGCGATCATGACTTTCTCATTATCGCTTTTGGGTACCTTCATGGTGCGGTCTGGTATTTTGACTTCAGTACATTCATTTGCTTCGGACCCGGCTCGTGGCCTGGTTATTCTGGGCATTCTGACCTTCTTTATTTGTGGTGCGTTTATCCTGTTTGCGCTGCGCGGCCCGAGTTTGCGGGCAGGGGGGGTATTTGCACCAATCTCACGTGAAGCAGCATTGGTACTCAACAATCTTTTCCTCGCAACTGCGACGGCCGCAGTGCTCGTTGGAACACTTTATCCGCTCATCTTGGATGCAGCATCAGGGATCAAGATTTCAGTAGGTGCTCCATTTTTTAATCTCACCTTTGGCGCGCTAATGGTGCCGTTGTTGCTTGTCGTTCCTTTTGGCCCATTTCTTTCTTGGAAACGTGCCGAATTGATGAGTGTTGTGCGTCGCTTGTTTGGTGCAGTTCTTGTAGCTGTCATTGTATCGATCATTTTCACCGCCTACACATGGCAAGGCGCGAGCCTGTTGCCGCTGGGCTTCCTACTGGCTTTTTGGGTAATGGTTGGCGCGTTGGCCGATCTTGCGGAACGGGCAAAATTGTTCCGCGTGGCACTTTCCACCAGCTTACGGCGTTTGGCAGGATTGCCCAAAACCGTGTGGTCCACGGCGGGTGCTCATTTTGGGCTCGGCGTGACGGTTTTAGGTGTCGTTGTTGTTTCTGGATTCGAAACGGAATTGATCACAACCATGCGTCCAGGCGAGCAAGCACAATTGTCTGGCTACACGATTGAGTTTGAAGGGGAGCGCTTACTGCAAGGGCCAAACTACATCACTGAACATGGCGACTTCCTAGTCTCAAAGGGCACGGGAACGCCGCGTGTCGTCGCATCGGAGAAACGCAATTACACTGCCCGTCGTATGCCGACCACAGAGGCGGGAATTAAGACCTTTGGGTTCTCTCAAATTTATGTCTCGCTAGGAGAGAAAACCGAAGATGGCGGCCGCGTTGTGCGGGTTTGGTACAAGCCAATGATCACGCTGATTTGGATTGGTGCCCTGATTATGTCGTTGGCAGGCGCTTATTCTTTATCTGACCGCAGGTTCCGGGTGGCTGCGCCAAATAGATCAAAGAAAAGTGCGCAAAAACAAATGGTTGGTGAACCAACATGAATCGGATTGTGATCATCTTCACCCTAATTCTTGCGTTGATGGGTCCAGCATTTTCAGTCGAACCGGATGAAGTGTTGCAGGACCCTCTCCTTGAGCAACGAGCTCGCTCAATCTCTGCAGGTTTGCGGTGCCTTGTGTGTCAGAACCAGTCCATTGATGATAGCGACGCCGACCTAGCCAAAGATTTGCGCATCGTTGTCCGCGAACGTCTGTTGGCAGGAGACGCCGATAGTGAGGTGTTGGAATATGTCGTTGCGCGGTATGGCGAATTTGTCTTGCTAAAACCAACATTTGCAGGCCACAATTTGGTACTTTGGCTCACTGCGCCTATCCTTTTTGTGATTGGCGCGTTAGCGTTGATATCTGTTCAAAGGAACAGGAAAAGCAAACTCGCAGCGCTTTCGAAAGAGGAAGAGGCCACGCTCGCGAAGCTGCTTGGTTCTGAAGGAGACAATAATGGCGGCGGAGACGAACCAAAAGGTAGAGTTTGATGGGGCGCTTGGTGAGCGGCTAGCGGCGGCGATAAGCTGGCCCCAAGGCAAGACGAGGGCCTTTGCGCTGTTTGCGCATTGTTTTTCTTGTTCCAAAGATTTTGTCGCCAGTCGCCGCCTGTCAAATGCTCTAACTGAACATGGCTTTGCCGTTTTAAGATTTGATTTCACAGGACTTGGTCGCTCTGGTGGCGATTTTTCCGATACCAATTTCTCTACAAATGTCCAAGATCTGATTGCCGCTGCGAGCTGGCTGGAAGAGAACTATGATGCCCCTTCTTTGCTTGTTGGGCACTCACTAGGCGGCGCTGCTGTTTTTGCCGCCGCACCCGAAATTCCCTCAATCAAGGCAGTTGCCAGCATCGGCGCTCCGTCAAATTCGGTTCACGTTTTGCAGCAGTTCACCTGCTCGATTGAAGACATCGAAGCAAACGGCGAAGGCGAAGTGGATCTGGGCGGGCGTCCATTCAAGATCAAAAAGCAGTTTCTTGATGATGTCCGTTCATTTGACCTCGGGGCGCAAATCGCCAAGTTCCGTGGTGCGAAGCTTATCCTTCATAGCCCAGTCGATAATGTTGTGGGCATTGACAACGCCGAACGTATTTTCAAGTCAGCAAAGCATTCCAAAAGCTTCATCTCCCTTGATGACGCAGATCACCTCCTAACAAAACTAGAACATGCATCATATGCCGCAGAGGTGATCGCGGCATGGGCAGAACGATATATCCCTATGGAAAAAAGCGATACTAAGAACGAAGGTCATGTGCTTGCGGCGGAAAGCGGCGAAGGTAAATTCCATCTAAACGTCGATGCGTCCGGCCATCCACTCACAATTGATGAGCCATTGGCCGTTGGCGGCAGCGATCGTGGTCCCACACCTTATGATTTACTTGCAGCGGCGTTGGGTGGCTGCACCACGCTGACGTTACGCATGTATGCGGACCGAAAGAAATGGCCAGTCAATCATATTGAGACGCGGGTCGAACACAAAAAGCATCACGCCGAAGATTGCGAAGCGTGCGGCGAGGGCCGAGAGGGCCGCGTTGATGTGTTTACGCGCTTTATTCACATTGAGGGCGAATTGGACAAAGAGCAACGCCACCGAATGTTGGAAATTGCGGATAAGTGTCCGGTACACCTTACGCTTGAAAAAAGCTCGGTGATAAAAACGCTGCTGGGTCAATAACCTCAAGATTGCGCGAATCTGGCCATAGGGCTATCAAGTCGCTATGGCCAACCTGTTTTCCATGGTGGTGCCTGCCGGTTTGGACGGTTGGACATCACTTATTCTGATCATATCTGCGTTCTTTACGTCCGGGCTGACCGCTGCGCTTAGCCTTGGCGGCGGGATCGCTTTGATTGCCATTCTGACATTCTTCCTGCCCGCAGCGATTGCTGTGCCCATGCATGGGGTAGCGCAGTTTGGCTCCAATGCCGGGCGCGCCTATTTACGGCGCAAAGATGTGCAGTGGCAATATGCCATTTGGTTCGCACTGGGCGGCATTCCAGGGGCAATCCTTGGCGGTCAGGTTGCGGTATGGATGCCCAATCGACTATTCACTCTGTTGATCGCCGCATTTCTTCTCTATTCTGTTTGGGGACCCAAGCCATCCTCAAGAAACCGCCAGCCCATTGCTCTGTTTGGATTTGGTGGCTTTGCAGCGTTCATTTCCATGATTATAGGCGTGAGTGGGCCAATCGTTTCTGGCCTTTTAAAGTTCATAGAGGACCGCAAGCAGTTCGTAGCAACCCATGCGCTTTTGATGACGTTCCAAAATGTCGCCAAAATCCTGGTTTTTATCTTCCTGGGTTTTTCTTTCTACGATTACGCAGCGCTACTTTTCGCCATGGTAGTTGCGGGGTTTGCTGGCACTTGGGTCGGCGGCAAGCTTTTAGATCGGTTGCCCGAAAAAGCCTTCCGCCAGGCGTTCAAAATCGCCATGACGATCATCGCGGCCATCCTGATCTACCGATCCATCTAAAAGCCCCAATCAAGCCACAGTTTCGCCCCCAACATTACAAAAGTTTAATGTTCCTTTCATGATGCCGAAAGGGGACATATTCCAAATATAGGGCAATTCGATTGGGAACGGATTCTTTTTGGGAGAACACCTTCATGAACCTGATGAAATTGCCTAAAACAAAGAAAATCGCTGCGATTACCGCAGCAGCACTAATTTCAACAACCGCTCTTGTTGGAGTGGCTTCGACTTCCATTCCTGCAAACGCACAAATCGCAGTGCAAAACGTGGCGCCATTCAGCTTTGCTGACTTGGTGGAAGCCGTCCGTCCTGCGGTTGTATCGATCCGCGTCAAAACCGAAATCGTTCAAACACGCGGACCGCGTTTTGACGATCGCTTTGAAATGCCGGATCTGCCAGAAGGTCATCCGTTTGAGGATTTCTTCAAGCGATTTGATGACCAATTTGGCCCACGCGGCAATGGCAATCAAAACCGCCAACAACGTCCGCGCTTTGGCCAGTCCATGGGCTCAGGCTTTATCATTTCAGCCGACGGCTTTGTCGTAACAAACAACCATGTTGTTGAAGACGCTGCGGAAGTTGTCGTGGTTATGGATGATGGCTCGGAAATGGATGCCAAGATCATCGGCACTGACCCACGCACAGATTTGGCATTGTTGAAAATTGAAGCTGCGAACGATCTTGAGTTCGTCGAGTTTTCAGAAGCTGAAGCACGCGTCGGCGACTGGGTCGTGGCCATCGGTAACCCGTTTGGTCTCGGCGGCACAGTGACAGCCGGTATCGTTTCGGCGCGTGGTCGCGACATTAACGCCAACGCATATGACGACTTTATCCAGATCGACGCTGCAGTTAACCGGGGCAACTCGGGTGGTCCTGCGTTTGATACAACAGGCAAAGTTGTTGGTGTGAACACCGCGATCTTCTCACCCAGTGGCGGCAATGTCGGCATTGCCTTTGCTATCCCCGCATCAGTTGTGAAACAGGTCGTGTTTGACCTGATGGATGATGGCACAGTGACCCGTGGATATTTGGGCGTGTCTATCCAAGATGTGAGCGACGATATTGCAGAAAGCGTTGGCCTTGATAAAGCAACCGGCGCATTGGTCACCGAACCGCGCCCAGATTCACCAGCCCAAAAAGCGGGCATTCAATCCGGGGACATTATCCTGCGCGTCAATGACGAGAAAATCGACGATGCCAGAGATCTTGCGCGGATTATCGGTCAGTTCAGCCCGGAAACTGAGGTCAAAATTACATTGTGGCGTGACGGCGCTCGTCAAAAGCTCGATGTGAAACTGGCAACACTGACCGACGAGCAAGCTTTGGTAGAGCCAGAGGAAGAGGCTCCGATCGATCCGATGGAGCCACAAGAAATGGAAACAGGTCTTGTTCTCGTGCCAAACGATGAAGGCGACGGGCTTGTTGTGGTCGATATTGTGGATGGCAGCATTGCCGCTGAAAAAGGTTTCGCACCAGGGGACGTTATTTTGCAGGCTAATTCAAAGGCTGTGAATAGCGTGGCTGATTTTGAAGCAGCGATGCAAGCAGTGAAAGATGCGGGTCGCGGTACGATCTTGATCAAAACATCCCGTGATGGCAATTCCCGCTTTGTTGGCTTGCCACTAGAGTAAACAAATATGCTGGTCGCCCAAAACGGGCGGCCAGCAATTGTTCTTGATCTAAGTAAGAGGTAGTTTGGCCCCCATGAAGATTCTTTTGATTGAAGATGATCGCGAAGCGGCCAACTATCTCATTCAAGCCTTGGATGAGGCAGGTCACGTTGCGCATCACGCTGCAGATGGCGAAACCGGATACGCCATGGCCAGCTCCATGGATTATGACATCCTAATCGTTGATCGCATGTTGCCCCGCCGAGACGGGCTTTCAATTATTGAGTCGCTCCGGGCGGAAAATGACGAAACGCCCGCACTAATTCTCTCTGCACTAGGCGAGGTAGACGACCGCGTCACCGGTTTGCGGGCAGGGGGCGATGATTACCTCACAAAGCCTTACGCATTTTCTGAGTTGCTCGCGCGCATTGAAGTGCTGGCGCGGCGCTCCTCTCCGTCTGAAGCATCCACGGCTTACCAAGTTGGCGACTTAAGTCTTGATCGTTTGTCCCGCAATGTGGAACGAGAAGGTGAAAAAATCACCTTGCAGCCGCGCGAGTTTCGCCTACTTGAATATCTGATGAAACATGCCGGCCAAGTGGTGACGCGCACCATGTTGCTGGAAAATGTGTGGGACTATCACTTTGATCCACAAACCAACGTTATTGATGTGCACATGTCGCGCTTACGCACAAAAATTGATAAAGGGCGCAAGACCCAACTACTGCACACCATTCGTGGTGCGGGATATATGATCCGTGCATAGCTTCTGGCAACTTTGGCGAACCACCACATTTCGACTGACCGCGTTGCTTATTGCAATGTTTGTCGTCTTCGCCATTGCGATTTTGGCCTACATTGCCTTTCAAACCTCGATACTAATTCAGCGCCAACAGCTGCAAGCGATTGATAATGAAATCAGCCAGCTAAATCGACAGTATCAACGACAGGGGATGCGCGGCCTAGCCATCGCATTGCAACGTTCGGCAAACAGACCTGGTCCGGGAATTTATTACATTTCTGATCCTGCGGGCACTGCAACTGCGGGCAATGTGCAGAGCATCCCAAATGACGTTTTGGAGAATCCGGGCACACACACCTTCAAATATGATCGCGGCGATGGTTTGAACGATGATGATCCGAAGGCTCAAGGCGTCGCGCTGGTCAAAAGCTTTCATCTGCCAAACGGTTTTCGCCTCGTTGTGGGGCGCGATATTGTTGAACGACGAGGGTTTAGTGCCGCCATCTTCCAAGCGTTCGTTTGGGGCGTGGTTTGGATAATCCTGCTTTCCGTAGTGGTTGGCGTGGTTTCGGCCCGTTCCGTCCTCAAGCGCATTGATACTGTTTCCGACACGGCGCGCAAAATCATGTCCGGGTCCATGTCCGAACGCATACCGGTAACCAAGCGCAATGACGAATTCGACGGTCTCGCTACAAATTTGAACGCCATGCTTGAGCGTATTGAACAGTTGATGCAGGGCCTCAAAGAGGTCACAGACAATGTGGCGCACGATCTAAAAACGCCGCTCACCAGACTTCGCAATAAAGTTGAAGGTGCACTTAAAGATGGCACGCCACCCGAAAAACAACGCGAGGCCCTGGAGACAACGATTGAAGAATGTGATCAGCTTATCCGCACATTCAACGCGTTATTATTGATTGCGCGCGTTGAAGCGGGATCTCCTTCAAGTGCCTTCACTGAGATTGATCTATCCGATGTCATTGCCGACATTTGCGAACTATATGAACCGGTTGCCGAAGATAGTGGAATCACGATTTCAACGAAAACCGCCAAGTTGCCTGCATTTAAAGGCAATAAGGAATTGATCGGTCAGGCGCTGGTGAACCTAGTTGAAAACGCCATCAAATATGCCACGGACGCGAAGGACGAACCAGCAATCACAATTGAATTGCGCGCCGAAGCGGGGAACACACTCATTGAAGTCGCCGACAATGGTGCAGGAATTCCAGAAGCTGAACGAAAGCGCGTGTTGGAACGGTTTGTGCGGTTGGAAAAGTCACGTTCAGAACCTGGCTCAGGATTGGGCCTAAGCCTTGTCGCCGCCGTCGCGCGGTTGCATAAAGGAGAGATAGAGATTCTCGACAATCAGCCGGGTGCGCGCATTCGGCTCATTTTGCCAACGGAAAACTAAATGCAATCACTTGCCAGTTATGTCCAATCGTTCAACTCATCATTTGGAAATGACATGGCATGGGAAGGGGCGCTTTCAAGTATTGAGGTGCCGCTGGAAAATCTGCAAAACTGCAAGGATAATCTGCGGCCGATCTTTGCCGCTGCGCCTTATCTTTTTGATTGCGCGCACACACATTTGTCATGGTTTGACAGTGCGCTAACTCGCCCCGTGGGCGACACAATTGCATCCATCCTTTCCGAAACAGAAGGCGCGGCATCGCTTGATCTCGATGAGCTGGGATTGCGGGCGCATTTGCGCCAACTCAAAGCAAAAATGGCGCTGATTTCCGCTGTTGCAGAGATCGTAGGCGCTTCGACCGCCAAAGATACAACAGAGTGGCTGGCTTTGTTTGCAGATAAAAGCTTGGATGCTGCTCTTGATTTTCTTGTTACGAACCGGTTCGCCGAACTAGGTGTTGAGCTTGATCCAGCATTTTCCGCTGCGCGGCAGTCTGGCCTAACGGTTCTGGCGCTCGGCAAGCATGGCGGTCTCGAACTCAACTATTCTTCTGACATTGACGTGGTGACGTTCTACGATTTGACGCGCTCACCGATTGCTGACAATCCGCGTGTTGGCCGTATCTATGAAAAACTCGTGCGAGATCTTGCAGCCATCATGCAGGAACGCGATGAAAACGGCTACGTCTTCCGCACGGACTTGCGCTTGCGTCCAGACCCGGGTTCAACTCCGGTTGCTATATCGACGGGCGCCGCACTTGCTTATTATGAATCGCGCGGCCAAAACTGGGAGCGCGCCGCCTGGATAAAGGCACGTCCATGCGCTGGCGATATCGAGGCAGGGGAGTTGTTCCTGAAAGAGTTGGCGCCGTTTATCTGGCGCAAGCACCTGGATTTCGCCACCATTGGCGACATCAAAACCATCAAACGACAAATCAACACCGCGAAAAACGTCGCTGGGCGCACGGTCCTTGGGCACAATGTGAAGTTGGGCAGCGGCGGCATCCGTGAAATTGAGTTTTTCGCGCAAGTTCAACAACTGATTGCTGGCGGTCGTGACCCGTTGTTGCGCACACGTGCAACCTGCGACACTCTAAATGCATTGGCCGCCACAAATTGGATATCAGCCGACGTCGCACACGGATTGATCGACCGCTATTGGTTTCTGCGATCTGTTGAAAACCGCGTGCAAATGCTGAATGACGAACAGACTCATGTGCTGCCCGACACGGACCAACAGCTTGAACCGATTGTTGCGTTGTTGCCATTTGACGATGTCGAAACCTTCAAAACAGCTTATCGCGAATGCCTAGACGCGGTCGTTGAACACTATGGCGATCTGTTTATCGATGACGAAGAGGATGGGGAGCTCGATAATCTGGTGTTCACCGGTAGCGATGATGATCCCTCCACATGGACCAAATTGTCGGAAATCGGGTTCCAAGACCCTTCAGAGGCGATTAGGACCATCAAGCGGTGGCATTATGGCGGCTATGCAGCCACGCGCGCTGACAAAGCCCGTCAGACGCTCACAGCGCTAATTCCCAGCTTGTTGCGCAATATTTCCAATGCCCGAAATGCAGACGAAGCGCTTCGACATTTCGACTTCTTCATTTCAAAGCTACCCGCAGGCGTTCAGCTTTTCGCGCTGTTGCATTCCAATCAACGTCTTCAGCAGGTTTTGATTGATTTTATGGCTGCGGCGCCGCGCATGACCGATGCAATTTTGCGTCGCGTACACATTGTTGATGGGCTAATCGATCCTGCCTTTTATGACGAAGTGCCTAGTGCGCAGACGATAGACACCCGTGCGCAAGAGTTTTTGGGCGAGGCGCGCTCTTATGAGGATTTAATCGATCGTGCGCGCATATTTGGACAAGAGCAGATATTCCTGATTAGCGCTGGCTTGGTCGCTGGAACCTTGAATGCGGAAGCCGCTGCAAAACAATATAGCGCATTGGCGGAAATTCTTCTCAACTGGGTGTTTGAAGCGGTTCGGCAAGAGTTTGAACGCAAATATGGGCAAGTGCCGGGCGCACAAGTTGCTTTGTTGGCCTTTGGCAAAATGGCCAGCCGCGAAATGAATGCGCAATCTGATCTGGATTTCATCCTGATCTATGACGCCCCTGAAGGTAGCGATGCTTCTGACGGTGAGAAACAACTGGCGACGTCACATTATTTCATTCGATTGACCCAGCGTTTGGTTGCCGCTATTTCAGCACCAACGGCTGAGGGTGTGTTGTATGAGACCGATATGCGCTTGCGCCCATCTGGCAATGCGGGGCCCTTGGCTACCAGCTTGCGCGGGTTTTCTCGTTATCAGCGTGAAGACGCTTGGACTTGGGAGCATATGGCGCTCTCAAGAGCGCGCGTCGTACTCGCAGATGGTGATTTGGACGCGCGTATCAATAATGAAATCGCGAGCATCCTTAGTTCCCCCAGAGACCGTCAAAAGCTTGTGACCGATGTTCGTGAAATGCGCCAGCGTCTACTTGAAGAGCGGCCGCCAAAATCGGTTTGGGACATTAAGCTTGCGAATGGTGGCTTGATCGACCTTGAATTTATCGCTCAGTTTGGCCAGTTGGCCCATGGTCAAAAAATAGCAGCGCCACAGGTGCCACCAATAGAGGTGTTTCAAGCGCTGGAAAAAGCGAAGTTGATCGAAGACGCAGCGCGGCTGATTGAGACACATGCGCTTTACAATACAGTGCTGCAACTCACCGCCGCTTGCCAAAACGAAACAGTTAAAGTGGACAATTGGGGTGATGGCTTTGTCGAGTTGTTGACCCGAACGACTAACTTTCCAAGCCTAGATATGCTGCAGGATGAACTGGCACAGCGCCAAGAAAACTCGGCGTTGCGGTTTGACCAATTTGTCAAATAAAAGAATCGCTAAGCGGCTTTTTCTAAAGTGCTATCTGCAGTCTTTGTCGGCAACGTAATAGCGACGGTGGTACCGATGCCAGGGTTGCTGTCGATCACCAAGGAGCCACCTGAAAGCTCCGCAATAGCGCGCGATGTTGCGATGCCGAGCCCAAGCCCATTATGCTCTTTGGAAAAGGCTGCTTCGCCTAAAATGAATGGTTGCGAAAGCAACTCAACTCGTTCTTTGGGCATGCCAATGCCGCTATCGGTAACTTCCAGAACCACACCGTCATTGCCGCACCAGCAGTTCAGCACAATCGAGCCACCTTCTTGCGTAAAGCGGATTGCATTGTCGATCAGATTGTCGATCATCCGGCGCAGTAATGCAGGGTCTGCTTCCACATGACTTTCGCAAACATTCACTGCTTCTAGCTTCAGGCCGGCCCGCTTGGTTCGTGCCGCATGGCGGCGCAGGCTCTGCTGAACGAATTTGTACATTTCGACATCTTGGTTGTTCTGAACCGTTTCGCCGCCTTCAAGCTGCGCAAGATCCAGAATTGATGCGAAACTATCCAATAGGGCTTCGCCAGATCGTTTGATGTCCGCAATATAGTTGGCGTAGCGATTGTCGCCTAGCGGCCCGTATGGTTCGTGCTGAACTAAGTCTGCAAATCCAATGATGTGATTCAGCGGCGTGCGCATGTCGTGACTAAGGTGTGCGAGGAAGCTTGTTTTTGATCGGCTTGCGGCTTCAGCAGCGATTTTTTCGGCATGATATTGCTTTGCAAGCTCGCGATACTGTTGCTCTAGGTTTTTCTTATCCTGCGCTGCTTTGTGATGCTCGGTATTGTCCGTGATCACGGTCACAAAATGATGGTCTGGATCAGATATGTCCTCAATCCGGATTACTTTGTCATCTGCACATTTTGCCATGACCACGCGATGGTGTTCGTCATCTTTGCGCGCATCAAATGAAATTGGGTTTGCCGCTTCGGTCATAATCTCGGCATAGGGTGCGCCTTGCTCGGCCTTATTTGCATCCAAACCCATCAACTTGCGATAGGCTTTGTTGCACCACAACAGCTGAGCGTTCGCATCCCAATGGGCCAAGCCATGTGGCATGTGCTCCAACGTGTCATGTAAAATACGTGGGGTCGTGTCTGCTTCTGCTTCGATCTTGTCAAGGCGGACCATCTGAATAAGTGCGATGGCGAAAATGATTGCCGCGATGGCGATTGCTGCGCGCGGTGCGATGTCCAAATTTTCCGAAAAGAAAATCGCCGCTGCAACAATTAACAGGGCGATGAGGATTTTCGTGGCGTCAAAAACTGTGTCACGCGAGGGCGGGTAAAGATCACGCCAAGATAAAATGCTGAGTGAAAATTTCTGATCTGCCGCTGGGTCAACCATCACATTCTGTGATGCTCGGAATCCCTTATCAGCGCCGTCGGATTGCTCCGTCGTCAACATCTGTTTTCTCCAGTATCAAATAAAGCCCCCGCAAAGCATATTCGGCTCTGCTCGTTGCTAAGAGTTTGGATCAAAAAGGGGACTCCTGTCGAGCCCCCAATTCATAACTTCTTAATGGTCTCAAAAAACTTTGAGTCTTTTGAATCACTTAATGGGTAAAAAAATTTACCCGGCCAAAGTGCGTTCCAAAATGTCTGAGCAATCAGGCGAAAGTTTCGGCGATTTTTGCAACGATTCAAGCGCTGATTTGGCCGCTTCTCTACGAATTGATTCGTAGTTCTTGAACGACCGGAAAAGCGTCAAAAGACGTGCCGCTAATTGTGGCGTGCGCGTATCGATGTCTGCGATCAAGTCAGCAACAAATTGGAAGCTTTCGCCATCCTTGCGCCCAAACTGCACTTGGTTGGCCGCAAAACCGCCAATCAGCGAGCGCACCCGGTTCGGGTTTTCAATGTTGAACTTCTCGTCGTTCATAAGCGATTTAACGCGATCAAGCGCCGCATCGTCTGGAATAATGGCGTTAAGGCTGAGCCATTTATCAAACACCAACACGCTATCGCAGTAATTGTCGCGGAAGTGCTGTAGCAACTCTGGCGCATTTGTATGGTTGGATGCCGCCAATGTCGCAAGCGCTGCGCGACGATCCGTAACGTTGGTCGCAGCATGATATTGCGCAACGGCCACCTGACCGCCTTTATCTTCATCAGCCGCCAGCAACAGGCTCAAGCACTGGTTTTTCAATGCGCGGCGACCAGCTGAACGCGCGTCCGGCGAATAGTCGCCCTCTTCCACCAATGACTTGTAAGTTTGGGCCAACTCCGGCTCAATCTTTGCTGCGATGGCAGAAAGCGCCGTACGCCGTACATTGTAGATGCGTTCTGGATCTACATCTTGGCCAATATGCTCCGCCAACACATTTTGCGTCGGAAGGCTTAGGGCGAGGGCTTTAAACGCCTCATCAAGTGCGTTGTCTGTCAAAATTGAGCGGAACGCTTCCGCCAAAGCCGATAAATCCTCAGCCGTTGGGTCTTCGCCATTAAGTTTTGCGGCCGGAACAAGTATATCCAGCGCCACATTTTGTAGGCTGTCCCAGCGGTTGAATGGGTCTTTGTCCAAACGTGCAAGGTTTAGCTTATCCGCCATGGTGAGGTCCGAAACAACGCTCACAGGGGCAGAGAAATCTCGGAAGAGCGACAATGTGGGCTTGCTCGAAACGCCCTCAAACACGACCGTTTGTTTGGCTTGATCAAGGATCATCAAGTCGTCTTCAACTGTTGCGCCCGTCACGCTGTCCCAGCTCAAATCTTCGCCATTATCGGAGACCAAACCAAATCGAATTGGAATGAACTTCGGGTCTTTGTGTTCATCGCCTGGAGTTGGCTTGTTCACTTGCTCCAGATTGATGGTCAGACGCTTGTTTTCACCATCATAACTATGCGTAACATTGACCTCAGGACGGCCAGCGACGGTGTACCACTTTTGCAAATGCGAAAGGTCTTTGCCGCTCGCATCTTCAAAACACTTCACGAAATCTTCGATGATTGCCGCATCGCCATCGTGACGCTCGAGATAGATATCCATCCCTTTGCGGAACATGTCTTTGCCCAGATAAGTCTGGATCATGCGTACGATTGCCGCGCCTTTTACGTAAACAGTGGCGGTGTAGAAGTTGTTGATTTCTTTGAACTGATTTGGGCGAGGCGGGTGTGCCAATGGGCCAGAATCTTCTGCATATTGGTAAGCGCGTAGGTCGCGCGCATCCACAATGCGTTTCACCGCGCGTGAGCGCTCATCGCTTGTAAACTCTTCATCGCGGAAAACCGTCAGACCTTCCTTCAAGCAAAGCTGGAACCAATCACGGCAGGTGATGCGGTTGCCGGTCCAGTTGTGGAAATATTCGTGGGCAATAATCGCTTCGACTTTTTCATAATCATCGTCAGTCGCAGTCTGTGGATCAGCAAGAATGCAGCTGTCGTTGAAGATGTTGAGGCCCTTGTTTTCCATCGCGCCGAGATTGAAATCGGACACGGCAACAATGTTGAAAACATCCAAGTCATATTCGCAACCAAATCGTTCTTCATCCCATTTCATGGAACGTTTCAAACTATCCATCGCCCAGTCGCATTGGCTTTCCTTGCCGTGTTCGACATAAATGGCGAGATCAACATTTTTGCCCGACATGGTGGTGAAGCTGTCTTCAATATGGGCAAGGTCACCCGCAACCATCGCAAAGAGATAAGAAGGTTTGGGATGCGGGTCGTGCCAAACTGCAAAGTGGCGATTGCCTTCAAGTTCGCCGCTTTCAACTGGGTTGCCGTTGGAGAGCAGCACTGGCGCCTGCGCTTTGTCCGCTTCCATACGCACGGTATATACCGACATCACGTCAGGGCGGTCGTAGGAATATGTAATCCGGCGAAACCCTTCGGCCTCACATTGGGTGCACCACACGCCGCTGGAACGATAAAGACCTTCAAGCGCTTTGTTGGCTTCTGGTTTTACGCGCACAATGGTCGAAAGGGTAAATTCTTCCGGTGGTTTTTTGACAATGAGGTGCTTTTCAGTCACCTCATACTCGTCTTCATCAAGCGCCCGCCCGTCAATTGCAACAGCAACCAAATCCATATGCTCGCCGTCAAGTTTAAGGGGTGTGCCCGGCGCAACGCCTTCGCGCAAACTAAAATCCAAGCGAGCCTTAATATCCATTTCATCAGGCGCAAACACCACGTCTAGTTCTGTGGTCGCAAGCACATAATCGCTTGGTTTATAGTCACTCATGTAAGTGGTGTTGTCGTCTTTAGCCATGGTAAGCTGTTGTCCCCATTGTATTTTTGCGCCAGCTGATCGGCGATATAGTTTAAAAGTGAATTACTGTGGCAGAACCGCTACAGCCAAATCCGTCCACCGCATATAATCTGAAAGGCTGGTTGATTCAAACCAGCTTGCCAACCTTTTTTGCGTAATCGACATGTTTGACACTATTTTTGCTTGGTTTGAGAAGCACTATTCGCCGACTCATATCGAAAAAGATCCCCATCCGCCGATGGGGTTGATGAATTTCTATTGGTACTTTCTGGGCCAGTTCCGCACGCCGATCATTTTTAAAGTGATCATCGTGGCAATTGGCGCCTCGATTGATGCCATGATTCCAATTTTCTTAGGGACTATTGTCGATCTGGTGTCTGGCACCGAGCCGGGAACCTTGTTCAAAGATCAAGGCACTTTGCTGTTGGCAATGGCCATCACGCTGGCGTTGCGTCCATCGATCTTTATTTTGGACATTTTGATCCAGTATCACACCATTGTGCCTTCGTTGGTTGGCCGTATCCGCTGGCAATCTCATTGGCATGTGGTGCGCCAAAGCTGGACGTTTTTCCAGAAGGATTTTGCGGGTCGTATTGCCTCAAAAATCTTTGAAACCGGTCCATCGCTTGAAAATAGCGCCATGGAAGTGATTGATGCGGTTTGGTACATGATCGTGTTCTTCATCGTCGCATCGGGCGTAT
This sequence comes from Maritalea porphyrae, assembly GCF_030159895.1. Classification (GTDB taxonomy): domain Bacteria; phylum Pseudomonadota; class Alphaproteobacteria; order Rhizobiales; family Devosiaceae; genus Maritalea; species Maritalea porphyrae. The sequence goes on from NZ_BSNI01000002.1 coordinate 1,575,765, forward strand.
TGGCGAACCAAGACATTGTGTTTTTGTTCCCACTTCTCGGGTGGGCAGCGGCGTATTTGCTTTTGATGTATTTCTCGCTGCCTGCGATTGCCAAACAATCAAAGATCAACTCCAACGCTAGGTCGGTCGTCACCGGGCGGATGGTGGATTGTTATTCAAATATCCAGACGCTCAAAACCTTTGCCACCGGCAATCTAGAAGACAAATATGTCTCTGAATCTGTTGACGAGAACATCAAGCAGTTCCGACTTTTGATGCGCGTGTTCTCACGCATGTGGATGAGCTTGTTTGTCATCAACACTGCATTGCTGATCACAACAGGTTATTTGGCCCTGTCTTGGTGGAACAAGGGCCTGATCACAACAGGACAGTTCGCCATGATCGTTCCGTTTGTTTGGCAGTTGCTCAACATTTCTGGTTGGATTTTGGAAGTTGCGTCCGGCATTTTCCGCGATATGGGCACAGTGCGCGACGGTATGGAAACCATCTCAAAGCCGCTTACCATGGTCGACGAACCAAACGCGCCTGATTTGGCAATTCAACAAGCGGCGATTGGCTTTGAGGATGTGAAGTTCAACTATGATGGCGGTGAAGACAAACGGGTCATCGATGAATTGAACCTCAGCATTCAACCGGGCGAAAAGGTCGGCCTGATTGGTCGTTCAGGTGCGGGTAAGTCGACCATTGTCAATTTGCTGCTTCGTCTGTTTGATGCACAAAAGGGTGTCATCAGCATTGATGGGCAAGACATTTCACGGGTCGGGCAAGACAGTCTACGCCAAGCCATTGGGTTTGTTTCGCAGGACACTTCGCTGCTGCACAGATCGGTTGGCGACAACATCAAGTACGGCAAGCCCGATGCAACAGATGAGCAAATGGTTGAGGCAGCAAAGCGCGCCAAAATCCATGATGTGATTGTTGGCTTGCAGGATGAAGATGGCAACAAAGGCTATGACGCAAAAGTTGGCGAACGTGGCGTGAAACTCTCTGGCGGTCAGCGCCAGCGAATTGCCATAGCCCGTGTGCTCCTCAAAGATGCGCCAATTTTGGTGCTCGATGAGGCAACTTCGGCACTTGATAGTGAGGTTGAAGCAGCCATCCAAGAGCAATTGCAAGAGCTAATGGCCGACAAAACCGTCATCGCCATTGCACACCGCTTGTCTACCATCGCCGCCATGGACCGGTTGCTGGTCATGGATGAAGGCAAAGTAGTGGAAGAAGGCACGCACAATGAACTGCTCGAGCAAGATGGGCACTATGCCCAGTTGTGGAAGCGTCAGTCTGGCGGGTTTGCAGCTGCAGAATAGAGGTTGGAGCGACTTAATGGGTTGCTCCTTCCGCCTTATGAATATAAAAAAAGAAAAAACTTCTTAAATAGGTCGTCACAATGCGCAAAATTTTTGATTGGTTCGAAAGCCAAATTGAACCCTATCCCTCCGAGGACCCAACGCGGCCGCCAAACACGCTTTATGCGTTTTGTCGCCATTACACAAAAGGTATGGAGTTTTGGCTGATCATGCTGGCGCTCACCTCTGCCTTGATCGCGCTGACAGAAGTCTTGTTGTTCAGCTTTATGGGCAGCATTATCGATTGGTTATCTCAATCCGATCCCAAGACTTTTCTAGCCAATGAATGGCCCAGCCTATTGTTTATGGGCCTAGTTGTTGTGGTCGCGCGCCCTCTAATGAGTGCATTTGGATCTTTGGTTTTGCATCAGACATTCTTGGGCAACTTCCCCATGCGTATTCGCTGGAATGTGCACAACTATTTGATCCGCCAGTCGATGTCATATTTCCAAGATGAGTTTGCTGGGCGGATCGCCACAAAATTGATGCAGACTTCACTTGCTGTGCGTGAAACAGTGATGAAAGTCCTCGATATTCTGGTCTATGTCGTCACCTATTTCTTGGGCATTCTGTTCGTCACATTGGCTGCCGATTGGCGGATGATGGTGCCGTTTCTTGTGTGGGTGGCTGCATACACAGCAGCAATGCGATATTTTGTGCCGCGTATGCGCAAAATCTCAGCTGAACAGGCGGACGCGCGTTCTTTGATGACCGGGCGAGTAGTGGATAGCTACACAAACATTGCAACGGTGAAGCTATTTTCCCATTCAAACCGAGAACAATCCTATGCCAAAGAAAGCATGGATATGTTCTTGGACACGGTTCACCGCCAAATGCGTCTCAGCTCTGGTCTTGAGATCTGCATCACGCTGATGAACTCATTTTTGTTCTTCTCAGTCGCAGCGATCGGCATCGGCTTGTGGATGAATGGTGCAGTCATGCCTGGTGCTGTGGCAATCGCGCTTGGCATTATCTTGAGGATATGGGGTATGTCCCACTGGATTATGTGGGAAATGGCGGCCCTGTTTGAGAATATCGGTACGGTTCAAGACGGGATCAACTCGATTTCGTTGCCGCGTCTTGTGTCTGACAAACCAAATGCAAAGCCATTGCCACCGGTTTCCGGGGACATCAACTTCAACGATGTGACCTTCAATTATGGCGGCGAAAAGGGCGTCATCGAAAAGCTAAACCTTACCGTGCCGCGCGGCCAGAAAGTCGGTCTGGTTGGTCGGTCCGGCGCCGGCAAGTCTACGCTAGTGAATATTCTGCTGCGTTTTTATGATGTGGAGCAGGGTACCATCACTATTGATGGGCACGACATCTCAGAAGTACAACAGGACACATTGCGCAAAAACTTGGCAATGGTGACCCAGGACACCTCGCTTTTGCACCGCTCGGTGCGCGACAACTTGCTTTATGGTCGCCCTGATGCAACCGAAGAGATGATGATCGCCGCTGCGAAACAGGCAGAAGCGCATGACTTCATCCTAGAGCTGACAGACCCAGCGGGACGCAAAGGATATGATGCGCATGTGGGCGAACGCGGCGTTAAGCTTTCAGGCGGTCAACGTCAGCGTGTTGCTATTGCGCGCGTGCTGTTGAAGGACGCACCAATTCTGATCTTGGACGAAGCGACTTCAGCGCTCGATAGTGAGGTTGAAGCAGCGATCCAAGAGCAATTGCATCGCTTGATGGAAGGCAAAACCGTGATTGCCATCGCGCACCGCTTGTCCACCATTGCCGAAATGGATCGCTTAATTGTCATGGATCAGGGTAAGATCATTGAAGATGGCTCGCACGACGAATTGTTGCAAAAAGACGGCGTTTACGCGCAGCTTTGGAAGCGCCAATCCGGCGGGTTCATCAACCCAGCGGATGAAGAAGAACTCACCGCCTAACAAACCTGAGATTGGTGGCGCAGAATGTCTGCGCCGCCAAGTATCAAAGCCAGCGGCGCGTTTCTTTGCGGAACAGCATGTAGGCGGCGCCAAACTTGTTCGCCAAGTAAGCTTCTTCGCGTTTGATCACGCCGTAGTGCAGCGTCAGGAACACGGGGATCGTAATAATCACCCCCCATTCCAGATTCCAGAAAATGCTGGTGCTCAAAAAGAAAATGACCATACCGAGATAGATTGGGTTACGGGTCAGCTTGTAGATGCCTGAATTGACCAAAAACAATGCGGGTTTGTGCGGTTCAACATGCGTGTCATGTTTGCGCAACTCTGTGACCCCCAAAATGGCAATCGAAACGCCAACAAGCGCCAATATTGCGCTGAATCCCGTTTGGAATTTGGATTGAAATGCCGGTGCCAGAAACACAATCGGCAGCAGCCATTCCAGCAATATTGCCAGCACAAAACCAATCAATAGAAGAAGCGGTGGAAAAATCACCCCATTGGGATTGTCGCGTGTGTGTTCACTCATCTCATCCCCTTTCTGCACGTCCTGCGTGCATCTGAGATGAAATTATCGACCCTTGACCACCACATTGTCAATTAGGCGCACGCCATCCAAAAACGCCGCGACGAAAAGGCGGGCAGGCCGGTCAAATTCTGTCATTGGCGACAAGTCGTCGGCACTCCGCATTTCAAGATAATCAATGCCTTCAAAGCCCGCATCTAGCAGCTTTTTCTCAGCCAATTGAATTGCAGAAACTACCTCGTTTCCTGAATCAATTTGCGCAGCAGTTTCGCTAAGTGTTTGAAACAGCACAGGTGCCAGCACACGACCATTGTCGCTCAGCCGCACATTTCGTGATGACATGGCCAAGCCGTCATCTTCACGTAAAATCGGACAACCAACAATCTCCACCGGGATATTGAGGTCTTTGACAAAGCGATTGATCACCGCCAATTGCTGATAATCTTTCTGCCCAAAATAGGCTGTATCCGGTAACACCTGCAGTAAAAGCTTTGTGACCACCGTCGCAACGCCATCAAAGTGCCCTGGGCGTGTCGCGCCGCAAAGCCCCTCGCTTACCCCTTCAACAGTTACCTTGGTGTCAGAGCCATCGGCATACATCTCGTCAACTTGAGGCGCCCAAACAATGTCCACACCCAAAGGCTCAAGCAGCGCCACATCGGTTGCTTCGTCGCGCGGATATTTCTCTAAGTCGTTTGGGTCATTGAATTGTGTTGGATTTACAAAAATCGACACCACAACCGCGTCATTAGCTGCCCCTGCAGCTCGCACCAAACTCAAATGGCCTTCGTGCAAAGCCCCCATTGTCGGCACCAGTCCGACTGTCTTTCCCGCCTTGCGCAACGCGCCAATTTGCGCGCGTAATTCATTGACAGTGCGAACGATCAACGGTTTCATTTCTTGTCCGCATATACGTGGTCAGCCGCCGGGAAAGCGCGTGAGCGCACATCTTGCGCATATTCTGCAATTGCTTTTTCTGCATCGGCGCCCAAGTCCGCGAAGCGCTTCACAAACTTAGGTTTGAAATCCTGGAACATGCCCAACATATCATCGATGACCAGCACTTGACCGTCGCACTGGTTGGATGCGCCAATACCAATGGTTGGAATGTCCAACAATTTGGTTGCTTCATTGGCCAACTCTTCTGTGACCATTTCCAGAACCACACAAAACGCACCGGCATCTTGCACTGCTTTCGCATCGTCAAGCACTCGCTGACGATCTTCGCCGCGGCCTTGCACGGCATAGCCACCAATTCCTTTAACGGACTGAGGCGTTAGACCCACATGCGCCATTACGGGGATGCCGCGCGTGGTCAAAAAGTCGATGGTTTCCGCCATATGCGCGCCGCCTTCAAGCTTGATGGCGGTGCAGTCAGTTTCTTGCATGATATACGCAGCGGTTTCAAACGCCTGCTCGGGGCTGGCCTCATAGCTGCCAAACGGCATGTCTACCACCACAAGCGCATGGTCCGCGCCGCGTCGCACGGCTTGGCCATGCATAACCATCATCTCAACGCTAACGCTTTGGGTAGAGGGGAGGCCATGCAGCACCATGCCGACGCTGTCACCAACAAGGACTAAATCGCAATGCTTGTCCGCCATTTTGGCGATAGGGGTTGTATAGGCCGCGATGCACACAATGGGCTCGCCGCCCTTCATGTCCAAAATTTTCTTGGCGCTCATGGGTTTCTTGCTGGTTGACGCACTCATATTGGTTCCCGATTGACCGAACAAACATTAGGCTCAACCCCACACCGAGCCAATCGCCTAAATAGAGCGGATCGCCAAATAAATCAACAAATGCTGTTTAGGCTTTAGGCGCACAATAAATGTCGTGCAACGTCTCCAGCACTGATTCTACCTCCGCTGATGCCAGCGAATAGTGAATCACATTGCCTTGCCGTCTTGTCGTTACCAGCCGCAATGCACGCAGCTTGCCCAAATGTTGTGAAAGTGCCGGTTGGCTAAGGCCCACCAGCTCCACAAGTTCGGTCACCGGCTTTTCACAGCCAACAAGATTGCACAAAATTGCCAAGCGTTTAGCATTAGCCATAGCGCCGAGTAATTCGGCGGCCTGGTCAGCATTTTTTTCAAGTTCTTCAATGTTCATGTTGACTATATTAGAATATAAGCATATAGAAATGCAAGGGATGATTTTCTGCCCTTTGTAGGCAGTGTGTAAAGCGAGGTAAAGAGAACTATGACGGAATTTACGCCGTTGGAAGCAATCTTGGGGGGCAGCCTGATTGGGCTCGCTTCTGTTTTGCTTATGGCCTTTCACGGTCGTATTGCCGGTATGACCGGTATTTTGGCAGGTATTTTGCCACCTATCCAAGCCGATTGGGCTTGGCGGGCGACATTCCTGCTTGGCGCAATTGCTGGACCGGTTGCGGTTTCCGCAATCACCGGCACTGCGGTTCCATTTGAAAATCCTGTTTCACTCGGCGCGGTAATCGTTGGCGGTTTCATTGTCGGTGTTGGTGTCAATTATGGCTCAGGATGTACATCTGGTCACGGTGTCTGCGGCATGGCGCGCCTTTCGCTGCGCTCAATCACCGCAACAGCGACCTTTATGGCCGCAACATTTATCACCGTCTATGTGGTGCGCCACATTCTAGGAGGGATCTAAAATGAAACTGATCTCAACCTTTATCATTGGGCTGATTTTTGGCATCGGCATTACTGTGGGTGGCATGGCCAACCCAGCAAAAGTGATCAATTTCTTCGATGTTGCTGGCACTTGGGATCCGAGCTTGTTGCTCGTGATGGTTTCGGCGTTAGTGGTAACCGCAGTCGGCTATTACTTCGTTTTGAAACGCCCGCATCCAGTGTTTGAAGATGTGTTTTCGCTGCCTGCAGCAAAACAAATTGATTTGCCACTCATCGCTGGTTCAACCGCGTTTGGCGTGGGTTGGGGCATCACCGGATTTTGCCCAGGTGGCTCAATTCCGGCCCTTGGTTTGGCCATTCCAGACCCATTCATTTTTGTCGGCTCAATGATTGTCGGCATCACATTGGCGAAATTCTTGCGCGGAAGAAACGCGTTCAAGACCGTCAAAACACACAACTAAGAAATAGGAGCGATTTATGATCGAGCCACTACCATTTACACCGCAACTTGATGTGCAACCTACTGTCACGGCGTTCTTTGATGAACCGACAAACACCATCTCGTATGTGGTCCAAGATCCAACCAGCAACAAATGCGCCGTAATCGATTCCGTGATGGATATTGACTATGCCGCAGGTCGGATTTCCTACGGTGGAGCCGATCAGATCATCAAGTTCATCAAAGAAAATGAACTTGAATTGGAGTGGCTGATCGAAACCCATGTGCACGCGGACCATTTGTCTGGAGCTCCTTATATCCAGGGCAAATTGGGCGGCAAATTGGGCATTGGTGAAAACATCACCATTGTGCAAGACGTTTTTGGAAAAGTGTTCAATGAGGGCACCGAATTCCAACGCGACGGCTCGCAGTTCGATCAGCTCTTCACAGATGGGGATAGCTATCAAATCGGCAATCTCACCGCATATGTTATGCATACGCCGGGCCACACACCCGCTTGTATGACGCACACAATTGGCAATGCCGCATTTGTTGGCGACACATTGTTTATGCCAGATGGAGGCTCGGCGCGTGCCGACTTCCCAGGTGGTAATGCACGCACTCTATATCGTTCGGTAAAACGCGTGTTGCAACTTCCTGATGAAACGCGATTGTTCATGTGCCACGACTATGGTCCAAATGGTCGCGACATTCAGTGGGAAACTTCGGTAGCTGAAGAGCGAAACCACAATATCCACGTTAAAGACGGCATTTCTGAAGATGAATTTGTGAAGATGCGCGAAGAGCGCGACGCTTCGTTGGATATGCCAAAACTCATCATTCCCTCACTGCAGGTGAACATGCGTGCTGGCAAAATGCCCCCAGCGGATGAGCAAGGCGACGTGTTCTTCAAAGTTCCAGTGAACAAGCTCTAATTTATGCAAACCATTGTTTCTGTTTTCAAACCTTTGGCAGCGCCTTTCAAGGCGTTCGCCAAATTCAAGGAGCGTATGTCCAAAATGAACATCAAACGCATCACCGACGAGTTTTATATTTCCGGCCAGGTTGGCTTTTCTGATCTACCCACATTGGCCGAACAGGGCGTAAAATCTATCATTTGCGCCCGTCCAGACGACGAAGAAGGCAACCAACCACGATTTGCTGACATTGCTCGCGAAGCCAAAGCCTTGGGGATTGAAGCCCTGCATGTGCCTATTCGCCCCGGCCAAGCATGTGGTGCCGATGTCGACAAGTTCGCCAAAGGCTATTTCGATATGCCCAAACCCATTCTTGGCTATTGCCGTTCAGGCATGCGCGCGCATTCTTTGTGGGAGCTCAACCAAGAAGCGACCGCAATGCATGTGCCAATGGGTAAATAACATCTAATGCGGGATCACGCCATGTCACCAATCATCAAGCGATTGAAAAAGCTGCCAATTTTTGATTGGGGCAGCAAATATAATGGCGACGTGCTCACCAGCGATTTGGTTGCTGCGATCATCGTCACAATCATGCTGATCCCGCAAAGCTTGGCCTATGCTTTGTTGGCGGGCTTGCCGCCACAAATGGGCCTTTACGCTTCCATTCTGCCATTGCTGGCATATGCATTGTTTGGCTCCAGCCGCACACTTGCGGTTGGCCCGGTTGCGGTGATCTCCCTTATGACCGCCGCAGCTGTTGGCAAGCTCGCCTTGCAGGGGACCGAAGAATATATATTTGCCGCCATGGCGCTCGCGCTAATTTCTGGCCTGATGCTGTTGGTCATGGGGTTGTTGCGCCTCGGCTTCATGGCAAATTTTTTGTCGCATCCGGTGATATCAGGCTTCATTACGGCATCTGGCATCATCATTGCGACGTCGCAGCTCAAGCACATTTTGGGCATCGATGCGCACGGGCATAATCTATATGAATTGCTCACCTCAATTGTTGCTCATCTTCACCAGGTAAACCCCTTCACATTGGCAATTGGTGTCGTTGCCACAGCCTTTTTGTTCTGGGTGCGGAAGGGCTTAAAGCCATGGTTGCTATATTTGGGATTGAAGCCGCGTCTTGCTGATATTTTGGCAAAAACAGGGCCCGTATTTGCGGTTGCTGCAACAACATTGGTCGCATTTGGCTTTGGACTTGGCGGGCAGGGCGTTGCGCTGGTTGGCGAGGTGCCCCAAGGTTTGCCGGGCCTTCAAGTGCCCAAACTAGATTTAGAATTGGTGTTTTCGCTGGCGGGCTCTGCCGCTCTCATCTCCATTATTGGGTTTGTTGAATCGGTTTCGGTTGCCCAAACCCTTGCGGCCAAGCGCCGCCAGCGGATCGAACCCAACCAAGAACTGATTGGCCTTGGCGCATCCAACGTTGCTTCCGCTTTCGGCGGTGGTTATCCCGTCACAGGGGGCTTTGCGCGCTCAGTGGTCAATTTTGACGCTGGCGCGGAAACTCCAGCAGCTGGTGCTTTTACTGCCGTTGGTATTGCATTGGCGACCGTGTTTCTAACGCCACTATTGTTCTTTTTACCCAAGGCGACTTTGGCCGCTACCATCATTGTCGCGGTGATGACTTTGGTTGATTTCTCGATCCTAAAGCGCACGTGGAACTATTCCAAAGCTGACTTTGCAGCTGTTGCGACGACGATGGCGATTACGTTGCTATTCGGTGTTGAACTGGGCGTTACGACTGGTGTTTTGGTGTCCGTTGCCGTGCATCTCTATAAGACATCTCGTCCGCACGCGGCGATTGTTGGATTGGTGGAAGGCACCGAGCATTTTCGCAATATAGACCGCCATGATGTGCGCACCAATCCGCATGTCTTGTCACTTCGTGTTGATGAAAGCCTTTACTTTGCCAATGCCCGTTTCCTTGAAGATCGCGTCTACGATCTGGTCGCGGATCGCCCCGAACTCAAACATGTGATTTTGATGTGCCCAGCCGTCAACGAAATTGACACTTCGGCACTTGAAAGCCTTGAGGCAATTAATGAACGCCTCGACTCTTTGGGCGTGAAACTTCACTTCTCCGAGATCAAAGGACCAGTGATGGATAAGCTGAAACGCACAGATTTTATGCATCATCTGACAGGGCAGATATTCCTCAGCCAATACCAAGCAATTTGCGCTGTGGCGCCGGAAACGTGCACCCAAACTACTTTGGCCAATGCCGCACAAGGTAACGCCAAGTAACGAAACCGCACCGAAACTGACGGATTTCGCACGGGCTGCATTTGACAAGTCATCAAATATCGTAATTATCCCCGTACACCTTAGACTAAGGTAGTATGCTCACCTAATTGCGGAAATCATGATGGCGAATGACAAATTGACAGTATCGCTGGCGCAAATTGCGCCGGTTTGGCTCGATCGCGACAGGACCATCGAAAAAGTAGTTCAGTACGCTGCTGATGCAGCGACGAAAGGCGCAGATCTGGTCACATTTGGCGAGGCTTTGGTGCCCGGATATCCGTTTTGGGTTGAGTTGACAGATGGCGCAAGGTTCAATTCGCCTGCTCAAAAGAAGATGTACGCGCACTATCTTGAGCAAGGTGTTGTTGTAGAGCGCGGTGACTTGGATGCGCTTTGTAAGGTCTGCGCGCAAAACAACATGGCGGCCTATGTCGGTATTATGGAGCGCGCGCCCGACCGCGGCGGTCATAGCCTCTACTGTTCACTAGTGCACATCAGTCGCGACGGGCAAATTGCCTCTGTGCACCGCAAATTGCAGCCAACATACGAAGAGCGTTTGGTGTGGGCACAAGGTGATGGGCATGGTTTGCAAGTGCATAAACTTGGTGAATTCCAAGTTGGCGGCTTGAACTGTTACGAGAACTGGTTGCCTTTGGCGCGTGCCGCACTTTATGGACAGGGCGAAGATCTGCGCGTGGCCGTTTGGCCCGGCGGGCTGCACAATACAAAAGACATTACGCGCTTTATCGCGCTTGAAAGCCGCTCCTATGTGGTTTCCGTTTCTGGGCTATTGCGCCCAAGTGATATTCCTTCCTGTACCCATTTTTACGACGAACTGACCACGAATGCCCCAGAGCATTTTGCCGATGGTGGATCTGCAGTCGCTGGGCCAGACGGCAACTGGGTGTTGGAACCACAAGTCGGTGACGAGGGCATTTACACTGTTGAATTGGACCACGCTCGAGTGCGCGAGGAACGACAGAACTTAGATATTGTTGGACATTATTCTCGTCCCGATATCACGCAATTGAACGTAAATCGACAACGCCAATCTACCGTCAAAATTGATGACGGAGCTGAAAACTAGGATCACTACATGAAACGCTCCACAATTAATCAGATCATCCGTGAGGGTGACGAATTCATCCGCTCGTTTGGCTATATCATGCCACCATTTGCCTATTGGACACCGGGGCAAATGAAAGACCGCGCCGACGATATGCAAGGGCTGATCAAAGCCGGAATGGGCTGGGACATCACCGATTACGGCCAAGGTAAATTCGACGAGCTTGGCCTTTTTCTGTTCACCACCCGCAATGGTGATGCAGCAGATCTGACCAAGGGCACGGGCATGCTATATGCTGAGAAGATTATGATCTCGCGCAAAGATCAAATCTCGCCAATGCACCGGCACAATGTGAAGGCTGAGGATATTATCAACCGGGGTGGGGGCACACTGACGCTCGAACTCTTTTCGCCTGCTGAGGATGGATCGATCGACGAAAAAGCTGATGTGACGGTGCCTGTGGATGGTGTGATGCGCACCTTGCCTGCCGGCGGCATTTTGCGGCTTGATCCGGGCGAAAGCGTTACGTTGATGCCAGGCATCTGGCACGCATTTTGGGGCGAGGGCGCTGACGTCTTGATCGGCGAAGTCTCCACCGTGAACGACGATAAAACCGACAATGTGTTCCGCGACCCAATCGGTCGGTTCTCGACAATCGAAGAAGATGAAGACCCGCTTTATCTTTTGGTCAGCGACTACGACAAGTATTTCGGCTAGGTCCAAATCTGTTACAACAATTGCCGCAGATTGCATTTTACGGTTGCGCGTACCCTTGAAATTTATCAAGGTGCGCGCAATTGATGGGCGATTGTCCATCCCAATTGAATGAGTTCCAACAAGGAACCGCATAGGGTTTAAAATGCATTCATCTCTCAAAGTGCTGGTCGTTGGATCAGCCATTTCGCTATTGTCAGCAGCGACTGTTGCAGCAGCGGAATACAATTTCAAACTCCACCATTTTCTTGGCGCAACTTCGCCATCGCACACCGAAACCATTGAGCCATGGGCCCGCGCTGTTGAAGCAGCATCAGGCGGCAAAGTTAGCATCGAAATTTTCCCTTCAATGTCTTTGGGGGGCCGCCCGCCTGAACTTGTGGGCCAAGCACGTGATGGCGTGGTCGACATCATATGGACAGTGAACGGCTATACGCCGGGCGTGTTCCCACGCACCGAAGTTTTCGAATTGCCATTTGTGCACACCAACAATCCTGGCGCGACCAATCTTGCCATGGCCGAATTGTTCGACGCTGAATTGCGTGATGAATATAAGGGCCTTGAAGTGATGTTTTTGCATGTGCATGGCGGCAACGGTTTGCACACGGTTGATACGCCCGTTCATGCGCCTGCAGATGTGAAGGGCCTCAAAATCCGCACCCCTTCGCGTACCGGGGCTTGGACCATCGAAGCACTTGGCGCATCGGCCGCAGCAATGCCTGTGCCAGCACTACCGCAAGCTCTGGCCACCAAGGCGGTGGATGCCGCATTTGTGCCGTGGGAAATTATCCCTGCACTGAAATTGCAACAGCAAACCAAATATCAAATCGAGGGCGCTGATGGCGTGCGGTTTGGCACGCTTGTGTTCCAAATGTCGATGAACCATGAGCGCTGGAGCGGTTTGCCAGATGACGTAAGGCAAGCATTCCGCGCGGCGTCTGACGAAAAATGGCTGGCGCATTTAGGCGATGTCTGGGCGCAAACCGACACCAAAGGTATCGCCATGGCGGTCGAAGCGGGCAACACGCACATCGTGCTAGATCAGACGCAAACTGATGCATTTGAAACGGCATTGAAACCCGTAATTGAGCGCTGGGTTGAAGAAGCAAATAGCGCCGGAATTGATGGTGCAGATTTGTTGAGCAAAGCCAAAGCCGCAATTGCCAAGCACGGGCAATAAGGCGTAAGCTTTTCATCAACGCAATATAACAGATGGTGAGGGAGCGCCGACTATGGCGCTCCTTGTTTTTGAACTTATGAAAATAATCCTTGTTCGCCATGGTCGTCCTGAAATTGATCTCACCGCTCTTAATAAAGACTGGGTGACGGCGAATGAATTTGGCCAAGTCGTAAGCGCCTACCAACAAAGCGATTTAGCGGATGATGAACAGCCACCAGCGGACGTTGTGCAAGTTGCGGCGACCTGCCAAGTCTTTGTGTCGAGCACATTGCGGCGCGCGGTTTCTTCCTGTGAAGCGCTGGGCGTGTCCAAAGTGTCACACGCGGATCCGGTTTTTGACGAAGCGTCTATGCCATTTGCCAACTGGAAATTTGTTCGACTGCCAATTGGTGTGTGGAGCGTGTTGTTTCGCATTGGCTGGATGATGGGCTTCCACCAAAATGCCGAGCGTGTGCGAGATATTGGAAACCGTGCGCACAAAGCCGCGCAATCTCTGGTTGATCAGGCGCAACAACATGGCGACGTTATGCTGATCGGGCATGGCATCATCAACCGAATGATCGCCAACCATTTGGCCAACAATCACTGGCGCATGATGTCATCCAATGGCGATGACTACTGGTCGTTCACCGTATACGAAGACCATTTAAGCACGCAGGACGAAGCGCCTTTGCGCCTCTAGCGAAGGCCAAAATGGTAATTATGGTGCGATGCGCGAGGCGTTTGACGTCTCTATGAATGCGCTAAATATGTGTGAGACGCTTCAACGCCTCGCGCGGCCAAATCTCTGCGAGTGCAAGCAAATACCCCGAGGGGCTAAACCCATTTATCCTCTTAGCTACATCATGATCCGTTGATCGATCATTTGAGAAGCTTTTTTTTGAACCGCCTTCGCGGTCTTGCGACCGCTTCCCCGGCCCCGTGAGGCAAAAAAACTTCCAAGAACGGCTTCAACTTGCCGCCCGATGATTTACGCCTGCCTTCGGTGTCAGACTGGACATATGCTTGCCAAGCGAGCAACTGCGACCAGCAGCTCATTTAGCCAGCTTTTTCTAATTGTTGCCAATCGACCCCAACACCGCGTCCGCTGTTCGCATGGGTCTTTGAAAAAGCTGTAGGTAGCATAAGCCATGAAAAAGGGGCGGGGGTAACTTTCCACGCCCTTTCTTGATTTTCAGTTTCCGCTGGCTGCCAAATTACGGCGTTTTAGACGGCCCGTTGTTCAGGAAACCTAACGAATAGCGCTATTTTCGTTTCATTACGCAGGTCTGCATCGATTTCTTCGGCGCTTTCGGGAACAATTTTGCAATAATCGTCATTTCTTTAACGGTCGACTTGCGTGAATTTGGGGGGCGCGTGGTTGGCGTGCAGGTCTTGCCGTCCTTGGCGTCACAACCATTTGGGCTACAATCCCAGAAATTGCCATTGGCAAAAGACCCACATCCACAAATGCAAATTTCACCACCGCCTGCGCTACCGCCGCTATTTGGGCACTCAAATTGATCGTAATTGGTGGTGTCTTCACTCATTACTGGGGTTGCAATCAATGCCAGCGACATTGCTGCAATGATGGAAAGGGACTTGAGCCACATAGTAATCTCCTCATTTTCCTCGTTGTTTCAACGGTCCCATAATTTTCTGAAATTTCTTGAAAGTAGATATCTCAAATTCTCACCTGTCGTTTGCCGCGCTGTTAACTGTTAGGCGTCGACAAAAACTTGCTAGATAGTTTCATTTGTAACTGATATCGTTTAAACGCGAGGCGCTTTTTTTGGAAAGCGGCAATGAACAAAGATATCACCGAGAAGTTTGCCGATGATGCGGTAATCAAACTCGACTATGTGAAGCGAAACCCACTGGGGTTTCTCATTCTCACCATAATGGCCGGTGCCTATGTGGGCGTCGGCATTGCGTTGATCCTAACCGTGGGCAACGATGTTGACCCCGCGTCACGCAAATTGGTGATGGGTGCGTTGTTTGGCATCACGCTAACCCTGATCGTGTTTGCCGGTGCGGAGCTTTTCTCCGGCCGCATCATGTTTATGACGTTTGGATATTTCTACAAGAAAATGTCCGCATTCTCGGTTGTGAAAGACTGGTTCATCTGTTGGTGGGGCAACCTTGTTGGCGCGATGGCGCTTTCCATTCTTGTGGTTGCTGGCAATGGTGGCGGTTGGGTCGGCGAAGAGGCGTCGCTGGTGCACCAAATCGCTGACGCAAAGATGAATAGCACGGTGCTTGAGCTGCTGGCCCGTGCCATATTGTGCAACTGGCTTATTTGCCTTGCCATCTGGATGACCGCTCGCGCTAAAGATGACACCGCAAAATGCATATTGATATTTTGGTGTCTATTTGCCTTTGTCGCCGCCGGGTTCGAGCATTCCATAGCCAACATGACGGTGTTCACCATCTCATTGCTCACCACCCACCCTGACAGTGTGACCATTTGGGGCGGTGTATACAATTTGGCTTGGGTCTCTGTGGGTAATGTCATCGGCGGTGCGGGCTTTATTGGCGTCGCCTATTATTTGACTGCTGTGCCGCTGTTTGGGGCGGGGCGATAACTATACCCGAAAGCTGATGAGGCTTCCGCTGACATTCGGTGTGTACCAGCTGCAATTCAATTTGCTGCAAAAGGTCAGGCATGCGGGCAGTAGCCATCAGCGTGGACTTGGTTTAGCTTGGCCAAAAAGCATTTTGGAGTGTGCGAAAACGTGATCAAGCCCAAGCAGGTTTTCAATCAGTTCTTATCGAAGATCCCATCCATAAGCCGCGTTTATCAGGATTTTGCTGTTCTGCCTTGGTACTTTGCGATGCGCTTGCTAATGGTCGCGCTACTTGGTGCGGTCTATGCGCAAGTTAAATCCAATCTGAGTGTAGGCAACGAGCCGATATACGATTTCGGCATTTTGGCTCAGGCGGTTGATCTGAGTGCAGTCTTGTCCTTGCTGCTGGCTGTCGCTCTATTGGTCCTGTCGTTTATTTTCGAGCGCAACATCATCATTTTTTATTTCGCCCAACGCTATCAGGACGAAAGAATTAGTGCGGCTAAATTATTACGCGGATTTGTCGGTACCTTGCCCCGTCAGGTTAAATTGTTCCTGCTCGAATATGTCATCTATTTTGGCCTTCTCGTCTTTGTGTTGATGGTTGGCGGACTGCTGTTCTTGATGTTCGACCTAAGTGCGTGGCTTTTCTTGTTCTTACTGCCCGTTTTGCTCGTTGGTTTTCTTTTGTGGGCGCGAACATTTTTGGCGTTCATCTTTGCGTTGTTCAACTTGTTCTCGGCGGACGTAAAAAAACCAACCGTTTTCGCCGAATTGGCAAGTGGGGTGCCACGCGGTATCCTGTTTAAATGCGTTCGGATTTGGATTTTCTACCTTGTTCTTGGACTGCTTTTTGCTGGACTAGCAGCTGCAATCACCACGGCAGTGCCCTGGATAATCGATATTTTGAGTTGGGGTGGCGTTGAACTGTTCTTGTTGGTGTTGCTCATCTCAACAATGGCGGCTCTTAGCGTTTTGGTCGCTAGTATTCTGTCGGTTTTTTCATATGGCGACACAATCCAAGTGCTGACCGATAAGGAACCGCCGGCGCCCAGCGTAAACAGAAAAAGCGTGTTCTTTCAGAAGTTGAGCATCATCGGGCCAGTGCTGGTCTTTCTGGTTGTAATTGGCAGTATGACCATAACAGGCGTTTACAACGCAAAGCCTTTGGTGGCGCTAACAGATGCTGAACGGCAGGTGCTTGCACATCGCGGCGCGTCAATTAATAAGGTGCAGAACTCACTGGCGGCATTCGAAGCAGCTGTTGGTAAGGCTGACTATATTGAACTCGACGTTCAGATTACCAAAGATGGAAAGATCATTGTATTTCATGATCCAAACTTTGAAGACCTCACTGGAGAGGTCGGCATTCCATCGCAAAGAGAATACGCCGAAATAGCAACCTACACAGTGTCCGAGGACAAGGTTGTCGACGGGGAGGATGTTGTACTTAGCGCCAAAATTCCTTTGTTGGAAGATGTGTTTGAAGCGGTTGGTGACGACATTGCCTTCGCTGTCGAAATTAAGAACACAGCCCCAGAGCGCATGGAAGAATTGGTTCGCGAAACCATTCGGCTCATGCGCAAATATGATCAGCAGGAAAAGTCCTTTGTAATTTCCCTTGATTACAACGTGCTACTAGAGGTTCAAAAGATCGCACCTGAGATCCGCCGAGGGATCATTCTGACGGTAAGCGTTACCCCTCCTGAAGCGTATGACGTCGATATCTATTTCCTAAATGCGCTCACAAGTTCTTTTAACCAAATGCGCCAAATACACAGCTTGGGCCGTAAGGCCTATTTCTGGACATTTGCGGGGCTCGAGCAGGATTTTCAACGAGAATTCTTTATGGGGGCCGATGGGTTTATCGCCGATGACCCAACATATGCCCGACGACTGACGCAAAACTATTTGGAACTACCTGTGACGAGAAAGATCATCAACATCCTGTCGACATTTACAGAATGACTTTCAAGATCGGAGAGGGTAGCTGCCAGATCGCTTGAACAGTGATTGCGGTAAAAACCGCTTCCGCCACTGCGCAAAAAACGCGGCCAGAAGACCGCGTTCTTGTAATTCTTGATTTAGGAAAAATCCCTACATCATTTTGTCAGTAACAACTGAAGTCCATGCGTTTTGTGGTGGGCCAGAAATCACTGGGTCAGAACCACCAGCCAACAGAGTTGCAACAGTACGGTTGTAGTCGTCCTCGCTTAGACGGCCATCAGTGCCCGCTGTCAGCTTCGCAACTTCACGCATCATGCGACGTTGGTGCTCTTCTGTTTGTGCGCCAGTGTCATCATTTTCCAAAACGATGTCTGCCGCTTCATCCGGATTTTCTTCCGCATAGCGCCAGCCCTTCATTGAGGCTTGTACAAAGCGTGCAAGCTTGTCCACCATTGCAGGGTCTGCAAGGTCTTCCTCAAGCACATATAGGCCATCTTCCAATGTTGCCACGCCAGCATTTTCATACTTGAACGTCACCAAATCATCTTCAGATAGACCCGCATCAATGATCTGCCAATATTCGTTGTAGGTCATTGTTGAGACGCAGTCTGCTTGCTTTTGCAGAATTGGGTCAACGTTAAAGCCTTGCTTTAGAACGGTCACACCGCCATCGCTGCCATCTGTGGCTAGGCCCAACTGGCTCATCCATGAAAGGAACGGATATTCGTTACCAAAGAACCAAACGCCGAGTGTTTTGCCTGGGAAATCGTCTGGTGATTTGATGCCTGTATCTTTGCGGCAAGTCAGCATCATTCCAGAGCGCTTAAATGGCTGCGCGATATTGACCAAAGGCACGCCTTTTTCGCGTGATGCCAAAGCAGATGGCATCCAGTCAATAATCACGTCGGCGCCGCCGCCAGCAATCACTTGTGGTGGGGCAATATCTGGGCCACCGGCTTTGATTTCGATGTCCAGACCAGCTTCTTCATAAAAGCCTTTGTCCTTTGCCACATAGTAGCCAGCAAATTGGGCTTGCGTTACCCATTTGAGCTGCAATGTCAGCTTATCCGCGGCAAAGCCTGCCGTGGCCGCCATCAGGCTGGTGGCCAGCCCTAGGCCTAGTGCTAATGTCTTTTTCATTTCTATTTCCTCTCCTATAAACTGTGAGCGACCTCAACGATCCCTTATTATTGTTATTTGGATCGATACGAGGGGTGCCAAAATGTGACTGCCCGTTCCAGCAGGGCCAAAAGCCCGTAGGAAAGGGAGCCAGCAAGAGCTGCGACAAAAATCTCAGCCCAAACCATGTCGACATTCATCCGCCCAACTTCTGTGGAAATGCGGAAGCCCATGCCAACAATTGGAGTGCCGAAAAACTCGGCAACAATCGCGCCGATCAAAGCCAAAGTGGAATTGATCTTAAGCGCATTGAAAATAAACGGCATTGCTGCGGGTAGGCGCAGCTTAATCAACGTCTGCCAGTAATTGGATGCATATGTGTGCATCAAGTCCCGCTCGATATGCCCTGTGGCCCCAAGCCCGGCGACCGTGTTCACCAGCATTGGGAAGAAGGTCATGATGACCACAACCGCCGCTTTTGACGGCCAGTCAAAACCGAACCACATCACCATGATCGGCGCCATGCCAACAATCGGCAATGCAGCAACCAGATTGCCAATCGGCAGCAAGCCTTTGCGCAGGAACGGGATGCGATCCACAATGATCGCGGCGATAAAGCCAGAGCCGCAACCCATGACAAATCCGGCCAAAACTGCTTTCATATATGTCTGCTGGAAGTCAGCCCACAAGATGTCGAGCGAGGAGGTGATCCGCGCCCATATCATTGAAGGTGGTGGCAGCAAAACGGTTGGAACCGAGAAGCCGCGGCAAATACCTTCCCACAAAACCAGCAACGCAGCGCCAAACAGAACCGGAATCAGAATATCAACACCGGCCTGTACGGTTCTGTCTTTAAAGCGTCTTTTGGCCAATGCATTGTTGATCGCCCATGTGACAATCCAAAAGACCAAAGCTGTAACAATGAAAACCATGCTCATGCGACTACCCCCATCCGGCGGGTGACAGAGCGCCCGATTAGATCAATCACCATCACCAAAAGTGCCGCGAGAACAGCGGCAGCAATTAGCGCCGACCAGATTTGAATGGTCTGCCCATAGTAAGAACCTGAGAGCAAACGCGCACCCAAACCGGCAGAAGCGCCAGTGGGCAATTCGCCAACAATCGCGCCAACCAACGAGATGGCGACGGCGACCTTCATCGAGGTGAATAGGAACGGCACGGACGCTGGCCAGCGCAGTTTCCAGAACACTTGGGAACGGTTTGCGTTGTAAGTGCGCATTAAATCCAAATGCATCACCTCGGGTGAGCGTAAGCCCTTCACCATGCCAACAGCCACAGGGAAGAACGAGAGATACATTGAAATAATCGCTTTGGGCAAAAGGCCCGAAATACCGATGGCGTTCAGCACCACAATCACCATGGGCGCGATGGCCAATATGGGGATGGTTTGTGAGGTGATTATCCACGGCATTAGGCTTTTATCGAGCACTTTGGAATGCACAATACCAACGGCCAACAAAATGCCCAACCCCGTGCCAAGCGCAAAGCCGAGCAGGGTGGATGAAAGGGTCACCCACGTGTGATAGATCAGCGAGCGCTTAGAGGTGATTTTCTTTTCAACCGTCGTTTCCCAAATCTCTACCGCCACTTGATGTGGGGCGGGCAAAATAGGGCGCTTCTGCGCCATGGTTTTGGAAATCAATTCGCTGGTGGAAATCTCAACGCCGGCGCGTTCCGCCTGATCGCGCTCAAACGGTGCATTCAAGACCACGGTGAACACATACCAAAGCGCAAAAATCGCCAAAAGAACGGTGCCGATCGGGATGAGCCGATCATGCAATATTGCGGCAAATCCCTCTCGTTTAATGCTCATCGGCATGCCCCAGCTTTAAGCCTTCGCGGACCTGATGCGCAATTTCGATAAATCGCGGTGTTTCGCGAATATCAAGGGTGCGGTTGTCGCCCAAATCACAATCGATAATCTCATGGATGCGGCCAGGTCGCGGGCTCATAACCACAATTTTTGTCGACAAAAATACCGCTTCAGGAATGGAGTGGGTGACGAAAACCACGGTCTTCTTGGTCTTAGCCCAAAGTTCCAAAAGTTGCTCGTTCAAATAATCCCGCACAATCTCGTCGAGCGCGCCAAACGGTTCATCCATCAAGAGCATATCCGGGTCAAAGCTTAGCGACCGGGCAATCGAAGCGCGCTGTTGCATGCCGCCGGACAATTGCCAAGGAAACTTTTTCTCGAACCCGTCCAGATTGACCAATTCAAGGTTTTTCTTGATCAGAGCTTCACGTTCAGATTTGGGGATGCCCATCACTTCCAGCGGCAAGGAAATATTGCCGCCAATCGTGCGCCAAGGGTACAGTGCGGCGGCTTGAAACACATAGCCATAAGCGCGTTTCATCCGTGCTTCTTCAGGCGACATGCCATTGACTTGAATGTCGCCGCCCGTAGGCTTTTCCAAATCCGCAATCACCCGCAAAAGCGTGGTCTTGCCGCAACCTGACGGTCCGATAAACGAAACAAACTCGCCTTGATCGATAGTCAGATCAATGCCTTTGAGCGCATGCACCGGCCCGTCATTGGTTTCAAATGTGAGATCCAGATTGTTGCACTGGATCACCGTATTTTCGGCCATACTCAATTAAACCCCACTTGCCGGAATGCCAGTGCGCTCTACTTTGCGCGGCGCGGTGACTTGTTTCCACTTGGAAAGTGCTTTGTTGGTCGCCGTATATGGCTCGCGGCCAACAAATTCGCCATGGCCTTCTTCGGTTTTAACGGCGCCATCATCCACCACCACTTTGCCGCGGCTTAAGGTAAAGCGGGGCAAGCCCTTCACATGCTTGCCTTCAAACACATTGTAGTCGATTGCGGATTGCTGCGTGTCGGCTACGATGGTTTTTTCTTTATTCGGGTCCCAAACCACAAGGTCAGCATCGGCACCCACCAAAACAGCACCCTTTTTCGGGTACATATTAAGGATTTTTGCGATGTTGGTGGAGGTGACCGCCACGAATTCGTTCATGGTCAAACGACCCGTGCCAACGCCATGCGTCCAAAGCATTGGCATGCGGTCTTCAAGGCCACCGGTGCCGTTCGGGATTAGTGTGAAATTGTCGATACCGTTGCGTTTTTGCTCTGTTGTGAACGCGCAGTGATCTGTGGCGACAACTTGCAAGCTGCCAGACTGAAGACCTGCCCAAAGACTGTCTTGGTGCTTTTTGTTGCGGAACGGCGGCGACATCACGCGGCGTGCAGCATGGTCCCAATCTGGGTGCGCATATTCGCTATCATCAAGCGTGAGGTGCTGGATCAGCGGCTCGCCATAAGCACGGATGCCGTTTTGGCGTGCGCGACGGATCGCTTCATGCGCTTGCTCGCTTGAAGTGTGCACAATGTAGACGGGAACGCCCGCCATATCGGCAATCATAATTGCGCGGTTGGTGGCTTCGCCTTCAACCGCGGCTGGACGAGAATAGGCGTGTGCTTCTGGCCCATTATTGCCTTCTGCCAGCAATTGCGCCTGCATTTGCGCAACCACATCGCCATTTTCGGCGTGAACGAGGGGCAGGGCGCCGATTTCAGCGCAGCGCTTGAACGACGAGTACATTTCATCATCATCCACCATCAGCGCGCCTTTATAGGCCATGAAGTGCTTGAACGTGTTGATGCCGCGCTTGGTGACCTCAGGCATTTCGTTGAAAACCTGCTCACCCCACCATGTAATCGCCATATGGAATGAATAATCGCAGTTGGCGCGGCTCGATTTGTTGTCCCAACGGGTAATCGCTTCAAGCAAAGATTGGTTTGGGTCTGGCAAGCAGAAGTCCACCACCATCGTAGTGCCGCCGGCAACTGCGGCGCGGGTGCCACTTTCAAAATCATCAGAAGAATAGGTGCCCATAAATGGCATTTCGAGGTGGGTATGCGGATCGATACCACCTGGCATGATATATGCGCCGGTCGCGTCCAGCACCTCATCACCCGAAAGGTTCGGCCCAATTTCGGTGATCACCCCGCCTTCAATTTTGACGTCTGCGTCATAGGTTAGGTCTGCGGTGACAATTGTCCCGCCTTTGATCACTTTTGATGCCATTTGTTCCTCCTACAATTTCGTCTGCCCGCGATTGAGATGGGCTATTATTCGTTGTTTCTTTTGTCGCGCCTTTTGGCGTTCTTGTTTTTGTACGCTCGGTTTCGAGCTTTATTATTTCTAGGCCCTCAATGTGGCCAGTTTTGCGCCAAATCCTATGAAAATGGTGCCTGTTATGCCTTTGATCCAGCGTTGAACTGCCGTTGATTGGGTTACGCCAACAAGCTTTGTAAGCAACATCACCATGCCGAAAAACCAAATGCCGTTTATCGATGAGTGGATGAACACCAGCAAAAACACATTGGTTGCCGTCACTTCACCCAAAGGCAAAAACTGCGGAACGGCAGCGAGATAAAACATCGAGGTTTTGGGGTTCAAAATGTTGGTGAGAAAGCCTTCACCGAACGCTGCAACAATCGTACGTGTTCTCTTCGCGGGTGCAGTCTTGGAGACTTTGAATTCACCACGAATGGCCTGCAACAGCGCTTTGACGCCAATGTAAATCAGATAGGCAGCACCCAAGAGTTTGACGATGGTGAACGCAGTGGCGCTTTGCACCAAGATCACCGCAATGCCGAACACAACAAACGCACCCTGCAAATAAAATGACGCCATAAACCCCATCACCGCCGCAAGGCCCGCATTGCGACCCGACGTTGGCACGATTTTGGCGATCAACAAGCCGTTAGGGCCAGGTGAAATCACCAAAAGGGACGCCATGATGGCAAAGCTGATGAGGATGGTAAGTGTCATTTAGTTCTTGCTACCTTCTTTGTTACTTTTTTGATCCCGCATCAAGTGCGGGACGGTGTGTTGCCAAATTCCGCTTTCGATAATTTCGTTTTACCGCATTCATTTATCCGACGTTTGTCGGCCTAGCTCTCAGTTTCTGCCCCGTACCGCCCCGCACCTGATGCGGGGCCAATTCAAAGCCTAATATGGAATGTCAGCGGATACATCGCGCCATTCCGGGTTTACCTTTTCGATCAACTCATCTTTCCACTCGCGTCGCCATTTTTTTACCGTTCTTTCTCGGTGAACTGCTTCAACAGCTGTGGCAAATTTTTCGAAATAGACGAGTGTCCGAATATTGTATTTTTGTGTGTGCGTTGAGCCTTTCCCTGCTTTGTGTTGTTCGATCCTTTGTCTTAGTTCTCGCGCCGTCCCCACATAAATCGCACCTTTCGGCTTGTTCGCAAGAATGTAGACGTAGTGAGACATTTTTCATTGGTCCCGCATCAAGTGCGGGACGGTGCGAAAGGAAAAACATAGACCCATTTCAACAACGCTCTGCGCTTTGCATTCCAGTGCACACTTCAGTTCTCACAAGTCGCCTCCTTCATCCCGTACCGCCCCGCACTTGATGCGGGGCCACCTTAAATTAGTCTGATTTCGACACACCTTTAGCTTCAAGGTCTGTTGATAATATCCATAACGTGTTTGGGATTGGGTTGTGACACTCAAGACCCAAAGAAGTCACGTTTTCATCAAACCTTACCAAAAACCGCCCTAGAAAGTCGTTTTCTGTTCCTTCTTCGAGCAGTTGTCCAGCCTCACCAATGAGCTTCCAATAATTTTCATGTGCCTCGACGTCGGATGGCGGGGAAGTTGTCCCAAGCATACTTGCCAAGCGCACACGATCGCCTACTTTCACTCAACAATCTCCGCAGTCTCTACAACCGCGTGGAACAGAACGTCGGTGCCGGCCGCTGCCCATTCGGGTGAAATTTCCTCATCTTCATTGTGACTTAGCCCGTCAACGCAAGGACACATCACCATCGCGGTTGGGGCGGTGCGGTTGATCCAGCATGCATCATGTCCCGCGCCAGAAATCAGGTTGCGGTGCGAATAGCCAAGCCGTTCGGCCGCGTTGCGCACAGCGGTGACGCATTTTTCGTCAAATTTGACGGGGTCAAAGCCGCCAACTTTTTCAAGCTCAACAGCTAAGCCCATTTCGTCGCAAATCTCTTTTGCACCAGCGGCGAGGCGTTTTTCCATATCCTCAATCACGCTCAATTCTGGCGAGCGGAAATCCACGGTGAACACGACTTTGCCGGGGATCACGTTGCGTGAATTTGGGTAAACATCGATATGGCCAGCCGCGCCAACCGCGTCTGGCTTGTGCGACCATGCGATTTCATCAACAAGTTGCAATATCTTGGCCATGCCAAGCCCTGCATTTTTGCGCATTGGCATTGGAGTCGAGCCAGTGTGGCTTTCCTTACCCGTCACGGTTACTTGGGTCCAAGAAAGGCCCTGACCGTGAGTCACAACGCCAATGTCTTTACCTTCAGCTTCAAGAATTGGGCCTTGCTCAATGTGCAATTCAAAGAAGGCGTGCATCTTACGATCACCAACTTTTTCTTCGCCCTTCCAGCCGATGCGTTCTAGCTCGTCGCCAAATTTTAAGCCCTCGGCATCGGTACGGTCATAAGCCCAATCTTGCGTGTGCATGCCAGCAAAAACGCCAGAGGCCAGCATGGCAGGTGCAAAGCGGGTGCCTTCTTCGTTAGTCCAGTTGGTCACAACAATTGGGTGCTTGGTTTTGATGTTGAGGTCGTTCAGTGTGCGAATAATCTCAAGCCCGGCCAAAACGCCTAGCACACCGTCATATTTGCCGCCGGTTGGTTGGGTATCAAGGTGCGAACCGACATAGACGGGCAGGGCGTCTGGGTCGGTGCCTTCATGGCGCATGAACATGTTGCCCATCTGGTCAACACCCATGGTCATGCCGGCTTCTTCGCACCATTTGCGGAAAAGATGGCGGCCTTCACCGTCCTCGTCGGTGACGGTTTGACGATTATTGCCGCCGCGCAGCCCCGGGCCAATTTTCGCCATCTCCATCAAACTGTCCCACAAACGGTCGCCGTTGATACGCTGGTTAGTGCCTGGTGCTGCCATCGATCTTTTCCTTTAAGATTCTGCCTATAGTTTATCTGTGTCCATTAAGAAGGGAAGGTGAAAACTGCGCCTTCTTTTATGCCTTCGGGCCATCTTGTGGTCACGGTTTTAAGACGCGTGTAGAAATGCACGCCCTCTGGGCCATACATGCCATGCGCGCCAAAGCTTGAACGCTTCCAACCGCCAAAGCTGTGGAATGCCACTGGCACCGGAATCGGCACGTTTACGCCCACCATGCCCACTTCAATCTTGTCGGCAAATTCGCGAGCCGCGTCACCATCTCGGGTGAAAATGGCGGTGCCGTTGCCATATTCGTGCGCGTTGATCATATCAACCGCTTCGCCATAGTCCTTGGCACGCACAACTGACAATACGGGGCCGAAAATCTCTTCTTTGTAGATCGACATATCGGTGGTCACTTTGTCAAACAAAGTGCCGCCGACGAAGTAGCCATTTTCATAGCCTTGTGGAGAATAACCACGACCGTCGACCACAAGGTCTGCACCAGAAGCAACGCCTTGGTTGATATAGTCTTCAACCTTTTCCTTGTGCGCTTTGGTGATGACGGGCCCCATTTCAGCGTCTTTGTCGGTCGCTGGGCCTACCTTGAGCGCTTCCACGCGAGGTTTAAGCTTCTCAACCAGCGTGTCGGCGGTCTTTTCACCAATTGGCACCGCAACTGAAATTGCCATGCAGCGCTCGCCTGCTGAACCATAGCCCGCGCCCATCAAAGCATCAGCGGCTTTGTCCATGTCTGCATCCGGCATGATGATCATGTGGTTTTTTGCGCCGCCCAAAGCCTGCACACGTTTGCCCGCAGCGGTGCCGCGTTGATAGACATATTCCGCGATTGGGGTGGAGCCCACAAAGCTAACCGCTTTGATGTCTTGGTGATCAAGGATCGTATCCACGGCCAATTTATCGCCATGCACAACGTTAAGAACACCATCGGGGAACCCAGCTTCTTGGAACAAGTCCCAAGTCAACATGGGCGCCGATGGGTCACGCTCGGAGGGTTTGAGCACAAAGGTATTTCCGCACGCAATTGCCACGGGGAACATCCACATGGGCACCATTGCAGGGAAGTTGAACGGGGTAATACCCGCCACGACGCCAAGCGGCTTGCGGTCAGCATAAGTATCGATTGATGGGCCAACATTGCGGCTATAATCGCCCTTAAGAAGCGAAGGGATACCGCAAGCAAATTCCACCACTTCCAATCCGCGCTGGACTTCGCCCAAGGCGTCATCATGGGTTTTGCCATGTTCTTTAGAGATTTCGCGGGCAATGTCGTCGGCATGCTTGTTCAGCAGTTCAAGATATTTGAACATGTAGCGCGCGCGCTTCAAGGATGGGGTGTCGCCCCATTCAGGCGCGGCCGCTTTCGCTGCTGCAACCGCTGAATTTACCTCTTCCACAGTGGAAAGCGGCAGTTCAGCGCTCTGCTCGCCAGTTGCCGGATTGAACACCGGCACCCGGTTTGTCGAAGCGGAAGTCACGCGTTGGCCGTTGATGGCATTTTGAATAATAGTCATTAGTCGGCCTCATTCAGAACAGTGCGGAGCGTATCCACAAGCTGATCAATTTGGTCTTTGGAAATGATAAGTGGCGGTGACAACGCAATCGTGTCGCCGGTGGTGCGGATCAAAAGCCCACGCTCATAAGCGTCTAGGAAACAAGAGAATGCGCGCTTAGTTGGCTCGCCAGCAATTGGTTCCAGCTCAATCGCACCAATTAGCCCGATATTGCGAATATCAATCACATGCTTCGCGTCCTTAAGTGAATGCAGCGCATCTTCCCAATATTGCCCGACATCAGAAGCCCGGTCTAAAAGACCTTCTTCTTCATATGTCTCAAGTGTGGCCAAACCAGCCGCGCTGGCAATTGGGTTGCCCGAATAGGTGTAGCCGTGGAAGAACTCGATAAGGTGTTCTGGACCAGTCATAAAGGCATCGTGGATTTCATCACGCACAAATACCGCACCCATTGGAATCACGCCATTGGTGAGGCCCTTGGCCGTGGTGATAATGTCTGGCATTACGTCAAAATGCTGCGCCGCGAATGGTGATCCCAATCGGCCAAAGCCGGTGATCACTTCATCAAAGATCAGCAAAATGCCGTGCTTAGTGCAAATGTCGCGCAAGCGCTGCAAATAGCCTTTGGGCGGAATAAGCACGCCAGTTGAACCCGCAACAGGCTCGACAATTACCGCTGCGATCGTGGATGCGTCATGCACAGCCACAATGCGCTCCAACTCGTCCGCCAAGTTTGCACCATGCTCTGGCATGCCGCGCGTAAAGCTGTTTTGGTCGGGCAGGTGAGTGTGCGGCAGGTGATCAACGCCACCCAACAATGTGCCAAACATTTTGCGGTTTGGCATAATGCCGCCCACAGAAATGCCGCCAAAGTTTACGCCGTGATAGCCGCGTTCACGACCGATCAAGCGCGTGCGTGATCCTTCGCCTTTGACGCGCTGATAGGCGAGGGCGATTTTAAGCGCCGTATCCACCGACTCAGAGCCTGAATTGGTGAAAAACACATGGTCCATGCCTTTGGGCGAAATGTCAGTAAGACGAGTTGCCAGCTGGAAGGCTTTCGGGTGACCCATTTGAAATGCCGGCGCATAATCCAGCTCGGCGGCTTGCTTTTGGATCGCTTCAGTAATTTTTGGGCGACAGTGGCCCGCATTGCAACACCATAGGCCCGCGGTGCCATCAAGCACTTCGCGACCGTCCGCCGTTGCGTAATGCATGTCTTTTGCACCCACAAACATACGTGGTTGTTTCTTAAACTGGCGATTTGCCGTAAACGGCATCCAAAACGCGTTTAGATCGTTAGGCACAGTGGTAGTGTCAGTCATTTCCGCACCTCCCCCTCCTCGTTCGCTGCGGAATAGTCTAGTTTGGACACAGCTGATTTTTGTGCTACCCAAAAATTGACTATTTGATAAAACCTTAACCCATCTGACCATTTGGTCAAGTTTTATTTGCATGCAGCAAAAATTTGATAAAATGCCATAAATGGCGGTGAACAAAAGTGATCAAATCATAACAAATGACCAACGGCAACTTTAAAAAACCAAGTACGCGCAATCAAAAGAAGCAGGCGATCCTGGATGCAGCAGAGAAAATCTTTGCAGAGTACGGGTTTAAAGGGGCTACAACCCAAATGATCGCTGATTTTGCGGGTATTCCAAAGGCCAATTTGCACTACTATTTTCCCACCAAGGAAGCCCTTTATAGTCAGGTGGTGCAGAACATATTTGATATCTGGTTGGAAGCGGCCGATTCTTTTGATCAAAATATGGATCCAGCGATTGCGCTCGCAAGTTATATCAACAAAAAAATGGAAATTTCGCGTGCTCATCCAAATGGGTCCAAGGTTTGGGCCAACGAAGTGATGCACGGCGCGCCGATTATTCAAGACTATTTGGAGACGACCTTAAAAGAGTGGACGACCTCTCGCGAAGCCGTTATTCAGAGCTGGATAGACGAAGGGCGTATGGACAAAATCGATCCAAAGCACCTTCTATATATGATATGGGCCACGACCCAGCACTATGCGGATTTCGTGCATCAGGTTCAAACTTTGAACGATGGACAACCGTTTGATGATGGGGCATGGCAAGCCGCCACCCGAGATGTGAAAAAGATCATTCTCGCAGGGGTGGGGCTTCAAACTGGGGGTGATGATGGCGACCACTGAAGTGGAAAAACCGCAGCGCAAGACACGTATTCAGCGTGCAAACGAACAAAAGATTCTAGAAGCGGCACTGGAAGTGTTCTCACAACACGGATTTCGTGGATCAACCATCGATCAAATTTCAGAAGAAGCCGGCATGTCCAAGCCCAATCTCTTGTACTATTTCAAATCTAAGCAAGACATTCACGAGACATTGTTGTCGCGCTTGTTGGATAGCTGGCTGGACCCGATGCGCGAACTAAGCGCCGACGGTGATCCGCTCGAAGAAATTCTGAACTATGTGCGTCGCAAAATTGAAATGGCCCGCGACTATCCTCGGGAAAGCCGTTTGTTTGCGAATGAGATTATCCAAGGCGCGCCACGGATAAAGCCAATCCTGGGCGGAGAGATCAACGATCTTTTGAACTCAAAAGCAGCAATTATCGCCAATTGGATGGAAGAGGGTAAGCTTAAAAAAGTCGACCCCAAGCATTTGATCTTTTCGATCTGGGCAACGACACAGCATTACTCAGATTTTGAAGAGCAGGTGCGCGTAGTGCTTGGTCGCGGCATTGATGATCCTGCCGAATTTGAGAACACCAAAGCCTATTTGGAAAACATGTTCACATCTATGTTGAAGGTCTAACCTTCTTTAGCGAACGCCAAAACCAACAAAGCGATAACGGTGACCAATGCGCCCAAGGCGACGCTTGGATTTACCCAGCCGCGCCCCGAAACGCCTTCAATGACAATGATGAAGCTAGGCGTAAGATAGCCATAGCTCATCACCTTGGACGCAGGCAGCCGCAGGCTAGCATATTGCAGCAGGAAAAAGGTGAGGGCAGTGGTGAAAATGGTGAGGTACAAGCCCGCCCAATAAACAACTGCAGGCAGGTTGAGCCAATCGGTCGAAACTATGCCCCACGCCGCATAGATAGTTAGAACCACGGCGCAGGCAAGTAATGTCCAGAAAGAAAACATCACCACTGGTTCGCCTCGATTGAGTTTGCGTACAAGCGGCGCGTAGGCCCCGTGGCACACAACGCCGACGAAAAAGGTCATTTCCCCAGTACCAATGTTGAACGACAACAGTGCGTTCAAGTCACCACGGAAAATTACCCATACGGCACCTGCTGCTGCGATCAGCAGACTAATCATCATGCGCGGTGATACGCGTTGCGCCAAAAACAGAACACCGAACGCCGCCGAAATCATTGGCATTAGGGTAAAGACTGCACCCGTTGAAACGGGAGAGGCAATTTTGAGCGCCTCGAACATGGTGACGAAATAAACACCCATTAATGCGCCGAGAACCAGGAAGCGCTGGGGCGATTTGGGCAAGATCTGGCCGCGTTCGACCAGTTTGTTGCCGGTGAAAAAGGCGATTAGGCCCATCACAATTGCAGCCAGCATAAACCGCGACGCGCTCAATGCGCCTGGATCGATGTGCGGCGCGGCCAAAGCACCAAATGAGAAGCTTGCGGATATCAGCAAGGCAAACAGAATCATAGCAAAATGGCCGCGAAGTTTTTCGCGGCCATCAATCACCTGCCCATGATGTGGGGAGCGGGTGGTTTCAGTATTATTCGGCAGGTTCTGTGACTGCGCTTGGATTGTTTGGGTGCGTGGTCCAGTTGGCATAATTTGGATCAATCTCTTTTTGGGTGCGCGGGTCGACCCCGGAGATTTGCTCCATTGTAATGCAACTATCAACCGGACAGACATTTACGCACAGGTTACACCCAACGCATTCCTCGTCAATCACCTCAAACTTGCGTGCGCCATCCACCAAATCAGTGATTGCTTGGTGAGACGTATCTTCACAAGCAATGTGGCAGCGACCACATTTGATGCACAAATCTTGGTCGATCTTCGCTTTCGTGACGTAGTTGAGATTGAGATATTTCCAATCTGTCACGTTTGGCGCAGCACGTCCGACAAAATCGTCGATGCTGTCATATCCCTTTTGATCCATCCACTCGGACAGGCCAGAGATCATTTCTTGCACAATCTTAAAGCCATATGTCATCGCGGCTGTGCAGACTTGGACATTGCCACAACCAAGTGAGATGAACTCGGCCGCATCTTTCCATGTGGAGATGCCGCCAATGCCTGAAATTGGTAAGCCGGCTGTTTCCGGATCGCGGGCAATTTCGGCAACCATGTTCATCGCGATCGGCTTAACTGCTGGACCGCAATAACCGCCGTGAGAGCCTTTGCCATCGATTGTTGGCACCGGCGCAAAATTGTCCAAATCGACTTCAACAATCGAGTTGATGGTGTTGATCAAGCTCACAGCGTCCGCGCCGCCAGCTTTCGCCGCACGGGCAGGGTAGCGAACGTCGGTGATGTTTGGCGTGAGTTTCACAATCACTGGCTTGGAGTAGTATTTTTTGCACCACTCGGTGACCATTTGGATATATTCGGGCACTTGGCCAACTGCAGCGCCCATGCCGCGTTCGCTCATGCCGTGCGGACAGCCAAAGTTCAATTCGATGCCATCAACGCCCGTTTCTTCGACACGGGGCAGAATGTCCTTCCAAGCTTGTTCTTCACAAGGCACCATGATCGAGGCGATAATCGCGCGGTCTGGCCAACGCTTTTTCACTTCGGTCATTTCTTGCAGGTTGATTTCTAAAGAGCGGTCTGTGATCAACTCGATGTTGTTCAAGCCCATCAAGCGGCGATCAGGGCCAAAAATGGCGCCGTAGCGCGGCCCATTTACGTTGACCACTGGTGGGCCTTCTGAGCCAAGAGTTTTCCATACTACGCCACCCCAGCCCGCTTCAAATGCGCGCTCGACATTGTATGCTTTGTCAGTTGGGGGAGCAGACGCCAACCAAAAAGGGTTTGGCGATTTGATGCCCAAAAAGTCGGTCGTAAGATCAGCCATTTTTGTTCTCCTATTCGGTTAGCGTGTCAAAAAAGCGTGGATGCTTTCGGCGGCAAGTTTGCCGTCTTCCACAGATTCAACAGTTAAATCTTCGCCACCTGCAACGCAGTCGCCGCCCGCCCAAACTTTGGCGAGTGACGTCTTTCCGTCTTCGGTGATCTTTATGCGACGTGCTTCAAGCTCGATGCCAGCATCGCTCAAAACGCTTGAATCAAACTTTTGACCAATTGCCTTAAATACCTGATCCGCTTCGAGTTTTATTTTTTCGCCGGTTCCAGAGAGCTTGCCATTTTCTTGCGACGTATATTCAAGCTCAATGCCTGTGATTTCATTCGCATCGTTAGAAATGAGCGCTGTGGGTTGCAACCAATGGCGAATGACAACCCCATGGGTTTGCGCCAACTCTTGCTCATAAAGGCTGGCGTTCATTCCGTCTTGCCCGCGCCGGTAAGCGATGGTGACGTTTTCGGCGCCAAGCAATTTAGTTTGAATGGCGATGTCGATGGCGGTCATGCCACCACCGATCACCACCACATCGCGCCCAACAGGCAGGGAGCTCAAATCGTCGGTTTGGCGAAGCTTTTCAATGTAATCAACAGCGTCTAGGCAACCATCATTATCTTCGCCTTCAAGGCCTAGATCGTTGGTGTTGCCAAGTCCTACGCCGATAAATACAGCGTCAAAGTCGTCGCGCAATTGCTCAACAGAGATGTCGCGGCCAAGCGCTTGGTTGTTTTTGATCTCAATACCGCCGATGCCCAATACAAAGTCAACTTCTAGCTGAGCGAAGTTGTGAGTTGTCTTGTAAGCGGCGATACCATGTTCGTTGAGGCCACCTGCTTTTGCGCGCGCTTCAAATATCGTGACATCGTGACCATGCATCGCCAAGCGGTGCGCGCATGAAAGACCGGCAGGACCTGCGCCAACAACGGCGACGCGCTTGCCAGTCGAAGCGGCGCGCTTGAAGGGATGCTCTTTCGCGGTGGCCATCAAATGGTCGGTGGCATAGCGCTGAAGTTGGCCAATTTTAACTGGCTTACCTTCGGCTTCTTCGCGCACGCAAACTTCTTCGCAAAGTGTTTCCGTTGGGCAAACCCGGGCGCACATGCCGCCCAATATGTTCTGGTTCAGGATTGTCTTTGCTGAACCTGATGGGTTGTCGGCCGCGATTTCCCTGATGAAGAGGGGAATATCGATGCTGGTCGGGCACGCTGTCATGCAGGGCGCGTCATAGCAAAAATAGCATCGCTCGGCTTCGACCATGGCTTCATGGCGCGACAGCGGCGCGTGCAGATCCTCAAAATTGTTGTCATAGTCTATTTGGTCAAGGCGACCGGTGCGGATATCCCGCGTCGCGAAATCAGTTTCGCTCATCAATAGTCCTCCCCAGATTTGCCGCGGTACTTTGTATAAACGCGATCAGGTCTCCTCAAACCTAAACGCCAAAGCATGCCGGCAACACTTTCCTTCATCATATATCATTTGATATTTTTACCAAAAGGTCAAACATTTTCTGACCATTTAGTCAGGTTTTTTGAGTTGGTGGCTTTGTTTGCCTGACTTTCGCTCGCCAAGTGGTGCGTCAAAATGCTTGTTTAGAATCGTTCAAAAAAGGTTTCTCGCTTCTTGTTTTCAACAGCGCAGTGCGCTATCTAACATCTCACGAACTTCACAACAGGCATAGCTTTAAACACTGCAAGTCAACACTTGCAGTGATGATTCAAGTTTGTGCCAGAAGTTGCGAAGAACAAAGTGATTTATCAAAGGTGTGATGATGGCTACAGTTGGCAAAAACGTTCCAAATGTCGTGTTTAAGACCCGTGTACGCGACGAATCTATTGAAGGTCCAAACCCATTCCGTTGGGAAGACAAAACAACTGCGGATTATTTCGCTGGCAAGCGCGTTGTGCTTTTCTCGCTTCCAGGTGCATTCACACCAACTTGCTCGACATACCAATTGCCAAATTACGAGAAAATGTTTGGCGATTTCCAAGAAGAAGGCATCGACGCGATCTATTGCCTATCTGTGAACGACGCATTTGTGATGAACAAATGGGGTGAGTCGCAAGGCGTGAAGAATGTTGGTTTGATCCCAGATGGCTCTGGTGAGTTCACCCGCAAAATGGGCATGTTGGTCAAGAAAGACAATCTTGGATTTGGCCTGCGCTCATGGCGCTATGCAGCCGTGATTGACGATGGCGAGATTGTTGGTTGGTTCGAAGAAGCTGGCTTCCAAGACGATATCGACAGCGATCCATATGAGTTTTCAGCACCTGAATATGTGCTGACTTGGCTGCAAGACAATAAGCCATTCGCAAAAGAACAAGTCGCGTAACAGCAAAAGCGATTTAATTTTGAGAAATGCAAAGGGCGGGGAGAAATCCTCGCCCTTTATTTTGCTTCCTGGTTCTTCAGATAATTGATCAACGAGTCGGA
This sequence comes from Maritalea porphyrae, assembly GCF_030159895.1. GTDB lineage: Bacteria > Pseudomonadota > Alphaproteobacteria > Rhizobiales > Devosiaceae > Maritalea > Maritalea porphyrae. The sequence goes on from NZ_BSNI01000002.1 coordinate 1,610,306, forward strand.
TGCGCCAAGAATGTGATCTTGCGTGAGCTTGGCTGCCAGTTCGGCATTGCGATCAATGCACGCTTCCAAAATGCCAATATGCTCTCGCCGTGCGCGGCTCATCCCGTCCGTTAGCACCAATTGCGCGCGCAAATAGCTTTCTATGCGGTCAAGCGTGGTCTTTACAATATGCAAGTGATAGGGGCGGTTCGCCCGCTCATATAGCGCATAGTGGAAGTTGCGGTTGAGTTCGCCATATTTGGCGGAATCTGTTTCTTCCGAAAAAGCGTCACAGTGTTTCTTTGCCAACGCCAGCGTTGCATCATCCATGTTTTCAACGGCATAGCGGATGACTTCGCCTTCAAGTAACGCGCGAAATTCAAAGATCTCTTGCACTTCGTCGGCAGACAATGATGAAACGGTGGTGCCGCGAAAACGCTCGGTTTTCACTAAGCCCTGCTGTTCTAGTCGAGACAACGCTTCGCGTACGGGGATACGTGACGTGTTGAACATTTCCGCCAGAGCATCTTGTCGCAAATGCTCGCCAGCTTTCAGCTCACCAGTGAAAATCGCTTCGCGCAGGGCCTCAAAAATCAGGTCTGCGGCGGAGGCTGCGGCGCGCACATTTACGGTGCTCAACTTCATGTTTTTTTGCTCAATTCAAATCAAATATTTTGCGACAACATATCTGACACTTATGAATTTCGCCAAGCCTCAATGTTAAACAATATCCGATTTGACCCGATTTTGCGTCATTCTGGGCGCCGTGCCACGATGTAGGGCGAAGCTTTGGCTTTGCCAAAGAACTTTTGCTCTAGAATTTCAAAACCGGCCTCAATCACCATGCTTTCAAGCTCATTTGTCGTGAGAAAGTGCAGCGTTGGCGGCGCGACCCCAAACAAGTTCATCACCGGAATAATCAAACGCGGCATTATCCCCATTTCCCCAGGGCAAACTGTTTTCGAGAGAAAAAGGCCGCCAGGTCGGAGTTGTTTGAACAGGCTTTTGATCGTTTTGTTTGGCTCTGGCACCAAGTGCAAAATGTGAAAGGCTGTGACAACATCAAATGGAGCATCTTCAAACGCCGTGTCAGCATTTGCCACCAAGAATTTAGCGCTATCCGGTGCCTGCTTGCTTTTCGCAATACCGATCATCTCAGGTGAAATGTCAGATGCGGTCCAGTTTGCGACATGTTTTGCCATGCGCACAGCAGTGCTACCTGTGCCGCAACCGATCTCCAACACCTTGTCTTCAGGCGAGAGGTACTTGCTGACTGCAGCCAGCATTTCTTCGTAGGACTGAACGTCTTTTACAGGTTTGGCGGCATAGCCCTTGGCCTGCTTGTCCCAGAATGTGGCGGTTTGCGTTGTCATGCGGCACTCCTGTTGCGCTGATTACGTCTGCTAGATGTAGTGCGAATTCTTATTTCTGCAATTGCCCAGTTGATCCCAAATCCAAGGCATATCATGGATGTGACAATATATTTGTCGATACCGCCCAGGATCAAAAAACACAGTCCGATTAATATCCCTTGCGTTGAGCCAGCAACGCCAATGGCAAATGCGCGGATCATCCAGGCGCGGTGGGCAACAAACTCGCGCTTTCTTGCATGGGAAACGGCAAGAATAATCGTGACCACCATTAATATCCCAAATACGAAGCGCACGGCTGCCATGGGCACTGTGGACATTTCTCCAATTGGATAGATGATTGTCATCATTGATCCAGTTATTGCCGAGATAAGGCCAGCAGTTGCGCCAATTCGACCGGCTACTCTGTGAACCCGAGGATGCTTGCCGCGAAAGTGGGGATTAAACTGAAAACACGCGATAAGACAAAAAATGCTGCCAAAAACGATGTGCAGAATAATGGGTGCGGGAATTTCCAGCATGTGCGCAAAGCCGGGTTCTGTCGCCAAACTTTGCTCACCACCCGCCAGCCAGATCAGCCGGGATATGGTTAGTGCCACGGGGATGAATACGATTAGCAACAGCAGGAATGTGATGCGCCAATGGCGCCAAAATGTGATCATGTCCGGTCTCTCTCCAGTCTTGGAGATAAGATAGCTATGCGCGGATATCATAGGAATTGCTTCAAAACGTGGTTCTGATATACGTAAACATATGAACTGGCAGGAAGTAGACTTCGATTGGAACCAAATTCGCGCTTTTTTGGCAACGGCCGAAGCGGGGAGCTTCAGCGGTGCGGCGCGCGCGCTATCGACGACACAGCCCACCATTACGCGGCAGATCGCGGGGTTGGAAAAGTCGCTGCAATTGACTTTGTTTGAAAGGAGCACGCGCGGTCTGACGATGACTGAGGCAGGAGGCCTGCTGTTTGAACATGTAAAGGATATGGGTGGCGCAGCCAGTCGTATTTCGATGGTTGCTCAGGGGTTCAATACCGATATTGCAGGCGAAGTCTCAATTACAGCGGTCGACTTTGTTTGCGTTCAGTTTCTGATTGAAGCCATAAGGCGGCTGAAAAAGCAGGCGCCAAATTTGCGGATTAAGGTTCTGGCCTCCGACGAAGTTCAAGACCTTAGACATCGAGATGCCGATATCGCAATACGTCATGTCCGGCCGCAGGACCCTGAATTGATGGCAAAACTGATTGCCAATTGGTCCGCAAGTTTTCACGCTTCGCCAGCCTATATTGAGCAATCAGGATTGCTGATAGATGGCAAGAACGCAGATTCGGTAGAAATTGTAGGGCCGCGAGATCCGGTGCCGTTTCAAAAAATGTGCGCCGACTTAGGTATCGATTTAAGGCTTGAGCAGTTCACGATGCCCACAACTAGCGCGCTCGTGGCTTATGAGATGGTGCGTGAAGGGCTTGGCGTAGGGATAGTCGCGGAGAATGTTGCGAGAAACGACCCCCAAATGAAGCGTATTTGGCCCCATGTCCCTGCATTTGACTTTCCTGTTTGGCTGGTAACGCACCGCGAACTGCACACCTCGAAAAAGATTCGCTTGGTCTTTGATGTGCTTGAGCAGGTTCTAAAGCAGGCTTAGTTGCTTCTCTTTTTCAAAACAAAACCTTCAATCTGATCAAAGAATGCGACCTTACCTACCCAAATCTCGCGCCAAGTTGCGCGTTGGCCAAAGATTGTATCCAATTTTTTGCGAGCCGAGCTTTGAATGCAACTGACTGGAATATAGCGGTTTTTTAAGTTTTTAGGTTCTGGTTGTCCGCCGAGAATGAATAAAAAATAAAGAATATTGTAGATTGTATCCAATCTTGGTGTTATAGACGGAATTGTAAAGGGCGAGACGCCTGTCGCGTTTCCTTTGCTGAGTTAGCCGCCTGTTAATTGAACATCCGCTGTTGGCGTGGGTTGAAATTGTGGGGCAGGCGGCGCTCAGCGGGACGCGGGATTGTTTCGTCAAGAAAACACCCGGGAGGTAAGAAAATGAAATTTTTGAAATTGGCCGCTGCGGCGGCAGTTGTTGCAACATTGGCAACGCCAGCAGCGCTTGCTGACAAACTCGACGACGTAATTAACAATGGCGTGTTGCGCTGCGCGGTTGTGTTGGATTTTCCACCAATTGGCTATCGCGATGCGAACAACGAACCTGCTGGTTTTGACGTTGAATATTGTAACGATATGGCCGCAGCGTTGGACGTTGATGCTGAAGTGATCCCCGTAACATGGGCTGAGCGTTTGCCAGCGATTGTGACCAACCGTGCAGACATCGTATTTGGTGGCACATCAGATTCACTTGAGCGTGCAAAAACAGTCGGCTTCTCAATTCCTTACGCAATCTATTTTGCGCAAGCAGTTGTGGGTAAAGACAGCGGCATCACATCTTTTGAAGATATGAAGGGCAAACGCGTTGCAGCTGCAGTAGGTACCGTACCTGAGCAAGAGTGGCTGAAGATTGCTGAGCAGTGGGGTGAAGAGAACCTTTATCAAGGCTATCAGAGTGAGAACGAAGTATTCTTGGCTGTTGCACAAGGTAAAGCAGACGCTGGCATCACCACCAACACAGCGGTTAAGCCGATCACGGATCAGTATGACACTGTAGTGCCTGGCCCACGTATGCCTTGGACAACTGATTACACTTCAGTTGCAGGTCCACGTAAAGACGTAACATGGCTCAACTACATCAACCTGTTCATCACCCATCAGGTGCGTTCAGGCCGTTACGAAGAGCTATGGCAGAAATATGTTGGCGACACAGCACCTGAGCTGCGTATCCCAGGCGTATTGTACTAATCCCTTAACCTTTAAACCCTTCTGCTCGCGGCATTTGTCGCGGGCAGAGTTCGAACCAAAAGGAAAGGAGGAGGCCCGATGAATTTCGAATACACATTCCATTGGCGTCCGGTGATGCGCAAGCTGCCCGACTTGCTCGAAGCAAGTTTGGTCACACTGCAAGTCTCTGTGCTCTCCATGATTATTGGCATTGTCTTAGGTTTGGTGTTGGCGCTATTGCGCATGAACGGTCCAAAACCCTTGGCGTGGATTGCAAGCGCATGGGTGGAAACAGCACGCAACACGCCTGCCTTGTTCCAACTCTTCTTCTTCTCTTTTGGTTTGGGTGCATTTGGCATGCACTTAACGCCATACTTGATCGTTTTGTTTGGCCTAACGTTTAACAATGCAGGATATTTGGCGGAAAACTTCCGTGGTGGCTTTCAAGCCGTTCCTGATACACAATTACGGGCTGCGCGTTCGCTTGGCATGTCAGCTTGGCAAAGCTACACGCGGATCATTATCCCGCAAGTATTCCGCATTGTTTATCACCCAATGACCAACCAGTTGGTGTGGGCAGTCTTGATGAGTTCATTGGCAATGATTGTCGGTTTCCGCGAGCTGGCTGGCGAAACTCAGGCTCTGGCGTTCAAAACATTCCGCATCTTTGAATATTTCGCAGTCACGGCGCTTATTTATTACGCCATGGTCAAAATCATTCTCGGCATCTCCCGGCTTATCGCCTGGCGCATGTTCCGGTACTAGGGAGGAGTAATTCGATGAACGAACCGATTTCTTTCTTCTCCGGCTTTGGCCCAAAAGACCTTTGGTTTTTGGCGCAAGCTGCATGGCAAACACTGATCATTTCAGTGCTGTCGATTTCAGCGGGAACTGTGCTTGGCATTTTCTTTGGCTGGATTTTGTCCGAAAGCAAAATCGCAGGCGCAATCACGCTCGGCTTTGTGCTCGATGCATTCCGTTCGGTGCCGCTGATTATCCAACTGGTGTTATTCTACAACTTGTTCAACGTCGTTGGCTTGGCAATGAACCCGTTTTGGGCAGGCGTGATCATCCTGGGTGTCTACACATCAGCGCTGGTCGCAAATGTCGCCCGTGGTGGTATTGAAGCGGTGGGGGCACCAATGCGCCGGGCAGGGCGATCACTTGGCCTGAGCTACCTGCAAACCATGCAACATGTGGTTTGGCCCATTGGCTTGCGCGCCGTGTTCCCATCTTGGGTTGGCGTTGCGCTTGGTGTGCTCAAAGATAGCGCGCTTGTGTCAGTGCTTGGCCATCCAGAACTATTGAAAGTCGCGCGGGATCTCATCACGCGCACCCAACAACCCTTGCTTGTGCTTGCGGTAGCTGGCGCGTTCTATTTCGCGCTTTCTTATCCGATTTCACGCTATGCGGCACATCTTGAAAGGAAGTGGCAGTCATGATCGAGATTAAAGATCTACACAAATATTTCGGTGATCTGCATGTGCTTAAAGGCATCGATCTGAACGTGCAAAAGGGCGAAGTGCTCTCCATCATCGGCGCATCAGGTTCCGGAAAATCCACGTTGCTCTATTGCATCAATGGGCTGGAAGCGATCCAAAAAGGCGAAGTGCTGGTTGACGGCGTGTCTGTGCACGCCAAAGACACGGACCTGAACAAGTTGCGCACAAAAATGGGCATGGTGTTCCAGCAGTTCAATTCGTTCCCACACCTCACGGCGCTCGAAAATGTGGCGTTGGCCCCAAAGATTGTTAAGGGAAAATCAAAAGCAGAAGCCAAAGAAATTGCCCGTGCGCAGCTCGAGCATGTTGGTCTTGGCGACAAAATCGACAACTACCCATCAGCGCTTTCAGGTGGTCAGCAGCAACGCTTGGCGATTGCCCGCGCGCTGGCAATGGAGCCAGAATATATGCTGTTTGATGAAGCAACGTCGGCGCTGGACCCAGAGCTTGTGGGTGAGGTGCTTGATACGATGCGCTTGCTGGCAGAAGAGGGCATGACCATGATTTGTGTAACCCACGAAATGGGCTTCGCCCGTGATGTGAGTGACCGTGTCGCCTACTTCCACCAAGGCATCATGGAAGAAATAGGCCCACCAAAACAAATTTTCGGTGAACCAACGAGTGAACATACGGCGAAATTCTTGGCCAACGTTCGATAAGTCTGATTAACATTATATCCAATATACGGATGGGCGGACAATTTGGTGCGCGCACCCAAAAGCGATCTTCAAAGGAACTACAAATGAACGCAAATATCTTTTCTGGCTGCATTCCAGCATTGATGACACCTTGCAAAGCGGACCGCTCCGTTGATTTCGATGCGTTGGTGAAAAAGGGCAAAGAGCTGATCGATGCAGGCATGTCTGCAGTGGTTTACTGCGGTTCGATGGGCGACTGGCCTTTGCTAACAGACGCTGACCGCATGGAAGGTGTTGCCCGTCTTGTTGCAGCCGGCATCCCAACAATCGTTGGCACTGGCGCGGTAAATTCAAAAATTGCAGCGGAACATGCAGCCCATGCGCAAAAAGTTGGTGCACACGGCCTGATGGTTATTCCACGTGTTTTGTCGCGCGGCAGTTCAATGGCGGCGCAACGCAATCACTTTGCTGCGATTTTGGAAGCGGCACCTGATTTGCCTGCTGTGATTTACAACAGCCCTTATTATGGCTTTGCAACCCGCGCTGATTTGTTCTTTGACTTGCGTAAAGACTATCCAAATCTGATTGGCTTCAAAGAGTTTGGTGGCGCTGATGATTTGCGCTATGCGGCTGAATTCATCACCAGCAAGGATGATAGCGTCAACCTGATGATTGGTGTGGATACCCAAGTGTTCCACGGCTATGTGAATTGTGGCGCTGGTGGTTCAATTACAGGCATCGGTAACGCACTGCCAAAAGAAGCATTGCACCTTGTTGCGCTGTGTGAAAAAGCGGCTCAAGGCGATGCTGTAGCGCGTGTTCGCGCGCTTGAATTGGACACTGCGTTCCAAGTTCTCTCTTCGTTCGATGAAGGTGCAGATTTGGTGCTCTACTATAAATATCTGATGGTGCTGCAAGGCGATGCTGAATATGAATTGCATTTCAACGAAACAGATGCACTCTCAGACAGTCAGCGCAACTATGCGAAGCAGCAATTTGACCTGTTCCAAACATGGTACAAAAGCTGGAGCCAGCAGCCTGACGTGATCGCGCTTGCAGCGTAAGCTGAACTCATCAGAATCAATTTGCCCAGAAAGTTGAGCAACTCAATGGAATATAAAAGCTTTATCGGCGGCGCGTGGGAAGAAACTTCCGCGTCGACACCAAACATAAACCCTTCGGACACATCTGACATTTTGGGCCACGCTGCCGTTTCAGAAGCAGCTGATATGGACCGTGCAATTGATGCGGCTCACACTGCCGCTGTACAGTGGGCCGCTTCAACGCCGCAACAGCGCTTTGATGTTTTGGATTTTATCGCCAATGAAATTCTGGCACGTAAAGCAGAACTTGGTGAATTGCTGTCGCGCGAAGAAGGCAAGACCTTGCCTGAAGGCATCGGCGAAGCTGCACGCGCAGGCCAAATCTTTAAATTCTTTGCAGGCGAAACGTTGCGCCAGACAGGTGATCATTTGGCATCTGTGCGTCCGGGTATCGACGTAGACGTCACCCGTTCTCCGGTAGGTGTTGTTGGTCTCATTACCCCTTGGAATTTCCCAATTGCGATTCCAGCATGGAAAATTGCCCCAGCACTAGCGTTCGGCAACGCGGTTGTGTTGAAACCCGCTGAGTTGGTGCCTGGTTGCGCACATGCTTTGGCTGATATTATTTCGCGTTCTGGCTTGCCTGAAGGCGTGTTTAACCTCGTGTTTGGTCGCGGCTCAAAAGTCGGTCCGCAACTGATCGGCTCGAACAAAGTCAACGCCATCAGCTTCACCGGTTCAGTACCAACAGGTCGCGGCATTGCAGCAGAATGTGGTCAATTGTTGAAAAAAGTACAGCTAGAGATGGGCGGCAAAAACCCAATGGTTGTGCTTGATGATGCTGATTTGGACATTGCGGTTGATGCGTCGCTCAATGGTGCGTTCTTCTCAACTGGCCAGCGTTGCACAGCTTCGTCTCGTTTGGTTGTCACGGAAGGTATTCACGACAAATTTGTTGCGGCGTTGGAAGAGAAAATGACCGCGCTTAATGTCGGTCATGCATTGCGGTCGGACACACAAATTGGCCCGGTAGTTGATGCGAACCAGCTTCAGCAAGATCTCGACTATGTCGATATTGCAGCCAAAGAAGGCAGCAAGGTTGTTGGCGGTCAGCGCCTTAACCGCGACACAGAAGGCTTCTTTATGGCGCCAGCATTGGTGACCGAAACCACCAATGGCATGCGCATCAACCAAGAAGAAGTGTTTGGCCCTGTAGCAAGTGTTATCCGTGTAAAGGATTATGACGAAGCCTTGGCAGTGGCCAACGACACTGAGTTTGGTCTGTCGTCTGGCATTTGCACAACGTCGCTAAAGCATGCAAGCCACTTCAAGGCGCATGCCGAAGCAGGCATGGTGATGGTGAATTTGCCAACTGCGGGCGTTGATTATCACGTGCCATTTGGTGGCACCAAAGGCTCAAGCTTTGGATCACGCGAACAAGGTGCGTATGCGGCTGAGTTCTACACAACAGTCAAAACAGCTTACACGCTTCCATAATAAACATCATTGTGCTCGGCGGATCGTCGCCGGGCACAAGCTCCCCATATTTCTAGGTCGGAATGCTTATGTCCAACACTGATACGCAACATGATGTGATTATTGTCGGGGCAGGGATTATCGGTCTTTCCATCGCCCACTATTTGCAACAAGAAGGCCGCCGCGTCACGCTGGTTGACCGCAAGGGCATCGCGCAAGAAGCAAGTTTTGGTAATGCGGCAGCTTTTGCTGTGACTGACCTTTTGCCCCTGGCATCGCCTGGTATGTTGCTCAAGGCGCCAAAATGGTTGATGGACCCGCTTGGGCCTTTGTCTATACGACCATCATATTTGCCGAAAATCACACTGTTTCTACTCAAGTTTTTCCGCGCTAGTTGGCCTGATCAATATCAGCGTTCCATCAGTGCGCAGGCAGATTTGATGAACTTAGCGCGCGATGAGATATCAAAAATTGCGCAAATGCCGAAAATGGGCAATCAAATCCGCACAGATGGCGCGTTGCATTTGTATGAAAATGAAGCCGACGAGCATGCCAACGTTGAAAATAGTGAAATGCGCAAAAAGCATGGCATCCCATTTCGTCATGTGACAGGTGATGAACTGGCTGAGCTTCAGCCGGGACTATCGCCGCACATCAAAAGCGCTACCTTTTTGCCAAGCTGGCAAACCGTTGATGACCCATTCAATTGGGCCATGTCCGTGTGGGAAATGGTGCGCTCGGACGGTGGCGAACTGATCACGCAAGAGGTGAAAACCGTTTCGCGCGATGGAGCGATAACTCTGGGCGATGGTACAGTCCTGAAGGGCAAGAACATTATCATTGCTGCTGGCGCTTGGTCACACAGGCTGACGGCTCAATTGGGTGACAAAATACCGCTTGAAACTGAGCGTGGGTACAACACCACACTGCCAATTGGTGCGTTCGATTTGAAGCGACAGTTGATCTTTGGCAGCCACGGCTTTGTTATGACTCCGCTTTCCATAGGCATCCGCGTTGGTGGTGCGGTGGAATTTGCCGGTTTGGAAGCAGAACCGAACTACAAGCGCTCCGAGATCATGCTGCAAAAAGCCAAAAAATTCTTGCCCAGTTTAGGCACCTCAAACGGCACCCAATGGATGGGCTTTCGCCCCTCGCTGCCAGATACATTGCCTGCAATCGGCCACGCCACAGCAAGCAACAAAATCACCTATGCGTTTGGTCATGGGCATTTGGGGCTGACCCAAAGTTTGGCCACGGCAAAACTGGTTGCTGATCTGGTGGCTGAACGCCCGACGGCAATTGATATGACCCCGTTTAACCCGTCTCGCTTTTAGGAACATATTATGGCGAAGCACACTTTTAGATGCATTGATGGACACACATGCGGCAATCCGGTTCGGCTGGTGGCCGAAGGTGGACCGTCGCTTCAAGGCGCAAACATGCTCGAAAAACGCGCGCACTTTTTGGCCGAATATGATTGGGTGCGCACAGCTCTAATGTTTGAGCCGCGTGGTCACGACGTGATGTCTGGGTCGATCCTTTACCCACCCACACGCGATGATTGCGACATCGCCATCTTGTTCATCGAAACATCGGGTTGTTTGCCCATGTGCGGACACGGCACCATCGGCACTGTCACCATGGCGCTTGAAGAGGGCTTGGTAACGCCCAAAGAGCCGGGCACCTTGTGGCTAGACGCCCCTGCGGGCCGCATCAAGGCAGAATATACAATGGCCGACGGGTTCGTCGAAGAAGTGCGCATCACCAATGTGCCGAGCTTTTTGTACGCAACTGGCATGACCGCCGAAATCGAAGAACTGGGTGAAATAACAGTCGATGTGGCTTATGGCGGCAATTTCTATGCGATTGTGGAACCGCAAAGTCACTTCAAAGATATTGAAGGACTATCCTCGCTCGATTTGATCCGATGGTCGCCCAAATTGCGTGCCGCGCTAAATGAGAAATATGAATTTCAGCACCCTGAACATGAACAGATCAACGGCCTAAGCCATATCCTTTGGACGGGAGCCGCACGCGACCCTGAGGCATCTGCCCGCAACGCGGTGTTTTATGGTGACAAGGCAATCGACAGATCACCTTGTGGCACAGGCACGTCGGCGCGGATGGCGCATTGGGCGGCCATGGGTGATTTGAAAGTTGGCGAAGATTTTATTCACGAAAGCATAATCGGTTCGCTGTTCCGCGGTCGAGTTGAAGCCGCCACCAAAGTCGGTGATAGAGATGCGATTATCCCATCGATCGGCGGCTGGGCACGCAAGACCGGCGATAACACCATTTATATCGATGATCGCGACCCGTTCAAACACGGATTTATCCTGCCTTAATAGGCAGCAATAAGGGAGTTCACAAAAATGAAAATCACAGGCGTACGGGTATACCAAATTGATTTGCCTCTAGTTGAAGGGCGCTACAATTGGTCAAACGGCAACTACATGGAAGTGTTTGATTCAACGGTGATCGCCGTTGAAACGGATGCTGGCATTACTGGCTATGCTGAATGCTGCCCGCTTGGCTCAGCCTATTTGCCCAGCTACGCGCTTGGCGTGCGCACAGGGCTGCAAGAACTCATTCCGCATGTGATCGGCCTTGATCCACGTGACCTCAATGTGATCAACAAAGCAATGGATGAAGGCCTGCGCGGCCATCCCTATGCCAAAGCGCCAATCGACATTGCGTGTTGGGATATTTTGGGCAAGTCGACGGGGCTTCCGGTCTACACGTTGCTCGGCGGCAAACAGCAAGACAAAGTGGCGCTATATCGCGCGATCAGCCAAGAAGACCCAGATGTGATGGCTAAGAAAATTGATGGCTATCGCAAAGAGGGATACACCAAGTTTCAGCTCAAAGTAGGCGGCGATGCCAACGACGATATCGCGCGCATTCACGCAACCCGCGAGGTGCTGGACAATGGCGAAGTGCTGGTGGCCGATGCCAACACGGGCTGGAACCGCCATGAGGCGGCACGCGTTGCCGCCGCCGTGGCCAATTTGGATGTATATATCGAACAGCCTTGCATGACTTACGAAGAGTGCCTTTCGATCCGTCGTCGCACAGCGCGACCATTCATCATGGATGAAAACATCTTTGATGAAGCGATGCTGCGCAAAGGCTTGGCCGATGATGCCATGGATGCGATCAACCTCAAAATTTCAAAGGTTGGGGGGCTCACCAAAGCGCGGTTGATGCGGGACATCTGCGTGAATGCGGGACTGGCGATGACCATTGAGGACACTTGGGGCGGTGACATCGTTACCGCAACCATTGCACACTTGGCTGCGTCAACGCCTGAAACCTTCAGCTTCTCCGCGACAGATTTCAATTCTTATGTGACAGTTGATTTCGCCAAAGGCGCGCCAAAGCGCGAAAATGGCTTTATGTCAGCAAATGATGCGCCGGGGCTTGGCATTGAACCAGATTTTGATGTGCTGGGTGAACCCGAATTTGAAATGTGAGCAGTGTGATGCGATCAAGCAAAACTATTCATGTTGTATCTTGCCACGCAGAAGGCGAGGTGGGGGATGTGATCGTCGGTGGCGTTGCGCCGCCACCGGGCGAAACCCTTTGGGAGCAACGCAAATATATTGAGCAAGACGAAACTTTGCGCAATTTCGTGCTCAACGAACCGCGCGGCGGGGTGTTCCGCCATGTCAATTTGTTGGTGCCGCCAAAAAATCCAAAAGCGCAAATGGGCTTCATCATCATGGAACCGGCAGACACGCCGCCCATGTCTGGCTCAAACTCAATTTGCGTCTCCACCGTGTTGCTCGATAGTGGCATTTTGCCAATGACGGAACCTGAAACGCATCTCACGCTGGAAGCGCCGGGCGGACTAATCAATGTGGTGGCACATTGCAAAGACGGCAAAGCCCAAAGCATTACCGTCACCAACGTCAAAAGCTTTGTAGATCAATTGCAAGTGCCTCTAAATGTTGAGGGTTTAGGCGAAATCATCGTTGATACCGCCTATGGCGGAGATAGCTTTGTGATGGTTGATGCAGCAACGTTGGGCGTTGAGATAAAGCCAGAAAACGCAAAGAAAATCGCGGAACTTGGTATGCGCATCACTGCTGCCGCAAACGATCAGTTGGGTTTCACCCATCCCGAAAATCCGGATTGGGATCACATTTCGTTCTGCCAATTCATGGGCCCCATCAGCCGTAAAGGTGACACGCTCACAGGCGCGAACGCAGTGGCGATCCGCCCGGGCAAAATCGACCGCTCGCCAACGGGCACTGGCTGCTCCGCGCGCATGGCGCTGATGCTGGCCAAGGGTGAGATGAACGAAAGCGACAAATATGTCGCCACCTCAATCACGGGCTCTCAATTTAATTGCGACATCGCAGAAGTCACCACATGTGGCGACCGCGACGCCATCCTTCCGCGTATTAATGGCCGCGCCTGGATAACCGGCACCCACCAGCACATGCTCGACCCTTCCGACCCTTGGCCAGAAGGCTATCGGTTGAGCGATACGTGGCCGATGCAGGGGTAATTCTCACCCCACCCTTAATCCCTCCCCATCAAGGGGAGGGAAACAAGAACCCGGATCAAGTCTGGGGTTGCCCTGTATTCTGCATAACTCATTTAGATGGGTGCTGGCCGTGCCGGCCCTTGAGCCGCGACCTTATTGTCTCTGATGCGTTGGATACGCAATATACGCTTGCATTCTCTCACCTTCGTCATCCTCGGGCTTGACCCGGGGATCCATGTGGTGAGGGCCAAAGCCGATGACTTGGTTGTTGTTGATTGTCAGCCCTGGATCCCCGCTTTCGCGAGGATGACGATTTTTGCAGGAACGGGTTTGTGGACTACAAATCCTCCCAGCGCGAGAGGTTGGCCCGTTTTGCCTGATGTCGAAGAAGCACCGGAATGATCGTTGCAAATACTAGAGTGCTAACTACCCAACCAACCCATCGTTCTTGTTCAAACCAACTAGATTTGTCACGCAGCAGTAACAGGCTAACCGCCGCCATAACAATGAAATAGAACGGGGCGGATCTCAGCCACATTTCGAAGTAGCTCGCGTAATAGATTGGGCGCAATTGGAGCTTCCTAACGCAAAAATCAAATGGCTTGTTTAATGCATTGAGCAGGCGAAACTTATCTGTACGCATTCCCTTTTGCTCCAACTCGACCAATGCGCGATCATACTTCTCTTCAAAATCACTCAAAATCACAAATCCTCCCAACGTGAAAGACCTTTGCGCCAAGCAATGAGTCGGAAAAAGCTGGCTAGCAGGAAGCAGTTCAAAACTGGAAATAGTGCAAACCCTACCCAGTAGCCTTGCGTCTTCATCAGGTCCTGATTGCCAAACAGCGTGTAGTCAAAAAGAAGTTTAGTTGGTGCGAATAGAGCGCCGTTGAAAATGACGATTTGCCAGAATGTCATGTGAAAAAGAGATGGCATTTCCCAACCCAATGTGCGGTTTAGCCAAAGTGGAACACCCGCTACACGTTTGGGTTTTGGGGACCAAAATACCCGTTTTTCGTACAACTCATTCGCCGCCGCCAACAGCTTTTCTTCGTAACTTTTCACGCGCAAATAGGCTCCGCAATATCTTAAAATATGCGGACAGATGATCTGACTCTGTGAAAAACGTCAAGCCTTAGGCGTCGGCTGTTTTCTTGGGTGCATCTTTCATTGCCATTTCAAGCTGCAAGAGCACATTGATGTTTCGGCGATTATCGGTCAGGTCTTCAATTGTGTATTCGTCCAACACGTTTAAAAACGCCACCAAAGCGCGATGCAGCGCGTGGTTGAGACCGCATGTGCCGGTGAGGGGGCAGGCGATATCATCGCCGCCTTCAAAGCACTCGGCCAAAGCAAAATTGTCCTCGGTTGAGCGCACAACTTCGCCTAGTTTCATCTCAGACGCGGGGCGACTAAGTTTGATGCCGCCGTGCCGACCGCGTACAGTTTCGACAAAGCCGCCGTGGTTGAGTACCTGCAAGATTTTGAACAAGAATGTCTCGGAAATTTTGTAAAACTCTGCGATGTCCGCAATGCGGCTAAGGCCATCATTGCTCGCGCAATACATCAAAATACGAACCGCATAATTGGACTGTTTGGTGAGGCGCATCGGTGAATCCTTGACTTTTACCCTCAGCTTTATAGCAACAAAAATCAAAAGGTGAAATGCCGCATTGATTTTTCCGTGCGTTTGCACAAATTCTAGCGCTGATCGAATAGGGGAATATTATGCTCAATTTTGCTGCCGCGCTGATTGCTTTTTTGGCCGCACATGTGGTGCCGCGTGCCACTGGTTTTCGTGATTGGGGAATCGAGCGCGTTGGCCGAAAAGCCTATATGACCTTCTATTCGGTCATGTCGTTAGCATTGCTGGCCTGGCTGGTGATTGCTGCCCTCAACGCGCCCTATATTGGGTTGTGGATGACCACCCAAGCGACGGCGGCACTGGCTATTATGATGATGTTGGTCTCCTGCATCCTATTCGCCACCGGCGTAACCCGCGCCAATAGCCTATCAATTTCATTTCGGGGCGGCGAAACCGATATTGAGCGGCCAGGTATTCTGGCCCTTGTGCGGCATCCCATCATTTTGGGCTTCTTGTTGTGGTCGGCTGCGCACCTATTGGTCAACGGAGATGTGGTTGGCGTGATCTTGTTCGGCGGCATGCTGCTCTTCAGTGTTTTGGGTATGCGCATTGCGCAAAAACGCGCTGAAAAACGACTGACGGATGAGCAGATCAAACGCTTTCATGCTGTCGCCGCTGGCCCTCTCAGGGAACGGATTGCGCGCGCTGCCAGCCCAAAGCTATATGTCGAAATCGTTGCTGGGCTGGCGTTTTTCTTCTTACTACTATTCGGGCATGAATACCTGATCGGCGTTAGCCCGCTTGCCTATTTCTAGCCCAATAGAAAAGCCCGAACGCGTGTGTGTAGTGGTTCGTAGGTGGTGGGGAGATCGTCGGCTTTCAAGATGAAGCTGGCCGCAGACCAAAGCGCCGCAACATGCATGGCCTGCAAGTGCAATGCGCCCGTTGAAATGGCTTGCATGACCTCCACAAAATCGCGCTTCACCGTGATGCAGAACTCGCCATCACCAGGATCAAAAGCGGTTTCGCCTTCGTCAATCGCGTCAAACGCGATGAAGCTATAAACCCAATTGTTGTGGGTGGCCGGGTTGGTCATCGATTTAAGTACCAGCTGCGCTGCGTCCACGCTGTGGCCAGTTTCTTCTTTGAGTTCGCGAATTGCTGCCGCGCGCGCCGCTTGTTCTGCACTCAGGCCCTCTTCTTTGTCCACCGCGCCGCCTGCCAAACCAAGCACGGGCTCGCCGATGCCGTGTCGATATTCATCGACCAACACTAGCTCATGAGTTGTGGCATCAAATGGGATTACATTCACCCAGTCTGAATAGCTGAACACATGATAGTCAAGAATATCACCATTTGCCGCGCGACATTTGTCCGTACGCACATCGATAAATCTGTCCTTGACGCGGGTTTGACTATCCAGCACCTCCCATTTTTGGGGGCGGTTGTTTTGATCCAGCATTTGTTCTCACTTTAAGTAGATCGTTAGGTGCGACGCACCAAGTATTTTTGCATTACAGGCAACAACGAAACATCTGTTCCAGTGACGCGTTTTGTGGTGCGCCAAACCATAAATGAACCGGCAAAATAGGAAAGAACTGCAGAAAGTGCTGCGCCAACAAGGCCAAGCATTGGCACCAAAACAATGTTGCAGACTATCAGCGCTGCTAGACCCGTGCCAACCGCCGGCAGCGTTGCGTAAGGGCGGTTGCGGGCGGAAAGAATTAGCGGGCCCGGGCCAAAGGCAGACCGCACGACCAAGCTGATGCACAAGATGACCAGGGGCCAGTAGCCACCGGAGAAGTCTTTGCCGAATATGGAAAGGACCAATGGGCTGGCGATGGCTATTACTAGGGTTAGCACAACAGCTAGTCCCGTTGCCATCAGGTTCGCATCGCCAATTTTTGCGCCCAACCCGTCCATGTCGTTTTTTGTCGCATCTTCCATCATACCAGGCATTGTTACGGCATAGACAGCCGTAATGCCGTAAGATGCGAGCACGAATATGCGTGTGCAGACACCGAATACGGCAATTTGTTCTTTGCTGAGAAAATTCGCCAAAACCAGCAAATCTGCATCGAAAAAGAAATCGGTAGATAGGGTGATGATGATCCAAGGCAACGCGAAATAGAACCAACGGCGCCAATCTGGCGCTGTGGCATTGTCGTTCGTCGGCAGAGCCGACAGTTGACGCAAGGTAATGGCGGTTTGTACCCCGATTACAACGCAATAGGTTATAGCGAGAACCCACAATAGCACCCGAATATTCTCTCCAGGCGCCGCCATTGCATAACTGGTTATCAGGGCAGCAACGATAAGCAGAGGTCTAAAAATTGTATCTGCGAAGAAACCCATAAATGGGCGTTTTAGGCCAACCAAAATTCCAGCATTAACAAAAAAGACCGAAGAGCCAACCGCCATGATGCTGATGGGCCACCACATATGTTCAAGATGTTCGCCCGTCACACCCAGAAAGTGAATCAATTGGCCCGCCAAATATGCGATCAGCAAACCTGGGAATAGAATTAAACCGTAGGAAAGCCATGCAAATGCGCGCAATCCTTTGCCATCGCCCTTAGCCGCATATTCAGCTGCAAAATAGGAGCCAACCGTTTGCATGCCCAAAGGCAGCATGATCGCCAACAAGTTGATAGTTGCGATAGCAATTAAGTACTCGCCAAGTTGCACTGATCCCCATAGGCGGGCAATCGCCGCTTGGGCCAAAAAAATAGTGCCGGCACCAGTAATCCTTACAGCGAACAGGATCGCAGACTTTGAAGCGAGTTGTTGGCGCAGCCCCATCTAGAAATTTCCATGCCGTTGTACCAATGAGCGGCCTATCGGTACGCGTGAGCGTTGATCAGGTCAAACGCACAATAGAGTCAATCATATTAAATCTTTGTAATGTGGCGCTGCGTGTCGCATTGCATTAACTTGACTATTATAATCATGATAATATAGATGAAGGCATTTATAGCCATATTATATGAGGGACACGCCATGTCCGATACGATCATTCGTCGACGCAAAAGCCTGCGCCAACCCTATCTAACAACAGTTCCAGCAACGGCATCCAAAGTTGTGTGTTTCGTCACCTGGCGAGACAGTGCGCAGCTTACGACGCCAGACTTACCCACGCTCCCCGATCACGCAAAACCCGTTTTGCATCACGATGTGGAAAAAGAGGACTAGAATAATCCTGTTTTTTAGAATCGTTCTAAACTATTGATTTTTTTGTTGATTCTGAATTTTCGTTCCGTTAGTGAAGCTGCGTCGCAAACAAGAGTATAATAATCATATTTTGGAGAGCTCCATGCTTCGATCAACATTTGCTGCCCTTTTGGTGGCCGCAACCTCAGCGATTGCGACCGCTGAACCCGTCACTGTCACAGACATCGCTGGCCGCACCGTCACATTGGATGCACCTGCCGAACGGATTGTCATTAGCGAAGGCCGTTATGTGCCGTTGCTTGCAGTTTTAAACCCAGAAAACCCGCTTGAGGGAATTGTTGGGATGATGAATTCAATCGGTTGGACAGACCCAGTGTTTGAACGTCAGGTATTTGAGAAGTTCCCCAAAGCAAAAGACATCCAGCTGTTCGGCAAGTCCAACAAGGAAAGCGTGTCCGTTGAAAAGATTATTGATCTAGCGCCACAGCTCGCGATTTTCGGCATCAACGATCATGGCCCCGACGCGAAAAATAAGGAGTTGATTGATCAGCTTACAGCGGCAGGCACTCAGATTGTGTTCATCGACTTCCGCATGGACCCGTTGGGCAACACGCAAAAGTCGGTTGAGTTGCTTGGCAAAGTGCTAGGGCATGAGGAGAACGCAAAAGCGTTCAATGATTTTTATGGTGCCAAGCTAAGCCTCATCAAAGAGCGTGTGGCCAAAATAGAAGAGCGTCCAAATGTCTTCTTGCAAGTCCATGTGGGTCGGTTTGACTGCTGTTGGGCAATGGCTGACGGTATGCTTGGACCATTCGTTGAAGTTGCTGGCGGCAACAATATTGCCGACAAAGTGGCGCCGGGGCCAACTGCACAACACACCGCAGAGTTTTTGCTGACCGAAAATCCAGATGTTTGGATCGGCACAGCTTCAGGTTCAGCAAAAAGCTGGAGCGAGGGCCAACCTCCTATGGCTTTAGGGGGAGATGTAGATCCAACTCTCGCATATGAGAGCCTGGCAAAAAGCGTAAGTGCGGAAGAATTTGCCGCTTTGGATGCGGTAAAGAACAAACGCGCGCATGCCATCTGGCACAATTTCTACAATACGCCATTCAACATTGTGGCGCTGGAAGCTTTCGCGAAGTGGATCCACCCAGAAGCATTTGCCGATCTAGACCCAGCCGCCACTTACAACGAGATATTTGAACGTTTCACACCGTTTGAAGTTGAAGGGACCTATGTCGCTTCACTCCGCTAATTATGTTGCTGACGCTGCGACCTTTGGTCAGCAATATAAGAAGTCCGAGGCGCAAAGGATCATTATCCTTTGCGTTCTCGGCGCTTCGCTTGTGATTGCGCTCTTACTTGATTTGGCCACAGGGCCGTCCGGCCTTGGCATAATCGAAGTCATAAAAGGAATTGCGTCGCCGCAAAACCTAGATCAACGCCAAGCCATAATCCTGTGGCAAGTTCGATTGCCAGATGCGCTCATTGCGCTCGCCGTTGGCGCGTCGCTTGGCTTGGCTGGGGCTGAAACTCAAACAATCTTGAATAATCCGTTGGCCAGCCCATTCACTTTGGGCGTTTCCGCAGCTGCAACTCTGGGCGCAAGCATAGCGATTGTCGTCGCGCCAACGATTCCTTTTGTTTCACCGGTGGCTGTTTTGCCTATAATGGCCCTGTTGTTTGCACTTGGCTCTGGCGCGCTAATCTTGGGGTTTATGCGCCTCGTTCACGGCGGTCGTGAGGCCATCATCTTGTTCGGTATTGCGCTCGTGTTTTTGTGCAATGCAATCACCGCCATGTTCCAATATGTGGCGAGCGCTGAAGCGGTTCAAGAAATCGTTTTTTGGACCGTCGGAAACCTGACGCGCGCTGGCTGGGTTGAAGTGCAACTGGTTAGCTTCTGCTTTTTACTAATCTTGCCGCTTTCGCTTCGCCATGTCTGGACAATGACGATGCTGCGCGCGGGCGAGGCACAAGCCGTTTCCCTTGGGTTGAACATCAATCGCCTGCGTACAATGACCATTGCGCGTGTTTCCGTCCTCACTGCGTTTGCGGTTTGTTTTGTGGGGGCGATTGGGTTTATCGGCCTTGTAGGACCACATATTGCAAGGCTTGTCTTGGGCGAGGATCACCGCTTCTTGTTGCCCGGTTCTGCCATTTGTGGCGCGCTGGTTTTGTCCCTTGCTTCTTATCTCTCCAAGGCGCTGATCCCCGGAATTGTCATCCCTGTCGGGATACTCACTGCCCTAGTTGGCGTGCCCATGTTCTTAGCCCTCATCACCATGAGGCGGCGGCAACTATGATTGAGTTATCGGTAAAAGACATAAGCGTGCATTACGGCAAGAACTGTGCATTGAACAATGTAAGCTTGCCAACTTTGCGAGCAGGTGATGTGCTTGGCCTTTTGGGGCCGAACGCAGCTGGAAAATCCACATTGATGCGCGCGGTAACTGGTGCCCAAAACCACAAGGGCACTGTCCAATTAAACGGTAAGAACCGCCAGCAGCACAAGCAAACAGATTGGCACAATCGCGTCGCCTTTATGCCGCAAACACCGCCGCAAGGTTCGGCACTCAAACCCATTGAATTGATGTGGAGCGCAACCAGGTCGCTGGGAATATCGTTCTCTGACAAGCAGTTGGCGGGGCACATTGAATCAATATTTGATGCGCTTGAACTCAACGATTTCGCTATGAAACCACTTGATGCTTTATCCGGGGGCAAGCGGCAATTGGTTGGCCTCGCACTTTGTATGCTGCGGCAACCACAAGTGCTTTTGCTCGACGAACCAACGTCGGCTCTTGATCTTTATTGGCGGATGGTCGTGCTCGACCTTGTGGCTGAGCATGTGCGCTCAACCGGCGCCATTGCCATTGCTGCGCTGCATGATATCGACCTAGCGGTGCGATATTGTTCTCATATAGCCATCATTGATCAGGGCAAACTGGTCGCCGCTGGAGCGCCCGCCGAAGTGATCACGCGCGAAAACCTTGCAAAAATCTATCACATCGATGCGGACATCACATTTGGCCCAAACAATCTGCCAAACGTTCACATCAACAAGCCACTTAGGGGAATGAATAATGAAACGCTCAACATCAATCTTTAAAACTGAAAAAGGCGAACGTTATCTGGGTCAATTGGTCAAGCATTTTGCCCACAAAATTGACGCACAATTGGACGGTGATCGCGGATATGCGAAGTTTGATTTTGGCAAAGCCAATTTGAGTGCAGATGCGGAAGGATTGCACATGGCTGTGGAAGCAAATGATGATGAAGCGCTGGCGCGCACAAAAGTCGTAATCGAAAGCCATCTCGTGCGTTTTGCATTTCGCGAAGAGCTTGAAAGCCTTGATTGGCAGGATTTTACAATCAACGCCTGATTGAAGGCGGCAAAGGGACTTGCGATCTTGTAATATTTATGTCAGCATTATTGACATAATTTGAGGAGATAGCCATGCCAACGCCTTCTGAATTTCGAAAACTACACAAGCCGGGTGAGCCGTTCATTTTGGCGAACGCTTGGGACATCGGCTCTGCCCGTATGTTGGAAGCACTTGGTGCAAAGGCCGTGGCCACATCGTCCGCGGCACTTGCCTTTGTGAAAGGGCAGAGCGATTTAGGTGACATCAGCCGTAACGACGCTTTGACCCACGCTGATGAGTTGAACAAAGCGGTGGAGCTGCCGCTAAATGGGGATTTCGAGAATGGTTTTGGACCGTCGCTAGATGATGTGATTGATACGATCAATGCATCAGGAAGTATCGGGATCGCAGGCTGCGGGATCGAAGATATGGATTTGCCAAGCACAGAGCCATATGCGTTTGAACGGGCTGTCGAGCGGATTGAAGCCGCTGCCGATGCGGCGCGTAAACTGCCATATGATTTTGTGCTAACGGCCCGCGCAGATGGTGTTATGCATGGCAAATATGATTTAGATGAGGCCATTCGACGCCTGCAAGCCTTCCAGAAGGCGGGTGCAGACGTGCTGTTTGCGCCAATGCCAGGCGACATGGAAGATGTGGCGCGGATATGCAAAGAGGTGGATGGGCCAATCAACGCAATCTGCGCTGGACCGTTCACTCAGAACACCATTGCTGATTATGCAGCAGCTGGCGTTGCACGCATTAGTTTGGGATCAAGTCTTGCGCGCATTACACATCGCGCAATTTTTGATGCGGCAAACGCAATGTTTGGTGACGGTGATTTCTCGTTGCTTGGCAAATCAATTGCTGGTGGCGAAATTGAAAAGCTGATCTTGCGCTAAGTGAAGATCAGCCAATCAGAGTGCGTAAGCCAACCAGAATGAAAAGGCTGGCGAACGTGCTGATGATGATTGAAAAGCGCATGGCGATAAGCGCAGCGGCGCAAAGTGCCAGCCCCTCAGCAATGCCATGCGTGACAAAAGACGGCGCCACGAGCGCCGTCAAAACAGCAGTCGGCACGGCGGCCAGAGCTGCGCGCAACCGATGATGGATTTCTCCAAATTGCGAAATAATCAGATGTCCGCCACATCGCGTGAGGTATGTGACGGCCGCGCAAGCAATGATGATAAGAACTGTGTTGGACATTATTTGGCCTCCGGCGGTTTGCTCATAGCAGCGCCAAGTAGCATGCCCGCAATACCACCAGCAGCTATATGCCAAGGGTTGCCGAGCGTGAAATAGGCAATCATCGAGACGGTTGCGCTGACGCCTAAAATTGGCCAGAAGAACCGACGCTGGCGAAAGCCCATTACAAGGCCCATAAAGTAAAGCGGCAGGATAAAATCAATGCCGTAAACCGCGGGGTCTTCAATGAGGCCGCCAAATAGGGCGCCCATCCAGCTCACCAAAATCCAAACGGAATAGAGTGGTGCCGCATATCCGAAGTAGTATGCAGGCGTGAGTTTGCCTTGCTCCGCGCGCGCTTCGCCAGTTGCGAATTGCGGATCAACCAAAAAGAAAAAGCTCAGGGCCTTCTGTAGTGGAGTGAAGCGGTCAAGGTGTTGGCTGATCGATGCGGAGTAAAGGACATGCCGGAAGTTCACCGCAAACACTGCCAAAATGATCGACCAAACCGGCACTTGTTGACCCAGCAGATCAAGCATTACAAATTGGCTAGCCCCAGCATAAATGCTAGCGGACGCAAAAACCGCAGTTGGAATGTCTAGGCCAGATTTTACAGCAACCGCGCCGAATAGTGCGCCAAATGGGATAACTGCAACTAAGATGGGCAGGGCATCAGTTAGGCCCTGCAACCATTCCGCTTTCCCAACCGTTTTCTGAACAGACGTCGTCATTTTACTTCTCCATCGGCAAATCACTTTTGCCTTACCGAACGTTGTTCGTTATAATGCACATTGTCATTGTTCGTCAAACCGAACGTTGTTCATTCTGTTGGAGAGATTTTTGTGACGCCAAATGCGCTTATAGCCAAAGCCGTATGCCGTGAGCGAGAAAAGGCGGGACTTAGCCTGTCCGCATTGGCCAAAAAGGCTGGATTGTCCAAGTCCACACTGTCCCAATTGGAAAGCGGGCAGGGCAATCCCAACATCGAAACGCTTTGGGCCATAGCTTATGCATTGGATGTGCCGTTTAGCTATTTGTTTGAGGTGGCTGAGCCGGATGTGACTTTGATCAGGGTTGATGAGGGTGAGCTGATCGACAGCACGATGACTGATCTCACAGCTGCCTTGCTGGCCAGTTGTCCGCCCAATGCACACCGAGACCTATATCGCGTCCACCTGAAAAAAGGGGAGGCGCGAAAAGCAGTGCCGCATCCCAAAGGCTCAGTTGAGCATGTGATTGTGATCGATGGCGAGTTGGAAGTCGGCCCCGCAGATCGTCCAGAACGTCTAAAGTCAGGCGACTACTTCCGCTATCCTGGTGACGAACAGCATGTTTACCAGGCGGTGTCGGACGAAGTGACCTTTATTTTGGTCATGCAAAGCCGCGCGAGCGAATAATGCCTATTTGTGCGTGATCGGTCGACGTGCCACAAATTCTGTGATCGTCATCTTGGAAACACCTTCGACAACAAACGGATCGGTTTTGCAGAAAGCCTCAAGCTCTTCGAAGTTGTTGGCTTGCGCGATGATCAAGCCGCCGGTGCGGGGCACCTTTGGTCCCCAAGTGATAAACGTGCCCTTGTCGCGCCCGTCATGGATGTAATCCATATGCGCGTCCAAGTGTTTTTCGATTTCCTCAATCGGTGCCACATATTCTAAATCGACAATGAAGTTGTTCATCCCGTTTCCTCAAAAAAGAAAACGCGCCACAAAGGGCGCGTTTGAAAATTCAGACTTTATAAGGCAGCGCCGAACTATTTCAATTCGTCTGCGCTTTTGATCACTTTGCCCAATAGGCCATACGCCAACGCTTCGTCTGTGTTCATCCAGAAGTCACGCTTTGTGTCTTCAGCAATCTTGTCCGCTGTTTGGCCAGTTGCTTCAGCAAACAGCTCTTCAAAACGACGACGCATTTGCTTGATTTGATCGGCTTGGATTTGGATGTCAGAAACCTGTCCGCCAACGCCACCAGAAGGTTGGTGCATCAAGAAACGCGTGTTTGGTAGGCACAAGCGGTTTGCTTTTTGCGCACCGATAAAGATCAAAGCGCCAGCGCTGGCAACCCAGCCAGAACCAATGGTGCGAACGGTAGGTTTGATGAACTTGATCACGTCATGCACCATGTCACCACTTTCCACGTGGCCACCTGGCGACGAAATAAACACATTGATCGGATCATCATTGTCTTCGGCGAGGGCCAACAAACGTGATGTCGCTTCGCGCGCCAACTTGTCGTTGATCTCGCCGGTAATCAGGACGGTACGGCTTTTAAAAAGCAGCTTTTCAACCGATGCGTTGTCCTGCTCGTCCTTCGCTTTATCTTTTTCTTCAGCCATAATGTTTCATCCCATATTCAGCTTCGCGCCCAAGGTGCGCTTGTGTTCTGCTTGATTTACATGGCCGCAAATCAAACGCAATGCAATTTGTATCGGACAGTTTATGATTCGCCTAAACTTATCGTAAATCGCCGTCACTGCCTCACTTAGGATGCGACCAACAAAGCTTCAAGGCAATTGATTGTGATCAGCTCATGTGTTGATGCGGTTTTTGCGATTGCATTTCACTTTTTGTCATGATCGAATGCACAAAAATTGGTTGCACCAATTGCAACAAATGTCAGGGGAATACTATGCCGATTATCAACCGCATCGCAGAATATCATGATGAATTGACCGAAATCCGTCGCGATATTCACGCACACCCAGAATTGGGATTTGAAGAACACCGCACTTCCGCGCTGGTGGCCGAAAAGCTCAAAGAGTTTGGCGTCGATGAGATTGTAACCGGGATTGGTCGCACGGGTGTTGTGGGCGTAATCAAGGGCAAAACCAACAAGTCTGGCCGGGTTATTGGTCTGCGTGCAGATATGGATGCGTTGCCGATTGAAGAAGCGCAACCCCATGAGCACAAATCCACAAACCCGGGCGTTATGCATGCTTGCGGCCATGATGGGCACACAACTATTTTGCTTGGAACCGCTAAATACTTGGCCGAGACTCGCAATTTTGATGGCACTGCAATCATGATTTTCCAACCCGCCGAAGAAGGCGGCGGGGGCGGTAATGAGATGGTCAAAGATGGTCTGATGGACCGTTTTGGCATCCAAGAAGTCTATGGCCTGCACAACGCGCCGGGCAGGGCGGTTGGGCACTTCGCCACAAGGCCTGGCTCTTTGATGGCTGCGGCTGACACGTTTTATATCGACATTGTGGGTAAAGGCTCTCACGCGGCGCGCCCACATTCAGGCATTGACCCGATCATCATCGGTACGGACCTGGTGCAAGCATTTCAAAAAATCGCATCACGCAACACTGACCCGCTCAAATCTGTGGTCGTATCAGTCACTACATTTCACGCTGGCGACACAGACAATGTGATCCCGCATACGGCGAATATCTCTGGCACCGTGCGCACGCTGGACGAAGACGTGCGCGATTTGGCGCAAGAACGGATCGAGCAAATTTGCAAATCAGTTGGTGAAATGCATGGCGCTGAAATAACCTGCAAATATAACCGCGAATATCCAGTGACCGTGAACAATGCCGAACGCGCGGCATTTGCTGTTGATGTGGCCAAGCAGATTGTGGGCGAAGATAAAGTCGTTGATGACACCGATCCAGTGATGGGCGCAGAGGACTTTTCGTTCATGCTCAATGCGCGCCCGGGTGCTTACATTTTCCTTGGGCAAGGCGATACTGCAGGCGTGCATCACCCTGATTATGATTTCAATGATGAAATCATCCCAACCGGTTGCTCCTATATGGTCAAACTGGTTGAGACAGGGATGCCTGCGCAAGGCTAAGACTTCCAGTCACGATGGCTAGATCGAGATCAAGCCCTTCGAAATCGCAATGGCGAGGGCTTGTTCTCTCGTTTGCGCACCCAGTTTGGTGCGCGCATTTTTGAGATGAAAATCAACCGTAACTGCGGCCAAGCCCATTCGGTGCGCGATTTGTTGACCGCGCAATCCGGCGGCGAGCCAACACATTGCTTCTTGCTCTCGTGCAGTCAAAGCCTCAGTGGGTGATGCAGCGTTTGCGCTGCCAATTGCAGTATGCGCAAACATGGCAGCAAGTTGCAGGGTGTCGCCATGTTGCTGCATTGTCGCTTCAACGTCTTTTGCAGGCATTTCGCTCAACAGGTTCCAGCCGCCGGCGCCGTTCGGGCCCAATAGACGAAATGGCGAAGCAAATCCGGCGATATAGCCGGTTTCACCAGCCTCATTGATCAACTGCTTTTGATCTCTTCGCAGATAATTATAGCGATGAAGGAAGGCCGAACCCGTCAAGGTTGTCTGGTTTGTGGCGCAGCAAAGCGTCAGGAAAGGATCGATTTTCTCATATTGTTGTTCAACATAATGATCGAGCCAATCCGAAGGCAAATTAGAAAGCAGATAGACACCCTTTGCCGTGGCATCCAAATAGATCAATCCGTCAAAACCAAACTGTGCAAAAAAGGTCTGGCAATCCTGCCAAATTTGCGTGCGAGTTTTGGCGCGAAACAGGTCTTGGGCAAATTCTAAACTGGACGGCATAGGCGGTTGGCGCTCCCTCTACGCCTTTTCAGTTGATCTGTTAACATACTCAATCACCTACGAAAATCCATAGCTAGATTTCTGATGATGTGGTGCTACTTGTTTGGTTCTGAACGGGCGGCCGCAATTTGAGGTCGTTCCCAAAGGCAAATTGTTACAAGGTGTATCCAAATGAACCGACCCCTTATGATTGCCGCCTTAGCGATGCTCTCAAGCCCAGTAATGGCAGCATCTGGCGACATTATTGTGGTGACCCGCGATGCAAATGGCGAACCCGTTTATGAGCAGAAGCAAATGAGCGTTGATGAAGCAAGAGTGCTGCTTGGCGATGAATATGGCTTGCCCGATGGGGTCGTGCCCACGGCAGTTATATTGGAGGAAGGTGAACCCGCGCGTTTGACGAGCGAACCTTTGGCTGAGATCGAAAGGCTAATGGGCGGCGACGGAAAAGTTGAAGTGTTGGCGCCTGGCACGGATGGTGGCCGCAAAATCACGGCTGCAGATTTCACACAGAAGCCAGTAGTCAGCCTCGATGATATTCCTGAGGGTGTGCCGATCGAGCTCTTCGAAACCGGAGTGGCGTTCGCGCTGAAAGACGGCGTTTGGGTCTCGAAAATGACAGATCGCAAAATTGCTGGTTGCCCGCCCGGTATGGATCAGATGGCATCGCGATTTAGCGAAAACCCGCTAAACAAGCACATCACATTCTCTTCCCCTTATGTGCCAACAGATTTCTCAGCGGAATTCGCCAACTATGAATGGCGCAAGGTCGGAGAGCGTGGTTATGCCTCTGTAATCTATGAGTTTTCTAAAGCAAAAGCTGAAAACCAAGGCGTAAAGGCGACGGTTCGCTATGCGATGAGTGCCGTTAGCGAAACCCAAGTGAATAGCTGGGCTGAGGTCAAAGTGGAACTCCCCGCCGCGCTTGCTGCACTTGCAGGCATGGGTACAGAATGCAAAGCAACCGTACGCGGGCAGTTCCAGCGCACTGGCGACTAGAGCTTAAGCAGAGGCACCATTCTTTGTGAACACGCTAATATCTAGTTCCAGTCCTGCGCCAAGCCAAATGCCTCTGTCGCGGTGATCTTCAAGGTTTTGTCCCGTTTGAGGATGAGCGAATACAACCAAGTCACCGCGATTGAGCGCCAACCAAGGTAGCAACTTGGCAAATTGTTCCTTCGTCGCGGTAAGCTGGCACGACCACATTGGGTGAGGTCCCACAGGTTGCTCGTGCATTCGACCCATTTCAACGCCAAAAAGATCAACCGCTTGATTGCAGAGTTGAGACGCAAAAGCTTGCGTCATGCTTCCATAGTAAATATGGGCGTGATAATCGCGAATAATGTCGGTATTATACATACAGGTGCCCCGAATGAGTTTGAAGAAAGCTGAAATAAAACAATAACATGATATCCTAGTCGAACCCTATTCGACTAAGTGCTGACGAACGACGCAAAACACAATGAATACGATTACATGATGGGCTTCAAAACGTTTTTGGTCAACCGTTTGGCGCTCAATTTCCAGTGATCTCAATCGCGGCAAAATAGGTGTAAGTTTCACCCGGCTGTACAATAATGCTTGGGAGATCAGGAATGTTGACGGCATCGGAGTGCTTTTGCGGCTCCAAACAAATCGCGGAGTTTGGTCCAAACAAGCGGCCCTTTGCACCGCTCGTTTCGACAGATTGGCTGTTGCCGTTGTAGGCCTGCAGGCACGGCTGGTCGGTCCATAGCTGCAAGGCAACACCGTTTGCTGCTTCAACCCGAGCAACAGGTTCAGCTTTGTCTCTGTTTTCGGGCAGAACATAAGCCATATCCATCCCATTTTGGTTCGGATCAGCCTGTTCAAAGCTGAATTTTTTGCGGAAATCAAAAATCGTGCCCGCAACAGTCGCGATCTCACCCGTTGGCAGCAACTCATCGTTGGTAGGCATGTACTGATCAGCATTCACCTGCATTTGGTGCTGCCAGATTGGTCCGCCTCCTAACAAGTTATAATAGTTATGTTGTGCAAAATTGATCGGGGTAGGGCGGTCTGTGGTTGCGCTAACTTCATATACTAGCCGCGCACCAGAAAGCGTCATGCGCATGGTGAAATCCACATTGCCGGGAAAACCCTCTTCGAGATGGGGGGAGCGATAGCTTAGTTTCACGCTGGTATCTGTGGCTTCTTCGACCGTCCAATTGCGTTTGGAAAGTCCATTTACCCCGCCATGTAAGGTCAGGCCAGGTCCGTTTTCGCTGAGTTTGTACACTCCGCCATCTAGCTCAAATGCTGCACCTGATATCCGGTTGGCGACACGGCCAACAGTCGTGCCCATATAGTCTGGGTTTTGCATGTAATCGAACGGATCATCATAACCCAAAACCACATCAAGCGACCCCGTTGCTGTCGGAATGTTCCAGCTCTGAGTGATCCCGCCAAGCGACAAAATGGCCACTTCAGCGAGGTCACTTTTTAGAATTATGCGCTGAAATGGTTTGCCATCAATCTCGCCCAAATGTTCAATTGTTGCGCTCATTCTATTTCCCAATCTCGATAAATCCACCACGACTCCACAGCCACAATGGCGTGTGAATGTCGATGGGCACAAGGTCGGTTTTTGCCAATACGTCTTGCCAACGCTGAGCGACGAGTTGCGATGCTGCCGCTTTCAAATTCTACAAACACAAAAACAACATTGTGAATGTCGGTTCCGGGTTGCTAGCATACACTAACTATAAGATTCTTTGCGCGCATGACGTGCGGCACAAGTACTTTTTTGATTATCGTGGAGGCATTGATGAAAACCAGAGCAGCAGTTGCATTTGAAGCCGGAAAGCCGCTTGAAGTTATCGAGGTGGATTTGGAAGGCCCAAAAGAGGGTGAGGTGCTCGTTGAGATTCGTGCCACGGGAATTTGCCACACGGATGAATTTACGCTGTCCGGTGCTGATCCTGAAGGAATCTTCCCCGCTATTCTAGGACATGAAGGTGCTGGCGTTGTTGTTGATGTTGGCCCCGGCGTCACAACGCTCAAAAAGGGCGATCATGTTATTCCCCTCTATACGCCGGAATGTCGTGAGTGCGATTATTGCACATCTGGGAAAACCAATCTGTGCCAAAAAATTCGCACAACTCAGGGCCAAGGCGTTATGCCAGACGGCACGTCACGGTTTTCAATCAAAGGCGAACCTGCTTTTCACTATATGGGGACGTCGACCTTTGCCAATCACACCGTTGTGCCTGAAATTGCGCTCGCCAAAGTGCGCGAAGACGCACCGTTTGAGAGCATTTGCTATATCGGCTGTGGGGTAACAACAGGCATTGGCGCGGTCATAAACACAGCAAAGGTTCGGCCTGGCGACAATGTTGTTGTGTTTGGCCTTGGCGGTATCGGTCTCAATGTTATCCAAGGCGCGCGCTTGGCTGGTGCCAATATGATCGTAGGTGTTGACATTAATCCGGCGCGCAAAGCATGGGGTGAGCGGTTTGGCATGACGCATTTCGTCAACCCGAAAGAAGTTGAAGGCGATTTGGTGCCCTACATCGTTGATCTCACCAAAGGCGGCGCAGATTACTCATTTGAATGCATTGGCAATGTTGATGTGATGCGTCAGGCGCTCGAGTGCTGCCACAAAGGCTGGGGTACTTCTATTATCATTGGCGTTGCTGGCGCCGGACAGGAGATATCGACCCGTCCGTTCCAACTGGTCACAGGTCGCAACTGGCGTGGCACTGCCTTTGGTGGTGCTAAAGGACGTACAGATGTGCCAAAAATTGTCGATTGGTACATGGATGGCAAAATCCAAATAGATCCAATGATTACGCACACGATGGGCTTGGACAAAATCAATGACGGTTTTGATTTGATGCGCAAAGGCGAAAGCATTCGCGGCGTTGTGAAGTTTTAAGGACCAATATGCAAATCGTTTCTGAAACCCGCTCGCATGGCGGTATGCAAGGCGTGTACACGCACGCTTCAATGTCTTGCCAATGCGAGATGACATTTGCGGTTTTTGTGCCGCCGCAAGCAGAAGAAAGACCATGCCCGGTGCTGTGGTATCTATCGGGACTTACTTGCGATCATTCCAACGTGATGGACAAAGGCGAGTATCGGCAGATGGCTGCGGAAAAGGGTATTATTGTTGTCTGCCCAGATACGTCACCGCGCGGTGAAAATGTTCCAGATGAACCCGACAACTGGCAATTTGGTAGCGGGGCAGGCTTCTACCTAGACGCGATAGAAGAACCTTTTTCCAAGAACTACAAAATGTATTCGTATGTGGTGGATGAGTTGCCCGAGCTGATCGGAAAAAATTTCAACGCAGATATGTCGCGCCAATCGATCACGGGGCATTCGATGGGTGGGCACGGGGCCATCACCATTGCACTGAAAAATCCTGATCGTTTTAAAAGTTGTTCCGCATTTGCACCAATTTGTCGGCCTTCAGATGCGAGTTGGTCCAAACCATCATTTGAAAAATATTTGGGCGGTGACCGTTCCAGTTGGCGTCAGTATGATACGTGCGATTTGATCGCGGATGGGCATCGATTTTCGCCTATTTTGGTTGATCAAGGAGATGTCGACGAATGGATGGAAGAGGGGTGCCGGCCGCAAGCACTGGTTGAAACGGCTAAAGGCACCGACATTGATCTGACCATGCGTATTCAAGAGGGGTACGACCATTATTACCCGTTTGTATCAACCTTTATGCACGAGCATGTTGCCTGGCACGCAAAACACCTTACATCTAAATAAGATGGGAAGGGCTCAATGGATTATTCTAGGATATTTATAACAGGTGCCACAGGGCGTGTTGGTGGCGCGCTGATCAAGCAACTTCGCGGCAAGTGCGAAATTGTTGCAGCAAGTCAACGCGCGATGCAAACCACCAAAGATGTTGAATGGATTGAGTTTTCCTTTGAAAATGAGGATAGTTTTGATGCTGCGTTGCGCGGTGTTGACGCTATCTTTCTTATGCGCCCGCCCCAAATCACAAAGCCAGAAATCTTCCGCCCTTTTCTCAATGCTGCAAAAGCGCGCGGCATTAAGCGTGTTGTTGTGCTCTCGGTTTTAGGTGCGGCAGACAATAGCTTTCTACCGCACCACAAACTGGAAAAATTGGTGCAGGAGATGGGCTTTGCTTGGACCATGATCCGACCAAGTGATTTCATGCAAAATCTCGAAACCGTTCACCGCAACGATATTCTGGAGCGACGTGAAATCTCAGTGCCTGCTGGCGATGGAAAGTCGTCATTTATTGATGTTGATGATATCGCAAAGTGCATTGAAGTTGCGCTTTGCGACGATGTTCACATCGGTGAGGGGTTTGATCTAACAGGACCGCAAGCGCTTAGCCTTTTTGAAGTGGCTGATAAATTGAGCGTAGCAGCTGGAAAAGCAATAAACTATCGACCAGCGCCGATAATTGGATTCATTTGGCGCAAGGTCCAAAGCGGATATCCGTTTCCTTTGGCGCTTGTGATGACTGCTCTATATTCCGTCCAGCGTTTTGGAAAAGCGGCAACAATCACGAGAAAAGTCAAAGAGTTGACGGGAAATGACCCGGCAACTCTTGACGATTATCTTCAGCGCACAAAATATCTTTGGACTAAATAATTTCGTCCTCGTCGAACAAAGCTTCAGCCTCGGTTTCCACTTGCGTTTGCAAATGGTCAAGAGCGGCTTCTGCTTGCTCGTCAGATCGTTTGATTTTGGCAATATGGAACAATCCATCACCTTCATGCACAACAGGCAAGTTTGTGCGCCCAATGACTAACCCAGGATAGGTTGCCGTCACTTCGACTTCCTTTTCCCCAAATGGGTCGGATATGATGCCGAGCACACTGCCTTCTTGCACGATCTCGCCATTGCCTTTGAAGGTCCGCAACACACCGCCCGCCGGGGCGCGCAGCCAGTAGCTTGATGACGATAGCAACGGTTTCACCTTTGGCTGTGTCACCGCCTTTGCGCTAAGCATGCCCAAGTGGCTCATTACCCGCAAAATGCCGGTGACGCCGGTTTTGGCGGCATATTCATCAAAACGTAGGCCTTCACCGGCTTCATACAGCACCATTGGGGTTTCAAGCCCATCGGCAACCTGGCGCAATGACCCTTCGCGTAAAGGCGAAAGCAAAGTCACTTGCGCGCCAAATGCTTTGGCCAGTTCCTTGGCTTTTTCCGATTTGTGCGAAACACGCGTTTGCGGCAAATTCGAGCGGTTCACCGCAGCCGAGTGCAAATCGATGCCAAAGTCTGACTTCTGGACGATCTCTTCAACAAAGATATAGGCCAACCGGGCCGCCAGCGAACCCTGCGGGCTGCCAGGAAACGATCGGTTCAAGTCGCGTCTATCCGGTAGATACCGCGAATGGTTCATAAATCCGAACGAGTTGACAATCGGGATGGCCAACAAAGTGCCGCGCAAGCCAGCCAGCTTTTTGGAATTGAGCAAACGCCGGACAATTTCAACGCCGATGACTTCATCGCCATGCACTGCCGCCGAAACAAATATTGTCGGCCCGGG
Source organism: Maritalea porphyrae (assembly GCF_030159895.1). Taxonomy (GTDB): domain Bacteria; phylum Pseudomonadota; class Alphaproteobacteria; order Rhizobiales; family Devosiaceae; genus Maritalea; species Maritalea porphyrae. Next base: position 1,643,987 of record NZ_BSNI01000002.1, read on the forward strand.
CAAACGTCCATGCACCACATGAACGCTCATATTGACCGGCGTGTGGTCAGATAAAACACTCACCGGCAGGTCAACGGTGCGCCGTCGACCTGCAGGAATTTCGTGTGTCCCCAATTTAAAAGGGGCGCGTTTGGTCATTAGCCTTTACCTCGTGTGCGGGTTTTGTTTGGCTTCGCGTTCTTTTCCAAAAACTCAATAGTTTTGCCCGCAATATCGATGCCAGTCGCATTTTCGATGCCTTCAAGGCCAGGAGACGAGTTAACCTCCATCACCACAGGACCGCTTGAAGAGCGCAGCATATCGACACCACAAACATTGAGACCCATCGCTTTTGCAGCCTTGACCGCTGTTGCGCGCTCTTCTGGTGTGATTTTGATCGAGCGAGCTGAGCCACCACGGTGCAAATTAGAGCGGAAATCGCCTTCAGCGCCTTTGCGCAACATAGCTGCAACCACTTTGCCACCAATAACGAACGCGCGAATGTCTTCGCCGCCAGCTTCTTTGATGAATTGCTGCACCAAAATGTTTACTTGAGCGCCACGGAAGGCCTCGATCACGCTTTGTGCCGATTTGTCCGTGTCAGCCAGCATAACGCCAACGCCTTGGGTGCCTTCAAGCAACTTGATCACCAACGGGGCGCCACCTGCCAGCTTGATCACCTCTTCAGTTTGCTTCGGGTCATGCGCAAAAGTTGTGTTGGGCAAGCCAATTCCATCGCGAGCGAGCAGCTGCATGGAGCGCAATTTGTCACGTGAGCGACCAATGCCAACGCTTTCATTTAGCGGGTAAACGCCCATCATTTCAAATTGGCGCAGCACGGCCGTTCCGTAAAAGGTAATCGAAGTACCAATACGCGGAATGACGGCATCAAAGCCTTTGAGTTTTTCGCCATTGTAGAAAATCTCTGGCCGACGCGATGCGATGTTCATGTAGCAGCGTAGCGTGTTGATAATCTGTAATTCGTGGCCGCGTTGCTCTGCAGCTTCTTTTAGTCGCTTGTGCGAATACAAGTTTGCGTTTCTCGCCAGCATGGCAATCTTCATTTCAATCTCCTCATGTGGTGAAATGTGAGCACGCCAACGAACATACGTTCCGGCCCCCGACTGAAATCCACGATTTCAATGAAATGCTCTTTATGCTCTTTGTGCAAGAGCGCAAGCGAAAACTTGCAAAAGTTTGGTCCGGTTTTAGACCCTCTGCTATGCTAAAAACGCAAGGGTAGTTTGTGGCCGCCAATTGAGGCGACCACATAGGGCATAATTAGGCGTCAATTTCTTCAAATTTGCCGCGGAAAAAGCGTAAATATTCCGGCTCGTATGCGAATTTGAGCCCTTTAATCTTGTCGGCATTTTCCATTACCCGACAAACGCTCTCCACAACCACATCCATATGCGCCTGTGTATAAACCCGTCGGGGCAGGGTGAGGCGGACAAGTTCAAGCTTGGGCATAAACTCTTCGCCAGTCTCTTTGTTGCGTCCAGCGGACACCGCACCGCGTTCCATCACGCGTACACCGCCGTCGACATAGAGTGCAGAAGCAAGCGCTTGCGCTGGATATTGACTTTGCGGAATATGCGGCAATATCGCCCGCGCATCCAAAAACACAGCATGTCCACCAATCGGGCGCACAATAGGTACACCACGATCGATCAAGCGGTTGCCCAAATACTCAACTTGGCCAACACGTGCGCGAATATGCGCATCTTGCAAGCTCTCCGTGATGCCGATTGCCAACGCTTCCATATCGCGACCTGCCATGCCGCCATAGGTGTGCAAGCCTTCATAAACAACCACAAGGTTGCATGCCTTTTCGTAAAGCGCTTCGCTGTTCATCGCCAGAAAGCCGCCAATGTTCACCATTGCGTCTTTTTTCGAAGACATGGTGGCTGCATCAGTCAGCGAGCAAATCTCATGCACAATTTCGGCAATAGATTTCTCGCGATAACCGTCTTCGCGCTGTTGGATGAAATAGGCATTTTCTGCAACCCGCGTCATGTCGTGCACAATCATGATGTCATGCTTGTCGGCCCAAACGCGCAACTCTTTCAGATTGCCCAAGGATATTGGCTGACCGCCTGCCATGTTCACCGCCGTGGCAATGCACACATATGGGATCTTCTCTGCGCCAACTTCAGCCACCAATTTGTCGAGCTTGGCGATATCCACATTGCCCTTAAACGGATGGGTGGATGCAGGGTCGTGCGCTTCGTCAATGATCACGTCGACAAATTTGCCACCGGCCAATTCTTGGTGCAACCGCGTAGTGGTGAAATACATATTGCCCGGCACATAGTCGCCGTCTTTGATCAGGATTTGCGACAGGATGTTCTCAGCGCCACGCCCTTGGTGGGTCGGTACGGTGTATTGATAGGAATAATATTGCTTCACCGTTGCTTCAAGGCGATAGAAGTTGGCGCTGCCTGCATAGGCCTCATCCCCCATCATCATGCCCGCCCATTGTCGGTCCGACATGGCACCGACGCCGCTATCAGTCAGCAAATCGATATAGACATCTTCTGATTTCAACAAAAATGTATTGTACCCAGCTTCTTTGATCGCTTTTTCGCGATCCTCACGGCTGGTGACCTTCAAAAGCTCAACCATTTTGATCTTAAACGGTTCAGCCCAAACTTCGTTGCTTGTGTTGTGGTGAGTCATCATCACGCTCCACTTTGAATGCTTCAAACAAGCCCGTGGCGGTGGTTGATGAGGGATTTTTGTGGGATTCCACTTTTCCTCAAGAGACAACCACGAGCTAACCCGTGGCATTTCATCCCTTGTTCGCCTCAAAACTGTCGGCGAGCGCAAGTGGCCATGCAGAAACGATGATTCAATAATTGATATTTGTCAATTGTTGGTGTGTGGGGTGGGGTGGTTTGTCGCGGTCTTTGTTCCGCGCCAAACTTTCTTGTCGGCCTAGTTCAACTTGTTCGGCATCAAACCGTAAGTGGCCAATGGTAGATATTGTTATAAAGTGACAATGCGTCCGCATATATCCTTTGTGCATCATACGACGAGAACCGGTTAGCGTCGAATTTAGACACGTCTTGGGTTAAAGTGTTGCCTGTCAACATTTGAGCAGCCGAGCGACCAACTCCGCCTGCATGAGTAACCCAAACGGCTTCCGCCAGAAACAACCCAACAACTTCGTCAATTTCTCCTAACAAGGGACCACCGTCGGGTGTCATTGAGAACACGCCGTTGAGTTGATCGATGACGGGTAACGTCCTAAGAACTGGCAAAAGATCGAAAGGGAGTTTGCTATCAAATACCTGTTCGACATAAGGCAACTCGGCGGCTCGATTGTCCTGCATTTCTGCTCCCAACGGGGCATGATTATACCACCCGTAGCCAAACTGATTTCCATGTTCTCGAAGATAGAAAAGATTGTCCATATCGCGAAACATAGGGCGTACAGCAGCACTCGTTGGTTCGCCTAGAACTGGAGCGGCCTTAGTGTAAAGATATGGGTGCTGCACGGGTACAAGTGGCAATTTAACACCCATTTTTTCGAGAAACACCGCACCCCAAATTCCTACCGCGAGCACAACGGTGTTGCATGCAATTCTTCCACCTGTCGTTTCGACCGCAGTCACGCGTGAGTTGTGTGTGGTGATGGACAATACTTCCGTGTTTTCGTGAACGGCTATCCCTTTGCTTTCAGCGTTTTTCAACAATGACTGGACCGTGCTCTTGGCGTCCACGACTCCGTCACCTTCTACGAGCAATGACAATGCTAGTTTTCCCGCGTCCACATAAGGCAACATTTCGCCGACTTCGTTGCTTGCCAAAAGTTTTGCCTTAAAACCTCGGCTTTTTGCCGCCGCCAATTTTGCTTCAAAGACTGGTGTATTTTTTTCGTGGCGTGATGCTTCAATACTTCCAACCAATTCCATATGGCTGCCGCCGTCTGGAAGTGACGTGTATAGCTTGGTTGAATAATCCGCCCATTCTGACATGACGGTGGAGTAGTTGTTTCGCACGACCAAACCGGGGGCGTGGCCAGTGGAGCCCTGCAAATTTGAAATTGTTCCCCTTTCAAGAACACAGACGTCTGTTTTCCCAAGGTCTGCCAAATGGTGAGCGATTGCTGCACCGACATTTCCGCCGCCTATTATTACGGTGTCCACATTCTTTTCAAAATTCATTTTTCAGCTGGCTCCAACGTTCTCATTGTCTAATTTTATCTGGAATGATATTATGTAACCTATTAAAAATTTTAGGTGGTTACAATGGTGGATTCGCCGTTTTTTGTGAAATTCGTTAACTCGCTACATATCTCAAGCATAGATACGCGAACGGACCATCTTCATGATCCCAGCTATTTGTCTCGTCGTGCTAACGAATGGGGGTTCACCGATACCGAATTGACTGAAGATATGAACTCGCTACTGGCGTTGCGAACTGCAATTCGAAATGTACTGTTTCAGGTTTCTCGTCAGGGAACGGTCGAGCCCGAGGATCTTGCCTTTATCAACAGTGTAATAAAGCCCGAAGTTCGTCTTCTGGAGTTGATTGCTAGCGAAAAAACAATTGTTGAAACCAAAACAACAAAAGAGAATACCTATAGTCCTCACGAGTTTTTGGCACATGATTTTGCCCGGAGCGTTGCACATTATGGAATTAAACGTTTCAAGCTTTGTGCGAACGATACTTGTTTGTGGGCCTTTCACGATACAAGCAAAAACGGGTCAAAGAAGTGGTGCAGTTCCGCTGCGTGTGGGAATACCGATAAGGTTCGCCGTTTTCGTGAACGTAAGAAAAATGCAACTTGATCCACCGCAAAGCACATCTGTTCAAATTCACATACTCTCTAAATCGTTAGGGCAAAAGGAGAGGGTGATCGATGAAGCGGAATATGGACTTGGTTCGCACCATTTTGATTGCGATTGAAAACAGCGTAGATGATGAACCGGGCACAATCCATTTGCCCCACAAAGACTATGATGACGTCACGATTTATCAGCACGTGCGCATGATGCATGAGGGCAATTTGATCCATGCAATTGAAGGGCACGGGTTTGATAATTCGGCCCCTTGGTATCCCCATTCGCTGACATGGCATGGCCATGATTTTTTGGATGCTGTACGTGATGATGACGTTTGGGCAAAAGTGCGCCTGCGGGAGCAGGAAAGCGGGCATACATTGCCGCTTGAAGCATTGTTCCGCCTTGCTTTGCACGAAATCAATGAAAAATTGAAGCTGTTGCCTTCCAGCAAAACATTGGCGGCCGGCTAAAACTGGACCCTGTCTTCACAATAAAGAGAGAATTCGCAAGGGGCTGAAACCGTACCTCACATCCGCTTGAGCGGGTGGGACGAAACACCATTCTTCATGCTTTTGATTTGAGCGAACTGGCATTTGGCCAGAACTGGGCGGCGAATTGCGCCGCATAAACAAATCAACCAACAAGCATCGAAGGAAACATCATGCTCAACAATATTGACCTTGAAGGTCTTGAAGGCGCAAAAGCTGCGATCAGCGAAACGCCTGCTGCAGGTATCGCCACTTATGGCGTGAACCTAAACTGGCAATCTGGCGTGCGCGCTAATGTCACCACATTGCCCATGAATGTGGGCGGCGAAGAGATTCCGCGCGATTTCTCTTGGGTTGTTGATGAACCGCCTGCATTGCTTGGCGAAAGCAAAGGCCCAACGCCACAAGAATTCCTTATGTCAGGCGTTGGCGCTTGCATCATGGTTGGCTTTGTTGTGCACGCTTCAATCAAGAATATTGAGATCAAAAGCCTCAACGTAAAAGTGACCGGTGGTCTTGATCTCGCTGGTTTCTTAGACTTGCGCGACGATGCGAAAGTCGAAATGTCAGGCATTCAATATGAAATCCACATTGATGCCGACGCCTCACTTGAGGATTTGGCGGAAATTGAGCGCAGCGCGGTTGATTTCAGCCCAAACGCCATGACCGTTTCCCGCGGCATTCCGCTGACGGGTAAGGTTTGTCCTGTTTAGCCACCTTTTTGCATGAAAAACCCGCACTCCTTCTCGCCGAAGAGGAGCGCGGGCTCTTGTGTTGGGCTGGTCCCGGGGAGACTAGATGATAGCGAAGTCCGCGACCTGACTATCAAAAAGCACAAGCGAAGCGACGCCGCCGCTCACTTGAAGCTGGGCATCCAAACCCGCACCCATGCCGGTTACATCCAATGTAAAACCGCCCCCGATTTCAAATTCTGACGCATTGAACAACTCAAAACTGTCGCCCGCAGCGCCGCCAAAGCCTTCTTGGAAAGCTATGTTCAATTCGCCTTCAAGTTTTGAACTGCCTGTCGTGACTAGCTTGTCAAACGACGCTGTGCTTGCGATCTGCAGATCAATCTCACCGCCTGTGTGTGACAGCGCACCATTGATATCCACGGTTTCAACTGCGTCGGAAACTATGAAGTTGCCAGCTAGGATTTCTAAATCGCTATTCACAGTAGATGCGGCATCAACAGTAAGCTTTGCGCCACCGCCTTGCAAAAGGATGCCAGAATAGCTGTTGCCGTCTTCTGCTAAATAGGATGAGCCGCTGTGTTGCACTGTGGCACCATTTGAAATTACAACGTTTGTGTCACTTTGCGATTCATATGCTCCGACAAACATGACTGCACCGTAGTCAAATGCGGAGCCATTCCCATCGATTGTGATTGCTGCTTCTGCACCTTCTCTGGCACCGAATGACGAGACGCCATTCTTCGTATTCTCGACTTTTCCACCATCCAAAATTGATAGGGAAGCTTCACCCTCTCTGCCAATGCGGATATACCCATTGCGAAAATCTGTTTGTGTATCTGAGATGGGGTTGTCATCTATGATTTGAATGATTGACCCCGCACCGGACACAGTGACTTCTCCTTTGTCTTCCGCATTTCGGCCCGCACTGAGCATCGGCAAGTAGGTGCCATTGCCATCAATTATCAGTTTGCCACCATTGGTTATGTCGAGCGTGCTTGCACCTGCAGTTGAATCTCTACCTAGGATGAGGGAGCTACTATGATCATTGTCATCGCCTGTATATGCAATGGTCACCGTGCCGCCATCGATGTCGATGTCCGCAACACCACCATCTCTACCGGCGCGAATGCCACCGGCAGTCAGATTGGCCCCATCGCTTACGACAAGCTTTGCCTTTGTATTTTCGCCATGGGCAAGCTTGATTTCATTGTAGTCGTCTTTCGCGAACGACACCTTTGACCCATCGCCGGTGACTGTCAGATTGCCTTCACCGCCTTTGAGCGAAAAGTCGTCGCTTGCTTCGCCAAAAGTTGCTCCGTCGCCAAAAATGATCTCACCACCATCAGAAACGGTGACATTTGCAACCGCGTCTTTGGATACGCCAAAAAAGCTGGTGTTGTCTGCGGAGTCGATTTTGGAGCCAACCCCAGAGACATTGATGTTTACGGTTGCGCTTTCCTTGCCCACATCTATGCCGTCTTGATCTTCCCATCGAGTGGCAGCATCAATTTGTTTGCCTAGTTTTAGTATCCCACCGTTAGTAATATTGAGTTCCGCTGTCGTTGCGGCATTCGCAATGCCAAAATCTGAATTGCCATCATCATAGACTTCGCCAAACGCAAAACTTGCTAGATCAAGACGGTTTTCAAGTTCGACCATTGCGCCATCGGCGATATTTATCGTTGCGGTAGAACCGGAAAATCGCGCCGCGGTAATCTCGTTCAACTGTATGCTAGTATCTCCGGTCACATTGATGGTGGATGTGCCGCCTTCGCGACCCGCTTCAATCTGCTTCGCGTCCAATGTTCCGCCGTTGGAAATGGTCAGGTTACCGACAGTTCCTTGACCTCGACCGAAGTCAATAGATTTGTTGCTGTCCTCTATGAACTCTACTTTGGATCCTGTGCCGTCAATGATCAGGTTGCCTTCACCGCCAAACTGGTCGTGCCGATCTGAGTTTTTGCCGAAATTCGCACCTTCGCCCAGAATTGCCTTGCCACCGTCCAAAATGCTCAAGGTTGCTTTAGCGTTCTTTGAAAGGCCAAAGTCGGACCAATCCTTCTTACTTTCAAGAAGCGAGCCTTCGCCGGCAACAGTTATATTGACTGTTGAGCTTTCGTTTCCTGGCGTGATTTCCTCATCAATCTTCCAGCGGGAGGCGACATTTATGTTGTTTGCGACTTCAACGACGCCGCCGTCCGATATCGTAAAGTCAACTTTTGTCGCTCCATCAGGGACGCTTAGGCTTATCGACCCATCATCTTTCATAAAGCCATTGTTGAACTGCCCCAATAACAGAGAATCAGAAACAGCGATTTTTGCACCGCGGGAAACCTCTAAATCTGCAACCGAGCCGGAGTTCATTGCTGCTTCAAGATACTCGGTGTTCAACGTCGCTCCATCGGTCATCAATAATGATGCAGAGCCACCATCTTCTGCAAACTTAGCGGCCGCAACGCTGATCGTCGCGCCATCATCTGCAAAAAGCGTTCCGTTAGAACCTACACCTTGTCCGAGCTTCAACTCACCAGCGTTGACCTCAGATTCACTTCCACGAACCTCCAATACGCCCGTGCCGCCAATGTCGAGATTGTACTCGGTAACATTGCCGATCCGTATGTCATTTTCCACTTCAAGTAATCCGCCGGATCGAATGTCGATGACAACCTTTCCGCCTGAACCGCCACCTTTAAGTTCGTCCATGATCTTTAACTGTGAGCCTTTTCCTTGGATTAGGATCGTGCTCGTTGATGTTGCAGCATTGTCGCCCCCTTCATCGGCGCCGCCGTAGGAAAATCTAGCATCTTCTCCAACAAAAACCTTTGCGCCGCCTAATATGTTTAACTCAGCGCTTGTGTCGGAACCCGCAGTACCATAGCCCTCTTTTGTTCTGAGTTTGCCGAAGTTTACCCCCTTTGAGAAAGTTAGCTCTGCGCTGTCGGCAACATTGACGATGGATACATCGCCAGAGAAACGACCAAATTCTGATCCCTCGTCGTCGCTATGCTCTGCCTTGAAGGTTGCAGAGCTGCCTGTGCCGCGAACTGTAAGCTCACTTGCCGCCCCTCCAAAGCCAACAATTCCGCTCATTTCAAAGTCAGCGCCGTTGGTTACAAGAATGCTGGTGGGGTCTTCTTCCGGTAAGGAATAGGTGAATTTGTCCCCATCATATTGGGTTGATCCGTCTACGATGTCGCTAAGGTCGTCGCCAGTAAACCGGGTGGTCACCCCGCTAGCTTTATCTGAAATTTTGCCCAAAGCCATTGCAATTGATGCTTCGGAGTGATTTACGCCCGACATTACAGCCATTGCATCCGCTATGACATCAGGGTTGTCATTCCCAGCTTCGGCATCTTTGAAGGCAATGCCAACCTGGACTTTGTTGGCGAGCATTGTTTTGTCTTGCCCATCTTCTGTGTTGCGTGCTCCGTTTATAACAGCAAGAATGAAGACGCCGATGGGATAGCCAGCGTCCAGCTCGGCTGTCCAATAAGCAAGTCCCTCTGGATCAGGCGCGCGATCAAACAAATTCTTGTAAATCTTGTTGATGAACGCACCTGCGTCGTTGCTGTCTTGGTCATCCAAGTATGGGTAGTTTGCTTTGGATTCGGCTTGAACAGCAAATGACTGTGCAATTTCTGCAGGAGTCATTCCTTCTTCAAGTCTATTTTCCCAATACTCCAGTCCGTCGGGGTCTGGTGCTCGATTATAGTAACCAACGTATAATTGCGTAAGTAATTCTGTAGACATATTTGTCTCCCCTTAGAGTTTTATTCTTTCTCTTGCCCTACGTTCGTTCCCCAGCGTTTCGCGGTTTTGCTGGTTGATTCAGTGGCAAAAGTCATTTTTTCCGCGGCGAATTAGAAGGTTCATGTGTGAAGTATCGATCACATGGCTCGCTAATAGGCGGATTTGGGAAGAATTGCGCATCTATTGCATTTGTGCATGATACAGTTAGACTACGTATAAATTTTTACATGTTTAATTTGCTGTATGATAAAATGACACCAGATGAGCCATTAAATATTGCACAGTTTTCACAAGTAACAGATGTTCTGTTTCAAGCAGCATTGGATAGTTCAAAATGGCAGGACTTCATTGCTGTGCTGTCACGTCACACGGGCGACATCAAAACTCATATGTTTGGATTTGATCGCCAGACACATCAAACTTTCAATTTGATCGGCCACGGTTATTCAGACGAAGCGATTGATGTCTATCGTCGCCATTATTACAAAAAAAATGCCTGGGCACCTGGGTTCGCAAACGCAATGGAAGGCGCTGTCGTTCATTCACAGCAAATGATGAGTCTAGAGCTGCTTGAACAAACTGATTTTTATCATGAATGGGTGAAGCCACAAGAGGATGTGTGTGCAGGTGGTGGCGTCATGTTGTTCAAAGGTGGAAATCGTACAATTATGCTTGGCGGGAACATTCGGCGGAAAGACGCAGATGCACTGGAAAGTAATTGGTTGCATTCGTTGGCCATACTGCGACCACATATTCGTCAAGCGTTTGAATTTAATCGCATAATTGCCGAACATGAGCTTTCATCGAGCTTACCTATCAACCTGCGTGGAGACAAATCTGTCGCCCTTTATGTTGTCGATGAAAAATCGCACCTTAGCTACAGCAATGCAGCGGGAGAGAAGATGTTGGATACTTCTGGGCCCGCTCAATGGACGTTGGGTAGGCGGTTTCGATTCAATTTGTTGGAATTAAACGCGCTACTTACAAGGGCAACAAAGTCATTGCTCCGAAATGACCGCGAGATTTCGCATTTTCTTGCGGCGACCGATCAATTTTTGGGTCCAATTGAAGTCAGGATTTTGCGAATATCGCCTGATAATCCGCTGCTTCCGTTTCCCATAACTTTGGACCGCCCGCACCTTTTGATTTCGATCGCAAAGGTCGGTTCCAACTCTCAACAATATGACCGGTTGGCGCAATTTGGTCTTACTAAAGCGGAGGTGGAAATAGTAGGCGCATTTTGCTCGGGAAAGACACTTCGAGAGATTTCTCAAGATCGCGATGTGAGCATATTTACTGCGCGAAACCAGATAAAGTCGGCAATGCAGAAGTTGGGCGTTTCCAGTCAGATCGAATTGATTAAAAAGCTCGAACAACTTTGATGATGAACAAACGTCAAAGGCTAACAGTAAACCAGATCGCAATGGATCGAATCTTTCAGGTGAGTTGTAGCAAAAGTGGTTAGTTTGGAGCAATTCTCGAGCCTAACAAAACTCTTATATCAGGCGGCAATGGACGGGCAGTATTGGAGCGAGTTTGTTGGCATGCTTTCGCAAGTGACTGGTGTTCCACAGTCATTCCTGATTGGAATTGGTGCGAATGCACAGCAACCTTTCCAGCCTATCACGCCAAACCTTAGCCCTGAATTCCTTGCTTCATATGGTTCTACCTATGGCAGACACGATTCCTGGTTGCAGGCTTTTCAGCAGCTTGGCGCCAACAAGATTTGGAGTACCGATGAGGTACTTGGTCGCCGGGAAGTGGAGCGATCAGTGTTATATAACGAATGGTTGCGCCCACAAGAAGACATTGTACGCGGCGTTGGCGGTGTTGTTTCCAGAGAGTATTCTAGAACGATCGTTTTGGGCGCAAATATTCGTCGGAACGATAACGACTTTTTGGAACGGGAATGGCAAGCAACTGCGGAGTTTCTTATTCCACATATTCGCCAAGCGTTCGCGATGTCGTTGGTCATTGGCGAAGAACAAATCAAAGCAAATGTTGAGACTGAACGACACGGCAGCAGGGTTGGAGCAATTTGCGTGGTAAGCGCAGCAGGAATGCTGATTTATGCAAATGATGTCGCAAAATCGCTTATTGAAAAAGAGAAGGTTTTTGCAATTGGGCGAAGTGATAGATTACATATGCTTGATGTCAATTGTGCGCTTGACTATCAAGTTGCGTTATTCGGCATGTTGTCGCCAAGCTCTATTCGCCCAACAATCACGACGGGATTTTTGCCAGAACTCGGTACGTTTGAAATGAGGTTCGCCAAAATTGAACCGTTTGAAGTTCCAATTCCGTTTTCATTTTCTCCCGACAAACCTGTGTTGCTGATAACTTTAGCGGAACACCGACATTCAATTGATCAAGCCGGACGACTCGAAAAGCGGTTTGGCCTTACGTCTGCCGAGGCGAGCATTATAGAACGGTTTTCGTGTGGGCATCCATTGCGGGACATTTCCATCCAAAGGCAGGTAAGTGTAAATACTGTGCGCAATCAAATGAAAAATGCGATGCAAAAAATGGGTGTAAGTACGCAAGTTGAGTTGATGAGACTGTTGCGGCACATCTAGCGTTGTTATTGTTCACAAGCGAAGGAATTATGCAGAACCTGACCAAACCAATTGTTGCTGTTTTGATGGACGAGAACACCAGTTCCGGTGGCAACCAATACGCCATGGGGAAGGGGTATTTCACTGCCATCACCCAGGCCGGTGCCTTACCGCTCGGTGTGCCGTATGAAACTGAGATATTGGCAGACATTATTTCTAAGTGCGATGGGCTTTTGTGTCCCGGTGGTCGGTTTGCTTATGCTGATAGCTGTTACAGGGATGACTTAACTTCGAATTCGCCGTCCTCTGACCGGTTGGCGATCGAAACAGCGCTGATCAAAGGTTTACTTGCCCTCGACAAGCCTGTTTTGGGCATATGCGCGGGCATGCAGCTTCTTGGCTGCTTGCATGGCGCAAAAATGACCCCGGACCTAGTCGCTACAGAACCGGATGCGCAAATTCATGACCAAGACGGTCGCGCGCACTGGATCAGCATTGTTGCGGGTACCAAGCTTCATCAAATCCTTGGCGTCGACAAAATTGAAACCAATACCTTTCACCGCGAGGCGCTTGTGGAAGTGTCAGATGAAGTGCAAGTCAGTGCTTATGCTCCGGACGGGATTATCGAAGCGATTGAGTTGCCCAAATATCGGTTCGCCGTTGGGGTGCAGTGGCACCCAGAAAAGATGTTGTCGACAAACCATAGCAAAAGAATTTTCGCTGCATTTGTCAGCGCGTGTGATCAAAGCTAGTTTTATGTCTTTGCCAAACTCAGCTTTTGGTCCTATAACGCGCCCCATTCTTGAGTTTGCAGAGCTAGGCAGTGATTTTGGACCCCAAAGCACGTACATTTTCCGTTGCACCGATGATGGAATGGACAGACAAAAATTGTCGGTTTTTCCACCGCCATTTGTCGCGGCATGCGTTGTTGTTCACCGAAATGGTGACCAGTGCGGCACTGATCCGCGGTGGCGCTGACTGGTTGCTCAATTACAATGACGATGTGGAGCATCCAATCGCGGTGCAATTGGGCGGCTCTGATCCGGCTGAGTTAGCAAAAGCGACTTCTTTGTGTGACCAATTCAAATATGACGAGATCAACCTCAATGTGGGCTGTCCATCTGATCGCGTCCAGTCAGGAAAATTTGGCGCATGCTTGATGGCTGAGCCAGAATTGGTTGCCGACTGCGTGCGCGCCATGCGGGACGCCACAGACCGTCCCGTCACCGTTAAATGCCGTATTGGTATTGATGATCAGGACAGCGAAGAGGACTTGCGCATTTTCGTTGACCACATGCTCGAAGCCAAGGTGGGCGCGCTTTATGTCCATGCGCGCAAAGCGTGGCTGAAAGGTTTGTCGCCGAAAGAGAACCGAGAAGTTCCACCGCTGGACTATGACCGTGTCTATCGGCTCAAAAAACATGTCGGTGATCTGCCGCTAATGATCAATGGCGGCATTGAAACCCTAGAGCAGTGCGACGAGCATTTGCAGCATGTCGACGGCGTGATGCTTGGCCGCGCCGCTTATCATAATCCGGGATTGTTGTTTGACGTCGATCAGCGGTATTTCGGTGACAAAAGTGAAAGCATCTCACTTGATTCACTTTGTGAAGTGATGATGAATTATGCTGAAATTCAAATGACTAAGGGCGCCAAATTGAATCAAATTGTGCGCCATATGCTTGGCCTTGGTTTCGGCAAGCCTGGTGCGCGCCGTTACCGCCAGTTGCTCACTGTTGAGGCGGTGAAGCCGGGGGCATCGCCGCAACTTATTGCGGATGCATTTGAGATATTGAAAGCTGGTCGTTTGCTAGCCGAAGCCAGCTAATCTCGCAATTCGAGTGCGTCTTTGGTGACGGTGTAAGATGTCAGCGTCTCCAAAAAAGTCATGCCTAAAAGGCTGGTTTCCAGCCGTCCGCGTTCGGCCACAAACGCATCAATATTGCGCCGTTCAATGTTGCCAACCTTGATCGTTTCAAGCCGTGTGAATGCTGCACGCGCTTCGCCGTTTGCCGTTTGCACGGGGACATTGTAGCGCAATTGTTCAATGTTTACGCCAGCACGTTTTGCATCATCAACAGTGAGAACGACAGAGGTTGCACCTGTGTCGAAAATGAAGCGCACATCGCCACCATTTACCTCTCCTGCCACGATAAATGAGCCGCCCATGGAGCGCCGAAAGCGCACTGTGTCTCCTGCTTCGCTTACATATGCTGAACCTGGGTTTAGTTCCGAAAGAAAGCGCGATCCATATTGTTCGAGTTCTGTGCGAAAGCTGTAGCCAAAGATCGCGAGCGCAAAAATGCCGACCCACAAAATCGCGCCAGAAAGCATTTCATTGAAACGGATGCGGCGACCAAAGCTGCCGCCTGCAACCAAAACAAGTACAGCGACCATAACCACTAGTTGACCGAACTGATCCTGCTGTAGGCCAATTAGTGAGCCCACGTCAGCGGAAATCAAAAACGCAAGTGCCACTGCAACAATCAGGGCCATCCCGATAAAGAGCATCATTATCTCCTTGGTGGCGCGAAGCTCGCGCGGTTATTGCCCCACACCCAACATAAAGGAAGACAATATGGCGATTTCAAGTAGCAACTGCGCAGCACCTATTGTGTCGCCTGTCTGTCCGCCCAACATTTTGCCAAGCAACATGCGCCACAAAAACAGCGCGACAGAGGCAAAGATCAGTGCTAATAGCCAGCGACCCAAGCCACCAAGCGGCACCATAAGTAGAAACGACACGGCTACTGCGAGCGCGATACCAATGTAACATGATTTGGTTTCTAAACTGCCTGCATTTGCCGAAATACCGTCAGCGCGGGCAGGGGGGAGCTGTTGCGCTATCCAAGTTGCGCCGGATCTAGCCAAAACGCCAGCACCCAGCCAGATGGCTGCCGCCGCAACAGGGGCCACCGTTGCAAGGGCGCCAAGGCTAAAAACACGCAACGCAAAGGGTGCAACGATGCCCAACACACCATAGGTGCCATGTCGACTGTCGTGCATGATCTCAAGCTTGCGCTCTAGCGTTTGCCCACCAAAGAGCCCGTCCATCGCGTCAGCAAATGCATCCTCGGCCATGGCGCCGGTGACAATTGCAGAAAGACCCACTGCGAACGCTGCCGCAAAATAGGCAGGAACGCCAAGAACGCACAGCAGTAGCAAAACAAAAGCTGGTCCAGCTCCAATAATCAGGCTTGGGAAAGCAAGAGGGCGCACCATAGCCGCAAAATCAAACTTATCATGGCCATAGTCACCGGCTGGCAAACGCGAATAGAACCGCAATCCCATCAGCATGGCTTCAACCAAGTTGGTTTTGGTTTGATCCTGTGGCGCATCGCCGCGATTGTCGTTTCGTGGCTTTGGTGCAGACGTCTTGCCGCTTTTGGTCAATTGCATTTCCTCACAACTGGGGTAAGAAGAGCGACCCCATTAACTGATCCACGAGTCGATAGCATGTCAGAACCTACCGTAAAAAGTCCTTTCGCCGATTTTGAAGAATTGTTGGCGCTTTTGCCACTTGGCAGCGAACAAGCTGTGGATGAAGTCCGCGCGCGCGACGCACAATTGACCAAACCAGCCGGATCGCTTGGTGAGTTGGAAAAAATGGTCGAGCATTTGGCCCGCTGGCAGGAAAAAGGCAAGCCAACACTGAACAATCCAATGGTTGCGATTTTTGCTGGCAATCACGGCGTGACCGCACAAGGTGTTTCCGCATTTCCACCCGAAGTCACCGTGCAAATGGTCGCCAACTTCACAAATGGCGGCGCTGCAATTTCTCAGCTTTGCGCGCTGCACGAGTTGAATTTGCGGGTGTTTGAACTGGCACTTGAATTGCCAACCGGTGATTTTACGCAAGAAGCGGCAATGGACGACAAAACCTGTGCCGCCACTCTTGCTTACGGAATGGAAGCAATCGCTGGAAAGCCAGACCTGTTGTGTATCGGTGAGATGGGGATCGGCAACACAACATCAGCAGCAGCTGTTTATGCAGCGCTGTTTGGCCGTTCTGGCGAAGACTGGGTTGGTCGAGGCACAGGCGTCGACGATGAAGGTCTGGCGCGCAAAGCAAATGCAGTTGATCGCGGTCTTGAAATACACAAAGACCATTTGAAAACACCATTTGACGCGCTGGCAAGGCTCGGGGGGCGCGAGATTGCAGCTATGGCAGGTGCGATCATTGCGGCGCGCCACAATAAGATTCCGGTGATCGTTGATGGTTTTGTGGCCACTGCAGCGGCGGCAGTTGTTTATGCCGCCAACCCAATGGCGCTTGATCACTGCATCTTTGCGCACCAATCCGCAGAAGCAGCGCACAGTGGTGTGTTGGCTAAGATGGGCAAGAAGCCACTGTTCGATTTAGGTATGCGTTTGGGTGAAGGCTCAGGTGCCGCAATCGCCGCTTCAATTGTTAAGACAGCGTTGCATGTCCACAATAACATGGCGACATTCGAAGAAGCTGCGGTAGCAGGTAAGTCACAAAACTAAAAACTGTAAGTCTATGACTTTGCGTAGATTTCAAGCTTGCGCTTTTTGACAACTGGCGCCATTGCATTCATCACCCGAGATTTCGGGAAGCTTGCAATGGCCTCAGTGCCAAAGCGAAGTTTTGAGAATAGATCAAAGCGACCTTGGTGCAATTCCATAATCTTCTGAACGATCGGCAGGCCAAGGCCCGCGCCTTGTTCAGCCGTTTTCGCCGCAAGCGAACCTTGCCCAAATGACGAGAGCACTGTGGCGATTTCGCTTTCAGGAATACCAGGACCATTGTCGCGCACAGACATGATTTGAGTGCTGTCTTCGCCTTCACCTATTTTGAATATGATCCGTCCACCTTCAGGGGTAAATTTGATGGCATTCGACAAGAGGTTCAGACAAACCTGACGGATGGCGCGTTCATCGCCCCAAAGACGCGGCAAATCATCGTTGAAGTCTGCAACAAGTTCGATGCTCTTGGCACGGGCGCGAATTTCCAACATACGACGACAGTCTTCACCAATATCGACGAGGGAAATGGCTTCTTCGCTTAGGTCATACTTGCCCGCTTCAATGCGCGACAGGTCGAGCAATTCATTGATGAGATTAAGCAAATGTTCGCCAGATGCGTGGATGTCACCCGCATAGTCTTTATATTGTGGGTTTTCCATTGGACCCAGCAATTCAGACTTCATAACTTCTGAAAAACCAATAATTGCGTTAAGCGGTGTGCGCAGTTCGTGGCTCATTGTGGCCAAGAAACGTGACTTGGCGATGTTGGCTTGCTCTGCCTCGCGCCGTGCTTCGTCGGACATGAGCTTGGCTTCTTCAAGCTCAAAGATCAGAGAATCTTTTTCAGCACGGTGTTCGATCGATTTAAGCGCAGAACTATGCAAGGTGCGCGATAGATAGTTGAAGAACACGCCACCACCAATGGCGAGAACAGCCAAAGCGTAGCTCAGCATGCCACCATGTAGAACTAGCGTGGCGCCCACGGCGATAATCGCTGGAAGAGAATTTGCAAGCGTTGCCGCAGGAATCGCGCGACTAGAAATAGCGTTTGCCGCAATTCCCACCATCAAGATGGCCCATTGGATAACAAATACATCCGGGCTTAGGTTCATAAAAGGGAAAACGGCCAAGCTGGCCCATGCCAACCCATAAACGCTTTCAACAATAATAAAGGTTGTCGTGCGGCGTCGCGCTTCAAATTCAATTTTTTCGGCATTCAGAAATTGGCGACATGTCAAAACAACGCAGAGGTGTGTGGCAATAACTGCGCCTGACCAAATGGCAACCGCGAGGGGCTTTACCCACAAAAGCGCCAGAAGTGCGAGCACGATTATCAATACCGGCATGCCCCATGCGCCTGACAAACGCGTGTTCGCATATTCGCTAAGCAATTCAAAGTCGTAAGACGCTTTGGTGCCGGAACTTGATGTGAGTTTTTGCCGCGCATCACTAACCGTCCGCTGACGCGACCGTGACGCGCTAGGACGTGTTTTTCCTGCTTGGTTTTGCAGTGATGTTGTGGACATGAAACGCAATACTCACAAATTGTCCGGCGCTGAGCGCAAATCTCTGATATCAAAAGACTAGCCAATGATGGTTAATCTCTGGTTACGGTCCTGATGCAGCTGCCAAGAATTTTGAAACTTCTTCAATTTGCCATGCGCTTTGCGATTGCGCTGTTGTTTGGGGCTGCGCTGATTTGGATGGTATTGGCCACTAGTGACGAATTGCCCAGCAATATCAGTGGTGTTGCAAGAGTTGTCGACGGCGACAGCCTTGAAGTTGCCGGTGAAAATGTCCGAATAAAGGGGATAGACGCCCCCGAACTTGATCAAGAATGTAACGCAAATGGAGCCGCCTGGGCGTGCGGTCAAAGTGCAAAACGGGCTTTGACCGAATTGATCGGCGGCGATCTAGTCCAATGCCGCGTAAGTGGACGCGACAAGTATCGCCGGTACTTGGCAATTTGCGAAGTGCAGGGCAAAGACATTGGCAAATGGATGGTCACCCACGGTTGGGCTATCAGCTATGGCGACTATGAGTTTGACGAAGCAATAGCGCGAAGAAGCGGTTTTGGCATTTGGCAGGGTGAATTTGATACGCCACAAAACTGGCGACAAAAATCACAAATTCAAGGTGGCGGGTTCAGTGTTTTTGAATGGCTGGCGAATTTTCTCTAAGAAGAAGTCAATTCCATCAATGGGTGAATAGGTTGCTAGATTTTCCAATTCAGTGTAGAAACGCAGCTCCATTTAGCATGATTTCCTATGAAAGGCATTTCCGTGCTTGACAAGATTGATCGAAAAATCCTCGCGCTTTTGCAAAAAGACTCCACAACTCCTGTGGCAGAAATTGGCAAAAAAGTTGGCCTTTCAACCACACCATGCTGGCGCCGCATCCAAAAGATGGAAGAAGATGGTGTCATCAAACGTCGCGTTGCGATTTTGGACCCCGCGAAGGTAAATGCGGGCGTTACCGTTTTTGTTTCAGTGCGCACCAACCAGCATCATGACAAATGGCTCAAAGAGTTTGCGGCCGTCGTTGAAGCCCATGACGAGGTGGTCGAGTTTTATCGCATGAGCGGTGACGTTGATTATGTGTTGCGCGTCGTCGTGCCAGATATCGCGCACTATGACCGCTTCTACCAAAAACTTATCGCAGAAATGTCGATGAGTGATGTTAGCTCATCATTTGCTATGGAGCAGATCAAATACACAACGGCGCTGCCGCTTGAATTTGTTGGAAAAGACGACGACTAGGTGTCTATCCGCCTGTTACTGACATGTGACGAGAAACGCTGCGTTGCGGCTTTTTGCGATCAATTTCAAAGTCATGCCCTTTGGGCTTGATATCCATTGCATGATCAAGCAGCTTGTCGACGGCTTCAACGCCGCCTTCGCGCAATGGATCACGCAGGCGCACCATATCGTCTTGTCCAAGACACAAATAAAGATCGCCAGTTGCCGTCATGCGAACTCGATTGCATCCTTCACAGAAATTGTGGGTGAGGGGTGTGATTAGTCCCAGCCGACCGCCGGTCTCTTCAATGCGTAAATAGCGCGCAGGCCCGCCGGTCTTATGTAGATCATCGTGCAGCGTGTAAGATTGCGATAGTTCTTCTTGGACCGTAGAAAGTGGCAAATACTGGTCCGCCCGTTCAATATCGACCGCGCCCATTGGCATCGTTTCAATTAGCGTTAGGTCCATGCCCTTTGAATGGGCCCATTCGAGCATAGGGGCAATCTCGTGGTCGTTTTCGCCTTTGAGCGCGACCATGTTGATTTTCACCTTTAGTCCGGCCTCTAGGGCGGCATCAATGCCGTCAAGAACCTGGCTAAGCCTCCCCCAACGGGTAATTTCTGCAAATTTTGCAGCGTCTCTCGTGTCGAGCGAGACATTTACGCGGCGAACACCACTTTCAGCCAATGCAGTGGCGTGTCGGCGCAGTTGGCTGCCGTTGGTTGTTAGCGTCAGTTCTTCCAAACCATTTCCCAAATGTGCACCGAGGCGCTGAACCAAAGTCATGATATCGCGACGAACCAACGGTTCCCCACCCGTTAGACGTAGTTTCTTCACGCCACGCGCAATAAACACTGAGGCTATCTGTTCGATTTCTTCTAGGCTCAGCACTTGGCTTTTGGGCAGAAAGCTCATGTTCTCCGACATGCAGTAAGTGCAACGGAAATCACAGCGGTCGGTCACTGAAATACGCAAATATTCCACGTGTCGGCCAAAATTGTCGATGAGTGGGCGATTGCTGTTAGAAGGCTTTATCATGTGCAGTAATCTATTTGGCTCGCCGGGAGTTGGCAATTGGTTCAACAAAAAAGGCCGCCCACAATTTGCGTGACGGCCTTCAAAATTTGGTGATCTTGTAAACGCTAGTGACGAACGATCACTCGGGCGCCAACCTTTGTACGATTGTACAGGTCAACAATATCATTATTTGTCAGACGGATGCAGCCTGAAGAAACGGCATGACCAATTGTCCACGGCTCAGCTGTCCCGTGAAGACGATAGATGGTGCTGCCGATGTAAAGTGCACGTGCGCCAAGAGGGTTTTTCGGCCCGCCGGGCATGTAGGCCGGCAGCCCTGGTACGCGTTTGCGCATGGCTGGTGGTGGTGTCCAACCTGGCCATTCAGCTTTGCGTGTGATGCGGTGCGTGCCTGCCCAACGGAAGCCGTCGCGACCAACACCAACGCCATATTTCATTGCGCGGCCGTTGCCCAAAACCAAATACAAGCGACGTTCGGATGTCTCAACAATAATGGTGCCAGCCTTGTACTTTGTCTCGTACGCAACTTCTTGGCGTTTGATCTTTGATCCGCCGCGCGCGCCACGTGTGACATCGTCGGTGTCGTACCATTCTTTTTTGATCGGATCATAAACCCGTTTTGCCTGTGCGGTTGTTGTCACAAATGACAACATCACTAGCGACATCAATACTGCCGCCCCAATCTTAAAAATCTTCATCTCATTTCCTCAAGCTCTAGTGCACCGGCGCACGAGCACGTCCAATAATAAGCATTCCACAATTGAGATATTATGGTTAACACATCGTTTGCGCAAACTTCAATTGTTCAGTTTATTGTACTCATTCTTATAAAATTATTGTGAAGCGGTCTGTATCACTGCTATGTGGCAGGAAAAAATTGGCTAGGACACAGACTAAAGGGCGCACATTTATGAGTGACGATCTAAAAAAACAAGCCGCAAAGGCAGCGATGCAAGAAGTGCGTTCGGGGATGCGCATCGGTCTAGGCACAGGTTCCACAGCCAAGCATTTTGTCGACTATCTCGGTGCTGAAGTGGCAAACGGATTTGAGTGCCTTTGCGTGCCGACTTCCGAAGCAACCGCGGCGCAAGCACGGTCGCTGAACATTCCGCTCACCACACTTGATGAAATTGATGCACTTGATGTCACCGTCGACGGAGCGGACGAAATCGATAGCAATCAGGTTTTGATTAAAGGTGGCGGCGGCGCTTTGTTGCGCGAAAAGATTGTAGCAGCAGCTTCTGCCAAAATGGTCGTGATTGCCGACACAAGTAAGATTGTCGACCAGCTTGGTGCTTTCCCACTGCCGATTGAAGTGAATAAATTCGGTCTTGGAGCGACGACAAACCTTGTCAAAAAGATCATGAATGACTTTAAGGCGCAGGGTGATCTTGTCTTGCGTGCCGGCAGCGACGGTCAACCATTTGAAACAGATGGCGGCCATTTTATCCTTGATGCATCTTTTGGCCGCATTTCAGATGCAAAAGCACTATCAAGTGCACTGCTGGAAGTGCCGGGCGTTGTGCAGCATGGGCTATTTATCAACCTATGTGCAGCTGCATACTTGGCAAGCCCAGAGGGCGTCGTCACAATGGGCGAAACGGTTTAATAGGATCAAATTGATGGCTTTGATGAAACAACTCACCACTTGGATTATTGCTGCAGCGACAGCAATGGTTGTGTCTTTCAGCGCACAGGCGCAAGAAATTGGCCCTGAGCATTTGGCGTTGGCAAAAAAATACGTGCAAATGACTGACACCAGTCATCTCTATGAACGAGTGATCGTTGAAATCTCAAAAAAGGCGATGGAGTTGACTATTCAACAAAATCCAGAAATCGCAGCGTCAATTGCAACGGCTGCTAAAGACGTCGCCACTAGCTATTTTGATGGTACCAATGAACTTCATGATAGCTTTGCCCGAATTTACGCAGCTCGCTTTTCGGTTGAAGAGCTAAATGAAATTATTGCTTTTTATGAAACACCAGTCGGCACGAAACTCTTGGCCAACAACCAAGCCGTTGGCGCAAACTTGGAAGCAGCCGCAGGTATCTGGAAGTCAAATCTAGAAACTGAAATTGCGATTAAACTTCGCACCCTTCTCAAAGAACGGGGTTTTGACATCTAGTCAAATCGTCTCGTTCCCGAATTCGTGAAGCCCCGCATCTTGTTTGCGGGGCTTTTTTATGTTCAATCCAAGCCAACAATTTTTCATTTCCCGGAGTATCTTCATGTCACGTCATTTCGATTTGGTTGTTATTGGCGCAGGTTCTGGCGGCGTCCGCGCAGCTCGCATGGCCTCAACATACGGCGCGAAAGTGGCAATTATTGAAGAATACCGTTTGGGTGGGACCTGCGTAATCCGTGGTTGTGTTCCAAAGAAACTATTTGTTCTTGCAAGCCGATACCCGGAGCAATTTGAAGTCGCTCAGAGCTTTGGTTGGTCATTTGGCGAGCCAGAATTTGACTGGTCAACGCTTCTTGCGAACAAGGACAAGGAAATTGACCGCCTTGAAGGCATTTACGGTAACATTTTGGGCGGCGCGAATGTTGAAATCATCCGCGATCGCGGTGTGGTAACCGGTCCAAGCAGCGTCAAACTCGCTAAAGCGGGCGAGGAACTCTCAGCTGAGCGCATTCTCATCGCAACAGGTGGACGTCCGTTCGTGCCAAATATTCCGGGCGCGGAAATGGGGATCACTTCGAACGAGGCGTTTCACCTTCAAAAGCTGCCGAAGAAAATCCTCGTTAATGGTGGCGGCTACATTGCAGTAGAGTTTGCAGGCATTTTTGCGGGCTTAGGCGTTGAAACAACGCTGCTATATCGCGGCGACCAAATTTTGCGCGGCTTTGACCAAGATGTGCGCGAAATGGTGGCTCAGCAGATGAAAGATCGAGGCGTCGATATCAAACTTGGTGCAGAAATCTCGCGTATGGATCGTTGTGCATCGGGGAATATAGATGTCAGTTTCTCGTCGGGCGAAGTCACCGAATTTGGCGAGGTGATGTTTGCTACCGGCCGCATCCCAAATATTGAAGGTCTTGGTTTGGACAGTGCGGACGTTAAGCTAAACGCTGGGCGCGCTATTCATGTGGATGCATATTCACAAACCAGCTGCCCATCAATTTACGCAGTTGGCGATGTGACCAACAGAGCGAACTTGACGCCGGTCGCTATCCGAGAAGGCGCAGCATTTGTTGAAACGGTTTACAACAACAATCCAACCGCGGTCGACCATTCAATTATACCAACCGCAGTGTTCTCTGAGCCCGAAATCGGAACTGTTGGGATGACCGAGCAAGACGCCGCGAGCACCCACGACAAGGTAAATGTATATGTTTCGACATTCCGGCCGATGCAAAACACCCTTACTTCGCGTCCAGAAAAAATGATGTTCAAGCTGATCACAGATGCACAAACAGACAAGGTGCTTGGCGTACACATTGTTGGCCCTGCGTCCGGCGAAATGATCCAGATGGTAGGCATCGCCGTCTCGATGGGCGCAACAAAAGCCGATTTTGATCGTACAATTGCGGTGCACCCAACAGCTGCTGAAGAGCTGGTGACGCTGAAGGCGCCGAGCTATGTGATCGAAAACGGCAAGCGCGTCGAGTAGCGTTGTTACGCGACGCCAAATGCTGTCTTAAGCAATGCGCCGACGGCATAAGCCATGCCTGCAGCCGACATGCCAATGGCGAATGTTTCCAATGCGCTCATGTACCAGCTTGAAGTGGACCAGAGCGATTTGGCGGCGCCGATAGCTAGAAACACAACGCCAGTCATTGCAGCTGCAAGCGCTGCGCTGGCTGGCAAGCCAAACAAATAGGGGACTAGTGGCACCGCGCCGCAAACGATGAATGCCCAAAATGTCGCGAGCGCCGCTTTCGCAGGCGAACGTTGCACCGCCGCAATGCCATATTCCTCAGCCAGCATTACTTCTAACCACATTTCTTGGTTGTTGGTCACGAGGTGGACAATTTCTTCAAGCTCTGCACCTTCAAACCCCTTGCCAGCAAAAATCTGACGCACTTCTTCGCGTTCACCTTCGGGGTGGTTTTTGATGTGTCGGATTTCCGCTGCACGAACCCGCTCATAATCATCAATTTCTGCTTTGGTTCCCGAATAGTTGGAGGCTGCCATCGAAAAGCCGTCCGCCAGTAGGTTTGCCACGCCGAGCACCAGCACAATACCCGCGGATAACTCAGCTCCAACTACACCAGCGACGATGGCAAATGTTGTTACAGCGCCGTCAATGCCCCCATAAATCCAATCGCGCAAATATGAAATGTTCGGGCCAGCACCCAAGCGTTTTCTGATTGCTTCATGGGTGTGCTTGTGGTCGAGATCACGCATATCCGCTCCATATGGCCAATTTCAACTTCTCTTTGTCAGACAATAACATGGCAAATATTTATAAGAATGTGGTGCAAGGTCGCTTTTAGTATAATTTTGGACGGGTTTTGCCAATCGTTACTAGTTTGCTGGACAAAAGTTTGCTAAATCCTTCGGGTTCATTAGTCGAAATAGATTTGAAAGCGAGTAGAATAATGAGTAACTGGACACCTGATAGCTGGAGATCGAAAGACATCCGCCAGGTTCCGGCTTATCCAGATAAGGCGGAGCTGGCAGCTGTTGAAGAGCGCCTATCATCATTTCCGCCGCTCGTATTTGCAGGCGAAACGCGCGGACTCAAAGAGCAGCTGGCCGATGTAGCGCACGGCAAAGCATTTTTGTTGCAAGGCGGCGATTGCGCCGAAAGCTTTGCGGAACACCATGCAGATCACATCCGTGATTTTTTCCGTGTGTTCTTGCAAATGGCAGTCGTACTGACTTCTGGCGGTTCAAAACCTGTCGTAAAAGTTGGTCGAGTTGCAGGGCAATTTGCTAAACCACGTTCATCTGACAACGAAACCATTGATGGCGTCGAGCTTCCAAGCTATCGCGGCGACATTATTAACGGCATCGACTTTGATGAGGCATCTCGAGTGCCTGATCCAAACCGTATGTCCATGGCCTATCGTCAGTCAGCAGCGACACTAAACCTAATTCGTGCTTTCGCATCAGGTGGCTACGCTAACCTCGAGCGCACGCACGAATGGACGATGGAATTCATCAAAGACACATCTTCTTACCAGCAATATGAAGAGCTGGCGAAGAAGATCGATGACGCGATTGATTTTATGCGCGCATTGGGCATTACGGCCGAAAATACGCCGCAACTGCGCGAAACCAAGTTCTACACGAGCCACGAAGCATTGCTTTTGGGCTACGAACAGGCGCTGACCCGTCGCGATTCGATCACCAATGATTGGTACGCAACTTCGGGCCATATGCTGTGGATTGGTGACCGTACACGCGATCCGAGTGAAGCCCATGTTGAGTTCTTCTCGGGTATCAAAAACCCGATTGGTTTGAAATGTGGTCCATCGCTGTCTAACGACGATTTCAAGCGTTTGTTGGACAAGCTGAACCCAGAAAACGAAGCAGGTCGCCTTACATTGATTACGCGCTTTGGCGCAGAAAAAATCAATGATGAGTTGCCACGTTTGGTCGAGCTTGTTAAAAGCGAAGGTCGTACCGTTGTTTGGTCTTGCGATCCAATGCACGGCAACACGGTCAAAGCCTCAACCGGATATAAAACACGTCCGTTTGACTCTGTGCTTTCAGAAGTGAAGAGCTTCTTTGAAGTGCATCGCCAGCTCGGCACATATGCCGGTGGCGTTCATGTGGAAATGACTGGTGCAGATGTGACCGAGTGTGTCGGTGGTTCCTCCGCAGTGACTGAGGCGGATCTTGAAAGCCGCTACCATACGCACTGCGATCCACGCCTCAATGCGTCGCAAGCGCTTGAGTTGGCATTTTTGGTTGCAGAAGAAATGCGCGACCAGCGGCCAATTCGTCCACGCAACTTGGCTGCGATCTAACGGGTCAATATAAAGCAAAAATTATACCGAACACCGCCTTAGAAATAGGGCGGTGTTTTTTCTTGTATTATCAGTTTGTTAAGGGACTTTTAGCGCCCCCTTAACCTTAATCAACCATAAATATAACCGAGTGATTTGTTCTGCGCAGTTGGAGATAGCAATGCGGCGTCTTGGTTTTGGATTGATGGTTTCAGTGGCAGCACTTGGGTGCGCAAGCCAGGCTTTGGCAGCTGATTTGGACTACCCAGAGATGCGTGGCAGCTACAATAGCTGGGACGAGTCAATGTCTCCAGATATGGAATTCGAAGCAGGTGTTCGATACTGGTATTCCATGGGCTCGCAAGATGTTGGGCTATTTGGATATTCATTTAATGCCAGCGATACTTCGCACATCGCAGAAGGCTACCTTCGTCTGAATGATCTGGCGACGAACAGTTATCTGAAGGCATATGGTGGTTACTCTGCGCTGATATCAGGTGATTATACTAACACCGCAACACCAAGCAGCGGTGCCATTATCGACGGGCGTGTAGCTTATGCTGTCGTCGATTTTGGATATCAGCCCTTGGTCTGGGAAGAAGGCGAGACAAGAACCGGTTTTGGCGGAATTGTCGGCTACCAGTATTGGAACGATTCACCTGACATGGGGCGAGCGAACTACGCAGCAATTGATAGTGCATCAGATGTCTCATGGAGTTCGACCACCGGTGAAGCGGTTTATGGTGGCGATAGTTCTGAAAACGACATTAGTATCAATGCATTGCGACTTGGCGTGTCTGGTGATGCAGACTTTGGCGCATTTAGCATTTCGGGCGAAGTCGCAGCAATTCCTTATGCAATGATAAGCGGAACGACCGCTGCCACGTTGTTTCCAACGGTTGATGCGGGCAGTTACGTTAGCGTCCAGTCGGGGCCAACAACATTTGAAGGCGTCGGTTATGGTGCAGCTGGCGAACTCATGGTTGGAACCAAAATGGACAACTGGAACTTCCGCGTTGGCGGACGTGCTTGGTATCTAAATGGCCGGGGCGAAGCTCGATACGAGGTCGCCACAATTACAGATGCGACGGATACTGACACCGATTCAGTTTACGAAACAGATGGCAGTGTAACCTTGCAGGACTATGTAAGCGACATCGATGCATTCTCAATGTGGCGTTACGGCATTCTGGCCGAGATCTCTGTTGATTTTTAGACGAAACACAAAGCGAGAGTTTCTCAAAACGCGCGCCGACTAGGGGCGCGTTTTTTGTTTGCGATGGCACGCCTTGCTTATCGACCGCTGAATCGTTACATCTAGCGCAGTTTTTGACCAGTTCTGGACCTTCTTTGTGACTGATAAATTGCGCATCGCGCTTGCTCAACTCAACCCCACCGTTGGCGCGCTATCAAACAATCTTGAAAAAGGAAAAAAGGCGCTGGCCGAAGCAATTGCCGCCAAAGCCGATATCATCCTTTATCCAGAACTGTTTATCACTGGCTACTTCCCCGAAGACCTTTTGTTCAAGCCAAAGTTTGTGGCAGACGCAATGGAAACCGCGTGCCTGTTGGCAGAAGAGACCAAGGGTCAACACATCGCTGCGTTAATCCCTTGCGTCTGGCGCGAAAGCGATAAGCTTTTTAATGCTGTCCTTTTGGCGCAAAATGGAAAAATTGTTGATTGGCGCGCTAAGCATGATTTGCCCAACGACGATGTTTTTTACGAAATGCGTTATTTCGAAGCTGGCGGATTGCCCGGGCCCTTCAATATTCACGATGTGCGTATCGGCGTGCCGATCTGCGAGGATATTTGGTGGCCGGACGTTTGCGAGTGCTTGGCTGAAACCGGCGCTGAAATGCTGCTTTGTCCAAACGGTTCGCCTTACTGGCGCAACAAGCAAGATGTGCGCATGAATGAAGTGGTGCAGCGGATTGTTGAAACAGATTTGCCTCTACTTTATCTCAATCAGGTTGGAGGCCAAGACGAACTGGTTTTTGATGGCGCCTCATTTGGATTGAATGCGGACCGTTCCTTAGCGTTCCAAGCAAAGAGCTTCGAAGAGCAATTGCTCATTTCCGATTGGGAACGTGAAGATGAGCAGTGGGTTTGCAATGAACCGCAGGTGACCAATCTTGGTTCTGAAGACGAAGCCCCTTGGCGCGCGTGTGTTGTGGGCCTGCGTGACTATATTCACAAAAACCACTTTAAATCAGTCGTGCTGGGTCTTTCTGGCGGCATTGATAGCGCAATAGTGGCAGCGCTCGCAGTCGATGCCTTGGGCGCTGAGAACGTACACTGCATCATGTTGCCCTATCGATACACATCTGAAGAAAGCCTCAAAGACGCCAAGGACTGCGCTGAACGACTTGGCGTGCGCTATGATGTTGTTTCAATTGGCGACGCCGTTGAAGCAGCAAACGATGCGCTCTCGCCGATCTTTGAAAGTCTTGCGCCGGGCCTTGCAGAGGAGAATATTCAGTCGCGGATGCGCGGCACATATCTTATGGGTGTGTCCAACAAACTTGGCTCGATGCTTTTGACCACCGGCAACAAATCGGAGATGGCTGTGGGTTACGCAACCATTTATGGCGACATGAATGGCGGCTTTAATCCCATCAAAGATTTGTACAAGATGCAAGTTTATCACCTTGCTGAATGGCGCAACAACAATATGCCAGATGATTGTTTGGGGCCTAAAGGTGAGGTAATTCCAACTTCAATCATCACCAAGGCACCAAGTGCTGAATTGCGTGAAGATCAAAAAGACCAAGACAGTTTGCCGCCATATCCAATGCTAGACGCTATTCTGCAAAAGTTTGTAGAAGGTGAAGAATCTGTTGAAGAGATAATTGCCGAAGGCTTTGATGCGGAAATAGTCGCCAAAGTCCAAAAATTGCTCTATATCGCCGAATATAAGCGTCGCCAATCAGCGCCAGGTCCAAAATTGACCGCAAAAGCGTTTGGTTTTGGCCGCAAATATCCAATCACCAACGGTTATCGAGACCAAGGGAACTAATTCAATGACGACAGTTGTGCGCTTCGCGCCTTCTCCAACAGGCTATATCCACTTGGGCAACGCCCGTCCTGCCTTGATGAACTGGATGTTTGCACTCAAAACGGGTGGTCAGTTCATTCTGCGTTTTGATGATACCGATTTAGAACGTTCGAAAAAAGAATATGCCGACGCAATCGAAGTGGATCTTGCTTGGCTTGGCATCAAACCACACCGCTTGGAACGCCAGTCAGAGCGAAAGGCATCTCACGATGCGGCACGCGACAAACTGATCGAAGCAGGGCGTTTGTACCCATGTTACGAAACATCTGATGAGCTTGATCGTCGCCGTGCCCGCG
This sequence comes from Maritalea porphyrae, assembly GCF_030159895.1. Lineage (GTDB taxonomy): Bacteria > Pseudomonadota > Alphaproteobacteria > Rhizobiales > Devosiaceae > Maritalea > Maritalea porphyrae. The sequence goes on from NZ_BSNI01000002.1 coordinate 1,673,763, forward strand.
CTCGCGCCATGGGCAAACCTCCAATTTACGATCGTGCCGCTCTAGACTTGACCGATGAAGACAAAGCCAAGCTAGAAGCCGAGGGCCGCAAGCCGCATTGGCGCTTTAAGCTTGAGGGCAAAGAAGTCGTGTTCGAAGATGTAGTGCGTGGTGCGCAAAAAGTGCATACAGACACCATGTCAGATCCAGTGTTGATCCGCGAAGATGGCAGTTATTTGTACACTTTGCCATCTGTTGTTGACGACATTGAAATGGGCGTAACCCACATCATCCGCGGCGAGGACCATGTGACAAACACGGGCGCTCAAATTGAACTGTTTGAGGCGTTGGGCGCTAAGGCACCTACATTTGGTCACCACAATTTGCTCACCGATGCGACAGGCGAAGGCTTTTCTAAGCGCAAAGGCTCGCTTTCAATCACCAATTTGCGTGAAGAAGGCTATGAGGCACTCGCGGTTGCATTGATTGCTATTTTGACTGGCACTAGCCAGCCGGTTGCGCCGCATGCCTCGCTTGAAGAATTGGCAGAGACATTTGATGTTTCAATGGTGTCGCGCAATTCGGCACGTTTTGATCCGGCTGAACTTGATGGTTTTAACGCCCGCATGGTTCACCACCTGAGCTACGAAGACGTAAAGGATCGTTTGGACGAACTTGGTTTGGAAGATGCGGAGGCGCTATGGAATGCCGTGCACGAGAACCTTTCAAAGTTCGACGAAGTGACGGTTTGGCGCGACTTGGTCAAAGGCGATGTTGATTCTGTTGTGGCTGATGAAGACCGCGCGTTTATCGATGCTTCGCGCGAAATGCTGCCCGCTGAGCCATGGGACGAAAACACGTGGGGCGAGTGGACCAATCAGCTGAAAAGTGAAACCGGTCGCAAGGGCAAGGGGCTCTTTATGCCACTTCGTCTAGCCCTAACAGGTCAATCGCACGGTCCAGAACTTAAGACCCTGCTGCCGTTACTGGGGCGTAAGGCGTGTCAGGACCGACTATCCTAACCTGTTTGTTGCCAACGGTGACAACGCGCAGCGCGCTGTCCATAGGCTGAGCGACAACTGCAACGACGCTTTCGCCCTCGCGATTAGGGCGGGGGCGCGGCAAGGGAACGTAGCTTGCCGTCGCTACTTGTATTTCTTGGACTTGGCGTGGATCGCGGCGCGGTAACGGGAAGCTGATATCGCCGAACGAAATGATGGCTTGTGAATAGTCACCATCTTCACCCGCCTGAATAATCCCAAACACCTCTGTTTGTTTAATGTTGCATGCTGCATCATATTCGCGGCGATATTTGAACGCGTTTGGGCTGTCAGCATAGCGCTGACCATTGATGTCGACCATATCTTCAGGCGAGCCGCCCTGGTTGGCATAATAATACAATGAGACCTCGCCGACAGCAGCCTGAGATTCGCATGTGCCCGCATCGCTGTAGATATTGTCTTTGACGGTCGAAAAGCTAACTGGCCAATAATAGCCGTCGCATGTTCGCGCACAAACCGTGCGATAAGTGGTCATGTTGAAATCGTAAAAGTCGCCATCATTAATGCGGTCGTCGCCACCACCAAAAAGACGCTCAAACAAGGTTTTGCGTTCTGGTTTTACTTCAGTACGCGTAACCGAGCCACTTGAGCGGTTTGCACAGCCAAAGCGTGCATATTGCAGCAAAGCGGCTTCTCGGGCTGCAGCGACTTGGCTGCCTTTTTTGACGCGTGCAACCGCGTTTGTATAGTCACTTCTGTCGCTCTTAATCCGGCGAGCAATTGATCTGCACGTGCGGTTAAGGCGGCCGCCGGCATTGAGAACCTTTTGGCAGCCTCCGCGCACAAATTCGCTTTCCCACTTTTTAACCGAGGCAAGCGCTTCGCGAGCGATCTGGTCATTTTCTCGACCATCGCGAAAATCGGAGTTGCGTTCATAAGCGCGAATCTTGCGCTGAAGTGCGCTACAGCTATCAGATTGGGCCATTGCTTCGGCACCCGCGCCCAAACAAACAACCACAGCAACAATAACCGCCAGAAAACGCTGCACGAATCTACTCACAAATTTTCCCAATTAGGCCCAAATAATCCATCAATCTGCCGATTTGATGGCAAAGATTAAATGTTCTTGGCACAAGCTTCTCAAAACCGTATTAAATTTGACTCAATAATCCTTGGCTGAGAAGAAATTATGAAGCTTGCAACTTTGCGCAATGGCGCACCCGATGGTCAACTTGCTGTTGTCTCAAAAGATCTTTCGCGTTTTACGCAGGCAAGTGCAATTGCGCCGACATTGCAGGCCGCATTAGACAACTGGGATGAGGTCGCGCCACAACTGCAAAAGCTCAGTGATCAACTCAATGGCGGCGACATCTCTGGTAAGCCCTTCGACGCATCTGCCGCCATGGCACCATTGCCAAGGGCTTTTCAGTGGATTGATGCTAGCGCCTATATGAGCCATCTCGAACGCGTTCGATCAGCAAAAGGGTCAAAAGATGCCGAGCTTCAGGCTGAGCGTCCAATTATGTATCAAGGTGGTTCAGACACGTTGCTTGCCGCGCACGATGATGTGGTGGTGCCTAGCGATGATTTGGCCGTTGATTTTGAGGCGGAGCTTGCGGTGATTCTCGGGCCCGTCAAAATGGGAAGCGCGCCAGAGGATGTTGCCGACGCTGTTCGACTGGTGACGATCTGCAATGATGTTTCATTGCGCCGCCTGGTCGCAGATGACTTACAGGGTGGATTTGGTTTCTTCCACGCTAAGCCTTCATCCAGCTTTGGGCCAGTTGTTGCAACGCCTGATGAGTTTGGCGACGCTTGGGACGGCAAAAAACTATCAGGTAAGCTGCAGTCCCGCGTGAATGGCATAATGATCGGCCAGCCGCGCACGGAAGTCGATATGCTGTTTGATTTCACTCAGCTTATTTCTGAAGCTGCGCGCACCCGAAACCTTGGGGCAGGGACAATTCTGGGCTCGGGAACCGTGGCCAACACGCATGATGAAATATTGCCGATCGGATCAGATGGTGTCGGGTTTTCTTGCATTGTCGAAGCACGCACAGCGGAAAAGCAGAAGAACGAGAAAGCAACCACGCCTTTTCTAAAAGCGGGTGACGAAGTTTCAATTCAGTTCGTCGCTGACGATGGTTCAAGCCCCTTGGGCGAGATCAAACAGCAAATCGAAATCAGCAAATAACCAAAGCTTGCAATTAGTAACAAATGAAACTATCTTGCATATATAGTTACAGATGAAACTAATTTTGCGAGGACAAAATGAAGATCGAACAAATCCACCATGTTGCGTATCGCTGTAAAGACGCCAAAGAAACCGTTGAGTGGTACACCAAGATGCTCAATATGGATTTCGTCTTAGCAATCGCAGAAGACCACGTGCCATCAACCCACGAGCCGGATCCTTACATGCACTTGTTCTTAGATGCAGGGAATGGAAATGTGCTGGCGTTCTTTGAGCTTCCAACAAAGCCAGAAATGGGACGTGACGAGAACACCCCGGTATGGGTGCAGCACATTGCGTTTAAAGTGAAAGACCGTGATGAGCTAATCGAATTCAAGGAGCATTTGGAAGCAAATGGCGTTGACGTGCTCGGCGTCACCGATCATTCAATTTTCCATTCAATCTACTTCTTCGACCCAAACGGACACCGTGTTGAACTGGCTTGTCCCGACCCCAAAGAAGAAGAGCTGCTAAATCGTCTCGATAGCGTGAAATGGGACATGTTGGAAGAGTGGTCGAAGACCAAAAAAGCGCCAAAACACGCTGATTGGTTGCACGCCAAAGAGCTGGAAAAGGTCTAGTTAATTGTTGTTGCCGCTCACGAGTTTGTGAGGTCTCCTTTCTAAAATGTAACTTTGTTTTGCCGCAGTTGCGATTAATACTGTAGTTGGAGAATACTTTGGAGAAGGGATGCACCATGAAATTTAAACTGCTTCTAGCCGCAACAATCGGCCTGTCATTGACTGCAATAAGCGCACCGATTGTGGCGCAAGATGATCCAATCGCCGCGCGGCAAGCCGCGATGAAAGCAATGGGCGGGGCGCTCAAAGCGGGCGACACTGCAACCGTTGCTGCCAAGGCAGCTGAATTGAAATTGTTGTTTCCTGAAGGATCGATGAGCGAAAAATCCGAAGCTAGCCCAAAAATTTGGGAAGAGTGGGATGACTTCATCGCGATCTTTGACAAGTTGGAAGCAGATGCGACTGCTGGTGCAGCCGTTCCAGTTTTGGGCGGCAGCTGCAAAGCGTGCCACGACAATTATCGTGTGAAAAAGGGCTAATCCCTTAACCAAAGCAAGAACTGAATTTGAAGCGTCGCCATTTGGCGGCGCTTTTCTTTATGTTAGGTTTGCAGGTGTTCCCGCGACCAACCGGAAAAGCAAAGCGGAAAATTGTTTCATTTCTGCGTCCGTCCATCTGTCTTGGAATGCATACCCGGCTTGTTTGGCAAAAGTCGCTAGTGCTTCACTCAGTCGGTCTTGACCCGCCGAAGTTAGCACCACAAATGCCAGACGGGCGTCGCGATCGTCAATCATTCGATCAACCATCCCAATCTTCTCCATGGGAGCAACCATGCGTGTCACAGTGGAGGCGCTCACATGCATACGTTTAGCGAGTTCAGTGCGAGAGAGCCTCTGTTTCGGTGCATTTCTTAGCTGCATAAGCAGAAAAAACTCATTTACCGATATGCCGTGAACCGATGAAAACTCGCCGGCGAGCCTTGCGCGCAACTCTTCAGCCGATTGTAAAAGACGTAAGGCATTTATAACGTTCAAATCATCCATAAACCATATCTATTGCATAATGCTTGCATATGCAAGGAATATGCAATAGGTGTTCTTGTATAATTTCAGGAGTGGGTTATGGACTTTCAGTTTGCGTTTAGTGTTGCTGGTATTTTGGCGATTGTTGGATGGCTTGTACTGCTTGCTTCGCCTCTTATGCCGGTTTGGTCGGACAGAATTGCTGGGATCGTTTTGCCGGCCATCCTGTCGTTTGGCTATTTAACCTTGTTGGTGCTCTATCCCGCCGATGCCGGAGGATTTGGTACATTCGATGAAGTGTTGGAGCTATTCACACATCCTTCAAGTGTATTGGCTGGTTGGGTTCATTTCTTGGCATTTGATTTGCTCGTTGGAGCGTGGATATGTCGTGCAGGGCGTCGTGAATGCATAAGTTTTTGGGCGATATTACCATGCCTGCCGATAACATTTTTGTTCGGCCCGCTTGGCTTCTTGTGTTTTAGTGGTGTGCGCGCGGTGAAAAGAGTGACGGGGCGCTAGTCGGGAGCGTGCAGGCGCTTTTTCATGAGATGGTGCTTGATTTATTTCAACATGCATTGCAAAGTGCGCCCACTATGATGAACCAAAACGCAATCTGTATCATCGGCTGCATTATTATTCGCTAATTTACACTGGCGGCGTGGTTCTTCTTTGACAATTTCAGACAGATTTGACCTCGCTGCCCCACGGGCAAACTCGGTTTATGGTTGAGGCAAATGACTGAAATACAACTTTACAACACACTGACACGAACGAAAGAACAGTTCGTTCCAATCGACGCCAGCAATGTGCGTATGTATGTGTGTGGCCCGACCGTTTATGACTATGCGCACATTGGTAACGCGCGACCGGTTATCGTCTTTGACGTGCTTTACCGACTTTTGCGCCATGTTTATGGCACGGAGCATGTGGTTTATGTGCGCAACATCACTGATGTTGACGACAAGATCAACGCGCGCGCCGTCAAAGAGCATCCCGGTATGGAATTGAACGCAGCGATCCGCGAAGTGACGGAACGCACAGCCAATCAATATCGCAAAGACATGCTAGCACTTGGGAATTTGGACCCAACAATTGAACCGCGCGCCACCGACAATATCGCCGAAATGATCACTTTGATCGAAACCTTGATCGAAAAGGGCCACGCCTACCAGGCGGGCGGTGAAGTGCTATTCGACGTCACTTCAATGCCTGATTATGGCCAATTGTCGAATCGCAACTTGGATGACATGCAAGCGGGCGCACGTGTTGAAGTTGAAGCACATAAGAAAAGTCCGGGCGACTTTGTGCTCTGGAAACTTTCTGATGAAAATCAGCCCGGATGGGATAGCCCTTGGGGTCGTGGCCGACCAGGTTGGCACATAGAATGTTCAGCCATGTCCGAACGCTATATCGGCAAGCATTTTGATATTCATGGTGGCGGCATCGATTTGGTATTTCCGCACCACGAAAATGAGATAGCCCAATCTCGTTGCGCACACGGCTCAAGCCATATGGCAAACGTTTGGATGCACAATGGGTTCCTTCAAATCGAAGGCGAGAAAATGTCCAAAAGTTTGGGCAATTTCTACACCATCGCTGACCTGCTCGAAACAGACAAGTTCGGCGGACGGGTATGGCCCGGAGATGTGTTGCGCTTGGCGATGCTGATGACAAACCACCGCGAGCCGATCGATTTCACCAAAAAGCGGCTTGAGGAGGCGGAGAAAAACCTCAATCGTTGGAAAACAACCATGCTGAAGTTGGGGCTGCATTTCTGTGAAGAGAACCGCGAAGAATATCAGGCACTTGGTCCATGCTCGAAACTGCTCGCGCTCTTGGCGAATGACTTGAACATGTCGGGTGTGCTGGCGGAACTGCACCGGCACGCAGGCGGTGATCGCGAACACAATGCGCGGCGCTTGTTCGGATCGCTGCAATTGCTTGGTTTGGTGACCTTTGATGGCATGAAAGCATTTGAAGAGGCGCAAGGCGCGGCACCAAGCCACAAAAATGCTGATGAGATTGAAGCCAAGATTGCAGCGCGGCTTGATCATTTGAACGCCAAAGAATGGGGCGAAGCTGATGCTATTCGCGACGAGCTGGCCGCAATGGGCGTCAAACTAAAAGACGGTAAGGACGATGCGGGCAACCGCATCACCAATTGGGAGGTTTGCTAATGACTGAGACAATCCATAGCGGCGGCTGCCAATGCGGCGCCGTGCGCTTCCAAGCGCATGGCGATGATTTTTGGCCCTCAATTTGCCATTGCCGTATGTGCCAAAAGCAAACCGGCGGATATTTTGGCGCCTTTGCGACTTTTAAAGACGATCTGGTGACATGGACGCGCGGTGAGGTGAGCTATTTTGAAAGCTCAAACATTGCAAAACGCGGCTTTTGCAAAGATTGCGGCACGCCGCTGACATATGAATGGCACGGTGATGGCATTTCGTTGGCAATTGGCGCATTTGATGACCCAAACAAGGTCGCGCCCAACAAGCAATTGGATGTGGAGGCGCGCATCAAATCGTTTGATACGTTGCACGAACTGCCCGTCAAAACATTTGGCGATGACGGGCCTGAGGTGATCAATCATCAACATCCAGACCACGACACGAAAAACTGGCCGTAAAGAGAAACCATGACCAAAGAACGCCTATATCTGTTTGACACAACATTGCGCGATGGCGCGCAAACCGCTGGCATCGAGTTTTCAGTTGAAGACAAGATTACCATTGCGAATATGTTGGATCAGATTGGCGTTGACTATATTGAAGGCGGCTATCCCGGCGCCAACGTTGTGGATACGGAGTTCTTCTCCAAAAAGCGCACGAAAAATGCCACTTTTACCGCCTTTGGCATGACCAAGCGGGCAGGGCGATCAGTAGACAATGACCCGGGACTGCAAGGGTTGCTTCAAAGTGAGGCGGAAGCCATTTGTTTTGTGGCCAAGGCATGGGATCGGCAAATTGAATTGGCCATGGGCATCAGTTTGGACGAAAACCTGCAATCAATAGATGCGTCGGTGCATGCGTCTGCCGATACAGGTCGCGAAACGATAGTCGATTGTGAGCACTTTTTTGACGGCTACAAGTCAAATCCAGAATATGCGCTGAATTGCGCCAAAGCTGCTTTCGATGCTGGTGCGCGCTGGGTCGTGTTGTGCGACACAAATGGCGGCACCATGCCCAGCGAGATTTTCGATATCGTGTCGAAGGTCAAAGAACTTGTTCCGGGGTCCAATTTGGGCATTCACGCCCATAATGACACCGAACAGGCGGTAGCCAATACATTGTCGGCGGTGCGCGCCGGGGTTCGCCACGTACAGGGCACGCTAAATGGCATTGGTGAGCGTTGCGGCAACGCCAACTTGGTTTCGTTGATCCCGACTTTGGCATTGAAAGAGCCGTTTGCCTCAACAGTTCAAATCGGCGTTTCAGACGTACAATTGCAGGATCTGACGAACACATCGCGCGGCTTTGACGAGTTGCTAAACCGTGCCCCGGCGCGCCAAGCGCCTTATGTGGGCGCATCTGCTTTTGCGACTAAAGCCGGCATTCACGCCTCAGCCCTGCAAAAAGACCCGTCATGCTATGAGCATATTGAACCGGAAACGGTGGGGAACCAACGCAACGTCATGGTTTCCCAACAAGCGGGTAAGTCCAACTTACTGACCGTCTTGGCCAAGCTTGGCATAAGCGTTGAAAAGTCAGACCCGCGTCTTGATGGTTTGTTGCGCGCCGTAAAAGAACGTGAGGCGCGCGGTTATTCATACGATGGTGCGGACGCATCATTCGCTTTGTTGGCACGCAAGGCGCTAGGGCAGGTACCCGAATATTTCCGCGTTGATAGTTTTCGCACATCAGTTGAGCGCCGTTACAATGCGCGCGGCGAACTCGTCACCATGTCAGAAGCGGTGGTGAAGCTAGAAGTTGACGGCGAGATTTTGATGTCGGTGGCGGAAGGCAATGGCCCTGTCAATGCGCTCGATCTCGCCATGCGCAAGGATTTGGGCAAATACTCTGACCGAATTGATGATTTGGAACTGGTGGACTTTAAGGTGCGTATCTTAAACGGTGGCACGGGCGCGGTAACCCGTGTGCTGGTTGAATCACGGGATAAATCGGGCGAAAGATGGTTTACAGTCGGCGTTTCTGCAAACATCATTGATGCATCGTTCGAGGCGCTGTATGAGTCTGTTACGTATAAACTGCTAAAGACCGAGCCAGACAGAGGGTAGTCTGGCGTTTCACTAGGTCGAGAACGCGAAAAAATGGGAGGCAACCCTGGCTGAATCGACGTCTAATTCCAATCTGTTTGTTGCGCTTGGATTTGCAGCAGCAACAGCCGCAGTAGTCGTAGGAGTGGTTTCCGCTCCTGCCATTTCATCTTGTTCTCAAAATGCCGACCAGCCGTTTCTGAGTTGCGTCATCGGTCAGGTGTTTGGACGCACCGACGACAATGCCAAAGTGAGTTCATCCTCCCAGACGACGCCAACCGATCAAGCGGATGCAGAACAATCATCACCAGCAGCCACAAGCGCAGAACAGACCAATGACGAAGAGACAACAACCGCCGCAGACGCGATTGTCGTTCCCGATTTCACCATTGCGCGCGCCGCCGCCGATGGTCTTGTTGTTATTGTTGGAACAGCAGCAGTTGGCGATACCGTCATTGTGAAATCAAATGGCCAGATTTTGGGTAAGACCAAGCCCGAGCGCACAGGCGAATGGGTGTTCGTGCCAGAAAATCCGCTGCCAACAGGCGGCGTCGAAATCACTGTGGAAGCGCAAGATGCGCAAGGCAACTTCACGCCATCCGCAAAATCAGAGATTGTGCTAATCCACGAAGGTCGCGACAAAGAGCCAATCGTCGTGGCTTCAGTGCCGGGCGAAGCCTCATCTATCATTCAAGGTTTGACGCCTCAAGTCGTCGAAGTAGCCGAAGCAGAAGTTGAATCAACGCCTGAAGCAGTTGAATCTGAAACCGAACAGCCCGCTGCAAGTGATTCAAATGACACAGAGAAATCTGTAGAGGCAACGACGGCTGCTGCCGAAACTGAGAGCACAGAAGAGGCAGCACCTGCGGCCACAGCAGAGACCGAAACACCTGCAACGCCAACAGAGGTTGCTGAAACTGTCGAGGCTGAAGTGATTGAAACGGCTGAGGCCGTTGTTGAAACCACTGAGGAAGCGGTTGCTGTTGAGAGCGCTGCGGAGGCTGAAGCGCAACAGACTGACGTTGCTGTTAATACTGAAACTTCTGCCGATGAAAACACAGACACAACTGAGCCTGTTGCCGTTGTTGCAGATACGGCGAATCAAGCCGCCCCAGAGCAAACCACAAGTGAGGCAGAGCAAAGTTCTGTTGTTGACGATCAGTCAGTTGAGCCTGTAGCGTCTGAAGAAACAGTTGTTGCAGATCAACCAGAAACAACTGTTACCGAAGCTGTAGAAGCTGAAACAATTGAAACGGCTGAGGCTGTTGTTGATGCCACAGAGGCAGTTGTTGAAGCCGTTGAGGCAGTGCAGCCAGAGGCAGCGCAACAAGTGGCTGAAAACGAAGCCCCAGAGGCAACAACACAATCGACACCGCAAACTGAGCAAGAAGTGGCAACTGCTGAAGCAGCAGAAGCCGCGATTGAGGCTATCGAGCGTTTCGTACAACCCACGATTGATGCCATTGAAATTGACGGTGCGATGAACTTTATCGCCGGCGGCGGTCCCGATGGCGCGATCATGCGCATCTATGTGGACAACGAATATGTCGCCGATGCGGTCGTAGCCGATGGCCGTTGGCTTGTTGAAACCGAGAACGTGCTCACTAAGAAGTCGCAGCGTGTCCGTGCGGACATGTTGGTTGCTGACACGTCTCAGGTGACAGCGCGAACCGAAGTCAACTTTGTCATTGAGAATTTAGTTGAAATTCCGGTCGCGCCAGCGGAGCAAACTCAAGTGGCTGACGCTGATACGTCTGGTGACGCGCCAACCGAGGCCGCTGATGCGTCTGATAATACTTCAGCGCCTGAGCAAACGACCGAGGTGGCAAGCGCTGAAGTCGAGCAAGTTGAGCCAACAGCTCTAACGGCAACTGAAGAGGCGGTTGTCGAAGATGCTGCCGCACCGGTGGAAACGGCACCAACTGCCCAAGAAGAAACAACGCCAGTTGTTGAACAGGCAGTGGAACAGCCAGTTGTTTCAGAGCAAGCCGCACCTGAAACTATGGGTGAAGAATCGTCTGTGATTGAGACGGCCTCAAACGAAGTGGCTGAGCAACCAACTTCGGTTGATACGGTGACAGAAAAGGCAACTACCACTGCCGACACTGAAGCTGTGACCAGCGAAACAAAGACGCCAACAGTCGAAACGCCTGAAGAAGTTGCTCTGGTCGAGGATGCCGTCGCTGACGCGCCAGTTGAACCGGCAACAGACGCTACTGATATCGTGCAAGCTACACAAGAAGCTGAAGGCAACGCCGAGGCGGCTGCAGAGGCCGTAGAGGCGGAAGTAACTGCGGAAGAAGACGAGGGTGGTGTGACAACCATCACCGCCGTTGCTGTGGGCGAGGGCGATGAACAACGTTTCGTTTCGGGTAAGGCGATTATCCGCAAGGGCGATAATCTTTGGACGATTGCTCGGCGCGTTTATGGCAGCGGTGTGAAGTACACCACGATCTACGAAGCCAATGCGAATGACATTTCAAACCCACACCTGATTTTCCCAGGTCAAGTGTTTGAATTGCCAAACCAAGAATAGAGCTTGAACTTCGGGCGGAATTGCTTTATCGTAATATTACGATGAATGAGATTTCGCCCGAAGACCAGCAACTCGCTAAAGCCATGCGTGCCCTTTCACATCCGGCTCGCCTAGCGATTTTGCGCTATCTTTCCGACATTAGTACACCTTGTTGTGGCGATGTAATGTCATGCGTTGATCTTGCCCAATCCACGGTTTCGCAGCACCTAAAAGTGCTTTTAGAGGCGGGGCTGATTGAAAGAAAAGGGCAAGGCACCAAAAACTGTTACAGCATTTGCTCGGATAAACTGAGCGCTGTGCAGTCACTTTTCGATCGGACTGTGTCTCCTCTCACAGCTAAATCACTTCCTCAAAACGCGGAGTAATACATGGCCGTAGCGCCAACAGGTCGCACTGTTTCCAAAAAACAAACCGTGAACGCCGACGAAGGCTCGCCGTTTGCTACAATTAAGAACCTATGGCCCTATATGTGGCCATCTGATCGTCCCGATCTCAAAGCACGCGTGATGCTGGCCCTCTTGGCGCTGCTCGCTGCGATGGGTGCCGCAACTATGGCGCCCTATTTCTATTCGCAGGTGATCGATTCACTAGAAATCGGCGACGGCATCGAACAAGCTAAAATGTTCGGCCTTACGCTCGCAATAGCTTTCGCCATTGCTTATGGCCTTGGTCAAATTACCGAGAGCCTGTTCATGCAGCTGCGGGACGTGTTGTTCGCCTCTGTAGGCCAGCACGCTGTCCGACAGCTTGCACATCGCACCTTTGTGCATTTGCACGCCTTGTCGCTGCGCTATCACTTGCAGCGCCGAACAGGTGGCCTATCACGGGTCATTGAGCGTGGCACCAAGGGCATTGAAACAATTGTGCGTTTCACAATGCTCAACACCGCACCAACCCTAGTGCAGTTCGTCATAATCTCGACGATCTTTGTTTGGCGCTTTGGGCTGCCTTATCTTGCTGTATTGGTGCTTACCGTCGTTGGTTATATCTACTTCACCGTTAAGGCCAGCAATTGGCGTATCGGCATTCGCCGCAAAATGAATGACAGCGATACTGAAGCCAACTCAAAAGCCATCGACAGTCTTCTAAACTTCGAAACGGTCAAATATTTCGGCAATGAAGAGATGGAAGCGCGTCGTTTTGACGAATCTATGGCGGTCTATGAAGGCGCAGCGATCCGCATGTGGACGTCGCTCGGTTTCCTCAACTTTGGACAAGCGGTGATTTTCTGGATCGGCATGATTGTCATTTCCATCATGTCGGTGAACAGCGTTTTGGCGGGCGACATTACCGTTGGCGATTTTGTGTTGATCAACATGTATATGATGCAGATTTATCGTCCACTAAATTTCATTGGCTTCGTCTATCGCGAAATCCGTCAGGGCCTCACCGACATTGAGAATATGTTCGAGCTGCTCGATAAAGACGCCGAGATCAAAGACAAGCCAGACGCCAAGCCGCTTGAAGTCAGTGGGCCGGTCCTTAAGTTCAACGATGTGAAGTTTCACTATGATCCAGATCGCGAAATCCTAAAGGGCGTGAGCTTTGAAGTCCCTGCTGGCAAAACCATCGCGGTGGTTGGCCCTTCGGGTGCCGGTAAGTCGACAATCTCGCGGCTAATCTATCGCTTTTATGATGCGATTGAGGGCAGCGTGGAGATCGATGGCCAAGATGTGCGCGATGTTACGCAAAAGTCGCTGCGCGCTTCTGTGGGCATGGTTCCACAAGATACAGTGCTGTTTAACGACACAATTGCCTACAACATTCGCTATGGCCGACCTGAAGCGACGGACGAGGAAGTGCGGGAGGCCGCAAAGCTGGCGCAAATCTCAGACTTTATCGATGGTTTGCCGCAAGGGTTCGATACGCCAGTGGGTGAACGCGGTTTGAAGCTTTCTGGTGGTGAAAAACAACGTGTAGCGATCGCGCGTACAATCCTAAAGAGCCCGCCGATCTTGATTTTGGATGAAGCCACTTCGGCGCTGGATACGCAAACTGAACGAGAAATCCAGTCAGCGTTGGATCATGTATCGCAGAACCGCACCACATTGGTGATTGCCCACAGGCTTTCAACTGTCATCAACGCCGACGAAATCATCGTGCTGCGTGCAGGTGAAATCGCCGAGCGGGGCAACCACGAGGCATTATTGGCGCTAGATGGCCTTTATGCCCAAATGTGGAACCGTCAGCGCGAGGTTGATGAAGCTGGTGAAAAGCTTCGCTTGGCACGCGAAACAGATACTGAGGGTTTTCTGATCAAGCAAAGCGAGCAAGACCCCGTCAAATAGTTTTGCTTGTCTTGAACAAACAAAAGGGGCGTCGCAGATATTTGCGACGCCCCTTTTTATTTCTGTCTGTCCTCGAAAGCTAAGCTATTCAGCAGCCTCAGGTGTTGGTCGAGACACGATGGTTACACCATGTTTCTCTTCTGTCACCAAATCCCCGGTGATATACGCTTTCGCGCTGTCTGCACCCGCAGGAATTTCAGCAGTCGCAGGCTGGTCAACAACATTGGTCTCTGCTTCCGCCGCTTCAGCCGCTTTTGCTTCAGCTTTGGCTGCACGGCGCGCGCTGATTGCACGGAACGGATAGGTGATCATCTGCCACAGATGGATCAATTGCTCTTTCCAAACCGTTGGTGCGACCAGCAATACAGGCACCATAAGCAGTGTCAGCAAAGTGGAGAAGGTGAGGCCAGAAATAACGGCTGTTGCCAACTGGATCCACCATGCACCTGATGGGTCGCCAACAATTATTGAGCGTCCGAAGAAGTCAAGGCTTACGCCCATCGCCATCGGGATCAGGCCCATCACTGTTGTAATTGTCGTCAACAACACGGGGCGAAGACGTTGCGATGCTGTCATTAAGGATGCGGAAATCGGGTCAGCACCTTCATGGCGGAAACGGTTATACGTATCGATCAACACGATCGAGTTGTTCACCACAATACCTGCTAGCGATACAATGCCGACACCGGTCATGATTGCCGAGAACGACTGCCCGGTGATCAGCATACCAAGCAACACACCAGCAACCGACATAACCACTGTCGAAAGCGTAATCGCCACCTGATAGAAGCTGTTGAACTGTGTCAGCAAGATCAAGAACATCAAGAACATTGCCGCCGCACCGGCTTGTGCCATAAATGCATTGGTTTCGTTGGTCTGTTCATCGGCACCAGCAAATTCAAACTCAACGCCTTGCGGCCAAGTCTGTTCGCCAATCCAGGTTTTCAACTCTTCAACCTTGTCAGCGGCCATGACTGGTGTGCCATCTTCCTTTTCACCAGTTACGTTCGCCCGCACACCCATTGTGTATTTGGAATCGCGGCGAGAGATCGCTGCAACTTTTGGCACAGCTTCTCGTGTGATGAAGTTTGATACTGGAACAAGGCCTGCATTCGTGATGATCCGCAAACTATCTAGCGCTTCAAAGCTACGTTGCTCTTTCGGCAAGCGAACACGAATGTCCAACTCGTCAATCGCATCATCTGGACGATAGGTGCCAAGATTAACGCCAGACGTCACAAGCTGAACATACGGGCTCAGATCACGAACACCGATACCATAAAGCGCAGCCATTTCCCGATTGACATTGATCTTCCAGTCAATGCCGGGCAGGGGACGGCCGTCCTCAACTTCCATCGTATTGCCGAGATCGAACTCAACAAAGTTGCGAATTTTGCCAACAACGGGCGCCAAATCATCATATGACTGCGCGGTTACCCGCATGGAAATGTCTTTACCTGTCGGTGGACCTTCTTCAATTTCGAGCAGTTCAACACCTACGCCTTTGATGTCTTTGATGTTCTCGCGGATATCCGCAAAAATCTCAGACGCCAAACGACGGTCTTTAAACGGTTCAAACTCAAGTTGTAGGTTGCCCAATGTATCTGGTGGCGTATCAGAAACAGCACCAGTGCTGCCAAAGTTCATAACGACTTCTTTGATGCCGCCAACTTTAAGTACTTCTGTTTCCACTTCAATCAGCAGATCGCGGATTTCGACAGGCGAGTAGTTGCCACGCCCGGTCACGGCCACCGTGGCGTATTCAGGCTCAATTGAAGGGAATGCTTCAACACCGGTGCTGTTGGCACCGTAATACATGAAGATACCAACAATCATGCCCACGCCAACAACCAGCACCATGATTGGACGGCGGATAATCGCATTTAGGAAACGAACATATCCACCTGTGAAACCAGGTACGGTCTTAGGATCAAAATTGTCGCGGCCAGACAGGGCTTGCGCGGCAAGCTTCTCTTTTTCGCTGACTTTTTTGCGGGCGAGCAAACCACCGATAACTGGCAAGAACACCATGGCAGTAATCAATGACGCAATCAGCGTGATGATCACCATGATCGGCAAATAGCTCATAAATTTGCCGATGATACCCGGCCACAACAACATCGGGAGGAAGGCCGCTAGCGTTGTGCCAGTAGACGATACAATCGGCCAGAACATCAGTTTGGCCGCGCGAATAAATGCTTCGCGCCGTTCCATCCCTTCAGAGATTTTCCGGTCGGCATATTCAACGATGACAATCGCGCCATCAACGAGCATACCTACCGTGAGAACCAAACCGAACATGATCATCATGTTCACGGTCATCCCGATCAGCTGGAGGAAGAAGAAAGCCATCATAAATGACGTGGGAATCGCCAAACCAATCATCAGGGCAGGGCGGATGCCAAGCATCGCAATCGTAACAATCATCACAAGCGCAACCGCAGTCAAAACAGCAGACTGCAAAGAGCCGAGCATGTCTTGCGCTGGTTTGGCTTGGTCGATCATCACGCTTGTC
The DNA here is from genome assembly GCF_030159895.1 of Maritalea porphyrae. Lineage (GTDB taxonomy): Bacteria > Pseudomonadota > Alphaproteobacteria > Rhizobiales > Devosiaceae > Maritalea > Maritalea porphyrae. The sequence continues at coordinate 1,690,074 of NZ_BSNI01000002.1, forward strand.
TTGATCGCTGGGTTGCGATCTGGAGCGGTTTCTTCGACTTTGACGCGAACAGCGTCTGAAAGCTCAATTACGTTTTCGCCTAGGCGTTTGAACACACCTAGGATAATCGCAGGCTGGCCGTTCACACGTGTAAACGAAGTCGCATCCTTGAAGGTGCGTTGGATTGTTGCAACATCGCCGAATGTCACATTCGAGCTGCCATCTGTTTTGAGCGGCAAATTGTAAACATCTGAGGCAGATTGGATAAGACCCGGCACCTCAATGGCGAACTTGCCTTGGCCGGTGTCCAATGTACCCGCTGGCACCACAAGGTTGTTGCGCGCCAAAGCGTCAAACAACTGGTTGGTGGTGAGGTTGTAAGATTCGAGTTTGTTCAAATCAACAACAACATCAAGCACTTCTTCGCGGTGGCCAGACATATCGACTGAACGAACCGAAGCAATGCCTTCAAGTTGATCTTGAAGTTTACGTGCAGTTTGAGAAAGCGCGCGCTCAGGCACGTCGCCATAAACAGCAACCGTTACGGTTGGGAAGTTGCTGATCGCAATTTCATTGACAGTTGGCTCGTTTGCATCTTCAGGTAGCTGCGACTTCGCGCGATCTACTTTTTCGCGTACATCTGTGATGGCCTGATCTTTGTCGAAATTGATGTCAAATTCCAAAAAGATCGACGCATGACCCGTTGAAGATGTCGACGTCATTGCTTTCAACCCATCAAGGTTGCGCAACTCAGTCTCCATTGGCCGTGCTAATAACCGTTCAGCATCGCTGGGTGAAACACCAGTTTGCGAAATTGAAACGTAGAGATAAGGAATATCAATAGCTGGTTGCCCTTCTTTGGGCAGCGTGATGTAGGCGGAAATACCCGCCAACAACAACACCAGCATAATTGTGACGACCGATTTCGGCCGTCTTAGTATATTTTCTAGCGCACCAATCATGATGTTTTTTCGTTGCTTTGATTATCAGCAACGACCTTTTGTCCAGCAATTACATATTCCTGCCCAAACGTGATGATATCCACATTGTCGGGCAGGCCGGTCACCCAAATACCTTCAGTTGTATCTCGCAAAATCTGCACTTCATGAAACGCCACTTCGCTATCATGAACGGCGCGAACGCCAATCGTGCCTTCATTGTCCAACGTCAGTACTGATTGCGGCACCAAATGTGCCTTTGTTGTGCCCAGAACTGCAATCGCTTCTGCGGTCAGCCCAGCACGGATTGAATAGTCACTATTCTCAATTTCAACTTCCACAGGGAACGCCCGTGTAGCTGTGTTAGAAGTCGGGGAAACATAGCTTAGCTTGCCCACAACTTCTTGGCCTGTGATCGTTTTCACGGTTACTGGCAAGCCAACAACGGCTGCGCCAATGCGCGATTCAGGAATGTCGCCAGCAAACAAGATTGGGTCAAGTTGAACCAACGTTACACAAGCCGCTCCGGCGCTTAACATGTCGCCTGGCTGTGCAATTGGGTCCTGAACGATGCCCGCAACTTCCGAGTAAATAACAGTGCGGTCTAGTTCTGCTTTCGCACTGTCGACGGATGCGCGCGCAGCTTCAAGTGCCGCTTCGAACTGGCGACCGGAATTTGCAGGAGACAGGCCTTTTTCTCGCAATGTCTTATTTGAAGAATAATCAAGTTCAGCCTTTGCCAAAGATGCTTCTGCCTGCGCCAATTGCGCGGCGCGGGTTCCCGCATCAATCTCACACAGCAAATCGCCGGCTTTTACGTGGTCACCTTTGTCAACGTGACGTGACTTCAAAATGCCAGTTGTTTCTGCACGAATGGAAACTGTTGCACTTGCTTTAGTATTGCCGCGCAACGAAACAGTGATCGGCAAGTCTTGTGCAACGAAGCTACGTGTGCGAACGGACTGAAGCTCTTCTAGTGGTTCTACTGGCGCTTCAACCGCGATTTCTGCCGTTTTCGCTTCAACGTCGACCGGTGTTACCAGTCCTGCCTGCTCCAATGTTGAGCGAATGCCGCTGTCGGCAGGCAAGTCCAGAATGTCCAGAATTGCGGTTTCGCCGTTGCCCGGACCCTTACCGCCTTGAACCAACGTGCCGGATGCCATCCAGACACCGATAACTACTATCAAAAGAAACGCCACGCCATATGACAATAAAAAGCGCATGTTTATAATCCCTATTCGGCAGCCTTAGCAGCAACATCTACGGGCTGCGCCATGGCGATAATTTCATCTTTATGTTCAACGAGATAGTTTCTGGCTTGCCGAATACAAGTTAGACCGTATTCCAATACCCAACGGTCTGCTTTAGCCTCCAGATCCGCGCCCATCTCTTCAATCGACTTAATTTCTTCGTCGACTTTGGAGATACGCTCTAAAATCCGTTTTTCAACCAGGTCTCGTGGTAATTCTTCTGCAAATCGTAAAAACAACACAAATTCAGAACGAAATACGTCGTCGTTTAGATCTTCAAAAAGTGAATTAATGAAGCTCTCGCGCCCCGCATCCGTAATCGAGTATATGCGCTTGGCAGGCTTGCCTTCTTGCGCTTGGACGCGACTGGTAACCAGCTCGTCTTCTTCCAATTTGGACAGGGCCGGGTAGATGGAGCCAAAGCTGGCTTCCAAGAAAAACGAAAAATCGCCCTCGGTGGAGCGTTTCCGAATTTCATATCCAGTGGTTTCACCTTGGGTGAGGATGGCAAGGCAGACGGTTTTTACATTCATGACTCATGCTCGTTCGATATATATCGAGCCAATATAGGTATATGAGTGTTAAGAACAAGAGTCTTTTGCCAGAAAGTAACCGCCCAACACGCAATTTTGCGTGTTCGGTTAACGAATTCTGGGCATGTTAAGGGGCAGTGCTTAACTTTTAGACAAGCCGTGTCATAATTCTCGCTGCATTTTCAGCAATTTCTGCATTTGCTGCGGCAACAAAAAATGGATTGTAGAAATTGTCTTTGGTTTTGCCATAGTTGAGCGGCGTACCATCCATCTTCAAAACCACTCCGCCTGCGCGCAACAGGATCGCTTGACCCGCCGCAATGTCCCATTCGCAAGTCGGTGTGAATCGCGGATAGAGTAGTGCATCGCCACGCGCCACCAAGCAGAGCTTTAGCGATGAACCAACGCTGATATCTTCTTCAATTTCAAGGTCTTCGCACAACTGCGCAAGGGCAGCGTGGCCATGTGAACGGCTGGCGACAATTTTTCGGGGCCCGTTTGGTTCTGCACGAATTGAAGTGAAATTTGCGGTGCCTGCATCATTAATGGAAACAGAAAATGCGCCGCTTTCATCCGCCACAAACTCAAGTCCTAGGGCAGGGGCAGTCACCACGCCTGCGACCGGCACGCCATCTTCTACCAAAGCAATATTGACGGTGAACTCGCCGTTGCGTTTGATGAATTCTTTGGTGCCATCTAGCGGGTCAACAACGAAGAAGCGTGTGCCAAGTTCAGGAATATGGCCCGCTGCAACGCTCTCTTCACCAAGCAATGGGATGCCCGTGTCTTTTAGAGCCGCGACGATGATGTCTTCTGCATTCTGATCAGCAATTGTAACGGGAGAACCGTCTCCTTTGCGATCAATATCCACTCCATCTGCATAGTGGCGCATAATTTCTTCGCCGGCCATGCGCGCAGCGCTTAGCATTAATTCGGTCAGTGGATTGATCACGGGGGAGTTCCGTTCGCTTAACTGTCGATTTGGATGTCTAGGCCAATATCAAGCGGCATTGCTGCCATGGTTATTTTGCTTGTTGAGATATACTCGACGCCACTCTCAGCGATCTTGCGTACGGATTTGATATCCACGCCGCCAGAGGCCTCAAGCCGTGCACGGCCCTTGTTCACCTGCACGGCTTCGCGCAAGACTTTGGGTGGCATATTGTCTAGCAATACAGCGGTTGCACCGGCGTCAAGTGCTTCGGCAAACTGATCTAAATTGTCGACCTCAACTTCGATAGACATAAGGTGGCCAGCGAATGCGCGCGCCGCATGTACCGCTTTGGCAACGCCGCCAGCAACCGCAATATGATTGTCTTTAATCAAAATTGCATCGTCTAGGCCAAAACGATGGTTTGAGCCGCCGCCGCACTTAACTGCATATTTTTCGAATGCGCGCAGTCCCGGCGTGGTTTTGCGTGTACAGCAAATCTTTGCGCCAGTGCCTTCAACCTCGTTGGTGAAAGCACGGGTGTAGCTTGCAATTCCGCTCATGTGGCACATGAAATTTAGTGCAACGCGCTCACCGGACATAATGTGCCGCGCATTGCCTGAGATTCGCGCAATATTGTCGCCTGGCGCTACGATGTCACCATCAGAAACGAGCGCCTCAAATTTTAGGGTAGGGTCAACTTGGCGAAAAGCCTCGCGCGCAAGGTCAATCCCGGCAATCACGCCTTTCTCACGCACATTCATCACCGCAACGGCAACCGCTTCTTTTGACAATGTGGCTTGGGTGGTTACATCGCCAGCCATCCCCAAATCTTCCAAAAGCGCATTTCGAACTGCGCCTTCAATTAGTGGGGCGGCAAGTTCTGCTGGGTGTGCGGGCGAGTTCATCAAAAGGGCACCTCAATAATGTCTTGACGTTGCTTTAAGTGGATTTTTGTCTGCCTGCAAGCAAAACACCAGAATTACTAGCTTGCCATGTCGACGGGCGGAAAGGCCATCTCTTCGTCTCCGGGCGCCCAAAGCGGAAACTTGGGCATGATTGTCGCAAAGCGGTCAGACGTTAGAAACATGTCCAACCATGCCAACACGTGCGTGAAGTCTTGGGCCCAAAACCATTCTTTGTCGACAAATGCAAACTGTCGCACAAATGGCAAAATGCACATATCAGCCAACGAGATGCGGCCGCCAAACAGAAAATCCTGTGCGTCCAACAATGAATTTAAGTGCTGCAAAAATGGCAGCGCGTCATCACGCGCAGCACGTGCGATGTCGGGTTCAGAATGGAACCGATATTTATAGGTATCCAACAAAGGTTTGAACGCAGAATCCATTTCATTTATCAGCGCCAACATTTGCGCCTTATTGCCCTTCTCGGGTGAGAGCAAATTCTCTGGATCATTTGTTTCTAACGCCCAAAGCGCAATGTCTAGGCTTTCATCAATTACCGTGCCATTTGGCAACTGCAGAACCGGAACAGTGCCCTTTGGTGAGATTTCGAGCATATGTGCGGGCTTGTTTCGCAATATGATTTCGCGCAACGCACAATTTACCTGAGCAGAGGCAATCGCCAGTCTAGCGCGCATTGCGTAGGGGCATCTACGGAAACTGTAGAGGATTGGTCGGTTGGTCATTTTGCTTAAATATCAAACCTCTAGCTAGTTTTCTAGATTCAAGATCAAAACCTACCTCTCTCCCGAAGCGGTGCTTCTTGGAAGTGGCGGAAAATCATTTCTTTTTAGCGAACGCATTTGCAATTGCTCGCTGGATGTCGTTAACTTTAGTTATTTTTTAGTATATTTTGAAGTGTTCATATGACCAAAAACCTCGCCGTACAAAATCGGTCGGTTGGTCGAGAAGAGTTACGATACAAACTTCTCCCCCAATCCGACCTTCCATTTCACCTCCCAAAGGACCGTCAGCGGTTCTGGGGAAATCTAGGTCAAATCGAAAGTAATTTCGATATTTCAAACGCAACCGTTTGGTCATTTATGCAGTTTCAGGGGCGCGCTGCCTTCAATCCTGATCTGCTTGATGATTTCCAACACATGCACAACAACATCACGCGGTTCAAACAGGAACAGCCTGACTATTTTAAATTCTTAGTTCTCGGTTCGCGTCATCCAGACTTCTTCTGTCTCGGTGGCGATCTCGATCATTTCTCGGCGTGCATTGCCAACAAGGACAGGGAAGGGCTGTTCCAATATGGTCTTTCGAGCGTCCAGATCCTTTATCGCACCTGGCAGATCACTTTTCACGGTGTGATCTCAATTGCGCTGGTTCAGGGCGATGCACTGGGTGGCGGATTTGAGTCGCTTCTCTCGTTCGATATGATCTGCGCAGAAAAGGGCGCTAAGTTTGGCTTTCCTGAGCACTTGTTTGGTTTGTTCCCGGGTATGGGCGGCCTAACGCTTCTTGGGCGTAAACTTGGTTTTGCCAAGGCGGAGCAACTTGTGCGCACAGGGCAAACCATGACCGCTGAAGAGCTTTACGATTTGGGCGTTATCCAAATTCTGTCCGAACCGGGCGAAGGCATAAAAGACATCAAGAAGTTTATTGCACGCACGGGAAGTCGTCAAAAAGCGGCCTGTGCTTACCATTTGGCGGCAAAGCGTGCGAACCGACTATCGTTTGATGAGTTAGAGGATATTGTGAAGCTTTGGGTTGATGCCGCTATGGAAATCACCCCAAAGGAACTCAAAATCATGAAGCGTTTGGTGATGGCTCAGACAAATAAAACCTAAGCCAGCACCTTTATCCAACTTCTCCAACCGCTGGGGCTTCTTTAATCAAAAGGGCTTCAGCGGCCTCTGCGTCCATAGGGCGTCCTGTGAAGTAACCTTGGATGCGCGTTACACCCACAGATCGCAAGAAGTCCAATTGTTCTTGTGTTTCAACACATTCTGCAACCACGGTGATGTCCAATGCTTTGCCGATTTCTGCAACAGCGGTTGCAACAGCGGCGGAGCTTGGATTGGTCTCTAGATCGCGTACAAAGCTACCGTCGATCTTGATCTTGTTGAATGAAAAGCGCTGCAATTGGCTAAGTGATGAATAGCCTGTGCCAAAATCATCAAGCGAGATTTTAACACCCAAATCCTTGAGTTGTTGCAATTGCTTGAGGCTGTTTTCCATATCGACGATAAACGCCGTTTCGGTAATCTCTAATTCGAGCAAATCCGCCGGGAAATTGTATCGCTTGAGTTGACGGCGCAAGAAGTCGGCGAAACGAGAATCTTGGAATTGAACCGCCGAGAAATTCACCGAAATTTGCTTGCGTACGGGCCATGCAGCAGCAGTTTTAATCGCTTCTTTGGTCACCCAGCGACCAATTTCCATAATCTGGCCAGTCTCTTCCGCAGCGGGTATAAACTTAGCCGGCATCATTTTGCCGTTTGTTGGGTGTGTCCAACGAACTAGGCATTCGAAGCTGGCAACGCTCTGATCTTCAGCATCAACAATTGGCTGGAACGCGAGTTTGAACTGGTTCTTCTCAAGCGCTTGTTTGATGTCGAGTTCCAACGCCCGCATTTGCTGCAAGCGCTGATCCATTTGTGGTTCGAAATATGCAAACTTATTGCGGCCAGCTTTCTTTGCCGCATAAAGCGCCATGTCCGCGCGTTTGAGCAAAAGATCGGCGTCATTGCCATCTTTAGGAGCAATGACGATGCCTACGGATGCACCAATCTGAATGAAATGCGAATTGACGTTGAATGGCTGGTGTAGCGCATCAACAATTTGCTGAGCCAAATCGCGGGGAGAACGAGCTTGTGGCGAAAGTGTTTGAATGACCAAGAACTCATCTCCGGCCATGCGTGCAACTTCACCTTCATCCAGACAAACGTCGCAAATTCGATCCGCGACCTGGCGCAGCAACATGTCGCCGATCGGGTGGCCAAGGGTGTCGTTGACGCTCTTGAAATGATCAAGATCGATATAGTGCACAGCCAGTTCAGATGATACATTCAGGTTTTCAAGCTTCTCGACGAACAACTCGTGCAAAGAAACCCGGTTCATTAAGCCTGTCAGCTGGTCAACCCAAGCTAGGTTGCGAATGCGAGCTTCCGCTTTCTCTTTTTCCGTAACATCGGCAAACACGATAACGACATTGCCGTTTTCCATCGTGCGGGTGGAGGCTGCAACAAATCGCCCGTCGCTAAGCTTCGCTGTTTCGCTCCATTCACTATGAACATTGTCTTTGGTCTGATCGACAATTTTTGAGTGATCGTCAGGATGAAATGCCGCGATAATGCTGTCCATGCTGGTGCCAGTTGTGAACAGTGACTGATCGGCGCCAATAATATCAGCAACCTTTTCATTCCACACGACCAGCTTTTTGTCTTGATCGAACATGCACAATCCATGCGACATGTTGGTCAATGCGGCGTCAAAACGTTCTGCTTGTTCTCTAAAGGAAGCAGCAAGTTCTGCGTTGCGCTGTTTGTGCTCGAGCGCGTCGATAATCGTTTTGCGCATCGCTAGGGTAATGTCGCTGATGCCGATGGTGAACAGGAATAAACCGCACCAGCCAAAACTGGACACAAGCGAAGTGTATTGGGTTTGAACAATCAGACCAATCCACATCGGGATTGTGGTGAGATAGAGTTGGCCAACTGCTAAGAGCGGGCGACCTGCATTGCGCGCTGCAATGCTTGAGCCATAACCAGCACAGGTGATGGTCAGAATAAGGTGGACTTCAATATCAGGCACTCTGATGAGCGCGAAGAGCGTCAATAGACCCAAGCAGAGCGCAAATGCGGCTGCGCCAACAAAAAAGGCGATCTCCCACTTGTTTGATTCTTCGATGCCAATTGGCCGATTGCGTCGCAGATAAAGAAGGCCAACGCACAGGCGCAAAATAGCGATTATTGCAAGACCAGATGACAAATCGCGGATAACGATATCGTCAGTAAAAATCCACATCAAAGCGGTGATTGCAACGCCGATAATGACGCCAGTTACAAATGATGCGAAGGGGTGAAACAGGCCGTCCACAAGGTGTGCACGAATGACGGCGGAGAGTTGTCGTTCTGATTGAATGGTTTTTAAAAGGCGGCCAAACATAACAAGTACCTATCTAACATATCGCGCGAAATATATCGGTTAAATATATCAATGTAGTTAAAACCTTTAATAATCGTGACATTTCAAAAAAATTTTACAGACAATTTTATTGTTCAATGTCAGCGGCTTGCTGCGTTTTCGTAACGTTAATCATGACGAGTGGGGGCGATTGGTATCACTTTTATATTTGGTTTGGACAATTGCGCATTCGAAACGATTGAATTATCATCGCATCCAACATGTAAACAAAATGCCCTTCGGCGCGCCCTTGATGGCATGCGACGAAGGCAACGGAGCAAAATGTGGTCGATGAGAATCGGCCCGTAATTGGTGCGAAAAAACCGAGTTCGACGCCGCCCGAAGACCGTCCAAATTCAAACACGGACGGGCACAATGCGCCCAAGAACCGATCAAATTCGCAAGGCACCAATAAAAAGCGGGCACGCAAAAGCAACCATAAGTTCAAAAATGCCGGTGCATCGTCAGGGCAAAAGAGCGAACTCTATGGGGCTTTAGATCTAGGCACAAACAACTGTCGGCTCTTGCTTGCGCGTCCAACCGCTGCAGGTTTTAAAGTCGTGGACGGCTTTTCTCGCATCGTTAGGCTGGGCGAGGGGTTAACCGCTTCAGGTCGCCTGTCGGATGAAGCGATGGAGCGCACAATTGATGCGTTGCGTGCCTGCAAATCAAAAATTGAAAACCAAAAGGTTTCAAAGTTCCGCTTGATCGCAACTGAGGCCTGTCGCTCCGCAGACAACGCTGAAGGGTTTCTTGCGCGAATCCAATCCGAAATTGGCTTAGACCTAGAAGTTGTAGATCGCCAAACCGAAGCTCAATTGGCTGTGACAGGTTGTGCTGACCTAGTGGAGCCCGGTGTTGCTGGCGCAATCATATTCGATATTGGCGGTGGTTCTTCTGAACTGGCGTGGCTCGATTTTCGCGGTGGTCGCCCCAAAAGCCCTGGCAAAATGGCGTCGTCCATTCGCTCTTGGCAGTCCTTGCCAGTTGGCGTTGTTTCCATTGCAGAGAAGTTTGACGGCGTAAATGTAACGCCTGAGAGCTTTGAAGAAATGGTTGCCTACGTCGCTAGCCATTTGAAGAAATTCAAAGGACGCGAAAAACTCAAACGCACGCTGGAAGAGCATCCTTTGCATTTGGTGGGCACCTCGGGCACAGTGACAACGCTTGCTGGCCTACACTTGGGGCTTGAGCGCTATGATCGGTCAAAAGTTGACGGGCTGTGGATGCGCACAGACCAAGTCGAAGACACAATGCGTGTTTTGATCAATATGAATTACGAGCGCCGCAAGGCCAATGCGTGCATCGGGCGCGATAGAGCCGATTTGGTTTTGCCAGGTTGCGCGATTTTTGAAGCCATCCGGCGTGAATGGCCATGTGAACGTATTCGCGTGGCCGACAGAGGTTTGCGAGAAGGCATCTTGATTTCACTCATGTCTCAAGATCGCGTTTGGTCAAGAGGGCCCTCAGGCCAACGTCGCCGCCGCAAGCCAAAACCGCAACGTCAAAACGCAATACAAGGGACTGATTCATGAAAGAGCCGGTCAAAGGCACAAAGCGAAAAGGCTCCAAAGCGGGCGGCGTTAAAAAGGCAAAAATGAACGAAGCTGCGCAAAAGCGGGATGCCAAACGACGCAAGGAAGCGCGCAAAGAAGAGCTGAAAGCGTCGGGCAAATCTAAACGCACTGACGCTCGTGGACTAAATGCGCGTGTAAAAACCGCAAAAGGCCGCACCACATCTTCAACCAACTGGCTCAAACGTCAGTTGAATGACCCATATGTGCGTAAAGCAAAGCATGAGGGGCGTCGATCTCGCGCTGCCTACAAACTTATAGAACTCAACGAAAAACATGACTTGTTGCGGCCTGGAATGCGGGTTGTTGATTTAGGTTGTGCACCAGGCGGCTGGTGTGAAGTCGCCACCGAAATTTTAGGCGTCGACGCAGAAGATCCTAAAGTTGTTGGCATCGATTATCTGGAAATGGGCGAATTGCCCGGCGTTGTCTTCCTGCAAAAAGACTTTAACGACGATGATGCGCCTGATGCACTTATCGAAGCCTTGCGCGGAAACAAAGTGGACCTTGTGCTTTCAGATATGGCTGCGCCAACGACGGGACACCGCGCCACCGACCACATCCGCATTATTGCGCTGGTGGAACTGGCCGCGGACTTTGCAATTCAAATTCTCAACCCCGGCGGCACGTTTGTGGCTAAAGTTTTCCAAGGTGGCACCGAGCATGAGTTGCTTGGTGAACTTAAGAAGCACTTCAAAACAACTTTCCACGCAAAACCACCCGCATCACGGCAAGACAGCGCTGAGACCTATTTGATCGCCAAAGGCTTCAAAGGCTAGGCTTCACCTTCGCCACATGCCCCGATACGTCATCGCCCACTTGTTTGGACAAACTAAATATTGGCACGATTGCCGCTAGGGTAATTGCTGCCAGTACAAAGAACACCAGCTGCATTTCGGTTACGCCGACCTCAGTGCCACGGATGGCAGCGAAGGCATCAAGCAGTAATGCAGCGAATGCTACACCTAATGCGAATCCTAGTTGGATCGAAACCGAACTGATCACCGTAGCTGAGCCAGACTGTTCGTCGGGCGTTTTGGTGTAGGTGAGGGTGTTAAGCGACGTGTAAAACATCGAGCGGAAAAAGCCCATGAACAACAGGATGGACATTATGATCCAAATTGGCGTTTGGGCCGTGAAAAAGCCGTGCGTTATGGTCAGTAAACCGGGCACGATAATGCCAACGATCAGCAACGCCTTAAATCCAACCGCTGCTAATGCGGGCTTTAGGCAGAACTTCATCAAGATGGCGCCACCCGCGCCGATAAATGAAATCATGCCCGATTCAAATGGCGAGTAGCCAAAGCCCACCTGCAGCATTAGTGGGAACAGAAACGGCACCGCGCCACCAGCCACACGATAGATGAACCCTGAGGAGATTGAGGTGCGAAATATCGGCTCGTCAAACACGCTTAGGTCCAAGATTGGGTTCTCAACGCGTCGATAGTGCCGCAAGTAAATGGCGCCAAAACCAACGCCGGCAAGCGTTGTGGCAATGCCAACAATTGGCGGCAAGGCAGGTAAACTGATTACCGATAAACCAAAGATGAGGCCGGAAAAGCAAAGTCCGGACCATAAAAATCCAACCCAGTCCAGTTTGCGCTTTTCACGATATCCGGTGCCACCAAGATATTTTGATGCAAGCAAGATGCCGAATATGCCAATTGGAATGTTGATGTAAAAAATCCAATGCCAGGAGAAATAGGTGGTCAAAAAACCGCCAATTGGCGGCCCGGCCAGTGGGCCAAATAGGGCAGGCATAGTCAGCCATGCCCAAGCATTCACTAAGTCCTTTTTGGGCGTTGTACGGATCAGGATCAGCCGCGACAAAGGCGTCATCATGGATCCGCCCATTCCCTGCAGGAAGCGCGCAAGCACAAACGAAAACAACGAGTCGGCAAATGCGCACGCCAGTGATCCAAGCATAAACACTGCAATCGCGGCGCGGAAAACGTTGCGCGCACCAAACCGGTCCGCCATCCAACCGCTGATCGGGATAAAGATCGCCAGTGCCACAAGGTAAGAGGCGAGGGCAAGTTTAAGCGAAATTGGATCGGTGCCAATGTCGGCCGCAATCGCTGGGAGAGCGGTCGAAATGACGGTGACATCCATCAATTCCATGAATAGTGCCACCGCTAGAATAAGCGGTGTGATGCGATTGGACATAATACCTATAAGACTCAGTGGTTGGACCACTAGTGTGGCACGGGCCAGAGTGTGATGCAATTGTCATACAATTTTTGTGAAATACGCCCCTATGCAAAGTGCAAACTGCGTGGTATTGACCCTCGCCAACCAGTAGAATGGTGGCGAAGCTCTCCACCAGTCTCAAGCATACCCATTCATTCGTGTTTAGACGGAGGGTCACGCCCGTGGCAAAAATCATTTCTACAGCAACCGGTGATACCGCACTGACGTTCGACGACGTATTGTTGCAACCCGCAGAATCAAGCGTGATGCCTGCTGACGTTGACCTAAAGACCAAGGTAACGAAGGACATCGAACTGAACCTGCCTATTCTTTCCTCCGCGATGGACACCGTCACAGAAGCAAAAATGGCGATTGCCATGGCGCAAGCAGGTGGCATGGGCGTTATCCACCGCAATTTGACGCCGGAACAGCAAGCCGAACAAGTAAAGCAAGTAAAGCACTTTGAAAGTGGCATGGTCGTCAACCCAATCACCATTGGCCCAGACGCAACGCTTTCTGATGCACTCAACGTTATGGAAAGCCGCAACATCTCCGGTATTCCCGTGGTTGAAGGTGGCGGCTCTGGCGGTCGCAACACCGGCAAACTGATTGGTATTCTCACCCACCGTGATGTGCGGTTTGCGTCCAATCCAGATCAGCCAATTTCAGAACTCATGACCCACGAGAATCTGATCACGGTGCGCGATGGTGCAACACAGGACGAAGCCAAGCGTTTGCTCCACGCCAACCGGATCGAAAAGCTGCTCGTTGTCGACGAAGCCTACAAATGCGTTGGCTTGATCACCGTTAAGGACATTGAAAAAGCGCAATTGCACCCAAATGCGATTAAAGACAGCAAGGGCCGCTTGCGCTGCGCTGCGGCTTCAACCGTTGGCGACAAAGGCTACGATCGTTGCTTGCAGCTTATCGACGCTGAAGTTGATTTGTTGGTCATCGACACAGCCCACGGCCACAATGTGGAAGTGGCAAAAGTCGTGTCGCGTCTCAAAAAAGAGAATTCAAAAGTCCGCATCGTCGCGGGTAACGTGGCAACGGCTGCCGCAACACGCGCCCTGATTGATGCTGGCGCTGACGCGGTGAAAGTGGGCATTGGTCCAGGATCAATTTGTACCACCCGCATCATCGCTGGCGTGGGCGTGCCTCAGCTTGCAGCCGTTATGGGCTGTGCTGAAGAAGCGGCAAAATCTGGCATTCCAATCATTGCTGATGGCGGAATCAAATTCTCAGGCGATTTGGCTAAAGCATTGGCCGGTGGTGCAAATTGCGCCATGGTCGGTTCGTTGTTGGCCGGCACAGACGAAAGCCCGGGTGAGGTTTATCTTTACCAAGGCCGCTCTTATAAATCCTATCGCGGCATGGGGTCAGTTGGCGCAATGGCACGCGGATCAGCCGACCGCTATTTCCAGCAGGATGTTTCAGATTCAATGAAATTGGTGCCTGAAGGTATTGAAGGCCAAGTGCCTTACAAGGGCCCAGCTGGCGCTGTGCTGCACCAATTGGCGGGTGGCTTGAAAGCGTCAATGGGCTATACCGGCGCAGCGAACCTGAAGGACTTTGCTGAAAACGCTGAGTTCGTGAAAATCTCTGGCGCTGCGTTGAGCGAGAGCCACGTCCACGACGTGTCGATCACACGCGAAAGCCCTAATTATCGCGGTGGACGTTAACCCATGACGGGCGCGGAAAAGCTCTTATTGGTCGCGGTGTTCGCGCAGGTCTTTTTGACATTTGCGGTGCTGATCATTCTTGGCCATCGCCGCGTCCCCTTGGTTTACGGCGAAAAAATCAAGGTGGCCGATATTGCGATAGATGGTGACGCATGGCCGCTATCAGCCAAACTGGCTTCGAACAATTTCGCAAACCAGTTCCAACTGCCAATCCTTTTCTACGCGCTGGCAGCCATTAATCTGGCGACGCAGCAAACAAACTTGTGGCTTGCAATTCTGGCCGTGCTATTTGTGATTTCTCGCTATATACACACAGCGATCCACATCACAAGAAACCGCGTAATTCGCCGTTTTCTTGCTTATGTGACCGGCATGACCATACTGGCAATTATGTGGCTTGGTTTTGCCGTTCAAACTCTAATGTTATGAGGCGTAAATGCGTTTACCCGGTCGGCTAAGTGCCGCTATTGAAGTTCTGGCTGATATTGAAAAGCGCAAGCGCCCCGTCGCCGATGCTTTGAAAGACTGGGGATTGTCGCACCGCTTCGCAGGATCAGGCGATCGTGCAGCCATTGGCAACATTGTCTATGATGCATTGCGCAAAAAGCTGTCTCACGCCCATGTGGCCCGATCTGAAAGCGCACGCAGCTTGGCGTTTGCAACCTTGGTCCGCGATTGGGGTGAAAACCCAGAGGCGCTCAACGCAAGCTTTGGCGACGACAAATTCGCGCCAGAAGCATTGTCTGCAAAAGAGATTGAGCACCTAACCCGGGCTAACGCGCTGGTGGATGCACCCGAGCATGTTCAGGCGGACATTCCAGAATGGGCGCAACCATCATTTGAAAGCAACTTTGCTGAAGAATGGATTGCCGAAGGCGCGGCATTAGCCGAGCGCCCGCCGCTCGATATGCGCGTCAATACGCTCAAGTCGACCCGGGAAAAAGTGCTGAAGGCGCTGAAGAAAACCGGCGCGCAACCCACCAATATCGCCACCAACGGCATTCGTATTGAAGCGGGCAAGCGAGATTCAAGAACACCAAACGTTCAAGCCGAAGAAGCATTCCAAAAAGGGCGTTTTGAAATCCAGGACGAAGGCAGCCAAATTGTATCAGAATTGATCTTTGCGCGGCCGGGCGAGAAAATTCTCGACCTTTGTGCAGGCGCTGGTGGCAAAACTCTTGCCATGGGCGACATGATGGAAAACAAAGGCCAGCTTTTCGCCTATGATAGTGAAAAGAACCGACTAGCGCCTATCTGGGATCGGATTAAGCGGGCAGGGCTGCACAATGTGCAAGTGCGCCAACCTCATCATGATGATCCGCTGACAGACCTGATTGGCGCTATGGACCGCGTGGTCTTGGATGCACCTTGTACAGGTTCAGGCACGTGGCGACGCCGCCCAGATGCGAAATGGCGTCTAACCAAACAGCTTTTGGATCAAAGATTGCAGGAGCAAGAGGAAGTGCTGTCTCAAGCCGTGCCATACGTCAAAGTTGGTGGCTTCCTCGTTTACATCACCTGTTCAGTGTTTCCGGAAGAGAACGAAGGCCAAATCTACGCCTTTATGGACGAAAACCCGAACTTTGAGCTGCTCAGCGCAGGCGAAGTTTGGCAAGACCTTTATGGTTTTGACAAGCCAATGCCATGGTCATCTGATTTGAAATCCGTCACGCTTACACCAGCTTCAACCAACACAGACGGGTTCTTCTTCTCGGTGATGCAAAGAACGGGGTAGTTTGTTCGGGGTGCCAGTTCTTCTCCGCATAGACTGCAACAGGGGCTATTTTAGACAGTTCGCCCTTGTGATAACGCGCTATTCTCAAACTCCCACCGCCACGCGTCATAGTCGGGCTTGACCCGACTATCCATGCGGCGTCGCAAACCCGCCGAAGCCTTAGTGATTTTTCCAGCTGAGCGACTAGGCCCCTCATCATGGACCCTCGTGTCAAGCCTGCGTGGCGCGAACGCCACTTCGTGGCACGAGGGTGACGAGGGAAGGGGAAGGCGATGCTTGGGCGCTTGATGGCCGCTATGCGGACAAAGCGACCTCAAATTTCGACGTCCAAATTATCGTGATCTAATTGCAGGCGTCACAACTACTCTGCTTCAACCCGAAAGCTATCGAAAAGTGCTGATATCGCTGGATACAAGCCAGACTTATCCTCAGCAAAAAGCCTTTGGTCGCCCGAAACATCCAAAAAGTATTTGCCATACGGCCAACGACAACTAATTCGTCCGTAAGAATCTGCTAGGCTACAAGTTGAGCCTGAATTTGTTTCAGCCCGTTCAGGGAACTCCTTGATTGATATCCCAATTGTTACTGTTTTTTCTCGAGTGTCATATTCTGGAATGAGTTCTGGAATCGTTGCTATTATTCGGAAGTCTTTGCCTCCGAGATCTGGACTGCCGCTATATGGGGAGAATTGCCACGGGATCTCAAACCTCTCTTCGCCAACGTAATAGATTTGTTTATAGCCGCTTTCGACTCTGGGCAAAACGATGGTCAGTGAAATCGATGCAGCCACAAACATGCCTAGAGCGTAGATTAGGTGCTGCAGTGGGCGTCGCCAAAGCCACAAACTAGCGACAACAATTGAAGTTAATATCAATAATGGGATCGATGAGACCCGTAATGGATATAAAAGATCGCCGCGTGCATACATAGGATGATAACTAGCGTAGATCATCATCTCTATGGAATGCATACCGCACCAAGCGATTGCCGCCAGAACAACGATCCAAAACACAATAGCCAAAATTTTCATCTCGGTGACATATACGAAAATGCGTCCGTTCAAAAGCTGAAAGTTTGAAACGGCAACAGCTGAACCAAGCCACAAAATGAGAATCGCGGAGAGTGGAGTGCCGCGCACGATGCTCGTTGTTGGATTTGGGAGGTCCGCTCTGGGCTCAAACCCACCATACCCCCTACAAAAAAGGCCGGTGAAATTCACCGACCTTCTTAAACTTAATAATCTGTATTTACGTTAGGCAACTTTTGGTCCGCGATTGCGGTTGCCGCCACCAGCACCGCCATTGCCGCCTTTGCGCTTGCCACCTGGAGGGCCATTGCGCTTTTGGCCGCCGCGATCATCGCGCTTCGGCTTGCGTGCAAATGGTTTATCGCCACGTTTAGCTTCTGAACGCTCGCCACCGCGACCTTCAGGCTTTGCCCCTTTAGGACCGCCGCGATTGCCTTTGCGGTGGTTGCCGTCTGACCCGCGTGGGCGACGTTGGCCACCACCACCGCTCTTGCGGCGACGGAAAGGCTGCTTTTTGCCTGATGAACGTGGAATTTCCAACTCAACAGGTTCGCCATTGGCGTCGGTTGCAGGAATTGAAATGTTCAACATACGCTGCACATCACCAAGCAATCCAAGCTCTTCGGTTGAAACCAAAGAGATGGCGACGCCAGATTCGCCTGCACGCGCTGTACGGCCAATGCGGTGTACATAGCTTTCAGCAACTTCAGGCATGTCGTAGTTTACAACCAAGCCAACGCCCGGCACGTCAATGCCGCGTGCAGCAATATCAGTTGCAACCAAAACACGTGTGTTGCCACGACGGAACGAGTTTAGCGCCCGCTCGCGCTGGTTGTGTGATTTGTTGCCGTGAATGGCCGCTGCGCGAATATCTGAAACAGACAAACGCTTTTGCACCTTATCCGCACCATGCTTAGTACGCGTAAAGACGATGATTTGCTCGCCTTCATACTCAAGCAACAAATCGCTAATCGCTTCCATTTTGGCTTTTTGGCCAATGGAGATTACCTTTTGCTCAATCCGGTCTGCTGTGCGTTTTTCTGGGATAACAGAAATCTCAACAGGGTTGGTCAAATGGTTGTTGGTCAGCTTGCGAATTTCTTTTGGCATTGTTGCCGAGAACAGCATCGTCTGCCGCTCTTTTGGCAAAAGCTCCAAGATCGATGTGATCGCTGGCAAAAAGCCAATATCAAGCATCTGATCAGCTTCGTCCAAAATCACAGTTTCGACTTCGCTTAGGTCCACAACGCCTTGGTCGATCATGTCGATCAAACGGCCAGGTGTACCAACAAGAATATCAACGCCGTGCTGCAATGCATGTTTTTGTTTGTGGTACGAAACACCACCAACAATAATTGCTGAGCGCAAAGGCACCTTCGGGGTGAAGCGTTTCACGGTATCGTGGATTTGTGCCGCAAGCTCGCGAGTGGGCGAAACGATCAAAGCACGGATTTTGCGTTTTTTGGTTTTCGGAATGTCTTCTGCAAGACGCGCAATGGTCGGTAATGTAAACGCGGCAGTTTTGCCGGTGCCGGTTTGCGCTAGACCAACAATATCACGGCCTTCAAGCGCCGCAGGGATCGCTTTAGACTGAATTGGAGTTGGTTCTGAGTAATTTAGGGCAGCCAAACAGTTTAGGATCGGTTGGCTAAAACCGAACATATCAAATGTCAAAGGAGGCATCTTTCCAATTTTTGACGCCTACTACATTGCATTTGATCATCATTGATCGATTTTGCAAAACGGCAATTGCCGCTAGTCGACGCATCGGCCAACATCGACCGAATTCAAGGTGGCGCTTTATTGTCGAAACCCATCGAATAAGTCAAGCGCTATTGTGTGCAACACAGCCATGCGTTTGATTGGCCAACGCCTATTGACGCAAAAGGGTAAATGAAATATCTCATATATGAGAAATATTCTTGTTTATGGGATTTGCGCATTGCCTGACTTATCCAACAGACTGGCCCAAAGATTAAAGCGATTGCGCCTGGAAAGCCATATGTCACTCGACCAGTTGGCGGAAAAAAGCGGCGTCAGCCGTGCATCGCTCTCGCGTCTGGAAAAAGCAGACGTTAGCCCAACCGCTGAAGTGCTTGGCAAACTGTGTGCCGCTTACGGTCTGCCAATGTCGCGTCTGCTTGCAATGGTCGAAGAAGAATTTACGCCTTTGGTGGATGCGGACGCGCAAGAAGTTTGGCATGACGAGGATAATGCGTTTGTTCGCAAATCAGTGTCACCGCCCACCCAAGCCCTTGGCGGCGAAGTGATTGAATGTCGTTTGGGGGCGGGGCAGTCGATCTCATATGACAAACCGCCTCGGGCCAATATGGAACACCATGTTGTTCTCCGCGCTGGCCGCCTAAACATTGAGGTCAACGACCAAAAATACGCGCTAAATCCTGGCGACTGTTTGCGCTACCAGCTCAGCGGACGTTCAAAATTTTCCACACCGTCTGATAGCGCCGCAAGCTATTTCATTTTCCTCGTGTAAGGGATGGAGCAAAATGATTGCCCGTCAAATCTCGCCCCAAGAACTGCCAAATTACATGGCCGAACTAACTGAAACGCTCATCAAAACTGTTGAAGGTGATGGCGCCGTTGGTTTCGTTTTGCCAATTGACCAAGCAACAGCCGAGGGCTTTTGGTTGAACAACATTCAGCCAGCGCTGCTTTCGGGGGAGCGCATCATGCATGCAGCTTTCATTGATGATCATTTTGCCGGCACCGGGCAATTGATCGTTGGTATGCCAAACAATCAACCACACCGCGCCGAAATCTCTAAGCTGATGGTTCACCCAAAGTTTCGCAGGCGCGGGGTCGCTCGCGCGCTCATGTCGGCGCTCGAGCAAGAAGCTGTGTCTCTAGGCCGTTCTCTGATTACGTTAGATACCCGAACTGGCGACAATGCCGAGCCATTATATAAATCGCTTGGTTACAAGACCGCAGGCATCATCCCCAACTATGCAAAGAACGCCGTCGGTAATGATTTCCACGCAACGACCTATATGTACAAACAGGTTGGACCGTGAGCGCCAATTTTTGGCTAGTCCTTGCTTCGGTCTTAGGCGGCGCGCTCATTGCGGCGCAGGGGCCTATCTATGCGCGGATGGCTTTAGCGTTTGATAGTTCTATCGTCGCGACCATGCTGGCATTTGTCATCGCAACCACTGCGATTTCAATTATCGTGCTTGCAACGCGTACGCCAATGCCAACAATGGATCAACTTGCAACGGCACCAAAATGGGTCTGGTTGGGCGCATTTGTTGGGGTATTTCAAGTGCTGGTTTCTATCGCGGCGGTGCCCAAACTTGGCGTTGGTCCTTTCGTTTTGTTGGTGGTATTTGGGCAAGTCGTTGCAGCGCAGTTTTATGATCAGTTCGGCTGGTTCGAATTGGAGCAACGCAGCATAAATTTCAAATCAACCGCAGGTGTGTTGTTGATGATGGCGGGACTAGCACTGGTATTTTCTCGATAGGCTGCAAAACATAGCCTTTTTGCGCGGATTTATCCCAATTGCATATTGCGGAATCTAACGTTTGGCGGTAAAGCCTCGCCATGACAGCAAAAGACCACCAAGCCATCCTCATCGTAGACTTCGGTTCACAAGTGACCCAGCTTATTGCGCGGCGCTTGCGGGAGCTAAATGTCTACTGCGAAATCCATCCATTTTCGAGCGCGGCCTCTGCGCTCAAAGACATGAACCCTCGTGGTATCATCCTTTCTGGCGGACCTGCCAGCGTGCTGGATGAAAATGCCCCGCATATCGACCAGGCATTGCTCGACGCGAATGTGCCGATTTTGGGCATTTGCTATGGTCAGCAAGCGCTTTGTATGGCGTTGGGAGGCAATGTTGAAGCTGGACTTGATGCCGAATATGGGCGCGCGACACTGAATATCGACAAACCTTGCTCGATTTTTAGTGGCGAATGGGCTGTTGGCGAAGAACAGCAAGTTTGGATGAGCCACGGTGATCGCGTAACGCAGATCCCTGAAGGTTTTGAAGTTGTTGCCACTTCCGCGGGCGCGCCATTAGCGGTTATCGCGAATGAAGAAAAGCGCATGTGGGCTGTGCAGTTCCACCCAGAAGTGCACCACACGCCAAACGGTGCGGAACTCTATAAGAATTTTGTGATCGATATTTGTGGCTGTACTGGCGATTGGACAATGGGCGCCTATCGCGAACAAGCAATCCAGCAAATCCGCGATCAAGTCGGCGATGCAAAAGTAATTTGCGGACTTTCTGGTGGCGTTGATTCATCGGTTGCTGCGGTATTGATCCACGAAGCGATTGGCGACCAGCTGACATGTATCTTTGTTGATCATGGCTTGCTGCGCCTGAACGAAGCGGAAGAGGTGGTGAACCTGTTCCGCGATCACTACAACATTCCGCTTGTGCATGTAGATGCAGCTGATGAGTTTTTGGGCGAGTTGGACGGAAAGTCCGACCCAGAAGAAAAGCGCAAAATCATCGGTCGTTTGTTTATCGAAACATTCGACAAAGAAGCCAAGAAAGTTGGCGGCGCGAAATTCTTGGCCCAGGGCACGCTCTATCCTGACGTGATTGAAAGTGTTTCATTCACTGGCGGTCCAAGCGTTACCATCAAATCTCACCACAATGTGGGTGGTCTGCCTGAAAAGATGGACCTCAAACTCGTTGAGCCACTTCGTGAGCTGTTTAAAGACGAGGTGCGCGCGCTAGGCCGTGAACTTGGCCTGCCTGAAAGCTTTGTTGGGCGCCATCCATTCCCAGGACCTGGTCTGGCTATCCGTTGCCCAGGCGGCGTCAATAAAGAAAAAGCAGACATTTTGCGCAAAGCTGATGCGATCTACCTCGATGAGATCCGCAAGTCTGGTCAGTATGACAAAATTTGGCAGGCGTTCGCCGTATTGCTGCCAGTGCAAACCGTTGGCGTTATGGGCGATGGCCGCACATACGAGTTTGTCTGTGCGCTCCGGGCCGTAACATCTGTTGATGGCATGACAGCTGATTTCTATCAGTTCGATATGGACTTCCTTGGCCGCACCGCAACGCGGATTATCAACGAAGTAAAAGGAATAAATCGTGTCGTTTATGACGTAACGTCAAAACCTCCCGGTACAATTGAATGGGAGTGAGCCGGATTAGAAAACAGGACTAAATGTCCTGTTTTCCAGGCGAACGCCCGAAGCCAGCGCAGCGCGGCGGAGGGCAGGACAGAAGCGACGAACGCCCGGAGCCTTAGCGCAGGGCCAAGCCAACGCGTAGTGTAAAAACGCTCCAGTGGAGCGATTTCAGGTCCGAATGCTCGTAGCCAGCGAAGCGCGGCGAAGAGCTGGGTATTTAAGGCGAACACCGAAGCCAGCCAGCCTGCGTGGCGCGAACGCTAAACGATGTTGGCGTGGCGCGAACTCTAAGAAATACAGCGCGGCGCAGGGTAGGGCGTCATTGACGAGCGCCCCAAGCTCGATCGACGGACGGATCACATTTCACTATACGTAAAAAGCGTCGGATTTTTTCTGATGCTTTTTTGTTGACTTGGAGCAGGTCCAATAGCCTAGTTAGATTGCAATCGATTACATGCTGATTGTGAAGGAGATGCAAAATGGCAGTTGTAAAGAACATCGGCCCAATTCCTCAAATAGGTTATGGCACTTGGAACCGAGATGGGCAGGCGGCCTATGATGGCGTGAAAGCTGCGCTGGAAATAGGCTACCGCCATATCGATACCGCTGAAGGCTACAACAACGAGGAATTCGTTGGCAAAGCCATTGTTGATTCAGGCATTGCGCGGCGCGATATCTTTTTGGCCACGAAAGTTTCACCTGAGAGTTTCGCGCCCGGCCAGATTATGAGCCATGTCGAAGTGTCACTAGAGAAACTGCAAACACCGCAGGTGGATATGCTGTATTTGCATTATCCAGCCATAGACGATGAATATGATATCGAAGACTATATGGCTCAGTTTGCAGAGGTTTATGACAAAGGACTGACCAAAAATCTGGCAGTTTCAAACTTCACCATTCGTCATATGCAACGCGCCAAAGAATTGCTCGGCGAACGTCAATTGGTGACCAATCAAGTTGAGATTCATCCCTTTATGCAAAACAAACCAATTGTTGAATATTGCAAATCATTGGGTGTTCCAATGACAGCATATTCACCGTTGGCCCGCGGTGCGGTTTCAGGCGATTCAACCTTGCAAGAAATTGCCAAGACCCAAGACGCTAGTGCTGCGCAGATTGCATTGGCGTTTTTGATGCAAGAAGGGCATGTGGTGATCCCATCTGCAGGCAGCTATGAACGCATAAAGGAAAATTTTGACGCCAAGGACATCAATCTTTCTGATGCAGACATGATGAAAATACGTGCTTTTGAAAAGAATATGCGTCTGGTGGACGGGCCATGGTGCCCGAAATGGGATGTGTGAATTTAACAAAGATTGCCATTGTGATGCCTTGTGCACTAACCTTGCCACCAAAAGGGCAAGGGGAACATTATGTCGGAAATCTTTGCGGTTGAAGAAACTATAAACGCGCCAGTCCACGTGGTTTGGGCGCATTTGACGGAACCTGAAAAGCTGGGCCTGTGGATGCCGGCCATTGAACATGTGCATACCGCAAATGGCGAGCACACCTCACCTGAAAATCCGCTGCGCTATCGTGCGGGTGGCAAGGAATTGTTTTCGCCGGTGGTGGATTATGTACCGTTGATGCTGATTGCTTATCGGTCAACCCGCGGAAACTTTTCCGCCACCTATGTCTATCAGATCGATGCGGACGAAAGCGGCACGCGCATTTCCCTGAATGCGAGTTGCGAAGCAAAAGGTCTGATGGTGTTAATGCAACCACTTTTGAAATCAGTCATCAAAAAAGCCGATAGTGTTCAACTTAAAATGCTCAAGGCGGTTGTCGAACAACAAGCGGACGCCTAGATACAAGGCTGAATAGTTCAATTGGGGGATAATAATGGTTTGGCTAATACTCGGTATCGTCATTTTTCTTGGCGTTCATTCAATTCGGATGGTCGCGCCTCAATGGCGTGAAAAGCAAATCGCTGCACGCGGTGAAAAGGGCTGGAAAGGCCCATATGCTCTTGGGGTTTTTGTTGGCCTTGCGCTGATCATTTGGGGCTTTATTCAAGCTCGACCAGAAGCGATGTTCATTTATGAGCCGCCAACATTTGTAAAGCACATCACGCTAACGCTGATGTGGTTTTCGTTTGTCGCTTTAGCTGCATCCAGCACCCCTGCCGGCAAAATCAAAGCCGCATTGAAGCACCCAATGTTGGTTGGTGTGAAGATTTGGGCATTTGCGCATCTGTTGGCAAATGGTGACTTGGCTTCGCTGATTTTGTTCAGCTCATTCCTTGCATGGTCCGTGTGGAATCGCATTGCCGTGAAGCGCCGTGGCGATCCAACACCTGTCGCAGGACCTGTTAGCAACGATGTGAAGGCCATTGTTGGCGGTACGGTACTGTATTTGCTGTTTGTATTCTTCCTGCACGAATGGTTGATCGGTGTTGCACCAATCACCTAGCGCTCATTCGCACGAGCGCATTTTAGACAAAATAGAGCGGCTGGATCGACTTCCAGCCGTTTTTCATTGATCTCGTCACCACAATCTTCGCAATAGCCATATTCTTCGTTAGCAATACGGGTGAGGGCCTGCTCAATCCGCATCAGTTGGGCACCACGCTGCCGCTCCTGCGCTTGCGCCATGGCTTGGCCCTGCATTGCGTCCATGCGCGATAACCGCCCGACCGACTGCTGATCCAGCGTCACCGTATCACGCGCATCCGCACTGATGGCATTTAACTCCTCAAGCTCGGTTTTGCGTGCCAACAGCAATGTCTTGAAGTGCTCTTTGTTTTTAGACATTCAAGAACCCAGTTCGAATTCGCCAATTGCGAGACCTATTTGTTCAGCCATCGTCGCAAATTCTTCTTCGGAGAGACGCAGAATACCGTTCTCGGCCATGAGAGCATGGTATTGTTGTTTTTCGTATGGAACACCCTTGGGTAGTGGTGCGACGTGAAAATGAACGTGGCTGTTTCCTTGCAGGCTGCCTAACGAGAGTTGGTAAATGCGTTCTGCGTCAAAGACACCTTTGAGCGAGTTTGAGATTTTATGGATCAGCGTTTGTAGTCTGAGATAGCTTTGCAACTCCATGTCTACCGCGTAATCTTCGATATGCTCTTTCGGGCAGACGATCAGGTATCCGGGCAGGGTCGGGTATTTATTCAAAAAGGCTATGAACTCCTTGTTTTCCCAAACAATATGATGTTTGAAACTTGCGTTCCCAGCGACAAGCTCACAAATAAAACAGGAGTCAGTTCGCGTGCGCGCGACGTAGTCATCAATTTCAAACGGCACTTTTGCGAGCGGCAATTTTTCCAGCCCGCCAGCCGTATTTTGCTTCTCAGTCATCCGCCGATCTTGCCCAGCATTTACCGCTTTGGCAATTGGGACGTGAATTCGTGCAAATTTAGGGTCAAATGGCCCAATCACAAATTGCTTTTTGCAAAAGCCCGCACTATGGTGCACGACCTGAATATGGCTGAAAAAATGAGCATCCAATATGTCTGATACAGATACAGCGTTTAAAGAAGTCGATGAAGAGTTGCGCAATGAGCGCATGAACAAGCTATGGCGCCAGTTTGGCCCATATGTCATTGGCCTCGCCGTTGTTATCATTTTGCTGGTTGCGGGCAACGAAGCTTGGCGTTGGTGGCAGACATCAACTGCAAATGCAGGTGCTGAACAGTTTAGCGCAGCGCTTGAAAGCGTTGAAAGTGGTGATCTGGATGGCGGACAGGCAGCGTTGAACAATGTTGTTGAAAGCGGCCCTGGCCAATATCCATTGCTTGCTGAGTTCCGTTCTGCTGCATTATTGGCTGAACAAGGCAAAATCGACGAGGCGGTCGCTGCATATGATGCATTGATGACAACCTCTTCTGATCAGCGTTTGCGCGAACTTGCAGCCATCTTTGCAGCCTACTTGTTGGTTGATGCTGGCGATCCTTTAGCGGTAACGCAACGGGTCGGCGATATGCAGGTTGAAAGCCACCCAATGCGCAACGCGGCACGCGAAGCCATTGGCCTGACCCACTATAAAGCTGGCAACTATGTGGATGCGCGCGTGTTGTTTGATGCAATTGCTGCCGATCCTGCAACACAACGCGACCTTGGTTTGCGCGTTTCTCTTTATCTTGGCCAACTCACCGCACAAGGTGTTGGCCCAACTGCTGAGGCGGCGTCAGAATAATCTGACGCGCCTTTCTTGGAGCCCTTAAATGTCTGTTTCTGTTGCGATCGTTGGGCGTCCCAATGTCGGCAAATCTACTTTGTTCAACCGCTTGGTGGGCAAAAAGCTGGCGCTGGTTGATGATACACCGGGTGTAACCCGTGACCGTCGCGAAGGCGAGGGCCGCATTGGCGACCTTGCTTTTACCCTCATCGACACCGCTGGATATGAAGATGCGGACGATGCGACCCTTGAAGGGCGCATGCGCCAGCAAACTGAAGCGGCTATCCAAACCGCTGACGTGATCTTGCTGATGATTGATGCACGCGCTGGCGTTACGCCAATGGACGAGCATTTTGCCAAATTGCTGCGCAAGGCCAACAAACGCGTTACGCTTTTGGCGAACAAAGCAGAAGGTCGCGCTGCTGACGCAGGGCTTTATGAAGCCTTCAAGCTTGGCTTTGGCGAGCCAGTCGCTTTGTCTGCTGAGCACGGACTTGGCCTAGCCGACCTTTACAATATTGTTGCGACGGCGATTGAAAAAGCGGCTGAAGACCTGGAAGCAGGTCACGAAGAGTTTGAAAAAGCTGTCTCACAGCTCGACGAATCCATGATGCCAGAAATCAACGTTGAGTTGGATGAAGATGGCAAAGGCGTCGAAGACGGCAAGGGCACTTACGACCCAACACGTTTTCTCAACGTTGCAATTGTCGGTCGGCCGAACGCTGGCAAGTCGACGCTAATCAACAAGATGGTCGGCGAAGAACGTGTGCTGACTGGCCCAGAGGCGGGCATTACACGCGACGCAATTATGGTGCCGTGGGATTGGCATGGCCGTACCATCAATTTGGTGGACACAGCCGGTATCCGCAAACGCGCCAAAGTGCAGGAAAAGCTCGAAAAGCTATCTGTTGCCGATGCGCTGCGCTCTATTCAATATGCTGAAGTTGTGGTCTTGATGCTTGACGCAACGATCCCGTTTGAAAAGCAAGATTTGCAATTAGCAGACCTTGTAGAACGCGAAGGGCGTGCCATGGTGATCGCCTTGAACAAATGGGATTTGGTCAAGGACAAACAAGAACACCTCAAGTCTATGAAAGAAGCGTGCGCGCGGCTCTTGCCGCAACTTAAGGGCGTGCCTCTTGTCACCCTTTCTGGCTTGCGCGGTAAAAATATCGACCGATTAATGGAAGCGGTTCTAAAGGTAGAAAAGACTTGGAATTCAAGGATTTCCACCGCCCGTTTGAATCGATGGTTGACCGGCATGACCGAAAGTCATCCACCCCCAGCCGTGTCGGGTCGTCGCTTGCGCTTCCGTTATATGACACAAGCCAAAACCCGGCCACCAAGCTTCATTATCTTTTCGTCGCGCCCAGATGCGGTGCCGAAATCCTATGAGCGTTATTTGACCAACGGTCTGCGCGAAGCGTTCAATTTGGACGGTGTGCCGATCCGTATGTGGCTGCGCGGAGGCGATAACCCATACCACGACAAAGAAAAAGCCAAGCGCTGGTAATAGCTTCAAGAAGGGTCCGGATGCTGACTAGGGTTGCCCTTGCTTTTCTTGTGCTCTTCTACGTCTCTGTAGGTGCAGCTCGTTCAGAGCGTTACTTGCCCTACTTGGACCAGCATAGTTTCGCCATCGCGCCCAAAGCAGTCACTGCAATTGCAGTCGCTTTTTTGCCAGCAAAGGTTTCTCCTTTGCTCGGTAGAAATCGAAAATGGGGGGCAATGTTTAGTCCCCGTTTCCAAGTTGGTGCGGGGTATGCGCTTAGAGTATCTCTTCAGGCAAAGAACAACAGCGCAGTTCTGTTGGCGTTCGGTGCGATCAAAGAAGGGGCAACAGCAATCGACAAAAACGGCGCGGTCAACTCGAGCTTACCGCCTGAAATTGCTGCGAAGTACAAACTGAAGCGGCAGGATTTGGCGAGCGCCGCAGCATTTTATCTTGGTGATGCGTGTCTAGCTATCGCTGCGCTGCGAGAGGAACCCAAACAAGCCCAAATGGTCGGCTTGGACAGTCTTGCGGATTTAGAGGGGAAGTTGGTTCGTGCTGCGAACTGGCTCTTATCCGAACAGCATATTTTGCTTGTGGCGGATAAAAAAGCACCGAACCGTTTGTTGTTTGATGCGTTGGCATTCTATTCATGCGGCAAGCTCGCAGATGACAAAGACATGCAGGCCGCTGCGGTAAAATTTGTATCTAACGCAATTGAACTTTTGCGCCCAGATGGCTCCTTCGAAGAGGGCGGTGGCACAGACACCTCCTATCAGGCAGTGGCGGTCCGTGTGGGCTTTGACTTGATTTCTGCTGGGTATGACCCTGAAAGATTGGCTGCGGAAATGGAAATTGCTGTCGATTGGTTGATAAGGCTGATTGACCGCAGCGGGCGTCTCAACTCGTCGCAAAATTCAAGAACGTGTGGTGGAGATGAAAGCTTCATTGGGCAACCAAAAAATGTAGCAATAACAGAAGTCTTTCGTGCCGTTTTGGCTGCTGGCGTCTATACTAACGACGAGGTGAAAGTAGAAAAGGCAAAGCTGCTTGCTGCCTATTACGGACAGAAGAAAAATCAGCTAAATCCTTGTGGTTAATAGTTAAAATAATACAGCAAGGGTCGCAACACACTCCATGCCGATCTACAATTCAGCATGGTTTTCTCTTCATGGTTGTGAGTGTTAACAGAAGTGCCTTCCTTAAGGATAGCTGGCACCACCTGGGAGTGCTGGCTTCCCCGCGTTCATCAAAAACGGGTGCGCGCCGCGCGTATTTGTATGTGTCCAAATTTGGAGTACAATAGGGAATGACCGAAAAAGACATTCTTGAGTACCTAGAAAACAATCAGGACGCGCGTGGTATTGCGCATTGGGAGCAGCACAAAGAGAAGTCCGGCGGGCTGAAAAGCTACGGTATTGGGCTAACGAAGCTGCGAAAGTTTGCAAAATCTGTTGGCAAAGACGCTGCTCTTTCGCGCCGGCTTTGGAAATCCAACATCTATGAAATGAAAATCATCTCATTGCTCATAGATGATCCAAAAATGGTAACCATCGAGCAGGCAGAAGCACAAGTTGAGCACTTACAAGGAGGATACTTGGCGCACGTATTCTCGTCCTGCGATGCGACGCTGGCAAAAGTGCCGTTTGCTGTTGAACTTGCCGATAAGTGGATCTACAGCGTTGATCCTGTCCGAATTCAATGTGGTTACGGGCTACTCTACGAAATCTCTAAGAACAAGAAAAAGAGTGCGCCAGCGGAAACATATTTTCTTGGCCATGTTCAGCGCATTGACGAGACGTTTGAAACCCAGTCCATCTCAACACTTATGTCAATGGCTTCAGCATTGATGGGTATTGGCAAGCGAAGCAAGTCTCTAAATGCGGCCGCCCTTAAGGTTGCTAACAAGATTGGTCCGATTGATTTTGACCCCGATGGGAGGTGCGATCCTCTGGATGTTTCGAAGCATTTGACCAGCGAGTATTTGCAGAACAAATTTGCTGCTAAATAGTGTTTTCGTTAGATAATACACGAACCACTTGTTCCGCCGCTGCAGTTTGCAGATTTGTAACCGCCGCCTCGGAATACCACGCCACATGGTCTGTCAAAATTGTGTTTGGCGCACCAAGAAGTGCGTTACTCGTGTTTGGTGGTTCAGTTTCGAACACATCAATGCCAGCACCCGCAAGTTGACCCATATTCAGGGCGTCCGAGAGAGCATTTTCGTCCACCAAACCGCCGCGCGAAACATTAATCAGAAAAGCCGAAGGCTTCGCCTTGCTTAATAGTTGCGTGCCAATCATATGCTTTGTTGAAGCATTCAGCGGAGCGTGCAAGCTGATTACGTCTGATCGTTTGAAGAGTTCCTCAATGGCCACAATCTGCACATCTTCGGCAGTCGCTGTCGAGTGAGTGAGGGCAGGGTCAACCACAAGCACCGAGCTAAAGCCAAGGCTGCGAAACCTCTTGGCTGTTGCGCGGGCAATCTGCCCATAGCCAATCAACCCCAAGGTCGCATCACGGCAGCCAGCAATAGGCTCGGCTTGGCCGATATCCCATTTGCCTGCGCGGACATCTCGGTCTCTGGTGAGTAAACGACGCGACAAGGCAAGGTAAAGCGCGACAGCGTGGTTGCTGACTTCGTGCTGTTGCCCATATTGCGGCGTGTTGCAAACAACAATTCCACGCTTGTTGGCGTATTCGACATTTACATTGTCGACGCCGACACCATAGCGTTGCACAACCTTCAGATTTGGGAACAAATCAAGCATTGGCTTGTCGATGATTTCTTGTCGCACAAAAAGCGCAAGGACATCTTCAAGATCGTCGATTAGCGCGCAGTCGGACACGTGTTGAAACTCAATCCCCAATTGGGCCAGCATCGAGGTTTCAATATGATATGATGCATAATTGCATCGATAACCGACTGCACGCATTTTGTCTTCACGCCTGTTATGGCGCGCCTTTTGCAGTTACTGGACAGATTTTGGTGTGATCACCATTTGCCTGTGTTTGGCATAGAAGCCCAAGGTTCTTTGATTTCGAGTGGTTCGCCCTTTTGCAAGAACTCTATGGATTGGTTGTCAGGCGTACGAATGAAGGCCATTCGCCCATCACGAGGTGGGCGGTTGATGACCACGCCTTTGTCCTGAAGCTCTGCACAAAGCGCATAAATGTCGTCGACCTCGTACGCTAAGTGCCCAAAGAAACGGGCTTCACCCAACTCTTCAGGATCGTAGTTCCATGTCAATTCAACCGGGGTGTCTTCGCCGCCCGGAGGGGCCATCATTACAATTGTAAAACGATAATCTGGCTCGTCATAACGAGCTGTTTCCGCAAAACCGAGCAACTCGAAAAACGCAATTGATTTTTCCAAATCACTCACACGGATCATGGTGTGCAAATACTTCACTAAACTTCTCCATTTCATGGGGTTGAAGAGACCAACAGGCCCGTCCGCAAACTAATCGAGAGATAATTGGCATACAGTATGCTAGTTGTCAATATTGTGCGCAGTATGTTGTATGCTAGTACGGCAATGATGTATGAGTGCGACAGGGAGTTGCGTGCGATGGAATCAATCAAAAGACCAAAGTCTCTGACCGAGTTGGTCACGGAAAAGCTGCGGGAACTGATTGTTTCTGGAGAACTGCAATTGGGCGAGCAATTGTCCGAAGCGCGAATTGCCAAGGAATTACAAGTCAGCCGCACGCCAGTGAGAGAAGCATTTAACAGGCTAGAGATCGAGGGCCTGCTAAGCGTGGTGCCACAAAGCGGCACTTTTGTCTTTTCGTTGGCACCGGATGAACTCGCGCAATTATGCGATGCGCGCGTGACACTTGAGACCGCTGCACTTGAAGCGGCATTCCTTAGCAACAAGCAGGCATTGCACCACGCTTTGACGGACTGCGTTCGCGAAATGGAAAATGCCCTGGCAGCAAATGACATCACTGCCTATTTGCTGCTCGACACGGCTTTTCATCAGTGCTTTTTTGACTGCTGTCAAAACAGATTTCTAAATGATGCCTATCAGGCCTTCGCGCAAAAAATGGCAGCAATCAGGTGTCGCATCGGAGGCTTGCCTGACCACCTTCAAAAATCTTACAAAGAGCATGTGGAAATGGCGCAGGCCGTCCAATCAGGCACTTTGGAAGAAGTTCGCGAGCATTTGCTCTATCACATAGATCGAAGAGAAGGCTCATACTGGGCTTCAGCGACCATCGGGCCCAAACCCCCTCAAGGCTAACGCCTATCGATTAGGCCCGTTGGGCAAAAGCGGCTGCAAATCCACTGCCGATCAGCCCAAAAGCTGCACCATATTTAAGCGTGATTTGCCCTTTGCTGCTTTCAAATAGAAGTTTCGTGCGCGAAGCAAGCAGGGCGATGATCGAAAACATCACAAAAACCATGCTTAGGAATAGTGGGCCAAGCAGCATCAATTGTGGCCAGAACGCTTGGTTTGGATCGATAAATTGTGGGAAGAAGGCCACAAAGAAACCGATCGCTTTAGGATTGAGCATTGTGGTGCCAAGCCCTTGCAGGTAAGGCGAACCGCTCACCTTGGTTGCCTCAACACTGACTTTGCTGCTGGCGCGCAACTGTTTGATGCCTAGATAAATCAAATAGGCAATGCCCGCCCACTTGACCAAGTTGAACAACAACACAGAGCTTTGCATCAGCGCACCAAGGCCCAACAAGCTGAGCGAAATCAGAATTGTATCGGCGGAAATCACCCCGGCGCTGTACTTTATCCCCGCCATTGCCCCTTGGCGCAAGCTAACGACTAACAACAAAATGATCGATGGGCCGGGCGAAAGAGTGATTACGATCGTTGCAATAATAAAGCCAAGCAGCATGGTGTTTTCTCCAATAATCAAATCATGTTGCCATGGGTTTTCCCAGGCGAGAAATTCATTTTTCAGATGGCACATCACAAAAATTGATGGATAAGCGAAAGTGCATCATTTTTTCGTAAAGTTTTCGATGAGGCTGGGGCCAGTCCCGTTGCGCTTGAAAGTTTGGAGAAGGTGGCGCCATTCGCCAATTTACCTCCCCTTGATGGGGAGGGACTAAGGGTGGGGTGACCGTTCGCGGGACGACAATTTTGAAAAAACTTATCCCCGTTCTTTGACCCTGTGCGATGATGGTCGCACCTTTTCTTGAAACCGTTCAGGGCATTGACGAATGTCGGGCGGTGAGGGTTGTTGGTGTGGCGCTGGGTTTCTTTCCTTCGTCAAGCCCGAGGGTGACGATAGGAGAGTTGAGCTCTGGGCGCCAATAGGTCCCGCATCAGCCTCTCGTGGCTTAAACGCCACTTAGTTGTGCGGGACGGTGCGGGAGAGACATAATCTCCAACCATACCACCCCGGACTCGATCCGGGGTCACAAAACATCCTTCAAAGAAAAGGGGATGGTTGAAAGGCAAGACGTTTGCCTTTCGCTTGAGAGTAAATGTCCAGTCTGACGCCGAAGGCAGATGTCAGTCATTAGTGGGTTGGTTCCCATTGGATCAGTGATGATCTGCAATCTGGAGCAGCAATGTTCAGAACCACGGATTGTGATGCATTTAAAGAGGATAGAAGGGTGAGCACCTCGGGGCATTATCTTTTCAAGCAGCAAGCCATTTGCGCGAGGCGTTTTACGTCTCATTACTAACTAAACTAATGACGAGACCTAAAACGCCTCGCGTCCTGAAAATGCAATTCAACTCTGCTCGCCAATTGGCGGTGGAGCCAAAGGTGCGCGGAGAAACACAATTGACCACGACCAAAACTGCGCCTAAGTTCGACTTCCCACTTTCATTAAGGTTCTTCACCATGACTATCGCATCTCTCGCGACATATTGCGTCGCTTTAGCTATTGCTGTTGCCATTCCTGGACCGGGTGTGATGGCGCTCATTGGCACCGCACTGGGCGGTGGCCTTAAACGGGCTGTCCCGATGATTGCCGGTATCGCATTTGGCGATGTGACCTGGCTCACGCTCGCTGTGCTCGGCCTTGCAGCCATTGCTGAAATCTACGCAGAGGCATTCACCGTTATACGCTATATCGGTGTGGCGTATCTGCTCTACTTGGCTTGGAAGTTCTGGACCAATACATCAGAGCTAAAGGCGGATCAGGCGGACACAAAACGCACAGCCATTGCCGCTGCAATAAATGGATATGTGATCACCATGGGCAACCCAAAGGCTATGTTGTTCTATCTCGCGTTGTTGCCCGTGTTGCTTGATCTGACTGCAATTGGTGTCGCGGAATTCGCGATGATCATACCCGCAACCTACGTGGTTCTATTTGTGGTTTTAATGCCTTATGCGCTGCTTGCAACCGGTGCGCGTGAATGGCTGAAATCGACAAACGTTTATAAAATCATGAACCGCACCGCGGCCGCGCTTATCGGCACTGCCGCCATCGTGATCGGCCTCAGAGCGCATTAAAAATGCGAGTACATGTCGAATGGGGCGAACGGGCACTGGACGACCCATCACCCGTTGCGATTATTGTTGATTGCCTGAGTTTCTCGTCGGCGCTGAGTGTCGCTTGTGCCCGCGGCGCGGAGGTTTATCCATTTGGACTGCGGGATGGAGCGCATCGCTTTGCTGATCGGATGCAGCTTCAGATCGTCGGTAAGCGCAAGGCAAAGGGCTTGTCCTTGTCGCCACCGTCCCTGAACGGGCTTTCGGCAGGCGATCGAATAGTTCTGCCTTCTCCCAATGGGTCTCATTTGACCATGTTCGCCAAACAGGAAACAATATTTTGTGGGGCTTTGCGCAACGCCCAAGTTGTTGCGAAAGCCGTGGCAAAGTTGGGCGAAGATGTGATCATTGTGGCTGCCGGTGAACGCTGGCAAAAAGACAACTCGCTGCGGCCTGCTTTTGAAGATTGGATCGCAGCGGGTGCCATCGCTTCATATTTCGACGAAACAGCAGAACTCTCTGCAGAAACAAAATTGGCAAAAGCCTCATTCACCTCAATCGCCAATGATATTGGGGCAGAACTGGCAGACTGTGTTTCGGGTCAAGAACTCATCCAACGCGGCTTCATCGAGGACGTTGAATGGGCGTCGGCGTTAAATGCGTCTGATGTCGCACCGCATCTGGTAAGAGAAGATCGCACTTATGCTGAGATCGGACTATCAGCGGAAGACGTTCCGGCAAAAGAGATTCTAGATATGAAGATTTGCCGCTATGTCGCTGACTAACTTATTCAAATTGGCAGTTGTAGATACCACGGTCAATATTGATCGCGCCGCCGCCATCAAGACAAGCGTTAACATTCAGCCAGCGTTCAATATGCATGCCCAGCCAAATTCCAAGGCAAAGCGCGATCAGGAGACCAAGGATCATCCCGCCGCGTTTCATAGCGGGCGATAAGCGCCCGTGCGAATGTCGAACACTTGGCCGTTCATTTGATTGTCGGGGGTAACCATGTCCACGAGTTTCGACACGATCTCACGTGGATGCGGGATCGTTTGTGGATCTTCACCTGGCACGGCTTTTGCGCGCATGCCGGTGCGCACCGCACCGGGATAGAACACATTGGTGTTCACAGATGACGCTTCCATTTCGCTGGCGTAAGATTTTGCCATGGCGTTCACAGCGGCTTTGGTGGCGCCATAAAGGCCCCAGAATGGCTTGCCAGTTTCAGCCGAAGACGATGAAACAAACACAGCACGACCAGCGTCGGACTGACGCAGCAAAGGATCAAGCGAACGCAGGAGACGGAAATTTGCGATAACATTCACATCAAAGACATTGCCGACTTCCTTGGGCGCAATGTGCGGGACAGGGCTGATGATGCCCAACAAGCCCGCATTAGCGATTAGGCCGTCCAGCTTGCCCCAACGTTCAAAGATGGAGCCGCCCATTTGGTCAACTTTGTCGCCTTCGGTAATGTCCAAAGGCACAAGCGTTGCAGTGCCGCCAGCGTCTTGGATTTCATCGTCCAGCTCTTCCAAGCCGCCAATCGTGCGTGCAACAGCAATAATGTGCGCGCCGCGCTTTGCAGCTTCAAGAGCAGTGAAATAGCCGATGCCGCGTGACGCGCCGGTGATTAGGATAACGCGATCCGCAAGGTCTTTAACGTCAGACATTGATTATCCAGCCTCTCGCAGCAAAGATTGTTGTTTCAGTGGGCCATTTTCCGCTTCCAAATCCACAAGTCGGGTAGGGTACTCGCCGGTGAAATAGTGGTCGGTGAATTGTGGATTTTTCGGATCACGTGGTGCACCACCAACCGCGTCGTAAAGACCATCAACAGAAAGGAACTGCAAGCTATCGCAGCCGATAAACTTACACATTTCATCATGGTCAGTATATTGGTTGGCCAACAATTTCTCAGGGTCCGGCGTATCAATGCCGTAATAATCTGAGTGCGTGATTTTCGGGCTAGCGACCACAAGATGCACTTCCCGCGCTCCTGCGTCGCGCACCAACTGCACAATCTTGGTGGACGTGGTGCCGCGCACCACAGAATCATCAACCAGAATGACTCGCTTCCCATCCAGTTGACCGCGGTTGGCCGAGTGCTTCAGCTTCACGCCGAACGCGCGAATTTGCTGGCTTGGCTCAATAAAAGTACGGCCCACATAGTGGTTGCGGATAATGCCCAATTCAAACGGAATTCCGCTTTCTTGCGCGTAGCCGATTGCGGCAGGCGTGCCCCCATCGGGAACAGGCACAACCAAGTCGCCTTCAACCTGCGCTTCACGCGCTAAGTTGCGGCCCATGGCCTTGCGCACATTATAGACCGAGCGACCAGCAACGATTGAATCTGGGCGCGCAAAATAGACATATTCGAACAAGCAAACGCGCTCGGGTTTTGGCGCAAACGGCTTGGAAGAGGTAATCTTGACGGTGCCGTCTTCTTGTTTCTCGCAAACAATCACTTCACCGTTTTCGATGTCGCGCACAAACTTCGCGCCAATGATATCAAGAGCACATGTTTCTGATGCTAGAATCGGTGCGCCATCAAGGTCACCGAGCACAAGCGGCCGAATGCCGAATGGATCGCGCGCACCCATCAATTTGGTGCGGGTCATGGCGATAAGGGCGTAACCGCCTTCCATATGGGAGATGGCTTCCACAAACCGTGCGGCAGAACCTTGTTGCTTAGACTGAGCGATTAGGTGCAATACCACTTCGCTGTCCGATGTGGACTGACAGATTGCGCCTTTAGCAATGATTTCTCTGCGCAATTTAAGCGCGTTGGTGAAATTACCATTGTGCGCAACCGCAATGCCGCCAACACTCAATTCAGCAAAAAGTGGTTGAACGTTGCGCAGCGCGACTTCGCCTGTGGTGGAGTAACGGTTATGGCCAACGGCTACGTCACCAGGCAGTTTCTCAAGCATTTGCGGGTCGGTATAGTGATCACCCACAAGGCCCATGCGGCGCTCAGAATGAAAACGTTGACCGTCGTAGGTCACGATACCAGCGGCTTCTTGGCCGCGATGTTGTAGAGCGTGAAGACCAAGAGCGGTTAGGGCCGCTGCGTCTTTATGTTGGAGGATGCCGAATACACCGCACTCCTCTTGTAACGTGTCACCTTCAAGGTCAAAAACGTCATTTTCGCTAGCATTGCCAGCCGGGTGAGAGGAGTGCGCCACCTGTTTCCACCTATGTCATTTCATTGTCATGCAATGTTTGTCGGGTCATTACGCCCATGCGCGAATGGAGTCAACAAGACGGGCGGGTTTTGCAAATCTTTGACCATTAGGTCGAAGTTTCGTCCGGCAGTGCTTCTTCCAATTCGTCGGTACCTTCACCCACTGGTTCTTGTGGTCGCGCGGAAGAACCGCGCAATGTTTCACTGACCATGCCCTCAAGGTCTTCCGGCAGAGCCGCGATAAGGTCATCACCGAGTTGTGAAAGCATAGGCAATGTCTTGCTTTCTTTGCCCCATTCATCAACCACCGATTGGAATAACCACTGGCCGAAAATCACAAAAACCACTGCAATTAATATGCCGCGCAGACCGCCAAAAATAAAACCAAGTGATCGATCCAGAGGGCCAATTTTGCTATCGCCAACCAAATCAGCGATCCACATGGTCAAAAGGTGCAACACAATCAGCGCAACAATGAAACTGACAATCACCGTCGCAATATCAGCAACTGTTTGCTCAGCCACATATTCACGGGCAATTTCTGGATAGTTGAGATACATCCACCAGGCAAAGATGGCAGAGCCGCCCCAAGTCGCCAAGGATAAAACTTCGCGGGTCAATCCCCGCATGGTCGCCAACAGGGCTGAAATAAGGACGATCAAGCCAACGGCGATGTCAAATGCGGTAATCATTTTAAGATTATTCCCTCACGAAAACAAAAGCGTGCGATTTTGCAATTCATTTAAACGCAAATGGCTCCAATGCCAAGCACTCACTCTTCATCTTGGTTTATCGGGCGCTTGGCGCGCGAAGCGATTTGCGCAACCATGTCGGCCAATTGTTTGAAACGGCGCGTTTCAATTGCACCATCTTTGTCCTTGTCTTTGCTCATCGCAGTCACGGCCAAACCAAATCCGAGTTTGTGCGCCTCTTTCAATCGCGTTTGCCCGTGTGACACGGGCCGAACACCGCCTGATAGGCTCACTTCACCAAAATATACCGCGTCTGCGGGTAGGGGGGCATTAGTTAGCGAAGAAACAAGCGCCGCCGCCACCGCCAAATCGGCGGCAGGCTCTGAGATTTTCAAGCCGCCCGCGACGTTGAGATAAATATCGTTTGCGCCGATACGCACGCCACAATGGGTTTCAAGAACAGCCAAAACCATTGAAAGGCGAGAACTATCCCAGCCAACGACTGCTCGACGTGGTGTGCCCAAGGGCGAAGGGGAAACAAGTGCTTGGATTTCAACCAAAACTGGTCTTGTGCCTTCCATCCCGGCAAAAACCGCTGAGCCGGAAGCGTCTTTATCGCGCTGATCGAGGAATAGGGCGGACGGGTTGGCGACTTCGCGCAAGCCCTCAGACGCCATTTCAAATACGCCAATTTCGTCGGTTGCGCCGTAGCGGTTCTTAACGCCGCGCAATATGCGGAAATTGTGGCTGGCATCGCCCTCAAAATACAGAACCGCATCCACCATGTGTTCAACAACACGTGGACCAGCAATTTGACCGTCCTTGGTGACATGCCCCACAAGCACGACTGCAGCGCCTGACTTCTTGGCAAATCGCGTCATCGCTTGGGCGCTTGTGCGTACCTGCGTAACAGTGCCGGGTGCACTGTCCACGCGCTCCGTCCAAAGCGTTTGAATAGAATCGATAATAACGAGGTCAGGTTTGCCCGCCGCTTCAAGCGTGGCGAGAATAGTTTCAACGTGAGTTTCGCTGGCCAATTGAACGGGCGACATGTTGACGCCCAGACGTGCAGCCCGTAGGCGCACTTGCGCAATGGCTTCCTCGCCAGAGATGTAGATAATGTTGAGCCCTTGATTGGCGAGCGCTGCTGCGGCTTGCAGCAAAATGGTGGATTTGCCGATGCCGGGATCGCCGCCCACAAGTATGGCGGAGCCAACAACAAAACCGCCACCGGTTACGCGGTCGAGTTCGGCGATCTTGGTTTGGACACGCTTTGCGTCTTCACTGGAGCCAGAAAGGGCGACCAACTCAACCGGTCGGCCAGATGCCACAGCGGACTTTGGGCCGCTGCCAACGCCAGAATTGACCTGTTCTTCAACGATTGTGTTCCATTCGCTGCAGCTCTCGCAGCGGCCTGCCCATTTGCCGGTGACATTGCCACAGGATTGGCAAACAAATTGGGCGCGCGATTTTACCATGAATTATTCTAGCTCTATTCCGAAATAGGTGCGGTTGTAGCGCCCCTTAAGGCTTGTAAGGATTTCGTAGCCGATGGTGCCCGCCGCGTCCGCCAAATCGTCGATGGTGACGTTTGGTCCAAGAACTTCAACCATTTCTCCCGGCACCGGCCCGTTGTGGCCAAAACCGGTAACATCAAGCGCCACCAAATCCATCGATACCTTGCCCAACACGGGTACCAAATGCCCATTGATTGCTAGGCGTGCACCTTGATGTGAATTTGAACTGCTTGCTGAGCGCAAGAAACCGTCAGCATAGCCAAGTGAGATGATTGCGATCCGGCTATCGCGCTGCAATGTGTATTCAGCGCCATACCCAACCGTTTCACCAGTCTTGCCGTCGCGCACTTGCAAAATGGGCACTTCTAAGCTGACCACCTGGGTAAGTGGGTTCTTTCGGCCAGCAATCGCCCGCCCGCCATAAAGCGCAATGCCTGGGCGCACCAACTGGAAATGGTTGGCCTTGTTGGCCATAAGACCGGCTGAGTTTGCCAAAGATGCAGGCGTGTCGGGAAAATGCGCCATGATTGATTGGAATAGCGCCAACTGCGTGCGATTTTTCTCGTGATTTTGTTGATCGGCGCAACACAGGTGGCTCATGATCACTTGAGGCTGATAGCCAGAGCGTTGCATCTGTTGGCGGACCCAATTCACATCGCTCATGCGGAACCCAAGCCGGTTCATGCCCGTATCAAAATTCAGCGCCGCCGGGTAAGCCTCGCCCCGTTGCACGCAGAAATTGAGCCATTCATCCAACATAGCCATCGAGTGCAGCATCGGCATCATACGTTGCGCCGCATAAAGGTCGGATGCACCCGGCCATAAGCCGCCAAGAATGAAAATATGCGCATTTGGCAGAGCCTTGCGCAAAACCAAACCTTCTTCTGGGTTGGCTACAAAGAAAAATTGCGCACCAGCTTTTGCCAATGCCTTGGCCACAGGCTCTAGACCTAGGCCATAGCCGTTGGCTTTCACCACCGCACCGGTCAGTGTGCCCGGCGAGATCTTATCAAGCGCGGACCAATTGCGGCCAATCGCGTCGAGGTCGATCCGCAAATGCCCTGAGCTGATGGCGGCCAACTGATCCATTAGTCAAGCTGTTCTGGCAGGTAATCTTCCCGCGCCAAATTGCCAAAGCGAGTGATGTTGGCGTTAAAGTGAAGTTGCACAGTGCCGGTAGGGCCGTGACGCTGCTTGGAAATAATCACTTCCGCGCGTCCTGCCACTTGTTCCATCTCTGCCTGCCAGGTGAAAAACTCCGGCGTATTCTCTTTGGGCATCTTATTCTTCAAATAATATTCTTCACGATAGATAAACAGCACCACGTCCGCATCTTGTTCAATAGAACCTGATTCCCGCAAATCCGCCAATTGTGGTCTTTTGTCATCTCGTGCTTCCACCTGACGGGAGAGCTGGGAGAGGGCGATCACTGGGACTTCTAGCTCTTTGGCCAAAGCCTTCAAACTGGTCGTAATCTCGGTCAATTCTTGCACACGGTTGCCAGCGTTCTTTGATGAACCGGAAAGAAGCTGCAAATAGTCAACGATCATCAAATCGAGACCTTTTTGTCGCTTTAGACGTCGTGCACGTGCTGCGAGTTGCGAAATTGCCAAACCACCGGTGTCGTCAATGTATAGCGGCGCTTTCGCCATTTCTTGGGACGCTTCTACAAGCTTTGAGAACTGGCTTTCGTGAATTGTACCGCGCCGAATATCAGAAGATGAAATGGCCGCTTGTTCGGCCAAAATACGTGTGGCGAGCTGTTCGGCAGACATCTCCAATGAGAAAAAGCCGACAACGCCCCCGTTCTTTGCCTTAATGGTGCCATCCGGCAAAGTTTCGGGCTCATATGCCTTGGCGATATTGAAGGCGATGTTGGTCACAAGCGATGTCTTACCCATCGCTGGTCGCGCGGCCAAAATGATCAAGTCAGACTTTTGCAGGCCACCCATGACCCGGTCCATATCGGTTAGGCCGGTGGAAATACCTGACAGACCGCCATCGCGTTTAAACGCTTCGCCGGCCAAATCAACAGCGTCACGAAGGGCTGAATCAAAATTGACAAAGCCACCATCGTAGCGACCTTTTTCGGCCAATTCGAAAAGCGCTTTTTCAGTTTCTTCAATTTGCTTATTTGGAGGCGTATCTACGTCAGCTTCGTATGCTTGGGCAGAAAGATTGTCACCAACTTCAATGAGCTTGCGTCGGATCGCGAGGTCATAAATGGTCTGCGCATAGTCTGAAGCGTTCAGAACGGTTGTTGCTTCTGCAGCCAAGCGTGCCAAGTATTGAGACATCGACATGTCTTGAGTAAATTCATCAGGCAAAAATGTCTTGGCGGTAATCGGGGTTGCGCGTTTCCCGGTGCGAATGATCTTCGATAATACTTGGAATACGTCGGCATGCACTTGCTCATAGAAGTGCTCAGGCAGCAAGAAATCTGACACACGGTCAAACGCTTCATTGTTGACCAGAATCGCGCCAAGAAGGGCTTGTTCGGCCTCCACATTGTGGGGTGCCAGACGATATTCTTCCTCTTGTGGATGTAATTGCTGAACCGCTTCCATTTCCGCCTCCAATCACTGCCCACTGTTGACCATTGGTCACATACAAACAAGCAAAACAAACGCTCTCTAACGATTGTATTCGATTCGAGCCAGCACTGCTGTGATTAGTGGGGAAAAACTGTGTATCAAACAAAAAGGCCGGGGCAAGCCCGGCCTCTTAAAAATCTTTTCGGATCAATCAGATCAGCATTAAGCTTCTTCTGATTGCTCTTCAGCGTCTGCATCAGCCGCAGCTTCTTCGCCAGCTTCTGCTTCAACTTCTTCCACTGCTTCTTCAACAACTTCTTCGTCGTAAGAAACAACAGTCATGTCTTCACCAGCTGCTTGACGATCAGCTTCGTCTGCAGAGCGTGCAACGTTTACAGTAATTGATGAATCAACTTCTGCGTGCAGGTTCAACACAACATTGTGCAGACCAACAGTTTTAATTGGCAGGCTCAAGTCAACTTGCGCTTTTGTCACCTGAACGTTTTCAGCAGCCAAAGCTTCTGAAATGTCACGTGAAGAAACTGATCCGTAAAGTACGCCAGTTTCGCCAGCTTGGCGGATAATGGTCACTTTGCGGCCGTTCACAGCTTCAGCAACCGCCATCGCGCTATCGCGACGCTCAGCGTTGCGTTGCTCGATTTGGTCGCGCTCAGCTTCAAAACGTGCACGGTTTGCTTTGTTAGCACGAAGTGCTTTGCCTTGTGGCAACAAGAAGTTGCGAGCAAAGCCGTCTTTAACAGCTACTTCGTCACCAATGGTGCCAAGGCGGCCAACGCGCTCAAGAAGGATTACTTTCATTTCATTTCTCCAATGCTGTCCCGCTTATAAAAAGCGGTTAGGGGCCGTTGGCCCCAACCAAAATCTGGGCTTACTTCACGACGTAAGGAATAAGACCCAAGAAGCGTGCGCGTTTGATCGCACGAGCCAATTCACGTTGTTTCTTTGCAGATACAGCGGTGATACGGCTTGGAACAATTTTACCACGCTCTGAAACATAACGTCCCAACAAGCGTACATCTTTATAGTCAATCTTTGGAGCGTTAGCGCCAGAGAATGGGCAAGTTTTGCGACGACGTTGGAACGGACGACGTGCTTGAGAAGTTGTTAGATCACGAATTGCCATCTTTATCTCTCCTTAGAAGCGACGTGGACCGCGACGGTCACCGCGATCACCACGGTCGTCACGTTTTTGCATCATTGCAGAAGGACCTTCTTCGTGCTCATCAACACGAACAGTCATGAAACGAAGGATGTCTTCGTTGATGCGCATCTGACGTTCCATTTCAGCAACTG
Source organism: Maritalea porphyrae (assembly GCF_030159895.1). Taxonomy (GTDB): domain Bacteria; phylum Pseudomonadota; class Alphaproteobacteria; order Rhizobiales; family Devosiaceae; genus Maritalea; species Maritalea porphyrae. The sequence goes on from NZ_BSNI01000002.1 coordinate 1,733,395, forward strand.
CAGCAGCAGGCGCTTCGATGTTTAGCAATGTGTAGTGCGCTTTACGGTTCTTGCGAATCCGATATGTCAGGGACTTAAGACCCCAATATTCGGTTTTGCCGATTGAACCGCCATTTGATGTGATCAATTCACTCAATGTCTTCGTCAACTCTTCAACCTGTGAGGTCGAAACGTCCTGACGAGCCATGTAAATATGCTCATATAGTGGCATATCTTTCGCCTTTTGTTTGTTTTCAACAACGTTCATCCGCCGGCGCAAAGCCAATTTGGAAACCGTGAAAAGGCGTCCAAAAGAATTTCACAAAGAGCGGGAACACGGGAGGCCGATACCGTTCCTGATATCATTCGGTAAGCAAAAGCAAACCGACCCTCCGTTCAGCCCCCGGCCAAACGAACTGGCGCTACCTACATGGCATCCCGCAGAATTGCAAGAGTTTTTAACGGCTCATGTGGTAGTTCGATGTCGACGAGATAAAATCAATCCTTAGACCCAAGCAATGATTCAGATGCGGAGACAGTGAAATGAGCGAAGAAACAGTTTGGGTGAACAACTTCCCTTCGGATTCAACAGTGACGACATATTTGAGAGGAAATCATGCGTTTAATGGTTCTGACTCTGCCGCCGCAAAAACTTCGTTGAAAGCTCTTGAAGCCCACGAACGAGGTGGTGGTGGTGCGCCAGATGAATGGTTCCCGACAGAGGCTTATGGGATCTATCCCGACAAGAAGGTCAAGAGAGTTTCTTGGGATCTATTTTCGATGGATGGCTTTATGACTTTCTCAAAAAAAGCCAAGGAAGCTGTTGAGCACTTGGATTTTGGCGGTGGGAAGTTTTTGCCGCTGCCAATTTTTGAAAATGATCGCATCACGCCAGTGCCAGGCGAATATTTTATTTTGAATTACAAGGGACACAAGGAAGCTGTTCTTCCAGAACAATCAAAGCACATAGAGCAAATTTATCCACCAAAAGACATTTGGGGGCTTCAAGACTGGTTGTTGGAAGATGGAGACGTGGCGGTTTCTCGTGCAGCACTTGATGGACCACATGTATGGACCGATGCACCGCGTTTGCATTCAGCAATTTTTTTTAGTGACCAGTTTGTGAAAGCCATTCGCAAAGCCAAGGTCAAAACAAGAGTTAATTTTTGGAGTTGCCGCGTTATTTAGCGGGGAAAAGAGATTAGGGAAGATAATCCATTCATAGACAAACTGACCGATCAGTGAAAAAGAACACTCTTAACTTGCACATATAGATGCCAACATCGTAAAATGAACATCAATTGATCGCGCATTCGAGTTCTGAATTGCGCGATTACGCGTTAAAGAGGCCAATAATATGTCTAAAGTACAAGTCCGCGCTGTTGAACTCGCTGATCGTGCCAAATGGGGCGAGCTTTATGGTGCATATGCGCGCTTTTACAATTCCCCTCAGACTGACGAGATGCGTGATACGGTATGGGCATGGCTCCAAGACGAAGCCAACGGCCTGTTTGGCCTCGTGGCTACGGACAAAAAGGGCGATCTTGTTGGTATTGCGCATTGTCGTGAATTTGCACGCCCTCTAGCGGCGTCCACTGGGCTTTTTCTTGATGATTTGTTCGTGGATCCAGATAGCCGCGGCAGCGGCGCTGCCGAGGCCTTGATTGCGCATATACGTCAAATGGCTGTGGACAAGGGCTACACGATCGTGCGCTGGATTACCGCTGACAATAATTATCGTGCACGTGGTTTGTACGACCATGTTGCACGCAAAACAGACTGGCTAACCTACGATATTCAGCTATAAAGCGGCCAGTTACAAAAATTCTTTGTTATCCCGATAAAAGGCGACAAGCATGACAAAAAGAGCACTCACTTTTCCAGGACAAGGCAGCCAAGCTGTTGGTATGGGCCAAGATTTGGCGATCGAATTTGCCGAGGCACGTGCCGTTTTTGAAGAAGTTGATGCAGCGCTTGAGACAAAACTCTCGGCCATCATGTTTGAGGGCCCAGAAGAAACATTACGCCTAACCGAAAACGCGCAGCCTGCTTTGATGGCCGTTTCGATGGCTGTTGTCCGCGTTCTTGAGGCCAAGGGCGTAAAAATTGCCGATATTGCGGACTATGTTGCTGGCCATTCATTGGGCGAATACTCGGCGCTATGCGCGGCAGGTTCTTTGTCCATTTCGGATACTGCGCGCCTGTTGCAAACGCGCGGTCGCGCAATGCAGCAAGCAGTACCAGTGGGCGAGGGCGCAATGGCTGCGATACTTGGACTTGAGCTTTCTGATGTTGAAGAAGTCGCTGCAGCTGCTGGTCAGGGCGGCGTTTGCGACGTGGCAAACGACAATGCGCCAGGCCAAGTTGTGGTTTCTGGTGCAGCTTCAGCGGTTGAGCGCGCGATTGAGTTGGCAAAAGCAAAAGGCGCAAAGCGCGCCATGTTGTTGCCAGTTAGCGCGCCATTCCACTGTTCGATGATGGGCCCTGCGGCCGAAGCCATGGAGGGTGCGTTGGCGAATGCAGACCTTCAGGCGCCGGTTGTGCCTCTTGTCTCAAATGTGTTGGCATCACCAATAACCGACCCTCAAGAGATTAAACGTCGCTTGGTCGAGCAGGTTTGTGGCAAAGTGCGCTGGACCGAATCTGTTGCTTGGCTCAGCGGTGAAGGTGGTGTTGAAGAACTGGCCGAGTTGGGCACAGGTAAAGTGCTTTCAGGACTTGCACGCCGCATCAATCGTGATGTAAAGGCAGTGCCTTTGAACACGGCAGCAGACATTGAAGCCTTTGTTGCTTCTTTGTAGAACATAATAAATAGCCAAATTGGGGAAGTGCGACAGATATGTTTGATCTTACCGGAAAACGTGCATTGGTAACAGGCGCAAGCGGCGGCATTGGTCGCGCTATTGCGCAAAAACTTGCCGATTGCGGCGCAGAAGTTGCGCTTTCTGGCACGCGCGTTGAAAAGCTTGAAGAAGTTGCGAGTGCCATTTCAGGCAAAACGCACATCGTGCCGTGCAACCTTTCAGACCTTGAAGCCGTGGATAAGCTTATTCCATCCGCTATCGAGGCAATGGGTGGCTTGGATATTTTGGTCAACAACGCCGGCATCACGCGCGACAACATCTTCATGCGCATGAAAGACAGCGAATGGGACGACGTTATTGCGGTGAACCTTACTGCAGCTTTCCGTTTGTCACGCGCAGCGGTTAAAACCATGATGAAACAACGTGCTGGCCGCATTATTGGCATCACGTCTGTTGTGGGTGTAACTGGCAACCCTGGACAGGGCAACTACGCTGCGTCTAAGGCAGGTTTGATCGGTATGTCGAAAGCGATCGCGCAAGAAGTTGCTAGTCGCGGCATTACTGTGAACACCATCGCGCCTGGCTTTATCGCCTCTGCAATGACTGATGAGTTGAATGACAAGCAGCGCGACACCATATTGTCGACAATTCCAACGGGCCGTTTGGGTTCTGCGGACGAAGTTGCCGCAAGCGCAGTATTTTTGGCAAGCGATGAAGCAGCATACGTGACTGGCCAAACCATCCATGTGAATGGTGGTATGGCAATGATATAGTTTGACGCGTTTTGGCCACAATTTGCGGGTTTGTGCACAACATACCTAACGAATGTGGTCAAACGCATCAAAGTATGATAATGCCCCCAACCAACACGGGCCCAAGGCGCCAAAGTTGGCTAAAATGTGGTAGGTCCACATTGGGGAACTTGTAAACATGACGGTGTGAGAGTAAGCCGTTAGGTAAAATTAAATTGGCGAAGAGGAATAAAATATGAGCGATGTATCAGATCGCGTTCGCAAGATCGTTGTTGAGCACCTAAATGTTGAAGCCGACAAAGTGACAGAAAAAGCCAGCTTTATTGATGATCTTGGCGCGGACTCGCTCGATCAGGTTGAGCTGGTTATGGCGTTTGAAGAAGAATTCAGCGTTGAGATCCCTGATGATGCTGCCGAAAACATTCAAACATTCGGCGATGCTGTTTCTTTCCTTGAGAAAGCTGTAAACTAAGATAACGAACTGCGAGTGCCTATATGACTTTACGTAGGGTCGTCGTAACCGGCCTGGGAATTGTAAGCCCACTCGGTTTTGGTGTTGATGCTACATGGGGCAACATTCTTGCCTCAAAAAGTGGCGCAGCCCGCGTAACGGATTTTGAAGTAGATGATTTGGCTTGCCAGATCGCCTGTCAAATACCGTACGGGGACACTTCTGAGGGTAAATACAATCCAGACGATTGGATGGAGCCCAAAGAACAGCGTAAAGTTGATCCGTTTATTGTTTACGGAATGGCAGCAGCCGGTCAGGCAATTCAAGACAGTGGTCTTGAATTAAAGACCGAAGAGCAAAAAGAACGAGCCGGTGTTCTCATCGGCTCGGGCATTGGCGGTATTGGCGGCATCTATGATGCCTCAATTACCCTGAAAGAACGTGGCCCACGTCGGGTCAGCCCGTTCTTTATCCCAGGTCGCTTGATCAATCTCGCGTCTGGTTATGTTTCCATCAAGCACGGCCTTAAAGGCCCAAACCACTCTGTGGTCACCGCTTGTTCAACGGGCGCACACGCTATTGGCGATGCGGCACGTTTGATTGCGCTGGATGATGCGGACGTGATGGTTGCTGGCGGCACAGAATCGCCGGTGAACCGTTTGTCGCTGGCTGGGTTTGCAGCTTGTCGTGCGCTATCCACTGGGTTCAACGATCAGCCGGAAAAAGCATCTCGCCCATATGACAAAGACCGCGATGGCTTTGTTATGGGAGAGGGCGCTGGTATTGTTGTTCTGGAAGAATATGAACATGCCAAAGCACGTGGTGCCACCATTTATGGCGAAGTAATCGGCTATGGTTTGTCAGGTGATGCACATCACATCACAGCACCTGCAGATGATGGCAATGGTGGTTTCCGCTCAATGTCTGCAGCACTGAAGCGGGCCGGCATTGCAGCTTCTGATATTGACTATATCAATGCGCACGGCACTTCGACCCCATTGGGCGACGAGATTGAACTTGGTGCTGTAACTCGACTGTTGGGCGATGCCGCCTCGAACGCAGTTATGTCATCAACGAAATCGGCTGTTGGTCACCTCTTGGGTGCAGCAGGTGCTGTTGAGGCAATTTTCTCCTTGTTGGCCATGCGCGACAATATTGCGCCACCAACAATCAACTTGGAAAATCCATCAGTTGAGACGGAGATTAACTTGGCCGCAAATGCGCCGGTAAAGAAGGAAATCAACGTTGCATTGTCAAACTCATTTGGGTTTGGCGGCACAAATGCTTCGCTAATTTTCCGTACAGCTGAATAAAGCGCTGAATAGTCCGTAAAAATCACTAGTTTCCCCTTGTTTTGCCGCAATTGCGGCACCAAAATGCGCGCAACATTTTCACCGAATGCGAGTAAAAGAAGCAGTGGCTAAGCGGGTTAAGAAGAGAAAACAACAAAACGGTTTCATCCAAACGCTCAATGCTTTTTTGACATTGATCGTCATTGGCTTGGTGGCCGCTATTGGGCTTGTGTATTTTGGCCTGACCAAATTCCATGAACCTGGCCAAATTCAAGCCGATACCGTGTTTGTCGTTCCCGAGGGCGCGGGGTTGAATGCCATTGCTGGCAAGCTTGAAGACGAAAAAGTCATCGATAACCGCTATGTTTTCCGGTTCGGAGCCTATGCGACCGACCTAAATGGCGGCCTAAAACGTGGCGAGTATTTGCTGCCTGCCGATGCAAGTATGCGCAAAATCCTGGACACGCTCATTGAGGGCCGTCCAATTCAATATAGCGTTACCATTCCCGAAGGGTTTACCTCTTGGCAGGTGGTCGAGCGTTTGAATTCAAGCAAAGATCTAACTGGCGAAATCACCGAATTGCCGGCTGAGGGCACGTTGCTGCCTGACACATATTCATTTGAACGCGGCAGTTCACGCGCGAAAATCATCGAAGAGATGACCAAAGCGCACGATGAAACTGTGGCGCAGATTTGGGAAACCCGCCAGGCAGATTTGCCGATCGAGACAATTGAAGAATTTGTCATTTTGGCATCGATTGTTGAAAAAGAAACCGGCCTTGCCGACGAGCGCCCACAGGTTGCGGCTGTTTTCATCAACCGTTTGAATAAGGGTATGCGCTTGCAGTCTGATCCGACAATTATCTACGGAATCAATCAGGGGCAGGGACCACTTGGGCGCGGCCTAAAGCGTTCTGAAATCGACAAAAAGACCGATTACAACACCTATCAGATTGATGGATTGCCAATTGGACCAATCTCAAATCCCGGTGTGGATTCCTTGAAGGCTGTTGCCAATCCTGCTGAAACTGATGCGCTCTATTTCGTGGCGGACGGTACGGGCGGTCACGCTTTTGCCGCAACTTACAAGCAACATCAGCAAAATGTAGCAGCTTGGCGCAAGATCGAAAAAGAACGTCAGCAAGCAGCGGAAGAGGCAGCAAAGAAAGCAGCCGAAGAAGCGGCTGAAAGCCAAGAGGGCGAGGCCGCTCAAACTGAAAACCAATAGCCACTGCTCGAAAAGGGGCAATGGTTGCCCCAGCAGTGAGGCGAAGGAATGCGACAAATGACCAAACCACTCGCTAGTATGACTGCTTTTGCCCGCGGGTCCGGCGTTGCACAAGGCTGTCGCTTTGCAATTGAGGTCAAAACCGTCAACGCCCGCGGCCTTGATATCCGCTTGCGCGTCGCCCAAGGCTTGGATGATTTGGAGCATTTGATCCGCAAGAAAATATCGGATCGGCTAAATCGGGGAGCAGTCAATTTTTCGCTCAACATCACCAATGAAAATGCGCAGACCGAGGTCACTGTTAATGAGCAAGCGTTAGGCACAGCGCTTGATGCCATTGATACCCTTGCAGGGCGCATAGAAGCGGATCGCCCGCGACTTGATGGCATTCTGGCGCTTAAGGGCGTGTTGGAAGTCAAAGAAGCGGAGCTGACTGAAGCGGCGAAGCAGGAGCTCAAACAAGTAATCCTGCAAGAGGTCGATATAGCACTCGATGATTTGGAAGAGGGGCGTCGCCTAGAGGGCGCGCAATTGCTTGAGGTGATTGTTGATCGGTTGCAAAAAATCGAAAAGCTCACTGAAATGGCTGAACAAAACCCTTCTCGCAGCCGAGAGGCGATTCTTGAGCGTTTAAAGGAACAAGTTTCAACGCTGGCTGAATCAGAAACAGGTCTTTCCGAAGAACGCCTTCATCAAGAGGCTCTTGTTTTGGCAACTAAAGCCGACATACGCGAAGAGTTAGATCGGTTAAACGCCCATGTGAAAGCTGCTCGCAAGCTCATCAAACAAGGCGGCCCTGTAGGGCGCAAGTTTGATTTTCTTGCCCAAGAATTCAACAGAGAAGCAAACACGCTTTGTTCAAAAAGCAACAATGTGGAACTCACCGCAATCGGATTGGATCTAAAAGCGGCGATCGACCAACTGCGCGAGCAAATCCAAAACATCGAATAGCGGCTAAGTTAAAACCCACAAGAAGTTTGCGTCGAATCTGCCGTTTGGGGTTGAATTATCCGTGGCATTCGGCATGTTCTCAATCCAGTTGCACTGCTATGTTGTGCACCACCTGAATCACTTTGACTGGTTGGATTGGATCTATGTTTCAACGTCGTGGCATCATGCTCATTCTTTCTTCGCCATCAGGCGCTGGGAAAACTTCCATATCTCGTGCGATTCTACGCCAAGATGACAATATCCAACTCTCCGTTTCTGTGACCACGCGCCCTAAACGCGCAAACGAAGTCGATGGGGTAGACTACCACTTCAAGACTGTTGACGAATTTAAGCAAATGCGCGAGGCGGGGTTGCTGCTCGAATGGGCAGAAGTGCATGGGAATTTCTACGCCACGCCTAAGGCTCAAATCGACGAGCTTTTGGACGCTGGCAAGGATGTTTTGTTCGATATCGACTATCAAGGTGCGCTGCAATTATACGAGAAATGCGCGGATGATATTATCGGAATATTCGTGCTGCCGCCCTCAATTGCAGAGCTGAAACACCGCCTCGAACGGCGTGCGGACGACAACGAAGAAGTGATTAAGCGACGGTTAAAGACAGCACGTCAAGAATTGAGAGAATGGAACAAATATGACTATGTCATTGTTAACAATGATCTCGATAAATCTTGCACATTGGTAACAGAAATCATCAATGCAGCCCGCATACAGCGTAGCCGCCAATCCAATTTGTCTAGCTTTGTCAAAGGTTTGCAGGACGAATTGGAATCAATACTGAAATGAGTTGCATTCGTCTACTAAGATTTGAATAGGTTCGCAAAATCAGGTTTTTGAGTGTGTACAAATTGGTATCGCTCTGCTACAGTGAAGTCGCTACACGTTAGGCGGGTAGTGATGGGAGGAGACAATTTTCTGCTTCACCCTGATCTGTCCATAAGGGGCTTAATGTAAGCGCTCACAATACTTGGTTCAGGCATAAATTTTGCTATGCCCACCCGCTCGTGGTTCGAGCGGGTGTTTTGCGTTTTAGGGGTAAGTTTTTTGAACCTCTAGTCCAAATCGGACGGCTTGTCCGGCAACCAAATCCTCAGATTCTCGTTCAACAAATGCGAACAATGAATGCGACAGGACAACCGTAGGTTTCGTTATGCAGCCTTTGTGTGCTGTTCAAATGCAATCGCGAGTTGCACAAATTGTTCAACGCTCAGCTCTTCAGCGCGTTCAGTGCCCTTAATTGAAGCGGCTTCATAAAGCGGCTCAAGCTCAATGCTGAGCGCTTTTAAGCTCTGGCGTAACATTTTCCGTCGCTGGCCAAATGCGGCGCGGGTTATCGCTTCAATACTTTTGATATTTGGCGTCCCGGTCATCTCTTTCGGGATCAAATGTGCAATTGCGGAGCTGACCTTTGGCGGCGGTGTGAAGGCTGCAGGTCCCACATTGAGTGCGATGTGTGCATCTGTCATCCAGCCGCAAAGAATGGCCAGACGCCCATAAGCTTTGGATTTTGGTTCTGCACAAATCCGATCAGCAACCTCTTTTTGAAACATCAAAGTGAGGCTTTCGAAAAGCGGTTTCTCAAATTGGAGGTGAAGCCAGCCTGTCAGAAGCGGCGTTGCGATGTTGTAAGGAAGGTTTGCCACCAATTTGGTTGGGCCATCCGCAAGTTGGCGATAGTCAATCTCCATCGCGTCTGCGCTGATGACCTCCAATCGGCCGGGATAAGCATCTGCGATCTCTTGTAAGGCGGGGAGGGCGCGCCCATCGCGTTCAATAGCAATGACTTTCTTTGCTCCCTCGGCCAGCAGGCCGCGTGTAAGTCCGCCTGGCCCCGGTCCCACTTCAATGATGGTGGACTGGTCCAGAGGTGACGCAATTCTCGCGATCCGCGCGGTAAGATTGAGGTCGAGTAAAAAGTTTTGCCCAAGTTCTTTCTTGGCGCGCAGGCCGTGGCGATTAATTACATCGCGCAACGGCGGTAGATCATCAATTTGGCTCATTCAGGCAGCGCCCTTGTTGGTCATCTTGTCAGCAAGCATAATTGCTTCATACATGCTTGTCGGCGATGCGTCACCCGTGCCAGCAAGGCTTAACGCCGTGCCATGATCAGGTGATGTGCGTACGATTGGCAGACCTAGGGTGACATTAACCCCGGCATCAAAGCCAATCGCCTTCACCGGAATAAGGGCTTGGTCATGATACATGGCGACAATCACATCGTAACCTGACCAAATATGCGGCGCGAATGCCGTATCAGCGGGCAAAGGGCCATCCGTGCGAATGTCAAACCGCTCTTTGAGTTCTGCAAGCGCTGGTTTGATGATTGTCTCTTCTTCGTCACCCATGGCACCATCTTCGCCCGCATGCGGGTTAAGCCCAGTTACACCAATGCGTGGCGCTGCGATTCCGAATTTTTGCTGTAAATCGTGGTGCGCAACACGCACCGTCTCAACAATTCTGCCGACGGTTAGTCGTGAAAAGACTTCTTTTAGCGATATGTGGATTGTAACAGGGATTGCGCGCTTTTCCTTGTGCGCAAGCATCATCACCGGGCGCGGCGACACACCATTCTCGCCACAAAGCGCTGCGAGAAACTCCGTGTGTCCCGGATATTTAAAGCCAGCCTCGTAGAGGTTGGATTTGTGAATTGGGGCGGTGACAATTGCGCGACATTCATCGCCCCGAACCGCCGCAACTGCAGCCTCAATTGAAGATGTCACAACACCAGCATTTTCTCGATCAAGGAAACCCGGCGCATCTGTGGCCGTCGCACCAACCTCAATTACGGGCAGGGTATCGCTTTCGAGATCGACAGCCTCAGAGATATTACTGATCTGGCAAATATCTAGGTCGAGTTGCAAACGTTCGGCGCGCGCACTTAAAAATGCCGCGTCGCCAAAAACCACCATGTGCGGCAATGGTTTCTTCTGCTTGTTTGCGAACAATTGCAGGGTAAGATCGGGCCCAATACCCGCTGGTTCACCCAATGTAATGGCAATTGGTTTCTTGATTTGCGCCATCTGCAACTAGCGTTTCTCGATGCTCGCTTCTTTGCGTAGCTTCTCTAAATAGGCATCTGCTTCGCCCTCAAGCTTTTCAGTGCCCACTTCGTTGCGCAACTTGTTTTTCACAAAAGTGAGGTCTTCCGCAGCACTTTTTTGGCAAATGGCCAACATTTGAACGCCGTTTGCAACAGTGCGCGGTTTGGATATCCCACCAACAGGGAGTTTCGCCAGTTCAGCTGCAACCGGATCTGGAAGTTGCGTTGAATGACGGCGGCCAAGTTTGCGCACCGCAGCATCGCGATAAGAAAGCGACAACTCAACGGCACTGTCACAGCCGTTGAAGTTTTTCCGATATTGGTTCGCTTGAGATGTCCTAGACTTTACAGAACCACCAGCCGAGTTCAAAAAGACAACTTCGGTCAGCATGTAGTCGTAAGATGTTGTGTCGCCGAGTTTTTCTTTGGCAGCCAAATCTAGGTCCAAATCAGAAATCTGAACCTTTTGGCGTAGCACTTGGGAAACAACGGCCTGCCATGCATATTGCGCGCGCAGTCGGTCTTTTAGGGTTTTGCTTTGCACACCTGCTGCATTCAAAATCTGGTTGAGCTTGCTCACGCTCAGCTTTGCGTTGATCGCAATGCGTGTATACGCCTTGTCGACCGCTTTTTCGTTGGCTTCAAAGCCCAAGCGACGCGCTTCAGCCAGCATCAGTGCTTCATTGATCAGCTCTTCTTCAGCAAGTCTGCGTCGATCCGCATTGGATTTGCCCTTGCGCTCCAAGCGCATGAACAAGGCCCGCTGGTTGATGTCATGATCTGTAATGGTCTTGCCGTTTACAACAACTTTGACCTGTGCCGCATAGGCAGCGCCAGTAACAGATGTCAAACTCAAAAGAGCGATAAGGATCAGACCAACGATGCGCATCAGATATTCCTGCAGTTTGAATTTTTGCTTGATTGCCGTGTTAGCATGAGTGCGCAAACAATGCGGCCTTTTTTTGAACAGGTGACCTACAAATTGTGATCGTAGCCAACATCAGCCAGCATTTTTAACTTCAGCTTGATGCCAATCCGGTCACCTTCGAAGCCACCACCGTTTGAGCGGTAGTAGACGCTGCCTTCGGTATAGTTGTCGTCATAGCCAAGCGAAACGCCATAATTGCTGATTTGTGACGTGATCAAATCGTAGCGTGCGTCGCCACTAACGCTCCAATAATCGTCAATTGGAACGGTGATGTTGCCACCGATTTCATGTCGATCTGCCGTGACCCCAGGTGCCATATCTTGTGATTGATATGCATAGTCGATACCGCCTGAGAAGTATTCACCTGAGTATTTTGCGGCGATCATGCCTCGTTCGATTGTCGCATCGCTTGGGTCTAGAAGTATTTTTCCGCCCAGCTCAACACCAACGAGGGGCGCGCCCTTTGCGCCAATAACAATGTGCGAGAGGCCATCAACCACGCCAGACCCTATGCCTGTCTGAGTTGGATTTGCAATTGTGGCAGAGTTGGTGCCGCCAATTTGGACGGACTGTCCAATCGTCAAATCAAACCAGCGACCATCTGCTAGATCGGCGTGATAAGTGACGCCAAAGCTCGCTCGTGTACCTGTTTCTTGACGGTCAGTGCCGGAAAAGCGGTTGAAGCTAAATAGGTTGGTATCGTCGAACACAAAGCTTTGCGCATTTTCATTCGTGATGCCAGGTGTCGCGTTCCCGCCGCGCGATACAACCTGCAGGCGAGGGGTCACAAAGTGTGTTGCTTCTTGCGTTTTGCCCATTAGCGGCCAGCTAACGTCCAGTGCGGCAATAGGCGTGATGGAATGCGTAACAGCAGCAGCTGGAGCGTCTGCATGACCACTTGCACCATCATATTGTGAGATGTCACCGCGAACGCCAATATAGGGTGAAATCAAAACACCGCCTGGCATGGTCCACTGATCGCGCCAGGCGGCCTGCACCATGGCATGGGTCTTTTCACCCGCAAACCCCTGAACATATTCGGTGCCGCCAACGGTCGACGACGTATCGGCATCGCGCGTAATTCGGATGAGTTGACCATCCAGCAAGAACTCGCCAAATCCATTTGGGGCACTCGTGACGTGATGGCCAGCAATTGAGGGGAGGACTTGACCCTGCTGGCTTTCGATGGTGGCACCGCTTTCGCCTAATCCAACATAGTACTCAGCACGTGCGTCTAGATATGCGTTGTCGGTGAGCTGGGTTGCAAAAATGCGTTGTGTCGCATAATCGCCTTCACGACGCCCCTTCGTATAGTCAACCGGAAATGAGCGGTCTGAAAATGTCGAAGCTTGGACGCCTGCTGTCCACCCACCATTGAACGAAAAATCGGCCCGGCCTTGCACGCCACCGCGAAAATTTGTGTCGCCATTCTTGCCAGCGTATGCAGATGGGTCGAGTTGATAAATACCCCAGGCGTCAACCGCGTAGTTTCCAAACCCTATTTGTTTGTTCCAGTTCAGCTCACCCAAAACGCCTTGGCGCGTGTAGATTTCAGGCGTTAACGTTACGCCCAATTCCGGCGAGTGGAATACAAATCCAGGATAGACAACCGCTAACCCTTTTTCCGCGCTATAGGAAACGCGGCTACGCATCAGATTCTCTATGTCGGTAAGCGAGGGGTCTGGGATCGTCAACCAAGGTAAGTAGGCAATCGGAATGCCTGCAATTTCTAGCGAGCCCTGCGCAAAGTGGATGGTCTTTTTTTCCGTATCTCGGACGACCGTCGCAGATCGGATGCGCCATCCAATCTGTCGGCCATTCGAATCGACGCAGTTGCCACAAGGCGTCACGGATGCGTCATCAAGCAATAGTGTGTTGCCTGGTCGGATTTCAGCGTCGGCAGCAGTCAGACGCAGCCCATCGCCGGTCTCAAAAACAAGCGACTTTAAAAAGCCTTGTCGGAATCCACCGAATAGCTCAGCACGTTCGGCAATATATTGTTGGCCATCTGGGCCACGCACTGCTACAGCGCCAATGAGTAGTACTTTGCCTGTTTTTTGGTTGTACTCGGCGCGCTCAGCTGCAACCAAATAACCATCGGCTGACAGACGTACATCCCCAGTTGCAATCACCAACGACGTAACATTGTTTACGGTGAGATGGTTGGCCGAAACCAACATTTGGCTGGTGGTGGAGAGCTTTTGATTTGCAAAGAAATTTGTCGGAAGAAGCTGATCAGCGCTTGCGATTTGAGTAGACGCAACAACAAAACCCAACACAGCACTTGTGTTGAGCAATAGGTGTCGCCAGCTACTCCAACCCGCGTGGTTACGCGCTACACTCATCCATCTTCCTTCCACAACAGCACGCTTGTCCCGATAACAATTGCGACTATTGCAGGTCCCCATGCGGCCAATGTTGCGTCCATCACTCCCGAGCTTCCCGCCCGTTCAAGCAATTTCGTGACAACATAAAGCACAAACCCCAACACAATACCATACAGAACTTGGCTGCCGGAAGTGCCATGCCGCCGGTAGCCCACGGTAAATGCAAACGCGATTAACAAAGAACCAACAAACAGTGCAGGCAGTGCTTCGCTACGACGTAGTTTTGTAAATGCCTGAGCGACGTTATTGTTATCTTTTTCAACGGTTTGGATGAACTCGCGCAGCGTAAATATATCCATTTGATGGATTGAACCAATTTGCAGATTTATCGATTCTTTACTGGCGGTGGTCGGTAATTCCAAACGGCTAAACTGTTGTTGCTCACCATCAGTGGTGATGTTGATGCCGCGCTCCAAAATCCAGCTGTTGTTTTGATAAGTTGCGGCTTCGGCGATAATCTGCCGCCCAAGCTCATTTTCTGCACTGTATTCGTAGACTGAGACATCGCGCATTAGCAAACCATCGTCCGACAAATGCTTTGCGCGAATGAAATACGCTTGATTGCCATTTTTTTGCGCAATCCAGCGGCCGCTACCTTGGCTGATAAGCTGCGATTCTTTTACGACCCCAAGCTGTTCTTCAACCTTTTGTTTTCCCAAAATTATTGCGGATTCGCCGATATAACTCAGGAAAAACCCAAGTAAAACCATTGTCGCGACTGGCACCGCCAATATGCCCCAAATGGAAACGCCGCTGGACTTAGCCACGATCAATTCGCGGTTGTTTTGCAAGTCAATAAGCGCCAAAACAGAGCCAACCAAAATTGAGATTGGTAGCAAGTCATTTGCCCAGCTAATTGCGGACAATCCGACGGATGACAGCGTTAGCCAAGGACGTTCAAATAAGCCAAGATCGGCGCGATTGCCAACCTCCACTAATTCGATCAGTGCCACCAAGCAGAAGAACAAGAATGTAACCAAAAGAACGGAGCGTAGTATGTTGGTAGCAAAATGGCGGCCAAGTCTAAGCATGTAGGGCCCCCTTTAGCGATTTGGGCAGAATTGTAAAAATGCCATTTCTCCAAGCAATGATTGCCGTTGGGATCAGCGGCAGCAGCGGGATCAGATAGATCAAAACCACATATCCCGCATCACCGCCGGCAAGCTGCTTTGCGGTGGCGCCAAGCACTTTTACAAATATGCCCGTGCCCAATATGACCACGTCGGCGCTTATCCAGCGTTTTGATCGCATAGGGCGAGGGGTCATGGTTACCGCGAAGGCAAAAAGCACAAGCGAGAACAAATAGATCGCAGAGGCAAAACGGTCATGCAGCAAGGCAACATGACGTTGGTTCGCCGCACCTGCCTGAATGAGCGCCATAACTTCTAAGCTGGAAGGTTCAACCGCTGCAAAAAGGTTGGAAGAAGCGAGTTCACGCACTGCAACGCTGTAGGTGCCAAATTCCAACGTCGACATTGTGTTCGTCTTAGTATTGAAATACTGGATCGCGCCATCTTTGAGTTTAATGTAGAGCGTGTCATCGGCCCGGGATAGCTGCGATTGCGCAGCAAATGTCGTTTGGTTTTTCTCAGGATTTCGGCTGTCATGCAGGAAAAAGCCCAAACCCGTCCCGTCTTCAGCGCGCCCCTCAATCATCAAAGTCAAATTCGGGGCAATGCTTGTAAACTGCCCAGGGCGGGAGGAGTTTGCAATCAAATCCGCATTGATTTCATCTGCTCGCAACGCCGCGAGTTGGTTGGTTTTTGGCACCAATTGATGTGCCAACGTCACGTCAAAAATGACGCCAACCAGCAAAAACAACCCGATAGATTGCCACAGCGGCTTTAGGCCGACACTTGAGTGGATTGGAAACAGCTCTTTGCTGATTTGCAGGGCTTTTAAACCGCGCGCGACACCAAGCGCGACGCATAGATACAATATGATGCTGATGACTTCTGGAATGACCAAAACGGACTGGGTAAATAGGGTGACAATGCTTTGCCCCTTGGAGGTGACAACATCAATCGTGCGTAACAATTGCACCATCCAGCCCAAAAAGGCCAAGAGCACAATAAAGCCAAATGAAGTGGCTACATATTTTGAAAATAAATAACGCGCAATCAAAGTCATATTTGCTGTTTTGCCATGAAGGTTCAGTAAGGGAAAGCCATCAATTTGCAATCACACAAGTTGATAAGCGGATTTGGCCATTGAACTTTCAATTTTCGCAGCGCAGGATGTGGAAAAACGAACATTGGTGGCGAGTTCTCGCAACACCGTGGCCAGCCAATAATTCCGGGATAGATAAATGGACCAAACTCTCAAGCTCAAAATCGATAGCTTTAAGGCGCCAAAAGCCAAACATGTGTGTTTGCTGGTGGCAGATGAATTGAAAATGGCGGATCAGAGCGCCGAACTTTGGAGCGCAACCGGGCTTGACCTTGCAACGCTATCAAAAGCCGCGAAGTTTGAAGCGAAAAAGTCTAGTTTTTTCAATATTTACGCCGCGGATGGTTTGGATGCCGATCATGTGATTTTGGCGGGTATAGGCGATTTGAGCGCTGAGACAGACATTAAAGAATTTGCTTCTGCAGGCGGCACCATTGTCAACAAACTGCGCGGACTTAACGTTGATAGTGCTGAAATTGTTTTTGATATCGAGGCAAGCGCTGAACAAATTGCCGCGTTTGCGGCCGGGCTTCGTCTTGGCCACTACCGTTTTGACAAATACAAAACCAATCCAGGCAAAAAAGAAGATGATTTGCCGCCAGCTGAACTGAAGCTGACATTGCAAGTGGCGGACAAAAAGGCTGTGACCACAGCTGACAAGATTCGTGATGCGGTGACCCAAGGCACCATTTGCGCGCGTAACTTGGTCAACGAGCCTGCCAACGTGCTCGGCACGGAAGAGTTTGCGCAGGCGGCAAAAGACTTAGAAGAACATGGCCTAGAAGTTGAAATTCTTGACGAAAAGCAGATGACAAAACTGGGCATGGGCGCCCTGTTGGCGGTAGGCTATGGCTCTCGTCGCCCTTCACATCTTGCCATCATGAAATGGAATGGCGGCAAAAAAGGCGATGCGCCAATCGCCTTTGTGGGTAAAGGCGTGGTTTTTGATAGTGGCGGTTTGTCGATTAAGCCCGCCGGCGGCATGGAAGACATGAAGGGTGATATGGGCGGCGCGGCGGCCGTGACCGGCATTATGAAAACCCTTGGGCTGCGCAAAGCCAAAGTGAACGCTGTGGGCGTCATTGGCTTGGTCGAAAATATGGCAGACGGTAACGCCATGCGCCCAAGCGACATCATCACCTCAATGTCGGGCCAAACCATCGAAGTGTTGAATACTGACGCTGAGGGTCGCCTGGTGTTGGCCGATGCGCTTTGGTACACCAAGGAGAACTTCAAGCCTAAATTCATGGTCAATTTGGCAACATTGACTGGCGCAAACATGGTGGCGCTGGGTGACCAGTATGCGGGTCTTTTCTCAAATGATGATGACTTGTCTGCAAATCTAACCCAAGCCGGTTTGGACACTGGCGAGCGCGTTTGGCGCATGCCGATGGGTCCAGAATATGACAAGCTGATCAATTCAAAGTTTGCGGATATGAAGAATATCGGTGGCCGTTGGGCAGGGGCGATCACCGCAGCACAATTCCTCAAGCGTTTTGTGGGCGAGGTGCCTTGGGCGCACATTGATTTGTCGACAGCAATGAATGTGCCAGCCACCCCAATTTGCAAAAGCTGGGGCACAGGTTTTGGCGTGGCACTGCTCGACAAGATGGTGCGTGACCACTACGAGTAGGCTGAGTAATCAAAAAAGGATCGGTAAACGAACTTGACCGAAATTCTTTTCTACCATTTGGAGCAGCGCCCCGCAGAGGCGGTGCTGCCCCTTTTGCTTGAAAAAACACTGGAGCGTGGTTGGCGAGCCGTGGTTGAAGTGGGCGATGAAAGCGCACTTGATCCGCTTGATGCTGCGCTTTGGACCTATCGTGATGATAGCTTTTTGCCCCATGGTATTGGGGACGGGGAGCGGGCTGCAGATCACCCAATTGCGCTGGTGGCAGGTCAGGTGAACCCCAACGGCGCACAATTGCGGTTCTACGCCAAAGGCGCTGTGCCATCAGAAGGTGGCGACTATGAGCGGGTTGTTTACATGTTTGATGGGCACGACCCAGACGCAGTCACCCGCGCTCGTGAGGCATGGAAAGCGCTAAAGCCGGATCATGATCTTACCTATTGGCAGCAAGAGCCAAACGGCAAATGGGTGAAAAAAGCTTAAACGGCAAAATATGCCTTAATGTAACTCCCAACTGTTAGAGCGACATGGCCAAGCGTGTGCCTTGATTTATGGCGCGTTTGGCATCCAGTTCGGCGGCAACATCTGCGCCCCCAATGATGTGGCAGCTGACGCCACGTGCTTTAAGCGTGTCAGCCAGAGATCGTTCTGGAAGCTGTCCGGCGCAAATCACCACATTGTCGATGGTAATCACTTGCGGGTTTTCGCGCTCCTCACCAAAGGAGATGTGTAGGCCATCGTCATCGATACGTTCATAGTTGACGCCACCAATCATTTGGACATTCTTCATCTTGAGCGCGGCGCGGTGTATCCAACCCGTGGTCTTGCCCAAATCCTTACCAAGTGCTTTGGCTTTGCGCTGCAACAACGTGACCTCGCGCGCAGGAGCGTGTGGCTTTGGTCCAGCAGGTGCGAGACCGCCGGGTGTCTCATCTGGATCGCCTACACCCCATTCTTTCCGCCATTCCTGAAGGTTTTCGGTCGAGCTTTTGCCCTCATGAACCAGAAATTCGGCGACGTCGAAGCCGATCCCACCCGCACCGATAACGGCGACGCGTTTGCCCACGTGTTTCTTGTCGCGCAGCACGTCGAGATCGCTGAGCACCTCTGGACGGTCCTCGCCGGGGATTCCGGGCGCGCGCGGTACGACGCCCGTTGAAACGATTACTTCGTCAAAGTCGGTCAGATCATCCGCTGTTACTTCGGTGTTAAGCCGCACGGTTACGCCTTCTGCCGCTACCATCTCTTCGTACCAGCTAACGAGTCCCCAAAACTCTTCTTTGCCAGGAATTTGCTTAGCCAAGTTGAGCTGCCCGCCAAGCTTATCAGCGCGGTCGAACAGGGTAACATCATGGCCGCGTTGCGCTGCGGTGATCGCAGTTGAAAGCCCGGCTGGACCTGCGCCAACCACAGCGATTTTCTTCTTTTTCGTCGTCGGCTCAATGCGGAGTTCGGTCTCGTGACACGCGCGGGGGTTGACCAGACAGGATGTCAATTTGCCTGAAAAGGTGTGATCCAAACAGGCTTGGTTGCAGGCGATGCAAGGGGCGATCAACTCGGCTTTGCCCGCCGCTGCCTTTGCGACGAAATCGGCATCGGCCAGAAATGGGCGTGCCATCGACACCATGTCGGCACAGCCCTCCGCTAGCACCTCTTCAGCCACGTCTGGCATGTTGATCCGGTTTGAGGTGATCACCGGGATGTCGACTTTGCCCATCAACTTCTTAGTGACCCAAGCAAAGGCACGGCGCGGCACCGAGGTGGCAATGGTTGGAACGCGCGCCTCATGCCAACCAATTCCTGTGTTGAGTATCGTCGCGCCCGCTTTTTCAACTGCCTGCGCCAATTGCACCACCTCGTCATGGGTTGAGCCATTGGGGATCAGGTCGATCATCGACAAGCGGTAGATGATGATGAAATCCTCGCCAACTGCCTCGCGGCAACGGCGCACAATTTCAATCGGCAAGCGCATCCGGTTCTCGTATGGTCCACCCCAGCGATCGGATCGTTTGTTGGTGTGGGTGACGAGAAACTGGTTGATGAAGTAACCCTCGGAACCCATAATCTCGACGCCGTCATAGCCCGCCTGACGCGCGCGAACGGTGGCTGTCACAAAGTCTTGGATCTGCTTTTCAATGCCTTCTTCATCCAACTCTTTTGGGGGAAAGGGCGAGATCGGTGACTTGATTGGTGACGCCGAAACACAATCGGGACCATACGCGTACCGCCCCGCATGCAGGATTTGCATGGCAATCTTGCCGCCCTCGGCGTGCACGCGGTCAGTCACGATCCTGTGGTTGTTTATGTCTTCATCCGTAAAAAGTCCCGCAGCGCCGGGAAATACGCCAGCCTCTTTCGACGGCGCCATACCCCCAGTTACGATCAGTGCCACACCGCCACGGGCTCGTTCGGCGTAGAACTGGGCGACACGCTGCCAGTCCTTGGTTTCTTCCAAACCAGTGTGCATCGAGCCCATGAGCACTCGGTTTTTCAGCGTAGTAAAGCCAAGGTCAAGCGGCGCGAGCAGATTGGGATAGGCAGTCATATGGGGTCTTCCTCATTATCACAAGATAGAGGGTAGCGCAGGTCACCTTGTCTGAGAAGTATTGTCGTTCCTAAGGCCGTTGTTTTTCTGTGTGTTTTGCAGAAACCAAGGCGCGCGCGAGATCGACAGCTTTGTTTGATTGGCAAACTAAAACACTGTCTCGACAATCAAATTTGTCGATCGGCTAAGCTATGCTCGCAGGTCGCTTGGGGTCATGTCTTGGCGTTTCCAAGTCTTTGTTCGCAACGAGCTCTCGAAAACAATTTCGCCCAGCGGCTTTTGCGGCATACAGTGCACGGTCTGCCTCAACCAGCAATGCATCCTTATTTAGTTCCTTGCCGCTAACCACGGCTGAACCAACGCTGACACCGATTTTGCAATAGTGATCGCCAACGCTAAAAGGACTGCTGAAACGACGAATGATCGTAGCCGCAAGGTCTGCGAAATCCGGTTTTTCTTTTTGTGGTCCGGACAGGGCCACGAATTCGTCGCCGCCAAGACGACATACTAGCATTTTTTCACCGCACAATTCAGCGAGCAGGGTCGCTGCTTGACGTAAAAGGTCATCGCCGACCGCGTGTCCAAATCGATCATTTGCTGCTTTGAAATGGTCTAAATCGAAAGACAGTATGCCAACATGTTCGTTGTCATCCATGCTTGCTGATATTTCATCCAATTTGGCATCGAGCAACCTCCGGTTGGCCAAGCCCGTAAGCGAATCATGGCGGGACTCATAAACGAGCTTTTCGCGCATTTGCTCTAATTCTTTGCTCCGCTCAACATCGTCAGTTACATCGATATTCACGCCTATCAGCATGCCCTTATCGCCTGCATCTGGAATGAACTGGGCCTTGCTGCGAATGTATCGCGTCTCGCCGTCAGTGCGCAAAATGCGATAGTCAGCATTCAAGTCGACACCAACTTGCACTTGTTCTGTCTTTGAAAGCGTTTCTGCCAGGTCATCCGGATGGATTCTACTGGCCCAATAGTCGCCTTCTCTTTCGTTTTCACGGTCCTTAACGCCATAAATCTCGAGCATTCGATCATCCCAAAAAACCTTGTTTTTGGCATAGTCGAATTCGAATAGACCCATTTCTGAGGCTGCGATGGCGAGGCGCGTTTTGTTGTGCAATTGCTTGAGCTCAAACTCCACACGTTTTAGCTCTGTTATATCGGTGTCAGTGCCAACAATGTGACGCGGTTTACCGTCAGAACTGTATTGCATGACTCCGGCCTGGCAGAGTATCCAAACCCAACGCTTTTCAATTCTATGCCAACGGCGGTACTGGAGCTCAAGTTTTCTGGATTCTCCGGCAATTTGGCCCTCAAAGAGCCCCTGCAAGTCTTCTCTGTCTTCGGGATGTATATCGTTCAACCAGTTCGGGTCTTCTTCGTTCACGTCGTCCTTCTCGTTGAAACCACGCATTCTTTTCCAAGCGTTGGTTACATTGAAGATTTCCTTGGAAACGTCATAATCCCAGATGCCATGCTCCAAATGACGAAGAAGATATTGGAGGCGGATGTCTGCATCACAAAGGGAGCAGCGCTCAATAAGGAACTCAACATTTTGGCTGCCCGTTTCGAATGGACAAATCGAAAATGCCTGGGTCGCATCGTCAAGTTCGAGCACGATGGTTCTGCTGTCTTTTGTCGATCCAAACTCCTGGTCGAGCACCCAAGAATGGAAGCTTACATTGTGACAGTTTTTGAAGGTTTCGCCGAAAACACTCGCTTCGTAAGAAATATTGGTTGAGAGTAGGGCCGAAAAGGCATCATTTGCTGCCCTGACGTCACCATGCGCATTCACCACTGCTGTTGGATTTTGCAGCATCTGAAGCAACTTATAGCGATCTTCCAGTTTGGACTTTTCCAAAATAACCAACCCAAGCAAATCTATTCAAGGGCAAATTATCGGGCGAAATACCTAAGAAGTGATTGCGATGGTGCAGATGCAGCGGTGTCACTGTCGTTTCAGGTGTGAAATCTATGACATTGGGCACCGAAGTGGTTTTCAGATTTTCTTATTCGGCTTGCTATGCGCATACATACAGGCGTTGGCCAAACCATTGCGAAATGATGCTTTGCCCAAACGCCAGAACGGTCATTGTGCCCAACCACTAGATGACATCCTTCGTCAACCTCGGGTCAAGCCCGAGTATGACGGGTTAGGGCGTAGTATGACGAGCAAGTAAGGCCGTAGATTCAGCTTTGCTCATTCTCAGCGAAATCCATCACCCTTCAGGGTTTTCCAAAATATCTTCAACAATCAGGTCCAAGAACATCGCGGTGAGTTCATAGCACATGATGACTTCGCTGGCCTCAGGGTCGAAGTAAGCGTTTGGTTCTTCACATGAACGGCCGACAAACTTAACAGCTTGTGGCAATTCGAAAGTTTGCATGATTTCTTCTGACACAACTTCAAGCATCTGCGCGTCTTTGAAAATTTCTGCCGCATACTCAAATTCAGGGTCCGATGGTTCGTACTCCACCGTAATGCGCTGGCCCGCATTGCCTTGCTTAACGAAGGCGTCGCTGAGCCTGATCCAATTCCCTGAGAGTTGTTGATAGTCAAACGCGCAGCCTTCTTGACGATCCTCATCAATGCCAATGTCGGTGGCGACTTTGGCAAAAAGGTCAGGGTCCGCGCCAACCATTAGGCAAACAATTTGGAAGGCGCGCTGGATGTCTAGGCTGTGGCTGTCGTAGAACTCTGCATCTGAAATCACATCATCTGTGGCTGAGTTGTTGGACAAGAACCAGCTGTGCGCAGCGTCCAGCAGCACATTGTCTTTTTCTTCCGTTTCGGCATGCAGCAGCATTAGGGTGGCAATATTGTCTGCCGCATCTTCTTCGCGGCCCAAAATCGGAAGCTCAAATTGGGAAACGAACATGTGGCCGACTTCATGATAAAGCACATAAGCTGCTGCGTTTTGTGCAAAAGCGATCGCCTCAGTCGTTTGCTCGTCAGTCAATTCCTGCGCATGGCTCGCCGCGCCAAACAGTGACCCAACAGCAAACACCAATCCTGCAATCAGCTTTTTCATCATTTTCTCCCTAACGCGCTTGTTGCGCCTGTTCTGCTTCTTCCAACGCCTCGACTTTATCCATCCAATCGGTTTCTGCCAATTCTATTTCTCGTTCGCACTGGGCGCGGTCTTTACCCAATTGCACAGCTTTGTCCGGGTCCTTCTGGAAAAGATCAGGGTCACTTAGTTGCTGATCTAGCTTTTCAAGTTTTTGATTCAGTTTAGAAATGGATGTTTCCAAGCCTTTGATTTCTTTGCGCAAAGGCGAAAGCTCGGCCCGGAGGGCGGCAGCCGCTTTGCGGTCAGCCTTTTTGTCGGCTGGGCTTTGGTCTTTTGTTTTGTCGCTTTTTTCTGACTTGTTGCCAATGATCGAGCGCTGATAGGTATCCAGATCGTAATCGCACACGGAAATGGTGCCATTTTCAGCGATCCAAAGCTGATCCACAGTGGCTTCAATTAAGTGCCGGTCGTGCGAAATGATCAGCACCGCGCCTTCATATTCGTTTAGCGCTTGCACCAACGCATCGCGGCTATCAATGTCGAGGTGGTTGGTCGGCTCGTCCAAAATCAACATGTTTGGACCCGAAAATGTAATCAACCCCATCAAAAGACGCGCACGCTCACCACCAGACAAGTTTTCGGCCAAAGTGTCCATGCGCGACGTGGAAAGTCCCATCTGTGCGACACGCGAACGGCGCTTAGCTTCGCTGTCATAAGGCATTAGCGGTTCAACATGCTCAAGTGGCGTCTGTTTTGGGTTCAGCTTGTCCATCTGGTGCTGTGCAAAGTGCGCCACCTCAAGCTTTCGCGCTTTGGTCAGGCGCCCATCCTGCAATTCCAACTCGTCTGCGAGCAATTTCGCAAAAGTCGATTTACCGTTTCCGTTGATCCCCACAAGAGCGATGCGATCTTCTGGGTCGATGCGTCCATTGATATTGCTTAGGATGCGTGTATTGCCATAGCCAGTCGCGGCATCTTCAAGATCGATAAGTGGCGCAGACACCGCGCGTTTAGGCTGAGGAAAGCTAAAGGGCGACACATGCTCGTCAAACAAAGCGGAAACCGGTTTGATCTTTTCCATGCGTTTTAGACGCGACTGAGCCTGTTTGGCTTTGGTGGCTTTGGCACGGAAGCGCTCCACAAATTTTTGCATATGCTCGAGTTGTTCGAGCTGCTTTTCGCGCTGCTTGTTGTTCAACTCCATTTGCAGGCGACGATTGGCTTCGAACTGGTCATATTGGCCGCGATAAAATGTCAGGCCGCCGCGTTCCAAATGCACAATCGAATTCACCGCCTTGTTGAGCAAATCCCGATCGTGGCTGATCATGAAAACAGTGTAGGGGTAGTTCGCCAAATAGCGCTCTAGCCATAGTGTGCCCTCAAGGTCCAAATAGTTGGTCGGCTCATCCAATAACAAAAGATCGGGCTTTGAAAACAATACGCCAGCAAGCGACACGCGCATCCGCCAACCACCAGAAAGATTAGCACAAGGTTCGCCTTGCTTTTCGGTCGAAAAGCCAAGACCCTTTAGTACGGAACTGGCGCGCGCCTCCGCAGAATGGGATTCTATTTCCGCAAGACGAGTGTGGATTTCGCCAATCCGAAGCGGGTCGGTGGCTACTTCAGCTTCTTGCAACAAAGACAGTCGCTCTTTGTCGGCGCTTAAAACGATGTCCATCACACTATCGGACGTTGCGGGCGCTTCTTGCGCAACCGCGCCAATGCGCGCACGTTGATGAATTTCAAAGTCACCACCATCTGCCGCGATTTCGCCCTGCAATATCTTAAACAGCGTGGTTTTGCCTGAGCCATTGCGCCCGACAAATCCTGCCTTGGCACCGGTGGGCAAAGTCAGCGTCGCGTTCTCAAAAAGCGTGCGACCTTCAATTAGATATGTCAGGTTTGTGATTTGCAGCATGGCGGCCAATTTGCTTGTTTTGCGGCACACGGCAAGAAACTAAGCGGAACAGTTCCAGACGTATGGCGAGAGTTCATTATGTTTGATTTTTGCGCTTTTACGTGAAGATAGGGGGTGTTGGCCATTGTTTTTCTGCCACAACCTCGCGAAAACAAAGGCATTTACCTGCGTGGGACCAAAGATATGAAAATTATACGCATCGCAACAGGGCTGGTGGTGCTCGCACTTTTGGTCGCACAGCTGGCTTGGAACGGTTCTGAGGAAAGTACGGGAATATCCCAGAATGATCGGGCAGATTTCAATCCAAATGAAGCGCCCAAAGAAGCCATTCAGCGCGCATGGCGCACTGCCGATAACACAGTGTTTTTGCAATATACCTATTCAGCGCCCAACCAATGTTGGCAAAACGGCAACACCCAATCCTTGACTTTGCAAGATGACATGGCTGTGCTTACCATCGTCCCAAGCATAAAAGAAGCAATCTGCGCGCAGGTGCTAACGGCTCTAACTTACGACCAAGCAATTGAGATTAAAAAGGAAATCGAGGTGCTTGCGGTCGTTGTTGAGCACCCGGAGGGTGGGCAGATCGAGCGAAACGAGCTTTGGATCGAACCTAACGAATAGGCGATTGGAAATTTGCTTTGAAAATGAGGCATTCCAAGGGTTGTGTCTTGGCAAAAGTCAGCGTAAAACCGCCGCCAAATTCTTCCCCGAACCTTTAAGGACATAAAATGGCTCTGGAACGCACATTTTCAATCATCAAGCCTGACGCAACAAAGCGTAACCTAACTGGCAAAATCGTCGCTAAATTTGAAGAGGCTGGCCTTCGTGTTGTTGCTTCAAAGCGCATTCACATGACAAAAGAGCAAGCTGAAGGCTTTTACGCTGTACACAAAGAACGTCCTTTCTTTGGTGAGCTTGTAGAATTCATGATTTCTGAGCCAGTTGTTGTTCAGGTTCTTGAAGGCGAAGACGCAATCGCGAAAAACCGCGAAGTTATGGGCGCAACAAACCCAGCAGAAGCTGCCGACGGCACAATCCGCAAAGAATTCGCGCTTTCAATCGGTGAAAACTCTGTACACGGTTCAGATGCACCAGAGACAGCTGCTGAAGAAATCAAATACTTCTTCTCGGACGACGAGATCGTTGGCTAACTAGCCAAGGTATCTTGCAAAAATTTGTGGGGCTGCATTCCTTTGGGTTTGCAGCCCTTTTTTATGCGTCGTGCTTGACAAATCAAGCTTCAAATTGGCTCTATGGGCTTGTCGAAACCCAATTTGCCAACAGGCACCCCAAATGAACAAACCAATCGTGCGCTCTGTTGAGCGTAGCGTGTGTCCGCACGACTGCCCATCCACCTGCGCGCTGGATGTCGAAATTCTTGATGACCACACAATTGGCCGGGTACGCGGGGCGAAAGACGACCCCTATACGGCAGGTGTGATTTGCGAAAAAGTGGCGCGGTATGCTGAGCGCGTGCACCACCCTAA
Source organism: Maritalea porphyrae (assembly GCF_030159895.1). Lineage (GTDB taxonomy): Bacteria > Pseudomonadota > Alphaproteobacteria > Rhizobiales > Devosiaceae > Maritalea > Maritalea porphyrae. The sequence goes on from NZ_BSNI01000002.1 coordinate 1,759,984, forward strand.
TCGCGTTACGCATCCATTGAAACGAGTCGGTGCCAAGGGAGCGGGGCATTGGAAGCAAGTGAGCTGGGACGAAGCGCTAGATGATATTGCTGAGCGTTTTCTGCAAATAGAAAAAGAGCACGGCGCAGAAGCAATTTGGCCATATTTCTACGCCGGCACAATGGGACATGTGATGCGCGACGGCATCGAGCGACTGCGCAATGCAAAAAGCTACTCGCGCCAATATGGCACTATTTGTTCCATGATTTCTTGGGCGGGGTTTGTTACCGGCACAGGCAAATTAATGGGCGTAAACCCAGAAGAAATGGCCAAATCCGATGTGGTGGTCATTTGGGGAACCAACCCGGTGCATACACAAGTCAATGTGATGACTCACGCCATGCGTGCCCGTAAAGAACGTGGCGCAAAGATTGTTGTGGTTGATATATACAATACGGCAACCATGCAGCAGGCCGATTTGGGATTGATTTTGCGACCCGGCACTGATGGTGCCTTAGCCTGCGCGGTGATGCACATTCTCCTACGCGACGGGCTCGCCGATCGTGAATATATGAGTAAATTCACAGACTTCAATCCAGAATTTGAATCTCATCTAGAAGATAAAACGCCAAAATGGGCTGCTCAAATCACCGGCCTAGCAGTTGAGCAAATTGAAGAGTTTGCCGCGCTCGTGGGGCAAAATCGCAAGAGCTATTTCCGGCTTGGTTATGGTTTCACCAGGCAACGCAATGGTGCGGTGGCAATGCATTCTGCTTTGTCTATTCCCGCGATGACCGGAGCTTGGATGGAAGAGGGCGGCGGCGCTTTCCATTCAAACTCAGGCACTTGGGCGCTTGATAAGACGGACCTTGAAGGTAAAGACTTGACCGATGGATCTGCGCGTTTGCTCGATATGTGCGAGATTGGGCCCATCCTTACCGGCGAGAAGCAAGCGCTCAAAGGTGGCGGTGCGGTTAAAGCACTTTTGATTCAGAACACCAATCCAATGGTTGTTGCGCCAGAGCAAGCTAAGGTCAAACAGGGCTTTGCTCGTGAAGATCTGTTTACGGTAGTGCATGAGCAATTCATGACAGAAACTGCCAAAATGGCGGACTATGTGTTGCCCGCCACCATGTTCTTAGAGCATAGCGACTATTATACGCGCGGTGGACACACGCGCATTTTATACGGCCCGAAACTGATTGAAGCGCCGGGTGAAGCAAAATCAAATCACTGGCTTTTTGCCCAATTGGCGCGACGGCTAGGCGTCAGTTCTGATGTGTTTGAAATGTCAGATGATGAGCTAATTGATCACACCTTTGTTAAATCCGACATCGGTTCGCTGTCTAATTTTGCGGAAACTCGGTTTGTTGATCGGGCGAATGCGCAAGACATTGCGCATTACCGTAGTGGATTTGCTTGGTCGGACGGTAAGTATAGGTTTGCCCCCAATTGGGAAGAAACACGTCAAACAAAAGGCGTCGAGTGGGTTTGCGATCCTTCAATTATGCCAAAATTTGCGGACCATTGGGATGTTAACGAAAAGTGCGATGAATTGCACCCATTCCGATTGGCAACGAGTCCAGCACGAGCTTTCTTGAACTCTTCGTTTAACGAAACCCCCGGGTCGCAAAAACGGGAGGGGCAGCCAAAGGCGTTGTTGCATCCACTAGACGCTGCACGACTACAAATTGGGAACGGCGATTGGATTCAAGTTGGCAACAAACGCGGGGAAGTGACTCTATCCGCTGTGCTTTACGACGGAATCCAAACGAGCGTAATCATTGTTGAAGGGCTCCACAAGAACGATTCACATCCAGATAGTTCCGGAATTAACACGTTGATCGGCTCGGATCCGGTGCCTCCGTTTGGTGGCGCTGCTTTTCATGACTGTGCGGTGTGGGTAAGTAGAAGCTAGTTAATTTGTATTCTCTATGCATTCCCAAACGGAATCGGCGGCCAGAAACCGCAGAAATTGGCAAAAACTAAGCAATTTCACTATTCACATTTTTGAATATGTATGGTTACTTTTGATTAACAATAATCAAGGGAGGCGCTGTTCAGTGAAAAAGACGTCGCTTGCATTCGGCTGTTTGGCGACAGCATTGTTGATGTCAACCAGCGCATTTGGACAACAAGCCGTATCGCAACCAAACGGAAAAATTGAGTTTGAGGGCGGCGGATACTTAAATCCGTTTGCGGGGCAATATGCAGCAGGTGTTTCCTTCGCTGCGCCGATGGGTGATCAGTTTGGTATTCAAGTTGATGCTGCAATTCACAACAGATCAAACTCTGTTACCACCGGCGGTGCAATTCACCTGTTTACACGCGACCCTGAAAGCTATTTGGCAGGTGCCGCTGCTGGCTATGTAATGACCGATGCTGCGAAGCTGTTCGCAGTGGGCCCTGAGGTTGAGCTCTATGTCGATCAATTGACGCTGGAAGCTTGGGCAGGTTGGGCGAACGTTGACTATGTGTCGCCCTTCAGAACCGATGCGAGTGGATATTTTGCTTTGGCCGACATTGCGTACTATGCAACCGACAATACGCGCCTCAGCGTTGGCGGCGGCACCATTTTGGGAACAGAGACCATCAACTTCACGGTCGAGCATTCGTTTGTAGAGTCTGCTTTGCCATTCTCATTGACGGGTAAACTGGCTTGGGACGAGGGCTTTGGTACGCGGGCAACGGTTGGGTTCAAGTCCTACTTCGGCGACGAAGGTAAATCCTTGATCGATCGCCACCGTCAGGATGACCCAAGAAATCTTGGCTTGGACATGTTCATCGGCACACTGCCTGCCGAATCTGAGCCTGAGTGCACCGAATGTGATGCATAGCCAATAATTTCCATTGCTAGATGCTTTGAAGCCCGGCCTTGTTGCCGGGTTTTTTGTTTACGCGAAGTACGTTGTGTAGAAGAAATAGACGGTAAGCCCGAAACCATAAACAACAACGAAGTTTCTGATCGACGATGCGGGCAATAAGTAGGAGAGCTTTGCTGCTGCAAACCCGCCAATTGTTGCGCCGATCAACGCAATTGTGCCCGCTTGCCACTCAATCGAGCCACTCATTGAAAAGCGTACGACCGCGGTAATTGACACTAGAAACGAGATGAGCAATTTAAGACCATTCATGGCATTTAAGTCTTGGTATCCGGCAAGGACTAAATAGGCCAGCAGGATTATGCCCAGTCCTGCATTGAAGAAGCCGCCATAAAAGCAAATAAGCGCTAAGAATACCGTCGTAACAATCGCGCCAGTACGTGCACCATTTTTGCTGGTTGTTCGGCGGTTCGCCATCCATTGATTGAACTGTCCACCAAAAGTAAAAGCAACTACCGCAAATAACATCAACCAGGGGATTAGTCCTTCAAACTGCGCGTCTGAAACCCGCAGCAATGCTTCGGCACCCAAAAATCCAGCAACAAGTGCGATAATGGAATAGACAAGCAGTTTGTCCTTGTGACGCAAAATATCTTGCCAAAAGCCGATAGCGCCACTGCCATATCCTGGTAAACATGCATAAGTGTTGGTGGCATTGGCCATGATTGGTGGCACGCCAACAAACAAAAGCGCTGGAAATATTACAAAAGAGCCACCGCCGGCCAAAGAATTCAGCGCGCCGGCCAAAAGGCCCGCGGCAAAGAGAATTAGTATTTCCACGTTTGTTGCCTCGTACGTGTATTTCGGCCCACAATAGCCCATCGTTCGCGTCCATAGATAGGACGAAGTTGTGACAAATCGTCCAAACACAAAAACGTGTCTATGCGTCACTTGAAGCTTTATCGTAATTGTACGATAAATAGACGAGTATTATTTGAAAAGGGTAGATTATGTCCGCAATTCAGACGCAGCCGATCGAGCTATATTATTGGCCAACCCCCAATGGCTTTAAGATCTCGATACTACTTGAAGAACTGGGTGTGCCTTACACATTGAAGTTGGTGAATATTGGTCGAGGCGAGCAGTTTGAGCCCGATTTTCTCAAGATTGCGCCGAATAATCGAATGCCTGCGATAATTGACCCTGAAGGTCCGGGCGGCAAGCCAATCTCTGTTTTCGAATCTGGCGCCATTATGAAATATCTGGGCGAGAAATTTGACAAGTTCTACCCCGCCGATTTGCGCCAACGGGTTGCCGTTGATGAATGGCTGATGTGGCAAATGGGCGGCTTTGGCCCAATGCTCGGTCAAAACCACCATTTCGGCAAATATGCGCCAGAAAAGATTCCTTATGCAATCAAGCGATATGTCGACGAAGCCAACCGGCTATATGGCGTACTAAATCGTCGCCTTGAAGGCCGTGATTTTGTGGTTGATGACTATTCAATTGCGGACATGGCTATTATCGGTTGGGCGCTTGGCCATGAAGGTCAACAAATTGACATCAATGAACACCCAAACGTCAAAAACTGGATTGATCGGATGTTGGCGCGTCCTGCCGTGCAAGTTGGGCTAGCCGTTGGCAAAAAGGAACGGGAGCAGCTGAACATTGCATCTGACAAAGAAGCTCAAAAGGTTTTGTTCGGCCAGCGCTAAGAATTCAGGAGAGGGGGTCAGAATCCAATTCTGACCCAATCTTCAAGAAGACACAAAACTCTCAAGACACAACCACGCACGCGCAGCTCATTCTCGCTCAGCAGCTCTAAACTGCCTTGTTACATTTTGCCGTCAAATGGATTGTGGAGCTCTCCCGGCAATTTGCATTGAATTATATCTGCACTCACGCGAAGCAAAGGCATGCCCAATATCGGTCGGCCACCGAGCGCCGGGTCAGGGTTGCGAATGTCGCGTAAACCCGATTTGGCCGGCTTAGAGACTATGCCGTAGAAATCGTCCCCGCATCTCTCTATTGTGATCTCGGCTTTGTCTTTGGTCAGCCAAGTACCAGTTGGGTCGTTCGCCAACGCAGCTGGTGAAGTCAGAATTGCTAGCAATAGCATAGTGATAGCAATTGAATTTCGATAAAGTTTTTCTCCAAACAAGGCTTTTTCTTGATCTGTATCAGCATTCAAACTTGGCCAAATTTCAACGTTCGCTAAGTGACCCATTTGTTGCGGCAATGCATGCCTCGATAATCCAATGATATGATTGCGCTTGCCCTAAATTGCAACGCGCGAAAATAATTGAACAGAATCTGCATAAAAATATGACGAGAGACTTGATTTGCATGCCGGATTGAGATTTAAGCGCCCGTGGAGAGGTGGCCGAGTGGTCGAAGGCGCGCCCCTGCTAAGGGCGTAGGCGGGTAACTGTCTCGAGGGTTCGAATCCCTTCCTCTCCGCCATTACTTTTACGTGAAGTTGTGCTTGTTGGTAGGGACGCTGCCGCCCCCGCTACATTGCTCGTATCTGTAATCATTTTTTGGCTTAGTGATCAGTGTTCGCCAGATGTCGAACTCAGTCTCGCTGTAAGTAGTGAACAATACTGTTTGTCATGTTAGCCTCGTCGGAATCCTTCCCTAACAAATTTCTTGATTTATTACTCTCCGAAACACAGCTTTCGCCTGTATTGAATGGGTGTAAGGATGCGATAGTTTCACTCATGTTCGTGAACAAGTGCGAGTAAATTTGGTTATCAATTTCGGCAGCTAACGGGGTTGCTAAGACAAGTCGGCGAGCCCTTTGTATTTCATTTGTTCAAAAATGGCGCTGTCTAGCTCATAGACTTTTTCTACTTCACCTTTAGCTAACTTCGCAGCAGGGGTTAGCACCTGATCATGACGAGTTAACAGCGAGTAGGTCTCAACGCTAATATCTAAGTCCAAGTCAATTTGGGCAATTGCACCTTGGCGCATGAATTCATCGGCCACTGACTTCGCAATGGGAGCGATAGCATTGGTGTTCCGTATGGTAGCCAAGGTAAATAAAAAGGACGAAGTTGACAGAACGCGTTTTGGATAGCCCATCTTATGATTACGCAAATATCTTTCTACGGTGGTGCGCAAAATCGCACCAATTGGCGGCAAAACCCAGTCTTGCGACAAAAGCTCGACGAATCTATCCACGATGTGGAAGAAGCTAGCAACTAGTTCCTTTAGTGCTCCCATATACTTATGTGACGAGGGGCAAGTATTCTCACCATATTAACACTAATCGATTGTTTAGGCGTTGTTTTGCTGTAAGCAGGCCGAACAAGAGACTGCTCCGATTGGCTGATGCTTTTTTACGAACTAGATGAATTTTCCAGCAAGTTCCCCAATCGAATTTGTGGTTCAAGAACTATTTTTTCAGATTCAATGCTCATCTCGCCGGTACACCTTCTCAATAGAATCTTCGCGGCTGCCGACCCGATGCCTGCGCGGTCCGTTACGGAAGTGCCTAGTTTGCCGGGAAAGCAATTTGAGATGTCCATGCCGTTGAAACCGATCAATGCCAAATCTTCTGGGACTGCAATCTGCTTTTCGATACACCTGAATAATGCACCGGCTGCAATGTCGTCGTTCGAAAAGTAGATGCAGTCCAACTCTGGATGAGCTGATAACGCTTCATCGACAAGTCCACGGCCGACAGAAATGGTGGATACAGAATCGACATTGTAGTCGCAAACCAGGTTATGCCCCGCTTCATCAAGCGCGCGTATAAATCCGGCTTTTCGTTTGGCAGCGCGAAAATCATTCTCGATAATGCAACCAATAAACCCAATTCTTTCTCGACCGGTTTCTAACAACGCCCTAGCCATATCGTAGCCAGCTTTTTCATGCGAGAAGCCGACAACAGAATCGATGATATCTCCATCCGTATCCATAATTTGAACCAACGGTATTTTTGCCTGCCTCAAGATTAGTTTTGTGCTTTCAGGAAAATTGGTTCCAGTGACAATTAGTCCAGCCGGTCTCCAAGAAAGGATATTCTTGATGACTTCGTACTCCTTTTCCTCATCGTAGTCCGACACGCCAAATACAGGTTGGAAAATTGTATCGTCCAGCGCACCCGTGATGCCGCTCATGACATGAGAAAAAACGATGTTGGTTAGGTTTGGAAGGACCACGCCGATGAGATTTGAATTGGTTTTCGTCAAAGATGCGGCGAGATGGTTGCCGACGTAACCTATTTCTTTTGCGGCTTTTTTGACTTTCTCAACATTCACCTTAGAAACATCGTTTGCGCCGCGGAGCGCGCGCGAGGCCGTCATCTTACTTACTCCTGCAGCCTCAGCAACATCCTTCAACGTTATTTCTTTTTTCAAATTCTCGTCCTTCACGGATAGGAGGTGAATCGCCTCCCCACGCATGTTTCTGAGATTTTAGACCACATTGTTTGGTTGCATTGCCAGAAAAATGTGTTGACCACGCATCGCCGTAGGGGTAAATGTATCGATACCGGTATCGATACCAGTTGTGGTTGCGATGCTTTCGTAGTTTAGAAAATGGGTCCAAAAGTGTCTGCAAAAAGAATAACAGCGCAGCAATTACGCTCTCGGCAGTGGTTTGATAATCCAGACGACCCTGAAATGACGGCGCTGTATCTAGAAAAATACATCAACTATGGCTTAACCTGGGAAGAGCTACGGTCCGGCAAGCCAATAATCGGCATCGCTCAGACTGGTAGCGACCTCAGCCCATGCAATCGACACCATTTGGAACTCACGAAACGGGTGAGAGATGGGATCATTGCAGCGGGGGGAACCCCGCTCGAAATCCCAGTGCACCCAATTCAAGAGACGGGCAAACGCCCAACCGCCAACCTTGATCGCAATCTAACATATTTGGGGCTGGTGGAAGCTTTGCATGGGTATCCGATCGATGCCGTTGTTTTAAATATCGGTTGTGACAAGACCACTCCTGCATTGCTGATGGCAGCCGCAACCGTAGATATACCCGCCATTGCACTCTCTGTTGGTCCAATGCTCAACGGTTGGTTGAATGGAAAACGTGCGGGCTCAGGGACAGTTGTCTGGGAGGCGCGCAAGAAACTCGCCGCTGGAGAAATTGACGATCAGCAGTTTCTCGAGATGGCTGCTGCATCTGTCCCTTCGGTTGGATATTGCAACACAATGGGTACTGCGAGCACGATGAATTCTCTTGCAGAGATTTTGGGAATGCAATTGCCCGGATCTGCATCTATCCCAGCACCATTGCGTGAGCGCGGACAAGTCTCATACCAAACTGGCCAGCGAATTGTCGAAATGGTTTGGGAGGATCTTAAGCCGTCCGATATCATGACGCGCGAAGCATTTGAGAATGCCATTGTTATGTGTTCCGCGTTAGGCGGTTCGACAAATGCCCCCATACATCTGAACGCGATAGCGCGCCATTTGGGGTGCGAGCTGTCGAATGACGATTGGCAACGTTTCGGATATGACATTCCACTATTGGTAAATCTCCAACCTGCCGGGGAATATCTTTCCGAAGATTTTTATAGGGCGGGTGGCGTTCCCGCTGTTGCAGGCAACATGCTTTTTGCCGGCCTTATTCCTAACCCGGATGCGATCACCTGTAATGGGCAAACACTGGCCGCAAACTATGCCGGATCGCCAAGCCATAACGAAGACGTTATTCGTCCGGTTTCTAAACCGATGAAATCCAAAGCTGGTTTTCTGAACCTAAAGGGCAATCTATTCGAAAGCTCCATCATGAAAACGAGTGTGATCTCTGACGAGTTTCACGAGACATACTTTAACAATGTGGGTGAGCCTGGGACATTTGAAGGCACCGCTATTGTTTTTGATGGGCCCGAAGACTTCAACAAAAGAATAGACGACCCTGCCCTCAATGCAACCGCCTCGAGCATCCTTGTCATGCGGGGAACAGGGCCGCTGGGATATCCGGGCGGGGCCGAAGTCGTGAACATGAGACCGCCGGCCTATCTGCTCAAAAGTGGAGTAACGGCCTTGCCTTGTATTGGTGACGGTCGTCAGTCAGGCACCTCAGGTTCGCCATCAATTCTAAATGCGGCACCCGAAGCTGCGGCAGGTGGGGGGCTTAGCATTCTTAAGACCGGTGACCCAATCAGAATTGACCTCAATGAATGCTCTGTAAACGTCCTGTTAGACGACGACGAAATTGATCGCAGATATGCGGAACTTGAAAAAGCCGGGGGATTTAAAGTGCCAGAAAGCCAGACGCCATGGCAAAAACTGTTTCGTGAGAACGTTAAACAGTTCGACGAAGGCATGGTCTTCGAAGGCGCTACGGAGTTCCGCTCTGTCGCTAAAAAATCAATGCCTCGCAACAACCACTAGTAACAAAACAGGCCAAAAAGAAAGCAAACTGGAATGGAAAAATGTTCACGTTAGATCGCAAAGGCCTTCATGTTGGTCGCGTTTGGAATCCAGAAGTCCAGGGGCCATCGGTAGTCACCGTTCGCGGTGGTATCGTTTTTGATATCACTTCATTTGAGGCGCCGACAGTCCGAGACGTTTTGGAAATGCCTAATCCTGCGGACTATATAAGAACTGTTGCCGGCGCCGAGCTTTGCACCGTCGAAAAATTGGCCGCTGCGAATAGTGTGAACAAAAACGATCTCCATCTGCTTGCTCCGTGCGACTTACAAGCGGTCAAGGCGTGCGGCGTTACCTTTGCAAGTTCCATGGTAGAACGCGTGATCGAAGAGCAGGCTGCAGGTGATGCCGACAAGGCCAATGCCATAAGAGCAAGGATTGGCAACGCAATCGGTGCGAACCTACGCAACGTAAAAGCAGGTTCGCCCGAAGCGCAAAAAGTCAAACAGGCACTGCAAAATGAAGGGCTTTGGAGCCAGTATCTAGAGGTTGGAATTGGACCTGATGCGGAAGTGTTTTCCAAAGCTCAAACGCTTTCAGCAGTTGGATCAGGTGCAGAGGTTGGCATCCATCCAATCTCGAACTGGAACAATCCTGAACCTGAAGTTGTGTTGGCCGTTGCTTCAACAGGTGAAATCAAGGGTGCAACCCTTGGGAACGACGTAAACCTAAGAGATGTCGAAGGTAGGTCTGCGCTTTTATTGTCCAAAGCAAAAGACAATAACGCCTCTTGCGCAATTGGACCATTTATTCGACTTTTCGACGATACTTTTTCGTTGGATGACATCCGACAAGCCGAGGTCGATCTTCTTGTCGAGGGTGACGATGACTATGTGATGCGTGGTCATAGTTCGATGAAGGAAATCAGCAGAGATCCTGCCGATCTCGTATCTCAGGTCATTGGTCGCCACCATCAATATCCTGATGGCTTTATGCTGTTTTTGGGTACGCTTTTTGCCCCAACTGAAGACAGAGACCATCCGGGCCAAGGGTTCACACATAAAATCGGTGACAAGGTCACAATCTCGTCGGCAAAACTTGGCGCGCTAACCAACATCGTTCGCTTTTCAACCGATTGTCCGGAGTGGACGTTTGGGGTGTCTCATTTGATGCGCAATCTTTCTGCCCGAAATCTAATTTAGCTCGAAATTTGGATGTTCAATGCTTACTGGAAAACACTTGATTGCCGGAAAATGGGTTGATAGTGACGAAAGATTCACTTCGCAGCCAGCGCGCGGAAATGCCCATACCTTTGCAACGGGTACACCCAATTTGGTCGATGAAGCTTGCAAGGCCGCTGAAGAAGCCTTCTGGAGTTTTGGCTATTCCGATCGAAAAGCGCGTGCCGACCTGCTTTTGGCAATCGCCAACGAAATCGACGCCTTGGGCGAAGAAATAACAGCTATCGGTTCGCAGGAAACCGGTCTACCTGAAGCAAGGCTTGTTGGCGAACGCGGCAGGACTACCGGGCAACTAAAACTATTTGCTGAGCATATCATTGGTGGTGAATACCTGGATCGAAGGTTCGACGAGGCGCGGCCAGAAAGGGCGCCCTTACCACGCCCAGAACTGCGCATGCAGCAGCGACCAATAGGGCCTGTTGCCGTATTTGGTGCCTCAAACTTCCCACTTGCTTTTTCCGTTGCTGGTGGAGATACCGCAGCAGCGTTAGCTGCGGGATGTCCGGTTGTCGTTAAGGGCCACTCCGCGCACCCCGGCACTAGTGAATTGGTTGCTCGAGCTATTAAGGCAGCAATAAAATCTACAGGCGTTCACCCGGGTACATTTTCCTTAATTCAAGGGGCAAAACGTGACGTAGGGGCAGCCCTTGTAACCCACCCTTTGATAAATGCTGTCGGGTTTACCGGCAGCCTACATGGTGGCCGTGCTCTATTCGATTTGTGCGCAGCTCGTCCAAATCCGATCCCGTTCTTTGGCGAGCTTGGTTCTATAAATCCAATGTTCTTGCTGCCCAATGCCCTAAAATCACGCGGCGCCGATATCGCAACAGGTTGGTCTGCTTCTCTAACGATGGGCGCCGGACAGTTTTGTACAAATCCGGGAGTAGTTATCTTGTTAGATAGCCCGGAAGCTCAAACGTTTATAGATACAGCAGTTAAAGCGCTAAGTTCAGTCGAAGCGCAAACAATGTTAACCGATGGCATAGCTCAGGCTTACAGAGACGGACGGGATCGCATCTCGGCAACTCAAGATGTTCAGGAAATTCTGATCACATCTAGCGATGAGAGAACTGCTAGTCCAAATCTTTACGTAACCTCGGGCGACAACTGGCTTTCGACAGATAACCTTGGTGAGGAAGCGTTTGGGCCGCTCGGACTGATTGTCAAAGCAACAGGCATCAAACAGTTTGCGACCATAGCAAAGTCACTTCAAGGCCAACTTACATGTGCAATCCACATGGAAGATGCCGATTTCGAGACTGTGCAAACACTTTTCCCGATCCTGGAACGGAAAGCCGGACGACTTTTGATCAACGGATTTCCCACAGGAGTTGAAGTCTGCGACACGATGGTTCATGGCGGCCCATACCCTGCATCCACAAATTTTGGCGCCACCTCTGTTGGTACGTTGTCAATTCGACGCTTTTTGCGCCCGGTTTGCTATCAGAATTTTCCGCACGAGCTGCTGCCGTCCGACTTGAGGCATCGTAATTTGTCGCACAGAAGCGGCCCACTTTAGTCAGTACTTTGTTTGACCGAAAAACGGTCAAAACGGTTTTTTGTAGCGCCACTTGTCGCTTCAAAGAGACGCCAAAAAGGCGAATTTAAACGCGGTAAATCCGCAAATGGGAGGAAGAAAATGATAAAACGTGTACTCGCGATGTCTGTTGCAGGGCTTGCAATGAGCTGCGCCGTTGCAATGGCAGGCCCAACGGTCGTAAACGGACCGGGCGCAAACCCGTCTTGTTTCGCACAGTGGTCACCAGACACCAAATTTCTACAATGGGAAAAGCGTGAAGGGCCATTCAAACTCGCTGTGGTAAATGGCTTTGTTGGCAACGGATGGCGAATTCAAATGGTCAAAACTGCAAAAGCGTTCGCAGAAGACCCTTCAATCAAAGACAAAATCTCAGAGTTTAAAGTTGTTTCAACTGGCACTGACGCCGCTGTTCAACTTGGCGCAATCGAAGACTTTATCAACCAAGGTTACGATGCAATTGTCACGATTGCCGTCGCGCCAGATGGCTTTGATCGGGTGATCAGACTAGCGGACAAGAACAACGTTGTGATTGTTCCATTTGATAATGTTCTAGATACCGACAAGGTAATGCAGGTAAACGAAAACCAGCTGGAAATGGGCAGAATGTATGCGTCTCACGTTCTAGGAGAGCTTGGGAAACTTGGAAAAACTTCGGGCAAGCTCTTAGAAGTTCGAGGTCTTGCTGGCAACTCTGTTGACCGTGATCGGTCGCTTGGCATTCATCAGGTCCTGGATGAGTCTGGTGGCGATTGGGAGGTCATTTCAGTAGTAGGCAATTGGGATGATGGCACAGCGCAAAAGGTAGTTGCAGATGCCATCGCAGTTCACGGCACATTCGACGGTGTAGTAGCACAAGGTGGCACAAACGGCGTTGTTCAGGCTCTGCTCGATACCGACCATCCAATGGTTCCAATGTCCGGTGAATCTGAAAATGGTTATCGTAAGGCGCTAGCGAAATACGCTGACGAGGGTCTGAAAGGCATCTCAATTGGCCAGTCTCCGGGCCTAGTCGCAATTTCAATGAAGGCCGCAATCTCTGCCTTAGAAGGCAATGTCATGCCTCAATTAATCTCAGTTCCCCTGCCAGTTGCAACTTACGACGAGCTGGAAGACGGACTAAATTACTGGAGCGATCTTCCTGATAACTTCTTTACGGTCAATGAGTTCCCTCCATGCGGCGTGAACATTTCAGGTCCGTCAATTATGGCGCAGACAAAAGACGACTCTTAGTAGTTCACTGAGAAAGTGGCGCTCCTGCTCCCGAATGGAGCGCCACCCCAATGGAGCAATTGCATGTCTAAACTTGCACCCATAATGCGACTTTCAGGTATTTCGAAAAATTTTGGAGCCACCCATGCTCTAAAAGATGTGGACTTTAGCTGTCGTCCCGGATCAATTCACGCGATCCTTGGTGAGAACGGTGCGGGAAAATCTACGCTCATCAAGATCATGTCGGGCGTTTTGAAGCCGACAAGTGGGAATCTGTACATAGATGGCCGCGAAGCCAGTCTTCAATCTCCGACACAAGCCGCTAGTAAAGGTGTGGTGTGCATTTTCCAGGAACTATCATTAGTTCCAGATTTAAGTGTGGCCGAAAACATCTTCCTAGACTCGCCCCCTAAAAAATGGGGCATGATCGACCGGAAAAAGCAAAGAGTTGCGGCCCAAGCTTTGCTGGCGCGAATAAAGTGTGAAGACATTGACCCTAGCGAACTTGTTAAGGATCTATCACTCTCTCGCCGTCAAATGGTCGAGATTGCCAAGGCGCTTGGAAAAAAACCCAAAGTCCTAATTCTAGATGAAGCAACTTCTGCACTTAGTAGCCAAGACGTTGAGACCATTTACGATTTGCTCGAGGATCTAAAATGCGAGGGTGTCTCAAGCTTGTTTATTTCGCACAAGATGCAAGAAGTCGACAGGTTGTGTGACACGCTTTCCGTGTTTCGAAATGGCCAGCATATTGAAACTTTCGCAAAGGGCGAACGTTCTGATGAGGAGATCGTAAAGCTTATGATCGGCCGATCTGTCGATGCACAATATCCCGACAAAAGGCCTCTTATAAAACGAGAAACTCAGTTGAGCATCTCCGACCTAAAATGGGGAGGTGAACTTCAGGGCGTGACGTTGAAATTAGGGAAGGGCGAAATTCTCGGATTGGGTGGACTAGATGGCCAAGGCCAAAAAGAGCTTTTGCTTGCTCTTTTTGGGGTCCTTCGCGGTGTCGAAGGTAAGGTGGAAATTGATGGACGAGCCATGACAATGCGGTCACCAGCTTCAGCGAAAACTTCTCCTACAAATTTTGCACTTGTGCCTGAGGATAGAAAAACCGAGGGCCTAATGTTGGAGATGTCCATCGCAGACAACTTAATGATCGCAAGTCTTGCTAGCATTTCCAACGGACCTTTTGTCTCCTCTACGAAGGAAAGAGATGCTGTCGCCAAGGGGATCAAAAAATTACAGATCAAAGTTGGCTCAGCAAAACACCCCGTCTCGACATTGTCAGGTGGAAACCAACAAAAAGTCGTTATTGCAAAGTGGTTGCAAACCAACCCCAACATTGTGTTGCTGAATGATCCTACCCGAGGAATTGATGTCGGCACCAAGCAGGAGATCTACAAGCTAATTCACGAACTGGCTGAGCAGGGCAAGTCCGTGTTGCTCTATTCTACCGACTACGCTGAACTTATCGGTTGCTGCGACAGAGTAGCAATCATGTACGAAGGAAAAATCTCGGCTGAGTTAGAAGGTGACGAGGTCTCTGAGGCCGCCATACTAAGTGCCGCTCTAAACATTGGCGACGTTTTGGAAGACGAAAAACGGGAAACGTTCAATGCCTGAACTCAAGAAAAACATGAGGTTACTCATTAGCCAAAACATTGGCTTTACGGCTGCGACTATAATACTTGTCGTCCTTTGGCTCCTTTATAATTTCCTACACCCACGCGGCTTTTCCTCTGCCGTTCTGATTCAAAACACCAATGAAAGTGTCGCCATCGTTTTTGTTGCGATAGCTCAAACCTTGCCAGTTCTACTTGGTGGTTTGGATCTTTCAGTTGGCGCCGTTATGACTTTGGCTAACTGTGTTGCTTCGGTACTGGTATCCGGTACGCCTTTCCAAATCATTTTAGGCATGATGATCACCCTTCTGACTGGTACGGCATTTGGTCTGCTCAATGGTTTGGTCGTTGTTTATGGTCGTATTCAACCCATCATCGCCACTCTTGCGACTGGCTCCATCGCTATTGGATTGGCATTGTTTATCAGACCGCAACCCGGCGGCGATGTAGATGGTGACCTAGGTTGGGCATTGACTAATGACCTTTATGAATTGGTGGCTACCTACGGTTGGTGGGACGCCGATGCGGGATGGTTCGCTCCGATATCATGGTTTCCTGTGCCTTTGCTAATCATTCTGGTGATTTCCTTTGGCATTTGGATCCCATTTAAACGTACCATTACCGGTCGAACAGTTTACGCAATTGGTTCGTCAGAAAGCGCGGCATTTATGTCGGGCTTACCAATTGATCGGGCAAAACTGGCAGCGTTTACGCTTGCGGGGTTCTTTGCCGCATGTGGCGGATTGTATTTGGCGATACAAACATCTTCTGGCAATGCAGACATATCGCAAGCGGGTTCATACACGTTGAATTCAATTGCTGCCGTCGTTCTTGGCGGGACTTCTTTGCTCGGCGGAATTGGCGGTGCCATCGGCTCACTAGTAGGAGCATTGTTATTGCGCTTGTTGGCATTTTACTTCCGTATTTTGTCAATTGATCCATTGCTGCAGCCACTGATTGAAGGTGTTGTATTGCTCGTTGCAGTCAGCCTTGGTGCACTACGCACACTACAGACAAAAAACAGACTTCGGCTTTTCCGATAGGTGTGACATGAACAACATAACAACTCTATTCAGCTCTGAAGATAAGCCAATTCTGATCGCGTCTGGCTTTATCGTTGTCATCCTTTTGATTGGCACCGCATATACCCTTGCGACGCAAGGCACGATGCCACTTCTGACGGCAAACTATCTGATGCTGCAACTACAATCTGGCGCGTTTTTAGGCATTGCTGCGGCAGGCATTATGGTGGTTATCCTTCTCGGTCACATAGATCTGTCGATCCCATGGACGATGACTGCTGCTGCGATGATGGCAACGACCGTTGGCAGTGAGCTGGCCATCCCTACTGGCATCGCGGTGGGACTGGCCGTTGGCGTAATAAATGGACTTGGAGTAGGCTATTTACGAGTGCCTTCAATGATTTTCACTTTGGGGTTAGATAGTGCAATGCGTGGCCTCATGGTTGCTCACACCGGTGGATATGCGCCCGCTGATCAAGCAACACCACTAATGCGGTATTTAGCCTCGGGTGATTTTCTAGGGATCCCGATGTCTCTTTGTGTATGGACTGCCGTTTCGGTAATTATTTTCCTCATATTGCGCAAAACGACGTTTGGGAAGTCAATTTACGCGACAGGAAACAAAGAGGCTGCAGCATACTTATCAGGCATTCGAACTCGGCGTGTAATTCTTGGTGCGTTTGTTGTTTCTGGCGTTTGTGCAGCGTTGGCGGGCGTGCTTTTGGCTGGGTACTCTGCCAAGGCCTACCAAGGAATGGGTAACCCGTTTCTTCTGCCCGCAATCGCCGCGGTGGTACTTGGGGGAACACATATTCTTGGCGGCAAAGGGAGGTATGTCGGCACTCTGGTTGGCGTCATCCTTATTGTGCTCCTCAACTCAGTCCTATCCATTATGCAAATGCCTGAAGCGGGTAGGCAAATCATCTATGGAACTGTGATTATATGCATGTTGCTCGTCTATGGACGAGGTCAAAAAATCTCAAGCTAGTTGGCAGGTGCCCATGTCGGAATTATACCAAGTATTGCAGCCAGAATTTGAGCGTCTCATATTTCAAAATGCTCAGCTCGATTTGCTCTGGACTGGTGGTCGGTGGTGTGAAGGGCCGGCGTGGTTGCCTGCCGGCAAATATGCATTGTGGTCAGATATTCCCAATAATCGCACACTCCGCTGGGACGAAACAGATGGGTCTGTATCTGAATTTGAAAACCCAGCGAGAAATCAAAATGGCCATACCGTTGACAGATTTGGCCGCTTAATCTCATGCGAACATCAAGGGCGCTGCGTAAGTCGGATTGAGTTTGATGGAAGTCGCACGATCCTTGCGGATAGCTATGAGGGTAAGCGACTGAACTCTCCAAATGACGTTGTCGTCAAAAGCGATAACTCGATTTGGTTTACGGACCCGACATACGGTATCGATTCTGACTACGAAGGCGATGCAGCAAATTCAGAAATTGGGTCTAGCAATGTCTACAAAATTGCTGCCAACGGAAAACTTACTTGCGAAATTTCGGACCTGAAACAACCCAATGGCCTGGCATTTTCAATAGGTGAGCATGAGCTGTATGTTGCCGACACAGGTAAGACGCATGATCCAAATTGCGACGCCAACATTTATGGCTATCAGATCGATCAAAAACAGGCCGTCATTCCAAGTTCAAAACGCTTGCTAACAAGATGCGACAACGGGCTTTACGACGGCTTCAGAATTGATACTTCGGGCAATATTTGGACATCGGCGGGAGATGGCGTGCATTGTGTTTCCGCCGCAGGCAAGCTCCTCGGCAAAATATTCGTTCCCGAAACAGTTGCTAACCTGTGCTTCATTGGTTCGAAGAAAAATCGACTATTTATTTGTGCAACGACTTCTGTTTACGCCATCTATGTCAACGCCTCTGGTGCCCATTAGTTGTCGCCGCTTGCCGCACACATTCGGTTCCTATCGATTTCAAACCAGCTACACGGGCATATGGCTATTGCAATCGGGCTAGGATGGCTAACCGCGCTTCGATTGTATTCAGCGTATTAAGCACAATGTAAACGTGTGCGGATGGTCGTGCGAGTGATATACCCGGTAGCAGCGAGGTAAAAGTTCGTTCAAACGCCACTTTGGCTGGTGAATGCCCTAAAATTCCAACTAGATCAACATTTTACCACAATCGCATGTTGCTAAAAATTCGGACAATGTCCTAATAAAATATACACATGGAACGCAGCTCGGGACGGTGCTACAAAAGTGAAGTAGAGTTAGTGGTCGGGTTGTTTTGTCCCGTGGCTTAGTGAGCGGACAGTTTTCGTTGGTTCACAAATACGGAAACGTGTGTTTGCTTGTCCCGCTCACATGGGCATCCCATTTGGGACAGTTTGTGTCCCGGACTTGCCTGCCTTTTGATTTGCTGGGACACCCAGATTGTCCCCAGACGTGCAAGTAAACTTGTCCTTTTCTTTTTGGTTCAAGCCAGCTTTTTTTGCCATTTCGAGCTGAAGTGTTTCTGGCATTTGACTGATGTACTCGAGTGGGTGTTCATTCTCTTTTCATTATTCGCTGGCGATGACAGCAATGACTGCATGGGTGGCTATGAGCTGGACGATAATTTCCACCAATTGCTCTTTGAAAAGGTTTGTTGCTGAAGTCATGCCCACCGCATCCGAACTCGGCATACGAATGTGCGTGCATCCTGACGATCCACCTAGACCGCTTTTTGGGTTGCCAAGGATATTTTCGAAGCAAGAGGACTTTGAGTATCTCACCGCGCTGCATGATGACCTTGCAAATGGGATAACACTTTGCGCCGGTTCACTGGGGGCATCACCGCATAACAATGTCCCTGAAATAGCGGAGAAGTTCGCAAAACGGATTCACTTTGCTCATCTGCGAAATGTCCAAATTGAAGAAGATGGGTCGTTCCAAGAATCGGAGCACTTGGATGGTGCAGTTCGCATGCCTTTGTTGGTGTGGGTGCTGCTCCAAGAAGAGAAGAACCGCCAAGCAGACGATCGAGCCGACTTCAATATACCTTTCAGACCAGACCACGGGCACGAATTGTTGTCAGATGCAGAAATGGAAACGCATCCTGGTTATCCCCTGGTCGGCAGGTTGCGCGGTTTGGCCGAAATTCGCGGCGTCATTGACGGGCTTAATTATGCAAGCGGCGAAAGGTCACAATTTGGTGCGTAAGAATCCAGAAACTGGGATACTAGCTTGAAAATTTTTTTCGCTTGAATCCGGTTTTTTGATAATAAGATGCTGAAAATAAAGGATAATTATTTTTATATAAAGTTCTTGGCAAATTTGTAAATATTTGTAATTATCAGCGACAGCAACCCAGAATTGCCAACTCGGAGGAAACAAATGGTACATTCTACAATTAAGAAATGTTTGGTCGGTGCAGCGGTGCTTGCAACGTGCGCCGTACTTAGCACATCAGCAATGGCAAAGGACTTGCGTGGGTGGAACATCCATGTGGAG
The DNA here is from genome assembly GCF_030159895.1 of Maritalea porphyrae. Taxonomy (GTDB): domain Bacteria; phylum Pseudomonadota; class Alphaproteobacteria; order Rhizobiales; family Devosiaceae; genus Maritalea; species Maritalea porphyrae. The sequence goes on from NZ_BSNI01000002.1 coordinate 1,779,233, forward strand.
GACTATCCTGTGTCTCATGGTATGGAAGCCTTTTTGGCTGAAGTAACCGAGAAAACCGATGGTGCCATTAAAGGCAAGGTCTTCCACGGTGGCGTGCTTGGCTCGCAACCAGATGCGATTGAACAGGTTCGCCTCGGCGCCATTGATTTTGGTGTATTTAGCTTGGGCCCGATGGGTCAAGTTGTTCCAGAAGCTAACGTTGTTTCCTTGCCATTCATCTTCAAGTCTGTCCCAGACATGTATCGCTTGATGGATGGTGAAGCGGGCGCAGCATTGAGTGCTGGCTTGGAAGCTAAAGGTATCAAGGCTTTGGGTTATTACGACGCCGGTGCGCGTAGTTTCTATAACTCAATTAAACCAATTAACACACCAGCCGACGTTGAAGGCATGAAGGTTCGCGTCATGAACAACGATCTATTTGTTGGCATGATTGAATCAATGGGTGGTAATGCGACGCCAATGGCGTTTGCTGAAGTATTCCAGTCGCTAAAAACCGGTGTCGTTGACGGTGCGGAGAACAACCCACCTTCATATGAATCAACAAATCACTTTGAAGTGGCTAAATACTATTCATTGTCACAACACCTGATCATTCCAGAGTGCTTGTGCATGAGCAAACGTACTTGGGATTCTTTGACACCTGAGCAACAAGCAATTGTCGCAGAAGCTGGCAAAAACAGCACTGACTTGCAACGTAAGCTTTGGCAGGAACGCGAAGCTGCTAGCATGAAAGTTGTTATGGACGGTGGTGTTCAAGTGAATGAAATCGCAGACAAATCAGCATTTCAAGACGCTATGAAGCCGGTCTATGACCAGTTCCTAAACGCAAGCCCTGAACTTGCGGATCTGGTGGCGCTATTTCAAGCTAACTAAGAAATAAGCTAAAACATTGGGCATCCTCCTTGAGAGGGTGCCCATTTCTCTTAAGAGGTTGCCATGAGCACCGAACGACAAGACGCAAGGCGTCACCCCATAATCCTACTGCAAGATGCCTTGTCCAACTTGTGCGTTTTTGTGTGTTCCATCATGCTTGTTGTGTTGATCGCCACATTTGGTTGGCTCGTATTCGGTCGATATGTACTCAATGTTACGCCGACCTGGGTTGAGCAGCTCGCACTTCTCTTAATATGCTACATCACTCTACTTGGGGCAGGGGTTGGCATTCACGAGAACTCCCACCTTGGCGTCACAATGTTTCGAGATGCAATGCCACAACCCGTTCAAAAAGTGGTCCTGTTGCTTAGCGATATCATTTTAGCAGCGTTCGGCGCTGTGATGTTTGTGGCAAGCATCGAATTGTTCAATTTTGGCTGGAGCACATTGTTGCCCATGCTGAATATCCCTGAAAGTTTTCGCACCCTTTCGTCTGTTATGTGCGGCGGCTTGTTGTTCTTTTTTTGCGGACTACGCGCCGCTTTGCGGTTCTCTGACATGTTCCGTTCGACCAGTTTTATCCAGGACCTAGAGGAAGCAATATAAAATGGGCCTTACAATTTTGCTTGGCGTCTTCTTTGCGTGCGTCTTTTTTGGCATCCCAGTCGCCTTTGCGATGGGGCTCGCGGCTCTTTCTGCGTTTTGGTATGAAGGCTTCCCGCTACTCATAACTTTTCAGCGTACTATTTCTGGGATTTCAGTGTTCTCACTGCTCGCTATCCCATTTTTCGTGTTTGCCGGCGAGTTGATGTTGCATGGTGGCATTGCAGTTAGGTTGGTACGATTTGCCTCGACTTTGGTTGGCCATGTTCGCGGCGGATTGGCATCGGTAAACATATTCTCATCAATGCTGTTTGGTGGTATTTCGGGTTCAGCGATCGCAGACATTTCCGCTCTTGGCTCGCTTCTAATCCCAGTGATGAAAGAGCGCGGATATCGTCCTGATTATGCAGTAAACGTAACGGTGACGTCGTCCATCGCGGGTATTGTTATTCCACCTAGCCATAACATGATCATTTTTGCGATCGCTGCAGGCGGTGGTATTTCGATTTCCAAATTGTTCCTTGCGGGTGTAATTCCAGGCATCCTGATGTGCACTTGTTTGGCTGTCGCAGCATATGTTTTGGCAAGACGACATGGCTATCCTGCTGAGCCATTCCCCGGCTTAAAAGCAGTTGCGATTAGTGCTGCAGCGGCACTTCCAGGTCTAGTCACAGCCGTGATCATTGTAGGCGGCGTGCTTTCTGGCGTGTTCACCGTCACCGAATCCGGCGCGTTCGGTGCAATTTACGCCCTCTTGCTCACCGCCTTTGTATATCGCACTCTGGATTGGAAAGCCTTTGTGACAGCGGTTACTTCTGCGGTACGCACAACGGCAATGGTGATGATCCTAATTGGCTTTGCAAGTTCGTTTGCCTATCTGCTGGCGCTTTATCAAGTGCCCGAAATCTTAGGAAACACGCTGCTTGGTATCTCTGACAATCCAATTATCATCCTCTTGATGATCAACATCATTTTGCTCATGCTCGGCATGATTATGGATATGGCCGCGTTGCTGCTTATTTGCACACCCATTTTCTTGCCAATTGCAAAAAGCATCGGCATGGACCCGACCCAGTTTGGCATCATGATGCTGATCAATCTAGGATTGGGACTTTGCACGCCACCGGTCGGCACTTGCCTCTTTGTTGGATGTGCCGTTGGCAAAATCAAGATAGAGCAGTCTCTTAAAACCATCTGGCCGTTTTATTTAGCTCTGCTACTAGCTTTGATATTGGTGACGTATGTTCCAGCATTTTCGCTTTGGCTACCTTCTTTGGTTGGCTAGGCAAGCAAGCCTTATAAAGGAACGACAGGATGCCCCTAACACTCAGATCTGGCGAGCGCTTCCCCCGTATGACCTTTCAAAAAGTCGGAGGTGGGCAGTTGCTCGTTGGCGAGCCTAGTGGAAACTGGACGCTGTTAGTTGTTTATCGTGGGCGGCATTGTGGCCGCTGCAAGAAGTATCTGAATGGCCTAGAGAAAATGCGCCAAGACTGGGAGCGCGCAGGGTTTGACATAGTCGTCGTCTCTGCAGACACCCAGGAAAAAGCGCAGGCGGACATTGCCGAGTTTGGCTGGAGCTTCAACATTTGCTACGGCCTAGTTGTCGAGCAAATGAAGCTGCTTGGACTATATGTGAGTGAGCCACTAAGCGAGGCAGAAACTGACCGTGTATTTGCCGAACCTGGGGTTTTTTGCATTACACCGGAAGGGAACGCTCAGATTGTGAGCGTGTCCAATGGACCTGCAGCGCGCCCAGAGCTCGCCGAACTGTTGGATGGGATGATATTTACAATTGAGAACAACAGACCGCCGCGTGGCACTTGGATTGAGTAGCGAGTGCCAGTGTTTTTAGTCGACCGGACTAGGTGCTAAAGCCCTTTTTCGGCGCGCCATTTTTTAAATTTCTCAATAGTATTGGGTGCAGTAGGCGGGTATAGCCCAAATGTTGACGCACCCGCTTCGACCATTTCAAGCACAAAGTCCTCAAAAATCGTCATTTCCATTGCCTCCTGGGCAACGGTGTCGACCAAATGCGCTGGTATGCAAATGACGCCCTCATTGTCTCCCACCATTATGTCGCCAGGGAATACAGGGACACCCCCACAAGCAATAGCGTCGTTAATGGCGACTGCGTGGTGTTTTGTAAGGTTTGTCGGTGCACTTGGGCGATTGTGATATGCAGGCATAGAGAGCTGAGCAATTTCAGGAGTGTCCCGAAAACCGCCGTCTGTGACTATGCCGTTGCATCCGCGTTGTTGAAGTCTAGTGGCTAGAATACAACCTGCCGAAGCTGCGGTGGCGTCATTCCGTGAATCTATCACAAAGACTGCGCCGGCGGGGCATTCTTCGACACCCTGGCGTTGAGGGTTTTTTGGGTTCTCAAACGAATTTAGACCATCAAGGTCCTCTCGGGCAGGGATGTACCTTAGGGTGTAAGCGGGGCCAACCATGTTGGGGCCAGGTGTCAAACGCTGCGCATTTTGAACGAAAACGTTTCGCAACCCCAGTTTAAACAACGCTGTACAAAGCGTTGCGGTACTGACCTGCATCAACCGTTCCCGGGTGCCACTTTTTATCGCATTCATTTTAACCCTCTAAACTTTGGCATTCAGTATGTTTTGCAGTTTGATTGGATGGGCAGGTGCGTTCGGTCTGCCCATCCCATTAGCGCAAAGTGTTAGTGGGGATTTGCGCTAATCCAAAGTGATGCCGTGCGCCACAAGGAAGTCTTCGCGCACTGGCGTAAATGAATCGATCAAGTTACCTGCCTCGATGCAAACGCACGAGTGGACAGCATTGGAAGGTATTACGACACCATCGCCAGCGTGAATTGTGCTGGTTTCACCGTCGATTGTGAATTCGTAGCTTCCAGACGCGACGCATGTAGACTGAACATGTGGGTGTGAATGGGGTGTGCCGATGCCACCTTTTTCGAAAGAAAATTCGACCATCATTAGCTCTTTTGAGGCGCAAACGATTTTTCGTCGAACACCTTCACCGCTTGGCAACCATGCGTCGGGGTGGTCTTTAAATACTCTCATCGAACGGGCTCCGTTTTGTCGAAAATGGTTAAATGAGGCTCTTTGGGTTCGAGTGCCTTCAAATTAGGAGACTCCAGCCGATGTTGAGAAACGCTCATAGAGGGGAGGAGCGATTGATCTCATTCCTACACACACGGCTGGAGAAAGGGTTAGGAGAAGTACAGGCCACCATTGATATCGATATTGGTGCCGGTCATGAATGAAGATCGATTGGAAGCAAGAAATGCAACCAAATCAGCAACTTCTTCTGGACGGCCCTCGCGTTTCAGAGGCGTTATGTTGGCAACGTGCGAACGCACTTCGTCCTTTGTATGGATATTGTGGAAGTCAGTATCAATCATGCCTGGGCAGACCGCGTTCACACGTGTTTTGGGACCAAGCTCTTTGGCCAAGCCACGGACTAGCGTCATTAGTGCGCCTTTTGATGCGGCATACGCAGCAGCGCCACCACCACCACCATCTCTGCCTGCCTGGGAAGCAAGGCCAACAATCGAGGAGTTCTCGCTCAGGTGTGGGATCACCGCCCTCGAAATGTTGACAAAAGAGGTAAGGTTTAAATCGATAACCTTTTGCCAGTGTTCGTCCGACATGTCTGCAATAGGCGTGCGGCCGACAATTCCGCCACTGACATGTACCAAAATGTCAATCTGACCAAATTCTTCGACTGTACGGTTCGTTAGAGCCTGAATATCGTTCTGAGATGTCACATCGCCTTGCAAAGCAAACGCTTTGGAGCCGGCGGCATTGATTTCAGCCGCGGCACTTTCTGCACCCTCCGCACTTGAGTGATAGTTGATGGCAACATTTGCGCCATGGATGCCCAACGCAATTGCGCAAGCGCGGCCAATGTCACGACCGCCACCGGTTACAATTGCGGTTTTTCCTTTGAAATCAATCATATCATCTCTCATTGCATTTGCTTGCTTTGCACTGAACAAGCAATCAGACGCTTTTCAGTAAGTTGTAATATTTGTTCTTGATAGGATGAATTATTGACAAGTTCAACCAAAAAATAACAAATAATTACAAATTAATGAGAGTGACGACAGTGGTGGCAAGCGATGTGCTGCAGACGAGGAACATGTGATTTGTTGAGAATTAGTCGCCGTCAAAAACGCGACGACGCGCATTGTCGATATGCGCCCGCATCGCTTTGTTTGCCGCGTCACTATCCTTAGCGCGTATGGCAGCGACGATGTCATAATGCTCGCCTTGCACCAATTCTAGTCGAGCTTGGGTTTTGGTGAGAGACAGGTTCCGTGTGAGACTCATACCCGTCAGAATATTTGCTTTCATAGAGTTTCGCGCCGCAACAAAATAATGGTTGTCTGCGGCTTTGCAAATTGCGTCATGCAAGACTTCGTCAGCGTCGACGCCCAATTGGCCGGTTCTGATGCAGTGATCCAACTCTGCGATTGCCGCGTCAATTGCCTTTAGGTCTTCAGATGTTCGGCGTTGCGCTGCAATTGCTGCGGCTTCGCCTTCAATTGCAGATCGAAACTCGAACGTGCGTTGAATGTCTGCGATAGACCCAACAGGGGCGAAGTCCAATACTGCGCCATCTGGCCGCCTCTTTACATAGGAACCTGATCCTTGACGCGAAACGATGACGTCATCTGCCTTTAGTTGTTTTAAGGCTTGGCGCAAGATGGGTCTTGATACGCGCAATTCATCGCAAAGTTGATGCTCGGTTGGTAGCTTGGAGCCTACCGCGATTTCGCCGTTCACAATTTTGGACAAAACGCTTTCGTAAACGCGGTCGGCCAATGTGCGGTCGCTGAAACGTGTGTTTGCAGTCTTTGAAGAAAGTTCGGCGTTTGTCCGGTTTTGTTCGTTCATTTGCAATTTCGCACTTTTGTCCGCACCAAGAGTGGACGGTTTAGGGATCTCAAATTACGCGCCATCACACCTGGAACTCATAACTTATTGATAGGGCTCAATAAAAAATTCTCAAATCAAGTTGCGCCGTGACCTGCCACTATGTTCATCATTAGGCTGGCGGTGTTTATTTGTCAATAATTTGTAAATCTTGGCTAGCTGTTCTCAAAATAGTGAGGGTATGCCGCCCGAATTTTTTCAATTGTCTCATCAAGGCGCGAAAAATGAACACGCGCCGCAGCGATTGCGCGGTCAGGGTCATTGTCAAAAATGGCTTGGGCAATAGAAATATGGTCTTGTAGCAATTGATCAAGTTTGCCCGTCTCGTCCAGCTCCAAAGTGCACAGCCTATCAACCTTTGCTTTGTTCAAAGAGGCCGTTTGAAACGCAGTTTCGCATCCGGCACGTTGCGCTAAGAGATGATGGAATTGATAGTCAAGCTTATGAAATTCGTCTGCAGCTCTGTTTTCTGTTGTGAGCTTTTGTGATGCCAACACCAGCTCAATCTCATCTTTGAGGTCTTGAACGGGCGCAACACATGCTTTGCGGATAATTTCATATTCGATCGCGGACCTAATTAATCGCGCGGCGTGTATTTCTTCCATATCGAAACCACGCACCCGCGTTGCACGCTGAGGGCGTATCTTTAGCAAGCCCTGACTTTCAAGAAGACGAAATACATCGCGAACAGGCTGTCGCGATACACCAAATGACTGTGCTGTTTCAGCTTCAGAAAGCTTGTCGCCGGGCAGGAGCTCAAGATTTGCAATCCGCGAGTGGAGCGCATCATAAATCTCTTCGGTGCCCATATTTGCTCTGGCGCTTGCCATGAATCCTCCTGATTGTGACGTGCCAATCGGCAACAAGCTTTGATTTGCACATTGGGTTGCGAATTACATTAGAGACACGCAATTAAAATAGAATATGATTCTTGCAGTGCGTAAACATACGGAAGGTAAGGAATAGACTTTTTGTATTGAAATGCTGGCCCTGCCACCATCACGTGACCATTCTTCTTCAGATCGGCCACCAAAATGATTTTTTTGAAACAAGCTTCGTGCCGCATACCAGAATTGATGAGATGCATTCCCTTGTTCGGCTGAGAAAGTCCAGTATAAGGTAACTATGACTGCGCTTTAACTTTAACGCGGCGAATTGGCCCTTGCGCAAAATTAAAGTTATCTATAAAAAATAGCCACAAGATTTGGTGTGGATCAAAATTATCTATAAAAAGGAGCGTGTCCTTGCAGCTTGAAGATAAAATGCCAGCAGACAATGCGCATACTGATCTCGAAACACCCACGATCACCGTTTACAAGAAAACGGGTGAGGGTGTGAATGCAGATGAGTTCACGCTAGACGGAAAAAAGGTTGATCAAAAATCAGCTGCTCGCGAAGAAGCTGAGCGCATTTACAACCAGCCTTTCATGGATCTGCTTTATCAAGCGCAAACGGTTCACCGCGAAAACTTTGATCCAAACCAGGTTCAGCGCTCAAAGCTATTGTCGATCAAAACAGGCGGCTGTGCAGAAGATTGTGCCTATTGCAGCCAATCTGCGCGTAATGGCTCAAAGCTTTCTGCTTCAAAGCTGATGGAAGTACAGGCCGTACTCGCCGAGGCACAAAAAGCGAAAGAGGGTGGCGCGAGCCGCTACTGCATGGGCGCTGCTTGGCGGTCGCCTAAAGAGCGAGACATGGCGGTACTTGAAGCTATGGTGCAAGGCGTCAAGGAAATGGGCATGGAAACATGCATGACGCTTGGTATGCTCGAAGATGAGCAGATTCATCGCCTTAAAGATGCTGGGTTGGACTACTACAACCACAATATCGATACCTCAGAGCGGTACTACTCAGAGATTATCACGACCCGTACATTTGCGGATCGCATCAGCACGCTAAACCGTGTCCGCGAAGCGGGTATTAAAGTGTGTGCAGGCGGTATCGTTGGCATGGGTGAAAAGCAGATGGATCGCATCGACATGCTTTTGACATTAGCATCTTTGGATGAACACCCAGATTCTGTGCCAATCAATATGCTCATTCCAATGGAAGATACACCATTGGCCGAAGTGCAAAAACTTGATCCGATCGAATTTGTACGCACAATCGCTTTAGCGCGTATTTTGATGCCTAGATCACACGTGCGTTTGTCAGCTGGTCGTACTGATATGACTGATGAGCTGCAGGCCATGTGCTTCTTTGCTGGGGCAAATTCGATTTTTGTTGGCGACACTTTGCTAACCGCAGACAACCCCGATGAAGACAAGGATGCGGTGCTTTTCAATAAGCTTGGCATCACTGCAATGGCTGTAGGTTGCGACGGCAAAAAATGAGTTTGTTTCCCCGCCATCAAGGCGTGTTGGATGCTCTCAAAAACAGAGGGCGATATCGCGAGCTGATTGCGCGAAACGGCTATGATTTTGCCTCAAATGACTATCTTGGTTTGTCTAACGCTCCTTTCATGCGCCAAGCGGCGCACGATGCGCTAGATCGCGGCGTTGGTGTTGGCGCCGGGGGCTCTCGTCTTTTGCGTGGCAACGACCAAGAACATGTGCTGCTGGAACAGGAAGCGGCTGCATTTTTTGGTTCAGAGCGTGCGCTCTTCTTGGGTAACGGGTTCGTCGCCAACATGGCTATATTCTCCACATTACCACAGCTTGGTGATTTGGTTCTTTTCGATAGTTTGATCCATGCTAGCGCCCATGAGGGCATGCGGTTGGGTCGAGCCGACACACAAAGCTTTGCCCACAATGATGTCGCAGAAGCCAAATTGAAAATTGAAAATTGGCGCGCAGAAGGCGGCGAGGGGCGCGTTTGGATTGCTTGCGAAGCCGTTTATTCAATGGATGGCGACAAAGCCCCAGTTGCAGAACTGTATGAGTTGGCACACCAAACTGACGCAACTCTGATTGTTGATGAAGCCCACGCAACGGGCGTCTTCGGCGATAGTGGACGCGGGCTCTCACATCAAATAGCCAATGATCCCAATGTGTTGTGCTTGCACACGTGCGGCAAAGCGCTTGGTGTTTCTGGAGCACTGATTTGTGGAGCGTCGGTGCTAATTGAGACTTTGATCAACAAAGCACGGGGTTTCGTTTTTTCCACGGCACCATCGCCGTTAAATGCGGCACTGGTACGCGCCGCTCTCAATGAGTTGCAAGTTAATCCTGATCGTCAAAACACAGCCCTGGCACAAACCGCGCGGACACATGATCTTGCCAAGGAGATTTGCGGTTTTGAGGGCTTCGAGAGCCAGATTTTGCCCATCATTATCGGTGATGACAAACCAACAATGGCGTTGGCCGCAGCTATGCAAGATAAGGGCTACGATATCCGAGGCGTGCGCCCGCCAACTGTGCCAAAAGGGACTGGAAGGTTGCGTATTTCAATCACATTGAATACGCCGATTGATGTAATCGAGCGGATGCTCCACGACTTGAACGACGAAATGAGTGCGCTTGGTTTGGAGGCAAAGTTCAATGGCTAACCCGATTGTTGTGACTGGCACAGATACTGGAATTGGCAAGACGATCTTTTCCGCAGGGCTTACGCAAGCGTTGGGAGCGACTTATTGGAAGCCGGTGCAAGCAGGTTTGGAAGAAGCGACCGACAGTGAGATTGTCGCTAAGCTTTCAGGGCGGCCCACTTTGCCAGAAACTTATCGCCTGAAAATGCCGGCATCGCCACATTTGGCTGCCGAAGCAGAGCACACCGAGATCGACATACAGCAACTTGAAATACCGCAATGCGAAGGCGTTTTGGTTGTTGAAGGGGCGGGTGGCATCATGGTGCCGCTTAACCGCAAAAAGCTCTATCTTGATATGTTCGCGCATTGGAACGCGCCTGTTGTTCTGTGCGCACGTACACAGCTTGGCACCATCAATCATTCACTGATGTCGATTCATATGTTGCGGCATGCTGGTTGCAAGATTGTCGGCATTGCATTTATCGGTGACGCCGAACCAGAGGTCGAGCAGACCATTTGCGATTTCGGCGAAGTTGCCCGGCTTGGTCGCTTGCCGATGATTGATGATTTGGCCCCAGCGAAACTTTCAACCCGCTTTGCTGAAGCGATTGATCTCAAGCCAATTCAAGAGGCGCTGAAAATATGACGCCACTTGAATTTGACCAAAAGCACCTTTGGCATCCCTATACGAATGTTGAAAAACCCGGCCCCACCTTTCGCGTGAAAGAGGCAGAAGGTGTCTGGCTCACTCTGGATGATGGCAGCAAAATTATCGATGCCATGTCGTCTTGGTGGTGCGCATTGCACGGCCACAAACATCCCAAAATCACGAAAGCTATTCACGATCAGCTCGATATTATGCCTCACGTCATGTTTGGCGGTCTCACGCATGATCCGGCGATTGAACTAGGGGAAAAGCTCTTAGAGATGACGCCAAAGTCGATGCAGCGCATCTTTTATTGCGATAGCGGTTCTGTGTCGGTGGAAGTCGCCATGAAAATGGCGGTGCAATATCAGCATGCATTGGGTTTTCAAGGGCGCAGCAAGTTTGCCACTATCCGGTCGGGCTATCATGGCGATACGTGGAAAGCGATGAGCGTATGTGATCCCGACACGGGTATGCATCATTTGTTCCAAGGCGCGCTGGCGGTTGAGCTTTTTATCAACCGACCACCAATCGCTATTGATGAAGAATGGATTGATGATCCGGCTGCCAATGGACTTGGCGAGTTGCGTGCATTGTTTGAAGCCAATAGCGCGCAAATTGCGGCTTTCATTTTGGAGCCGGTGGTGCAGGGCACCGGCGGGATGTATTTCTATCATCCCGAGTATCTCAATGAGGCGCGCGCACTGTGCGATGAATTTGGTATTTTGCTGATTTTTGATGAGATCGCCACTGGATTTGGCCGCCTGGGCAAACTGTTCGCGACTGACTTTTGCGAAATCGAGCCCGACATCATTTGCTTTGGCAAAGCATTGACCGGCGGTCATATCAGCTTTGCGACCACCATGACCAACGACAAGGTTGCACAAACGATCGGCAATGGTTCGCCTGGCATCTTCATGCACGGCCCAACCTTTATGGCGAACCCGCTCGCTTGTGTTGCCGCGAAAGCCAGTTTGGAGATTTTGGCGCAAGGCAATTGGAAAACTCAAACGGCGGCTATTGCTGAACAATTGAGAACGGATCTCGCTCCTGCAAAATCCTATACCGGGGTCAAAGATGTGCGTGTACTTGGTGGGATTGGCGTAATTGAAATGGATCATACGGTTAGTGCCGACGTGGCCCACGGTTTTGCCAAGGAAAACGGCGTCTACTTGCGCCCATTCAGCAAAAACATCTACACAATGCCGCCATTTATTACGACTCCTGATGAACTGTCGCAAATCACCGCCGCGATGTTGAAATTGGCGAAGGTGCTCTAATGAATTGCCAGTGGATCAAGCAAGACAACAACAAAGATGTCATTGTCGTATTCGGTGGCTGGGCCGTTGGCTTTGCCCCGCTTGCACATTTGCAAGGCGACTATGATATTCTGTTTGTTGACGATTTTCGTTTGCTGGATGCTGAACTGCCACCGCTTGCTCAATATGATCGACGGATCCTTGTGGCATTTTCTTTCGGCGTCGCTGCTTATGCGCACTGGCAGGCGGGCCGCATGGATTGCTTCACCGCCAAAATCGCGATCAATGGTAGCGTGACGCCAGTGGACCGAAAAACCGGTATTCCGCCAGTGATTATGCAAAAAACCATTGATTCACTGGACATAGATAGCCTTCAGATGTTTCTTACCCGCTGTTTCGGAGATGAGCAGCCAAGATTGGAAGCAGATGTGAACGCGCTAAAGGACGAACTACTGGCGGTGCAACAACGCGGAAACGGGCCTCTGGTTGTCTTCGATAAGGCTATTCTGAGCGACAAAGACCGCATATTTATGTCGGCCAATTTGCTACGTGCATTTGAGGGTACATCGACACTGATCAAAACCATCAATGGGTCGCACATTCCGTTTGCCGCATGGACTCGTTGGGAAGAGATTGTGGATGCTGTATAAAGTGGAAAAGCCAGTAATCGACGACAATCGAATTGCAGCGTGTTTTCGCCGTGGTCTTGACAGCTATGACCAAAGCGCAAGCGTTCAGTCGCAGGTCGCTTGGCAGTTGGCAGAACTCTTACAGCAATTGTGTGGCGCGCAGACATTTTCCCGCATTTTCGAATTTGGTTGCGGCACCGGAGGGCTGACAAAGCACTTAGCGGAAAAGTTTCAGTTTGAAAATTTTGTGGCTAATGATCTGGTTCCCGAATGCGGTGCACAAATTCGTGACGTAATACGCGAGGCGACTTTTGTTCCCGGCGCTGCGCAACATATTGAACTTCCAGATAAACTGGACTTGGTCGCATCTAGTTCCGCAATTCAATGGATTCCAAGTTTAGATGAGTTTGTTCCGCGTTTGGCAAGCAAACTAAATGTCGGCGGTTGGCTCGCCTTGTCAGGCTTTGGCTCCCAGCACTTTCACCAATTGCAATCGCTTGGATCGCGGGCTGGTGCACCAAGCTATACAAGTGAAACTGATTTATCGAGCATGTTGCCTAGTTACATGGAAATCAAACTCGTCAGTTCAGCGGAAATTACGCTGGAATTTGATGCCCTTGCGCCAATGTTGCGACATTTGCGCGACACTGGTGTGAATGGTCGTGCAGATGGACAACTGACCAAAGCTAACTTCGCCCAGTTCGAAAAAGACTATTTTGATCGATTTGCTGCCAACGGAATAATCCCGCTGACCTATCAGCCAGTTTGGTTGGTGGCGCAACGTATTGCGGACTAGGACAAGCGCGTGATCAGACATTGTGTTTTTTGCAAGTTCAAGGATGATGTTTCCCCATCAGAACGAATTCGCCTAGTCGATTCATTCAAAGTTTTGGTAGGGCAGGTGGACGGTTTGAGCAGCTTTGTCTCTGGCACCAATCTCGATTTTGAAGAAAAAAGTGCTGAGTTTACGCATGGATTCATTGTCGAGTTTGAAGACAAAGAATCTGTGCAACGCTATGCTGAACATCCGGTTCACCAAAAACTAGGTGCTGAATTGGTCGCCAATTGCGAAGGCGGATCAGCTGGAATTATCGTTTTTGATTTGCAGGTTTAAGCCGCTCAGGCACTGTGCGGCCCGCAAACGAGGGCGCGTCGAACACCCGGCGCAAGAGCGTCCAAGCCATCAATAAGCATTTCCTTCTTTGCAATCACATCAACGATTTGCCCAGAATACGTAATTGCGGTTTCGCGCATCATACCGAGCATTGGCCAGCCCCAAAGGGCCGAAATTGTAACGCCGCTTTGTACGAAATGCGGTTCGGTCAGAAATGTGCAAGAAAGAACGGGTTCGATCGGCGAACGGTTGGTTGGGCTGCCGCCCACAAGGTCAATTACCACGGAGCCATCAGGAATGTGCGTTTGCAAATGCTCGTTTGTGACCAAATAATTGCGACCTCTTAAATGCACGGGTTGGTCAGCGCCATTTACAATCAGGTCCACATTATTCAGCCAGTACTCGATGCGGCCAGATTTGGTATGGGTTTGCCCCAATACAATTATCTCACGAACGCCTTGGTCCGAGAGCTCGCGCATAGCACCTTGAGCAACGTTGCCATAGCCAAGAATAACCGCTTTGGCATTCTTTTTGTCCAAGTCAGGTTTGTTTTGTTTTAAGAGCTCCAAGCCATAGCGAGCACCTGCTTGACCGGTTTGGTGGAGGCACTGAATACGACGAAGACCGAACGGAAGTGGTGGATGGCTTTCCCGCCAAGATTCCACTGCCATTGCGCCACTTGTTTGTTCGTAAGCTGATAAATCAAACAAGTGTGCGCCAGAATTTTGCAAATGCGCAAGCATTTCAGCACCAATGCCGTCTTCACCATCGTAGAAATAAAGCGATGAAGGACCGCTTTCATCCAGATGCTCAACCGAGGTGTCTTTTTGAATCACCTTGAGCGATCTCGGGTCGCGGTTTCCCGCCCGCCGAATAGCAGCAAGCGTTCTTTGTGACCATTGAACAACGCGAACGTTCAAACCGCCAATCGTATTGTTGTGAAGAAACGGCTGCAAAGCCGTCGCCATTGCAGTCCTAGCAATGATCGATTGATCGGTTTCGACTTTTGGTGCTTCAACAATCTCTTCCATCGCGATGACATTGATCTTGTGTTCCTCCAAAATCCGCGCGCGATCGGGGAAGGAGCCAAAATGGGCCATACACAAAAGAGTGCAGCCCGGGCGCATCGCTGCTATGGAAGCAAGGGAAGGGCCTTTAAATTTTATGATCAAGTCTTTGTCTTTGTAGATGTTGCCTGCAGATTGTAGAGTTGCGCCCGCGTCCACATATTCTTGGTCCGAAAACCCAACGCCGAGACCAGCACCTTCTTCAACAAAGACCTCGGCACCCGTATTCAAAAGTGTGGGGATGTCGCTCGGGACAACAGCTACGCGTTTTTCAAGCCCGCCGGGATTTTCAGGAGATTCGATTTCCCGAACGATGGCAATTGTGCGGAAGCGGCTGTGACCTGACATGTGCGAACTCCAAAACGGCGGTGGGATACCCAACTTAGTTCGTTCAACCTAACAAGTTCGCCCGTCGAGGCAAGTTCAAACGAATGCCGTGTGCTAGATTGTGTTGGACGCCAGCCATGGTGAAATATCTCGCTCCTGCCCAATAAGGGCCAAACCAATCGCAACAGACTGAAACTGATTGCCACTAGCCAATTTTGCTCGTCCAAATCTTTGCTCAAATATTCTCTGCACGGCAGGGATGAACGAGCTTCCGCCGGTTAGAAACACATTGTCGATTTCGCCTGCGCGACAATTCGTGTTTTGCAGCAATTGGTCCACCGTTTCCCCAATTTGAACCAAATCCGGCGCAATCCAATTGTTGAAATCATCGACATTCAATGTGTCGCCAACATCAATGCCACCCAGTTTCAGTTCAAACGTGGCACTCTCGCATGAGGATAATTGCGCTTTTGCGGCGGAAACCGCCCGATAAATATCAAATCCTCGATCATCAACGATTGTCTCAATCAAGGCTTCAACCTGTTCGGGCTCCGTGGCGCTCTTCGCTAAATTATGCAACTCGCGCAATGTTTGCGGGTTTTTCAGCAGCGCCAACTGATGCCACTTCGCAAATTGAGCATAATAATGCTTGGGCATCTCAAGGAATTTGTTGAATGATTTGTATTGTCCATATTTACCCAGCTTTGGGGAGATGACGGCGTCGATAATTCTATAGTCAAAGCGGTCCCCGGCAATGCCTAAGCCTGAATATCCCACAGGATGGGCGACGGTCTTTCCGTCTCTCTTTTCGAAGTGGACAATAGAAAAGTCGCTTGTGCCGCCGCCAAAATCGCCAACGAGTACCGTTGCATCCTTTTTAAGCCGCTGCGCATAACTATAGGCCGCGCCAACAGGTTCATATACGTGCTGCGGTTTTGAGAAACCCGCCTGTGCGTAGGCGCGTTCATATCTCTCTGTGGCTAATTGATTATCGGGTTTGCTGCCCACGAACGCTACCGGGCGACCAGAAACGAACTGCTTTGGCATTTGCTTCAATTCTGTGCCAGCTTCTTTTATTGCGCATTGAAGAAACGCTGACATAAGGTTTTCATATTTGTAGGATTGACCAAATATGCGTGTTTCTTCAAATAGGTGACTTGCCGCATGGCTTTTGATGGACTGGATAAAGCGCACATCGTTCGCGCTGGTCAAATATGTATCAATCGCTTCGATGCCACCTGATACTTCTGTACGCGCTGTTGAACCAGATTCATCACGTTGGAAACATAGAACAGAGCGGTAGACGTCGCTCGCCGCGTCTCCTGTACCGAACTTGATGCTTCTCACAGCGCCTGTTGAACCGGCGAAAGCCACTACAGTGTTGGTCGTGCCGAAATCGACACCCATCGAAAAGTTTGCGTCAGGCATTGACTTGTCCAAATTCTAAAACGTGCAAAGAACAATAGTGCGGCGGGAGGGCGTAGATGCCCCAACTGGGCGTCTTGGTCAACAGCGAAAACGAAACTTGTAAGGCAGTGCCGCGGCGGACTAGGATTAACGCATCGATAATGGATTTGTGAGTTCGCGCAAATTGCTAGGCAAATTTTACCGCCATTAATCATGTAGGGTGCGCCAATCGCTCAATCTGTGTTGAAAATGCAACAGCACTCCATCAAGCGTATTTCGCATGCACATCTTCGCTTGAATGTTCGGGGCGTATCAGTAATTTGGCTAATGCGAAACCATGCATGGATTCGTTTGTCGGTCGCAAACGCGACGTCAAACACACCAAACAATAAGTGTGGTCACGTTTCGACAAACAGCCGGTAACAACCGGTCCAAAACAACTAACTGATTTTTGGAGGTCAGTATTATGACAATTAAGAGCCTACTTCTTGGTTCAGCAGCAGTTCTTGCTCTTGGCACATCAGCACAAGCAGCAGACCCAATCGCTGTAGCACTTGACACATGTGATCTATTGAACATCACAGGTCTTACAATTTCTTCTGAAAGCAACTGCTTGGCGTTTTCTGGCGAAGTTTCTTATGCTTGGAAATATGGTAACTACGACCTAGACACCGTTACTGCTGGCACGCAAAACACAACTTCTGACGTTGCTTGGGAATTGACTGCAACTGCTACAGCAGACAGCGATTTCGGCCCAGCTTTCGCTACTTTCACTCTTGAAGGTGCAAGCACAGATTCAGGCGCTGGCGCGGTTGATACAATCGGCTTCGGTGACGCATATGTTGGTATCGGTGACGCTGCTTCAACAGTTATCTATGCTGGTAAAAAAGGCACAATCGGCAACACAGACGACGGCGAAACTTTGACAGCTGTTTTCTCTGTTGAGCTTAGCGATGCACTTGGCGGCAATGTTGGCGGTCACGTTATCCAATTGCAATCAAGCCTTGGTGACGGCGTAACTGCTGGTATCGGTTTTGAAGATCTTGACACAACAAACAATGCTACTTTGGTTGGCACTGTTGCTGTTTCACAAGATTGGGGTACTGCGCACGCAACAGTAGCATTTGACGACGTTCTTTTGGGCGGCGGCGCATGGGACTTGCACACTGGCGGTTCTATTAATGCAGATAACCTAACATTCCAAGCTGCGTTCATCACGAACGAAGCTTCTGCTTGGCAAGCTGTTCTTTCTGCTTCAGCAGAATTCGACATGTTCACATTGGCAGCTGGCTTGAATCTTGAGCCTGCAAGCATGTGGGACTTCGCGATTTCTGGCGTAGCAGCAATCGACGACAACACAACATTGACAGCCGGTTTCACAGTTAACGAAGCTTCTGCTTGGTCAGCACGTGTTGAAGGTGAGTTCGGTGTATCTGATACATTGACTGCAGACGCTGGTGTAACATTCACAAGCGCAAGCACATCTACATTCGACGCTGGTCTTACATGGGCACCAGGTGGTGGTTATGAAGCAAGCGTTGGTGTTGAAGCTGCAAGCTCAGGCGATTACAGCATCTCAACAAGCTTCGAAAAAGCTTTCGAATAGTCCTAACGGTCTAATCGAACTTTCTTTGGAAGGCCCGGCATTTGCTGGGCCTTTCTTCGTTTTGCGCCAATTGCGCTGAGCTGTAGGTCCGGTTTTGGATGCACGATCAGTTAAATTGTTAACAGCTGCGACATATTCCAAAAAAACACTGGAACTCACAGCGTTTCTGCTTAAACTTTTGCAAAACAAATGCTTTGGTCGAACAATGTGGGCGGCGGATGACGACCAGGGCATGTTAAAGACAGTCTGTTTGTGATCGTTTTCATTCATTGCGTGCCCTTATTGGAGTAGCTTGCCAGATGGGATTTCTTAGTCGCGTAAAGTGGGTCAATATTTTTGGCGCAGCAATTGTTGTTGCTGGATTGGGGGCACCTTTTGCCGTTTGGCAAAATCAGCTGAATGTCGAGAACACATTAAGAGCCCAAGTTCAGAAGGATCTATCCGACTTTGGCCATGGCTGGGCAGACGTGGAAGTTGACGGTCGGTCGATCTCGGCCTCTGGGCTTGCCACAAGCGCTTCACAGATTGAAGATGCTCGGGAAGTGCTTGCGCGTATCAATATCGCGAGTGAGTTCACGTTGGACGCCGAGCTTGCACCCAAACTTGAGCCATTTAGCCTAAAGCTTTCAAAAGACTCCAAAAATCGTTCCATGGTTGGCGGTATGCCAACTCAAGCGTTGATCGCACAAACCACTAAGTGGTTTGGTGATGGGGAAATCGATCTGAAACTTGCATCAGGCAGCCCAGCGCCAAATGACTGGCGTGACGCATCTGAATTTGCCATCAGATTGCTTCAGCACTTTGATCAAGGCACTGTCGATGTGAATGGCTTGGAGGTCTCGTTTGATGGTCGAGCAAAAGATCACGAGGCGCTGCATACACTCGATGTGGTTTTCGGCGCAGGGTTTCCGGACAATTTGAAACGCGGAACGGGCAACATTATTGCACCGCTTGTTTCTCCTTATGTGCTCTCCTTGACAAAAAGTGACGAAAACATGCTTGTCGCCAATGGCAACGTTGCTGCGAAGGAAATAGCCGCCGAACTTGGAAACAAAGGCTTTGCTGCAGAAATGTTGCGTGTCAGCTCAGGTGAGCCTGAAGGGTTCTCAAATGCAATTACCGCACTGGTCGATGTGTTGTTGGCGTTAAAGACCGGGCAGGTGGAGATCTCAGATGAGACAATAAAAATCAATGGCGTCGCGCAAGCCTTTGCTGATTTTGACAAGGCGAACGCGCTGCCTGACCAATTGAATGCTTTTAAAGTGGCGCTTCAGCTAGAGCGCCCAACGGTTAAGCCATTCACACTTAAGTTTGAATTGGTTGATGATCAACTCGTCATTGCTGGCTATGTGCCTTCTGACGAAGAAGCTGACAAAATTCAAACACTTGCGGATCAAGTGAGTGTTGAAAATGTGCGGGTGGCCAATGGCGCGCCCGAAAAGTTTGGCGCAGCAATTGATGCGGTCGCTTTGGCGCTAAGTCACTTGCAAAATGGCGCGTCCGCAGCGATTGAAGACGACAAGATCATCGTCCAAGGACAGGCAATATCACCACAGGACTTCCTGGCTTTACAGGCGGAGTTCGGGCAGAACATTCCCGACGGCTATGATCTGGCGGTTGCCAATATCGAATTGCCAACAATTTCGCCCTATCAATGGTCTTTGGAAAAAGAAAATGAAGGCCGCGTTCGCTTGGCGGGTTACACGCCGTCACAAGAGCTAACCAGTGAAATCTTAAATGCGATCACCGCGCCTGAGATAGTAAACGAATTGCTGCCTGCCGCTGGGCAGCCAGAAGGTTTCGCTGAAATAACGTTGGCCAGTGCTTCTGCTTCGAATTTCATGGTCGAAGGTCAGATTGGTTTCAATGAAGGCGGTTGGGCGATTGATGCGAAAACTGCCAACAAAGATCAACAAAACAGTCTCTTACAAGAGTTTTCTGACAAACAGATTCAAATTGATGGCTGGCAAAGTGCGCAGTTTACGGTGTTGCCGCCACCAGTTGCTGATCCCTATCTATTTGAAGCAAAGATTGAAAATGGCGAGCTGACTTTTGCGGGCAACGTTCGCAGCGAGGAAACTCAGCTGCTGCTCACCGGAATGGGCCAGTCAGATGTTAGTTTGGCTAGCGGCGAGCCGGAAGGCTTTGAAGAAGCGGTGAATGTTGGTATTTCGGCGCTGCAGCGTCTTGAAATAGGCAGTTTCAAATTCAACGGCGAGAATTGGGAGCTAACAGGTACAGCCGCACATCAAGATGACGTTGATGCGATCATGGGGGACCTTGGTGAGTATGCGCTGCCAAGCAATGGATGGCAATTTGACCTAGATGCAAAGATTGTACCCATCGTTCCATATTTGTGGTCTGCGGAAAAATCCGAAGACGGCACCTTGCTGCAATCGGGGTATGTACCAAATGAGCAGGTGTTACAACAGCTTAGCGAAACCCAAGGAAATACAGATAATTTGAAAATCGGGTTGGGTGCTCCTGAAGGCTTTGGCGATCAAGCGGTCGCAGCACTGCAAGCTCTTGACCTACTTCAGGCGGGGCGCGCAAGCCTTTCGGGCGAAGTCTGGACGCTTCTTGGCAGTGCCAAGTCGGACGAAGCAATTGCGCAGATTACTGAGACTTTGGCGCCGTTTGGCTCCTCATTCCGGCTCGACTTGCATGTTGTTTTGCCGATTGACCAACTCACTTTGTCCGCAACTAAGACTGAGGATGGTCTATTTGTTTATGACGGGTTTTTGGCCGATGATTTGGTTTGGTCTCGAGATGGTGACAAGCTTTCACTCGTTGGTGCGCAGCCAGCAAGCCGCGAAGCTTTCCTAGCGCGTACCGAGCGTGGACTGGGCATATTGGCAATGCTGGACGAAGGCACACTGCAATTTGATGGCGAAAATTGGAAAATAGCCGGAATTGCTCCGGACAAAGCGGTTGAAACCGTGATTGGCCAAATGCTTTCAGACGATAGTGAGCCGGAATGGCAAGTTAGCCTGCAAAATGCGGCGGATATCGCTGAAGCCGAAGAGCAAGCACGACTAGAAGCGGAAGCAAAAGCCAAAGCGGAAGCCGAAGAGCAAGCGCGGCTAGAAGCGGAAGCCAAAGCTAAAGCCGAAGCTGAAGAAAAAGCGCGGCTAGAGGCGGAAGCCAAAGCGGAAGCCGAAGAAAAAGCTCGGCTAGAAGCGGAAGCAAAAGCCAAAGCGGAAGCCGAAGAGCAAGCGCGGTTAGAGGCTGAGGCAAAAGCTAAAGCGGAAGCCGAAGAACAGGCGCGGCTAGAGGCCGAGGCAAAAGCTAAAGCTGAAGAACAGGCACGACTAGAAGCGGAAGCAAAAGCCAAAGCGGAAGCTGAGGAACAAGCGCGGCTAGAGGCGCAAGCAAAGGCCAAGGCTGAAGCTGAAGAACAAGCACGCCTAGAAGCGGAAGCAAAAGCCAAAGCGGAAGCTGAGGAACAAGCGCGGCTAGAGGCGGAAGCAAAAGCCAAGGCTGAAGCTGATGCGCTAAAAAATGCGTTTTCTTGGACCATCAAGAAGGAAGATGGGGCGCTTTCAATGAATGGTAATACGCCAGACGCTGGCGTGCGCTATAGCTTGCAACTTGCTACCGGCATTGCTGATGTTTCGTCCCTATCCATCGGTGAGGGGGCACCAGACAGGTTCGCCGCTTCGGCTTTGTCAGCGATTGAGGCGCTTGGTCATCTGCCGCAAGGTGCAGCCCGGTTGGAAGCAGGAACGTGGATATTTGAAGGCAGCGCGCCAGATTTTGTCGCTCGCGATCGTGCCATTGCGGCGCTTGCGCTTGCACCAAATGACTGGCAGATCGAAATCACAACACCGCCTGCTTGGGTGATTTGTGAAGAAGTCATTGTTGATTTGCTGAAACAAAGCTCAATTGAGTTCCAGAGCGGCAGCACAAATCTAAACGAGACTTCTCTTGCTGTACTGTCAGATATTGCTGCGCAACTTAGCTTGTGCCCTGAGGCCGTTGTTGAGGTTGAAGGACACACTGACGCGGACGGTCCAGCGGATGCAAATCTAACGCTTTCGGTGTTGCGTGCCGAACGTGTGGTGGATCAATTGATCGAGCTAGGCGTTGACCCAACACGACTATTTGCGGTTGGGTATGGAGAGACTTTGCCAATTGCAACAAACGATACGCGTGCTGGCAAAAAACAGAACCGGCGCATTGTATTTGCAGTGCGCTCTGCTCTGGAGTAGGCTTCGGCCAATAATTGGAGGAAACTATGTTTTTTGAAACAATCGGATTTCTGATTTCGCAATATTGGCTCTATTTGACCATTGCTTTGGTCATTGGCATCCTAACTGGATGGATGAGCTACGCTGGCGAAAACCAAAAGTAAGCGCACGTTAGTCAAAGGGGAATTGGAATGAATACACCGCATCTGATTGAGATCGCGCTATTAATGCTTGCAGCATTTCTGATTGGTTGCCTGATCGGTTATTTCTTGCGACGCATGATAAGTGCAGACGCGCCGGCGCCAGCTGCTGCCCAAAGTGAGGCGAGCACTAGCGCACCTTCCGCTGCTGCTTCAACAACGACTGCAGAAACGTCGAAAGCAGAAGCTGCGCCAAAAGCATCCGTTGCTGAGAAGGCACCAGCGAAAACAACAGCTTCAACTTCGGCAGCCAAGAAACCGGCAGCCAAAAAAACAGCAGCAACAAAGCCAGCGGCCAAAAAGCCGGCTGCGAGTAAGCCAGCCGCAGCTAAAAAGCCCGCAGCGAAATCTGCCGCTGCAGCTAAACCAGCTGCAGCAAAGAAAGCGCCTGCGAAAAAAGCCGCAGCCGCTGGCGATGGCAAACCAGCAACGCTTTCGGGGCCAAGAGATGGCAAAAAAGATGATTTGAAGAACATCAAGGGCATTGGGCCAAAGATTGAGGGAATCCTCAACGGCATGGGTATCTACCACTTCGATCAGGTCGCCTCTTGGGGCAGGAAAGAAGTTAAGTGGGTTGATGAAGAACTTTCGTTCAAAGGTCGCATTGACCGCGAAAAGTGGATCGCCCAAGCTAAAAAGCTAGCAAAAGACAGCTAACTGACTGAAAAAGCAAATTGAACTGAGGGGCTGGCAAACAGGGTTTGCCGGCCCTTTGTCTTAGCTGAGCAAATTTTTGTTGATGTGCATGACAAATTCAGCGATTGCACCCATTTCTTCTGCGTGTTCCAGAAGAGCGGGCGATCCTTCACCCTCTATTTCAAGTGAAATAGCATCAGGGCGACGGTTCAACATGCGTTGATAGACATCGGCACGCATTAAATCAGTATTCCGCGTTCGCATCAGCAGCATGGGCACTTGGCTCAAGCTATCAAACATTTCCCAGTTCGCGTTGAGCACATCATCATTGTCAAACGCTTCCAACCGTTCCATCAATCGCCAATCAAATCGGGGTTCTAATCGACGCCGTTTTTTGTTCCACCCGTGCGTTCTACCGCCAATACTATCTAGCTTTCCTGCGCCCAATGCAGGGTAGTCGGCACTCAGGATTTGACGAACTGCGAGCAACGCGTCTTCTTGATTGCGGATTTTGGATAGGAATTTGAGGTTATTGCGAAGTCGCACCAACCCCTGTGCGCTAATCAATGCTCCAGCATCACACATGATCGCAGCGCCAACAAGGGTAGGGGTTTTGGACCCGATTGCCATGATCACATTGCCACCGTGGGATTGCCCAAACCAAATCGCTTTGTGGATGCCCAAGGCTCGGCACATCTCGGCCATGTCAGACGCATCATCAAGCGTCGAGTAATCTTCGGCTTTTGGTGCATGCGAGGCAAGGCCGCGCCCTAACAGGTCAACCCGCACAATTGGCCAATTCTTTGCTGAGAATTCCGAGAATTTGTCTGCAAAAGCAAAGAAGTCGCTCATGTTGCGATGATAGCCAGCAAGGCAAACTATCGGAAGGCGGGTTGCATCATCAAAGTCGCCAGATAAGCGCACCGCAATTTGGCGCGCGCCGTTGCGCACGCTGATCATCCGTGCGGGTGTTTTCTCTTGGCGAAGTGAAAGGTCAAGGTCCATACCAACCGCTATACCAACAATGAACCGCAATGAATAGTCGTTGGCATTCCTTGCATTTCAACTATTCGATGCGACGTAGATATTTGGCCATCTGCAGGCGATTGTCGCCCAATCGTAGTTTGTAAATCTGGTAGTTCGCCAAAACCTTTTGCACGTAGCCACGCGTCTCTGTGAACGGGATTAGCTCGATCCAGACGACGGGATCGATGTTGCTCTCCCGAGGGTCACCATAGGTCTTGATCCATTTGTTCACATTACCGCCGCCTGCATTATAAGCGGCGGCAGCGAGCACGAGCGATCCATCATAGCGCTCAAGTTGAGCCTTTAGATATGTGGAGCCAAGTAGAGCGTTGTATGCCGGATCAGAAGTCAGTTTTGATGGCGAATATGAAATGCCCAGTTTGCCTGCGGTTTCTTTCGCGGTGCCAGGCATCAACTGCATCAAGCCTCGTGCACCTGCGTGACTGACCGCTGTGCTTCTGAAGCGGCTTTCCTGCCGCGCAACCGCATAAACGGCCGCATTGTCTACGTCCGCCAGCTTGTGACGCGGTAGCCCGTCCTTCGGGAACGCAAACAAATCCAAACCAACACCTCGACTATTGGCCACATCAGACATCAAAATGGCTAGGTCATGTGCGCCAATATCTTGCGCCAAACGTGCGGTGAGCAGCATTTCGCCTGCATCCTTCACTTGATAGATCAAGCGAATATTGAGCGGTCGCGCAAAATCATTTGCCTTGTTGGCTTCGAACAGGCGAATTGCCCGCACAATTTCACGTTGGTTAAACGCTGCTTCGCTCTGCTGCCAGCTTGGCAAACCGCGAAGCGAAATTGTCTTTTTGCCCAAGCGAACCATGGCCAACTGGCCGTAATAATATTGATTGAAAAGCGCAGCTTGGCTGAAATGTGCGTTTGCTTTGCCGCCATCACCAAGTGCTGTGTATGCTCGGCCCAGCCAATAATGCGCTTTTGATACACTCGAAGGCAATGTCGACATGCTGGACATTTTCTCAAAATGTTTCAAAGCAACGCTTGGCTTGTTCAAAAACTCCAATGCAATCCAACCGGCATGGAAATTAGAATCAACCAGGCGCCCTTCAGGTCCACTAGTATAGCCCGCTGCTGCTTGGTATGCAGTCGACGCCTTGCCATACGCCAAAAGCTTGCGCGTTAGCGTACGCCGCTCGTACCACCACATGTGAGCTTCCGGCAAGGTGCCGGATGCTTTGTTCAATTCGGCGACCGCAGCACTTATCGCGCCGCTGTCGCTCAACCTTTGCGCGTTGGCGAAGTAGAATAGCGGATGATTTCGATAAGCGGGGTCCACGCGATCTAGTAAAGAAGCCGCATTGCCTTGTTTGCGAGAAACCGCAACGCGCGCCACAACCAAACTGCGTTGGGCAGGCGACAGGTAATCCATCAGCCTCTCAGCGCCACTTGCGCGATCATGCATGAGCAAACGCACCGCACGTGCCCAATGGTCGTCGCGTGTAAGCTGTCGCCCGTAACGAGCAAGAAGATCAGCTTCTTCTGTCCGGGTCAGGAAATTATTGATCCAAACCGATTTGATTATCCGACCGGCACGCTCGACTTGGCCGTCTTTGACATAAGCGTCCGCCAATGCAATCTGCGCGTCTAACGTATATGGCATCTGCCCGCCGAGCAGAGAAATCACCGTGTCAGCGTCGGCCGAGACGTCTGCGAGCGCTTGTTCCATGCGGGTTTTGTAGGTTTTTGCCGTGGCGAAATGCGGTGCGTCTGCTTGAAAGCGCAAAACCGTATTGTGGTCGATCTCACCCTTGCCGAAGTAAATGGCGGCCCACTGGATTGCACGGCGTTCGACGTCGCTGTCGATGCTACGAGCAGCAGCATATGCGTTTGCGTAATCACCTTTTTTTAATGCGGCGAGGGCGTTCTGAAAGCGTTGGCTGCCTTTTTTGCTTGTGGTCTGACTGCCACTGCCAATGGAGTTGGTAACCGTATTGTCGATTTGCTGCTGCGCATAAGCGCCAAGATTTGGGGCAAGCACAATTGCACAACCTGCAATGGCGATTGCGCGCAACATTGGCTTGAACTGAAGTGGGCGAATAGCTGGCATCTTTTGATCCCTAAAGTGTACGCAATACAAATTCACTGGCCACGCAGCCCCCGTCGCGCGGCACAAGCGTTGAACATAATTCATTAAGGTGAATGATCGGTTTAGGGTTTGCCAAAAACCGCACCATTTTCGCACCCGCCGGCTTGTCGCCGTAATCGTCAGCGATTATGTTCAACAACTTCGGCACATTCAGGTTCAAATTGCGGAAAATATTTGACCTTTTGGCGACAACATGTTGTCAACAGTGCGTATTGATTTGAGTGAGAAGGGAAACGACGATGTTTCGTGGTTCTATTACAGCGTTGATCACGCCATTTCGCGATGGTGCGGTTGATGAATCTGCTTTTTCCCGGTTCGTAGATTGGCAAATAAGTGAAGGAACAAAGGGTTTGGTGCCAGTAGGCACAACCGGTGAATCCCCAACTGTTAGCCACGCCGAACATGAACGGGTTATCGAGATCTGTGTAGAGACTGCAAACAAACGGGTGCCGGTGATCGCCGGCGCTGGGTCCAATTCCACTGAAGAAGCTATCGGCTTTGCAAAATTTGCACAGCAAGTTGGCGCCGACGCCATTTTGTCGGTTTCACCTTACTATAACAAACCAAACCAAGACGGTTTGTTTGCGCACTTTTCAGCCATTGCCAATGCAACGGACCTGCCTGTGTTTTTGTATAACATCCCGGGCCGTTCGATCGTTGATATCAACATCGACACAATGGTGCGCTTGCGCAAAGCTTGTCCGAATATCGTAGGCGTGAAAGATGCGACAGCAGACATGGCGCGCATGTCTTTGCAACGTCACTATTTGGATGATGACTTCATCCATCTATCTGGCGAAGATATCTCCGCGCTTGGCTACAACGCGCATGGCGGGCAGGGGTGCATTTCGGTGACCTCAAACATTGCACCGCGACTTTGCAACGAGATGCAAGAAGCAAGTCTCGCTGGCGATTTTGCAAAAGCGCTTTCAATTCAGGACAAGTTGGCACCACTTCACACGGCACTATTCAAAGATCCAAACCCTGTGCCTGTGAAGTATGTCGCTTCACGTCTAGGACTTTGCGAAGCAGATGTGCGTTTGCCGCTTGCGCCAATTTCTGACAGCACCAAAGCTGCCGTTGATGCAGCGCTTGAACATGCGGGGCTCGTCAACAAGGCGTAATCGAAACCAATGGCGGCAAAGAAGAAAAAAGATAAAGCAATATCAGGTCTGGTGGCTGAAAACCGCCGGGCCCGCTTTGACTATGAAATTCTTGATACGATGGAAGCCGGAATCGTGCTCACGGGCACCGAGGTGAAGTCTTTGCGCAATGGCAAGGCACAAATCACCGAAAGCTACGCCGCACCTGAAGAGGGTGAGATTTGGCTGATCAACGCCCACATTCCGGAATATTTGCAAGCCAACCGTTTCAATCACTTTGAACGGCGCAAACGCAAACTGTTGCTTTCAAAGCGTGAAATTGGCCGTTTGATGGGCGCCGTTGAAAAGCATGGCAACACCATTGTGCCGCTTAAGCTCTATTTCAATGATCGCGGTATGGCGAAGCTCTTAATTGGTTTGGCAAAGGGTAAGAAGACCCACGACAAGCGTCAGACCGAGCGCGATCGTGATTGGGCGCGGCAAAAGTCCCGCCTGATGAAAGATCACGGCTAGGATCTTTCTGTTACTTGCCGACAATCTCGCGCACCCGCGCAAAAATGTCCTCAAACATTTGCTCGGTCAGTCGACCCGTATTGGTGTTGTATCGCGAGCAATGATAGCTATCGATAAGCGTCGTGCCATTGGGCAATTGATGCTCGTTGCCATGTCCGAACGGTAGATCTTTCTTTTTGACATCGAACAAGGTCAAAAAGGAGTTGTGCGCGATGCCGCCAAGGGCAACGACGCATTGAACTGATGTGGTCTGTTCAACCGTTGCTCGCAAAAATGGGCGACAATTGTTGATCTCAGCGCCAATTGGCTTGTTTTCCGGCGGCACACAGCGCACCGCATTGACGATAATAGCGTCAGTCAGTTCCAAGCCATCTTCACGCGACTTACCGTAATTGCCTTTGGCAAAATCAAACTTCACAAGCGTTTGATACAAGAGGTCGCCAGCCCAGTCGCCTGTAAATGGGCGGCCTGTGCGGTTCGCTCCCTTTAGTCCGGGAGCAAGGCCAACAATCATCAAACGAGGTGAGGGCGCACTCCAGTTGGGAACCGGAGCGTTGTGCCAGTCTGGGTATTTTTGACGTGCGTCTTCAAGATACGAAACTAGCCGTGGGCATAAGGGGCAGTCCAGTGGCGGATTCGTATCTTGCAACGTGTTTACTCGACCTGAATTATCGAATTCTACTTAGTCAGCAGATTCAGTTTCGCGGCCCACGGATTTCGCCAAATCAGCAATATCCATGAAGTAATCGGCCTGACGACGAAGATCGTCAGAAATCATTGGTGATGCAGTCGCTTTGGTTGAAACAACAGTCACTTTCTTGCCGCGCTTTTGAAGCGCTGCAACCAGCGCGGTGAAATCACCGTCACCAGAAAACAGGACAAGATGGTCGTAATGATCTGACAATTCTAGCGCATCGATAGTAATCTCGATGTCCATATTGCCTTTGATTTTGCGCCGACCTTGAAAGTCCACAAATTCTTTGGCGGGCTTCGTTACAACTGTGTAGCCATTATAGTCCAACCAATCGATAAGGGGGCGAATGGAGGAATATTCTTGGTCTTCGACAAGCGCAGTGTAATAGTACGCTCGAAGCAGATATGCTTGGCTTTGAAATTCAGCCAACATACGACGGTAGTCTAACTCTGCGCCCAATGCCTTTGCGGTGGCATAAAGATTGGCACCGTCCATAAACAGGACAATTTTTTCACTCGGATCAAACATTCAGCAAATTTGCCTTACTCTGTGTCAACAAGCAATATTAGCTTGTTAAATTTGACATAATATTACCATATGATTCGGTAAAAGTTCGCTCACCCCGCAAAGTGTAGCACCTTTGGTACGCAAATCACACTACTTTGGTTCTTTGGCTTTAATAGATCAAACAGTGTGAATGTGTCGATGACCAAATGTTGAACAATGCGGCACAATTTTGGGTCTTGTATTACACAAGTGATTGTTGTAAGCACGGCAGCCTGCACCTTTAGTCTTGGAGAATTCACTTTGGCACGCGTCACAGTTGAAGATTGTATCGAAAAAATCCCAAACCGCTTTGAATTGGTTTTGCTGGCCTCGCACCGCGCGCGGCTTATTTCATCTGGCTCACCAATCACAATTGATCGGGACAATGATAAGAACCCAGTTGTCGCTTTGCGCGAAATTGGCGACGGCACGATCTCACCGGGTGACCTCAAAGAAGATCTCATCCACTCATTGCAAAAATATGTGGAAGTGGACGAGCCAGAACCAGAAACAGCGCCGCTTATTGAAAGCCGCAGCGATGACGATGATGGCATGGTGTTCGACACAATGAGCGAAGAAGAATTGTTGCGCGGCATTGAAGGCCTTGCGCCACCTGAGCGTCGCGACGATTAATCTTGCGCATTCGTGCTGCAACCAGTTAGTTTTAAGGCGTCGGTTTCGGCGCCTTTTTCGCGAATGAACTCCTTTTTCTCTAAACCGGAGCTGCGCAAACTCTTATGATGCGTCAATATGAGCTGGTAGAGCTCGTACAAGCTTATAATCCTAATGCCAATGAAGCCCTGTTGAACAAGGCTTATGTTTACGGCATGCGCAAACACGGTTCGCAATTCCGTGCCTCCGGTGACCCTTACTTTGCACATCCGCTTGAAGTTGCGGCTATTCTGACAGAACTTCACCTCGATGATGCGACGATTGCTGTGGCATTGCTTCACGATACGATTGAAGACACAGACGCAACGCGTGCCGAAATCGACCAGCTTTTCGGTCATGAAATTGGTGCCATTGTTGACGGCCTTACAAAAATTGATCGACTAAATCTGACTTCACGAGAAGAAGCGCAGGCGGAAAACCTCCGCAAATTGCTGCTTGCCATCTCAGAAGATGTGCGCGTTTTGTTGGTTAAGCTGGCCGACCGATTGCACAATATGCGAACGCTCGATTTTGTCCCCGAGCATAAACGCAAGCGCATCGCGCAAGAAACGATGGAAATTTACGCGCCACTAGCGGGGCGCATGGGCATGCAAGACATGCGGTCTGAGCTGGAGGACTTGTCCTTCAAAACGCTGCACCCAGAGCATTACGCAGCCATTTCTGATCGTCTTGCAGCATATGAAGAAGAAAACCGGCAAGTCGTTGATGAAATTCGCATGGAGCTGGCCGCTCGTTTTGTGGAAGAGGGCATCATCGCTGATGTCTCTACGCGGCTAAAAGCGCCATTTTCGATTTTTCGAAAAATGGAACGTAAGTCTATTGGCCTTGAGCAGCTTTCCGATATTATCGGCTTCCGCGTTGTGGTTGATAATGTTGCCAAATGCTATCAAACGCTCGGGGTAGTGCACACGACTTGGTCTGTGGTGCCTGGGCGATTCAAAGATTACATTTCGACGCCGAAACAAAACGACTATCGCTCAATTCACACCACAATTGTTGGGCCGCGCCGTCAACGTGTTGAGCTGCAAATTCGCACCAAGGAAATGCACCGTATTGCCGAACTGGGTATCGCGGCGCATGCGCTCTACAAAGAGGGAATTTCCGGCGACATGAGCCGGTTGGAGAAAGAAAGCCGCGCTTATGGCTGGCTACGCTCTACCATTGCGCACCTTACTGAAGGCGACAATCCAGAAGAATTTCTGGAACACACAAAACTTGAACTGTTCCAAGATCAGGTATTCTGCTTTACCCCAAGGGGCCGTTTGATCGCTTTGCCGCGTGGTGCGACTTCAATTGACTTTGCCTACGCCGTACACACCGACATTGGCGAAACATGCGTAGGGTGCAAAATCAACGGCACGGTGATGCCGCTCAACACCCAATTGCGCAATGGCGATGAAGTCGAAGTCGTTCGCGACCCGGCACACACGCCGCCGCCGAACTGGGAAAATATTGCGATTACAGGTAAGGCGCGTGCAGCGATCCGCAAGTCGCTACGTCATGCTGCTCAAGAACGCGCCAATGCGCTTGGTCAGCAGATCTTTGAAGCGATCATGGAGCGTGAAGCAATTACGCTCGACAAAAAAGAGACCGACAAGTTGTTGGCCGCATTGCACGTCAACAATATGCGTGGTCTCCATATCGCACTTGGTGATGCGACGGTTTCTGGCGACGAACTGATCAAGCAAATCGATGTGTTGCGCGGCTCGGAAAAAGACAAAAAACGCAAACCATTTGATTTGCGGGTAGGGGCTTCTGCGGACGGGTGGTTTTCTCTTGCCCAGGGCAACGGCTTCAAATTCCGCGTGCCCGGCGGACAAAATCTACCTGAAAGCGTATCGCTGACTTTCTCCAGCTTGGACTTTTCTACGCCTGTCCAAATCGCCGCTGAAGGGGTTTTGCCCGGAGATCGTTTGGTTGGCATACTAACACCCGATGACATCTTAACGGTCTATCCAATCGTTTCAGAGGCACTACTGGACTACCACGAACAAGAGGTTTTGTGGGTCGATGTGCTTTGGGACTTGGCTGAAGATGATACGTCGCTTTACCGCGCGGTTATTGCGGTGCAATCCGTCAACAAACCAGGCATATTAGCACAAGTCACGTCCGCAATTGCCGCCGCCGGCGCAAATATTTCCAACCTCGTATCGCGCTCAGCCGCCGTTGACTTCAACGAAATGCTTTTCGAGTTGGAACTAACTGATATCACCCAACTCAACGATGTAACCGCAACATTAATGCGGATCGTTGGGGTGGCAAAGGTTGTGCGTGCATCATCTGCGGAAGCCGACATCATTCAAAATATGAGCGAACAATATCAACAGCTGGATTCAGGAGAATAGGCCATGAACAAGGAAGAAGTGCTAGACGTTTTTCGGTCTTGCGGTGCAATATTGGAAGGACACTTCATTCTGTCTTCAGGTTTGCGTTCCCCTACATTTTTGCAAAAACAGCGCGTGTTTATGCATGCCGACAAGGCAGAAGTTTTGTGCAAAGCGCTTGCCGAAAAGATTGTCGCCGAGGGCTTTGGCGACGTGTCGCAAATCGTTTCGCCTGCTATTGGCGGGATTATCCCGGGCTACGAAACATCGCGTCACCTGAAAAAGCCAGCAATCTTCACCGAGCGGGTTAATGGCAAGTTTGAATTGCGTCGCGGATTTGAAGTTAAGCCTGGTGAAAAAGTGATTGTGGTTGAAGATATTGTTTCAACCGGTCTTTCAATTCGTGAATGTGTTGACTGCTTGAAAGAACTTGGCGCTGACGTTGTGGCCGCTGCATGTCTTGTCGATCGCTCCGACGGCGAAGCTGACGTTGGGGTGCCATTGGTTGCGCTAACCGGCTTTAATGTGCCAGCATATGCGCCAGACGATTTGCCGCCAGAATTGGCTGCAATGCCTGCAATAAAGCCAGGCAGTCGTGGGCTGCAGTAGAAAAGTCACAATATGATTATTGGAATGGGCAACGATATTTGTGAGATCGCAAGGGTTGAGAAAACCCTTGCGCGTCATGGCGAGCGGTTCACTCTTCGTTGCTTCACTGAAGTTGAGCGAACAAAGTCGGACCGGCGCAAGCAACGCGCTGCAAGCTATGCGAAACGTTTCGCCGCCAAAGAGGCGTGCGCAAAAGCATTGGGCACTGGCATGTCGCGAGGTGTCTTTTGGAAAGACATTGGCGTAGTGAATTTGCCATCTGGCAAGCCAACCATAAAGCTAGAGAACGGCGCCCGCAAAGCACTGGATCGCCTTGTACCAAAGGGGCATGATGCCCATATCCACATCACAATTACTGATGATAACGGTATGGCGCAGGCTTTTGTAATCATCGAAGCTATTGCAAGCTAGCCAATAAATGCCGATAAGACGCCCAGAACAAAGAATAGATTGTAGGACCTAATGGCCGAAAAAACGCAAACTAAGCCCGCAGCAAACGGAACGCCGAAGCCAAAGAGTGAGGTTTGGGAAACCGTTGTTATACTGGTTCAGGCCCTGTTGATTGCGCTTGTGTTCAGAAGCTTGCTGTTTCAACCGTTTTCAATTCCAACGGCATCTCTGCAATCAAATTTGATGATTGGTGATTATATCCTGACGTCAAAATACACTTACGGATATTCGAAATATTCGTTCCCATTCGATTTCGCGCCATTTAACGGGCGCATCTTTGGCCGCGCACCTGCACAGGGTGAAATCGCAGTGTTCCGTCCGGTGCCACAACAAGTGGATTACGTGAAACGGGTTATTGGACTGCCAGGTGACACCATTCAAATGAAAAGCGGCGTGTTGCACATTAACGGCGAGGCGGTGAAAAAAGAGCGCGTTGGCACCATTATCGATACCGACAGCTTTGGCGTTTCTATTCCCGTAATTCAATATCGTGAGACATTGCCGAACGGCACCAGCTACATCGTGCAAGAGATTTCTGATAGTCAGCCAATGGACAACACGGCCGTCTACAAAGTGCCGGCGGGCCACTATTTCATGATGGGCGACAACCGCGACCGTTCATCAGATAGTCGTGTGCTGCGTTCAGTTGGTTATGTTCCGCTTGAAAACTTTATCGGCAAAGCCGAAGTGCGGTTCTTCTCTATCAAAGACAACATTAATCCTTGGCAAATCTGGCGCTGGCCAGGCAATGTTCGCCTCGATCGCATGTTCCAATCTGTCTATCAATGAGCAAGCAAAACCGCGCCATTGGCGAATTAGAAGCCCGCATCGGATATCAGTTTAAAGACCCAAGCTTATTGCAGCGTGCGGTATCGCACTCTAGCGCCGTTGCGCCAACCAAACGCACACAAAACTCCTACCAAAGGTTGGAGTTTTTAGGTGACCGTGTTTTGGGGCTCGTGGTTGCTGACCGGTTGTTGCGTGATAATATGACTGCCAACGAAGGTGGTTTGTCGCGCGCGCTCAACTCTGTGGTGCGCAAGGAAAGTTGCGCCGAAGTTGCCCGCAAACTTGATGTGGGCCCGGCGCTTATTCTTGGACAAAGTGAAGCCAAAACTGGTGGCGCAGGCAAAGAAGCCATTTTGGGCGATGTGTGCGAAGCCATAATTGGTGCGCTATATGTGGATGGTGGGCTAGAAACCGCCCGCGCATTTATTGAAAACAGATTTTCCAAATTCATCAAGGCGGGCACCGAAGGCCGCGGCGATGCAAAAACCAGTTTGCAGGAATGGGCCCAATCGCGCGGCCTGAGCTTGCCATCTTATGTTGAAGTGGCTCGCGAAGGGCCAGACCACGCACCCGAATTCACAATTGAAGTGCGCATAGAAAAACACGACCCCGCAACGTCTTCTGGCAAATCCAAAAAGTTTGCAGAACACGAAGCCGCAACCAAATTTTTGGTGCGCGAGGGCATTTGGAGCGAAGATGACGAATAGTCAGGAAAACCAAACCGAACAACTTGATACACGCTGCGGCTTTGTAGCGCTTGTTGGGGCGCCAAATGCGGGCAAGTCTACATTGCTCAACGCATTGGTGGGCACCAAAGTATCAATTGTGACCCATAAAGCGCAGACCACCCGTGCGCAAATTCGTGGCGTTGTGACGCTTGAAAAAGAGCAAATTGTTTTTGTTGATACGCCCGGTATTTTCAAACCTAAGCGCCGGCTGGACCGCGCGATGGTGCAATCAGCTTGGAGCGGCGTTGGCGACGCTGACCTTGTTGCGCTGATCGTTGACGCAAAACGCGGCCTTGTTGACGAAGTCGAAAAACTGATCGAAGGGCTAGAGCAATATAAGCAACGCAAAGTGCTTGTGCTCAACAAAATTGACCAAATTGAACGGTCTAAATTGCTCGAGTTGGCACAGACGCTGAATGAAAAGGTCGAGTTTGATCAAACCTTTATGGTTTCAGCGCTCAATGGCGACGGCGTAAAAGACTTTGTTCAATATTGTGGCCAGCAAATGCCGCTCGACCATTGGCACTTCCCGGAGGATCATCTCACCGATCTCACGCTTGCTCTCACAGCAGCTGAAGTCACACGCGAGAAGCTATTTTTGCGCATTCACGAAGAAATTCCTTATGGCGCGACGGTGGAAACCGAGAGCTTTAAAACCCAAAAAGACGGCTCCTATCGCATCCAACAAGTCATTTATGTGGCCCGTGATGGACACAAAATGATTGTGTTGGGCAAAAATGGGCGCGCGATCAAATCGATTGGCGAAGAAGCACGTAAAGAGCTTTCTGAAATGTTTGAGACCAAAGTGCATTTGTTCCTGTTCGTCAAAGTCCGAGAAAAGTGGGCGGACGATCCATCACGTTATCGCGAAATGGGATTAGAGTTCCCGCAATAGGCTAAAAACATGGAATGGCGGGACGAGGGGCTGATTATAGGCACACGCAAGCACGGTGAAAACGCTGTGATTGTCGAAGCCATGACTACCCGCCATGGTCGTCATCTTGGTCTTGTTAGAGGCGGCAGATCGCGCCGATTTGCTGCGCTTTTGCAGCCCGGGAACACAGTCGAGTTGAATTGGCGCGCACGCCTTGAAGATCATCTGGGCGCCTATACCGTTGAAGCAAAATCCCTGCGCGCTGCTGAACTAATGCAAAGCCGTGATCGGCTTTCGCTAAGTCAGCTCATCTGTGAACACTTGCGGGTTTTGCCAGAACGCGATCCACACCCACGGCTTTTGGCCGAAGCGAATGCCATGCATGACAATCAGGCCGATGGATATTCGTTGGGTTGTGCGATCGCAAAGTTTGAAATGCGACTGCTCGATGAGCTAGGTTTTGGTATTGATGCGGGCAGCTGTGCGCTAACAGGCGAACAGTCTGGCTTATCTTACGTCTCGCCAAAAACGGGTCGTGCGGTCACCGCAGAAGCCGCAAAACCATACTTGGATAAGCTGATGCGTTTGCCTCATATTTTTGGTGGCGCGTTGGATTTGAGCGAAAAAGATGAGCTGGAAGCGGCATTTGCGCTAACCGAGCACTTTTTGAACATGCATATTTGGCTTCCACGCCAATTATCCCCACCTTCTGCACGAGAACGCCTGATCAAAACCATCTGTAACGGGCTATAATCGACAAGTTGATTCGATTAATTTCGACCAGAATTTTAAGACCGACGAGGCACTGCAATGGGCGAACAACTGCCCCCAGACGATAGCGGCGAATTGCCAATTCTCAATCTGCGCTCCGCATTGGAAGAGCGCTATTTGAATTACGCATTGTCCACCATTACTCAACGGGCTTTGCCCGACGTGCGCGATGGCCTTAAACCAGTGCATCGCCGCATTTTGCATGCCATGCGTTTGCTCAAGCTTGAACCGGGGCAGGGATACAAAAAATCATCGCGTGTTGTTGGTGACGTTATTGGTAAGTTCCACCCGCACGGTGACCAATCGGTTTACGATGCGTTGGTGCGCTTGGCGCAAGACTTTGCGGTGCGCTACCCGCTGGCCGACGGCCAGGGCAACTTTGGTAACATTGATGGCGATAGCGCCGCTGCGATGCGGTACACCGAAGCGCGTCTAACCGATGTCGCAGCTCGTCTTCTAGAAGGCATCACAGAGGATGCCGTTGATTTCCGCGACACCTACGATGGTGAAGACGAAGAGCCAATTGTTCTGCCGGCTAATTTCCCGAATCTTTTGGCAAATGGCTCAAACGGCATTGCTGTGGGCATGGCGACTTCTATTCCGCCGCACAACGTCGCTGAACTGTGTGACGCTGCTTTGCACCTTATTAAAACACCAAATGCCCGCACGGAAACGCTGGTCAATTATGTTAAAGGACCGGATTTCCCAACCGGTGGCATATTGGTCGATGATCAGGCATCAATCATAAACGCTTATGAGACCGGGCGCGGTGCGTTCCGCTGTCGTGCGCGTTGGGAAACTGAGGATACTGGACGAGGCGGTTACCAAATTGTGGTCACCGAAATCCCATATCAGGTTCAAAAGGCGCGGCTGATTGAGAAGATCGCGGACTTGCTCATTGGCAAGAAGCTGCCATTGCTGCGCGATGTACGCGATGAATCCGATGAGAATGTTCGCCTGGTTCTAGAGCCAAAGTCGCGCGCTGTTGATCCGGTGCTTTTGATGGAATCGCTGTTCAAGCTTACTGATCTTGAAAGCCGAATTTCGTTGAACCTTAACGTGTTGACCAAAGGCGCGGTACCCAAAGTGCTTGGCTTGGGTGATGCGCTACGCGAATGGCTGGATCACCGCAAGGAAGTGTTGGTTCGTCGATCCAATCACCGTTTGCGCCATATTGAGCATCGCCTCAATGTGTTGGGCGGCTATTTGATTGCATATCTCAATCTGGATGAAGTTATCCGCATCATCCGCGAAGAGGACCATGCCAAACAGTCGTTGATGGACACATTCAACCTCAATGACGTTCAAGCCGAAGCCATCCTCAACATGCGTTTGCGTGCATTGCGCAAGCTTGAAGAGATTGAAATTCGCACCGAGTTTGACAACCTTTCGGCCGAAAAAACAGAAATCGAAGAGCTTTTGTCATCTGACCAAAAGCAGTGGGACGTAATTTCATATGAGGTCAAAGACCTCAAGAAAGCCTACGGGGAGAATACCGAAATTGGCAAGCGGCGCACGTCGTTTGAAAGTGCACCAGAGGCAAATCTTGAAGACATCCAAACAGCGATGATCGAGCGCGAACCGGTCACGATCGTATTGTCTGAAAAGGGTTGGATTCGTGCGCTCAAAGGACATGCATCTGATGTTGATGGCTTGACGTTCAAAACCGACGACAAGCTGAAGACCTGGTGTCATGCCCAGACAACTGACAAGATTTTGCTGGTTGCCACCAACGGCAAGGTGTTCACTTTGCTGGCCGATAAGCTACCCGGTGGACGCGGTCACGGTGAACCGGTGCGTATTTTGATCGATCTTGAAGAGGGCGCGGATATCCTCGATATGTTTGTTCACGTACCCGGCGTTAAGCGGATGGTTGCTTCAAACTTGGGCAATGGCTTCATTGCAGAAGAAGCATCCATGATTGCCAATACGCGTAAAGGCAAACAGGTGCTCAATGTGTCTGGTGACGTTGAGGCCAAGATCTTTGTGCACGCCGATGGCGACATGGTTGCTGTGATCGGTCAGAACCGCAAACTGTTGGTATTCCCAGCTGATCAGCTGCCGGAAATGGCTCGGGGCAAAGGTGTCCGCTTGCAACGCTACAAAGATGGCGGTGTATCCGATGTAAAATTCTTCAAGAGTGAAGAAGGACTTACTTGGACTGATAGCTCCGGCCGAACCTACACCAAGCTCTTTGATGAGCTGATGGAATGGCGTGGCGAGCGCGCACAAGCTGGTCGCCAGCCACCAACTGGCTTCCCGCGCAACAATAAGTTCAAAGGTTAGTCGGCGGCTTCGCTATCAATTTTGAAATCGACAATGAGGGGGAAATGGTCTGAACCACCATTTTCACCTCGATGCGGCAGACCGACGGTCACGCCACCTCGCGTAAGAATGTGATCAAGTTGCAGCCACGGCGGCATATCAACAGGATAAGTTGGTGGAGCTGGCCATGTGGGCAAAAGCCAAACGGCTCGTTCCATATTCGTGCTGCTCACTAGATTTTTGAATGCATATGAGAATGGCGTTGAATTGAAATCGCCGCCAAACAAAAGCGGCCCTTCAATCTTGTTGAGCACTTTGGCAACGACACCCATTTGTCTTTGTTGTCGATCAGCCGGAATTGGCCAATCAAAATGGGTAGTTACCACATTAAACGGAATCTCATCTTGAACTTGAAGTGCAATGATCGAGGTGCGCTGTTCAGCGCTAAGTGAATCGATGCAATCGTGTCCTGCAATTTCCTTAAGCGGGTATTTTGAATAAACGCCCAAGAATGAGCGTTTGCCGCCTTGGCAATGCACAGCATATGGCAGGATATTTGTTATGCGTTTTTCCAAACCTTGGCGGTGCCAGCTCCAATACTCCTGAATAAACAAAATATCTGGATCTTGCTCTTGGATGCTGGCGAACAACCCATCAAGATTTTCGTTCTTCGCGTAAATATTGAAGGTCATTAAGCGGCGATCGGTCTCAGCATAGATTTGTTTGTCTGCAGAATTATGCCGATATGCGCCAACAAGTTCAGGAATAATGACAAGGCTCGACGCCACAAACCCGACAGCGCAAAAGCTTAAAACCATGCCCTTAAATGGCTGATGCTTCGCAAACACAGCGCTGATTACAAACAAAATCGCACTGAGCGGAAAAATTATGGGCTGGAAATGATTGAAAATATCCAAGGGCCAAAGCGCAAACGCCAAGAAGCCCGCAATCGCGCTGAGCGAAACAAAGAAAGCGCCGCCAGCAAACCCAAATTTAGTCAGGGACCACAGTCCTTGTTTAATCACGCGCCAAATATCTCATTCTCACCCAATGTGGGCATCATCTTCCAGCAATTGCCATTGATCCCCGTTGCCGAGAACTTCCAGCGGTTTAAACGCACTCTTATATGCCATTTTGGGCGAATTCTTGACCCAATACCCCAAATACAAATAGGGCAAGCCAGCGGCGCGCGCGCGTTCAATCTGATCCAAAACCATGAACTTGCCTAAGCTGCGTTGCGAGAAATCGGAATCAAAGAAACTATACACCATCGAAATACCATCGGGGAGAATGTCAGTGAGCGCAACCGCGAGTAGGCGACCGCGTTTCTCGCCAATATCGGTGCGTTCGCGATATTCAACAACCACCGACTGAACAGGGGTGTCTTCGACCATGAATTCATAGTCGAGATGCGACATTTCAGACATGCCGCCGTTGCGATGTCGATCTTTCAGGTAGCGCTTGAACAATAAATATTGCTCTTGGGTGGCGTGCGGAAACACATCTGTGCTTTCAATGTCACGGTTTTTGCGCCAAATGCGACGTTGGCTCGCATTGCGCTCAAATCGATCAACCAACACGCGTGCGGATTGGCAGGCTTGGCAGCCTTCACAAGCTGGGCGATATGCGATGTTTTGGCTGCGGCGGAAGCCGTGCAAACTGAGCATATTGTGCAGTTCCGCCGCGCGACGACCCGACAAATGCGTGAATAACTTGCGCTCATATTTTTCAGGCAAGTAGGGGCACGCCGTTTCGGCGGTCAAATAAAACTGCAAGTCTGAAGGACTATGCTCGGTCATACCTTACTGTTGATCGTTCAACGATCATCCCTAACGGCAACTCATCCAATGGAGTTTAGACCCCATAGTACCATGGCGCAACAATGCTAAAGGTTACCCAAACAAGTAGAATAAGCGGTACCCCAGCAATAAAATAATGCTTGAAGCGATAATGGCCCGGTCCCATCACCAACAAGTTGGTTTGGTAACCAATCGGAGAGGCAAAGGACGCGTTCGCACCTAGGATCACCGCAACAACGAATGGAAGCGGGTCTACGCCCAAGCTTTGTGCCGTTGAAATCGCGATTGGTGTGAACAAAACGGCCGTTGCATTATTGCTAAGAACATTCGTCAAAATGGCAACCACGATGAAAATAATCGCCATTACCATCGCCGGTGCCACATTGCCCAAACCGCCAATGGCCCAATCAGCAAGTAATTGCGCGCCGCCTGTGGCTTCTAGTGCGCCAGACATGGCAATGGCGGAGCCAACCAGCAGTATAATCCGTCTGTCAATCGCGCGGGTTGCTTGCCGCACATTCAGACAACCCGTTGCGAGCATGCCGAACGCGCCGGCTATTGCCGCAAATACGGTTGGCACAATGCCAGTGGCAATTGCGGCGACTGTAGCAATAAACACGAGCTGCGCACGCAGCGCGAAGCGGTGAGGGCGCAATTCAGACGCGCTCCACTCGATCACCACAATATCTTGCAGGCCACGCATTTTGTTGATCCGGTCAGCCGGCCCTGCAATCAGCAAGACGTCTCCAGCTTCAAGCCGAATGTCGGACAGAGATTCCCGTGGCATACGACTGCGCCGCTCGACACCCAGAATCAAACACCCATGCTGCGCCAAGAACCCGCGTTGATCGACGCCATTGTTGATGAGGCGAGAGCCGGGTTGAACCAGCGCTTCACACATCACAACGCCATGATCGGGGGTACCTTCATCTGATCCAGGTCGAATGGGGTTATCAAACGCGCGCCATTGTTTGAGCGCCTCTGTCAGCTTTTCGCGGGTTGCTGCCAAAATCAACACATCGCCAGTGCGCAATTC
Source organism: Maritalea porphyrae (assembly GCF_030159895.1). Lineage (GTDB taxonomy): Bacteria > Pseudomonadota > Alphaproteobacteria > Rhizobiales > Devosiaceae > Maritalea > Maritalea porphyrae. The sequence goes on from NZ_BSNI01000002.1 coordinate 1,820,493, forward strand.
AATATCGTCAAATGGCGGCAAATATCGCTGATATCCGCGAATGACCGCGCGCACAGTCATGGTCGTTATTTTGGGAAACATGCCCGCAACGGTTTTTTCGCCGATTAGCGGATGCCCTTCATAAAGGCGAATTTCGGATATGAACTGCAGATTGCGTTGCTGCACATCCTGCCCATCGGCATTGACCGCGCTAGGCAATAGTTTGGGCATTACAAACAGCACATAAGCTGCACCGACTGCTGCCATAATCGAACCCGGCACGGTGAACGAAAAGAAGTCCAAGCCTTGAACGCCAGCGCCAATGGCAATGCCCGCAGCCAATAGGTTGGTTGATGAACCAATCAGCGTGGTCATGCCGCCCAAAATTGAGATGAAACTCAGCGGCATCATCATTTTAGGTGTTGGCAATTTGCGTCGCGCAGCTACCGCTGTAAGCAACGGAATGAACATCACAACAACTGGGGTGTTGTTGATAAACGCGCTCGCAAGACCCGCAATAATCAGAATTATCGGTATGACCCGACGCGGATGTCGTGGCCACAATCGCTCGAATGTCTTGGTAAGTCCGCCCAAAGCGTCCGTTTGGAATAAGGCCTGTCCAATTACCAACAGAGCTAGAATGGTAAGTAGCGCCGGATTTGAGAAGCCGGCAAGCAGGGCTTCAATTTCCAATCCTGACCCTGGCGCAAACAGCCCCACAGCCATGAGAAGCACAATTGCGCCCAGCGCCACTATTTCCAGTGACACCACTTCCGTGGCAAACAGCACAATTGCGATGGCAATCACCGCAAAGCTAGCCCACATGGCTAAAGAATCAGAGCTCAAAAATTCAGCGATCATGACCGACACATTGCCCATTGGGAGCTTCAGCTCCAAGTGCGTTTTTTGTCAATCTAGCGCCAAATCAACAGATTTTGTGCTTTTTGGCTCTCAGCTATTCGTGCCAGCGCGGATTTTTTGGTGACGCCCACGCCTCACCATAATGCTCAGCTTCGTGTTTCCAGAAGCGTTCCATAGGTGAGCGGCGCACCATAAGTGTGCCAACGACCAGGTCGTGAAGCATTTGGCGACGCTGTGTAAATAGCGGGATGAATAGCACCAACGGGGTCAACGCCTGCGCAATCCAGCCCGCAATTGGGTGGATAACGGCCAAGCCACCATCAAGAGGGGTAGAGCGCGTTGGGGTAAGTACAATGTCCATCACCTGCATGCCAACGGTGGCGCGCGCAGAGGAGCCTAGCGTTGCCACATAGTAGGCAAACAATACTCCGGGAACCAAGATGAAATAGCCAAGCCACGCGATGCCAAGCGTAAGTATGCCCAAGACACCAAGCACAACGGCGGAGACGACAATCGCTATGGTAAGGATGATGCTGTCGATAATGAACGCGATCACCCGGCGCATTAGCACGCCTTCAAACAATTCTGGTGAGGAATCCGGTGTCGGCAAGTCGTCGCGCATTGTCCATCCAAAGGCATCTTTTGGCATTTCAGTTCTCCATTGTTATGCCATAGATGGGCATGATTGCGCAGTCTGCAAGGTGCTTTTGCACAATTGAATAGCCTTCGTCTTTTTTTAGCCATGCGTAATCCCTTCCACAACGGATATTCGTTTGGAGTTTGGCCAGCGGCACAAATATGCCAATTCAGGACGCGAGGCGTTTTAGGTCTCGTCATCTGTGTCGTTAGTAATGAGACGTAAAACGCCTCGCGCAAATGGCTTGCTGCTTGAGGAGAAAATGCCCCGAGGTGCTCACCCGTCTATCCTCTTTAAATGCATCACAATCCGTGGTTATGAGCATTGCTGCTCCAGATTGCAGATCGTTTCTAAACGATCCAATGGGAACCAACCCACTAATGACTGACATCTGCCTTCGGCGTCAGACTGGACATTTAACTTTCAAGCGAAAGGCAAACGTCTTGCCTTTCAACCATCCCCTATTCTTTAAGAGAGCTCACGGTGCGTATCGTGATTTTGACGACGGCCTAAAACCGGCCTGCAAAAATCAGCCACAAACTCTCCCGTCATCCTCGGGCCAGCCTGCGCGGCGCAAGCGCGCAAATGAGACCCGGGGATCCAGGCAGGAATGTCAAAAGAACCAAAGCGCTTCAGTACTTCCGACAATCAGACCTGGTTTCCCGCCTTCGCGGGAATGACGAAGGAAAGAACCCAACGCCTCAAAAAAACTTCCTCACCGTCCGACATTCGTCAATGCCCTGAACAGTTTCAAGAAAAGGTGAGAACATCATCGCACAAGGTCAAAGGGCGGGGATAAGTTTCTTGCTATTCATTAAGAAGCTTGGCCATTTCCAACGCGAAATATGTCAAAATGCCAGAGCAGCCAGCGCGTTTGAATGCAATAAGGCTTTCAATCATCGCTGCACGCTGATCGATCGCTCCTGCTTGGCCCGCAAATACGATTTGGGCATATTCACCAGATACTTGATAGGCGAAAACCGGTACTTCGAACCGTGATTTGATCTCACGCACGATGTCCAAATAGGGCATGCCAGGTTTAACCATTACCCAGTCGGCGGCTTCCAAAATGTCTTGTTCGACCTCGCGCATCGCTTCTTCGCGATTGTAGGGTTCAAGTTGATAAGTCTTTTTGTCACCCTTCAAACGGGAGCCACTTCCGACCGCATCGCGAAACGGGCCATAGAAGGCAGATGCAAACTTGGCAGAGTAGGAAAGCAAAATCGTGTCCTGAAATCCTTCAGCGTCCAACCCTTCGCGAATGGCACCAATACGGCCGTCCATCATATCCGACGGTGCGATAATATCGGCGCCCGCGCGCACCTGATTAAGTGACTGCTTGATGAGCACTTCAACAGTTTCATCATTTAAGATGCGATCCCCATCCATTAGCCCGTCATGGCCGTGACTGGTGTAAGGGTCAAGCGCCACATCAGCGATCAAGCCAATATCAGGCACCGCTTGTTTGATCGCAGAAAGCGCGCGACACATCAGATTATCGGGATTGAAGCTTTCTTCGCCTTTGTTTGAACGCCGGTCGGCAGGCGTGTTGGGAAAAAGAGCAAGGGCAGGGATGCCCAAAGCATGCGCTTCTTTTGCTGCGGCTACGGCCAAATCAATGCTCAACCGATCAACGCCGGGCATAGACTTCACGGCTTCACGCGTGTTGGTGCCTTCAATGATAAATAGCGGCCAAATCAAATCGCTGGGCTGCAGGGTCGTTTCGCGCACCATGTTGCGGCTCCAGCCAAATTGCCGAGAGCGGCGCAAGCGCCGACCGTTGAGGAAATCCATATTTGTGCGTGTCATCTCGTTGGTCATATGCCTCGTACCAAATCTTAAATTGCTTGGCGCATTTGGAGCTTAACTTGATACAATCGTCCAGCAAAATTTATGCAATATTGCTGCGGCACCTTGCCACGAGAACCCAACTTTCGCTATTGACGATGAAAAGGAGCGCAAAAAATGGCATTTACCGCAAGGCGGATTCGGGTTGGTGCACGCATAGTTGCAAGTGTCAGCTTGTTCGTTGGGCTGGCCAACGCTTTGCATGCGCTTGGGGTTAGCGGCTCGGTGTCTGACCCAGTGGCTGGATATGGCCAAATGGGGTTTGCCGTTCTCACCATTATCGCCTGTTTGCGCCTGTTTGCAGCGGTTGGTCTTTGGGCTTATGCGACATGGGGGGCGTTTCTGCTGTTGTTTGCCAGCATGATTGAAATCGTCGTTGTTGGCGCAGGCGTTGGCGCATTGATCGTTACACCAATGGGATTTGGCCTAAGTGTTGCACTGCTGGCCTCATCCGTTGGGTTGCTGGTTTGGCGTTTTCTCAATATCCGCGCACAAGGCAAGCGCCTGTGATGGTTTAGCAATTGTGAATGCAGGTAAGAATTGAGAAAGCTAAAAATGTCAAATGTTTCAGTAACATATTTTTAAGTTTGAATCTTAAACTGATTTTATCGCCCGCTCGCTAATTTGGCTGCATAGACACGAAAAATCGTGCGACCAAAACAGTGAGGCAATTATGACAATCAATACTTTGAAAGTGCAGGCACACGTGCCTGATGAAGGGCACCAGTTAAAGCCCAGCTACCTAGAAGCAGTGTCACGCGTTGAACGCTTGCACCGCCGACTACTCGACCTTATTAAAGATGAATTCGATCGCATGGGATGGGACGATATTGGCCCGGTTCAAGCGATTATGATGTTTAACATTGGTGATTCAGAACTGACCGCCGGCGAATTGCGCTCTCGCGGTTACTATTTGGGCTCCAATGTGTCGTACAACCTTAAAAAGCTTGTCGATACTGGCTACATCCACCAAGAAAAGTCGAAAACCGATCGTCGCTCAGTGCGCATTCGGCTGACGCCTAAAGGTGAAGAAGTAGCTGAAGTTATTGACGAACTCTATGATCGTCACCTCAAGTCAATTGCAGAAGTGGGTGGCCTTTCTCAAGAAGAATTCGAAGGCCTAAATACAGCACTCGCCCGTCTTGAACGGTTCTGGGTCGATCAAATTTTGTACAAACTCTAATACGCATACTTTTTGGTCCTCATCAGGACTGTTTGGTTGAGCGCGCGGGTTGTGTTGTTGGCAGATATTGTCGCGACACAGCCCTTTGCCGTTTGACGAGTTTCAGCTTGTGCGAAGCTGCCCTGTGTTTTGCAAGTGACACATTGATGCCGTAAAGCCCATTTACAGCACAATTTGGGATGCTCCCGGTTGAGACAAACGCGCTGCAATGCTAAACCAGCGCGCAATTATCCCGATTTAGCAAGTTGTTTGGGGCTTACACAGCATGAAAATTTCTGGTGCACACATCTTTACATTGGTCACCAGCGCATTGGTTGCGCTGTGCATTGGCGCGTCGAGCGCTGTTGCACAAGATGATGCCGTTTCGCCAAGCGAAGCGATCGACACAATCGAGCCAATTCTGTCATATGACACAGCTTACAACCTGACGCTTGCGATCCAGAAATACGAAGCAATCGTTGCCGCAGGCGGCTGGGATAAGCTTTCACGTGGTACATACGGTATTAAAAATGGCGATGAGCAAGGCCATGTGCGCAGTTTGCGTCGGCGATTGGCCGCAACAGGTGATCTTGATCCCAACATTCGAATTTCTGATAAATTCGACGATGAGGTGGAAGCCGCAGTAAAATTATTCCAAGCGCGTCACGGTTTGCGCACCACAGGCATTATCGATCAAGAAACGCTGATCACACTAAATGTAACGGCTGAAGAAAAATTGGCTCAGTTGCGCTTGAATCAAGCGCGGGTTGAAGAGGCCGTTTCTGCACTTTCTGATCGCTACATCGTTGTGAATATCCCGGCAGCCTCAATTGAAGCGGTGGAAAATGGCACCGTGCAACGTCGCCACACAGCAATTGTTGGTCGTATTGACCGTCAAACGCCAATTCTGACGTCAAAAGTGCATGAGATTAATTTTAATCCCTATTGGCACGTGCCTAAAAGCATCATTCGCCGCGACATCATCAAGTTTATGAATGATGATCCAAATTATTTGGCAAACTTCCGTATCAAGATTTATGGCAATGACGGCGAAGAACTAGATCCGGCCTCCATTGACTGGAATACCGATGAAGCCGTGCAATATTTGTTCCGCCAGGAACCAGGTGCGGAAAACTCAATGGGCCATGTGAAAATCAACTTTCACAATCCTCACGCCGTTTATTTGCACGACACGCCGCAAAAATCATTGTTTGGCCAGAACCGCAGGTTCCACTCTTCAGGTTGCGTGCGTGTAGAAGAAGTTGACGAACTGGTCACATGGTTGCTGTCGGGCAATGGCGACTGGGATAAGCTATCTGTAGATGCAACGTTTGCTTCTGGTGAGCGCCTAGATGTGCGCTTAAAGCAGCCGGTGCCAATCATTACGACTTACATCACCGCATGGGCAAACCGCCAAGGCGTGGTGTCATTCCGTGAAGATATCTACCAGTTCGACAAGCAGGGCCGTGTTGCGCTGCTCGCCGATTAGGTATTTATTGCGGCTATGAGCGGTCGCGAATCTACAAATATTGGCAAAGTCTATTTCGAGTTCATCAAAATCGGTGGGCATGTTCGCGTGTCTGCGATTCATGAAGAAACCGGTATTGAAACGATGGCCATTGCACCTATTCAAGCAACCCAGCAGCACATGAAGCAGCTCGCTTTGGGCAAGCTCAAACGCAAACTCGAGCAACTGAGTAAGCAATAAGCACCAAATAGACGACAGGGCAAGGACCCGTCGATTTTATCCATTCTGCGCGTGGAAATTTGCGGGCTGACGCGGCGCAAATAGTTGGGAAGCCATGTGGCTTTCAATTCTTTGCAACAAAGTCAGATTGCAAATTCACCGCGCCCAAAGGGTTCGATGGAGCAGCGAAACCTGCTGCACAAATCGGCCTTGCATATGCAGCGGCATGTCCTTCGTCCGATTTATTGGCATTTTTCACTGCTCCACCAAACAGAATTGTACAAAATCGACGGGTCCTTGCCCTTGACGGCTTGGATTACCCAATTTCGTATGATAAGCGGGGCGCACCGAAATTGGTCGTTAATCGCGAGGATTTTCCATGACCGAAATTTTTCCAAATTTCTTCTCCAATTCGCTGGCGAATGTCGATGCCGATGTTGCGCGGGCAATTGATGCTGAACTCAAGCGTCAGCAAACTGAAATCGAACTAATTGCTTCTGAGAACATTGTTTCTAAAGCAGTAATTGAGGCGCAGGGTTCTGTGCTGACGAATAAATATGCCGAAGGCTATCCAGGCAAACGCTATTATGGCGGTTGTCAGCATGTGGATGTGGTCGAAAACTTGGCTATTGATCGCGCAAAGCAGCTTTTTGGCTGCGAGTTTGCCAACGTTCAGCCAAACTCTGGCTCACAAGCAAACCAAGGTGTTTTCCAAGCGCTTATTCAGCCGGGCGACACGATTCTTGGCATGAGCCTTGATGCCGGTGGTCACTTGACCCACGGTGCGCGTCCTAACCAATCAGGCAAGTGGTTCAATGCAGTGCACTACGGTGTACGCAAGCAAGACGGCCTTTGCGATATGGATCAAGTGCGCGAAATGGCAAAAGAGCATCAGCCAAAGCTGATCATTGCTGGTTTCTCTGCATATTCTCGTCACCTTGATTTCGCTGCATTCCGTGAAATCGCTGATGAAGTTGGCGCGTTCTTCATGGTGGATATGGCACACGTTGCGGGCCTTGTGGCTGGCGGCAAATACCCAAGCCCATTCCCACATGCGCACGTGGCAACAACTACTACGCACAAAACATTGCGTGGCCCACGTGGCGGCATGATTTTGACCAATGATGCGGATATCGCGAAGAAGGTCAATTCAGCAATTTTCCCTGGTATTCAGGGCGGTCCTTTGATGCACGTTATTGCAGCAAAAGCAGTAGCTTTTGGCGAAGCTTTAACACCTGACTTCAAGCAATATATCTCTGATGTGGTGGACAATGCTGATGCGTTGGCCAAATCAATCATTGGCGGCGGCTTGGACATCTTCTCAGGCGGAACGGACAACCACTTGATGCTTGTTGATCTGCGCCCGAAAGGCGTTACCGGCAAGGCGACAGAAGCGGCACTTGAGCGTGCACACATTACCTGTAACAAAAACGCAATTCCGTTTGATACGGAAAAGCCATTCATTACCTCAGGTATTCGTGTGGGCACACCAGCGGCAACGTCACGCGGCTTCAATCAAGATGACTTCACCAAGGTTGGTGAGTTAATCGTTGAAGTGGTTTCAGGCTTGGCGGAGAATGGCGAAGAAGGTAATGCTTCAGTAGAAGCAGCGGTTCGTGAGCAAGTTAAAGTGCTTACTGACGCACACCCAATCTACGCATAATTTGCCTTAAGGAGGCACCATGCGCTGCCCTTATTGCGGTAATCATGACACGCAAGTGAAGGATTCTCGGCCCACCGAGGATTCTAATGCGATTCGCCGTCGTCGAGTTTGCTCGGCGTGCGGCGGGCGTTTCACCACGTTCGAACGTGTGCAATTGCGTGAATTGATTGTCAGCAAAAAGTCAGGTCGCAAGGTGCCTTTTGATCGGGAAAAACTAAACCGGTCTATCAAAACTGCGCTGCGTAAGCGCGAAGTCGACGCCGAAGCTGCAGATCGGATGATCTCTGGCGTGGTGCGCCGACTTGAAAGCATTGGCGATGCGGAAGTCACGTCCGAACAAATTGGCCATCTAGTTATGGAAGGCCTTAAAGAGCTTGATGACGTGGCATTCGTGCGTTTCGCCTCTGTTTATAAGAATTTCTCAAAAGCCGACGACTTCAAATCGTTCCTGTCTAAGCTCGATGCGGACAGTTTGGACGACGAATAAATGGCAACGCCGGCGGACATCAAATGGATGGACGCAGCAGCCAGACTAGCCTCCCGCTATCTCGGCACCACAGCTGACAACCCAACGGTTGGCGCGCTGATTGTTGATCCCAAAACACAAATTCTTATCGCACGTGGCGTAACCGCTGCAGGTGGTCGTCCACATGCAGAAACCCAAGCGATTGAAAATGCAGGCGAAAAGGCGAGGGGTGCAACCCTCTTTGTCACGCTTGAGCCCTGCAACCACTACGGCAAAACGCCCCCATGTGTTGATGCGGTAATCGCTTCTGGACTGGGGCAGGTTGTGATCGGCCAAAAAGATCCAGACCCACGAACCAGTGGCAAAAGCATTGAGAAAATGCGTTTGGCTGGAATTGATGTGACGGTGCTTAACAAGCATCTGCCAACAGCATTGCTTCATAAAGCGTTTTTCAAGCGCGTCGAAACCAACTTGCCTTTTGTTACTGCGAAGTTAGCCGTTTCAAACGACGGTATGGTTGGGCGCATAGGTGAGGGCAATGTGCCAATCACCGGTGCTGAGGCAAAAACATGGACGCATACGCTACGATCGCGCGTCGATGCCATAGCAGTGGGCGCGAAAACGGCAAACTTGGATAATCCATCGCTCAATGTGCGTTTGAAGGGTTTAGAAGTTAGAAGCCCCAAGCCCATGATCTTTACGAGCAAGCCTGAGACTGTTCCGGCCAGCTTGAAGTTGATTGCCGACCATGCGGCGCAGATCATAACCACGAATGGCGGATTGACGCAGGCGTTACGGGATGTTGCCAACGCCGGCGTCAATCATCTGTTGATTGAAGGCGGACCTGCTTTGCTGAATAGCTTGCTTGAAGAAGGCTTGATTGATCAATTCTATCTGCTTGAAAGTGACAAAAATGTCGGCGAAAACGGTCAGCCGGCGGCCAGTGGCTCAAATATCCGCGACAAGCTGGCATCGTTTCAGTTTTTGGATTATTCAACTGAGCAATTGGGCGCGGACCGCGTCACCTTAATTCGAAGGAATGATTAGTGTTCACTGGAATTGTCACGGATGTTGCCCAAATTCTCACTATTGATGAGCACCCCGATGGCCGCAAAATGCGAATTGGCACAGCTTTCGACACCAACGGTTTCGATTTGGGCGCTTCAATTGCCCATAACGGCATCTGTTTGACTGTTACCGCCAAACATAATGAAGAAGGCGGTCAGAACTGGTTTGAAGTGTTTTTGGGACACGAAACCTTGTCTTTGACGACGGCAAGAAACTGGCAAGTTGGCGACAAAGTGAACCTTGAGCGGTCATTACGCCTGCAAGACGAATTAGGCGGGCATTTAGTGTCGGGCCACGTCGATGGCGTTGCAAAAATCGTGTCACGAGAAGACTTTAGCGACCAGTGCAAGCTGACTTTTGAAGTGCCCAAAGACCTGGCGCGTTTCATCGCGACAAAGGGGTCAGTGGCGCTAAATGGTACATCACTTACCGTCAACTGGGTTGAAGGCAATCAGTTCTCAGTTTTGCTGATACCGCATACGCTTGAAGTGACAAATTGGCACCTTGCGAAAGCCAATGATGAGATAAACATTGAAATTGATCAGATGGCACGATATGCAGCCCGCCTGATAGAAATGCAATAAAGCCCGCACGCTTGCGATTTTGGGGACAAATATGACCGATAAGCCAAAAATTCTGCTCATTGAAGCACGCTTTTATGATGACTTGGCAGACGAACTTGCAGCGGGCGCTATTGAGGTGCTTGAAAAAGCAGACGCTGAAATTACGCGCATCTCTGTGCCGGGTGTTTTAGAAATCCCCGCTGCCCTATCGATGGCGCTAATCGGCGCTGAAGTTGCTGATGCTGACATTTATGATGGTTATGTGGTTTTGGGCGTGGTCATTCGTGGCGAAACAACCCATTATGATATTGTCGCCAATGAAAGCGCTCGCGCGATCATGAATATGGTGACGTCTGAAGGCTTGGCACTGGGCAACGGCATTCAAACCGTTGAGAACCAAGAACAGGCATGGGCGCGCGCCAACCGTTCTGAAAAGAACAAGGGCGGCGGTGCAGCTGAAGCCGCTTTGGCCATGATTGAGAACAAGAAGAAGTTTGGACTGTAGCAAATGGCTGGCGATAAACCTACAAAAGACCCCGGTAAAGCCAACCAACGCGGTGCAGCGCGCCTGGCAGCGGTGCAAGCGCTCTACCAAATGGATGTTGGTCGCGCACCATTCGACGCCACTGTGGAGCAATTCAAATTGTTCCACTTGGGCAAAGAGGTTGAAGGCGAAGAGTATTTGCCTGCTGACGAAGACTACTTCAAACAGATTTTGGACGGGGTGCGGACATATCAGGTCAAAATTGATCCGATTGTCGACAATTCGCTAGTTGAAGGTTGGCCTGTTACAAGAATCGACAGTACACTTCGTGCGATCCTGCGTTCTGCAGCATTTGAAATGCTCTACAAAAAAGACATTCCAGCTCGCGTCGTCATCAGTGAATATGTCGATGTGGCCAATGCATTCTTTGACAAGGATCAGCCTGCAATGGTCAACGGCGTGTTGAACAACATCGCCACAACATTTCGGGCAGACGAAGTGAAATAAACTGGAGACTACATGATGACCGAGCCCGAATTCGATAAAGCAAACAATGCGGGCCGGAACATCGGTCTTCTTGCCATTACCCAAGCAACAGGCGGTTCAAGCCAAGCCATCATTATGGCTGTGGGCGCGCTGACGGCTGCCAATTTGGCGCCCGACAAGAGCATGGCAACGATTCCAACCACCGCTATGATTATCGGTCTGGCGCTGATGGCAGGCCCGGCAACAAAGATCATTTATGCTTTGGGCCGAAAAAACGGTTTCTTGATTGGTGCAACACTTGGCGTTGTCGCTGGCATTTGTGCCGCGACGGCCGTGGCATTCTCATCATTTGTTTTGTTCGCCCTAGCGCTTTCAATTGTCGGCATGGGTGGCGCTTTCACCCAACAATATCGCTTCGCAATTGCAGATAGCGTGCCGGACGATATGAAAGCGCGGGCGATTTCGCTTGTTTTGCTTGGCGGCGTGGCTGCTGGATTTTTGGGGCCAAGGCTGTCCTATTTGGCAAAGGACTGGCTCGGCGGTGTAGAATTTGCCGGATCATTCCTCGTGATTTCAATATTGTCCGTTGTAGCGATCGTGATGCTTTCGCAAACACGCCTTGCGCCTATCGTGAAGCCTAAAGAAGGTGATGCCAAGGGCCGCAGCGCCATGGAATTGATCAAACTGCCCGAGATCAACATCCCGATCATCACGGGGATTGTCTCTTATGCGCTAATGACCTTTGTAATGGTCGCAGCCCCATTGGCGATGGTGCATGTCTGTGGACACACAGCTGAACAGGCCACAACGACAATCCAGTGGCATATCATTGCTATGTTTGCCCCAAGTTTGGTGACGGGCAACATCATCAACAAAATCGGCGCACACGCCACGGTCGCCATCGGTTTAATTTTGATATTGGGCACGGCACTGATCAACTTAAATGGCGTTTCAGTGCTTCATTTCGACATCGCGTTGATCTTGCTGGGCGTTGGCTGGAACTTTGGCTTTATTGGGTCAACAACTCTGCTTTCAAAAGCCTATCGGCCAGAAGAAGCGTCAACCGCGCAAGGGTTGAACGAACCATTGGTGTTCGGTTCGATGGCAGTCGCGTCAATCTCATCTGGTGTATTGCTCAACACGCTCGGTTGGCAATCAATCAACGTGTTGGTGTTGCCCATCGTTACCGCCACATTGGCATTGCTGGCGTGGGGCGATTATCGTCAGCGCCAGTTGCGGGCCAATAGCTAAGAACAAAAAAAGGCGAGGGGAGCTTATCGCTCAAACCCTCGCCATCTTTCAAATATCGCAGCTTTGCTAGAAGCTTAGTGATCCCAGCAATTGCTCAACAAATGAGCGATCTTGGCCAAAGCCTGGTGTTTTGCGTGATACTGTCTCAACCACGCGACCATCAGCAAGCGAATATACCGCTTTATCGATCACACGGTCTTTCTTGTCGAAATAAACAGCAACCACTGTGCGTTCTTTGACCGATTTTAGGCCAAACGCGGTTTGCTCAATCTTTGTTTCCACATAGTAGTAGGCTTCTTCATCGCCAAATGTGTTTTTGGATTGGGGGGAACCCATCACAAACTCAACCAATTGCTTGGAAACGCCTGGGCGAACTTGAGCTAGATTGTCTTCAGAAATATCATAGCCTTGGGTGCGCTGTTGCGTAAGGCAACCGGAAAGCGCAAGCGCTGCAGCGAATACACTGATGAGTGAAAGGAAGCGGATTGCTGAACGCATGACCATCATTTAATTGGCTTTCTCACAAAAACTCGATTAACAAGACAAATAACGCATCGTAAAAAGGCGTTTCGAAATCTGTTTAGCTGCCAATCGCGTATGATGGCAAGACACAGATGGAACTTAAAAACCAGACCTGTAGCGGAACCGACAAAAAGACTGATGATTTTTAACCCGTTTCGTAAAGACCCATTCGCCGATGCGGCGCTAGCTGCCTACAACATCATTGTGGCGCAATCTCGGCACCCAGATTTCTACACCGACCACGGCATCAAGGATAGCGTTACCGGTCGTTTTGACATGATTGCCTTGCACATGACGCTGGTGTTTCACCGTTTACACAAGGGCGATGAGCAGCAAAGAAAGTTCGCACAGTCGCTGTTTGATTTGTTTTTCAAAGACATGGACCGCTCACTGCGCGAAATGGGCGTGGGTGATATCACCGTGCCGAAAAAGGTCAAAAAGATGGGCGAAGTCTTTTACGGCCTACTGGGGGCAGTGAAGGATTCTTACGAGAATAAAGATGTTGCAACACTTGCGGATGCGCTAAACCGCAATATCTATGATGGTGAAGATACGGCAAACGCCGACACACTAGCGCGCTATGCCATCGGCCAGACCGATCATTTGGCAAACCAAGACGAGATAATGCGCGGCTCTTTGAATTTCTTGGCGCCAGCGCAGTCAATCGCCAATATTGCGAGTGAATAACAATCATGACGACCGAACAAAACAGCTTCTCCACTGAGCTTTCCACATTGTTGGATATGAATGTCCGCGTTGACGAGGTGCCGACTGAGGGGCGCAAATATGAGTTTAGCGCCGATGAAGAAACTTTGGCGCTGCTCATTGAGAACTCTCCTGCATCCAGCGTATCAAAATTCGACGGCCATATCGATATGCGCCCGATTCGCGGGGGTATCGAAGCAAAGGGACGCCTTAAGGCGGTTCTGCAGCAGCCTTGTGTGGTTACACTTGAGCCAGTTGATGAACAGATCGACGTGAATATTGAGCGCATTTATTTGCGCGGTGAAGAGCCAGAGCTTGATGTGACGGCGAATGGTGAAGTGTTTGTCGATCTAGAAGCCAACGCCGACAATGAGTGGTTCGATGGCGATAAAATCGATCTAAGTGATTTCATCTACGAGCAGTTTTTGCTAAACTTGAATCCATATCCTAAGCTGGAAGGCGCACAAATGCCCGATGTCAAAGATGATGATGATCCGGGTGAACAGTCTCCATTTGCCGCGTTAGCGGCACTGAAGCCGAAAGAGTAATTTCTCGAAAAGGTGCGAAAAAACTTGTATGCGGCTTATTCCGAGTTAAGCTGTTGATCAGTTTTGCTAAAAAACCAAAGCGAATATGGCAAAAAACATAACAATATCAGTCGACGCAATGGGTGGCGACAACGGGCCGGAGATCGTTCTCTTAGGCGCGAAAATGTCGCTTTTGGAGCGACCGAACACTAAATACATCTTTCACGGCCGTGAAGATGAGCTCAAACCGATTCTCAAAAAATACCCAGAACTTGAAGCCGTTTCTGAAATTCGGCATTGCGATGTAGTGATTTCTATGGATGAAAAACCAACCCAAGCATTGCGCAAGGGGCGGGGCAATTCATCTATGTGGAATGCGCTGCAATCAGTGGCAGACGGTGAGGCGGACGCGGCGATTTCTGGCGGCAATACAGGCGCTTTAATGGCGATGGCCACGTTCTGTTTGCGCCCGATGGAAGGCATTTCGCGCCCGGCATTGGCAGCGATCTGGCCGACTTTGCGCACCGAGATCGTGGTGCTTGACGTGGGCGCCACGGTTGGCGCGGACGCGCAACAGCTTATTGATTTTTCAATTCTAGGCGCGGCGATGGCGCGTGCGCTGTTTGATATGAAAGAGCCTACTGTTGGTTTGCTGAATGTCGGTGTTGAAGAGGTCAAAGGCCTCGATGCGGTGAAAGAAGCAGCAAAAGAACTCAGCTCGCATACCGGCGGCGGCTATCAATATCACGGCTTTGTTGAAGGCGATGACATTGGCAAGGGCACCGTTGATGTTGTGGTGACCGAAGGCTTTACAGGCAATATTGCGCTGAAAACGGCAGAAGGAACCGCTCGCCAAGTTGGTACCTATTTGCGCACGGCGCTTACCCAAAACTGGGTCACAAAGCTTGGGGCATTAATTGCATCGGGCGGATTGCGCACGTTGCGCAACAAGATGGATCCGCGCAATGCGAACGGCGCGGTGTTTCTAGGGGTGAACGGAATCGTGATCAAAAGTCACGGTGGCACGGACGAGATCGGGTTTAAAAGCGCGCTTGGTGTCACCTACGAGATTGCACATAACCGTTTGATGGACCGCATTAAAAACGGTCTAAAGAGATATGAAAAGTCAGGCGTGAGTGAAGAACACGACGACGACAAAAAGAATGATGAGGTAGCGTCAGCGTGAGTGGGGTAAAATCAGTAGTTCGGGGTGTTGGGCACTACTTGCCTAAGAATGTCGTCACCAACCACGACTTGGAAAAAAAGGTCGACACAACCCACGAGTGGATTGTTCAGCGTACAGGCATTGAACAACGTCATATCGCAGGCGAGGACGAGCAAACATCTGATCTTGCGCTAGGTGCGGCGAAAAACGCGCTTGCAGCCGCAGGCATGGACGCATCAGAAATTGATTTGATCGTTTTGGCAACAACAACGCCAGACCGCACATTCCCAGCCACAGCCGCACTTGTGCAGGAGAAATTGGGCATCACCCAAGGCTCCGCATTTGATATCCAAGCGGTCTGCTCTGGCTTTGTTTATGCGGTCGCAACTGCTGACAGCTACATGAAAAACGGCTTAGGCACCAAAGCGTTGGTGATCGGCGCTGAAACCTTCTCTCGTCTTTTGGATTGGGAAGATCGCACAACGTGCGTGCTGTTTGGCGATGGCGCGGGCGCGATGGTGCTCGAGGCTGTGCCTGACGACACCGAAGGTGATCGTGGTGTGCTGTCCAACTGCTTGCGCTCGAACGGCGAGCATTGGGAAAAGCTTTACGTAGATGGCGGTCCATCGCTGACTCAATCGGTCGGTTTTGTGCGCATGGAAGGCAAAGAAGTCTTCCGCCACGCTGTCGGTATGATCTCAGACGTGGTTGAGGGGGCTTTCGAAAAAGCCAACATCGAGCCAAGTGAACTTGACTGGTTTGTGCCACACCAAGCCAACAAGCGGATTATTGATGGCGCGGGCAAGAAGCTGAAAATTCCAGCCGACAAAGTCATCGTGACAGTTGATAAACATGCAAACACGTCAGCTGCATCGGTGCCAATGGCACTCAGCATTGGCGTTGCGGATGGCCGAATCAAGCAAGGCGACTTGGTTATGCTTGAGGCGATGGGTGGCGGATTTACATGGGGCGCGTCATTGGTTCGGTGGTAGAAGCACAATAAGAGTTTGCTCTTCGTCATTGACCAGACCAAATGTCGCTACTATGCTCCTTAACATATTGAAAGCATTGCGGAGCGGACATGGCAGGGAAAACATTAACGCGCGCCGACTTGAGCGAAGCAGTTTATCAGCAAGTTGGCCTATCACGGGCTGAATCGTCTGATTTGGTCGAGCGTGTATTAGATTTGATGAGTGATGCGTTGGTCGCGGGGGAAAGCGTCAAACTATCATCATTCGGTTCGTTTTTAGTTCGATCTAAGAATGAACGGATTGGCCGGAATCCAAAAACCGGTGAAGAAGTACCGATTTTGCCAAGACGAGTTTTGGTTTTTAAGCCAAGCAATGTCTTAAAGGCTAAAATCAACGATAAGATGCTGAACGCAAAAAAATAAACAATAGCGTTTAGCCAGTACAAGGGTGGAACCGTTGGAAAAGTCGCCAGACGCTTTTCGTACCATATCGGAAGCGGCGGACGAGCTTGACTTGCCTCAGCATGTCCTACGTTTTTGGGAAACACGCTTTTCGCAAATCAAACCGCTAAAGCGGGGCGGAGGGCGACGCTATTACAGACCGGACGATGTACAGCTTCTGCGCGGCATCCGATATTTGCTCTATGATGAAGGTTTCACCATCAAGGGCGTTCAAAAAATCCTCAAAGAAAATGGCGCACGCCACGTGATCACTATTGGTGAGACGGGGGCAATTGAGCCTGTGGTGCCCGTGGGCGGCAATGGCGACAACGATGTAATCGAAGCACCGCAACTCGCAGCACCCGACGCCCAAACCCAACAATCTGGCAAAATCGACACATATTCTCGCGCGCGGCTCAACGAAGCGCTGCACGAACTGCTGGAATGCAAGCGGATTTTGGACAAGGCGACGGAAGAGCCGCTGAATTAGGGCTAAATTCTAAATGTCAGACTGGCACTGGGCGATAAACCAATGGAGACTTTTTGCTCATTTGAAGATTGGTTTGAAGAGCAGCCGATAAGTCTACACAGCACAATTTGTGGCTTGTCTTTGCTTGTTGAAGAAACGGCTCCAGAGCTTTCGCGGTCTAGCAAGTGGGGGAACGCGGTATGGCTAAAAGGGAGGCTGTCCCTGATATTCATTCACGCCAAGCCGGATCATCTTCAGTTCGGATTCTATGCGGGCGCTTTGCTGGATGACCCAAGTCAAATGCTTAAGGGAAATGCGAAATATGTTCGTCACGTCCCAGTTTATAACAACGAGTACAACGCATTGAATATCGCAGCTCTAATTCGAAGCGCGGTTGAAGCCAAGCCATATCGGTAAGGTAAAAAATGGTCGGAGTGGCCGGATTTGAACCGACGACCCTCTGTCCCCCAGACAGATGCGCTACCAGGCTGCGCTACACCCCGAACTCATGCGCCTTGTTAGCCAAATTCGTTTGCAGACGCAAGCGCGGCTTTGCGCAAAAATCCTGTTGCCGAACATATCCGACCTTTTGCGACTTAACAGCTTGGCCAAATTGCGATAGCCATGCGCCGCATAGGCAATGGATAAGCAATAATGTCATTGATTGAGAATACAGGGATTGAGCGCGACAAGTTGATGGCGGCATTGCCCCTTTGGGCTGGTCTTGCTGGCGCGCGCGTTCAACTGATCAATCACACAGAAAATGCCACCTTTCGCTTGGATTTGCCGAGCGGAGCTAAGAGAATTCTGCGCGTTCACCGACCCGGTTACAACACGACTAACGCCGTTCTGTCCGAACTAGCCTGGGCGAAAGCGTTGCGCGCTGATGCCAAGGTGCAAACACCTGTTGCCATTGCCGGGGTAAACGGCGAGCTGGTTCAAAGTGCGTCGGTCGGCGCGTCAGATGTACCGCAAATGATGGTGCTGTTTGAATTCGAAGAGGGGCGGGAACCCAAAGAGACTGAGGACCTAGCGCCTTGGTTTGTTGAACTGGGCCGACTGGCTGCGACTGCACACAAGCACGTGCAAAATTGGCAACTACCCGAAAATTTCGAACGTTTGCGATGGACTGAAGAGACGATTCTCAACCCTGATGGGCTTTGGGGGGATTGGCGCAAAGCGCCGGGCATGACCAGTGACCTCAGAACAACCTTTGATCGGCTCGATGAATTGCTGCGCGAAAGGCTAAATGCATATGGTCAGAGTCAAGACCGCTATGGGCTTGTGCATGCCGACATGCGCCTTGCAAACCTTTTGATCGACAAAGATCAGATCAAGCTTATCGATTTTGATGACTGCGGTTTTTGTTGGTATTTATATGATTTCGCGGCAGCTATTTCATTCATTGAAGACAGCCCGACCATTCCGCAGCTCAAAATGGCCTGGCTGAAAGGCTATCGCGAAATTCGTGAGCTGCCACCAGAGGATGAATCGGAAATTGACACCTTTGTCATGTTGCGCCGCATGGCACTGACCGCTTGGATTGGTTCTCACGCTGAAACACCGTTTGCCCAAAGCCTTGCGCATGAATTTGTACCGCGTGGCGCGGTTCTAGCAGAGAAATACATCAAGCGCTTTGGTTGACTGTATTAGGGGAGGCGGCGTTCGTCTTTTTTGCCGTCAATCACGTCATATCCCGCTGAAACGCCCCAAATAATGCCCATCACCAAAAACAGGTGTCGCCAGTGGTCGATATCAATAATCGCTGCTTCCATAATCAACGGTAAGAAGGTTGCAAAAGCAGGGATCATCAGCAAACGGTTGGGCGAAGCGATTGCGAGCGACGCGATAGCCCGCCAAAGCGTCATCAGAATGAGCCACACAAATGCGCCTCCGCCTAGCCAACCATAGTCCAGGAAAACCTTGAGATAGGTATTGTGCGGTTGTTCGGTCACCAGCATCTGATCAAACTGCCATGGGCCAATGCCGAGCGGATTGTTGAGTGCCAGGGCGTATCCCCACGCCTGCCGGCCAAAACGCCCCGTTTCGCCGCCATCATAGCTTTGGATCAGCGAAGCGCGCTGTTTGAACAGTTCTGCGACTTCAGGGATCATCAAAAGGCCAAGGATCGCCAGCACCAGCGCAATGACGCCTGAAAGCGCCAAGCCGATCATCCTAATGCGCTCGCGCGGCGTCGCCTCGAGCTTAAAGTTCAAAATGAATACCAAAATCACAGTCAGGAACAAATGCCCCCACGCGCCACGCGAGAAGGACACAAATACGCCAACCGCGATAATGCCAAACCAGATCGCGTTCATGAACATCTTGCGTGGGTTGCCAAGCAATATGCGTTGTACCAAATAGGCGGCTGGCAGGATAAGAAATGGGCCAAATACGTTTGGGTCTTTAAAGAACGCTTTTGCGCGACCATAGCGCAAGAACAGATCTTTGCCCGGCATAAGCCCGAGATAGGCAAGGGCACCAATAGATGCGGCAAACACTGCGGCGAACAGGTAAGCCTTGTTGATCAGGCGCATGCGCTCATAGGGTTTTTCAGCGACAAAGTTGGCGATGAAATAGCCTGTGATCAGCAGGAACACCGTCACGGTGGTGAAAATCATCCCCTTTGACAGGGTAGAATATTTCATCTGCAAAATGGCAACAAAAGCCGGTGGGATAAACAGCAATATCGCCATTAGAAAATTGTTGGTGCGGCGCGAAATCGGTAATCCACCCATCAATGCGCAAGCAAAAACGGCGAGGAACACCAGTTCGTACGGGGAGGGCTCAAACATCACCAACGCACCGCCCGCAATCCAAATTGGAACGAGCAACATCATCAGGCGATGAGCAAGCTCACCGCCACTGACTTTTATGTTTTCGCTGGCAAAACTGGATTGAACCGACATCAAAAGTTCCGCGTTAGTACGCGCCCTCGTTTTTGCTGACCAAGGAAATTGGGGTCATAAACAGGATGTAGAGATCTAGAAAGATCGACCAGTTTTCGATGTAGTAAAGGTCATGGTTCACACGCTGCATGATCTTATCGACCGTATCGGTTTCACCGCGCCAACCATTGATCTGCGCCCAACCGGTAATGCCTGGCTTCACGCGGTGCCGCGCGAAATAACCATCAACGGCATCATGGTACAAGCGATCATCAGCCTTGGCTTGCAATGCGTGCGGTCGAGGTCCGCAAATCGACAATTCGCCGCGCAACACGTTGATAAATTGCGGCAATTCATCAATCGAGGTTTTGCGGATAAAACGACCAACGGAGGTGACCCGCGGATCGTCCTTTGTCACCAATTTGGCCGCTTTTTCATCCGACATGTCGGTGTACATGGACCGGAATTTATAAATTTCAATCAGCTCGTTGTTAAAGCCGTGGCGTTTCTGTTTGAAGAAGACTGGGCCCTTGCTGTTCAATTTGATTGCGATGGCAGTGATCAGCATGATTGGCGAAAATGCGATCAAAGCGATCGTAGCAAACACCATGTCAAACAACCATTTAGCGACAATGTTCCAGTCAGAAATCGGCTTGTCCGCCATATCAAATACGGGAACGTCGCCAAGGAAGGAGTAAGCGCGTGGCTTAAACTTGAGCTTGCTCATGTGTGCGCTTAGGCGAATATCAACTGGCAATACCCAAAGCTGTTTGAGCATTTGCAAAACACGTGTCTCTGCACTTACGGGCAAAGATACAATCACCAAATCGATGCGCGTCAACCGCGCGAACTCCACTAAGTCTTTGACTTTGCCAAGTTTAGGGCAGTCTGCAACTAGTTCAGGGGAGCGTTTGTCTGCGCGGTCATCAAACAAGCCAAGCAATTCAATGTCGTTCGTCGCTGTTTTCGTGATGTTGCGAATAAGCTCTTCCGCATCAGGACCACCACCGACCAACACCGTGCGGCGCTTCAAACGACCGGCTTGTGTCCACTGAATAATCAAACTGCGCACCGCAATGCGGTAGAAAATGAGAAATGCCGCGCCAGTTACAGCGAAACCCGTCACCCAAGCCCGAGAGTAAACCTCGCCGATTTTGAGCAAAAACAAACCAGAAATGACAATCAACACGGCAACGGCCCAAACGGCCAAAGCGCGCGTTATTTGTGTCAGTGTCGTCCGGTACTTCTGGATCGAATGGTTTTTGACGATATTTTGCCCGAACAAGGCAACAGTCGATGTTGCAACTGACAATGCCAAATAATGCAATAGGTCGCCATCCGGTGCGTAGGCAGCGAAAACGGCCATGCCCACCAGCACTAAAGCCAAAAATTCAATGGCTTGGACCACGCCAACAATAATCTTTGATGACATTGCCGGGTCGCTAGGGCGGTCAGCTATTTCTTTGCCCAATTTGGACAGGGTGCTTTTTGCCACGCTCTCAGAGCGAGAGCCTACTAACTCGGAAACGACTTCTTTGGGGTCGATGCGGTACATTTTAGTTGTGGTTCCTGAAAATTCCAATTTCAGGCACCACAATAGGGTTTAAGGCGTGAAAGCCGAATGAAACAGCATGGTAAATAAATTGCTATTGATTCAAATAGACCTGGGCAATATCACCCGCCATTTTCTCTAATGAGAATTCCTCACCGACATGGGCAAGCAGCCGATTATTGCGGTTATTGAGGTCTTTATCGCCGTCCACATGGGCTTGCATTGCTTTGGCAAGCGCTCCCACATCCGCTGCTGGAACGAGTTGAGATTTTTCAGGCCCAAATATCTCGCCAATACCGCCCACGTTTGTTGCAACAACGTTTTTGCGCGCTGCAATTGCCTCCATAACGACGTAAGGCAGAGATTCTTTGAGCGAAGGGACCACCGCAATGCCGGCCCGGGCAAATCCGTTTCGCGCAGGTTGGGCACCAGCAAATTCGACCTGCGACTCAATCCCCAACTCAGTACTTAATTCTTCAAATTGCTGCCTGTGGGGGCCATCGCCAATCAGCAAAAGCCGAGGTTTCGATCCATCATGTTTTGTAATTTGGGGCAGGGCGCGCAATAGATACTCCACGCCTTTGAGATCGCGCAGTTCGCCAACAAAGACAAAATCAAACTCGCCATTCGACGGAACAGGCGTGAAGTCATCTTGGGATAGGCCGTTGTGAATCACAACTCCCTTGTCCCCCGGGTCCGCAATTTGCTCGCGATATGACTTTGCTGCGAACTCGCTTTCAAAAATGATGTTATCACTAAATGGGATGAGGCTCTTTTCGAGAAGATGAAATATACGCCCAGCCGCAGAACTACTGGCAAAATGAAGCGCGCCACCATGCGGGGTATAAAGCTTTTTGACGTTGCGCTTGCCCAGTGCCGCCAATCGTGCGTGAAACCCGCCTTTTGCCCCATGACCATGCACAACATCAATATTGTGCTTTGAGATCAGCTTGCGGATTTGAAAAGGCGCTATGATGTCCTGTGGGCCAAAAAGCCGTGGGATAGCGATTGGGTGGACACCTAACTTAAGATGCGGTTCCAACTTTTTCAGTTTGGTTTGAGATTCAGCATCAAATGATAGGGCGTCGACAACAACTCCGACCTCGTGGCCTTTGTCGTTCAAATAACCAGCCAAGTCGCACACATGGCGAAACAGTCCGCCAACTGGCGCGCGCAGAACTTGAAGTACGCGTAAGGGCTTAGTCAAAATCTTTAATCCTGTGATTCAGGTTAGAGCCAGCGCTCATGCACAACAATCGTATCACCCGGTTGCACCAAATCATCCATGCTTGCCCGCAGCGTGATGACACCTGCGGCACTGTTGCGATAGATCGTGACAGAGTTCTTTGCTGCAACATCTGAGAAACCGCCAGCCGTGCTAATCGCCGCTCTAACGGTCATGCCAAACACATATGAGAACTGGCCAGAACTTGCGACTTCGCCTTGAATAAAGAATGGGCGATATTGGGCAACTTCAACGGCAACATTTGGATCACGCAGATAACCGCTTGCCAGTCGGGTGGTGATTAGGGCGCTCGTTGCGCTGACTGTCTTGCCCCGAACATAAACACGGCCAACAAGTGGCATAGAAATGTAGCCTGCATCGTCAATGCCATAGCTGTTTGTCAATTGATTGTCGTTATATACGGTCACGCGGAGCACATCGCCTGTATCAAGCGCGTAAGAGGCGTTTGATTGCTCATAATTTGGTGCAACAGAGCTATGGCTGCGCGGGCCAGAGGCACAAGCAGAAACCAACAATATCGCAAACAAGACGGCGAAACGCACCAAACCCATGACTCTATACCTTTTGAGATTCGAACTCTTGGGTCTTTTATGGGGCGTTTATGGTTAACAATCTGGAAAAATCGCTATTGCTGATTGTTCGAAGTCTTTTTGTAAATCAAGCAATATTAACTGAATTCTTACCATAAACGGGCCACAAGGGATTCTTGAAAAGATAGGACTTCGAAGGATTCTTCATATGACCCAGAATGGGGCCAGAAGCTACGAAGACGTGCAGATCAACGTCTACAACCTGTTTGCTGCGATCATTCGTGCGCTACCACGCATCATCGTGGTAACGGCGATTCTATGCGGTCTAACCTTCGTTTCATTTTCTTTTATGACGCCAAAATATTCCGCTGAGGCCAGTATTCTCTTAGAACCGCGAAGCGATAACTTCGCCCAGTCGGCGGCCAACCGTACAAGTCAAACCAGTCAGGCATCGGTTGACGGCGCGGCAATCGCTAGTCAGATCCAGCTTTTAAAGTCTCGGGAGACGTTGCTTAAAGTTGTCGATCAGTTGGATTTGCGGTCGAACCCTGAGTTCGTGGACACTTCCGTTGGTCCACTTGATATGGTTTTCGCACTGTTTTCGATAGGCGGTGGCAGCGATACTGAGGCCGTTGCAATATCAACGGACGAGAAAATCATCGCGAAGCTAAATAAAAATCTTGTTGCCGCACAGGCTCGAGATAGTCGCGTGATCTCAATTAAATACACATCTAGTGACGCGGAAATGGCGGCGAAAATTGCCAATGCGCTTGCAAAAGCGCTTGTTGATCGTCGGTCCGGTTTGGCAATTGAAGATACATCTGATGCAAACCGGTGGCTCAACCAAGAAATTGAACGCTTAAGTCGCGACGTTTCAGCAGCCGAAAGCGCCGTTGCCAACTTCCGTGTGGATAATGACTTGTTCCGTTCTTCGGAAAACAACACGTTGATCGGACAGCAATTGTCTGATCTGTCGCGCCAAATCAGTACCGTATCAGAGCGAAAGAATGCAGCGGCAACGCGTGCCAGGCTCATACGCGACCTGTTGAGTGCTGGGCGCAGCCTTGATTCTGTTCCTGACGTTCGTCAATCACCTATGATTCAACGTATGTCAGAGCAAAAGGCGAACTTTCAGGCGTCACGCGCACAGTCTGCCGCGACGCTGCTTGATAATCATCCGACTTTGCAGGCACTTGATGCGCAAATTCGCGATATCGATCGTCAAATACAATTGGAAGGTCGTCGCATTGCAGAATCGCTAGAAACTCAGGCGAAGATCGAAGGTGAGTTGGAGAAAACACTCCGTGATGATCTTGCCCGCCTTAAACTCTCAGCATCAGGCGCTGAGCGCAGCGGCGTAACATTGGCAGAGCTTGAACGCGAAGCGACGGCTAAGCGCGATCTGCTCAATACATTCCTCGCTCGCCAGAGTGAGGCTACTGCGCGCACCAACACGGGTGCGATTTTCCCTGACGTTCGAATTATTTCTACTGCATCGGTGCCAACGAAACCTTCGTCACCAAATAAACCGTTCTTGCTGATGTTGGTGGGCGGTATTTCGATTGTCCTGCAATTGGGCATGATCATCATTGGTGAACTTGCTGCCGGAAACTTGATTACTGTGCGCCAAGAGTTGCGAGATCAAGAGGACGATGGTTTGGCTGTTCGCGAGGAGCCAATGATGGCCCCGGTCGCCGTCGAGCCAGAACACGTTGCACAGGAAGAAATTGTCCCTGAGCCAATGCCTGCGCCGGAAGCTGTAGAAGCTGAACAAGTGTTGGAGACGAAAGCTCCGGTTGTAGTGGAGCCGGAAAAGCCCGCTTCACCAAGGGCAAACACATCAAATGAAGCGACGCTAGCGGCGTTGGTTGGGCAAATCCGTCAATCTGAAAGTGGCATTGTGTTGGTTGCCAGCGCTGAACGTGATAGGCAAGACAGTGATCTCGCCACCCAGCTGCAGCAGGAATTGAGCGGCAACGGATCAGCTACAATCTTGGTCAATGCAGGTGGCGCGGACCACATTCAAATGCAAGGCCTCACTGATATGTGCGACGGTAGCGCGGATTTTGGTGCCGTGATCAAACAAGGTGCCAATGAACATCAATTCTTTGTACCTTGGGGCACAAAGGATCGATTGTTGTTCAATAATGAGCGTTTCACCTTGATGATCGATGCGTTGAGCGAAATTTACGACCATGTGATCATTGAATGTGGCCCATTTGGCATGCGCGCACCGCTTGCGCCATTTGTTGAAATGGATGTGCCACTGATCATTGCGGCGGGTCGCCACCAAGCAATGCGTTCTGTTGAAATTACGGATGATGCAATGGCCCTTGGTTTTGAAAACATTTCATTCGCAACAACGGCTCAAGCAAAATCAGACGTAGCGTAGCAAGGCGGCGAACGTGTCAAACCTCAAATACCGTTTGATCAATTTGGCAATGGAAGTTTTTGCATTGCCAAATGTGGCGAAGCTCATACGAAGGTTTTCCGATTGTCGCGGCGTCATCTTCACGCTGCACCGTGTGTTGCCAGACGCGCCAGCTGCGTTTTCGCCAAACGGCATATTGCAGATCACGCCTGAGTTTTTGGAAAGCGTTATCATTGAAGCGCGTGCCAATGGCTTTGATATTGTTGACTTGGATGAGGCGTTGGACCGGCTGGAAGCAGACGAGGCGCAAGATCCCTTTGTCGTTCTTACTTTTGATGATGGCTACAAAGACAATCTTCAATACGCCTTGCCGATTTTAAAGAAACACAATTGCCCATTCACACTGTTTATTGCGCCCAACCTGATCGAGGCAAAAGCTGAAATTTGGTGGCAGGCGCTTGAGGATATTATCCGCGAAAACAACAGCGTCGAGTTTGATTTAGGGCAGGGGACCGAATATCGCGAAACATCAACTCCTGCCAGCAAATGTGAGGTTTTCGACGAGCTTTACTGGTATATGCGAAAAAAGCCTGAAGCGGATCGATTGCGTTTGCTGCATGCATTGGCAAAGCGCTATCAATTGGACCTCACAGCGCACTGTAGAGCGTTGATTATGGAGTGGCAGGAGCTACAAGCATTCATCGATGAGCCGCTGTGTACCATCGGTGCGCATACGATGAACCATTATGAGTTGAAAAAGCTGCCGGAAGACCAAATGGCAGATGAGATTTCAAAATCGGTTGAAACATTGGCGGAGAAAACGGGCAAGCGGCCAACCCATTTTTCTTATCCTGTGGGGGGACCATTGTCCGCCGGTCGACGCGAATTTGCGCAAGTGAAACGGCAAGCATTGGCAAGTGGTGTGACCACACGGCCTGGCGGGCTATACGCTGAGAACGCAGAGTTTCTAGAAGCGTTGCCGCGCATCTCACTTAATGGCAATTATCAAAAGCTGCGCTTCATTGACGTGTTTCTCACAGGCGCCATTTTCACCGCTCATAGCGGCATGAAAAAGGTCAATCTTGACTAGGCGGTAACTCATGTGGGCGGGCTGACATCCATTTGATGGCCCAAGCTGCAGGGAAAAACCAGCACGACCCAGCGACGCAAAAGTAGATCAGCAAAATGATCGCGTGCGCATCCACCAAAAATTGTTCATAGATTATGCTGGCAAGCGTTGCATAAGCAATCACGATGAACAGCAAAAGCGGAATACCCAAAAGCTTGCGCTGACTTAAACTCATTTTGAACCCTATCGTTGCGCGATGCGTAATAGCAAAGTGCGTCAATGCTTTCTCTTGCGTCATTGACCACTTGGATTTAACACAAAGCCTCGTCCAAACAAGGGTAGAAACGCACTCATGTCGGTATCAGATCAGATTTCACCAGAACAATTGCAGGAAAAAAAGCTAAAGCCCGTGCGCTATTGGCTCTACTTCTTAGCCGCTTTGGTGCTGTTGATGGTCATGGTGGGCGGTGCGACCCGCCTTACGGATTCTGGCCTATCAATTACAGAATGGAAACCGATTTCAGGAACAATCCCGCCGCTTTCAATCGATGACTGGAATGCCGAGTTTGAAGCTTACAAACAAATTCCAGAATATCAGCAAATCAACAAAGGCATGTCCTTAGAAGAGTTTAAGGGCATATTTTGGTGGGAGTGGGGACATCGATTTCTTGGACGTGTAATCGGATTTGCGTTTCTAATTCCATTCCTCATCTTCTTGTTTCAAAAGCGATTGGACTGGAAACTCGCGCCTGCGCTGGCAATTCTATTTTTTATGGGCGGTTTTCAAGGCTTTTTAGGGTGGTGGATGGTTTCATCGGGCCTTAGCGAACGGGTAGATGTCTCTCAATATCGACTTGCCGCACATCTCAGCGCCGCCTGTGTGCTGTTCGTTTCACTAATTTGGGTGTCACGTCGCTTGCGACCAGCTCAGGTGCTTTGGGTGCAAAAAGGCTGGCCGTTGCTCATAAGCCTTTTAGGGATTGTCGTGTTCATTCAGATCGCCGCGGGCGCTTTCGTTGCAGGACTCGACGCTGGCTTTACCTACAATACTTGGCCGCTAATGGATGGCCGGTTTATCCCACAGAATTTGGCGCTGATTGATCCGCTTTGGCTCAATTGGTTCGAAAACATCACGGCCGTGCAGTTCAACCATCGCATGATTGCCTATCTCATCGTGGCACTTACCGTGGGTCTTACCTGGCACGCATGGAGCAAAACGCAGTTTGATGGCGTTCACGGTTGGATGGTGATTATTGCCGCTTTGACCCTTTTGCAGGTCATTTTGGGCATTTTGACACTGATTTATGTGGTTCCGATGCATTTAGCGCTGGCCCATCAGGTCACAGCATTCATTCTTGTTGGTGCAATCACTGCCTATCTATCTGATATGTCACGACAAAATTAGCGGTATTATTATACCGTAATGATAAGTTGTTGAAATATATAGATAAAAACTTTGCGCTTGACGTGCTGTGTAAACTTGTCTAAATCGCACCACGAACCGACTGGAAATCGGGATATAACCCGGTTTGGTTATCCAGCAAATCAAGGATTTGGAAATGAAGACGTACTCGGCAAAACCGAGCGAGATCGAGAAGAAATGGGTCTTGATCGACGCAGAAGAAATGGTGGTAGGTCGCCTTGCTTCAGTTATCGCAACTCGTTTGCGTGGCAAGCATAAGCCATCTTTCACACCACACATGGATTGTGGCGACAATGTTATCGTCATTAATGCTGACAAGGTGAAGTACACCGGCAAGAAGATGGACAACAAAATCTTCTACTGGCACACAAATCACCCAGGCGGCATTAAAGAGCGCTCAATGCGCGATCTTCTTGAAGGTCGTTTCCCTGAGCGTGTATTGGAAAAAGCCGTTGAGCGTATGATGCCAGGTGGCCCGCTAACACGTGCCCAGTTGAAAAACCTCCGTGTATACGGTGGTGCAGAACACCCTCACGAAGCCCAAAATCCAGAGACATTGGACGTGGCATCTTTCAACCCTAAAAATAAGCGGGTGAAATAATGGCTGAACAAGAGACCATCAACTCGCTCGAAGAATTGGGCGAAGCAGCAGTAGTTGCAAACGAAGAAGCTGCTCCAGTTTATGAGCAAAAACTTGACGCACAAGGCCGTGCATACGCAACAGGCAAGCGTAAAGACGCTGTTGCTCGCGTTTGGGTAAAGCCTGGCTCAGGTAAAATCACAATCAACGGTCGCGAAATGCCTAAATATTTCGCACGCCCAGTGTTGCAAATGGTTGTTCAGCAACCAGTTGTTGCTGCTGACCGTAAAGATCAGTACGACGTAGTTGCAACCGTTTCTGGCGGTGGCTTGTCTGGTCAAGCTGGTGCGGTTCGTCACGGTATTTCTAAAGCCCTTACACATTACGAGCCTGCGCTTCGTCCTGTGTTGAAAAAAGGTGGCTTCCTTACACGTGATAGCCGTGTTGTTGAACGTAAGAAATTCGGTCGCGCAAAAGCTCGTCGTTCATTCCAGTTCTCAAAGCGCTAAACTTTACAGCACTTTGCTTCTACAAAATTTCAAAGGGTCGGCGTATGCCGGCCCTTTTTTGCATCTATTGGTCCAACCTCTTATTGCAGGGGCAATCCAACGGGTGTAATCTTGGGTTCTCTTCGCATGTGTAGGAACTTCAAGTGCAACGCTCGCAACCTCTAAAAGCCGCCTTCTGGATGGCAGGCGCAATGGCGTCTTTCTCGCTCATGGCCATTGCGGGGAGGGAGCTTGGCGGCCACCTAGATACATTTGAAATCATGATGTATCGCTCGTTCCTTGGCGTGGTCATTGTGTTGGTTGCCGCAAAACTGGCTGGAACACTTGGTGACATTGGTTTCACACAGTTGAAGCTGCACTTTGTGCGCAATAGCTGCCACTTTGTTGGGCAAAACTTGTGGTTTTATGCGGTGACAATTGTCCCATTATCCCAACTGTTTGCGTTTGAGTTTTCGTCCCCGCTCTGGGTTGTCGTCCTTGCACCCATCTTCCTTGGCGAAACGCTTACGCGGACAAAAATATTTGCTGCCTTGCTGGGTTTCACGGGCATTTTGATTGTTGCGCGACCGGGCAGTGTGGCAATTGATTCTGGCATTATTGCTGCGGCGACCTGTGCGATCTTTTTTGCTGGCACCACAATGGCGACGAAAAAACTCACCGGATCACAGTCAATCACTTCGATTCTATTTTGGTTGGTCACGATGCATTCGGTCTTTGGCCTTGTTTGTGCGGGGTTTGATGGGCAAATCGTTGTGCCCCAAGGCATGGAGATCGTGTTGGTGGTTATTATTGGTGTTTGTGGCCTATTGGCGCATTTCTGCATTACCAAAGCGCTCAATTTGGCGCCCGCAACAGTGGTCACCCCACTAGAGTTTTTGCGTTTGCCACTGATCGCATTCATCGGATTTGTGCTCTACAAAGAAGCGTTTGAGTGGCCGGTGATCCTTGGTGCTGTGTTGGTCTTGGCCGCAAATACCATCAACATCCGTGCCGAAAACATGCGCAACAAGCGCTTGTCGCCAATTCGGCAAAACGGCGCTTGACTCTATTTCGATATTTATCTAATTAGATGTTATTCGAAATAGAAGGCGCGTATGAATTCCGTTTTTGAAGCATTGTCGCATCCGGTGCGGCGAAAGATCGTCAAGGTCCTTAAACGGGGCCCGCAATCGGCTGGCGAATTGGCTGATATGTTTGATCTGACCAAACCGACCATGTCGACTCATTTTGCGAAACTCAAAAAAGCTGAATTGGTGCGCACAACCCGACAGGGCAATACCATTCTCTATCACCTAAACGCGTCTGTTTTGGAGACCGCATTGAATGACTTGCTCGATTTTGGCCAAGGAAGTAACGATGACTAGACTGCTCTCACCGATCAATATTCTGCTTATACTCGCCGTTTTTGCGCTCTTCATCTATGGCATGATGACCATACCAGGCGATCAACTGGTCCCTGTGCACTGGAATATCTATGGCGAGGTCGACTATACAATCGCTGCTGAGTGGGCGCTTTGGATCGGTCCCTTGGAGGTGGTTGTTGCGCTTGGCGCTTTTTGGTTGGCGCGTACCAGGTTGCCAAAAGACGAGTTTGCAGCGGGGCAGGCGCTTGTAACAGTATCGGTGTCCATTGCGTTGGCTGCCGGGCTGTTTGTCCAATCGATCGTGGTGTTCGGTGCACAAGGCGCTTTGTTTGATGTGCCACAATTGGCAGCTGTCTTTATCGGTCTTGTCATGCTTATTTTAGGCAACTACTTGCCGAAATCGCAAACCAATCGGTTCGCGGGGGTCCGGTTACCTTGGACAATGAGTTCTGAAAGTGTATGGGCGCGCACACACCACTTTGCCGGCAAATGCTTCATGCTTGCAGGTCTTTTGATCGTCCTTGTTGGGCTGATCAATTTGGGTGGTCCTGCAATCTTGTTGCTGACACTTGGCTGTGTGTTTTTGGCGGTGCTTGCCACCGTGATCTACAGCTATAGCATTCGCGAAAATGCCAAAGTTGAAAAGGCGAACTGATCTGGGGTTGTGCCGCTATTGTGCGGCACTGCCTCGACGTACTGCTTCAGACTCATAGTTGGTGATTACGTCACCGATTATATCGCAAGCGCGCTTACAACCATCCTCGGCGTTGAGTTTTGCCGCAATTGCTTCAGCCCCAGCCTTGTAGGCTTTATTTGTCGCTAGCTGTCGCAACGCATAAGCCAAATCATCTGACGTCAATTTACGCAGTGGAACTGGCTTTGGACCGCATCCGAGCTGATGAACTCGGCGACCCCAGAACGGTTGATCCATGGTTTGTGGGACAACAAAGGCAGGTTTGCCCGCATGAAGCCCCGCTGACGTGGTGCCCGCACCACCGTGGTGCACAACGCCCGCAACATATTTGAACAATTTGTCGTGTGGCGCACGGCGTATCGCATAAATACTGTCAGGCAAGTCATCTGGGTTGATGCCACCCCAACCACGACCCACGACCAATCGGCCGCCCCATTTTGCAACAGCTTCTTTCAAAATCTGTGTGTTGCGCTCTGCGCCAAACGGCATTGATCCGAAACCCACATAGATTGGTTTTGAACCGTTGGCCAAAAACTCTTTGAAGCTCTCACTCGGCTCCCAGCCAGTTTGGTCTTTCAATTGCCAATAACCGCATACATGCGCAGATTGCGGCCAATCGTCAGGGCGTCGGCTCACATGAGAAGAGTAGGCATAAAGCGCGGGCAGATCGATGCCATTATTGTCTTTGAAGAAGCCGCCCTTTTTGCGCGGTTCCATGCCCATCAATGCCTTGCGCAATTTATTGCGCGGCCAATCATAAAACATTTGCTGCCAGTTCATCGGCGCATGTGAAATATAATTGAAGGCTGGTCCCAGATCTGGACCATCATAAGCAACAATTGGGAATTCACTGGTTGCGGTTAAAGGCTGCAATGCGGACATCATCACAGGGATGTCCAATGCTTCGCCAATATCGATACAAAATGTCGTATTCATATTGGCAATAAGAAGGTCTGCACCTTGCGCCATTTCCCATGAACGTCGTGCAGCGATTTCGACGATCTTTTGGCCCTGGCGCATCAAACGCGGTGCGCTTGTCAGCACAGATTTGCTGACGATTTCATCCAAATTTGATTGTTTTACAAAGGCTTGGATGTTCCTTCCAAGCGAGAAAAAGTCGAGGCCGTACGCCTCTATCATTTCCCTAAAGTCGTTGGGCGCACCCAATACGACCGAATACCCTCGATCCCGAAGAGCAACTGCCAAAGCCACATAGGGCTGGACATCACCTTGCGTGCCGATCGTGGCGATCGCAATGCGTTTTGCCATCAAAACCTCACTTCCCACAACTCCACAGCGCCTCAAAAAAGCCGCCGCGCCCACTCATCGTACCATTTACAACGCCTTACAGCGCAGATAAAACAGCGCAAACGGACATATTTCTTTCGCACAATCAACCAAAGAGGGCAAGTATCATGAGCCAGAAGCTCAACGCCGCACTGCTGGGTGCCTCCGGATATACAGGGGCAGATTTGATGCGATTGGGCGTCCGTCACCCCAATATTGATTTCACTGTACTCACCGCCAATACGCATGCTGGAAAGCCCGTAGAGGAGGTGTTTCCGCACTTAGGTGGTGTTGACCTTCCACAATTGCAACGTGCTGATGACATTAACTGGTCTGAGCTCGATGTTGTTTTCTGTGGATTGCCACACGCAACTAGCCAGCAAATTGTGTCAGAAATCGTGAAATCGACTGATCGGCCAAAAATTGTTGATATGTCAGCCGATTTCCGGCTGCGTGACCCAGCGCAATATAAGGCGTGGTATGGCAATGACCACGTGGACCCACAATTGCAGGATATCGCGGCCTACGGTTTAACCGAGCATAATCGAGATGCGATTCGCTCGAAACGGATTATCGCGTGCCCAGGTTGCTACCCTACGGCCACATTGATTGCGCTGCTGCCGCTCGCAAAAGCATCTTTGATAAATGTTGAGGCGCTGATCATCGACGCGAAGTCAGGCGTGACCGGCGCGGGCAGGGGATTGAAGCAAAACACGCTGGCGGCTGAGGCAGGCGAAAGCTTGTCACCATATGCAGTTGGTGCCCATCGCCATACAGCGGAGCTTGAGCAAGAAATTGGTGCGGTTTCCGGCAAAGAGATCAAGGTGAATTTCACACCTCACTTGATTCCGATGTCGCGTGGTGAACTGATCACTGCTCACCTTGAGCTGGAAAGTGGCAAGTCAGTCAATGACTTACGGGCAGTCCTGGAATCAAACTACCAAGATGAGCCATTTGTGCGCGTATTGAGTGAAGGCAAGATGCCATCAACTGGCATGGTGCGTGGTTCAAATACTTGCGTCATCAATGTGTTTGAAGATCGAATTCCAGGTCGTGCAATTGTCATTGCAGCGCTCGACAATTTGGTCAAGGGAAGTGCTGGTCAGGCTCTGCAAAACTTCAACGTCGCGTTCGGCATTGAAGAAACGACGGGCCTTAGCCAAATCCCAATGTTCCCGTAATAGGAGAATCATGGCGGAGATTTTCGAATTCTCTGATCGCGGTGAATTGCTGTCGCAAATCGAAGACGGTTTGCGCCAGTTCAACGCGCGAGCAAACCCGGACATTGCCACCGACGATTTTGGTTTTGCGGCGAAAAATGCGCAGGATGAGTTGATTGGCGGTGTGTGGGTGCGCGCAAGGATGGGCGCAGCGGAAATCGACACGCTTTGGGTTGCAGATGGCAACAAGGACAAGGGGCTCGGTTCTAAATTGCTAAGGAAAGCTGAAGCCGAAGCGATAGTTCGTGGCGCTTCGCTGATCCACTTGAACACTTTTGATTTCCAAGCGCCCCGATTCTACCAAAAACACGGCTACGAGATTTTTGGCGAAATCTGCTTCCCAAACGGCACCACGAAATTCTGGATGAAGAAACAGGTTGGAATAATTTAGCCAAATGTTTCAATCGTTTAAATTCGATTTTGGAATCGATTTGCGAGCCTCTTGATTCATTTTGTGAGGCGCATCGTCTATTGTCTGTCTAACATTTTGTACCAAGCAAAGGCCGGTGGCAGCAGGTGTCGCCGCAAGGAGCCGAGTTCAAATTTTCTCATTTGTTTTTGCATACAATACGGATGCGGCATTTTTTGCTGCCCAAGTGCTATATCTGCAACTAGGGCGCCGCAATAGGGTGCCATGCTGACGCCATTGCCATGATATGCCATTGCGGCGAATGCGTTATCCATGCCTCGCAATGGCCCTGCGAACGGCACCAAATTACGAGACATGCAGATAAGGCCCGACCAAAAATATTCGGTTTCCACATTCGCCCACGACGGAAAGAATCGATCAAAATCTGCCCGCGCAACTTGCTCGGTTTGGGCGAGGCTATTCGCGCTAGCTCGAACCGACCCGCGCAAGCCAAAAAGCAGCCTGTTGTCAGGCAATAGGCGGAAATAGTGCAAGAGATTGCGTGCATCCACCACCATTTGGCGGCTAGACCAGCCTTGGGCTGCAATTTCCTCTTGGCTAAGTGGACGGGTGACAAGAATGTTTGACTGAACAGGCATGTATCGCCCGGCGAGCTTTGACGGCACATCGTCACTCGAATAGCCGTTGGTCGCGATCAAGAGCTTTTTTGCACGGATTTGGCCAAGCTTAGTGCGCAATTCAAATCCGTTATGTTCAGAAATATCTTCAACAACGCTGTTCGCATAAATGCGAACGCCTTTCGTTTGCGCGGCCCTTAGCAGCCCACTCATTAGCTTTGCTGGGTTCAATGCAAATCCGACGGGCAAGTTCACTGCGCCGTGGAATTCCTCACTCGCCATGCCGGCACTAATCATGTCTTGCTTATCTAAAAATTGGGATTTAAGCCCATAGCGCCGATAATATTGTTCGCCATACGCCTTTACGGACGCAATCGACTTCTGGTTATGGGCAGCAAAAGTATAGCCGTTCGAATGTCGATCAACGTCAATTTGGTGCTCAACGATTAATCGCTCAACCAAGTCGACAGCAGCTCGTTCTGCCAGAAAATAGCTCTGAGCATCTTCCGTGCCGAATTTCGTTTCAATTTGCTTGTCCGAGAGATTTGAACCGCCAACGGAAACTAGCCCGCCATTGCGGCCAGAAGCGCCCCAGCCAGGTGTTTGGGCATCGACAACCACGACGTCAGCGCCATGTTCAGCGAGTCGAATTGCGGCAGTAATCCCCGTAAAGCCAGCACCCACAATTGCAAAGTCGCAACTAATGTCGTCAGTAACCGAGGGGAAACTCAATTCGTCTTTTGCGAGAAATTGGTTCCAATAGCAGCGCTCAATTGGCCCATCGCCGTAAGCAAAGTGCTCATAAATCCGCTTCATTGCGCCTCCACATTGCTTACTCGCCATATTGCAGAGTTAGATTGACGCAAACGTACGATTTCGCAAGCAAATTTCAAATTCACTTGGCGCAATAGTGCCCAGTTGAGTTACCCAAACAAGCTTAGTTGCGGAAGCGTGTCGACGTCATTTTGCTTATCGGCATGCTCCTTCTTTTTAGTTTTTTGCTTGGGCTTGGAATGTTTTCTCGGCTGTGTAGGCGGTTCGACCGTTTCTTCTATTTCAGCTTCAATTGCTGGAGCTGCTTGATGTTGAACTCCTGTCGCTACTATGAACAGTGGGGCCAGTAGATCATCCATCTCGTCTGACATCCGCGTGTATGCAGTTTGTCCCTGCAAGCGCAGTTCTTCGCCTTTCTTGCTCAAAATGAAGTGTTTTGCGCGCGCGTCACGTTTGCATGGTTTTACCCTGACAAGCTTGCGCTTTTCCAGCTTGTCCATCATCGCGCTCGCCGATGCTTTGTTGACGCCCATGGCGGTCACAATGTCGTGCAAGTGCTGGCCATGAAAGTCTTCTTTCTCGCTCAGAACGGCTTGTTCATGCACAGCGCATAGATATTCAAACTCGCTATAGCTCAAGCCGAGCGAGTTAGCGTTCTTCATCCAAAAACGGTGTGTTAGACGGTGGATCTGTTCCAGCTTAAGTGCAAGAGACATGATTGGGACCTAATCAAAGCAAGAATGTTCGGTTTGCGCACTAAATGCAGCGCAAGCCGTTGCGTCAATTGGAAAAACACAGACCGCAAGACCATCCACAATTTTGCAAATGTTTGCGCAGTGCCTGTCTAGCTGACTTTGACGATCACATTGACCATGCGAAGCGTAACCCGTGCGTGATCTGGATCGAGTTGATCATATTGGTCAAAGATTTTGTTCGGGTCATTGGATGGAATACGCAGCTGGCTGGTGCGCAGAGCATCAATGAGCGCATATACTTCAAACGAGAGTTCGAGTGCGCCCGCAATTAGGGCCAAGAAGTCACCTTTGATATTCACAATGCCCTTATTGACTTCTTCCTCTGGCAGGTTTGCGGCCCATGCCATCATGGTGGCAATCGATTTTAGGCGCGATTGTTCTGCCAATAGCTTTATTGCTTGCTCAAGAGATCGGTGACCGCCTTCAACTTGTTGGATCAGCGCAACGGTTTCAATTCGATCCGGGTTATCGTCGGTTTTGCCTTCTTCGGTTAAGCGCTGCGATTTTTTGATCAACCGATGAAGCAGGGTGCTGTCACTTTGTACAAGCTGGTCAAGAATAGCTTTTCCGTCTGCATCCACATGGTCCAAGATGTGTTGTGCAGTTTCGGCCGGCAAATCTTCGCGCGTAATCAGCGCCTGCATAATTCGCTCGTCGGTCTCGCTGTTCTTCGCCAGTGTAGAAAAACCGTTGCTTGAGATTTTTGCCGTCTCATTTTGCGCGACAGACTGCATCACCACGCCTTCTTCAAACTTAATCAGATTGTCAGTAACATTCGCCGACAAATGCTCGCGCTTAGAGATTGCTAGCCGGTGTTCCGTCGATGCTTTGTTTGCAACTTCAATCAGGTCAGTTTCTTCCAACTGTTTTGATCGTTGCAACACAGGTTCTGCCACCTCAACATCGTCAGCAAACGCCAAGGCCTTCACCAGGTCGAGCGGAGAACCACAAGAATCGCAAACTTGGTTTGCCAGTTCGACTTGTACGCTCTGCGCCATCTCGCTGAGCAGTCTGCATAGGACCTCGCCAAACACACTGACTTGGTCGTTGGTGGCACGTCCATTGGAATGAAGGAATAGTTTGACAACTTCATGCGCTAGCTTGCGTCGTTCGCTATTGTCCTGCGCAGATTTGACCTTTTCAAGAAGTTCCATCGTCACCATCCCAAACTGATGTTCTCATCTTGGATGGATTGGCTTGAGAATGTGTGTGTGAACACAAACAATTTTTCATTAAAATGCGTGCGAAAGGCATCAACTAGAATTGGACATTGGCCAGGACAACTTCTAACAAGCCCGAAAAAGCGCAAGGTGGTTCTCAATTATTCTTTTAAAAACCACATTCATTCATAATAGATGCTATAGCGCAGATTGCGCGACGTGCATGTTGCACCGCATTAACCCCTAATATGAGGTCGAAAGAGAGAAAATGACCGAAGAGTTTCACCGCATCCGCAGACTACCCCCTTACGTGTTTGAGCATATCAATCCGATCAAGGCGGCGGCGCGAGCGGCGGGCACGGACATTATCGATCTCGGCATGGGCAACCCAGATTTGCCGACGCCAAAACATATTGTTGAAAAGCTGCAAGAAACGGTCAAAGACCCGCGCACGCACCGCTATTCAGCGTCTCAGGGTATACCGGGGCTGCGCAAGGCTCAGGCATCCTATTATGGCCGCCGGTTTGGCGTGAAGCTTGATCCAGATACACAAGTTGTTGCAACGCTCGGTTCAAAAGAGGGCTTTGCCAACATGGCGTCAGCCATCACGGCGCCGGGCGACGTCGTTTTGGTGCCAAACCCAACTTATCCGATTCACTCATTTGGGTTTATCATGTCCGGTGGCGTTGTGCGCTCTATGCCAGCTGAGCCAAACGAGCATTTCTTTGAAGCGCTAGACCGTTCAGTGCGTCACTCAATTCCAAAGCCAATCGCTTTGATTCTGAACTATCCAGCCAACCCAACTGCTTATGTAGCAGATTTGGACTTCTACAAACGCGTAGTTGATTACTGTAAAAAGCACGAAATCTTCATCCTGTCGGATCTGGCTTATTCAGAAATCTATTTCGAAGATACGCCGCCACCATCAATTCTTGAGGTGCCGGGGGCAATGGACATCGCTGTGGAATTTACGTCGATGTCAAAAACCTTCTCCATGCCGGGTTGGCGCATGGGTTTTGCAGTAGGCAACGAGCGCCTGATTAAGGCACTTAAGCGCGTAAAGTCCTATTTGGATTATGGCGCATTTACGCCGATCCAAGTGGCTGCCGCAGCGGCGCTTAACGGACCAGACGATTGCGTGAAAGAAGTGCGCGACATCTATAAACATCGTCGCGATGTTTTGGTCGAGAGTTTTGCGCGGGCAGGGTGGGACGTAACGCCACCACCGGCCACGATGTTTGCATGGACACCAATTCCGGATCAGTTTGCGCATCTTGGCTCAGTCGAATTCGCAAAGATGTTGATCGAGCAGGCAGATGTGGCCGTAGCGCCCGGTTTGGGCTTTGGCGAATATGGCGACAACTATGTGCGCATTGCATTGGTGGAAAACGAACAACGCATCCGCCAAGCCGCACGCAACATCAAAAAGTTTATGTCGAACAACGGCAACGGCAGCAATGTTGTGCCGATGAGCAAATAACCAATCTTGGTCTAACGAGTATTTTGTAAAAACGCAGTGTCGGTAACCGGCGCTGCGTTTTTTGTGTTAGTTTTTATTTTTGTGAAATGAAGCTTGGCCCAATAGCCAACTTAAGTATAGTGCAGCCCTGTTTCAAATTTGTGACGTTGCTTTTGTGAAAACTAGATTTATTGTATTTTTTTTATCAGTGGCAGTTGGGTTGTTTTTCGTTCCGCTTCTCTTGCGGACACTCGCAGCTGACTCTCTTGCCCTAAACCCTTCTATTATGGACATGCGCGCTTCGGCTTTCGATTTTCTGATTGTTGCCGTCATCTTGTTTGTTTTCAGTTTCATATCTGGTGGGCTCAACCCAATCATAACGGCAGTGGTGATCGCATTGTTCGGTTTAATCACGTTGTGCAACATGGAGTTTGTTCGCGTATTTGGCGAGCCGATAGAGTTTAGGCAAGCGGGATACCTTTTTGATCCAACGTTTTTCTTCGGTTCTGCCATCAGAGTTTCGACCCCCTGGGTTTTTGCTGTTTATGGTGCAGTTGTTGCTGGGGTGATTTGGTCAGCCAAGAGCTTGGAATTGGACATCAAACGAAAGATGTTTTTGTCTGCCGCTGTTGGGTGCTCAATATTGTTGTTGTTGCCGAACAACAGTAATACCGCCGCGTGGCGTGAGCTGAGTGTGTTACAACATAGCAGTCAGAGTTTTTTCAATGCCGTCAACGGGCGACAAGAATATCACGCCGCACTCGAGATCAGTGCCGAGGCATTTGCGGAGGTTGAACGCAGTCTAAAGCATGATGTTGATGGAGTGTCTCTGATTAATGAGCCGCTTAACAAACCCAACATCCTGCTAATTGTCTTGGAAAGTGTAGCTGGTCCCTTTTTGCCTTCAATCGCTTTGCAGCATGGCGTAGACAGTGATGTCAAAATGAGAAACTTGGATGAATTCTCTAAGCGCGGGCTTTCATATTCTCGTTTTATGACGCATCAGGTGCAGACCATGCGCGGAACCTATGCAATGTTATGTGGTGATCTACCCCGTTTTTCATTTGAAATGCCAAAACTAGAGGTTGCTGCCCTAAGTGGAAATCGGTTGCGATGTCTGCCACAAGTGCTCAAAGATCATGGTTATTCAACAAACTACCTACAAGCCGCGCCGCTGTCATACTCCAATAAGGACACGGCATTGCCATTGATTGGTTATGATGTAGCACAAGGAGCAGAGTGGTTCGGGAAAGACTTGGTTGGGGCTGGCTGGGGTGTTGGCGATGATGCATTGTTCCAAGAAGCTTTAAAAATAGTATCTTCGCTAAATGACAAAGATCAGCCTTGGTTCTTAACAGTACTCAATGTGGGCACTCACCATCCGTTTGATCAGGTGCCTAGCAGTTTTGTTGGTAGCAGCGACCAAAAGACCCGTTCATTTGAATATCTTGATTATGAGCTGGGCAAGTTTATCAACCAGTTGTCAGATCGACGAGACCTGTCGAACACACTCATTGTAATCACCAGTGATGAAGCAGGTGGTTTGATGGGGCGGGGGACGCCTGCTGTGCAAAAATTGGCGCGCAACCTTGGTACAATGACGATGGTTCACCCATCCCTGCCATCACGGCGCATCGACGACGTTTTCGGACAAATTGATTTTGCGACGACCATTGTCGATTTACTTGGTATAACGGGGGAGACCCAGTTTCAAGGACGATCAGCTTTTCGAGAGTACATTAAGCCTCGCAAAATCTTCGCATTTCACAATTATGGAGGTACGCTCTTCGAGCTTTCACAAAATATGGTTGTGATGTGTACAGTAGAGCTAAGCAAGTGCGAGTGGTTTGAAATGCCCGGCGGTCAACTTGGCAAGTTGAGCCAAACTTCATCGAAAAACGCTATTCCGCCCACCATGCTAGCAGCACTGGAGTTGAGCGAACCACGAGTGCCGGACGTCGAATTCAAGCTCATGGAAGAAGATCAGCAATTTACCATTGAAGATGACGGCGCGTACGTTTTTTGCTGCCAATATATGAAGTTGGCAGGCAATCGCTCTTTGCTAATCGATTTGCACATTGAGTTTGAGCCCGAAATCGATGGGGTAGCTCTCCACTTCGATGTTGTTAGTAACAAAAATGGCGTGTTCACAACGCATTATCAAAAAACTGAGCAAGCGAATAGCGCCGGAAGTTTTGTTTTGCGCAAACTACTTCGATTTACAAAAGACATCGAGGAAGTTGAAGTGCGGATGCATGTAGATGGAGCCTCAAAATTAGTTTCGAAAAAAGCAATTCTTCAAGTTCAATCATTCTAGTTGCGCTGCTATAGGATTTGCTGGTTGACGAATAGGACATTTCCTATTTAAGTGCGGGCGATGTGTTTGCATGCTGGCAATTTTGCCGTCATCCACAAACGAGTGCGTAGAAAAATGTCTGAGTTAGAACAGTTCCGAATGCGGGTTGAGCGCTTTATTGAACGCCACAACTGGACAGCCACGCGATTTGGCCGTGAATTGGCCGCCGATCCCCAATTTGTATTCAACTTGCGCGAAGGCCGAGAGCCTCGCGCAGAAACACGAAACAAGATTTCCGACATGATTCAAAAAATTGAAAAAGAAAACTCAAATGCAGGCGCACCAATTCGAATTGGGGTGGCGGGTGTCGGCACGGTCGGGGCTGCATTGGTCAATATGTTGCAAGACCAACAAGATGATGTGCAAAAGCGCTTTGGTCGCGATATCGAGGTAACAGCTGTTTGTGCACGCTCTCGTTCAAAGGATCGCGGTGTCGATTTGAGCGCTGTAGAATGGTTCGATGATCCGGTCCAGCTTGCAAAATCCGATTCTATCGATCTCTATGTGGAATTGATGGGGGGCGAAGATGGTCCTGCACTTGCAAGCATACGCGCTGCGCTTGAGGCAGGCATTCCTGTTGTAACGGCAAATAAAGCGCTGATTGCCAAGCACGGCGTTGAAATTGCGCGGCTGGCGGAAAAATATCAAACATCATTCAGTTTCGAAGCAGCGGTGGCTGGCGGTATTCCGGTGATCAAAACATTGCGCGAAGGCTTGGGTCTTGCGCGGGTGCAGCGCGTTTACGGCATCATGAACGGGACGTGTAACTACATCCTGACACGCATGTCGAACGAAGATATATCCTTTGCTGCTTGCCTGAAAGATGCGCAGGAGCTTGGTTATGCTGAAGCTGACCCAACTTTTGATATTGAGGGATTTGACACAGCGCACAAACTAGCGATTGTCACAAGTCTTTGCTTTGGAACTGAAATTGCTGCCGACGAGATGTTCGTAGAAGGAATCACACGCATTGATCAGGCAGATATCAAAGTGGCAGACGATTTGGGCTTCAACATCAAATTGCTCGGCGTCGCTCAGCGCACGCCTGACGGTATCGAGCAGCGTGTTCACCCGACCTTGATCCCCAAGACATCGACAATTGCAGGAATTGATGGGGTATTGAACGCTGTGGCACTTGAAACCAACCATGTGCAAGAACTGCTGATGGCGGGGCCAGGCGCAGGCGGTGATGCAACAGCGGCTTCAGTGTTGGCGGACATTTTTGATAGTGCACGCGGTACATTGGTGCCGCCACTCGGTATGCCGGTAGACGAGCTCGCGCCATACAAAAAGGCGCGCATGCGTGCACATGAAGGTGGCTACTTCATACGACTAAATGCTAGGGACATTCCGGGCGCGCTAGCTGCTATAGCGTCTCGCATGGGTGAGAGTGACATTTCGCTGGAAAGCGTCATCCAACGTCCAGATTTGGTTGTTAATGATCCTGAGGCGGGTGATGTGGCAACTCGGACAGTGGTTTTGATCACTCAAGAGACAATGGAACAGTCTGTGCGCCAGACGCTTGATCAGGTCGCGCAAGACGGATTTATTGTTGGCACTCCGCAAGTTATTCGTATTGAACGGTTCTAATTGCCTGCGCAATTGACCAATTCAATCGAAATCACCGTTTT
The DNA here is from genome assembly GCF_030159895.1 of Maritalea porphyrae. Taxonomy (GTDB): domain Bacteria; phylum Pseudomonadota; class Alphaproteobacteria; order Rhizobiales; family Devosiaceae; genus Maritalea; species Maritalea porphyrae. The sequence goes on from NZ_BSNI01000002.1 coordinate 1,863,302, forward strand.
GGGGACAGACACAAGAAGGCGTCAATTATGGCACATACTGCGAAATCAGCACTAAGCGAACCAGCAATCGTCGATCGCAACCTGACACTAGAAATCGTACGGGTAACCGAAAATGCGGCAATTGCTGCTGCCGAATGGCGCGGAAAAGGCGATGAAAAGTCTGCTGACCGCGCTGCTGTGGAAGCGATGCGCGAAGAGCTGGGCAAAGTTACCGTTGCTGGTCGGGTGGTCATTGGCGAAGGCGAGCGCGACGAAGCGCCAATGCTTTACATCGGCGAAGAAGTTGGCTTAGGCGAAGGCGCCAAAGTAGACATCGCTGTTGATCCGTTGGAAGGCACAACATTGTGCGCAAAAAACCAGCATGATTCTTTGGCAGTTTTGGCCATGGCCGAGCGCGGCGGCTTGTTGCACGCCCCAGACGTCTACATGGAAAAAATCGCTGTTGGTCCGGGCTACGAGCCAGGCATCGTGCAGCTTGACCGTTCAATTACAGAAAATGTGCAGGCTGTTGCCAAGGCACGAGGTGTGTCGGCTGCAGAGATCACTGTTTGTGTGCTTGACCGTCCACGTCACGCAAAGATCATTGATGAGCTGCGCGAACTTGGCGCATCCATTAAGCTGATCAACGATGGCGATATTGCTGGCGTAATTCACACAACTGACCGCGAAGAAACTGGCATAGATATCTATGTTGGTACTGGCGGCGCACCAGAGGGCGTGCTGGCTGCTGCGGCGTTGCGCTGTGTTGGTGGGCAAATGCAAGGTCGTCTTGTTTTGGACACTCAAGAAAAGCGAGAGCGCGCTGCGCGCCTTGGCATTGAAGACCCAGATCGCATTTATGATGTAACCGACTTGGCATCTGGCGACGTCTTGTTTGCCGCAACCGGTGTAACAGATGGCTCAATGCTTGACGGCGTGAAAATCCGTCCGAATTACTTTGAGACATCAACAATCGTTATGCGTTCTTGGTCGAAAACAGTGCGCTGGATTGATGCACGCCATTTGCGCGACAAATAGTCGACACATCACGCGACATTCTGATAATGAATTTGAGGCACCCAAACTGGGTGCCTCTTCTTTTTGGGGTGACAATGTCGAAAAATCAAAACGTTTTGGTTCTTGGTGGCGCAAGTTGGAACACGATGATCTATTTGGAGCAATTGCCTGACGGTATCCCAAAAACGATAGCAGATGCGCAGTTCCATGATGGCGCTGGATCAACCGGCATTGGCAAGGCGTTTGCGCTGAAACAATTTGGGTATGATCCCGCATTGCAAATCGTGATTGGTGACGATGAGCGTGGCAAGAAGATCATGGCCGAGTGTACGACACGCGGCGTAAAAACGATCGTAGACTTGGATCATGCGCCAACCCCACAGCACTACAATCTAATGGACAAAGATGGGCAGCGTATCTCAATTTTTAGGGAAAATGGGGCCGCTGATCCTAAGGTGCAGACTGACCGCCTAGCGCCCATCATCGCAAAGTCAGACACAATCTTCCTCAACATCACCGCATCAAGTGTGCCAGTGTTGCCCTTGCTTGAGCGGGCGAAGGCTAAAGTCTATGTCGATTTGCACGATTACGATGGCCAGAACCCATGGCATGAACAGTTTATCGTACACGCGGATATGGTGCAGTTGTCTGATGAGCAATTGGAACAACCAGAAATGGTCGTTCGGAGCCTATTGGAGCGAGGTATGGAGCTTGTTGTTCTTACAAAGGGCAAAGAGGGCTCAACGCTTTATACCGCAGATGAATTTATCGAGATCGCTCCTTGCGAGGCGAGTGTAAAAGACGCGAATGGTGCAGGGGACACTTTCGCTGTCGCCCTATGGCACGCACTGCAAGAAGGTATGTTGCTTGAAATTGCGGGAAAATTTGCTGCATCGGCAGCGGCACTGTGTGTTGAAAGCGTGGATATCGTGCCGAGAACCCTTACCACTGACGCCGCAAATCAACGCATGAACCGTTCAAAAATCAATTAGCGGGGCAAAAAGCCCCGCTAACCGGACGCGCAATTGCACGCCATTTTAATAAAAGTTGAGCTGTTTTGCTATGCGCAACGCAAGCTGCGTTGGACACAATGGGCGCGAAACAGCGAGTAAGTGCACAACAACTGATGTCCTACCATCAAGAGTTATGTGTTGATCACTCAAATTGACCACTCGCACCGCGTTCGTGTGTTCAGACGAAAACAGGGTCGCAGCCGAAGCGAACCAACTAGTTTTGCCTAAAGTGTTCTTCGCGAATGCTTGATATAAGTAGTTTTAACTACGTAATTTCAGTATTCGCATGTCTAAAATGAAAAATACTCAATATTGATCGATTTTGTCGTACAATAGATGAAATAAATGTAAAATACAGCATAAATGTATGATAATTGCTGTACGCAATTGGCCGTATACATTTGGCTTCTGCCTATTTGTTCCTCAACACGAAAATTTGGAGTTTTCACTCGACGAATGGCAGCTTGGGCGCTAGCAATTAGCTATGTTGCAGCAAACTAGATACTTCTTAGGTGTTGAAAAGTCCGTCTCTGGTCGCCAATGGCTTGATCGGCTTGACGAAAATTCGGTTCGCACCGCCACAGCAATGAGCCAGCAAATCGAAGTCAGCGAGATTGTTGCGCGCGTGATGGCCGCGCGTGGTGTGGCCTTGGAAGAAGCAGAACAATTCCTGGCGCCAACAATTCGAGATCTTATGCCAGACCCGGATCAACTGACCGGAATGAGCCAATTGGTTGAACGGCTAGTTTCAGCTGTAGTGAATAACGAACAGATCGCGTTGTTTGGCGACTACGATGTGGATGGTGCAACGTCGGTGGCGTTGATGACCCGCTACCTGTCTGGAATAGGGCTTGATCCGCTCATCTACATCCCTGATCGCATATTTGAAGGCTATGGGCCAAACAACGGTGCGATCGACCAGCTAATCAACGATGGGGCAACGCTCATCGTGACACTTGATTGCGGCACAACCAGCCACGGCCCAATCGCTCACGCGAAGTCAAAGAATGTAGATATTGTGGTGATTGATCACCACTTGGTAGAAGGCGAGTTGCCAAGCGCCGACGCGTTAGTCAATCCAAACAGGCCAGACGATATTTCAGGGTTGGGGCACCTTTGTGCCGCAGGCGTTACTTTTATGGTGCTTGTTGCGCTCAATAGGCGCTTGCGCGATGAGGGTGTTTCGCCCTTGCCCGATTTGATGGCAATGACGGACCTGGTTGCGCTGGGCACCGTTTGTGATGTGGTGCCGCTAAAGGGATTGAATCGCGCATTTGTACAGCGCGGTATTGAAGTTATGCGTAAAGGTTCAAATATGGGCATCGCGTCACTTGCAATGGCGGCACGCGTGTCCGGTCCTTTAAATCCCTATCATCTGGGATTTGTTGTGGGTCCGCGAATTAATGCCGGTGGACGCATTGGCGATGCGGGGCTGGGAGCGAAACTGTTGGCAACCAGCGATGAGCACGACGCTATGCATATTGCCGCGCAGCTTGACCAACTTAATACCGAACGACAGCAGATCGAGAAACAAGCCGTGGATGAAGCTGTTGCTGTGGCCGAGGCGGAAATTGGCGAAAGCGACGGGCCGCCGGTTATTGTGGTGGCTTCGCCGGATTGGCATCAGGGCGTTGTTGGTCTGGTTGCCGCACGGCTAAAGGAGCGGTTTAACCGACCCGCATTTGCTATTTCACAACGTCCAGATGGAAGTGGCACGGGGTCGGGCCGTTCGATTTCTGGAGTTGATCTTGGTGCCGCTGTTCTGGAGGCTGTAAGCAAGGGCATTATCCCCAAAGGTGGCGGCCACGCGATGGCTGCGGGGATTTCTGTCGCATCAGGAGAAATTGGCCCGTTCCGCACATTCCTTTGCGAAAAGCTTGAAGACGCGGTAGCAGCAGCACAAAAAGACAGTGGAATCAAAATTGATGCTGCGCTTACAGCGCGCGGCGCCACCGTTGATTTCCTTCACTCTATTGAAAAGGCAGGGCCATTTGGCTCAGGCAACCCTGGTCCAGTGTTTGCGCTGCCCGCGCATCGAGTTACTTTTGCCGATATTGTTGGGGTTGGCGGACATGTAAAAGTTAGCATGGTTTCGCAAGATCGGGCGCGGATCAATGGCATCGCATTCAGGGCCGCCGGTTCAGCGCTTGGACAATTTTTACTTGAAGCAAGAAATTCTGATCCGATTCATGTGGTTGGCACGTTATCAATAAACCATTGGCAAGGCCGAGAAGAGGTGCAGCTAAGGATTATGGATGCGGCGCCAATCGGCTGATCCAAAAGCCGAATGCACCCCAAAATTAACGCTAAATCAATGGCTTGTGAAATGGGGTTGCAACAAAAAAACAGCCTCGTTAAACTTCTATTAGTAATTTGAGGGAGGCCTTGGCGTAGCGGATTTAAAGGCTTTAGCGCAGATTTGTGCGATTTTTTATAGTCTTATCCCGCGCGATATACGCCGGAAAGTGGTATGAGTGACTTTGCACTAGATCGCGCGAACACATCAAACTCCGTGTGGTCAAAAATAGTATCTAACCTTGTCGGCTGGATCGGGAAACGGTCTGTTGGTCGAATCAAACATGGCTGTCTGAAGATTATTTTGCCTTCAGGCAAAACCATAAATTTGGGCGATCCCGCAAATGCCGGACCTCACGCGCAGCTTAAACTGAACAATTTCAATGTAATTCGTGAATCGGCCCGACGCGGCACTGTAGGCTTTGCGGCCGCTTACATGAACGAAGACATTGAAGTTGATGACCTAGTGAAGGTTTTCACCTTCTTCCTGCTTAATCGTGAACAACTGGTGGGCAAAAAGCCAAACCTGTTCCGACGTGCAGCGCACGACATGGCGTACCATCTATCGCGGCGTAATACGAAGGAAGGCTCAAAGAAGAACATCTCAGAGCACTATGATTTGGGCAACGACTTCTATTCGTTATGGCTTGACCCATCGATGGTCTATTCGTCAGCTCTTTTCAATGATGAAAATCAAACGCTTACCGATGCGCAGTGGGCAAAGAACCATCTGGTTGCCGACATGGCAGGAGTTAAGAAAGGCGCATCTGTTCTCGAAATTGGTTGTGGTTGGGGCGCGTTTGCCGAAACCGTTGCCAAAGATTATGCCGCGACACTAAAGGGCATTACGCTTTCAACGGAACAACTCAAATTTGCCAAACACCGCATGGAAGAACACGGCCTATCCGGCAAAACCGAGTTGGTGATTGAAGATTATCGAGACACTGAAGGTCAGTTTGACCATGTTTGTTCAATTGAAATGATCGAAGCCGTGGGGGAAGATCATTGGCCAGTTTATTTCAAAACCGTACATGACCGTCTCAAACCTGGCGGAACTGCTGCGATTCAAGCGATTACGATCAACGAAATTGATTTTGAGCACTATCGCAAAAACGTTGATTTCATCCAGCGCTACATTTTCCCCGGGGGTATGCTTCTCACCGAAACGGCGATGAAAGAGCAGGGCGATGCCGCAGGACTGACCCTTGAGCGGCAAGAACTCTTTGGTCAATCATACGCCAAAACCTTGCGTATTTGGCGCGAGAACTTCCTTGAAGCATGGCCAGAGATTGAAAAGCTAGGCTTTGACGATGTGTTCAAACGCAAATGGGTCTATTATCTGAGCTATTGCGAAGCTGGTTTTGCTGAAGAGATGATCGACGTGGGCGTCTATCAATATCGGCGCAACGACTAAGAAGACGACCCTAATGGGGAGGCGTTCTCGCTTCCCCGGCAATCATACTATTTCTTTATGAAATCTGCCTTCGAGTTGCGCAACTCATGTTCGCGCATGCGCTTTTGAAATTGGCGTTGCTCCCAATCGGGACCAAAAAACTTCAAAAAACCAAATACGGTCAAGAGATGCATGGCAATTGCAAAGGCCCATGGACCAATCGCCCAAACAACCCACCAAACGCCAGGCGTCAGCCAAGCATTGAAGGCCACGAGACAGGGCGCAACAATGATGAAGACAATTAGATGCTTGTAGAAGTCCTTTAGGTTCTTCACGTATTTTATTGCTTCAGATTCTAAATATGACTTTGAATTATCGTCTTCTAGATGTGTGTCTTCTGCTGAATGCGCCATTTTTTGTTCCTCAATGAGTGTGGCAACATTGGTTTCAAAAACGGCGGCAAGGCATTTTAAAGACTCAAGGTTTGCGGTCCGTCCAGCCTCTAGGCGCTGGACAGTGCGTGTGCTAATCCCTGCTGCTTCTGCGAGTTGTTCTTGTGTCCATCCGCGTTCGGTTCTTCGTCCAATAATGCTCATTTTGTTTCCTGTCATTTACCGAACTCTGGCTAGCCCAATGCCAACAAGGTGGCCACGTCACGGAAGCGACATCAAGGCGACAATGCCCGTCAGTTCCGGGGCTGATGCTTGTCAACCGACTTGACGAGTTTAGACATAACCCAATGGTACAAGTGGTCAGGCAGCATCCCCAGCAGGCGCATCGGCCACATTAGCCGGCGAGGGAACGCCACCCTGAAGCGAGATGGTTTTCGCATTCCGCGCATTATACGATCTGTTGCCTCATCAACGGACATCAAGAATGGCATCGGAAATTCGTTTTTTTGCGTGAGTTCCGTGTCAACAAAACCCGGCAGAATAAGCTGCACGTTTATCGAATAGATTGACAGCTCAATTTTGAGCTGCTCGGCGAGATAGTGGAGTGCAGATTTGATGACACCATAGCTACCGGTGCCGGGTAGGGCACGAAACCCTACCGGAGAACCAATGAATGCAATATGACCTGACTTCCGCTCTTTCATCGACGAGAGAATGGGTTCAAGCGCTGCTGTTACACCAAGTAGACCAATAGCCATGCCTTTTGTAGCACGGTCGTGAAATCCGAGTGTTTCACCACCATGCACCGCGCAAAACACGATCAAATCGAGATGGCCAAATCTATCAAGAATTTCATTGGCGCAGGCGGTCGTTGCATCGTGGTCAGCAACATCTAATGCGAACGCATGCATTTTTGGTTGGTGCGAAACCATTTCCTGCAATCGCTCAGCCCGGCGCGCTGAAATCGCGACTTGATACCCTTCGTTGGCTAATCGCGTTGCAAGCGCAGCACCTAGTCCAGAGCTTGCGCCAATTACCCAGGCTGTTTTCTCTGGTGCGTCAATCATTCATCCGCAATCAGATTTGTGTTGCGCGGTTTGTAGTTTGTCCCAAGATACAATTCGTAAGTCAGTAATTCGTAGCCAAACCGCTCTACGGTGAACTCTCCAATTTTTTCAAGCGTCTCAAACCGTTTCTGTGTTTCCCCCATGTGCCCAAATTCATCCTGCAATATTAGGCCAGTGCCACCAGCAATTCTGGCGCGATCCTCCCAAATATCGAATTGAGAAGGGCGAACTTCTATTGCAGTGATGTCAGTGCGTTGCATGGCAAACGAGAGCTGAGAAGCTGACTGAAAGCGCGTTGCAGCCACAAAATCAGTCTTGTGCTTTTGTTCCGCCTGTTCGACAAAATCAGCAATCTCGTGCCAGCCATACACGGTGGCCGCTTCGATGTCGCGTTGCCCCAGCACGTTTGCAATTGGTACAATAGTGTAGTTCGCACACACAAGGCTGATAACAACCACGCCGAACCAAATATGCGAAAGCGCTAGCCATTTGCGCATTGCCAGCACCGGCAGCATCACAAGCATCAAAATGTAAGAAAGATCACTCCAATACCAGAGCGTAAATGAAAACAGCGAGATGAACATGAAGGTGCCAGTAGACATTACCGTCACCAAACGCGCGAGCCATATCCCGACGCCGAAAAAGTCAGCATTTGTAGATTGTCGGAACAAGCGAACGAACGGTGGCACAAGGAATGGTCCGAACAACAGTAGCGTCACCAGAACGAAATTGAAGAAGCTGTCAGAATTAAACTCGCTCAGCCATTGGGCGCCATGCCGATCATTGAAATGAAAGCCAAAGGACGCAAAATCCTTGTTCAGATTCCAAATCAGAGTTGGCGTTTGCATTGCAATGGTGAGGGTACCTGCCAAGTAAATGTGTGGCTTTGCCAACAAATGCCGCAGTTTGGGATGCCCAATCACCAAAATCGCAATCGCTAACCCCATAAACACCGCGCTATATTTCGTTAGCCCCGCAAGCCCCAAAAAGAACGCGCCAAGATAGAGATGGGAATGTGAACCGGCCTTGTTCTGTGCTTCGTCGCCAAGATAGCAAGTGAAGAAGTACATTGCGGCCAATGAAACAAAAATCAGCAGATGGTCGTGATAGACTAGGGTGGACCAAACGAATAGTGTTGGTGAGGCAGCGATCATCAATGTAAGGAAAAGAAATACGCGATGTTGATGCTGTGGCAATATCCGTCCCGCGTAGGCCCACAAAACCCACAATGAGCCGACGGCAGTCAAAACTGATGCAATACGTAGTCCAAACAAGGATGTGCCAAAAACCGCGTCAGTGAGCCCTAGAAGCCATCCAGCCAGCCCTGGGTGGTCGAAATAGGATAGGGCAAGGTTTTGGCCCCACAGCCAATAGTAGGCTTCATCGCCCAATGGTTGCATTAAGAAGCTAGCTGCAAATTTCACCAGCGCTAGATACAAGAGCACCCCAATCATAAACCGAACAGAAAGCCCAGCTGTTGCCGATTCAAGTATCAGTTTGTCGTTTGGCCGCTTGTCCGCCATACTCGCCTCATATGCCCAAAACTACATGACAGCTCTATAGGCGGTTTCAACAATTAGGGCCAGAGCAACTATCTCTCGATTGTGCCGGTGCGCCGGATCTTTTTTTGCAGCAACAAAACCGCATACATCAATGCTTCAGCTGTTGGCGGACAACCTGGCACATAGATGTCTACCGGGATTATGCGGTCGCAACCACGCACCGTCGAATACGAGTAGTGGTAATATCCGCCCCCGTTTGCACAAGATCCCATGGAAATGACGTATCGTGGCTCTGCCATTTGGTCGTAAACTTTGCGCAAAGCTGGTGCCATTTTGTTGGTAACGGTGCCTGCAACAATCATAAGGTCCGCTTGTCTAGGTGTGCCTGGAAATGCCATGCCAAGGCGTTCAAAATCGTATCTTGGCGTCAAGAATTGCATCATTTCAACCGCGCAGCAGGCCAAGCCAAAACTCAGCAAATGAAGTGAGCCGGTTCGTGCCCAATTTATCAACGCGGATGCGCTGGTGACAACATGTCCTTTGTCGGCCAATTCGTTTGAAAACAGCTCCCAATTGTCACCATGTATCGAATCTTTATTCGTGAGGTTGTTTTGATGGTTCATGATTTCGCTCCGCTGTGTTTTGCGACAGAACTTGTGAAAATCATGTGTTTGGGTATAGAACGAATGCGACATGTTTGATGATAGTTTCGTTGAAAGAGAAGTGATTGGACGCGCCGATAAATCGAAGGCAAAAGCCAAACTTCTGTGGCCAGATACGCCACTTGCTTCTTGCATTGCCACGGGTGTTGTGCGGGATACGCGCGGCGCAAATCTATGTTTTGAGGACCGATACAACAACTTCTCGACATCTCCTTACTGCGCCCTGTCTTGGATTGTAGAGGGTACTGTTCGGGTGTCGAACAATTCGACTGGAATCGATCCGCGAGAATGGCCCTTGATGCCGAAAGTCGCCGTTAGTGGGCCCACCGATACGCCAACGGTCTCTTGGAACGACGCTGATGTATTTGCTGTTACAATAGGGTTTTTGCCTGACGCATGGTTTGCGCTAACCGGCATATCTGCAGCCAAGGTTGCAAATGAGATTTTTGACGCGCATGAATTTCTTCCACCAGAATTCGCACCAAGTTTAAAATGCTTTTCGCCAACTGAAGATGTTGATGAGGGGTTTCAAAGGCTTCAAGACTGCCTAATTCCAATTTGGCGTCGAAACCGGCCCACACATGCGATCATTCCGAACGATTTATCAGACTGGATCAATCGTGGATTGGCGAAACTTGCGACCAATGGGGTTGGCAAATCAACCCGCCAGTTGCAACGAAGAATCAAGCAATGGACTGGACTAACACGGCGCGAAATTCAAGCGCATAGCAGAGGCGAAGAGCTTTATAAGAGTTTCTTGGCGTCACGCGGCGATACAAGCTTCAGTATCTCGCAACTTGCTGCAGAACACGGCTATGCTGATCAGTCCCATTTGGGTCGAGACGTCAAACGCATTACCGGCATGTCGCCGAAACAAATAGACGACCTCTTCGACCATGAGGAGCGTTTTTGGTACTATCGACTGCTCAAGGATTTCTATTGATCCTGTGGTGGTATGAAACCTTCACCGAGATAGAATTCGTAGGTTGAGACTACTCTGTCCATTCTTACGATTTGATAATCCTCAATCTTCCTTACAGACCTGAACTTGTCTGTTATGTCTTCAAGTTCGCCAAACCGGTCGTGCAAAATCAAAGCGTTTGCGCCAGCAGGTAGGTTCTTGCGGTCAACAAAATTGTAGTGGGACACTTTGTCGGAAAGATCATAGATATCAACATTGTCCATCGCGAAGCCGAGGTTCCCGGTACCTTGGTATGTCGTTGTTGCCAAATATTCTGGGGCAATATTTTGAACATGGTGTTCTGTGCGCCGAGCCAATTCCGGCCAACCAATCATGCGTGCACTTTCAGGTTCAGTTGCACCAGTTAAGTAGGCAACAGGCATGACTGTAACGGTAAACAGACCAACTAAAGTGACCAATATGCCAAAAATAACATGCCCCCAAACAACCCACATGTGTCTAATAAGCAGCGGCAAATATACGAGCATCAAAGTGTAAGCGACACAGTTCCAATACCAGTGAACCGACCCGCGGGTCGAAAGGTAGGTGAAGGTCACTAGGGAAGTCAGTATGACAGCTCTCGCGATCCAGACACCGAATTCAACGAATGCATCATCGTTTTTAAATGGCATGAATAGTGCAATCATTGGAATGACCATCAGCGGCCCAAAATATAGCAAGGTGGAATAAATATACCGCAAGAATGTAGCTGCATGAAATTGAACATCACGTCCATCTTCGAACCTCGTGCTCACATGAAGTTTGAATGACAAGAAATCGTTGCCAATATTCCAAAGCAGTAACGGTGTGAGACACAAAACGGTTACGATTCCCGCAGCGTAGATGTGCTTTTTAAGAAGCATCAGGCGCAGTTTGGGATGCAATACAACAAGACCCGCCACTGCGACGCCCATAAATGCGGCATTGTATTTGGTAAGGCCCGCAAGGCCCAATAGAATAGCGGCAACATAAAGAGACCGCACTCTCGCATTCTTATCTCTGGCAAATGCTGCAAAATAGTCAGCGAAGTAATAAGCTGCACCTAAGCTTAAAAATATCAACAAATGATCATTATAGACGATTGTTGACCAAACGAGCAGCGTTGGCGCACCCAAGAACACAACGACTGTCAGCAGGAGGTGGAGCCCAGGCGCCTGCGGTGAAAGCCTTTTTGCGAACAGCCAAAAAAACCAAAGAGTGCCAGCAAAACTGATAAATGTTCCAGCGCGTAAGCCAACGACGTTTGTACCAAAAACAGCGTCGGTTATACCTATCAGCCAAACGTTTAGTGGAGGGTGGTCATAGTAGGACAATGCAAGCATTTGTGACCAAGTCCAATAATAGGCCTCGTCGGCTGCGACCTCGGCAAAAAACGCGAATGCTAGTTTTAGGGTGAACAATATAGCAAGCATTGCAATTAGCGGTTTTGGCGAAACCCAAGTGTGAAACGAGGTATTGACTGCAAAGTCACTGTTTTGATTTGGCACAGGCATCTCTTTGGATAATTTGTGCGACTGAATTAGCTTAGTTTGATTTGAATGACTAGCTTTCGTACCGCTAAACACAAAAAAACCGGCCATAAAGGCCGGCTTCTTGTTTCGCCCAACTCATCAAAGAGTTGGCGCGCCCTACGGGACTCGAACCCGTGTTTCCGCCGTGAAAGGGCGGCGTCCTAGACCGCTAGACGAAGGGCGCTAGCGAACTGTGTGGACCGTATATTGACGTTCATCGAAAGACGCAAGAGGCAATTTCATTTTTTTGAACTTTTTTCCAAAAAAGTCTGATTTTTCAATCGGAACCCGTGGAAAAAACTCAACATCCCTTAAACATTACGGGTTGCCGATAGCCGTTTGGCCGCTTGCGAATGTCTACGTGTATGAACTTACGACCCGGATAGCAGCCAAGACCGCCCACCTCACCAGTTTTTTTCATAAAGGCAATTAGTTTTGACTTTGAAACGCCGGGAATGAAAACGTCTGCTGCCATACATTTCTGGTGATAGGAGCCCCAAGCACCGCCAACTTTCCAATTGTGAAATGGATTGCGATAGCCCGATGTTACAACCGCTGCGCGCTTGAAATGCATTTCTGCTTTCCACAACACAAAGCGAAGCTTTGGAAGCAAGCAAAATGTTTGCACCTTTGAGTGCTCAACATAAAGTCCATACTTTTTGTTGTAATTCGTTCCGCCGGTAAATCCGCCCATAGATGCGCAGCCTGCCAGCACACTGACACTAAGTAAAAGAGCAATAAGAACGCGCATGAAACGGCTCGCAAAAATGGAAAACGAGCCGTTAAGATAGACTGGCGATGACTAACCGCCAGTCAATGAGAATAGTTAAGATTTTATCTTTTTGAATAAATCCTCGTTTACCATTCGCCTACATTTGGCATGGATGCCCAAGGTTCTTTTGGCTCCAGATCGCCTTCTTGCAGTAGCTCAACTGAAATATTGTCAGGTGAGCGAACAAAGGCCATGTGCCCGTCGCGTGGTGGGCGGTTGATTGTGTATCCCATATCCTGCAGGTGCGCGCACAAGGCATAAATGTCTTTCACACGATAGGCGAGGTGACCAAAGTTGCGCCCGCCATCATATCCCTTTTCGTCCCAGTTATGGGTAAGTTCAATTTCACCGCCGTCATCACCTGGCGCGGCCAAAAAGATAAGCGTAAAGCGACCTTTTTCATTGTCATAGCGACGTGTTTCAGTGAGGCCCAGACCTTCGCAATAGAACCGCAAACTCTCGTCTACATCTGATACGCGCACCATTGTGTGCAAATATTTCATCTTGATTCCTCTCGTGACTATCGGGGACTACCCTGCGGATTATTGCGTATTTGGCAACAATTGCGATACTTGAATGTGAATAACTCTCAAATACTTATCTGATTGAAGGGCCAACGTTTTTGCGCGTATTGCAATTTAGACGTGCATGTTGTTTGCTTGAATGGTTAATGAATTCTAATTATTTACTTAACAAATTGCGATGAATCGGACAAACTTAGAACTTAGTAAGGTGTACCCTGTTTGTGGTGGGACAGGCGAGACAGAAGGACATGGCGATTATGGGGGCCAAATTCACAGCCGATGTAGACAGTGATGTCGAGTACGAAGGCCAGGAGCCATCGACCGGTAGCGCTAGTGAAGCAATAAAAGATCCAACTGTAGACGTTATTGAAATTGCCGGCTCAATTAAATGGTTTGATGTAGCCAAAGGTTTTGGTTTTATCGTGCCAGATAATGGCATGCCGGATGTGCTTGTTCATGTGACATGCTTGCGACGCGATGGCTTCAAGACAGCCTATGAAGGTGCGCGCATTGTTGTAGAAGCGCTAGATCGCCCGGGCGGCTTGCAGGCTTTCCGCATTTTGTCGATGGATGAATCGACGGCAAAGCATCCCGCGCAAATGGAACCTCCTAAAACGCATGTGGTCGTCGAGCCGACATCAAAGCTGGAACGATTGCAAGTAAAGTGGTTTAATCGGTTGCGCGGATTTGGTTTCTTGTCTGCAGGCGAGGGACATCCTGACATTTTCATCCATATGGAAACACTACGACGCTTCGGGTTAGCTGAGTTGCGTCCCGGTCAATATGTATTGGCTCGTTACGGCGATGGACCAAAAGGATTGATGGTTGCCGAAATACGGCCAGATGGATGGGGCGACGCACCGTCTTCGCACTAAATATGAATTCAACCTCCCTGAATTACCTGGCGCGCACACTGTGCGCCTTTTTTCTTTTCGCTTCGCTTTCGGCCTGTTTTGCGAGTGAAGAAAAACTCACGCTGATTTCCGAAAGTGGTGAGCATCATTTCAATATCGAGTTGGTGGATGACGATGCATCGCGCGCCCAAGGCTTGATGTTTCGCACCAACTTGGCAGACAACGCTGGCATGTTGTTCGATTTCCACGAAGAACGGCCCGTATCGTTCTGGATGCGCAATACGCTTATCCCGCTGGATATGATTTTTGTTAGGGCGGATGGCGTTATTGTCAACATCCATTCGAACGCACGGCCACAGGACCCAACACCCATCCCTTCAGCCGGGCCGGTTCGTTTTGTTTTTGAAATTGTTGGCGGCGGGGCGTTCAAGATCGGTCTGAAGGCTGGCGATAGATTAGTGCATCCGCGCGTTGTTCAATCGGCCAACTAGTCCAGTGTCTTGCGGAACCGCAATAGCGCAATTGTTGCAAAACCAAGAGTAAACAATAGCAAAACTGACATGGGTTTCTGCACAGCCTGGTAGTCAGCCCCTTTAAGCATGACCGCACGTACGACCCTCAGGAAATGGGTGAGGGGAAACATTTCGCCAATATATTGTGCCCAAATCGGCATGCCGCGAAATGGAAACATGAATCCGGAAAGTAAGAGCGAAGGCAAAAAGTAGAAGAAAGTCAGTTGCATCGCTTGCATTTGCGTCTTTGCGACGGTGGAAATGGTGTAGCCCAACAGCACTAGTGCAGATACGAAAATCAAAATACCCGTTAGCAATAGGGGCATCGAGCCTGCAAATGGCACATTGAACAGCAGTTTTGCCGCAATCAACACGACCGAGACCTGTACTGCACCGACCGCGAGATAGGGCAAAACCTTGCCCAACATGATCTCTAGCGACGTTGCCGGCATGGCAAGCAAGTTTTCCATTGTGCCGCGTTCCGTTTCTCGTGTCAGAGCCATGGATGTCATCATTACCATCGTCATCTGCAAAATCACGCCAAGAAGGCCGGGAACAATGTTGTATTGCGTTATGCCCTCCGGGTTGTATCTTTTGTGCACAACGACTTCTAATTGTTGGCCTTTTTGCCGCGCCAATTGTGCTTCTAACCCTTGCGCACGTGAAATAGCCTTTGAGGCGACAGAGCTAAGTGTCGAAATGGCGCCAGAGGCGACAGATGGGTCTGTTGCATCCGCTTCAACAAGGATTTGAGGGCGGTCGCCGCGTTCGATGCGCCGAGCAAAGTCCGAAGGTACGGTAACCACAAAAGAAACAGAGCCATCAGCGATCAAAGCCTCGGCCTCGGCTGGACTGACCGCAATGTGGCTAAATCGATAATAGCCAGTCATCTCTAACGCAGTCACCATTGCGCGTGTATATTGATCATGGGAGTTCGTGACTAAGGCAGCTGGCAACGCTTTTGGGTCATTGTTGATTGCAAATCCAAATAGGATAAGTTGCATCAAGGGTACGCCAAGCATCATGCCAAAAGTGATGTGGTCACGCCGCATTTGAATGGTTTCTTTAGCAAGCAGGGCAAGCAACCTGACGAGAGAGAAGAACCGGTTCATTGCATATTGTCCGCAGAATTGGCCATGAATTGAATGAACACGTCTTCAAGGCTGGTCTCGCCCAAATGATAGCTGTACGCAAGTTCATTTGAATGGCGCGCAAGTGTTTGAGATAACTGCTTTTCGTCTTGCCCAACAACATGCAAACTGTTGCCAAACGGCGCAACTTGGTCGACACCCGGAAGAGACTTCAACGCTTTTGCAACTGTGTTGATTTGCTGACCTTCCACCACAAATGTTGCCAAATGTGCGCCATCGATGACTTCTTGAACCGTCCCGCTAGCCAGCAGGTTGCCGTACGAAATGTAGTTGATGCGGTGGCATCGCTCGGCTTCGTCCATATAGTGAGTGGATACCAAAACTGTCATACCGTTGGCCGCAAGCGCATGTATTTCGTCCCAAAATTCACGTCGTGCTTTTGGGTCCACGCCAGCCGTTGGTTCATCCAGCAGAAGTAGTTTTGGCTTGTGCATTATGCACGCCGCAAGGGCCAATCGTTGCTTCCAACCGCCAGACAAACTTCCTGCAAGTTGATGCCTGCGGCTGGTGAGGCCGAGCGTATCCAACGTTTCACGTACATATTGCTTGTAGGGTGACAACTGGTGAAGTCGCGCGACAAAGTCCAAATTCTCTTCAATTGACAGGTCCTCATAAAAAGAGAACTTCTGCGTCATATAGCCGACTTGGTTTTTGATTTTGTGCTGTTCAGTCTTAAGGTCAAATCCAAGAACTGTGCCGCCGCCAGAATCTGCAGTGAGTAGGCCACACATAACGCGGATCGTTGTGGTCTTGCCTGATCCATTGGGCCCCAAGAACCCGGAAATCTCGCCTTCTGCCACGGACATCGTCACGTCATTTACGACGGTTTTGTCGCCATATCTTTTGACTAGATTCTGAACGTCTATGGCATTCATTGTTCTAAACTTGCCAAATCAACATTGACGATTTGGCCCGGCTTAAGTCTGAATGAGTGCTCGGTAGGCTTTGCCTCCACCAAAAACACCAGCTTCTGCCGGTTCTCAAGCGAGTAGATTACAGGCGGGGTAAATTCAGGTTCATTCGCAACATATGT
The DNA here is from genome assembly GCF_030159895.1 of Maritalea porphyrae. Classification (GTDB taxonomy): domain Bacteria; phylum Pseudomonadota; class Alphaproteobacteria; order Rhizobiales; family Devosiaceae; genus Maritalea; species Maritalea porphyrae. The sequence continues at coordinate 1,879,940 of NZ_BSNI01000002.1, forward strand.
GATTTCTGCGGTTAGATTATCTGGGCAGCCGTCACATTTGACCTCAAGAATAGAACCAACGTTCAAGGAAGCTATGTTAGCCTCTGGCACATAGACTTGAAGTGAAACGGCTCCGTCTGGCAGCAGCGATAAAACAGGTGCTTGCGGTCCAGCGATTTCGCCCTCATTTCGGATGATGTCAAATACAACGCCATCCTTTGTTGCTGACAAAACGCGTTTCGATAATCGCCATTCTGCATTGGCTAATGCAGCCTCTGCTTGCTTTACAGCGGCTTGGGCAACCGCAATCTCTTCAGGTCTGGCAGGAAGCCTTGCAACGGCGAGGTTCGCTTGCAGTTCACTGACGCGTGCAGCGCTAACATCTTTTTGTGTTGATGCAAGTTCCAGTCTCGCCTTGGCAATCACACCGCGGTCAAAGAGCGCTTTTTGGCGATCATATTCACGTAACGCCTCTTCTGCTTGTACCTGCGCAGACTGTAGCGAAGCATCAATTACCGCAATTTCTTCGGGTCGACGCCCGTGAGAGATGTTTTGAAGCGTATTTGTTGCTTGTGCCAAGCCCGCGCGCGCCTTTGCAACAGCAATTTCAGCGTCGCGCTGTTCAAGTTGCACCAAACTGTCGCCGGCATTGTATCTGTCGCCTCGAGACAGTTCGATCGATTCAATTTGCGCTATTTCTACCGGAGCAAGCAGCACAAATTGGCCTTCCACGTAACCAGACGCCAGAGGCAAGGGCGCAGCACAGGCGCTAAAAAGTGATGCAATGAAGGGCAGGTTGCACAGATCCATTACGTTTTGTTCCGTACACGCGCAGCAATAATCATGTCTTGCAGGTTTTGCAGAACCATTTCGCTGATCTGTTCGGCCTCAGGCTTGCCGATTCGTTCCCAGCCTAAGCGACGAACAACCAACGGTTCGCCAATTCGGAAATAGAGGGCTTGGCCCAAAACCGAAAAGACGCGCATGATTGTTTGAGAGTCTTCGGCGGGATCGCCTGTGGCGACGCTCCAAAGCCTGCAGAGTTTTTTGTGGAGTGGTTCCAACAGATGAGTGTAAATCTCATCAAGTACTTCACCTTGCTCTGAGACCTCTTGGAGGAGGAACGCCGCCATATTGCGCGAATTGGGGTGTGAAAGCATCAGTTTGATGACACTGCCAAGTGCATTAGATAGCTGCTCAGTCGCTTCATCAGGACTTAGGGCATCAGAATCGGGTAGAGCGCGCGCCGCAGTAGCCGCCACTAAGCTGGCAATGGAGCGAGCGCAAGCACGCCGCAGCCCTTCTTTTGATCCGAAATAATAAGATATCGAGCCGATATTGGCTTTTGCAGCTTTTGCAATTTCGCGGGTAGAAGTCGCGGCAAAGCCGTTTTTAGAAAAAAGCGAGATTGCTGTCTGCAACAATGCGTTCTTCGTATTGTCGTCCGCATTCGAGCCCTTATCAGACCGTGTGTGCGTACCTTCTTCTTCCCACATCAAAACAACCCTTAATCACCGATACTGCCGATTTTCGTTTCAATTCTCGCAATGAGCACCAATCCGATGTGCTTTGAGAGAGTTGATCAACCGGCACTCTTTGCATCTACAGAGAGAATTTAATCAAGTGTTTGAATAAAGTCAAACGATTGATTAAACCGATATCGCGTGGTGGCTTTTGATGGTCTGAAATTGATATGAGATGGGGCAGGGCCTATTTTGCTTCTCAAAAACAAAAGCATGTTGAGAAGTGGGAGCTGTTCAATCAGCTATTGCGCTTGGCTGCCAGCTCACAAAGCGCAATGATGCACATGGGGCTGACCCTGATTTTTACTCGTCGTCATTTGCGATGTGCCACTATGTATTTCCCAGAAGGTGCAGCATGATGACTTACTTTGCGGCTAACTCGCGGCGGCAATTCCTTCGCGCAGCCGGTCTGCTGATTGTCCGGACTCAATGAGTGTTTCAAGGACCGCGAAATATCGGGCCGCAACCACCATATTGCCAACTTCCATTTTTTGAATGAAACGCGATTTGTGCACATCAACTGTACGCGGGCTGATCTTAAGTTTTTCGCCGATTTGTACCGCTGTTAGACCCTCGATAACCTGTTCAAACACCTCGAACTCGCGTGTCGTTAAGCGTTCTAGCTTCCGAGCAAATAGTAAAAGCTCAAATGAGTCGGGGACGGGATTGGATCTATCGCGCTGAAGAATGGTTGAATTCTCATTCAACCAATTTACCAGCATCAGATGCCTGTCATCCTTGTCGCCTGACTTCTTGACTTTGTTAAGCTTCAACTCATTCATTTTTGTTCCCAATATTCAAAGTATGTATTTCACTGTAGTCGATTATGCAGCCAAGAGTAACTAATATCACTACCCCCAAATGGGGGAGGCTAAATTAGCCCTTGCCTAACTGCTGTAACTACAGTGTGGAGTTTGTTGCTGCATTGTAGTTTGCGCTGACAGTTCTGAAGATATGATTTTACTGAATGATCAGAAATTGACAGAATTTGCGCAGTCTCCCACACAGATTTGCCCTCTGCAGCCCATTTGAGCACCTCAAATTCGCGCATTGAAAGGTTGGCGCGTTTATTTTGCGGTTTTCGAATGTTTAGTGCAAGCGCGTTGAATTGATAAGCGAATAGGAACAGATGCGGCATGACTTCATTGCGCAATTCTATCCATTCTTTGTCCGGAACATCAGCATTAAATGACAGCGCACACAACTCACCCTGAGGTCCAAAAATAGGAATCGCAAATCCTTGTCGGCCCAAACCATGTTCAACGGATTCACCAAAAAAGGCACTTTCTTGCGGCGAATCGTGCTTTTCCGCCTCCCAGTCAAAAGGAGTAGGGCTATTCGCTGCCCGTTTAATGACAGGATCGATCACATGGTAGTTTTGGCTAAAATACCGCTGCAGCCAGTCTTCCGAATAGGTGGATATTGCGTCAAACGCTAAGCGTGGAGACTGCTTGCCTGGGTTTAGAATGCCGTAGGCAATGTGCTTACCATTGTATTTAGCGGCTGTTTTGTGCAAATGGCCGATGGCCTCCTCACGTGAGGAGAATTCAATGTCATCTGTAATAAATTGTTCTACAGAAAATCCGGCCATCAAATACACACAAAAATTTTTGATCGTTTGAAAATTATCAAGTGTGGAACATAGATCAATATATTCCTACGTCGAGCTATTTTTCACAAATTCGTTAATTAAAGTCCTTTTTTGCCCAATTCAACCTAACATTGTGAACAAAATGGGAGAAACGCATAGCATTTCTCCCCCGAAAATAGGATTCGATAGCTAGATTACTCTTCAACCTCTTCTGGCCGACGCCCTGGTGGCATCCACGCACGATCAATTGCGCCTTTGTGTCCTTTGGTGGAACCAACCATTGCGCGATCCATTTCGTCTCGCACTTCTTTTGCTTTCGCAATGTAGGGTTCATTTTCCAACACCGGAATGTCTGGATTATAAAGCGCCGCCATTTCACGAATGCCCCAAAGGTCCTGTTGAACAAATGCCGTCGATATCTTTTCAGCTTCATAGGGGTGCACGCCCAGACCTTCGAGGGCCGACCTGCCAGCGCGCACAGAACTATCAAATGTTTCCCTAATCATGTCGTTCGCGCCTGCGTAATACATGTCATAAACCGAATGGCGATCTTTGGCCCTTGCAACAATGTGAATATCAGGGCGGACCTGCCGAGCGTGTCGAACGATCTCTAGGGCGCGCTCTTCATCATCAATTGCAACAACGATCATTTTTGCTTCTTCAAGACCCGCAGCGTGCAATAAGTCTGGCCGGGAGGCGTCGCCAAAAAATGTCTTAACGCCAAAACGGCCAACTCGATCAACGGCTTCTGTGCTCAAATCCAAAACAACAGTTTTATAGCCATTGCCTAAAAGCATGCGATTTACCACTTGGCCAAATCGGCCAATTCCAGCAATGATCACGGTCCCTTGTTCTGAGATTTCGTCAGCCTCGCGTTCCTGATCTTGTGTTAGTTTTGGCAGCAACAATCGCTCGTAGCCGATAAACAGGGCCGGGGTGAGAAGCATCGAAAGCGCAACGACCAGCAAGAGTAGTTGAGAGAGTTCGCCCGAGATTACGCCGTTCTGAACAGTGAAGGACAATAGTACAAAGCCAAATTCACCGGCTTGAGCCAATCCCAATGTAAAAAGCCATTTGTCCGCGCCTTTGAGTTTGAACACGAGAGCAAGGCAGAACAGAACGGCCGCTTTGATTGCCATCAGGCCAACAGTAAGACCAATAACCAAGCCGAATTGCTCAAACAGATAGCCAAAGTTTATGCCTGCGCCAACCGTGATAAAGAATAGGCCGAGCAACAAGCCCTTGAACGGATCAATATCGCTTTCCAGTTCATGTCTAAACTCGGAGTTGGCCAAAACCACACCTGCCAGAAAAGTACCCAAGGCTGGCGAAAGGCCAACAAGCATCATCAAAAGGGCAATGCCGACAACCAACAGCAATGCAGCTGCTGTAAACACTTCGCGCAACTTCGCTCCGGCTATGAAACGGAAAAGGGGGCGTGACAAATAGTGTCCACCAACAACGACAGCAACAACAGCAAGAACCGTAACTCCAGCAACCTGCCAGCCCGCAAGCCCTTCAATGAGGCTCATTTCAGCCCCATGGCCGCCAGACCCACCATGGTCGTCATGGTGCATATGATCGACTAGCTCTTTAATGGCCAATAGCGGGATAAGCGCGAGCATTGGGATTACGGCGATGTCTTGGAATAGCAGTACCGAAAAGCTCGACTGGCCGCCATCACTCTTCATCAAGCCTTTTTCATTCAGCGTCTGCAACACAATCGCGGTAGAGGAAAGCGCAAACACAAGGCCAACGGCAATCGCGCTTTGCCATTGGACACCCAGTAAGTATGCGATGGTGCCAATTATTGTAGCTGTTGCGCCGACTTGTAGGCCGCCAAGGCCCAGCAGTCTATTGCGCATGTCCCACAAGGCTTTGGGCTCAAGCTCCAAGCCAACCAGGAATAGCATCATAACAACGCCAAATTCGGCAAAGTGCTGAATATCTTGGGTTTCAGAACCCACAAGGCCAATCACCGGGCCGATTACAATACCTGCAATCAAATAACCTAGAACCGAGCCCAGCCCTAAGCGCTTGGCAATTGGTACCGCAATCACGGCCGCACAAAGATACACGAATGCTTGAAACAACAATCCAGACATTATTGTACGCCTTCCAAAATGGGGAGCTCTTCGATGTTTAGCAATGGCTGATTTTGCGCAGCTTCGTAGTCAAAAGTTTCGTCACGAAGGGCAGTAAGCAAATGCGAATACGCTGTTGAATGATCGTCCAAACGACCATCGTTGCTCGCTCGTAGTGAAGCAAACAATGCCAATGGTGGCAAATATCGCATGGAGCAGAGATTGGCGGTTTGCTCAAGCGGCGTTAGAAATGTCTGCAAACTATGTTTGTTGTAACCCTCATCTTGATAGGCGTGCTCTGGCCCACCAACGGTAACAACCGGCATAAGGCATTTGCCTGCCAATGCCTTGCCACCTTCACCATAGGCAAAACCATACTCAAGCACCAAATCCTGCCATTCTTTCAAAATGGACGGCGTCGAATACCACATTAGAGGGAACTGAAAGATAATTATGTCGTGGGCGAGCAGCTGTTCTTGCTCTTTGTCGATTTCAATTTTGAACCGCGGATACCGGGCGTAAAGATCAACAAATGTAACATCATTCAAAGACTGCGCTGCGGCGATCATCTGCTTGTTCGCAGTTGAGTGTCGCGGCGCTGGATGTGCGTAGAGCACCAGAATCGATTTCATGATTTCTCCCCAAACTCCATCTCACGATATGAGCTTGGGAAGGATTTGGAAAGTACCAAGAATTTGGCAGAATCCTGAGCAAGATTCTGCACATTTGCACCTGAGTAAATGACTAGTTTTGAGCTAGGTGCCAATTACAGGCGCAAAATAGCTCCCTAAATAATAGGGCCATACAATTAAGCCTAAAAGCCCGCTCCAGAAGCCCAGTTTCAAATATCCGACTGTAAACAGCCATCCGATAAACCATAGCATTCCTGTGCCGCTATGCTGCGTAATATTGATTTTGCGTTCCATTACTAAGTTCCCTTTGCAAAAACACCTCGGAATATGCAGTGTTACTGTTATCAATAAAAAGGAAATAGTAATTGAGAGAGGTCAATTCAAGAGTATTGGTTGGTCCAATATTGTCAAAGGATGATTTCTGCTTGAGTTAAAAATCTAGTTGTTTGTTTTTCATTTACAAAAGCAAATGACCAAATAATAAGATCAAATGCGCCGCATTAAACGGCGAGGGATTCGTCGAAAAGACGATAAAGGGAGCAAAACATGTACAAACAACTTTTTGGTGCCATCGCGATTGCGGGGCTGGCATTTACTGTGCCTTTGGCGGCGCAGGAACTTACCGCTTGGGATCAGGTTGCCGGCTGGGATGTGATGGTCGATCCATCATTGGGCAATGGCTGTCTCATACAAGCCGCATATCAAGACGGATCTGTCGTGCGCATTGGTTTCGATCGCATCAATGAATCTGGCTATCTCACCGCGTTCAATGAAAGCTGGGGCGAAATCGTTGAAGGCGAAACCTATGCCGTTGGGTTCGCGCTGGACGATGAGGCCTATGAAGGTGAAGCAAAAGGTATCTATCTAAATGGCGTACCAGGCGCTGATATCGCTTTCACCAATACTGAATTCCTGTGGGACTTGGCGAAAAAGTACACGCTAACTCTGTATAACGATGGCGAAGAGGTTATGGCGATTGATCTTGAAGGCTCATATGCCGCTCTAGAAGCCGCTGTGGAGTGTCAAGAAGAACAATAGGCCGCTGCTTAAGTCGGAGCATTGTTGCTTTAATCAATGAACCCGCCAACAATTTGGCGGGTTCTTTTTGTTTTAAAGATCTTTGATGATTTTAATCAGGAAAAGCAGCACTACAGCACCAATCGTTGCGCGGATGATTGCACCAAATATTCCTGCGCTAATAATTATACCTAGCGAAGGCAACAAGATGCCAGCGACAAACGCGCCAACAATGCCAACAACCATGTTGCCCAAAAGGCCGAATCCAAACCCTTTGACGATTTTGCCCGCGAGCCAGCCCGCAATTGCGCCGACAAATAGAAAGGCGAGTAAGCTACCAATGCCCATGACATTCCCCTTTGCTTGAATGGTGTGGACTACAAGTAGTGGCTGCACCCCTTATTTCAAGGTATTGGCAATTTGCCTGAACAAAACAACTGATTCAAATTCATGGTCTTTGAACTTGGGATCGGCCGCCGATTTGACGATTACGACGTTCTTTGCGGGATTTACGTAGATCATTTGGCCCCAAATCCCGATTGCGGCGAAGTCTTGATTGTTGCCTTTGGGTAGCCACCACTGATGTTGGTAGCCCCATTCGCCATATATTTTACCACGTTCCAGATATGGCTTCGCCGGTGAAGTTGCGGTTTCAACCCAAGCAGAACTTACAATTCTGTGGCCATTCAATGTGCCATTGTTCAGCATCAGAAGTCCGAGTTTGGCGTAATCGCGCAGTGTAGCGTTAAGTGCCATAAAGCCCAACTCCGTGCCGTAGAGGTCTGTATTCCAGTATGCGCTGGATGACATGCCTGCTGGTTGCCAGATCTTTTTGTGAAGGATGTCAACTAACGGTTTGTTGTAAACAGAGCGCAATACATATGAAAGAACTTGAGTGTTTATGCTTGCATAGTCGAATTGTTTGCCTGGCGAACTTTTGCTGTCGTAACTCCCTGTGAGCAGATCAATCGGCTGTGCCCAAATGAACATCTTGTCAAAAATCGTGTAGCTGTCTGTCGATTTGTCTTCATAGATTTCGCTGAATGCAATTCCGGTGGACATTTGCAATGCATCTTCGATCGTTACATCTGCAAACGCAGAGTCTTTCAACTGCGGAATGTGTTTAATGATTGGATCATCAACCGACAGAAGACCTTCACTTTGTGCAATGCCGATCAAAGTCGAAACAAAACTTTTTGCCACTGAAAACGAAGTGATGTTCGTCGAGGCATCATATCCGTCTATGTACCACTCATGCACAATCTTCCCGTCTTTGATGACCAAAAGACCGGTGGAACTGCTACGTTCAATGAAATCACGCACCGAGTGGATACGGTCATTGTATTGATAGTTTTCAACAATTTGCTTGAGCTGCTCCTCAAATCGCAAGGGTGCGGTAGATGCCGGAACGTGCGAGGCAGGGAACACCTTGTCCATGTTGGCAAAGTTTCCAACGCGTCGCTCTGGGCTAAAAAGCAACAACTTTGGTTCAAAATAGGATGACCATAGTCCCCACATGGCGGCCCCAATGGCCATCAGAAGAACCGTCATTAAAATAGAAACTTTAGACATCATTACACCTATTATTTGTTATTTCGGAGAATAACGAAATAATAAACTTGTGCAATGGTAGTATTTGCCGCAGGTGGTTTGCTCGAGTTTAGGTTTTTGAACTTGGCTAAAAATATGGGGCTCGCCAGTAGGCTAGCAGCAGCTGAGCCAGGTATTCAGATAATGCGCAACTTTTGTAATTTGGTCAGCATCTAGTTTGTAGAAAACTTCACGGTCCTTTTTTTGTGCGCTCACAACACCGGCGCGCTTGAGAATTGCCAAGTGTTCCGACGCCGTAGAAACCGCGATTTGCGCGCGCTTGGCTATTTCGCCGACAGTATGGGCATTCTTGTCGCCAAGGATTTCAAAAACGATGAACTGTCGCTTCTCGTTTGCCAGCGACTTGCAGAACTGTAAAAAATCCGATTGGTTGCTGGTTCCGCCGGCGCTCATTTGGTTTTCTCACACTACAGGACTATTGCTGCTCATTGATAACTGTCAAACTTCACTGCAGCAAGGCATCAGCAAATTTTCCTCATTGAGTTGGCCGATCCGACCGACTGAAAGTCTGCCAAACCGACCAACTAGAGCTAGCTACCCGTAAGCTTAGAATTCCTCACAAGCCAAAGGTGTTTTTTGCGCTTTTGCAGCAAAACACCTGCCGATTTTTCTCAACGCTAATGCCGAATAGTGCAGGGGTGTTTTCTTCTGTGCGACTTCCCAGATGTTTATATACCGAGTTTGCCCTTTCATCGCGATTGTATCCACAAGCTGCGTGTCGGAGACGCCATCACCGGGATAAACTGGAATGATCGTTCTGTGGGCTTTGTCGGCATCATTTAGATACTTTTGGTTTGCCGGATCCGACTTCCATGTGGGCATAACGGTCGCCACAAGAAAACGTGCATTGAGTGCGCGTGGAACTTTGGTTCTGAAATTATAGACCATAGTCTTGACCATTTTTGCGTACTCTGCAGCACCCATGCTGTGATCACTCTCGCCCTGTAGCCATAGAAGGCCAGCAACCTTTGCGTCTGGGACGGCTTTGGCAGCATTTGTCGCGTGCCAACGCATATTACTTTGCAAATTGTGCGCAGCTCCTCGGAATGGCGACCAAGACATATTGTTTATTGTAAGGCTGAAACCAGTCGAAGACGCAGCATTGCCAACCAGATAAACCTCTGCCGTTGGATCGTTGAGTTTAATCAAAAACTCGGCAGCGAAATATGGTCCCAAGTTTGGTCCAGTGGGCTTCCAGTCTGTGATTTGGTGCATCTGCACCTTTTCGCGGTTCCAAACACCTGGTTTGTAGGAAAGGTTGTAGAATGCACCTTGTCCATTCATGCCCACTTGCCAATATTTGACGCGGCCCTCGATCTTATTGTCGATAATGGCCTGATCAAAGTCGTTCTCAGCCTTTCGCTCTGCCCAAACAGAGCCACCATTTTGCCAAGTCTTGTTGACGTCCCGCCATTGCTCGCTTCCGATTGTTTCGCCTGACGCGCCAACCATATTGCTCTGCCCAGCGAGCACAAATATGTACTTTTCTCCAGCAAATGAAGGAAATGTGACGGCACACAAAAGAAGAGTGAGAATTAGGGCGATCGAATATTTTAGTTTTCTAATCATAATACATCCCCGTTTGAAACTGTTTAAGTATTAACGCGGACATCATTGCATGGAATGCGCAGCAGCTCAAAGGGCGTTGAATTTTTACTAGGGCTTCATTTTGGTTCACGTGACAGAATTAGCATCAAGGTGACGAATACCTTGGCCACCAAAATGGAAAGAGTCGCGCATTTGCTGTGCAGTAAGATCTGTGACGCAAAGAATCAACTTAACGCTTCTGAGCGTCGAACCTGTAAATTAGCCAGTTGCAGCCAATGAGTGCGCCAACAATTAGAACCGTGTTGAACACCATATTGGGATAGTCGGTAAGGGGATAAACAAATTGGTTGGATTGAACTAAGCGTTGGGAGTTTTGCGTTGTTACGAGAACAAGAAGAATTGTTGCATATAGTGCTGTGCGCAATGTTCGAAGTAAGATTGGCGTGAAGCTGACTTTATTTCTTGTACGGAGTGACGTTTCCCCATCCGTGCAAACGTCGGTCTCTTTGTTTTTAGCAACTTCACGTTTGGTAAATCGTTCCCGGCGCAAATATGCCCACCCCGTTATCGCAAAAGCGATTGGAAGTAGTGACGCAGCGAGCGAGTTCGCGTTGTTGTTACTAAGCATGGACGCGATTATGGGTACAGCGATACATGCAGTCACAAGGCTAATGAGGTTTCCGCGTATTAGTCCACCCGGATAGTCCTCTCGTTCAAGCAGTGCCTTTAGAGAATTTGACATGACATAAAGTTCGACGGTTGCCACTAAAAGTCAAATGCATTTCTAATTTCGTTGTCGAAAAAAGGAATAGGAATAGGCAAAAATAAAGAATGGCGATCCCGGCAGGACTCGAACCTGCAACCTGCTGATTAGAAGTCAGCTGCTCTATCCAGTTGAGCTACGGGACCAGTGTATCGCTTTGCAAACAGGCATAGCGAACTGGTGTTAAACTTACGTGTCTAACGCGAAACTGAGAAGGTGATTAATGTGTCCAAGGGGCGCGTCGATCACTTTTGAAGTTGTCTGAATAGGCAACTTTCTTTGGTGTCGAGTCATGGGGTTGCTGAACAACGTAATCGATATTTTTACGCTGCGCGTAGTTTTCCGCTTCTTCCAAGCTATCAAACTTCAGTTTGACCTGTGAATTCATATCTGTGGAAGAGGTGTATCCCATCAAAGGATCGATTGTTCTGGCAGCCGCAGGTTCAAATACCAGCACCCAGTGCTTGGATTTTCCGCGGCCAGATTGCATGGCGTTCTTTGCTGGACGAAAGATTCTTGCGGTCATGATCCTACCCAATCATTGTTCCGTTGTGGTGATGGTCGGAGTAGCAAGATTCGAACTTGCGACCCCTGGTACCCAAAACCAGTGCTCTACCAGGCTGAGCTATACTCCGACATTCTCACAACGGATGTGATCACCGGGATGCGATGTACACATTCTTGTCGCATACTGCAAGTCATGTTAGTTGCTCATTTCAAGATTATTGCATTTTTTTGTCAGGAACCCTAGTTGCCAACCCCAAAAAACAGCGAAAAAACAACCGCCGAGTCCCGGAAATCGGCGGTATTTGGGCGAATTCACCTAGTGGTTGCTTTTTTTGCGCTAAGTGCACTTTTTTTATTGGCTTTTGCATTCGATGAGGTCGTAACGACCCATTTAACGAACTGGCCGGAGACAGAACGCGCGTTTTTTGCAGCATTAGCTCGAATTGGGGAATCGGATTGGATGCTTATTCCCACATTGTTGGTGTGGGCAATCTGCCGTCTCGCTGTTTATTTGCCGCTTCGCTATTCTATCAGGTGGATTGTGAGGGCGACCGGCGCAATGTCAGGCTTCATCTTTTTGGCCGTTGCAGTACCAGGTGCGATCGCTGCATTGCTAAAAGTCGCTATTGGGCGCGCGCGCCCCATGTTGATGGACGATTTGGGCATTTTTCACTTCACGCCTTTTGCAGGTGACTGGCGTTTCGCCGGTTTTCCTTCCGGACATGCGACAACGGCGTTTGCGTTGGCGTGTGCGCTGTATTTTCTATTTGGGCCTCGTGTCTTGATCGTGTTTATAGGCGCTGCCTTACTCGCACTCTCGCGCATCGTAGACGGTGTTCATTACTTCACTGACGTAGTTGCGGGTATCGCCCTTGGATCGTTTGGGGCCATGTGGGTACAGAGTAAGTTTCAACAAAGAGGTTGGATTTTTTCATCAGATAAGAAAAGGGGCAGCAACCGTATGCTTGCCCCTTACAGACGTTTTTTCCGAAAACCATTGCAGCGAAATTAGAAGTTGGCCTCTGCCGCATAGCGTTTGATTGCGTCGTCAAGATCGGCTTTTAGGTCATCAAAATCTTCAAAGCCAATGTGCAAGCGGAATAGGTTACCTTCTTCCTTCCAACGTGTCGCCGATCGTTGCTGCTTGATGGTAACCGGGAGAATCAAGCTTTCAAATCCGCCCCACGAATAGCCCATGCCAAACAATCGCATGTGATTCAGCATCTCTGACACGGCATTTTTGGGCGCATCTTTCAATGTGAAAGCAAAAAGCGATCCCGAACCAGTGAAATCACGCATAAATATATCGTGATCAGGATGTTGTTTCAGAGCTGGGTGAATCACTTTTTCTACTAGCGCATGACCTTCTAGCCAGTGAGCTAAATCCAAAGCACGTTTTTGATGCTCTTTCATGCGCAGCGACAAGGTTCTTAGTCCCCGTGCGACGAGAAAACTATCTTCTGGAGACACGCAGACGCCCAGCGCTTTGTATGCGCCGCGCACTTTGTTGGTCCATTTCTCATTCGTCGAAATCGTGCCAAACAAAACATCCGAGTGGCCAACAAACATTTTCGTGCCAGCATGCACCACGATGTCCGCGCCTAGCTCAAGTGGCTTATAGTAAAGCGGTGTTGCCCAACTATTATCCGCAATGATGGCGATTTCACGGTTGCCGCGCGCTTGGGCGATGGCTGGCAAGTCTTGGACTTCAAATGTCAATGAACCAGGCGATTCGGTTAGAATTGCAGTCGTGTTCGATCGAATCAAATCGCTGATTCGACTGCCGATTCGCGGATCATAGTATTCGACGTCGATTTTGTTTGGTCGCAAAACTGATTCGCAGAATTGGCGCGTTGGCTCATAAGCGCTGTCGCTAATTAGAATGTGATCCCCTGAGTGCGCGACGGCAGTAAGGGCAGTGCTTATTGCACTCAGGCCAGATGGGGCCAAAAAAGTATCGTCAGCACGCTCCAGATTGGTAATGACGTGCCTGACCGCATCGTTGGTAGGATTCCCGTGACGACCATAGGCATACTGCCTTTTTCCGCTCTCTAGTTCTTCAAAACTCTCAAACAACACAGTCGATCCACGCACCACCGGCGTGTTCACAAACCCATGCTGGTCTTTGGGGTTTCTACCCAAATGGGTCAGCACTGTTTCATCACCATAAGATGAAGAGATGTCGTCAGCGTCACTCATAAAGTTTTCCATCATCAAAATTATTTTTATAGCTACCCAACAATGGGTGGAAGTTCACTATAGCGCCGTATTAATGTAACTAAAGGCCTTGACCCCGGACCAAAAACCCTTTTCCATTGGAAACTGCTTTGTAGGACAAAAGTGCCTTCATTGCATGTGGTGACTCAACTTCGGAGGGGAGTTCGCCACAAATCAAAAAAAAGGGTTAGGAAACAAAAGGCAACGTTATGAAGAAACAACTCGTAACACTCGCTCTTGGGGCAGCGCTGGGTCTATCAGCTTCTGCTGCTTTTGCGGACACACTTGCAGACGTACAGGCTAAAGGCTACTTGCAGTGCGGTGTATCACCAAGCACTCCAGGTTTTGCTGCACCAGACGCCAACAACAACTGGGCTGGTTTGGATGTAGACTTCTGCCGCGCTATGGCTGCTGCGATCTTTGATGATCCACAAGCTGTTCGCTTTACGCCATTGACATCTAAAGAGCGTTTCACAGCGCTTTCTTCAGGTGAAATTGACGTTCTATCACGTACAACAACATGGACAATGAGCCGCGACACCAACCTTGGTATCGATTTTGCTGGCGTAACATTCTACGACGGTCAAGGCTTCATGGTTCGTAAGGACCTCGGCGTTTCATCAGCAACAGAACTTTCAGGTGCTGCGATTTGTATTGAAGCAGGTACAACAACTGAATTGAACGCTGCTGACTACTTCTCTTCAACTGGCATGGAATACAACGCGGTTGTGTTCGAAGACCAAGACGAAGTTGTAAAAGCATACGACGATGGCCGTTGTGACGTGTTCACAACTGACTCATCAGCTCTAGCTGCTGAGCGTTTGTCACTTGCAAATCCTGATGAGAACATGATTCTTCCAGAAATCATTTCTAAAGAGCCATTGGGCCCATCAGTACGTCAAGGTGACGACCTATGGTTCAACATCACTCGCTGGGTATACTTCGCACTTCTAGAGTCTGAAGAACTTGGCATCACTCAAGCAAACGTTGACGACATGCTCGGTTCAGACAACCCAGGTGTACGTCGTGTGCTTGGTGTAGAAGGTGACTTTGGTACAGCAATCGGTCTTTCAAACGACTGGGCTTACAAAGTGATCAAGCATGTTGGTAACTACAACGACATCTACGAGCGTCATGTTGGTGCAAACACACCAGTTGGCATCGAACGCGCAGGTTCAGTGAACGATCTCTGGACACGTGGCGGCTTGATGTACGCTCCACCAATCCGTTAATTCGGATTTGTGATTTGCGGCTCGGCGCCAATTGGTGCCGAGCCGTTTTTTAAGGGGGAGGGCAATTTGCCCGCCATCTCTGGTTGGTTAATATCAGAGAGACTACTCAACAAAAACAAATAGGGTAGCTATGGCTAAAAGTCAGGAACAGCTGCAGCAAACGCGCAGCGCTACGTCTTTGATATACGACCCAAAATTCCGCTCAATAGCATTTCAAATATTGCTGTTGGTTGGTTTGGTCGTGTTCGGGTGGTGGATAGTAAACAATACTATCACCAACCTTCAGGCGCAAAATAAAACCACCGGTTTTGATTTTCTTGGAATTACTTCAGGATTCAATATCGGTTTCACGCTCATCGAATATGACCGCTCATCCACATATTTTGATGTGTTTGTTGTTGGTATTCTCAACACGTTGCTTGTTGCCGTTATCGGCATCATCCTTGCGACATTGTTGGGCTTCACTATCGGTATAGCACGTCTTTCAAACAACTGGATTATTGCGCGTCTCGCAACCGTATATATTGAGGTTATCCGGAACATTCCGTTGCTGTTGCAATTGTTCTTCTGGTACTTCGCGGTGCTTAAAACGATGCCTGCCGTGAAAGACAGTATCGAATTCGTCACTGGTTCGGTCTACTTGAACAACCGGGGGCTTTATGTCCCTGATCCAAATCCAAACGATGCGTTTGTGTGGGTTCAAGTTGCGATTGTCGCGGTAATCATTGGGGGTTTCTTCCTTCATCGTTGGGCGCGCATTCGTCAAGAACAAACTGGTCAGCGTTTTCCATTCGTGCCGGTTTTCATCGCTTCGGTGATCGTTATCCCAGCAATCATTTGGTTGCTATCAGGCGCCCGGATTGATTTGGACTATCCAATTCTGGGTCGCTTCAACTTTGCGGGTGGTATTCAGATTCCACCGGAGTTTGTTGCGCTATTGTTCGGATTGGTAATCTATACCGCCGCATTTATCGCGGAAACCGTTCGTGCTGGTATCTTGGCCGTTAATACGGGCCAAACTGAAGCAGCTCAATCTCTAGGACTGAAGAACTCAGACCGCCTAAACCTTGTGATTATTCCACAGGCGATGCGTGTTATTGTTCCACCGTTGACAAGCCAATATCTGAACCTAACCAAGAACTCATCTTTGGCGGTTGCGATCGGCTATCCTGACATTGTTAACGTGTTTATGGGCACGGCGCTGAACCAATCAGGTAAAGCGGTTGAAGTTATCTTTATGACCATGATGGTTTATCTAACGCTTTCATTGTTCACCTCGGTGATCATGAACATTTACAACGCGCGCGTTGCGCTCACAGAACGATAGGGAGAACGAATATGACTGATACAAGTTTTGCCTATGTGCGTGACGAAATGTTGGATGAACAGCCTGCGCCGGCAACGAGCACAGGTGTGATTGGTTGGATGAAGGCGAACTTGTTCTCTGACATTCCAAACACCATCATGACAATTGTTGGTGTAGTGTTCCTATATTGGTTCATTCCGCCAATTTTCAACTTCCTTGTGACACATGCCGTGTTCCCATGGTCAGTAGAAAACACTATTGACGCATGTCGAACCGAAGAAGCAGGTGCTTGCTGGATCTACGTTGTCGACCGTTTCAATTTCTTCATCTATGGGTTTTACCCTGCTGAAGAGTACTGGCGTGTAAACATCTGTTTCTTGCTTGGCGCTGTTACGTTGGTGCCTTTGCTATGGCCTGATTTGCCATATAAAGGCCTTTCGGCGATCGGTTTCTTCGTGGTCTTGCCAGTTGCAACCTTCTTCTTGCTAAACGGTGGTGGATTCACTGGACTTGCCGAAGTGCCAACTGAAAAGTGGGGTGGTCTGACCATCACATTGATCATCGCAACGGTCGGTATTGTGGCATCCTTGCCAATTGGTATTGTCTTGGCCCTTGGGCGTCGTTCACACATGCCATTTGTGAAGTATGTATGTATTGCATTCATTGAGCTTTGGCGTGCGGTACCTTTGATCACCGTTTTGTTCATGGCTTCAATTATGCTGCCATTGTTCCTGCCTGAAGGTACATCGATCGACAAATTGCTTCGTGCGCTTGTTGGTGTGTCGCTCTTCTCAGCAGCATACATGGCGGAAGTTGTGCGCGGTGGATTGCAGGCTTTGCCAAAAGGCCAATATGAAGCAGCGGATGCATTGGGTTTGAATTACTTCAAGTCTATGTATCTGATCATTTTGCCACAGGCGTTGAAACACTCAATTCCGGGCATTGTGAACAACTTCATATCCTTGTTCAAAGATACATCATTGGTATCGATTGTGGGTCTGTTTGACCTTTTGAACACGGTACAAGCAACCACAGCACAAGTTGAATGGAAATCACCTCACCAGGCCACAACCGGCTACCTGTTTGCAGCCGCAATGTTCTGGATATTCTGTTTCGGTATGTCACGTTACTCCATGTATATGGAACGTCGCCTAGATACCGGACACAAGGAGTAGAAAATTATGTCAGAAGTAGAAGCAAGCGATATCAAAGCTGACCGCTCAAAAATGCACGTGTCCGATACGGATGTAGCAATTGAAATCAACTCAATGAACAAGTGGTACGGCGATTTTCACGTCTTGAAGGATATCAACCTCAAGGTGATGAAGGGCGAACGGATCGTTATTGCTGGACCATCTGGTTCTGGTAAATCGACCCTAATTCGTTGCATCAACCGTTTGGAAGAGCATCAGCAAGGTGAAATCATCGTTGATGGCATCGAGTTGACCAATGACTTGAAGCGAATTGACGAAGTTCGCCGTGAAGTGGGTATGGTGTTTCAACACTTTAACCTGTTCCCACACCTCACCATTATGGAAAACTGCACACTCGCACCAATGTGGGTTCGCGGCATTCCTAAAGCTGAGGCGGAAGCAACTGCAATGGAATACCTTGAGAAGGTGAAAATTCCTGAGCAGGCTGACAAGTTTCCAGGCCAATTGTCTGGTGGTCAGCAGCAACGTGTGGCGATTGCCCGTTCATTGTGCATGAACCCGAACATCATGTTGTTTGATGAGCCAACATCTGCGCTTGATCCTGAGATGATCAAGGAAGTGCTTGAGGTGATGGTAAATCTGGCTGAAACCGGCATGACCATGTTGTGCGTTACCCACGAAATGGGCTTCGCACGTCAGGTCGCAAACCGTGTGATCTTTATGGATCAGGGCCAAATCATCGAACAGAATGATCCGGACAACTTCTTTGATAATCCGCAACATGAGCGGACAAAGCTGTTCCTAAGCCAGATCCTTCACTAGAGGGTTTGGATTGCGCGAGATAGCGCACGGAAACCAATTGCCTAGAGTAAAGGTTTCAATTAGAAATATTTTGAGCGGCCCATTGTGGCCGCTCAAAACTTAAGAGGGACCAGTGAACGGTTTGCGTATCTTTTTAGCCGGTTTGTTGTATGCACTTGTGTTGGCGATGCCTGCACAAGCAGATACCCTCGACAATGTCTTAGAGACCGGCATTGTTCGCTGTGGCGCTACCGACGGTCACAAAGGTTTTTCCGAAATTTCTGAAGATGGATTTTGGAAAGGGTTCGACGTCGATATATGCCGTGCCGTTTCTGCCGCTATATTTGGCGTAGCGAATCGCGTTGATTTTTCAGAGTTTCCTGGGCCAAACAGGGTTGCACCCTTGCAAAGCGGTGCCGTGGATATTATGGCGCGGAGCGCCTATTGGACAATGTCACGCGACACAAAATTTGATGTCCAAAATGTTGCCGTCACATATTTTGACGGGCAGGCCTTAATGGTTCCAGAAGCACTTGGTGTTGTTTCGGCAATTCAGCTCAGTGATGTAACTGTTTGCGCCGTTCAAGACACTTTGGAACAAAACCGTGTAGAGCGGTATTTCTTCGAGCACCAGATTTCCTACATGGAATCATATTATGAGGCTTTTGAAGATCTGATTGTTGCTTACAAAGCTGGGCTTTGTAACGTCGTTACTGCGCCCGCTAGTGATCTACAGGCAATTCTGGACAAAGAACTTGTCGCAAGTGAACACAGAATTCTACCAGAACGTCTTTCAATAGACGCCTGGGGCCCTGTGGTCCGCAACAATGATGATCGTTGGCAGAATGTCGTTCGTTGGACGGTATTTGCGCTCATTAACGCTGAAGAGCTTGGCGTTAACTCAAGAAACATCGACACTATGGTGGAAAGCAAAAACCCAAAGGTTCGCAGACTTTTAGGTCTTGATGGGAAGTTTGGCGCGCCGCTTGGCATACCAGACACATGGGCCCAAGATATCATTCGCGGTGTCGGCAACTATGGTGAGATTTTCAACCGCAATCTTGGTCGCGACTCCGGCCTGTCGATTGCGCGCGGAAAGAACGAGCTTTGGACCCGCGGCGGTTTAATGTACGCGCCGCCAGTTCGTTAAGATCGCTGCGCTAGCTTTCCAAAGAGAGCGCTGCACCATCTAGGGTTGGTACATCTAGCGATCGTGCATCAACGCCATCCAAACAAGCTATATTGATTCCGTACTTTTCGGGTGCAGAGCGAGGACGATGGAAAGTGTATATCCCGCAGTTCTTGCAGAAATAGTGTTTGGCGCGCTTTGTATTCCATTGATAAAGCCCAAGATGTTCTTCGCCTTCGACAAGCTTGAAACTGTCCTCTGGAATGCGCGCAATTACCGCGTTCTTCTTGCTGCAAAGGCTGCAATTGCAGGTAAATGCCTCTGCCAAATCAACTTTCGCTTCGAATTTCACTGCGCCGCAGTGACATGAGCCAGTATAGAGTTGTTCCATTTTGTTGATCCCTGGTTGTTGCGCTTACTCATCGAAGTGAATGGCAACGCGTCGATTGATCTTGCCTTTTTTCTCAACTTTTCCCAATCGCATTTTGCCAATTTCACGGGTATTGGCAACGTGTGTGCCACCGCATGGTTGCCAATCAATCGTTTGGTCACCATCAACGATGCGTATCATGCGAATTTTGCCCTGACCCGATGGAGGTTTGACGGACATTGTCTTTACCAAGTCAGGATTCGCGTCCAATTCCGCCTCACTTATCCATTCTTCCTGAACATCAAGTTCGCGTGCAATCAAAGCGTTTAGCTCTGCGGCAAGCGCGTCTTTATCTTCAGGAGGTTCGGGCATTTGAAAGTCCAGTCGACCCTTTTCAGCGCCAATTGAACCGCCCGTAACTGGCAGTGGGATGACTACTGAAAGGAGGTGCAACGCGGTGTGTACCCGCATAAGCTTGTACCGGTTTTCCCAATCAATGTGGCATGTCACTTCGTCACCAATGGTTGGTAACTGTTCGCCTTCTTCGGGCACATGGACAATTTCGTGTTTTTCGCCGTTTGGGTGGATTGTGGTGGCAATTTTGATTTTGCCACCATCGGCTGTTTCCAAGAAGCCAACATCGCCGGGTTGGCCGCCGGAAGTTGCGTAGAAATTGGTGCGATCCAAAACAATGCCGCCAAGATCGTTTACATCAACGACCTTCGCGGCAACTGTGTTTAAGTAGCTATCACTTCGAAAAAGAAACTCAGTGCGACTGTTCGCGCTATCCATCATCACTCGCCATTACAGATTGAATATCAATATCCAAACTGTTGTCCAAAAACGATGGCACTGGCAAGCCCTTGGAGTTCAAGAAATCTTTATTGAAGAGCTTTGTCTGATAGCGATTACCATAATCACAAAGTACGGTAACGATGGTTTTGCCTGGCCCCATTTCTTTTGCCATGCGCACAGCGCCTGCAATATTGATGGCGCTTGAGCCGCCAAGGCACAAACCTTCTTCGGCCAGCAAATCGTAGATATAGGGCAGGGCTTCTGCATCTGGAATTTGGAATGCATGATCAACTTCCAAGCCCTCAAGGTTTGCAGTGATGCGCCCTTGTCCGATGCCTTCTGTAATCGATGATCCTGTCGAGCCAAACTCACCAGTTGTGTAGTAGCTGTAAAGCGCTGCCCCTTCCGGGTCAGCAATTCCAATCTGAATGTCTTTGTTGCGCTCTTTTAGTGCTTGAGCGACCCCAGCCAACGTTCCACCTGAACCTACAGCACAAATGAATCCATCTACCTTGCCGCCGGTTTGCTCAAAAATCTCAGGTCCCGTGCCTTCAATATGTGCTTGGCGGTTTGCGACATTATCAAACTGTTGCGCCCAAATTGCACCCTCTGGCAATTCCGCGTTCAGCTTTTCGGCCAAGCGACCGGATAGTTTCACATAGTTGTTTGGGTTTTTGTATGGTTTCGCTGGCACTTCGATCAAAGTTGCACCCGCTAGGCGAATGCTGTCTTTTTTCTCTTTGCTCTGCGTATCAGGGATTACAATCACTGACTTGTAGCCAAGTGCATTTGCAACCATTGAAAGGCCGATGCCTGTGTTGCCAGCGGTGCCTTCAACAATGGTCGCGCCTGGGCGCAATAGCCCACGCTTTTCCGCATCGCGAATAATATAAAGCGCTGCACGGTCTTTGACAGATTGGCCGGGGTTCAAGAATTCAGCTTTGCCCCAGATATCGCAGCCTGTTGCCTCGGAAACAGCATTAAGTCGGATAAGTGGCGTGTTGCCAATGGCGTCTAAAACGCTTTTGTGCTGGGTCATCGAGTCATTCCTTTGTAACTTTGGCTAGACAGTAGGTCTCAATTCACGGTTTCTCAAGGCACAAATTGGTGAAAAACAAAGGCTTTTCCCAATAATCGAAATTGATGGCAAACACATCTACGCCGCGCAAATATTCAACGAATTAAATTCTCATTGATAGGCCTTGGGCTGTGAGCCGAAACCCGCTAGCATCCAATGGTATTTTTAAGACCACACTTTATAGCGGTGAAAAACTTTGCCCCAAATATCGAATTTATGACAATCAGATTTCGGAAATATCGACTCCGATAAAGCGGCTCGTGCGTGATTTTGCACTTGTGCAAAATTCACGTTTATTGATGCGTAAGGCGCTGATTTATAAGATTGTTTTGGGTTCGATGTCGACCTATTTTGGGAGCCAACACAATTCGCCCGTTTTGGAGCCATCATGTCGGCCACACAAAATTCATTATCTCACCTTCAAGCGCTAGAAGCTGAGAGCATCGAAATCTTCCGCGAAGTTGCATCCTCGTTTGAACGCCCGGTAATGATGTATTCGATCGGCAAGGATTCTAGCGTTCTTCTGCATCTTGCGCGCAAAGCATTCTATCCATCCAAAATCCCTTTTCCGCTGTTGCACGTCGATACAACTTGGAAATTCAAAGAGATGATTTCGTTTCGCGATCGGATGGCAGAGCAATACGGTTTCGATTTGTTGGTCCATACAAACCAAGAGGGCAAAGAGCAGAACATCAACCCGTTTGATCATGGCTCTGCGCGCTATACCGACATCATGAAAACTGTTGCACTTCGGCAGGCACTAAACGCTGGTCAGTATGACGCGGCAATTGGTGGCGCGCGTCGTGATGAAGAGAAGTCTCGCGCCAAGGAGCGCATTTTCTCACACCGAAACGCGCAGCATGCTTGGGACCCAAAAAACCAACGTCCCGAACTCTGGCGCGTTTTCAATACGCGCTTGGCGCCGGGCGAGAGCATGCGGGTATTTCCGCTATCCAATTGGACCGAATTGGATATTTGGACCTACATCTATTCAGAAGGTATCGAAATTCCACCGCTCTACCTTTCCAAAAAACGCCCAGTTGTCGAGCGCTCTGGTACGTTGATCATGGTTGATGATGAACGTTTGCCGCTCAATGAAGGCGAAGTGCCACGCGAAGAAATGGTGCGGTTCCGCACATTAGGGTGTTATCCGCTCACCGGCGCAATCAGATCAGAAGCAGCGACGTTGCCTGAAATCATCATGGAAATGAATGCCTCCACCACGTCTGAGCGTGAAGGTCGTTTGATCGATAGCGATCAGGCCGGGTCCATGGAGAAGAAGAAACAAGAAGGGTATTTTTGATCATGACTATCCAAGAAAATATCCAGAAAAACAACGCGTTGGACGTAGATAGTTGGCTTGGCCAACAAACCAACAAGAGCTTATTGCGCTTTCTAACATGCGGATCAGTGGATGATGGAAAATCAACGCTGATTGGCCGTTTGCTTTACGATAGCCAGTTGATTTTGGACGACCAACTCGCCGCGCTGCAAAAAGAGAGCCACAACCGGACCACAGGTGATGAAGGTATTGATTTTTCACTTTTGGTAGATGGGCTGACAGCGGAACGCGAGCAGGGCATCACTATTGATGTTGCCTATCGCTTTTTCACCACCAACAAACGCAAATTCATTGTTGCCGATACACCTGGGCACGAACAGTACACCCGCAACATGGCCACAGGCGCTTCGAATGCTGACGTGGCGATTGTTCTTATTGACGCGCGAAAGGGCCTGTTGACCCAGACACGGCGCCATAGCTTCATCTTGTCACTCATTGGTGTGAAGCACGTTGTCGTTGTTGTGAACAAGATCGACCTTGTCGACTACGACAAAGAAACCTTTGACCGTATTGATGCTGAATATCGTGAGTTTGCTGGGCAGCTCGGTTTCAAATCATTGGTGACGATTCCCATCTCAGCGCTCAAGGGCGACAATATTGTCCACAAAAGTGAGGCGATGGATTGGTATCGCGGCCCGCAGCTTGTGCCATATCTTGAAGAGATTGATGTCACAGAAGACAAAACCGACAAACCCTTCCGTTTCCCGGTTCAATGGGTAAACCGCGCCAGCCTTGATTTCCGGGGCTTTTCCGGCACCGTTGCAGGCGGTTCGATTAAGCCAGGTGACGAGGTGCTTGTTGCCGCATCGCGTAAGCCGGCAAAAATATCGCGCATTGTCACCATGGATGGTGATTTGGATGAAGCGATTGCCGGGCAGGCGGTAACGCTTGTGCTAGACCGTGAGATTGATATATCGCGGGGTGATGTTTTGTCCGCACCCGGCACTGTGCCTGAATACTCCAATCAGTTCCAAGCCAAATTGGTCTGGATGAATGAAGAGCGGGCGATGTCGGGTCGATCTTACCTGATCAAGGTAGGCACACAACTGGTGCCTGCAACGATAACGAACATCAAATACAAAACCAACGTCAATAATCTGGAGCAAAGCGCTACTAAGTGCCTAGACCTCAATGAAGTTGGTACGGTGACAATTGCGACCGACAAGCCAATCGCGTTTGATCCATATGCCGAAAACGGTGCCACCGGCGGCTTTATCCTAATTGATCGTTTGTCCAATGCCACATTGGCAGCAGGCACTGTAGAATTTGGCCTACGTCGTGCGCAAAACCTGACTTATCAAGATTTCGACGTAAATCGAAAAACGCGCTCTGAAATGAAGGGGCAAACACCGAAGATCGTCTGGTTTACGGGTTTGTCTGGCTCTGGCAAATCGACGGTTGCAAACTTGCTCGAAAAGCGGATCGCAGCCGAAGGCAAGCACACTTACATCCTTGATGGTGATAATGTGCGCCATGGCCTGAACAAGGATTTAGGCTTTACTGATGAAGACCGCGTGGAGAATATCCGCCGCATCGCAGAAGTTGCGAAATTGATGGCCGACGCGGGATTGATTGTTTTGGTGTCGTTTATCTCGCCGTTTAAAAACGAACGCAAATTGGCGCGTGAAGTTGCAGGCGATATTGAGTTCATCGAAGCCTATGTGAATACGCCGCTGGAGGTGTGCGCTGAACGAGATCCAAAGGGGCTCTATGCTCGGGCGAAAAAAGGTGAAATCAAAAACTTCACCGGCATCGACTCGCCATTCGAGGCGCCAGAAAATGCTGATATTACGCTAAACGCCGCTGAGCGCGATCCAGCGGACTTGGCCAATGAATTGTATGACCTCATGTTTGAGGGTCATCAATACCGTGCGCTCTAGGAAGCGTTTTCAGGAAAAGTGGTTTCCGGTTTTCCGGTTCGAAAATGCGACCAACTAATACTACCCTCTTGGTAGAGATGCACTCCACTAACTTTAGGCGGCCCTCGGGCCGCCTTTTTTTGATCGAATGTGATTATGCCGGTCTAATTACCAACCGCATCGTGCCATTCATAACCCGGCATTTGGTGGTAGAAACCGTTGGAGAAGGGGGCGTCAACACTGTCGTCACGCATCAGTTTTAGCGCTTCGGATGGGCTGAGTTTGCCGTCTAACACATCGCGAAATGCGTCGATGGCCGTAAATGTGCCTTTGGACTGTGGTGAAATGCGGAACTTTTTCACGCCAATTTCCTGCAATTCATCCAGACATTCCACGAGATTCAGCACAGAGTGCGATTGTGTTTGAATGCCGTTGACGGTGAGGAATTTGTCGCCTTCAAGGGTGTCCAGCCGCATGCCATCTGGATCTTCATCACAAACAAAGAGGCATGAATCTTTGGTCCGGTTGTGGGCCCGGGCGTGATAACAGCGCGCAGATAGCGCCAACGACATGCGGCCATAGACCTGCACTTCCAAATCTACATTTAATGGCGCAGCCGTTTTCATCAGCGCCTCGATGCCCGATTTCGGAATTTCTGGGTTTAAGCAAATCGAAGTTGCGCCGCCTTTGGCATAGACCTCTAGCGCTTCTTCATTGTAACAATTCATCAGCGGACCAATATAGTGAGGTCCTTTCTCCATCTGGTACAACGCCGATACGTCGTTGGCTTCGATCAAAAAGCCCTCTGATGTGGCGACCTTTTTCACCTGTCGACGATCAATGTCTGTGGTGACCTCTGACAATGTTGAAAACACAACTGTTTTGCCAGCATCGGTCAGGCGCTCATAGATGTCAGGAATGTACTTGTCATAGAGCGGTGCGCGTTTTGAGCAAATCACTTCGCCCACAAAAACTGTCTCAACAGGGGCTTCATCAGCCACTTTGAAATAGAAATCGCGCCAATCGTCCGCTGCCCAGTTATATTGAACCGGACCAAGCGTAAGCTGTGCAGTCATGATTATCTCCACGTCTTAGATTTGAACGCGCCTTCGGTTTCTTTACCGCCTTCGGTCAACGCAATAAGCTGCGAAATGTCTGGCTCATCGCCTGCCGCATAGGCATCAATCGCTTCGCGGAATGATGAAACCACGGAGCGGATGTATGCGCGCGAGCGTTGACGACCTTCAATTTTCAAGGCTGTTACGCCAGCCTTAATGAGGTCTGGCAGCAAGCGCGTCAGATTGAGACTAATGGGCTCTTCAAAGGCGTAATAGTTCTTTTTGATCGCCGTGTCATATCGACCCTTGCAGATGGTCGGGTACCCGGCTGTTTCGCCACATGAGATGCAATCAATCGCAAACTCGCCAAGGCGGGTTGTCAGGTTTTCGTTTTCGTCTGGTTCATATTCGACATGGCTCGCGGGCGAACAAACGCCATCCATGTTGGTTGAAACACCAGTGACGTAATTGGTGAGCGAACAACGGCCTTCAGCCATCATCCCGATATTGCCAAACACAAACGCTTCAATCTCGCAGTCGATCGCGTCATGTACGCGTTTGATTTCAGCAACGGTGAGAATGCGAGGCAGCACCACGCGCTTCACCCCAAACTGCTCAACATAGTAGTTGATGGCTTCAGGGGAGGAAGCGCCAGCTTGCACAGAAAGGTGCAAACGCTGGTCGGGGTGCTCCCGTGCAACATATTGCGCCATACCAATGTCGGCAATAATCACTGCATCAAGTCCGAGCTCGACAGCATCATCTACCGAGTTCTTCCAAAGGTCTGTGCGACCGGCAGTTGGAAACGAATTAATTGCGGCGAGCACTATCGCGTCCCGATCATGTGCGTATTTTACGCTTTCGGACAGTTCTGCCTTAGTGAAGTTAAGACCAGAAAAGTTGCGGGCGTTGGTTGGGCCTTTAAAACCGCAATAAACTGCGTCCGCACCTGCATCAACCGCTGTGCGCAAACTTGCCGGTGTACCTGCTGGGCAAACCAGCTCAGGTTTTTCAAATTGGGTCATGCCCTTGCCCCTGTGATTCTGTTCGCCAAATTGATGCTTGCGCGCATAGGTTTTGCCAGCGGTCCAAATGCTGTCGCAACGTCATCGGCTAGGGTGGTGTCCATATCGTCTAGCGCATTGCGCAGCAGCAGAATGGCCTCGGTGTCCCCGCTGATCAGAATGTTCCGGTTGAAGAACAGGGCATCGCTATCAGATTTGCTGTCAATCATCTGCAACAGGGTCGAAAACTTACCGCTTACCAATACATCATATTGGATTTCATCATGCCGTGATCGCGCCACCAATGTTGGACTGTTGGGATCTGGCTTCAGCACCAGCAAAAATGGGATGCCTTTTGCGTCGATCAGAAAGGTTTTGAATGCGCCGGTTTCCAAGCGTTCGAACAATTCTGGGTGAATTTTTGCCACATGGCGCACTATTCGACGAAGCACTGGTTGCAACGGGAACAAAGGGAGTGCCCGCGAAATTGGACCAGCTTTCGGATCGCGAAAAATGCGCGGTTGGCCGCGGTGTGTTTTCTTTGTCATAGACAAATCGATACGCCCCTCATAGCGCATCAAACTTGATATAAATCAAGTAAAAATCAATTTGAGTGAATTTTGTAGGCGGTAGAGACGCTTCAGGGCTACAGTTTGTCCCGCAGTGCGTAATAGGTCATCGCCAACACAAGAAGTGGTGTACGCATACTGGCACCGCCTGGGAAACGGTGAGTTGGCACATTCGCAAGTACGTCAAATCGTTCTGCGGTTCCAGCTATGGTATCGGCCATGATTTGACCGGCAAGGGTCGCCATGCCAACGCCGTGGCCAGAATAACCCGATGCTGAGTATATGTTTTTGCCAAGGCGCGCAAAATGAGGCATGCGGTTGATGGTGATGGCAAGTGTGCCACCCCACGCATAGTCAATTTTGGCTCCATCTAACTGCGGAAAAATCTCGAGCATGCACTTGCGCACCAAGCCTTTAATATCGGCCGGGAACTTGTACCCATAGCTCTCGCCGCCGCCAAATAGTAGTCGGTTGTCAGCCGACATTCTGAAATAATTGACGACAAATTTGCTATCAGCGACCGCAAGCTTTTCTTTGAACACCTCTGGGGCCGAAACTGAGCCCAAAGGTTCAGTTGCAATTATGAAGTTATTGATCGGCATGACACGTTTTGCCGTCGGGCCGTTCAAATCGCCCAAATAACCATTGCAGCCCAACACGATGTGTTTTGCGCTGACAGTTCCATCAGCGGTAAAAACCGTGTTCTTAGCCTCATCAATTTTTGTTACGCGACTGTTCTCAAATATCCGCGTGCCGGCTTTTTGCGCCGCTTCGGCCATTCCGATTGCCAACGCGAGTGGGTGCAAATGGGCTGCGCCCATATCCACCGACCCGCCATAATAGGCTGGCGAATCTACAAGCTCACGCAGCTCGGACTGCTCCACGAACCGGATTTGGTTGTAGTTATACTCTTTCTGGAGCTTCTCCACATAGTGACGGCTTTCAGGCACATAACGCTTCCTGTGATCCGCATGGATGATGCCTGGGGTGAGGTCGCACTGAATTTGGTGTTTTTTGACCAAGTCTTTCACCAAATTCTTGGATTGTTCTGCGAACTTCCAAAGCAAATGGGCGTTGTCTCGCCCCACCATTTTTTCTAGCTCATCTTGCTCTACCCGTTGGCCAGAACCTAATTGTCCACCGTTGCGACCAGACGCGCCCCAGCCGACTCGCTGCGCATCTAAAAGGACAACATCATACCCACGTTCTGCGAGGTGTAACGCAGTCGACAAGCCGGTGAAACCACCACCGATAACAACGACGTCAGCAGAAACATCACCCTTTAATGCGGGAAAGGGAGCCAGCTGCTTTGTTGTTGCTGCATAGTAAGACGCGGGATAAGTGCCCGCCACATCATTGGCGGTTAGAACATCCATAGCCATGGCGAGCCTCGTTTCCTTTATAGCATGCCTTCTTGGCGCATTTTGGCGTGGGCTTGATCGAGTACGCGACCAACTTTTTCTGCCAATTCGTCTACTTGAGGCTTTGTCAAAACTAGCGGCGGAGAGATAATGAGGCCATCACGTACTGCTCGCATCACCAAACCATTTTCAATTGCGAAGTCGCGACAAATATTTCCGGCAGTGCCCAATGGTGTTTTGAACGGCGCGCGTGCAGTTTTATCCGGCGTCAGCTCAAGCCCCGCCACCATGCCGCAAATGCGTGCCTCGCCAACCAATGGATGGTTGGCAAGGTCCAACCATTTGTCTTTCAGATATGGCGCAATTTCATTCGAAGCGCGTTCAACGATCTTCTCTTCATCCAAGATTCGTAGGTTTTCAAGCGCGACTGCTGCTGCAACCGGGTGCCCGGAATAGGTGTAGCCATGAGCAAATTCACCACCTTTTTGAGCAAGCACTTCCGCAACATGATCTGAGACCATAGAACCGCCGATTGGCAAATAGCCAGAACTGAGCCCTTTGGCGATTGTCATAATGTCAGGTCGAATATTGAATGTTTGGCTGCCGAACCAATTGCCAGTTCGCCCAAAGCCGCAGATAACCTCGTCAGCAATCAGCAAGATTTCATATTTGTCGCAAATGCGCTGAATCTCTGGCCAATATGTTTCGGGGGGAATGATAACGCCGCCAGCCCCTTGTATTGGTTCACCAATAAAGGCTGCAACTTTGTCTTCGCCCAAGCGTTCAATTTCTGCTTCAAGCTCCTGAGCGCATTTCAAACCAAATTCTTCAGGGGAAAGGTCGCCACCTTCCGCATACCAGTAGGGCTGCGCGATATGCGAAATGTCAGGAATTGGAAGTCCGCCTTGCGCATGCATAAATGCCATGCCGCCCAAACTTGCCGCCGCAACGGTTGAACCATGATAGGCATTGTGGCGTGATATGATCACCTTTTTGCTTGGCTTGCCCAAGGAAGCCCAATAGTGGCGGGCCATGCGAATGTTGGTGTCGTTCGCTTCTGACCCGGAACCTGCATAAAACACATGGTTCAAATCGCCCGGTGCAAGTTCTGCCAATTTTGCGCTCAACTCAATTGCTGGCACGTTTGTCGATTGGAAAAACGAGTTGTAATAGGGCAATTGCATCATCTGGTTTGTTGCAACATCAACCAGCTCTTTGCGTCCATACCCAACATTTACACACCACAATCCGGCCATGCCGTCCAAAAGCTTGTTGCCGTCACTGTCCCAAATGTAGGCTCCATCGGCACGTGTGATCACGCGTGTACCTCTAGCGTTGAGATCGCCCATATCAGAGAACGGGTGGATATGGTGCGCTGCATCAAGCGCCTGCAACTTGTCGGTCGGCAAATGGTTGTGAATGTAATTCATGGGATATCCGATCTTGCTTTAAACGTTGAGCAACAAATGCTCGCGTTCCCACGGGGAAATTTCGCTCAAGAACTCTTCGATTTCTTGGTTTTTGATACCTTCATAGACTTTGCAAAAATCTTCACCGAGAAGATCGCGCAGTGCCTGGTTTTCCTCAAAGCGGGGTAGGGCTTCGCGAATTGATTGCGGAAGTGTGACCCCGTCACGGTATGCATCACCTTTGCGTTGTTCGCGCGGTTTTGCACCTGACTTCATGCCCAAATAACCGCAGGCTAGGCTTGCTGCTATTGCCAAATATGGATTGCAGTCCATGCCAACAATCCGATTTTCCACCCGGCGGGCTTCGGCGTTGGAAATTGGAATGCGAAGACCCGTTGTTCGGTTGTCTTGGGCCCATTCTATATTAGCAGGTGAGGAGTCATCGGCTTTGAAACGACGGTACGAATTCACATAAGGCGCAAATATGGGTACTGCGGAGTCAAGGTTTTCTTGTTGTCCGCCCAAAAAGCCCCAGAAATATTCGCTTTCTGAACCGTCTTCGTTTGAGAAGATGTTCTTGCCTGTCTTGGCGTCTACAATGCTTTGGTGAATATGCATCGCGCTACCTGGCTCATCGCGCATCGGCTTGGCCATAAATGTCGCAAAACAATTATTACGCAACGCGGCTTCGCGAATAGTGCGCTTGAAGTAGAAAACTTCATCGGCGAGTTCAAGCGGGTCGCCATGCTGCAAATTGATTTCAATTTGTCCCGCACCACCTTCTTGAATGATGGTGTCAATTTCTAAGCCCTGTGCTTCAGCAAAGTCATAGATATCGTCAATAACAGCACCGTACTCGTCCACAGCAACCATTGAATAAGCCTGCCGGCCAATGCCTTTGCGGCCCGTACGGCCAATGGGTGGTTCAATAGGTTCGTTCGGGTCGGTATTTGGGCGCGTGAGATAGAACTCCATCTCCGGCGCAACAACTGGCCGCCAACCCTCTGCCTCATAAAAAGACAAAACGCGCTTCAAAACATTGCGCGGAGCGATGGCGATTGGTTCGCCATCGGTGGTTTCCAAATCGTGCACGACTTGCAAAATAATGTCGTCGGTCCACGGGGCAGCACACGCGGTGCTAAGATCGGGTCTTAAAACCATATCGGTTTCAGTCCACTGATCTTTGATGTCCATATCCGCATAGGCACCGGTTACAGTTTGGTAGAAAATCGAAGTCGGTAGGAAAGATCTGCTGCTCTCTGAGAACTTCTTTGCAGGCATTGTCTTGCCGCGTGAAATGCCAACCAAGTCTGGCACGATGCATTCAACTTCTTCAACGCGACGACCATCCAGCCACTCTGATGCATGATCAGGAATGAGGTTCATCCAGTTTGGTTCTTGCGACATAGTTGTTCCTTGTCACCCATTGATTTGGATGCGTTATATAATTTGATCAAATTATGATTTGTCAATCAAATTTGTTGAGTTTTCAGACTGAGGGGTTGTTCGCACAAATGCGGCGCCAGAGGAGACGTCTTCAATTATAGCTGCTTGAAGTGCACGAACATTCTTGGACTCAATTGCGCTGATTGCACGCTTATGCTGATCTTCAAGGTTGCTGGTTCCAACACGACCGCAAACCACGCGCATATATGGTGCCATCTGCAGCCATAGGCTTTCGGCCATCGAAATCATAATGCTGGCGTTCGACGCTCGGTATAGGGCGAAATGAAAGGCGAAATTGCATTTGAGATAGTCGTCGACGCTGCCTTCTTCAATTGCCTTATCCATCTGGTCATCGATTGCCCGAAGCAATTTAACGTCAACATTATCGATTGCACGCTTTGCTAATTCTGGCTCAAGCATCAAGCGAACCGCAAGCAGTTCTTCAATGCGCGTTTCATCCATTTCAGGAACGGAAATTCTACGGTTTCCATGCATCTCCAATGCGCCTTCTGCGACCAATCGGCGAATGGCTTCTCTCACGGGCGTTAGGCTGACTTGGTGTTCATCCGCAATGCCTTGCAACGTCACCGACATTCCGGGGCGAAATTGGCCAAACAAGAGCCCTTCTTTTAGGTCGCGATAAAGTCGCTCATGGGTGGGTACATTTACATCGTCGAGGTCTTGTTGTGGTAAATCCATAATTCACTCAGATCAGGTTTCGATTTTCTCAATATGCTTGACATTTGATCAAAAAGCAATATTTGATCAAATTATATCGAGTGGAGGCAGATCTGTATGACGAATGAGGTGAAAGGCGATCAAGCGATCCGAGGCGGAGCTCTAACAGGACGCGCGCCCGAAATGACTTATGCAGGTGTTTTAAGCTTTCTTCGACGGAAGTACTCAAAGGATGTGTCAGGTGCGCATGTTGTCGTTTCAGGCGTGCCTTATGATGGCTCAGTGAGTAATCGGTCTGGGTGTCGACTTGGTCCACAAGCGATTCGTGCTGCATCCGTTCAGTTGGCCGAACTCAAAGCATTTCCATTTGATTTCGATCCGTTCGATCATTTGGCCGTAGTGGATTTTGGCGACTGCTATTTGACGCCTCAAACCCAGTCTAGCGTTCCAGCTGCAATTGTAGCACATGCGGAAAGTATTATCGCACAAGGCGCCAAAATGCTGACCTTTGGGGGGGATCATTTTGTCACTTACCCGCTTTTGAAAGCGCATGCGGCTAAATACGGGCCTGTTGCATTGGTGCAGTTCGATGCGCACAGCGACACATGGGAAGAGCAGCAAGGGCAACTTGATCACGGTACCATGTTTGCGCGTGGCGTTGATGAGGGCATAATTGATACCGAATACTCAATTCAAATTGGTATCCGCACGCAAAATGACGATCCTCACGGCTTCAAAATTCAAACCGCTCCGTGGATTCACCGCAACGGCGTAGATGCGTCAATTGAGGGAATTCTCAATCGTGTCAAAGACCGGCCCGCCTATATCACTTTTGATATTGATTGCCTTGACCCCGCATTCGCACCTGGCACCGGCACGCCGGTCGCTGGAGGGCTTGCCTCTTGGCAAGCGCTTGAAATCCTGCGCGGCTTGGGTAGTCTCGACCTTATAGGTATGGATGTGGTGGAAGTCGCACCTGCCTATGACCATTCTGAAATCACTGCCATCGCAGCCGCAACAGTTGCGCATGATTGGCTTTGCTTGCTGGCACAGAAAATACGTTGAACCCGCACCACAATTCATTGTTCGAGGAACAAACCAGATGAAAATTATCGAAAAACGAGATTTCTATATTGATGGCAAGTGGGTGGCGCCAGAAATTCCAAGTGAATATGATGTTATCAATCCAGCTACAGAGCAAAAAATCGCCGTGATTTCCATGGGCTCGCAGGCTGATGTCGACAAGGCAGTTGCGGCGGCGAAAAAGGCTTTCGACAGCTTTTCACAAACAAGCAAGCAGGAGCGTCTTGCGCTGTTGAAGCGAATTCTTGAAGTCTACAAAAAGCGAAAAAGTGAAGTTGCCGAAGCGATCAAGTTAGAGCTTGGCGCTCCACACAAACTCGCACATGGCGCGCAGTCAGGCGTTGGGGTGGGGCACCTTGAAGGCTTCATTGAAGCGCTCGAAAAGTTTGATTTTGAAGAAAGAACAGCGAATGGCGACTTGATTTTCAAGGAACCAATCGGCGTATGCGGGCTAATTACGCCTTGGAATTGGCCAATCAACCAGATTGCGCTCAAAGTTCTACCCGCTATTGCAACTGGTTGTACGGTCGTTTTGAAGCCTAGCGAGATCACGCCGCTTAATGCAATTCTTTATGCTGAAATATTAGACGAAGCCGGCGTGCCTGCTGGTGTGTTCAATTTGGTAAATGGTGACGGCCCAAACGTTGGGGCGGCTCTCTCTCGTCATCCAGATGTAGCGATGATGTCATTTACAGGCTCAACACGCGCAGGAATTGCTGTATCAAAAGATGCTGCCGATAATGTGAAAAAAGTGACGCTCGAACTTGGTGGCAAATCGCCAAATATCATATTTGACGAAGAGGGTGCTTTAGATGTCGTGAAGCGTGAAACGCGCCGTGTTTTTTCAAATTCTGGGCAAAGTTGCAATGCACGAACGCGCATGTTGGTTGAGCGATCCATATACGATGATGCCATGCGAGTGGCGGCTGAAGCTGCAAAAGGTCAACCTGTTGGGGATCCTGACGAAGAAGGGTTTCACATTGGGCCACTTGTAAGCGCGCTTCAATTCGAGCGGGTCCAAGCGCTCATCCAGGCAGGAATCGATGAAGGCGCAACTCTTCTTGCTGGGGGAATTGGTCGTCCTGAAGGGTTGGAAACCGGATACTTTGTAAAGCCAACTGTTTTTGGCAATGTAAACAACAATATGCGTATTGCCAGAGAAGAAGTTTTTGGTCCGGTGGTTGCGCTCATTCCATTTGATACCGAAGAAGAAGCTATCGCAATTGCCAATGACACCGAGTATGGTTTGGCTGCAGCGGTGCAGACCAATGATGCAGAAAAAGCAATGCGGATTGCCCGAAAACTGCGTGCGGGCATGGTGCATATCAATAATTCAGACATTGGTTATGGTACGCCATTCGGCGGCTACAAAATGTCAGGCACCGGTCGCGAAGGCGGTCAATACGGGTTGGAAGATTTCCTTGAAATTAAAGCCGTTTCCGTTCCGAGCTAGCTTTCGCTCAATATTGTGGCGACGGCGTCGCCGCCCAGTTGGCCAACGCCGTCCCTCACATCAGCCTCGATTGCTGCGCGCAACAATTCTGGATCGCGCGCACGCAATGCTGAAACTGCCTCTTTGTGCCTATCAATTTTATAAAAATCGCCCATTTCTCGCAGCGCAATTCGTAAAAACGGTCCGAGTTGTAGCCAAACGCTTTCCACCATGGGCATGGTTACGTTGTCAGGGTTGGCAGAATAAATCATGCGATGGAACAATTGATTGTGGCGTATCTGTGTGTCGCGGTCGCCATCAAGAACAGCTTGATCAACGCGGGCATCGATTTCTTCGAGTTCGTCAATCAATTTGTCAGCAATGAAAGGAAGGGCGCGAACCGCAGCAAAACTCTCCAATTCGACACGCGTTTCAATTAATTCTTCCAATCGTGCTGGCGTCATAGTTGGAACAACAATTCGTCGGTTCGGAAGGAGTTCAAGTCCATTTTCAGACGACAGACGCCTTAGCGCCTCACGAACGGGAGTGGGACTTGTTTCAAGCAATTCCGCCAGGCCACGAATGGTTACCGACATGCCCGGACGGAAGCGACCAAGCATGATTGCATCACGCAAAAGGGCGTAAATATGCTCTTGTGTGGTCACGCCATCGGGACGTTTTGTGCGCTCCATCATCAGTTGGGTGCGATCCGCCGGATTTGCTAGGTTTTTTATCATGGTTGAGGGCAATATCAGCTCTATAAATGATTGACAATTTTTCTCTTAGTGATAGATTTTCTAAAAATGATATCACATTTTTCTGGACAAGTTCAATCTTACTGGAAATGCATAGGGAAATAGGCGTGGATCAGGCCATTAATTTTGAGAGTTTAATCGTTGGGTTGTGCGATATTAATGGTCAACTTCGCGGTAAGCGTGTGCCAGCAAGCTCTGCTACGAAGATACTTGAATCCGGTATGCGGATGCCGCTTTCGACCTGCTCGGTAGATATTTGGGGTAACGATATTGCCGGTAGTCCGCTCGTGCTTGATTCAGGTGACCAAGACGCAGATTGTTTACCAACGTCGCGTGGCATTGTTCCAATCGATTGGTTGGAAAAGCCGACCGGATTCATTCCCATTTCAATGTTCGAAGAAGATGGTACGCCATTTTTGGGGGACCCGCGCAATGCGCTTTGGTCTGTGTTGGAAGAGTACAAAAAAGTCGGGCTGACGCCAGTCGTTGCAAGTGAGTTGGAATTCTATTTGGTTGATCGCGACCACATGCGTCCAACTCCGCCACACGCGCCAGAAGTCGGTTTGAGTTTCGCCCATAATGATGTGTTGTCATTAGATGCGGTGGCGGCAAATTCTGCCTTCATCGACGATCTTTACGCATCGTGCGAAAAACAGGAT
Organism: Maritalea porphyrae; assembly: GCF_030159895.1. Lineage (GTDB taxonomy): Bacteria > Pseudomonadota > Alphaproteobacteria > Rhizobiales > Devosiaceae > Maritalea > Maritalea porphyrae. The sequence goes on from NZ_BSNI01000002.1 coordinate 1,915,932, forward strand.
ATCCCAGCTGATGCTGTTACTTCCGAAGGCGGCGCCGGGCAGTTCGAAGTCAACCTCAATCATCAACCTGATGCGTTGAAAGCCGCAGATGATGCCTTCTATTTCAAAAGGACTGTCAATGGCTTAGCCCAAAAACATGGCATGGCCGCAACATTTATGGCTAAGCCATATTTGGACAAAGCGGGGAATGGCTTCCATATCCACTTCTCCGTTCTGGATGAAGAAGGCAACAACATATTTGATGATGGTTCCGAGGAGGGGAGTGAGACACTGCGTCATGCGATTGCCGGACTTTTGAAAGCTATGGAGCAATCTGCGCTTATCTTTGCGCCACACTACAACTCCTATCGGCGTTTTGAAGAAAGCTCGCACGCGCCCACCGCAATATCTTGGGGATATGAGAATAGAACGGCTGCCATTCGTGTGCCTGGTGGACCGCCACAAGCCAAGCGAATTGAGCATCGGGTGTCGGGCGGCGACATAAATCCGTATTTGGTAATTGCAGTAGTTTTAGGTGCGGCGTTGCACGGCATTAGAAACAAGTTGGACGCGGGCACGCCGATTGTCGGAAATGCCTACGAACAAGCCTCGGATCGTATTCCGACCACTTGGCAGCGTGCGGTAGACGCGTTCAAAAATGGGGAGATGCTCCAAGAGATATTCGACCCTGATTTTGTTGACATAATTGCGCGTTGCAAACAGCAGGAAATCGATTTGTTCTTTGAGCAGATTACAGACCGAGAATATGCAACATATCTGGAGACGGTGTGATGGACTTTTCGCATTCTACAAGCGGTTTAGAACACACAAGTTCTTATTATGCCGCTTCCGCAAATCCTTCGCCCGAACGCCCTGCGCTGCAAGGTGAGGTTTTTGCTGATGTATGTGTTGTGGGTGCAGGATATTCTGGATTGTCTACGGCGTTGCATCTGCTTGAACGTGGCTATGATGTGGCAATCCTAGAATCGGCAAAGGTTGGTTGGGGAGCCTCTGGCCGAAACGGCGGTCAGATCGTAAACGGGCTAAATGCTAGCCTTGAGACGATTCAAAAACGATATGGTGATGATTTTACCCAGTTCGTCGGCGGTTTGGTCACAGAGGGCGGCAAAATCATTCGCGATCGTATCGCCAAATATGACATTCAATGCGACTTGAAAGAGAAAAACGTATTTGCTGCTTTCACTGAAAAGCAAATGCGTGAACTTGAAGCAAAGAAGCAGCTTTGGTCCAAGTTCGGAATGAACGATCACGAAATGCTCGATAAGGAGCAAATCAAGAACCACGTGAATACAGACGCCTATTTGGGCGGCATGGTTGATCATTCGGGTGGACATATGCATCCGCTAAACCTGGCACTTGGTGAAGCTGCAGCAATTGAAAAACTCGGTGGCAAAATCTTCGAGAACTCTCGTGTAACAACCACAGAGAAAACAGATACGGGGCACATAGTTCGTACGGCGAACGGTCAATTGCGCTGCAAGACACTAGTCTTTTGTGGAAATGCTTATTTGGGCGATGCGTCTAAGCCGTTGAAATCCCGAGTGATGCCGGTATCAACTCAAATTCTTGCGACCGAGCCACTTAGCGATGAAGTTGCGCATCGTCTGTTGCCAACTGACACATGTATTGAAGATGTCAGGTACATTTTGGACTACTATAGGCTTTCGGCAGACAAAAGATTGTTGTTTGGCGGCGGCACTGTATATGGCGGCACCGATCCTGCCGATATCGTAGGCAAACTGCGGCCAAATATGCTCAAAATTTTCCCAGAGCTTTCGCAAACGAAGATTGATTACGCGTGGAGCGGCAACTTTGCGCTGTCATTTAGCCGCGTGCCGCAACTGGGGAGATTAAACGATACAACCTATTTCGCCCATGGCTATTCCGGTCATGGCGTTACCGGCTCGCATTTGTTTGGCCGGATACTAGCAGAGGCAATCGATGGTGATTTGTCTCGATTTGATGTGTTTTCAAGCGTACCATGGATACCATTTCCGGGAGGAAGGCTCCTTCGGGTGCCATATTCGACGATTGGATCTTGGTACTACGCCTTGAAGGACAAACTGGGACTTTGAAACGTTCTGATAAAGGGAGAAGTCGGATGAAGAACAAGTTGATAGCTGTGCCATTGATGGCGCTAGCGACCACGGTAGCGGCACAGGCTGAAACGCTGAACGTCTATAACTGGTCGGACTACATTGCAGAAGATACGATCGCCAAATTCACAGAGGCGACTGGCATTGATGTGAACTACGACGTTTATGATAGCAACGAAGTGCTTGAAGCCAAAATGTTGGCGGGTAGCTCTGGCTATGACGTTGTTGTACCAACGTCAGACTTTTTGCAGCGCCAAATCATGGCCGGCGTTTACCAAAAACTTGATTTCGCCAAGTTGCCAAACCTGAAGAACATGGACCAAGACTTGATGGCAGGTGCCGCAGGTTACGATCCTGGCAACGAACATTCAGTGATCTACATGTGGGGCACCACTGGCATCGGATACAATGTCGGCAAGGTTCAAGAGTTGTTGGGCGACGACGCCCCAACAGATAGTTGGGCACTTTTGTTTGATCCGCAATACTCCTCAAAGCTTGCTGAGTGTGGAATTAGCGTTCTTGATGCGCCGACAGAATTGCTGCCTGCCGCAATGAACTATCTGGGGCTCGATCCGCAGTCGACGGAAAAGGCAGATTTCGAAAAAGGTGCGGAATTGTTGATGACTATTCGCCCGAATATTCGTTACTTCCATTCCTCACAATATATCTCTGACCTAGCGAACGGCGATATCTGTGTATCTGTTGGCTGGTCAGGCGATGTGTTCCAAGCGCAGGCTCGCGCAGATGAAGCGGATAATGGCGTCGAGATCGCATATGTGATCCCGAAAGAAGGCGCATTGCAGTGGTTTGACATGATGGCGATTCCTGTGGACGCGCCAAATCCTGACGCAGCGCACAAATTCATCAACTTTGTGATGGATGCACAGATCACTGCGGATATTACCAACTATGTTTGGTATGCGAACGGCAACGCTGCTTCAATGCCGTTGGTTGATGAAGAAATCACCAGCGATCCGGGCATTTTCCCAACTGAAGAAGCTAAGAAAAACCTATGGAGCTCAAAGGTCTATGGTCAAAAAACCGACCGTGTGATCACAGGGCTTTGGACCAAAATCAAAACTGGCAAATAATATAGATCAGGGAGGCATTTGCCTCCCTGCATTTTTTTAGATTGTGTGTGGGGGGAACCATGTCAGCGCAAACTCAACTTGCAGCAGATGAGAAACCGTGGCGACGAGCAGGGGAAAAGCCCTTTATCCGTATCAATCGGTTGACCAAAAAGTTTGGAGAATTTGTTGCGGTCGATGATGTTAGCCTTGATGTCTATCAAAGCGAATTATTCTGTCTGCTTGGCGGCTCTGGAAGTGGTAAGTCAACACTTTTGCGCATGTTGGCAGGATTTGAGACACCAACTTCAGGCACAATTGAAATTGATGGCCAAGACATGGCCAATATTCCGTCGCACGACCGACCAACCAATATGATGTTTCAATCCTATGCGCTCTTCCCGCATATGAGCGTTGAGCAGAACATCGCTTACGGCTTGAAACGTGATGGTGTCGCAAGTTCTGAAGTTTCGGACCGAGTTGCCGACATGCTTTCGCTCGTTCAAATGAGCGACTTTGGCAAACGAAAGCCAGATCAGCTTTCAGGTGGCCAAAGACAACGGGTGGCGCTCGCAAGGTCGTTGATAAAACGACCAAAGCTTTTGCTGCTGGATGAACCGTTGGGTGCGCTAGATAAAAAACTGCGTGAAGAAACACAGTTTGAATTGATCAAAATTCAGGAAAGCCTCGGGATCACGTTCATTGTGGTGACCCACGATCAAGAAGAAGCGATGACGCTCGCAACCCGCATCGGTGTAATGAACTATGGTGAGATCGTTCAAGTAGGCGAACCACCCGAGATATACGAATACCCAACCAGTCGCTTCGTGGCGGATTTTATCGGCTCCGTGAACATGTTTGAAGGTCGCGTGAAAGAGGACGATAAAGATTATGTTCGCATCGCGTCTGACGAAGCCGGTACTGACATTCATGTCGGGCACGGTGTGAGCTGTGCACCAGATCAAAAACTTTGGTTTGCAATTCGGCCAGAAAAGCTGGAACTCCGACGAAAACGTCCAGATGGCGACTTCAACATTCTCAAAGGCATGGTCGAGGATGTGGCATATATGGGAAACCTCAGCGTTTTCCGGATCAAATTAGATAGCGGCAAAATCGTAAAGGCGACCCAATCAAACCGTGTCCGTCGTGACGATGAAGCTATATCATGGGATGAAGAGGTTTACCTGACCTGGGACGAAACGGCAGGGGTGGTATTACAATCATGACCGAAGCCGTTGTGAATTCTAAACCCTTCCAATGGACTGCAAAATTTTTGGCAAAGTTTGGGCTTAGCGGGCGCGGACTCGTTATCGCTGTGCCGACGCTTTGGTTGCTTGTTTTCTTCCTTATTCCGTTCATTGTTGTATTAAAGATTTCGTTTGCCGAGGCAATGATTGCCCGGCCGCCGTATTCCAAACTCATTGAACCAACGGACAGTGGTTTTGCGATCAATTTTAGTTTCTTAAGCTATCAATATCTCGTTGAGGACGGGTTGTACCTAGCTGCATACGGCTCCTCTTTGCGCATTGCCTTCTTTTCGACCCTGTTTGCGTTGCTCATTGGGTATCCGATGGCCTACTTTATTGCGCGATCGAGCGGTCAGTGGCGCAATATCTTGTTGATGCTCGTGATCATGCCATTTTGGACATCGTTTCTGCTGCGGGTATATGCGTGGATCGGTATCCTGAAAGGTAATGGTTATATCAATAATCTGCTGCTCAGCCTTGGGATCATAAATGAGCCCTTAGTGATGATGCAGACTGATTTTGCTGTTTATGTTGGCATCGTTTACACCTATCTCCCGTTTATGATATTGCCGCTTTACGCAAATCTGGTGAAGCTGGACGGTTCTTTGCTCGAGGCATCCAGTGATCTTGGTGCCAAACCGATAATGACGTTCCTCACAATCACGCTGCCTTTGTCGCTGCCTGGAATTCTGGCCGGGTGCATGTTGGTGTTCATTCCTGTTGTTGGAGAGTTTGTGATTCCAGCACTCTTGGGTGGCCCTGATACAAATATGATAGGTCGTGTTTTGTGGGATGAATTCTTTAGGAACAGAGACTGGCCGACGGCTTCGGCGGTTGCAATAATCATGCTCTTGGTTTTGGTGTTGCCAATTATGCTGCTGCAAAAGGCGCAGGATGGCCAAAACCAAGACAAGTCAGGCATTTAGGAGCGGAAAATGAATAACAAGTTTCGGTTCTTGCCAATTGCGACTTTCCTTGGGTTTGCCTTTTTATATGTCCCAATTATCGTGTTGGTCGTCTTTAGTTTCAACAAATCCAAATTGGTAACGGTTTGGGGCGGATTTTCAGCTCACTGGTACGGTGAGTTGTTGCAGGACCCCCAAATCCTTGGCGCAGCGTGGATCAGCCTGCAGATTGCATTCATTAGCGCATCGCTTGCGCTTGTGCTTGGCACGCTTGCGGCATTCGTTCTCACTCGAATTGGCCGGTTTTGGTTTAAACCATTGCTCAGTGGAATGACAGCAGCGCCCTTGGTGATGCCCGAAGTCATAACTGGGTTATCGTTGCTTCTATTGTTCGTGGCTATGGAAGCAATGTTTGGATGGCCAGCGGGTAGGGGTTTTACGACCATTGTCATCGCTCACACGACTTTTTGCTTAGCCTATGTCGCAGTTGTGGTTCAATCACGCCTGAGCGATATGGATGAATCAATCGAAGAGGCCGCGCGTGATCTAGGTGCAAAACCGGTCCGCGTCTTCTTTGACATCACACTGCCAACGATCGCACCTGCGTTGATGTCCGGTTGGCTCCTATCGTTCACTTTATCGCTCGACGACTTGGTGATCGCAAGTTTTGTGTCGGGGCCAGGTGCCTCAACACTGCCGATGGTCATTTTCTCCAAAGTCCGACTGGGCGTTAGTCCGGAAATTAACGCGTTGGCGAGTTTGATGATTGGTGTCGTCGCGCTTGGGGTGGCCATTGCAGCGTGGCAGTTGTTGAAATCGCCTCAAAAATCTAAGGCTTAGATGTTAGAGTTTTGATCCGAGTCGCTCGAATTTCTGTATCCCCACAAAAGGGAACTACAATGAATGGATTCGAGAAGAACTTTCACGCGTTGGTTGTTGGGGCAAATGGGGGTATTGGGACTGCCATTTGCGACCAGCTAAGTGAGATGGAAAATTGCATCAGCGTCGTCAACCTGGATCGCAGGGCCTATCCTGAGTTTGATCTTCGAGATGAACAATCCATTGCCAAGGTCACCGATGGTTTTAGGGCAAAGGGAATGCTCTTCGACTTGGTATTTGACGCGACGGGTGCGCTAGAGATAGAGGGCGAGCGACCAGAGAAGTCGATTAGAGAACTTGATCCACTTACAATGGCAGCACATTTCTCAATAAACGCCATTGGTCCGGCATTGCTTATTAAGCACCTAAGCCAAATTCAGCCTAGAAGTGGCAGAACAATCTTCGCAACGCTTGGCGCGCGTGTTGGATCAATTGAGGATAATCAGCTCGGTGGTTGGATTAGCTACCGTGCGGCAAAAGCTGCGCAAAACCAGATCATAAAAACAGCAGCAATCGAATTGTCGCGACAAAATCCAAGCAGCATTTGCGTTTCACTCCATCCTGGAACTGTGGACACCAAGTTAACGCGCAAATATGCAACCAGTTACAGGAAGTTATCACCTAGCGAAGCCGCCGAAAAACTACTTCGTGTTCTTGGAGAGTTGTCGCCCGAAGAAAGTGGATTTCAATATGACTATGCAGGCATCAAACTGCCAAGCTAGATAACGATTTATTTGAAGAAGTGTGGCTCCCCGAGCAAGACTCGAACTTGCGACAAAGCGGTTAACAGCCGCTTGCTCTACCAACTGAGCTATCGGGGATCACCAAACGTTCCTGATGATCAGGTGAGACGGGGTTTACCTGTTTTGCACCGCCTTGCCAAGACCCTTTTTGAGATTTTATTGAATTTTTTCGCAAAAAATATCGAATTAGCTGACGCGGGTGTCAAAACTAATTAAGTCGCTAATTTTGTTGGCATTCTTGAATGGGTTTGCAGTCGATGAATCTGCAAAATCCAAGTAAGCTACATTCAACTTGTCAAGATAAGCGCGGATTGAGTTGTTTGCTGCATCTTTGCGAGTTGACGCAATATTTGTGGCTGCACCCAGGCGCCAGAGACTGCATGTGGGATAGACATGCTCATTGAACTTTGCCACCACAACATCTTGTCCACTTATCCGCTCCCGCGCCATTTCGACGAAGTTCGCTGGAAAGTGAGGAGTGTCCACAGGTGCGATGAGCAAAAGATCGGTAGCATCCGATGCCCCAATTGATTTTGCCCATCTATATCCAGCATCAATGCCACCCAGTGGACCAATCTGCGGATCGAATTGGTCAAAAAGAAGTGGTAAATCGGTACGGAGGCTTCTTTCTTGAGACTGAACACTGCCCGAGATCGCAACTTTGTCTAGTTGTGGTTCTACAGTGTCTAGCAGTCTCGTAAGCAGTGTTTTTGAACCAATGCGTAGCGTTGATTTGTTTACGCTGCCTAGTCGACGGCCAGTTCCACCAGCGAGAATCACACCAAATACGGTCATTTGCTTAGTCCAATTATGTACACAGCAGCTGTATAAAGGTGTGGGACCAGCGTTTCCAGCGGTTAATTACGCTGCAACCACCGCAATTTGTTCGTTCAATAGAATTCTATTGAAAGCCGCTGGCGAATCTAGATTCACCAAGTGCCCCGTATTTGGAATTTTGTGCAGTCGTGCATTTGGAAGAGTTGATGCAAATATTTCAGCTTGTTTTTGTGTGCGCTCAAAAAACTCGCCAACGACGATATCTGTCTGCGGAAAAATCCTTTTAAGGTTCTTGCGTCCATCCCATTCAAGCGCTGCAAGCATAGTGTCTCTAGCCAAAGGCGGCTCTTCATTGTGCAAAAGTGCGCTTTCCATGCAAATACTTGCTTCAAATGAATGCTGTCCATGCAGGTTTATCAAATGTTTCGAAAGGTTTGACCACGGCATGGTTTTTACGAACATTTTGGCAAGCGGGAGTGTGGTTGCATCAAGCAGGCTGTCAGTTGCACAGTAGTTCGTTTCGACCAAAATTAGGCGCTCAATAAGCTCAGGTCTCTTGTGTGCGACAATTTGCGCCAGAATGCCACCAAACGAGTGCGCACATAGGGTCACCGGTCTGCCGATATTTGAGACATAATCCAATACGTCTTGCGACCATGTTTCAATCAGGTTTTCGCGGGTAATCCCAGATTTGTGGGCGGAATATTCAAACGCAGTAACTGTGTTTTGTGGCGACATAGCACGCATCTGCAAACCAAACTGATCTGCACTCAGCAGTGTTCCGGGTAGAAAAACGATATGCTGGCTCAATGAATTACCCCAACAGAAATTTGAAAAACACATAAACATAATATAGGCGCAAATACTCGCGTAGTTAGTTTATTCTACGTCGCCAAGGTTTGTAAAGAACGCCGGCACAAGCCCTGTGTACAGTTGCGGCGTGGAGCAAACTGAAAACCAGCTGGGATCAAGTGTGGAAGGGTATCAAAGTAAGGAGATATGGAGGCCACGCCCGGAATCGAACCGGGGTACACGGATTTGCAATCCGCTGCGTCACCACTCCGCCACGTGGCCTCATAAGGATGCGTTGCTATACCAAAGCCAATTTGGATTCAAGCAAATGTTGTCGACTAATTTTGCAATCTTATGTTCATCCATATTGAATTGACGTTTTTTCGGTTTTGGATCGCTTGCATATCGGGCAATACGGCGATATTGAGGACGACAAGGATGCAACTCCAAAAGGAAATTAAGATGGATTTCGCTCGCGCCCGCACCGCCATGGTTGATAGCCAAGTTCGACCAAACGCTGTTACTGATTTTGACATCATCAGAATCATGGGCTCGGTCCCGCGAGAGAATTTCGTTCCAGCGGATCTTCGTGAGCTTTCCTATTTAGATCAGCATTTGCCGCTTTCTGACAGCCGAAGAATGTTGTCGCCAATGCGATTGGCGCAGCTCATCCAACTCGCTGACATCAAGAGCAGCGACATCGTGTTGGATGTTGCGTGTGGCACCGGTTACGCAGCTGCAGTTATTGCTGGACTGGCAGGATCTGTTGTTGCCATCGATGACCAAGACGAATTAGTTGAAGCGGCAACTGAGGCGCTTGCAGATCTGGACATTGGAAATGTGGCTGTACTCTCAGCGGATTTGACGCAAGGGGTGGCAAAAGAAGCGCCTTTTGATGTGATTTTCATCGAGGGTGTCGTAGAGACGATGTCAGACGACCTAAAATCGCAATTAGCTGAAGGCGGTCGAATTGTTTGCGTCGAACCAGTCGATGGTGTGGATGTTGCCGTAGTTTACACAAAGAATGACGGTGATCTCGCTCGACGCGAAGCATTCAATGCTACAGTACCTAAATTAAGCGAGTTTTCGCGTGCCCCTGAGTTTAGTTTATAGAAAATTTACCGTACGGACTTGAATATACCATTGCTTGATCCAAATTGAGGTAGGTGTTGCGTCTACGCTACATGACATGAGAATTTGAAATATTAATGAAAAGTTAATTTTCAATTCTAGGTCAGATGGTACATATTATGGATGCTTAGATCTGTTCGGGGTAATTGTTGTGTTTTTGAAGAAGTCTGTTTTTGCAGCGGCGGCACTGTCGTTCGCGCTCACCGGTGTTGTAAACGCTGAAAGTCTAACCAATGCGTTGGCAAAGGCATATACCAACAACCCTGCGATGGCTGCAGCGCTAATCAGCGTTAAATTGGCTTCTGAGGATATTGTGCTTCGTAAGGCTGGGAAACGCCCGCAAGTGAACCTGTCAGCAACAACCCAATATAGTTGGGCTGACTTAGGAGGTGTGCACACTGATGGTGGCACGACGAGCCTAAATCTCCAATATAATCAACGCCTCTTCGATGGGTTGAAAACCGACGCCCAGATTGATCAAGCGCGAGCGGTGGCTGACGCAACGGCGCATAGTTTGCGAAATACGGAGCAAAACGTTCTCCTAAATGCCGCGACTGCCTATATGGATGTAGTGCGCGATACAAACCTAGCAAGCCTTCGTGCTGACAATGTGAAGTTTTTGAGGGCCCAGGTTTCCTCTGCACGCAACCGGCTAAATATTGGCGAAGGTACAAAAATCGATGTAGCGCAAGCCGAAGCGCGTTTGGCTCAAGCGGTTGCGGCCTATAAGTCTTCAGTGAACTCCCTACGTACTTCACAGGCTAGCTATGTGCGTTGGATGGGAGCAAAACCCTCTGGGCTGAATTCTAATTTCAAGTTTGGTAGTGTTCTACCAAGATCGCTTGATGACGCACTGCGCTCTGCAAAGGCGAATCACCCCGCGATTCAAACCGCTATAGCTCAAGTTGAAGCTGCACGATATGGTACTGATGCAGCTTTGCGGGCATTTGGACCTACTTTGGACCTCATTGGTTCTATTTGTGCAATAGACTGCGGCGGCGGCGTATCTGCACGAGGAACTTCTGGTTCAATCCGACTGACATTGTCTATTCCAATTTACCAAGGTGGAGCACTTGGGGCATCCGCGCGCAAATCTAATCTTGCGCACATCAACGCGGAAGTCGATGCGCGAGCCACTGTTGATCAGGTAGAGGAAGCGGTGATTTCAGCTTGGTCTGGCCTGCAATCCTCTATCGCATTGATTGAATCTGCAAACGCAGCCGTTCGATCCAGCCAAATAGCTTTGGATGGTGTGATTGAAGAGCGCAACGTCGGTCAACGCACGACTTTGGACGTCTTGAATGCTCGCGCGGAACTGACCAGTGCCAGGGAAGCGCTTTACACTGCACAACGCAACAAAGTTGTAGCGGCGTTCTCATTGGTCTCGGCCGCTGGAAAACTTGATGCTGCGTCGCTTCACTTACCTGTGTCTATCAAGTCTGCGGACGGATATCGCGCGCGGGTAGAAGACATTTGGAGCGAGTTGCGGGACTAGTTCAACTTATTGGTGGAAAACGCAGATTTTGCCTGCCATCTGGACTAACATGTTAATATCTCGCACAATAAGCTGAAATAGTGCGAATCGCGTCGTGTAATTGATGTGCCAGTTGCTTCGCACGATTGTGAGGCCAAGATGAATCAACCTGCGTCTAAAGACCCATCGATGGACGAAATCCTGTCTTCAATTAGACAGATCATTGCAGATGATGAACCTGCAGCTGAAGAGCCAGCTGCGGAACCTGAGGTACTTGCAACAGAGATTACCAACGAAGATGACGACGGCGACGATTTGGCTTCGATGGCTGCGGCGGCACCAGAGCCGGTTGAAGAGGCTGCGGTGGCTGTTGAGCCTTCAGAAGAAGTGCCGCTTACACTTAGTCCGGAGCAAATGCTCAATCCACCGGCTGCAGAGCCTGTAGATATGGTTGCTGACGATGAACCTTTGGCGCTAAGTGCAGAACAAATGCTCAACCCACCGACATCTGAATCCGCGCCCGGTATTGCCGGAGCCGCAGATGATCTAGTGCGTGCTGCGCCCGCGCCTGAAGAGTTCGTGGCTGAATTCGGTGACGATGTGTCTGAAGACGTGCAGATGGTTGTTCCCGACGACATCGCGTTTATCAATGATGATGATGCTGAAGAATCCAATGAGACGCCGGAAGCTGACATTGACGCACTGACAGCAGAAGTCGATATCTCTGTCCTGGATGACGTTGCACCTGACGAAACCATCGATGAAGAGCCCGTTGCCGTTAGTCCATTACCTGATCAAAACTTGACGACCGAGATGTCTGAGGAATTGCTTGAGCCGACAACGCAGGCAGCTGCCAAAAGTGCATTTAGTCAGCTTGACGCGCTAACACTGTCGAGCGGTGGTGGTCAAACAGTTGAGGATTTGATCCGGGAAATGCTTCGACCAATGTTGAAAAGCTGGTTGGATGAAAACCTACCAGGCGTGGTCGAAAAACTTGTCCAGCGCGAAATCGAACGCGTTTCCCGCGGCAACAGATAAATCAAAAAAGCAGTTTTTGACCGTCTCGCTGTTGACAGTGCGGCTCGCCTTGGCTTTACACCTAGATTGAATTGAATTTCAGCCGTTGGCAGTCCTTGCGCAACGGCGGACAAAGGCTGTGCGAAATGATCGATAAGAGCTACAACCCGCAAGAGGTTGAAACCCGGATTTATGAAGGCTGGACAAGCAACAATTTGTTTGCGGCTGGTGCGGGCGCTGCAGAAGGCGCTGAAAGCTACTGTATTGCGATGCCACCACCAAACGTCACAGGAGATCTTCATGTCGGCCATGCGCTAACTTTCACGATTCAGGATTTACTCGCGCGTTTTGAACGAATGCGCGGCAAGAATGTGCTCTGGCAGCCGGGCACCGATCATGCTGGTATAGCTACACAGATGATTGTTGAGCGACAACTGATGGAAAACCAGCTGCCATCGCGAAGAGATTTGGGCCGCGAAAAATTCCTAGAAAAAGTATGGGAATGGAAAGAAAAGAGCGGCAACACCATTGTTTCGCAGCAAAAGCGACTAGGTGCATCGGCTGACTGGTCACGTCAGCGCTTTACCATGGACGATGGTATGTCCGAGGCCGTTCTAAAGGTCTTTGTGCAGTTGCACAAAGAGGGGCTGATTTACAAAGACAAGCGCTTGGTAAACTGGCATCCCGTGTTGCAAACAGCCATTTCCGATCTGGAAGTTGAGAATATCGACGTTAATGGTCACATGTGGCACCTAAAATATCCTATCGATGGCACTGACGAAACCATCACTGTTGCGACAACGCGTCCAGAAACAATGCTTGGTGACACTGCCGTTGCTGTTCACCCAGAAGATGAGCGATATGCGCACCTGGTTGGTAAGATGGTTGTTCTCCCGTTGACGGGGCGCAAAATCCCAATCGTGACAGATGAACATGCTGATCCTGAGCAGGGTTCTGGTGCGGTAAAGATTACGCCGGCCCACGACTTTAATGACTTTGAGGTAGGCAAACGCAACAATCTTGAAATGATCAATATCTTCACCGTCGATGCAAAAATCAACGAAGAAGCGCCTGAAGCTTATCGAGGGCTGGATCGTTTTGAAGCGCGCAAGAAAGTTATTGCTGATCTGGATGCGCTCGGTGTGTTGGTTGAGGTCGAAGACAAAATTGTTTCGATCCCACATGATGAAAAGTCTAAGCAAGTCGTCATCGAGCCATATTTGACTGACCAGTGGTATGTAGACGCGGAAACTCTAGCAAAACCAGCTCTTGCAGCTGTTAAAGAAGGACGCACCAAATTTGTCCCGAAGAACTGGGAAAACACTTACTACGCTTGGATGGAAAATCTTCAGCCTTGGTGTATCTCTCGCCAGTTGTGGTGGGGCCATCAAATCCCGGCATGGTACGGCCCAGATGGTGAAGTATTTGTTGCTGCGACCGAAGGTGAGGCGCAAGCTGCGGCTGATGCGCATTATGGCGCTCCGACAGAAATCAAACGCGATGAAGACGTGCTCGATACTTGGTTTTCATCGGCTCTTTGGCCTTTCTCAACGCTCGGCTGGCCTGAAAAAACAGATGAATTGGCGACTTACTACCAAACCAACACGTTGGTAACAGGCTTTGACATTATCTTTTTCTGGGTCGCCAGAATGATGATGTTTGGTCTGCATTTCATGGAAGAAGAGCCGTTTGAAAATGTTTACGTGCACGCTCTCGTTCGTGATGAGCATGGCCAGAAGATGTCAAAAACCAAGGGCAACGTGATTGATCCGTTGGTGCTGTTCGACGAGTATGGCACCGATGCGACGCGATTTACGCTCGCTGCGATGGCTGCGCAGGGTAGGGACCTTCGATTGTCGCTATCCCGAGTTGAGGGCTACCGAAACTTTGTAACAAAGATTTGGAATGCTGCGCGTTTCCTTGAAATGAATGAATGCATTCGGGTTGATGGATATGATCCTAAATCAGTTAGCTCGACCCTTAATAAATGGATTTTGAGCCGAACAGCGAAGGCTGTTGCAGAAGTTGAAAAATCCATCGAGACCTTCCGCTTCAATGAATCGGCCAATGCCGCATACGATTTTGTATGGGGAACATTCTGCGATTGGTTTGTTGAACTGGCCAAGCCGGTGTTCAACAGCGACGACGAGGCACTCAAAGCTGAAACACGCGCAACTGCAGCCTATGCATTGGATCAAATATTGAAGTTGCTACACCCATTTATGCCGTTCGTCACCGAAGAGCTTTGGGCGCAAACCGCTAAGCAAGGTCCCGCACGTGAAAAACAATTGATTGTTTCGCGTTGGCCAGAAATTGCTGATTTGATTAATGAAGATGCTGAAGGCGAAATGGGATGGTTGATTGATTTGATTTCTGGCATTCGTTCAGTACGGGTTGAAATGAATGTGCCTGCTAGCGCGAAAGTTCCGCTAATTGTGGTGGATGCAGATGCGACCACTCGTGCTCGGTTGGAAAGCCAAGGGGCGATGGTCAAACGTTTGGCGCGCATAGAAGACATTTCTTTTGCAGATGCTGTTCCGAACGAAGCGGCGCAGTTGGTCTTAAACGAGGCTACTTTCTGCTTGCCGTTGGCTGGTGTGATCGACATTTCTGCTGAAAAAGAGCGACTAGGCAAAGACTTGGCCAAGCTCGACAAAGAAATTGATAGCGTTGACCGCAAGTTGGCCAATGAGCAGTTTATTTCAAAGGCACCAGATCATGTTGTGAATGATCAAAAACAACGTCGAGCAGATGCCGTGGCCAAAAAGGAACGCGTTGAAGCAGCGCTTGCGCGTCTAGGCTAAACGGAACTGTCATAATTCTGCAACACAGTGGAATAAATCACACATTCTTGAATGGCGGCCACATTTTGACGATGTGGTCGCCATTTTTTTAACCCATTGGGGCGACATAACAGGCGAAAGAACAGCCGACTTGGCGGATGGCGTGTTGTTTATGTCGCAGTTTTAATGCGAACCGTGCCGTACGCCTTGTCACAATTGTGCCTTGCATCAAACGGTGGCCGAAGTAAAAACATTTTAGTGCTACGGCAACAATGATGCTTGGAAGGAACAACCTGTGGACGACAACAAAATCGACAAGACAAAATTACCTAGTCGACATGTAACCGAAGGCGCTGCGCGCGCGCCGCATCGGTCGTATTATTATGCAATGGGATTAACCAGCGGTCAGATACACCAGCCATTTGTTGGGGTTGCGACATGTTGGAATGAAGCAGCCCCATGTAACATTGCCCTTTCGCACCAAGCACAGTTTGTAAAAAAGGGCGTTGCTGCAGCCAACGGTACGCCACGTGAGTTTACAACAATTACCGTAACTGATGGCATTGCCATGGGGCACCAAGGCATGAAGTCATCATTGGTGTCACGTGACGTGATTACAGATTCGGTCGAACTGACCATGCGCGGCCACAGCTATGATGCGCTCGTTGGACTAGCTGGTTGCGACAAATCGCTGCCAGGGATGATGATGGCTATGGTTCGTTTGAACGTGCCGTCAGTGTTCCTCTACGGCGGCTCAATTCTACCTGGTAACTTCAAGGGCAACCCGGTCACGGTTCAGGACGTTTTCGAAGCCGTTGGTAAGCATTCGGTCGGCGATTTTTCCGATGCCGATTTGGAAGAGCTTGAGCGCGTCGCTTGTCCTTCTTCTGGCGCTTGTGGCGCTCAGTTTACCGCTAACACCATGGCAACAGTGTCAGAAGCAATTGGACTGGCGATGCCTTATTCGGCGGGCGCTCCGGCGCCTTATGAAATTCGCGATCAATTCTGCTACACCGCTGGTGAGCAAGTAATGGAGCTGATTAAACTAAACATCCGCCCACGGGATATCGTTACCCGCAAAGCGCTTGAAAATGCGGCAACTGTGGTTGCTGCGTCTGGTGGCTCAACAAACGCCGCGCTTCACTTGCCAGCAATTGCAAACGAAGCGGGTATTGAGTTTGATCTTTTCGATGTTGCCGAAATCTTCAAGAAAACGCCTTACATCGCTGATCTGAAGCCCGGTGGTCGCTATGTGGCAAAAGATATGTTTGAAGCTGGCGGTATTCCGCAGCTCATGAAGACGTTGCTCGACAACGGTTTTATGCACGGCGATTGCATGACCGTCACTGGTCGCACCATTGCTGAAAACCTTGAAAAGGTTAAATGGAACGACAAGCAAGATGTCGTATGGCCCGCCAACAAGCCGATTACTAAAACCGGTGGCGTCGTTGGTTTGAAAGGCAATCTTGCGCCAGACGGTGCGATTGTGAAGGTCGCTGGTATGACTGAGTTGGAGTTCACCGGTCCTGCACGTTGTTTTGACAGTGAAGAAGAGTGCTTTAAGGCAGTATCCAAGCGAGAATACAAAGAAGGCGAAGTGCTGGTTATCCGCTACGAGGGTCCCCAAGGTGGACCTGGTATGCGTGAAATGCTGGCAACAACCGCTGCGCTTTACGGCCAGGGAATGGGTGACAAGGTTGCTTTGATTACCGATGGTCGTT
Source organism: Maritalea porphyrae (assembly GCF_030159895.1). Classification (GTDB taxonomy): domain Bacteria; phylum Pseudomonadota; class Alphaproteobacteria; order Rhizobiales; family Devosiaceae; genus Maritalea; species Maritalea porphyrae. The sequence continues at coordinate 1,932,564 of NZ_BSNI01000002.1, forward strand.
TCTCAGGCGCTACTCGCGGCTTTTGTATCGGCCATGTTGGTCCTGAAGCCGCTGTTGGTGGCCCGATTGGACTATTGGAGAACGGTGACCAAATCACGATCAACGCCAATACCGGCGAAATCTCTGTTGCATTGACAGATGAAGAACTTGAAGCCCGCAAAGCCAAGTGGCAGCCGCGCGAAACCAACTTTGGTTCCGGCGTCATTTGGAAATATGCACAAGGTGTTGGGCCAGCGCGTTATGGCGCACTTACCCACCCCGGTGCGAAGGGCGAAAAGGAGTGCTATGCGGACATTTAGCACGAACGCTGGAGTTTGGGTTTTTGCCTTTATGTTGGCGCTTGCGGGAGTAAGCAGCGCCAACGCACAGGACAATACCAATATATTGTCTTTGTTTGGCACCAACGACAGCGAAGTGTCTAACCACGACCTGCTGGCAGCTTTGGAAGAAGCTGCCGAAGCAGGCCAGCCGATTGCTCTTTGGCGGTTGGGGGTAATGTATGAAAAAGGCGAAGGTGTTCAAAAAGATCGCACAAAAGCCTTTTTGTATTTCCGCGAACTCGCCAACGACCATGCTGACACGCCACCTAAGTCTGTCGGTGCGGATATTGTGGCGCAAAGTTTCTTGAAAATTGGCGAATATTATCGTGAGGGTGTTCCTGACGCTGGTGTGCAAGCGGACAACTCGCTTTCCCGGAAGCTGTTGCTACATGCAGCGTCTTATTTCGGTGACCCGGATGCCCAGTTCAAAGTGGGCCAGCTTTATCTAGACGAAAACGAGTTTGGTTATTCTCCGTTGCAAAGCGCTCGTTGGCTTTCACTCGCATCACGCAAAGGTCATGCTGCTGCGCAAGCTACACTAGGCGACTTGATGTTTAACGGAGAGGGCATCGATGCCGATCCCGTCGAGGGTCTTATGTGGCTGACACTTGCTAATCGTAACGCAGGTGGCACCGACGACGAACATTGGATTGCTGAACTACACGAACGAGCAATCTCTGTTGCCTCGCCGGATGAGCGCGAGCAAGCAATTCAAGCTGCTGACACATTAGGTGGCCGATTCGGCGGCTAACAATTCAAGTCTTAGAAACTGAAATGGCCGACTACGGGTACATGGTCCGAAGGTTTTTCGCGCCCGCGCACGTCTTTGTGGATTTCTACACTTTCAAGGTGGTCGGTCGCCTGTGGCGAACACATTAGATGATCAATCCGGATGCCGTTGTTTTTACGCCATGCACCAGCTTGAAAGTCCCAGAAAGTATAAGCTTCTTTATTGTTCACTGCGCGCAAGGCATCAGTCATCCCAAGCGATTGAAGAGTTCTAAACCGCTCTAGACTTTCTGGCCGGTAAAGTGCATCACCCCACCATGCGTCATGGTCATGAGTGTCGAGCCGTTCTGGGATAATGTTGTAATCCCCAGTAATTATGAGCGGTTCTTCAAGTAGGAGTCGATCTTTTGCCCAGGTAATTAGTCGGTCCATCCAACCAAGTTTATAGGGGAATTTCTCAGTATCCACTGGGTTGCCATTTGGCAAATAAATGCCCGCAACGCGAATTGGTCCGGCAGGTCGTGAAATCACGCACTCGATGAACCTTGCCTGTTCATCAGTTTCATCACCCGGCAGGCCGCGATTGACTTCTTCGAATGGATGTAAGGAAAGCAGCGCAACGCCGTTAAAGCTTTTTTGCCCGTGTGTTTCTACATTGTAGCCAAGGTCCTCAAAAACCTCACGTGGAAAATTCTCATCAATGCTTTTGATTTCTTGCAAACATACCAGGTCAGGTTTGTTTTCCTTCAACCAATATTCGACCTCAGGCAGACGCGCCTTTATGCCATTAATGTTCCAAGTCGCGATTTGCATGAGAATCTTTGGGCCTTTTCCGTGAATCGGAGTTTCAACCTAAGGCGAAGCAAACTTGGCTGCAACGCAATTACACCGAAAAACTGGTGCCGCACCCGCAAGATGCAACTGCATTGGGGTTGTTGATCTGAAAACTCTGGCCAATTAGGTCATTCACAAAGTCGATCTCGGCGCCCTGCATAAATTCGAGGCTCAAAGAATCAATCAAAACTTTCGCTTTGTCGTTACCCAAAACCAAGTCGTCTTCTGACGGTTCTTCTTGCACCAAATTGTATTCATATTGAAATCCGGAGCAACCGCCACCAGAAACCGCAACCCGCAAAACAGTGCCTGGTTTCTGTTTGGACAAGATAGCCTCGATCCGTGCCAAAGCTGCGTCTGTAACCGATACTTTTTCAGGAGCCGTAGCTACATCTGACATAATAATTTCCTATCGTCGTCGCCGAAAAGGCGATTTCACAAGTCTTGTTTAATAGATAGGCTTCATAAAGCGGTTTGAAAAGAGGGTACAAGGAAAGTTGAAATGCAGACAAATTCCGCGCTTGCACCATATGCCTCCCACGCCGAACAAACGAAGGGTAGGCTCTACAACACAAGTGATAGCCCCACACGATCTGAGTTTCAGCGCGACCGCGACCGCATCATTCATTCCAACGCATTCCGACGCCTCAAACACAAGACGCAAGTTTTCTTGCACCACGAAGGTAACCACTTTCGGACACGTCTCACACACACATTGGAGGTGTCTCAGATCGCCCGCTCCATTGCCCGCGCACTCCATTTAAACGAAGACCTCGCTGAATGCCTAGCGCTTGCCCACGATTTGGGACATACACCGTTTGGCCATGCGGGGGAGCGCGTAATGCATGCAAAAATGCAGGCGCATGGCGGCTTTGACCATAATGTGCAGGCGTTGCGCGTGGTGACCTCGTTAGAGAATAGGTATGCTGAACATGATGGCTTAAACCTGACTTGGGAGACACTTGAAGGGATTATTAAGCACAATGGACCGCTAGTAGATGGACAAGGTCGACCAATCGGCAAATATGTTGAAGAGGGTTTGCCATTTGGACTCGATCTTATTGCTTCGGTCTCAGATTTGCGACTGGAAAGTTTTGCGAGCCTTGAGGCACAAGCCGCAGCGATTGCGGATGACGTTGCATACAATGCCCATGACATTGATGACGCGCTGCGCGCAGGATTGCTTTCTCTTGATCAGCTGCGCGAAGTGCCTATTGTTGGTGACATTGTTCAAGAGGTCCAGCAACGGTATCCAGAAGTAAGCGCTGATCGTCAATCGCATGAGACCATTCGTAGGTTGATCACAAGAACAATTGAAGATGTCATCCGCACTGCAGAAGCTAATATCAAAGCCTGCGATCCAAAGAATGCAGAAGATGTGCGCTTGGCTGGCAAACCGCTGATTTGCTTCTCCGATGACGTTGGTGTGCAAGAAAAGAAGTTGAAGAGTTTTCTTTTTGCCAAAGTCTATCGCTCAGAAACTGTGATGGCACCTGTGAAGCAGGGGGAACAAATTGTAGCAGCTTTGTTCGATGCTTTCGTGGAAGGCGAGCCAATGCCAGAAGAGTGGGAACGTTTGGCTAAATCAAGTCCCATCGGTGGTCGAGAGCGCATTGTTTGCGACTTCGTTTCCGGCATGACAGACCCTTACGCGACAAACACATTCAACCGATTGTTTGACGCGGACGTGGATTTCCGGTAACCGCTTGCACAATCAATTCTTTATAAGATGGACAAAGCAAAATGGACGCATTTGCAGTCTTCCGCAATCGCGTGGAAGAGAAACTGATCAACCTATTTCCAGAACTGAGCGACAACAAACAAGCGCTTAGCCGATTTGTGGTTGAACCGCCTCGCGATGCCAGCCATGGCGATTTGTCATGCAATGCTGCAATGGTTTTGTCGAAAGTTCTGAAATCAAATCCGCGCGCGATTGCTGAGAAGCTTGTCGCAGAGTTTGCAAACGACGAACAGGTTGAGAAAATCGATGTCGCGGGCCCTGGCTTTATCAACTTCACCCTTACGCCCGACGTATGGCAATCAGTCATTGCCGATGCCAACAAACAAGGCGCTGACTATGGACGGCCTGAAGTAGCACCTGTTGGCAAGGTGAATGTGGAATACGTGTCCGCAAACCCAACGGGGCCTTTACATGTTGGGCACACGCGAGGTGCAGTTTTTGGTGACGCCTTGGCAAGCCTTATGGACTTTTGCCGATACGACATCACTCGCGAATACTACATCAATGACGCTGGTGGTCAGATTACGGTTTTGGCGAACTCTGCATATTTGCGGTATTGCGAAGCGTTGGGCGATGACATTGGTGAGATCCCCGCAGGTCTTTATCCTGGAAAGTATTTGATCCCAGTCGGTCAGGCGTTGGCGGAGAAGTTCGGCGATAGTCTAAAATCGATGGACGAGACAGAGCGCGAAACCACAATTCGACCAGTAGTGCTCGAATTGATGATGGATCTTGTGCGGGACGACCTCAAAAAGCTTGGTATCAAGCACGATTTGTTCTTCTCAGAAGCATCACTACATGGTGGTGGCAATGGTGGCGACATCAAGGAAACGCTTGATTGGCTTGGCGAAGAAGGCTTGGTCTACCAGGGCACTTTGGAAGCGCCGAAAGGCAAAACGCCTGAAGATTGGGAAGACCGCGAACAGACCTTGTTTAAAGCAAGCGACTTTGGCGACGATACAGATCGGGCGCTTGTAAAGTCCGATGGCACCTACACATATTTTGCGGCTGATATCGCTTATCACCGTAACAAGTATTTGCGGGGCTTCAATAGCCAAATCGTTGTGCTTGGTGCAGACCACGCTGGTTATATCAAGCGTTTGAGCGCTGCCGGAAAAGCAGTATCTGGTGGCGAAGCAGAAGTAGATGTTAAAATTTGCCAGCTTGTAAACCTTTTGCGTAACGGTGAGCCTGCAAAAATGTCCAAGCGCAGTGGTAACTTCGTAACAATGGCTCAGTTGGTGGACGAAGTTGGTGCGGATGTTGTTCGGTTCATCATGCTGTTCCGTAGAAACGAAGCGCAACTGGACTTTGACTTTGATCTGGTAACCCAGCAAACACGTGAAAACCCAGTGTTCTACGTACAATATGCGCATGCACGCGCATGTTCAGCCTTTAGAAATGCCGCGCGGGATGTGCCAGAGCTGGATGTTTCACTCGAGGCCCTACAAAAAGCGGACCTTTCAAAATTATCTCATCCTGCAGAAATTTCGTTGCTTAAAACAATGGGACAGTTTCCACGTGCGATCGAAGCTGCTGCTGCAGCACATGAACCGCACCGCGTTGCGTTCTATGTTCATGAACTCGCGGCGGCGTTCCACGCATTCTGGACAAAGGGCAAAGAAGAGCCGCAGTTACGATTTGTTAATCATGAAGATAGGACAATAACACTGGCGCGACTCGCGATGGTAAATGCTGTTCGACAGATTTTACGAAATGGTTTGAGTATACTTGGAGTGTCTGCGCCCGAGGAACTATCATAATTCAGGCACATTGCTGGTTTACCAGCTGTATTACTTGAGTGCCGTGAATGTAGAGGTGAGGGCCATAACCAACGTTATTGGCCAAGCAACATGACAAATTCGAATGATCGCAACAATCTGGCTGCAGATCAAACAGATGATTTGATCGCAGAACTTGCGCGTATCGTAGCTGACGACGCTAAACAGTCGACTGTTTCACAAGCCGTCGATGAGCGTGCGCAGATGGCTGCAACGGCTCGCGAACAACTTCCAGATCAGCAATCATTCGACGCAATTTCTCATCCGGGCCCCGTCGATCCACCTGTTGAGGAACAAACAAGTTCTCAACCCACATCAACTGAAGCGGACGTTGTGCCGTTTGGTGGTCGGGACGAAGCGTTGCCATTTTCGCAAATTGGTGAAGGTGTAACTGCTGTTCCATCCGCGCAAAATGCGACAACGGAGACTGTTTCTAAACACGTTGACCAGGGTAACTCACCGTTTGAATTCGACTTTTCTCAGAATATCCAAGCGGGTGTCGGCGAAACGCAACTTCCGAAAGTTGATTCAAAGCCATTTGTGGAGCCGACTGCCGACGCTGAGGTTTTGCCAGAAACAAGCGAAGAAGCACCGACGCCTGACGTTTTGGATGGTATTGCCGCAATAATTGAAGATGTTGAGAAACAATCTGCGCCTCAGCCCGAACCTGAATTTGAACCGATCCCTGTGCCACAAGAGACTATTGCGGTGCAACAAGATGAAGTTGCAGCTGAAGACAGGTCCGATTTCACTTCCGAACCCGAAGTGGCGCATGAACGAGATACAAGTTTTGAGTTCACTCCGCAGCGAGATTTAGAAATACCTGATGGCGAAGATGAATTTGCAGTGCCACCGTCCCAAACCAGTGATGGTGCAGATTTGGATGCCGTGATTGATGATCCGTTGGCGGAGATTGAAAGCCTAATAGCTGATACACAGACGCCAGCGCCTGCACCTCAATCAAAACCTGCAGATGCTGCTGAGGCGGCTATTATGGCAGCTTTGGCTTCAGCAACCAGCCAGCCAAAGTTTGAAGCATCACCGGTGGCTGCAGCGCGAGCAAGCGCATCGCCTAGGCAAGAACCCAGATTCGATGCAGATGTTCCAACGGCGCGCGATTCCATTAGTCCGGCATTGAACGAAACACCCGCGGCAGAACCAGAACAAGAGTATATTGAAGAGCGCCGTCGTGGGGGCGTTTTGCCAATCTTAGCTTCTGTAGCGGCAATCTTATTGTTGGCGGTAATAGGCGGGGTTGGCTACTGGTTTTTTGTTGGGCAGGGACCAAGCGATGGCGACGTTCCTGTGGTCGCCGCGCAAAACACAAATGTTAAGGAAGTGCCTGAAGTCACTCCAGCGGAAACTGAGGCTCAAGGGCAAAGTGTTTTCAATGCACTTGAAGGGAACACAGAAACTCCAACTGAAGAGCAAATCGTCTCTCGCGATGAAACCGCAGGTGCATCCGGCACAGAAGTTGCGCGTGTTGTGACTCCCACAAGTTCGAGCAATGGCCTAACAAACCGCAAGGTGAAAACTGTTACAGTTTTGGCTGATGGTACTATTGTCAGTGGCAATGAAGCTTCAGCCGGCGCTGAACAGCTCCCTCAGGATGTGCGACCAAATGCACCCACAGTTGCGGTAGAGACACCGAATTCTGAAACTGATGAAATTGCAAATGTGCTCAATGCAATAAAAGAAGGAACTGACGCCGCGACCACATCAACGCCGGCTACCGCGCCAGCGTTGCCTGATACTTCGCAAGGTGAGGCCACTGAGGCAACTGCTGAACCAGCGACACCAATCGAAGTGGCAGCGATTGCAGATGATCCTGCAGCGCCAACGCCGCCTGCACGTCCATTTGGCTTAGGATCTGGGTCAGCACCGTCTCTGGCGCCGGTTGCAGCAAGCACAACACCTACGTCGAACGACACAGTTGCGCAGCCTATTTCACTTCTGCCGACCACAAATTCAACGCCTAGTGTACCTACATCGGCTACTTCAACAACAAGTGGAGTTGCTGCCCCATTCTATGTGCAACTAGCTTCACAACGCACACTAGAGACCGCACAGGCCACAGCGACGACCCTTAAACGCCAGTTTCCGTCGCAACTCGGTTCGCAGCCTATCGACATCAATCAAGTCGACCTTGGTGACAAAGGAATCTACTTCCGGGTCCGTGTTCCTTCAAACAGCTTGGCGGATGCGAATGCGCTTTGTTCCAGCCTGAAGTCGAATGGAGGCGATTGTTTCGTCAGAAACAACTAAAAGCCATCATTTTCAGTGAATTGGCGACCTTTGTCGCCAATCACGCTTGACCATTGGTTGCTCGCCGCGTCACACTCGTGCCGAATTGGTGAGTTAAGTCAGGTCACATGGCTCAAGGCGCAGATCAATCTGATTTTATGCAAGATAACCCACGGCCCAAAAGGGGCGAGGGGGTTATGTATGTTGATGTGAAAGGCTATGAAGGCCCTCTTGATTTGCTGCTTGATCTTGCACGCAAGCAAAAAGTGGATCTTGCCAACATCTCCGTGCTTGCGTTGGCAGAACAATATCTCAGTTTTATTGATACAATTCGTGAGCGTCGGATTGAAGTTGCTGCCGATTATCTTGTGATGGCGGCATGGCTGACTTTCTTGAAAAGTCGCCTGATGGTCCCACATGAAGATGATAACGATGAGCCGACTGGTGAAGAAATGGCCGCTTTGCTGCAGTTTCGTCTTAAGCGGCTTGAAGCAATGCGCGACGCGGCGGAGAAATTGATCAATAGGCCGCAGCTCAACCGTGAAATATTCGCACGCGGCGATCCAGAATCGGTGGTAACCGATAGAAAGAACATCTGGGAGGCGACCTATTTCGACCTTTTGCGTGCATATGCTGTGCAACGGGAACGGCAAATCCCAGCGGAGTACGCACCAAAATCGCGCACCGTTTGGTCATTGCAAGATGCAGAGGATATTTTGCGCCGGTTGATCGGTGAAGGTGCAGACTGGGTGCCATTACATGCCTGCTTGTCACAATATCTTGATTTACCTGAAGAACGAATAACTGCGCTTGCTTCTAGTTTCACCGCATCGCTCGAGATGGTGAGGCAAGGACAGCTAGAATTGAGGCAAAGCAAAGTGTTCGGACCGCTTATGGTGCGCCGTAAATCGGTGGAATAGGACATCAAAATGGATCAAAACACTGGCCAAGTCATTGATGATGATAACGACATCGGAGAAATCACGGGTCGAAATCTGCGTGTGCTAGAGGCACTGCTGTTTGCTGCGAAAGAGCCATTACACCTTGAGGAGGCAAAGCCATTTCTGTCCGATGGTGCCAACATTGAAGACTTGGCTGCCCAGTTAAGCGAGAAATATAAGCATTCGGGCGTGAACTTGGTCAAACGAGGCGAAGCCTATGCCTTCCGCACTGCAGAAGACTTGGGCTTCCTGCTGCGACGCGAAGAAACTGAACGCAAGCCACTTTCCCGCGCCGCACTCGAGATTATGGCAATCATAGCCTACCACCAACCTGTTACGCGTTCGGAAATCGAAGAGGTACGCGGCGTCGCAACATCCAAAGGCACGCTTGATGTTTTGATGGAAGCTGGATGGGTGCGCATGCGCGGCCGCCGACGTACGCCCGGACGGCCTGTAACGTACGGTACAACACCCGAATTTCTGGACCATTTTGGTCTCGAAGCAATTACCGATCTGCCTGGATTGAACGAATTGAAGGGCACAGGGCTACTTTCAGCCAATTTGCCGCCTGATTTTGCTGTTCCAGCACCAAATGATGGGGATTTATTTGACAATGAAGACCCGCTTGATGCAGATGACGACGGCGACGACTTGTTGACTGAATTGAGCCAAGATGACTTCGATCACTAATGCTGAGACCAAATCTGGCGGGGTAGACCAGGAATGGGGGCCGCGTGGCACTGCCGGTATCAGTTTTGCTGCGGCCTTGGAGTTTAACCAGGTCCATTGTGAAATGGGTGGACGCGAGGTTTTGCGCGGCACAGATTTTTCAACTGCGCCGGGTGAAATATTGTGCCTACTTGGAGCATCAGGCTCGGGAAAGTCTACAATTCTGCGGGCAACTGCAGGTTTACAGGACATTTCTGCTGGAACAATTTCGATCAATAAAAAGGTTGTGGCATCCGCGTCGATTTCTGTTAGACCAGAAAAACGCGGCATCGGTTTGATGTTTCAAGATTTTGCGCTGTTCCCACATATGTCGGTTTTGCAAAATGTTGAATATGGGTTGAAGTCCCTAGGCCGCGAGGAAGCAAAAGTGCAGGCGATGCATGCCCTGAAACGCGTCGGTTTGGCTGATCGAGCCGAGGATTACCCTTCAAAGCTCTCAGGCGGTCAGCAACAACGTTTAGCGCTCGCACGTTCTATTGCTCCAAAGCCGGGGCTTTTGTTATTGGATGAGCCGTTTTCGTCACTGGACGCGCGATTGCGTGAAAGCGTACGTGCGGAAACCCTAGCAGTTCTTCGCGAAACGCGCGCGACCTGTGTTATTGTTACGCATGATCCCGAAGAAGCGATGTTGTTTGGTGATAAAATCGCTCTTTTACGCGATGGCACGATTGCGCAAATTGGTACGTCTGATGAAATCTACAATGCCCCGCTTGATCTGAGCGTCGCGCGCTTCTTTTCGCCAATTTCTGAAATGCACGCTACTGTGGCAAATGGGTATGCCGAAACGCCCCTTGGTAAGCTAAAAGTGGATGGCCGATCTGACGGCGCGAAAATCATTATCGCAATGCGGCCAGTTGCTTCTGCAAATTTGGTCGAAAAGGGCGAGGGGGCAATGGGTCGCGTTGTCAATAAACGCACTGCAATTGGCATTGATACAATTGAGGTGGCCGTGTCGGGAATTGATCAGCCTGTGCGCGTAAGACGTCCAGCCAGCGACGATGTGTATCCGGGACAAGACGTAAATATCGCGATAAACCCAAATCGCGTCCTTGTGTTTGACGCCATTTGAACATATTTGAATAGCAACAAGTTTTTTCGCGCGACAGTCGCGCGGATGAGAGGAGTAAAATCATGAATCCAGGTCCTTGGGGAATTCTAATCATTGCTGTAGCAGCTTTGTTGCTTTTTGGCCGCGGTAAGATTTCCGGCATGATGGGCGAAGTCGCTTCTGGCATCAAAGCTTTCCGCAAAGGTATGGCTGACGATGAAAAGCCAACGGCAGAGATCGAAGTCAAAAAAGAAGAATCTGAAAAAGACAAAAGCTAGTCTTTTCTTGATGCTACAACGTTAAGGGTGGCTTGATGCTGAACATCGGCTGGAGCGAAATGCTGATCGTTGCGGCGATCGCACTTATTGTGGTTGGTCCAAAGGACTTGCCAGCAATGCTGCGGCAATTGGGCCGCGTGTTCGGCACTGTGCGGCGCATGGGCAACGAGTTTAAGTCTGAAATCAACAAAGTTGCGGCTTTGGATGAAGTCAAAGACATAAAAAACTCGATTACAAAGCCGCTCGAAGACACCAACAAAGAGTTGACCGACCAATTCAATGCAATTGGAAAAGACGGTAGCGTTGAGCCTTCAGGCGCAATAAAGCCTTCAGTCGAAGGGCAAGAGAGTGTTGCGGACGAAATCCGTGAGTCAGCAGGTATGAAATCGAGCGCTGCCCCAGACCCGGCGGCCGCAGCGGCGAGCATGAAAGCGGCGATTTCGCGAGCGGAAGCGACCGCTGCAGAAAAAGCAGCTGCTGAAGCTGAAGCCAAGGCAGAGCCCGCCGCTAAGAAGAAAGCGGCGCCACGCAAGCGAGCTGCTGCCAAAACTGGTGCAAAGACCTCCACAACACGGAAACCAGCGGCAAAGAAGCCTGCTGCAAAAAGGGCACCCACTAAGCGCACAACTGCCACCAAATCCGCGGCGAGCAAGGCAACGACTGCAAGAAAGCCTGCTACGAAAAAGGCTGCGGCAAGCAAGGCAGCTGCAGAAAAGGCGGATAAGCCTGTAACGGCGGTTGCGAACAAGGGTGGAATTCCAGCCAAAACAGCAGCGAAATTGCAGCGCGCACCCAAAGGGGAAGCATAGATGAATAAGATGCTTGAAAACCCTGATGACGAAGTGAACCAAAGCGAAGCACCGCTGCTTGAGCATTTGATCGAATTGCGCACTCGCTTGATCTATTCATTTGCAGCGATAGCAGTTCTCTTTGTTGTTTGTTTCTTCTTAGCTGGCGAAATCTATGCTGTTTTGCTTGGGCCGTTTGTACAAGCAGTTGGTGGATCAGTTGAAGATGTCAGCCTGATTTATACAGCGCCGCAAGAAGCGTTTTTCACGGAGCTGAAGGTTGCATTGTTTGGCGCTATTTTCTTGGCCTTTCCCGTCTTGGCGAGCCAAGTCTATATGTTTGTCGCTCCGGGCCTGTACAAACGAGAGCGCTCTGCATTTATTCCCTATTTGATCGCGACCCCGGTATTGTTCCTTATCGGCGGCGCATTGGTCTATTTCGGCGTGATGCCGCTAGCGATGCGTTTCTTCTTATCATTTGAGCAATCTGGCGCCGGACAGGCGACAATTCAGAATATGACGCGCGTTAGTGAATATCTGTCGCTAACCATGACGCTGTTGTTAGCATTTGGACTGTGTTTTCAGCTGCCTGTTATTTTGACGTTGTTGGCGCGCGCAGAGATCATCACAGCAGACAATTTGAAGTCGTGGCGAAAATATGCGGTTGTTGCAATTCTGACGGTTGCTGCTTTCCTCACACCACCTGAACCGATGACCCAGATTGGCCTTGCTGTTCCTGTGTTCCTACTTTACGAGCTTTCCATCTTTGCTGTTCGATTTGTTGAACGATCGCGGGCAAACCGTGAAGCCGCATCTGAAAACGATGCGTAGTAAACAACCAAAAAATTCAGCAATTAGATAAACAAAGATCAGTATTTTTGATCGGCAAGAGCCGGAGCGACTAGATGTTTGACGTAAAATGGATACGAAACAATCCTGAAGCCTTTGATGCCAGCCTAAAAAGGCGCGGTGCAGAGCCACAATCAGCGCATGTATTAGCCCTTGATGATGCGCGCAAGGCGACGGTGCAGCAATTGAATGAATGGCAGGGCACCCGAAATGCTTCTTCCAAGCAGATTGGCCAGGCAAAAGCGCAGGGCGATGAAGACAAAGCACAGAAATTGCTCGCCGAAGTTGCTGACCTAAAAGCAAAGGTTCAGCAAGGCGAAGAGACAGAGCGCACTCAAACCGCGGAACTCAATGAATTGCTTGCTGGTTTGCCGAATTTGTTACTGGATGATGTGCCCGATGGGGCTGATGAAAACGACAATGTTGAGAAAAGCCGTTTCTCTGAGCCACGCCAGTTTAACTTTGAGCCAAAAGAGCATTACGAATTGGGCGAGCAACTGGGCCAGATGGACTTTGAGATTGCAGCAAAGATCGCTGGTTCACGATTTGTTGTTCTTAAAAACGATGTCGCACGTCTAGAGCGTGCGCTTGGTCAGTATATGCTGGACCTGCACACGCGCGAACACGGTTTTACCGAAGTGATTGCGCCGCTGCTTGTGCGTTCAGAAGCATTGTTCGGCACAGGCCAGCTTCCGAAGTTCTCTGAGGATGCGTTCCAGACTACGGATGATCGTTGGTTGATCCCAACCTCTGAAGTGTCATTGACCAACCTTGTTCGTGAAACCATGTTGAGCCATGAAGAATTGCCGCTGCGTTTCACTTCGCTCACACCTTGCTTTCGTTCAGAAGCCGGGTCTGCCGGTCGCGATACGCGCGGTATGCTGCGTCAGCACCAATTTTACAAAGTGGAAATGGTTGCTGTTACTGCGCCTGATAAGTCTTTGGAAGAGCATGAGCGTATGCTCGGTTGCGCCGAGGCTGTTATGAAGGGCCTTGATATCCCATATCGTGTGATGCGTCTTTGCTCGGGCGATATGGGCGCCACAATGATGCGCACATTCGACATTGAAGCTTGGTTGCCTGGGCAAAATACTTACCGCGAGATATCTTCTGTTTCTGTTGCAGGTGACTATCAAGCGCGCCGTATGGAAGCTCGTTATCGAGACGAAAATGGTAAGCCGCAATATGTTCACACTTTGAACGGCTCAGGTGTCGCCACCGGTCGAGCACTAATTGCTGTCATGGAAAACTACCAGCAAGAAGATGGCTCTATCGCCATCCCTGAAGTTTTGCAGTCATATATGGGCGGGCAGACTGAAATCTCAGCGGCAAAATGATGACTGAACCCTTGCGCATCCTGGTCACAAATGATGATGGCGTGGATGCGCCGGGAATCAAATTACTTGAGAAAATCGCTCACGAGATTTCAAGTGATGTTTGGGTCGTCGCGCCATCAGGCAATCAAAGTGGGGTGGGTCACAAATTTACCCTCGCGACGGAGTTGTCTTTGGACCAACGCGACCGAAAAACGTTCGCAATCGACGGCACGCCTGCTGATTGCGTCGCGATTGGCATGACACATGTTCTCAAAGACAAACCAGCAGATGTGGTTTTGTCTGGTATAAACCGCGGCCAAAATATTGCCGACATTGTCCATTGCTCGGGCACCGCCGCCGGGGCGCGGGAAGGGGCATTGCAGGGCGCACTCGGCATCGCGCTAAGCCAAAGCATGGACTTTAGCAACGAGCATTTGATCGAGTGGGAGTGTTCCGAACGCCACGGCGTAGCAGCTATTCGCTCAATCATAGAAAATCATCGCAACCAAGACATCTACTACAACGTCAACTTCCCAAGATGTGCCGCAGATGATGTCTCGGGTATAGAGTTGGTGCCACACCAGCGGTTTTCAACTTCTGCATTTGAGTATTATCCAAGCGACAATGAGGGGCACTTCTTCGTCACGATCTTAAAAACACCAACGCCCCTAGATGATGACGCCGATTGCGTCCGTTTGTTGGAGCATAATGCTGTCACCGTGACGCCAATGAAGTTGCAGCAGACTGATTTTGAAGCGATAAATGCACTAGATGGCAAGCTATCCTTAGCCGATTAGAGGCAGAATGTCTGACGATGAGCAAAACTTAGATTGGGCTCGAGCGTCGCTTGTACTTCAGGCGCGACAAACAGGCATTATGGATGGCCACATTCTCAAGGCGCTAGAATCGGTGCCACGCGAAGCCTTTGTGCCTGATGAGTATATCGAACATGCCTACCGCGATGTTTCCATTCCACTGGACAATCACCAGTCAATGATCTCGCCAATTAAGTTGGCAAAAATGCTCGTTGCACTTGATTTGGCGGATATGCCAACAAAGGTCTTGGAAATTGGCACGGGAAGTGGATATGGCACGGCTTTGATTTCAAAGCTTTGCAAACGTGTCTTTACAGTCGAACGCGATCGACATTTGCTGCGGGCTGCCACGGCATGTTGGAAAAAGGTAGGCATTTCAAATATTGTTGAAGCAAACGAGGACGGTTTGGCTGGCTGGTCACATCAAGCTCCATTTTCCCGCATAATACTAAACGGTTCCGTGCAGCAGGTACCTATCGAAATCATTGAACAGTTGAGCGAAGACGGAGTGCTGGTTGCTGCGATTGGTGCGCCCAGCGAAGTTCAAAAAATATCAAAGATTATCAAGGTCGATGGTCAACTAGATACATCTGTAATGGGCACAATCCGGTTGCCCGCACTCAAATCCGGAAAAAGTACAGCTCCTTAAACTCCCCTTTACCTTAACGCATCTATACTCAAATCCGTTGTATTGTATTGAGTAAGAGTAATCGCATGAGTATCCGGTTTCGGTCAGAGGCTTTGAAGTCCTCAGTTGCAATCCTTGGTGCACTGTCCTGCGCGGCACTGCTTTCTGGGTGCATGGCCAGCAGGTTTACCAGCCCGCTTACCACTAGCTCTGTCAACACCGCCGCAAACGCTGACATCAATCAGGCAATGCCTGATGCTGTTGCTGCAACGCAATTGCCACCAGCAGGACAGTATCTAAGCGCAAACAATTCACGCGCGCCATACATTCCAGCTGCTTCGGTGGGGCAATCCAACACACAAACATTTGATACAAGAGACCCGCTAGCTTCGGGCGCATACCCACAGGTTCAGGCAGCCCCAAATATGGGGCAAGTCGCGGTGCAACAACCGCAAGTTGTTCGCCGACAGTTGCCCACTTTGACCCAAAATCCAGTAACGAGTACCCAGTCAATGCCCGCAATGCCATCTCTTGCTGAGGTCGACCTCACCACAGCGCCAAAAATCGATAACACCACAACCGCAAGTATCGCCGCAGCGCCTCGTGCTGTGCCGGACAATGCCTTTATTCACAAGATCGCTGCCGGCGAATCGCTTTACGCGATCGCACGACAGTACGATGTCACAACAGATTCGATTGTGGCAGCGAACGGCCTTACGTCCCCGGACAAGATTTTCGTCGGTCAGGATGTGATTATACCAGGTCGCCCTGGAATGGTTGCGCCAAAAATCTCTGCACCGCAAAGCATCGCTGCAAAGGAAGAGGCGTCTAAGCCGGTGAAAGTTGCGGAGGTGACAACACCTCCCGCTTCAATTCCCGACCAGACAAATGTTGCCGCCCCGGTTTTGACCAAACCTGCGACGACGCCTGTAGCGCCAACACGCACTGCTGAAGTGGAGCCGCAGCAAATCGCACCTATTCCAATCGCGCGCCCCGCCAGCCTGCCTGCAACAGCTCCCAAGGTCGCTGAAGTGAAAAATGTGGCGCCAAAACCTGCGCCTACGGACAAAGTGACTGTTACAGCTTCAGTTGATCCGGTGAAAGTTGCTGCGCCCGTGGCTAAGGAGCCAAAAGCAGCTTCAGGTTCATTCCGCTGGCCTGTTAAGGGACGTGTGATCGCAGACTTTAAAGCGTCAAAGAACACGGGTGTGAATATTGAAGTGCCTGAAGGTTCGTCAGTACGAGCAACCGAAAACGGCGAGGTCATCTATGTCGGCAACGCTGTAGAGGGCTTTGGCAATCTCGTTTTGATCAAGCATAGCAATGGATTTGTGTCCGCTTATGCACACCTCAAAGACATTACAATTGCCAAAGGCGCAATTGTTGACCGCGGTGATTCGATCGGGACAGTCGGTATGACTGGTGCGGTGAGCCGTCCACAGTTGCACTTTGAATTGCGCAAAGGCGCAACCCCGGTGGATCCAATGCCATTGCTGGCAAGCTAATCGCATCAGGATTACAGATTGCAGATTTGAGGGCCGGTCCTAATTGATGGACTGGCCTTTTTTGCCGGCTAATTGCCGCACAAACTGAATGGCAACTCGCCCGGAACGCGCGCCACGTGTCGCTGCCCATTCGATGGCAGCAGCTCGAAGCTCGTCGTCTTCGATCGGAATGTCGAAATGCCGACAATAGTGAGCGACCATCTCAAGATAAGTTGGCTGATCACAATTGTGAAAGCCTAGCCATAAGCCAAACCGGTCAGAGAGCGAGACTTTTTCGTCGATTGCTTCATTTGAATGGATTGCGGCGCGTGTTTCGTTTTCAACCATGTCGCGGGGCATCAAATGGCGTCTGTTTGATGTTGCATAAAACAGTACGTTACTTGGGCGACCCTCAAGGCCACCATCCAGAACGGACTTCAAGGCTTTGTAATCCATCTCGTCTTTGTCAAACGACAAGTCGTCACAATAGACTAAGAACTGAGCACTCAGTGTGGCAACTGAACGCATAAGGGAGGGGAGGGTTTGTATGTCCTCCCGGTGGATTTCAACCAAAACGAGACGCTTGAAACTTGAATCTGATGCTGCCTTTTGGTTGATGTCCGCATGCAGTGCTTTGACGATGGAGCTCTTGCCCATGCCTTTTGCGCCCCACAGCAGCGCGCTATTGGCACCATGGCCACGTGCAAACTGCTCCGTATTTGCCGCAAGGATTGCTTTTTGATTATCGATTCCCAATAACAGCGCCAAATCAATGTAGTTCACCTTTTCGATTGGGAGTAGAATCTGGTTTTGACCGTCCCATTGATAGGCGTTTGCATTTGTTAACTCGGCTTTTTGGTGCAAATCTCGCCCAGCAAGAACCGCCAAAGAGCGGGCAATATCCAAAAGCACCTGTTTCTTTTTCATTTTATATCCAATCTTTGGGCGAAAAGCCTTGTTAGGCTTTGCATTTGCAAATTTGCACCTATATATTCCCGCACGATCTAAAGACCAAACGCGACGGCCATGTTTGATCCCATTAAATGGGATTTGATTGTGGTTTAAAAGTCGATCTAAGGAGTATCCGTATGTTTGTAACACCAGCATTTGCACAAGCTGCAGCACCAGGCGCCGCCGACTATTTGACCAGCTTGATGCCAATCTTGCTGATTATCCCGATTTTCTACTTTTTGATTATTCGGCCACAGCAAAAGCGTGTGAAAGAGCAAGCAAATATGCTCGAAGCTATCCGTCGCAACGATACAATCGTCACAAGCGGCGGTTTGGTTGGCAAAGTTGTTCGCGTGCATGAAGAAGCAGGCGAGCTGGAAGTTGAACTCGCGAAAGACGTCCGGGTGAAGGTTGTCCGTTCAATGGTTGCTGATGTGCGCACCAAAGCTGAGCCTGTCAACGACAACAAAACAGCTGCCAAGAAATAATCTAGCCAACAGACAAGAAGATCTGATCCGCTCATGCTGCAATTCTCTCCCATCCGAACTGCGTTGATACTTATCGTGTCTTTGGCAGGTATTCTGTTCACACTGCCAAACTTTGTTTCGCAGCAAACTGTAAATGCCCTGCCAGATTGGATGCCAAAGCAGCAAATTGTTTTGGGCCTTGATTTGCAAGGCGGGTCGCACTTGCTATTGCAAGTGAACAGGGAAGAGCTTCTAACTGAGCGGGTCAAAGAGCTGCGTCGTGAGGCGCGCTCTTTGTTGGCAAATGACAATGCCATCGGGCATATCATCAAAACAGACGGCACTTTGCTCACCATCGAATTGACGGACCAAAGCCAGTTCGAACAAGCAAAAACAGCTCTGAAAGAGTTGGATATTCCGATCTCGACGACTATTGGTGGTATTGGTGGCGTTAGTGAAATTGCATTTGGTGAAACCGCTGATGGCAAGTTGACAATGCAACTTACGGACGAAGGCGTTGAAGAACGGCTTTCGTCGGTCGTTGCGCAATCTATTGAAGTTGTTCGACGTCGTATTGATGAATTGGGCACGACAGAGCCGACAATTCAGCGCCAAGGGTCTGACCGGATTTTGGTGCAAGTACCAGGCTTTGACGATTCGCAACGTTTGAAGGAATTGATTTCTCAAACCGCCCGTCTAACTTTCCACATGGTGCACCCAACCATAACCGCGGCTCAGGCGCGCGTGCAGGGATTGCCCGCGGGTACAATGATTTTGCCTAGCCAAGATGGTGGCGACGAATTGTTGATGGAAGATGTTTCCATTGGTGGTGAATCGCTCGTAGATTCTCAGCCAGGATTTGACCCACAATCCAGCCTTCCAATCGTAACCTTCCGCTTCGATACGCGCGGCGCGGTGGTCTTTGCCGAGCTAACTGGCGCAAATGTTGGCCAACGTTTCGCAGTTGTTTTGGATGGTGAGGTCATCACCGCGCCAACAATTCAAACAGCAATTCCAGGCGGATCTGGACAGATTACTGGCAACTTTACTGCAGAGAGCGCAAACGACTTGGCCGTGTTGCTGCGCGCGGGTGCCTTGCCAGCAACGCTAGACATCATAGAAGAACGTTCAGTTGGCCCAAGCCTTGGCGCTGACAGCGTTCAGGCCGGTCAAATAGCCGGATTGGTTGGCGGAATTCTGGTTATTGGCTTTATGCTAGCCGCCTACGGCGTGTTTGGCATCTTCGCAAATATCTCGCTGATCATAAACATTTTCCTAGTCATGGGCGCTTTGTCGATGCTGGGCGCAACGCTTACTCTGCCGGGTATTGCAGGCATTGTTCTGACCATCGGTATGGCTGTTGATGCCAATGTTTTGATTTATGAACGCATCCGAGAAGAAAAGCGGGCAGGGCGTTCGGTTGTTCAAGCTATCGAGGCCGGTTTTAAGCGAGCCTTTGCGACCATCGTAGATGCAAACGTCACAACTTTGATTGCGGCTGTGATTCTATTTTTCCTTGGTTCTGGCCCAATCCGCGGCTTCGCCATTACTTTGGCCATCGGTATCGTGACCACAATGTTCACCGCATACTTGTTGTCACAGTTTTTGATTGCGCGTTGGTTCGCTTGGCGCCGTCCGAAAGAGCTCAAAGTACATCTGTTGCACCTTTTGCCAGATGGAACTGATTTCAAGTTCATGAGTCGCAAGGTAATTGCATTTGTATTTTCATCCGTTCTGCTTGTTGGTTCGTTGGGCTTGTTTTTCACGCAGGGCTTGAACCTCGGTATCGACTTTAAAGGTGGATCGTCCATCGAAGTTCAAGCACTTGAAGGCGATGCTGACATTGCTGATATCCGTTCACGTGTCGGCGCGCTTGGCCTTGGTGATGTTCAAGTGCAAGAATTTGGTACGCCAAAAGATGTGTTGATCCGAATTGAAACGCAGGATGGTGGCGACACTGCGCAACAGGAAGCTGTCAACAAAGTCATCAATACGGTTCAAACCGACTATGATGTGCGTCGGACTGAGGTTGTTGGGCCAACAGTTTCTGGCGAGCTGGCACAAACGGGTACAATCGCCGTTATCGCCGCAATTATAGCTGTTCTTGGCTACATTTGGATGCGATTTGAGTGGCAATTTGCTCTAGGGGCTGTCGCGGCGTTGGTGCATGACGTCGTGCTAACAATCGGCATGTTCGCCATTACAGGGTTCGAATTCAATCTCGCCTCAATCGCCGCAATTCTGACGATTGTGGGTTACTCACTCAACGATACGGTTGTCGTCTATGACCGAGTGCGCGAAAACTTGCGTAAATACCGCAAGATGTCGATTTCCGACCTTTTGAATATGTCGATAAACAACACGCTGTCGCGCACAATCCTGACGTCGATTACCACCTTGTTGGCACTTGGTGCTTTGGTGATCTTTGGCGGCGAAGTGATCCGCAGCTTCACCTTTGCAATGGCATGGGGAGTGTTGGTTGGTACCTATTCATCAATCTTTGTTGCTGCGCCACTGCTGATCAATTTCAAACTCACGGCACGTGCGGTTGAAGAGAAAAAAGAACAGCGTGAAGACGGGGCATCGGTTTAGTTCTCGTGGCAGAAATCGCTGACGGACACTACAAATATCAAGCACCCATCGATGCCTATGGCAACGGTGGGTTTCGCTTTGATGATATGTCTCACATTGGTTCATTGCTGTGTCTTCCATCTGGTATGCACAAATGGACGATTGAAGACATCACGCTTTTGTCCATCGATCATTTTAAATTTGTGTTTGAACAGGCTGAAAAGATTGATGTGTTTTTACTTGGCACAGGGCAAGATATCGCATTCATTGATGAGCCAGTTCGACGAGAGTTTCGAGACCGATCAATAATTCTTGAGCCAATGAGTACGGGTGCTGCTGTTAGAACTTACAACGTCTTGATGGCAGAGAAACGTGCGGTATCCGCTGGGTTTATCGCCGTTGATAGGGCGAAGTAGCAATGAAACTCAATCAAAATCAACGGCATGTTGCGGATGAGCTGAACAAGCTCAATCGCAACGATTATCTCGTGACGTTGTTCTTGCCTGAAAACGTTCGCGTCGCGGCGCAATCACTATTTGCCTTTTCGGCGGAGCTAAGCGTTGTCCGGCAACGGGTTTCAGAGCCAACCCCTGGCGAGATTAGACTGCAATGGTGGCATGATGCATTGAATGGTGAGGGGCACGGCGCGGTGCGCGCCAACCCAATTGCTGATCAGCTTCTAAACGCCATTGATCAATACAAACTGCCAAAAGTGCCACTATTGCGTATGATCGCTGCGCATCGTTTTGACCTTTACGATGACCCGATGACAGATGTGAACCAGTTCGAAGGTTACGCAGGCGAAACACGTGCTGCTATATACCAATTCGTTGCTATGCTGATTTGCAAAGACGACGACCCAAGTGTTTTTGCCGATGCAGCGGGGCATTTGGGAGTGGCAGCGACTTACATTGAGCGAATGCTCTCTTTCGGTCGCGATTCATCCAAAGGGCAGATATATTTGCCCATTTCCGTTTTCCAGTCTTTCGGCGTCGACGATAAGACTATTCTTGCAGGGCAAAATACCGAATCTGTTCGGCAGGCCATGCTAGCACACCACGAAGCGGCAAAGCAGCACCTAAGTAAGGCGCAATCCGCGATCAACCTTCTGCCCAAAGATAGTCGATTGGCGTTTGCTGAATCGGCGGTTTGTGCAATTCAGTTGCGATATTTGAAAAATAAAATGGATAATCCATTCCTTGTCGGACCTGGACGGTCCGATTGGCGGAAAATGGCATCCATGTTTGCGTTCGCGGCAAAAAACTAAGCGCCTACGCCCAGCTTTTCAAATCCTCAAGCGCGCGCTTTGTCATCGCAAGCTTCTTTGCTTTTGCTTTATCTGGTCCACGCCAGCGCCCCACATGACCTTCAGGTTTGGTCGGCTTTTCGACTGGTGGAAACAAACCAAAGTTCACGTTCATAGGCTGGAACGACTTAATGCCGTTTGTCTCATCAGCCAAGTGTCCGCCAGTAATATGGTGCACCAAAGCGCCCATAGCGGTGGTGCCTGGTGGCGGGCTCATTTCTATGCCAAGAGCTTGCGCGGCCGCCAATCGACCAACCACCAAACCAAGCCCAGCGCTTTCTACGTAGCCCTCGACGCCGGTCACTTGACCTGCAAAGCGCAAACGCGGTTCAGCTTTAAGGCGTAGTTGATCGTCAAGCAATTCTGGTGAGTTGAGGAACGTATTGCGATGCAGGCCACCAAGGCGTGCAAACTGTGCGTCTTCCAAACCAGGGATCATCCGCAAAATGTCTGCCTGTGCGCCATATTTTAGCTTTGTTTGAAACCCGACCATGTTCCACAACGTGCCAAGAGCGTTGTCTTGACGTAATTGCACGATAGCGTGGCACTTTACTTCTGGGTTGCGTGGATTAGTCAAACCAACTGGTTTCATTGGCCCAAAACGCAAGGTTTCGCGGCCGCGTTCTGCCATGACCTCAATGGGTAGACATCCATCAAAGTAAGGTACGTTTTCCCATTCTTTGAATTCCGTCTTTTCCCCCGCCAGCAGCGCATCAATGAAATCATTGTATTGCTGTTCATCCATAGGGCAATTCAGATAGTCAGCGCCAGTGCCCCCAGGGCCAGCTTTGTCGTAGCGAGATTGCGCCCAAACAATATCCATATTGATTGAGTCTTTGTGGATGATCGGTGCGATTGCATCAAAGAATGAGAGTGAATCTGCGTTGGTGATTGATTGAATGCCTTCAGCCAATGCAGGTGAGGTAAGCGGGCCAGTCGCCAAAATCACATTGTCCCATTCTTTGGGTGGCAATCCGGCGACTTCAGAACGATCAATTTCAATGTTTGGGTGTGTTTCAAGCGCAGCCGTCACATCATCCGAAAACGCATCGCGGTCAACCGCAAGCGCTCCACCAGCTGGCAGTTTGTTTTTATCTCCAGATTTCATGATGATCGAATTGCACCGGCGCATCTCTTCATGAAGCAATCCGACGGCGTTGTATTCGTGATCATCAGAGCGAAAGCTGTTGGAACAAACCAGTTCGGCCAAACCATCGGTTTGGTGGGCATCGGTTTTGCGGACAGGGCGCATCTCGTGCAACACTACTTTCGCACCCATCTGCGCGGCTTGCCATGCAGCTTCTGATCCGGCGAGCCCGCCGCCAACAACGTGAATAATCTTTGAAGAATTTGTCATAGGGCCGCACATACAATCAATGCAATTGTTGAGCAACTAAAAATGCAGTGAATAGCAAAACACCCGCGACTTCTTTTGAAGTGCGGGTGTTTAGAATATTGGGAGGTCAGTTCTTTGTGAGGCGACCCGCATTAGATGCGAGCAGCTTGCTCACGTGCCAAAGGCTGGATGTCACCGCGAGTGATGCCTAGATCGTGCAATTCACGGTCATCAAGAGCGCTTAACTCACGTACAGTTTGACGGTAAGATGCCCAGCGACGTAGTGTTTTTCCGAATTCCATTGTTCATCTCCTTCGATTAAATGGTGTGTTTGTTTTGTTGTCCTGAAGATAGGCCGATCATCATCGATTGAGTAGATAGAAAAAGTGCAATTCGTCTATGCGTTTTGTGCATGGCTTGCAATAAGGTCCGGTAAACAATAACAAAACACCCGCACTTCAATGAAGAAGAGCGGGTGTTTGATATCGTCTGATGGTCGTTGGACCGTATCAGTTTTTGCTTAGATGCGTTCTGCTTGTGAGCGCGCAACAGCTACAATGTCGCCACGGTTGATACCGAGGTCATTTAGGCCGCGCTCGTCAAGTGCGTTCAACGCACGAACAGTTTTACGGTAAGAAGCCCAGCGGCGTAGTGAATTTGTCAAAGCCATGATCATTCTCCTGTTGAATGCATTGGTTATTGTTTCGATGACGCTGATATAGGGTTATCTAAATTTTTTTAGTAGTCTGATTTCTCGCACATCACCCATGCAAAAACTGCAGGCCTTTATTAACCCTATCTTGTCAGTTCAAAATTCTTGCCTAGTTGTTGATTTGGCAACCGAAATTCGCGCGCGTAGATACCAAGTTTGCTGGCTTCGTCGTGAATGTGAGGATCAAGTTCGCGCAATTGTTGGCGAATATTCAGTAGTTCAAAGTAGGAAAATAGCGGTGCACGTTTCATCGGGCTCTCCAATCATGCATCAAAGTATGCTTGAAGGTACCAATTGGCGCGAGTGTGCACCACCATCCATTGCGCTGAACAGCTATGCGCTAGTCACAAACGGTCAGCAACTTGCTGTCATATGAATCAGCTATGCTACTCAGCTGCGGATCGCTGACCCGGGCGTCGATCTAGCAATTCCTTCAAGAACCGCCCAGTGTGAGATCGCTCGACCTCGATTATCGCTTCAGGCGGACCTTCAGCAACAATCTCACCACCGCCATCGCCACCTTCAGGACCAAGGTCGATAACCCAGTCTGCGGTTTTGATTACTTCAAGATTATGCTCAATAACCACCACGGTGTTACCCTGGTCGACGAGTTCGTGAAGCACCTCAAGCAATTTGGCGACATCATGGAAGTGTAGGCCCGTTGTTGGTTCATCCAAAACGTAAAGTGTTCGACCGGTTGCGCGTTTTGATAGTTCCTTGGATAGCTTGACCCGTTGCGCTTCGCCACCAGAAAGGGTCGTCGCGGGTTGTCCCACTTTAACATAGCCAAGGCCCACACGTTGTAAGGTCAACATCTTGTCGCGTATGGATGGAACCGCTGCAAAAAACTCTACAGCTTCATCTACCGTCATATCCAAAACGTCAGAAATGGATTTTTCTTTGAACATGACTTCAAGCGTTTCACGATTGTACCGCTTGCCTTTACAGGTATCGCAGGTCACATACACATCCGGTAGGAAGTGCATTTCGATTTTGATAACGCCGTCGCCCTGGCAGGCTTCACAACGTCCGCCCTTAACGTTGAACGAAAAACGGCCAGGTGCGTACCCGCGCGCTTTTGCTTCTGGCAATCCGGCAAACCATTCACGTATTGGCGTAAAGGCGCCCGTATAGGTGGCAGGGTTAGAGCGTGGCGTGCGCCCGATTGGGCTTTGGTCGATGTCGATGACTTTGTCCAAAAACTCCAGACCCAACAATTGGTCATGCGGAGCAGGGGTGACACGTGCACCATTCAGCCTTCGCGCGATTGCTGTGTACATTGTGTCTAGTAGTAATGTTGATTTGCCACCACCAGATACGCCGGTGACGGCCACAAATGTGCCCAACGGAATATCGACTGAAACGTTCTTCAGATTATTGCCCGTCGCGCCGGTGATCTTGATACGTCGCGAGTCAGATAGTGGCCGACGTTCCGCTGGTATCTTTACGCCCAATTCGCCCGACAGATATTTCCCGGTTAAGCTCTTTTTGCTTTTGATGATGTCTTGCGGTTTGCCTTGTGCAACAATTTGCCCGCCGTGGATACCTGCACCTGGGCCAATATCAACCACATAGTCCGCGGTTAGCACCGCATCTTCGTCATGCTCCACGACTATGACTGTGTTGCCTAAATCACGCAGACGACGCAACGTTTCGAGCAGTCGAGCATTGTCTCGCTGGTGCAAGCCAATTGAAGGCTCATCGAGAACGTACAACACACCAGTCAAACCTGAACCAATCTGTGATGCCAGTCTGATCCGTTGGCTTTCACCGCCTGACAGGGTGCCGGAATTACGTGATAGCGACAGATAGTCCAGGCCCACATCAACCAAGAAGTTTAAGCGATCCCGAATCTCTTTCATGATCCGTTCGCCAATTTCCCTCTGCGTCGGATTGAGGCGATCACCCAGGTCAGAAAACCATTCATAAGCTTCACGAATTGATTTTCGGGACACATCGCCAATGTGCAAACCATCAATTTTTACCGCAAGCGCTTCGGGTTTTAACCGATTACCTTCGCAAACCTCACAAGGTGCGCGTGACATGTATTTCTCGATCTCTTCGCGCATACCAGCAGATTCAGTTTCGCGGTAGCGACGCTCAAGATTGCCGATGACACCTTCAAACGGCTTTTCGGTTTTGTAAGATCGCAAGCCGTCGTCATAGACAAAGACAATCTTTTTGCCTTTGGTGCCAAAAAGAACCGCATCTCTCACATCGTCAGATAATTCCGACCACGGCGTATCCAATGACGCGCCAAATGCTTTGGTGACCGCATCAAGCGTTTGGATGTAATAGGGAGCGGAGGTCTTTGACCAAGGCAGGATTGCTCCACCTTTGAGGCTCTTTGAGTTGTCGGGGACAACCAAATCTGGCGACATTTTTGCTTCGGTTCCCAAACCATCACATGTGGGACAAGCGCCAAACGGGTTGTTGAACGAAAATAGGCGCGGCTCAACTTCTTCAATAGTGAAGCCAGAAACCGGACAAGCAAATTTCTCTGAGAAAATCAGGCGCTCATTGTCGCCCTCTTTGGCAACCAGTTCGGCAATTGCCAACCCATCTGCCAACTGCAATGCCGTTTCAAAACTCTCAGCCAGTCGCGACTGCAGATCGGGGCCGACGACAAGCCGGTCAACCACCACTTCAATATCGTGCTTGTACTTCTTGTCCAACACCGGTGCGTCAGCTATTTCGTAAAATTCGCCATCAATTTTGACCCGCTGAAACCCACGTTTCATCAAGCTTGCGAGTTCTTTTTTGTACTCGCCCTTACGCCCGCGAACAATCGGCGCCAGCAAGTAAAGTCGCGTGCCCTCTTCAAGCGCCAGAACCTTGTCCACCATTTGGCTGACTGTTTGACTTTCAATCGGCAGTCCGGTTGCAGGCGAGTAGGGAATGCCAACGCGGGCAAACATCAAACGCAGATAGTCATAAATCTCGGTAACTGTGCCAACAGTCGAGCGTGGATTTCGCGATGTTGTTTTTTGCTCAATCGAAATAGCTGGAGACAAGCCATCAATTTGTTCAACATCTGGCTTCTGCATCATTTCTAAGAACTGGCGAGCATATGCAGAAAGGCTTTCGACATAGCGACGTTGTCCTTCCGCATAAATCGTGTCAAATGCAAGTGAGGACTTCCCAGACCCCGATAGCCCCGTCATTACGATCAACTGATCGCGTGGCAAGGTTAGATCCACGGACTTCAAATTGTGCTCTTTGGCCCCACGGATAACAATGTCACGATTTAGGGACGAAGATTTTGGCATACTAAACTTCCATATCGAAGAAATTCACGCTCAAGCTGGCCTTTGACTGGCTTTGTCTGATTGAACGTATTATTGACTCGCATTTGTTTTCATAAGAACATAAATAGAACACGCGCGGCGACGTCAAGTGGCTTGTGGATGAGTGTCAATCAATTCTTCTAGATTGAACAATCATGTGTACATAAGAGACAACGAACAAAATGATGCGGCGGATTGATAATAAACCCAATTGGGTTTGCCGTATTTCGGCATTGAAGGGAATGACAAGATGGCAGGAAGCGTAAACAAGGTTATTTTGGTTGGCAATTTGGGTGCAGACCCAGAAGTGCGCAACACGCAAGATGGTCGTCCGATCGTCAATCTTCGCATCGCGACATCTGAACGGTGGCGCGACAAAAACTCAGGTGAGCAGCGTGAAAAAACTGAGTGGCACCGCGTTGTGATCTTCTCTGAAGGTCTTTGCCGTGTTGCAGAACAGTACTTGCGCAAAGGTTCCACAGTTTACATTGAAGGCCAACTGCAAACTCGCAAATGGCAGGACCAAGATGGAAACGACCGTTATTCAACTGAGATCGTGCTGCAGGGTTTCAACTCAACATTGACTATGCTTGGCGGTCGCAGCGACAACAACGATAGCAGCGGCTATGGCGGCGGTTCACGTTCAAATGATATGGGCGGCGGTGGCCGTCCTCAAGCAAGCGCGCCAGCCTTTGATAGCGGCGGTATGGACGATGATATCCCGTTCTAATGGTTATACAGACGCAAAAAAAAAGGCCGCAAATTTGGCGGCCTTTTTTAATGCGTTGAATTCGACTTAGCGTTTGCTAAATGGAATATTCGCAACGGATTTACCACCGCTTGCTTTGTGCAAAATATCAAACTGGACATTGATCTTTCCGCCGACCAATTTCAAAGATACGCCAATGTCGAACGCGTCGTTTGTTTCTGATTTTATGTTGTTCAAGGCAAATGAAAGATTTTTGCCTGAACGTTTGCCCACGGCTACGCCTTGAAAGCTGGTATTTGAGGACATAACAGCCTCGAACCTACGCCGAGCTTCGATATAGCCAACGGTGCCGCGCATAGCCAGGGTTGACCCTGCTAACGAGCAGCGGCCATCCATACCGATTTTGCTGTCACTTGATTCCGTGAACTTCATTTTACAAAGCACGGTTTCGTTGTCGCCAGTCGAAGCGAGTTTGACCTGGCCCTTACCACGCCAATCACCCACATAGGACTGCAATAGCTCAAGATCGGCTTTTGCGGCATAGGCCGGTGTCGCCATCGTTTGAATCGAAATTGCGGCCAAGAGCGCGATCCCGAATTTGGTCACTTCACTTGTGATCTTCATTTTGTTGTCCTCCGACATTCTTCATCAGGCGCCCCCCGGCGACCAGCAGAGCAGGCAAAATAATCAAATCGCCCAACAGTGCCAAAACCAATGTAAGCACACATAGCGCGCCAAAAAGGGCAACTTGTGGCAACACTGAGAAAATTACTACGGTCGTACCAGCACAAAGGATCAGCGTTGTTGCGATAAGCGCAGGGCCAACTCTGTCGAGTGTGCGATTAACCGCATCTCTGTGATTGTAACCTTGATCGCGTGCGCGAACATAATGGTTCATAAAGTGAATTGTATCATCCACTGCGATGCCAAATGCAATCGTGAGCGAGATTACTGTCGTCAATTGCAGCCCAGCTCCCGATACCCAAAGATAAAGCTCAGTACCTAGAATCGGCGCGAAATTCGGAATGATACATATCAGTGCAACGCGCCAGGACCGGAATGCAAAGCCAATAATGAAAATAGAAAAGACTACGGCGAGCGACAAGCCGTCCTGTAGCCTTTTGATCATGTTCACGCTTTCATAAGCGGAGAGCACGCGGAACCCTGAAATCTTTGCGTCCGTGATGCCGGCCTCAACAAGTTGTTTCTGAGTTTGTTCAACCAGCTCGCGTACATCTTTCGAAGACAGACCCGTTGGAACAAAGGACGTTGCCATTGCGATCGAAGCATCGTCGGTGATGAAGCGGCGTTTCATAAATGGACCAACCGCATCAAAAATCTGCTGCCGTGTGAATCCGGCATCATTGTAGTGGGTGAAGCTAGCGGCAGAAATAACTTTGCCTTGGCCAAAAACGTCTTGCACAACATTGTGCACCGTTTCCATACGGCCAAAATCTGCATCGGACACATTTGGATCTGCGTCGTAGAGTGGGAAGGTGATATACAATGGCGCCACACCGCCGACCCCTTCGTCGATGGTCGCAGAAATCGCCATTGCTTCAGATTTCTTTGGCAAAAATTGCTGGAAAGAGAAGCTAGGCTGCAATTGTGTGTGCGGATAAATCATCGCAAAGAAGGCAATAACTGAAAGCACTGCAATTGGTTTGCCAAAGCTATTTGCCAGTTTCGTCAACGCTGGGATTACTGCGGTTAGGGCGACGCTCGGTGCCTGTTTCGGCTTGTAGCCAAGTTTGATCGCCAAACGAATTGCCAGCGGCAGGAATGTCACAAGGGCCAAGAATGCCAACGGTATGGCCAGTGCGCCAGTTATCGCAAACTCAAAAATGCCTTGGCTCGGGGTAATTGCCAGCGAAAGGAATGCAATGATCGTGGTGATAGAAGTCAGGGCACAGGCCGGGCTGACCCGCAGGATCGTTTCTTTGATCGCGTCTTCATGTTCCATGCCCTCACGTGAAAGCCGCAGCCAGTGGAAACAGAAGAACATACTTTCCGCGAAAGCGATCACCAGCACCAGTGCCGTTAGAATGTTGGTTAGAAACGTGAACGAACCAAACAGCATCGTGACGGTGCCGACCACCCAAACCACTGAAATAAATGGCGTAAGGGTTGCAAGCACAGCCCCCCAAAATGTCCGGAATGCCAAGAATGCAGTCAGGAAACCAAGGATAATCCCTGACATAGTGAACTTAATCTGGTCGGAGCGGCTCGCGTTAAGCAGTTCGGCCTTCCAAAGCGGTGGGCCGGTGAGCTGAATTGTAAATCGAGGATCCTCATAAAACGACATGAGTTCACGCAATTCATCAATCATCGCTGCTTCGCCGCGTTCCTTAAGCGCAGAATCGTCGGGGAACATGAGCATCACTAGTCCGCTCAAGTCCTCAACGATCAAATTCCGCATCATCGGATCATTTTGGCGCAACTCTTCAAGCGCCGCAGCCACTTCTGCAGGAGACTGCATATTCTCAGGAACCGCAGGGCGGGTGGCGCCGTCGTCTTTTGCGGGCTTGCGCAACGAGAATGGTGAAAGTGTGCCGCGTGCGAAGCTGTTTAGCTCCAATTCGAGCGCGAATTCGCGTAGGGCTTCAATTACCGCAGGGTCGGTCAGTTTATCCGACTTAACCAACAAATACGCATCATTTTCGAACGTGCCGAAGGTTTCACCAATCTCGACATAAGTATCATAGTGGATGCCTGAATTCTTATAGAGGCGCAAAAGGTCGCCATCGATAGAGACTTTTGGAATTTGGAGGAGGCAAAGTGCTGTGAAAGCAAGCAGTACGACAGTAACAATTTTTGGGTGCCGCATTGTGGCGGTCCCAATACGCTCCAAACCAAAACCAATCGACAAGTTTCTCATCCCCAATACACATGAAGCCGCCCATAGACGGCGGCAATTACTAAATAGCTAGGCGAAAACGCCACGCAAAGTCTAGCGGATCAAACAAGATTTACGGCCAAAATCTCAGATTTTGGGAAAAGAAACGCGAAACGGTCGAAAAATACGCCTTCACTGTGCGCAAATGCACGTTCTGATTGGCCACGCGGCGTGGAATCACTTAAAAACAATCAACCAATTAACGCAACGAAGAATAATATCACCGTGAGCGATACACCTGAGGACAACAATAAGTCCGAACAGCCAAATTCTGACATTTCATTGATCTCTATCACTGATGAGATGCGCCGTTCATATCTCGACTACGCGATGAGCGTGATCGTGAGCCGCGCTCTGCCAGATGTGCGAGATGGTTTGAAGCCTGTGCACCGTCGAATTCTCTATTCGATGCACGAAAATGGCTATGAGTGGAATAAGCAATACCGCAAGTCTGCGCGTGTCGTTGGCGACGTGATCGGTAAATATCACCCACACGGTGATACGGCGATCTATCACGCCATGGTTCGTATGGCGCAAGACTTCTCAATGCGTTTGCCGCTGATTGATGGTCAGGGTAACTTTGGTTCAATCGATGGCGATATGCCCGCTGCGATGCGTTATACGGAAGTGCGCATGGAACGCGTCACGACCATGATCTTGGAAGATATCGATCGGGATACGGTCGACTTCAAAGACAACTACGACAATACGGAAAGCGAACCATCTATCCTGCCAGCGCGTTTCCCGAACCTTTTGGTGAATGGTTCCGGCGGTATTGCGGTTGGTATGGCGACAAATATTCCAAGCCACAACCTTGTTGAAGTAATTGATGGCGCGATCGCCATTATGGACAATCCAGAGATCACAACCGAAGAACTGATGGAAATCGTCCAAGGGCCAGATTTCCCAACCGCCGGTATTATTCTTGGCCGCCATGGCATTCGCTCCGCATATGAAACGGGCAGGGGCTCAGTTCTGATGCGCGGCGTCGTCACGACCGAGGAAATTCGCAAAGACCGCGAAGCTTTGATCATCACGGAAATTCCGTATCAAGTGAACAAAGCCACCATGATCGAAAAGATTGCTGAATTGGTGCGCGACAAGCGGATCGAAGGCATTTCAGATATTCGCGATGAATCAGATCGCAATGGTATGCGCGTCGTGATTGAACTTAAGCGCGACGCCTTCGCAGATGTCGTGCTGAACCAGCTTTATCGTTTCTCGCCGCTACAAACTTCCTTTGGTTGTAACTTTGTTGCATTGAATGGCGGTAAGCCTGAACAGCTAAACTTGCGCCAGATATTGAAGGCATTTGTCGACTTCCGTGAGGATGTTGTTAGCCGCCGCACCAAGTTCTTGCTCAACAAGGCGCGAGATCGTGCTCACATTTTGGTTGGTTTGGTAATTGCTGTCGCCAATGTTGACGAAGTTATCTCGATCATCCGCACTTCGCCTGATCCTGCAACCGCCCGTGCGCGCTTGCTCGAACGTGCCTGGCCAGCGCACGATGTTGAACCACTTATCAAGCTGATTGATGACCCACGCCACACCGTTACGGATGAGGGAACATATTATCTCTCTGAGGAACAAGTAAAAGCGATCCTAGATTTGCGCCTACAGCGTTTGACCGCTCTGGGTCGTGACGAAATCGGCGACGAATTGAATAAGCTTGGCGAAGAAATCAAGGACTACCTTGAGATTCTTCGCTCGCGTGAACGCATTATTGAAATCATTCGCAACGAAATGATTGAAGTTCGCGATCGCTTCGGTACACCGCGTCGCACGCAAATTTTGGATGTTGCTGGCGATGTTGACGATGAAGATTTGATTGCCCGCGAAGAGATGGTTGTTACCGTGTCGCACGGTGGCTACATCAAGCGTGTGCCACTATCAACATATCGCGCTCAACGTCGCGGTGGCAAAGGTCGCTCTGGCATGTCCACACGCGATGAAGATTTTGTGGCGCGCCTGTTTGTAGCAAACACCCATACGCCTGTTTTGTTCTTCTCTTCACGCGGGATTGTTTACAAACTCAAAGTTTGGCGCCTGCCTGTTGGTGCCGCCAACTCTCGTGGCAAAGCGCTCATAAACATTCTACCGTTGCAAGAAGGCGAGCGTATCACATCAATTATGCCTTTGCCCGAAGACGAGGATACTTGGCAAGATCTCGACATTATGTTTGCAACGAAGCGCGGCACCGTGCGTCGTAATTCGCTTGCAGATTTTGTGCAGGTTAACCGCAACGGTAAGATTGCCATGAAACTTGACGACGGCGACGGCATTGTCGGCGTTGAGACTTGCTCGCCACAAGACAATGTTCTTTTGACCACGAAGATGGGCCAAGCCATGCGCTTTGGTGTCGACGAGGTGCGTGTCTTTGCTGGCCGCAACTCGGTTGGCGTTCGCGGCATTAAGCTCGCTGACGGCGATGAAGTGATTGCGATGTCAATTCTTGGACATTTTGATGCGACTTCGGATGAGCGCACGGCTTACCTTAAGCTGCGCCGCTTGATTGAAGGCGATTCAAGTGAAGCAGATGAAGATGAAGCGTTGAGCGACGCTGAAATCAGCCAAGAGCGTTATGCTGAAATGAGCGCCGCTGAACAGTTTATTCTGGCAATTTCAGAAAATGGCTACGGTAAACGTTCATCAGCCTACGAATATCGTAAAACTGGTCGCGGCGGTAAAGGTATCACTGCGATGGCCATGAGCGAGCGGAATGGCGAAATCGTTGCGTCTTTCCCTGTTGAAAATGATGACCAAATTATGTTGGTTACCAATGGCGGCAAGTTGATCCGTGTGCCAGTTGATGGCATCCGGATTGCTGGGCGCGCCACACAGGGTGTGACAGTTCTAAATACTGCAGAGGGCGAACAAGTTGTTTCCGTCGAACGTATTTCTGAACCTGAACCAGACGATGAAGACCAAGTTGACGGTGATGATCAGTCGGACGTAAATGGAGATGGTAAGGAAAGCGAATAGACGCATTCCTGCCCGTTATGGGGACTAGTCTATGATTTTGCTCGAGCCATCTGCGTTTATCGCATTCATTACAGCGTGCTTTTTCTTGGCCATCGTTCCAGGACCAACCGTCACTTTGATCGTCGCTAATGCTCTCGCAAGAGGCCCCGTTGCTGGCCTTCTGACAGTTCTGGGTGCGCAAATCGCCATATTCCTAATGGTGATTGTCGTCGCACTTGGCCTTCAAGCGGTAATTGGATTTATGAGTTGGGCATTCTTTTGGGTGAAGCTAGTTGGTGCCGCCTATTTGTTGTGGATCGGTTATAAGATGATCACCAGTAGGTCCGGTTTGGTATTTGACGAAAACACAACTGTCAAAAGTGGCCACCAATCGGTCGTTCAGGGCTTCGTGGTCACGATGTCAAATCCCAAGGCGCTGCTATTTTTGGGTGCATTCTTACCACAGTTTATTGAACCTTCAGCAGCAACCGCGCCGCAAGTCATAGGCTTAGGGCTTATAACCATGCTGGTATTTACAATTCTAGACAGCATTTATGCAGTTGCTGCAGGTGGCACGCGCAAGTTTTTGACCCAACAACGACTTTCAATAGTCAACAAAATCTCAGGGTCGCTCTTGATTGTCGGTGGCGCATGGTTGGCGCTGCAACGCAAAATTTAGGAAGGAAACTCGATGACAAAGCAAGTAGGCTTCTATCCCGGCTCATTTGATCCCATAACCAATGGCCATTTGGATGTCATCGAACGCGCGTGTCGTTTGGTTGACAAACTAATTGTCGGCGTCGGCGTACATCACTCCAAGTCTCCGTTGACCACAACTGAAGAACGATTTGAATTGCTGCAGCAAACTACCGGCCCAATCGCCGCGCGCAACAATACTGAACTTGAGCTAGTCACATTTGACAAATTGATGGTGCAAGCTGCGCGCGATGTTGGCGCAAATATCATCGTGCGCGGATTGCGCGACACAACCGACTACAATTATGAAATGCAGATGGTCGGCATGAACGCGCAAATGGCGCCAGACCAGCAGACTGTTTTTGTGCCATCTAGCCCGCACGTGCGCCATATTTCAGCAACGTTAGTTCGCCAAATAGCACAAATGGATGGCGACATCTCTGCGTTTGTGCCTGCGGCCGTTCTCAAACTATTGGCAGACAAAAAATGAGTGAAACACCTAAATCAAACAACGTAGCCGTCACACTTCTAGTTGTCGGCTTGCTTGCCGTTGTTGGTTATATGCTTTTCGTCAATTACCGGACATCGGCGCCGACACCAGTTGAGCCGACTGAGTATGCGGCTTGCGAAACCCCGGTTGCGCCAGCAGGCGTAGAAGTCGTCAACCTGCAACTCAAGCTAAAAACTGGCGACGTAAAGCTTGAGCTTCGTCCAGATTTGGCACCCAAACATGTTGAACGTCTAACCACATTGGCCAAACAAGGGTTCTATGACGGCATAGTTTTCCACCGCGTAATCGATGGGTTTATGGCGCAAACGGGTGATCCAACCGGCACCGGAATGGGGAGTTCTGACCTGCCAGATTTGCCTTCTGAGTTTACCGATACACCCTATCAGTGCGGAACAATCGGCATGGCGCGCAGCCAAAATCCAAATTCGGCCAACTCGCAATTTTTCATTACATTCCAAGATGCACGGTTTCTAGATGGTCAATACACTGTCTTGGGTTATGTGCGTGAAGGTATGGAACACATTCACCAAATCAAAAAAGGCGTCGGCCAAAACGGAATTGTGAAGGATCCAGACCAGATGATTTCACTCAAAGTTCTCGATCAATAGGCAATCCGCGACCAAATAGTCAAAGAATGGGGCTAGCACATTAGCTCTTGTCCGTATAAGTAGGCGGCAACAAAGGAGATTACCATGGTTGAAATCAAAGACCGCGAAAACACATTGTTGCTTGAAACGTCAAAAGGCAGCGTCGTCATTGAAATGTATCCTGACGTTGCGCCAAAGCACGTTGAGCGGATCAAAGAGCTTGCTCGCGAAAATTTCTACGACGGAATCGTGTTTCACCGTGTAATTGATGGATTCATGGCGCAGGTTGGTTGCCCTCTAGGCACAGGTACTGGCGGATCAGACAAGCCAGATTTGGCCCAAGAATTCAACGAAACACCTCATAAGCGCGGCACTTGTTCCATGGCACGCACAATGGACCCGAATTCTGCCAACTCACAATTCTTCATCTGCTATGGCGACCAAGGATTCTTGGACGGTCAGTATACAGTTTGGGGACAAGTGATTGACGGTATGGATGCAGTTGATGCTTTGAAAAAAGGCGAGCCAGTGCAAGACCCAGATCAAATCTTGTCAATGCGCGTTGCTGCTGACTAACTAAAACCCCGGAAAAACCAACATGCGCGTCGATCAGTTCGATTTTGAACTGCCCGCTGACCGTGTGGCACTGCATCCCGCTGTGCCACGCGATAGCGCGCGTATGCTTGTTGTTGACCCAGCAAAAATGTCAGCTGGCGAACCGCCAGCTGATCATGTCGTCACGGATCTACTGGATTTTCTCCGCCCGGGGGATATTCTGATCGCCAACAATACGCGGGTTCTACCTGCGGAATTGGTGGGAAAGCGTACGCGCGGCGAGGCAGTTGCCAAAGTCACCGTCAATCTGCACAAACGCGACGCCACAGATCTTTGGCGTGCTTTCGCGCGACCTGCCAAAAAACTCAAAGTTGGTGAGCAAGTCGCTTTTGAGGCTGTAGGCATGGAGCCGCTAATCGCTACTTGCGAAGAAAAAGGCGAGGCGGGCGAAGTTCTCTTGCGTTTTGAAGTTGCTGGCGCAGAACTTGATGAGGCGATCAAGGCGCGCGGCGCGATGCCGCTGCCACCCTATATCAGTGCAAAACGTGATCATGATGATCAGGACGATACTGACTATCAAACGGTTTATGCGCAACACGATGGCGCAGTAGCTGCACCAACCGCCGGTTTGCATTTTACGGATGAATTGTTGGATAACATTGCCAGCAAAGGCGTCGAAATTGATTATGCGACGCTGCATGTGGGGGCCGGTACTTTTTTACCGGTCAAAGCCGAAGACACTGATGACCATAAAATGCACGCAGAATGGGGCGAACTCAGCGCCGAAACTGTGGCAAAAATAAAAAAATGTTGGGCAAATGGTGGGCGGTTATTCGCTGTTGGCACCACAAGTTTGCGAGTGCTTGAATCTGCGGCATTTGATGGAGAACTCAAACCGTTTTGTGGCGAAACCGAAATCTTCATCACACCAGGTTATCAATTCAACGCAGTTGACGTGTTGATGACAAATTTCCATTTGCCCAAAAGCACTTTGTTTATGCTTGTTAGCGCCTTCTCAGGTCTGGACAATATGCGCAATGCCTACAAACATGCGATTGATAACGAATATCGCTTTTACTCTTTCGGCGATGCGTCGCTTCTGTTTCGGGAACAAAAATGAGCCAGCAATCATTCTCATTTGAATTGAAAAACACCGACAATGGTGCGCGCTTAGGCAATATTTCGACGCCGCGCGGCGACATTCGCACACCTGCCTTTATGCCTGTTGGTACTGCCGCCACCGTAAAAGGTATGTATCCCGAACAAGTGGAAGCGCTTGGAGCGGATATTATTCTTGGCAACACATATCACTTGATGTTGCGTCCTGGCGCGGAACGCATGGCAAAATTGGGTGGTTTGCATGAGTTTGCGCAGTGGAAAAAGCCAATTCTGACTGACAGTGGCGGTTTCCAGGTTATGTCTTTGGCAAAATTGCGAAAACTCAATGAAAATGGTGTTTCTTTTAAGTCCCATATTGATGGCTCTTCTCATCTTTTGACCCCTGAACGATCGATTGAAATTCAGACCTTGCTCGGCGCGGACATCCAAATGCAGCTCGACGAGTGCGTGGCACTGCCAGCCGAACTTTCTGAAATCAAACGCGCAATGGAATTGTCTGTTCGCTGGGCGGAACGATCAAAAACAGCGTTTGGCACACAACCAGGTCATGCACTATTTGGCATTGTGCAGGGCGGCGACAATGAAGTGTTGCGCCTGCAATCCGCTAAAGAACTGACAGGCATTGGTTTTCACGGTTACGCCGTTGGTGGTCTTGCTGTGGGCGAGCCGCAAGAAACTATGTTTGAAGTACTCAACTACACAACGCCCGCACTGCCAACCGATAAACCACGCTATTTGATGGGCGTTGGCAAACCTGACGATCTCTTAGGTGCTGTGAAACGCGGAATCGATATGTTCGATTGTGTTCACCCAACGCGCGCCGGCCGCCATGGCCATGCCTATACGCGGTTCGGTGTTATCAATATCAAGAATGCACGGCACAAAGAAGATAGCCGTCCGCTGGATGAACAGTCGCCAAATGAAAATTGTCGTCGTTTTCAGCGCGCTTATTTGCATCATTTGATGAAAGCGAACGAAATGTTGGGTGCGATGCTTTTAAGCCAGATCAATCTGGCTTATTACCAAGAATTGATGCAGGGCGCGCGCGCTGCAATCGCAGAAAACAGATATGACGATTACGTCGCTGAAACCCGTGCGGGATGGGAAAGAGGCGACATCGACCCCATAGAATAGGTGAAAATATGCCCAAAAACGTTGCTGAGAATCTCGCGAAGCTAAAAGCAGAACAAAATCGGTTAAGTCGCGAGCATTTGCGAAGAATGTTCAAGAATGATCCGCAACGTTTTAGCAATTTCTCCCTAAATTCTGGCACACTTTTTCTCGATTATTCGAAGAACATCGTCGACCAAGAAGCCATGAATGTTCTGCTTGACCTGGCGCGTAATTCTGGTGTTGAGCAGCTCCGCGACAAGATGTGGGCTGGCGAACACATCAACCTAACTGAAGATCGTGCTGTCATGCACATGGCACTGCGCCATCAAGGCGACGACGATTTACATGTCGACGGTGAGAATGTTTCAGCACCAATTCGCACTGTCTTGGCGGCAATGCGCAGCTATTCAGCAAAGCTCAGAAACGGTGAAATCGCGGGCTCAACGGGAACTAAGATTACCGATGTGGTCAATATCGGCATTGGCGGATCTGATCTCGGGCCAGCAATGGTCGTTCGCGCACTAAGCCCATATGTCTCTGAAATAAAACCGCATTTTGTTTCCAATGTTGATGGATCAGACATCGCAGACACACTTGCTGGCCTAGATCCGGAAACGACATTATTCATCGTGGCGTCGAAAACCTTCACCACTGATGAAACCATGACAAACGCTAATTCTGCACGCAAATGGCTTGCAGAAGCACTGGGCGATAAGGCTGTAGGTGATCACTTTGTTGCGGTATCAACCAACTTGGATGCGTGCGCTGAGTTCGGCATTCAAGAGGATCGAATCTTTGGATTCTGGGACTGGGTCGGCGGGCGATATTCTGTGTGGAGCGCCATCGGCCTTTCGGTGATGTTGGCAATCGGGCCCGAGAATTTTGACGAGTTCTTGGCCGGTGCAGCTGAAATGGATCAGCATTTCCTCACCGCGCCACTTGATAAAAACATGCCTGTTATCATGGCTTTACTCGGTGTTTGGTACAGAAATGCATTTGGGTACTCGACCCATGCCGTCCTGCCATATGACGAGCGTATGGGCCGTTTTGCAGCCTATCTTCAGCAACAGGATATGGAGAGCAACGGGAAGTCCGTTCAACGCGATGGCAGTACGGTGGACTATGCCACTGGTCCAATCGTCTGGGGTGAGCCTGGCACCAACGGACAACACGCATTCTACCAATTGATCCACCAAGGCACCGACGTTATTCCTGTCGATTTTTTGATCGCTGCGCAAGGCGAAACGGACTACCCGGAACATCACGAAAAGCTGGTTGCCAACTGTTTTGCGCAGTCTGAAGCGTTGATGTTGGGTAAAACCGCTGACGAAGTAAGATCAGAGCTTGAAGCGCAAGGCTTGAGCGATAGCGAAATTGAAGAATTGACTCCGCATAAGGTGTTTCCAGGTAATCGACCTTCGAATACCATTATGTATCAGAAGCTTACGCCAAAAACGTTAGGTAACCTAATCGCGCTTTATGAACATAAGGTGTTTGTGCAGGGCGCCATATGGAACGTGAATTCATACGATCAATGGGGCGTCGAGTTGGGCAAGCAATTGGCCAAAGCGCTTCTGCCAAAGGTGCAAGGAAGTGCTGATGCGAAAGATCATGATAGTTCGACACAGGGCCTGCTTGAGCACTTCCATGCGTTGCGCTAGAGCGAGTTCAGAAAAGCGATAAGGGCGTTCCGCTCATTTGTTGAAAGTGAGCGGAAAGTCTCTTTTGTGCGCTCAGCTTCGCCGCCGTGCCACATAATTGCTTCTATCAGGTCGCGGGCCCGGCCATCGTGCAGATAGAATTGATTGCCATTTACTTCTTCAGTGTAGCCAATTCCCCAAAGTGGCGGTGTCCGCCATTCGCGCGCTAATTCGGTCTCACCATAAGTAGGATCGCTCAGGCCCATACCCATTTCGTGTAAGAGCATATCCGTGTAAGCCCCGCGATATTCTTGAGATTCCGAAAACACCGGAACATGGCATGATGCGCAGCCGATTGCGGAGAATATGCCTTCGCCACGGCGCACTTCCGGATCATAGGCATTGCGACGCGGCGGCACATGTATATTTGCGCTGTAGAGCGCAAGAATGCGCGCTTCATTCACATCTAGCTCGGTTTTTTTGTTCTGCGGCTGCTCGAGACTAGCTTCAAGACACTCAACCTGCTTTTGGGTGCAATCCCCCGCATATGCTGGAAATAGTGGCGTTGATATGCCCATATCACTGCTCGCAGCCTTTGCTGTCTGATGCAAAACAGTTGGCGCTGTTGCTTTCCATCCGAACCGCCCAATTTCACCATTTTCCATCAATGATATTCTGCCCGAAATACCATCGCCATTGACATCCTCAGGATCAGCAAATGTGCTCAGCGTTTCGAACCCTATTTGCTCCAAATACCCTAGGCCGATTATTTGCTGGGGAAGTCGACCTGAAAGTTCAGCGTGTTCATGCAATTGTCCGTAATTTGCGGCGCCAATTTCAAATATAGGCGTGCGCAACTCAACTGGCGTGCCATCTGACAGGCGGTCCAGCGTTGCTTTATATGACACGAAAACCTCTGCTTCAGTTGGTGTGCCCACGGCATTTGATTGGATCTGTGCGCCATAGATTGGGTCGGGGAGTGTTCCATACAGGGCAGAAGGGATACCTACAGCAATGACATAGGCGGTTGGTCTCTCTCCTTTTTCTGGCGTTTTACCCCTGCCACCGCGGATATGGCATGCTGCACAGGCGTTCGCAGAGAAAATTGGGCCCAATCCACTCTGGCTTCCATTCGCGTGTCGATGGACTTGCCATTCATGGTGAAATAGGCCGCGACCGTAGTTAAACTTGGCCAAATCGGATGAGTTGAGAGCTGGGTCTGCAAGTGAAAAAGCGGTGGGGCCAAATGGCACAAGTTGTTCGGCCACCGCAACCGAACTGAATGCAATGCCAATCAAAAAGCCAAACAGTCGAATTCTCACTCGCATAGGATTAAGCCTATCACGACCAAAATACTTGGATAGAAATAAATTGTGTTGCAGGTTTATTTGGATAGACTAGCTTTAAACTACTCCCATCTCGTTCTTGAGAACACCATGTCAAATGATAGCTTTGCAATTGCCCTAAGGGTAGGGTCTGGCCTGCTTTTTGCGGGAATGGTCGCTTGCGTAAAGCTTGCAGCGACCTCGGAATCACCAACGGGACAAATCGTGTTCTTCCGCAGCGCGTTTGCGTTAATTCCGTTGGTTTTGTTCCTTGTAATCACGCGAGAGTTCCCATCGGGCCTATATACAAAGAAGCCAATCGGGCACCTTTTGCGGTGTTTGACTGGGTGTGTGGCTATGTTTGGCAGCTTCGCTACTCTTAGCTATTTGCCAATCGCCGAAGCGACAATTTTGACCTATCTGTCACCCGTCCTGGTGGCGATACTCGCAGCGGTTTTTCTAAAGGAAGATGTGAATAGCACAAGATGGATGGGGATTGCCCTAGGCGTAATCGGCACACTCGTCCTCATTGTACCTCAACTTACAGGCGAAGTTGACCAAAACTATGCTTTTGGCATTGGCCTTGGCGTATTTACGGCAATCGTTACGGCATTTGCAATTATCCAAATTCGGAACTTGGCAAGAACCGAAAATGCCGGGGCAATTGCATTCTACTTTGCCTTGGTGTGCGCAATTGCAGGATTGATGACTGCACCATTTGGGTGGACACAACCGTCTATGCCAAGCTTGCTTGCACTGATAGGCGCGGGGTTATTTGGTGGCTTCGCACATATTGCGATGACGCTAAGTTTCAAATATGCCGAAGCATCAAAACTGGCACCATTTGATTACTTATCTCTGATTTGGGCAATTGGAACTGGTTTCGCCATATTTGGCGATTTGCCGACGATCAGTTTCTATTTTGCGCTGCCTTTCATATTGTTGGGTGCAATGTTGGTCGCCTTTAAAGATGGGTTCCGTCGTCATTTGCCACGTTGACGCGGCTTGTTCGACGAACACTTGACTTGGTAGACAAAAAGGCCACTATAGACAAAGAGTCTAAAAGTGGTGGTGCCGTGCGTATATTGCAGCGAGAAGAAATTGTTTCATTGTGTGACTTTGACGAAATGGCAAGTGCCATTGAACGGTCATATGTCGCTGTATCGTCTGGATCAGCAACAATTCCGCCTGTCGGCTATATTCAGTTCCCTGAGCAAAATGGTGACTGCCACATCAAATTTGGCCATTTGCATGGTGACGACGTGTTCGTCATCAAAATTGCTACGGGATTTTACAACAACCCAAAGCTGGGCTTGCCGACAAGCAATGGCATGATGGTGGCACTCTCAGCCAAGACAGGTGAGGTTTTGGCTGTTTTACAAGATGAAGGTTATTTAACGGATGTTCGGACCGCGATAGGGGCTGCCATTGCCACCAAAGCACTGGCGCGGCCAAACGCCAAAAAACTGCTGATTATTGGTGCTGGCATTCAAGCGCGTGAACAAGCTTTGGCGCACAACCGGTTCCTGCCTGAGCGAGATTTTAAAACGACAATCTGGGCGCGCAACAAAGACAAAGCAGCTGAGTTGGCGCAGCAATTAGCGAAGCGTGGCATAGCGGCAAATCCTTCAGACGCATTGGAAGAGGAATGTCGGGCCGCTGACATAATTCTGACGACAACACCCAGCGTTGAACCAATTGTCCAATCTGATTGGATTGCGCCAGGGACGCACATAACGGCTTCAGGGGCCGATGCGCCGGGCAAGTGTGAACTTGATCCCGCACTGGTGCAACGTGCGCAATTGTTGGTGGCAGACAAGGTCGATCAATGCCTTGATCATGGTGAGTTTTCTAATGCTGCGCTCGATAAAACTCGTATTATTGAGCTGGGTGAGGTTCTGGCGGGGAGCGCAGGTGGGCG
Source organism: Maritalea porphyrae (assembly GCF_030159895.1). GTDB lineage: Bacteria > Pseudomonadota > Alphaproteobacteria > Rhizobiales > Devosiaceae > Maritalea > Maritalea porphyrae. The sequence continues at coordinate 1,975,752 of NZ_BSNI01000002.1, forward strand.
GCAAAATGACGAACAAGTTAGCATTGCTGACATGACGGGCCTTGCTAGCCAAGATATCGCTGCGGCAACAACAGTCTTGAAGGCTGCCGGTGTTTCGTAATGGCTCAGGATTCCTTCAAATAATTGTAGATTGTAGCTCTACCCAACCCGAGTACGCGTGCAACATAGTTCACTGAGTGCTTGGCAGCGAACGCCTTCTTTTGGTCAAGTGCGACCACAAGCGCCTTTTTTTGTTCGCGATCCAAACGTTCAACCGCGAGATTTTGCTCCGTCGCCCAGGCGTTGATAAACGCATTGATTTGCTCATGCCAATCGTCATTGAAAAGCTTTTCCGGTTTTGCTTTGTCACCCGGCAAGTTCATTAGACTGGTCAAGATTTGCCGTGCTTGGTCAAACTGGGAAAGATCTAAATTGACGCAAACCAACGCCGCAGCGCTTCCATCTTCGTCGCGAATGACAATTGAGATGGATTTGATCAATCGACCGTCCCAGTTTACTTTGTCGTATGGTCCAATAACCTGTTCCTGGGGATCAAATTCTATCTCTTTCAGATTTGATGGATCACCGATTTCACGCTTTGAGAAATTGTTCGCAATATGGATTACGCACTCGGTCGCTATGTCATGCACGATCACTTCCGCATTTGGCGCCAACAAGGTCGCGACGCCATCCGCTACGTTCACTGCATTTTGTATTGCGGCGCTGTGGGTCAATTGTTCATTCCCTTGGTAAACTCGGCTAGCTGTTCTAGGCCTGCTTCCAGATGTGATTTTGGGGCCCCAACGCCAATCCGAATATATCCATCCATGCCGTAACAATCTCCGGGTAAGAGCATGATGGAGCGTTGCTCGCGCATGCGATGTACCAAGTCAGTTGAATTGATGCCCATATTGTATCGAACAAATGCCATACCACCAGCTTGAGGTAGACGGCACGAATAGTTCTCGTGATGCGCTTTAACCCAATTATCGAGCATCGCTACGTTTTCATTCAGGATTGTCCTGCTGCGCGCCAAAATCTCATTTCGTTTTTCTGGTTGCACTACAATGTTTGCAGCGAACTCGCTAACCGCGCTTGTCGTGATTGAGGTATAGTCCTTGCAGTGCCATGCACGCTCAATAACTTCGGTTGGACCGCACAACCAGCCAACGCGAAGACCGGGCAGAGCCATCGCTTTGGATAACCCGTTGGTGGCTATGCCTTTTTCATAGATATCGGCGATACTTGGTCCCTCATTGCCATCTAGCTCGGACCCTTTGTAGACTTCGTCAGCATGGACATAAATGTCGTATTGGCGTGCAAGGTTCACGATTTCCGTCAGCATCTCAGTAGGGATAACGCTACCGGTCGGATTGTTTGGCGAACAATAGCTTATCATTTTAGTCTTGGCGGTAATCGCAGACTTCAGCTCATCCAGATCGGGCAACCAGCCATTCTCTTCACGGAGAGGCACCTCAATAACCTTGACGCCAAGTGCCTTCGCCCAGCCCCACATTTGCAAGTAGTTAGGCACAACTACAACGAGTTCGTCGCCTGCGTTGAGCATCCCCATAACCAAGACAAAATTTGCTTCGGCTGATCCATTGGTAACAATCACGTTGTCTGTGGACTTGTTTTCATAAAGTTTTGAGATGGATTGACGCAGTTCAACGCCGCCATTTGTCCACCCATAGCCCAATTCTACATCAAGCAGTTTTTCAATCTCTGCACTTGAAAGCAATTCACGCAATGAGTAGGGGTGAACGCCGCTATCCGACAAATTATAGTCGACAGTGTTTTCGTATAGCGATTGAATGCGCTCAATTGAGAATTCTACAATATCCATCGTGTCCTCCGAGTTGCGCAACCATATCGTGGATAGAGCGAGATTAAAAGTCTATATTAGACAAAATGTATTGTTTATGATTATCTCAGCTGAAGCTAAATAGGAGACGACCGCGTGGAAGATCAAATTTGTCAATCAGCTGCAGCATCTGTTCGAGCGCGAAGGCGGATTGCAGACCACATTTATATGACGCCTTGCCTGCCTGCCAAATTGCTCGGCGAAGTGCTTGGGTGTGATCTGCACTTCAAAGCGGAAAACTTTCAAAAGACAGGCTCGTTTAAACTACGCGGCGCGTTGAGCAAACTCACGACATTGCCGACCGATCAGAGGGTGGTTACTGCGAGTTCTGGAAATCATGGGATTGCCTCTTCATTTGCAGCATCTGTCCTGGGGCACAATCTTACCGTCTATTTGCCTGAAGGCGTATCACCTGCAAAACTTGATAAGATCAAGTCATTTGGCGTGGACGTCGTACTTAAAGGCAGCGATTCTGGCCAGTCAGAAGTCATTGCACGCGCCGCGGCCGCAGCAGATGAAAACCTAACCTATGTTTCTCCATATAATGACTACGAGATTATGGCGGGTCAGGGCACCATCGGTCTAGAAATCGTAGAGCAAGTTCCAGAGGTGGATAACGTATTTATCTCGCTCGGCGGCGGCGGGTTAGTCAGCGGCATTGGTTCAGTGTTCAAGGCATTTGGCACAAACATCAATGTAATCGGCGTTTCAGCCAAAAACTCTGCCGCATTAGATGCTGCGATCAAAAATGGATCTGTGGTCGATGTGCCGCACCTTGATACATTGGCAGATGGTGTCGCTGGCGCGATGGATGAAGATAGCCTGACACTTCCAATTGCGTCGGCCGTGATAGATGAACTAGTTGTTTGTGATGAAGCTGAAATTGCATCGGCGCTAAAGTTGCTAGCACGCAAGGAACACCAAATCGTTGAGGGCGCGGCTGCATTGGCATTGGCGGGGCTAGTTAAGAACGCGGAAAAATATCGCGGACAGACCAACATAGTCTTATTGTGCGGCGCGAACTTCGACGAACAGAAAATTCTCCCACTGATTTGAAAAGACTAATCTATGCATGACCGTCCCGGTAACAAGAATTACGAGTTGTTAGAGCTTGCAAACGGCAAAACGGTTCTTCCATTGATGGCCACTGCAGCTGAGTACCTATCTGAGCTCAAAAAGCTTATTAATCCGGCCATCGTCGGTGTTGGTCCGGTTGAAGCAGCAATCAACACCTGCCGCATCATTGAGCGCCTGCAGGTAACACCTGACTTTGTGGTGTTGCTCGGCTCGGCAGGTTCAGCAATTTTGGGGCAGGGCGAAGTTTATCAGGCATCAAGCGTAAGCTATCGCGACATGGATGCGACGCCTCTTGGTTTTGCACCTGGCCAAACCCCGTTTCTTGAACAGCCGCCAATAATTCACTTGCCACATACTGTGCCGGACATACCGAGTGTGTCATTGTCGACCGGCGGCAACATCATTCTCACGGATCAGTTCGATCTGATCGAGCAAGACATGGTCGATATGGAAAGCTACGCGGTTCAGCGCGTCTGTCAGTCTTATGATTTGGATTTAATCGTGCTTCGCGGCATTAGTGACGGACCAAAAGAGCTCAAAGTCTATGAAGATTGGACCGAGCTTCTACCGACCGTCGATAAGAACTTGGCGACCGCATTTCAAACAACAGTCAACTGGTTGGCGAAAAAGTAAAACCACTATTGCTTTGCAAATTCACATTAAGAAGTGAATGCAAGCCGTTGAACTAATGAATTTATCGAATTTGGGAGAATGGTGTGCCCGGAAGGATTCGAACCTTCGACCGTCCGATTAAAAGTCGGATGCTCTACCAGCTGAGCTACGGGCACTTAGTGTTCATCTGCGAACAGCGCGGACAATAGTTTTATTGGCTGCTAAGTCAACAAGAAAAATCGAAGTTTTTGAATTTTTCTTTCCAACCCATTTAGCGACCTAGTTCAACACCACCAAAACCGCTAGCTTCGCACGTCAAACCGGTTTGAGAAATCTGCAAACATAACGAGATCGTTTCTGAGATGTCCGCAATAGGACCAGCGATTAGTCGCCATTTTTCAGAATCATTTCCAACCGGCAAAGCACGTGGTTCTAATCCAATGAGCAATGTGCCTATATTGGCTTTATACTTTTCCCAAGCAACAGACGTACTGTTCATCTCGAGAGATGGCCCAATGATCAGCCCAAATTCAGTCGCGCTAATCTCAACCACGGGCATTTTCTCGACGGGTTCCTCTGTCATCATCTCGCTGTCGTCGACAGCTTCAGGTAATGCTTGCTGCAGTGTCGCGGGTGCGGCCTCTGACATCGGTCGATTGTCAAACAGGTTCGACTGAGTGACTTTTACGTTTTCGTCGCTTTTTATGATCTCTTCGCCATTTGCTTCGTTGATTGACGCGGTGATCAGCGAGCGGTCAATAGTTGCGTCAGCTGGCAAGGCCTCAAGCAGCATTGGAATGCTAGATTCAAGGGCGCGGACGCGACGCGAGAACTTCGAATTTGACTCTTCACCCAACGTAATACGCGTTCCGGCGATGGAGTTTTCGCGCTTAATAGATGCAAATTCCAGGCGGATCTTTGTCAATTCGGCATGCAGTTGGTTGATCGTGCCGGAAGTCTGACGTGTTTCGCGTAAAGCGTTGAGATATTGCGAAGGCACAAAGTTCGCAACGCTTGATAAGAGCAGCATTGTGGTGACCACACCTACAGCGATGAAGCCCCATATCTTAACGTCAGCTTGCTCAAAACGGTTGAATTCAGTCGATGCCAAATTCGTCTCCCATGTCCGCCGAAAACCCCGCACGAATCGCGATGCAACTGTAATCATTATTGCATAAGTTGAATATTTGGTTCATGGGCTGCTTGGATGTTTCCATTTTGCCAACACATTCTTGCAATAAGTGAACGACAGATATTCAATTTCGGAGCAATATCCGCACATGACTGCTATTTTGACGATTGTACTCGCGGCCGGTGAGGGCACGCGCATGAAATCAAAAACACCAAAAGTTCTGCACAAGGTTGGCGGTTTGCCAATGCTGGCACACGTGGTGAACAGTTGCCAGCGCGCCGGGGCGGATAAAATTGCAGTAGTTCTTGGGCCAAAACATCAAGAATCAGAAGAATATATTCAAAAATTGAATGCGGGCATTGAAACGGTCACGCAGCATGAGCAATTGGGTACCGGACATGCCGCAATGCAGGCGCGCCAACATTGGCAAAAAATGGATGGCTATGTCTTCGTCCTTTTTGCAGACAATCCCATGATTCAACCGGAAACAATTGAACGCGCGAAAGCCGTATTGGATGACGGTGCTGACCTCGTAGTTGTCGGATATGAGCCCAAAAACGCATTTGGCTTAGGTCGACTGGTAATGGAAGGCGATCAGTTGGTGAGGATCGTTGAGGAAAAAGACGCCTCTGAGCAAGAACGCCAAATCGGCTTTTGCAATTCAGGCATTATGGGTTTTAAAACCGATTGCCTGAATGCAATTATTGACAAGATTGATAATGCAAACGCTCAAGGCGAGTACTATCTCACCGATGCAGCGCAAATCGCTCGCGATAATGGGTTTGTGGTGAAAACCTCGACCAGTCCAGAAGCAGAGGTTTTAGGTGTCAACGATCGTCGACAACTCGCGATGGCGGAAAACACATTCCAACAGCGTATGCGGGAAAAGGTGATGATTGGCGGGGTCACCCTGATCGCGCCTGAGACCGTTTTCTTCTCCCATGATACCAAAATCGAAAATGATGTCGTGATTGAACCGAATGTAGTTTTCGGCGCAGGTGTGACTGTCAAAAGCGGTGCGGTTATTCACGCGTTCAGTCATTTGGAAGGCGCAAATGTGGGTGAAGAAGCTCAAATTGGACCTTACGCGCGACTGCGACCGGGCGCCAATATGGGCGCAAAAAGCAAAGCGGGGAACTTCGTTGAGGTCAAAAAATCTGACATTGGCGTCGGCGCAAAAATCAATCACCTGACCTATATTGGCGATGCTGAGGTAGGTGCCGGTTCAAATATCGGCGCAGGAACCATCACCTGCAATTATGATGGGAGATACAAATATAAAACAAACATCGGAGAGAACGCATTTATCGGATCGAACAGTGCGCTAGTGGCACCTGTGACGATTGCAGACGGTGCATATGTCGCTTCGGGAAGTGTTGTTACGCACAATGTAGAAAAAGATGCTCTGGCAATTGGCCGGTCCAAGCAAACTAATAAACCCGATTACGCCAACACGATTAGGCGTCGTTGGAGTGAGAAAAAAGACTAGAGGGAATACTATGTGCGGAATCGTTGGAATCGTTAGCGACAAGCCTGTCGCCGATCGAATTGCAGACGCGCTCAAACGACTTGAATATCGCGGTTATGATAGCGCGGGAATTGCAACGTTTGATCAGGGTAAAATGGACCGTCGTCGTGCGCCGGGGAAGCTGACAAACCTAAAAGCACGCATGGAAGAATCACCCCTGGCCGGGAACATCGGTATTGGCCACACAAGATGGGCAACGCACGGCGCTCCAACCGAAGAAAATGCTCACCCACATATGACCGACAAGGTTGCAGTGGTCCACAATGGTATAATTGAAAACTTTCGCGAACTAAAAGACGAATTGGCTATCGACGGATATGCGCCGATTTCTGAAACTGACACAGAAATGGTTGCGTTGTTGGTAACGCGTGAAATGGATCGCGGCGCGGCACCGTTTGATGCTGCGGCAGCAGTCATCAAACGCCTAGATGGCGCGTTTGCGCTGGCAATGATGTTCAAGGGTGAAGAAAACCTGATCATCGGTGCGCGACAAGGTGCGCCGCTTGCCGTCGGCCACGGTGATGGCGAAATGATTTTGGGATCTGATGCAATTGCATTGGCGCCTTTCACCAACAAGGTCACCTATCTTGAAGAGGGCGATTGGGTTGCAATAACCAAATCCGATATGCGCGTTTTTGACCGCGAAGGTAATCCAGTGAATCGCCCAGTTTCGACAGCGAATACCGGCGCTGAATCTGTGAGCAAAGGCAACCATAGGCACTTCATGTCGAAGGAGATCTATGAGCAACCGGATACGATCTCGCACACGCTTTCCAATTATGTGAATTTTGCTGAACGCAAAGTGCAACTGCCGCAAGAATTGCCGTTTGATTTCGCAAAGCTCTCACGACTGACTATTTCAAGTTGTGGCGGATCCTACTATGCGGCAATGATTGCCAAATATTGGTTCGAAAAATATGCGCGCTTGCCTGTAGAAGTCGATATTGCATCAGAGTTTAGGTATCGCGAACCGCCGATGGAAAAAGACGGTTTGGCGTTGTTTGTTTCGCAATCGGGTGAGACTGCGGACACGCTTGCAGCCCTTCGCTATTGTGTTTCTCAAGACCAGCATATTGCCTCGATTGTGAACGTTGCCGAGAGCACGATTGCTCGTGAATCCGATGTTGTGTTCCCGACCTTATGTGGACCTGAAATTTGCGTTGCCTCAACCAAAGCAACTACTGCGCAGCAAACCGTTTTGGCCACGCTGGCTATTGCTGCAGGCAAGCAACGCGGAATACTCAGCGACGCTCAAGAAGCAGAAATGGTAGATGCTCTAGCTAAGTTGCCGGGTGCCATGTCTAAAGCGCTGGCATCGGAGCCAAAAATTGCAAGTTTGGACAAATCTTTGTCCAAGGCAAAAGACGTGTTTTATTTGGGGCGCGGCGCGCTCTATCCTGTTGCGCTCGAAGGTGCACTTAAGTTCAAAGAGATCACCTATATTCACGCAGAAGGTTATGCAGCGGGCGAACTAAAACATGGACCGATCGCATTGATTGACGAAAAAGTGCCCGTCGTGGTCGTTGCACCGTCAGATGCGTTGCTTGAGAAAACGCTGTCGAATATGCACGAGGTAGCTGCACGTGGTGGAAACATCATTCTGATCACCGATGAAGCAGGTGCCAAACAAGCCGGGCCGGACATCAACGAGATCATCCTGATGCCAGAGGTCCACGAACTCGTGCAACCGATAGTTGCAACAGTGCCTGTCCAACTGCTCGCATATCACACAGCTGTATTTATGGGCACTGACGTGGACCAACCGCGTAATTTGGCAAAATCAGTGACCGTAGAGTAAGCAGTCGCCACAAGTTGATCAAAATTTAGCAATGTCTGATCGGTTATGTATCAATCAGGCATTGCACAATCTTGAGGGCGCTCTATATAGATCAGACTATGAGCGAAAAACCTGAAAACAATAGTCACGACGAAGATCATCACGCCCATCAGGTCACGGCAGGACGCCGCCTGACCAACTACTTTTTGACAGGTTTGGTGATAGCTGCGCCGGTTGGACTGACGATTTATATCACTTGGTCGATCATTCAGTTTGTCGATAATTTCGTCAAACCGCTCATTCCACCACAATATAATCCAGATACCTATTTGCCTGTGAATATTCCAGGCTTTGGATTGGTAATCGCTGCATTCGCGATTGTAATGCTTGGCTTCCTGACGGCGAATCTTGTCGGACGGACGCTTGTACAATTTGGTGAGTCCATTTTGCACAAAATGCCTTTTGTTTCAGTCCTTTATCGTGGTTTGAAGCAGATTTTTGAGACTGTTGTAAGTCAAAGTCATTCCAACTTTAAGCAAGTTGGCTTGATCGAATATCCGCGCAAAGGACTTTGGGCATTGGTTTTCATTTCAACCGATGCAAAAGGTGAGGTGGCTGAGAAAGTTGCAGGCGAAGGCATTACCAGCGTGTTTCTACCGACCACGCCAAACCCAACATCTGGCTTCTTGTTGTTCCTGCCAAAAGAAGAAGTTCATATTCTCGATATGAGTGTTGAAGATGGTGCAAAGCTCGTGATTTCTGCTGGACTGGTTGCTCCAGAATATCAAAAGAAAACAGCAGAATTAGCCGAGAAATCTGGCGCTGCAAAAAAGAGCAAGCGCTAGCCTGCGCGGATCAGTGGGATCGCCAAGTCTTTTCTGAACAGATACAATAGCGTTCGGATTGCCTGACCCTCTTCACCCTGCAAGCCCGGATTGCGTTCCAATACGTCAATCGCATCTTCATGAGCAACTTCAAGCAAGTCTTTGTGAAAGTCCGGTATGGCGATTCTGAAGCCAGGCATGCCCGATTGTCGTGTGCCCAGCAAATCACCTTGACCTCGCAACTCAAGGTCTTTTTCGGCGATCTCAAATCCATCTTCTGTCGCTCGGATGGTTATTAGTCGTGCTTCCGCCATTTCTGTAAGCTTTTCGCCGTGCAACAAAAGACAAGCTGATCTTTGGCTGCCACGTCCGACGCGCCCACGCAGCTGGTGTAACTGCGATAGGCCGAACCGTTCAGCATGTTCTATGATCATGATGGTTGCGTTTGGGACGTCTACGCCAACTTCAATTACGGTCGTGGCCACCAGTATAGAGAGTTCGTTGTTTTGAAAACGCTCCATAACGGCCTGTTTTTCGTCGGCCTTCATTCGACCATGCACAAGTCCAACGCGATTTCCGAAAACATTTGCGAGCGATTTATGTCGGTCTTCTGCCGAAATAACGTCTAGATTCTCGGACTCTTCAACCAAGGGGCAGACCCAAAACGCCTGCGCGCCTTCAGCGACTTTCGCCTTTAGTCGTGAAATGACGCGGTCATATTCGCTTGCGGCCAATACTGCAGTGTCGATTGGTTGACGGCCTGCTGGCTTCTCTTTGAGCAAACTGACATCCATGTCCCCAAAGTGCGTAAGTACAAGCGTTCGAGGGATAGGGGTTGCTGTCATCACCAGCAACTCTGTCTTGCGTCCCTTTTCAGAAAGCGCAAGCCGCTGGTGGACGCCAAAACGATGTTGCTCGTCGACAACGGTGAGCCCTAATGACTTAAAGAGAACGCTTGATTGGAAGAGCGCGTGCGTACCAACTACGATATCAATTTCGCCAGACTCAATACGCGCTTGGATAGCTCGACGTTCGCCAACCGGCATTTTTCCTGTCAAAAGAGCAGCTCGAAGACCTGCTTGTTCAGCAATTGCCGAAATGGTCGCATAATGTTGCGTTGCTAAAATTTCAGTGGGCGCCATCAAGGCACTCTGATGTCCAGCTTCAGCCATTGCGGCCATTGCCATTAAGGCGACAACTGTCTTGCCTGAGCCGACATCGCCTTGCACCAAGCGCGCCATCTTGCGGTTTGATTCTAGGTCCTTTTCAATGTCGAGCACGGCCTGATCCTGGCCTTCAGTAAGCGCAAAGGGAAGTGCACTGCGCACTTTTGCGGTGATTGTTCCATCAAGTTGCCGCTGAACACCACTTTCTCGTGTCATCGTCGCACGTACCAACTGTAGCGCCAGTTGACCCGCAAAATATTCATCATAGGCGAGGCGCGCGCGCGCAGCCCCTTCAATTTTTGCGTCAGCCGGTGTCTTCGGGTTGTGCGTTTGATGCATCGCTTCACCAAAAGAGGGCCAACCATTCATTTGAATGCGTGCAGGGCTTATCCACTCTGGAACTGATGGCAGCTTTGACAATGCAAATTGCGTGACCAGCTGCAGTTTTTTGGAGGTTAATCCATGCGTGAGTGGGTAAACAGGTTCCACGAGCGGTAGCTCATCAAACTTGTCTTCGGCAACGATGTAGTCTGGGTGATTAAGTTGCGCCATGCCATGGTAAAACGTGACGGGTCCTGAAACGTAGCGTTTTTCGCCAACAGGCAAAGTTTTCTCAAGCCAGGAAGCACGACCAGCGAAATAGGAAATTGTGATTTCACCGCTCTCGTCATGCGCTTCAATCCGATAAGGCACCCGTTTGTTGTTGCGCGGCGGCGGTAAATGACGATCAATATGCAATAGAAATGTCGAAATCGCGCCTGGTTGCGCAAACTGAACGCCCGGTTGTTGCCTTCGATCTATAATGCCAGACGGCATATGCATCAGCACGTCTAACAATACCGCATCTTGATTCTCTGGTGCACCAAAAAAGCTCGCCATTAGCTTGCTGAGCTGCGGGCCGACGCCTTTTACGGTGCTAACAGAAGCAAAAAGTGGGTTTAGAATGTCCGGGCGGGCCAAGGATTGTTCCTAGTTCTCGATGTTTTGAGCAATTTATATTGATTTTCTGCTGGGCGGAAGGCTGACAAATCCAAATTAACCGCGTAAATGAAAGTTCCAATTCAGCAACGCATATGGTGGCAGCTTGTGACAAGTACAAAACGTGAAAATCATCAGGATCGCCTGAAGAAAATCAAATACCGAGCGCACCACCGTGGCACCCAGGAGATGGATATTATCTTGGGCGGTTTTGTTGACGGCGTTATCGCAGACTACAGTCCTGAGCAACTTGACGACCTTGAATCGTTGATGGGGGAAACAGATGCGGACCTGTATAATTGGATTATTGGCAAAGAGCCGCTCGACAAAGCCCCACATCCTGATTTGTTGAAACAGATTGCTAAATACCAACACAGTCGTGTTTCTGACGAATAATGGCAGACATCGACGAACATACGCTTTCACATGATAAACGCTTAGACGTAAATGCGTTGTCGCCCAATCGGTTCATAACCGGAGTGCCTGACGGCATGCAACCGATTGAACTCGCGCGTCTGATTGAAAGCGAAAGTGCTGCCAATCCAGATCGAAAAGTGTCTGTCTGCTTTGTCGCGCGCGACGGTCGTCGGATGCAAAAGATGGCGGAGCTTATTAAGAAGCTGATGCCCGCACATAGTGTATATTTGTTTCCCGCTTGGGATTGCCTTCCGTATGATCGTGTTTCTCCCAACGCGGCTGTGTTGGCAGAGCGGATGACAACATTGGCGGCACTTCGCAACGCTCAAACCAAAGGCGCTGTAGTTCTGACAGCTGTGAATGCTATTGTGCAGAAAACTGTTTCAACACAATTTGTTGATGAGTTTTCTTTTAGCGTTACATCAGGTCAAGATGTGAAAACCGAAAAACTGGTTCAATGGGCCACAGTCAATGGCTATATGCGCGTGCCAACGGTGCGCGAGCCTGGCGAATATGCGGTTCGTGGCGGACTGATCGACTTGTTTCCGGCCGGGTTTGAGAACCCTGTGCGGTTTGACTTTTTCGGTTCAAGCCTAGAAAGCATTCGAACATTCGATCCCGAGACCCAGCGTACAATCGCCCAACAAAAGGCGGCAACAATGGTGCCGATGGGTGAAATTGTATTGCAGGATGAAACGGTTTCACGATTTCGACGTGGCTACACGGCCAGTTTTGGTGGCAATACCGCAAATGACCCCCTTTATGCTGCGATTAGTGCCGGGCAGCGTTTTGCAGGTATGGAACACTGGTTGCCGCTGTTCCATACCGAAATGGGCAGCCTTCCTGACTTTCTGGATCAAGCACCACTTGCGCTTGATGAACAAGCCAACCAGGCAATCGCCGAGCGTCGGACCCAAATTGCCGATTACTACGACGCGCGCCGGGAAGCATTTGAAGAAGGGGACGTAGGGTCAGTCTACAAACCCTTGCCTGCCGAACAGCTATATATGTTGGGCGACGAACTCGCGCTCGCAAATAATGCCGACGTGATTCAAATAACGCCGTTTTCGACGCTTGAGAGTGATCTCAAATCAAGTGAAAACCGGAATGGGCAGTTAGCGCCGAACTTTTCGAAAGAGCGACAAGCTGAGGATATCAACTTATTTGAAGCTGTCATTGCGACAACAAGAGCGCGCGCAAGAGATGGTCGCCGTGTCGTGATTGCTTGTTGGACAGAAGGCACGCGTGACCGCATGGCGCAGGTGCTTAAGGACCACGATGTCACCAAGACTAAGTTGATCGAACACTGGCCTCAGGTTTCAACGCTAAATATCGGCGAAGTTGGTCTTATAGTTTTGGGGCTTGAAAGCGGCTTTGAAACCGAAGAAATCCTCGTTTTGTCTGAACAGGATATTCTTGGTGAACGGATTATTCGTGCCTCGAAACGTCGAAAGGGTGCTGAAGCACTTACCGAGGCCACGGGATTAGCTTCCGGCGATCTGGTCGTGCATGTCGACCATGGCATCGGCCGTTTCGTAGGGCTAAAGGCAATCGATGTGATGGGCGCACCGCATGATTGTGTGGAAATTGAGTATGCGAAAAATGATCGCCTTTATTTGCCAGTCGAAAACATTGAACTGCTTTCGCGATATGGGTCAGATGCAGGCGATGGGATTTTGGACAAACTTGGCGGCGTCGCCTGGCAAGCCAAAAAATCCAAACTCAAGAAACGCATCCGCGAAATGGCGGAACAACTCATTCAAATCGCTGCCGCACGTACAATGTCGAAGGGCGATGTGGTTGAACCACAAATGGGCGTTTATGAGGAATTCTGTGCGCGTTTTCCTTATGAGGAAACAGAAGACCAACTAACAGCTATCGATGCAATTTTTGGCGACCTTACGTCTGGTCGAGTGATGGACCGATTGGTATGTGGCGACGTTGGCTTTGGAAAAACGGAAGTTGCATTGCGTGCGGCCTTCGCTGTTGCTCTTTCTGGCAAACAAGTTGCGGTGGTTGTGCCCACGACATTGCTGGCGCGTCAGCACTTCAAAACGTTTTCTGAGCGGTTCGCCGACCTGCCTGTTCGTGTGCGCCAAGCTTCACGTTTGGTCTCGGCCAAGCAACTAAAATTGACCAAAGATGGCCTTGCCGATGGCAGCGTTGACATTGTCATTGGAACCCACGCATTGCTGGCAAAGACAATAAAGTTCAAAGACTTGGGGTTGCTTGTTGTCGATGAAGAACAGCATTTTGGCGTGGGGCACAAAGAACGACTTAAAGAGTTGAAGTCAAGCGTTCACGTTCTGACATTATCTGCAACGCCAATTCCGCGTACTCTTCAATTGGCGCTTACGGGTGTTCGTGATCTTTCATTGCTTGCAACCGCACCAGTTGATCGATTATCCGTTCGAAGCTTTGTTCTTCCGTTTGACCCGTTGGTCGTTCGTGAGGCGTTGCTGCGAGAGAAATACCGGGGCGGTCAATCTTTCTACGTGGTGCCGCGTATTAAAGACCAGGCTGAGATTGTTAGATTTCTCGACGAACACGTACCAGAAGTTTCCTACGTGGTCGCAAATGGTCAAATGCCACCTGGCGAACTTGATTACATCATGAACGCCTTTTACGATGGGAAGTTTGACGTTCTCATCGCCACCACAATTGTCGAATCTGGGCTCGATATTCCGACAGCGAACACGTTGGTCGTTCACCGCGCAGATAACTTTGGACTTTCACAACTGCACCAAATACGTGGACGCATCGGCCGGTCAAAGATTCGCGCTTACGCCTTGTTCACCACGCCAACCCATCAGAAACTTACTGATACTGCGACCCGACGACTGACGGTTCTACAGTCACTCGATAGCTTGGGGGCAGGGTTCCAACTGGCGAGCCACGACCTCGACATACGTGGTGCCGGCAATATTTTGGGTGAAGAGCAGTCCGGGCACATCAAAGAAGTGGGCTATGAGCTTTACCAAGCAATGTTGGAAGAAGCCGTGGCCACGCTCAAAAGTGGCGGCAATTTGGACGAAGAAGACGGCAAGTGGTCTCCCCAGATTTCGCTTGGCATGCCGGTTATGATTCCAGAGACATATGTGCCAGATTTGCAAGTGCGGATGCAGCTCTATCGCCGGTTGGGCGATTTGACCGAGTCAGAGGAAATCAACGCCTTTGGTTCCGAGTTGATAGACCGGTTTGGTCCGCTACCTGAGGAAGTGCAGCATCTACTCAAAATTGTGTTGGTTAAATCACTTTGTCGAACTGCGAATGTCGAAAAAGTTGATGCGGGTCCCAAAGGTGCGGTCATCACCTTAAGGAACGGGATATTCCCAAATCCTCACGCATTGGTGCAACTGGTTGCAGATCCCAAAGAACACGCTAAAGTGCGCCCGGATCAAAAGTTAGTGTTTTCGCGTAATTGGCCCGACGCCAACAAAAAACTTATGGGGGCGGCAAGAATACTAACTCAATTGGCCAAGCTGGCGACTTCAGCTAGCTGACAGCCTATGCGATTTCTCTATGCTATCAACCATTTGCAAGAAAAATCGTTGGATTGAGGTCAGCGTCATGTTATTGCCCGAATTGAGGGTTCAAAAAGGGACGAAAATTTAGCGCGGCGAGTGATTGCGGAAATAACGTATCCTCGAGCGACGCAACCGGGAAAAGCAATGCAAAAGATGAAGAACAAATTCTCACAACTCGCAGCGATTGCCGCATTGGCACTGACCATTGGCACAGCAAATGCGCAGGATGCGGCTGAAAAGCCCAAAGTTAACCCGGAAGACAATTGGGTAAAAGTTTGCGACACGCTTAAATCTGGCGAGAAGGCTTGTATTGTTCGACAAGTCGTATTCGCTGGTACCACCAAGATTGGCGCATTCACCTTCCGTGATGATCCATCTTCAAAGAACCGCTATTTTGTGCAGGCAGAAATGCCGCTCGCAATTTCATTGTTGTTCAACCTAAAATGGCAGATCGATGGTGCGAAGCCCTTTTACACGCCTTGGGCGACTTGCGATCCTACCAAGTGTACAAGCCATTCAAATATGCCAAAAGCCTTTCTCGAAGCGCTCAAGCGCGGAGCGAAGCTTACAATGACGGCCAAGAATCGTGCATTTAAGGATTTGCCTGTTGCAATAGACCTAAATGGTTTTACAGCCGTTTATGAAGGCGACAAATTCTTGACGCCAACACAATTCCAAAGTCAGATTTCTGGACAAAGCGCGTTGCAGCAGCAGTTGCAAGAAGCAGCTGAAAAAATCCGTCAGGAAAAGCAGGGCAGTGAGACACCTGCTACATCAGACGGCAACTAAATTCGAATGCAGTATGAATTGCTTAAAAGGGTCGCACGCGCGGCCCTTTTTAATTGCCCATACCAAATTGAAAAGCGAACTTTCGCAGTGGGGAAATGGTCTTAAGCGCCCAAACGCCTGTCTGGCGTAATCCCTGAGCTCCAACAAAGTCCGAAAGCAAAGAGCGAAACAGCCCGTCCACGAAGCCGCCTGTACGTCTTAGATCATGCTGACGTTGTTGATCGTACCGAATGCTTGCTTTCTCCGCCATTTCAACGCTGAAGCCTGGTTCCAACTCATCTATTGCTGAAACGAAGTTTTCAACGTCACGCAGACCTAGGTTTAGCCCCTGGGCCCCAATTGGTGGAAACGCGTGGGCGGCTTCGCCAACAAGCATGGCGCCGTTCTTGCCAACGCACGGCACTGATAAGTTGCTTAGTGGAAACACGAACGCTTTCGTCAAGGCCTTGGCATGGCCGAATAGGTGATGTGACTTTTCTTCGAGCGCACGCTCAAATTCATTTTGCGAACCTCGGGCTGCCGCAGCAACGATTTCGTGTTTGTCCAGCCAAACAAGATTGATTTTTCTATCGCCAGCGGGAACCAGCGTGAATGGACCATCTTCATAGTGAAATTCAACAGATGTCTCAGGCTCGACCCGCTCAAATTCGATGTCAGCGACAAGCGCGGATTGTCCAAACTCTGTCATATGCGACAAAAAACCAAGACTGTCGCGGACGCGTGATTTTTTCCCATCTGCACCCAGCACCATAGTTGCCGAGACCGCTCGGCCATCCTCAGTTTCTATCGCGTAACCTTCACCGACTCGTTTGATGCTTGAAACCACTGCATTGATAGATCGCTTCTTGGCAGATGTTTTGGAAAACGCACCAAGCAAGTCACTGTTCGCATAGTTGTAACCGAATGCGGCTCGACCGGTTTCAGCACTATCAAATAACGCTTCTGGCGCGCGCAATAGTCGATTGGTGGCGTCAATAATCCGGATTTTCTGCAGTGGTGTGCCAAATGCAACGTCCCCTGCGAGCAGTCCTGAGGACTTCATGAAATCCACAGTAGGCATCATCAGCGCCGAAGTGCGATAGTCCTTAGCGAATTTGGGCGCAAAGTGAGCCACTTTGTGGCCGCGCTCGGCAGCCAATCGTGCAGCTGCGACGCCGGTTAATCCACCACCAATTACCGCAATATCGTAATGCATTTCGCCACATCTTTTTGTTTTGACCTCGGCCTCTTATGCCTCATCTATTGACTTGTGCCAATTACTAGATTGCCGCAGTGGAGCGGTATGTGGAGACGAAACACAGGTACTGCATACTGTCTCGAATTCAATTATGCTCCTTACTTAGTTCTGTTTAAGGATAAGGGATTCGCGATAATGGAATGGATTTCAGACCCGGCCATTTGGGCCAGCCTTGCAACGCTGACTGTCATGGAGATCATCCTTGGCATCGATAATATTGTGTTTATCTCGGTGCTGGTTTCACGCTTACCTGAAAAACAAGCCGATCAAGCTCGAAAGATCGGGCTTGCGCTCGCGCTTTTTGCCAGAATTGTTATGCTTGCGTTGCTCGCTTGGATCATTGGGCTAACGCAGCCGCTCTTCACAGCTTTTGGTCATGACTTCGCTTGGCGTGACATAATATTGATATCTGGCGGGTTGTTCCTTTTGTACAAAGCAACGCATGAAATCCACCAAGCCGTCGAAGATCCCGATGACCACGCGCCGAAATCAAAAGCAGGCGCTACATTTGCAGCAATTATTGGCCAGATCATAATCATCGACGTCGTGTTTTCTGTGGATTCCATTGTAACAGCGATTGGGATGGCACAACACGTGCCGGTTATGGTTGCTGCAGTGACTATTGCGATGATCGTCATGTATATTGGGTCCATACCGATTTCGAAATTCATCGCTGAACACCCAACGACTAAAATGCTCGCCTTGGCATTCTTGATGTTGATTGGCATGTCGTTGGTCGCCGATGGCATAGGGTTCCATATTCCCAAAGGCTATATCTATTTTGCCATGGTGTTCTCGGTGTCAGTCGAATCGATCAATGTGTTGATTTCAATGCGCAAAAAGAAACAAAGACAGGCCTAAACCCAGAGACATGGGCGCATAGGCGAGGGGACTTGCCTGTGCGTTCGCAAGTTTTCTTTGCAGCCAAATCCCCTGTGATTGGCGACATTTGTTGCCCTTGTGGATTTATTCGATTTTTATCTAACATTTCCCCTTGCAACTTCGGTCTCACTGGGTTAGATCACGCTCCATCATTGCGGGTGGGTGGCAGAGCTGGTTGAATGCACCGGTCTTGAAAACCGGCGAGCGTGCAAGCGTTCCGGGGGTTCGAATCCCTCCCCACCCGCCATGATAAAATCCATACATCTATTGCAACTGATGTCTGATCAGACAAAGTTTCGTCCTGCGCTGAATTATCATCGGCGACCGAGATAAGTTTGTCTTGAGTTTCTTCCATATTCGTTTCATATATGAAAGTGCGAAGAAAGAGGCACGTATGGAACAGTCCGATAAATATAAGGCGCCAGCTCTTGATAAAGGTCTTGATATCATCGAGATCCTGGCATCTGAAGGAACCAGTCTTACGCAAGGGGAAATTGCAAGCAGGCTTGGACGTTCAGTCAGTGAAATATTTCGGATGCTACATGTACTGCGCAAACGTGGTTTGATTGCGCTTGATGAGCAAAGTGATCGTTATCACCTCACCACTCACTTATTTGAGCTTGCTCACCGTATACCCATTGTCAAACGTCTTACTGTTGCCGCAGCTCCAGTAATGCAACAGCTCGCCAAGAAGTGTAACCAATCATGCCACCTTGCGGTTCGCTCAGAGCATAGCGTTGTAATTGTTGGGCAGGTCGATAATCCTGGCAACAATGTTCTAAGCGTTCGTATGGGGGCCCGAATTGATCTATGGCGCACTTCCTCTGGTCGGGTAATCTTGGCTAATAGCGATCCTGCGGAACTCGAAAACGCATTCAAGACAATTCCGCATCCGGATGGCATTTCAATTGCGACGTTGCGCAAAGAGCTAACCGAAAGCGCTCGGATGGGTTTTGAGCAAATGCAGAGCTTTGTCGTTAAAGGGGTTGAAAACATCAGCGCGCCAATTTTGGGGTTTGATGGTTTCGCTGCGGCGGCACTGACAATTCCCTACATAGGTCGTTTTCACGGCGGCGTACCCATAGAAGAATGTCGACAGCATTTGCTGGATGCCGCCGACACGATTTCGGTTCAGCTAGGTGGACCCGCTCGGCACAGCGACTAAATATCAGCAGATGGCAGCCTGTGTGATGCCAGTTCGTTCGCTTCAAAACAGGCTTCAACTAGGGCCATGGTTTCAATGCAATCTTCCACTGATGTTACAAGGAACTTGTCTTCTCCTGTGTGAAAACGTTGCACGTTACTCATGACACCGACAAATGCGTCGATGAACCAAGACCCTTCTAGTGGTATTTGCGCCCATTCGCCGCCAGACTTTGCATGCCATAGTTCGTCGGGCTCACCTTCAGGGTAATTCAAGTTAACGCCGATTTGTGTGATGAGTGCACCTTTCGTGCCTTCAAAACGAAATTTGCAATTTTGGAATTTGGGATCAAAATCATGATTGTGATTGATCGAGAGCACACATCGCAACTGGTCGCCATAATCTAGCATGGCCGTCGTGCGTGTTTGTGCCATATCTGGGGAGCGAGGGTCACCCATTGTGCGGGCGAACACGCCCTTTGGCGCGCCAACGAGTGATCTGATCAAATCCAAATAGTGAATTGAATGCACCGCGATCTCCACGCGATCCATTGTCTTTAGAAATGGAAAAAGGTGCCAAGGCGTGTTTACATTCAAATTCACTTCAATTTCTAGCAGTTCGCCAAGCACGCCTTGTTCAATCGCGTCGCGAACAGCGAGCATTTGGGGGCTGAAACGTAGTTGGAAATTTATAGCTGCATTCAAGTCTCTATCTCGAGAAATTCTTAGTATCTCACAAGCTTGTGCGAAATCGGCACCCATTGGTTTTTGGATAAGGACTGTCGCCCCGTAAGGGATCTTGCTCAGAACGGGCGCAATTGCGGCAGGTGGCAATGCAAGGTCGTAAATCACTTCCGAGCCGAATCTAATGGCGTCTTCAAGCGAAGAGAATGTGTTTTCAATCGCCCATTCTTTGGCGACATCGCTTGCGCGTTTTGGGTCTAGATCAAAAATGCCCAGAACAGTGAAGCCAGACTGAGCGTAAGCAGGGAGGTGCGCGTCAGTCACTATGCCGCCAGCGCCTATGATCACAATTGGAGTGGTTCGGGACGGCAGTTTCCATTTTTGTTGGAGTTGCATCAATGGCTCCCTTGTTTCTTTACAAGCAGAATATGTTCGCAAAACAAAACTGTCTCGTTTTTTTGGTTCTTGACTGAACAGCTCTCTATAACTTGGCCAAATGCGGGTCGTTTTGGATCATCCAAAACTCGTGAAATCTCAATCTCAGTGTGAATTGTGTTGCCGATAAAAACTGGGTTCGGGAAGCGCAGGCGCTCGTATCCGTAGGTCATGGCATGTGGATTGATGATGGTGGCTGTTAAGCCAATCCCAATCGCAAATGTCATTGTTCCGTGCGCAATTCGTTTGCCAAATGGTTGGGTCTTACAAAACTCCTCGTCCATGTGATGGGGAAAAAAATCTCCGCTATGCCCCGCGTGAACGACGAAGTCCGTCTCAGTTATGGTTCGTGAAAGTGTTGTTCGCCGCTCCCCGAGTTCAAAACTCTCGAAATATCTGGGCTCTTCGTGCATTACAAATATCCTTCTACTTTTGTATATAAAAATAGATTTGACATATAAAATAGTCAAGTTTAAGTTGAGGAAAATTCAGGGAGCACGCGAACAATGTCAGTTCAAATAGGAAGTCATGTAAGGCCGCCGGTAGATATGCCTAAGGAGCATGGCGCGATTCCTGTTTGGAATGCCGAGAACTGGTTTTACGAGGACTTCACTGTTGGAGATCAGATCAGGAGCTTAAGGCGCACCATCTCAGAAGGTGAGGCGATGCAATTCAATATGATGGTCATGGATCTGCACCCATATGTGGCTGATCAGCACTTTGCAGAAAAAGAAGGTGTATTTGGCAAACGGCTCGTAGCAGGGGCGCAGGTGTTTTCTTACGGCTTGGGTCTTGCAGCAACAAACTGTTTGAACTCGTTCTCTTATGGATACGACCGCCTAAGGTTCATCAAGCCAGTATTCATTGGCGACACGATCTACACAATTCGCGAAAACCTTTCTAAGGAGCCCAAGTATGATGACATGGGTTTGGTGAAGGTAAGCTACAGCGTCTTCAAAGAGGAAGGCGTGCAGGTGCTTTATTGCGAGCATCTAATGACCGTGAAGTACCAGGACGCCACAACATTGCAAAGCAGTGCAAATCGCGCGGCAGGAAAGGCGTAAATGGGAAAGGAATTCATCACGCTGAAGGGCATGACGTGGGATCATGCGCGCGGTTATGATCCGATGGTTGTTACGTCTGAAGTGTTTTGCGAAAAACGTTCACCCGCAGTGCAAATCGTTTGGGAAAAACGCTCGCTTCAGGCCTTCGCAGATCGGCCAATCCAAGATATGGCGAACGAATACGATTTGATGGTGATCGATCACCCGCACGTTGGTGACATCGCTTCGACAGGCATATTGCTGCCGCTCGATGGGCAGGGATATGATGACAAACTGCAGGTCCTTTCAGAACAATCTGTTGGCGTTTCGCATCCGTCATACAACTTCAGTGGCCGCCAGTGGGCGTTAGCAATTGATGCCGCCACACCGATTTCGGCGTACCGCGCTGACATTTTAGAGCGCGCGCCAAAAAGCTGGGATGAGGTTGTAGCATTGGCTTCGGCCGGTCAGGTTATTTGGCCCTTAATCCCAATCAATGCCCTTATGAGCTACTTCAATGTGCTTTCAAACTGCGGTTCTGACTTTGGAGCTGAACCGACCGGAGTAGATTTGGAAGTCGGCGCAAACGCCTTACGCCAAATGAAACGGGTTAGTGATCATGTGCCTCAAGAGTCGTTCTTTCTCGACCCAATTGGCGCTTATGAATGGTTGTCTTGTCGAAATAGCCATTCATATTGTCCCTATCTTTACGGCTATACAAACTACTCTCGCCAAGGCTTCCGGCCAAATCAAGTTAGCGTTGCGAACATTCCCTCGTTTGCAGGAAGCGGTCCAATTGGGTCTCCAATCGGTGGAACAGGAATAGCGATTTCTGCGCGCACCAAACACAAAGACTTGGCGTTGGAATATGCGTACTGGATAGCATCGGCAGAGTGTCAGTCAGGCTTGTTTTTTGATGCAGGTGGTCAACCGGCAAATAACGTAGCTTGGACGGATGAGCGCTGTAACGCCGGTGCTTCAAATTTCTTCGCAAATACAATAGCAACGCTGGAAAATTCATACCTACGACCCCGCCACAAAGGATATATGGCGTTTCAAGATGTCGCTGGCGACATCGTGCGTGATTGCTTAATGGGCGCCATATCGGAAAATGAAGCGGCGCGAAAAATCAATGTCCTCTATCAGAGGAGTTTTTGATTATGAATCTCTACAACGCAAATGAAAATGCGATGTTGGATGGCCTGCTAGTGGTCGATTTTTCGCAGTTCCTCGCCGGTCCACTGGCAGGCCTTAAACTCGCCGATATGGGCGCCCGCGTCATAAAAATTGAACGGCCGGAAGTTGGTGACTTGTGCCGCTATCTTTACCTGACTGACGTCGAAGTGGATGGCGCCAACACGCTGTTTCATGCAATCAACCGAAACAAACAAAGCTACTCTGCCGACCTGAAAAACAGCGATGATCTTGAGCGCGTTCGTACGCTCTGTTCGAAGGCTGATGTCATCATTCAAAACTTTCGCCCCGGCATTATGCAAAGGCTTGGTCTCGACTACGAACAGATAAGGGCGATCAACCCGGGCGTGGTCTACGCTTCAATTTCTGGCTATGGAGAGCAAGGTGATTGGAAAGACTTGCCTGGGCAAGATTTATTGGCGCAAGCAAAGTCGGGCTTACTATGGCTCTCAGGTGATGATGGCGATGCGCCTACCGCTATGGGATTGGCAGTAGCTGATCAACTCGCTGGAAATATTGCCGTGCAAGGTATCCTGGCCGCACTTATCAAGAGCGGCAGAACGGGCAGGGGCGCGCATATTCAGACCAGCCTCCTTGAGGCTTTGGTCGACTTCCAATTTGAAGTGCTGACTACGCATGTAAATGACCAAAAGAAGAGACTGCCCAAACGAAGTAGCTTCAATAATGCACATGCCTACCTTTCTGCCCCATATGGCGTTTATTCAACGAAGGACGGTTTCATTGCATTGGCGATGATGTCAGTCGTCAAGCTTGGTGAGATTATCAGTTGCGCGGCACTCGAGGCATTTAGTGATGAAACTCAATGGTTTGAGCAACGCGATCACATAAAGCGCATCCTTGCCCAGCACCTTGCATCCGAAAAATCAGAACACTGGATGAAGCTCTTCGTTGCGCACGATGTGTGGGCATCAGAAGTTTTGGATTGGCCGCAATTGTTCCAATCAACAAGTTTTCAAGAACTCGACTTTTTCCAAGAAATTGACCTTGGAAAAGGCGCTTCCATGACAGCAATGCGTTCTCCAATAAGGGTGGATGGCGAGGTGCTCAAGAGCACAAAACCGGCGCCGATCATTGGCCAGCACAATGCTGAAATCGACCGTGAGTTTGACCTCACGACTTTGAACGACCAATCTATCACCAAGGGAGGATATGATGAGATTGTTAAGTAAACTATCGACTGTGCTGTTGGCAGGTGCCACAGCCGTCACAATGTTTGCCGGCGCGTCGAGCGCGGGCGAATTTGATGGCTACACGCTGAAGGTGAAGCTTATCGGTGGTGCGCAATATGAGCCTTTGTACACGCGAATTCCGGAATGGGAAGCAGCAACGGGCGCGAAAGTAGAAATTTTATCACGGAAAAACCACTTTGAGTTGGACCGCGAAATTAAACAGGATATCGCTTCGGGTTCAATCAATTGGTGTGTTGGCTCGAACCACACTAGCTTCGCACCACAATATGGCTCACTCTATATCGATCTAAGCGTTGTTTTGGATGAAGATGTAGTTGGCGCCATTTCCGAAAACGTCAACAATTCAAGCATGGTTGATGGCCGCTTGGTACAACTGGCGCGTCACTCTGACGTATCGAACTTGTACTACATCAAATCGCTTTATGAAGACGAGCAGAACAAGGCCGATTTTAAGGCCGAGTATGGCTATGATCTTATGCCGCCTGAGACTTGGGACCAGGTGAAAGACCAGGCAATTTTCTTTGCTGATCCACCGAACTTCTACGGAACACAATATGTGGGCAAGGACGAAGGCATCTCGGGCCGTTTCTATGAAATGCTTGTGGCAGAGGGCGGAACGTTTTTTGGAACCGACGGCAAAGTTGCATTTAATTCGCCTGAAGGTGTTCGCGCACTTGAGTGGTTCGTTGACCTTTACGAAGCCAAAGCTGTTCCAGCTGGGGTTCCAAACTACCTGTGGGATGAAACAGGTCTAGGCTTTGCTTCAGGTACGGTCGCCCTAAACCTTGATTGGGGTGGTTGGGCAACCTTCTTCAACAGTGCGGACAGCAAAATCCAAGGCGATGTTGGGCTCATCCGCGCGCCAAAAGGCTCCAGCGGCAAGCGTACTGGTTGGTCAGGTTCACACTCATTCTCAATCACTGAGGCCTGTGACAACAAAAAAGCAGCAGCTTCTTTTGTCACCTTCCTAACCAACTTTGACAGTCAATTGCTTGAAGGTCGCACAGGGTTATTGCCAACGCGTCCAGATGCAATCGCAGCTGTAATCGAAGAGTCACGTGCTGCTGGCAACGACTGGCTGGTGGAGGTGTTTGAAACCTATGGGGCTTCCATGGCTGAGGACGCATTCGCGGTTCCTTCAACACCATTGTGGATTCCAATTTCAAATGAGCTCTTCCCTGAGCTTCAGGCCGCAATCGTTGGTGAAAAAACACCGCAACAAGCGTTGGATGATGCAGCTGCCGCTGCAAACCAACTCATCGAGGATGAAGGCTGACCTCTGGCCGCAACCTCAGAACTAGGAGTGGGGTTACGACCCCACTCATTTGCCACCTATCTGGCATATAGTCGTTGGAGAAATCATGTCAGTCATGACAAACATAAAGAGAAAACTATTCTCGGAACAGGCCACACCGTATGTGTTGTTGTTGCCGGCAGTGATCATGATTTTGATCGTTGTTTTGTTTCCGTTGATCTTCTCGCTTTACACCAGTTTCACTGGGTACAAATTAACTAGACCCGATACGCTTTTTAAGCTTGTTGGTTTCAGGAACTATGTCCGAATTTTTGGCGATTGGGATTTTTGGGTCGCGTTTTTTAGGACCGTCGGATTTCTCGCTGTTGTGATTAATCTCGAGTTCCTACTTGGGCTTGGTATCGCACTTCTGATCAACAAGATCACGTGGGGACAACGCACGATGCGCACCATCATGATGTTTCCCATGATGTTTTCGCCCATTCTGGTTGGTTTTCAATTCAAATTCATTTTCAACGACAATGTCGGCATCTTGAATAATGCGTTGCAGGGGCTTGGGATCACGGAAGCTGCAATACCTTGGCTCGTTGATGGTTGGCTCGCCATGGGAGCGATTGCCTTCGCTGAGATTTGGATGAGCACAAGTATTTTTGCCATTCTGTTGCTCGCTGGCCTTTTCGCGATGCCAAAAGACCCTCTTGAAGCGGCCCAAGTTGATGGGTGCAATGCGTGGCAGACTTTTCGACACATCACGCTGCCATTTTTGATGCCCTTTGCCTATATCGCGATGACTATTCGCTCACTTGATGTCGCCCGTGCCTATGACGTGGTGGACACTATGACCGGAGGCGGGCCTGCGGGGCGCACGGAGCTGCTTTGGACACTTATCGCTCGAACAGGGTACGACAGCGCGAACATGGGTATGGCGAATGCGATGGCCTATGTGTCGATCATTCTCTCGATCGCTTTCACATATTACTTCTTTTCTAAACTCGTTGCTGCCCGACGTTACATGGGAGGCGCACTCTAATGAGCACTCAAACAAAAGCCATCATCAGCTGGATTGTCACCTTCATCGTAATGCTCATCATCACGATGCCAGGTCTGTGGGTCATCCTTTCCGGTTTCCGGCCCTTGCAAGAAATCCTAGCGAAACCGGCAATATGGATACCTCAGCGCCTAACGCTAGACAATTTCTATGCCATATTTGGCATTGGTGAAACACAGATTGCCATCCCAGTTTTGGCGTATTTCCGCAACTCGATAATCATCGCTACCACCAGCACGGCGATTGCAATCATCGTGGGTATTTCTGGCGGTTACGCATTCGCGCGGTATCGCTTTAAGTTCAAAGATACGCTGTTCTTGGGGTTGATGCTGTCTCGCACCGTCCCTGGAATTGCACTTAGCTTACCAGTGTTCATTGTATGGGCTCGCCTTGGCTGGATAGACACACAGTTTGGATTGATCCTTGTTTATGTCGCGCTAAACGTGCCGTTCACGATCTGGTTGATTGATGGGTTTTTCCGCCAGATTCCAAAGGAACTCGCAGAAGCAGCCGAAGTTGATGGATGTACGCGTTGGCAGGCATTTTGGAAGATCGAGTTTCCGCTCGCCAAGTCCGGAATCGCATCCGCAGGAATCTTTGCTTTCCTAACGAGCTGGAACGAATTTGCCCTCGCAAGCAATCTGACGCGGTCCACAAACAGCAAGACACTACCAGTTGGCTTAACCGACTTCATTGCACAATTCACGACGGATTGGGCGGGCATGTGCGCAATGGCATTTATCATTATCGTGCCAGCGCTGATCCTGACTTTCCTTGTTCAAAAACACCTCATTGCCGGCCTGACGTTCGGCGGCGTAAAGGGATAAAAATGACTGAAGTATCACTCAGCCAAGTTGTAAAACGTTACGGACAACTGGAAGTTGTTCATGCCATCGACCTTGAAATCAGACACTCAGAGTTTGTTGTTTTAGTCGGTCCGTCAGGATGTGGAAAATCCACAACATTACGGATGATTGCAGGACTTGAAGAGATTTCGGGTGGCACCATTAAGATTGGCGACAAAGTCGTCAATAAATTGGCACCGCGTGATCGCAACATCTCGATGGTGTTCCAAAACTACGCGCTTTATCCGCACATGACTGTTCGCGACAATCTTGGGTTTGGTTTGAAGATCGCAAAACACCCAGAAAGCGAAATTCAAAATCGGGTTGAAGAAGCAGCTGAAATTTTGGGACTTGGTATGCTGATGGATCGTTTGCCAGCAGCGCTATCAGGTGGACAACGTCAGCGTGTGGCCATGGGGCGCGCGATTGTACGCAATCCCGATGTGTTCCTGTTTGATGAGCCTTTGTCGAACCTAGATGCGAAGCTGCGCGTGCAAATGCGCACGGAAATCAAGAAGCTACACAAGCGGGTTAACAACACCATCGTCTACGTTACGCACGACCAAGTGGAGGCGATGACGCTGGCCGACCGGATTGTGATAATGCGCGACGGCCATATAGAGCAGGTGGGGACACCGCTAGAGGTGTTCGACCATCCCGTGAATACATTTGTCGCATCATTCATTGGCAGTCCTCCTATGAACCAGTTGGAAGGAAAAGTTGTTGATGGTGGAAAATCAGGTCTGCAGATCACGCTAGCCGACAACATCCTAATTCCGGTTCCAAAGCGCTCGAAAAACCGTGTCAGCGTAGGGCAGGACATCACTGTCGGTATCCGTCCTGACGATCTGACACCAGTAGGACATGGCATGAAGGAAGACGGCGAAACGGTGAGTTTTGATCTTACGGTTTCTATCTCCGAGCCACTAGGCACTGAAACAATTCTTTTCTCCTCAATTGGAGCAAAAGAAGTACAGGGCAAAATGCTTAACCCTCGTCCGATTGAACTTGATGAACGCCTTACATTCAATTTGGCGATGGATCGTGTTCATTTGTTCGACGCAGCAAGCGGCCAAAACGTACTTGGCGATGCCAATGGCTAAGATCGAGCGCATTGAAATCTTGATGGTCGACCTGCCACCAAAGGTGAAGCGGGTTGACGCCATCCAGAGTTTCGAAAGTCAAGAGACACCGATTGTCAAAATCACGGATAGCGATGGCGCAATCGGGGTCGGCTACACATACACAATCGGGCAGGGTGGTCCGGCCATCATGTCACTCTTAGAGCGCACTTTGTTGCCCAAGCTGGTCGGCTGTGATCCCATGCAAATAGAGAAGATTTGGCGCGATATGCTGTTTGCAACTCATGCGACTAGTGTTGGTGCTATTACATCTCTGGCACTTGCAGCAATCGATACAGCCCTTTGGGACTTGAAATGTAAAAAACTAAATCAACCGCTGCACAAAATGGCAGGCGGTGCAAAGGAACGTATCCAGCTTTACTCAACGGAAGGTGGATGGTTGCACCTTTCACCCGAACAACTGGTCGAGGATGCACAGGCAAGAAAAGCCGAAGGATTTAAGGGCGCAAAGATCAAAATTGGTCATCAATTGGCCGCCGACGATGCTGCAAGGTTGAGCGCGGTGAGAAATGCGGTTGGCGATCGCTTTGAAATCATGACGGATGCAAACCAAAGCTTCAGTCTTTCCGAAGCGCGCCGTCGTGCACGGGTGCTAGAAGAATTCAACATTGGGTGGTTTGAAGAGCCATTGCACGCCGATGATGTCGGCGCGCACGAAAACCTAGCCGCATCCACGAGTATTCCTATTGCGGTTGGTGAAAGCATGTACTCGATCTCCCAGTTCAATGAATATTTACGCCGCGATGCTGCCTCGATTATTCAAGTGGATGTTGCGCGCATTGGTGGCATCACACCCTGGTTAAAGGTCGCTCATGTGGCAGAAGCATTCAACGTCGCAGTGTGTCCGCATTTTCTGATGGAATTGCATGTTTCGCTTTGCTGCGCTGTCCCAAATTCCAACTGGCTTGAATTCATTCCGCAGCTTGACCGTTTGACGAATTCTTCGATGAAAATTGAAGACGGTTTTGGCGTGCCATCTGATGAACCTGGCTTGGGCATTGATTGGGATTTCGAGGCAATCGCAAGACTTAAAGCTGATGGGTCTGAAGCGGTCATAAACTAGGGAGTTCACAATGGAACGAATGGGAATGGTCATTGGTATCAGACCAGAGTTCATCGAAAAATATAAAGCCCTACACGCTGATGTTTGGCCGGAGATCCTGCGAAGTTTGTCAGACTGCAACGTGACTAACTATTCAATATTCCTGCGTGAACCGGAGAACTTGCTGTTCGGTTATTGGGAGTACGTCGGTGACGATTTCGAAGCAGATATGCAGAAGATGGCCAGTCTGCCAATTACCCAAGAATGGTGGGATGTTTGCATTCCATGCCAGAAGGCGCTCGACACCCGCAAAGAAGGTGAGTGGTGGGCAATGATGGAAGAGGTTTTCTACCATGCCTGAATTGAAAAAACTCACGGATGATTTGTCCAAATGCTACACCGGCGTTGTCCACGACATCATGCGCAAAGAAGGTTTCCGAAACTTCACATTTCCAAGCGAAATCACTGCGCTTTTGCCCGATCAAGTGCTTTGCGGCCCAGTGTTCACCATTGAAGGGCGGGTTGATGAGACCGCTGACGGACACCAGACGTTGTTGGAGTGGACGGGTTTGCTTTCAAGAGCAAAACCAGGTCGCATTTGGGTATCTCAACCAAATGACCGCACAATTGCGCACATGGGCGAGTTGTCCTCTGAAACGCTAAAATCAAAAGGTGTTTTGGGTTGTGTTGTGGATGGGGGAATCCGCGATACCCACTTTTTGAAAGCACAAGGATTTCAAGCTTGGCGGAGGTTTCACACGCCAAGAGACGTCGTTGGTCATTGGTTGCCGACGGGTTTCGACGTCGACATCATTATAGGTGACGTCCTCATTCAGCCAGGTGATTTTCTCCTCGGTGATCTGGACGGGTTGGTGCGTGTGCCCAAGGCTAAAGTGCAAGACATTACCGCCAAGTCAGTTATGGCAATGCAGACAGAGAGCAAAGTGCGAACTGCAATCCTTGGTGGCATGGATCCCCAAGAAGCCTATCTCGAGTTTGGAAAGTTCTAGACTATGAACGATGATACAAAAAAACGGCTCTCTAAACCGACTGACAATCGGCTGTTGTTGTTGGATGATGATGACAACGTTTTGGGGGTAGCGCGCCCGATCCGGGCTGGGGAAGCGATCCCGATTGATGGCGAATATGTACGGTTGGATCGCAATGCTGGCATTGGCTTCAAAATCGCACGAAAACCAATCAAAAAAGGTGATGAGATCAAAAAATATGGCGCGGTGATTGGCACTGCAAGTTCTGACATATCGGTGGGGCAGTTGGTGCACGTGCACAACACCCAGTCCAACTATTTGGCAAATACAGTGCTAGCGGGAACACAAGAGGACAACAATTCATGAATGGTTACCTACGTTCTGATGGCCGCAAGGGCATCCGAAATGTGACACTTGTGGTGTATTTGGTGGAGTGTGCGCATCACGTGGCGCGCCAGATTGCGCAGAAATTTACGCCCCAACATGTTCAAGTCGTTGGGTTTCCAGGCTGTTATCCCAATGAATACGCGCAGTCGATGATGGAGAAACTTTGCACACATCCAAATGTTGGCGCAATTCTAATTGTGTCTTTGGGGTGTGAAGGGTTCAACAAACTAAGGCTTAAGGATGTTATCGCACAGAGCGATCGCCCTGTTGATGTTCTAACAATACAAGGTGAGGGGGGCACACGCTCGACTGTCCAAAAGGGCATTGACTGGGTCCAAAAAACGAAGAAGAGACTTGATGAAACTCCAATTGTAGCGATGGACGTTTCTGAATTGGTCGTTGGCACCATTTGCGGTGGCTCGGATGGTACGAGCGGTTTGACGGCGAACCCGGCAATCGGCCGGGCTTTTGATAAGCTCGTTGAACAAGATGCAACGTGCATTTTTGAAGAAACCGGAGAATTGATCGGCTGTGAAACGCATATGGCGCAGCGAGCCATCACGCCTGAGCTAGGCGAAGAGCTAACTAAATCCGTTGAAAAAGCCGCACGCTACTATGAAACACTAGGGTATCCTAGCTTTGCGCCTGGCAATGCGGATGGTGGGCTTTCGACCATCGAAGAGAAATCAATGGGTGCATATGCCAAGAGCGGAAAGTCAAAGATTTCAGGATTGTTGAAGCCTGGTGATTTGGCGCCAGCTGGCGGGTTATATTTGCTAGATGTTGTCCCAGATGGCGAGGTACGGTTTGGCTTCCCAAACATTGTCGACAATGCCGAAATTGTAGAGCTCATCGCCTGCGGGGCACATGTAATCTTGTTTGCAACGGGTCGAGGTTCGGTCGTTGGGTCCGCAATATCACCTGTTATCAAAGTCTGCGCAAATCCGCTGACCTATTCGCGCTTATCCGAGGATATGGATGTAAACGCTGGACGAATATTGGACGGTGACGGCTCGCTAGATGAGGTGGGTGATGAGATATTTGATCTAGTTGGCAAGGTTGGCCGTGGCCAAATGACCTGTTCTGAGGAGCTGGGTCATACAGAGTTTGTTTTGACGTACAAGAGTTTTGAGCCCATTGGACCGGCATGTTTGCCGCACGCATAGAAGAGTAGAATGATATGACTTCACTTAAAGGAAAGAAGTGTTTGGTTACAGCCGCGGCCCAAGGTATTGGCCGTGCTAGTGTTTTGCGCCTTATTGAGGGTGGGGCAGAAGTAATTGCGACAGATATAGATGAAGAGGGTCTGAACTCGTTGGTCGGTGAAACTGAATGCAGAGTTTCGGTGTTGAACGTGTTGGACAGTCAGGCAATCGCCAACCTGGCTGCTGACCTTGGGTCCATAGATGTTCTGTTTAACTGCGCTGGCTTTGTTGCAAATGGTTCAATTCTTGAAAGTGAAGACAAGGATTGGGACTTTTCATTCTCTTTGAACGTGACAGCCATGTATCAAATGATCAAAGCATTTCTGCCCAAAATGCTGGATAATGGCGGCGGCTCAATCATCAACATGTCTTCTGTAGCATCCAGTCTCAAAGGTGTGCCGAACCGATGTGCGTACAGTGCTTCAAAGGCCGCTGTCATTGGCCTCACCAAATCCGTTGCTGCAGATTACGTTACGCAAGGAATACGTTGTAACGCCATATGCCCCGGTACTGTGCAGTCGCCGTCGCTGGAGGGACGATTGTCTGCTGATGGCAATTATGAACAAGCAAGAGCTGAGTTTATTGCCCGACAGCCAATGGGCCGTATCGGCGAGCCAGAAGAAATAGCAGAATTGGTAGCATATTTGGCCAGTGATCTCGCGGCATACACCACAGGACAAGCGCTTGCCATTGATGGCGGCTGGACAATTTAGGGAAAGAAAAAATGAAACTTATGCGTGTTGGTCCGAAGGGGCAAGAACGACCCGTCATTCTTGATGCAGACGGTATTTATCGGGACATTTCCGCTCACATTGGTGATCTAACGGGAGACAAGTTGGGCGCTGAAACACTCACAAAACTACAAGCGTTGGACTTGTCGACTTTGCCCGAGTTAGATGCGAATGAGCGCATTGGTGCATGTGTCGCCAATGTTGGAAAATTTATCTGCATAGGGCTCAATTATGCCGACCACGCAGCAGAGTCGGGCCTTGATGTTCCATCTGAGCCCGTGATGTTTATGAAGGCAACTTCCGCTATCATCGGCCCAAATGATGATGTTGAAATCCCGCGCAACTCTACCAAAACGGACTGGGAAGTCGAATTGGGTGTTGTGATCGGCCAAGAGGCTAAGTATGTGGAAGAGGCGGACGCCCTTGACTATGTTTCTGGCTACTGCGTGATCAACGATCTGTCCGAGCGCGAATTCCAGATAGAACGGCAAGGGCAGTGGGTCAAAGGAAAATCTGCAGATACATTTGGGCCAATTGGTCCATATCTCGTGACCAAAGACGAAATTGCTGACCCTCAAAACCTAGATATGTACTTAGAAGTCAACGGTGCACGCCATCAAAGCGGTAATACTAAAACCATGGTGTATGGGGTTGCGCACCTCGTGGCTTATGTTTCTCAGTTTATGAGCCTACAACCCGGCGACATTATTTCAACCGGCACACCTCCGGGCGTTGGTTTGGGCATGAACCCGCCAGTTTACCTTAAGCCAGGTGATAAAATGAAACTTGGTATTCAGGGATTGGGTGAACAGCAACAAACTGTCATTCAAGGATAGGAGAGGTCGCCATGTCCCCATTAATCGACACGCATCAACATCTAATGTACCCGAAGCAATTCGGTTATTCGTGGGCAAATGAACTGCCAGTTCTTCATGAGAAACAGTATGATGTCTCTTCGTACGAAGCGTTGGCAGGTGGTCAAGTTTCTGCATCAGTTTTTATGGAAACAGGTGTTGATGAAAATGACTATCGCGACGAGACTGAGTTTGCAATCAGCCTCGCTCGCGATCCGTCGAACAACACCGTTGGTGTAATTGCCGCAGCGTTTCCTGAGCATACAGAAGAGTTTGAACAGTGGCTTGAACAAACCGTCGATGAGCCTTTGATACTGGGCTATCGCAGAATTTTGCATGTCGTGGACAATTCTGTTTCGAAAGATGCTGCGTTTCGCAAAAATGTGCGTCGAATTGGTGCGCACGAAAAGACATTCGATATGTGTTTTCTAGAAGCGCAACTCGATGTGGCGAATGCATTTGCCGCAGCATGTGACAATACCCAACTTGTTCTTGACCATTGTGGTGTGCCTAATATTGCAAATGGCGATTACAAGTTTTGGAAATCACAAATTGCAGAACTCGCAAAAATGGATCACGTAGCTTGCAAAATATCGGGCTTGGTTGCGTATTGCGCACCTGATCAGGATCGTGAAGTCGCTGTCCGGCCATATATTGAATTTGTCGTTGAACAATTTGGTGCTGATCGTTGCGTTTGGGGCAGCGATTGGCCAGTCGTCAACATGGCAGAAGGTCTGCCTGACTGGTTGAACGTAACGAAGCGCATCTTGGGCGAAGAAACGATCGAAACGCAATCAAAGATATTCTCAGAGAATGCTCGATCAATTTATGGGGTTGCTGTTTGAACATCAGCACTTGTGAGCGTCATGTAGTCTGCCATTGGGGTTAGACGGTAAGAACTCTTAGCAAACAAAGACACCAAGGGCCTACGCACATCAGCAAATTGCAATTTCGCATAATATATATTATGGAACTTATAGGTAAAGCCGAGTGTTGTTACAGCAAGGACTTGATTAGATTAGGTTCCTGCTACGCACGAGAACCAATTGCGCTTCTTAGGTATTATCCGGCGATACGTATCCGCAAACCGTCAAACGCCGGCTCAACATGTTCCGGTGTTTCATTCCGCACGGTCTCGTAGTCCAAGTCGATATGCATGTTTGTAAGATATGCTTGTCCAGGTTTGAACCGTACGATCCAATGCAAAGCATCGTCGAGCGAAAAATGGCTTGGATGTGGTGTGCGCCGCAGCGCGTCGATAATCCAGACATCTAGACCACTCAGTGCACTGAACGAAGAATTTGGAATGTCCGAAACGTCGCAAGAATATGCGAGATTCTTGATGCGAAATCCAAGCGAACGGATACTGCCATGTTCCTGGTCAAAAGCGTGCAGGGTGATTGCACCGCCCTCACCGTCAATCTTTACCGACTGACCAGCGACAATCTCGTTGCCGTTGAGAATTGGCGGATATGGACTACCGACAGGTGCCTGAAAACAATAACCAAATGCCGAGTGCAAACGATCTAAAGTTGGCTTGTTTGCATAAACTTCAACACGTTTTCGATCGTTCAACGCCAACACACGCAGATCGTCTATGCCATGTGTATGGTCGGCATGATCGTGTGTATAAAAAACGGCGTCAACACTTGGCACATTCGCATCAAGTAGCTGCTCTCGAATATCGCACCCGGTGTCGATTAACACATTGGTTTGACCGCCATTTTCAGCCGTTGCAGTAATTAGAAGCGAACACCGCCGCCGCCGATTCTTGGAGTTCGTCGGGTCGCAATCTCCCCAATTCCCGCCAACACGTGGCACGCCGCCAGAGGATCCGCAGCCAAGGATTGTCACATCGATGGTTTGCCTAGAACTCATCCGGCCGCCTTTGAGAACAAACGGTCAAAATTGGTGGTAGTCTGCGCTGCAAACTCCTCGTAAGAGACACCTAAGTCAGCCGCTAAATATTCAGCGGTGTGGCGCACAAAACTCGGCTCGTTGGACTTGCCGCGATGCGGAACGGGCGCCAAATACGGTGCATCGGTTTCTACCAAAATACGCTCATTTGGAACCGCGTGGGCCGCATCACGAATGGATTGTGCAGATTTGAACGTTGCAATGCCTGAAAATGAAACATATCCACCTAGCTCAACGCCGATCTTGGCCAACTCCAACCCAGCAGAAAAACAATGCAAAACAAAGGGAAAGCTCCCCTTTTTGGTTTCTTCTTGCAGGATTTTGATTGTGTCGTCGTCTGCTGAGCGAGTGTGGATCACCAACGGCAATTGGGTGATACGCGCAGCTTCAATGTGGCGACGAAAACCAACTTCTTGGGCATCGCGTGGCGCATTGTCATAATGATAATCTAAACCTGCCTCGCCGATCGCAATGCACTTGGGGTGCTGCGCCAATTCAACGAGCTGCTCGGTGGTGACGTCGAGCTCTTCGTCTGCATTGTGTGGATGCGTGCCAACAGAGCAAAACACATTGTCATTTTGCTCAGCGATACGTTTGATTTGATCGAACTTTTTGACGCGCGTGCAGATGGTCACCATGCGGTCGACACCAGCATCCTTGGCACGCGCCAGAACGCCTTCAAAGTCATCCTGAAGTGCATCAAAGTCTAAGTGGCAGTGGCTATCAACGAGCATTGAAGTCCTTACGCGTCCTTGTCAAATCGCTGGAACACGGGGCTCGGCGCAGGCAATTCGGTACCTGAAGCGATCATGTGGTCATCGCCAACATGTGCAAACATGCGCTTGTCTTGTTCAATAGCCAGCATATCCAAAAACTTCGCGGCAGAATCCGGTACAATCGCTTGTGCCTGAATGGCAAGCCGTCGGATTGCTTCAGCGGTAACATAAAGCACGGTGTTCATACGTTCTGGATCGGTTTTTTTCAGCGCCCATGGTTCCGCATTTGCAAAATAGCGGTTTGCCTCTCCCACGACGTCCCAAATTGCAGAAACGGCAGCATGAACATGGTTTCGATCGATTGCCTTACGACCAACATCAATCGCATCTGCACAAGCTTTTAGAAGCTCTTTGTCATCGTCTGTCAAATTGCCTGGCACGGGGACTTTGCCCTCGCAATTTTTTGCGATCATCGACAAAGACCGTTGCGCCAAGTTTCCAAAATCATTGGCCAAATCGGCATTGCAGCGCAGAATAAACTTCTCTCGGCCATAGTCGCCATCATTGCCAAAATTTACTTCGCGCAAGAAGAAGAAGCGCACCGGATCAACGCCAAAATCATCAATAATTTCAAATGGATCAACGACATTCCCAAGCGACTTTGACATCTTTTGTCCGTCATTGGTCAAAAAGCCATGCGCAAACACACGTTTTGGCAACTCGATACCGGCAGACATCAAAAACGCGGGCCAGTAGACCGCATGAAAACGAATGATGTCTTTGCCGATCACATGAACATCTGCAGGCCAATATTTCTTAAAATCGGCACTTTCAATGTCTGGATAGCCAACTCCAGTCAAATAATTGGTGAGTGCATCAACCCAAACATACATCACGTGCCCATCAATATTTGGCACGGGAATTCCCCAATCAAACGTGGTGCGCGAAATCGAGAGGTCGTTTAGGCCAGACTTCACAAACGAGGTGATTTCATTCTTGCGTGATGCAGGACCTATGAAATCTGGATTATCCTCATAGAGCTTAAGCAAGCGATCGCCAAACGCTGAGAGCCGGAAAAAGAAACTTGCTTCTTCCACCCATTCAACGGCTGTCCCTTGAGGCGAGAGTTTTTCACCGCCCTCACCTTCAACAAGTTCACTCTCGTCATAATATGCTTCGTCGCGAACCGAATACCAGCCGGCGTATTTGCCTTCATAGATGTCGCCATTTTCTAGCATCTTGTTCCAAATGGCTTGGCTGGCCTTGTGGTGCCGTTCCTCGGTTGTGCGAATAAACACATCGTTAGATAGGTTCAACGCTTCTGCAAGGCGTTGAAATTGGGCTGAGTTTTTGTCTGCCAACTCCTTTGGCGTCATGCCTTGAGCCTCAGCCGTTTGGGCCATTTTGATTCCGTGTTCGTCAGTGCCGGTCAAAAATCGTACGTCATATCCATCAAGTCGTTTGAATCGAGCCATGGCGTCGGTGCCCGCCATCTCATAAGCATGGCCAATATGCGGCACGCCATTTGGATAGTGGATCGCGGTTGTGATGTAATAGGTTTTGTCGGTCATGTGCTCGGTTCAACGTTTATGGGCGCCGCGCGATCTAAGTCGCGAATTGCGTCCAATATCATGATTATTGTTTGTTTCTTGTCGAGATTGAAAACGGCTTGATCTCGCAGCTGTTCGCCTGTCTTTTCCCATACAGACAAAGCGTTGGCAAGCACCGGATTTTGTCGATCGGTCACTGCAAGATGTTTAATTCGCCAAGCAATGGAATTCTCGAGCATTTCGAGCGCCATCGGCCATATTGCTTCGTCTTTGGATTGCGCCAAGGATGCTCCAATTTGCAGCACGTCAGCATCACCGCCCATCGATGGTTGTTGCAGCCAGTTGCCAAGTGCACGAAGCGTTGGGTCAGCGGAAGCAAGTACCGCCTCCAACGCTTTTCGAGGCCGACCGCGTGCAATGTCCAAAATCGACGTCATTTTTGCATCAATTTCAGGTGTCGAAAATTCTGAAACCACTTGCGTCACTTGCTCATCAGAGAGGACACCAAGTCGCAACAATCGACACCGTGAGCGGATTGTAGGTAATATCCGTCCCAATTGATTGCACGTAAGTAAAAACAAGGCATTTGCAGGCGGTTCTTCAAGTGTTTTCAGAAGAGCATTCGCCGCATTTGCGTTTAGGTCGTCAATGCTATCGACAATGCAAATACGTAAGCCCGCGGTCGCTGCACTGGTCTGAAAGAACTTCATCGCATTGCGCACAACATCAACTCCGGTATTGGCCGCGAATTTCCCCGTTTTGTGGTTGAATGCCCGACGAATGATTTTCAGGTTGGGGTGCGCTCCTGTTGCAACCATCTCGGCTACACGAGTCGGTGTTTCGTCTCCAGTAAGCGTGAAAAGTTCTCGCGCTAGGTCAAACGCAAATGTCGCCTTGCCAATGCCCTTTTGGCCGGAAATCAACCAAGCATGGTGCAATTTTCCTGCTGCATGTGCGTCCAACAGCATTGCTTTTGCGTCAACGTGCCCGACAAGCGATTGCTGGACTTCCGGCGGCGGTATGCCCGGCAGCTGATCAGCGTGTTGAGCGTATTCCTGCTCCGCCATTAGGCTGCCAATTCTGAAAAGCGCTCAGAGACTTTTGCCCAGATGTCGCTTTCCATATCGCTCACACTCTGCGTGCCATCAACAACGACGAACCGTTCGGGGTTCGAGCGCGAAATGTCCAAGAAATTTCTACGCAAGCGGCGGTGCCACTCAATATTTTCTTTTTCGTAGCGATCAGGCGGCAGATTCAATCCATCTTCTGCGGCACGCTTCCGGACGCGCTCAAACGCTAGTTCAGGGTCCATGTCGATCAGAATGGTCAAATCCGGTGTCGCGCCATTTAAGGCTAATGTTTCAAGCGCATCGATCAATTCGTCTGGCACGCCACCAGTTAGCCCCTGGTAGGCCCGCGTTGAATCGCAAAAGCGATCTGACAAAACCCATTTGTCGCTTTCAAGATTTGGCTTGATCATCGAGTTGACATGGTCAAGACGCGCGGCGGCAAACAAAATTGCCTCAGCACTTGGGCCCCATTGCTCCGATTTGCCTTGTAACAGAAACGAACGAATGGCTTCTGCTCTTGGCGTCCCACCCGGTTCGCGCGTGCGCACCGCTTCTATTTCGCGCTTGATGAGATTGGCGACCAATCGTTTGATCTGCGTGGACTTGCCAACACCTTCGCCACCCTCAAATGTAATAAATTTCGCCGTCATTTGAGTGCGGTCAACCTCTGTGTCCATTTACTTGGCTGAGTGCAATCAAAGCCAGCCAAAAGCCAATTCTTTTAAAGCATCCGTAGCGCGGCGAACAAGACCACCCTGCTCCACCGTTTCTGCGGCATAAAGAGGCGAGGATTGTATAAGGTTGTCGTCACACCAAACTTGGAGCGATGCCACTTCCTGACCTTGGTCGATCGGTGGAATCAATGGCCCATTGTACACAATTTTTGCAGATAAACAGCGCTTTGAACCCTTGGGTACATAAAGGTCAATTCGCCCATCACCGGTCAAGCCAACTTTTGGTTTTTCCCCACCATAGACAGGTATCTCACCAACGAGTTCGCCGTCGTCAAATGCCTCAAATCGTTCAAAGTTGCGAGACCCCCAAGTAACAAGTTTCCTTGCTTCTTCACTTCGTTCCTTTTTTGAGGACATGCCATGCAAAACGGCAATAAGTCGACGTCCGTTTTCTGTCGTACTGGCTACAATGCCATATCCTGCAGATTCTGTGTGTCCTGTTTTCAGCCCATCAACGCCGATTCCATCGTCAAGCAATGTGTTTCGGTTTCCTTGTTTGATGTTGTTCCATTCAAAATCTGGCTCGGCAAAAATTGGATAATACTCTGGATAGTTCTTGATAATATATCGGGCTAGATTGCCTAGATCGCGGGCAGATACGTACATTGTTGGGTCCGGCAATCCCGTTGAATTTGCAAACTCAGAATTCTCCAATCCAAGGTCCTGGGCCTTCTCGTTCATCATCCTCACGAACGACAACTCAGTTCCACCAATGGCTTCAGCTATCGCAATGCTGGCATCATTTCCCGATTGGATGATGATAGAGCGTATGATGTCTTCAACTGCAACTTTGCTGTCCAGCTCCGCAAACATTGTCGACCCACCAGAAGCCGCGCCACCTTCTCGCCATGCCTTTTCAGAAATAAAGACCTCATCATCCATGCGCAGCTGGCCGCGCTTGAGCTGTTCAAAGGCGATTGCAATGGTCATCAGCTTAGCCATGGAAGCAGGTTCCATGCGCTCATCAGCATTCTTTTGGTAAAGTACTGTGCCAGATTGATAATCCATCAGCACGGCGAACTTGGCTTTAGTATCAAATTCAAGCTGAGCAAAGGCATTGCTCAAAAGCGCGATCCAGATCGCGGTTCCCAAACATACAAATCTACTCAAGCGGCAAAACATAGCCGTCATAAATCTATTTACCTGCCCGCGCAGGTCCTCCCGCAGGTCAAATCGAATATATTGATATTCTGCTTTTTAGATTTATTACAGCACGAAGTCGCTTAGGCCAAGGTGTTGTGCAAGATCATTTACATCTTGGTTGCTCACGCCAGGGCGTAGTTTTTCCAAAAACACTTGGGTCGCTGGTTTGCCGGCAACTGTTGTTGGGCGCAAGTCAACGATGCCCAGCAGTGCAAGTTCTTGCCCAACTCTGTGCGCAGCTTCGTCCGAAGAAAATACGCCAACCGAACGATTTACACTCAAGAAGCCGCGCTCTTTATGTTCTCGCCAAGCGTCAAGTTCAACCGATGTCGAGCCCATATTCTCGATCGCCGCATGCGCTGCATTGACCGGCTCTGCTCCCGTTTGAGTGTATGATGAAACAAGTAAGTCAAACGCGTCGCTGTCAAATCCCGGCATTTCGGTCATAACCGTTCTTGTTGGCGGTGTTGGTGCCGCGGCGGTGGTTTGGAGTTGTTCCAATGACATGCTGGCTAGTTTTGAACCTGCAAATGCCAATTGAATGCGGCCGCGCTCCATATCGGTTGGTTTGTTGATGCTCGCCAGTAGGAAACGTGTATCGTCACCGTTTAGCGGCGCCTTACCCACATATTGTACGCGCACTTTTGCTGTGCCTTGTTGTTTAAACTGCAAGACATCAGCGGTTTTGCTGGAAAGATCAATCAACCGACCATGTGCAAACGGCCCACGATCATTAACGCGAACTAGCGCGGATCGCCCGTTCGAAAGGTTGGTTACGCGAACATATGACGGCAAAGGCAATGTTGGGTGCGCTGCACTAAGCATGTTTTGGTCATAAATTTCGCCGTTCGCTGTTAGGCGTCCGTGAAAATTTGGTCCATACCAAGAAGCCGTGCCAGTCTTATCATAGTTGGGTTGCTCTTTTGGGTGATACCATTTGCCAGCAACTTTGTATGGTTTGCCGACTTGATATCGACCGCCGCCCTTTTTGACGCGAGCACCGCTGGTCAAACGTGGAGAAGCAGCAACGCCATACTCGGAAGACGAGAATTTGGTTTTGTTATTGACCAATGGATTGTTGAACAGCGCATCTGTCCCGCCACAAGCTGCAAGCGTAGGTAGCGCTAAGCCAAGCAGGATCGCCAAACGAGCATTTCGTTTCAAGTTCTTAAAAATCATAGGTACGTACACAAAACTTCCAACCGATATGACCAATTTTATACATGTTTTTGGCCCTTAATTACCAACGACGATCGCCAGCATGGTTGCCGCAAACTTAATTTTGGCTTTCTTAACTAGAAATAAGGCGAACATGTGTCACCATCGTGCATCAAAAATGATGATATAAAGCTTTCTTTATATCTAAAATGTGGTATTAGAACCAACAAGATGACTCGTGAAAGTGACAACCAGACATGAATAAACTTCAGAAACTGCTAGATGAACGCGGCATTTTGCTGGCTGACGGCGCCACCGGGACAAATCTGATTCCGATGGGTTTGGATTCTGGCCAAGCTCCTGAAGCATGGAATTTCGATCACATTGACAGGATTGAAACACTTCACCAATCATTTATCGATGCGGGTTCTGATATCCTTGTCACGAACAGTTTTGGCGGAACGGCACGTCGTCTCCATCTCCACCAACTTGATGATCGCGTTGTCGAAGTCAACGAAGCTGCCGCAACAATCGCAGGCAATCTTGTTGCGAAATCTGGACGCGAAATTGTGGTTGCAGGTTCTGTTGGTCCAACCGGCGATTTGCTGTTTCCGCTCGGAGAACTCACCTATGAAGGTGCGGTCGAAGCCTTTATCGAACAGATGACGGGTCTCAAAAAAGGTGGAGCTGACGTCGCGTGGATTGAAACTATGTCCTCCCCCGAAGAAATTGATGCAGCAATTGAAGCGGCAAACGAGGTTGGCCTTGATTATGTTGTGACCGCGAGTTTTGATACCGCTGGTAAAACAATGATGGGCCTGTCACCGGCCGACTTCGGTGACACAATGAGCGCAAAAGATCCAAAACCCCTCGCCTTCGGTTCAAACTGTGGCGTCGGTGCATCTGATTTGTTGGTCGCCGCAATCGATTTGGTCGCGCATTCTGGTGGCGTTCCAGTTGTCGCAAAAGCAAATGCGGGAATCCCAAAAATCGCGGGCGACAAAGTTGTTTATTCCGGATCGCCAGAATTGATGGGCGACTATGCAAAACTTGCGATGAATTTGGGTGTGTCCATCATTGGTGGGTGTTGCGGTAACAGTCCGGCCCACGTAAAAGCGATGGCAGATGCCGTGCGTACGCACAATGGCGGCGATGCACCAACCGCCGAAGATATCATTGAGACATTGGGGCCATTGGTGTCGCCAAAGTCAGAAAAAACAACCGACCGCAGCTCAAGACGCCGCCGTCGCTCGTAACGCTTCAGTATTTGTTGATAGGGATTTTTGATTATGGCCGACGAAGAAGACGATATCATCCTGTCTGAACTCAGCGACGAAGAGCTTGCTGAACAAATGCAAGATGACCTTTATGATGGTCTCAAAGACGAAATCATGGAAGGTGTGAACATCTTTCTAGAGCGTGGTTGGGCACCATACGATATTCTGACCAAAGTGCTTGTCGCTGGCATGAAGACAGTTGGTGACGATTTCCGGGATGGCATTTTGTTTGTTCCTGAGGTGTTGCTGGCGGCGAACGCTATGAAGGGCGGCATGGGCATCTTACGTCCGTTGCTTACCGAAACTGGCGCGCCCAAAATGGGCAAGATGGTTGTTGGGACCGTTAAAGGCGACATCCACGATATTGGCAAAAACCTTGTTGGCATGATGATGGAAGGCGCAGGCTTTG
Organism: Maritalea porphyrae; assembly: GCF_030159895.1. Classification (GTDB taxonomy): domain Bacteria; phylum Pseudomonadota; class Alphaproteobacteria; order Rhizobiales; family Devosiaceae; genus Maritalea; species Maritalea porphyrae. The sequence continues at coordinate 2,018,723 of NZ_BSNI01000002.1, forward strand.
AAGTCATCGATTTGGGTATCAATACTGATGTTGACCAATTCCTAGCCGCAATTGATGAGCACAAACCCGACATTCTCGGCATGTCTGCGCTGCTCACGACAACAATGACCTATATGAAAGTGGTCATTGAGACGCTGAAAGAAAAAGGTATTCGCGACGACCTATTTGTTATTGTTGGCGGTGCGCCACTCAATGAGGAATTTGGCGAAGCGATTGGCGCTGACGCTTATTGTAAGGATGCAGCGATTGCGGTTGAAACGGCGAAACGCCTAGTTTCACAAGCTGCTTAAGGCAAAATGAACAATCAAACCTTGGTTTCAAATGTCGGCAAGACGGGCCTTGTGGCTTGTGGTGCGTTGGCCCGCGAAATCCTGACGATCCAGAAACAGCTGGGAACGGATGTTTTCGAAACACGTTTTTTACCTGCCAGCTTGCATAATCGACCTAGCGAAATCCCCGCTGCTGTGGATGGTGTGTTGGAAGAGCTGTCCGAAAGCTGTGATCGGCTCTTAGTCGGTTACGGCGATTGCGGCACAGCCGGAAAGCTCGATGAAGTCATTGAAAAGCATAATGCTTCGCGGATTGACGGCGCGCATTGCTATGCGTTTTTTCTTGGCCTTGAGCAGTTTGACAGTTTGCAGGAAAGCGAACCGGGCACCTTCTATCTAACAGACTATTTGGTTCGTCAGTTTGACACTCTTGTTTTCAAACCGCTCGGCCTCGATAGGCATCCAGAGCTTTTAGAGGCATATTTCGGCAACTACACACGGCTCGTCTATCTGGCTCAGACTGAGGATCACAAACTGGTAGACAAAGCCAAAGAGGCCGCGGGTCGACTTGGCCTTCGATTTGAACACCAAAATACACAATTTGGATTGCTCGACGATTTCATAAAAGGAGCGGCATGAATTATGTCAGTTATCGTAATTTATTGGCGTGATATTCCAACTCAAGTCACCTTTGGCAAAGGCCGCAAGGCGATAAAACGCCCCCTCGCCGATCGGTTCATGGTCGCTGTCGACAAAGCCGCAATGGAAAGCGGCGCTGAAGATACCGAAAGCTACTTGGAAGAATGGCGTCGTGAAACAATAGAAATTGGGGAAGAAGCGCCGACAGATGCGGTAGAGCGCATTGCAAATGAGCTTGAAGAGCAATTTCCAACCAAAACACTTGCAGATATCGCCCGCAATGGCGGCCACCTAATAGAAAGCTAAGCCAAAATGACCGTACGCACTGTCCTTTCATCACCCACCAAAGAAGTTGCAATTGGTTTCGACCAACCATTTTGTGTGATTGGTGAACGCATCAACCCAACCGGGCGCAAAAAGCTGGCAGCTGAAATGAAAGAGCACGACTACACAACTGTGCAAGCCGATGCTTTGGCCCAAGTTGCCGCAGGCGCGCACGTTTTGGACGTGAATGCCGGTGTGCCTTTGGCAGACGAACCAAAAATTCTGGCTGAATGCATTCAGCTCGTGCAAAGCCTGACAGATGTTCCAATTTCAATTGATAGCTCAATCATCGACGCGCTTGAAGCTGGCCTAGCTGTTTATCAAGGCAAACCCCTTGTGAACTCTGTGACCGGTGAAGACGAGTCTTTAGAACGCGTTTTGCCGTTGGTGAAAAAATATGGCGCTGCCGTTGTTGCAATATCCAACGATGAGACGGGCATTTCAACTGATCCAGACGTGCGCTACGCCGTTGCAAAGAAGATTGTCGAACGCGCCCAAGACCATGGAATTCCAAAAGAAGACGTGGTTGTTGATCCGCTCGTTATGCCTATTGGCGCGATGAATGATGCAGGTAAGCAGGTTTTTGCACTACTCCGTCGTTTACGTGAAGAACTGCAGGTGAACACAACTTGTGGCGCATCCAATGTCGGATTTGGCATTCCAAATCGTCAATTGATGACAGGGCACTTTATCGCTATGGCCGCTGGCCACGGCATGACTTCCGCAATTATGAGCCCCTTGCACAAAGAGCAGATGGACGCCGTCCGAGCAGCCAATGTATTGAACGGATTGGACCCAGATTGTGCCGAATGGTTGCGTGCCAACCGCCCTGTGGTTGAAGGCGAAGAAGTAGCCGGTCGTGGCCGTCGTTCTGGCCGTCGGCGTCGGGGATAAGCTACTGTGAACGCTCAACAAACTGATGCACTAGTCGTATTTCAGCCGTCGGGCCGCAAGGGTCGTTTCCCTGTTGGAACGCCATTGCTGGATGCTGCGCGTGAGTTGGGCGTTTACGTAGAGAGCGTATGTGGCGGACGAGGCATCTGCGGAAAGTGCCAAGTGTCTGTCGCGGAAGGGCATTTCGCAAAATTCAACATTGAAAGCCGCGAAAATGCCCTTTCGGAGAAAGGGTTTAAAGAACAACGCTATGATGAAAAGCGTGGTCTGGCAGATGGGCATCGCCTCTCCTGTTCCGCGACACTTCAAGGCGACGTCGTCATTGAAATACCAGATGCTTTCAAGGTCGCCGGGCAAACGATCCGCAAGGACGCAGACACTATCGGTATGGTGCGGCAGCCCGCGGTACGCCTTTATTATGTTGAGGTTGAGAAGCCTGACATGCACAACCCGCTGGGCGATGCTGAGCGGCTGATCAAGGCAATCCGCGAGCGGTTCGATTTGGGCGAGATATCTGTTGCACATCACCTGAAACGTGATTTGCAGAAACTGCTTCGCAAAGCAAATTGGGAAGTCACGGTAGCCATTCATAACCCAGATCAGCGTCCCGAAATCGTGGCTATCTTTCCGGGATATTCTGAGAATTTATCAGGACTGGCTGTCGACATTGGATCAACAACGATTGCGGCCCATTTAACCGACTTGATGAGTGGCGAAATTCTGGCCTCAGCAGGTGTCGCGAACCCACAGATACGGTTTGGCGAAGACTTAATGTCGCGCGTTTCCTATGTGATGATGAATGACAACGGCCAAGAAAACCTCACAAAGGCCGTGGTGGACGCGGTCAATGGTTTGGTTGACCAACTTCTCGAATTAGCTGGAAAAGATCGCGAAAGCCTTCTGGATGCCGTTTTTGTTGCAAACCCAGTAATGCATCACCTGTTCCTTGGTTGGGACCCGACAGAAATTGGCCAAGCTCCCTTTGCATTGGTGCAATCTGATGCAGTGCATTGCAGCGCTGCCGACATCGGCTTGAACATGCCCCAAGGTGCATCAGTTTATCTATTGCCGCTTATTGCTGGCCATGTGGGCGCTGACGCGGCGGCTGTGCTGTTGGCGCAACATCCAGAAACGGCCCCTCACCCGACATTAGTTGTGGATGTAGGCACCAACGCTGAAATTGCGCTTTGGGATGGCCGACAGCTTTTGGCTGCTTCTTCTCCTACGGGCCCCGCTTTTGAAGGGGCGGAAACGTCGTGCGGACAACGAGCTGCACCAGGCGCCATTGAACGCATTCGCATTGATCGTGAAACACTGAAATGCCGGTACAAGATTATCGGCACTGAAGAATGGTCAGACCATCCTGAGTTTGCTGAAAAATCAAAAGAAACTGGCGTCACCGGTATTTGTGGTTCAGGCATAATTGAGATCATTGGTGAAATGCTCTTGGCCGGCATTCTATCGCAAGATGGTATTATCCGTTCGCCACAAAATGAAGTCGAGGAAGCTGTATTAAAGCCGAATGGACGGACATGGAGTTTCATTGTCAATGAAGGCACGCCGCATATTGAGGTGACGCAAAACGATGTGCGCGCAATTCAATTGGCCAAGGCAGCTTTGTATGCAGGTGTGAAGCTATTGATGCAGAAGTCCGGCATTACGGAAGTTGGCGAAATTCGGCTTGCAGGCGCATTTGGATCCTACATCAATCCCGCTTATGCAATGCTATTGGGGCTCGTGCCCGATTGTGATGTCGATAAGGTCAAGGCCGTTGGCAACGCCGCGGGACAAGGCGCTCTCATTGCGTTGCTCGACGTGAACGCGCGCGAGCGGATTGAAGAGACTGTGCGGCAGGTCACCAAAGTCGAAACAGCGTTGGAAGCTTCCTTCCAAGATTTGTTTGTCGCCGCAATGGGGCTGCCTAACTCCCAAGACCCATTCGTGCGCACACGAGCGCATTTTGAAATGCAAGACTTTGTTCCCGCTGAAAGCACCAACGAAGGCGGACGACCGCGTCGTCGCGGTCGCAATCGTTCAAGATAAGGTTCGTTGTGCTTCTAGCGAGCTTCGAGCTTGTCAATGCGCCTTTGATGTCGACCGCCTTCGAAGGACGTATCAAGCCAAGTGCGCACAATCAAATCAAGATCAGCCTCCGCAATCATGCGCTGGCCAAGCGACAAAACGTTCGCATCATTGTGTCGGCGTGACATTTCTGCAGACAGTGCATCCCAAACGACAGCCGCCCGTATTCCTTTGACTTTGTTTGCAGCGATTGCTTCGCCATTGCCAGAACCACCTAACACGATGCCCCGATCAGCGTCTCCCGCTGCGACAGCGTCGGCAACGGGAAAAATGAAATCCGGATAGTCACAGGACTGGTCACTAAAGGCGCCGTGGTCCGTCACTTCGTGACCCAGAGCGCGCAGCAGGACTTTGATCTTCTCTTTGTAATCATAACCCGCGTGATCAGTTCCAATAGCAATGTGCATTATTTCTTTACGCCGTTAAATCACTGGGAGGTGTTAGCCCGTTAGCCAAACATGCTGTTGTAACAGTGTTTGCCAAAAGGCATGCAATCGTCATCGGTCCAACACCGCCGGGTACAGGGGTAATTGCGCCCGCGACTTTCGCAGCTTCCGAATATTCAACATCGCCGACAAGTTTCGTTTTGCCTTCACCCTTTTCAGGCGCATTAACGCGGTTGATGCCCACGTCGATTACGGTAGCACCGGGCTTAATCCAATCGCCCTTCACCATTTCTGGTCGACCAACGGCGGCAACAATGATATCTGCCGCGGCGCAAATGGCGGGTAGGTCTTGCGTGCGTGAGTGCGCAATTGTCACTGTAGCGCTATCGCGCAGCAACAACGCGCCCATGGGCTTGCCGACTAGATTAGAACGACCAATCACCACGGCATTTTTGCCACTTAAGTCGCCTAGTTCGTCACGCAACAGCATCAAGCTGCCCAATGGGGTGCATGGCACGGGACCTGGTAAACCAATGGCGACTTTGCCAACATTTTCTGGGCTAAAGCAATCAACGTCTTTTGCTGGGCTAAGTGCATTAATGATCTTGTTTTCATCGATGTGCTTTGGCACAGGCAACTGACACAGTATTCCATTGACGTCGTCGCGATTATTGAGCTCTTCGATGAGTGCCAACACTTCATCTTCCGATACGTCCTCAGGCAATTCATATTTAAATGAATTCATGCCCACTTCTTTGGTTTGGCGCGCCTTGTTGTTCACATAGACTTGGCTCGCCGGGTCATGGCCCACAATAATTACGGCCAACCCCGGAGTAATCCCATGTTCGCTTTTAAGACGTGCAACATGCTCTGCAATCCGTTCCCGCAAACCGGCCGCGAACGCTTTTCCGTCAATAATCTTTGCTGTCATTTTTTCACCCTAGATTATTCATTAGCAAATGATTTTACGATGATACCCAACTGTTCAATTGTTTCCCGAATGCGCTTGGCAAGTTGAACGGCATGTTCATTATCGCCGTGCAAACACAAAGACTGTGCGGGCAGGTTTATCTGATTTCCTGAAATCGTTGTGACCGTTCCTGAAGTCAGAAGTTGTTCGACATGGCTGACGACGTCTTTGTCCTTTGTAAGGACAGCGCCTTCAATCGACCGAGACGCAAGCAAACCTTCGTCAGTATACGCCCGATCAGCGAATGCTTCCGCAATCACAGGCAAACCAAGATTGGTCGCCGCGTCTACTTGTTTTGAATTGGCAATGGTCAGAATTGGCATGTCGGAGCGAACAGATTTTACAGCGCGATATGCATTCTCGGCCAAGTCGCGATCTGCAGCCGTCATGTTGGCAAGAGCGCCATGTAATTTAACGTACGAGGGGGAAGTGCCAGCTTTTTGTGCCCAATGCTCAAAGCGTTCGAGCTGCCTTACGATCTGATCTTGTAACTCGTCAGCGGAAAGCTCCAATTGTCGCCGGCCAAAATGCTCTTTGTCTTCAAATCCGGGATGCGCACCAATTGCCACATCATTTTCCAGGGCTAAAGATATAGACCGTTGGATTGTCTCATCGTCCCCAGCATGTCCACCACATGCGATATTGGCGCTCGAGACATAGTTCATCATTTGGGGATCGTTCCCGGTGCCTTCACCCAAATCCGCATTGAGATCAATCCACCGCATCCCTCTTATGCCCCCATCATTGCTTTGTGGGCTTTCTCAAGTGTCGTTGAGACGAAGCTGATTTCGGTGTTTGGTCGCAATTGACTGACATAATCCAGATCGGCATCGATAATCGTTGCGATGCGTGGATATCCACCAATGGGCTGATGGTCGCGCATCAAAATGACCGGTGTACCATCACCAAGGATTTGGATATCCCCTGGCACCACCGCGTCTGACACAATGTTTTTATGTGCAGAAATATCAAATCGCCGTCGGTCATCGTTTAGCCGAAAGCCCATACGGTCAATGGAGTTTGATATCTTAAATGGCGCTTCGAACAATGCAGCCCACATCTGAGGTCCCAGAAGATCCGCGTGCAGCCCTGCCAGCACACGAACCACATTGCCTGTTCGCCCATTTGAAGGCTTTGCGAACCCAGCATTTTCTCTTAACACCACGCCTTCGCCAAACGTGATTTCATCCCCTTTGGCAAGCGCGCGCCCATCTAGCCCGCCAACACCTGCGGCAAGATTTGTTGATTTGCTTCCCATCACCAATGGTATGTCGAGGCTTTCCGCAAACCGAATATAGCCGTAGTTCCCAGCCCTACCTGTGGTTATTGAAACCCGATCGCCACCTGTGAGTAACAGCAGCGACGGCCAGTTTTTTACTTCACCATTTTGCGTGATTTGAAATTCGCCACCGTCGACGGCGCACTCCATTGGCGGTCCAGAATAGGTAAACTCGACGCCCAGCATTGTGAATTCAATAACAGATTGGCTGCCCTGCCCGTCTAATGCGTTGGCGGTGTTTAAGAAGGCACGGCGGTCCATCGGGCCACTTGCGGACAAACCAAATAGGAGCCCTTCAGGGCGCCCTGCATCTTGAATGGTAGAGTTCGGCGAAATGCGCTCAATTTTGATTGAACTGATCATAGAGAATTCACCGCTCGGAATTGTACTAATTCGCCTGGATTTACTTGAATTGGTTTTTCGGCCGTTGGGTCAAAATTTCGAAAATTGGATTGCCCAATAACATGCCACCCTGTTCGAATAGGCCGCGACGTGATGGCCGTCTGGCCAGCGGCGAACAATATCGAACCGGCTGGCACATTTTCCTGGACCTTGTCCCGGCGAGAAACACGCATATCCTCATCATGCAATCCGAGATAAAGAAATCCGGGAGAAAACCCTAACGCCAGCGCATGCAGCGGCTCGCGAATATGGTTGTTTACAAATGTTTCGGCTTGAACCCCCAGCGTTTCGCACACTTCAGCCAAACATGGCCCTTCGTCGCCACCATATTTTACATCTATCACGTGCTGGACTGGCGGCTCAATTCTCTCTTTGCCATTGAAATTACTCATTAAAAGCATGATTTGATTTTTCAAATCGGCAACGGGCGTTTTCTTTGGGTCATAATGCACGATCACCGACACCAGATTAGAAGCACAACCTTCAATTGCCGCGCCAAGTTTGGCGCGACAAATCTCAGCAAATGCCTGAGCATTGTAATTGGTTTTGAGATCAAGCGTATTGCCAAAACGGATTAGCAACGCATGATCGCCAAGCGGAATAAGGCGGGAGATGATTTCATTGGATTGAAACTGTCTCGTCACCTTAATCATCCTCCGATTGCGCCGCTAGAACAACCCTTGTATTTCGCCATTGGCGTCTAAATGGATTGCCTCGGCCGATGGTTTGCGTGGCAAACCGGGCATTGTCATAATGTCACCGCATACAGCAACAACAAAGCCTGCACCAGCAGAAAGCCGCACTTCACGCACAGGAATTGCATGTCCAGTTGGCGCGCCGCGTAAATTCGGGTCGGTTGAGAAGGAATACTGGGTTTTTGCCATACAGACTGGCAAATTTCCATAACCAGCGGCTTCCCATTCACGCAGTTGATTCTCGATCTTTTTATCGATCACAACTTTGTCTGCGCGATAGATGTCTTTGGCGATTTTTTCAATTTTGCCCAAAAGCGGCAGATCATCCTCATAAAGCGGTTTGAAGTTACTTTCACCACTTTCAGCAATTTCGACGATCCGATTTGCCAATTCAATTGTGCCTTCAGAACCTTTTTCCCAATGCTGGCAAAGGATTGCTTCTGCACCAACTGATCTTGCATAATCTTTGATCGCCTGCACTTCGGCATCAGTATCTGAAACAAAGTGGTTGATGGCGACAACTGCAGGTACGCCAAATTTCTGGATGTTTTCAATATGCCGACCAAGGTTTGCGCAGCCGCGAACCAAAGCATCCACATCTTCATTACCCAATGCATCTTTTGCCACACCGCCATTCATCTTGAGCGCGCGGATAGTCGCAACGATGACAACTGCAGAGGGTTCGAGTCCCGCCTTGCGGCATTTAATGTCGAAGAATTTTTCAGCGCCTAAATCGGCACCAAATCCCGCCTCTGTAACCACATAGTCTGCAAGCTTTAGCGCAGTCTTTGTCGCAATTACAGAGTTACACCCATGCGCGATATTGGCAAACGGCCCACCGTGAATAAATGCTGGGTTGTTCTCGAGCGTTTGCACCAGGTTTGGTTGCATTGCTTGCTGCAACAACACGGTCATCGCCCCATCAGCTTTAATGTCACGACAATAAACCGGTGTTTTGTCCCGTCGATAGGCTACAATGATGCCGCCGAGGCGTTTTTGTAGATCTTCCAAGTCATTAGCCAAACAAAGGATGGCCATGATTTCGGAAGCCACGGTAATATCAAAACCCGCTTCTCTCGGATAACCATTGGCGACACCACCAAGCGAAGCCACAATTGAACGCAGAGCACGGTCGTTCATATCAATCACTCGACGCCATGTGATACGGCGAATGTCGATTTGCTCTTCATTGCCCCAATATACATGATTGTCGAGCATTGCTGACAACAGGTTATGCGCCGAGGTAATAGCGTGGAAATCACCTGTGAAGTGCAAATTAATGTCTTCCATCGGCACGACTTGCGCATATCCACCGCCTGCAGCGCCGCCTTTCATGCCAAAACATGGGCCAAGTGATGGTTCGCGAATGCAGATTGTTGCGTTTTTACCGATCTTGTTTAGGCCATCGCCCAAGCCCACGGTGGTGGTGGTTTTCCCCTCGCCCGCAGGTGTTGGGTTGATGGCGGTCACAAGGATCAGTTTGCCATCTTTCTTGCCTTCAAGTGACTTGATGAACTCTTCAGAAATCTTTGCTTTGTCGTGACCAAATGGCAGGAGGTGAGAATTGTCGATGCCGAGTTTTGCGCCGATTTCGGCAATAGGTTTTTTGACCGCGGCGCGCGCGATCTCAATGTCTGACTTATATGTCATAAATATCCGTGTCCCCAGAGTAGTCTTTGTTTTGTCATGCGCACTTTGTGCACGCTTGGGGAGGATTAAACGCAAAGCTTGTTGCTTTGTCCAGCCTTGAATAATTCAAATAGCGATTGAGCGCATTGCAATTCAATATTGCAGCCAAAACCACGGGTTCGAATAAGGAGCGCTACATTGTTGCGGGATTTACCAGCTTACAACTGTCCAGCCATCCAATTCGATGGGCTCACTCGTTAGTAGATATTTTTGTTCAACATCCACATTAGAATAAAGCCCAGCCACATTCTCAGTCGATATGCGACCAAATGCCGTTCTGAACAAAATGTCACGTGATCGCAGGTCCGCAAGATCGCCCAATGCAACTTTGTCTGTACCGACTTCGATATGCGTGTATCGAGTGCCACTGACAAAATCATCAATCCAGCTTTGCGCTTCACTAAAATGCGGCTTCATTGCGTATGAGGTATCAACAACCAGCAAGACCTGTTTCGGGTTTGTTGAATAATAGAAATGTGCGCCGCCCCAGGCGAAAACCTGGAGCAACACAAATGCGGTAAAAGACTTGATCCAAGCCAAATTACATCTCCGAATTCAATAGGTTGCCAATGCGATAAGACGCAGAGCCAACGCTTGATTCAATATATGCGGCCTCAACAAGCCCAGCCATTTCTTTCAAATGGTCAGAAGACAATTCATAAGCAATTGAGTGGATTGGAATGCGCGCATAACGCAATGTTTCTTTGACGGTCGCGAACTCCAAGCCTTCATTTGTCTCGCCGTCACTAAGGACAAAAATCACGAGCTTATGGTCTGGGTTTGCCGCCGCAAAGTTCAGCAACTCATTGGCGGCAACAATTACACCGTTGTTTGTTGCAGTTGCGCCGCCAGCGACCAGACTTTCCACTGCGCCGATAAACAATGATTTCTGCTGCAAATTGAACTGGCGAACTGGCAAATCGATATTCACCGAGTCGTTGTAGCTAATCAAACCAATCGCATTGCTTGCAGCGATCAAATCAGAAGAATCAACCAAAGCCTGCTTGAGTTCTTTCAACCGCGAACCATCCATTGAGCCGGACACATCTGCCACAAACATTGCCGCAATCGGCTTGCCACCAGACTTCTTGTCTTTCCAAAGCTTTTGCGCCTGTTGGATCAATGATCCATCTTCAATGTCGTAACTCGCTGTATAGTCAGCGTTGTTGCCAAAACCAAACTTTGAAATCTCATTTTTGTTTGCTTCAATGAATTGATTGAAAGCTGCTAGAACTTCGCGTTCTGCTTCGTCCGCCTGCGGCAGGGCATAAAGTGGGCTGTCGTGGCGCACACCAAACGGCACAAACTCGTAATCCGCCATTCCGGTTACGTTGACCCAAGTTTGATGTTCCATCACCAATGCATCAAGAACGCCACTGCCAACCGCAGCATCGCGCATTTGCAGCGTGTTTTGTGCCACAAAAGGCACACCGAGTTGGAATGCTTCAAACGCACTCGCCACATCTGGCGAGAGGAACTCCACTTCGTCGCCTTGCGCAAACGAATGCAAAACCATCATCAAGAAGTTCAAACCGGTGCTTGATTGATATGGGTTCGTATACCCCATCGAAAACTCGCCGCTAGTTACCTCGGTAAGCAGTTTTTGAAGATCAAGCTTGCCATCTGTTGTCACAAGATCGAGTTTTGATTTGCGCACGACGATACCAGCGGTATTGGGCGCAGTGACTGGGTTGATTTCATCCGCAACCACGCCTTGAGACTCAATCATCTTGCCCCAAAGCTTGTTGGAAGGTGAAAATGCATCTGGCACATGCTTGTCAGCGAGAATGAACTGCGCCCCAAGCCCTGAAGGCATCTTACGGATTGCAACTTTTGCAAATTTGCCGTTGCTGATCTTATTGTTTTGTCGATTAAAACGCTCGGCCAAATCATTATAGAGACCGTCGGTTCCCCTGCCTGACTTTTCAGAGCTGGTAAAAATCTCGACGGCTTCAACTGTCGCGCTATCATTTGCAGCAATGGTTATCGGATACTCGTCAATGTTCGGAAGCAGCGACAACAGGTTTGTCGGCGTTAATTCAATATTCGCGCGCACACGGTTCTCTTGCCGAGAAGGTTTGATTTGCTCCTTCACAAGCTTGGCAATGTTCTCATGCGCCGCTTCAGTGGTTTCGATTGGTGCGCCGCCACAAGCAGACAGCGTCAACACGCCTGCAACTAGCGCGGTGCCCAAAAAGGATTTTGCCATCGTATTCATCAAACCACTCCTTTGCGTCAGATGACGCCTAAATTTGAAATTTCTTGGCGCGTGCAGCGAGTTCACGGAGGCGCAATATTGCCTCTTCATGCTCAGCGTTACCAAGTTTTTGTATGTTGGCCACTTCAACCAGTGTTTCAGCCAAGGCTGTCAACAATGTTCGATTGGCCTCAATAATTTCGCGCATTTTGGTTCGCTGCGTATCGACAAGCTCAAGTCGACGTTCAATGGCAGCGTCAGCACCAACATCGGCTTTCGTTGCAACCAGATCGTCTCTATCAATGCCTGCAACGCTGCGTGCCACTACCACCAGGTCAGATAGATTTTGCACAACGATGTTTTGCACCCTTTGTGCAATCTCAGCATGTGCGCTGACCGAAAGCGGGGAATCAGCAAATCGTTTGGTGATCACCTCATGGTAATCATCGACCATGCCGAGCAAACGTTCGGTTTGGCGCGAACCTTCTTCTTCGCCGATCTCGTTGAGATCATGCGAAATTGTGCGAATTTCCGCCAAAATGCGTTCGTAATTCGCTTGTTCCTTGGCCGCCAAAACACGCTGTTGGTCACGCTTTTCATACCCCAACAAATGATAGCTGAAAGGCACAGCAAACGCGGAGACAATAGAAAACGCCCCAAAACCTGCCAACACAACCAAGCTTGGCTGAAACCACCAATAGAACAACGGGATAATTGAGAGCGAAATCAGTAAAGCTGCCAATGATATTTTGCGCACAATTCGCTCTGCCCCTTTTTCCTTGCCAACCGTATATTGGTTGAAAGCGGCATAAATTCAAGTCAATACCGAATTATCAAGAGCTAAATGCAGCTCCCAGCAATCGAAAGATGCGCCTACGCAACTTCAAAGTCTTGTGCATTTAGATCAAGCACCTCGTCGTTTGCTTCAAACACGACCTTTTTAAGCATTGCAGCTTTTGGATAGACGTGGCCAGCGTAGAACGCCGCCATTTTTAGCTTTGATTGCAAATAATCACTCGCGCCTTCTCGTTCTGACTTCTGAGACGCTGCAATGGCGGCATCGGCCATCACCCAAGCGCCCAGCGCAATGCCAAATAGCTCAAGCACATTCGCGGCCGCGGCCTGCGGCGAAAGGTCATTTCGTTCCACCAACCACTTTGTCACATTTTCGATAGTCTGAGCCGCGTCGTCGGCCATAGCAGATAGCTTTGTCCAATCTGCAACGGTGTTATTTTGCTGCTTCGCGTTTCGGGCGGTGTCTCGTATTTCTTGCACCAATTCTATTGCTGCTGCACCCTGATCTCGTTTGATCTTTCGGCCAACCAAGTCAAGCGCCTGGATGCCTGTTGTGCCCTCATAAATAGTTGTAATTCTCGCATCACGGAAATACTGAGCAGCACCGGTTTCTTCGATAAAGCCCATGCCGCCGTGAATTTGCACGCCGAGCGACGAGGTATCAACTGCAAGTTCGGTCGACCAACCTTTTACAACTGGAATAAGCAGATCTAAGCGTCGTTGGTAATATGCGCGTTTCTCAGCGTCTGGCGCTTTTTCTGCTAGATCTTCAGCGGCAGCAGCACGGTACGCGAGCACCCTCGCCGCTTCGGTACGCGCTTTCATCAAGCCTAGCATGCGCCGAATATCTGGATGTCCCATAATTGTTTGTTCGGAGCCTTTTGGCGTTTGGCCCTGCTTGCGCTCTAGCGCATATTGAATTGCGTGTTGGGTTGCATGTTCTGAAATACCAACACCTTGAAGGCCAACCCCCAAACGCGCTGCATTCATCATTGTGAACATGTATTTGAGCCCATCATGAGGTTCGCCAACCAAATATCCGATCGCTCCGCCGTTTGTGCCATATGCCATGGTGCATGTTGGACTAGCGTGTATGCCAAGCTTGTGCTCAATCGAGATACACTCAACATCATTCCTGTCGCCCAGACTGCCATCTGAATTGACTAGAAATTTGGGTACAATAAACAGCGAAATGCCTTTCACCCCTTCGGGAGCATCAGGCAGGCGTGCCAACACCAAGTGGACAATATTGTCGCTCATATCGTGCTCGCCATAAGTGATGAATATCTTTTGGCCCGAAATTAGATAATGATCACCGTTTGGAATAGCTTTGGAGGTAATAGCCGCAAGGTCAGAGCCCGCTTGTGGTTCAGTTAGGTTCATAGTGCCGGTCCACTCGCCTGTCACCAACTTCGGCAAAAACACTTCTTGAAGTTGCGCTGAGGCAAAGCCTGCAATTGATTCGATTGCACCTTGGGTCAGCAAAGGGGCCAACATGAATGAGGTGTTTGCCGACGTAAACATTTCTTGGATGCTTGCATTCACCACCGCTGGCAGGCCCATTCCGCCATGTTCAGCGCTCGTTTTCGGGCTGTTCCAACCCATCTCCACCAATTGTTTATAGGCATCTGCCCAGCCAGGCGCTGTTGCCACTTTGCCATCTGCAAAACTGGCTCCTTGTTGGTCACCAATGGTATTTAGCGGCGCTAACACCTCTTGCGAAAACTTTGCTGCTTCAGCCAAAATGGCTTCAACCATATCTGGTTGCGCATCCTCATATCCTGGAAGTTGGGCAATATCCTCTAGGCCACAAAGATTGTTCAGTGCGAACAACATGTCTTCAACAGGGGCTTTAAACGGCATTCAAAATTCTCCTATGCGTTTCCAGCAGTCACCGGATACATCAAGCACTTACGGCTTGTTCTTCATACAATGATTCAATTACTTCCGCATATGTTTCATTGATCTTTGCTCGCCGTACTTTCAGCGTCGCGGTAACCTCGCCATCGTCATGGTCAAGCTCCTTGGTCAAAAGCCTAACCTTTTTGATTTGTTCGACACGCGCCAAACGCTCATTCAAGCGATGAACCTCATCATTGATCAATCTTACCACTGCCGGATTCTCCGCCAATGAGCGAAAAGTCGTATAGGTAATGCCAGCTTTTTCCGCCCAAACGCGCATTGTCTCAAAGTCAATTTGCACTAACCCGACCGGGTAAGGTCGCCTATCCGCAATGACAATGCATTCCTTGATGTAGGGTGACGCTTTCATCGTGTTTTCAATAAGCGATGGCGTTAGGTTCTTACCCGCCGCGGTAATCATCACGTCTTTCTTGCGATCAACAATGGAAAACGAACCATCAGGATGTGATGCAGCTATGTCACCGGTGTGCAGCCAACCATCTACCAATGTTGATGAAGTCGCCTCAGGATTGCGATAGTAGCCTTTGAAAACTATTCCACCCTTCACCAACAGTTCGCCATCGTCCGCTAATTTTGCCTCGACGCCTTCGGGAAAGAAACCAACGCGACCATCTGATTCTCCCCAATCAGGCTGCATGCAGGCAGCCCCAGTCGTTTCGGTCATACCCCAAATCTCGCAGATATTAACGCCAATGCCGCGAAAGAAAGTGAGCAAATCAAGCGAGATCGGTGCCGCCGCCGTAATTGCTATTTTCACTCGCCCTAGCCCGAGGAAGCTGCGCAAATGCCGATACACCAATACGTCCCAGAATTGATTGACTGCTCTTTGCCAAATTGTCCATTTGGACCTTGGGGTGTGCGATAGCCTCTCGGCAGAACGTAGCGCCATCTCAGATATCCAAGTCTGGATCGGGTGCGCTGTCTTAATGTGCACCATCAATCCCGCTTGCATTTTTTCCCAAATACGCGGCACACCAAAAAACAAATCGGGTGCCGCATCACGCAAGTCGAGGGTGATGGTGCGCAAGCTCTCGCCAAAGTTCATAATGTGATTGGCGGCCAATGCATTGACCACCGTCATATCCTGTTCCGCAATATGGCAAAGCGGCAGATAGCTTAGGATGTTGGAGCCTTGCAGAACATGACCACCAAAGAAATTGTCGATCAATTTCCCAGCAGCAAAATAGTTGCCATGGCTAATTTTCGCCGCTTTTGGTGCCCCAGTACTGCCCGAAGTAAACACCATGAGCGCGGTATCTTCTGCCTTTGTGTCAGTTATCCGTGCTTCAATCTCTTTGGCATGCTGTTCAATGGCACTTCTTCCAATTTCAGCAAGGTCAGAGAAAGATTGCAGACCCAAAAACTCCTCGTCGTGCAAACCCTTAGGATCAAATACCATCAGCTTTTTGAGACGCGGCGTTTTGCCTTCCAACTCGACAATTTTGTCAAATTGTTCTTGATCCTCAATAAACAAAAACTCTGTGTCAGACGCGTCAACCAAGTGGTGAATTTCAAAGGATGGGCTAGTTGGATACATCCCAACGACCGTCGCCCCCGCCGCCTGAATTGCGAACTGTGCCAATACCCACTCGCAGCGGTTTTCCGACAATATGCCGACTTTTGATCCGCGTTTGACGCCCATTTCAATTAGTGCTGCGGCCAGTTCGCGCGTCAACCGATCGACATCGGCCCAACTATATTCATTCCAAATCCCATACCGTTTCTGCCGGATGGCCACACGATCAGGATTTGCTTTAGCAAGATTATGCACAACCGTATTGGCTGTTTTGAAAACGCCATCGCTATAATTCTGTGTCAGTGTTGCTGTTTGTGCCATAAATTTGCCCACCTAGCTCAACCAACGCTTGCGGCGCTTATAGTGCTTCACATCGCGAAAACTTGTTCGTTCGCTGCCCTCATCGCCGACACCCAAATAGAAGCTGCGCACATCTGGATCATCTCGTAGTTTTTCGGATCGGCCCTCCATTACTATCTGCCCGCTTTCCATGATGTAGGAATAGTCAGCGATGGAGAACGCAAGGTGTGCGTTTTGTTCGACAAGCAAAATCGTAATGCCATCGTCAGCATTTAGTCTGCGAATAGTATCGAAAATCTCGGTGATAATTTTTGGTGCCAACCCCAATGAAGGTTCATCCATCAAGATCATTTCAGGCGCCGCAATCATTGCCCGTCCAAAAGCAAGCATTTGCTGCTCGCCACCTGAAAGGTAACCGGCAACCTGTTTGCGACGTTCTTTCAGGCGTGGAAAGAACGAGTATATCTTTTCATAGTCGGGTCGAATATTTCGGCCCTTGAGGGCATATGATGCCGCAACAAGATTGTCGTCCACAGTCAGTTCTGAGAAAATCCGCCGGCCCTCCCGAATATGGAACAACCCTTGATGTACCAACGCATCCGCCGACAACTGCGCGATATTTTGATCTTTGAACCGAATACGTCCTTCCCGAACGTGTCCATTTTCAAGCTGAACCAGATTGGAAGCTGTTTTGAGTGTCGTCGTTTTCCCGGCACCGTTTGAACCCAAAAGCGCAACAATTTTGCCTTTCGGGACGTCCAGCGACATACCGCGCAAAGCTTGCACCGTATGGTGATAAACAACATCGATGTTTTCAACACTCAGCATAATTGCAATTCGCCAACTCGTTGTTTGCTATAGGGGCGGCGCAACAGACAGGCTGCGCCGCTTCTTCTAATTGTTAGACTTCCAACCAATCCGAAGTTGGCGTGAAAAGCTTGCTCTCAGCAGAGTATTGATAGACACGCCCAATGCCGATTTTGTTGTTTTTGATCGTTGCATTGGGGCCAAAGAATCCACCCGTGTCGTGGTCTTTGATTTCGGAAAGCATAGCCGCTGCATTATCCGCAGTTAGCTCTTTGCCCGCTTCCGCCGTTTTAGCCAGTGTGAGAGCCAAAAGGTCAAGCGACAGCATCGCCTGCAGACCCCAAGTCGGCATATAGTTCTCAAGCGGTGTGCCAGCAAAATGCTCTTTCGAGAAGGCTGCCATTTGTTGGTAACGTGGTGCATCTTCTGAATCATAGAAATAGCGGTACGGCATCACACCCTGATAGCCATCAAGGAATGGCCCTGCTTCCGCAGTCACCCGATCCGCGATCAACTTTTCCATGCCCCAGAATGTGCCCATAAACTTCGTAGGCAATCCAAATTGTCGAGCGCCACCAATCAGTTGTGGCCAGACGCCGGTTACATAGCCCTGCAAAATACAATATTCAGCGTCGGCTTGTGCAAGTTTGGTCACATGGGTAGCAACATCAGCACCCTGCGGCTTGGTCGCCTCAATCAACTTGACTTCAATGCCCAATTCGGCTGCGCGTTTCTTGCCAAACTCAATCGGGTCGAGACCAAATTCGGTGTTTGAATGAATAAAGGCAACTGACTTGCCACCTTCCGCCGCGATGTTCTGCAACAGAATATCAAACTGATCTTCGTAAGTCGGGCCAGCCATGAACTGATATGGGTTAGTTTCAGGGTTCGCCAGTTCTGAAGCGAAAGAGGTTGACGACATCAACCGTGCCTGCTCGCCTTTTAATTCAGGTGCCACAAGCTTCATGAAACCGGTAGAATCGCCAAAATAGCCGATCACCGCGTCGCCTTCTGATGCCAACAGGCGTTGGTAGTTCGCCAGCGCATTTTGCGCCACATAACCTGAATCTTCCACTGCGACCTTAATCGGCACGCCGCCGATGCCACCGGCTTGGTTGGTGAATGCTTCAAACATCTTCAACGATGGCGCAATCAACTGCCCCGCCGTTGCAAATGGTCCCGTCATCGGCAACGACGCACCAATGATGTAATGTGAAGGTTGCGCTCGAACGATCGCCGGCATTGCCAAACTTGCCGCGCCCGCTGCCGCTGCAGACTTGATAAATCTGCGTCGTGAAATACTGCTCTTACCTAAAGTCATATTGTCTCCTCCTTTTAATCACCTAGCCACGCGCGAACGGCCATCTGTTCAATGCGCGGAAAAAACGGTCCATGATCTGAGATATGCCCAATGGTTCGAACAGAACGAACCCGATGATCAAGCCACCAAAAACAATTTCCTGAATGGGCGCGCGCAATTGCGCTGCTTCGATGGAACTCCCCATCATTGCACCCATTGATATTTTCAAAATCTCTGGCACCAATACGATAATAATCGTGCCAAAAACGGGCCCCATAGTCCGGCCCATGCCACCAACGATTAGCGCTGCCACCAGCTGCAATGAGAGCGCCAGTTCAAATTGCTCTGGCAAAACCTTGGCATAAAAATAAGCAGCCATTGCGCCAGCAAGTCCACAACAAGCGGCCGAAATGGCAAAGCTTGTCAGCTTGTATTTCAACAATGATACACCAAGTATTTCGGCGGAATAGTCTTTTTCTCGAATGGCAATAAACGCCCGTCCAACACGCGTCCTGAATAGGTTCTGCACCATCAGGATGGTTGCAAAGGCGCAAAACGCGATGAGCGCATAAACCTCACGCTGGCTATCAAGTACCCATCCGAAGAAATTTGGGTCCGGTGTGGTTAGTCCTAATCGGCCGCCTGTCCATTGAGAGAAAGTGTCGATTTCAATAAGAAAGATGATGATGAAATTCGCACTTAAGGTGGCAACCGCAAGGTAGATGCCCTTCACTCTGAGTGATGGAAGTCCAACTAGGATCCCGATGAGTGCTGCGACGCCCATCGCGCCTGGTAGCGCCAACCAAGGTTGCAACACATCAGGGACGCCCCACTCGCCAAGCAGATTGTGGATGATTGATACGCTATACGCCCCAATGGCGACAAATCCGGCATGGCCCAAGGACAAAAGTCCGGTATAGCCGATGACAACATTCACCCCCACAACGGCGATCAGCATAATCCCCACAAGTGAAGCCATCAAGATTGTGTAATCATCAGCGAAAAACGGCAGCGCAATCGCCAGCGCAATCATACCAAAAACGAAAGCCTTCTTGTAATTGTTGTTGAGGATTTTTTCGTCCTCAAGGTACGAAGTTTTTCGGTTGCCGATAATCATATGCGCTCAACCTCCGGGTGCCCCATTAGCCCATATGGTCGGATCAATATGACCACCAGAACTGCAACATAGGGCGCAATCTCTACCCATGTGCCGCCCAGTTGCCATTGCACGAGGGCTTCTAAAACGCCAACCAACATCGCCGCGATGAACACCCCGACAAAACTATCTAGCCCGCCCATCAAAACAATCGCCAACACAGAAAATCCAAATAGCCCAAGCGACGGCGAAACACCGTCTCGTGCGGCAAGCACGGCACCAGCGACCGCACCAGTTGCCGCTGCTATCAACCAAGCTTGCGCAAACACGCGCGGCACATTGATACCCATTGAATAGGCGGTGGACTGGTCTTCGGAAACCGCTCTAATGGCAACACCTGCCGATGAATGGCGAAGCCAATAAACGATAAACCCAAATATCAATGCCGCCATAATCATCGACATAAAATTTGCACCGAAAATGAATATGGGCGTGCCAAACAAGTCCAAACGGAAAGCAGGATTGGGCGTTAAATGCGGAACCGACGCGGCATCGCCCGTCCAAAACAGGCTCTTAAAGCCTGATAGAACCGAGATTAGACCCACGGTGATCATAATCATCGAAAAATTAGACTGCCCTAGCAGCGGACGCATCAAGAAACGCTCAATGATCAACGCCAACAAACCTGATCCAAGAATTGCGCAGACAAGTCCAAAGATGATGCGCGGAATGTTTGGTATCCAGTCGTAAAATGCAGCGGCGGGTGAAAACATTTTGGCGCTGTTTTTACCCGCAATCACCCATTCTGGCGTCCAGCCTGAAAGCCAAGCAGGTGCCCATGACGCGTCAGGCAAAAGAACTGCAAATGTGTAGTATAGATATGCGCCAATCATGATCATGTAACCGTGCGCGAAATTGACAACACGAGTGGACTTATAAACGGCGACAATGCCAATCGCGATCAAGGCATAGAGCGCACCAGCCATCAAACCGTTGATCACGAACTGTACAAATTGCATCGCCCTACCCCGCTTGCCCTAGATACGCATCAATTACATTTTGATTGTGTGCGACTTCGTGCGGAACACCATCAGCAATTTGTTTCCCAAAGTTGAGCACCACGACCTTGGCGCAAATATCCATGACCAAGTGCATGTCATGCTCAACCAGCAATATTGTTGTGCCAAATCGCGCTTGGGCATCCAGAATAAACCGCGCCATGTCTGCCGTTTCTTCTCGGTTCATTCCTGCCACTGGTTCATCCAGCATCAAAAGCTTTGGCCGCATCGCAAGAGCACGCGCCAACTCTACGCGTTTTTGCAGGCCATAAGACAATGCTGTGATTGGCGCTTTGCGTATGTGGTCAATTTCAAGGAAGTCGATAACTTCCTCTTCAATCTCCTTGCGCGCTTTCAACTCTTCGCGTTGTGCGCTGCCGAAATACAAAAGACTAGACCACACGTTTGCCGATAAATTGGTGTGACAACCCAATTTGATATTGTCCAAGACTGTCATGCCACGAAAAAGTGCAATGTTCTGAAACGTGCGCGACATTCCTTTGTGGGCGCGCGCGTCTGGTTTAAGTCCAGATACATCCTTGCCCTCAAACAGGATATGTCCCTGATTTGGTTTGTAGAACCCAGATATCACGTTAAAAAGGGAAGTTTTACCAGCGCCGTTAGGCCCAATTATGCCGGTTATCTCACCCGCGGCCGCGTCAAAAGACACTCCTTGAAGAGCCTTCAGGCCACCAAAAGACAAATGCACGTCCGCAACCGACAGCACGCAATCCTCCCTCATCTAACCTAACGCGGTTTTTCCGTCATTTTTAGGTTAGCAAGAAGTTTAGGATCAATCTGACTCTGAAGTCAAATAGTAAATTTTGAAGTCAAAAACCCTGTACGTTTGACCATTCTCTGTTATTGTACCTTTGTGTAAAACTCTGCTATGGCCTGCACGCGAGCGTTAATGTGCACAGTTGAGATTGGCCAAAGCCAACTCGATATTGCTGCATAAACAATCAAATGAGATGGATGCGAGATGAACCACATGAATGTGAACAAAAGCCAACTCGCCTCGCCGTTTCGGCGAGAAGATGTACGCAGCCAAAAGCTGGAATTTATGTGCCGCGCTGCGAGTGATTTGTTCAACAAAAATGGATTTGAAGCGACCTCTTTGGATGAAGTAGCCGCTGTATTGTCCATATCCAAGCCATCTATCTACTACTATTTCAAAAACAAGTCCGAATTGTTGCTCGGCTGCTATGAACGCACGCTTGACATCTGCGAGGAGCTCTTGGAACTTGCAAATAAGCAAGAAGGCTCGGGGCTCAACCAACTAAGTTACTTCATTGAAAATTTGATTGTCTTGCATTGCTCGAACGGCTCAATTGCTGTGGTCAGTGATGTTGACGCACTGCCGACTGAGGCCAAGGCAGATGTGCGCGCTCGCTCTCGTGCCCTAACCGAAGGTTTGGAGGGTTTGGCAATTCTTGGTGCAAAGGATGGCTCAATTCGCGCTGACCTCGCCCCCATCATCACACGTTTCATTATGGGTGGTGTAAACTGGATTCCCAAATGGCATACCGAAGAAGGCAGCTTGTCACCTGAAGAGATTGCCAAGGCATACCTCTCCTTCTTGACCAACGGTATTGGCGCCAAATAGCCGCGCAATTGATCGTCTGTCCCATCAATTGATTGTCGTGAACGAAACCGACAGCGTTTCAAAGAACATCTGTCTACGATGCTCCTTGGCATAACCTGCCATTTCCAGCGAAAGTCAAAAAAAACTCAAAAAATCTGCTATTCTCCCCTTGCCGAAACCGGTTTCGGAAATTTGTTTAGGACCCACGGAGGAGAAAAAGCGCATGAATGCCATTGGCAAACGCACCACAATTGACGACTTGGCAAAGTCTTTGGGCTTGACCAAAAGCACCGTCAGTCGTGCGCTTAATGACTATCCAGATATTTCGGAAGCAACCCGTCTTCGCGTACGCCATGCGGCGAGTGTGCAAAACTATCGCCCCTTATCTCACGCGCAAGCCATCAAAACTGGTCGCGTGCGTTCAATAGGTTTGGTGTTGCAAGTTTCAGAGCACGATGGGCATCGCCCCTTTTTGGCAAACTTTCTAGCTGGAATTACTGAAGGTGCGGCACTGCACGATTGGACCCTGACCTTGGCCACGGCAAGCAGCACCACGGACACCATTCGCCTATTGGAAAAGCTCTCGCAGGAACGAAAAGCGGACGGGTTCATCCTACCACGGACATACCTGCAAGACCGCCGCATTGATGCGCTACGCAATGGGCACGTGCCATTCGTTCTTTATGGACGAACGGAAGATATTGCAGAATGCGCTTGGTACGACATCGCTGGTGAAACTGCTATGCAAGAAGCCGTTGCCGAACTCTTTCGACTAGGACATCGCCGCATAGGTTTCTTGCCCGGTGGCGAAGGATATAATTACACAAAGTTGCGGACTGAAGGCTATTTGGAAGGACTAGCACAAGCTGGTCTAAGCCAAGACCCTGCCCTGATTGGCCCGAACGCGGTCAACAAACAACAAGGTGCCGATGCGACACAAAAGCTGTTGCTGCAAAGTGAACCGCCAACTGCCATTCTTTGTTCGGTCGACCACGCCGCAATCGGTGCCTATGACGCAATCCGTTCTTGCGGTCTAGAGGTCGGCAAAGAGGTTTCGATCATTGCCTACGACGGTGTACCCGAAGGCGCGGTACTCAATCCGCAGCTTTCAACTTATGCCGTTGATACCAAGCACGCTGGCGCCCGTCTCGCGGAATTGCTGATCCGGCGCGTGCGCGGCGAAGCTGCCCAAACACTGCGCGAAATTGGAAATGCACGATTTTTGGACCGAGGTTCTCACGGTCCCTGTCTGCTGACGTCGAATGACCTTGCAGCACTCATCAAACTAAAGTCAGATCATCGGGAGGAATAAGATGACCAATAAGACCAAACTCATGACAACCGCCGCAATTGCGGTTTTGATGTCATGCACATCAATTTACGCAGATTCACTGCGTTTTTGGACAACCGAAGAGCAACCAGAACGCCTTGCTAAACAGCAAGAGATGGCGGCTCAATTCAAGGCGGAAACTGGCACAGAAGTCGAAGTTATTCCAGTTTCAGAAAACGAGCTGGGCACACGCGCAACCGCAGCTTTTGCAGCGGGTGATTTGCCAGATGTTATCTATCACACGCTTCAATATGCTCTTCCATGGGCCGAAGCTGGTATTTTGGACACTGATGCGGCGACCGAAGTAATCGAAGACCTTGGTGTGGATACGTTCGCGCCTGGCGCAATCGCAATGGCAGCATTTGAAGACGGCACAGCATCTGTTCCGGTCGATGGCTGGACACAAATGATTGTCTATCGCAAAGACTTGTTTGAAGCCAATGGCCTTGAAGCACCAACAACCTTTGCAAATGTTGAAGCCGCATTGGCCGCACTGCACAACCCACCTGAGATGTTTGGCTTTGTCGCTGCCACAAAGGTCGATGAAAACTTCATGTCCCAAGTGCTTGAACATGTATTCCTTGCAAACGGCGTGACCCCTGTTTCTTCAGATGGTTTCGCACCGCTTGACGAAGCAAAAACGACGGAAGTCTTGGAATTCTACAAGGCAATTGTTGAAGCTTCGCCTCCAGGCGATCTGTACTGGAAACAGTCTCGCGAGCTTTATTTCTCTGGCAATGCAGCAATGATCATTTGGTCTCCATTCATTTTGGATGAATTGGCTGGGTTGCGTGATAGTGCTCCGCCAACCATCAATGATGATCCAACATCACCAGAACTTGCGTCTAAAACTGGCGTTGTGACCACGTTTGCTGGTCCATCAAATGCTGATGGCGCCGCTTGGGGTGATGTCCGATACTTCGGCATCACGGCGGATGCCGACACCGATGCGGCGATGGACTTTGTGAAGTTCTCAATGGATGAGGGATACACGCAAACACTATCTATTGCGCCAGAGGGCAAGTTCCCTGTGCGTCGCGGCAACGCAGAAAACCCAACGGCATTTGTTGACGCATGGTCAAAACTGCCAGTTGGCGTTGATCGTAAAGCTCCATTGGGCGACCTCTACGCGCAAGAAATGATCGACGAGATCGTTGGTGGTTTGGATGTTGCGCAACGTTGGGGCGTAAAAGAAGGCCAACTCAGCCTTGCTTCAAAGATTATCAACTCGCAAATCATCAACCGTGTGGTTCGCGAATATCTTGATGGTCAGGTTGATGCTTCAGCCGCTGTTAAGGCGATGAACGACGAATTGTCTAAAGTAGAATAAAATCTTCCTCTCCGGCGCTTCGGCGCCGGAGACCCTTAAAGAGAATTCAAAAACAATGTCCGATATTCCAGTGCAACCTACCGAAAAGACGCCTTTGGCGAAACGCGAAGAACGATTAGCTTGGGGCCTGCTTGCGCCCACACTGATCAGCGTCGCGCTTGTGGTGCTGTTGCCACTGATCGCAATATTCTGGATAAGCTTCAAACCTATTGGGCTCTCTGACCTTCGACCACCTGCACCAATTGTCAAAGAAGCATTGCGGGGAAGCGGCGAAAAGCTACGAATTGAATATCGAGTGCGCAATTCTAGTCGCACAAAACCGATTTACAATGTCACCATCGCCGATCATATCCCGCAAGACATTCAAGTCCTTGGTGAAGTACCCGCTGAATGCGTGCTCGAGAACAGTAAAATATTTTGTTCATTCAGCGAGTTAGCACCAGGATACAATGAAAAACTTGTAATCTCTGTCGCTGCGACGAATGAAGACGCAGCCGAAATCGCGGTTGAAAAAACCGACCCGACAGTTTCGGGCACTGCGGATAACATCCTGACAAACTTCGAGTTTACACTTGAAAACTTCGCCCGAGTGTTTGATGGCGACCAATTTATTTCAGTATTTGGCGTGACGATGTTTTACACCGTCTTTGGCACAATTGGTGCGCTCGTCGTGGGACTGTTTGCTGCCCTATTGCTCAACAAATCATTTACCGGACAAGGCATCCTGCGCGGCCTATATCTATTCCCTTACGTCGCCCCAGTGATCGCCGTCGCCTTTTCGTGGCTGATCCTGTTTGATCCGTTTTCCGGTTCCGCCAACGCATTACTCATTCAAATGGGCGTGACCGACCAAGCCATCAACTTCTTTGGTGAGCGTCCCCTCGCCCTCATCATGGTGACTGTCTTTGAGATTTGGCGATATTTCCCACTCTCATTCCTGTTCATTCTAGCGCGCATGCAATCAATCGACAGTGAAATGTATGAAGCTGCCGATATGGACGGGGCCAGCCCTTTCCAAAAGTTCTGGTATTTGTCCATTCCTCAATTGCTTGGCATCCTATCTGTGCTCTTTCTGCTGCGCTTCATTTGGACGTTCAACAAATTTGACGACATCTTTTTGCTAACCGGCGGCAATGCCGGCACCAGAACACTAACCGTTAGTGTTTATGAACAAGCATTTGCCATTTCAAACATAGGCGCAGGTGCGGCTGTTGCAGTGGTTATCTTTATCTGCCTTGTCGTGTTCTCGTTGTTTTTCTTCCGCTTTATTTCACAGGAGGAAGGGCTATGATTAGACTTCGCACCAAAGCAATCACCGCAGCAACCTCTGGGATTATCTGGACTTTCATTGCGGCAACGATAACGGCAATTGCCGTTAGCTTTGCGACGGGCTTACCCTATCGGCCAGAACCACTTTGGATATTAATCTGGGGTATTTTGGCAGGGTTGGCCGTTACCAGAGGACGTTGGGTCGCCATTGGGACAGCCATTGCTCTCGCTGTGATAGCGCCGCTTGGTCTTGGCATCGTCAGTGCAGCTGATTCCTCTGCCGTGGTCGCCAATCTTTTTACGCATCTTGTCGCAACGACTATCGCTGTTGGCGGGACATATGCAATAACGATCACTGCGCCAAACGGACCACTGACACGTCACGAATTTGAAGATGTGATCATACGACTTTGCACAGCCATCGGCTACGTCTTCTTCACAGCAATTGTGGTGATCCCATTCTACGTCATGCTTATGACGAGCTTTAAGAACCAGTCAGAACTTGTTCAAAATCCATTAGATTTTTCGCTTGATTTAGGCAAAGGATGGGATTTGTTCCGGTCCTACTATGAGCTATTTGCCAACTTTGAATTCGGCACATACATGGCAAATTCTCTATTCATTTCGGTAGTGACTGTGTTTATCACCCTCGCCTTTTCCATCCCCGGTGCTTATGCCGTGGCACGTCTTAGGTTCTCAGGGCGAGCGGCATTTTCGCGCTCCATCTTGTTGATTTACATGGTGCCGATGATCGTGCTGGCACTGCCGATTTACATCGCCTTTTCCATCACGGGCCTGCGCAATTCGATTTTGGGTATCGTCCTGATTTATCCGGTAACGACAATTCCGGTGGCGCTCTACATGTTGCAAGGGTATTTCCGCGGCCTTCCTGGCGAAATTGAAGAAGCGGGTTTGATGGACGGTCTTTCCAGACTTGCAGTGATCTGGAAGATCACTTTGCCACTATCTCTACCAGCCATAGCCTCGGTTTCGCTTTATGTCTTCATGATCGCCTGGAACGAGTTTTTGCTCGCCTTCATGCTGCTGGATGACCCCACAAAATTCACGTTGACGCGTGGCATTGCCAGCCTCAATTCCTCAGAAATTCCCCGACAACATCTCATGGCCGGTGCCGTCATTGCGACGGTCCCGATCATGGCGTTGTTCTTAGGGTTAGAAAAATTCATGACCAAAGGCCTGACCGCAGGCTCCGTCAAAGGGTAATTTATGACAACGACAATAGACTTGCACAAACAAGCACGCGACATCCTCAAAATGAATGATCGTGGTGGCTATACCATTCCCACTAAAGGGCTTTATCCCTATCAATGGAATTGGGACAGTGCCTTTGCAGCGCTTGGTTTTGCACAGTTCAACATCGACCGAGCCTGGCAAGAGTTGGATACACTTTTCACGGCTCAATGGGACGACGGAATGGTGCCGCACATCGTATTCCACAAATCAGACCCCGGATACTATCCTGGACCGGATGTTTGGGGCGGAATTGGTCCATTGCCTTCTTCGGGCATAACGCAACCACCAATTGCAGCAACCATGGCGCGGCTCATTTTTGAAAAAGACAAGACTGCAGGAGAAGCACATATCCGCGCACTGTTCCCAAAGATGCGCGCATGGCATCAATGGTTTATGCAATGGCGGCTTGATCAAGGCGCAGTGTGCGTGACCCACCCATGGGAAGCCGGCAGAGACAATACGCCAGAGTGGGATGGACCGATGGAACGGATCGATCCTATCGGCGTTGGTGAGTATGAGAGGCGCGACACCAAACATGTTGACGGCTCCATGCGCCCAACCAAGTTTGATTATGATCGCTATATCTGGCTGGTCCAGATGGGCAAACGGCTAAATTGGGACCAACAGCAACTATTGGAAGAAAATCCTTTCCGTGTCGCGGACCCAACGATGACGTTTACGCTGTTGCGCGCCCAACGAGACTTGCTCGCGCTCGGTGTGGAACTTGGTCTGGATGTCAACGGGCTCGACGTTGAAATAGCGACACTTGAAAAAGGTGCGGCCTCTCTTTGGAACAACAACATCCAAAGCTATGATGCACGGGATACTAAAACCGGCGAATGGGCGAATTGCGTTTCAAATGCCTCGTTCCTTTGCTGGTACGCAGGCATCGATTCAGCGGGCCAATCAGAACAATTACAGCGAGTACTGGATAAAGTGCAATTTGGCGTGCCAAGTCACGATCCAGAAAGCCCTAAGTTTGACGGTAGACGCTATTGGCGCGGGCCAACTTGGGCGGTGATGAACTTGCTGATCGGGTTGGGGCTTGAAGAGATGAAACATCCCCTTGCATTGCGTTTAAGACAGGCAACACGCGCACTAATCGAACAGAACGGTTTTGCTGAATATTTCGATCCGCAAGACGGCACACCCGCAGGTGGACAAGCATTTACGTGGACAGCAGCAGTCTGGTTGAGCTGGGCCGGTGAAAACCAAGGAGGCAACGATGGGATCAATTGAACTCAAATCCGTTGAAAAATGGTACGGATCGGCACAGGTAATCAAGGGCATCGACCTATCCATTAATGAAGGCGAATTTGTTGTCTTTGTAGGGCCTTCAGGTTGCGGAAAATCCACCCTTCTGCGAATGATTGGTGGGCTGGAAGACATCTCACGCGGAACATTGGAGATTAACGGTGAGGACGTTACCGCGCACCCACCGGCAAAGCGTGGCCTCGCAATGGTGTTCCAGAGTTACGCCCTATACCCGCACATGTCGGTACGCGACAATATGGCGTTTGGACTTAAAACCGCGGGTGCACCAAAAGCAGAAATTGCCGAAAAAGTGGATTATGCGGCTAAGACATTACAGCTTGAGCCATATCTTGAGCGACGCCCCAAAGACCTTTCAGGCGGACAACGTCAGCGCGTCGCAATCGGGCGCTCTATCGTACGAGATCCCACTGCATTTTTGTTTGACGAACCATTGTCAAATCTCGATGCGGCGCTGCGGGTTGAAATGCGGCATGAAATTGCAAAGCTTCACCAATCGCTCAAATCCACAATGATTTATGTGACCCACGACCAAGTCGAAGCCATGACTCTCGCAGACCGCATTGTGGTTCTTGAATTTGGCAAAATCGCACAGGTCGGTACGCCACGTGAGCTATATGAACGGCCGCAAAACACGTTCGTTGCGCAATTCATTGGAAGCCCAAAGATGAATTTGATGGATTGCTCGACAAAGGGCGGCACCTATAACTTACTGCAAGCGCGTGGTGGTAAATATCCATTTGAGCAACCTGCAACGCAACTGGGTGTACGCCCTGAGCATATTGAACTCAGCGCAAAAGGTAGCGGTCAATGCGATGGCAAGGTGGATTTGATCGAATATCTGGGGTCAGACAGTTTCGTAATTGTGGATTGTGGCCCATTGGGCAAAATCAACGTGCGGTGCGTTGGCGGTACAGCCTGCCAGATTGGCGATGAAGTGGGCTTGAGCTTTGATGCGGAAAAGATAAGCTATTTTGATAAGGACGGCTTACGGGTTTCGTAAGCTCAGTTCTCATAGCAAAAAGCATCTGGGCAAACCACACGTGTCATTATCACCCAAAGAGTTACTTCGCGCGCTTTTCGATGAAGCCGTTATTGTTGCAGATCCAATCAGTTGCTTGGAAAAGCATCTGCCCCCGCCCCCAGCTGGTCGCCTCATTGTTATCGGCGCAGGTAAGGCCAGTGCCCGCATGGCTGAAGCAGTTGAACGCCACTATAAATGCGACATTGAAGGATTGGTAATCACGCGATATGGCTACGCACGGCCAACCAAGCACATCGAAATTGTCGAAGCCGCGCATCCTGTGCCTGATCAGGCAGGTGTAGATGCCACGCGCCGCATGTTGGCTCTTGTTGGCGACTTGAAGCAGGACGACCTCGTGCTTGCTCCTATTTCTGGCGGAGGCTCTGCACTATTGTGCGCGCCGCTTGATGGAATCTCTTTAGACGACAAACAACAGATCAACCAAAACCTACTTGCAAGCGGTGCGCCGATTTCTGAGATGAATGTCGTTCGCCGGCATTTCTCTGCAGTAAAAGGTGGCAAACTGGCGATAGCTTGTGCCCCTGCTCGGGTTTGTGGACTTGTCATTTCCGATGTCGCTGGCGACGATTTGAACATCATTGCGTCGGGCCCCACAGTTCCCTCGCAAATCGAAGACGTATCGATCATACCAATATTAGAGAAATGGAACATCAACATCGATCCTCACATTCTGCGGATTGCCGAGCGTCACAATTCGCCTGAAGTTCCGCAGAACGAAGTCACGAACAGAATTGTTGCCGCTCCTTCGCAGTCACTCGAAGCTGCTAAAGCCTTGGCGCAAAGCCATGGTTGTGACGTCAAAATTCTGGGCGACGCCATTGAAGGCGAAGCGCGCACATTGGGCGCGGAACATGCGCGCCTAGCGATGGATATCGCAAAAACGAGGACAAAGACCGACAAACCCTTGCTGCTGCTATCAGGTGGAGAATGCACTGTCACAAGAACGGGCGACGGCATTGGCGGACCCAACGCAGAATATGCCCTTTCCGCTATGATTGCATTCAATGGCGCACCAAACATCCATCTGCTTGCTGCTGATACTGATGGCGTAGATGGAGCTGCCGAAGTAGCTGGTGCATTTGTATCCCCGCAAAGCGGAAGGTGTGCAACAGAATTGGGTTTGGATGCCCAATCCCATCTGGAAAGAAACGATGCGCACACCTTCTTTGAAAAGCTGGGAGAACAACTGGTGACAGGGCCAACACTGACAAACGTGAATGATTTTCGCGCCATTTTGATTGGCTAGCCCCAATTCAAAGCTTAACGATTCAGCTGATTGAATCTAAGGTGCCAACAACAGCAATTCTGTCAGCATATTCCAAAAGCAAGTCCATCAGATGAATTCAGTAGATCAAAAAATTGCTCAATATGATCAACAAAGCAAAATGTTGATCCAATCAGTGCGCGAAATGGTTCACAAGGTAGCAGCAAGCACTCAAGGATGCGGGCAAATTGTTGAAGCCCTAAAATGGGGTCAAATTAGTTTTTTGACTGAAAAACCAAAATCCGGCACTACCCTACGCATCGACAAAAATGCCACCGGCACTTTGTCTCTATATGTGAATTGCAATTCAAACATGATCGCTGAAGCAAGCGCACACTATCCGAATATGTTCACATATGTTGGCGCACGTGAAATTGTGCTGCCTAATGACTTGTCAGCGGTTTCCGAGCCTCTAGAACACATTATTGCAATGGCACTGACCTATCACAAAAACAAGAGAACCAAATAATGAAACCAAGTCGCGACATCGCCACATTGATTGAGATTATGCGCCGTTTGCGCGATCCAAATGGCGGTTGTCCTTGGGATCTAGAACAAGACTTCAATTCAATAAAGCCGCATACAATTGAAGAAGCATATGAAGTAGCTGATGCAATTGAGCGAAATGACTTTACTGATCTAAAGGCCGAACTTGGCGACCTGCTGTTCCAACCCATTTACTACGCGCAGATGGCTGATGAGATCGATGAATTCGATTTCGGCGACATCGTTTATGGCATTTGCGAAAAGCTCATCCGGCGGCACCCCCACGTTTTCGAAGAATTGAACCTAGATAATGCGCAAGGCGTCAACGCCAACTGGGAAAACATTAAAGCCGCTGAACGGGCAGCAAAGTCCAAAGGTACAAGCGGCAAGGCCCCATCGGTGCTCGATGATGTGCCGCGCGCATTGCCAGCGCTGACACGCGCCAACAAACTGGCAAAACGTGCAGCGCGCGTTGGATTTGACTGGCCCGATGCACAAGGCGCCCTCGATAAGGTGGTTGAAGAAACTAAAGAAGTTGCAGATGAAATCCGATCAGGAGATCAAGCTAAAATCGAGGAAGAAATTGGCGATCTTTTGTTCGCGATGACCTCGCTCGCCCGAAAACTCAACGTCGATCCAGAAGAGGCATTGTCAAATGCCAACCAGAAATTCATCCGCCGCTTTCAACATGTTGAAAAGCGTTGCCGCGATGAAAACATCCAAATTGAAGATGCGGGCTTAGAGAAACTAGAGGGTTTTTGGACCGAAATTCGCAAGACCGATAAGATTGAAAACTAAGCAGTGCCTTTGGGCTCAACAATAAATTTGTCGAACTTCTCCAAGAATGGCGACATCTTGTTCTTCAACACGCGCACTTCATATTGAATTGCTTCGTTGTCTTCGCTTGGCGTTGCACTAATGACCTCACCATGCTCGTAAAGCCAATGGGCAGTATGCGCAGCACTATGCGGCAGCAACACAGTTTGAAAACGCGCTGTTTTTCCTAGCTCGATTTCAATGGTCGCTAACAATTCATCAATTCCCTCACCCGTATGAGCGGAGATTTCAACGACCGGAATGGTCTTGCTTTTGTGGCGACGACGAACTTCCAGTTCTTCTTCTGAAAGCATGTCGACTTTGTTCCATACCTCGATAAACGGCACTTTTTCCGGCGTTACGTCCAAATCAGCCAGAACGTCATTAACGTCCTGCGATTGAGCCATATAGTCATCGTTAGCGATATCGCGCACATGCAAAACAATATGCGCCTCTGTCACTTCTTCAAGCGTTCCACGGAAAGCAGCAATCAAATCCGTTGGCAAATCGGCGATAAATCCAACGGTGTCGGAAAACACTACTTCGCGTTTATGTGGCAGGATTGCGCGACGCACAGTCGTATCTAGCGTTGCAAACAACTGATCTTCAGCTTTGATGTCTGAACCGGTTAGGACGTTGAACAATGTTGACTTGCCAGCGTTCGTATATCCGGCAAGCGCAATAATTGGAAACGGGATCGACTGACGCGACTTGCGTTGTTCAAAGCGTGTGCGTTGTACCTTGCCCAATCGCTTGGTCAGCAAATTGATCCGTTCTTGCAGCAAGCGTCTATCAGATTCGATCTGTGTTTCACCTGGACCGCCGACAAATCCAAGTCCACCACGCTGACGCTCCAAGTGGGTCCAAGATCGCACAAGACGCCCTTTCTGGTAATTCAAGTGCGCAAGTTCGACCTGAAGCACACCTTCACGTGTTGCAGCACGATCACCAAAAATCTCCAAAATCAATGCCGTGCGGTCCAAAACCTTTGCACCAAGCCTTGTTTCAAGATTTCGTTGCTGAATTGGGGAAAGCTGCACATCAATTAAGACCAGTGCAACACTCTCCTCTTCGACAAATTTTTGCAACGTATCAACGTGGCCGCCGCCTAGAAAAGTAGCGGGTTTAACCTCGCGCACATTGACGACTTGCGAGTCAATAATTTCAAGATTGATAGCGCTGGCGAGGCTTTTAAACTCCTCAAGCCGCGCTTCAATGGTGCGACGAGATGGTTGCCGAGCAACATCTGGACATACCAATAGTGTACGTGTGGCAGCCACACGTCGATCATGGTAAGCGGCACTTCCTTTACGGAACTCTACGCCTACCTGTTCAGGATTTTCATTGTTTCTGGACAGACTAGTTAGCCTTTATTGTCAGTCTCTGGATCAAACAATTGAATTGGCGCGCCAGGCATGATGGTCGAAATCGCGTGTTTATAGACCAACTGCGATTGGGACTCGCGGCGTAGCAACAAGCAAAAGTTGTCGAACCACGTAATAACGCCTTGCAGCTTAACGCCATTGACCAAGAAAATGGTCACTGGGATCTTGTTTTTCCGGACATTGTTGAGGAATGAATCTTGCAAGTTCTGACTTTTTTCGTTGGGCATTCTGGGGGCCTCTTTTTTTAAAGGTAACACGAGCGGCAACATTCGCCCTTGTGACCAAGATTATATCCTAAAACTCGTTCCAACAACTAGGCTTGAACAAAGAGTTAATAAAAACACCGCACTAAATGGGTACGCAATGCCACATGAACTGTCAATCAGTTTAAGAATTATCGTTGCCGAATATCGCTAATTGCAGCCAAAATCACCAAGATTTCCAGTCGACCGGCCAAAGCAAGCGCCGCAATCCACAGGCCAACCAGATTACCATTTTCAGCACGGACCGCGGCCCCATCGACCAAGTTTGCCACTGAACTTAAGCTTCCAACTGCCGAAGAAAACGCAGATTCAAAGTCCATTCCAAGTGCGGCAAATCCCAAAAAGCCAACACAGAGTGTCAAAATGAAGAGAAAGAAGTAGCTCCAAATGGCTTTAGTTGCGCCGGAGCGACCGAAACGCTCGTCCATTCTTCCCGCCAAAATGGCGTTTGGAAAAACCAACTGGCGTGCTTCAGCAATTGAATTAAACAACATCACCCCGAGCCGATAGAGTTTGATCCCGCCACTCGTTGAAAATGTCGTTGCGCCGCCCATTGCCAACATGAACCCAAGCAATATTGGAATGCTTGAAGCATGGGATGAATGGTGGGTAATGCCTGTGGTCGTCATAATCGCTGTTACGTCAAATATGTGACGTAGCAACTCAAATGGCTGGTCACGCAAAATGCCGTTGACCAATGAAATCAGTCCGCCGAACGTCAGCATGATCACTATGGCACCGAGACTTTCGCGATGTTCACGCCAAAGCAGTTCAAACCGACGGGCCAAAATCATTCGGTGCCATATGATGCTCGTACCACCAGCCATCATGAAGAAAATCAGCGTAATCTCCGCGCCACGATTATTGAATACTGTGCCACCCGATTGGGTGGGCAGGAAACCGTTGGTTGACAGTGCAGCGGTTGAAGCCAATGCAGCGTCCAACGGCCTCACGCCCTGCACGAGCAGAAGCAGAAGGCAGATGAAGGTGAGCGCAAAATACGGCAGAGCAATTTCGGCGAGTGTACGCAGCAATTGCGGGCCACCAGTGCCCGTTCCATGTAAAAGAAAGCGCAAATCGCGGTTTGGCAGCCCACCTACCCTGTATGGGCTCAATACATATACGATAAGGGCCAATGTCATTAGCCCACCAAACCATGCGGTAATCGCTCTATATGCTTTCATTGGCGTCGAAATTGCTTCCGGTGCCAACATAGTCGTGCCTAGCGCTGTCGCGGCGGAACTAGCTTCATAAAGTGCGGCCGCAAACGTCATATTTTCAAGCACGACAAATGGTAAGGTTGCCGCAAAAACCAGCGTTATCCAGCAACAGCAGGCAAGCACAAACATACCGCCACGCGTCAGCCGTTTGGCCTGGCGGTTAAACGCCAAAACAACCACCATAGACAGAAACAAATAGGCAATCATGATAAGACCGAAGCCTTCAATCTGCGCTATGTTTTGCCCCATAATTGCAACCGCGAATGGCGCAGATAAGCAAAACGCAAATCCAAACAAAACCATACTGCAAATTGAAAAAATGGCTGACATCTATGACCCTAGAAAAAGTCGATGCTAACGCGGAACATCTGTTCAACTTGACGCACGGCATCCGCTAAAGCAAACACAATCACCAAATCACCTGCTTCCACGCGTGTTTGACCTGTCGGCACAATCATCTTGCGGCCGCGGATAATTGCACCAATTCGAACACCGGTGCCGAAGTCAAAGTCCTTCAACGGCTTTCCAACCAGTGGCGACGTTTCGAGCGCCTCAGCTTCCAAAAGCTCCGCGGCACCATTGTAGAGTGTATAAACACCCCTAATTCGACCACGGCGGACATGTCGAAGGATCTTTGAAACCGTCACAGTTCTTGGGTTCAAAAAGGCATCCACGCCTAAACGTCGCGCAAATCGCGGATATTGTGGTTGATTTACCAACGCAATCGTCGTCGCGTTGCCTAATTCGCTGGCCAAAACAGATGACAAAATGTTGGTTTCGTCATCATTTGTCAGCCCAAGATACATTTGCGCGTTTTGAATGCTAACCTCATGCATGATGTCCTCATGCAAGCCATCCCCGTAAACAACAATCGCATCTTTCAGTGTTTCGGCAGCCCGTTGCGCTGTTTCTCGGTTATTTTCGATCAGTCGGACAGAAATGCCCTCACCCAATTCTTCAAGCTTGCGCGCAACGTACTGGCCAACATTGCCCGCACCGCCAATCACAACCTTGCTGGGGAACGGTGCATCCTTGCCGAACATCGCCAAGACACGATTAACTTGCGAGCGCCCAACAGCGACAATGGCTTCGTCACCTGACATCAAGAAGTCATCAGATTTAAGGGCCAGCATATTGCCATCACGCCGCACACCCATCACCGTTGCTTCCAGATTTGGAAAAAGGTCGGTGAGTTGCATCAATGGTGTATCGATAATGGCGCAATCTTCGGTTACAGCAACGGTAATAACCAAGACCTGATCATCATCAAACGACACCAAATCAAGCGCGCCGGGATAGGCCATGCGCTGCAATATCAAGTCACCTACCTCGACTTCAGGCGAAATGATCACATCGATCGGCAAGTGGTCTCGCGCAAACAAATCGCTCCACTCTGATTTGAGATAGCTTTGTGCCCTAATACGCGCAATCCGCGTGGGGATGTTGAAAATTGAGTGCGCAACCTGACAGGCGATCATATTGACCTCGTCAACCTGCGTCACCGCAATCAGCATATCCGCTTCGCGTGCCCCAGCCTGCGCCAAAACATCAGGGTGCGAACCGTGACCATGGACGCCACGCGCATCTAATGTGTCGCGCACCCGTTGCACCAACTCGGGGTTGCTATCAATCACCGTCACTTCATTGGATTCCATCGCCAAGCGTTCGGCAATGCCATAGCCAACTTGTCCAGCACCACTAATAATTACGCGCATAAATGCCCCCTAATTTTGGCTGCTCTACAAGCCCAGCGACTTCAGTTTTCGGTGTAAGGCGCTACGTTCCATACCAACAAACTCCGCCGTCCGCGAGATGTTGCCCCCAAATCTTTCAATTTGAGCCACAAGATATTGCCTTTCAAAAACTTCGCGCGCTTCTCGTAATGGCAAAGTCATCAAATGTGGGCTATCGCTGCTCTCATCCACGGAGGGCAACACTTCGCCAATATCAGCTGGCAGCATTTCCGCAGTTACGCACCCGTCCTCAGGAAAATTCTCATTGAGCATGATGATCAAGCGCTCAAGCGAATTTCGCAACTGGCGAGCATTGCCTGGCCAATCCTGGGCTTGAAGTACCGCCATCGCATCATCTGCAA
Organism: Maritalea porphyrae; assembly: GCF_030159895.1. Taxonomy (GTDB): domain Bacteria; phylum Pseudomonadota; class Alphaproteobacteria; order Rhizobiales; family Devosiaceae; genus Maritalea; species Maritalea porphyrae. Next base: position 2,055,958 of record NZ_BSNI01000002.1, read on the forward strand.
CGCTGAACTTTTTGAGGTTGTGTACCTGCATCAACGTTTTTGTAAGTTGATTTACCAGCAGAGGAATGTCTTCGCGTCGCTCCTTAAGCGCTGGCAGCGCCAATGGAATAACTGCCAGTCGGTGGAACAGGTCCGCCCTAAAGGCACCCTCCTCAACCAAGCGAGCAACGTTCGTTGAACAAGACGCAACAATACGCACGTCAACCCCAACACGTGTTTCACCGTCTATGCGTGAAAACTTGTTTTCAACAATGGCACGCAACAACTGTGCTTGCATCGCCGGAGACAGCACCTCAACTTCCGCCAAATAGAGCGTTCCACCATGAGCGCGCTCAAATGCGCCGGCAACGATGTTCTTGGAGCCATTTTCGGCGACTTCGCGGCCAAATAGTGCCTCCGCTAATTCTTCTTCCCCGTGCATGGCCAAGTTGATTTCGACAAAGGGCCCTTTTGCGCGGTGGGACAGGTCATGTAAATGACGAGCACACAAACCTTTGCCTGTACCAGAAGGACCAGTAAGGAAAACACGAGAATTGGTCATAGCGCACTTTGCCAAAGCGGCCTTGATATTCATAAAGGCAGGTGACACCCCAACGAATTTATCGCTTTCCGCTCCGGATCGGACTTTTAGATCCTGAACCTCATCCTTAAGTCGACGGTTCTCGAACGCGCGTTGTGCAACCAAAAGTAACCTGTCGATTTTAAAGGGTTTTTCAATATAGTCGAATGCCCCACGCCGGATGGCAGAAACAGCTGTTTCCACGTTGCCGTGTCCTGATATCATCACCACAGCAATATCATTGTGGCGATCTTGAATGGCATCAAGCAATTGCAGCCCATCAAGCCGAGACCCTTGCATCCAAATATCAAGAAACACGAGCCCGGGACGCCGCGCTTCAATCGCCTCCAATGCTGAATCTGCATCGTGGGCCAAGCGAGTTTCATATCCTTCGTCTTCCAGTATCCCCGAGATCAACTCACGAATGTCTTCTTCATCGTCAACGATCAATACGTCTTGTGCCATCTACTCATCCACTGCCTGAGTTATCTCAGTGCTTTCTTGGTTTTTGTCTTGTTTATTCTTTTTAGTCTTTGGTGCGGGGCTAGCGAGCAAGGTGAACCTGAAGCAGGCACCAACATTGCCACTTTCATCCGGTTCCCCATCCAACAACTCAACTTGCCCGCCGTGCTGTTCAATAATTTTCGAAACAATCGCCAGACCGAGCCCCGTGCCCTTGCCACGCGTCGTCATGTAAGGCTCCAGAAGACGCGAACGGTTTTCGCTCGGCCATCCGGGTCCATTGTCTTGCACCGAGACCTCAATATGCCCATTCAGCAATTGAGAACGGACAACAATCATAGGCTTTCTATCATTGAAATTAGAAGTTCCTTCAAGGGCTTCCGATGCATTTTTAATTAGGTTTGTTAAAACTTGAGAAATCAACCGCTCGTCAAACTCGCACACCAAGTCTTCGTCTGGCAGTTCAGTTTTAATTTTGATTTCAGGATGCCGAACACTTTCTGAAAAAACCGCCTGCTTGATGGTTTCCTTCAGGTTCGCTGATGCTAGGTTTGCAGAAGGCATTCGCGCAAAAGTTGAAAACTCATCCACCATGCGACCAATGTCACCAACCTGGCGCATAATGGTGTCAGTGCATTTGTCAAAGACATCAAAGTCGCCATCCAGCTTTTTGCGATAGCGCCGTCGCAAACGCTCGGCTGACAATTGGATCGGTGTGAGTGGGTTTTTGATTTCGTGCGCAATGCGCTGCGCGACATCGGCCCAAACGCTGGTTCTTTGCGCTGCTATCAGGTCGGAAATGTCATCAAGCGTAATCACATAACCTTTTGAGTTCTCATTGGTACCTTCCCGCGTAATCCGCGCCTGATATGTGCGCTCTTCACCCAGTTTGGATTTGATCTCCACCTGTTCTTGGTTTTGTTCACGCTGAGATTGCATTGCCGTAGAAACGAACTCTGAGAGCGCTGGCACAACATCTACAATCTGCTTGCCTACCAGCTTTTCTGGTTTGCTTTCAAACATTTCTGCCGCACTTGCGTTGACGATTGTCACGACCCCGTCTGGGTCAAGCCCCACAATCCCCGCACTAACGCCTTCAAGCACCGCCTCAGTGAATTGACGCCGCTGATCGATGGTCTCATTCGCTGACAGCAAAGCCCCGTGCTGTGCGCGCAGTTGCGATGTCATGCGGTTAAATCGGCTCGACAGATCAAACATATCGCCCGACACACCTTTTACCGGCACCCGAATATCCAGTTCACCCTCGGATACCTTGGTTGACGCAACCATCAAGTTCCGAATCGGCGCCACAAGCCGGTTCGCTAGAGCGATTCCAAGCCACACCGCCGCCAACAATACAACGAAAGCGAGGCCAACATACATGAAGGCAAATGTGATCTGAAAAACCAAACGATTGGATTCATATTCACGATACTCGGCAACGTTCTGCTCCGCCAAGCGAGTGTATTCAAGGACTTGTGGATCTACCCCGCGAGCAACGAATAGGTAATAATTGTCATAGCCTGTGAGTTTGATTACAGCGCCAACCAGATTATCCCGCCCCGGTCGAATTAGGTCGGGTTGTTTTTCAACGACGTCCTCAATTAGATTTGAAGGCAAGGTTGGCGGTGTCGACGAAGATGGCAAACGCGCACGCAGAACAACAACCTGTTGATCATTTAATATGTAAGCAAATGGCAACGAGCGGCTTTGTGCTAGTGACGTAAAAATATCTGTGAAACTAGCTTGATCATTTACAAAAACATCGTTGATTTTTTCAAGCTCACTGGCGAGCGACAAAATCTCGTTTCTCAGTACGGCGGCCTGGTCGCTCAGATACGAGTTTGCTACCGACCGCGAGCTTTCCACCATCGCGCGGGAACGCTCAGAAAACCAGTGATCCAAGCCCTGGTTTAGGGCGATCGTTGCAACAACCGCCACAATAAATGCCGGTACCGCGGCAGCGACCGCAAACATGGAAACCAACCGCACATGGAGCCCAGAACCTGCCTGCTTGTTCAAACGTGATTGCAACAAAAGGTATGCTTCAGTGAGCAAGAGCGCGATCACCATCAGGATCAAGACGCCGTTTACTAGCCAGATAAAGGGCCAAAGCGATGGATCGGGCTCAACAGGCGTTGCGCCGGTCAGAATTAGAAATGACGCTGACGCAGAGGCAATCGCCGCCAGCACCAGCACAATGCCGAGGATGCGCAAAAACCGATTTCGCCGCAAAAACAATTGCCGGACGCGTGGTACTTCTGTGTCGCTCAACCTAAAATGATCCTTAAGGTGCTGGAATGCCCAACTGTGCCACAAAAGTAACACCTAGTCCGTTAGACTTACCCGTTTCCCCTCAGTGATCAAGACAATTGTTGCAAAAATGTGACATCACCACCTATCGGCTGGCATTTTTTGCGACACGAATTTGATGGTGGTTCAGTTTTTTGCGCAGAGTATTACGGTTTAACCCCAATAGTTCGGCCGCTTTCACTTGATTGCCGTTGCAAGCCGTAAGCGAAATCTCCAGCAATGGCACTTCGATCTCATCCAGTATCCGATGGTACAAATCGTCGGCAGGCAATCCCGGCTCCGCCTGAGAAAATAGTCGCATCAAATGGCGTTCAACACTTTCTTGCAGCGTTTGCCCTTCGGTACCGGCAGGGGAAGATGCGGCTTGCTGAGCTGCGCTTTGACCCAGCTCCGATTTCACCATATCTGCAGAAATGACTTCCTCAGGATAAAGTGCAACAAATCGGTGAATTAAGTTTTCCAACTCACGCACATTGCCTGGCCAGTTGTGCTCTGAGAGAACAGCAAGACCTTCGCTGGATATAGATTTGCGCAGTTTTGTTTCTTCAGAATACTTTTCGATGAAGTGCCGAACCAAATCAGCAATATCTTCGGGTCTTTCCCGCAATGCGGGCATCCGCAACTGCACAACATTCAATCGATAATACAAATCCTCACGGAACAAGCCTTGTCGAATAAGCTGATTAAGATCGCGGTGCGTTGCAGCGATAATCCGCACATCCGTTTGAATGGTTTCGCGTCCACCAACCCGAGTAAACTCACCTTCTTGCAACACACGCAACAGTCGGGTCTGCGCCGCCATTGGCATGTCGCCAATCTCGTCCAAAAATAGCGTACCGCGCGCGGACAGTTCAAAATGACCAGGCGCGCGGGCATTGGCCCCAGTAAATGCGCCTTTTTCGTGCCCGAACAATTCAGATTCAATCAGATCCTGCGGAATCGCTGCCATATTGATGGCATTGAACGGACCGTTTTTGCGTTTACCAAATTCGTGCAGTGCACGGGCAACCACTTCCTTGCCCGTACCACTTTCTCCAGAGATCATGACAGTCAGGTCGGTCTGAATGAGACGCGCCATGGTCCGATAAACCTCCTGCATAGGCGCAGAGCGGCCCACAAGCGGCATATCTTCCACTTTATCGTCAGTTGAGCGACTTGCCTTGTTTTCGCGCTCCTGCAGCGCTTTTTCTGCCGTATTGGTGACCTCAACAAGGTCAAACGGCTTGGGCAAATACTCATATGCCCCAGCTTCACTTGCTTTTACGGCAGTCATGAAGGTGTTTTGTGCGCTCATCACGATGATTGGCAAATCGGGTCTTTGGTTTTGAATTTTTGGCAAAACGTCAAACGCACTACCATCTGGCATCATCACATCGGTGATCAACAAATCGCCTTCACCACGCGAGACATGGTTCCAAAGTGTCGCGATGTTACTCATGGGCAATACTTCATATCCGGCCCGGGTAAGCGCTTGGCTCAAGACCAAGCGGATTGAGGCATCATCATCAGCAACCAAAATCGTTCGCTTACTCATTCAAAGCATCCTCTTTGTGGTTCGACTTTGTAGCTTTCGCCATTGGCAATAAGGTTTTAAAGATCGTGCGGTCCCCGACATAGTCCACATCAACGATGCCACCCTGCCCGCGAATAAGCTTGGCCACCATCGCCAATCCCAAACCGCCGCCAGTCTTTTTGGACGTAACGAACGGTTCAAAAATGTGGGGAAGCATTTCCGGATCAATTCCCGGGCCGTTATCTTCAACGGTTATTTCTAGTGGCAAAGACAAACGCTCGCGCGTTCCCGAAACCCCTACCCGAATTCCAGGTCGGTAAGCCGTGGAGATCTTAATTTTCGAACCCGCTTCGCCTTTCACAGCTTCTGCCGCGTTTTTAACAAGGTTGAGATAGACCTGCACCAATTGGTCCCAATTTCCCAAAACCGGTGGAAGGCTGGGGTCAAATTGTTTTTCAATGGTTAGGCCCTTGGCAAACCCGTTTTCAGCCAACAACAACACATGGTTTAAAACTGCGTGAATATTGATAGATGAAAGTTCAGGGTGACGTTCGTCACCGAAAACTTCCATGCGATCGACAAGTTTTACAATTCGCTCAACTTCTTGCTGCACCAAACGCGCCAGGGGTCTGTCATCATCGCTGGCACTTTGCTCAAGCAGTTGGGCCGCCCCCTTAATGCCAGATAGCGGATTTTTGATTTCATGCGCCAACATGGCTGCTAGTCCACTTACCTGTCGCGCAGCGCCTTGCGAGGTTAGCTGCTTGTCGATCTTATCCGCCATAGTGCGCTCGAATAGCGTAACCACAACCAAATTTGGGTCAGAGCCCATTGGTGCCACATGCACGTCAACAAGGCGCTCATGCGGCAAATTTACGTTGCCGATGGCGATTTTATGCTCGCTTGAAGCCGCTTGGCGTTCGTGCACATGCGCCAAAAGGCCCAACAATGGCGATGAAGGCGCCACATGGTCGTCGACTTTTTGGCGCTTCAACAAATTCTCAGACGTTTGGAAAAAGCTCTGGGCAGCATAATTGGCCATAACGATTTGGTTTGCAGAATCGCAAATCAAAACCGGCTGGGTCATGGATTGGAATGCCGAAAATGCCAATTCATATGATGTTGGGCTCATGCCGCATTCTCCATCAATCCTTCGAACAATTCATCAATCAAGGCGGGCACGCGCGCCGCGTCACCTTCAGTCAGAATACGCTTGCGAGTTTCAGCGCTAATCTGAGTTTCTTCACTGAGAATATCCATATACCAACCCAAATGCTTCCTTGCGCAACGAACGCCCAATGCTTCACCATACTCTGCCATCATCATGGCATAGTGCTCTTTCATCAGGTCTAAACGGGTCGCCATCGTGGGTGTCTCAGGAACCGGTTTGTTGTGCAGCGCGGCACCAACCTGCCCAAGGAGCCACGGTTGCCCTTGCGCGCCACGCCCGATCATCACGGCCGCTGCGCCGGACTGCCTAAGCGCTTCTTTGGCGCTTTTTATGTCCACAATATCGCCGTTCACCACAACCGGAACGTCAACAGCCTCAACAACATCACGTACAGGTCGCCATTTGGCCGATCCTTTATAGAATTGCTGGCGGGTGCGACCGTGAATGGTGATCATCTGTACACCTGCAGCAGCTGCTGCCCGAGCGATATCAGGCGAGTTGATGCTTTCGTCGTTCCAGCCAAGGCGCATCTTGAGTGTTACGGGCAGGTTTGTTGCAGCCAAAACCGCTTCAATCAAATCCTGTGCCTTATCGGGCACGCGCATTAATGCAGACCCAGCGTAGCCGTTGGTCACGCGTTTTGATGGGCACCCCATATTAATATCAATAATGTCTGCACCGCTGTCTTCGGCAATTCGCGCGCCCTCAGCCATCCAATGGCCCTCGCAACCAGCCAACTGAATAACATTTGGCAATTTCTCGGGTTTTCCCAAACGTCGCGCCATATCGGCATGGCCATTGGTCAGCGCTGCACTTGCAATCATTTCAGACACAACCATACCCGCTCCATAGCGCGCAGCTATAGTGCGAAAAGATTTATCCGTTATCCCAGACAAAGGCGCCAAGAAGGCATTTGACGGGAAAATATGATTGCCAATTTGAATTGGCTTGAGCTGTTCTTGCATATTTTTTGCGCAACATTAAAACGTGACTGAATAATAGACAGAGATTAAGTTTTAAGCAAATGACCAATTGCTAGTTTGGGTTAACTCTGGCTTGCTGCTTGCGATAGCAAATTGTTGCGGTTAAACGGAAGACTGTTACAGTTTTTATTTTGGAAGCGTCATGCCTAAAAGCAAACCACAAACTGCGGTCATTATTGTGGCCGCTGGTTCCGGCTCAAGGTTGAACAATGGGACGACTGACCTTCCCAAGCAATATCAATTGCTTGACGAGAAATCTGTACTTGAACACACCATCAGCGCATTCGCCTCACACGCGCACATCGACATCATATTGCCCGTAATTAGTCGCGAGCATTCGTCAATTTATCAGTCTCTAGCGCTGTCACATCCCAAGCTATCTGCCCCCATTATCGGCGGTGCTTCTCGGCAAGCCTCTGTATTTGAAGGACTTAATGCGATTGACGCAGAGGTAATCAAAACTGTTCTTATACATGATGCTGCACGACCATTTGTCAGCGCACAAATCATTAGTGATGTAATCAAGTCTTCTAAAAATGGCGGTGCAATTCCGGCACTGCCGATCACCGACACCCTGAAATTCGCGCCAAACAAAACACAAATTTCAAAGACATTGGATCGCAGCCAGCATTTCGCAGCGCAGACGCCACAAGCATTTGACTTTGATCCAATCTTATCCGCGCATAAAAAAGCTGCGTTACAATCAGATGTGGAATTCACCGATGACGCGTCGATTGCTGAGTGGGCGGGCCTCAATGTCGCCATCGTCAGAGGCGACCCAAATAATAAGAAAATCACATTTGCTGAGGACCTAGCGGAGGCCCGTACCAAAATGAATGATAATAACAAACTCGAAACTCGGGTCGGCACCGGATATGATGTTCACGCGTTTGAACCCGGCAACGAAGTCATTTTGGGCGGTATTCATATCCCTTTCGATAAGAAACTAAAGGGGCATTCTGATGCAGACGTGGCGCTGCACACAATTACTGATGCCATCTATGGTGCCCTCGCCGCTGGCGACATTGGCCAACACTTCCCTCCGTCCGATGATAAATGGAAAAACAAGGATTCTGCTGTGTTTCTTGAGCACGCCGTATCATTGATCAACGCGCAATTAGGGCGACTTGTGAATGTCGATCTAACGATCATTTGCGAACAACCAAAAATTGGTCCACACTGCGTCGCAATGCGGCAAAATATTGCGAATATTTGTAAAATTGCGAACTCGCGGGTCTCGGTAAAGGCCACAACTTCTGAAAAGCTGGGGTTCACCGGTCGTGGAGAAGGTATTGCCGCTCAAGCTGTTGTATCAATTGAAGTGCCGTCAAAGGACTGAAGATGCTCGAGGATGATGTTTTACACCTAGCTCAGATTGCAATCGAACAACTCACATCAAAAGGCGTCACCCTAACCACCGCGGAGAGTTGCACCGGCGGTCTAATCGCCGGAGCACTTACCGCCATACCCGGATCATCCGATGTGGTACATGGTGGGTTTGTGACCTACTCGAACCGCGCAAAATCCGAAATGTTGGGCATCAACCCAGAACTAATTGAAGAACATGGTGCTGTTTCCAAGCAAGTTGCATGCGCCATGGCTGAAGGCGCACAGCGAGAAACCGGCACATCCCTAGCCGTCGCAGTAACAGGTGTTGCCGGCCCAACCGGCGGCAGCCGAGAAAAGCCTGTTGGAACAGTGCATTTTGCGTGTGCTGACGGAACCAAAACAAGTCATATTGTGCGCAAGTTCGGCGACATCGGACGCGAGGAAGTTCGCGAAGAAACGGTTCGCGTCGCTCTTACCCTTGTGCTTGCCTGTGTTGATCAGCGTGACTTGCCATAAAGGCGTTGTGCTTGATCCATAAAGGCATCAACAATTTCACGTTGTTTTTCAACGAAAAGCGGTTCGGCAATCGCTGCGATAAACCGATTGCGCATCTCAAAATCTACTGAGAAGTCCACATGTGTGCCCGCTTCAGTCTCAGTGAAACGCCATTCGCTTTCCAAATAGGAAAATGGATCATCGTCCGAAACCGCCCGTACACTCATGCGTTCACGATCAGCATGCACATTGCTCTCATAGGACTGATTGATCGGCCCAAATGAAATAAGCATACGCGCCAGACACTTACCTTCTTCCGGTAAGTTGGTGATCTGCATATCAGAGCAATTCGGCACAAACGATGGATAGCGCGCCAGATCACTCACCAGATCAAACATCTGTTCTGGCGAGTGTGGCACTTCGCGTTCAAAGGCAATTTTTGTCATCAAATAATGGTCCGCTTAGCCCAACTTGGCTTCGCGTGCTTTGCGCAACTTTTCAAAATCATCACCAGCGTGGTGAGATGAACGCGTAAGCGGGCTAGATGACACCATCAAGAAGCCTTTTGTGTAGGCAATGCGTTCGAACGCCTTGAATTCGTCAGGCGTGACGAACCGATCCACCTTGTGGTGCTTCTTTGTGGGCTGCAAATATTGGCCGATGGTCAGAAAATCTACATTCGCTACCCGCAAATCGTCCATCAACTGCAAGACTTCGTTCCGCTCTTCGCCCAAACCAACCATGATTCCGGATTTGGTGAACATTGTTGGATCGATCTCTTTGACTTTTTGCAGGAGCCGGATCGAGTGGAAATAACGCGCACCGGGCCGTACCGTAAGATAGTTTGATGGTACTGTCTCAAGATTGTGGTTGAACACGTCAGGTTTTGCCGCAACGACTTTTTCCAATGCACCATCTTTGCGCAAGAAATCAGGTGTGAGGATTTCAATCGTCGTGCTTGGCGAGACCTCGCGCACCGCTTGGATCACTTCAACAAAGTGTTGAGCGCCGCCGTCTGCTAGGTCGTCGCGATCAACCGATGTAATCACAACGTGCTTTAGACCCAGCGTTTTGACCGTGTTGGCCACATTCATCGGCTCTTTGGGGTCAAGCGCCGTTGGCAAGCCTGTGCGTACGTTACAGAACGCACAAGCGCGGGTACAAATCTCGCCCATAATCATCATAGTGGCGTGCTTTTTGTCCCAGCATTCGCCGATATTGGGACAACCAGCCTCTTCACACACGGTGACGATATCGTTGTCTTTTACGATCTTGCGTGTTTCGCCATAACCCTTGGAACCCGGTGCCTTAACGCGGATCCAGCTTGGCTTACGCAACACCTCTGTGTCCGGACGGTTCGCCTTTTCAGGGTGCCGAGGACGCGCTTTATTCGTATTATCAACCAAAGTCACCACGATGGGATGCTCCTTTGTGTCAGATCAATAGGTCGCTGTCGCAAACGACAGCAATTTTGACCTATATATTGAGTGCTTGATCGTATGCGTCAAGGACACTCTCTTTCATCATTTCGGACAATGTGGGGTGTGGGAAGATTGTGTGCATCAATTCTTCCTCGGTCGTTTCCAAATTCATGGCCACAACAAAGCCCTGAATAAGCTCTGTCACTTCAGCGCCAACCATGTGTGCTCCAAGCAATTCGCCGGTCTTTTTGTCAAAGATTGTTTTAACTAGACCTTCAGGCTCGCCCAATGCAATTGCCTTGCCATTGCCCATAAACGGGAACCGACCGACACGGATCTCACGGCCTGCTTCTTTTGCCGCTTTTTCCGTCAGGCCAACGCTTGCGACTTGCGGCTCACAATAAGTACAACCTGGAATCTGGTTCTTGTTCATCGGATGGACATCTTTGCCCGCAATCTTTTCGATGCACAAAACGCCTTCATGCTCGGCCTTGTGCGCCAACATCGGCGCACCAGCAACGTCACCAATGGCGTAAATTCCAGAAACATTGGTTTTGCAGAAACCGTCAATTGCAATGAAACCGCGCTCAGTTTTCACACCGACTTTTTCCAAACCAATATTTTCAATATTTGCTTGAACACCCACGGCAGAAATCAGTTTGTCAGCCTCAATGACTTGGCTTTGGCCATCCTTCAATTCGATGTGCGCTTTCACGCCAGCAGATGAATTCTCAACTTTCGCCACTTTGGCTTCAGTCAGGATTTTGATGCCGCGCTTTTCAAGTCGCTTGCGTGCATGAGCAGAAATTTCTTCGTCTTCCACCGGCATGATTTGGCTCATCAATTCGACAACGGTCACATCCGCGCCCATGGACGCATAGAACGATGCGAATTCGATACCGATTGCGCCTGATCCCATAACTACTAAGGACTTTGGCATTTCTTGCGGCACAAGCGCTTCAAAATATGTCCAGATGTTTTTACCGTCGGGCTCAATGCCAGGCAAAATCCGTGGCCGCGCACCTGTGGCAATAATGATATGCTTGGCTTTGTACGTGCCGTGTGGCAACACGCCTTTTGGCGCGGGCACAGACGGCTCCATAACAGGCTTGGAGCTCTCGCCTACTTTGACTTCGCCAGGTTTGGTGATTTCCGCTTCACCCCAAATCACGTCAATCTTGTTCTTTTTCATCAAGAACCCAACGCCATTATTCATTTGCTTGGCGATTTGGCGTGAGCGTTTCACAACGTCAGAAATCTCAAACGTGAATTCACCGGCCTCGAGACCAAAATTCTTTGCGTGCCCCATATGGCTGTAAATCTCAGCGCTACGCAAAAGCGCCTTGGTTGGAATACAGCCCCAGTTGGAGCAAATACCAGCAAGATGCTCGCGCTCAACCACAGCGACCTTCATGCCCAATTGCGCGCCGCGAATTGCCGCGACATAACCACCGGGTCCGCCGCCGATAATGATCACATCATACTGATTTGCCATATTCTTTTCCTTGGGTTTCTAGCCGCTAGTACTTAGTTCAGCGACAATAGTTCTTTTACGACTGGCGCAAGCGCCAATCCTATTTTTCTTGTGTTCGCAGCGTCCAAATGTACGCCATCCGTTGGGTCGAGTTGCACAATTGGCGCAACATCAAAAAAGTTGACATTTTCGCGCTCACAAATTTGACGATATTTGGCCGCATACGCCGTCGAAAGCTCTGCGGCGCCAGCCATCACATCGTTGAACAGCGCATCCGCACCCGCCTCAACCAACGGCGGCGACAGAACCAGAATGTCCGGTATCGGATGGCCCGGTTTGTACGCAAACGTCTTCACGATAGTGATCAGCCTTGTAATACCCATGGCCGAACCAGCAGCATTGCCACAAATGTGGGTGCGCATATCGTTGGTACCCAAAAATATAATCACCAAATCTAATGGCTCATGTGTTGCCAACAAGCTTGGCAATGCCTTTGCCCCATTACGTTCTGTGGCAATTGAATAATCATCAAAGACTGTCGTACGGCCATTTAAGCCCTCAGCAAAAACACGTGCTTGCCCTGCCAATTGTGCCTCAAGCACATTCGGCCAGCGATCCTCAAACGCGTGGCGACCGCCAGATTTAGCATCCGCTCCCCACGTCAATGAATCACCAAAGGCAAGCACGTTTTTCATTCTACTTGCCCAAACTGTCGTGCAGTTTTTGAAGTTTGCGATCAATCGACTTCACGACTTTCGGAACTTTACCTCCAGCACGCAAATTGAAGACATTGCCTTTTGCGCGCTCATACATGCTTTTGCCGTAAACCTTGATAATTGGACAAGGTAGGTATTTCTTACTTTTGCCCGAAAAATCGAAGCAAACCAGGTTACCAGCTTTAGACGCCTTATCGAGTGGAGCACCAACACCCCATGCGCCAACGGCTACTTTTTCTGCCTTGCCTTCCCAAACAAGGATTCGCCCGTTAGGCGCAAAGTAGGCCACTACAGTGCCTCGGAACGGGAACACATCTTTTAGCGCATTAGCTTTAACTTTCGGGCGTTTTAGAGTGAAGGTGTAGCCGGCAAATTCTTTGCGAGCGGCACTCTCACTCATAAAACCAATATCTCGCGCCTGGCGAATTGATATTTTTTCCGCATTAATATCTTTTGCGTGCGCACTGACAATCGTCAGCGCCAGCACGCTTAAAAACAAAAATATTCTTTTCATAGTATTTTCAGAACCATCCAATTTTACCAACTTACGCCAGCATCATCACCGGCGTTTCAATGAGTTGTTTGAACACACCGAGTGCTTGAGCACCCAGCACGCCATCCACAACACGGTGATCGCATGACATTGTAACTGTCATGAAATTGCCAACAGCGATTTCACCGTTTTCCACAACAACACGTTCTTCACCAGCACCAACGGCCAAAATTGAACCGTGTGGTGGATTGATGACTGCTTGGAAATTGGTCACGCCGAACATGCCAAGATTGGATACGGAGCTGCTGCCGCCCTGATATTCATGCGGCGCGAGCTTTTTCGATTTAGCGCGTTTGGCCAAATCTTTTACTTCAGCAGAAATTTCACGAAGCGATTTTTGCTCTGCCTTTTTCACAACTGGCGTAAACAAACCACCTGGAACAGAAACCGCCACCGCAATATCAGAATGGTGATGCTTTAGCGTATGCTCACCTGCCCAAGATGCATTCGCATCTGGCACTTCTTGCAAAGCCATTGCCCAAGCTTTCATGATGAAATCATTCACCGAAAGCTTGAACTCAGGACGACCATTTTCGTCTTTCTTCGCAGTTGCGTTGATCCGAGCACGTGCCTCGAGCAAATCGTCCAACCGGACATCCATGCTGATATAGAAGTGCGGAACAGTTTGTTTGGCTTCGGTCAAGCGTGCAGCAATTACTTTGCGCATGCCGTCATTGGCCACCAAATCGTATGTGCCTTCTTCATAAAGGCCAATCACATCTTTATCGGCCATGCCGGATGAAAGCGATGGTGCTGCAGAAGCGGTTGCCGCAGGTGCAGCTTGTGGAACGCCCTCACGCAGAGCCTTTTCGATGTCTCGCTTGACAACGCGACCTTTCGGACCAGTACCTGAAAGCAGTGTCACATCAATGCTGGCTTCCTTGGCCAAACGACGCGCCAATGGTGAAGCAAATGTGCGCTCACCATTCGCCTTTGACGCAGCAGCCGCAGTTGGCAATGCTGGTGCGGCAGAAGGCCCAGGCTCAGTTTTTGGCGCAGGCGCCTCTGCCTTCGGCTCTTCCTTTGCAGGCGCTGCAGCCGCGGCCGGTGCAGCGGCAGGTGCCGCAGCAACGTCACTAATATCCGATGCGCTTTCGCCATCTTCAAGCAAAACCGCAATCACAGTGTTCACTTTGACGTTTTGCGCGCCCTCTTCCACCAAGATTTTGCCAACAACACCTTCGTCGATGCTCTCAACTTCCATCGTGGCTTTATCGGTTTCGATTTCCGCGATGACGTCACCGGCGGAAACTGTGTCGCCTTCTTTAACGTTCCACTTTGCAAGATTGCCCTCTTCCATTGTCGGAGACAGGGCTGGCATTGTAATATTGATCGTCATGTTCGATCCTCTCTTCCCTGAATCTCCGACTAGCGGTAAGTAACTGAATTTACCGCTTGGATGACTTCGTCAACATTCGGCAGTGCTAGTTTTTCTAGGTTTGCAGCATATGGCATCGGCACATCTTTGCCGGTAATACGCGTCACTGGCGCATCCAAATAATCAAATGCCTCATCCATCAAACGTGCAGAAATCTCAGAACCGATGGAACCTTGCGGCCAACCTTCTTCAACAGTCACGCAACGGCCGGTTTTCTTAACAGATTCAACAACAGTAGGCATGTCCAACGGACGTAGAGTACGCAGATCGATCAGTTCAACATCTACTCCTGCAGCGACAAGCTTTTCAGTTGCTTCTGTTGCATATCGCATGCCCATAGAGTGAGAAACGACCGTGACGTCAGAACCTTGACGAACAACTTTGGCTTTACCCAAAGGCACTGTCCAATCGTCAAGTTTTGGAACGTCAAACGATGTGCCGTAAAGCAATTCATTCTCCAAGAAGACGACCGGGTTCGGGCTGCGGATTGCAGATTTTAGCAAGCCTTTTGCGTCCGCCGCTGAATATGGTGAAACCACAATCAGGCCCGGCACATGTGCGTACCATGCTGAGAAATCTTGGCTGTGTTGCGCGCCAACGCGAGATGCTGGACCATTCGGGCCACGGAACACGATTGGCGATGTCACTTGGCCGCCAGACATGTAGTGCGTCTTCGCAGCAGAGTTGATGATTTGGTCAATCGCCTGCATAGCAAAGTTAAATGTCATGAATTCAATGATTGGCTTCAAACCAGCAAAGGCAGCACCAACTCCTAAACCTGCAAAGCCATGCTCGGTAATCGGTGTATCAATGACCCTCTTGTCGCCAAATTCCTGCAACAAACCTTGTGTGACTTTGTAAGCACCCTGATATTCGGCAACTTCTTCGCCCATCACAAACACGTCGCCGTCAGCACGCATTTCTTCAGCCATCGCGTCACGCAATGCTTCGCGAACAGTTGTCGACACCATTTCAGTGCCTTCAGGAATTTCGCTGTCCGCTTGCGCTTCAAACACAGGTGCAGCCGGCACCGGTGCGGCAGCTGGCTGTTCAGCTGGAGCTTCCGTTGCAGGAACGGTGTCCTGTGCAGTGGCGGTTTCTTCGGATGCAGCGGGAGCTGATGACGCTTGAATATTGTCAGCGCTTTCACCCTCTTCAATAAGAGCAGCAATCGGCGTGTTCACTTTGACGTTTTGCGCGCCTTCTTCGACAAAAATTTTGCCGATAATGCCTTCATCAACCGCTTCAACTTCCATAGTTGCTTTGTCGGTTTCAATTTCAGCAATCACATCACCTGCGGTAACGCTATCGCCTTCTTTTACGAGCCACTTGGCAAGGTTGCCTTCTTCCATCGTTGGTGACAGAGCAGGCATCAAAATTTCTACTGGCATATTATTTCTCCTGGTCCGTCAGCTCTAAACTGTAATCTCTGTGTAAAGCTCAGACACATCTGGCTCTGGATCGTTTGTGGCAAAGTCAGCCGCTTCTGAAACAATCGCGCGGATGTCTTTATCAATGGCTTTCAACTCGTCTTCCGTTGCCCAGCCCTTGTCCAAAATCCGTGTTTTAACTTGCTCGATCGGGTCACGCTCTGTGCGCATCGACTGAACTTCGTCCTTTGAACGATATTTTGCTGGATCAGACATCGAGTGTCCGCGATAGCGATAAGTCTGCATTTCAAGGATGTATGGGCCCTTGCCTTCACGCGCATGTTTGATCGCCCGCTCAGACGCTTCGCGCACCATGCGCACATCCATGCCATCCACTTGCTCGCCCGGAATGCCGAATGAAGCGCCGCGCTGCGACAAATCAGTGGTCGAAGCCGCACGCTCTAGGCTTGTTCCCATCGCGTATTTGTTGTTTTCGATGATGTAGATAACCGGCAAGCTCCAAAGCTTTGCCATGTTGAAGCTCTCATACACCTGGCCCTGGTTCGAAGCACCGTCACCAAAGTACGTCAAGCTTACATTGTCTTCACCGCGATATTTTGCAGCAAACGCAAGGCCTGTACCAAGGCTAACCTGCGCGCCAACAATTCCGTTACCGCCATAAAAGCGTTCTTCGTTGGAGAACATGTGCATGGAGCCGCCCTTGCCTTTGGACAAACCACCTGCACGTCCGGTCAATTCAGCCATTACCGCTTTCGGATCTAGCCCAACAATCAGCATGTGACCGTGATCACGATAACCAGTTATCGAAGCGTCGCCCTTTTTGGAGGCCATATGCACCCCAGTAACAACTGCCTCTTGTCCGATGTAGAGGTGGCAGAAGCCGCCAATGAGACCCATACCGTACATCTGGCCCGCTTTTTCTTCAAAACGGCGGATCAAAAGCATTTCACGATAGGCGTAAAGATCTTCGTCTTTCGTGAACTCAGGCGCATTCGATTTCGTCGAAACCGCCTTGTTATCGGACTTTTTTGACATTCGCTTCTCCAACTTTAAGCCTGGCCGAATCCCAAAACTGGGATCGCGCGGCTTTTCCGCATACAAGTTTGGCGCATCATAGCGCCGGATGAGTTGATTTAGAAATCTCGATTTACTTGAAACTAAACTGGTAAAATACTGCAATTAAACAGTTTTACGCCGATAACCTGATCTAGGTTAAACGATACAATTAACTGAATTTACGTTACTTGTTATGTGTAGGGACTATTGTGTCGCTTGGGTTGCCCCATCCTAGCAGATGGCGCGCACGCTCTGTCAACAGATCAGGGTCGAGCCGATCGGCAGCCAACAAGGAATTCCGATTTTGCGCCACTTCGATGCGTCTAGCAAGCGCATCGCGCTGGTCCTGCAACTCAATAACCTGCTGAGAAAACCTTGCCTGCGAGGCGATGCCAAATTTACCCTCGATCAAATGGTAGCCAAGATACCCCTGAAACGCGATCAAAACAGCGGCTATGGCCAACTTATTGCGCAGTTTCGGGCGTTTAAGACGTGTGGGCATAAAATGTCCGGTACATAGTTTGAATTTTACCCAATATGCACGAAAGCTATTAATGCTGAGTTGCCATCATTTATTTAGTTTCAAAAGTGTCCATTCCAATACTCTGATCCTTGTTCCCTGCTCGACAACGGACCAATGACTGTTTTGCTGCTGAGCAACTCAAGGCAGCTGCCATACTCCCCCATTAGGTTGGAAAATTCATCAAATTCAGCTTCATGAATCAAGAACGCATGTGCACTTTGATCATGACCCAAGAAAGCATAGCAAAGGCCCGAGTTTTGCCGACGAAGCAACTCACCAAAACGATAATACATATCGGTGTGCAACCACTTTCCATAGTTCTTTTCGGTCTCGTATTCCCATTCAAATTGCTCCTGTCCAATTTGAAATGTCACCACACAAGCTTCGTAATAGTCGTCTTCTTGGTCGTCACCAACCGGCACATGTACAACTTGCAAACCTTCAATTGGCAAAGCACCGCCCGAAATACTGATTAAGTCCTCCAGGACTTCTTTGTAATTTTCAGCTGTCTCTTCAAGTTTAAGTGGAATTTCACACATGCCTGGCAGCGCCGCGCGAACATTGGCACTCGTCATCTCCGACGAGGCGCTTGCGAGTCCTACAACATACTCGTCAATTCCCAAAACCAGAGACAAAAAATCATCATCCCAATCTTCGAAAGCCTCTGATGAAATCTTGATCCAGTCGTAATCTGCTGAAACCATGTTATGTTTCATCATGAAATCGAGCATTTTTGTGAGCTCAAATTCAGGGATGCCGCTATCGTGAGCCAAACCATCATCAGCCACGAAAGACAATTCTTCCTCCCTGCCAAACATGAATTCATTCAAAGAATAGCCATTTGTAAATGCGAAATAGGAGTATCCGAAGAACTTAATTACCACCATCAGGATGGCAAACCCAAAAATGGCGAAAAACGCATAATCCTCAACAAAACTTTCCATCATTCTCACTTCAAAAAATTGCTTAAAACAAAAAGACGCCGCCCCAGCTAAGGGCGACGTCTATATTATATTCAATGTTTTGTTGCCGAGGACAAGTAAATCCTTTTGGCCACACAAGAGCTTATCAACTAGCCCTTCAGGATATCGCGGCCAGCATATTTCGCAGCAAAACCAAGCTGTTCTTCAATGCGGATCAGCTGGTTGTACTTTGCCAACCGGTCAGACCGCGCCAAAGAACCAGTTTTGATTTGGCCACAACCCATCGCCACCGCAAGGTCAGCAATAGTTGCGTCTTCAGTTTCGCCAGAACGGTGAGACATTACTGAAGTGTAGTTGGCCTTATGCGCCATATCCACAGCTTCAGAAGTCTCTGTCAGCGAGCCAATTTGGTTCACTTTAACTAGGATAGAGTTTGCAACACCCATCTTGATGCCAGACTTCAAACGCTCAGAGTTGGTCACGAACAAATCATCGCCAACCAATTGGCACTTATTGCCAATCGCTTGTGTCAAAGCTTTCCAGCCGTCCCAGTCATCTTCGTCCATGCCGTCTTCAATTGAAATGATTGGGTAGTTGCCGACCAAATCTTCTAGGTAGCGAACCATTTCGTCGCTGCCCAACACTTTGCCTTCGCCTTTTAGGTTGTACTTGCCATCTTTGTAATACTCAGATGATGCGCAATCCATGGCCAAATAGACGTCTTCACCTGGCTTGTAGCCAGCTTTTTCAATCGACTGCATGATGAAATCAAGCGCTGCAGTTGTTGAAGAAAGGTTTGGTGCAAAACCACCCTCGTCACCCACATTGGTGTTGTGGCCCTCAGCTGAAAGGCCTTTTTTCAATGTGTGGAAAATTTCAGAACCAATACGCACAGCGTCCGCAATGTTTTCTGCACCAACAGGCATAACCATGAATTCTTGAATATCGATTGGGTTATCCGCATGCTCACCACCATTGATGATGTTCATCATTGGCACAGGCAAAATGTGCGCATTTGAGCCGCCAACATAGCGGTACAGTGGAAGCGCTGATGATTCAGCAGCAGCTTTCGCCACAGCCATCGAAACACCAAGAATAGCGTTGGCGCCCAACTTGGCTTTGTTTGGCGTGCCATCAAGTTCAATCATCACTTGGTCGATTGAACGTTGGTCAAGCGCATCCATACCTTGAATTTCATTGAAGATAACGGTGTTCACCGCATCAACGGCTTTGGTAACGCCCTTGCCCATATATTGATCGCCGCCATCACGCAGCTCAACAGCTTCGTGCGCACCAGTAGACGCACCAGAAGGAACCGCCGCGCGGCCAAATGAGCCATCATCCAATACAACATCAACTTCAACGGTTGGGTTGCCACGGCTGTCAAAAATTTGACGGCCAGTTACATCAATAATGGCTGACATTATATATTATCTCCTAGTGGGGGTTGGTGATTTTGAGGCTGTCATACCCCCAAATCATGACAATGCAAAGTCTTATTGCGCGTTTCCCGCCTTGCAAGCGGCAAGATCAACCATCGATCAACGCCAAGGCCCTGTTTCTTTAAGCTCTGCTATCCCTCTGTTGGTCCGCCAGCTTCTTTCCAGTCGTTGAACCCGCCAATATTGGTGACAGAGCTGTAGCCCATTTCCTTCAATGTCTTGCCCGCCAGTGCCGCCTGCCCGCCAACAGCGCACAACACAAATATGTTGGCATCTTTCTTCATTGCCGGATTGTGATGTGGCGTCTTGTCATCAGCGGCGAATTCAATGAACCCGCGCGATATCCGCAACGCGCCCGCTACGGTGCCCGACTTGGCAATGTCGCCACTGTCACGCACATCAACAAACACGCTGTCCGCTTTGCCATGAAAGGCAATTGCTTCCTCGGCAGGCACACGTTTCACAATGGCGTTTGCTTCTTCCAAATAGTCTTGCGCTGTTTTCATTTTCATTGTCCTTTGGAGGGAATTAATACGATCTAATCTTATGTCCAAACGATACTGCCACGAAATCAAATCTTTGACACCTCGCTTTCCAAATCGTGTAGTTTGAAAACAGCGCACAACAATGTGCTCAACAGCTCCTTGCTTTGAGTTTTGATTTTCAGGACGCGAGGCGTTTTAGGTCTCGTCATCTATTGAGTTAGTAATGAGACGTAGAACGCCTCGCGCAAATGGCTTGCTGCTTAAAAAGAAAATGCCCCGAGGTGCTCACCCTTCTATCCTCTTTAAATGCATCACAATCCGTGGTTATGAACATTGCTGCTCAAGATTGCAGATCATTGCTGATCCAATGGGAACCAACCCACTAATGACTGACATCTGCCTTCGGCGTCAGACTGGACATTTACTTTCAAGCGAAAGGCAAACGTCTTGCCTTTCAACCATCCCCTTTTCTTTGAAGGTTGTTTTATGACCCCGGATCGAGTCCGGGGTGGTGCGGGTGGAGATTTGCATCTCCCGCACCGTCCCGCACAACTAAGTGGCGTTTACGCCACGAGAGGCTGATGCGAGACCTATTGGCGTCGTTAGCTAATCTCTCCTGTCGTCACCCTCGGGCTTGACCCGAGGGTCCATGGTGAGCGGACAAGTGGCAAAGCATTGTTAGCTTTGCAGCGGCTTTACCACACAGCACCGCAACATGGATGCTCGGGTCAAGCCCGAGCATGACGAAGGAAAGAACCCAACGCCTCAAAAAACTTCCTCACCGTCCGACATTCGTCAATGTCCTGAACGGTTTCAAGAAAAGGTGAGAACATCATCGCACAGGGTCAAAGAACGGGGATAAGTTTTTAATCATCGCCACAGCATGCGAAATCTTGAACTTGCATTTCAGCCCTTTCATCGCCATATTACGATGAAAGCGAAAGAGAGCAAAATGCAGACCCTAGAAACATTATCGCGGAACCCGTTCTCACGAGCAGATTGGCTCAACAAGAATTGCCCATGCACATCACTTGAACGCAAAATGCTGCCAGAATTAGAGGCGGCAGGTCTGTTGTTTTCTCAAACACCTGTATTCCTTTCCAAAACTGAATTTGCGCAAATTGAATCGCAAATCAAAACCCTGGAATCGATCGTCGATCTGCCCGCGTATAAACAATTGGTGCTTGCATCTTCTCCATCCATTGCCAAGACGGACAATGGAGAACACGGCGTGTTTATGGGATATGACTTTCATATGAGTGATGAAGGTCCCAAACTCATTGAGATCAATACCAATGCCGGCGGCGCATTTTTGGTTGATGCGCTGTACCGCGCCCAAGATGTCTGTTGTTGGGAAGGAGAGCCAAAAGAAAATCCGGACTTTGCAGGAACGATTGCAAATATGTTCCGAAAAGAATGGCAAAAAACGGGAAAAACAGACCCGTTGAAAACTATTGCTATTGTTGACGAAGAGCCGACAGAACAATTCCTTTATGGCGAGTTTTTGATCGCAAAAGAAATGCTTGAAGAACAAGGGTTTCAAATATTGATTGCAGACCCAAGTGACTTCACGTTTGAGCAAAACAAGCTGTGGTTATTCGATGTCAAAATCGACTTGGTCTATAATCGATCGGTTGATTTCTATCTTGAAAAACAAAGTCATGCTGCATTGCAAGCTGCGTTTGAAAACAAAGCGGCAGCAATTACGCCAAACCCACATCATCATGCCCTTTTCGCAGCCAAACAGAATCTCACCATTCTATCCGACGACGAACAACTTGAAGCACTTGGCGCAACAAAGGAGCAGATTTCAGCGCTCGCGTCGGTGCCAAAAACACAAATAGTCAGAACAGAAAACGCTGATGAGCTTTGGTCGAAACGGAAAAAGCTTTTCTTCAAGCCACTCGCTGGGCATGGCGGCAAGGCTGTCTATCGTGGTGACAAAATCACGAAAAAAACATGGGCACACATACTTGAGCATGACTATGTAGCCCAAGAAACGGTTGCGCCGAGCGTGCGAAACGCCAAATCTGATTGCGAAAAAGGCACGATGACGCTCAAGTCCGATATCCGGTTGTTCACCTACAAAGGCGAAATGATTTTGGCCGCTGCTCGGCTCTATCAGGGACAAACGACCAATTTCCGCACGACCGGCGGCGGATTTGCGCCCGTTTATGTGGTCTAACCACAAATCAAAGCAAGAATCGTCAAGAAGTCGCGGATGAAATAAGCTAGCCTTAATTAATCGCATCAATTTCAAGGCGTGCCATGCTGCCCCTACAGGACATACTCGGAGTGCTCAATAAAGGCTTTTCACAAACAGAAAAGCAACACACTCTCGTCGAGATGGCCAAATTGTCGGGTTGGTCACGCTTTCATTTTCATCGCCAATTCAAAACGGTGACTGGTGAAACACCAAAACAATTTGAATTGCGTTTACGTGTTGAACGTGCTGCCGTGTTGCTGCAATCCAGTACCAAGCAAATTGTTGATATTGCTCTCGAAACCGGCTTTTCGAGCCACGAGGTTTTTAGCCGCGCATTTCGACGCCAATTCAATATCAGCCCGCGCGCCTATCGGGCGAAATATGGCCAGAACGATTCAACGCAGTATTTGAAGAACGCACAAATAGCCCGCTCAGTTGGGCCATGTGTGGGACTATTTCATCTTTCGACAAAACATATTGGGAGGCAGATCATGCCAACTTCAGACATTGAAAACAAAGATTTAGCCGCGCAGCCAATCGTCTTTATTCAACGCCAAGTGCCGCAAACCCAACTTCAAGCCCTTTTCGCGGAGTGCTTCCCCAAACTCTATGGCCATTGCATGGCAAACGGGATCGAGATGGCAGGACAGCCCATAGCGCGTTATGTTGCGATCGGAACCGGCAAATGGACCGTGGATTGCGCCATCCCTATTGCTTCCGCAGCTCAATCCGAAGGTGAAATTGAAGCTGGGACGCTGCAAGCCGGACCAACCGCTGTTGCTACCCACCAAGGCGAATATGACACATTGCCAGAAAGCTATGCCGTCATAGAGGAGTGGGTTCAACAAAATGGTTGGAAGAACAATGGCCCCATTTGGGAATGCTATGTGACTTCCCCGGCGGAACACCCAAATCCCACCGATTGGAAAACAGATATTTTCTGGCCAATCACCAAGGGCTAAACCCTAACAAAAAGGCCGCCTCAATGGCGGCCTTTTTCAATCTTTATCGAGCTTTTGTTGGTCCAGTTTTTTGGCCTCAAGCTTGGCTTCCGCTTCTGTTTGTTTACGCTCCGCTTTGGTGCGTCCAAACTTCAAGCGGTTGGCGTCAGCTGTCTTTTCCTTGTCTTGACGCGCCTTTTTCTTGCGCATCTGTCGAAGATTGACAATTTCTGCCATCCGCTTTGTTCCTTTACACCAACCGGCTTTGCTCAACCGCCGCTGAAATGAACGATGAGAACAATGGATGCGGCTCAAACGGACGCGATTTCAGCTCTGGGTGATATTGCACACCAATAAACCAAGGATGATCCGTACGCTCCACGATTTCAGGCAATTTGCCATCAGGGGAAAGCCCGGAGAACAACAAGCCATTCGCCTCAAGCACCTTACGGTACTCCATATTCACTTCCCAACGGTGGCGGTGACGTTCCGAAATATCAGTCGTGCCGTAAATGTCGGCCACACGGCTGCCCCGAACAAGCTGCGCAGGGTAAGCCCCTACCCGCATTGTCCCGCCAAGATCCGTTTCATCATCGCGTTCTTGCTTTTCGTTGCCTTTGGTCCATTCAGTCATCAAACCAACTACTGGTTCTTTGGTCGGACCGAACTCCGTTGAACCGGCATCTTTGATGCCAGCTGTGTTGCGCGCAGCTTCGATGCAGGCCATCTGCATGCCAAAGCAAATCCCGAAATATGGCACATTGCGCAACCGCGCAAATGTTGCTGCTGCGATCTTGCCTTCAGACCCGCGTTCGCCAAAACCACCCGGCACCATAATGCCGTGAATGCCTTCAAGATGCGGGGCCGGGTCGCCTTTTTCAAAGATTTCACTGTCGATCCACTGAAGATTGACCTTCACGCGGTTGGCAATGCCACCGTGGATCAATGCCTCATTGAGCGACTTATACGCGTCCAAAAGACCTGTATATTTACCCACAACGGCGATGTTCACTTCCCCATCTGGGTTGTGAATGCGGTCGGATACTTCAAGCCATTTTGAAAGATCTGGCTTTTGATCTGCTTCCAAACCAAACGCTTTAAGCACTTCAACGTCCAAGCCTTCATCGTGATAGGCGATTGGCACATCGTAAATGCTCTTAACATCCAAACCTTGGATAACAGCACTCTCGCGGACGTTACAGAACTGCGAAAGTTTTTTGCGCTCGCCTTCTGGAATTGGGCGATCGCAGCGCACAAGCAGAATGTCTGGCTGAATGCCGATTGAGCGCAACTCTTTCACAGAGTGTTGCGTCGGCTTGGTTTTCAATTCGCCCGCGCTTGGGATATACGGCATCAGTGTTAGATGCACATAAATCGCATCGCCGCGCGGCAATTCGTTGCCAAGCTGGCGAATGGCTTCGAAGAACGGCAGCGCTTCAATATCGCCAACCGTGCCGCCAATTTCGCACAACACGAAGTCAAACTCATCATTGTCAGAAAGCACAAAGTTCTTAATCTCGTCTGTGACGTGCGGGATAACCTGCACTGTCGCCCCGAGATAATCGCCTCGTCTCTCTTTTGCGATGATGTTTGAATAGATACGGCCTGTGGTGATGTTGTCCTGCTGATTTGCAGAACGCCCCGTAAACCGTTCGTAATGTCCAAGATCCAGGTCAGTTTCCGCGCCGTCATCGGTCACGAACACTTCCCCATGTTGATAGGGTGACATTGTACCGGGATCAACATTCAAATAAGGGTCAAGCTTGCGCAAGCGGACTTTATATCCACGTGCTTGAAGTGCCGCACCTAGTGCAGCTGAAGCTAGCCCCTTACCTAATGAAGAAACCACGCCACCAGTAATGAAAATATACCGAGCCATGGGACTTTACCTTACAACCGAATTTCATTGATTCGAAGTCAAAACTTCGCGTTAAACCCAAAAAAAGACGGGGGCCAAAACCCCCGCCTAAATTCTTCTCATATTTTCCGACGCTTATTGCGACGGTGCCTCTGGTGTATCAGAGGCCGGTGTTTCCGCCGCTGGCACCGGTAGATCAAGTCCAGATGCGTCGCCCGAAGTCTCGCCACTCAAGTCATTAAGAGCGTCAAGAACGGTGACATCGCCATCTGTTTGCTCGGTTGCCCGCTCAAGGATCGATGATGATTCATTGTTCAATTGTCCCAAAACAGTCAGGCCAATTGAAGTCGCAAAAAATAGCGCCGCCAAAATAGCTGTTGTTCTGGTCAATAGGTTCGCTGAACCACGTGCAGACATAAGTCCACCACCGCCGCCACCGCCGCCAATGCCCAACGCGCCGCCTTCAGAGCGCTGCAACAAAATAACCGCGATAAGCGCAATAACGATGAACAAGTGCGCAACAATAAGAACTGTTTCCATCTTCGGAAATCTTCTCTTGAATTTGTTTTCAGAATTTTGGGGTTCTACACACTAAAATCGCACTTGGCCAGAGCCAAACCGCAATTTATGCATATGTGGGCCTAAGCCGCCGAAATAATGCCCCAAAAATCATCAGCCTTTAGGCTCGCACCGCCCACCAGTGCACCATTGACGTTTTCAACGCCAAGCAATTCTTTTGCGTTCGCTGGTTTCACCGAACCACCATAAAGAATTTTGATTGCGGCGCCCTGCTCGCCGAAACGCTTAACCAATGCCGCGCGAATGGCGTTATGCATTTCATCTACATCAGCAGATGATGCGGTTTTGCCGGTGCCAATTGCCCAAATAGGCTCATAAGCAACAACGAGTTCTTGTTCGTTGGTGAAATCAGGGCATGACGCAATGATTTGCTCAACCACCACATCAATTGCTTTGCCACTCTCCCGAACTTCCAGCGATTCTCCGCAACAAACGATTGGCACAACACCGCCTTCAAGCGCGGCAATCGCCTTTGCACGCACATCTTCGTTAGATTCGTTATAGCCGTCTCGGCGCTCTGAGTGGCCAACAATCACAAATTCGCCACCTGCTTCAGTGACCATTGCAACGCTGATGTCGCCTGTGTAGGCACCACTTGCGGCAGAATGACAGTTCTGTGCGCCGGTTTTGGCGACACTCTCACTAAGCGCAACACTTACCCGATGCAGCAACGTCGCGGGCGGGCAAATCACAACCTCAGCATTGACTTCATTTGCGGCCAAATGATCTTTGATCACTTCCACTTCCAAAAATGAGCCAGCGTCGCCGTTCATCTTCCAATTTCCGGCAATCAAAGGTGTGATTTTTTGTGTCATGTTGGTCCCTCACGAAATAAAATTAGTCTTAAGCGAAAACTGCCCAATCTGTCTCTTGCGATTTTGATCACACCCTGTCTATTATGCGCCGCTCCAAGCTGGGGCAATTCTCAGCTGGAAATTGGCAATAATAATAAACGGATGCGAAATGCTAGATACCATCAAACGCTATTCAAATACCTGGGTCGCAAAAATCCTCATGGGATTGTTGATCTTGAGCTTTGGCCTCTTCGGTATCGCAAATGTGTTCACAAATCTAGGGAGTACAAGTGTCGCGCGTGTAGGCAATGTGTCTATATCTGCAGTCGACTTTGATCGCGCCTATCGTGGACAGCTGAATAATTTCGCCCAGCAATATGGTCGCGTACCAACTCCAGAACAAGCGGTGGCCTTTGGCATTCCAGGTTCTGTGCTCACGCAACTTGGCGGAAACGCTACTTTGGACAATCTGGTTCAAGAGTTCGGCGTCGGCGCATCTGACGACATGGTTGCAAAAGTTGTGGCTGATGATCCAAACTTCTCCAGCACACTTGGCCTGTTTGATCGCACACGCTTCAATCAAATCCTGCGCCAAAGCGGATACACTGAGAGCGAATATGTGAACGCGCAGGCAGAAAGCGTGCGCCGCAACCAAATCGTCAACGGATTATTCGGCGGCATTTCAGCACCAAAAACCATCCTTGAAATGTCAAACCGATTCCAAAATGACACGCGCTCAATTGATTACTTCACTTTGACTGACGCGGCATTGGGTGAAATCGCAGCGCCAACCGACGAAGAGCTGACGGCCTTCATGGTGGAGAACCAAAACCTTTATCGAACGGAAGAAACCCGCAATATCGATATTTTGGTGCTGACACCTGAAACATTGGGCAAGACGCTTGAAGTGTCTGATGCCGAAATTGAAGCTGAATATGCCAAGACTGGTGCAAACTACATCGCTCCTGAAACCCGCAACATCAAAGTGGTCACTCTGAACGACGCTAGCCAGTCATCATTGCTGTCTGGTCTTTCACTTAGTGATGCTGCATTTGACAATCTGCTTGCCTCTATGGGCTTGGCAGATAGCTTGGAAGATCTCGGCCAAGTGGCAAAAGACGCGATTGCGGACACTGCAATTGCAGACGCCGCATTCGGCATGGAAGAAGCCGGTTTGACCGTTGTTGTTGGTGAAACAGGCACCAAGGCGATTTTGGTTTCCAACATTGTTGAGGGTGGCCAGCAACCTCTGGATGCTGTTCGCGAGCAAGTAGCTCAAGCGGCAGCGACGCGCGCCGCCAAGACCGTCATTCTTGATAAGATCGACGAAATCGAAGAGCTTCGCGCCACATTGAAGCCGATCACAGAAATCGCGGCTGAATTTGGTCTGACAACAGTAAATGTTGACGTTACAACTTCTGGCGGCGGATTGGGCGGACTTGAAGATTTACCTTCGGGCGCAACTTCACGCCTATTGCCAATTATTACGTCGGCTGAATTGGACAAACTTTTGCCAGCGGTTAGCTTGGGTGCTGACGAAATGGCTTGGTTTGATCTGAACAAGATCACTGAAGCGCGGGACCAAACGCTGGACGAAGTTCGACCATTGGTCACCGCATCTTGGGTTCAACAGCAAAAAGACGAAGCGTTGAGCAAGAAAGCCGAAGAGCTAGTTGCCTCACTTGAGAATGGCGATGAGCTTAAGCAAGTTGCCGCTTCTGTTGGTGTTGAAACACAAACGGCCCTCAACATCACCCGTCAAGGTGGTGCAGAGATCGCCTCTTCTGTCGCTTCGGCTGCGTTCCAAGGTGGCGAAGGACACGTTGGATCTGCACAGACTTCAGATGGTGATCATGTGATTTTCAAAGTGACGTGGCTCAACGCGGCTGCACCGCAAGAAATCGATGAACAAATGCAACAATCTATTGCTGCAGGGCTTGCGGATAATGTTTATCAGCAGTTTATCACAGCAAAACGTGACGACCTTGGGTTCAATATCAACCAAGGCGCCATCAACCAACTCCTATCGCTTGACGCGAACGGACAATAACCAAAATAGGGAACTGAGATGCATGACGCACACTATGCCGCCTTTGCTGAAATCTACAATCAAGGCAAATCGCAAGTGGTGTGGCGTCGCGTGGTGGCCGACCTCGAAACCCCAGTGGGTGCATATCTAAAGCTCTCTCAAGGACGCAAGAACACATTTCTACTCGAATCCGTTCATGGTGGCGCGACTCGCGGTCGCTACTCCATGATCGGGCTTGAACCTGACTTGCTGTTTAAGATCGAGCGCGGCAAAGCTTCGGTAAATCTCAATCCACAATTGGACCCTGACAGTTACGAATCGTTGCCCGATGCGCCGCTCGATGAGTTGCGGGCGTTGCTTAAGTGCTCGGCGCTTGAAATCCCGGCAGACTTGCCGCCAATGTCCGCAGGTATTTTTGGATATCTTGGCTACGACATGGTCCGCGAGATAGAAGAATTACCTGATGAGAACGATGACACAATTGGCGCACCTGATGCCCTTTTGATGCGCCCTTCTCTGTTGGCGGTATTCGACACCATCAAGGATGAATTGTATTTTGCGACCCCTGTTCGCCCAAAAGAAGGCGTTGCAGATCAAGAAGCCTTTGAAGCGGCGCAAGAACGGCTAGACAGCGCTGTGGCGCGTCTTTCCAGCACCGCACCGCTTGCCAAAGAGCGTGGTGACGTTGAGACCATTGAGTTTGAAAGCAACACCAGCCGCGAAGAGTTTGCGGGCATGGTGGACGCCGCCAAAGAGTATATTCGTGCCGGTGACATCTTCCAGGTTGTGCTAAGTCAGCGGTTTACCGCCGACTTCACTTTGCCGCCGGTAGCATTTTATCGCGCGCTGCGTCGTACCAACCCAAGTCCATATATGTATTTCTTGGACATTGAAGGGTTCGCTATTGCTGGTTCAAGTCCCGAAATCTTGGTGCGGGTTCAGGACGAAAAAGTCTCCATTCGACCAATCGCTGGCACCCGTAAACGCGGTGCAACGCCAGAGCGTGATCGTGAGTTGGCAGACGAATTGCTGAATGACCCCAAAGAACTAGCAGAACACCTCATGTTGCTGGATCTAGGCCGCAACGATGTTGGACGCGTCGCTGAGATTGGCACCGTGGAAGTCACTGACAGCTATTTCCTCGAATATTATAGCCATGTGATGCACATTGTTTCCAACGTGGAAGGCAAGCTGAAATCTGGCCTCGACAATATCGACGCATTGGCTGCTGGTTTCCCAGCAGGCACGGTTTCAGGCGCGCCAAAGGTACGCGCGATGGAAATCATTGATGAGTTGGAAAAGCACCGTCGCGGTATCTATGCGGGCTGTGTCGGCTATTTCAGCGCTGACGGGTGGATGGATACCTGTATTGTGTTGCGCACCGCCATCATCAAAGATGGTAAGATACACGTGCAAGCTGGCGCGGGCATTGTAGCCGACAGCAAGCCAGAACTTGAACAGCTTGAATGCGAGAACAAAGCCAGAGCGCTCACAAGCGCCGCGCAAGAGGCGTTGCGCTATGCCGATGAGCCGGAGATGGGCCAATGACCAAACTGCTCGTTATCGATAATTATGACAGCTTCACCTACAATTTGGTGCACCTAATCGGTGCATTGGAAAATGTTGAGATGGAAGTTGTCCGCAACGACAAAATCACAATTGGAGACATTGAAAAAATGTCACCAGATGGCATTGTGATTTCTCCTGGACCAAAGACGCCAACAGAGGCTGGCATTTGCGTGCCAATGATCGAGCGTTTCAAATCCGAGATCCCCATGTTTGGCGTTTGCCTAGGTCACCAGTCAATTGGGCAAGCATTTGGTGCAGATGTGGTACGCGCATCTCAATTGATGCACGGAAAAACCTCGACCATTCGCCACAAGGGCAAAAGCGTTTTTAAGGGATTGAATGGCGACGGTATTACCGCAACCCGTTATCATTCCTTGACAATTGACCCTGATAGTTTGCCAAGCGAACTTGAAGTAACGGCGACGTCAGATGATGGAATGATTATGGGGATCATGCATAAGGAACTGCCGCTGCATTCGGTGCAGTTCCACCCAGAAAGCATTGCATCCGAAAGCGGAACGCAAATGGTGCAAAACTTTATTGATATCGCCAATGCGTTCAACACCGCCAAAAATGGGAGCGCCTCATGAACATCAAAGAAACGCTCAACCACCTTGCTGACAGCAATGATTTGAGTTTCGACCAAATGCGCGCTGTCATGAATGAGATCATGTCTGGCGAAGCGACACCGTCACAAATCGGCGCCTTCCTTATGGCGCTGCGGGTCAAAGGCGAAACGGTTGAAGAAATCGCTGGTGCGGTTTCTATTTTGCGCGAAAAAATGAGTACCGTTTCAGCCCCTGCCAACGCAATCGATATTGTAGGCACGGGAGGCGACGGCGTTGGGACATACAACATTTCCACAACGGCTTCGATCATCGTCGCATCTGCGGGCTATCCAGTCGCAAAGCACGGCAACAAGGCCCTCTCCTCCAAATCTGGCAGCTCAGAGGCATTGCTGGCACTTGGCGTCGAACTTGATTTGCCTGCTGCGGGCATTGCGGCCTGCATTGAGCGCGCTGGCATTGGCTTCATGTTCGCGCCTAATCACCATGCTGCGATGCGCTTTGTGGGGCCATCACGCCAAGAAATGGGCGTACGTACCATCTTCAATTTGCTCGGCCCTCAATCCAACCCCGCAGGCGTAAAACACTATCTACTTGGCGTATTCGACAAACAATGGGTACGTCCAGTCGCAGAATCGCTTCTGAAAAACGGCGCGAAATCCGCATGGGTTGTGTTCGGTAATGATGGTCTTGACGAATTGACCACGACGACAACCAGCACAGTGGCGCAAATCAAAGACGGCAAAATAGAAGAATTTGAGATCTCGCCAGAGGATGCAGGTTTGCCAATTGCTGAAACCAAAGACATTTTGGGCGGCTCACCGCAAGAAAACGCGGCCGCCATGCGCGAATTGTTTGACGGTAAGAAGTCAGCCTATCGCGACATCGCATTGCTAAACGCTGCCGCTGCCTTTTTGATCTTGGACAAAGTCAAAGACCTCAAAGAAGGTGTAGAACTCGCCGCGAAGCAAGTGGATAGCGGCGCAGCGAAATCAAAACTAGACGAATTGGTTCGGGTGTCGAACGAGGTGGCGAAATAATGACTGACATTTTGCAAAAAATCGAAACCTATAAGCGCGAAGAAATTGCTGCTGCAAAACTCGATCTACCTTTCGGCGACCTTGAAATTCTCGCTAAGAACGCAGATGCGCCGCGCGGGTTTCTAAATGCTCTGAAAACCAAGCGTTCCAATGATCAATATGCATTGATCGCAGAAGTGAAAAAAGCAAGCCCATCAAAAGGGCTAATCCGCGAAGACTTCAACCCTGCCGCACACGCTTCTGACTATGAAGTTGGCGGCGCGGCTTGTCTTTCTGTGTTGACTGATGCACCTTCGTTCAAAGGCGCGCCTGAATTTTTGAAGGAAGCGCGTGCAGCAACCTCCCTGCCCGTTTTGCGCAAGGATTTCATGTACGACACCTACCAAGTCGCCGAAGCGCGTGCATGGGGTGCT
Source organism: Maritalea porphyrae (assembly GCF_030159895.1). Taxonomy (GTDB): domain Bacteria; phylum Pseudomonadota; class Alphaproteobacteria; order Rhizobiales; family Devosiaceae; genus Maritalea; species Maritalea porphyrae. The sequence continues at coordinate 2,088,140 of NZ_BSNI01000002.1, forward strand.
GATTGTATTTTGATCATTATGGCCGCGGTTGATGACAAGCTGGCAGAAGACCTGAACGCTGCTGCCAAATATTGGAACATCGACGCGCTAATTGAAGTGCACGACGCCGCTGAACTTGAACGCGCCCTGAAATTGGATGCCGAGCTAATCGGTATAAACAACCGCAATCTGCGCACATTTGAAACAAGCCTTGAAACAACCATTGAATTGGCAAAGAACGTGCCGGACGACCGTTTGCTCGTGAGCGAAAGCGGCATTTTCACCTTTGAAGATGTGCAGATGCTGGAAGCAAAAGCCAATGTTGGGACATTTTTGGTCGGTGAAAGCCTAATGCGTCAGCCAAATGTGACTGCGGCGACACGGCTTCTGTTGACCGGCGAGGCCGCATAAATGGGCGATAAACTCACCCATATCAATGAAGATGGTGAAGTCCACATGGTGGATGTGGGCGACAAAAACGTCACCCAGCGCCAAGCGGTCGCGACTTCAAAAATATCAATGAGCCAAGCTGCATTTGATGCTGTGAAAAACGGTAATCTGAAAAAGGGCGATGCCCTGGGCGTGGCACGTGTTGCTGGCATAATGGCAGCGAAAAACACGTCTCAAATGATCCCTCTTTGCCATCCCTTAATGCTGACCAAAATCGAGATTTCGATTGAGCCAGACGACACAACATCAAGCTTTGATATCAAAGCTTTGGTACGCGTTGAAGGTAAAACCGGTGTTGAAATGGAAGCGTTGACGGCAGCCTCTGTGACGGCGCTGACCATTTACGATATGGCCAAAGCCGTGGACAAATCAATGGTGATCGGCCCTACCCAATTGGAACAAAAGTCGGGCGGCAAGTCCGGCGACTACAATCGCGAGTAAAACCCATGTCTTTGCTGCCTGTTGCTGACGCGCTGAAAACCATAATCGATGCAATTTCGCCCACCAAAAATGAAGTGGTGCCACTCAGCCAAGCCAATGGTCGCATTCTTGCACATGATATTGCGGCGGTGTTTGATCAGCCCCCATTCGACGGCAGCGCGATGGACGGATACGCGCTTAACGCAACAGACGGACAACTGGGCGCAAAACTTGAAGTCGTCGGCATATCTGCGGCTGGCGAGGCCTTCGATGGCACACTGACAACCGGACAATGCACGCGCATATATACCGGCGCACCAATGCCAAAAGGCGCAAATGCAGTCATCATGCAAGAAAAAATCACCCGCGACGGTGATACCATCACCTTGGAAGACGACGTAGCTGCGGGGCAGAATGTGCGCGACAAAGGCAATGATTTTGCTTTGGGTGATGTGTTGGTTGGTATGGATACCAAACTATCACCATTCCACCTTGCTTTGGCCGCTGCCGCAAACCATCCCACTTTGCAGGTGCGCAAAGCGCCAAAAATGACTTTGGTTGCAACAGGCGACGAGCTGGTGCCACCCGGGGCAACACTGCAAAAAGATCAAATCATCGCTTCCAACGGCTTTGGTCTCACCCCATTGTTCACCCATTTTGGTGCTGACGTAAAAGACGGTGGGATCATTAAAGATGATCGCGAAACGCTCAAGAATGAATTGAAGCGTTTGCTGGATGAGAAGCCCGATATCTTGGTGACCACTGGCGGTGCAAGTGTTGGCGACCGCGATTATGTGAAAGAAGTGCTGGAAGAGCTTGGCGTAGACTTAAGCTTTTGGAAAATTGCAGTCCGTCCAGGCAAACCATTGATGTTCGGCACCAAAGGCAAAACCACCATATTTGGTCTACCAGGCAATCCGGTTTCCGCCCTCGTTACGGGTACTGTTTTTGTTGTGCCCGCAATCAAAGCAAAACTGGGGCAATCACCTCAACATATGGTTGTTCAACTGCCACTTACTACAGATATGAGCAGCAACGGCCCTCGCCAGCATTACCGCCGCGCAAAGCTTGTTACTAAACCTGATGCCACGTTGGGCGTCGACCCAAACATGCAGTCAGATAGTGCGCACCTCACCTCGCTTTCACAAAGCGATTCATTTGTGGTGCAACCCCCGCTTTGCAAAGGCAAAGCTGAGGGTGAATTAGTAGATGTGTTGATTATGCCTTGGGCGGTCAGTTAGAGGAAGTCCCGGTCAACGAATCAACTCACAAACCACCGGATGGCTGCCGGAGTTTTGCCGAATTTTGATATAGCCTTTGTACTTCCACATTTCGAGTGCCCGTTGCTGAGAATAGCTGCTGTAGTACATATCAACGCCGCATTTCGTGCCAAATCCAATACAGCTGTCGGTTTCACCGTCGCAGCTCGGGTTGGTGTAAAGAGCCTGCGGATTACTAGTTTGATCTTGAAAGTAATATGGCGCTGCCTGGGCAATACCTGTGCTGCCAACGCTTGCTAGTACCGCGGCCGCGATTGCAGCTGCAGTTTGTTTCGTCTTACTTGTAAATCTCATTACTGTTTATTCGCTTTCATTAAGAGTACGCGCACAACAGTAGTTGACTTTTTCGCTCCAAGAAACCTGAAACTTGATATATCTCAAGAAATACTAAAAGCGAACGGCGGCATGAATCGCCGCCGACAAAAATCATTTCTTACCAATTGGTCCTGTTTCAAATCCACGCTTGCCTATTGGCCCGGTTTCAAAACCGCGTTTTCCAATAGGACCAACATCAAACCCTCGTTTGCCAATTGGACCAGTTTCGAAGCCCCTTTTACCAATCGGGCCAACCTCAAAACCAACTTTTCCAATTGGGCCATAGTCAAAGCTTCGCTGGCTCGTGTCTGCGTGTGCGACCGCACCTGCCATAAGAAAAGCACATGTTGCTGGAATTACTATTGCCATTCTAATCTTCATCACTGCCTCCTACAATTCGTCATTAAAGGCAGCGTATTTGATGCAATCTAAGAATTGGTACGGTGACATATTCCAATTTGGTTAAATATCGAACAGAGTTGGTAATCGGCTATCACGTGGCATCAATTGCCAATTTCAACAACACGATCAAACCGTTCAACCAGCGCATCATCGTGGGAAATACACAATAAGGTAAGGTCTTGCTCACCAAGCAATTGGTCCAAAATCAGATCACGTGTGGCGCTGTCGAGATTGCTCAGCGATTCATCAAATATCACGACATTGTTCATGTGATACAGTGCACGCGCCATCATGATGCGCTTGCGCTCACCACCAGAAATGTTGCTGCCGCCCTCACCAATGCTTTCGCCTGATTTAATTCGCTTTAGCATCTGTTTAGACAAACCAGCCTTATCAACTGCCCAAACCAACCTTTCTTCGTCGGTGTCGCCCAACATAATGTTGTCTGCAATCGACAAATTGAGGATATTCTCGTCCTGGCTCGCATATGTGATTGCCGGATGCACATCAATAAGGTCGAACTGCTCGCCATCCAATGTTTCGATAGCGATATTGCCATCGTTGGGCTTGTCTAGCCCAGCGAGAATATCGGCAAAACTTGTTTTGCCTTTGCCACTTGGACCACGGAACAACAGTTTTTCGCCAGCTTTCAATGCAAGATCAAACCCGTCAATAACAATGTTCTCGCCACGTTTAATGCGAACATCTTGCGCAGTGATTTCACCAATATCATTGATCACTGGCTTTTGCATCGCCAATTGATAGTCAGTTTGCCCTTCTTCCAACCGTTCAGACAAACGCTCCGCCGCAACCACATTATTACGCAACCGCATGACCCCTCTATTTATTCGACCAATCGGACCGAACATTGAAAAAGACAATGCCATAATGGTTGCCATGTCACCGGCATTTAGCTTTCCCTGTTGAAGCAAAAAAACAGCGGCTATTAGCATCACGCCCAAGGTGATGCTCGAAATCGCCGCGTTTCCAAATCCCCAAATTTGCTGCAACACTTGCACCTTGAGTTGCTTTTCTCGCTGATCATCGGCTGAGCCAAAGAAACGGTCCTTAAGTTGATAAGTTGCGCGAAAAACTTGAAAAACTTGCCGGTTTCGTAACTGGTCTAGCCCTTGTTCTGTCACCTCTTCATCCAGCCTATTGGCGCGGCGAATGGCAGGACGAATGTATTTTTGAACATATAGAAGCCACAAGAAATAGAAAGCGGAGCCAACAAGCATGATGCCGCACAAAATTGGGTCAAGTGCCGCAAACACCGCCGCAAATCCCATGGCGAGCGCAAATATTGGCAAGGCAATAGAATAGACAATCGCTTCAATGGAATCGTGCACTGCTGACAGGCCGCGTGACAACAACTCTATTAATGCACCGGTTCGACTGTCCTTACGCGACACCGAGTGCCACATGAGATGCGAAAAGCTAAGTTTGCGCAGCGCCAAAATAAACTTGGTTTGCACGCGATCTGCTAAATGATCACTTACCGCTGAAAACAGTTGGATCAACAATTGCACGCCTGCGTAGGTGCAAGCCATTTGGATAAACAGAACAGTTGTCGACGGATCCTCAATCAGTGCCTGTACAAAGTCGCCAAACAGAAACGGCAAATACACACTCAGCACGCGCTGAGACAGCATAAGGCATACCGCAATCGCCAACATCAATATGTTACGTGGCGCTTTCAGTGTCGATTGAATGAGGTTGTTGCGAAGGCAATAGTCGAGCATGTGGCCCCTTTGGCGTAATAAGGTCGACTTTGTGAAATACGGTCTTGTGAAACTGCGCACCAGTCGGGTCGCCGATTATGCAGTTTGAAGAAATCCATTCAAGTTAGAACTACGAATACTTCTTGCTGCCGTCACTAGGAACCTTTTTGCAAACCATTCGCAATAAAGTTGTTGCAAGTGATTTGCAATTGCACTACTGATTTCAGTCAACGAGATTTAGTTCAGTTGACGGGGACATTCATGAAATTCAAAAAGCCAGTTTTCGCTGCGGCTCTAATTGTGGCCAGTGCGTTTTCACTTGCGACCACGCCGGCACTTGCCAAGTTCAAAGCCGTAACAACCTTCACAATCATTGCTGATATGGCACAGAACGTTGCAGGCGATGCCGCTATTGTAGAATCCATCACCAAACCGGGCGCTGAGATCCACAATTACCAACCTACGCCTCGTGATATCATCCGCGCGCAAGATGCAGACTTGATCTTGTGGAACGGCTTAAATTTAGAGCTGTGGTTTGAAAAGTTCTTCCGCAATCTAAAAGATGTCCCGAGCGCCACACTGACCGACGGAATTGAGCCGATGGGTATTGCGAACGGTCCTTACACTGGCAAGCCAAATCCCCATGCGTGGATGTCACCAAGCGATGCGTTGATCTATGTTGACAATATTGCCAAGGCGTTTGCTGAGCATGATCCAGAAAATGCTGACACATATTATGCAAATGCCGAAAGCTATAAGGCCGAAATTACTGCTGTTGTTGAGCCTATTCGCGCGGTTATCAATTCAATTCCAGAGGAGCAACGCTGGTTGGTTTCATCAGAAGGTGCATTCAGCTATCTCGCTCGTGATTTTGGCTTGAAAGAGCTCTATTTGTGGCCAATCAACGCCGATCAACAGGGCACACCGCAACAGGTGCGCAATGTGATTGACCAAGTGCGCGCCAACAATATCAAAGCTGTTTTCTCCGAAAGCACCATTTCGCCAGCACCAGCGCAACAAGTTGCGCGTGAAACAGACGCAGAGTACGCTGGTGTTCTCTACGTTGACTCGCTAACGGACGAAAACGGCGAAGTACCAACCTTTATCGATCTATTGCGGGTAACCTCGCAAACCATTGCAGATGGGCTTTCACAATGAATGATATGACCGGGGCGAAAGAAACTTTCGCCCCAAATTCCGGCCTAAGCGTTGCAAATGTGACCGTGACATACCGTAACGGACACACCGCCATTCGGGATGCGTCATTCCAGTTGCCACGCGGCACCATTTGCGCCCTTGTGGGCGTTAATGGCAGCGGTAAATCAACATTGTTCAAGTCGATTATGGGATTTGCACCGGTCACAGATGGTGATGTGCAAATCCTCAATCGGCCTGTACGCGAAGTGCTCAAAGAAAACCTTGTTGCCTATGTGCCGCAAACCGAAGATGTGGATTGGAATTTCCCAGTTCTGGTCGAAGATGTGGTGATGATGGGGCGCTATGGCCATATGGGCTTTTTTCGCCGCCCCCGCCAAATCGACAAGGATAAAGTCACTGAGGCGCTTGAACGCGTGAATATGCGTGGCTACCGACATCGCCAAATCGGTGAATTGTCTGGCGGCCAAAAGAAACGCGTTTTCCTGGCGCGCGCACTTGCCCAAGAAGGCGAAGTAATTCTGCTGGATGAACCGTTCACCGGCGTTGATGTAAAAACCGAAGATACAATAATCGCCCTGCTCCGCGCCCTGCGCGACGAAGGCAAGGTAATTCTGGTATCCACTCACAATCTTGGCTCTGTCCCTGAGTTTTGCGACCGCACCGTGTTGGTTAAAGGCACCGTGTTGGCATATGGCCACACGCAAGAAGTGTTCACCCAAGACAATTTGGAAAAAGCATTTGGTGGCGTATTGCGGCACTTTGTGTTTGGCGGCACAGATCTGCATGACGATGAAGATGCACGTCATATCGCAGTGATCACTGACGACGAGCGGCCATTAGTGATGTACGGCGACAAAGACAATATGGAACATCGGCGCAGCGGAACCAATGACGATGATTGATCTTCTGCTCGAGCCATTATCCTATGGTTATATGCGCAACGCCATTTGGGTTAGTGCGCTTGTTGGCGGCGTTTGCGCGTTCCTTTCGGCTTACCTTATGCTCAAAGGCTGGTCGCTGATTGGCGATGCACTTTCTCACTCAATCGTGCCCGGAGTTGCGGGCGCCTATATGTTGGGCCTGCCATTTTCCGTCGGTGCATTCTTCTCTGGCGCCCTCGCCTCTGCATCCATGCTGTTTCTTAATCAGCGCACCAAATTGCGCGAAGATGCAATCATCGGGCTGATCTTTACGTCCTTTTTTGGCCTCGGCTTGTTCATGGTTTCCCTGTCTCCCACTTCGGTGAACATTCAAACCATTGTGCTTGGCAACATCCTTGCGGTGACGCCAGCGGACACTGTGCAGTTGGTGATTATCTCTGTGATTTCACTGTTCATATTGCTCGCCAAGTGGAAAGATCTCATGATCACCTTCTTTGACGAAGCACATGCGCGCTCGATCGGCATCAACCCAACAGCTCTGAAAATATTGTTCTTCACGCTGTTAAGCGCCTGCACGGTAGCGGCATTGCAAACGGTTGGGGCATTTTTGGTGATCGCAATGGTGGTAACCCCAGGCGCCACCGCCTATTTGCTGACAGACCGCTTTCCGCGTCTAATTATGGTCAGCGTCGCCATTGGCACGCTTAGTGCGCTCATTGGAGCATATGCCAGCTATTTCTTGGATGGCGCAACGGGCGGTATCATCGTGGTGCTGCAAACTATTACCTTCCTTACAGCTTTCGTTTTTGCCCCAAAACACGGCATGCTGGCGCAGCGGGCGCGACGCAATCAGGAACCGGAGGCAACATCATGATGGAATTCATCGATGTGGCACTTCAGCCATTCCAATTCGAATTCATGCGCAACGCCTTCATCATCTCAGTTTTGGTATCCATACCGGCGGCGCTCCTATCTTGTTTTTTGGTCTTAAAGGGCTGGAGCCTTATGGGTGATGCCATCTCCCACGCTGTTCTACCGGGCGTCGTTTTGGCATATATCGCGGGCATTCCCCTCGCCATTGGCGCTTTCCTTGCTGGTATGACATGCGCCATATCTACTGGATTTTTTACCGAAAACTCTCGGGTCAAAGAAGATACGATAATGGGCGTTGTTTTCTCAGGCATGTTTGGCTTTGGCATCGTGCTTTATACGAAAATCGAAACAGACGTGCATTTGGACCATATCCTTTTCGGTGACATGCTCGGCGTTGGCTATGGAGACATCATTGAAACTGGCCTCATCTCGCTGTTCATCGCAGGCGCAATTGCCTTCAAGTGGCGCGATTTGCTGCTCTACATTTTCGATCCACAGCACGCTAGCGCAATTGGCTTACCTGTTCGGCTTTTGCATTACGGGCTACTTGCCATCATTTCACTCAGTGTCGTAGCAGCCCTCAAAGCAGTCGGCATTATTCTGGCGATCGCATTGCTTGTCGCCCCCGGTGCCATTGCATACCTGATCACCCGTCGAATTGGTGAAATGCTCATATGGGCTGTTGGCTTATCTATCAGCTCCGCATTCTTTGGCGTGTATCTTTCATTCTTCATAGACAGCGCACCTGCACCCACAATTGTATTGTTGATGACTATTCTGTTCATTATTGCGTTTTTCTTGTCACCAAATGCGAAAAAGCTATCTGGTGCAGAACTCAACGCAACAAACTAGACATAAAAAAAGGGGCGGTGCCCAATGGACCGCCCCTTTACGGTTTGATTACCGCAAATTATGCCTGTCTTGTACATGATCTAATCCGATATCCTTGCGAATGTGAGGACTTAGATCCCCCGCATTCATGTATAGGGCACGAATTTCTCTTTGTTTTCGACGTGCCTCCAGATTGTTCAACAAAAATTGGACAACCCGGCCTAATCGCTCGAAATATTGCTCTGATAATGCATGTTGTTTTTTCATGTGTCATTGCTCGGCAAAAACCAATTAAGGCTCCGCCGCTCCTAAAATTTGGATACGTAAATGCCAAATCCAACGCACGACAAATGTCACGCGAAGCTATGGCGATGATGTAAGTTGATTGAACGGCGAAAACGCTGATCAAAAAGGTGAATATTAGAGCCTACAACGCTGCAGCAAGGACGCCGCATGTAGGATCGGTTGCGCTAGTGTTAAACTGGCAAACGAGTTGCCAGAAGCGTTTCGATGAATGTGTACATATTAAAACCTCCTTGGCGTTGCGGCTGGCGAGACCAGCCTGAGTAAAAGACAATCGTCCAATACCCCTCGATCTACCCCAATACAATCAAAAAATGAGACAATTTGGCACACCAACGCGAATTGTTGCAATTTGAACACAGGCTTAGCAAAGCCCCGGTTTCCCTGAACTTCAGCCACCACTTGCGGAACATATAAAGAACAGCTATAGTTGTTCAACATTTGTTCCGATTCTATTCAGGCTGCAAAGGACTTCAAAATGTTGACCCGTAAGCAACATGAACTGCTCATGTTTATTCACGAGCGTATGAAGGAAAGTGGCGTCCCACCTTCATTTGATGAGATGAAGGATGCGCTGGATTTGAAATCGAAATCCGGCATTCACCGCCTTATCACAGCTCTTGAAGAGCGCGGCTTTATTCGGCGTCTACCCAACAGGGCGCGCGCAATGGAAGTCGTTCGTTTGCCAGACAGTATGAACCCATCTTTGGGTGGTAAGAAGTCCAAGTTTGAACCAAGCGTTATTGAGGGCGATCTGGGCCGTGCCCCTGCCCCAACAGCATCACCACAATCGATTGATGATGGTGCAAATGCGCCAGTCGCCATTCCGGTTATGGGTCGCATTGCTGCGGGTGTGCCAATTGAAGCTATTCAAACACAAAGTCACACAATTTCAGTGCCACCCGAAATGTTGGCTGGCGGCGAACACTATGCGCTTGAAGTGCGCGGCGACTCTATGATTGACGCTGGAATTTTTGACGGTGACACGGTGTTGATCAAAAAGCAGGTTACAGCTGCTAACGGCGAGATTGTTGTGGCACTTGTGGATGGCGAAGAAGCAACATTGAAGCGGTTGCGCAAGAAAGGCCAATCTGTTGCGCTTGAAGCTGCAAACCCTGCATATGAAACAAGAATTTTCGGCCCTGACCAAGTGGCGGTTCAAGGTCGATTGGTTGGTTTATTTCGCAAGTACTGACCCCGTTAGGGCAATGCGCTCTAACTATCCCCGATTGCGAACACTTGGCCCGGCAGCCTTTGGTTGACCGGGTCTTTTTTGCAGCCACTATTTGCCAATCTGCCTAGGGACGCCAAGGGCGCAAATAGTCATCAACGGCCCAAATCACACGATATGTACCATCTTTGTTTTCAAAAACCGTTGCAACACCACGGCGGTCCAACTCTCGTTGCGTTATCACCAGAGTATGGTCACAGTTCATCTCTCGGCGTTGCCGCACAATTATAATGTCTGCACGGCCGCACTCCTCATACAACGCGGCGCTGTCCTTAACGACTGAGATCAATTGATCGCCAATTATTGCACTGCAACCAGATTTATCGCATTGCCCTAGCACTTCATCATCCAGGAGTGACGCGCCGAACCGCTCCGCCCACGCACGTGTCGTAAAACTGCGAGATCTGCGGCCCAATTGCGCATAACTGTCCGAAACACGAACAATCACAGCTTGCGTGCTGTCGGAGATCACAAAAGCCGGCAATGTCGCCTTGCCCAATAACAATAGCGCCCCAAAGAAAATGGCGGGCGCCACAAATTTGATCTTACCTCGGAAGAATGCCAACCAAGCAAGCGCAACACCACTTGCCGGTAGCACCCAGCTCGCGAGCAACGGTGTTTGCGTATATTCAGCGCTCAGCGCGGAAATCTCATTGGCGACACGAACAATCAAGTCGATGCCCAACCCCATGCTGAGCAGAAAAGGCCCTTCTAGCCCCAAAGGCATCAAGAGAACAGCAGCAAGCCCGGCGGGCAGTACAAAGAAGCCCACAATGGGCACAACGATCAAGTTGCCAACGAGCCCTAATGGGGCAAATTGCTGGAAATGCGCAGCAGCAATTGGTGCGGTGACAAGTCCGGCAATCAAACTGGTCAATGCTAATCCGCCAAATAATCTCGCAATGAATGGCATTTGCAGCGTGTTTCGCCCCAGAAATGCATAAACGGCAACAAGGCCAACCACAGCCGCAAAGGACAATTGAAAACCAGGCTTAAACACTTCGTCTGGAAACAGAACAATCATCACAATAGCAGCCAGAGCCACATTGCGCATCGTTATTGCACGTCGCCCCACCAATATGGCAGCAAATGCCAACAGCAACATCTACGTTGCCCTCTGGGTCGCTAAATTTCCACCCGAAATCATCAAATAACCAACAGCCACAACCATGGCACCAATTGCCGCGATTGGTTTGACGAGGCCGTCGCGGCGCGCAAATTGAACAACAATGAACCGGATAAGAAAGAAAACCGAGCCAACCACCAGCGTCAAATGCAGACCTGAAATCGCCAGAACGTGGGCCAACCCTGCATTGGCAATGCTCTCGCGCAGCGCGTCTTCAATGCCAGACTGATCTCCAATGATAAGAGCCCGCGCGATCCCTTCCTGCTGCGCCGACAAATAAACGGCGAGCCGATCACCAATTTGCCAGCGAAGTTGATCAACGCTGCGAAACAAGGAGAAATCTTGATTTGGTATAAATTGCAGGGGGGCAAGCGAACTCGCATAGCCGCCAATACCGTCAAAAAAACCATGAAACTGTGAATCGTAACTTTTGGGATAAACCGGTTTGGGTAACGGCAATATTCGTGCACGAACCACAACTTGATCACCTACCCCTACTGTAAGTTCTTCAGGCAAGTGCTCAGGCTTGATGGTGAGGCGCAATCCAGCGACACCACTTAACTTGCTATCGCCACTTGGCTGCGCAATTTCAAGGCGCAAATGTCCTGAAGCATTGTTGGATTTCGAAACGACTTCCCCTTTTAGCTGATCGACCGCAAAGGGGTAAGACACAAGCTTTGTGCCGTAAAAATGCGCTGAACCCGCAATTAAACAGAACCCAAGCCACACTGAGGTAACCAAACCCGGCAACTGCCAGGATTGCCCTCGGCTCGTTTGCCATAGTGTAATCGCTGCAAGCACGACCAAAACGCACAGGCTGGCCCAAATATTGGGCTCAATGGCAACCCAGCGATAAATCGAAATGCCAAAAATCAATGCAAAAGGGACAAGTACCACATATTGGCGATGATAAAGCGCGTCCGAAATACTCTGCTCGAGTGGCGCAAACTCAATTCTTTGAGAGGGCCCTCCTGAGGTCCCTTTTTTGCGCACAACTTTCGGCACGCCCCTTTTGGGAGGCGGTTTAGTATCGCTTTTAAGTATCGTTTCGCTATCGAAAGCGGCCATATGCGTGGCCCTATCTTGCGCAATATTCCGCTTATGTTACACATGCCATCAAAATTCGCCAAATTCGCGTTGTTTGCGCATTCTGGACTTGGCGAAGTTCCTCTTTTGACAAATTCGAGAACGTCCACATGACTGATAAAGTGATCACGCGATTTGCCCCATCTCCAACAGGCTTTTTGCATATCGGCAACGCCCGCACCGCCCTATTTAACTGGGCTTTGGCCAAGTCGATGGGTGGAGAAATGCTGTTGCGCATCGAAGACACGGACCGTGAACGCTCAACGGATGAGGCCATTGCTGCAATTATTTCGGGGATGGACTGGCTCGGGCTCGATTATGCGGGAGACCCAATCTATCAATCCAAAAACATAGATCGCCACACCGAAGTTGCCCTGCAACTGCTCGCCGAAGGCAAAGCCTATAAGTGTTATGCCACGCCAGAAGAACTCACTGAGATGCGCGAAAAGGCGAAAGCGGAAGGCCGCCCGATGGTCTACGACCGGCGTTGGCGCGACCGTCCAGAAGGCGATGCACCTGTAGGCGCGCCATATGTTGTGCGTGTAAAAGCGCCAACTGAGGGGCAGATTGTTGTGCACGACAAAGTGCAAGGCGATGTGACTTTCAAGGCTGAAAATCTGGATGATTTCGTGATTTTGCGATCAGACGGCACCCCAACATATTTGTTGGCAGTGGTGGTTGATGACCACGATATGGGCGTTACCCATATTATGCGTGGCGACGACCATCTCGTGAATTCAGCGCGTCAGATCACAATCTACAATTCAATGGGTTGGGATATCCCTGTGATGGCCCACACCCCGCTCATCCACGGCCCTGATGGTGCAAAATTGTCAAAACGTCACGGCGCACTAGGCGTAGAAGACTATCGTCGCATGGGGTATTTGCCTGAAACCATCCGCAACTACTTTGCCCGATTGGGTTGGGCACACGGCGATGATGAAATCTTTTCATCAGATCAGTTTGTCGAGTGGTTCTCATTTGCCGGCCTAAATAAAGGCGCTAGCCGTATTGATTTCGCAAAACTTGAGAACATGAATGCCCACTACATCAAGACCTGTGATGATTCACGACTTTATGACTTGATGGTCGCATTGGCGGAAGAGTTGAACGATGAATTCGCGCTCAATGGACTTAAGGGACACGCGGACACCGTGAAGGCGGCCCTTCCCGCACTCAAAACCCGGGCCAAAACAATTGTAGAATTGGTCAAGTCTGCTGAGTTCATTTATCCAGCACGTCCACTCGAATTTGAAGAAAAGGCTAAGGCGGCAATCGAGGGCGATGCCCTAGAGATATTGCGCAGCGTCGAACCTGTGTTGGAGGGGCTAAACGACTGGTCGCATGACGGCATTGACGCTGCATTGCGCGCATTCGCAGAATCCCAAGATCTTAAATTTGGCAAGGTAGCTCAACCGCTTAGAGCCGCTGTTACGGCCAAAAATGCATCTCCAGGTTGTTTTGATGTGCTCTTGCTGCTGGGTCGCGATGAAACTTTGTCGCGTTTGCGCGAAACAACTGCGGTATAAACACGCATATTGTGTCTGGTTTGGCGTTCATCGCTTGCGATTTTGCGCCAAATCCGATACCTCATGCACAACCTGATTTGCAGGTTTCGACGATGCTAACGTTTGTGGGGACGATTTGCTGAGTCTTTTTTTTGAAATCTTGAAGGAGGCCTCTTAATGACCGATCGGATTGCAAAATTAGAAATTGATGGCAATAGCTATGAATTCCCCATAATTTCAGGATCAGTTGGTCCTGACGTTATCGATATCCGCTCCCTTTATGCCCAAACCGGGCACTTCACATTCGATCCTGGATATACATCTACCGGTTCGACTGAATCAGCAATCACTTACATTGACGGTGGCAAAGGTACACTTTTGTATCGCGGTTACCCAATCGAGCAATTGGCTGATAAATCAAGCTTCTTGGAAGTTGCATATTTGCTTCTCAAAGGCGAACTGCCTTCTAAAGAAGAATTTGACGTTTTCTCAGACACAGTGACACGCCACACCATGTTGCATCAGCAAATGGTGAAGTTCTTCGAAGGCTTCCGCCGCGATGCGCACCCAATGGCAATTGTTTGTGGTGCTGTTGGCGCTATGTCAGCGTTCTACCACGATTCAACTGACATCACTGACCCTGAGCAGCGCACAATTGCGTCTCACCGTTTGATCGCTAAAATTCCTACAATCGTAGCTTGGGCTTATAAATACTCAATTGGGCAACCATTCGTGTATCCACGCAACGATTTGGACTACGCCTCAAACTTCTTGCGCATGTGCTTTGCCGTACCGGCTGAGGATTATGAAGTATCTCCAACCATCGCGAAAGCAATGGATCGGATTTTCACACTTCATGCTGATCACGAGCAAAACGCATCGACCTCGACTGTGCGTCTTGCTGGTTCATCGCACGCAAACCCATTTGCATGTATCGCAGCTGGTGTCGCGTCACTTTGGGGACCTGCCCACGGCGGTGCAAACGAAGCTTGCTTGCAGATGCTACGCGAAATTGGCACTGTTGATCGTATTCCAGAGTTTGTGGCACGCGCTAAAGACAAGTCCGATCCGTTCCGTTTGATGGGCTTTGGACACCGGGTTTACAAAAACTTTGACCCGCGTGCGACCGTTATGCAGCAAACTGCCAAAGAGGTTCTTGCCGAACTTGGTGTTGCGAATAACCCAACATTGCAAGTGGCCCAAGAGCTTGAGCGGATTGCGTTGGAAGACGAGTACTTCATCGAGAAGAAACTCTATCCAAACGTAGACTTCTACTCTGGCATTATTTTGGACGCGATTGGCTTCCCAACTGAAATGTTTACAGCAATCTTTGCCTTGGCACGGACTGTTGGCTGGACATCACAGTGGGCTGAAATGATCGAAGATCCAAAACAAAAAATTGGTCGTCCACGTCAGCTTTACACTGGAGCGACGTCACGCGATTATGTGGAAATTTCTAAACGCTAAGAAATTAGCGAAAGAACACATTCTGCAGCATTTTGACGGGGAGCCTTTGGCTCCCCTTCTTTCATTTTCGCCCGCATTTCCTCAAGCCCTTCGCGCTGCATTGCCATTGGCGCATCACTTCCCAAAAGGCTTTGCGTCTCGCGCAATATCTGCGGCGCCAGATCACGTGTACCAATGACCTCAGGAATGATCTTTCGACCAACAACAATATTGTTCAAATTGATCAATGGACGGCCATGATCTTCGTAATTCTTGATCTGCTTTGGTTCCGCCAAATAACTTGTCACATGCGGAACATCTGCAAATCCAAGCTCCAACGTCACTGTGCCCGAAACGGCAATAGCCATTTTTGATCTAACAAGAAGTGACTTGAACTCTTCGCGTCCTTCGCCGATTTCCACGTCGGGATCATTCAACAGTTTTTCAACCAGCTCTTTTCGTCCCGGCGCAGCCGCCAACCCTAGCGTTTGTTCGCCATGCATCTGCTTGAGCCAGTTCAGTGCAGACTTCATCTCCCGCAAATTGCGTTTGATTTCACTTTCGCGGCTTCCAGGCAGCAGAAGAAAATGATCTCTGGGTGATCGATGTAGTTCCTTGAGGCTGAGCTGCTCGGCCATGTGACCAACATAGGTGCATTTCGGACCATCCAACTCCGCAAAAACACGCGGCTCAAACGGCAATACACCCAAAATCTCATCATAGAGTGGTTTTATTTCCTTCGCGCGCTCTGGCTTCCAGGCCCACACGGACGGCGCCACATATAGGATGATCTTGGCATCGGGCAAACGCTTGCGCACACCGGCAGCAACACGATTTGAAAACTCCTGCGCATCCACCAGCACGACAATGTCAGGCTTTTGCGCGACAATGGCATCAACGGTTTGTTTTAAACGATACAGCAACAATGGCAAACGCAAATAGACGTCACGCCACCCCATAACAGCCAAATCAGACATTGGAAAAAGTGATTTCAGGCCGGTTGACGCTAACGCAACACCGCCAACGCCGCTAATTTCAACTTCTGAATGTTGGCGCAGTTGATGCACCAAGTCAGCGCCCAACTGGTCTCCAGAGCTTTCACCAGCAACGATGAATAGTCGCACCTAGCCCCACCCAACCACACTAATTTTGTGCTCTTCGGCCATCTTGGAAAACATCTCACGTTCCGCAATCAAACACTTTCCACCTTCGACCACAATGGCGCCGATGCCAGCATCTGCACACATTTCAATTGTCCTTGGACCAATGGTTGGCAAATCGCCCAGCCCACTTTGCTGTGGTTTTGCAACTTTAACGAGCACCATTTCACCTTTAGTAATGCGTATGCGGTCAGCAATTTCCTTTGCCCGTGACAAAAGACTGTCGGTGCCCAACGCATCTTCTGCAGCGATCGGTCTGGTTGCATGAAAAACAACCGACTGACCCAGATCAGTGCGCGCGATAGATCGAGCAACACGTATCAACTGCTCAACATCGCTAGCCTTTGCCGCAATCGAGGGCCCAGCAATGTCTCCAGTCAACGCCAACAATTCCGGGATCAGTTCGTGAATGCCTTTGATGTCAACACGCGCGTCTTTAGCTATAGTCCGGTATGCAGTTTCCAAACCCATGTCGCTAACATCGAGTTTGCCCTGATAATGCTCAACAAGATACTTGCCAACATTGGCGCGCAACTGCGGAGACAAATCAACGTTGCCCACAGCGCATAGCGTCGTTATGCCGTCAGCACGTAAGCGATCGATAAGCTCTAGTGGCTGACCCACATCGATATTTTTGGTTTCATCAGCCGATTCACCAACCATCGACCAAACGCAATACGCACCATCGTAGTGTGCCTTGATCGCTTGTTGAGCCGCATTGGCCAAATCGCCGCGCCCAACCAAAAGGGCAAGCTTAGTCATGATTGTCCACGCCGTTTTTAGGCATACATAGCGAGCGTTCAGATGGTTTGCGGACAAACGATACTACGATATCGACAAGCTCGTGCCCTTCAAAAATCTCCGCGGCATCCTCTACACGCTCGCGCAATGTACCTTCATTTGAAAAGATCATCCGGTACGCGGCACGCAGTGTATGAATTTCTTCACGGTCAAAATTGCGTCGTTTTAGGCCAACAAGATTTAGCCCACCCAAATAGGCACGGTTGCCCAGAACGGATCCAAACGGGATGACGTCGTTTTCAACCATACTCATGGCGCCAACGATTGAGTGCGCACCAATACGCACAAATTGATGCACGCCACTTAGCCCACCAACGATGGCATGTTCATCCACTGTCACATGGCCTGCAAGCGCAACGTGATTTACTAGGATCACGTGGTCACCTAAATGACAATCATGGGCAACATGTGCACCTGCCATCAGCAACACATCATTGCCAATGCGCGTTTCCATACCGCCGCCACTGGTGCCCGGATTAATCGTCACGTTTTCACGAATTGTGCATCGGTCACCAATGACCAGTCGGCTACGTTCGCCCGCATATTTCTTGTCTTGTGGCTGATGCCCGACAGATGCAAACGGAAAAATCTCGCAGCCGCTGCCAATCTCAGTTTCACCAGCAATGGCCACATGAGAATGCAATACCGTGTCGTCACCCAGCGTCGTCTTGCCTTCAACAACAGAATATGCGCCAACGCTGACATTATTGCCCAGCGTCACCTCATCGCCAATAATAGCGGTTGGGTGGATCAAACTCATTGATCCTCTTCTCGTACGATCATTGCCCCAACTTCAGCTTCAGCAACGACCACACCATTCACAATTGCTTTTGCTTCGTAGCGCCCGACATTGCGGCGTCGATGAGCTTTCTTAATGTGATATTCCAGAACATCGCCTGGTTCAGTTGGCTTGCGAAACTTTGCCTTGTCGATGGTCAAAAGGAAAACTGTATATTTGTCGCCCTTCTTTTGCTCCTCAGCAATAACAATCGCCCCAGCGGTTTGCGCCATACCCTCAAGGATCAAAACACCTGGAAAAATCGGTTTGCCCGGAAAATGGCCTTGGAAAATCGGCTCATTGAACGTGATATTTTTAATACCTGTAGCGGACTCATCACCATCTACATCGATGATCTTGTCGATCATCAAGAAAGGATATCGGTGTGGCAAACACTCCAACACACGACTAATATCCAACGCCGTCATCTCACGCTCTGTCATAAAGCACCCCGTTACTTTTTTGTGCGAACCAACCGCCGGATGGCCGCCACCTCTTTGCGCCACATTTTTATCTCTGTTGCTGGCGAGCCACCAACCATGCTGCCCGCTGGTACATCTTTGGTGACCAACGAACAAGCATATACTACAGCCTTATCGCCAACTTTCACCTTGTTCGATATGCCAGCGCGACCCGCAAGCAAAACACCATCGCCCAAAACCACTGAACCTGCCAAACCAACATGTCCTGACAATTGGCAAAAGCGCCCAATAACCGAATTATGGGCAATTTGAACCAAGTTATCAATTTTTGTTTGTTCACCAATCACTGTATCGTCAAGCGTTCCTCTATCGATGCTGGTGTTGGTTCCAATTTCGACACCATCTTGAATAAGCACACGCCCCAACTGCGGTATCTTTTGTGGACCAGACGCGGTGGGAATAAACCCAAATCCATCAGCACCGATGCGAACACCCGAATGAATGAGGTTGTCGTCACCAATGTGTGCAAAATAAATCGAAACACTATCCGCAATGCGCGTACCCCGACCAATAG
Organism: Maritalea porphyrae; assembly: GCF_030159895.1. Taxonomy (GTDB): domain Bacteria; phylum Pseudomonadota; class Alphaproteobacteria; order Rhizobiales; family Devosiaceae; genus Maritalea; species Maritalea porphyrae. The sequence continues at coordinate 2,106,885 of NZ_BSNI01000002.1, forward strand.
TGACGCCCCGCCCCAAAACAGAATTGGGGCCAACGGACACATTGTCGCCGATCTCAACGCCAGGACCAACCATCACATTTGGCGCAAGATCACATCCCTCGCCGATCGTTATCTCACCAGCATCAAGCGCTTCGCGCCAGGGCAATAGATCCAGATATTGCCCGCGCAACGCATCTTGGTAGAGAACACCAACGAGCGATGTAAACGCCTTGTAGGGATTTGGGGAAACAATGACCTGTACACCGTCGGAACAATGTTCCACCAAGTCTTTGGTGACAATTACAATGCCCGATTGCAGCGTTTTCAGTCCGTCGACATAGGCCTTGTCACCCACAAAGCCCAACTCGCCCTCAGTCAAAAAGGGAACTGTGCCGGCACCGACAATGTTCTGCGCCATGTCGGCGCGGCTGAAATCGCAGTCCAACTCACCAGAACAGGATGACACCAACGCGCTGAGCGTGGGCTGGTCTTTGAGCGGAAAAAAACGGGTATCAACCATTTGGCGTCCTAAACAAAAAGGATCGCAGATTGTGTCCGCGATCCCTTTATACCGTCAAGTTTATTGTTGCTTAGAACAATGTCTGAATTGTAAGCGCAAACACTTGAGTATCGTCTGCTGTGTCTTTGTCGATCACATGAGCAAAGTCGCCGCGCAACGGACCAAGTGGAGAATCCCACAAGATACTTGCACCAACCGATGTACGTGTTTGCACGCCATTGCCACTGGTGATCAACGCGCCGTCTAGGCCAGAGGCGCCGAGATATGCAGCGTCTGCCCAAACCGCACCAGACAAGCCATAAGCTTCAGGCACAACTGGAAGCGGGAACTCAACTTCAGCCGACACTGCAACATATTCCGTCACACCAAGAACGTTTGTGCCATTCTTCGGACCAAAGCCGTATGACTTGAAGCCACGGATGATCTGTGGACCAGGTACAAATGTTTCTGTTGGGTGCACAGTGCCGCCACCAAGTTCGTTGATCATGCCAGCTTGACCTTTGATGCTGGCGATAACGCCATGATCAGGCAGTACAGGAATGTAGTAGCGGCCTTTTACTTCTGTCTTCAGCAAGTTGTGGTCGATACCCACATATTGCTGTGTCAGGTTCAAAGCAAAGCCTTCACTTGGGTCACGCTGATTATCAACGTCAGTGTAATTCAAGCTATAGCCAACGAATGCTTTGTTCACAGCGCCGCCAAGCCCTGTGATGTAAGTCGGCGCATCAGCATTGGTATCTGTGTAGGTCGTCTGATCGAAACCAGCGAACAATGAAGCACTCAGATTATCCACAACCGGTGCACCTACGCGAACCTGGAATCCGGTTGAGTCTGTACCGTAGTTATAGTTGGTGCCTTCATCAATTGTACGGCGATAAGCATCGATGCCAGCAGACACATCCAAGCCCATGAATTTAGGCTCTGTGAATGAGAAATCATAAGTACGGCTACCGAAAGTACCACCAACAGCAAGTTTCAGGTGCTGACCTTTACCAAGGAAGTTGCGTTCTTCCAAAGTCAACTCAACACCAAAGCCGGATTGTGGTGAGTAGCTTGCGCCACCGCCCCAGCTACCTGTTGATTTTTCTTCAACCACAACGTTGATCACAACGCGGTCTGCAGACGTTCCTTGTTCCACGTTCACTTGAACGCGAGAGAAGAAACCGAGCGCTTGCAACGCTTCACGGCCAGCAGCCAAGAATGTGCGGTTAAATGGATCGCCTTCAGCAAACTCGAATTCGCGACGAATTACGAAATCACGTGTGCGTGTGTTGCCGTAAACATTGATACGTTCAACATAAAGACGCGCACCCTCGTCCACCAGATAAGTCACATTGAAGCGTTTCGCTTCCACATCACGGTCAAGACGCGGGCGAACCTCTGCGAAAGAGAAACCCTGGTGAGCCGCATCACGCGACATGTCAGCCGCAGAACGTTGAAGCGCAGTAAGTGAATAACGACGCCCTTCTTGTGTACGAATTGAAGATTTCAGCGCCGCAGCATCAAGACCGGCAATGCTGGTTTCAATGTCAATATTGCCAAATTCGTAACGTTCACCCTCATCAATTGTGAAGTTGATGAAGTAAGCGTTGCGATCAGCATCAAACTCCGCGACTGCAGAAAGCACCTGCGCATCAGGGAAGCCACGATCAGCATAATACAAGCGAACGAGTTCGCTATCTACGCTCAGTTTGTCTTCGTCATAAACATCGTCACGGAAGAGCCAGCTCAAAAGATGTGATTCATGCGTACGCAAAATCGCCTTAAGCTGCATATCACCGATTGACTGGTTTCCTGTGAAACTAATCTTCGCAATGCTTGCGCGATCACCTTCGTTGATAACGAACGTAACCTTGATGCGTGAATTATCGCCAATCTCTGTGCGGGTTGTCACAGAAACAGAATTAAATCCTGCTTGATCATAAGCAAGTTCGATATTACGGGCGTCTTGGGCAACCGCAGCCTCGGTATAAACACCACGAGACGAAATCTCGATCATGTCCGAAAGCTTAGCATCAGAGAATTTATTGTTGCCTTCAAACAATACCGAAGAAACGATCGGGTTCTCTTTAACAACAATACGCAATGTATTGCCAGACATTGAAACGCTAACTGAAGAGAACAATCCGCTCTGATAAAGAGCATCAATCGATTCGTCGATTTTTGACGAAGTTGCGTTGTCACCTTTTCTTAGCGCCAAGAATGAAATCACTGTGCTGTCGTCCACGCGCACATTCCCGGTCACACTAATCGTGCGAACGGTGGCAGCGTAAGCGGCTTCAACACCAAGTAAACCGCTGATTTGTGAAGGCATTAAAGGTGCGCCTACCACCAGCATTAAACCCAAAACGAGACTTGGTATAAGCTTTGCTTTTGCAATCATTGTTCCCTGACGCCTTTCAGCACTTCCCGCGCAAACACAGCAACCCCTGCCGTTTGCGACACTAACTCCATGATCTGTTTTACTGTTTCTTAAGCCAAACGCAAGACCAAATAGACCTTTACGTTACCAAAAGATGTGCACTGCACCCCTTGCGCAACACTTTCTAAACACCTAAGCGAACAGATCAAATTTTAAAAAACGTCGTTGAATACGGAAAACACCATCAACGACAAGACGAGGAACAAACCAAAACGGAAACCCATTTCTTGGATTTTCGGACTTAAGGGCTTGCCGCGCACAACTTCATACAAATAGTAGACCAAATGACCGCCATCCAACATTGGTATGGGGAATAGGTTGAATATACCAATATTCAACGAAAGAAGCGCCATCAGATTGATCAGGGTAAAAATCCCGATTGAGGCCGCCTCACCTGATATTTTTGCGATCTTAACTGGACCGCCAAGCTGGTCAACATCACCTTTGCCAAGAATAAGCTCGCCCAAGAACTTAAATGAGCGGTCAACAATCAAAACCATCTCATCGAAGGTGATAAACACCGCTTCGACTGGACTTGGCCGAACAAAAATAACATCCTCTTGCTCCGCTGTGCGCGAAACACCTAAATAGCCAATTCGAGAAACATTGCCGAAACGATCTGTGCGCTCAGTAGAACCAGTGACCACATTCAAGCTAACATTTTTTCCGGCACGCTCGACTTCAATTGCTATTTCTCGCTCTGGGCTGGTCGCCACGATACGCTGAAAATCGCCGAAGCTTCTAATCAGATAGCCATCCACACGAACAACTTTATCGTCTGACATCAATCCAGCAATCTCAGCAGGCGACTGTGGCTCAACGCCGTCAATTGTTGCCTCAAGCGTATAACGGCCTAGGCCAAGCAACAGGGCATAAAGCACGATGAACGTAAAAATGATGTTTGCAATTGGCCCAGCAACGACAACGGCGATACGTTGCCAAACATTTTTGTAATAAAACAGAGTGGATCTGGTTTGCGGATCAATTTGGCCAAGTTCTTTATGATCGGGAACGCTTGCAGCATTCATGTCACCCAAAAACTTGACATACCCGCCCAACGGAATAGCGCATACCTTCCAACGGGTGCCGTTCTTGTCATTGAAACCAACTAGCTCGGGTCCAAAACCAATGGAAAACACCTGCACAGCAATGCCATTCCATCGCGCAACAAGGTAGTGCCCCATCTCGTGAACAAACACGATGATGGTCAACACCGCAAGAAACGGCACGATCACTGAAAAAAACGCAATCAGGTTTTCCAAAACTTATCCTTCATGTTCAAAAAAGCAGTCGTTAGCATCTGCTACCAAAGCAGCACGCCCTCGGCGACATGATCCGATGTGAAATGCGCGACGCCAATAAAATACAACAGCACGGCACCCACCGTAAAACTATCAATCCGATCCAGAATGCCACCATGGCCTGGTATAATATCGCCGCTATCTTTGATCAAAAAATGGCGCTTTAGTGCACTTTCAACCAAATCACCAAGTTGGGCAGACACGCTAATCGCTGCCGAAATCAAAGTTCCAATCCAGATTGGGGAGTTCATACTTGGCAGCAACAGGTTTCCAAGCGTCCAAACGATTGTGCCACCGATCGTACCAATAATTAGTCCACCAATAGCGCCTGACCAGGTTTTGGATGGCGATACAATTGGCGCGAGCTTCTGTCCGCCAAACTGGCGTCCGGCGAAAAATGCACCACTATCGGTAAGCCAAATCACAGTCGTCAGATATACGGTTGCCAAAATGCCAAGATTTGTATCTCCGCGTAACGCAAGAACACACAACCCAGCAAAGCCAAGAAAACCGGTCGCCAGTCCTGCCGTTGGCCACTTCCCCCAACGGTCACTCAATATGGTGGTCGCAAACGCGGTGAATATGAACAATCCAAGGCTGCCCCAAAATCCAATCGCGGGGTAAGCGATGGACGACATGGCCAACATACCCATGGTAAAATAGTTGAACCGTGTCAGTTTCCCACCATTGGTCATCATTGACCATTCATGATAGGCGACCACAAGCACCCCGGCGATCAAAGCTGCAACAGCTAAATGCCCAATAAAAATAGCAGCAGCCACAATTGGGATAAGCGCGATAGCAGACACAAGTCTCTGCCGCAAATCACCCCAGTTACGCCCTGCATTAGCAGTAGCCGATCTCTCCGTCTCCCCAGACAATCTCAACTACCCCACACATCCAAAACGACGCTTGCGGTTTGCATAAGCGTCGAGCAAGCTAATAAATGATGTGCGATCAAAGTCGGGCCAAAACTCTTCCGAAAAAACGAATTCTGAGTAGGCCGCTTGCCACAGCAAGAAATTTGACAACCGTTGTTCACCACTCGTGCGAAAAATTACATCAGGATCAGGCAGTTCAGCGGTATAAAGCGCTGAACTCAACTGCTCTTCGTCAATTTCGTCGATACCAAGCGAACCATCTGCCACGCGCGCTGCAATGGCTTTCACCGCATCCACTAACTCTGTTCGGGCGCCATAATTGAAAGCAACATTCAACTGCAAGCCAGTACAATGCGCGGTGCGGCCCTCCGCATCGCTTATCATTTTGAGCACAGATGCACTCAACCCATCGCGGCTGCCCAAAATACGAATGCGGACATTGTTTTTAACAAATGTGCCGACATCTGAGGCGACGAATTTTTTCATCAACCCCAGTATCGTATTCACTTCGTCTTGGGGCCGTTGCCAATTCTCCGAAGAGAAACTGAAAATGGTGAGATATTTAATGTCAAATTCGACAGCACATGTAATGAGGCGCCGTAGCGCCTCAACACCAGCTCTATGGCCCTCAGTGCGGTGTTTGCCCCTCGCCTGCGCCCAGCGACCGTTGCCATCCATAATCACGCCAATATGCGCCGGCAACTGTTCCGGCGCAAATTCTATAGCGGATGATTTGGCGAGGGCACTGTCCATACGAAAGGCTTCCGTCAGTTAGACCTGCATGATGTCGGCTTCTTTGGCCGCCAAAAGCTTGTCGATTTCTGTGACCGCGCCGTCAGTAAGTTTTTGCACTTTTTCAGATTCTGCGTGCATATCATCTTTACCGATGTCGCCATCTTTTTCCAATTTCTTCAAAGCATCCATACCGTCACGACGAATGTGACGAACTGCAACTTTGGCCTGCTCAGCATACTGATGCGCTACCTTGGTCAATTCCTTGCGACGCTCTTCATTCAGTTCCGGCAATGCAACGCGAATAAGCGTTCCTTCTGCGGCAGGATTAAGGCCGAGATTGCTTTCGCGGATACCTTTTTCAACAGCTTGGGTCATAGACTTGTCCCAAACTTGAACTGTCAACAAGCGCGCGTCCGCCGCTGAAACAGTCGCAACCTGGCTAATCGGCATTTTCGAACCATAGGCGTCAACCATCACAGGCTCCAACAGACTGGGACTTGCCCGACCTGTGCGCAAACCGCCAAATTCAGATTTCAAAGCCTCAATTGACTTCTTCATCCGGCTATCAAGATCACTAATTGAAAATTCTGACATTTCTTCTTCCTTTATTCCGCACTTCCAGTGACCAACGTTGAAACCGCCGTTCCATCGATCACCGCACGCACGCCCCCGTCAACATCGAGCTGATATACATATATCGGCAGATTGTTGTCTCGCGCTAGAGCAAATGCAGCCATATCCATGACTTTCAAGTCATTTGCAATCACATCGTCGTAACTAATGCGATCATATCTCTCCGCGTCCGCAACTTGTTTAGGATCTGCAGAGTACACGCCGTCAACTTGGGTACCCTTAAAGAGAGCATCACATTGCAACTCAACAGCCTTCAGTGCTGCAGCGGTATCCGTTGTGAAAAATGGGTTGCCAGAGCCACCGGCGCAAATCGTTATCTTGCCTTCGGCCAAAGCGCGACGCGCATCACGTACAGTGAACGTGTCCGCAACAGCAGGCATTGCAATGTTTGAATAGACTTTGGCCTGACCACCACACCGCTTGATCGCATCACCAAGAGCCAGCGAGTTAATCACGGTTGCGAGCATGCCCATATGGTCACCAACCACACGGTCAGCACCACCAGCGGCAACAGCCATGCCGCGGAAGATATTCCCCCCGCCGACAACAATTGCCACTTCTAAACCTGATTTGGAGAGGTCCCACAGTTGCTTTGCAACTTGGTCTAAAAATTCGGGTTCAATCCCAAATGAATTGTCTCCGGCAAGTGCTTCGCCGGAGACTTTAATCAATATACGCTTAAGCGAATGAGAGGCCATTGCCACCCCAACCTTTTGTTACACAATGAGAAAGAGAATCTCTTTGTGCAAAGGTTAGGCTGTACCAGCCGCTGCTGCAACCTCAGCTGCAAAGTCTGCTTCTTCTTTTTCAATGCCTTCACCGATTGCAAAGCGAACAAATTCTGTCACTTCAACTGGTGCACCAGCATCTTTTTCAGCAGCTTTCAAAACGTCTGAGATTTTGCTCTCGCCGTCGATTACATAGGTTTGTGATAGCAAGCAAACTTCTTCGTAGAATTTGCGAACGCGACCTTCAACCATTTTCTCAACGATGTTTGCAGGCTTGCCAGATTCGGCAGCTTGCTCAACAAACACAGCGCGCTCTTTTTCAACAACAGCAGGATCAACGCCATCTTGCGAAACAGCCAATGGTGCTGGATCGGCCGCTGCAACGTGCATCGCCAATTGACGACCCAAAGCAGCCAAACCATCGGTCTTGCCTGTTGTTTTCAAACCAACAAGAATACCGATTGCGCCCATACCTTCACCAGCTGGGTTGTGGATGTATGAGCCAACAATGCCGCTTTCAACTTCGATGCGAGCAGAACGACGTAGGTTCATGTTCTCACCGATTTTTGCAACTTTTTTGGTCACTTCTTCAGCAACTGAATGATCAGCACCTGGGAAGTTTGCAGCAGCAAGACCTTCAACGTCAGCGCCTTCGGTCAAAGCAACTTTAGCGATTTCGCCAACCATTGCTTGGAACTCATCGTTACGCGCAACAAAGTCAGTTTCTGAGTTAACTTCAACAACAGCACCAACATTGCCATCAGTCGCAACAGCAACAAGACCTTCAGCCGCAACACGGCTCGCCTTTTTCGCAGCTTTCGCCAAGCCTTTTGTACGCAACCAATCAACCGCAGCGTCCAAATCACCATTGGTTTCGCCAAGTGCAGTTTTACAATCCATCATGCCTACGCCGGTCATCTCGCGTAGTTCTTTAACAAGAGCAGCTGTGATAGCCATATTATCACTCCTTCTTGCCGGACAGAGCCGGCAATTCAAATTTCAATCTGTGGCTTATTAAGCGCGAATTATGACGCTGATTTTGCAAGCTCTGCAGCTTGACCCAACCAACCGTCACGTTCAATGCGGCCTTTAAAGCTCAAACGCTCATCAACATTTGCAATGTCTTCTGCGGTAAATGCCGCAACTTGCGCATATGTGTAAATGCCAAGCTCGTTCAATTTACCTTCAAGCACTGGGCCAACGCCTGAGATTTTTTTCAAATCATCAGCTTCGCCTTCAGGCTTTGCAAACAATGGTGCGTCCGCAGCAACTTCTTCAGCCGCAGGTGCAGCTTCAACAGCAGGAGCTTCTTCAGCTACAGCTTCAAGAACAGGTTCTTCCTGAACCTCAACCGCTTCACCCAAATCCACACCGAACTGTGAAGATGAACGTGAAATGCCGTCCAAAGCAGCTTTTGAAACCAATGAGCAATACAACTCGATCGCGCGAGCAGCGTCGTCATTACCAGGAATTGGTAGGTCAACTGACTCTGGGTCACAGTTTGTATCTGAAATCGCGATCACAGGAATGCCCAAACGGCGTGCTTCATGCAATGCAATTGCTTCTTTGTTGGTATCAATAACGAACAACAAGTTAGGCACATTGCCCATGTCTTTGATGCCGCCAAGATCGCGCTCAAGACGCTCTTGCTCGCGTGAACGCTGCAAACGTTCTTTCTTAGTCAAACCAGCAAGGTCTTGGTTTTCTTCCAATTCACGCAAACGCGCAATTGACTTAGAAATTGTTTGCCAGTTGGTCAGCATGCCGCCGAGCCAGCGTGAGTTCACATAATATTGCGCACATTGCTGAGCAGCTTCAGCAACAACTGGTGCCGCCTGACGCTTTGTACCCACGAACAATACACGACCACCTTCAGCAACAGTATCAGAAACCATCTGAAGTGCACGGTGCAAAGCTGGAACCGTTTGACCGAGATCCAAAATGTGGATGTCGTTACGAACACCAAAGATGAATTTTTCCATCTTTGGATTCCAACGGTGTTTTTGGTGACCGAAGTGTACGCCCGCTTCGAGCAATTGACGCATAGAAAAATCTGGAAGTGCCATTAGCCTTCTCTCCTTTTAAACCGGTTATGTCCTCCGCAGGGCATTGCAACACTCTTAGGTGTCACCGGTAGGCATCAAAAGGAAGCCCGACCCTGCGTGTGAATTTAACAGCGCCGAGATACATCAACTTGCCAGCAATAGCAACAGCCAAAAACGCCTAAACGCATTTAGGCGCGAATACCGACGAAAACGAGCAATTATTGGGCTTTTTGAACGCTCACCTTTGCGTCTTCGACACCCGGCACCACTTTGAGTGAACTGGCAAGTTCGTGGGAAAGTCGATAATTTCCGGGCAGCTCAATTTCATATTCTTTGGTCTTGTCTTCACCCATAACAACAACACTCACCTGCCCCTCACCACCGCGAATGAGCTGGTTTTGAAGTGAAGACAAACCGTCTGTGCTTTCCAGATAAAGCGTCATCTTGTTCGCCATGCGCGCAACCGCTTTGTCTATCGAGTGCAAGTTGATCAGGCGTAAACGCACACCATCAGGTTGCGCGTCGGCCTCCACTTCTAAAACGACAGATTGTCCTGTCGTTAAGAGGCTATCAAAACGGTCAAGCTGTTCGGAAAAAACAAGGCACTCAAAAGTGCCTGACGGATCTGACAAAGTAAGGATCGACATATTTGACCCCTTTTTTGTCTTACGGTCGTTCCGTGACGCAATGGTTCCTGCAAGTCGACCCGCACGAGCACCGCCGCGCGCCGCTTTCTCAAAAGACGACCAACTCTGCACATAATTCTCAGTATATAGCGACTTATGATCGTCCAAGGGGTGAGCTGACAAATAAAAGCCAATTGCAGAAAACTCTTTCGCCAATCGCTCGGATAGTGGCCAGGGCTTTATTCCTTTGGCTGGCTCGATAGGTTCAGGCCGATCTGCTGAAAACATATCAATCACGCCTTCGCGCCGATTGCTTGTCGCACGCTGAGCCGAGGAGATAATGGTATCGACCAAACTCATCACATCTTCTCGGCGCAAACCCATCTGATCAAAAGCGCCAGCACATGTAAGCGTTTCAAGTGTCCGCCGGTTTACAATCTTTGGATCCACCCGCGAGGCAAAATCTGCCAAATCCGTAAATGGTACGTCGCCGCGCACTTCAACAATATGCTCAGCGACGTTACGTCCCACGCCTTTAACAGCACAAAGACTATAGTGAATGGCTTCACCATGGACCGAAAAATGAACTTCTGAAGTGTTCACGCAAGGCGGCTTAACTTCAACATTAAGTCTATTCGCTTCACGTTTGAAATCATTCAGTTTTTCTGTGTTTCCCATATCCAACGTCATAGACGCCGCAAGGAACTCTTTGGGGTAATGCGCCTTTAGGTACCCAGTCTGATAGGACACCAAAGCATAGGCGGCTGCGTGCGATTTGTTAAAACCATAGTTGGCAAACTTCGCCACCAATTCAAAAATATTCGCAGCTTGCGCCTTATCCACGCCGCGCTTTACTGCACCATCCACGAACAAAGCTTTCTGCTTGTCCATCTCAGACTTAATCTTTTTACCCATGGCACGACGAAGAACATCCGCTTCGCCAAGTGAATAGCCAGACAAAACTTGCGCCAACTGCATCACTTGTTCCTGATAAACAATGATGCCAAAAGTTTCTTCAAGAATGGGTTTAAGCTTTTCATGCATGTAATCAGGCTTTTCAGTGCCATGCTTACGCGCGCAAAAACTTGGGATATTGTCCATAGGACCGGGACGATAAAGCGCCACAAGCGCAATAATATCTTCAAAACGGTCAGGCTTCATATCCAACAGCGTTCGCCGCATCCCCGGACTTTCAACCTGAAACACCCCAACAGTTTCGCCTTTTGAATAGAGCGAATAAGTCAGTTCATCGTCCAGAGGCGCTTTCTCGATGGAAAAATCACCACCATTGCGGTTGATATTTTTCACCGCATAATCAATGACCGTCAGGGTCTTCAGTCCCAAAAAGTCGAACTTAACCAGACCTGCATTCTCAACAACTTTCATATTGTATTGAGAAACAGGCATGTCCGAACGCGGGTCACGATATAGCGGCACCAGCTGCTGCAAAGGTCGATCACCAATCACGATACCGGCAGCGTGGGTCGAAGCGTGGCGGTAAAGCCCTTCAAGCTTTTGCCCGATCTGCAACAGATCTGCCACCGCCTCTTCTTCGTCGCGCATCGCTTGCAAACGCGGTTCACCGTCAATTGCTTCGCTCAGCGTGACAGGATTAGCCGGATTGGACGGGACGAGTTTACAAATGCGATCAACTTGCGGGTATGGCATTTGCAAGACGCGCCCAACGTCGCGCAAAACCGCACGCGCTTGCAACGACCCAAATGTGATAATCTGTGCAACTTGCTCAGCGCCATATTTGTCTTGAACGTAGCGGATCACCTCTTCCCGCCGATCTTGACAAAAATCGATATCAAAGTCGGGCATGGACACACGTTCGGGGTTCAAAAACCGTTCGAAAAGCAATGCGTAACGCAGCGGATCTAGATCGGTAATAGTCAAAGCATAAGCGACAAGCGAACCCGCACCAGACCCTCGGCCTGGTCCCACGGGTATGCCGTGCGCTTTCGCCCACTTAATGAAGTCAGAAACGATCAGGAAGTAACCAGGGAACTTCATGTTCACAATCACGTTCAACTCAAACTCAAGTCGATCGCGATAATCCTGTTCTGTAAGGCCCTCTGCTGGTCCATTCTCTGCGAGAAAGCGATCAAGCCCCTCTTTTGCTTGGCGCGCCAACTCCTGCCCTTCGGCTTCAACAGCCTCATCTGCACTCAGATTTGCAGGTGCAGCAAAGTTTGGAAGGATCGGGCCACGCTCCTGCGGGCTAAAGTGGCAGCGCTGCGCAATCTCAATGGTAGATTCTAGCGCTTCAGGAAGGTCAGCAAACAAGTCGCACATTTCCTGACGCGACTTAAAATAGTGCTCAGGCGATAGCTTTCGCCGCTCTGTTTGCGCCAGCACGCTACCCTCTGCGATAGCAAGTAATGCATCGTGGGATTCAAAATCATCAGACTTTGCGAAAAACGGCTCATTAGTCGCCACCAAAGGAATGCCATTCGCATAGGCGTAATCGATGAGTTGCGGTTCTGAAATCTTTTGACGCTCAATGTCGTGCCGTTGCAGCTCGATATAGAAGCGATCTCTAAAACGCTCCTTAAGCGAATTGAGACGCTCAAGGGCCACAGCGTCGTAACCTTGTGCAAAAGCGGGGTCGATGCCACCTTCTAAACCACCACTAAGGCAAATCAAATCATGGGTGAGTTCACCATCCAGCCAATCAAGGTGCAACTGGGCTAGACCGTCAGCGCTCTGAAGGTATGCCTGAGACACCAACTCGCTTAAATTCTCAAATCCTCTTTCAGATTGAGCAATCAGGACAATCGATTCTTTTGCAAACTTTTTGCGCTCTTTGCCCGGGATATCTTCCGGCGGCTCAAACTGAAGCGGGATTTCACACCCAACGATAGGTTGAAGCCCTTTTCCACTAGCCATTGTCGAGAATTGCAGCGCCCCAAAAAGGTTGGATGTGTCTGCAATTCCAAGCGCGGGCTGATCATCTGCAATTGCCAGATCGATCAATTTGGGCAGCTTTATTGCTCCCTCGAGAAGCGAATAAGCTGAGTGCGCATGCAGGTGAATAAAGCCGGGACCGTTTGTCATCATGCTTTACTTGTAAAAGAGGCTCGCCCCCACGCCAAGTGAGTATCTTTATTCATGCACAAGTGTCAGGACAAAGTGGCTAGGATATCAAGCCAAACAAGTGTAGCTGCGCTAAACGCAGTGATTGAACAAAGGGCCATCACGTCTTTAATCAAGTGTGTCATACTCATCTCCTTGTTGCCTGTTTGTTCTTATATATTCCCTTTTTGTTCTTGTCCACATTCTTTCCACAAATGATCCCCAGTGAAAACAATTATGGTAAATGCACGTACGCAAAAGCCCAGAACTATTGGCTATTGCCAGTTCTGAGCTTTTCAATAAGCGAAGAATGAGAAATCGCGGTTTTGGTTCTAAAACGTAAAAGGAACCAATTTTCCGTCTTTTAGGGTGAGTACCCGATCAGCCATTTTGGCAATGTCGTGGTTGTGGGTTGCGATCAAACCTGCCGCGTCATGATTGCGAATTGAATCTGCAAGCAGATCAAACACCACTGAACTCGTTTCGGGGTCCAAATTCCCAGTCGGTTCGTCCGCTAAGATCAACCCAGGAGAATTTGCAAGAGCACGCGCGATGGCCACACGTTGTTGCTCACCGCCCGACAACTGAGCTGGGCGATGTGTCCCACGATCTTTTAGCCCCATCATGGACAACAGTTCTTCACCGCGTGCCTTGGCCACTCTGTCCGCTTGTCCAGCGATCAATTGTGGCATCATCACATTTTCCGTTGCATTGAACTCAGGCAACAAATGATGGAACTGGTAAATGTAACCTACATGCTGTCGTCGAACCAAAGTGCGCTCCCGATCCGACAAGTCATCGGTTGGCACATCACAAATTGTAACACTTCCCGAGTCAGCGCGTTCCAACAAGCCCGACACGTGCAGCAGCGTCGACTTACCCGCGCCAGATGGCGCAACAAGCGCAACAATCTCACCACTCAAAATCTCAAGATCAGCGCCTTGCAGAATTCTAAGCTCGCCTGCGCCCTGCGCGTAAGTACGATTAATGCTTTCAAGTTTAAGCTTCACGTGTCGATCAACCATAGCGCAAAGCCTCCACCGGATCATATTGCGCTGCACGCCAAGCAGGATAAAGTGAAGCGAGGAAACTCAAAATCAACGCCATTGCCACAACAAAAGTGACTTCTACTGGGTCAGTTTTCGATGGTAATTCTGACAAAAAGAAAACTTCTGGTGGAAACAACGCGATACCAATCGTATCGGAAATCCATGCACGCAAGTTTTCAGCATTGGCTGCTACAACTAAGCCAACCACAAGTCCAATTAATGTACCCGCTACACCGATTGCTGTGCCTGTCATGCAGAAAATGCGCATAATTGAGGCCCGGGTCGCCCCTATAGTGCGCAGCACCGCGATATCGGCATTCTTTTCCTTCACAAGCATCACGAGTGACGAAATGATGTTAAACACAGCCACAAGCACAATCATCGACAGAATGACGAACATCACGACACGCTCCACCTGAAGCGCGGAGAAAAACGTCTCATTTCGTCGCTGCCAATCAGTGAAAATCATCGGTCGACCGGCAACCAACTGAAGCGGGTCACGCATAGCCGTCGTCGCATCAGGGTCATCCAAAAAGACTTCCAAGGCACTCACGCGATAAATGCGTTCGTACGCTGCATCAATTTGCTCGTCGGTTGCATCAAGTGGCAGTGGTTCCTGCCCATCTTTCAACACGTCACGATAAAGCTGGTAATAGTCTTGCCCCTGCTGCAACGGCATGAAGACGAAGAAGCTATCAAACTCCACCATCCCCAATTCAAAAATCACAGTTACAGGATAAGAACGGATCTGCGGCGTCGTTCCAAATGGTGTCACAACACCATCAGGCGTGATTATAGTGACAGGGTCACCAATTGAAACGCCCAGCTTCTGGGCCAGCCGAATACCAATGGCAACGCCACGACTGTCGTCCCAACCATCAAAACCACCTAAGATCGCAGCATTTGGCAAGGAGGGCAGCTTTTGAATATCCGAAAGGGCCATCCCGCGGACTGAAACTCCGGTCGACTGACCAACACCGGATGCAAGCGCCTGCCCTTCAGCGAAAGCGACGACAGATGTGACTCCGTCCACCTCTTCCATGCGCAACACGACATCGTTGTAGTCCTCAAACTGCTCTTCAATCGGAAAAACAGTAAAATGGCCATTTAGACCAAGGATCTTGTCGAGAAGCTCTGCTCGAAAGCCATTCATTACCGAAGTCACCACAATCAAAGTGGCAACGCCGATAGCAATCCCAGTCAACGTAAGCGCGGCAATGACCGAGATAAACGCTTCTTCACGACGCGCACGCAAATAGCGCCACGCAACCATAAATTCAAACGGCGAAAACGGCCTGTTTTTTTCGATCATCGTCGCGCTGCGCGTCGTCATAAATTATATCTTGTCCAAACGAAGTGGTTCAATAATGGCACGAATATGCTCAACCGCAGTATCAATCGAAACGTTTGAACGCTCACCCGTTTTGCGATCTTTGATTTCAACTTCGCCATTTTTAAGGCCGCGTGGCCCAACAATCATTTGGAAAGGCAATCCAATTAGGTCCGCTGTGGCAAACTTGCCACCTGCACCCATGTCACGATCATCATAGAGAACGTCAATGCCAGCATTTTTCAGCTCACTATAGAGCTTCTGGCAGGTCTCGACGCTCGCATCGTCCGATGTCTTCAGATTGATCAATCCAAGTTCAAACGGCGCCACAGAAACCGGCCAAATGATGCCATCTTCATCGTGACAGGCCTCAATAATTGCTGGAACTACGCGTGTTAGGCCAATACCATAGGAGCCCATATGTACAGCGACTTCTTTGCCTTCATCGTTAAGCACTTTCGCGCCCATTGGCTCAGAGTATTTTTCACCAAAGTAGAATACTTGACCAACTTCAATACCGCGAGCAGCAATGCGACGATCTTCAGGCACGTCAGCCTCAAACTTGTCCATTTCGATCATGTCTTCAGTCGCCGCATAAAGCGACGTCCAGTCATCAACGATCTCGCTTAAGTCACCATCATAGTCGATGTCCGCAGCTGGAATTGGCTTTTCCAGCAAATCGCGATCACAGAAAACGCCACTCTCGCCCGTGTCAGCAAGCACGATGAATTCATGACTCAAGTCACCACCAATAGGACCAGTTTCAGCCCGCATTGGAATAGCGGTTAGCCCCATGCGTTTATATGTCCGAAGATAGGCAACGAACATACGATGATAGGATTTAACTGCCGCTTCTTTGTCCAAGTCGAAGGAATAGGCGTCCTTCATCAAGAACTCACGGCTGCGCATAGTGCCAAAACGTGGGCGAATCTCGTCCCGGAATTTCCACTGGATGTGATAGAGGTTCAAAGGCAAGTCTTTGTAGGACTTCACATGCGAGCGGAAGATGTTGGTGATCATCTCTTCATTTGTTGGTCCGTACAACAAATCGCGACCATGACGATCTTCAATCCGCAGCATCTCTTTGCCATAATCATCATAGCGACCGCTTTCGCGCCAAAGGTCAGCAGACTGCAAAGTTGGCATAAGCAATTCAATCGCCCCTGCCCGGTTCTGCTCTTGCTCGATAATATCTTGTACTTTTCGCAAGACCTTATAGCCAAGCGGCAACCAAGCGTAGAGTCCACTCGCTTCTTGTTTGATCATGCCAGCACGCAGCATCAGCCGGTGCGAAACAATCTCAGCTTCTTTAGGTGTCTCTTTCAGGACGGGCAAAAAATAACGGGAAAGGCGCATATTGAAAGCTGCTCTTTTCGACTCGAAGATTGTTAGTTGAAGGTTCAGAGGCGAGAAAACGCCATATGGATATATTTATCAAGCCAAAACCACGATTTTGGCCATTAAGCACCGCAGTAAACCAAACATGCCAAAAAATGCATGATGGACACAAAAAGGTGATGACACCCGCCGAATCTGTTGTTAGTGTCCAATCCCAATAAGAGGGTTACCGGTTTTCAAACGGCGATCCCATCTCGCTGACAAGGTCAAGGGAGGAACATTGGCAACGTCTTGAACGCATAAGACCAATGCATTGTCGCGACACTATTTTTAGCAGAGCTTCGGCTCTGCTTTTATTTTGAATTCAACAAGTTGAATGAATTAGCTCCAGTAGTTCTTTATCCACTCACTGGACAGTCCAAGCCGCACCAAATACAGCAGAACAAACGCCAATATTGTGGCAATGCCCATCTTGATTAAGAGCTTAGGGCGCGTGGGTGCACCAGGTTCGTTGCCTGCCTCCACATGTTCGCCAGCCTCATGTGAAGACTGCACGCCAATAGGCAACGCGATGAACAAGCAAAGCCACCAAAGAACAAAATATAGTGCTATTGAACTGAGTAAATCCATGTGATTTTTCCCCTATCGGAAACCTCATACGCGATGGACGAAAACCTTCACATGCGGCTTCTTGCCCCAGAGTTGATTAATCTCCGATCTCACCGAGCGTCGAAGCGCTTCAGCAAATACCATTCGATCCGCACGTTTTTTCGCCGGCATTGATTTAACCGTGGCGGCAATTGCCATTTCCACCACTTCGTCAAAATCACCATCTTCATCAACAAGTGCTGGCAACCCAACCAGCTCAAATTCCGGTTCACCAACAATTTGGCCCTTGGAATTGATGCACATGGAGATATTTACAGTTCCGCCAAATGAAAGGCGACGTCGTTCTCGCACACCGCTTTCGTCTGGTTGACACAATATCTCACCATCAAGATAAACGCGACCGTTTGGCACTTCACCTTTATTGACGCTGGCAACGGGGTAAAGCTGGGCCATATCGCCATTGCGAACACCTAGACAATTCTTGATGCCCAATTCTTGCCCAAACTTCAAATGCGCGTCCAAATGCAACGCTTCACCATGAGCTGGAACCAAAATGTCTGGCTTTAGCCAATCATAAAGCTGGCGCAGTTCATCTCGGCGCGGGTGGCCGGAAACGTGAATCAGCGCATCTCGATCAGTGATCACTTCAACGCCCTGGTTGATCAACATATTTTGGATGTCGTTGACGTCACGTTCATTGCCAGGAATTGCCTTTGACGAAAAGATAACACGGTCGCCCTTCGCCAAAGTGATAACTGGGTGATCGTCCCGCGCAATTCGCGCCATCGCAGCACGACTTTCGCCCTGCGACCCCGTGCAGATCAAAACAACTTTGTCACGTGGTAAATACCCATAAGAATCTTGGTCAAGGAACGGCTCCAAGCCTTCCATTAGACCAAGGTCACGTGCAATCTCGCTGACACGGTGCACCGAACGTCCCGCGGCAACGACGTGTCGATCTGCCTTTTGCGCAGCACGCGCAATTGAAATCATCCGTCCCACATTTGAGGCAAAAATAGTCACTGCAACCCGGTTCGGCGCTTCTGCGATCAGTTGATCAAGCGTTTGGGCCACTTCGCCTTCGCCCGGGCTTGATCCTTCACGAATAGCGTTGGTGCTGTCGCCAACCACCGCCAAAGGACGCGGATCCGCACCAATCTCTCGAAATCGTTTCTCGTCTGTTTGTTCGTTGCCCACAGGTGATGGATCAAGCTTCCAATCACCAGTGTGAACCACCCTGCCCGCATCAGTTTCGATATAAAGCGAGCAGCTTTCAGGAATTGAGTGCGCCACATTCACCAGCTCAAGCGAGAAAGGTCCAGCTTTGAACTTCTCACCGGCATTGACGACCGTGATTGGAATAGTGTCCGTAAAGTTGTTTGAACGTGCCTTGCTATCCGTCATCGCCTTGGCAAACGGCGTTGCAAATACAGGACACTCCAAATAAGGCCAAAGGTCCAAAAGCGCGCCGTAGTGGTCTTCGTGCGCATGCGTGATCACAAGACCTTCAATATGCTCAACTTCATCTTCCAAAAAGCGGATGTCTGGCATTACCAGATCAATGCCAGGCAGGTCTGGCTTGGCAAAGGTCAACCCACAGTCAACGATCAACCATTTGCGCTCTTGTGGCGCGCCATAACCATAAAGGCCAAAATTCATGCCGATTTCACCCACGCCACCAAGCGGGATGAAAACCAATTGATCACTCATCAATTATTGCTTTCAAAATTCATATCCAGCGGGAAAATCTCGCCCGCCGTAATTGTTCGCGGCCGCCCCATATGGTCGACCAATAAATTTCCTGCCTCGTCGACACCGTCAAGCCGTGCAACGAAACTATCTGTACTTGTGTTTATGCGCATATCTTGCCCAACCTTATAGGCATGCGCCAACCAATCCGCCCGAATTGATTGAAACCCCTGTCCCATTGACCATTGTTCCAAACGCAACGCCACTGCATCACTTAGATACGGAAAAAAGTGCTCAACGGATGTATGAATGCCCCATTCATTGAGATTTCCAGCAGGATGATTGGTTTTGTCTGGATGTGAGATGATATTCACACCAAGCCCAACAACAACAAATCTCGATTGACCTTTCATGCCGCCTTCAAGCAGCAAGCCAGCACATTTCTTGTCGCAAAGGATCAGATCGTTGGGCCATTTGACCTCAATATCATCATCCTTGGGCCCAACGCCAGGCTCATTGATCGCTTCCACAGCATCTCGCAACGCAAGCGCCATCACAAACGACAACTGCGCTACCTTTTCAGATGGCGCAGGGTCACAAAGCAACAAAGAGGCATAAAGATTGCCCTTGGGCGAATTCCAATGACGACCACGACGGCCCTTGCCGTCTACTTGCTCGTCCGCCACCAGCCACATGGGGCCAGTAGCACCGGCGAGCGCATCCTTCATCAACGCTGAACTTGTTGAATCTATTGTTTCAACATGTTTCAGGCTAAATCCGTTTTGCGCTGCCCGTTCGCCTAAATGCACCACCTAGAACAAGCTGCCCGCGGCAATGCCTGCTACGTCTTTCAAGAAGCCGCCAACAGTAAGGCCGTATGTCACAATCAACGCAGCAGTCAGCGCAATCACAACATTCAGCTCGTTTGGTGTTTTGATAAACTGATGGTTTGGCTCATCAAAGAACATCGTACGCACAACGCGCAAGTAATAGAATGCGCTAATCGCACTTGCCAACACACCGATTACAGCCAACACGAACAGTTGCGCTTCAACGGCTGCAAGGAACACTTCCCACTTTGCGAAGAAACCAGCCAATGGCGGCAACCCGATCAATGAGAACATGATAATTGCAATGCCGGAAGCAATGAATGGACGTGTTTGAGCAATACCCGCCAAATCAGAAATATCTTCCACATAACCCTGATCAGTGCGCAGTGCCAAAATACACGCGAACAATCCAATGGTCATGGTCAGGTAAATCGCCATATAGATGGAAACACCCTCAACGCCTGTTTGTGAACCTGCCGACAAACCAACAAGTGCAAAACCAACGTGACCGATAGAAGAGTATGCGATCAATCGCTTGAGCTTCTTTTGACCAATCGCAGCGAAGGCTGCAAGAACCATCGATGCAATTGAAACAAAGATGACGATCTGTTGCCAGTCTTTGGCAATCGGCTCAAACGTGTCGAATACGACCCGGATGAACAACGCCATTGCTGCCACTTTTGGGGCTGATGCAAAGAAAGCAGTTACCGGTGTCGGCACACCTTCATAAACATCTGGTGTCCACATGTGGAACGGCACAGCTGAAATTTTAAACGCCAAGCCAGCAAGCAAGAACACCAAACCAACAATCAAACCAAGTGAAGGCTCGCCAAGTGATATCACTTTGGCAATTTCATCAAGCTGGGTTTGGCCCGTAAAGCCGTAAACCATTGAGGCACCGTATAGCAGCATGCCCGACGACAAGGCGCCAAGTACGAAATACTTCAAGCCAGCTTCAGTTGCACGACCGCTGTCACGCTTAAACGCAGCGATGACGTAAAGAGACAGAGACTGCAGTTCAAGACCGATATATAGCGAGATCAAATCGTTTGCTGAAATCATCATCAACATGCCCAAAGAGGCAAGGATGACGAGCACCGGATATTCGAACTTGTTCAAGTTATGGTCAGATGCCGTAGATACGGACAACACAAGCGCAAAAGCAGAGCCAGTTAGAACCAGCACCTTCATGAAGCGTGCAAAACCGTCTTGAATGAACGCACCGTTGAACAACACACCTTCAGCGGGGTGAATTGCGACCAAAACAGCAGTGACGGCCAACAATCCGATAGCGACACCAACAATCATGGTGTTGCCGGTCTTCTCATTGCTGAACACGCCCATCATCAGCAAGATGATCGCTCCTATCGCGAGCAGAAGCTCGGGATATGCTGGAGCAAGAGCAACAAAACTAGTTAGATCAGATGACATTTGTTCCTCCTAGTGCGCAACTTCAGCGAGCGCACCGACCTGTCCTAGGCCTGCTTGATAATGTGAGACCAATGCTTCAACCGATGCAGCCGTTGCATCAAGAATTGGCGCTGGATAGAAACCAAAGAAGATGGTGAGAACGATCAAAGGTACAATTATGACCATTTCACGCGGGCTCATGTCCAAGATCGACTTCAATGTGTCTTTCTCGAGCGCTCCAAAGATTACTCGACGATATAGCCACAGCGCATAGCAAGCGGAGAAAATCACACCAAATGCCGCGCCGAACGCCACCCAAGTATTAACTTGGAAAATACCGATCAGAACGAGAAATTCACCCACGAACCCCGATGTACCGGGCAAACCAACGTTGGCCATGGTGAACACCATAAAGGCAAACGCATATTTCGGCATACGTTCAACAAGACCACCATAGGCTGAAATCTCGCGTGTATGCATCCGGTCGTAAATCACGCCAACGCTCAGGAACAACGCACCAGAAACGATACCGTGTGAAATCATTTGGAAGATCGCGCCCTGAATACCAAGCGCATTGCCAGCAAAGATACCCATCGTCACGTACCCCATATGGGCAACGGAGGAATAGGCGATTAGCTTTTTGATATCATCCTGCACAAGAGCTACAAGCGATGTAGCGATGATCGCAATTACCGACAGTGCGAACACAAAGTCCGAGAAGTAAGCAGATGCATCTGGGAACATTGGCAATGAGAACCGCAAGAACCCGTATCCGCCCATCTTCAACAAGACCGCTGCAAGAATAACCGAACCTGCAGTCGGCGCTTCCACGTGCGCTTCTGGCAACCAACGGTGGAATGGCCACATTGGCATCTTCACCGCGAAAGAAGCGAAGAAGGCAATCCATAACCAGAACTGTGCTTCAGGTGAGAAATTGAATTTGAGCAACTGCGCAATATCAAGCGTGCCTGCCTGCCAGTACATGGCCATGATGGCCAATAGCATCAACACAGAACCCGCGAAGGTATAGAAGAAGAACTTGTAGCTTGCCTGAATACGTTTTTTGCCGCCCCAAATACCGATGATTAAGAACATCGGGATCAAACCACCTTCAAAGAAGATGTAGAACAAGGCCAAATCAAGCGTTGCGAACACGCCGATCATCAAGAATTCGAGCAATAGGAATGCGATCAGGTATTCTTTGACGCGCTTATCGATGCTTTCCCAACTCGCCAACACACAAAGCGGCATCAACATCGCGGTGAGCACGATAAACAGGATGGAAATCCCATCAACGCCCATGCGGTAGCCAATAACGTCGCCAATCCATGCGTGGTTTTGAACAAATTGGAAATCTACATTTGTCGGATCAAACATCCACCACATGACCAATGAGAAAACAAAGGTCACAGTGGTCGTCGCCAACGCAATGTAGCGCATGTTGTTTTTCGCCAAAGCATCATTGCCCGGCACAATCAACACAAAGAATACGCCAACCAGCGGCAGGAACGTAAGGATCGTGAGGATGTTGTTGTTTATGATATTCATCCTAGGAGGCCCCCTGCAGCAATCGCCCAGGTTATAAGCGCTGCAACACCAATCAGCATTGCCAACGCATAGTGATAAAGATAGCCGGACTGCAACCGCACGACCTGCGAGGTGATGTCCTTCACCCGTCTTGCGATACCACCGACGATCACGCCGTCGATGAACCAATCATCGAACCCACGCCATAGCGCAGTACCAATCCACTTGGCAGGACGTACGAACAAGAAGTCATACAACTCGTCGAAGTACCATTTGTTGAGCAAGAAGGCATAAAGGCCTGCATGCTCTTTCGCCAATGTCTTTGGTGTCTCGGGCTTCGCGATATAGAAATACCAAGCAGCCACGAAACCGATGATCATCGCAAATGTCGCAGATAGCTTCACCCAAGTTGGAACGTGGTGCGCTGCATCGATCAACTCTGCATCGACAACAACCGCGCCCTTGAAGAAGTGCTCAACGTGCTCGGCATGGCCAAAGAAGCTGTCATACCAGATGTAACCAGCGAACACTGCACCCGCTGCCAGCACAAATAATGGCACCAACATAACCATTGGGCTCTCATGCGCGTGATCGAATGTTTCTTTCGAAGCACGTGTTTCGCCGTGGAATGTAAGGTGCACCAAGCGCCAAGAGTAGAAGCTTGTGAACAAGGCTGCCACAACCAACGCCCAGAATGCGAACCCGCCAGCGGCAGTGTGCGCGCCGTAAGCCGCTTCGATGATGCTGTCTTTTGAATAGAAGCCTGCAAAACCGATGTTTGGCAACGCATCAACCAACAAGTGCAATGGCAAGCCTACGCCTGTTAGCGCCAGAGTACCGATCATCATCATCCAATAGGTCAATGGGACCTTATCTTTGATGCCACCCATTTTGCGCATGTCTTGTTCGTGATGCATCGCATGGATCACCGAACCCGCGCCTAAGAACAACAACGCTTTAAAGAATGCGTGTGTGAACAGGTGGAAGATACCAGCTGAATATGCGCCCAAGCCAAGTGCCACGAACATGTAGCCAAGCTGCGAACAAGTTGAATAAGCAATCACACGCTTGATGTCGTTTTGCACTAGACCAACGGTCGCCGCAAAGAACGCTGTAATCGCGCCGACATAGACGACAACAGTCATCGCTGTTTCAGATGCTTCAAACATGGGCGACAAACGCGCCACCATGAACACACCCGCTGTCACCATGGTCGCAGCGTGGATCAAGGCTGACACAGGTGTCGGGCCTTCCATCGCGTCTGGCAACCAAGTGTGCAGCAAGAACTGCGCTGACTTACCCATCGCACCAAGGAACAACAGCAAACAAATAACTGTCATCGCGTCCCATTCAGCCCATAGGAAGGAAATGTTCTTGCCTTCCATGTCGGCCACATGAGCAAACGCACTATCAAAGTCGATCGAGCCAAGCATCATGAAGGCAGCAAAGATACCGAGCGCAAAGCCAAAGTCGCCTACACGGTTGACGATGAACGCTTTCATTGCCGCTGCGTTCGCAGAAGGTTTTTTGTACCAGAAGCCGATCAACAAGTATGAGGCAACGCCCACACCTTCCCAGCCGAAGAACATTTGCAGGAAGTTATCCGCTGTCACCAACATCAACATCGCAAATGTAAACAGTGAAAGGTACGCAAAGAAGCGCGAACGATGCGGATCTTCATGCATATAGCCAATTGAGTAGATGTGCACCAAGCTTGAAACCGAGGTCACAACCACCAACATAACAGCTGTCAGCGTATCAGCACGGATCATCCATTTAAGATCAAGACCAGCGGTCGAAATCCAACGGAACAACTCTACCTTGACTGATTCAGCGGCAACAAATGCATGATCACCACCATGACCAGCTTCAGCATGGTGAGCGGCTTCGCCGCCACCCATGGTCCACTGTAGGAAAACAATCCATGAGAACAGTGCCGCCAAGACCAAAAGGCCAGACGTTACAATTTCAGAAGTGCGGTGCCCAATTGAACGCCCCAATAGACCTGCAATCAGCGCACCAAGAAGCGGTAGGAATACGATGAGTTGAAGGAGTGTATGGTTCATGCCCTTAACCCTTCATCATGTTCACATCGTCAACCGCGATGGAACCTTTATTACGGAAGAAGACCACAAGGATCGCCAAACCAATCGCGGCTTCAGCCGCCGCAACTGTTAGGATCATCAAGGCAAATACTTGTCCTGCCAAATCCTGCAGATGTGCGCTGAATGCAACAAAGTTGATGTTGACGGCCAAAAGGATCAGTTCAACAGACATCAAGATAATGATGACGTTCTTCCGGTTAAGGAAAATGCCAAACACCCCGATGGTGAACAATATGGCTGCGACGGTCAAAAAATGACCTAGTGGAATTACTGGTATCATTTGAGCCCCCGATTAAATCCCTTTGCCACTTTCAACAGACACAACTTCAACTGCGTCCTCTCGTTTACGGCCCACTTGGGCTGCAATGTCTTGGCGTTTTGCGTGTGGTTTATGACGCAAGGTCAAAACGATCGCGCCGATCATCGCCACCAGCAAGATCAAGCCAGCAGCTTCGAATAGGTAGACGTAGCGCGTGTAAAGTACATTGCCCAATGCCTCAGTGTTTGACATGCCTTCAACAAATGGCACAACGCTCGAACCGGCAACTTCCGGCGCCACCAAGAACGAGCCTGCGACCATAATCAGCTCAATGAGCAAAATGCCGCCAACCATTGCCCCGAGAGGCGCATATTGCAAAAAGCCTTGGCGCAATTGCGCAAAGTCAACATCCAGCATCATCACAACAAACAAGAACAGCACCATCACCGCGCCCACATAAACAACGATGAGCAGCAGCGCGAGAAACTCAGCGCCAGCAAGCATGAAGATACCTGCCCCATTCACAAATGCGAGGATGAGAAACATAACCGAGTGAACCGGGTTACGTGACGAAATCACCATTACCGCGCTTAAGATCGCAGTGGCAGCGAACAAATAGAAAAAAGCAATTTCTAGTGTCATCTGTTTTTCCTACCTATATGCCGCGTCAGCATCGAGGTTCGCAGCGATTTCACGCTCCCACCGATCGCCGTTAGCAAGCAATTTCTCTTTATCGAAATAGAGCTCTTCACGGGTTTCAGTTGCAAACTCGAAGTTTGGACCTTCAACAATCGCATCTACTGGGCAAGCTTCTTGGCAAAAACCACAGTAAATACATTTCACCATATCCAGGTCATAGCGCACGGTACGGCGTGTGCCGTCATTCTGGCGCGGACCAGCTTCAATGGTGATCGCTTGTGCCGGGCAAATCGCTTCGCAAAGCTTACAAGCAATGCAACGCTCTTCCCCGTTTGGATAGCGCCGTAGCGCGTGCTCACCCCGAAAACGTGGGCTTACATATCCTTTTTCAAACGGATAGTTGATCGTCGGTTTTGGTTTAAAGAAATAGCGCATCGCCAAGAAGAACGTCGAAACGAACTCCTTGAGCAAAAGCGAATTGAGAAACTGCATGGCTCGCATTTTATCGTTTCTCCTTATGCCACGCCGCCATGCCATCCCCAGCCAGTCAGCTGGAGAACAAAGGCAACGGCAAAAATCATTACGATGGAAATTGGCAAGAACACTTTCCAGCCAAGGCGCATCAGTTGGTCATGGCGGTAACGCGGTACAATCGCTTTCACCATCGCGAACATGAAGAACACCATGCACGTTTTGATGATGAACCATACAAGACCTGGGATCCAAGTGAATGGTGCAATATCGAGTGGTGGCAACCAGCCGCCCATAAATAGGATGGTGGTCATCGCACACATCAACACAATCGCCACATACTCACCGAGCATGAACATCATGTATGGTGTTGAGCCATATTCCACCATGAAACCAGCAACCAATTCCGATTCAGCTTCAGGTAGATCGAATGGTGGGCGGTTTGTTTCCGCTAATGCAGAGATAAAGAAGATCACAAACATTGGGAACAGCGGCAACCAGAACCAGTTCAGGAACGATGCCCATGGTATGCCCAACATATGCGCCAAGCCCATTTCGCGTTGCGCCACCACGATGTCCGTCAAGTTCAACGAGCCAACGCAAAGCAACACGGTGATGATAACGAAACCAAGGGAAACCTCATATGAAACCATCTGCGCGGCGGAACGAAGTGCGCCAAGGAATGGGTATTTCGAGTTCGACGCCCAACCACCAAGGATAACGCCATATACGCCGAGCGACGAAATCGCCAACACATACAAAACGCCAACATTGAGATCAGCCAATGCCCAGCCCTCATCGAGCGGGATTACGACCCAAGCAGCCAAAGCAACCAGCACGGTGATCAAAGGCGCCATCAAAAATAGCACTTTGTCTGAACCCGCTGGAATTACTGGCTCTTTGAAAACAAATTTGAGCAAATCAGCAAAGCTTTGCAGCAAACCAAAGGCACCAACCACGTTCGGTCCGCGTCGGATTTGCACCGCAGCCCAAATTTTACGGTCTGCCAACAAGAAGTAGGCAACAAAAACCAACAATACGACGAGCAACAGAAGTGCTTTCCAAACAAAGCCGACCATTGTGCCCCAACCGAAGATCGGCACACCGAGCAAATAGTCCAATGCTAGGAGTATCCAGTCCCACATAATTCTCTACTCCGCCGCTTCGTTCACGCCACCAGCAGCCAATTGCGAACATTCCGCCATGACAGCAGATGCCCGTGCAATCGGGTTGGTGAGGTAGAAATCGTTGATTGGCGTTGAAAGCGCTGCCTTTTTGATTTTCGCAGGAACTTTCGCCAGTTTCTCAATTGCTTTCGCATCTTCTTGCGCAGGTGCTTCAATATCAGCGAAATGTGGATGTTGCGCATAAAGCGCTCCACGCAACTGATTTAGATTGTCATAAGGCAATGCCTCACCCAAATGCGCTGACAAGGCACGAAGAATTGCCCAGTCTTCTTTTGCGTCACCAGGACCAAACACCGCGCGAGTGGTTTGTTGAACCAATCCAGCCGTGTTGACATAGGTTGCGCTTTTTTCCGTATAGGTCACGCCCGGCAGGATTACATCTGCTGCGTGTGCACCAACGTCTCCGTGAGAGCCGATATAGACAACGAACGCGTCTTTATAGGCTTCCATGTCTATATCATCAGCGCCAAGCAAGAACACGACGTCCAAATCACCACCTGCCGCCGCTTTGTCCATGCCAGCGCGATCAAGACCGCCCTTTGCTGGGACAAAACCAACATCCAAGCCGCCCACACGCGCCGCCGCGTTGTGCAAGACCGCAAAACCGTTCCAGTCAGCGCTCAATGCACCACTGCCTTTGGCAATGCTTGATGCAAGCGCCAACACGTCTTTGCCGGCTGTGCCAGTCAACGCGCCCTCGCCCACAATGATCATTGGGCGTTCTGCGTTTGCAAGCGTTTTAGCGAATTCAACGTCACCCGCCGCAACAGCAGCAAGGCTTTCAACACCCTTGCCAAGATACTCATAGTCAAACTTCAAATCATCTTGGTCGCCGACCACTGCAATCGGCACACCAGATGCGCGCCAAGCCTTGCGAATACGCGCGTTCACAATAGCGGCTTCTTTTCGTGGGTTAGACCCAACAATAAGAATTGCGTCTGCATCTTCGATACCAGCAATACCTGCATTGAGAATGTAGCTTGCACGACCTTTTGATGGTTCAAGCGCGGAACCGGCTGGACGACAATCAAGGTTATTGACACCCAATTGCTCCATAATGCCTTTGAGCGCAAACATCTCTTCAACACCTGCAAGATCGCCGGCGATTGCACCGATTTTGTCAGCAGATGTTTTCTTTACGGCGCGAGAAACGGCCGCAAATGCATCGTTCCAGCTCGCAGCTTGCAGCTTTTTGCTTTTCTTAACGTAAGGCTTGTCCAAACGTTGCGATTTCAAGCCATCCCAAATGAAACGGGTTTTGTCTGAAATCCACTCTTCGTTCACCGCTTCGTTGATCCGCGGCATAATGCGCATCACTTCACGACCACGGCTATCAACGCGAATGTTTGAACCCACAGCATCCATCACGTCGATGCTTTCGGTTTTGTTTAATTCCCACGGACGAGCGGTAAATTCGTAAGGCTTCGAAGTCAAAGCACCAACAGGGCAAAGATCAATCACGTTGCCTTGAAGTTCAGACGTCATCGCCTGCTCAAGATATGTAGTAATCTCCGCGTCCTCGCCACGGCCAATTAGGCCAAGCTCAGAAATGCCAGCCACTTCAGTCGTAAAACGCACACAACGCGTACAGTGAATACAACGGGTCATTATGGTTTTCACCAAAGGCCCGATATATTTGTCTTCAACAGCGCGCTTGTTTTCTTGGTAACGAGAGCTATCTACACCATATGCCATGGCTTGGTCTTGCAGGTCACACTCACCAGCTTGGTCGCAAATCGGACAATCAAGCGGGTGGTTGATGAGCAAGAATTCCATCACCCCTTCGCGCGCCTTTTTCACCATCGGCGTATTGGTAAACACTTCAGGTGCTTCACCATTTGGCCCAGGGCGCAAGTCGCGCACGCTCATCGCGCAGGACGCGGCAGGCTTTGGCGGCCCACCCTTTACTTCAACAAGGCACATGCGGCAGTTGCCTGCTACAGAAAGCCGTTCGTGATAACAAAAACGAGGAACCTCAGCGCCCGCCTCTTCACACGCTTGCATTAGCGTGTAGTGATCGGGAACTTCGATTTCCTGTCCGTCTACTTTAATATTGGCCATACTTGCCGCCTATTCCGCTGCAATGGATGGAACAGCCCCATCCGCTTTGGCATTGTGGGTGTATTGATCAATCCGCTCTTCAATCACAGGGCGGAAGTTTTTGATTAGACCTTGAATTGGCCACGCCGCAGCATCGCCGAGCGCACAAATTGTGTGGCCCTCAACCTGCTTGGTGACTTCAAACAACATATCAATTTCACGCTTTTGCGCTTCACCGCGCACCATGCGTTCCATCACGCGATACATCCAGCCTGTACCCTCACGACAAGGTGTACACTGGCCGCAGCTCTCGTGTTTGTAGAAATATGATAGGCGGGCAATCGCGGCGATAATATCCGTGGACTTATCCATGACGATCACGGCCGCGGTCCCAAGTGAAGAGCCAACTTCACGCAGACCATCAAAATCCATAATTGCGTCGCGCATCTTATCGCCTGGCACACATGGCACTGAAGAGCCACCAGGAATAACGGCAAGCAAATTGTCCCAACCACCGCGAATGCCACCGCAATGCTTATCGATCAACTCGCCGAAAGTGATGCCCATTTCTTCTTCAAATGTTGCTGGCGTATTTACGTGACCAGATACGCAGAATAGTTTGGAACCCGTATTGTTTTCGCGTCCAAGCCCAGCAAACCAAGAGCCGCCGCGCCGCAAAATCTCAGGCACAACCGCAATTGATTCAACATTGTTCACTGTGGTTGGGCAGCCATAAAGGCCCATACCCGCAGGAAATGGTGGTTTCAAACGGGGCTGACCTTTTTTGCCTTCAAGGCTTTCAAGCAGCGCAGTTTCTTCACCACAAATGTAGGCACCCGCGCCATGATGGACGATGATATCAAAGTCCCACCCATGCACGTTATTCTTGCCGATTAGGTTCGCGTCATATGCTTGATCGACAGCGGCCTGCAATGCTTCGCGCTCACGAACAAACTCACCACGCACATAGATGTAAGCGTGATGCGCATCCATTGCGCGACCAGCCAACAAACACCCTTCAACAAGGTGATGCGGATCATGGCGCATGATTTCGCGGTCTTTACATGTGCCGGGCTCAGATTCGTCGGCATTCACCACCAAATAGTGAGGACGACCGTCACTCACTTTCGGCATAAATGACCATTTCAAACCAGTTGGGAAGCCAGCACCACCACGACCACGAAGGCCAGATGATTTGACTTCTTCCGTGATCCAATCACGACCTTTATCGATAAACGACTTGGTTTGCGACCAAGAGCCACGCTTCAGCGCGCCCTCAAGGCCCCAATCGCCTTGGTTATAAAGGTTTGTGAAAATACGGTCTTGATCTGACAACATATTTTAGCGCCCCCGCATGTAAGCTGCGAACAGCAAGAAACCAACGACCGCGCTAACCACAAAGCCCAAAAGACCAGTCGTAAGTACAATCGCAAAGGTACCCACCAATCGAATGGCGATGTAGGTCGCAACCATGAACGCAACTGCGATCAAGATATTGCGGCCCGTCATTTCAATGCCCATGATTTTCTGTGCCATTAGCGTGGATCCTTACCAAAGACTTTGCGATATTCTTCAGCACCGCCTTTGGCCAAAGCCTTAGCTTGTGCTTTCCAATCGTCGCGCTCGATCCGGCCCTTAAAGCTTAATCGATCATCAACTTCCGCAATCTGTTTCTTGGTGAATTTTGCAACTTGCTCAAACTTGGTAATGCCCAGCTCATTCAATTTGCGCTCAAGCACCGGCCCAACGCCTGAAATAAGCTTCAAGTCATCCTTTTCACCGGCAGGCGCTTCAAACAATGGAGCCTTGTCATCTGACTTTGCAGCAGGCTTTTTAACAGGCACTTTTGGCGCTTCGGCTTTTGCCTGCTTTGTCGCCTTAGGCTTTGCAGCCGCTTTTGTTTTAGTTGCCGCTTTTTTCGCCGGTGCCTTTGCAACTATGGTCGCTTTGCGATCCGGTACTTCCGTCAAGGTGATCATGCCACCTTCAGGTGCAGAGAATTGACGGTCAATTTGCGGCCCGGTTTTAACGTCCTTGCCCGCCTCAAACTCATCAATCATTTCTTCAAAGCGTTCTGGCGTAAGATCTTCATAGGTGTCTTTAAACACCATCACCATTGGCGCATTAACGCATGCACCAAGGCACTCGACCTCTTCCCAAGACAAAGTGCCATCTTTGTTGGTCTCAAAAGGCTTCTCATTGATTTTGGATTTGCAAACCTTGATCAACTCTTCCGAGCCGCGCAACATACAAGGCGTGGTGCCACACACTTGAATATGCGCCTTTGTGCCAACCGGCTTAAGCTGGAACTGAGTATAGAATGTCGCAACTTCCAAAACGCGGATATAAGGCATTTCCAACATGTCAGCGACATGCTCAATGCATCGTTTGGTTACCCAACCATCTTGGTCCTGTGCCCGCATCAACAACGGAATAACTGCCGACTGCTGACGGCCTTCAGGATACTTAGCGATCGTTTGTTCAGCCCATTTTTGGTTTTCCGCGTTAAACGCAAAACCTTCTGGCTGAACCTGATCCTCTGCGAGACGACGTACTGACATTACCTGTCCACCTCACCAAATACGATATCAAGGGTACCAATAATCGCTGAAACGTCAGCAAGCATGTGGCCCTTACTAATGAAATCCATCGCTGACATATGTGCGAACCCGGGGGCACGAATTTTGCAGCGATATGGCTTATTTGACCCATCTGATACGAGATACACACCAAACTCACCCTTGGGCGCTTCCACAGAGGCGTAAACTTCGCCTTCCGGTACTTTGTAGCCTTCGGTGTAAAGTTTGAAGTGGTGAATTAGTGCTTCCATAGACTGCTTCATTTCGTTCCGCTTCGGCGGAACAATCTTGCCGTCAGTAGAAGAAACAGGTCCCTGGTTTTCTGGAAGACGAAGCTTGTCGATACACTGGCGCATTATGCGCACTGACTGCTTCATCTCTTCAATACGACACAGGTAGCGATCATAACAATCACCGTTTTTGCCAACAGCGATATCAAAATCCATCTCTTCATAGCACTCATAGGGCTGCGACTTGCGCAAATCCCATTTCGCACCAGAACCACGCACCATGACGCCAGAGAAGCCCCATTCCCAAGCATCGTCCAGTGCAACATTACAAATGTCGACGTTACGTTGCTTAAAGATTCGGTTTTCAGTCAAAAGGCCTTCGATATCATCGACAACACTCAAGAATGGATCACACCATGCTTCAATATCGTCGAGCAATTCAGGCGGCAGATCTTGGTGCACACCACCAGGACGGACGTAAGCTGCGTGCAAACGCGCACCACATGCGCGTTCGTAAAAAATCATCAGCTTTTCGCGCTCTTCAAAACCCCAAAGCGGTGGCGTTAGCGCACCAACGTCCAACGCTTGTGTTGTGATGTTGAGCAAGTGATTGAGAATACGGCCAATTTCTGAGTAAAGCACGCGGATCAATTGACCACGACGCGGCACTTCAATACCCAACAGCTTCTCAACAGCAAGCGCGAACGCGTGCTCTTGGTTCATTGGCGCCACATAGTCGAGACGGTCAAAATAGGGAACAGCCTGCAAATATGTCTTTTGCTCAATCAGCTTTTCCGTACCACGGTGCAACAACCCAACGTGCGGATCACAACGCTCTACAACCTCGCCGTCCAATTCAAGAACCAGACGCAACACTCCGTGCGCCGCAGGGTGCTGCGGGCCGAAGTTGATGTTAAAATTTCTTACCTGAGCTTCTGCCATGATAAACCTCAGCTCTGCGCTTTTTCGTCACCGGGCAGCACATAATCAGTGCCTTCCCAAGGTGAGAGATAATCAAAATTCCGGAATTCCTGCGTAAGCTTCACAGGCTCATAGACAACGCGCTTCAACTCTTCGTTGTAACGAACTTCCACAAAACCAGTGACAGGGAAATCCTTGCGCAACGGATAGCCTTCAAAACCATAATCGGTCAGCAAACGCCGCAAGTCTGGGTGACCAACAAACAAGATGCCGTACATATCATAGGCTTCCCGCTCGAACCAATCGGCGCCGGGAAACACTTCACAAATGGATTTAACAGTCGACTTCTCGTCTGTAGTCAACTTGATGCGAATGCGCACGTTCCGTGTTGGGCTAAGCAAATGGTAGACAACATCAAAGCGCTCAGGTCGCGCAGGATAGTCGACACCACAAGCGTCAATAAAGCTAAAGAACTGACACTGGCTGTCTTCCTTCAAAAAGCGCATGACGTTTACAACTTCATCACGCACAATATTGATTGTCAGTTCACCAAAAGCCATATCAGTTGAGAGAACTGCATCTCCCAACTTTGCTTCGATATATTCGCCAAGCTCTGCAAGCGTTGTGTCCATAATCACGCCCTATCGCTCAATTGTGCCAGTACGACGAAGCTTCTTCTGCAGCATCAAGATGCCATAAAGAAGGGCCTCGGCAGTCGGAGGGCAACCCGGAACATAAATGTCCACAGGCACAACCCGGTCACAACCGCGCACGACTGAATAAGAATAATGGTAGTATCCGCCGCCATTCGCGCATGATCCCATAGAGATCACATAGCGCGGCTCTGGCATTTGGTCGTAAACCTTGCGAAGCGCAGGTGCCATCTTGTTGGTCAACGTACCCGCAACAATCATCACGTCTGATTGGCGAGGCGAACCACGCGGCGCAGTGCCGAAGCGCTCAACGTCATAACGCGGCATCGACATCTGGATCATTTCAACCGCACAGCAGGCCAAACCAAATGTCATCCACATCAAAGAGCCAGTGCGCGCCCAGTTGATAAGATCATCGGTTGTGGTAACCAAGAAGCCTTTATCGGCTAGCTGGTCGTTAATATCGAGGAAGAATGGATCTTCGGCGCCCATCGGCTTGCCAGTCTTCGGATCGATAATGCCCTTTGGTTGCGGCGCAACCAAAGTTGAATTGTCGCTTAATCCCATTCCAAAGCCCCTTTCCGCCATTCATAGATGAAGCCAATGGTCAAAACACCCAAGAACACCATCATCGCCCAGAAGCCAAACCACCCTACACTCTTAAAGGCGACAGCCCATGGGAAGAGGAAGGCAACTTCCAAATCAAAGATGATGAAAAGGATCGCCACCAGATAGAAACGCACGTCAAACTTCATGCGTGCATCATCAAAAGCATCAAAGCCACATTCGTAGGCAGATACCTTTTCAGGGTCTGGATTTTTAACAGCGATTAGAAAAGGCGCGACCAAAAGCGCGAGGCCGATAACGGCAGATAGCCCGATAAAGATAATTACAGGCAGATAATTGAGGAGCAATTCGTTCATAATTGCCTTGCCTTTAGTGTTGACCGGTTTATCCGGCCTGGGAATTAAAATGCATGAACCAAAGTCACAATTCGGCCCAAATCATCGTTGCTACGGCTTAACGTAGCAGTTTCTTCGATTCAAGAGGAATTATCGTCCCATACCATCTTTATGGTCGAATTGCCGCATGCGTGATAAAAATCAACAATATCAAATAAATATGACTATTATACTCCAATTAAATTATCACAGATATTGAAGCTATCTGCAACTGCGATTCGCATAGACAAGGCCCCCACACCACCGATCCCACAACTTGAATCGCTCCTTCGACCTGCTAACGTCTACCAAACGAAGGAGCTTTGGAGAGATTGATGATCAAACCGGGAAACAACATAGCGATGAAAGTACCCACCTTTAAGTGGGCCGAAACCGTCAGTTTCTATCGCGATGAAGTTGGCCTTGAACAAACTCATGAATCCAAAGAAAGCGTAGCCTTTGCATTCGGGGACATTACACTGTGGATTGATTGCGTACCCGCACAAAGTCAAACAGATATATGGCTTGAGTTGTTCACAGACTCGACAAACAAAGCCTTAGAACAATTAGGAAGCCCGGTTCGCAATGAACTAGAGGAAATCAAAGATGGAAACGGTCAGTGGACTTCTGATCCCGCGGGCACTGTTCTACTTTTACGCAAAGAGTGAACAGACATAAAAAAAGGCCGTCGCACATGCAACGGCCTCCCAGTTGGAGTATTTATTGTTTTGGCTAGTTAAAGTACCAGCGAACTTTACCGTCAATTTCGTGGCCCACTGTGCCGCCGGAATTGAAGAGATAATTATATTCTGCACCAAGCGTCAGTTCTTGAGTAACGGCAAATTCCATACCGCCACCGACTAGAGCAACACCAGTTCCGTTATCGAAACCGCCGCCGCCAACGCCGTAAAGCAACACATCGTCACTCACCAGATAACCTGCACGCGCGGTTGCTTCGTAAAGCCCGCCAGTGATTGCGCCACCTGAAATCAATGCATTAGCTTCCAACTCAGCACCATAAACCAAGAAACCATCTTGGATATTGATACCAGCCAAACCACCAACGGCCCATTCAGCACCGCCAGAATTCACATAGGCATTGTTCAAACCCACATAAAAGCCGTTCCAGTCAAATCCAGGCGCAGCATATGTAGGCGCAGGATCATTTGCATAATTTACCACAGGATCTGCCGCATAGGCACCTGCCGTCATCGCGACACCTGCTAGTGTTGCAATGGAAATTTTCTTCATCAAAGTCATTTTCGGCCTCCGTAGATAACCACTTACTAAATTACTTCACCGATGTAAGAAGCATAGCATTTTATTCAATGTGTAGCTTCATCACTTTCGCCATTTCAGGCGTAAAACGTATCGGCTGGTTACTACTTCCCTAACAAACCGTCTTTTTCGTGAAAGCTTGGTGGCCAAATTGTGACGAAGGAGTATGTGTGACTATATGGTCACAGCCAGCTTTCCGCATCGGTATCAAGCGGACTTAAGATTGATGAGACAAGTTCCCTAAACCAAACCTGCGATGGCGCATTATCAAGTCGGCGCTGCCAAATTAGAGAAATCTTGGGCACAACCACGTCGATAGGTGCCTTGTAAGCTCGGATATTCAACAGGCCACCCAAATTCTGAGCATACTGACATGGCACAAGGGCAATCAAATCCGAATTGCCCACTGTTCTGCACACGCCAGAAAACGCCGGCAGTGTCGCAACAACGTCGCGCTGACGCCCAATTGCATCAAGCGCGTCATCACCCATTGACCGAATATTGCCTTGAGGTGAAAAAAGCGCGTGCTTGAGCGCACAGAACAAATCCAACGGGAACGTATCCCCGGCTTTTAGTTTCGCAGCTTTTGTATGCGGATTGTCCTTAGCTGAAATCACGACAAATGGCGAACGGAATAGTACCTGCTTCTCAATCCAATCAGGGAAGTCTGCATCCGGAACAAGTGCGGCGTCAGCACCATAGCGATCAAGCGTATCGACATAACTATCAGGAACGAGATCGACTA
Source organism: Maritalea porphyrae (assembly GCF_030159895.1). Taxonomy (GTDB): domain Bacteria; phylum Pseudomonadota; class Alphaproteobacteria; order Rhizobiales; family Devosiaceae; genus Maritalea; species Maritalea porphyrae. The sequence goes on from NZ_BSNI01000002.1 coordinate 2,143,663, forward strand.
ATTGGATTTTTATAAACGGAGAAATTTCTTGGGTCCGCTCAATCAAGGCCGGCATCAACATGTCGGCAAAGAAATCGCTGCCACAAACTCGAAACGTCATATTGGCAGTTTCAGGTTCAAATGCCGGCTCCACAAAAAGGGTTTCAAGTCGGAACAACTCCTCGCGTAACGGACCCGTGAGCCTATTTGCGAAATCCGTTGGTACCATTCTTTGGCCCTGACGAACAAGAATATCGTCATTTAGGGCGTGCCTCAGTCGGCCAAGCGCTGCAGAAACTGCGGGCTGTGACAGTCCTAAACGCTCGCCTGCTTTGATCGTTGAACGGTCACGGAGCAAAGCATCTAAAACGCGCAACAGGTTTAGATCAAATGTAGCAAAATTCACCATGCCAATTCTCACAATAAGAAAATCAAGTTCGCAAATGCAATTACATCCGAATAGTTTTGCAAGAAGTACAACTACCAAGGCAAGTCAATGCTCTCAAAATCTATCGTTTATCACATCCCTGTTTGTCCATTTTGCCAACGGCTTGAAATTTTGCTCGAGTTGAAGAACCAACCTGAAGCTGTCCAATTTCAAGTGGTCGACATTACCAAACCTCGTGACAAGGAACTCTTGCGCAAAACCGATGGCACCACCGCCCTGCCCGTTTTAGAGACGACAAAAGGAGACATCATAAAGGAGAGCCTTGTCATACTGAATTATCTCGACACTGTGATTGCGGGCCCACAAATTGCCCAAGCTGACCCGTTAAAGCGAGCAATAGAAAGCATGTTGGTTGCAAAGGAATCAGCATTGACCTTTGCAGGCTACTCAATGGTGATGAACCAAGACCCAGCCAAAAAGAGTGAGTTTTCTGACCGTTTGTTGAAGCTCTATGCTGATCTGAACTTTTTCCTAAATAAGTACAATCCCGAAGGTGAATACCTTTTCGACAACTTTTCTTTTGCAGAAACTGTGTTCACGCCGCTCTTCGCTCGGTTTTGGTTTCTTGAGTATTATGAAGGTTTCGAGCTACCCAACAGTGTTGAGTACCACAGAGTAGCGAAATGGCGTGACGCTTGCCTCAACCATCCGGCGGCACAGCAAACGTCAAAAGAAGAAGTGGTGAAAATGTACTACGACTATGCAAAAGGTGCAGGCAATGGCGCTTTGTTGCCTGGTCGCACAAAATCAAGTTTTGAGTTCGAACCACATTGGCGCGAGCGGCCATGGCCGAATAAGAACAAGTATGGAGTCTCCCAATCCGATAAAGAACTGGGCTTAGTATAAATCAAAATGGAAAAGCCCCGCAGACTATGCGGGGCCTTTCCGATGATATGGGACTAGTTGAAATACCAATTGATTGAAGCATCGATTCTATTCGCGGTAAATGTAGAACCGCGCCAGTGTTCGAACTTGAAATCCATTGTGGTGTTTTCAGAAACTGCAAATTCGATACCAGCACCAACTGTTGCATGCCAATCGTTAGGTAGACTCATATAGGCACCACCACCAGTTATGTATGCAACAGCGTCGTTTGATACCAGGTAACCTAGGCGTGCGTTCACGCCCCCCTCAGTTCCGGTCAGGCTTGAACTATCAACAACATAGCCAAAGAACCCCTCTGCACCGAACAAAATACCGTCGTTGACCACGTTAAAACCGGCGATACCATCCACGGAGTACACTGTTTCTCCGTTCGACCAAGCAGAACCAGACACACCAATGCCCGCGTAAAACCCGTCCCAGTCAAATCCTGAACTACTGTAATCTGCTGCTAGCGCTGGGCCAGAAAGCATCAACAAGGATGTTGCGGCCAGACCTAATCTCTTTTTCATTTCGACTCCTCCATTATGCACTTTATCTTATGCTTAAATAAAGATTAGTCGATATGAACATCAAACGTCAAATGCCCACTCTTCGCTCGAGGTGGCACACGCTCGTAAAAAGCCTACAATTTCTATGAGAAGAAAGTGGCGGGAGTGACGGGACTCGAACCCGCGACCTCTGGCGTGACAGGCCAGCGCTCTAACCAACTGAGCTACACCCCCAACGTTTCGCGTATCGTTGTGATCCGCTGAAGATGTGCGTTGTTTAAGAGTGATCCAGTTCTAAGTCAAGCACATAAATTACAGTTTATGATGCTTTTTTTACAATGGATGTGAAGAACCCCAAAAAGCCCCTGCTCCACAATGATTTTGGAGATAAGACAAATCAAAACAATCGATTAGCAAATCGATGTATCTGTCTAGGTGGATCATGTTTGGGAGAAAATGGTGGGCGGTGAGAGACTCGAACTCCCGACATCTTCGGTGTAAACGAAGCGCTCTACCAACTGAGCTAACCGCCCTCCTAAGAAGGTGTGCATCGTTTAATTCGTATCTTTGCCCACGTCAACAAAAAAGGTCCCGATTTTCACCGAGACCTTCAAAAAAATGTATTATTTTTTTAGCTTAGCTATTCACAGCTTCTTTAAGCTGTTTGCCAGGCTTGAATTTAGGCACGTTTGTAGCAGCAATATCAATTTCCGCACCAGTTGCTGGGTTGCGGCCTTTTGTTGCTTTACGGTGTGACACTGAGAATGTGCCGAAGCCAACCAAGCGAACTTCGCTGCCATCTTTCAATGTGCTTTCGATTGCATCGAAAACTGCGTCAACGGCTGAAGCGGCGTCAGCTTTGGTGATGCCTGCTTTTTCTGCAGCTACTGCAACCAGATCATTTTTGTTCATTCTTCTATCCTCATATCTAAACCCATGGCTATTTGCCTAGGGTGTGCGGGGGTTACATTTCTTCGATTCTTTGACTAAAGCAAGGAAATCCGGTGCTTTCCGGCGGTTTTCGCCAAAAAAAAGGGCCGAAAACAATGTCCCGACCCTCAAATACGAGTTGAAATTAGCGATTTTGTTAATGGGCCGTCAGATTCGTCGTAGAATCGCCTTGTTGACGCAAACTCTCAGCATAAGCTTCGAAATCCCACTCGATCGCTTTTGGCTCTTCAACCAATGCGTGTTTGACGACTTCTTCCATTCGAGAAACAGGCACGATCTCTAGTCCCTCTTTCACGATGTCAGGCACATCAACCAAATCCCGCACGTTTTCTTCCGGAATCAATACTTTTTTGATTCCACCACGTAGCGCTGCCAGAAGCTTTTCTTTCAAACCGCCGATTGGCAAAACACGACCACGCAAGGTGATCTCACCTGTCATAGCAACATCATTGCGCACCGGAATACCGGTCATCACCGATACGATCGCTGTAGCCATGCCGACACCAGCGGACGGACCGTCTTTTGGTGTGGCACCTTCGGGAACATGCACGTGAATATCACGCGAATCGAACAGAGGCGGCTCAATGCCAAAATCAATCGCTCGCGAACGCACATAGGTGGCGGCGGCCGAAATTGATTCTTTCATCACATCCTTAAGGTTGCCGGTAACTGTTCGTTTGCCCTTACCGTAGGTAGTCACGCCTTCAATTGTCAGCAATTCACCACCGACCGAAGTCCAAGCAAGCCCATTCACCACACCAACTTGTGGTTCATCATCAATTTCGCCGTGACGGTGACGCGGAGGCCCCAAATAGTCTTCAACCTTGGCCAGATCAAGTTTCACGGCTTTGAGTTTCTTGTCCAAGGTCAAATCTTTGACCACCTTGCGCAAAAGATTCGCGATCTCGCGCTTCAGGTTCCGAACACCAGCTTCACGCGTATAGCGCTGAATCAAAAATGTCAGCGATTCATCAGGCAATTCAAACTCAGTTTCCTTCAAGCCATGCTCTTTCATGGAATCAGGAATCAAGTGGCGACGCGCAATCTCGGCTTTTTCTTCTTCCGTGTAACCAGAGAGACGGATGATCTCCATCCGATCCATCAATGGACCTGGAATATTGAGCGTATTTGCTGTTGTGACAAACATCACATCTGACAAATCATAATCAACTTCCAAATAGTGATCCGCAAAAGTGTTGTTTTGCTCTGGATCCAGCACTTCCAACAAAGCAGATGAAGGATCACCACGGAAATCTTGGCCCATCTTGTCAATTTCATCGAGCAAGAATAGCGGGTTGGTTTTCCCAGCCTTCTTCATCGATTGAATGACTTTACCCGGCATCGAGCCAATATAAGTGCGTCGGTGACCACGAATCTCAGATTCGTCACGAACACCACCCAAAGACATCCGAGCGAACTCACGGCCAGTGGCCTTGGCAATAGACTTGCCAAGCGATGTCTTACCAACACCTGGAGGGCCAACAAGACACAAAATGGGTCCCTTTAGTTTTCCTGTACGCGCTTGAACGGCAAGATACTCAACGATTCGCTCTTTGACTTTTTCAAGTCCGTAGTGCTCGGTATCCAACACGTTCTCAGCGTAAGCCAAGTCTTTCTTGATCTTCGACTTCTTGCCCCAAGGCAAGCCAAGCATCCAATCAAGATAGTTGCGCACAACCGTCGCTTCCGCCGACATTGGGCTCATCTGCTTGAGCTTTTTCAGCTCAGCATTGGCCTTTTCTTTTGCCTCTTTGGAGAGCTTCGTTTTGTTGATCCGCTCTTCAAGCTCAGTCAACTCGTCGGTGCCGTCTTCAGAATCACCCAATTCCTTTTGAATGGCCTTCATTTGCTCATTCAAATAATATTCGCGTTGGGTTTTCTCCATTTGACGCTTAACGCGCGTACGAATACGGCGTTCCACTTGAAGCACGCCGATTTCGCCTTCCATCAACTCAAGCACACGGGTCAAACGCCCGGTAACAGAGTTGATAGCCAAGATTTCCTGCTTCTCTTGGTTCTTAACCGCAAGATGCGAAGCAATCGTGTCTGCCAGCTTGGAGTGATCGTCGATCTGCGAAACCGCACCGACAACCTCTGGTGATATTTTTTTGTTCAGTTTGACGTAGTTTTCAAACTCATTGACCGCAGAGCGAGCCAATGCTTCCGCTTCCACTTCGTCAAATTCTTCGGCCTCAAAAGGCACCGCCTCGGCTTCAAAATATTCGTCAGCTCGCACAAAATTCGAAATTTTGGCGCGCGAAATACCTTCAATCAGCACCTTCACGGTACCGTCTGGCAATTTCAACAATTGAAGAACAGAGGCAATCGTACCAACGTCGAAAACGTCGTCTGTGGTTGGGTCATCCTCTTGAGCGCTTTTTTGCGTAACGACAAGGATGTTCTTGTCTTCGCGCATCACTTCTTCAAGCGCTTTGACGGACTTCTCCCGACCTACGAATAGCGGCACAATCATGCCAGGAAACGCGACAATGTCACGAAGCGGCAATACGGGATAAACGCGGCCTTCGCCGGGTTCGATTGAAGTGTCAGTTTTATCCTTGTCGGACATAGATGATCCTTTCATCAACCGGCTGTGAAGTCCCAAAAAAAGCGGCAACGACACAACCGTTACTCGGCGCAGGGAGGCGCGCCACGGTCATCAACCCTACTGGGGTCAACGAAGACTCAATTGAAACTACTAGATAGGAAGTTTTGCCAGCCCGACAAGTACGCGTCGGGCCATTTTGCAAACTTTATTTTATGCGCCTGCGTCCGCTTCTTCTTTGCGGTCGGCATAAATGTAAAGCGGGCGTGCTTCCTTGTCATTTACCACATCGGCACTGATCACAACTTCCTCAACACCTTCAAGTGATGGGAGGTCATACATTGTGTCGAGAAGAATACCTTCCATGATCGAACGTAGACCACGGGCGCCTGTTTTGCGCTGAATTGCGTGTCTTGCAATTTCATTCAATGCTTCGTCTTGGAAGGTCAGTTCGACTTCTTCCATTGCGAACAATCGTTGATATTGACGCACCAAAGCGTTCTTTGGTTGGGTCAAGATTTGCACAAGCGCATCTTCATCCAAGTTCTCAAGCGTCGCAATTACTGGCAAACGGCCAATAAATTCTGGGATAAGACCAAACTTGGTCAAATCTTCTGGTTCAACTTCAGCGAAGATTTCGCCGACCTGACGATCAGTTGGATCATTCACATCGGCATCAAAGCCAATCGACGTACCCTCACCGCGCGCGGTAATGATTTTTTCAAGGCCAGCAAACGCGCCACCAACAATAAACAGAATGTTGGTTGTATCCACTTGCAAGAACTCTTGCTGTGGATGCTTGCGACCACCTTGCGGCGGAACGCTGGCCACTGTGCCTTCCATGATCTTGAGCAGAGCCTGTTGAACACCCTCACCCGACACATCCCGAGTAATAGAAGGATTGTCAGACTTGCGAGAAATCTTATCGACCTCATCGATATAAACGATACCGCGCTGCGCTTTTTCGACATTATAGTCAGATGCTTGCAGCAGCTTCAGAATGATGTTCTCAACATCTTCACCCACATAACCAGCTTCGGTCAGCGTGGTCGCATCGGCCATTGTAAACGGCACATCAATGATGCGCGCCAATGTCTGCGCCAAATAGGTCTTACCGCAACCAGTTGGTCCAATAAGCAAGATGTTTGACTTAGCCAATTCAATATCTTGGCTCTTCGATGAATGATTGAGACGCTTATAGTGGTTATGCACCGCCACAGACAGAACGCGTTTTGCTCTTCCTTGGCCAATCACATAATCATCCAACACCGCACAAATTTCTGCCGGCGTCATTACACCATCAGCTGATTTGACTGTGGAAGATTTGCTTTCTTCACGGATGATATCCATGCAAAGCTCAACACATTCATCACAGATAAAAACAGTCGGGCCAGCGATGAGCTTTCTCACCTCATGTTGCGATTTTCCGCAAAATGAGCAGTAAAGCGTATTTTTTGAACTGTCGCCGTTGCCGGTGTCTTTTGTCATTCAAAGCACTCCTGAATGTGCATTCTTCACTCAGTTTATCTACAAATGCTAGCACCTGCACATAAACAAACAGTAAGCTAAATTCGATCGTTAGTATGATCTTGGCCTACAAATCCCGCACAAAAGCTTAATTGCCAACCCCTCGTGCGGGGAATTCTACTTCTTGCTTAACAAATCCTACGACGCAGAAACGTCACCGCCGCCGCGTTTTTCGTAAACTTTGTCAATCAATCCAAACTCTTTAGCAGCATCAGCTGTCATGAAATTGTCGCGATCAAGCGCTTGCTCAATCGTTTCATAATCCTGCCCCGTGTGCTTCACATAGATCTCGTTCAGACGCTTCTTCAAATTCGCAGTGTGCTCTGCGTGAATCAGAATGTCAGTCGCCTGCCCGCGATAACCACCAGATGGCTGGTGCACCATCACAGAAGCATTTGGCAGCGCGCCGCGCATGTCTTTTGAACCAGCGGCCAAAAGCAACGAGCCCATGGAAGCCGCTTGTCCAACACAAAGCGTGGCGATCTCAGGCTTAATAAATTGCATCGTGTCGTAAATCGACAAACCAGATGTCACCACACCGCCGGGCGAGTTAATGTACATCGCAATTTCCTTTTTCGGATTTTCCGATTCAAGGAACAATAGCTGAGCCACAATCAAAGACGCCATATGGTCTTCAACCGGACCGGTCACAAAGATGATGCGCTCACGCAGCAAACGCGAGAAAATGTCAAATGAGCGCTCGCCACGGTTGGATTGCTCAACAACCATCGGCACCAGCGTGCTCATATATGTATCAATCGGATCTTTCATAAGTCTCATCCTTGGTGAATCGAATCGGCCTTATTTCCGATCAGATATGATGCGTCTTAACGTGCGGTAAAACCGCTAGATAGGTCTTGCCCTCTATCCGTTCAAGATAGAGTTAATTTTTCATCTCGCCACAGCCAGTGCACTAGGCACCAATTGGGGCAAATCGGTGGCGATCATCCCCTCACCACCATACTGCGCTGCAGCCAGCCCATGCACATAAACCCCTGCGCACGCTGCGTCAAATGCTTCCATGCCCTGAGCCTGCAATCCGCCAATTATACCGGCCAAAACATCGCCGGACCCAGCGGTTGCCAACCAAGGGGGCGCATTTGAATTGATTGCAGCCCGACCATCCGGCGAAGCAATAACACTGTCTGCACCTTTAAGCACAATCACAGCACCTGAAATTTCTGCGGCTTTCCGAGCCGCCTCTACTTTACCAGCACTCAATTCGACATTTTTAAAAAGTCGTCCAAACTCTCCTGCATGAGGCGTCATTACCACATTGCCATTCGTCTTCTTAATAGCGTTGAAAATCGTTTCTGGATCACTATTGAAACAATTTAGTGCATCTGCGTCGAGCAACAAGGCCCTGTTAGACGCAATCGCAGTCAACACATTGTGATAGGTGGCATCTGATACGCCGTTGCCGGGCCCCACCACCAATGCATTAAAACGTTCATCGTTGAGCAACTCAGACAAAGGCTCATCGCGCAACATGATTGCCGTCAAATGACTTGCATGTTCCTTAAGTGCTGCACGCTCACCATTAATGGTCACCAACCCCGCCCCTGCCCGCAAAGCAGAAAGTGCCGACATGCGCGCCGCACCAGTTGCGCCGCGTGGGCCAGAAACGACCACACAATGCCCCTTCGAATATTTGTGGCCGGCTACATTTGCCGTTGGCAGGCGCCAATTTTTCGGATGATTTTCGATCGTCTGCGGCTCAATTAGCCTTAGGACTTGTTTTTCTATCCCAATCTGACGCAGCGCAACATTGCCGCACAATTCGCGACCAGGCAGTAATAGATGCCCCGGCTTTTTTCGAAAGAAGGTGATAGTGGCGTCTGCTTGAATTGCAGTCCCCAATACCTGCCCCGTAGCACCATGCACACCGGTTGGCATGTCCACTGCAACTGTTGGCGCAAGAGTTTCGTTCGCCAATCGAACAATATCAGCGAATGCTCCCGCTATCGGTCTGTCGAGCCCTGCGCCGAATAGTGAATCAACCAAAAGCGATGCATCTTCAATGATTTCTGGACTGTACGTCTCTGGATTTCCCCATTGCTGCAAATAGTACATTGAGGCAGCAGAATAACGATCCTTGTCGCCAAACTGGACCAACCGAACGGGCCAACCGCGATCCCGCAAATAGCAGCCGATCACAAAGCCATCGCCACCATTATTGCCTGGACCACACAGAACTGAAACCGGGGCACGCGGATAATGTTCGACAATATATTGGCCAACGGCACGCCCGGCATTGCCCATCAACTCGATTTCGCTTGTACCCGCCTCAATAGACAAGGAATCAGCACGGCCCATTTCTTCCGGCGTCAAAAGCGTAAGTTCGGAATCAAAATAGCTCATAAATTCAGTCTTGCGCCTTTCCGCTTAATTGCAAAGCCCCATAGCTTCACAACAAAGCGCCTTTTGTGCCATGATTTGGCGCAAATCTGGAGACACCGCTATGTCCGACAACGATCCAACACTCGCAATGCGCGAAAAGGCATGTACCTACCCCGGCGTAGATGAAGGCACGGCCTGCACCCAAAGCTCGTTCAAAGTGAAAGGCAAGGCCTTTTTGTTCGCTGGCCCACAAGGTGGGCGATACAAGGCTATGTTCAAACTAAAAGAGTCGCGGGACGAAGCCCAAAAACTCGCCGGCAAATATCCCGACAACTATCAAATCGGCACAAATATCTGGGTCACCGCGCGGTTTTCAAATGAGGAGCCAATGCCTGAGGATGTTTGGACGCGATGGTTGGATGAGAGCTATGCGTTGAGTGTACCGATGAAAAAGTAGACTCTATGCCGTTTTAGTCTTTTGGACGCGGTGCCAACAAAATCTTGACCTGATCGACGGCATAGTCGGAACGCAGATCAGGTTCAGTGAAAATTCTCTGAGTAAAAAGTGCATGATCTCGCGCAGCTCCATCGTCGCCCATTATCACCTTTTTTAACACCGGAGATACGGTCGCTTCGCCAAGCGCAGCAAGAGAGACACTTAGACTCCTTTGCACTTCTCGCCCCCCACGCCCAAGAAGCGCACACAAATCACTAGCCAAACCTTGCTCTTCTCCAGAAGGAACAAGCGTTACCGCAGCACGCCATGCAGCCTGAGCAACCTCGTCGCATGGATCATTGAGCAATTGCTTTGTGATTACAAACCAAGCGTCGGCACCTTCAATCTTTGAAAGTGTGTGCAACGCTTGACTGCGAGCTTGTTTGATATTTGAGGAAACCGCAGTCACAAGTTTCGGGACAACCAGCTCTTTTGGGAAACGAATAATGCTCCATGTCAGCTGTTCCCTAACGCTAAAATCAGATTCAACCGAACAACGATCAACCAGCAAATCAAGGAATTCAGGTTGTGGATTCATGCCGATCCCTAGTGCCGCCTGCAAACGCGTAGACACATCATCGGACTGCAATGCCGCGGTGATATCGTTTATCTGTTTTTTTCCAATCATCGAAGAAACCTGAAGGTCTGCCCAAACAAACCCAATAAACCACAAGACGAACAAACTGCTTTGATTTCCCTCAAGCTAGTTTCAAGCAGAAATACAACTGAAAACAAAAAAAGGCCGCCCAAATGGACGGCCTTCCTAAAATTCAAAACTAAAAAAGCTTAGTCGTGGTGGTGAGGTTCAAGATCTTCTTCTTGGCTCTCTTCAACCAGCTTCACCAACTCTTCTTTAGTGACTGTTTTGTCTTCAACATCAGCCAACTCAACAACATAGTCGATGACTTTGTTTTCAAAGATTGGTGCGCGAAGGCCCGCAAGCGCTTGTTGATTGTTGCGGAAGTAGTCATACACCTGCTGCTCTTGACCAGGATATTTCTGAACTTCGGCGATCAACGCTTGTTGATGCTCTTCTTCGGTCACTTGAACGTCGTTCTTGTTGCCGATTTCAGCAATAACCAAACCTAGGCGAACGCGACGCTCTGCAATTGCAGTATACTCTTCGCGTGCTTTTTCTTCGGTTGTGCCTTCATCTTCAAAGCTGCGACCGTGGTGCTCGATATCGTGCATCACGCGGTCCCAAATGCCTTTGAATTCTTGCTCAACAAGCTGCTCAGGTACGTCAAACTTGTGTGTTTCGTCCAAAGCATCCAACACCAAGCGCTTAACGCGTGTTTGTGTCATCTGCTTAAACTGACCACCGATTTGATCTTTGATCATTTCGCGAAGTTGATCGAGAGACTCAAGGCCAAGATTTTTGGCGAATTCGTCATTCACTTCAACGTCAGATGGCGCTTCGATGCCCAAAACTTCAACATCAAATGTTGCATCTTTACCAGCAAGGTTTTCAGCGCGGTACTCATCAGGGAATTTAACTTCCACAACTTTCTCGTCACCAACTTTTAGCCCAACAAGCTGCTCTTCAAAGCCAGGGATGAACTGACCAGAACCAATCACCAATGGTGAACCTTCTGATGCGCCGCCTTCAAAAGGCTCGCCGTCAACTTTACCCAAGAATTTGATGTTTACACGATCACCTTCAGCAGCCGCCTCACCTTCAGCTTTCGCTGCGTAAGGACGGTTTTGCTCAACAATCGCATCAAACTGCTCTTGAACGTCTTTTTCGTCTACTTCAACGACAGGACGCTCAATTTTGATTTTTTTGAAATCGCCCAATTCAACTTCAGGCAAAACTTCATATGACATTGTGAATTCAAGGTCTGCTTCGCCCTCAAATACTTTTGTCAAAATTGCTTCGTCTTCAGGAAGGTCGATTTTAGGCTGCATTGCAGCTTTTTCTTTGCGCTCTTCCAATGTCGACTGCACGCCAACATTGATTGCGTCTTGCATTACGTCGCCCATAACAGAGCGGCCATATGTCTTTTTCATGTGCGCAAACGGCACTTTACCCGGACGGAACCCTTTAAGATTCACAGTGCCCTTAAGCTCATTCAGCTTGTCGTCAAGCTTCTGGCTAAGCTCAGATGCCGGAATGCACATTTCCAATGTACGCTTGAGCCCTTCATTGAGGGTTTCATTGACCTGCATTAGGAAATTCCCGTCTTCAATATCTACTATTCGATCGATCGAAATGTCTGCTGAGGAAAAATGGTGCGGGTGGAGGGACTTGAACCCCCACGCCGTGAAGCACTAGAACCTAAATCTAGCGTGTCTACCAATTTCACCACACCCGCCTTTAAACCTCAGCGACGAAGTCGAAGCGGGGTCTAACCCATACTATCCAAACAGTCAAAGCCCTTTTCGCATTTTTTTTGAAAAAACCTTTGAAAACGCATTTCAATTCGCCTGCCCTGTCCAAAAACCGGGCACCACGCGAAAAAGCGCCACCACCTGCCCAAAATTTATGCAAAATGCACAAAATTTATGCACCACAACTGTGCACGCACTGCCTCACAATTCAGCGACCACTGCGTAACCCTTTATTAATACTCGATTTTGTCCAGAAGACACAAACTGGCACGCAACCTGCATTGATAGTGCCAGACGCAAGATCAGGTCCTTCGGAGTAAAGATCAGTGAAAAAAATTGAAGCCATCGTAAAGCCGTTTAAACTCGACGAAGTCAAAGAAGCACTTCAAGAGGCCGGCTTTCAGGGCATTACAGTTACTGAAGTTAAAGGCTTTGGACGCCAAAAAGGCCACACAGAGCTATACCGCGGCGCAGAATACGTCGTGGACTTTCTTCCAAAAGTAAAAATCGAGATCGTGGTTTCTGATCACGCTGTGGACAAGGCCGTGGAAGCGGTTCGCGACGCAGCGCAGACGGGCCGCATCGGAGACGGAAAGATTTTTGTCTCCACGATTGATCAAGCAATCCGCATTCGGACCGGTGAAACCGGCGACGAAGCGGTCTAAAAGAACAACCCAAAAAAATACCTCTATATAAGCGGGATAAGCATATGACTACTGTGAGTGACGTTCTCAAAAAAATCGAAGACGAAGACGTAAAATTCGTTGACCTTCGTTTCACAGACCCACGCGGCAAGCTGCACCACATGACAATGGACGCGTCTGTTGTTGATGAAGACATGTTTGAAGATGGCGTCATGTTTGACGGTTCATCAATTGCTGGCTGGAAAGCCATCAATGAAAGCGACATGGTGATGATGCCAGACTTGGACACTGTCGCTATCGATCCATTCTTTGGTCAAACAACAATGGTCATCAACTGTGACACACTGGAGCCAAGCACTTTTGAAGCTTACAACCGTGACCCACGCATGACAGCGCGTAAAGCTGAAGCTTATGTGAAATCATCTGGCATTGGTGACACAGTTGTAGTTGGTCCAGAGCCTGAATTCTTCATGTTTGACGATGTGCGCTATAGCACAGACCCTCACCACTCCAGCTTCTCACTAGACCACACCGAGTTGCCAACAAACACAAACGCTCAATATGAAGCAGGCAACATGGGTCACCACGTTGCAACTAAAGGCGGCTATGTTCCTGTTCCACCTGTGGACAGTGCACAAGACATCCGTTCGGAAATGCTTTCTGTATTGAAAGAAATGGGCGTGACAGTTGAGAAGCATCACCACGAAGTGGCTTCTGCACAGCACGAGCTCGGTATCAAGTATGACACGCTAACTCGTATCGCTGACCAAGTTCAGACATACAAATACGGCGTTCAGCAAACAGCACACGCATACGGCAAAACAGCAACCTTTATGCCAAAGCCAGTATTTGGCGATAACGGTTCTGGCATGCACTGCCACCTTTCAATCTGGAAAGACGGCAAGCCAACATTCGCTGGCGACGGCTATGCTGGATTGTCTGAAACTGCATTGCACTTTATCGGCGGTATCATCAAACACGCTAAGGCAACAAATGCATTCACTAACCCTTCAACCAACTCATACAAGCGTTTGGTTCCAGGTTATGAAGCACCAGTATTGTTGGCATACTCAGCGCGTAACCGTTCTGCTTCTTGCCGCATTCCATTCGGCTCTTCACCTGCTTCTAAGCGTGTTGAAGTGCGTTACCCTGATCCGCTTGCCAACCCATACTTGGCGTTCTCTGCCTTGTTGATGGCTGGTCTTGACGGCATCAAGAACAAAATCAACCCAGGTGACCCTATGGACAAAGATCTGTATGAATTGCCAGCGGAAGAATTGAAAGAGATCCCAACGGTTTCTGCATCACTTCGTGAAGCTCTAGAAGCTTTGGACGCAGACCGCGAGTTCCTAAAAGCGGGCGGCGTATTTGACGACGACCAGATCGATTCTTACATCGCATTGAAGATGGAAGAAGTTGAGCGCTTCGAAATGGCGCCACACCCGGTCGAGTTCGACATGTACTACTCTGCATAGGATTCCCTCCTATCCCCTAGGTAGCAATACCTATACCTTAGGGCGCCTTCGGGCGCCCTCTTTTTTTGTCTGCACCTAACGCCGTCTTGCAACACCGAACCTCAGCGCTATGAATGCCAGAACGATCAATCCCGCATTGATGAAAAACACGAGTTGAAATGCGTTGCCTATAGAATCGGCAGCTGCATCTGCCAAAACTGAAGTGCCTGCACCAATCGTAAAAATGGTGGCAATCACTGTTGCTCCAATGATTAATCCAGCATTGCGTGACATATTGAGCAAGCCAGACACAAATCCGCGACGTGAATCAGCAACGTTGCTCATGACTGCCGTGTTATTGGCGGACAAAAACATCTGATAGCCCGGGGTAAGGACCACCAACGCAACAATATATCCAGCAAGCGCCCCAAAATTTGGCAAAAATGCAAAGCAAAGCGCACCACAAAACACAAAGCCTAATCCGATTTGCGTCACTTTTTGTGCGCCATGTCGATCAACCAACACGCCTGATGGGAAACCAGAAAGAATCGAAATAGCGGGCCCAACGGCCATCACCAAGCCGACAGCACCTTCGCTATAACCTAAAGCATAGGTCAGATAGAATGGCCCTGCGATAAATGTGGTCATCATGATCACTGCCACAAGACTGTTGGCGATTGCAGGCGCAACATATCTCACCAAATCAACTGTCGGACTTGCATTTCGAACCACCGGCACGCGGTCTTCGTTTTCATCACGCAGCACAAGAAACGAGAATAGCGCACCACCAACAGCAGACGCCCCCAGCAATACGAACAGAGAACGCCAGCCAAAAAACTCAATTATGATTCCTCCGACGGAAGGCCCAAGCGCGGTTCCCACCGCGGTCATTGCCCCCAATAGTCCCATCGCGCGACCAATTGAATTATTCACTGAACTTTGTTTTGCCAGCGCAATTGCGACCACGGCCAAAAATGCTGCGCCAACGCCCTGAACGATCCGGCCAGCTATCAGCATCCACAAAGTCTGCGATCCCCAACATATCAGCGCCCCTGATAGAAACACTGCATATCCAAGAAGCAACGAGGGTTTTGCGCCAATAGAATCTGACACGCGCCCCGCCAGGACCGAAAACAGCGTGAGCGCCAACAGATAAGCTGAAACGACCCACTGTACGATCGTTAGCTCAGCGGCAAAAGCAGTTGAAAGGGTTGGAAGCGCAACATTGGAAATACTCATTCCAAATGTTGGTAGCAAGGTTGCAATTCCCAAAGCGGCGAAACGCCAAAAGGGGTTTGTTTTTCTGCCCACATAAGCGGTTGTTGTCATGATTTTCTCCTTGAACAATATCGAGCCGTGAGTCACGGTACGAACTTAAGTCAACTTGAGGTCAAGCATGAAAACTCTCGATATTGGAACGGTGTCGAAAATGACGGGAATCGCGCCATCAACGCTGCGCTATTACGACGATGAAGGCCTAATAGAATCGGTGGGTAGGCATGGTCTACGCCGCCAGTTTGAAGCAAATGTGGTTCTTCAACTTACACTGATCAATATGGGGAAAACGGCTGGTTTTTCGCTTTCTCAAATCAAGAAAATGTTCAATGTCGACGGCAAACCAGAAATCGATAGAGAAGAGATCTTGGCAAAGGTTGAGGATCTTGGAAAGCAAATCAAACAGCTGACAGCATTGCGTGACTCTCTAAAACACGTTGCCAATTGCCCTGCCCCTTCACACCTTGAATGTGAAAGCTTTCAGCGCATGGTCAAAGTCGCACATAAACAAATGGTGTCTCGGCAAAGCCGCCAAAAGCAATAGGCTCTGTGGTGAATTCAGCGAGAACGTTTGGCAAGCAAACTGTTTTTCACAAGCCGGAATATGAGCCAAGAAAAGAAAAGCGTCCCCGCTCCATAAAGAACCAAGTAAAGCACAGCTAACACGCTGCTCGCAGCATCAGGTGCCACCAGCCAATAGTTTAGGCTGCCGACATAAACACCAATCAACAAAAGAAGATGCCAAGGCTGCATTTCCCGCACCACCTTTGGCGCAGATTCGGCAGGTTCCAAACGCAAGAACAAATAGATTGCAACTAAATAACTGATCCCAATCGCCAAATAGGCAATCGGTTCACTAGGTAAGCGCTCTGGAAACACCAAAAACAACCAAATCACATAAGTGACGATCATCAACGCAATCAGGATTGCATTACCGAGTCGGCCGAACACTAGCGCGGACAAGCCCACCCCAAGTGCACCCCTTGCCAATGCCAAAATCAAAAGGACACTGCCAAAAAATGCAGCATTGGCAGATACAGGATCAAACCCTGAGCCACTTGCCAAAAATGATGAGATTGTTGCTGCCAACACAATCAACAACAAGAACTTTGATGAGCTAAAACGCAAGAAACGGTGGTGATCAGCGATCAATTGCGCACCCGTCAGCCATTGAAACGCGACAATGGGCAGAATGAAAGACATCACCGGATGCCAGAAAAACACCAACATCGGAAACTCAGCGAGGCTGATGCCCGCAAAATGGCCAAACCCCTCGCCCGTCGAATCCCAATAGCCAGCCCAAAGCACCTTGGTCAGCGCCGCTTCATAGAGCGCAAAGACCATACCAAGACAGTATAGCGAGACAAGTGAAACTCGGTTCGATTTTAACGCCACCATCAGCAGCAACAGAACATGACCGAGATATAAGGGAAACGTAACCAACAAGCCCCACGGGTCAACGAACCAAGTTCGAGAAGAACCTGCAAATACCTCGCCAAACAACATGGAGAGACAACCAATGAGCAAAACTGCACTAAGACGTTTCAGCAAATTGGTCTGCCCCTCCTTCGTTTAGGGATACTTCTATGCGTGCCCGACAGGCGCTACCGGCGTGCGCGCCAACTCTTCAAACTTGGCTGACGAATTGAGCGCAACTTCTCGGGTCAATCCCGCATAATTGAGCACATCGTTGGTCAAATAGCCAAAACGCGACATTTGTCGCGCATGAATTTCAACAAGCGCACGAACATGGTCTTTGCTCATAGCGTTTTTCCATGCGTTCGGCTGAGGCTTTTTGCCCGCCATGCCGTGCACCGCCAACGCCTTATCTGCCGCATCAGCGATTTGCGCGTCGTCTACCGGCATTTTTAGGTGTTTGGCAATCCGACCCAATTGACCGTGTGGATCGGCGGCGATGTCCTCAAAACGCACCAAAAGGTCGCCATCTTCATCCGCGTTAGTCCAGCTCATAACATTTTGCGACCATGAGCCCCATGGCTCAAGCGCATGCGTTTCGCTTGTTGGTTGACGATATTCGCTTGTCGCCAGCAGTTTCAAAGCAGTCACCACGTCCTTTTTGCCAACAGTTGCAAAAATTGGCGCTAGCATCAGCGGGTTGCGGATCAAATAGACCGAACCAATCGAAACGTTCATATTGATGCTCGGCACGCCATAAAACTCAGCACGTGGCGCATGAGTTTTCACAACTGGAATTCCAGGGTAAGTCTTTGAGATATACTCGTGTACCTTTGGCCGAGCAGCGGCAATTTCTTCTTCACTCATTTCGCGCGGATGCTTGCCCAAAACGGTTTCATAAAAATGCGCATGCACGTCCCATGGTAGGTCGCGATCTAGCAGTTCAATCGCTGCTGGGTCTTGGGGGCGATAGCCAAAATTCTTCGCCAGATGCTGCAAAAACGAGCGCACCAATTGGTCACCGCTATGCGGGTAAGATGCGATCCAATACAAAGGGGTGGCTGGCTTTTGCGACATTTTTGATCCTCAAGAACTACAATTCGCCTCTATTTAAGGCTGCAAGCGCTTTCGCACAACCCGCATGCCAATGGAAATCAATTTTACGCGTTCTGATGAGGTGCATCCGCAACAATATCTGCGAGTCGACCAACATCAATTTGCAATTGATTGCTGATATCCAAAATCATCGGAACTAAATATGGGCGGCTATCCAACGCAGATCGCAAATGCTCTTGCCCAGTGCCGTCGGCCAATCCTGATATCAATGCACGCCCAGCAAATTGGTCGGCAATCGCAAGTGCATCCGAAAGGCGCAATCCAAGCGCCAAAGTAGAATTCGCCACAAACCCTGTCCGGTGGTCATGCGCACGAATGGCGTTTAACGCTTCAAGTGGCAACCGCCCCTCGAGCCAATCAGCAGTCAGCAAACCGTGTTTGGTTCTTTCATACTTAGTTTGCTCTTCATCCAAATCATGGCAAAGCGCCACAATCTCCCACAACTCCTTGCCCTCTTTGAGTTCCGCTGCGATACCAAGCATGATGTACGCGACCACTTCACAATGGAGCACCTTCTGGCTACCAGCCAGATGTTTTTCCAATAGCTGGCGAGCGTCATCAACACTCAGCCAATCTGCCCTTTCCGCCATGGCTAAAAACTCACTTCTTCGCCAAGTGCCTGCACTAAGTGGGCGCGCGTCGCAATTTCAAATCGCCCTGGCCAATCAAGCTCCATTTCTTTGAAAACTGGCTTTGCGTACTCTAAAAACATGCGCGTAGTCTCCATATGCGCAGCAATTATGTCTCGACGTTCCGCGCCGGCGTTTGGCAGGCTCTCAAACAGCTCATGAGTTTGTTTGGTTAGCGAACGACGCAAGTTCAACGCGCCGCATTCCCTGCTCCGCTCAGTCTCGATGGCAAAGCTCATGAACAGACTTTTCAGATGTCCCAAACCAACGTCACACAAGAACAATTCGTTTCGCCCAATGCCAACCGCTAGTAATCCCAGAGTTCGTAGATACTCGTTTGCCAAAAACTCAAGTTTTGCCACTGACGTTTTATACGGCGGTTCAAGATTAGAAAGTTTGTCAAACAATTGCTCACGCTCGAAAACTGGTTTCAGTTGATCTTGAGCGCGTTTTAAGAAATCGTCTTTGCTTTCGACATACAAGTCAATGCGTGTCCACCCACTAGTTATCATATTGACCAGTGCGGCCTTTCCGACCTGCTTACGGCAAAAAACAACATCAAAATGACTGTGGCAAAGGTCTTCCCAAGCTTTGACCACCAACGGAGTGTTTTCTGGCTCCGATATCGCGACAAAATCAAAGTCACTGAATCTGTCAGCACATCCAGCACCGTAGCTGCCACCTATATAGAGCCCCACAATTTCGTGAATTCCGGGAGCATCGCTTGTGAAAATACCAATTATCTCTTCCGCTTTCATCGGAAAAACTCCCAAAATTACCTAAAAAATCAATGCGACATGCGCTCAAAAAATGGTTCAGGTGACGCGACTTCCACCAAACGCTTCCGCCGTTTTTCAATTTCAAAATATCTTGTACCAACAGACCTTGCGAACTCTCGGTCGTGCGAAACAATAATGGCCGTTGCCCCTTTTTCAACAATTTCGGCTTCCAGCATTTCACGCCCGGGAATATCAACATGGTTAGTTGGTTCGTCTAACAAATAAAAATTTGGCTCAATTAATCTAAGGCTTAAAAGCGCCAAGCGCGAACGCTGACCATAGGACAAATGCCCTATTGGCTTTGACTGCTTTTCAAACTCAAATCCAATATTGGCGAGCAAAGAACGACACCGTGCATTGCCAACGCCTTTGTGTTGCAAGATGAAGTTCTCAGGCGTTTCATCAACTGGCAGCTGCGAAATCTCTTGGTCAGCATACCCCAGCACGGTCGAAGGCGTGCCCCATATCCCCAACTCAGAACCCTCAGATTGAAACGCGCGATGGACTTTCTTGATGAGCTGGGTTTTGCCAGCGCCATTTTCAGCCAAAACCACAATGCGGTCACCCGCATAAATCAGTTCTTTCTCAATACTGAAAAGCTTATCGCCATTGGGTGCGCAAACTGTCACATCTTCAAATGACATGATCACTTTGGCGTGCGTGCCGCGATTGGCCAGCGTAATGTCGCCATGCCGCTCTTTGTGCAAGTCTTTGAGATTATCTTCAATATCGCTTGCGCGCTTGCGAAGCTGCTTGGCTTTCGTTTGAAGCAAATCTGACCCAGAATTTATGCCAACATTATTGAGCTTTGCCGCTTGTTCTCGCAATTGTTTGGCTTGTTTCTGCTCTTTTATCAAAACTTTTTCTGCCGCCGCATCTTCCTGCTCCAAAGCAGCACGTGCCTCAGAATATGGAACGGAAAAATAGCGCGAAATTCCGGGCCTCAAAAACAGACTGCGATTCGTACAATTGTCCAAAAACGCACGATCATGGCTGGCTACAATCATTGGCACTTGAGCGGATGTTTGCTTTATCCAACTCTCGAGTTGAACGATTTTCGCCAAATCCAAATGGTTGGTTGGCTCATCGAGCAACAATATGTCCGGCTCAGTCAACCAAACACGGGCAATCATGATCAACCGCCGCCATCCACCGCTGAGTTTGCGCAACGGTTCGTGATATTGCGCTTCGGGCACCTGAAACTCCGCAAGGGCAACATCGACCCGCCAAATCTCATAATCCCGCTGTTCGTCTGATAGTGCAGAAGCAACAAAGTCATAAACGGATTGATCAAGTTGGTCTTGTTCAACTTCTTGTTCAACATAACCAACGCGCGCACCGCGAGAAAATGCAATTTGACCACTACTTGGTTCGCTTTGCCCTGCCAGAAAGCGCAACAGTGTGGTTTTGCCACGCCCATTGGCAGCGATAAGGCCAACGCTTTCGCCGTTGGAAACAGAGAGATTTAGATTTTTGAAAAGTTCAGCTTGCGCAATTGCGCTCACGTCTTTGAGTTGAATAGAAGCCATTTTGTTGCCCTGGTCGACAATCTTGTCGAATTGAATAAGCTGCTAGGCGCAGCCGAACTGGGCGGACCAAATCATTTTCACACTGATACGAGAATTATTGGCCAGCCCTACATATTAAGAAGAAACATGCAGGGCAAAACGCGGGCCAAACCATAATAAGCAAATGCGATGCGCCATAATCATCTTGCTCTCCCCGCGTTAGATCAATTGAACAATGCGCAAGAAGCTAACGTAGCAATTTGGGATTGGCAAGAACTAGAACGAACCCGCAGCTAAACAAACACAAAGAACCCAGTGAAGGTCCATAAAAGCATATTGCGGGAAATTGGCCAGCGGGCAAGCCGGTACGCAAAACTATCAAATCCGACTTGCGCCAACCAATAAAAAGTCGCCTCAGCCGGGCGGTCCGATACGCTGACCTTTGCTTTAGCGACCATATACGGGAACTCCATACTCTCAAACCGTATGTATATAGTTCTAGCACCACGTTGTTAAAAAAGTGCTGACGCTCCAGTTAGATTTTATCAATAATTTCCGTCGCTTAACGGCACAGTCGATAATCTTTTGTTTAGAAAGATAAACGCAAACCCCTCTCAAAATCGCATAGAACATACCGAAAACGAAGCCACCTAAACCGCCAGAAAGCTTAGGGAAAACTGTCAAACTCAATTTGAAATGATGAGCAACAAATGATGCTATTGTGATAAACGAAATTCACTAATTTGATTCGAACTTATGAAGGCGCGGCATGGACAACGGTGATGATCTTTTCGGAAAATTTGGCGATGAACCGCCAAAAAAGAAAAGCGAGCCAAATTTGACGCCTCCTGCGACACCAAAGCCGGCCGCAGCCAAACCAGTTGCTGCGCCAGCGCCGAAGTCTGCTGCGCCTAAGCCATCTTCAAATGATGGCAGCACCTACACCGCTGACGACATTGAAGTCCTTGAAGGTCTGGAACCCGTCCGACGTCGCCCAGGCATGTATATTGGCGGCACTGACATTAATGCGCTGCACCATCTATTTGCTGAAATCATCGACAACTCGATGGACGAAGCGATTGCCGGACACGCGTCTCGCATTGAAGTGCATTTAGATGCAGAAGGCTATTTGACCATAACTGACAATGGTCGCGGTATTCCAGTAGAACCTCACCCCAAATTCAAAGACCGCTCAACGCTCGACGTCATTATGACAACGCTACATGCCGGCGGAAAGTTCGATTCCAAGGCGTACGAAACATCAGGCGGCCTGCACGGCGTGGGCGTGTCCGTCGTCAACGCTCTTTCTGATGATATGATCGTTGAGGTCGCACGAGACCAAAACCTATATTCACAAAGCTTCTCCCGCGGGCTGGCCACAACAGGCGTTATCGATCACGGACCAGTGCGCAACCGGCGCGGCACAAGTACAAAGTTCCACCCAGACCCGCAAATCTTTGGCGAGAAAGCAAAGTTTTCTCCCAAACGCATTCACGACATGAGCCAAGCAAAAGCTTACCTTTTCGCGGGCGTGGAAATTCGCTGGTCTTGTGACGAAGCATTGGTCGAGGGTAGCGATATTCCGGCCAAAACCACATTTCTGTTCCCCAATGGACTTCAGGACTATGTGGAGGGCCGCGTTGAAGGCAAAACGCGAATTGTTGAAGAAACATTTGCGGGGCGCAAGGGCGGCGCAGGCAAACATGGCTCCGTTGAGTGGGCGATTGCATTCACATTGGGTGACAGCTTCATCAACTCCTATTGTAATACAGTCCCAACCCAAGATGGTGGTACGCACGAATCTGGACTACGCACAGCCCTACTCCGCGCAATGAAAGCCTATGCGGAACTAACCGGCAACAAGCGCGGCTCCGTGATCACGGCAGAAGATATTTTGGCAAACTGCAGCGCAGTCTTGTCAGTGTTTGTGCGCGAACCCGAATTTGTAGGTCAGACCAAAGACAAGCTTTCAAGCGGCGAAGCAACGAAAATCGTCGACAACGCAATCCGCGATGCCTTTGACCATTGGCTGGCCGCCTCGCCCAACCAAGCAGCAAAATTGCTTGATTGGACCATTGATCGCGCAGAAGAGCGCATTCGCCGCCGCAAAGAAAAAGAAATTGACCGCAAGTCCGCAACTCGTCGTCTTCGATTGCCGGGCAAGCTGGCCGACTGTTCCCAAGGCGCAGCGCAAGGCGCGGAGATCTTTATTGTTGAGGGTGACAGCGCGGGCGGCAGCGCCAAACAAGCGCGCAACCGTAAAAACCAAGCAATTCTGCCGCTTCGCGGTAAGATATTGAACGTTGCGGGTGCCACCAGAGACAAGATTACTGCCAACCAGCAAATCGGCGATCTTGTACAAGCACTCGGATGTGGCACCAGGGATCGATATAAATCAGACGATTTGCGATACGATAAAATCATCATCATGACCGATGCGGACGTGGATGGAGCGCACATTGCCTCCCTTCTCATGACGTTCTTTTTCCAAGAGATGCCGCAATTGATTGATGAAGGTCACCTTTATCTGGCTATGCCTCCGCTCTATCGGATCACGCAGGGCGCAAAAACGCTCTATGCAAATGATGATGATCACAAAGATCAGCTCATGGAGACTGAGTTCACCGGTCGTGGCAAAGTTGAAATCACGCGATTTAAAGGTTTGGGCGAAATGCCGTTCCAACACCTCAAAGAAACAACAATGAAGCCTGGCTCTCGTCGCCTTGTTCAAATCAGCGTGGCACAACAACATGCTGAAACAAAGGATTCTATCGACCGTTTAATGGGCAACAAACCTGAATTACGATTCCAATTCATCCAAGAGAATGCTGAGTTCGCTAGCGATCTTGATATTTAGTACTGCAATGCAATTGCAACCTGGGATTGAAATACGTAAAATCTACTAGAAAGTGTGAGTTTCACGCAACATTGCCCCGGGACGCATTAGCTTTGTTAACAAAAATGCAATAAGCGCATTGACTTAAAGGCATCGCACGCTATTGTCCTTGGCGCGGGGCCACTAATTATTTCTAGTTAGACCGTAATCGGCAAAGTGGACGTATTTACTTGAGTGAAAAATTCAAAGAATTGGGGCTGAGCACAGCTGTTACCAACGCGGTAATCGATGCTGGCTACACCACCCCGACAGATATTCAGCAAAAAGCCATTCCACACATTCTCGAAAAACGAGACGTGGTTGGTATTGCACAGACAGGCACAGGCAAAACAGCATCGTTTGTTCTGCCCATGTTGACCTTGCTCGAAAAAGGCCGCGCCCGCGCGCGGATGCCGCGCACACTTATTCTGGAGCCAACGCGTGAACTCGCAGCTCAAGTGCACGAAAACTTCGAGAAATACGGCAAAAACCACAAACTGACCGTCGCCCTACTCATCGGCGGCGTTTCTTTTGAAGAACAGAACAAAAAGCTTGATCGTGGCGCTGACGTCTTGATAGCGACGCCTGGCCGCCTTATCGATCATTTTGAACGCGGACGCCTTCTAATGACAGGTGTCGATGTTTTCGTGATTGATGAAGCAGATCGCATGCTGGATATGGGATTCATCCCAGACATCGAGCGAATCTCATCATTGCTACCAAAACGTCGCCAAACACTATTCTTCTCCGCCACTATGCCGGATGAAGTCGCGCGATTGACCAAAAAGTTCTTGAACGACCCAGTAAGCGTTGAGACAACACGTCAAAACTCAACTGCAGATACGATCGCGCAAAAAGTGATGAAGGTCGGTTCAAAGCCATTTGAAAAACGCGCAGCCCTACGCCAGCAGATTGATGCTTGTGAAGGATTGAAAAACGCGATTATTTTCTGCAATCGTAAGCGCGATATCGCGACATTGAAAAACTCAATGACACGCCATGGTTACAACACAGGCGCCTTGCACGGCGACATGGACCAAAAATCCCGGATGGCAACACTAGAAGGCTTCAAAAAGAACGAAATCACGTTTCTAATTGCAAGCGATGTTGCTGCGCGCGGTTTGGACATCCCAGACGTCAGCCATGTCTTTAACTTTGACGTGCCGACACATGCTGAAGATTATGTCCACCGAATCGGCCGAACAGGTCGTGCCGGACGGTCTGGCGTCGCTGTTTCGCTGGTTGCGCCAGCCGACACAAAATATCTCACCGCAATCGAAACTCTAATCGAGAAAAAACTCGAGTGGGTCGAGACTGCAAAAAAAGAGCAAAAAGAACCTGAAAAACAGAAACGCGACAAAAAGCGCAAGGCGCAAAAACCAGTCGCTAATGGATCAGAATCAGGCAATAAAAGCTCGAATGTCGAAAATTTTGATGCACAAGAAAACAAAGTTTCATCCAATCAAAAGAACCGGCGCAAATCACACAATAAAAATCAAGACGCAATGCCATTTGGCCAATCAGATCAAGTACCTGCGTTCCTGCTTAGGCCTGTGAGGCAAGCCAGTTAACAGCATCCTTAACTCAAAATTTAACCTTTTGAGACATTAAGGCATGCAAGAATATTAAAGAATAAGTGTGTAGCAATACGCATGATGTCGTTGGGTGGAGCCATTTAGATAATGCTTGTATCTGAGCATGATTATCAGCGGACGCTTGAATATTCGTTCTCCGCATTGGGGATGCTGAAACGCGCGAAAATTCCACCCTATCCGCACTTTTACGAACTTTGTTATACGTATGCATCAGGCATCAATGAGCAGCTCAACGAGCGCTTGAATATGCTATTGGGCAAAGACAACGCCCTGTCGATGGAAAACGTATTACAAGTTTACCGCGAGTTTTTCGACAACCCCTCTGATCTTGAGTCTCAACTGACTAACGTTAGTCAGGAAATGTCATATAAGATTGACGCGGTTAACCGCGCGATGGACGAAGCGATCGACACTGCCGAAGGCTATTCAGGTTCTTTGGAGGGCGCTGCCAACAAACTCAACACCAAGTTGGATGAAGCTGCACTGCAAAAACTGGCCGCAAAACTGCTAGCAGAAACAAAGCAGATGCAAGAAGCCAACCAGAACCTGGAAGAGAAACTCAAGGTTTCAAAACAAGACATTTCTAGCCTCAAGCGCGATTTGGACACGGCACGCCGTGAGACAATGCTTGACGCGCTGACCAAGATTCCTAACCGGAAGAGCTTTGATCAGCGACTAAAACAGGAATTTGAAGCCTACGAGCAGCACGGCAAGCAATTTAGCTTGTTGATGATGGATATCGACCACTTCAAAGCATTCAACGACAATTATGGACACCAAACAGGCGACCAAGTGTTGCGCCTTGTTGCCATGACGCTGAAATCTAATATCAAGGGTCGCGATCACGCAGCTCGATATGGCGGCGAAGAATTTGCTGCAATTCTGCCTGACACCGATATCAGAGGCGCGCGTCAAATTGCGGATAAGATCCGTAAAGCCGTTCACGCCAAGGAATTGCTGAAACGCTCGACAAACCAAAAGCTGGGCAGGATCACCATTTCAATTGGTGCTGCACAAGTGCATCGTGACGAGTCAATTCATGAGCTTATCGAACGCGCAGACGAATGCCTTTACACAGCAAAACGTGAAGGCCGAAATCGCGTTGTTTGTGAAACTGACGAAGTATTCCGAAACTCAAAAGTCGCCTAGTTACAATTACGTACTAGGTTTTCTTAGCAAATAGATTCAATGAAAGTGGCGGCCTAATTGCCGCCAGCAGCTCGTGCTTTGGCTATTTCTTGCAAATCAGCTGGTTCGAGCATCACACTTTCGCCGCACCCACAAGAACCTGTTTGGTTTGGGTTTTCGAACGTGAATTCAGATTTGAGAATATCTTCCTTGTAGTCCATCACAGTTCCGAGCAAAAACAGCGTCGCTTTGGGGTCGATATAGACTTCAACCCCATGCTCGGAAACATGATCGTCTCCCTGCACCGGCTCACTCACATAATCCAGCGTATAAGCCATACCTGCGCAGCCGGCATTTTTGACACCAACGCGCACAGCGTTGACGCTTTCATCACCAGATTGGGCAAGAATACTTTTAACTTGCTCCGCAGCTTTTTCTGTAATGGAGAGGATTCTCATCTCGTTATTACCACCAATTCAGCGCAACCTGCGCTTCTTCTGACATTCGATCAGGCCCCCAAGGCGGCTCAAACACCATGTTGACCGCAACATCTTGAATGCCCTCAACAGTGCGCACCGCATTTTCAACCCAACCTGGCATTTCACCAGCAACCGGACAACCGGGCGCCGTTAAAGTCATGTCGATTGTAACATTGCGGTTTTCGTCCAAGTCTACCTTGTAGATAAGACCAAGTTCGTAAATATCAACCGGGATCTCAGGATCATATACTGTTTTGAGCGCCGCAACGATATCGTTTGTAAAGCGCTGGATTTCAGCATCCTGCAATCCACCGCCGATAGAAATATCAGCTGCATTTACAGCAGGCTCATTTGCGGTGTTAGTTGCTTCTTCACTCATTGATACGCTCCTTTAAGCGAAAAACTTCTGCGCTTTTTCAATCGCTTCAATCAAAACATCCACGTCGTCTGTGCCATTATAGACGCCAAACGAAGCGCGGCATGTAGATGTCACGCCAAACCGCTGCAATAGTGGTTGAGCACAATGTGAACCGGCACGAACAGCAACACCATAGCGATCCAAAATCGTGCTCAAATCATGCGCATGCACACCCTCAATCGCAAATGAGAATATAGCACCTTTGCCCGGTGCGTCGCCAATCAATCGCAAAGAATTGATTTTGCTTAACTTCTCACGTGCATATGCACCAACTTCTGCTTCATGCGCCTTGATGTTTTCTCGACCAATCGAATTGATATAATCGATCGCCGCCCCAAGCCCGATTGCTTGAACGATTGGCGGTGTGCCAGCCTCGAAACGATGCGGCGGCTCGTTGTATGTCACCTCATCCAAGGTCACATCACTAATCATTTCGCCGCCCCCTTGATAGGGCTGCATTTCCGCCAACAACTCTTTTTTGCCGTATAGAACACCAATACCGGTGGGACCATAGAGCTTGTGGCCAGTCATTATGTAGAAATCGACATCAAGATCTTGAACATCGACTATTTCATGGACCGCACCTTGGCTACCATCAACCACCACAGGGATTCCGCGCGCATGGGCAATATCACACACACGTTTGATCGGCACCACTGTGCCCATCACGTTTGACATATGAGTTAGCGCGATGACTTTAGTCCGGTTGCTCAAAGCTGCTTCGAACAAATCAATATCGAAACTGCCATCGTCAGCCACATCGACCCACTTGATCACCGCACCGTTGCGTTCTCTATGAAAATGCCACGGCACGATATTGGAGTGGTGTTCCATTTTGGTGATGACGATCTCATCGCCTTCTGAAATCCGAGGACCTGCGAAACTTGAAGCAACGAGGTTTAACGCCTCTGTCGCGGACCGCGTAAACACCACTTGGTCAACGCTTGGTGCATTGATAAATGCACGCACCTTTTCGCGTGCATCTTCAAAGGCTTCCGTTGCTCGATTGGAAAGCGTGTGCAAGCCACGGTGCACGTTGGCATATTCGTGACTATAGGCATGCATCATCCGATCCAGCACCTGCTTTGGCTTTTGCGCCGAGGCACCGCTGTCCAAATATACTAACCGATTGCCGTGGATTTCTTCCTGCAAAATCGGAAAGTCTGCACGCACGCGTTCCAAATCAAACATAATTGGCGTCTACGCCTCTTCTCGATCATCTAGCCAGCTATCAACACGGGCTTCTAGCTGTTTAACTACGGCTTCAACCTCAATTGGCTCGAACATTTCAGCCAAGAAAGCACGAATAAGCATCGCCTTTGCTTCCTTACGCGGAATGCCGCGGCTCATGAGATAGAACAAAGAGTTTTCATCCAATTCGCCGCATGTCGCACCATGCGCACAAATCACATCGTCAGCAAAGATCTCAAGTTCCGGCTTCACCAAAACTTCGCCACGTTCAGACAAGATCAAACCCTGGCTCATCATTTGAGCGTCAGTTTTCTGTGCATCCTTAGCAACAACAATTTTACCTTGGAAAACTGCCTTTGCACCATCATGCACGACGTTTTTGAACATCTCAGTACTGGTGGTATTTGGCACCAAGTGGTTGACGTTCAAGGTAATATCCGCATGTTGCTTGCCAGCCAGAAGATTCAAACCGGCAAAATCCGCATGGGCGCCACCACCGTTAAAATCGGCAGTTACAACCGTCCGACTAAGTGGCGTTTCAGTATGCTGCACGAATGTGCGCAACAAGCTGTCCGCCGCCAAAGAGTAGCGGTTATTTGCAAAATGGCGTGTCTCATTTGAGTTGCCATCAAGCTGCAAATGCACAACTTGAGCGCCCTCGCCCAGTGAAATTTCAGTTGTTGCTAGGCCCAAATGCGCTGCATCCGAGCCATTAAAGGTCTCAAGCAATGTCACTTTGCAACCGTCTGCAACCTCAACGGTTACTTTGTCTGCATTAATCGCTGCATCACCGTCAATAATCCGGTCGATGTGTAAAACTTGATCAAGTTCACCTGAAACCTTGATTTCAACTGTGTCACCTACAAGCGCTTCGCTGATCAAAACAACACTATCGTCACCTGATGCTGCATTGGCACTTGTTGCGACACTCACGCCTTCCAGATCAAAGTCGCCAGCAAGTTCGCCGTTGACGATTTCAACACGTGCAGTACCTGCAAATTCTGAACGCGCGGCTTTGTTGCCATCATTTGCTTGCGCAAGTGCTGAAGGCACATCGCGCAACAAAGTTTTGAGGTCGGTATAGTGATAAGCCTCAATTCGGCGTGTAGGTAGACCATTTGCAGCGAATTGCGTCGCCGCCTCGTCTTTTCCTTGTGCCAAAAGAAGCGCTTTCAGCTGCTCCTCGGCGCCACTCAATTTGATAATTTGTTGGTTCACAAAACTGCCCTCGCCTTATGCCGCGTGGCCATCAAATGAAGAATAGCCCTTGCTCTCGAGTTCAAGTGCCAATTCGCGATCGCCACTTTCAACGATGCGGCCATCAGAGAACACGTGCACGCGGTCTGGAACGATATAGTTCAACAAACGCTGGTAGTGGGTGATCACAAGCATAGAGCGGTTGGCGGCGCGCAAGTGGTTCACGCCTTCTGAAACAATTTTCAACGCATCAATGTCTAGACCACTGTCGGTCTCATCAAGAACGCATAGTGAAGGTTGCATCAGAGCCATCTGAAGGATCTCAGCACGCTTCTTTTCGCCACCAGAAAAACCAACATTCAATGGACGCTTCAGCATGTCTTGCTTGATCTCAAGCTTCGCGGACGCTTCTTTTACCATTTTCATGAATTCAGGGATTTTAAGCTCTTCTTCGCCGCGCGACTTACGCTGCGCGTTCAAAGCTGCTTTCAAAAACGTCATGGTCGCAACACCCGGGATTTCGATCGGGTATTGGAATGCCAAGAACAAGCCAGCCGCCGCGCGCTCATCCGCTTCCATTTCCAACAAGTCTTTGCCGTTGAACAAGATTTCGCCTTGCGTTACCTCGTAGCCATCTTTGCCCGCAAGCACATATGAAAGGGTCGACTTACCAGAGCCGTTACGACCCATAATCGCGTGCACTTCGCCCGCTGGAAGCGTCAGGTTTACACCTTTGAGGATCTCTTTGTCTTCTTCCTCAACCTTTACGTGCAAATCTTTGATTTCAAGAATTGGCGTTGTCATATCTTTGTCCTTCATGTTCGGCCGTCATCCCGGTCGGCCTGTCATTTCTTTTGCCCGTTTGGGCGTTGTTCAACTCGCAGCACTCACTGCGTAAAAATCTGTAGTTACCAAACAAAAACTGCTACGGCCCACACAATGCCTGTCGCAATCACACCAGCAATAAGCCCGATTTGTTTATACATTTCAGGCTCTTCTTTTTTGACACGGCCAGCGACCAACCAGCCCATACCCGCGCCAACAGCTAATGCGAAAAGCAGTTTTTCCATTTGATCTAACCCACACTACCTTCAAGGCTAATGCCAATCAGCTTTTGGCTTTCCGCCATAAACTCCATTGGCAGATGCTGTAGCACGTCCCGCACAAAGCCATTCACGATCAATGCAACCGCTTCTTCTTCATTTAGGCCACGCTGTTGGCAATAAAACATCTGATCATCAGAAATCTTTGATGTTGTCGCTTCATGCTCAAATACAGCTGATGAGTTTTTGCTTTCAATGTAGGGAACGGTATGGGCGCCACATTTGTCGCCGATCAACAAGCTGTCACATTGGGTAAAGTTCCGCGCGCCTGTTGCCTTCGCATGGGCTGAAACCTGACCGCGATAAGTGTTCTGCGACACGCCAGCGGAAATACCTTTTGAGATAATCCGGCTTGATGTGTTCTTGCCCAAATGGATCATCTTCGTGCCGCTATCAACTTGCTGGTGGCCGTTAGAAATCGCAATTGAATAGAATTCACCAACAGAGTTGTCTCCGCGCAAAATGCAGCTTGGATATTTCCAAGTGATCGCAGAGCCGGTTTCAACTTGTGTCCAAGAGATTTTTGAATTTTTGCCACGGCAATCACCGCGCTTGGTCACAAAGTTGTAAATTCCGCCCTTGCCGTCTTTGTCGCCTGGGTACCAGTTCTGAACAGTCGAGTACTTGATCTCAGCATCATCAAGCGCAACCAATTCAACCACAGCAGCATGCAGTTGGTTTTCGTCGCGCATTGGCGCCGTACAGCCTTCAAGATAGCTCACATACGAGCCCTCTTCGGCAATAATCAATGTACGTTCAAACTGTCCGGTCTTTTCTTCATTGATCCGGAAATAGGTCGACAATTCCATTGGGCAACGCACACCCTTAGGAATGTAGACAAACGAACCATCTGAAAACACAGCACTGTTTAGCGTCGCGTAGAAATTGTCTGTCGCTGGTACAACTGAGCCCAGATACTTTTTCACGAGATCTGGATATTCCTTCAGCGCTTCTGAAATCGAGCAGAAGATCACGCCGTGCTTTGCCAATTCCTCGCGGAACGTGGTGACAACAGATACACTGTCAAACACAGCATCGATGGCGATTTTCGCGCCTTCAACACCAGCCAACACAGCTTGCTCTTGCAACGGAATGCCGAGTTTTTTGTATGTTTCGAGCAACTCAGGGTCAACTTCATCAAGGCTTTTTGGCCCCGGCGTCGATTTTGGCGCTGCGTAATAGTACAAGTCTTGGAAGTCGATCTCAGGATAATCGACACGCGCCCATTTAGGCTCTTCCATTTGTTGCCAACGGCGGAAAGCATCCAAACGCCACTCAAGCATCCATTCTGGCTCTTCTTTCTTCGCAGAAATAAAGCGCACAATATCTTCGTTCAGGCCCTTAGGCGCCATGTCCATTTCAATATCGGTTTTGAACCCATATTTATATTTGTCTACGTCAATCTCTTTGACGTGATCGATTGTTTCTTGAACAGCTACCATTCATTCGCTCCTAAACGTTCTCCAACCATTACGCAGCAGCGCCACGATTTGATTGGTGGCGATCAACAATTTTCTTTGTTACCGCCAGAAATCTCTCAATATCATCCCTTGTGGAGTTCCACCCCACGCTCATCCTCAATGCGCAATCAGCCAAGGCATCATCAACGCCCATTGCTGAAAGAACATGTGACCGAGAAACCTTACCCGACGAGCAAGCTGATCCCGCCGATAGCGCAACATTTTCAAGATCATAATTGATCATGCTAATGTTATTTTTCAACTCTGGAATCGCAAAACACATTGCCGTGCCAGTGCGATCAACCTCTGTGCCAAAGATGGTTGCGTCGGCAGCAATTTTCAACAGCTCTGTCTGTGCAAAATCAATCAGTTTTGCCTCGCGCACTGCGTCAAAATGCGCCTTAGCGCTTTCCGCCGCAATTCCAAACCCTGCGATCAATGATGCACTCTCGGTGCCGCCACGTCTGCCCTGCTCTTGGCCACCACCCGGAATAAGCTTCGCACTGTCCATAGCTGGTTTCACAATTAGCGCACCAACGCCAACCGGTCCGCCAACTTTGTGCGCAGATATTGCCATTGCATCAACGCGAGATGGATCAAAAAAGAACTGGGTTTTGCCGAAACCTTGCGCTGCATCCAAGATCAACAAATGATCAGTATCGCGAACCAAATCTTCGACATCCGAAATTGGCTGTATCACAGCTGATTCATTGTTCACTTGCTGAATTACGATCATCAAACGCTCTTCTGCCGCGTTTGCTTTCGCAATCACATCAGTAAGCCAATCAATGTCATAAAGGCCATTCGTCAGCATAGGCATTGCTACGGCTTCTTGCTCGCAGCTTTCAACAGCACGGATCACCGCCATATGTTCGCCAGCACCATAAATGATACGCGCAACACCTGCACTTTTTGCGCCACCAACAATGGCTTGCGTCAATGCTTCGGTTGCAGAGCCGGTGAATACGACACGGCTGCGGATTGTGCCAGCAGCCAATGCGACTTGATCTCGCGCTGTTTCAATTGCGGCGCGCAATTTGCGTCCATTTGCGTGCACTGACGACGGATTTCCGACCACATCCAACATCTCAACCATAGCGTCGCGCGCTGCGGGCAGCAGCGGCGCAGAGGCGTGATGGTCCAGATATGTGACAATGTTGGTCATTTTATCGAAATTCGTTCACTCATTTGGCCAAATAATCCAATCAGTTCTTGAAATTCCGCCCCCTAAATAGGTAAAAGGATCGCTCAAGTCGGACTAATTGGACCAAAAAACTAGTTTTGAATAATTCTAAACTGGTATTTTGCCCTCACGTTTTAGGAAGCACGCAACCATTCGTCAACCTTTTTCCCCATAACCCACACCCAACTTTTGTGTGAGTTAGTTGCAAAAAGTCAAAGACAAGAATTAAGCGCGAAAGAAGGTCAACTTTATGCCTGAAGTCTTTTTCAATGGCCCATCCGGTCGCCTAGAAGGTCGTTACCAGCCGTCCAAGGAGCCAAACGCGCCCGTCGCAATCCTGTTGCACCCTCACCCTGAGTTCGGTGGCAACATGAACAACCAGATTATCTACAACCTCTTCTACATGTTTGTTGAGCGCGGCTTTTCAGTCCTGCGCTTCAATTCACGAGGTGTTGGCCGCTCACAGGGTGCTTTCGATCATGGCCTTGGCGAGCTTTCCGATGCCGCCGCTGCACTTGATTGGCTGCAAACGCTGAACAAAGAAAGCCCAGGCGTATGGATCGCCGGATTCTCCTTTGGTGCTTGGATTGGCATGCAATTGCTGATGCGTCGTCCTGAAGTTGAAGGTTTTATATCAGTTGCTCCACCAGAAAACCTTTATGACTTCTCTTTCCTCGCGCCTTGTCCTTCTTCTGGCCTGATTATCCATGGCGAACAAGACCGAGTTGCACCGCCTGATTCTGTACAAAAACTTGTAGACAAGCTGCAGGCACAAAAGGGCATCACCATCGAGCAGCAAATTGTGGAAGGTGCAAATCATTTCTTCCAAGACAAGATCGAAGATCTGACAGAGCGCTGCGCTGAATACCTAGATCGACGCCGGGCAGATATTGCGGCCGGCGGCGGCCGTTAGTTTAGTAACCAATAAGGAAAAGCCAAAATGACCTACAAATCCGATTTTTTGCGCACTCTTGAGAGCCGCGGATTTTTGTATCAGCTTTCTGATGCAGAAGCCTTGGACAAGAAACTGTGTGAAGGACCGGTAACGGGTTATATCGGCTTTGACGCAACAGCCAAGAGTTTGCACGTGGGCAACCTCGTGCAAATCATGCTGCTCTATTGGTTACAGAAAACCGGCAATAAGCCGCTTGTCCTTATGGGTGGCGGCACATCAATGGTTGGCGACCCGTCTGGTAAAGACGAAATGCGCCAAATGATGACGCCTGAAATCATTGAAGGCAACAAGGCCAGCATTCGCGAAATCTTCGACGGACTGCTCGAATTTGGCGAAGGCTCAACTGATGCCACAATGCTCGACAACGCCGAGTGGTTGATGAAACTCAACTATGTCGACTTTTTGCGAGAAGTTGGCAGCAAAATCTCCATCAATCAAATGCTGACACGAGAATCTGTAAAACAGCGCCTGGACCGCGAGCAGTCGCTGAGCTTTCTAGAGTTCAACTACATGATTTTGCAGGGTTACGACTTTGCTGAGTTGAACCGCCGTTACGGCTGCACTTTGCAAATGGGTGGTTCCGACCAGTGGGGCAACATCATTTCTGGCGTGGACTTGGCACGCAAACTCAATGGTGCTGAATGTTATGCAGTCACTACGCCGCTAATAACCAAATCTGACGGTTCAAAAATGGGTAAGTCTGTATCTGGTGCGGTATGGCTAAAGCCAGATATGTTCTCGGTTTACGACTATTGGCAATTCTGGCGCAATACAGGCGACGCTGACGTCACCAAATTCGCTCGCATGTTCACGACGATGGACCTCGACGAAATTGCACGTTGGGAGGGCCTTGAAGGCGGCGAGATGAACGAAGCCAAGAAAATCTTGGCCACCGCTGCAACCGCTCTCATTCATGGTCAGGATGCGGCAGACGCTGCAGCCGAAACCGCACGTCAGACTTTTGAACAGGGCGCAATCGACTTGTCATTGCCAACTGTTGAAGTTTCAACTGCTGAACTCAATGCCGGCATTGGCATGCTAAATGCCGCTGTTTTGGCAGGTCTGGCGGGTTCAAACGGTGAAGCACGTCGCTTGATCAAATCAGGCGCTCTAAAACTCAATGACGCCAAAGTTGACGACGAGCGTGGCACCGTTTCAGAAACGGATCTATTGGCAGAGGGTGTGATTAAACTATCTGCTGGCAAGAAACGTCACGTTTTGATTAAGCCGATTTAGTTTCAAACACGCAGCTGATCAGCATTTTTAGAAGGCGGGGCTTCAGCACCGCCTTTTTTTAATTGCCAGTGCTTCCCACAGCCTCAAGGGCACGACGTGCTTCTTCATCGCCTGATCGTGCCTTAAATTCAAAGATACGGCGGAAAACACCTGGTGCCAGAATTGAGGCCGGGTTGATGGAGAATTTCGGATTGTCCAAGTCTCCACGAATGGCAAAAGTTACACCAATCAACCCCTCGCCGTCCCGTCCGCCAAGCAACTTACCCAGGAGCGGCAGTTTCTGGAAAATATTGTTAAGGCCAAATAATGGGATGTAGGTGCCAACAAGGTCATATTGTCGGGTCTTGGTGAGGATGTTTCCGCGCAACGTTCCACCAATTGTACCACCATCAAGCGCGCCGTCACTAATCGTGATTACGCCATCTGAACCGACAAATTTGGCCTCACCACGCTTGAAATTCACTCGATTTTCACGCTGGATCAGCGCACGACTGTCGCGGTGGTTACCCATAACTTGCGCAACCTTGTCCTCATCAACAATTGAAAACTCATTTAGCGCGAATTCACCGCTAACCTGCCAGGGCGCGTTCTGAATGTTCAAAACCAGACTGCCCTCGCCATTGAGTAGTTGTGAGTACATTCCAATAAATCGCAGAAGAGTGCCCAGATCATTTGTTGCGGCTGACATCAAACGGCCCCTAGACACAGGATTTGTCGCAATTGACACGACCTTAGAGTTGCCAAGCGATGTTTGCACATCCACACGAATAAAGTCCGCGCCTTTAAACCGCAAATGTGCATCCATACCAAAAGCAGTTGTTTTATAGAATCCGAGCGCGCGATCTAGTTTTACTTTAATGTCGATAATCTGGTTTTCCGCGTTCGACGTCGCCTTGCTGCTTGCTTGCTCGTCCAAACCTAGGAAGCGTTTGAGCATCGGTTTGAGATCGAGCTGTTCGCCAATTACCTCGACAGCAAAGCCCCCCTCTATGGGTTTCATTGACACACTGGCGCGATCACCTTCATTCAACACTAAGTCGACAATATTGGCAGACAACAACCCGTCTTTGAGATCGTACTGCAACGCCCCAGCGACCCGCACCTTGTCAAACCGCATATCAACGGTTTGCGCATCAACCAAGTCGCCATCAAGGAGCAGCGTTGCATTCACTTGGCCCTTTACACCAGGCTTCTTGTTGATGCCCAGTTCGGCAAATTTCACACGCGCATCCGTTAAATCAACTGCAAGCTGGATCGTTTCACCAGACGGCCGCCCAACAATGCGCAACGGCCCTTCAACAAACTGACTTAGGTCGAGGCCTAATGCTTTCCGATCCTTTTCGGTCAATGTAGCGCTTGCAGTAATCACCGGTGCGGCATCATCTTCGGCCTCAACCAAGATATCTGCGCCAAGCCCATCAATATTGGCCCGACCGGCAACCCGATATCCAGCTTGCGAGGCAGTAAACTGTACCGTGCCATCTGAGACCACATGCCCTTCAATCGGAAACTTCGACGCGAAGTCTTGCACAGAGCCGTTTAGCGTATAATCGAGGCCTTTTGGTTTGCCCCCTTCGTCTTGCGAAACCGTGGCGATTACCTGCACGTCGGCTACACCATCTAAATCCTCAGGACGGTATTCAACATCGAAATCCTTTAGAAGGTTGAGCGGTTCTTTGTTCGCAATCGCAACAAGTGTTCCAACTGCGCCTTTCAGCTGCCCAGAGATTTCAAAGATCTGTTCCTTTGCACCATTATCTCGGTTCAAATAGGCAGCATTTTCGATCGTGACCTCACCGCTGTCATCACGTACGACAGCCGTATCAAATCCCATCACCATGTGATGGTCCTTGACTGAAACGCTGGTCGTGCCATCAATCTCGATTATCGGAAACCCGGGCAGCGGAACAAGTTCGACATTCTTGGCTGTACCTTCAATCAACACACCGCCTTGCGGAATCCGTCGATCCTCACCCGGTTTGCCAATTGTGCCAACGGGAAAGTTGAAACGCATTTTTGCTTCGTCAATCCGACCGCCTGTTACATTTTCAACAAACCATTCGCGCGCTTCAGTCGCCAAAAAGTATGGCCACAGTCGCTTCAAATCGTCAGCAGTTGCGCCTTTGCCGAATAACGTAAGATCAAACCCTAACCCCTTCTGCAGCACATCAATCCGACCCTGCCCATCGAGTTCAAGCTGATCATCTCTGAAGCTAAGTTGATCGATCCCCATCGCGCCATAAAGAGGTGCGGACCAACCCGATACCGTAATTGTATCCAAGACATTGGTTGGAGCGTCCAAATCATCAGGGCGTAGGTAGGTATCACGTAATCGGATCGAATAACCAACAGTTGGGCCATAACTGTCATCTAGCCCCATAACGAATTCGCCATCGAGCAGACTTGAAGACTGTCCAATTCGCACCGCAAATGGTGCCAATTTGTACCGCGCTTCGCGAGGAAACCATTCAACTTGCGCAGGCTTTGCCTCCACGTCAAACAGATCACCTTGGATAGAAGCGAGAGTGTCAGAGATATCGATATCGAAGGCACCGTGAACCACACCGTCTTCATCAAAATCCACCCCAACCGCCATGTTGGTGCCGCCCTTTAACGCGAACAGGCCATCCTGATCATCCAGAAACGGGAGAACAAGCGCTAAGTCAATATTCTCAAATTCGCCGTCGACACGTCGTTTGGCACCCTCCATTTGCGCCCATAGCAACTGGCCAAATGTCCGCCTCCCACCGGTTGTGAATTTGAGGTCCATTTGCACGTCTGCGCCAAATGCCTCCATTTTCACATCAACTCTGTCGAGTTGCCGATAGAGCTGATAAATGCGATCTAGAACTTCAACATTTGCACGTCGAATTTCTAGCGTACGGAACGACGCAGATGCGCTTTCTTGCGCAAACAGTGCGAAAACCTGCTCAAGTGCTTCGACACCTTCGATTGCCCAGGCATTGTCCGATTTAATTGGCGCGTTGCTCTGCTCGCCTTTTTCATCAGCAACAACGCCATCATTCGTAACGGTTATCGTCGGCGCATCAACACTTTCGGATTGCAATCGAACGATGGGCTGCTGTTCGCTTTCATCGTCAAACTCGACTTTTGCCAACCGGATGCCACTATAATCTTGTACGAGCTGAATATTTGGCTCATCAACCAAAATCTCTAGTGTCGGTTTCCCTGTGAAAAGTGCTGGGGTAAACCAAGCGAACCGCACATTGTTGATGGCCACGCGTGCACCACTGGAGATGTGGACCAATTCAACATCATCAAGCCTTGCTGTAGGCATCCAACCATTTTGCAGCTGAATGCCGGACTTGGCGAACACCAGTTCATATTCACCTTCGGTGACTTGAGCCGCAAATTGGCTCCTGATGGCGTCGTCAATCCAAGGTAGACTTAGGGGCGCGACAATTACCCGAATGAACAACCCAACCAAAACGACCACAATAGCAATCGGCCAAATAAATCTCTGCCGTTGCCAAAATGGTTTTGGTTGCGCCGAAGCATCACTGCTATTTGCAGATTGGTTTGTCATCTAGCCCGCATCTTTGCCTAACCCCACCCTATTGATAGTCAATCCCAATGATGGATCACAAGTGGCATCTCTGACTTGAAAAGTTGACCGTTCTAAGGCACTGATAATCAAAGCAAATATCACATCATTTTTGTAACTGATAAAGGGGAAAACTATGAGCGAACTCAAAGTAGGACAACCAGCCCCCATTTTTAAACTTCCAACCGATTCGACAGGTACTTTTTCTTTAAGCGATCAGCGGGGAAAAAACGTTGTGATTTTCTTTTATCCCAAAGACAGCACGAGCGGATGTACCATCGAAAATGTCGATTTTACCGCCCTAATGTCAGAGTTTGAGGCTGCAAACACTGTACTAATCGGCATTTCTGCGGACAGCCTAAAACGCCATGAGAATTTTCGCGCCAAAAATGATCTCAGGGTGATTCTTGGTTCAGATCCGGACAAACAAGTTATTGAACAATA
Organism: Maritalea porphyrae; assembly: GCF_030159895.1. Classification (GTDB taxonomy): domain Bacteria; phylum Pseudomonadota; class Alphaproteobacteria; order Rhizobiales; family Devosiaceae; genus Maritalea; species Maritalea porphyrae. The sequence goes on from NZ_BSNI01000002.1 coordinate 2,183,303, forward strand.
TGGCGTTTGGGTCGAAAAGCAGATGTATGGCAAAACCCATTTCGGTATCGAACGCGCAACATTTCTCGTAGATGAAAAGGGAAATCTGGCGCAAATTTGGCGCAAAGTGAAGGCAAAGGGACACGCGCAGGCTGTCCTTGACGAAGTCAAAGCTCGGCAATCTGCCTAATGCAAAACTATGATTTGTTTGACGGCGCGGTGGCGGTTGTAAAAGCCAACGACTTAAGCGAAAAAACGGATTTAGCGCTAAAGCTCGGCTCAGATTGGTTCCATCGCCGGATTGGAAAAGGCCGCTTTGACGCTTCCCAATTGCCGGAGTTGCCAGGCCGCCCCGAAAAACCAATATTATTGCCACCGGGTAAGATGCCGAAGCGCAATCTCAATAATGAGAAAGGTCGACAAGCCCATATACACGCGTTGGCACATATCGAACTGAGCGCGGTCGATCTCACTTGGGACTTGATCGCTCGATCAGCGGGAACCAAACTACCCCGCTCCTATTTCGACAATTGGGTGCAGGTTGGGATGGAAGAAGCAAAGCACTTTCGAATGCTCGAAACTAGGCTAGAGGAAATCGGCATGGAATATGGCGACCTCCCTGCCCACGATGGTTTGTGGCAATCTTGCGCTGAAACCGCGCACAGCCTTCTTGCGCGGCTTGCCATCATCCCGCTGGTCTTGGAAGCACGCGGGCTCGATATAACGCCCATCATGATTGAAAGAACCAAATTACATGGTGATCTCGCAACGGCCAAAATTCTTCAAACCATCTATAACGATGAAAAACGCCACGTTGCGTTCGGCGCAAAATGGTTTCGCTATATGTGCGACTTAGAGAGCAAAAAGCCGGTTGAGACATTCCAAGGACTGGTGCGCAACCATTTCCGCGGCGCGTTGAAGCCTCCCTTTAATGACAAAGTTCGCAGCGCCGCTGGCCTCACACCACAATTCTACAAACCACTCGCGCCAATTATCGGCTAAAGGTTTCGCGCTTTATTAACCATACTCGTTCACAGTTGCGAATAATTTGATTTGTCTGTCGAGTGAGTATTTCGTGCGTAGTTTTGCAACGACCAGCCAGAAGGCCAACCCACTGCCATCACTTGCCTTTTTTAAAGGCGAGCGCTTCAAACATTTTTGGATATATGCGCTGGTGGCCGTTCTGTTTTCTTCAAATGTTTTGCTGGCTATTGCACTCTACAAGAGCCCAAAAATCGCCGCGGCTTTGTCCTCCGCTTCAGAGATTCAACTAGCGGCGTACGAAAACAGAATTGCGCATCTGCGCACAGAGCTGGATCGCTTGCACTCACGGCAGTTCGCAAAATCTGGCAATATCAATTTGCAATTGCAAGAATTGGCCGCACAGCAAGAGCTGCTGATTGAACAACACGACTATGTGAAATCGCTGGCGGATAAAGCAAAATCGCTTGGCCTTGATGTGAAGTCGAACAAGAGCGCTGCATTTAGAGCGCCCAATGCGCCTACATTCGCTAACAACGCTGTCACAGATATTGCAAGCGTCACCGAAAATATCATTTCAATGCAAGAAGATAGCCTATATGCACTAACTGCTATCGCACAATCGGCACAGTCCAGCACAGACAAAATAGCGTCTGAACTCAAACGCGCGGGACTAAATATAAGCCTCCCAGACGCAACAGGCGGCCCCTACATGCCACCTCGAAGTAACTTAGGTTTGGACGTCGATTACATGGACCATATCGACGCGGCCAATGCGGCGATGAGCGCATTGACGCGCTTTCAACATGCAAGGAACGCACTGTCGGCGGCGCCAATCCACCGTCCGCTAGCGTGGAAACACAAATACAGTTCGCGCTTTGGTAACCGGCGTGATCCATTTACAGGCAAATCCGCATTTCATTCGGGATTAGACTTCCGCGCACCGCAAGGCGCAAAGGTCACGCCCATCGGCGCGGGACGTGTCACGTTTGCTGGCCGCAAAGGCGGATATGGAAACACAGTGGAAGTCACACACTCTAATGGCTTGGTTTCGCGCTATGCGCACCTCTCCGCGATCCGAGTAAAAAAAGGACAAACGGTAAATCCAAACCATATGTTGGGACTGGTTGGTTCAACCGGTCGAAGCACCGGCCCTCATTTGCATCTTGAAGTGCGAAAAAATGATAAACCGCTAAACCCCGACCGCTTTATCACAGCCGGGGCGAAACTAGCAGCGTTCCTCAACTAGAAACTATTCGTCGTCGTCCTTGCCTACGCGTAAGGCCAAGGCAGCTTCCATAAACTTATCAAGGTCGCCATCCAACACGTCAGCTGGCTGCGTGCTCTCCACATTGGTGCGCAAGTCTTTTACCATCTGGTATGGCTGCAGGACGTAAGAGCGGATCTGATGCCCCCAGCCAATGTCAGACTTTTGTGCACTCTCTGCATTTGCCGCTTCTTCACGCTTTTGAAGTTCGGCCTCATACAAGCGCGCACGAAGCATTTGCCATGCCGTTGCGCGGTTCTTGTGCTGCGAGCGATCATTCTGACACTGCACCACAATACCTGTTTCGATGTGCGTAATCCGAACCGCGCTGTCGGTCGTGTTAACATGCTGACCACCTGCGCCCGACGCCCGGTACGTATCAATGCGTACGTCAGATTCGGCAACTTCAATTTCGATACTGTCATCGATCACGGGATACACCCAAATCGACGAAAAGCTCGTGTGTCGGCGAGCCTGAGAATCATATGGCGAAATGCGAACAAGCCGGTGAACGCCGCTTTCCGTTTTCAGCCAGCCATATGAGTTGATGCCTTTAATGAGCAAAGTCGCGGACTTGATTCCGGCTTCTTCGCCATCATGCATTTCGATCACTTCTACCTTGTGACCACGGCGCTCCGCCCAACGCGTATACATACGCAAGAGCATGTTGGCCCAGTCCTGGCTTTCGGTACCGCCAGCACCTGCGTGAACTTCCAAATAGCAATCATTGCCGTCAGCTTCACCGGACAATAGTGTCTCAATCTGCATCCGGTCAGTTTTGACCTTCATCTCCAAAAGCGCTTTTTCGGCCTCGGCGACGACTTCGGTGTCGTCTTCCATCTCACCCAGTTCGATCAAATCCATATTGTCGGTCAAGGTCGACTGAAGTTCATTAATCGAGTTGATTTGACCCTCCAAAAAGGTGCGATCACGCATAACCGCTTGCGCCTTTTCGGTATCATTCCAAAGGTCAGGGTCCTCGGCTTTCTGGTTCAGCTCATCGAGACGAGACTGGGCAGTATCCCAGTCAAAGATGCCTCCTCAGCAGGCTCATTGCCTGCTTAATTTCGTCCACTACGGATTGGATTTCTGCGCGCATAAGATTGATTAACTCACGAATAATTTGGTGGTTGAACGTCTAGCGAATTTGCTGGGTCGCTGCAAGCGCTGCCGCACACAGGCCCATCTTGTAAGTGACGTCAGAACAAGCCGCCGCGGCCAGCGTTAAAGTCTTGGCTGGTGCCGCCTTCAATCTCCTGGAACACTTCAGAATCGATACCGATCACAGATGTAATCAAGTTCGGGCCCGTGCCAGGTTTAAAGGCCTCAACAATGGCCCCTTCACCACCAGAAACCTTCACGCCGGTTTTCGGGTCGATCCAATATGGCGTCATGCCGGCGGGAATATTAAACGGTGTCGGCGGCTTGCCGGCGAGCGCCTTCTGCATAAAAGCGGTAAAAATTGGCGCTGCAAGTTCGCCACCGGTTGCCGAACGGCCCATGTTTTTAGGAGTGTCATAACCGACATAGACGCCTACAGCCATTTCTGGTGTAAATCCAACAAACCAAGCATCTTTATAATCGTTTGACGTTCCAGTTTTACCCGCTACTGGGCGCCCTAGCGCCCTCACCCGTGCACCTGTTCCGCGCTTCACAACGCCTTCCATCATCGATGTGATCTGATAGGCTGTCATCGGGTCCAAAACCTGATCTCGATTATCAATGACCAATGGCTCAGCCTGATTTTGCCACCCATCAGCAACGCACCCATCACAAATACGTTCGTCGTGTTTGAAAACGGTTTTGCCATATCGATCCTGCACACGGTCAATAAGGGTCGGGCTGATCTTACGGCCGCCATTTGCAATAGTTGCATAAGCCGCGGTCATCCGCAAAACGCTGGATTCGCCCGCTCCAAGAGCCATGGCCAAATATGGCGGCAGATTATCATGAATGCCAAAAAGCCGAGAATATTCGGACACAAGCGGCATACCGATATCCTGCGCCAAGCGCACGGTCATCACGTTTCTCGAACGCTCAATACCACGACGAAGCGTTTGTGGCCCGTAATACTGAACCGAATAGTTCTCTGGCTTGTAAGTTGAACCATCAGCATTCTGAATTTCCAAAGGCGCATCCAACACCACAGAAGCTGGTGTATAGCCATTATCTAGCGCTGCCGCATATACAAACGGCTTAAACGAAGATCCTGGCTGGCGCAGGGCTTGGGTTGCACGGTTGAATTGAGAACTGGCGAATGAGAACCCGCCAACCATAGCAAGAACGCGCCCCGTACGCGGGTCCATCGCAACCAAACCACCTTCAATTTCTGGTGGTTGACGCATTTGATAAACGCCTTCTTGGCCCTCAACCGGCTCAACATAGATCACATCGCCCAAGTTCAACACCTGAGACAAAGGCTTGGAAATCCATTTCTGTTCTTTGCCTGGCAATTGCCCAGTGTCGCGTTCCGGATTCACATTCTTCTGGATGTCTTTGCCCGGGTGCAACCCGACAACCGCAGAGTTTTGCCCCAATTCAATAACAACACCAAGTCGCCATTCAGGCACATCTGACAATGGATCGATCTGGGCGAGATCGTCGCCCCAATCGTCATCTAGCTCAATCGTTGCAACAGGTCCGCGATAGCCATTCTTTTGGTCAAAATCGATCAAGCCATCCATCAATGCCTTGCGGGCATAGGCTTGCAATTTCGGCTCCATCGTTGTGCGCACGGATAAGCCACCGCCATAAAGCTGGTCGTCGCCATATATGCTTGAAAGCCTACGTCGCACCTCTTCGGCAAAATACTCAGCTGAGTAAATCTGCGATCCTGAAGTTCGCGGAAACACGTTTAAAGGCTCCTGCTTCGCAGCATCTGCCTGCGCTTCAGTAATATATCCCTCTTCTGCCATGCGACCGATCACGTAATTCCGGCGATCTATCGCAGCTTCTGGGCGTCGAATTGGGTGGTAGTTTGCCGGCCCTTTTGGCAGCGCAGCAATATACGCGGCCTCAGCAATTGTAAGCTCATAAAGGGCTTTATCGAAATAGTTCAAAGCCGCCGCTGAAACACCGTAAGAATTAAGCCCCAAGAAAATCTCGTTGAGGTACAACTCCATAATCTTGTCTTTAGAGAATGTTTGCTCGATGCGGATCGCAAGCAGCATCTCTTTAATTTTCCGGTCCCAAGTCTGATCAAGCGTCAGCAAGAAGTTTCTTGCAACCTGCTGTGTGATCGTTGACGCACCCACCAGCGGTCCGGTTGAGCCATCTAGCTTTTTCTGGATGTTGTCGCGCAACGCACGAACAATACCATCAAGTGCCAAGCCGCCGTGAGAATAGAAATCCTTATCTTCGACGGAAATAAAGGCATTCACAACCAATGGTGGGATCGTTTCAATTGGTTGGAACAGGCGTCTTTCACGGGCATACTCACCCAATAGCGTTCCATCAGCGGCGTGTACGCGGGTCGTTACAGGCGGTTGATAGTCTTTCAAAACAGTATAGTCGGGCAAATCTTGCGACAAATTCCACAAAAACACGCCAACGGCGCCGAGCGCCAAAAAGCCGACAAACACGCCAAAACCAAACAACCAACCCAAAAATCTTAGCATCTTGTCATAAATTCCTGATCAGCATTGACCATCTTGGCGCAGCGCGACATTTGCCCCATCCGCACCACAATTGTAACTCGACCTTCGCGATAACTGCTCGATTCGGCCAGAATGTGACCAATTGCAGCTTTCAAAAGCATTTTCCCGGGCTTTAATCATGGTTGAACGCTAACGTCAAAATATTTGGCAATTCCCCGAGCAAGCGTCAGCGCAGCTTTTTGCTGCCATTCCGCTTGCGACAGGTTTCGCAAATCATCCTCGTTTGATAAAAATCCAAGCTCAATGAGCACCGATGGCACCTCAGGCGATTGCAAAACAAAAAAGTCTGCTTGCCGCAATGGATGTGGGCGCATGGTTACGCGTCCACTCATTTGGCGTACAATCTGTTGCGCCGCCACATAGGACTGTCGTCGGGTCTCACGTCGCATCAGGTCAACCAAGATGTCGACAACACCATTGTCGACTTCTGGTGGGCTAAACCCCGCAACCAAGTCCGCCTGGTTTTCATTCTCAGCTAAAACCTTATCCAGCACATCTGTTGCGTTTTCGTCCCGCGTATAAACGCTACCACCGCGCACCAAAGGCTGATCAAAGGAATCCGCATGAAGTGAAATGAATAAATTTGCCTGATTGTCGCGAGCCAATTGCACGCGCTCACTCAACGTCAAGAAGCTGTCACCGTCTCGTGTTAGCGCTACATCAAACCGGTCGAGCGCAACAAGCTCGGCCTGCAACCGCTTTGCGACCTGCAAAACGATGTCCTTTTCATACTCACCTGTGACGCCCTTAGCCCCCATATCAATGCCGCCATGCCCAGGATCGATCAATATCAATGGGCGCACCTCACCAGCTACTTGTGGTTCTTGGTTTGCCGACGGCTGAGACGTGGATGTTTCTGGATCAGGCTGCACTTCGGCCAGCTGGTTCTGCGTCTTAATCGCTTCAACAGCTGCGTCAAACACATCGCGTGTGCCCGGCGCTAATTCAATCACCAAGCGAGCTGGCTGTTCGCCCTCTGCTGCAACGATTTGAATATCCGCAACCTGCACAGGTTCGTTGAGGAAGATGACCGCACGCGCCAGACCGTCATCGATCATCCCAAGGCTCATTTTAGACAACAGCCCTGAACCCTCGATGGTCGTTGGCGCGGCGTCTGCAACATCGCTGACGCTAAACTCAACAACCAAACGATCTGGTTGATCTATAGGAAACGTGGAGTAGCCAACTTCAGCCGACAAATCGAAAACAATGCGGCTACGTTCAGGAGCGGATGCAATACGAGCATCAAGAATTCTTGCTTCAACCGTCGCCTGCTGTGCAATGACAAGACCGCATGTAACAAGGCTCAACACCAATGCGGCGAATACCCGAACTAATCCCCAATGCCGCATGGGCACCTCACTAAAATGTTTCGCAACTTGTATAAATGATTCTCTTCGTGCAGCGTATGGCTGTATCCAACATTCAAACCACACAGTTTTCTTAACGCACAAAACGGCCATATTCTGGGCAACACGAAGCGCTAGCGCCCGCAAATGGAACATATTAGTTGCTAAATTTCGAATTCGAACGTAAACACTTAAATTGTGGACTGGTGCAACTTTGCCCAATGTTCGTGTCCCAGAGGCAACAATCGCCAACGTGGCCAACCATTGAAGCGTGTACCTAAAACCCTATATTTGGGGTAACTGACGAGACGCTGGCATCGAGCTAGTTCACTGAAAAGTAGAAGAATTCGGCCGAATGGCCCGCTCTTTATTTTGGACCTCCCTTCAATTCAAAGAGCATGAAGAAAGAAATTGTGATGAGGCATCTCGATCAAAATAGCGAACGCACGCTAAGCGCGCGACAGGCTAGTTTTGTGTGCCACACATTTTCCCCAAACAATCGCCCCGCCGCTAACTCCGGCTGTGGCTCACATATAGAATACGCACCGAAGCGCACTGGCCGTCACTCTTTATTAGATAGAGTGAAACGCAGAAGCGCACGGCGGCGTGGAGTAACAATTTATGGCAACAAGAAGAATGCTGGTGGATGCAATCCACCCAGAAGAAACACGAGTAGTAGTAACTAGCGGATCACGCCTAGACGAATTTGACTTTGAAAGCGCCGCACGCCGACAATTACGCGGCAACATATATCTTGCCAAAGTAACGCGCGTTGAGCCGTCTTTGCAGGCTGCATTTGTTGACTATGGCGGCAACCGCCACGGTTTTCTCGCTTTCTCAGAAATTCACCCCGACTATTATCAAATTCCCCTCGCCGATCGCGAAGCGCTTCTGGCTGAGGAAGAAGAAGATGAAGTCGCTCAAAATCATGCAGACGACCTAAGTGGCGCTGATCAACCAAGCATATTGGATATCGAAGAGCCTGCAGACGATGAAACCGCTGCTGAGGCGGACAGTGAAGATAAATCTGCACAAGCCGCTGATGTGGATACGCCAAGCGTTGCAAGCGACGAAGTCGTAGACGGTTCAACAGATCTGGAAGCTGAGGCTGCCAAGATTTTGGATGCCGATGCAGAAGCTAATACTGAGTCAGAAGAAGACGAAGTCGACGAAGTTGGGGCTGAAGACGCAATGGAAGAAGTTCCGCAGCGTCGTCGGAAGAAAAAAGCAAAAACCTACAAAATCCAAGAAGTGATCAAACGCCGGCAAGTTTTGCTGGTACAGGTTGTAAAAGAAGAGCGCGGCAACAAAGGCGCAGCGCTAACAACTTATCTTTCACTTGCAGGTCGCTATTCAGTTCTAATGCCGAATACGGCTCGTGGTGGCGGCATCTCCCGCAAAATCACCAATGCGGCCGACCGTAAACGCCTCAAGCAAGTCGCAAGCGAGCTCGACGTTCAAAAGGGCATGGGCGTAATCTTGCGTACCGCCGGCGCAAGCCGGACCAAAGCCGAAGTGAAACGGGACTTTGAATATCTGCTTCGCCTTTGGGAAAATGTGCGCAGCTTAACGCTTGAAAGCACAGCCCCCTGTCTTGTCTATGAAGAAGGCAGCCTAATCAAACGCTCTATTCGAGATCTTTATAATAAAGAAATCGAAGAAGTGTTGGTTTCGGGCGAAGAAGCATACCGCGAAGCCAAAGACTTCATGCGAATGATCATGCCTTCGCACGCGAAAAATGTTCAGCCCTATCGCGAAGAGCAGCCAATCTTTTCCCGCCATGGCGTGGAAGAGCAACTCGATTCTATGTTCTCACCGCAGGTAACATTGCCTTCTGGTGGTTACTTGGTGATCAACCCGACCGAAGCGCTTGTTTCAGTTGACGTGAACTCTGGTAAAGCGACCAAAGAACACAATATTGAAGACACTGCGCTCCAAACCAACCTTGAAGCTGCTGCCGAGTTGGCCCGCCAATTGCGTCTGCGCGATATGGCCGGTCTCGTGGTGATCGACTTCATCGATATGGAAGAGAAGCGCAACATTCGCGCTGTTGAACGCAAACTCAAGGATTCGTTGAAAACTGATCGTGCACGCATCCAAGTTGGTCGGATTTCACATTTCGGCCTGCTCGAAATGTCACGACAACGCATCCGTTTTGGCGTGCTGGAAAGCTCAACAATTACCTGCCCTGTTTGCACAGGAACTGGCTTGGTTCGCTCAGTTGATAGCTTGGCCCTCATGGTCATGCGCGCAATCGAAGACCAAGTGATGCGCAAGCAAGGTCAATCAATCAACGTAAAAGTGCCGACCGAAGTTGCACTATATCTGTTGAACGCAAAACGAAGCCAAATCCTTGTTTTGGAACAACGTTTTGGCCTAGCCATCGCCATTACCGCGGACAGCCATCTACTTGGTGACCAGTTCACAATCGAAAAAGGCGATCCGTACGACACAAGCGTTGCGCGTCAAACAAATCACGTCAAAGTCGATTCTGCGCCAATCCTCATCGACATCGATGAAGATGACACAGAAGAGAAAGAAGAAACGCAAGAAGAAGAGCGTTCAAACCGTCGCCGTGGCAAACGACGTCGTCGTGGCGGACGCGACCGTGATCGTGACAACAATGCGGCCGAAACATCAAATGCAGTTGGAGAAGCACGCGCTGACGAAAAAGACAAAGACGAAGACAATGATGATGAGCAGCCTAAAAAGCGCCGCCGTCGTGGTCGTCGTGGCGGTCGTCGCAATCGTCGCAGCCAGGATGACAATGTCCAAGCTTCAGACAATGCAGCAGAAAACGCAGGCGAAGAAGCATCAACTGTCGAAGGCGAAGCAGACTCTCCAGCAATGGATGCCGAAGCGGCGGCAGCAATTGAATCCGCCCCTTCTGTGAGCGAAGGCGACAACGCTGAAGCAAAAGCTGACGAGAAGCCTAAAAAGCGTCCGCGCCGTTCGCGTAAGAAAAAATCTGACGAACAAGATACAAACGCAGCTGAAACGTCAGCTGAAGTTGTTGTTCAAGAAGACAATACCCAGATTGAAGCCAAAGACGAAAAGCCTGAAGAGAAGCCAAAGCGTCGTCGTGGTCGAAAATCCAAGGCAGAAATTGAAGCTGAAAAAGCTGCCGCGGACAAATCAACCGCAGACAAAGCTTCTGAGCCAGAAAAAGCAGCGGCACCAAAGGTTGAAGAAAAACCTGCGAAGATTGTAGAGGAAAAGGCAGAGCGCCCTGCTCGACCTGAAAAGAAATTGCCTGAGGAAGGCATAATCGTTACCTCCTCTTCGCCATCTTCAAACGAAGGTGAGACGGCTGAGCCGGTCAAGAAGGTCAAAAAAGGCTGGTGGCAACGCAACATCCTAGGCAACTAGGTAGCGTTCAAGAAAACGAAATAGAAATTACAATGGTCGGCTCAAAAAGCCGGCCATTTTTTCGATCGCATCTTCTATTGTTTCGCGCGAACCCGCATAGCTAAAGCGCACAAACTTATTGCCATTCACGCGGTCAAAATCAACGCCCGGCGTGGCGGCAACATCGCCCCGATCCAGCAGTTTTTGACAGAAATAGACGCTATCGTTTGAAAATGGGGAAATATCCGCATAGGCGTAAAACGCGCCATCGGACTGACAGACATCCGCAAACCCCATTTCTTGGAGCGCACGTGTCAACAACAATCCATTAGATATGTACTGCACTTTCTGAGCATCGTAATAGTCCCGGCATTTAAGCGCTATTTCACCTGCAAGTTGAGACATACTTGGTGCTGAAATGAACATATTTTGCGCCATTATCTCTGTTCGACGCACCAAATCCTTGGGCAAAACCATCCAGCCCAAACGCCAACCGGTCATACAGTAATATTTGGAAAAACTATTGATGACGATCGCATCATTGCCAAATTCAAGCGCCGTTGTTTCATTCATCCCGTGGCTTAGGCCATGGTAAATCTCATCGGAGATAAACCGAACATCAAGCTCACGACACGCTTCAACAATTTGCTTAAACTCGTCGCGTTCGATCATGGCACCTGTGGGGTTAGATGGTGATGCCAACAAAAGCCCATCAAATTGGTTTCGGCTATGTGCATCGCGTACCGCTTCTGCATCCAACCGCCAACTTTGGTCTGGCGACAATTCAATTTCGACCGCCTCAAACCCAAGACTGCTCAGTATATTTAGATATGCTGGGTACCCAGGGCGCGTTACCGCGATTTTTGCACCACGCTCAAAGCCAGAAAGAAAGGCTAAGATAAAGCCAGCGGAGGAGCCATTGGTTATCAAGATATCATCCGGGTCAACAATCGCCTTGTGTTGCTGCCGATAATACTCAACCAAACCATTGCGCAACGACGCATTGCCCTTCGCATGGGTATATCCCTGCGGTTTGTTCAACACCGCTGTTGCCACCGCTTCACGCACCTCCGGCGCCACTTGAGCGCCCGGCTCACCGACTTCTAGGTGGCAAACCTTCTCGCCCAATGCTTCTTTTTGCTTGGCTTGAGCCAATATCTCCATGGCATAGAAAGGCCTTAGCGCATCAAACTGTTGTGAATTGGTCATTAAACTGCCCAACTTTCCTGTATTTGGTGGCATAAAGGCCATTAGGGTCAAAGACTCTTCGGTATCAGGCCATAATTCGAATGGGGCGCAAAGGTCAACTAATCAATGGGTAGAGTTCTCTCCACACTTCTTTTTGCTTTGTGCGTATTTCTTGGAAGCTCTGCTGCTCAAGCGCAGACGTTGCGGCTAATTACCGACGCAGAAACCCAATCCATGATCCGCGATTTTTCCGCGCCTCTAATGAAGGCCGCTGGCATTCAAAATCAAAATCTGCCGATCTATATCGTCAATGATCGACGCTTTAACGCGTTTGTAATCGAAAACGGTTCCATGTTTATCAACTACGGAACCATTCTCGACAGCAAGACACCAAACGCGCTCAAAGCCGTACTTGCCCATGAAATTGGCCACCTTGCCGGCGGACATTTGCAACGACTTAGAGAACAAGCTGAAGTTCAAGCACGCGTGCAGGCTGTCTCAATGCTCTTGGGCGTTGGTGTACTCGCTGCCGCTGCGGGACAAGAAAACCGCGAAGATATCGGTCGCATGGCGAGTGCATTCATCATCGGCGCATCTTCGGCAAGTCAAAATGCCTTTATGGCTTATCGCCGCTCGGAAGAAAGCGCGGCTGACGCCGCAGCAATCTCATATCTCGAACGCACCAAACAATCGCCGGATGGTATGCTTGACGTGTTGACCACTCTGAAGAACAACCAGGGTCTAAGCGCTGGTGCTTCTGGTTATCTAGGCACACATCCTTTGGCAGAAGACCGCATCAACCAAGTTCAGAACCGCGCTGCAAGCAGCCCATTTCGAAAGAAGCGGGACAACAAGAAAGATGTCGAGCGCTTTGAACTAGTAAAAGCCAAATTGACGGGCTTTCTAGAGCGCAGCCAAACAGTGCTAAATCGCTATCCAAATTCAGATAAGTCACTCGCAGCCAAATATGCACGCACCATTGCTGGCTATCGAGCTGGCGCTGGTATCGGTGCGATTAAACAGATGGAAGCATTGGTCAAAGCTTCCCCGAGCAATCCAAACTTTCGCGAGATGCTTGGACAAATGTATTATGAAACCGGCCAACCAAGCAAAGCATTGTCGCCGCTTGAACGTGCCGTTGAACTGGCACCTAAAGAGCCAGAATTCCGTATGATTTACGCGCTCGCGCTCGCAGACACTGGCTCGCAAGCGAATGTTCAAGAAGCTATTCGTCAGCTCAAGCGTGTTTCGGCAACGTCCCCTCGCTCGGCACGTCCATTTGCAATTCTCGCTCGTGCTTACGCAAAACTAGGCGACGAAGGTCAAGCAGATCTTGCGGCGGCTGAAGCTGCGTTGCTGAACGGAGATGTTGGGCTTGCCCGTGGCCTGGCGAAAAAAGCTCAAAAGAAACTCACTAAAGGCACACCTGCCTGGTTACGTTCCGATGACATTTTGTCGCTAACATAGCCGCTAACAAATTCTGATTCGAAAGACTTCTCATGCAAGCTCGTTCTATTTACTTCATTACCGGCGCATTGTTGCTGGCAGCTGCCATCCTTTTTGCGGTGATATCGATAACCAACCAACAACAGCAAGCGCAGCTTTCCCAATCAGACATTGAACAATTGATCGACAAAGCAATTGAGAACAAGATTGCAGAACTTGCGCCGAGCGAAACGGCACCAGCACTAAGCACGCCAGTTGATACTTCAGACCTTGGGCCCGCAATTGAAAGCTACTTGATGGCGAACCCTTCAATTCTGCAACGCATGTCGGTTGCACTTCAGGCAGAGACCGAACGTACGCAAAACGAACAGGCAAGAGTTGCATTGGCGTCTTTGCAAAGTCAGATTTACGATGATCCTGACCATGTTGTTCTTGGAAACCCGAACGGCGATGTGACCCTTGTTGAGTTCTTTGACTACAATTGTGGCTTCTGTCGTCAAGCACTCGCTGACGTAATGCAACTCTTGGACGAAGATAAAAATGTCCGCGTGATCTTGAAAGAATTCCCGATACTGAGCCAAGGTTCCGTTGACGCGGCGCGAATTGCTGTCCTTGTGCAGCGCGAAAAAGACGTAAGCTACCTTGATTTCCACACGCAGCTTTTCGCCTCACGCGGTCAGATTGACAAAGGCGCAGCGCTAAAGGCCGCCCAAAGCTTGGGGCTAAACCCAGTCGATCTAGAATTGCAAATGGGGGATCAATCGGTGACCGATGTTATCAGCCGCTCCTACCAGCTCGCTGAGGCACTGGGAATATCATCTACCCCCAACTTCATCGTTGGTGACGAGTTGCTGCGTGGCGCAGTCGGCATTGATGAGATGCGTGAAAAGGTCAAAAACATGCGCAAATGCGGCAAAGCGACGTGTAATCTATAAAATCGGACCATTTTATCTATAATTTGTCGAAAAGCGCATAGGATTAGCTTGCAACCCTTTGCCTTTTCGCTCAATTTCGTATAGTCACATCACACTTTTGTGGCGAACGGCATAAAAAGGCGGCGTAAATGGCCAAGAAAATCGCAATTCTGAACGGACCAAACCTCAATTTGTTGGGGAACCGCGAAGGCGACATTTATGGCAATATCGGCCTAGCAGAGATCGAAGCTGCCTGCGCTGACGAATGCGCGCGTTTTGATTTTGAGCTTGAATTCTTGCAAACCAATTCAGAAGGCGAATTGGTGACCTTGATTCAACAAGCAGGTGCAGCCTGCGACGGTCTCGTTATCAACCCAGCAGCTTATACGCACACTTCTGTTGCGATCCATGACGCAATACGCGCCATCGCTATTCCAACAATTGAAGTTCATCTATCCAACATTTATGCGCGAGAAGAGTTCCGCCATAAATCATTTGTATCTCCAGTGGCTACCGGAACCATTTGCGGTTTGGGCCCAACTGGATATATCCTCGCAATTGGGGCACTGGCGACGCAGATCCCAGAGTAATTATAAATCGGAGAAGCAACCTAAATGACCAAAGGTTCACAAATTGATCGCGATCTAATCCGCACGATCGCTGAATTGTTGAACGAGCAAGATCTCGCAGAAGTTGAAATTGAAAAAGACGATTTCCGCGTCCGCGTTACACGATCCTATGCTCAAGAAGTTGTCCACATGCCATCTCCGATGGGTTATGCGCCGCAAATGATGGCTGCAGCACCTGCACCAGCAGCCCCTGCTGCTGCGGCGGCACCAACACCGGTTGCAGCACCAGCTGCAGAAGATTTGGGGTCGAACCCTGGCACATTGACATCACCAATGGTTGGCACTGCTTATATGGCGCCAGAACCTGGCGCAGCAAACTTTGTTGAAGTTGGCGCGAAGGTGACCGAAGGCCAAACAGTTCTCATCATCGAAGCGATGAAAACCATGAACCAAATTCCAGCCCATAAAGCAGGAACTGTAACCCGCATTCTTGTGGACGACGCGCAGCCTGTTGAATTCGGTGAACCACTCGTTGTGATTGAATAGGAGAAACCAATATGTTCTCCAAAGTTCTCATTGCTAACCGCGGCGAAATCGCTTTGCGAATTCTGCGCGCTTGTAAAGAGCTGGGTATTCAAACAGTTGCGGTGCATTCAACGGCAGATGCCGATGCAATGCATGTGCGCCTTGCAGACGAAAGCGTGTGCATTGGCCCCGCCCCTGCAAAAGACAGCTACCTCAATATCCCATCTATTCTTGCTGCGTGTGAGATCACCGGCGCAGAAGCCGTACACCCAGGTTATGGCTTTTTGTCCGAAAATTCTCGCTTTGCGCAGATTCTGGAAGAGCACAACATCGCCTTTATCGGTCCTTCGTCTCACCATATCGATATTATGGGCGACAAGATCGAAGCAAAACGCACCGCCAAAGAGTTGGGTATCCCCGTGGTTCCCGGTTCTGAGGGTGGCGTGACCGACGATGGCGAAGCCAAGCGCATCGCGCAAGAAATTGGTTATCCAGTGATCATTAAGGCAGCATCTGGCGGCGGTGGCCGCGGCATGAAAGTTGCCAAAAATGAGAAAGAAATCAGCGTAGCGCTTTCCACTGCCCGTACAGAGGCCAAAGCTGCATTCGGCGATGATGCTGTTTACATCGAGAAATATCTCGGCAAACCGCGCCACATCGAAGTGCAAGTGTTGGGCGACGGGAAAGGTCGCGCGGTGCATTTGGGCGAACGTGATTGCTCGTTGCAACGCCGCCACCAAAAAGTATGGGAAGAGGCAAACGGACCTTCAATTACCCCCGAAGAGCGCGAATCTATTGGCATGATCTGCGCCAATGCGGTCGCCAAAATGGGGTATTCTGGCGCTGGCACCGTCGAATTTTTGTATGAAGATGGCGAGTTCTATTTCATTGAAATGAATACGCGTTTGCAGGTGGAACACCCTGTGACCGAACGTATCACCAACGTCGATATCGTTTACGAACAAATCCGCATTGCTGCGGGTATGGAAATGACGGTCAAGCAAGAGGACGTTCAGTTCTGGGGTCACGCCATTGAAGTGCGGATCAACGCAGAAGACCCTGAGACTTTTGCACCTTCTCCTGGCACAATTTCATACTACCACCCAGCTGGTGGCGTAGGCGTGCGCGTAGATAGTGGCGTCTATCAAGGTTACAAAATCCCACCATACTATGACAGCCTAATCGGCAAGCTTATTGTCCACGGACGCACGCGCGCTGAGTGCCTACAACGCCTCAATCGTGCCCTGGATGAGTTTGTCGTTGATGGGGTCAAAACCACATTGCCGCTCTTTAGAAAACTAATCAAAGAGCCTGATGTGATTGCCGGTAATTACGATATTCACTGGCTCGAAAAATATCTTGGGATGTAAAGAGATGCAGGGCCAATTTGGCCCTGTTTTCAATTATGGAACCTAATGATCCTTACGCGCTGAAATTGACGCCCGAAATGCTACTGAGCGCATACGCACATGGCATTTTCCCAATGGCGGAAAGCGCAAAGTCAAATGATTTGTTTTGGGTCGATCCCGACGAGCGCGGGGTCATCCCCCTTGACGGCTTTCATATTTCCAAGAGCCTGAAAAAGAAGATGCGCCGCAACTTGTTTGAAGTGCGTGTCGATACAAACTTTATGTCTGTCATTTCCAATTGCGCAGCTGAACGACGCGACAGTGCAGATACTTGGATCAATGACGAGATTATTGAGCTTTATCACTCTTTGTTTCGCACAGGGCATTGCCACACTGTTGAGGTTTGGTCACAGAACAATCTGGTCGGCGGGCTATATGGCATCGCGATAGGCGGCGCATTTTTTGGCGAAAGCATGTTCCACAAAGAACGAGATGCATCAAAAATCGCCCTCGCCCATCTTGTAGATCGACTAAATGTTGGTGGATTTCATCTGCTGGATACGCAATTTATTACCGACCACCTGCGCTCGCTAGGCGCTGTTGAGATATCGCGCGCGCAATACCACCAGCATCTACAAAGAGCGCTACAGATTGACGCCGATTTCTATCGGCTGGATGGTGGTGGAATATCCGATGATTGTTTGCAGTCAACAAGCCAAATGTCATAAACCGCGTGATCAATGGCATTTAGCGCCGGACTGTCAGCAAACATCCAACCCGTGAAAATTCTGCTCAGCGTCTGCTTCAAAGAAACCTGATCAACTTCAACGAAAACAGTTGTGCGCTGTGTTTCGTTTGCAGGCCGTGTGTAACAGGCTTTGGGCGTGATTTGCAGCGCACCAAATTGAACCGTTTCATCAATATAGACGTCAAAATTGATGATCCGGCCGGTTATCTTGTCCAGTCCAGCGAAAACCACCACTGGATTGGCCACCGTTTCAGCACGTGCAGAAGGCGCAAAAGACAAAGCGGTCACAGCAAAAAGCATGACCGCAAAAAATGCGCGTAAACTGAACAAGTTGTGGCTTGTCATCAATTCGATACTATTCAGGCGACCAAGCGTCGTAATCGCCGGTCACGTTCGGGCGCTTACCGTCTTCCAACAAGCTACCCTTCGGGCGATAGGCCGCGGCTGTGCCGGTTAGATTTTCGTGGTGAGGCTTTTCCCAAGCTTTGGCCTGGTAGTTTTGCTCAGTCGGCGGCACATCGGTACGGCCATGCATCCAGCCATGCCAACCTGCCTGAATTGCAGAAGCTTCTGCAGGGCCATTATAGGTGACCCAACGTTTTTTAGGGTCCTTCTTGGATACATAATACTTGTTGCCCGCATCGTCTTCGCCAACAAACTTGCCGTTTAGCGCAGTGAACAAACGGGTACCCATGGTCTGGCCATGCCACCAAATGAAGATTTCTGCAAATAGCTGTTTCATATCAGCTCCAAGATCGTAACCACCCAATTGCCCCCAAATGAAAGCAATTATTGTCTTTGGAAGCGTTTAACATCTCTTTGTGGCAAGAGCCAGCCAAAAGCGGCACTATTTCAGCGGCAAATTAGCCTAAGACGAACAAGTGCCTTCTTTGCGATGGCCGCACATCAATAAAATGATGACTTCAGAATACGATCCACGTCTGATTGCAACGATTCGACCTGCGCCATTTGCTCATCTTGCACGAAGCCGCTTGATTCGAAGCCTGTGGGACCTAGTTTCTGGTTCTCAATTCGATCAACTAGATTGCCAACAACATACTTATCGCCCACCAGCTCCATTTGCTGCTGCTCTGAAGAAACCCAAGTGATGTACTCAAAAAGTCGGTTCGTTGATATTGGTTTCGCCAGGACAGCATGGGCACCAAGTTTTATGGCTTGCTCAAATGCCCTTTGGCGCACCTCAGACATCACCATGATAACTGGGGTCAAACATATGGGGTAAAGCTGCCTAGAGCGAAATTGTTTTAAGAATCGGTTGCCCGGCAAACTGTCTGCTTCCCAATCAACCAAGATCACATCAGGTGGGTCCGAAAGAATCGAGGGAATCGCATATTTGGGGTCGCTAAAAATGCGCAGCGCCCGTGTCGCCGCGCCCGAAAGCATTGATCTATAGAGAACTTGCATATGTCTGGCGGTCTCAATCACCACCACTGAGGGCCCTTTAGTTTCGTCGGCCCGGTTCGGCGCATGAACACCCATGAAATACAACCTAAACGCAATACTAAAATACTCACCAAATAATGCGCTTGACAGGGTTGTGTGAAAAGTTGGCATGGACACCAATGGCACTTCCACGGACACGAAATCGTTAACCTTTGGTTTGACCAATTGTTCAAATGCTGCCGCAAAACGTCGATATTTCCGGAACATATTTCGATTTCTAGATGTGATTCAGCGGCTATTCTGACAGGCATATTTTGCCGCCACCATTCCACAACGCATCCGAATCACACTGTTTACTTTATCCCCATTGTTCACACCATATATACCAGATATGGTCATAATGAGCGTGATAGACACTAGGGATTGTGAAAATTGCAAATCTATGTGGTTGACGATTTTTTGGAAATGGGTAGGCTTTGATACTGCAAATTGAGTAAAAGCTACAAACCAGCAAAATGCGTATCAAATCCCACAGAATACTAGGTGGGCGGCGGATCATTTTGTTTCGGTTTTTCTGACGACGCGGGCAACGGTAAGCAAAACTACCTAAGTAGCGAAATCAGAACGTTGACAAGC
Organism: Maritalea porphyrae; assembly: GCF_030159895.1. Lineage (GTDB taxonomy): Bacteria > Pseudomonadota > Alphaproteobacteria > Rhizobiales > Devosiaceae > Maritalea > Maritalea porphyrae. The sequence continues at coordinate 2,202,662 of NZ_BSNI01000002.1, forward strand.
GATCACCCAATTTCACGCTTGTTTTAGGACTTGAACCAACAACTAAATGTTGGGGGGCCTAAAATGAAAATAACGGGGCTAACTAGGCCATGTAGGAAAGGCTCATTTCCTACGCCTAACGGGCAAAGTCGAACAGAAAATCGAAGAACCATATTGGTTCATCGGACGCAAATGCTGCGTCCAATTACAGCGGGGACTACAAATGCGCATAGAGCGGCGTTACACCAAGCCAAATCAATCACCGTATGCGGGTATTAAATTCCGTAAGGCCACGAGTGAGATCAAAAACCCTGACGGGTCGATTGTATTTAGGCTTGATAATATTGATGTTCCTCAAAGCTGGTCGCAAGTTGCCGCTGATATCATCGCGCAAAAATACTTCCGCAAAGCAGGCGTTGCCGCCAAGCTGAAGAAGGTTGAAGAAAACACTGTTCCTTCATGGCTGTGGCGCTCGGTACCTGACGAAAAAGCGCTCGAAAAACTCCCCGAAGAAGAGCGCTACGGTTCTGAAATTGACAGCCGACAAGTTTTTGATCGCCTCGCTGGCACTTGGACTTATTGGGGCTGGAAAGGTGGCTATTTCAACAAAGAAGAAGACGCCCGCGCCTTCTTTGACGAAATGGCATATATGCTAGCGACGCAAAAATGTGCGCCAAACTCCCCACAATGGTTCAACACAGGCCTTCACTGGGCTTATGGCATTGATGGTCCGGGCCAAGGCCACCACTATGTGGACCCATTCACCCACGAGCTTGTGCGCTCCAATTCCGCTTATGAGCACCCACAGCCGCACGCTTGCTTCATCCAGTCGGTTGACGACGACCTTGTCAGCGATGGCGGCATCATGGACCTTTGGGTGCGTGAAGCGCGCTTGTTTAAATATGGTTCAGGCACAGGCTCTAACTTTTCTGCCCTTCGTGGCGCAGGCGAAAGCCTTTCAGGTGGCGGCAAGTCATCTGGCCTTATGTCATTCCTTAAAATTGGTGACCGCGCTGCTGGCGCCATCAAATCTGGTGGCACCACTCGTCGTGCGGCAAAAATGGTGGTTGTTGACATCGACCACCCAGATATTGAGGAATATATCAATTGGAAGGTGAAAGAGGAGCAAAAGGTTGCCGCTCTCGTCACTGGTTCCAAAACCGTTTCCAAACATATGAAAGCCATCATGAAGGCCTGCGTGAATTGCGAAGGTCAAGGCAATGATTGCTTTGATGTACTAAAGAACCCTGCCCTGAAGCGCGAAGTCCGCGCGGCGAAAAAAGCGTTGGTGCCTGAAAACTACATTCAGCGCGTGATCCAGTTCGCAGAGCAAGGCTATACCGACCTTGAATTCCCAGTTTACGACACAGATTGGGATAGTGAAGCCTACCTCACCGTTGCGGGTCAAAACTCAAACAACTCAATCCGCGTCACCGATGGTTTCCTGGAATCTGTTGAGCAAGATGGCGAATGGGACCTCAAGGGGCGCATTACGGGTGAAACCACCAAATCCCTTAAAGCGCGTGAATTGTGGGACAGCGTTGGCTATGCCGCTTGGGCATGTGCTGACCCAGGCATCCAATATCACACTACCATCAATGACTGGCACACCTGTAAGGCGTCTGGCGACATCCGTGCGTCAAACCCTTGTTCAGAATATATGTTCTTGGACGACACAGCGTGTAACCTTGCCTCTTTGAACTTGCTGCAATATCGCGGCGAAGACGGTGAATTCCTCATTGAAGACTTTGAGCATTCTGTTCGCTTGTGGACCATCGTGCTTGAGATCTCTGTGATGATGGCGCAATTCCCATCCAAAGCAATTGCAGAACGCTCATTTGAGTTCCGCACTTTGGGCCTTGGTTACGCAAATATCGGCGGCTTGTTGATGACATCGGGCATTGGCTATGATTCTGATGAAGGCCGCGCCATTGGCGGTGCCATCACAGCAATTCTAACCGGTGTTTCTTACGCAACATCTGCGGAAATGGCGAAAGAGTTGGGCCCGTTCCCAAGCTACAAGCCAAACGCCGAGCACATGTTACGCGTTATCCGCAACCACCGTACAGCAGCGCACGGCAAAGCCGATGGGTACGAAGATTTGTCCATTAACCCTGTGCCACTTGACCACGCAAACTGCCCAGACACACGCCTTGTGGACCACGCCAAAAAAGCTTGGGACAAAGCGCTTAAACTTGGCGAAAAGCACGGCTACCGCAATGCGCAGGTCTCTGTGATTGCACCAACCGGCACCATTGGTTTGGTGATGGATTGTGACACAACCGGCATCGAGCCTGACTTTGCACTAGTGAAGTTTAAAAAGCTTGCCGGTGGTGGTTACTTCAAAATCATCAACCGCGCTGTGCCAGAAGCATTGCGCACCCTTGGCTATGCTGAAGACCAGATCGCAGAGATTGAAGTCTACGCGGTTGGCCACGGCAATCTGAACCAAGCACCAGGCATCAACCCAACCACATTGAAAGCCAAAGGCTTCACTGATGAGAAGGTTGAAGCAATCAATGCTGGTTTGGAAAGCGCATTTGACATCAAATTCGCCTTCAACAAATGGAGCTTGGGCGAAGAGTTCTGCAAAAACGAACTTGGCTTGACCGACGAGCAGCTCAACGACATGAATTTTGACATGCTCGCAGCACTCGGCTTCACCAAAGAAGAAATCGACGCAGCCAACATTCACGTTTGCGGTGCGATGACGCTTGAAAAAGCCCCTCACCTTAAAGAAGAGCACTATAATGTGTTTGACTGTGCCAACCCTTGTGGCCGGATCGGCAAACGCTTCCTAAGCGTTGAAAGCCACATCCGCATGATGGCAGCAGCACAGCCATTCATTTCTGGTGCGATTTCTAAAACCATCAACATGCCAAACAACGCAACGGTTGAAGAGTGTAAAGAAAGCTACATGCTGTCTTGGAAACTCGCTTTGAAAGCCAATGCCTTGTACCGCGACGGCTCTAAGCTTTCTCAGCCACTCAATGCTCAATTGTTGGCGGATGATGATGACGATGCCATCGATGCGGCAGAAGAGTTGGTGGCAAAATCAGCCGTTGAGCGCACACAAACCATTGTGGAACGTGTGGTTGAGCGGATGCGCGAACGCGAAAAAATGCCAGATCGCCGCAAAGGCTACACGCAAAAAGCTGTCGTGGGCGGCCACAAAGTTTACTTGCGTACTGGCGAATATGACGATGGTCGTTTGGGCGAAATCTTCATTGATATGCACAAAGAAGGTGCAGCCTTCCGTGCCATGATGAACAACTTCGCCATCGCTGTGTCACTTGGCCTGCAATATGGTGTGCCACTTGAGGAGTTTGTTGAAGCCTTCACCTTCACCCGCTTTGAACCTGCGGGCATGGTGATCGGCAATGAAGCAATTAAGTCTTCAACTTCCATTTTGGACTATGTGTTCCGCGAGTTGGCTATCTCTTACCTAGAGCGGTCTGACTTGGCCCACGTGACCCCAGAAAATATGAGCTCAACCGCTCTTTCTGGCGGCGTGGCGGAAGATAAAGCCGCCGGCAACGCACCAGAACAAGTCGCAGCCGAACGCTTTGTGTCCAAAGGCCTTACCCGTGGTCGCGTGAAAGACAAAAACTTGATGCTTGTTTCTTCCGAACCACAAGCGGCCACCACAAACCCTGTGGCTTCTATGCAGTCAAACGCTGCAACCATGCTGCACACTTCAGCCGCCACCGCGTTGAAAACAGAAGCACATTCCGCTCAGGAAATGGAACTCAATCCATCCCCCGTTGCCGATGTGAACACCCAACGCGCCCAAGCCCGGATGAAAGGCTATGAAGGGGAAAGCTGCCCCGAATGCGCCAACTTCACCCTTGTGCGCAACGGCACCTGCCTAAAGTGTGACACCTGCGGAAGCACCACAGGTTGTAGCTAACAGGCTAGCCTGATCGCACTATGCGAAGCGATATATTGTAATGATATTGACCCCGGTCGGCGCAAGTTGGCCGGGGTTTGTTTTAGGAGCAGGCAACATGGTTTTGAAAAAACTGTATTCATTGCGAAAAAGCCATACTGACGGAAAGTCGCAAATGACTTTGCAGGTCCTTAAATCTGCATTCGGCAAAATCTTTCAGGTTTGTCAAAACGAAGGGTTGTTTCAGGAGGAACTGGGATATGAATGCATCGACCATGGGGAAATTCAAGGCAAGACTGTCGACGTCTCCCTTGAGCTAATGATTCGATCTCAAAAAGATAGTCTCTGGCCTATCCACGAGAGCATCGATCATTATAACGAAGAAGACGTGTTTGATGTGATTGAGTTCTTGCATGACAAAGCATCATTTCCCACAAAAGGCTGGCATCACGACTATATGGAATGCGGGTGGCACTATACCGAATTTGACGCCGCAAAAGGAAAAGCTAGATTTCGAAATCATGTTAATGGCCTTCTAGCGCACTATCTCAACGGATACAGGTTGAATGAAGAGGGTGAAATTGAAGAATTACCTGAAACTGGGTTGGGGAGCCTGTTAGATGCAAGACTTCCGCCAAAATCAGAGAATATCGAAAACCAAGTGAATTCTGCAATCCGTAAATATAGGCTGAGAAGCTCCACTTTTGAGGATCGCAAAGACGCTGTGCGCGAACTAGCAGACGCATTTGAATTCATAAGACCCAAACTTAAAAAGGTGATGGTCAAGAATGACGAAATGGCACTTTTTGACCTCCTAAATAACTTCAGTATCCGTCATCACAATCACAAGCAGAAGACGAATTACGATCAAGCCATTTGGCATAGCTGGATGTTCTATTTTTTTCTCGCGACAATCCATGCTGCAATGAGAGAAATTGAGAAAAAATCAAATTAACAGCGGTGCCCCCCCGTTTGGCTTGTTCGTCATAATGCAAACTCAACAGCTCATTGGATAATTGTGAGGCTGCATGGATACTCGGGTCAAGCCCGAGTATGACGAGGGTGTTGTGAGGTTGGGCAAGCAGCACCAATCATCTGCAAGCGTCCCATGTGGAAGGCAAAACTCTCCACCCGCACCACCTTGCACTCGCGCAGACCAAAGAGAGGTCCCGGATCAAGTCCGGGACGGTGCGAAAAGGGAGTCCGGCCGCTCAAAATCACGGCCACACAAAAGTGTGGATCGTTGGAGCACAAGCCGCCCTCTTCGTCACCCTCGGGCTTGACCCGAGGGTCCATGAAGCATGTCCCGTTTCCACAACTGGGCTTGTTCAACCACCTTCGTCATCCCTGCCTGCCTGCGCAGCGTGAGCGAGAAAAAACAACAGGGATGACGGCGCGTCATTTCGAAGCCACTTCGCTTGGCTTTCTCGTTTTCATTCGCATAAGTTCCAAGCGAAAACTGCGGACACAACCTCTATTGTCATCCGACGAACCCAACGCCGACAGAACAATAACACTCTGAATCTAAAAAGCATCTCCAAATACTTATCCCCGCCCACACCGACCACACTATACTGGATCGCATCTTCGCTTCAGCGGCCATCGACGGATGGTGAAGCGGTTTGAGCTGCTCTTAGCCCCGATAACCATTGGCGCCAGCTAGCAGGCACCAAAAGGCGGCAAGTAAGCGAAGCTTACGACGGCGGCTCAAACAAGAGGATATTGAGACCAAATCGGGTCGCTGATTTGGGTCGCAATGCAATTATGTCCAGTCTGACACCGAAGGCAGGCGTAAATCATCGGGCAGCATGTTGAAGCTGTTCTGGAAATTTTTGGGGGTTCGTTGTTTTTCGTGCCGCCGTTGGTCGCTTTCGCTCAGCGCTTTTTAGCGCTCACGCCGCGCTCCCGACCCCGGCACCCCCGCCAACTGGTGCTTTTCACAAGCGCTGGACAAGCGAGGTAAATGACGGACGAGCCAAAGGCGAGGACCTCGGCCAACTTTTTGGCCGCCCCGCCGGAGGGGCAACAATTTGCATAGGTCGGTTTTAGACCGTCATGTAAATTGTGGTGCGCCCCGTGAGGTACAAAAACTCCCAATGATCTATCAACGGATCATGATGTTGCTAAAGGAGATAGATGGGTGAGCACTCCGGGGCAAAATTGCGGTTGCGAAAAACTCAATAGCACGAGGCGTTTATCGTCTCATTTAGAATCAAAATTTGAACGAGATCATAAACGCCTCGTGCATCCGCAACTATTGCAAAACCGATGAAGCGATTCTGCTCCTCGGGTAGCTAGGCATGCTCACTGTTCACAAATGCACGCTAAGTATGCACGTACGTAGATACTATTACTGGCAAATTCAGTCTTAACCAAAACACAGAAAGACTTGAAAAACATGCGACATATCGCCCAAATCCTTGCCTTTCACTGTTGACCAAAAACGAACACTACCGTAAACAAATTCATGATTAACAATTTATGAATATGTTTATGGGGGCGTTATGTCTTTTCTAAAATCAACATTGCTTGCGACAGCAGCAGCTCTAATATCGACATCAGCATATGCAGCAGATCCTGTGGCGAACCCGTCAACCGGATTTGATTGGGATGGTTTCTACGCTGGTGTTGGCGTAACCGGCACCAGCTTTTCAAATGGCGGCCCTGCCGAAACAGTTGGCTTCGTCGATGCCATTATCGGCTTCAACGTAACCAATGACCAAATTCTCTTCGGACTTGAAGGCTGGATTGGCGCATACGCTGACTCCTCATCAACCGGAACCGGCGGCGGCGTTGAAGCACGTGTTGGTTACCTCGCCAATCCGGATATGCTGATCTACACCGGCGTTGGTCGTTATCACTTCGATGCTGGTGGTCAGTACACAACTGTTGGTCTTGGTGCTGAGTTCGTCGTGGGCGATAACGTGACAATCGACACCGAATACAAGTATTGGGGCTGGTCCAATACCGGCTTCACCGGCCACAGCATCGGTGCATCAGCTAACTGGCATTTCGAATAGGTCCAATTAGACCCTTGAATTCGATAAACGCCCGGCCTTTGCGTCGGGCGTTTTTGCATCCAGCACAAAAAAAGCCCCGGCAAAAACCGGGGCAATATTTGGGAGGTCATCTTAAGTTGTCTTCATGCTAGGCCAGCAAAAGTTAAGACTTTGCCTTCTTCTTCTTTTTCTTTTTAGGCGCATCTTCTGCATCTGATTCACCAGGCTCTGTTTCTGCATCGCGGATAACTTCGATCTTGACCTTAGCCAACACGCCCGCAAGGCCACCAAGAATGGCCAACCAGGGCGCCGCAAGCACCACCACGCCGCCGACAACCACACTGCCGGTCAATGGCACTTCGATCATCATATCGTCGTTCGCAGATCGAATTCGCAGCTTGCGTACATTGCCCTCTGAGACCAACCGCGTGATCTCTTCAACAAGCTTGCTGCCTGCCACTTCTATTTCTTCTGCAAAGCTTTCCCAACCATCTTTGGGCTCGTCAGATTTCTTGCGCTTGTCATCAACCATCATCGGTCTCCTTTGCTGCACTGTTACCAAAGGATGTGGGAAATAATGAGCAAACAACAAGGCACCCAACCGCGTTTTATTGCAATTGGATGCCTTGAAATGCCACATTTACTGCCTTATTGGGCACAAAATGCTTGAATTTGCTTAGTTTTCACCACCAGGGCGAACGTCTGTATAGTCCTTGGTCGCCGGTTTCCCGCGAAATGTAACCCAGAAGAAGTTCAAAACGTAGACGCCAGCGGTCTGGAATACGCCCTCTTCCGCCAAGCGACGACCTGAGGTGCGCATAGGCAATTTAAATGTCCATTTCACAGGACCAACCTTTGATAGCCGCACAGCGATATCTGTGTCTTCGCCGTAAAATGAAATTGTCGTGTCATATCCACCAGCCTTCAGCCAAGCGGATCGGCGGATCACAAAGTTGCCGCCTTGGATCATCGAACCAACTTTGAGCACAAAACGATTGAGCAGATAAACCATGTAGGACAGATAGTAGAACAAGCGCACTAGGAAGCGGTTCCATAGTGAAAGATCATAATAGATATATGGGCCGCTCAACCCAACCAATTCGGGCTGCTTTTCGAATGTCGACATGACGGTTTCGATCCAACCATCTGGCAGCTCGGTGTCCGCGTCCAGATTGGCAACTAGCTCGGCAGTTGATGCATTGAACCCCGCGCGACGCGCATAGACGAGGCCTTTATCAAACTCATCGACAACAGTTACGCCGTCAAAACCTTCAGCAATTTCTTTGGTGCGATCCGTGGATGCATTGTTGACCACGATAATCTCGCATTCAACACCAGACTCTTTCACTCGTTTGGTCACAGATTCCAAACAACGTCCGATTAGGCCCTCTTCATTAAAGGCCGGAATTACAAATGCCAGTTGCATGTGAGCTCCTTTTTTCGGCAGCCCAATCAACTGAGATGCCCGCCGCTTCGCTCAAAAACTTATCCTCGCCACCTTATTACAACTTATAATAGGTGCAAATTGCGATGCTGCGCGGGGGTTATGCCTACAAATGCCAGATTATTCAACCCCGAAGTGCTTGAATACCCGCATTGCAAATAACGTAACCCAGCGACTGGGTTGGCCAGCGCGCTCCATATTGAAGTGAGATTGCCCAGGAATTTTTGCCTGCACATTCCAAAGTCGATCTTTGCGCCGCTTCTGCTGCAAGACTTCAATCGCCGGCTGCAAACGTTGATCCCAAGGATGATCTGCGCGTTGCAGGTAATCAAGGGCGCGCAGAATGCTGTAGTACCAACGGTAAGGATAGGACAATTTCAAAAACCGTGGATCAATCACCTCGCCTGTTCTGTCCGACAAAAACAGTTGATGCACCAACAAGAACTCTTCCGAATGCCCCATGGCACTTATAATTTCGTCACTTCGATAGCGATAGCCACCATTCAAATAGCGCTGAAAGCCCTCAAGAACAGAACAGGTGGTGTGGAGGGAGGAATGGTGCGGCTTACCGCGGTTAGACCGACAGTTAAAGCCGCCATCGGCCATATGTTGGGCCAACACAAAATCGACAATAGAGCGCAACTCAGTTTCATCAGCACCAAAATAGCAAGCAAAGTTCAAAAACATGCCATTCACGCAAACATCGCTTTTGCCCTCTTTGCCAATTGGCAACATGCCACCATCGGTTTTCGATTTGTTGTGGCTCAGAACATGGGCAATGTCGGACTTGATGGCTGAAATCTCGGGTGAAATCTCGATGTTACACAAATCAAGAAGGGTATAATGGGAGGAGACCCATTTGGGCTGGTAGTAGGACTGCCCCCAACCACCTTTGGGATTGCGGGCATCCATAAACTGTTTGCCCCACCCTTCGGTGGCGATCCGGGCCTGCAAATCAGGGCGGTCTTCGCCAAGCAAATCACGACGCGTTTGAAATTCAACTGCAACATCGCCACTGTGCAGCCAGTCGATAATCTCGTCGTCGTTCATTGCCTAAACCCTCCACACAAGGTGAAGCATAGGATCTGGTTAATCTGTGCGAAATGATCGACGTCAAACGCTAGATTGTTGCCAACGCCTTCTCAATTGCGGCAATGGCCCGATCAATGTCTTCGTCAGTGGTCCGCCAAGAAGAAACAGACAAGCGAAATACGTCGTCACCGTTCCATTTAGAAGGACCAAACCAAATCTCACCACTTGCACTAATCGACTTCAGCAACGCTTCATTTTTCAGGCTATCGCCAAGTGTGCAAAGCACTTGATTGATAGCAACATCATTCAGCACGGTCACACCGATACCACGCAAACCATGTGACAATCGCTGCGCTTGCTCACAATGGCGCGTGACCATGTCGTCAACCCCCTGACGCCCCAAGGAACGCAAAGCGGCCCAAATGGGAATTCCCCGCGCACGTCGCGAAAACTCAAGCACCAAGTTCTTTTGAGCAAAAGGCTCTGCTGTGGAGTACACGGCATCCGAGTTCAGCGTTTCAGCAAATTCATCGGCATGTTTGCAGATTGCCATTGCCCCATCATAGGGCGTGTTGAGCCATTTGTGTCCGTCAGTCGTCCAACTGTCGGCAAGCTCAACCCCAGTCGTCAAATGCTTCTTCGCAGCACTCGCGCGGGCCCACAACCCAAACGCACCATCCACGTGCACCCAAGCGCCAGCTTTGTGGGCAATGTCGATGATTTGGGTAAATGGATCAAATCCACCTTTGTTTACTTCACCAGCTTGCAAACACACAATGGTCATGTCATCGATTTCGGGCAACTTGGCCAAGTCCACCAAGCCATCATGATTGGTCGGCGCAACTATGAGCCGGTTGAGGCCAAACCCAAGCAATCTTGCAGCTTTCTTGATGGTGATGTGAATGGTTTCCGATACCATCAGTTTGACCTCTGGCGCGCCGATAAGCCCATCTGCGTCGATGTCCCAACCTTTGCGTTTCAGCAATGCCCTGCGTGCCACCGCAAGCATAGAAAGCCCACACGCCGTTGCACTGGTGCCAAAACCAATTCGGCTTTCCCGTGGCAGGTCCAAAATGTCGAGCACCCATTTGGTCGCAACATCTTCAATTTTTGCGGCCACCGGCGAATTCACAAAAGAAGACCCACATTGATCCCATGCAGACGCGAGTCGCTCTGCAGCAGCAGCGGCAGGCAGTGTTGCGCCAATGACAAAACCAAAATATCGGCCACCATTCGAAGTAACTGTTGCTGGCGTGCCAAATTCATCAAGCAAATTAAGCGTGTCGGCTGGGTCGCTCGTTTGGGTTGGCAACTCCTCATCAAAACGCGTCAAACCTTTAATTGCCGCATCATCTGGAAAAACACGCCGCGTTTTCACGCTGGCGATATAGTCAGCAGCAAAGCGATCCGCCTTATTCATCAAGTCAATCTCGATCACAATTTTCCCCTACAACTCTGCGGCAACGCGCTTTGCCATTTTTTGAATGGCTTCTTCATCTCGTTTGTAAAATGTCCATTTTTTAATGCGCTTAGGCACAATCAACCCTGCGTCACGCAGCAGAGCCAAATGAGCAGATGCTGTGGGGGCACTCACACCCAACTTGTCAGCAATGAACCCGGAACAGACACCATCTTTGACCAAATCCCCGTCGACCTGCGGCGGGAAATGCGCTTCCGGGTCTTTCAACCACTCAAGTACTTTCAGTCGTTTCTCATGCGCCAATGCGTTGGCGACAAATGCAAAATCTTCGTCCATGATTTAGTCAATTAGCTTATTGACTAACTGGAAACAAGGAAAATCTTGACCCAAGCGTACGCAATGTGAAAATTGGCCCCATGACAGAACAGAAAACACCAGAACAGTTCTTGGCTTCAATTGAAGACAAAAACCGACAAGAAGATTGCAACAAAATCCACGAAATGATGGCGCGTATTTCTGGCTGGGATGCCAAGATGTGGGGCCCCTGCGTCATTGGCTATTCAAGCTATAAGTACAAGTATAAGAGTGGTCATTCCGGCGAAACTTTCCGTATCGGCTTTGCAAACCGCAAAACCCAGATAACGCTCTATATCCTTTGGTATCCGGACAAGGATGACCCACTACTTGCAAGCCTTGGCAAGCACAAGGTGGGCAAAGGTTGCTTATATATCAAGCGATTAAGCGATGTGGATGAATCAGTTCTTGAAGCGCTGATTCAGCGTGCGGTCTCAGAGTTTGGCAATCGCAGCGAAGTGACCGAATAGCCTAGCGAACTGGAAAGCCACAGCAATTTGTGGTTACATCAATCGCAGGGGATAAAGAGATGGCGAAAAATCAAAATAAGACGCAAGAAACCGATGCAAGCGTTGATGAATATCTCATGCAAATTGAGAACGATGAAAAGCGAGCAGATTGCTTTAGAATCAGAGAGATGATGGAACGCATTGTCGGCGCGCCGGCAAAAATGTGGGGAACCGCTATCATTGGATTTGGCAACTATCACTACAAATACGAAAGTGGCCGCGAAGGTGACTTCATGCGCTCTGGTTTTGCGGCACGAAAAGCAAACATTGTTCTATATATTATGGCTGGCTTTTCGGAGTATGAAGCCTTGCTTGAAAAAATGGGCCCGTACAAACACGGCAAAAGCTGTTTATACATCAAACGCTTGAGCGATTTGGATGAATCAGTTCTCGAAGAAATCATTACGCGATCAGTGGCCTATATGGCTGAGAAATATCCAGAATAGGAACCAAGCATGCCAACCATCACTATTTCAAAGCACTATAACGCCTCACCCGAAATCGCGTTCGACACAGTTTCTGATTTCCCAAACGCCGCACAGTTCGTTGATGGCATCAAAGAGGTGAAAATGCTGACCGATGGCCCCGTCGCTATTGGCACAAAAGTCAAAGAAACCCGCATCATGATGGGCCGCGAGGCCAGTGAAGTGATGGAAGTCACGGTGATGGATCGCCCTTCACGTTTTGTCGTAGAAGCATTTAGCCACGGCACCAAATATGTGACCAGCTACGATATTGAGCCGGAAGACGATGGCTCAAAGGTGATGCTCACCTTTAAAGCGACGCCTCAGACTATTATCTCAAAAATCCTCGCAGCGTTGTTTTCGAAAATGATCTCGACAGTCGCTGATTTGATGGAAAAGGATTTGATCCAAGCAGGCGAAGAGGCTGAGCGGCGCTCAAAAGAAGCCGCCTAACGCAACAAACCGACCCACGCTTGGGCAAACTTTTCCCGTGCGGCAATGCCTTCATAAATCGCACCGTGAGACATGATAATTCGCTCAAATGGCCACGCCTTTGCACGTTCAATGCCGGCAAGAAACACCGATTTATCGCCGGCGGCAAACTTGTGGTAAAATGGCAGTGACAATTCGCCGAATTTCGCGACCAACCGAAAGAACAATGTCTCACTGGGATACTGATCACCTTGATAGTGATAAATCATATCCGCAGTGATTAGTGTTTTGCTTGGCGAATGAAAAAACACCGTTTCTCGAATGCCGTGTCCTTTGAGAGCAATTTGCTCAAGTTCACCGCTGCTCACCACTGGATTGCCGTCGTCCAACAATTGATGGTCTGGTAATTCGCCTTTTAGTTTTTCGGCTAAACCCTTAGGCGCCCAGCATTGAGCGTTCGGAAATCTCTTGGCGCAAGCCATAAAGAAAAGGTGGTGAAACAGATTTGGCGCCACAATGCGTGCAACCGCGCCAAGCGCTTCGATTTGGTCGCTCAACTGATCATCAATCATCGTCGGAGAATGGATGAACAATTGACCATCCCCGAACCGCACAATGGTCATGCGCACGGAACCTTTAACGCCCAGAATGACGAAACTGTCTTCAACAACCCAAATATTTTCATCAATCTTGCGCAGTTGCGAAGGCATATCCCTATCCCGAAACGGTCATATGTTCACAAAGACTAACCACCATAAACGAAAAAAGCCAATGCAATTAATGCATTGGCCAAATATTGGAGATCTTGGTTTGGGTCGCCATCGGACATGGTTGAGGGCTGCAAAGGGGGACATGTCCGACAGCGACCTAAGCGGTCGACAAAGGGCAATAAGCCAACCGCACAAAACCGATATGGTGCTCCCATTCTGTGATTAAAGAGGCGTCACATTCTTGTGATCAAAAAATCTTCTGATTGTGCATAAAGACAAAACCAAAAACACCAGATATGCTTTCGCAATGTTGGCACCAAAACCAATTGCTTGGTGCAGCAGAACGAAAAAAACAAAAACAATAATGGAGTTCAAATGGATATACTTCGCCCAGAACCTTTGCCGGAAAAATCTTTCAGTGACCCCTATATGGCTCGCGACTATGTGGCTGAGATTTACAACCGCAATACGCAGTTTATTCGCGACGCGGTGCAAGAACTTTCCAAAGGCAACCCGCCAAAAGGGCGTGTTCGGGCAACATATCCGATGGCAAAAGTGCGTTCACGCAGTTTCCAAAAGATCGATTCACATTTGCCGTATGGCTTTCTGCACTCGCCTGGTATTTATCAAACAACTATTTCTGAACCTGAGCTCTTCAAATACTATCTCACCGCGCAGTTCGCCCAGCTTTTGAAGAATCACGAGTGCGAGATAGTTATTAGTGAGTCAGATACACCGATTCCGGTCCATTTTGCGCTCGACCCGACTACAACACTGGATGGCGAAGCTATCAACGCATTGGGCATCCCGTTGCGCGACATTTTCGATGCGCCAGATTTGGCACATACGGACGATGAAATCGCCAACGGCACGTTCATTCCTCCACAGGGAGGCCCCTACCCGTTGGCAGCATTTACAGCGCCGCGCGTGGACTATTCGTTGCATCGCTTGTCGCACTACACCGCAACGCAGCCCGAGCATTTCCAAAATTTCGTGCTGTTCACCAACTATAGCTTCTATATCGAAGAGTTTTGCCGCCTAGCACACAAATGGATGGAAGAAGGTCACCCCGACTACCACGCATTTGTCGAGCCTGGAAACGTCATCACGCACAACAAAAATGTAGGCGAAGCCCCTACTGGCAAAAAACCGCCACGGGAACCGCAAATGCCAGCCTATCACCTCAAAGCAAAGCACGGATCTGGTATTACGATGGTCAATATTGGTGTTGGCCCATCAAATGCCAAAACCATCACTGACCATATTGCAGTGCTGCGCCCTCACGCTTGGGTTATGCTTGGGCACTGCGCTGGGCTGCGAAACTCGCAGGAGTTAGGTGACTATGTTCTTGCCCATGCCTATGTGCGCGAAGACCACGTTCTCGATGCGGATCTACCAATTTCAGTACCGATTCCCGCCCTTGCTGAAGTTCAAGTCGCCCTAGAACAGGCGGTCGGTGAAATCACCGAGCTTACCGGAATGGACAAAAAACGGATCATGCGCACTGGAACGGTAGCGACTTTTGACAACCGGAATTGGGAATTGCGCGACCAAAACGAAATTGCACAGCGATTGTCGCAATCACGTGCTATCGCACTAGATATGGAAAGTGCAACGATCGCTGCGAACGGTTTTAGGTTCCGCGTACCATATGGCACGCTCTTGTGTGTTTCAGACAAACCGCTACATGGCGAATTGAAACTGCCTGGCATGGCCAGCGATTTCTACCGCACCCAAGTTTCAAAACACTTGGAAATCGGCATACGCGCAATGGAAATATTGCGTCAACAGCCCGCCCACTCAATCCATTCCCGCAAACTCAGATCGTTCGCGGAAACGGCATTTCAGTAGGCTTTGCAAGGTGTTGCGGACGTTACTTCGCGTCCGCACCAACTGCTTCTGACACAGCGACGGCGGTCATATTGACGATGCCGCGGCTGGTAACAGATGGCGACAAGATGTGCGCGGGTTTTGCCGTGCCCATCAAAATCGGACCAACGGACAAAGCGTCGTTAAGCTCTTTAATGAGTGTCATCGACAAGTTGGCAGCGTCCAGATTCGGGAACAACAGCAAGTTGGCTTCACCTTTCAAATCGCTGCTCGGAATATAGCGTTCGCGCAACATTTGGTTGAGCGCCAAATCGCCTTGCATCTCACCTTCAATGATCATTTCAGGTGCCGCAGCTTTCAGCTTATTGTAGGCCAAGCGCATCTTCTTAGAGGTTTCGCCATCACGCGAGCCAAAGTTCGAATAGCTAAGCAACGCGGCCTTGGCTTCAATGTTGAAGCGCTTCAAGTGATCCTGCGCCTGCAAGGCAATTTCCACAAGCTCATCTGGGCTTGGATCCATGGTCACATAAGTATCAGCGAAGAAGAACACACCGCGACGCATAATCAGCATAGAAAGCGCGGAGACATCGCTGGCGCTCTCATCGAGACCAATTATCGACTTGATGTCGCGCACGTGCTTGATGTAGCGCCCTTGCAAGCCACAAATCAAAGCATCCGCTTCACCACGTTTAACCGCAAGCGCACCAATCACAGTGGTGTTGGTCCGCACAATCGTCCGCGCAGTATCTGGTGTCACGCCAGAGCGGCCAACAAGTGAGTGGAACAGATCAACATAATCGCGATAACGCGGATCATCTTCGGGGTTGATCACTTCAACATCTTTGCCCAACTCAAGGTTCAGGCCAAACTTTTCAATCCGGTGCTCAATCACTGCTGGACGGCCAATAAGAATTGGCTTGGCAATGCCATCTTCAAGTGCAACCTGCGCTGCACGCAACACCCGCTCATCTTCGCCATCTGCATAGACGACGCGCTTGTTGCTTGACCGCGCCATATCGATAATTGGCTTCATCACCATACCTGAGCGGAACACGAAACGGTTCAAACGATCATGGTATGCGTCAAAATCCTCGATGGGGCGAGTTGCAACGCCGCTCTCCATTGCCGCTTTGGCAACCGCAGGAGCAATACGCAAGATTAAGCGCTGATCAAATGGATTTGGAATTAGGTATTCTGGGCCGAACGTTGCGCCTGCTTCTGCTGTCGATGCCTCAAGCGCAGGCTCATGCGCCAGTTTGGCAATGGCGTGTACCGCCGCCATCTTCATTTCTTCATTGATGGCGGTTGCGCCAACATCTAGCGCGCCGCGGAACATAAACGGGAAGCACAAAACGTTGTTCACTTGGTTCGGATAGTCAGAGCGGCCAGTGCACATCATCGCATCTGGACGCGCTTCTTTCGCCAATTCAGGCATAATCTCAGGAATTGGGTTGGCCAAAGCCATTACCAAGGGATTCGGCGCCATTTTTTTGAGCAATTCAGGCTTCAATACGCCCGCAGCGCTCAATCCAACAAACACGTCGGCGTTGTCCATGACTTCCGCCATGGTGGTTTTATCTGTGTCTTGCGCAAAAGCTGCCCGCCAACGATCCATCGAATTCAAGCGATTTTTGGTCACCAAACCATCACGGTCCGCCACCCAAATATTTTCGCGTTTCGCACCAAGGCTTATCAACAAGTTCAAGCAGGCAATTGCTGCAGCCCCTGCCCCTGATGTGACGATTTTGACGTCTTCAATCTTCTTTTTGGCTAGTCGCAAACCGTTGATAACAGCAGCGGCCACAATAATGGCGGTACCGTGCTGATCATCATGGAATACCGGAATTTCCATGCGCTCGCGCAGCGCTTCTTCGACTTCAAAACACTCAGGCGCTTTGATGTCTTCTAGGTTGATACCGCCAAATGTTGGCTCAAGCGGTGCAATGACATCAACAAGTTTGCCCGGGTCTTCTTCATCGATTTCAATGTCGAAAACATCAATGCCGGCAAATTTTTTGAAAAGGACAGCCTTTCCTTCCATCACGGGCTTAGAAGCCAGCGCGCCGATCGCACCAAGACCCAAAACTGCGGTGCCGTTTGAAATAACGGCAACAAGATTTCCACGTGACGTGTAGTCAGAAACGGTAGCCGGATTTTTGGCTATTTCTTCGCACGGTGCCGCAACACCTGGTGAATAAGCTAGTGCTAGATCGCGTTGGTTACCCAGAGGCTTTGTGGGTCTAATTTCCAGTTTACCCGGCTTCGGATATTTATGAAAATGCAGTGCTGCTTCGTGAATTGAATTTTGCGCATCACGTGGATCTTGCGTCATCAAGCTTACCTCTTTGAAATTGCTGATCTGGTCTGCCACTAAACCGGCAAAAAGAAAAGCGTCAGATCAGCTTTCACGCCCAATTTATACTTTAGTATGATTTTGGATACAGGCAAGCACTACGAGGCCGCAGCTTTTTCACCCTCATTGTCGGACGATTCATCACCGCCAATCATGATTTCTTCTTCTTGCTCAACAACGGGCGCCACATAATCCGGATCATCATCGGCGCCCGTCGCTTCACTTGTTTCTAGTTCGGCTGCGCCCTCAATTCCCGGCATGTCGCCATAGTCGACACCAATTTCGCGATGTTCATCATCAACAAAGCCAACAAGGTCATCGACCTTGGCTTGATCCAGTTCGTCAATAAGCTGAACTTCTTCATTGTTCATGCGCTCGGCAAGTGCCAGATAGGCATCGACAGGCAGCGCAGGCGCGAACAAAAATCCTTGAGCCTGGCGTATGCCTTTTTTGCGCAAATAGAGCGCCTGCTCTTCAGTTTCAACACCTTCAGCAATGATCTCGGTACCCAAATCGTTGGCCATGCTAATCAGTGCATCAACAACGGGAACGGGTTGGTTGCGATGCTTGATCAGTTCGACAAAAACACGATCAATTTTCACAATGTCGATACCAAGCTTTTGGATGTAAGCAAGGTTCGAGTGCCCGGTGCCTGCATCATCAAGCGCAACCTTCGAACCAAGATCACGCAATGCGTGAATCACCGCATTTACACCGCCCATGTCGGACAATGGTTGCCGTTCGGTAATTTCAAATACCAATTGGCTATATCGAATATTGGTAGCACCAAAAATCGATTGCACATCCTCAACGATCGAACCATCACGGAAATGACGCTCAAACAAGTTGATGCCAACTTTAAGGTGCGCATGGCGATCGCATAAATCTTCCAAGTCGTCTCGCACCTGCTCCATCAATGACAAAGTCATTGGAATCGCCAAGCCGCTTAGCTCTGCATATTCGATGAATGCGCCCGGTGATATGACTTCGCCATTTGGCTTCTCCCAACGGATCAATACTTCACAACCGGCAATATGGCCCGTCTGCAAATCGATCACTGGCTGGTAGCGCGGACGGAGCTCTCCATCATTGATTGCGCGCTCAAGATCAAATGTGGGCGCTTGTGAGCGTCGTACATATTGCACGCATAGCCACAAGAAAATGCAGCTCGCCAAACTCGCAACAAGCGTGAAGCCAATCTGAAGGTCCGCATATTCTGCTGCAATCAAATCAAGAGGGATCGCAGCGGATACAGAAATTGGCACATTTTGCGCCACTTGCTGTGCAAACAGAAAGTTCTCTTGAGGGTGTGGATCGTCAAAATAGCGCGCCGGATCACCAAACTCAAAAATTGTCAGGCCGCTGGTGAGCGCGAAACGCGTCATGATCGACTTTTCAACCGCACCATGACCATCATCAAACATGTGTGCGTTAATCGGCACAAATGTTGAAACTTCTTTGCCTGGACGCACCCGCAACGACACTTTGAGCAGCGGAAACGCATTGTCGTCGATGCGGACGACCGTCATTTCCTGCGGCCCGCCCGGCATGCTCATGGTCGGGGTAATCGCAGTATAGCTGAACTTATCGCCATAAAGCGCACACTGCAGCGCCCCATCCGTCGAATTCACGATCAACTGACGCATCAAATAGTTTGCGCGCATTTCAGCCGCCGCCGCGCGATAAAAGGTAGGTGTGCACAATGAAGGGCTACGGGCGGTTAGGCTCTGCAAAGATTCTGTAGCGGATTCGACGGTGCGCTGTGTTTCCTCAACAATGCCATTAATTGACATTTTGATCTCTTGCATACCGCGCATGCGCACATAAGCGTCCATCAAATAGTCGACAGAGATAACCGGCGCGAACGCAAGGATCGCACTGAAGAACATCAGGACATGTGAAATCCGTGATTTCAAATCGGCCACGCAACGTAACTGTTGACTACACCTAGCTTGTACTGAACTAGGATTAACACCGAATTAACCAAAGGCGGCGCCGTGATCTCTCACGGCGCCGCCAATACATTAAATATCAAAGACTTAGCGAAACCGCTATTCCTTCGGCAAGTTCAGCCGAATGCTCAATTCGCGCAACTGGCGAGCCGAAACGTCAGATGGCGCGCCCATCAACAAATCTTCAGCTTGCTGATTCATTGGGAATGCTGTCACTTCGCGCAAGTTTTCTTCGCCACACAACAGCATCACGATACGATCGATGCCTGGTGCAATACCACCGTGCGGTGGCGCGCCATATTCCATAGCACGCAACATGCCGCCAAACTTCTCATACAAAATGCTTTCATCATAACCAGCGATGTCGAAGGCTTTTTTCATAATTTCCGGACGGTGGTTCCGAATCGCACCAGAGCTTAGCTCGAAGCCATTGCAAACAATGTCGTATTGGTAGGCATTGATGGTCAGAGGGTCTTGGTTTTCCAAAGCATCCAAGCCACCTTGTGGCATTGAGAATGGGTTGTGAGAGAAGTCGACGCGTTTTTCGTCTTCGTTCCACTCAAACATTGGGAAATCAACGATCCAGCAGAGGTCAAAGCGGTCTTTGTCGATTAAGTCGAGATCTGTACCCACCTTTGTGCGGGCAGCACCGGCAAAGCTTACAAATTTGGATGGGACGCCACATGCGAAGAACACCGCATCGCCATCTTTAAGACCAAGCTGATCACGGATCGCTGCGGTGCGCTCAGGGCCGATATTCTTAGCAATCGGGCCAGCACCCTCACCGTCACGGAAGAAGATGTAGCCAAGACCTGGCTGACCTTCGCCCTGTGCCCACTTGTTCATACGGTCACAGAATGCGCGTGATCCGCCAGTTGGTGCTGGGATTGCCCAAACTTCAACTTTTGGGTCGTTCGCAATTTGGTTGGCGAAAACACCAAAACCAGACCCCGCGAAGTGCTCTGTTACCGCTTCCATTTCAATTGGGTTACGCAGGTCTGGCTTGTCGTTACCGTATTTACGCATCGATTCTGCGTATGGAATGCGTGGGAATTCTTTAGTGACGGGCTTGCCTTCACCAAACTCTTCAAACACGCCGCGCAAAACAGGCTCAATTGCTTGGAACACGTCTTCTTGTTCCACAAAGCTCATTTCAATATCGAGCTGGTAAAATTCACCCGGTGAACGGTCAGCACGCGCATCTTCGTCGCGGAAGCACGGCGCGATTTGGAAATAGCGGTCAAAGCCGGAGATCATCAGCAATTGCTTGAACTGCTGCGGCGCTTGTGGCAACGCATAAAATTTACCGGGATGCAAACGAGATGGCACCAAGAAATCACGCGCGCCTTCTGGGCTAGAAGCCGTAAGGATTGGCGTTTGATATTCCATAAAGCCTTGCTCAACCATGGTTGAACGCAGGTGGGAAATGATCTTAGAACGCATCACGATATTGTTGTGGATCCGTTCGCGACGCAAATCCAAGAAGCGGTGTTTAAGTCGAATATCTTCGGGGTATTCTTGATCGCCAAACACGGGCATTGGCAATTCTTTTGCAGCGCCAAGTACTTCGATATCGCGAATGAACACTTCCACATCGCCTGTGGGCAAATCTGCGTTCGCTGTGCCTTCTGCGCGGTCCTTAACTTCACCATCCAATCGGATAACAAATTCTGAGCGCAATGTTTCAGCCAAGCCGAACGCATTCGAATCTGGGTCAACAACACATTGTGTCATGCCGTAATGGTCGCGGAGGTCAATGAACAGAACCCCGCCATGATCTCGAACACGGTGTACCCAGCCTGAAAGCCGAACAGTTTCACCAACATGAGTTTTGCGCAAATCAGCACAAGTATGGCTACGATAGCGATGCATTTTCAATACCAATCCCGGTAATCCGTTTGGGAAATTTTGCGCGGAAAAGCGCATGATGTGCGCCATTTGTCAAGCATCTGCACCCAAATCGTCCGGCTCATATGAGTTCAAGCCATATCAAGGGTTGCAAGTTGCTAGAAAAACCGCACACTAGCGCGCAACCAATAAACCAAAAACGACGCCGTTTCAAACGCGCAACCGGATAAAAAGAATAATATGAAAATCATCACGTCCACGAAGGACTTGGCCAACTTCTGCAATGCAGCAAAAACCTTTGATTTTGTCACAGTAGATACAGAATTCCTGCGCGAAACAACGTATTGGCCAATTCTTTGTCTGGTGCAAATGGCCACGCCTGAAGATGCGGTGATCGTTGATCCGATGGTCGAGGATATCGACCTCACCCCAATGTTCGATCTCTTTCAAGACAAGTCGGTTGTCAAAGTCTTCCACGCAGCGAAGCAAGACATAGAGATTTTCGTCAAACTGTCCGGCAACGCACCACAACCTGTGTTCGACACACAAGTGGCGGCCGCCGTTTGCGGCTTCGGCGACAGCATCTCCTATGACAATTTGGTCCGCCAGATCACCGGCACCCAGGTGGACAAAAGCTCACGCTTCACCAATTGGTCTCATCGTCCACTCACCGACAAGCAGCTTACCTATGCCCTTGGCGATGTGACTCACCTGCGCGATTGCTACACGCACATTCTTGAGCAATTGGAGAAAAAGAACCGACTGCCTTGGATTGAAGCCGAATTGGCAGCGTTGATGGATCGCCACAATTATCTCGTGCAACCAGAAGATGCGTGGAAACGATTGAAAATGAAAGTCAATCGGCCGCGTGATTTAGCGATGATGAAAGAACTCGCCGCTTGGCGCGAACGTAAAGCGCAGCAGCAAGACGTACCGCGTGGCCGTGTAGTCAAAGACGATGCGATCTACGAGTTAGCGCAGCAACAGCCAACGTCGCCAAAAGCGTTTGATCGTTTGCGCTCATTCTCTAAAGGCTTTGGCCGCTCATCTTCGGCAGATGAAATCATCAAAATCGTCACCCAAGTTCAAAAGATCGACAAAGACGATCTACCCAAAGTGCCGCGAAAACCAAATGGCCCGTCGCCCAAAGGGGCAATCGGCGATTTGCTTCGTGTATTGCTAAAGGCCGTTAGCGAAAGCGAAGGCGTCGCGCCGCGCATTATCGCCTCAAGTGACGACATCGATCAAATCGTCTTGGACAGCAACGCTGATGTCCCTGCGCTTTCTGGCTGGCGTCGCGACGTGTTCGGCGACAAGGCGTTGGCCATCAAGAATGGCAAACTAGCGCTTGGCGCAACACCGGAAGGCATCGTTCCGATCAAAGTTGATCTCGAGGTCAACGACTAGGCAGAAACTACTTCAGCTTCTAAGTCCAAAAAGGTGGCCAGCTGATTAAGCCGTCTGAGCATCTTCTCGGCCGCCAACACTTCAAACCCAGCGGGCAAAACCAACTGCAACTTGTCCTCGGTCTTTTGCCAGCTAATTTGTGGCAATACATTTGGCATCGCTGCCGACAACAAATATGCCACTCGGAACAGTGCACCGATCATGTCCGCATGTTGCGCGTGCTTTTCAGCACATAAGGCAAGCACTGCGTCATTTTCCAAATGTTTTCGTTTGAGCCCCAAATAGCGTACCGCCAAGCATCTGGCCAAATGAGCACGTCCCCCATGATCAACACCAACAAATGATCCATAAGCGATTGCGTCAACTGCTTGTACACCTCGGTAGTCTGGGTGCCCACGCCAAGAAATGTCAGAAAGATAACAAGCAGCATTTCGCAATTGCCGCTGTGCATCGCTTTCTTCAAAACCAATTGCGTCCAGGAATGCTGCGGAGAACTCGATTAGATCCTGAGCATGTTGGGGAGAACGCGAACGCAAGATAGACAGCTCTTCGCAGGCTTGAAGCAAAGGATCAACTTGCTGCTCCGCATCATCAAGCTGGCCAAATAGATAGCCCTCACGCACGCCAAGCGCCGAAAACTTTACCGTTTTGAACTTCCCAACTTCCGATACAGCCTGAAGTGCTGCCGCACCATAACTCAATAAATCACGTCTATTGCTTGAAAGACGCTGCGCTTCCTCAGGCAATTCGCCTTTCTGCGACAATTCAATGATTTGACTGCACAATTCACTCATATCCGAAGCGTCAACCCGATATCCTTGAACCATCGACAACGGGTAGTTTGTACGAATTTGATGAACCTTTGCCAAGGCACGCCACGTGCCACCAATAGCAACGAATTCGGTGCGCTTTACGCTGCCAATTAAGCTCGATGCGGACAGCGCCTTGCGTGCAATTTTAAGTGCCTTAGCAGCAGAATTCCCGCTGTCGTCTTGCAAACGAATAGCGCCTAGCGGGTGCGTTTCACCTTCACCGGGTTGCTGACCGTCGAGAATTGCCAATTCGAGGCTGCCACCGCCGAAATCACCCAGCATCCCTTGTTGTTGCGGCATACCAGCGATCGTTCCAAGCGCCGCAAAGTGAGCTTCTTCCTCGCCGGATAATATCCGAACCGCCGCGCCCATAATTTCTTCGACACCTGCAATAAACATTGCGCCATTACTCGCGTCGCGCGTAGCAGCTGTTGCAAGAATATGCAGGTTTCCAACGCCGGTCATCTGACAAACAAGCGCAAAACGGCGCATTGCGATCAAAGCACGATCCACACTGTCTTGCGCCAACGCCCCGGTTTGGCCAATACCGCGCCCTAAACCGCAAGCCACTTTTTCGTTGTAGATCGGGGTTAGCGCACGAATATGACGCTCGTAAATGACCAGTCGAACGGAGTTGGACCCGATATCAAGGACAGCAATCGGCTGCCCCTCGGTGATACGACCTTGGGCTGTCGGTGCTTTCAGCGACTTAACAAAAGACCGGATCAATCATCGTCCTCTTCAACAAGCCCGTCGCTTGCTGAAGCGCTGCCACGGCCCGACAAGCTTGGGTTGGTCATGAAATACTCATGCGCGTTAAACGCAACCTCCCCTTCTTGTGGCTCGATTCGTCGCGAAGTACCATCCGGAAGCACTTCCCAGCTTTGCTGATTGTCATTGATATTCGCGACCATGATCCTATCAAGCACTTGTCGCTGCACTGTCTTATTAAACAGCGGCACCAACACCTCAACCCGTCCATCAAGGTTGCGCGGCATCAAATCAGCGGAAGAAATGTAAACTGCCGCTTTGCGCGATGGCATTTCGTGGCCCTGCCCAAAGCAGAAGATTCGTGAGTGCTCAAGGAAACGACCAACAATGCTTTTTACCCGAATATTGTCGGAGAAACCTGGAATCCCGGGGCGCAAACAGCAAATGCCTCGTACAATCAGTTCAACCTGTACCCCGGCCTGCGACGCGCGATAGAGCGCATCGATAATCTTAGGGTCCACCAACGAATTCATCTTGAACCAAATATTGGCAGGCTCGCCAGCCTCAGCATGTTCAATTTCCTTATCGATATGCTGCAACAAAGTGCTGCGCAACGACATCGGTGAAACCGAAATGCATTCAAGCGCTGTCGGGCGCGCATAGCCCGTAATGAAGTTGAACACCCGTGCCACATCACGTGTAATCGTTGAGTTGGTCGTAAAATAGCTAAGGTCAGTATAAATCTTCGCCGTAATCGGGTGATAATTTCCTGTTCCGATATGACAGTAAGAAACCAACTTGCCTTTTTTCTCGCGTCGCACGACCTGGCTCAATTTGGCGTGGGTTTTCCATTCGATAAAACCAAACACCACTTGAACGCCTGCGCGCTCAAGGTCTCGCGCCCAACGAATATTGGCTTCTTCATCGAACCGCGCTTTCAATTCGATCAACGCGGTTACAGACTTACCGGCTTCTGCTGCCTGAATAAGCGCTTTCACAATCGGAGAATTGTTAGACGTGCGATAAAGTGTCTGCTTGATCGCCACCACATCCGGATCGCTCGCCGCCTGCATCAAGAATTGCGCAACAATATCAAAGCTTTCATAGGGATGCTGTACTACGATATCTTTTTGCTTGATGGCCGCAAAACAGTCACCATGATGATCCCGCACGCGTTCTGGAAAACGCGCATTGAACGGCTTAAACTTCAATTCCGAGCGGTCAATCGAGCAAATGCTTGACGCATCCGCAAGCGCCAAAAAGCCTTCAACCTCGAACGTATCTTCCTGCCCCACACGCAACTCGTCGGCGATCCGCTTACGCAATTTGCGCGGCATTGAGCGCTCGATTTCGAGCCGGATCACCTGACCACGACGGCGTTGCCGCAAAGCAGATTCAAACTCCACAACAAGATCAGCAGCCTCATCATCGATTTCCATTTCGCTGTCACGAATGACACGAAACGCACCGGCGCCAACCACATCATGCCCCGGAAACATGCCTTCAAAGAACAAGTTGATGAGGGTTTCGATGGTGACCATCTCGATACGTTTGCCCAGCGTCAACTCCTCAGGAATAAAGACAAAACGCTCAACATTGTTCGGCACCCGAACAAGCGCCGTAAGTGTCTCGTCCTCGTCTGGACGTTTCAGTTCAAACGCTAACGAAAAGCCTAAGTTTGGAATGAACGGAAATGGGTGAGCAGGGTCGACTGCCATTGGGGTAAGAACAGGAAAGATTTCATCCTTGAACATCTGCTCAAGATATTCGAGCTGTTTATCCGACAATTCGTCGGCCTCATGCAACACAATGTCTTTTTTCTCAAGCGCTTCACGAATTTCTTGCCAACTGTCCTGTTGTTCGAGATGCAAGTGTTGCGCAAGAGCGGCAATCTCATCCAGTTGCTCGGCAGGCGACATGCCGTCCGCACTTAAGCGCGTCACCCCTGCCCGCAATTGGCCTTTCAACCCCGCAACGCGGACCATAAAAAACTCATCAAGGTTGCTAGCAGAGATCGAAACAAAACGCAGTCGTTCAAGCAAAGGATGCGCTGTGTTACCAGCTTCTTCAAGCACGCGCATATTGAATTGCAACCAAGACACCTCCCTGTTCACAAATCGCGCAGGGCTGTTCCACAATGCATCGACTTCAGGAGCAAGGTCTTCAGTTGTCATATTGTCCATGTGTTGCCTCAAATCAGGCACGACATTTCGCGCCTCAATAAATCATTTTCACTCAAAAACTTAGCCCAGATTTATGGCAATAACGTTACAATATTGCGTTGCCTAAACTACGCCTTAGCCAAGTCCTCGAGCGCCTCTGCTGCCACGCGCTTTGTAATGGCTTTTCCCTGTGCCAATGCCAGCTCGTCCATCTTCTCAACGAGTGCCACCACCTGCGCTGGAGATCGCTCCATCCGTGGCAAGATATAGCTTATCAGAGATGGATCGACTTGCACTTGACGATCATCAAAAAGCTTCACAAATAGTTGCATCAAATGCGCATCATCAAGCGCTGCAATTTCCACCGAATGCGCAAGACGAAGGCGTGAGCGGACATCGTTTGTCCGCAAGTCCCATTCGTTTGGGTGCGCAATAGCTGTAAGCACAACGCGAAACTCTGAGCGCATAGCTTGATTAAGCAAATTGAACAAAGCTGTTTCGCCCATCCATAGCGTGTCGGCTGCTTCCACGAGCAAATCGCTTTCCAAATACTCCGGCCATTCATCACCCGGGGAAAGTCGAACAGCCGCCATATGCTTTGCCCAAATTCCAGCTAGGTGCGTTTTCCCCGATTTTGGCGGACCAAAAAGCACACTGACCTGAGCTGGCCATTCGTTAGCCACTAGAAAATGGTCGTAGGCGACCTTATTGCCAGCACCGACCACAAAATCAGCCTCACCCATCGCTGTTTCAACAGGTAGGTCCAACACCAATTGCTGGTTTATTTGGGTCGCATTCTTGTCTTTTGCCATGCGCTAGCTTGTTGCGCTTTCTGTTGTTTTACTTGCTTCTTCTTGGTCTTCAGCGATGGCAGATGGCATCACTTTAGGCTTTGGCCCATTACTCGCATCATATAGCGGGCTTTCTAGATACTTTTTGACCGCGTAGCGGCCAAGCACCCCAGCAATCGCAGCCATAGGCACCGCCAAAAGTACACCGACTGCGCCGAAAAGCAGCGCAAATGCAAATAGTGCAAACATTAGCCAAACCGCGTGCACGCCAATCGAACGCCCCACGAGCTTAGGGTACAAAATGTTACCTTCAATAAACTGACCGACCATGAATATGCCGAACACGACGCCGACCATAAACCAATCAGGCCAGAATTGAACAATTGCAACACCGATAGAAAGGACAAAGCCAACCAGAAAACCGACATAAGGAATGAAACTAAAGAAACCAGCCGCCAAACCAATGGCGAGGCCAAAATTTAGGTCTACAAGGGTCAGGGCCGTGGCATAGAATGCCGCCAAGATCATGACAACCGAGCTTTGCCCGCGCACAAAGCCTGCCATTGCGACATCAATTTCGCCAAAAACATACTGAATTTCTTTGCGATGCTCACGCGGCAACAATTCGTCAATCCGCTTAACCATCTGGTCCCAGTCGAGCAAAAGATAGAACGCAACAACGGGCGTAACAATCATCAGGCCAAGTGCGTTAAGCAAAGTCAAACCGCTCTGCGCAACTCGCGTCGTTACATCCACAGCAAAGCCAATGCCCTGATTAAGCAATTGATTTAGCCATTGCTGGAATTCGGCCGCGCGTTCCTCGCCCAACCGCTCAATGATTGTTGGGGCATACTTGTTTCCGTACTCAGTGGCGAAAACCTGCAATTGCGAAATATATTCGGGCAAACGGGCCACGAGACCAACAAGTTGGTTGATCAACGGCGGTACGATAAACAAAAACAAACCAATAAAGAACGCAACAGCAACCACAAGGATAGTCAGCGTAGCCCAAAACCGGGAGAATTTGATCTTCTCAAGCAAATCGGCAACCGGGTCCAGCAAATAGGCCAAAATCATGCCCGCAATGAACGGCAGTAGTATGCCGCGGAACACCCACATGAACAAAATGAACACGGCGAGCATCACAACCCACGCTTTTATCTGATTTTGCAGTGTCATATCGGGCCCCGCCTCTTGCGTGAATGTGCTCAAACCTTTATCAGCGCTGATATCGTTTTGAATGCGGATATTCAACCAGATATGGCTGATCGCATCAACATTTTCGCCTTTCAGCGCGAACATGCCTAAAAATAGGGATTGGGGCACAAAATGCCAGATAATGCATCAAAAAAAACCAACGGTTTGTCATATCGCGACGCAGGCGTGGATATTGACGCAGGCAACGAACTTGTCGAGCGCATCAAACCAGCAGTTAAATCCACAAAACGCCCCGGTTCAGACACCGAAATCGGCGGCTTTGGTGGGCTGTTTGACCTCAAAGCGGCAGGCTTTAAAGATCCAATCCTTGTTGCCGCCAATGATGGTGTGGGAACAAAACTAAAAATCGCTATTGATAGCGGTGTGCACGACACAGTAGGCATCGACCTTGTGGCTATGTGCGTAAACGACTTGATCGTTCAAGGCGCTGAGCCACTTTTCTTCCTCGACTACTATGCAACCGGCAAATTAGAAAATGATGTTGCTGTTGCGGTGGTTGAAGGGATCGCCGCAGGCTGTCGGGATGCAAATTGCGCCCTTATTGGCGGGGAGACCGCTGAAATGCCAGGCATGTACAAAGAAGGCGATTATGACCTCGCTGGCTTTTGTGTCGGCGCGGCAGAGCGCGGCAACATGCTGCCAACAAACGACATCTCCATAGGCGACGTGATTATTGGTCTACGTTCTTCTGGCGTCCATTCAAATGGCTACTCGCTTGTGCGCAAAATTGTCGAGCTATCAGGTTTGGCATGGGATGCCCCTGCTCCTTTTGAAGACGGGGTTACACTTGGTGAAGCCTTGCTGCGTCCGACGCGCATTTACGTTCGCCAAATTCTTGCAGCGCTCAAAAACGGCGTGAAGATCAAAGCCCTCGCCCACATTACGGGTGGCGGGTTTACAGAGAACATCCCGCGTGTATTGCCAGACACGCTGGCAGCGTCAATTGATCGCTCTGCGATTGTTGCCTCGCCTGTGTTCCGCTGGCTTGCAGATCAAGGCGGCGTAAAAGCTGACGAAATGATGCGCACATTCAACTGTGGCGTTGGCATGGTCTTAGTGGCAAGCGCTGACGAAAAAGACGCGCTAATCAAAGAACTCAAGTCAGCCGGTGAAGAGCCACTCGTTCTTGGCGAACTGGTTGAGCGCGACGGTGACGCCGTGGTCTATTCGGGTGAGCTATCACTATGAGCGCAAAAACCAAGGTCGCAATTCTGATTTCGGGACGCGGCTCCAACATGCGCACCCTGATTCAAGCTGCGAAAGACAAAGACTATCCTGCTGAAATAATTGGTGTATTCTCGAACCGCGCAGATGCAGCGGGCCTCGCCTATGCTCAAAGCGAAGGCATTCAGACAGCAGTGATTTCTCACAAAGATTTTGATAGCCGTGAATCATTTTGTGAAGCACTTGATGCACAACTTGAAGTATGGGGCGCCGAGCTATTAGTCCATGCGGGCTACATGCGTATACACGCGGACAGCTTTGCTCAAAAGTGGCTTGGAAAAATGCTCAACATCCACCCCTCCCTATTGCCGTCATTCAAGGGCCTGCATCCTCAGCAGCAGGCATTGGATGCAGGGGTGAAAATTGCAGGCGCAACGGTGCATGAAGTAACGCCAGAACTTGATGCCGGCCCGCCAGTCATGCAGGCTGTCGTTCCTGTGTTGGATAGCGACGATGCCGACACGCTTGCGGCACGCATTCTTAAAGTTGAACATCAAATCTACCCACTGGCGCTCAAGCAATATATCGAGAAACGTCCAAATAATGACGTTGAAACCGCTGACCAGACGTCGCTCGTTTGGCCCAACTAGGAGGAAAGCAAAATGACCAAAACTGTTGTGATTACAGGTGCCAATCGCGGAATTGGCTTTGAGTTGGTCAAATGCTACCTCGCAAACGGCGATTGGCACATTATTGCAGCCTGCCGATCACCCGAAAGTGCAAAGGCCCTGAATAGCCTTGCGGATGCGACCGACGGTGACATCGAGATTGTACAGCTCGATGTTGCAAATGCCGATTCTGTTGCCGCGTTTGCAAGTGCAATTGGTGACCGGAAAATTGATGTCTTGATCAATAATGCTGGAGTGATCGGTGGCGATCACCAATCTTTGGGTGACATCGACTACGATGAGTGGATGGAAACACTTGCGATCAACACGCTGGGCCCTGTTCGCGTCACTGAAGCGCTGATCAGTAACATTCGCAAAAGCGACAATGGCAAGATTGTTGCCATTTCAAGTCAGTTGGGCGCAATGCAGTATCAAACCCAAGGGCGGTTTGCATACAATTCGTCAAAAGCAGCGCTAAATCGCGCAATGACTTTGCTTGCCAGCCAATTGCGATCTGAAAGCATAATTGTAGCCATGTACCATCCGGGCTGGGTACAGACGGACATGGGCGGTCAGCAAGCTGACATAACGCCGCCAGAAAGCGCCAACAGCCTTTTCCAATGCTTTGAAAAGCTTGTACTTGCAGATACCGGCAAGTTCTTCAAATGGAACGGTGAACCACACGCTTGGTAGCTCATCAATTTTTGTGATGGTAAAATCGTATTTTTCGGTTCGACAGCGACACGCAACTGAGCATAGGTTGGCGCTCCACAAAGTCGAAAGCACAGCCACGTGAAAATATCAGATTGGGCGATCATTATCGGCATGGGGTTTATCTGGGGCGGTTCGTTCCTGTTTAACGCCATCCTTATCCGCGAATTGGGACCACTTTCAGTTTCCCTTGGCCGCGTTGGTGTGGCCGCAATTGGCTGTTGGGCCTACCTTTTGGCCACAAGGGTACAACTTCCCTCGGACTGGCGGATTTACGCGGGCCTCACCTTGCTCGGCATCATCAATTTTTCGATTCCATTTGCACTGTTCCCATTGGCCCAAGCACACGTAAATGTCGGCGTTGCAGGAATCGTCAACGCGTTGACACCAATCATGGTCGTGATCGTTTCGCAATTCTGGCCCGGCGGCGAAAAAGCAACGAAAGCAAAATCAATTGGTGTTGCGATTGCATTTGGTGGCGTTGCTCTGATTGCTTTGCCTGCCGTGCAATCAGGCGGGCAATCGGAATTGTGGGCAATTGGATTAATGATTCTCGCAACATTCCTTTACGGCATCGCGCTCAACTATACGCGATCGTTCAAGCATCTAAACCCTTCCTTCATTGCCACAATAGCACTCACAGGGGCAACAATTGCGCTACTGCCATTTGTGCTAATGATTGAAGGTATGCCGCAAATCCAAAAAGCAGAATCTTGGGGCGCTTTGTTCTATATCGGCTTCATCGCCACCACATTCACGTTCTTGGTGGTGTACCGAATTTTGGAGCGGGTTGGCGCAACAAACATGTCTACAACAACATTTGTTGCCCCCATATCGGCAATAATATTGGGTTTTATCGTCTTGGGCGAAAACATCCTGCCAATTCATGTTGCAGGCATGGCCGTCATCTTCGTAGGCATTTTGGCAATAGACGGTCGACTGTTTAAGCTTTTCCAGCACGCAAAGCCGGCCGCCTAGGCGTTAATTCAGATCACGCCGACTGCGTTTGCACCGTCACGGCCATCGGCTCAGGCGACAAGCTGTCGCCTGCTAGTTCTTTGAGGCGGGCCGCGAAAATCTTGAAATAGTCGCGTGATTGGACGAGCGTAAGTATCTCTTGGCTTTTCCATCGGCCAATGTGGGTTCGTCTGTTGCTTTCCCGAGACTTCGAAACTATGTAGCTAAATCCTTCCCCAATCTCGGTATCAGCATCAAGTGCCGACACAAACGTGCCGACAACATTCTCCCATTCTTTCTCATCGCCCGAATATGTGTAGTTGATAACAATTCCATTCAATTGGCTTTCTCCTGTTCTCAACCCATGTCGTATGAAGGTCAACAAATTCGACACTTCAATTTATCGTCGGGTCATCTCATCTGAAAATGCTTTGTCGATTTGAGTTCTTCGCGGATTGCTTTGCTCTTCCTCCCACCAAAGCTTCTTGAGCGCGGCACGCGATTTGGGAATTCGTTCATTAAGCACTTCAAGTTTTGATATTCGGTCTGCGCGAAACGCTCGAAATGCTTCGCGTTGCTCACACCAACAAAGCATCAATCGCTTGAAGTCAAAATAGCCAATAGAGATTGGCCAAACGCGCCTCGCGCTTAACCGCCCCTGTTCATCGGTGTATTCCAGCTCTACAACCCTCTCCGCTTTAAGCGCTTTGCGCAATTCGTGAGAGGAAACATGCCCTTCATATCGCTGTTTCGTCTTAGCAGGTGCATAAAGCGATACGCCGAAAAATTCCTCACGCAACTCTTGAGGTAAGACCGCCGCAATTTTGGCAACCACATCTTTTGCTGCAAGCTGTTGATCTAAATCGCCGTGAACCTCAACCCACCGCGCACCCAGCATTAGTGTTTCCAACTCAGTTGAATTGAAAATCAATGGCGGCAAATCCAAACCACCTTCGAGAACATAGCCAACCCCTGCCTCGCCTCGCACGGGCACATTGATCGATTCAAGTGCAACCATATCGCGATAGATTGTGCGTTTGGCCACCTCTAACTCTTGCGCAATTTGGCCAGCAGAAACTGGCTGCCCGTTGGACCGCCGCAAGATCTGCACAATTTGTAACAACCTATCTGCTCGGCGCATTTGTTACTCCATGCTGACACCACGCTGTCAGCATGATGTCAGTATTGTTCAGCCATAGCAACCCAGACAAGGAGCGATGCGAATGACCATCCAATTTTTTCAGCCACCTACCGAACAAGGCGCGCCAAACCTGAGCCCCTTCTGCACCAAACTGGATATGATCCTTCAACTATCCGGCCTAGAGTTCAGCCGCGAGTTAGTAATGGATCCACGCGAGGGCCCAAAACAGAAGGTGCCATTTATTGCTGATAGTAATAAACGTGTGGGCGACACGCAGTTTATCGAAGCTAAACTCAACGCAGACCATGGTGTAGATTTGCTAGCCCACCTATCACCAACCGACAAAGCGATTGGCCACATGATTATGGGCACAGTCGAAGAACAACTCTATTTCATTCTCGTCTATTCACGCTGGCAGGTGGAAACCAACTGGCCAATCATGGAAGAAATCTTCTTCGGTCACATGCCAGAAGAAGCAAGACAGCAAATTGCGCCGCAGGCCCTTGATATGATGCAAAACGCATTGCGCGGACAAGGAATCGGGCGTCATTCGACCGAGGAAACCTACATACTTGGCAAACGCATAATTGATGATCTTGCTACGATACTGGACGACAGCACCTATTTTCTGTCAGAAAAACCAACATCAATCGATGCGAGCGTTTATGGCTGTTTGATAAACCTTGTGCAGAACCCAGTCCCCACACCATTGGCAGAGCATATAGCCGGACACAAGAATCTAAGTGACTTCTTGGACAGGGTTTCAGCTCAATTCTTCCCCAATGCTAAACGATCACCGGCAGAAGCAGCCTAAAGCTCCGCAAGTTGGATTGGAGGTGGTGAAATGCGCCACCTCTCAGCATCTCGCGATACTTTGCTATTTGGCCATTGAATCGAGCAACAAATCGAATTCAAGGCCGCCAACAAGCTTCATGCCCCATCCGTCAAATTCACGATGATCGATTTCTTTGCGCATCACCTCGCGCACGCCGGTATGCCGAGGGTCAGCCATGATGGCATTCATCAGAGGGTCAACAACCGCCTCATCTCCCTCAAGCACTTGTGCAAATGTGCTACCATTGAACGCCAATGCACCTGTAATTGAGCGCTTCTCATTTTCAACAGAGGAAGCTGCTGCGATTTGATTGACCTCAGACGCCGTTACAACCGTTTTTGCGGTGCTGAAATACAGTACTCTGATCATTTACCACCCTCCATCGCCAGTTGGGCGGAACACTTTAGACCTCAATCCAAAGACGCAATTCCGATAATTCGAATCGAATTCATAGATGGATTATGAGCACGGAGATCAATTCTTCGCAAATTCTAGGCATCTATCGCGCTTAGCCCGCACTCGTTAAAGGGGCGGTAGGAGACGAGATATCAATAAGCTGCCCATTTGGATCCTCAATCAACAATCTCTCTTGTCCGTAAGGCATTGCCGTTGGTCCAGACACGATTTTTGCATCAACTGCCTTAGCCGCGTCATGGGCCAAATGCACGTTTTCAACTACGAATGTCAGTATACCTCCAGTCGCTCTTTGCGACATGTTTTCTGGCACAATTGGGTTTTGGACATTAAGGATTGCCAGCTCTATCAGCGGTCCATCGGCAGGTGTCAGAATAATGAACCAATCACTGTCAAAGTGGCGTTTCAAATCCAATATCGCGCAGTAGAAATCTGCAGTCTCACCAACATCATTTGCTAATATCGTATAAAAACGCGCGAAACACTATTTGTCATTATCAACCAGCTTCTTTTCCATCTTGTATTCGTAAAGTACATCTTCGGTGTAAGCATCGCGCGTTCTCGCAACGACCTCAAACCCCTGCCCCTGATAAAATCTTACTGCACGTTGGTTGGGCTCATAGACTTCCAAATATGCATTGTGTGCATGTGGAAATGCGTCGATTGCATTAGACAGCAATCGTTTGCCAATACCTTTGCCGTGAAATGAATGGTCCAAATATAGCCTTGCAAGATGAATTGTTCGTGGTTGCGCTTCATACATCAAAGCGTGGCCAACAATTGAACCATCGCATACCGCAACCAAGCTGCAAATGTCGTCTGCTTGTGCTTCTGCTCGCAATTTATCAAGCGTGTGCCAGCCAGCTGCTAGCTTCGTCACGCGCTCTACGCCCAAAAAGCTATCATAAGTGTTGTGCCAGATATTCAACAATGCAGTTTTTAACTCTGCAGCATCTTCAACTTG
Organism: Maritalea porphyrae; assembly: GCF_030159895.1. Taxonomy (GTDB): domain Bacteria; phylum Pseudomonadota; class Alphaproteobacteria; order Rhizobiales; family Devosiaceae; genus Maritalea; species Maritalea porphyrae. The sequence goes on from NZ_BSNI01000002.1 coordinate 2,237,832, forward strand.
GGTAGCTCGAATGGTTGTTTTGCTCATTTAACGAACGCTATTTTTAAAGTGCCATCGTCATCTTAATACTTGAAGGCTCATCTGCAGGAGTGGGTTCGGGACCCGCTTCATAAAATCCAATGGATTTGTAAAAGGCAATAGCGGCGTGATTTTGTTGCAATACACCCAGCTCGACGTGAGACGTGCCTGGAAAACACTCTATTGCCGAATTTAGAAGTGTCTCGCCAATTCCACGTCGCGCATGTGCTTTCAAAACATAAAGATAAGCGACCAGAAGCGAATTATTCTCGCGTGGCAGAACGTGCGTGTGCCCGACAATAAGGCTGTCGGAAACGGCCACCAGATTGCACGCATTCTGATCGACCAAGCGTTCTGCAAATTTTTGTGGCGTCAGCCAGGTTGAACAAATTTCGTCCAACTTTGGAGCAGAAATTATGTCCACATAAGCTTCGCGCCACGATGTTACCATCATGGCGCTAAGCTCTTGTGCATCATTTTGCTTGGCAGCGCGGATCGAAAATGGTCTTTGATCCGCACCCATTATTAAAGCCCAAGCTTGTCCTTGAGGATTTTGTTCACCGCTTGTGGGTTGGCCTTACCTTGCGATGCTTTCATCACCTGACCAACAAACCAGCCCATCAGCTTTGGATTCTCTTGTGCTTTTGCGACCTGATCAGGGTTTGCGGCAACAATTTCATCAACGATCTTTTCAATCGCGCCGGTGTCAGTAACCTGCTTCATGCCACGTTCTTCAACGAGCTGCGCTGGGTCACCGCCTTCTGTCCAAACAATCTCAAACAAGTCTTTGGCAATTTTGCCAGAAATGTCGCCTTTTGAGATCAAATCGACAATGCCGCCAAGCTGTTCTGCAGAAACGGGGCTTGCAGTTACGGCCAAGTCTTCTTTGTTTAATCGGCCAAACAACTCATTGATTACCCAGTTCGCTGCCAGCTTGCCGTCACGACCTTCAGCAACAGCTTCGTAGAATGCCGCGCTGTCGCGGTCTGCAACCAAAACATTTGCATCATATGCAGTAAGACCAAATTCCTTGATGAAACGCGCACGCTTTTCGTCTGGAAGCTCTGGAAGGTCTTTTGCCAACTCTTCGATGAATGCATCATCAAATTCTAGCGGCAACAAATCTGGCTCTGGGAAATAGCGATAATCTTGTGCATCTTCCTTTGAGCGCATTGACCGCGTCTCACCCGTTTTGGGATCGAACAAACGTGTTTCCTGATCGATCTCCCCGCCGTCTTCCAAAATGTCAATTTGGCGACGTGCTTCATATTCAATCGCCTGCCCGGCAAAACGCACGGAATTGACGTTTTTAATTTCACACCGCGTGCCAAACTCGCCACCTGGCCGACGAACTGATACGTTAATATCTGCACGCATGGAACCTTGCTCCATGTTGCCATCACATGTGCCCAAATAGCGCAAAATTGTGCGCAACTTGCTGATGTAAGCCTTGGCTTCATCGGACGAACGTAGATCGGGTTTAGACACGATCTCCATCAACGCCACACCGGCACGATTGAGATCGACAAAGCTCATATTTGGATGCTGATCGTGCATTAGTTTGCCCGCATCAGTCTCAAGGTGAAGCCGCTCAACACCAATTTCAACTTCACCGTCTTCGCCCATATCGAGCAAAACCTTACCCTCCCCGACAATCGGATCGAGATATTGAGAAATCTGATATCCAGGTGGTTGGTCGGGATAAAAGTAGTTTTTGCGGTCAAAAATAGACCGCTTATTGATCTTGGCCTTAAGCCCCAAACCCGTGCGCACAGCTTGGCGCACACATTCTTCGTTGATCACCGGCAACATGCCAGGCATCGCCGCATCAACAAAACTCACATTATTGTTGGGCGGTTGGCCAAATTCAGTAGATGAACTAGAAAACAGCTTTGATTCCGATGTTACTTGCGCGTGGACCTCAAGACCAAGCACCATTTCCCAGTCGCCTGTGGCGCCTTTGATAAATTTCTTTGGGTCCGGCGTACGTGTATCAACAAGTGTCATATTCTTTGCTCTTTATTGCTGCCTGTTGGCGAAGGTCTAGCCTTGGCTACGGCGGGCGGCGATAACGCCTTTTTCAAAATTCACATTCCAGTCGATAAGGGTACGCCAAATCAATTCGGCCTGATCCTCATCCAATTGTTTCTCCAGCGCGCGGGCACGCACCTTTTCGATTACCGTTTCAATCCGCGCCTTATCGTAAGCTTCATGCGGGTCGGTCTTAATCGCGGCCATGCGGATGACATAGCCATGGCGCTCAGCGAACAAATTGATCAATTCTTGATCTAGTCGATCAATCTCTGAACGTACATCTTGCTTCGTTTCGCATTGTGCTGGTGTTTTCATCCGCTCAGTCATCATGCCCGCCCTTTTTGCTACCACCACTTATTGGGTGTGAAGTCCAAACCATGCGATTTCTCAATCACACGTGCTGCCGCAAACAATGTTTCTTCATCGAACGGCTTACCGATCAACTGCAAGCCCAATGGCAAGCCCTGACCATCTTTACCAGCTGGCACCGCAATGCCTGGCAATCCGGCCATATTCACCGTCACCGTGAAAATGTCGTTCAGGTACATTTTGATTGGATCTGACTTCATTTCCTGATCAGCCACACCAAATGCAGCAGAAGGCGTTGCTGGCGTCAAAATCGCATCAACGCCATCATTGAACACATTTTCAAAGTCACGTTTGATCAATGTGCGCACTTTTTGAGCCTGAACATAGTAGGCATCATAGTAACCAGCCGACAGCACATAGGTGCCAATCATCACACGACGTTGTACTTCACGGCCAAAGCCTTCGGCGCGCGTTAGTTCATACATCTCTGTGATGTCTTTGCCCGGAACACGCAAGCCGTATTTCACACCATCATATCGCGCGAGGTTTGAAGACGCCTCCGCAGGTGCAACAATGTAGTACGCTGGAAGCGCGTACTTGGTGTGTGGCAACGAAATATCTTTAATCGTTGCGCCCTCAGCTTTGAGCCATGCAAGACCTTCTTGCCAAAGCTTTTCGATCTCGGCTGGCATGCCGTCCATGCGATATTCTTTTGGCACACCAATGGTCAGCCCCTTAACGCCACGCTCGACAGCCGCCGCGAAATCAGGAACAGCCATATCAACAGACGTTGAGTCTTTTGGATCAAAGCCACAGATCGAAGTGGTCATGATCGCTGCATCTTCAACGGTACGTGCAATAGGTCCCGCTTGATCAAGAGAAGAAGCAAAGGCAACAGTGCCCCAGCGCGACGCGCGACCATATGTTGGCTTGATACCAACTGTACCAGTGAAAGCAGCAGGCTGCCGGATTGACCCGCCAGTATCAGTTGCAGTTGCACCAGCGCAAAGCCAGCCAGCTACAGCAGAAGCTGAACCACCGGATGAACCACCTGGCACCAAATCAGCGTTTGAACCTTCTGCGCGCCATGGGTTAATTACTGGCCCGTAGTATGAAGTCTCATTTGATGACCCCATCGCAAACTCGTCCATATTGAGTTTGCCAAGCATCACCGCACCGTCATTCCACAAATTCTGTGTGACCGTGCTTTCATATTCGGGTTTGAAGCCATCAAGAATGTGACTGGCAGCCTGTGTGTGCACACCCTTGGTGGCGAACAAGTCTTTAATGCCTAGCGGCACACCTTCCAGCGCACCACCCTCGCCTTTTTGCAACTTCTCGTCACTCTGCGCAGCCATATCCAACGCTTGATCAGAGGTTACAGCTACATAGGCGTTCAATGCCTCAGCTTTTTCAATTGCGTATAGATAAGAGGCAGTGACTTCTTTTGAAGTGAAATCTTTTGCCTTGAGGCCCTTTGCGGTTTCCGCAAGGCTCAATCGAGTTAGATCAGTTGTCATTGAAATAATTCCTCAAACCCGCCCATCACGAGTTCTTTTTCAAAAAAGGCGGAATAATCGCTCTCTGGATAATCCAGAATTGGTCCGCACTTTGTAAATCCAGCATTCTCATAAAGCCGATAGGCGCCGGCATAGCCTTCGCCAGTACCTGTTTCGAGCACCAAACGTTTATGGCCGCTAACCCGCGCTTTGTCTTGTATGGCGTTAAGCAGTCGAACACCAACGCGCTGCCCCCGAACTTCCGGTAGAGTGAACATGCGCTTCACTTCACCTAGTCCTTCGCCGTGATCTTTTAGCGCACCAATGCCCACGGCATTGCCGTCATCATCGCGTGCAACAAAAACGGTAGTTGTGTCATCCGCCATATCTTCCACGGTCATGCAGAAGTTAAACTCGGCAGGCGCAAGCGGTTCAATATGAGCATTGAGCGCGGCAATCAAATTGCGCACATCATCTTGCAACGGAGATTCAACAAATACTGTTACGGCCATCTTTGGACTACTCGACGACTTTCGGCACCATGAAGAAGTTGTCTTCGCTCAGGGGAGAGTTTGCGACAATTTTCTCTGGATATCCGCCATCGGTTACTTTGTCTTCACGACGACGCAAAGCCATCGGCGCAACCGAAGTCATCGGCTCCACCCCAGTAACGTCAACTTCAGAAAGCTGCTCAACAAATTCAAGAATGGTGTTGAGTTCGCCATTGAGCTTTTCAACATCGCCATCTTCAATTTTGATACGGGCAAGGCGCCCAATACGCTTCACTGTATCGGCATCGACCGACATATGAGACTCCTCAATAAATCAGGAAAGGTTCCCGCGCTTTTAGCAATGCCAATAAGGCCTGACAACCAAAAGCACGCGGTTTTTGTACTCATTTGACGCAAAAGTGCACTAAAGCTCTATCGCTAGTCCAATTTCCGCCAACTGAATGCGCATTTTACCCGCCGCGGCAGCAAGTCTGTCCATATCCAGCGCCTGCGGATCAACGACAGCGAAAATCAACTGCCGAGCAGTATTCAGTGAACCGTCATTAAGTTGAGCAAGGCATTGTTCAAAACTCCCAACACTCAGAACAACTGCACCATTTTGCCAACTGCCAACTTCGTCGCGCATGGCCGCAGACAAATCCTTGATTACCAAACGCTCATCAGGCGGCGCATCCAAAACAAACTGCCCCTCACCGCTTAGAAAGCGTTCAGGATCATCCATCACATCAATCAACCGTCCAGAATTTGATGTTTCCGGTGACGCAATCAACGGCGTGAACATTTCATGCGAAGCGTTCTCGACAGCGATTGCGTCCCCCACAAGCGCCGCTGCATTGAAGTCCGCTCGCGCTTCTTTTGGGTAAAAAACGAAGTCATTTTCACTGAATTTAATGCGAAAACATCTGCCGCCGAACCAGGTAATACGCATTTGCACCCTATTTGCTTGTACTCAACTGCATGAGACGCTAGGGAAGTTTCAATCAATTTGCCAGCAAAAGAGCTTAGCTTGTCACAAGAAGATCAGTTCTCCCTCGACGCACTCCCCACCACTGGTCGCCTAATCGGCTTAGACCTGGGAACCAAAACTATAGGCGTTGCGATTTCAGACGGCCTGCAGATGACTGCAACCCCCAACGAAACCATCAAACGCAAGAAGTTTGGTTTGGACGCCGAACGAATACTTGAACTGATCGCAATTAACGCATGTGTTGGTGTCGTCGTCGGGTTACCGCTCAATATGGACGGATCAGAAGGTCCCCGCGCCCAATCAACACGAGCCTTTGTGCGAAACTTCTCGCAAAAGTGCGACCTTCCCATGGCTTTTTGGGACGAACGGCTTTCAACAACAGCTGTCACGCGTACAATGGTAGAAGCTGATATTTCGCGCGCTAAACAGGCAAAAGTGGTCGATAAACTTGCCGCCAGCTTTATCCTTCAGGGCGCACTTGACCGCCGCCGTTAAGGCTGAATAGGTAATTGGTGTGAAATGCGCTGTTTTCCCTTGAGCCTAACTGGGGCTTAAGGTATGCCGGGGAAACCGACTTGGAACGAGGCATATGAATACCACTTCGCCACGCCATAACGCATTCTCCCAGAAGCATCTTTTAGGCATTGCTGATCTTAACCCAGTTGAGATCACGGAATTGCTCGACCGTGCCGAGACCATGGTCAAGGTTTCGCGGCAGCAGAAAAAGGCCAAGCACACGCTTGCAGGCCGCACCCAAATCAACCTGTTCTTTGAAAACTCTACCCGCACCCAAAGCTCATTCGAGATTGCCGGCAAACGTCTTGGCGCCGACGTTCTTAACATGGCAGTGAGCACCTCAAGCGTGAAAAAGGGTGAAACGCTGATCGATACCGCCGCAACGCTGAACGCTATGCAACCCGACGTGATCGTGGTTCGCCACGCCTCTTCCGGCGCAGTGAAACTGCTATCCCAAAAAGTGGGATGTTCGGTGGTCAACGCGGGCGATGGGACACATGAACACCCCACTCAAGCACTATTGGATGCCCTGACCATAAGACGCCACAAAGGTCGCTTGAACGGCTTAACCGTGGCGATATGTGGCGACATTGCAAACTCGCGAGTCGCACGCTCCAACTTAATGCTACTGAACGCAATGAATGTGCGTACAAGAGTTATAGCACCAAAAACAATGCTGCCCTCCGGCATCGAGCACATAGCAGCGGAAGTCTTCACCAATATGGAAGAAGGCCTAAAAGACGCCGATGTGGTGATGATGTTGCGCATCCAGCGCGAACGCGCCTCCGGTCAACAAATTCCATCGGTCCGCGAATTCTACCGCTTCTATGGTCTAGACGAGCGAAAACTCGCATTTGCAAAGCCCGACGCAATCGTCATGCATCCCGGCCCGATGAACCGTGGCGTTGAAATAGACCCCGCGATTGCTGATTGCGACCGCTCCGTAATTACAGAGCAAGTTGAAATGGGCGTCGCGGTGCGGATGGCGGTATTAGAGGCGCTTCTTGCGAATGATGAGGTGCAAGCATGAGCAAATTAGTCATCAAAAATGCACGCATCATCGACCCTGCATCTGAAACTGACAAGATGGGTGCGATCCTCATTGAAGAGGGCAAAATCGCAGAAATTGCAGAAGGCGATATATCTGCGCCAGAAGGTGCCCACATACATGATGCTCAAGGTCGCATAATTGCTCCCGGACTTGTGGACCTGCGCGTTTTCACAGGCGAACCAGGCCGTGAATATCGCGAAACGCTAAAAAGCGCATCGGACGCGGCGGCAGTTGGCGGCGTTACCAGCGCCCTAATTATGCCGGACACTAATCCCGTATTGGATGACGCAGCACTAATTGACTTTGTCGCTCGGCGCGCGCGCGACAATGCGGATATCAACTTCTACCCAGCAGCTGCGATTTCAAAAGGTCTTGCAGGCGAAGACATTTCAGAATTTGGCTTACTTAAAGAAGCTGGTGCAAAAGCACTTACAGATGGTCGCAACTCAATTCAGAACCCAGCACTTCTGAAAACGGCATTCACCTATGCCCTAAACTTTGACATGCCGGTAATCCATCATGTGTCGGACGCTTCATTGACTGGTAGTGGCGTTATGAATGCAGGATTGCTTGCCACTGGACTTGGCCTAAAAGGCATTCCGCACATTGCAGAGACAATCCCATTGGATCGGGACATTCAATTGGCCGAAGCTACCGGTGTCCGGTATCACGCGGCGCAAATCTCTTGCGGCACATCTGCTGAGATAATCAAGCGCGCAAAAGCCAACTCTGACCGAATCTCGGCAGGCATATCGATCAATAATCTTTGCCTAAATGAAAATGACATTGGCGATTACCGCACATATTTCAAACTGGCTCCGCCACTCCGCAGCGAAGATGAGCGCCAGGCAATGATTGCAGCTTTGGCTGATGGCACAATTGACGTGATCCATTCCGCGCATGATCCACAGGATATGGAAGGCAAACGCCGTCCGTTTGCCGAAGCTGTCGATGGTGCTGTTGGTCTAGAAACCATGCTCAGCGCTGCATTGCGCCTCGTGCACGAAGATCAGGTAGACCTTGTTACCCTGTTGCGCGCCATGACGTGCAACCCGGCTGACTTGTTGGGCATTGATGCTGGGCGAATTACAAAAGGCGCACAGGCAGACCTGATTGAAATCGATTTAGACTACCCTTGGGTCGTTTCCGAGAATGATCTCAAATCACGCTCACGCAACACAGCATTTGAAGGTGCGCGATTTAGTGGTAAGGTCACCACGTCCATTGTAAGCGGCACAAAGATATACGAATTGGCATAAAGCATTTATGGAATATCTAAATCTCATCATTGCAGCACTTGGTGGCTATCTGCTTGGGTCAGTCCCTTTTGGCTTAGTCATTTGCCGTTTGGCCGGCTTGGGCGACATACGCGAAATTGGTTCTGGCAATATTGGCGCCACCAATGTTTTGCGCACTGGCCGCAAAGATTTGGCACTTGCAACATTGCTGCTTGATGCAGGAAAAGGTGGCATTGCCGTTTTAGTTGCCCGCTATTTCTTGGGTGAGAATGCAGCGCTAATTGCGGGCGTTACCGCATTTGCTGGGCATTGCTGGCCAATTTGGCTCAAATTCAAAGGCGGAAAAGGCGTTGCAACATTCATCGGCACCCTGCTCGCACTGAATTGGATTGTGGGTCTACTTGTTTGTCTTACTTGGGCAATTGTGGCATTTGCCCGTCGTTATTCCTCACTCGCGGCACTTTCCGCCGCTGCGGCTGCACCAGTCTTTGCTTGGATTTGGTCTGGCCCATCTCTAAGCGCTGCATGCGCCTTTATTTCCATATTTTTATACTATCGACACAAAGAGAATATTTTACGCCTTATGAATGGAACTGAAACCAAAATAGGTGGTGAAAAGTCTCAATCGGCTAGCTAATGCAGCTATTCGACGAGCCTGAACCACCCAAAACCTATCTCACTGACAATCAAAAGCTGGCTTGGCTAAGGCTGATCCGCTCCGAAAATGTTGGACCCGCAACATTTAAGCGCTTGATCAACCGCTACGGTACCGTAGATGCCGCTCTGGGAGCATTGCCAGCTTTGGCGGCGCGCGGCGGCGCCGCCAAACCCATTAAGATCTGCCCCGAAGACGAAGCGATGCACGAAATTGAAAGGCTGCATCAAATTGGGGGCAAACTCATCGCGTTGGGCGAACCAGACTTTCCTCCCCTGCTCGCTCACGCGTCAGGCGCGCCACCCCTGCTTTCCGTGTTGGGGCAGGCGCGCTTGGACTTAAACAAAACTGTCGCCATCGTAGGCGCGCGAAATGCATCAGCTGCTGGAATGGCCCTAACCAGGCAGTTGGCCGCCGAACTTGGACAAAATAGCTATACTGTGGTGTCGGGTCTCGCTAGAGGAATAGACAGTGCCGCACACGTGGCCAGCGTCCAGTCTGGCACAGTGGCCGTATTCGCTGGCGGCGTTGACCATATCTATCCAGAGCAAAACCGCGATCTTGCCCAATCAATTGTCGACAATAACGGGCTTTTGGTCAGCGAGATGCCGATTGGCACCAAGCCTATCGCTCGCGATTTCCCACGGAGAAACCGCATTGTTGCGGGAATGTCGCTGGGTGTTTTGGTTGTTGAAGCGGCCATACGATCCGGCTCATTGATCACCGCTCGTCTGGCAAACGAACAAAATCGCGACGTGATGGCTATTCCCGGTTTTCCATTGGACCCGCGCGCGGCGGGTGGGAATAAACTGATCCGCGACGGCGCCACACTTGTACGCAATATCGACGATATCCTAGAAGAACTGACAAGATTTCAACTGAGCCAACCGACTTTGTTCAGCGAAGACGAAGATGAATTGATTGCTGATTGGGATATCGAACAAGTACCTGACGCGACCGAACAAGTCTTATCCGCACTAAGCCACACACCGATCGCGATTGATGAAGTGATAAGAGCGACCAATCTACCTGCTCAAGCGGTTCAAATGGTATTACTCGATCTTGAAATCGCAGGACGTATTGAACGCTCTTCAGGACAGCTTGTGAACTTAAAATTGACCGCGTGAAATAAAACATTCACTTGAAATCGTCTTGTTTCTCCACTAGGTGAGCACATCGGCAGGTATGTTGAGTGATTGACATTCAACACCAAACAAGACCATGTTGCGCACCGCCCACCGCACGAAATTTAAGGAAATACGCGATGAAAGTTGTTATTGTCGAAAGCCCCGCAAAAGCTAAGACAATCAATAAATATCTCGGAAAAGATTTCGAGGTACTCGCGTCTTTTGGACACGTGCGCGACTTGCCATCTAAAGATGGCTCCGTCGATCCAGATCATGATTTTGAAATGAAATGGGAAGTTGATGCGGCGTCAAAAAAACGACTAACAGAGATAACGCGCGCTGTAAAAGCGTCTGACGAACTGATCCTAGCGACTGACCCTGATCGCGAAGGTGAAGCGATTTCTTGGCATGTTTTGGAAGTACTGAAACAAAAAAAAGCGCTTAAAGACAAACCGGTTAAGCGTGTCGTGTTTAACGCGATTACCAAAAATGCTGTTCTCGACGCCATGGCTAATCCACGCGATTTGGACGAGCCGCTAGTTGATGCATATCTTGCTCGCCGTGCGCTCGATTATCTTGTAGGCTTCACCCTATCGCCAGTTCTATGGCGCAAGCTTCCAGGCTCGCGCTCCGCTGGTCGTGTGCAATCTGTTGCACTTCGTTTGGTTTGCGAACGAGAAACCGAAATTGAGAAATTTAAGCCGCAAGAATTCTGGACAGTTACGTCGAATTTTGAAAAGGACGGCACCAAGTTCGATGCCCGTCTCTATGCGCTCGATGGCAACAAAGTCGACAAGCACGACATTAAAACCCAAGCCGAAGCAGAAGCTATACAAGCAGCGATCAAAGCCGGCGATATTGTTGTTGATAGCGTTGAGAAAAAGCCAACCAAACGCAATCCTTACGCGCCTTTCACCACTTCGACGCTGCAACAAGACGCGTCTAGTCGTCTAGGCTTTTCACCGTCACGCACCATGCAGATCGCGCAGCGCCTTTATGAAGATGGCTCAATCACTTACATGCGTACTGACGGCGTTCAAATGGCACCCGAGGCAATTGACGCAACACGTCGACAAATCGCTCGTGAGTTTGGCGACAACTATTTGCCTGAAAAGCCACGCATTTATCAGTCTAAAGCCAAGAACGCTCAAGAGGCGCACGAAGCTGTGCGCCCTACAGACTTGTCCAAAACACCTGCGCAGCTCAAAAACTCTGATCCTGACCAGAAAAAACTATATGAATTGATTTGGAAGCGCACAATGGCTAGCCAAATGCGCGCTGCGGAGATCGAACGCACCACTGCAGATTTGCGCGTTGGTGGCGAGCGATTGATCGATCTTCGCGCTGTCGGTTCGGTTGTTACATTCCCAGGCTTCATGACCCTTTATGGCGTGAGCACTGTCGACAAAGACGATGAAAACTCAAAAGAGTTGCCGAAACTGGATACTGGTGACAAACCAGCGCTGCTCGACGTATTGGCCGAGCAAAACCACACAAAGCCACCTGCTCGTTTCACAGAAGCAAGCTTGATCAAAAAAATGGAAGAGCTTGGCATTGGCCGCCCTTCTACTTTTGCGGCGACGCTTGGGGTTCTCAAGGATCGCGACTATGTCCGCCTTGAAAAGCGCACGCTCATACCTGAGGATCGAGGCCGGTTGGTAACAGCGTTCTTAGAAAGCTTCTTTGAGCGTTATGTCGAATATGGCTTCACAGCTGGCCTTGAAGAACAGCTCGACGAAATTTCTGCAGGCAACGTCCAATATAAAGACGTTCTGACCAAGTTTTGGCGCGACTTCTCCGCGCATGTTGTCGAGATTAAAGACCTTCGGGTATCTGAAGTTCTAGATGCACTGAACACTTTGCTCGGTTCACACATCTTCCCACCAAAGGAAGACGGAACTGACCCGCGCAAATGCCCGGATTGTGATACTGGTATGCTATCGCTCAAGCTTGGCCGTTATGGTGCATTTATTGGGTGTGAGAACTATCCAGAATGTAATCACACACGCCAACTTGCAGAAAGCGCGACAGGACAAGCCGCTGAAACTGCTGGCGTTGGCGTAATTGGTCAGCACCCCGAATTCGGTGTCGACATTGAAATGAAGTCAGGTCGATTTGGTCCATATCTTGAAATGGTCCACGAAGGCGAAAAGAAGCGCGCCGGACTGCCGAAAGGCTGGGCACCCGAGACCATCGACTTGGAAAAAGCCGTAAAGCTGATTTCGCTACCTCGCGAAGTTGGTGAGCACCCAGAAGACGGCAAAATGATTACTGCGGGCCTTGGCCGCTATGGGCCATTTGTGTTGCACAATGGCAAATACGCCAACCTTCCGGACATTGAAGAAGTGTTCAGTGTTGGGTTGAACCGCGCTGTGACAGTTTTGGCCGAAAAAGCAGCTGGTGGCGGACGTCGCGGCGCAGCCGCCACGCTTAAAGAATTGGGCGATCATCCAGATGGCGGTCCAATCACCGTCAAGGACGGACGCTATGGCCCATATGTGAATCATGGCAAGATAAACGCAACTCTGCCCAAAGACACTGATCCGCAAAGTGTCACTATGGAACAAGCGTTGGAATTGATCGCAGCAAAAGCGGCAAAAGCGCCAGCGAAGAAACGCAAAGCACCGGCGAAGAAAAAAGCGCCAGCAAAGAAAAAACCAGCGGCAAAGAAGACAGCCGCCAAGACGTAAGAAGGGGTCCAGATGGCCCGAAGAGACAACAAGGGTCGCCTGCCCGAAGCTCCAGATCAGCGACGCAGTCACCAAACCCGCGCAAAACAAAACCGCGATGGGCAAATCCCAACGCGTGAGCAACTTGTTGAGTATCTGGATATCAATCCCAACAATGCCAGCAAACGCGATATTGCGAAAGCGTTTGGTATTCGGGGCGACGACAGAATTATCCTCAAAGCGCTTCTGAAGGAAATGGAAGATGACGGGATCATCAACAGGTCCCGCAAAGTATATAAGCGCACAGCCGTACTTCCATCTGTCACCGTCATTGAAATCCCAAGCGACGCGGACCCGGAATATATGGTTGGTCACCCGGCCAAATGGGATGACGACGACGGTGAACGACCCGGCGTTTTGATTGTTGGCGGCAAAGACGCTAAAGCAGTCCCCGGCCCCGGCGACCGTGTGTTGGCACGTATCAGCAAAAACGACGACAACGAAGGCCCAGCCTATATCGCAAAACCAATGAAGGTGCTTGATGCGCCTCGAAAATCTTTGATTGGCGTTGTGCGCTTGGTCGAACGTGGTGCGCGGTTGATACCAGTGGAACGCAAAGGCCGCGAAATGCAAATCCACGCAGGCGACTTAAATGGCGCCAAAGATGGCGACTTAGTGGAAGTTGAACAGGCTGTGTCTGGCCGTGCAATGGTACCAAAAGCCAAAGTGGTCAACGTTATTGGCAACCCGCTGAGCGAAAAAGCGGTTAGCTTGATCGCACTACACAACCTTGAAATTCCACACAAATTTCCAAATTCTGTAGTAGCAGAATCGGAAGCAGCTCAGCCTGCGGATATCTCTGGGCGCGAAGATTGGCGAGAACTCCCGTTCGTTACCATCGACCCTGCAACCGCAAAAGATCATGACGATGCGGTGTACGCACATCTAGACGATGATACGAACAATGAGGGCGGATTTATCGTCTATGTGGCGATCGCCGATGTCGCGCATTATGTACGCCCCGGTTCGGACATGGAGCGCGAGGCATTATTGCGCGGCAATTCAGTCTATTTCCCTGACCGCGTTGTCCCAATGCTGCCAGAAAAGATTTCAAACAATCTTTGCTCTTTGGTGGAAAACCAGAACCGCGCCGCAATGGGCTTGCGCATGGTGTTCAACGCTGATGGCGAAAAAACAGGTCATAGCTTCCATCGTGTATTGATGCGCTCAGCGGCAAAACTGAGCTACCAACAAGCGCAAACAGCAATTGATGGGCACCCCGACGACAAAACTGAGCCACTGCTTGAACCAATCTTGAAGCCGCTTTTTGCAGCATTCAAGGCGATGGAAAAAGCACAAAAGAAGCGTGGACCGTTGGCGCTGGACTTGCCAGAGAGAAAAATCATCCTCAACGACGACGGTTTGGTTGAAGACGTACATATTCCTGAGCGGCTGACGGCACACAAGTTGATTGAAGAAATGATGATTCAATCAAATGTTTGTGCTGCAGAGACACTTGAGCAGCACAAAGTGCCCCTGCTCTATCGTGTTCATGATGCGCCAAGCCAACAGAAATTGATCGGATTAAAAGAAACACTCTCCACCATGGAGCTCAATTTCAATCCGGGTGACACGGTCAAGCCAGAACAATTCAACCGTATTTTGGCTGTCGCAGAACAAAGTGACAATCCGCATCTGGTGAATGAAATGATTTTGCGCGCGCAGGCGCAGGCCGAGTACACAAATGAGAATTATGGACACTTTGGTTTGAACTTGCGGCGTTATGCTCACTTCACCTCGCCTATTCGCCGCTATGCCGATTTAATTGTCCACCGCGCGCTGATTAGAGCACTAAAACTGGGTGATGATGGTCTGCCAAAAGAAACAGACAACAAGCTCGCGGTCATCGGCGAACAGATTTCAATGACCGAACGACGCGCAATGGCCGCTGAGCGCGAAACCACAGATCGTTTGCTCGCCTATTTCCTTGCCGACCAGATTGGCGCTCGATTCCCTGGGCGAATTGCGGGCGTTATTGGGGCGGGACTATTTGTCCGATTGGATAAATCGGGCGCAGATGGTTTTATACCCGCAAGCACCCTTGGCACGGACTATTTCATCCATGATGAAGGTCAACAGGCGCTGATTGGAGAACGTACCGGAGAGCGTTATCGGATCGGCGATCAAGTTGAAGTCCGGCTGATGGAAGCTGAACCATTGGCGGGTTCTTTGCGGTTTGAAATGCTTACACGCGGTGAGCGTGTCAAACCACCAAAGGGCCGTCGTTCGCGTCGACCTGTCAAAAAGACATTTGGCGGTCGCCGAAACAAACGATAGGGAATGCTAAGTGAGCATTGAAATAAACGCGATTGATAAGCCCAAGCGCAGCGTTTGGGCTGCAATGAAAAATGGAATAGTCGGCAAGTGCCCCAAATGCGGAAAGGGGAAATTGTTTAAAGGCTATCTAAGGGTGAACTCTGGCTGTTCGAGTTGCGGCGAAGCCTTTCACCACCACCGAGCGGATGATGCCCCGCCATACATCACAATGGCCATTGTTGGTCACGTCGTTGTTGGTGGAATTTTTCACCTTGAAACAAGCTATCAGATTGAACCTATGGTGCACCTTTATTGGTCGATACCGACAATGCTTGTGCTTTCGCTGGGCTTGTTGCGACCGATAAAGGGAATGATTGTAGCTATCCAGTGGGCAAACTACTTGCATGGCTTCGATCCAAACTTCTCCCCTGCGACAGACATGCAGTAGAATAACCATTTTTCAAAAACATCACGCGGACGCTTGACTTTTTGCGCTAAATGCCTAGTTTGCGCCCGATATCGATTTTGTGCCGCGCGTATAATTCGCGTGGCCATTTATTTGGGATTGCAGGCATGGCCAAGTCAAACACCGTCAAGATCAAGCTGGTTTCAACAGCTGACACAGGCTTCTTTTATGTTGCCAAGAAGAATTCGCGTACAATGACAGAAAAGCTTACTTTGAAAAAGTATGACCCTGTTGTACGCAAGCACGTTGAATTCAAAGAATCCAAAATCAAGTAAGGTTTCTTTTTAGAAATCTGTTGATTGTGCGAAAAAATTAAAACCCCGCCGAAAGGCGGGGTTTTTTAGTGGGCAGTTCAACCCAGCAAGAAGAGGCCACTCTAACGCTAGGTTGAACTCGCCCGACCTACGGACCCAGGAAGTTGCGGCGGACCTGAGAAATCTCCGTAGGAATAGTCGGGCTCTTAACGAACCGCTTACCATCTTACCTACACCTACGAAGAAGTTTTTCCAACCAAATGCGGCGAATCTCAGCCTGATTTCGCTTTGTATGTTAAAGGCTTAACCTTAACGCGCACCATTAAGGTTACGGCTTAATCCTAAGCGGTAACCTTGATAGATAAACTTGTAACTAGTTGAGGCGACTTTGGGCCCTACGCAGCGTCATAAACGATGCGATTGCGCCCTTCCCGCTTAGCGCGATAAAGCGCAATGTCAGCGCGTTTCATCATTTGTTCCGGCGTGTCATCATCAAGCTCGTTGATTGAAATGCCAACACTGACGGTTATGTTCAGTGGATCAGTTAGACCTGTTTCAAAAGGCTCACTCGCAACAGCATGGCGCATACGCTCCGCGATATTCTTCGCGTGAACCAAATCTGTATCTGGCATCATAACGACGAACTCTTCACCGCCATAACGACAAGCAAGATCAACGCCTCGGATATTGCGCTGCAAACGCTCGGCAAACTCTTTTAGAACTTCATCGCCAGCCGCGTGGCCGTGCGTATCATTGACCGACTTAAAATAGTCGATGTCCAACATCATCAAGCCTAAGCTACGACCGCCCTCTTTCGCCTTATCAAGCTGCACACACATGTGACGATCAAAATAACGACGATTGTAAAGCCCAGTCAGGCCATCGATCACTGCCATTGCAACCGTGCTCGACAAATTCTTGCGCAGCTCAGCTGAATAACGATGACGGCGCAATTGCGTGCGAACGCGTGCTGCCAATTCGTTTCGCTCAACCGGACGAAGAATAAAGTCATTCACGCCAAGTTCCAAACCACGCACAACCTTTGGCTTGTCCGGCACGTCAGCAACAAGAATGATTGGAATAGATCGACTTTGCTCCAATGTCCGAATTTGTGAACATACACGGAGCGGGTCAATATCGCCCATCGCCATTGAAACAACGACAACTTCGTAGTCTTTGTCAGCCAAATGGAAAGCTGCGTCCTCAGGTGTCGACAGGTGCGTGACCTTGTGCTCTACATCGAGCGCCTCAAGCAAGCGCTTTGCGTTGTGCGCATCAGAATCAATTACAAGGATCTCACCACCAGTTGGTTCAATCCCAGCGGTCATATCGACTATATCTTCAATTGCGATCGCCTGCCCTGTCAAAGCGCGCGAACGAAGTTCATCGGTCAAGCCTTTCAAACGGGACAAGCTTTTAACCCGCGCCATCAATTGAACATCGTCAACGGGTTTCGTAAGAAAATCATCGGCACCGGCTTCGAGACCGCGGACCTTGTCCGATGGTTGATCCAATGCTGTGACCATCACAACAGGTATGTGCTGTGTCTTTGGATCGCACTTCAGCCGCTGGCAGGTTTCAAAACCATCCATATCTGGCATCATTACGTCCAAAAGCACCAAATCACATTCACCGCGACGACAGATTTCAATCGCGTCAGCGCCGTTGCTTGCCTCAAGCACATCAAAATACTCAGCTGTCAGCCGCGCGGCCAACAGCTTAATGTTCGTTGGAATATCATCAACAACCAATACTCGCGCCGTCATGATTACGCCCTACTCTTTTTCCCGGCTTACTTTCCCGGTCCGATAAAACTTTCAATGGTTTCCAAGAAGTGCGGCAGCGAAATTGGCTTAGAAATATACCCCTCGCACCCACCTTCCAAAATTCTCTCTTCGTCGCCTTTCATGGCGAACGCTGTCACAGCAATCACCGGAATATGGGCCAACTCATCATTCTCTTTGATCCACTTGGTCACAACCAACCCGGAAACTTCAGGCAGTTGAATATCCATCAAAATCAAATCTGGATGATGCTCTTTCGCAATATCTAGCGCTTCAAGGCCATTCCGTGTTTGTATCGTGCGATAGCCACGCGATTCCAATAGATCATTGAAGAGCTTCATGTTGAGCTCGTTATCTTCAACAATCATCACCGTTTTTGACATAATTTTCCCGGATCAAAAGTTCACATGACTAATCGAATTTATGATGTATTTGATTTAACATTCAAAATCTTACGAAAGACGTAATGGGACCCAATTTATGAGCCTTGTTTCTGAGCACTTTGTAGACGAAATCGCCAACGCTTGCCTAAGCCATTTGATCAATGAGCCAGAATTACTAGGCGAATTCATGGCGCAAACAGGCACGGGACCCAACGAACTGCGTTCAGGACTAAACGAAAACGTGACAACGGGCTTGCTTGATTTTTTCGCGCACAATGAGCCCGCATTGCTTTCAGTTTGCGCTAATGCACAAATCAGCACAGAACAGTTTATGCGCGCCTACTACAAGCTAAACCCAAGCGGATAATCAAATGGCGTCGCTGTGCAAAGAATGCGGACATCAACAAAACGAGAAAGAGTTCTCGCGTTGCCCCAACTGCATGTCTCGGCGCACCATCACGCACAACGAGCTCGATGAACTCTCAATCGCCCACGTGGACTGCGATTCCTTTTATGCGTCTGTTGAAAAGCGGGACCACCCAGAATTGCGCGACAAACCGGTTATTGTCGGCGGCAGCAAACGCGGCGTCGTCTCTACATGTTGTTACATCGCGCGGATGAGCGGCGTACGTTCTGCCATGCCTTCTTTTCAAGCAAAAAGGCTCTGCCCAAACGCCGTTTTTGTGCCACCGCGAATGGCTGAATACGTGAAGGCCAGCAAACAAATACGCGAAGAATTCGACAAACTAACACCTTCAGTCGAGCCATTGAGCATCGATGAGGCATTTCTGGACCTTTCTGGAACGCAAAAGCTTCATCATGCAAGTCCCGCCCAAAGCCTTGCAAAACTCGCCCGTACGATTGAAGAAAAAGTCGGCGTAACAATCTCGATTGGTCTTTCACACAATAAATTTCTCGCCAAGATTGCGTCGGACCTGGACAAGCCGCGCGGCATGGCACTGATTGGCAAAGCAGAAACCGTTGACTTTCTCGCCGACAAACCAGTCACCATAATCTATGGCATCGGCAAGAAGTTTGGCGAAAGACTAGAACGTGATGGCATCACGCGCATCGGCCAACTGCAGGATATGGACCTGAAAGATTTAGCAGGTCGCTATGGTGAAATTGGTGCGCGATTGTACTACCTCGCTCGCGGCGAGGACAAACGCCTCGTTAAGCGGTCACGCGGTGTAAAATCAGTTTCAAATGAAACAACATTCTTTAAAGATATAAATGACTTTGACGAGCTTTCTAAAGTTATGCTTCGCCTATCCGAGGAAGTCAGCGCGCGGTTGAAGAAAAAGGACTTGGCAGGCGACACCGTCACACTAAAACTCAAAACTGCGGGATTCGCCACACGCACGCGGCGCAAACAGTTGCTATCACCAACCCAGCTCGCTTACACCATCTATGAAACAGGCCAAGCCATGCTGGAAAAGGAAGTGGGCATGACCAGTTTTCGGCTAATTGGCATTGGCGTTTCCGGTCTATGCAAAGCGCCCACCAGCGACCCAGTAGACCTTATTGACCCAAAGATTGCCAGAAAAGCCGCAGCCGAACGTGCAATGGACAAGGTACGCGACCGCTTTGGCAAAAAAGCGGTCTTGCGCGGAAAACTGATGAGCGTCAAAAAAGAAGAAGCAAAAGGCGACACAGAATCGCCAAAACCAAAATCAACTTAGGGTTTGATCATGACACCAGAACAGAAAATCAATGAACTCGGCTTCGAACTGCCAGAGCCAGTCGCGCCGCTCGCCAGCTATATTCCAGTGCAAAGAACGGGGAACTTGCTGCAAATTTCCGGACAGCTACCAATGGACAGCGAAGGTTTGCGCAAAGGTACACTTGGCGACAATGTTGGCGTGGAAGATGCGCAAAAGGCTGCTCAAATCTGCGCGCTCAATATCCTTGGGCAGATCAAGGCCTTTGGTGTTGACCTTGGCGACATCAAACAAGTCATCAAACTTGGCGTTTTCGTTGCGTGTACAGACACATTTATTGAGCATCACCTGGTCGCCAATGGCGCATCCAACCTGATCGGCGAAATTCTCGGCGAAAAAGGCAAGCACGCGCGCGCCGCGGTTGGCGTGCCGTCCCTTCCACTAGGTGCAATGGTTGAAATTGAAGCAATTGTTGAGATCAACGACTAGTGAGCATTCTCTCTGCTGCATTTAGCAGACCTATAGCGCATCGCGGTCTTCATGATCGCGATGCAGGCATTATTGAAAACAGTCAAAGTGCATTTGCTGCAGCGATTGATTCCAACTATGCCATTGAATGCGATATTCAGCTCACGGGCGACGATATCCCTGTTGTCTTTCACGACTACTCGTTGGACAGGCTTACCGCGCAGAAAGGTAAACTGCGCGACATAAGCGCTGACCAACTGGCCCGCATATCGCTTACGGGCTGCAACACAGCACCACAAATTTTTTCGCAGTTTCTGAGCCAAATTGATGGCCAGGTGCCTCTAATTGTCGAGTTAAAATCACAGAACGAACGAAATCTGGCTCTTGCTGAAAGCGTGCTGCAAGCCGCAAAAGACTACTCGGGGGCCCTCGTATTCAAGAGCTTTGATCCACGCTTATTAGGTGCACTAAGAGATTTGAATTGCAAATGGCCCCTCGGCATCGTCCTTGAAAAGGAAAAGCCGCCGGAAGCAACTTGGGCGCAAGGATTTGTCCTTCGGCATCTCCTTCATTATCCCTCGACAAAATTTGATTTCCTATCGTGCAATGTTGATGATCTAACACTTCCTATGGTTCTTTTCTTCAGAGCATTGGGGTTTAGTGTCATGACCTGGACCGTAAAAGACGAAGCCGATTTGCTTGCTGCACACACACATGCCGATCAAATTGTTTTTGAAGGCAGCATCACTACAATGATTTGAAAAGAACGAAGTGTCTGATCCCCAAAATCCAATCATTGCAAAGACTTTCGCCTCCGTCGCAGAGATTGGCGAATTGGATTGGAACGCATGTGCAGGCGCTAGCAACCCCTTTGTGAAGTATGCGTTTTTTGATGCGCTTGAAAGATCCGGTAGCGCGACTTCCTTATCTGGCTGGCACCCTCAGCACATTGCAATTGTAGACGCGCACGATCAAGTCCAAGCGATCATGCCCGCCTATATCAAAAGCCACTCGCAAGGCGAATATGTTTTTGATCACGCGTGGGCCGATGCCTATGCGCGAGCGGGCGGTAATTACTATCCAAAATTGCAAATAAGTGTGCCATTCACCCCTGCCTCCGCGCCAAAACTTTTGGTGCGCGGCGATGCCCCCACTGCTGTAGCAAGCGCCCTGCCCGATGCAGCCGCATCTGCAACGGTTCAATTGGGTTGTTCTTCGGCACACGCGACTTTCTTGACAAAGGGCGAACTGGAAGTCTTCAAATCAAAAGGTTGGCTTGAACGCAATGATCAGCAATTTCATTGGTCGAACCGAAACTATTCAAGCTTTGACAATTTTCTGGAAACGCTAACGTCGCGAAAACGCAAAGCCATCCGCAAGGAAAGACGCGAAGCACTGTCCGGTGGCATAGAAGTGCAATGGAAAACCGGAGAATCGATTACAGAAAGTGATTGGGACGTGTTTTTTGAGTTTTACCAAGACACGGGAAATCGCAAATGGGGCTCGCCTTACTTAAATCGAACATTCTTTTCGATGATCGGTGAAAGTATGGGCAATGATGTTCTGTTGATGTTCGCCATCAAAGACGGACGAGCGATTGCAGGTGCGCTCAATTTCATCGGAGCAGATACGCTTTTTGGCCGATATTGGGGGTGCAATACCCATGTGCCGTTTTTGCACTTCGAGCTCTGTTATTATCAAGCCATTGATTTTGCGATTAAACACGGCCTCGACCGCGTCGAGGCAGGCGCACAAGGCGGACACAAATTGGCTAGAGGATATGAACCCGTCACAACTTACTCCGCCCACTACATCGCTCACCCAGCATTCCGCGAAGCGATTGCCGACTACTTGGAAAACGAACGAGAACATGTCGCCCTAGATCAGTTGGAAATGCGGGCCTATACGCCGTTCAAGAAATGACCCGGGTTTTTGTTCTGCAATTGACAAGAATCACGAAATTCTGCACCTGTAAGACAACAATTTTCGCTTCATCAAAGGCAAAGAGCGCACCATGGCTGGCCATTACGATCCAAACAACATCTTCACGAAAATCATTGCCGGCGACATTCCGAGCCACAAAGTGTTTGAGGACGATGTTTGTATTTCAATCATGGATATCATGCCCGAAAGCCGTGGGCATGTATTGGTGATACCAAAACAAGGCTCACGCAATCTTATCGACGCTGACCCTGAAGTGCTTGGCGACGTGATGAAACGAGTTCAAAGTATTGCAGTTGCCGTAAAAAAGGCGATGCATGCAGACGGAATCCTATTGCGCCAATCAAGTGAAGAAGTTGCCGGACAAACTGTCTATCACCTGCACTTCCACATTATTCCTTGCTATGCGGGTCAAAGGCGCAATCGACATGGCGAAGTAAAGACTTCTGAAGAAGATCTGATTGAGATCTGCGAACATATCAAATCATTTCTCTAAGAAAAAAGGCCGGTCAATTGACCGGCCTTCTTGTTGTTAGCTCTTCTCTGGGCTTTTCTTTGGCTTCCGCTTGGGCGTTGATGGCACCCTTGCACTGCTCGATGTCGGCTTTTTGCGCGCTCGCTTGGTAATCGCTTTGCGCTTCTCCGGACCAGTAATGGCCTTTGGCTTGGCAGGCGTTGGCGGCAAGAACTTCAACACCAACTCATCCGCGCCGCGCTTAACATCCACTTTCACGGTGCCACCATTCTGCAATTTGCCGAACAGTACTTCATCCGCGAGCGGTTTCTTGATGTGCTCTTGGATCACGCGCCCCAGCGGACGTGCGCCCATTTGCTCATCATATCCTCGCGTAGCGATCCATTTGTTCGCCGCGGGCGTCAACTCAATGGTCACCCCACGCTCACCCAACTGCGCTTCGAGTTGAATAACGAATTTTTCAACAACCTGCGAAACAACTTTGCCCGGCAAAGCCGCGAACGAAATAATCGCGTCCAAACGGTTTCTAAACTCAGGTGTAAAGAAGGTTTTCAGCGCTTCTTCATCGTCACCGGTCCGCTTTTCATTTGTGAAGCCTACGGGCGCACGCGCAAGGTCAGCCGCACCAGCATTCGACGTCATAATCAAAATGACATTGCGGAACATCACTTCCTTGCCATTGTGATCCGTCAGTTTACCGTGGTCCATTACCTGCAACAAAATGTTGAACAAGTCAGGGTGCGCCTTTTCAATTTCATCAAGCAAAACAACGCAGTGCGGGTTTTGGTCGACTCCATCTGTTAACAAACCACCTTGGTCAAATCCAACATATCCAGGAGGTGCACCGATCAAACGAGAAACTGTGTGGCGCTCCATATATTCGGACATATCAAAGCGCAGCAACTCAACACCCAATGTGTCTGCAAGCTGCTTAGCAACCTCAGTTTTACCGACGCCAGTCGGACCGGTAAACAGATATGAACCAATTGGTTTTTCTGGCTCACGCAAACCAGCACGCGCCAATTTGATCGCAGACGATAGCGCATCAATCGCCTTGTCTTGACCAAATACAACCCGTTTCAAATTACTCTCAAGGCCAGAAAGCAACTCAGTATCCGACTTAGAAACTGATTTCGGCGGGATTCGCGCCATTGTCGCAATTGTCGCTTCGATGTCCTCAACGTCGATCGTTTTCTTGCGCTCGTTTTCGGGCAGCAAACGCTGTGCCGCGCCGGATTCATCAACAACATCAATCGCCTTATCCGGCAGCTTGCGATCGTTGATATAGCGCGCACTCAGTTCCACCGCAGACTTAAGCGCCTCGTTGGTATATTCGACGTCATGATACTTCTCATAATAAGGCTTCAAGCCTTTCATGATATCAATTGCGTCAGGAACGCTAGGTTCTGCCACATCGATTTTTTGGAAGCGACGTACAAGCGCACGATCTTTCTCAAAGAACTGACGATATTCCTTGTAAGTCGTTGAACCAATGCAACGAATTTCGCCGGACGCCAGGGCTGGCTTCAAGAGATTTGACGCATCAAGGGCACCGCCAGAGGTAGCGCCGGCACCAATAACCGTGTGAATTTCGTCAATGAACAAGATGCTGTCAGGCATTTTTTCAAGTTCTTTGACGACTGACTTCAAACGTTCTTCAAAGTCACCACGATAACGTGTTCCAGCAAGCAAAGCGCCCATATCTAGCGCAAAGATCGTCGCAGGCTTAAGCACCTCTGGTACATCACCTTCAACTATGCGCTTGGCTAATCCTTCAGCAATCGCTGTTTTGCCAACACCGGGATCACCCACATAAAGTGGGTTGTTTTTGGAACGACGACACAAGACCTGAATTGTGCGCTGCAATTCTGAAGCGCGTCCAATTAGTGGGTCAATCTTGCCAGATTCAGCTTTAACATTGAGATTAACGCAAAATTCGTCCAATGGTGACGAACCACCGGCGGCTTCGCCCTCGCCCTCTTCTTCGGCACCGCGTATCGGACGCGTCTCAGTTACACCAGATTTCGTGATGCCGTGCGAAATGTAGTTTACCGCATCAAGCCGCGTCATTTCTTGCTGCTCGAGGAAATAGGCCGCATGGCTTTCCCGCTCAGCAAATATTGCAACGAGCACATTGGCACCGGTTACTTCGTCACGACCAGATGACTGAACGTGAATAACTGCGCGTTGAATAACCCGTTGAAATGCAGCAGTTGGCGTTGAATCAACATCACCATCAACAACAAGCGAAGACAGTTCGTCTTCAATAAACTCTTCTAGATCTTGGCGAAGCGACTCGCGATCAACTTCACATGCATCAAGCACGGCGACCGCATCATCATCATCGGTTAGCGCTAGCAATAGATGCTCAAGCGTTGCCATTTCGTGCGCATGTTCACGCGCCAAATTCATGGCATTGTGTAGAGCCTTTTCCAAACCTCGGGAGAATGAAGGCATAGTTTACTCCTACTGTTTTTCCATTACGCACTGCAACGGATGTTGGTTTCTTTTGGCCGCGTCCATGACCTGAGTAACTTTCGTTTCTGCCACTTCGTACGGAAAAATGCCGCACTCCCCCACGCCGTGATTGTGCACATGCATTGTGATTGAAACTGCTTCGTCTTGGTTCTTATTGAACACTTGCTGTAAAACAGCGATCACAAATTCCATCGGCGTATAGTCATCATTCAGCAACAATACGCGGTACAGCCCTGGTCTTTTGACCTTTGACCGCGTTTTGGTTGCAACACCAATGCCATCACCAGAATCATCATCATTCTGATCATTCGAAGACAGGTAGATTTTATGCGTCTCGTTCATAGCTAATTCGGTGTCGTTCTCTGCTAGTGAATCCTAGTTCCATTATGTATGCAAATTATGGCCAATGTTAAGACCACAACGGTCAAAAACTCACACCACAACATTTGCACAAGATGATTAAAATACGCTGCACTTTTTCAAACAAATCAAAACAATTTTACTCATTCGTAAGATGCCACCCGTATTTTGAACTCCAGAAGAATTTGCTCCCACCGCCAACCAAGGCGGATTGGTTACGCGGAGCGTGTGTTTAGTATTGAGTACGGGCCTGCGTATCGGCCCGATTTGTATGGAGTACAGGGTGGATTTCCTCTCTGATCTTTTAAATCGACGCCGCGCGTTCACGTCTATTTTGGCGTCCATTGTTCTCGTGATGACGACTGTATTGGCGCCCATGCCTGCGCAAGCTGCAAATCTGCGCAAATATGCAGGAATCGTTGTTGACGCGAAAACAGGCAAGACACTCTATTCATATGGTGCAGATTCGAAGCGATATCCAGCTTCTGTCACAAAAGTGATGACACTCTACATTGTTTTCGAAGAACTAGCGGCAGGTCGTCTAAAGCTTTCTTCAAAACTGACTGTTTCAAAATACGCAGCGTCCGCAGAGCCATCAAAGCTTTATTTGAAGCCCGGAACTTCAATCACAGTTTCCGACGCTATTCAGGCATTGGTCACTAAGTCAGCAAACGACGTCGCTCGCGTTGTTGCCGAAAACATATCAGGCTCTGTGCCAAAATTTGCCGATCGCATGACAAAGACTGCACGCGGTCTGGGCATGAGCCGCACGACTTACAAAAATCCGTCAGGTCTGCCAAATTCTGCGCAAATCACGACTGTTCGCGATCAGGCGCGTCTGGGAATGGCGATTTTCCAGCACTTCCCACAATATTTCAAATATTTCAAAACGCGCTCATTCCGCTATCGCGGCAACGCCTATGGCAATCACAATCGCCTTCTGGGCAATGTCAGGGGCGTTGATGGCATCAAAACGGGCTATACACGCGCGTCTGGCTTTAACTTGCTCACGTCCGCTCGGCACGGCAATCGTCACATTATTGTTGCCGGCTTCGGCTTTGATTCTGGTGGATCACGAAACACCAAGGTCACCCAACTAGTGAACAAGTATCTGCCAAAAGCGCATAAAGGCAGCTATTGGAAACAAGCCTCTATCGGAAAACCTGGTGTGGCTAGAGGCTCGGCGCCTGCAATTGCTGTCGCTCTCAAAGGAACTCCACCAGCACGACCCGCTCACCTTGGTGGCGGCGTGCAAATTGCACAAGCTGTAACGCCACCGCCGGTTCCAGAGCCGCTTACCGTTGCTCTCAAGCCTGCGCCAGCAGCGCCTGCTCGAGAGGATGAGCAAATAGAAGTGGCTGCCGTTACCGAAATACCTACGCCGCCATCGCGGCCAGAAGACTTACTTGCAGGCACAAAACCACAACAACTTGGTGTAATCGCGATCAACCAGCAAGCCCCTGCACCACTACGTCAAACACTGGAACAAGCGAACGCGTTCACGCCATTGGATTTGCTTGGCAACCTGATCAACCGAAACGGACCTTCAACTAGATCCGCACCACCAACACCGCCGCAAGGTCTAATTCCGCCTGGTAGTATTGATCCGCAAACAACTAGCGCGGTTCAAACGCCCAACACTCAGGCACCAAAAATCTGGGCGGTTCAAATCGGTGCAACCAGAGACCACGATCAAGCAGACAAATTACTTGCATCAGCAAATCAGAAATTCGCGCTTTTGAAAGATTATCGCCCAACCATCCAAACCGTAACGCGTAATGGTCAGAGTTTTTACCGCGCAAGATTTGTCGGTTTTACGGGTGAGGCAGAAGCAGCAATGGCGTGCGACGCCCTGAAAGAAAGAGACATTAAGTGTCTAGCCCTACCCGGCTAGAAAAGTACCGCATGAGTAAATAGTATCGGAGTAACTCAATGCATGATTTAGAACAGCTAAAGGCATTGGCGAGTTTTGAGCCAAAATCTGAATTAGCTTCAAGCGACGCCAACAAGCGCAAATCGACTTTGTTACGCATTGCGCAAAACATTGCCGAACGCAGCCAGCAAAGCTCAGTTGCTGAAATGCTCAATTCCGTCATGGCAATATCTGCAAGAACACGTCGCGTGTTGCATGAGCCAGTAAATGTTGAATTGGATGTATTCAATCAGGATGGATCGCGCGCCGTTGTCCTAGAGTTTGGGCACTGCGAACGCTAACACTGTGGGCGGCTAGTTTGCCGCCACATGTTGAAATGCCTCGTTTTCCATGACCCGCGCCCGCCACTCTTCTCTGCGGGCCCGTCTCTCTTCGATACGTTCGCGAACAGGCAGGTTTAGCGCGTCTACTAGCTTTCGATACTCTTGACGCGCACTCACTTGAGAAACACCGCCACCAAGTAAAACCTCATCGCTTGCCGGATCAAAGACGGTCAATCCAGAAGAAAAAAGAGACCTGAACGCAACACGTTCAGCAATACCCTCAGCCATTCGGCACCCAAGCCGATTTGAGATTCTTTCAATTGCGGACTGCACATTACGCATATTGCGAGAAGACAGTGACGCGATCCGGTTGCGCACAATGACCCAATCAATTGTACGCCCATCAAGCGCCAAACGTTCTTTACGTGATTGCTGCACCAAACGCGCATAGTGGTTGATCGAGCGAATTTCCAGCGTAACTGGATCAACATCCGCCAACACATCCAAGTCGATCAAGCTGTCATTAACAGGCGTGACCAGTGTATCGGCCAGCGAATGACTTAGTCGTGTGAGATGAGTATCGAAACCGGGGGTGTCAACAATCAAGAAGTCTGCGTGTTTTTCAACTTCCCCAACCGCCTGCCGGAAAAGAGAAAACTCAATCCGCTCTTTCTCTTTTTGACTGTCAGAACGTGCAATCGGCAAATGATAATGCGTCGTATGCGGAATACGAACACCATGCTTGCGCGCCCAATTGCGCCGGTTCTTCACATAGTGGGTAAAGGTTTGCTGACGACTATCGGTATCGATTGTTGCGACATTGTAGCCTTGATAGAGCAATTGGATGGCAAGATGGAACGCCGTCGTGGTTTTACCCGACCCTCCCTTTTCATTGCCCAGCACAATCAAATGTGCTCCAGACCGCTCAAGCATTTATTATCCCTCGTTAGCCAACGCAATATTGCCGATAGTATGGGCTTTCAACAAGACAGATTTTATAGTTAATGAAATCTAACTTAATGATTGAGGTAAACGCGTTAAATAAGTCCTAACTCGGCAAGCGCTTGTGCCATCTCCTCGGGTGGCTTTTCCTCGCCATCGTGGGCTACCAAATCATTGGGCGCATCTTCTGGTTTTAGGTACCGCCAACCCTGAAATGGTCGCTTAGGCTGAGGCACTGTGGCAATCAACTCTTGGTCCATCACAATGTCGCAAAAAGGTCGTCCATCAGGCTGCGTGCCCGCCTCAAGGCCGACAATACGTTGACGGCATTGGATTTTGCCACCAAACACCCAATAGATTGAACCGCCATCTAGCAACTCTGCTTGGCGCTTTGGCATCATCCGCGTGCGGTGCCAAGCATAACCATCGGCGCGACCCAATCCACTTTGAACTAGCGCCGCGCGATATGATGCAAGCCCTTCAATGGAAGATGTGCCGACTGAGAGTTTGATGAGATGAATCATAAAGTGAATCTTGCAAGCTTAGAAAGAACAAACAAGCCAAAAAGAAGGGGCGCAGATCATTTTCGATCGCGCCCCGTTCAACTGATGTCAGCTGACTTAATGTCTTCTAAGACACTAGCCGCCGACGATGACTGATACGAGTAGTCCAACTGACAGCAGACAAATAAATGTCCAAGTCGCTGCCCGCCAACATACCGCCTTAGATTGGCTGCGCATGCAGTCTCCTATTTCTGTTTCGCCCCTCTGATATCGCTTTTCAGCGCCACCAGAGCCTTAAGACATAATTAATTATAAGCCCTATGGCAAGCGTTAGTCGCGAACGCATGGCTGCTGTGCATAAAATGGTGAACAACTTCGCTTAGAGCAACCCAAACGCCAGCCCTGCTAGCCACAAAAACGCAAAGAAACCAACGACATCGGTGACGGTCGTAACAAATGCGGTCGAAGCAACAGCCGGATCAATATTCATGCGGTCCAGCGCGATTGGAATCAAAATGCCGGAAACCCCGGCAGCAAACATGTTGATCACCATCGCAACGCCAATGACGCCGCCGAGCAAAGGACTTGCAAACCACACCGTTGCCACCAGGCCGATGATCAAGGCAAAGATCACACCGTTGAGGGCGCCCACAAGCACCTCACGTGTAATAAGTCGTCGGATGTTGAACCGGTCAAGCTCTTTGGTCGAAAGGGCCCTCACCGTCACCGTCATGGCTTGTGTACCCGCATTCCCCCCCATCGACGCGACAATCGGCATCAAAACGGCAAGCGCAACCATTTGCGATATCGTCGCGTCAAACAAACCAATCACCATTGATGCCAGAACCGCAGTCACAAGGTTGACCATCAACCACGTGACACGGCTGCGCAACGCATCCCAAACATTATCTGATACTTCTTCATCACCAACACCAGCCAAACGCTTGATGTCCTCGTTTGCTTCTTCTTGGATCACATCAACAATGTCATCAATGGTGAGCACGCCAACCATCCGGTTGCTATCGTCAACCACCGCCAATTCAACCAAGTCATAGCGCTCGAACAAACGAGCAGCTTCTTCTTGGTCTTCTTCGGCGGGCACATCGATCACATTGTTATTCATGATCGATTCAATGCGATCTGGTCGTTTCGCGCGCAACATACGGTCGAGCGCAAGCGTACCAAGCAAATTGTATGTAGGATCAACGACGTAGATTTGATAGAAATCGTCCGGCAAGTCTTCCGCTTCCCGCATATAGTCAATTGTTTGCCCTACGGTCCAAAAAGGCGGAATGGCGATGAAGTCGGTCTGCATACGCCGACCAGCGGTTTCATCGGGAAAGTCAAGGCTTCTGCGAAGCGCCAAACGCTCAAACGTTGGCAGAGCTGCTAGAATCTCGGCCTGGTCTGGGCCTGCAATATCTTCCAAAATATAGACAGCATCATCGCTGTCGAGTTCCTGCACACCGCGCGCAATATCCGCGTTGGGCAACTCGTCCATCAAATCAAGACGAATACCGTCATCAATCTCAGTTAGCGCTGAATAGTCAAATTCATCGCCAAGCAACCGAATGAGACCCATTCGATCATTTGCAGACAAAACTTCCAACACATCACCAACGTCTGCCGCATGAAGCGGCATCATGAAGGCTTTGACCTCGTCAGAATCATCTGTCGCGATCAGATCAACAAGTTGATCAACCCAATCACGATTAATTTGATCATCTTCCTCACGGAGCGGCGGAATGTCGCCAAAACCATCATTTAATAGTGCTGTCTGAGACTGTTCTTGAACCATGATCGCCTCCGCAAACGACTTTGTATCACCCACTCTAATTAGGGTGTAACTAATTCGCGAAACGCTGGCTAGCCAATGTTTTACTTCATTGGCCGCAACGACATCTTTTTTCAAAATTTGTAGTCATCACGCGCCGCTCACATCGATTTGAGCAGCCGTTATTTTATCTCAGTGATGTTTTCAGCCAAAACATTAGGGCAGCCAAACAGAGCTGTTCGAAATTATTTTAAAACGTGAAAATTCCCTCGGAGGATCAAATGTCTAAGTCAAAAACTGCTACGGGTCTTGTTGTTGCGTCTGCAATGGCTGCTGCTATTTCAACTGCTGCTTCAGTTGCACCAGCACATGCTGAAGGCGCAATGGAAAAATGCTACGGCGTTTCAGTTGCCGGCAAAAATGATTGTGCAGCTGGCCCAGGCACAACATGTGCAGGCACTTCAAAAGTAGACTATCAAGGCAATGCATGGACACTGGTTCCTGCCGGTCTTTGCGAAAATGCTGATTTCTGGGCTAAAGTAATCCCAGGGGACCGCGCAGGTTCATTGGAAGCTTTGGACCGCGATATGGTTGGCTAAGCCAAGACAACATGTTGGGCGGCTTCGGCCGCCCCGCAACTTTGATTTCATCAACTATTCAAAAAGCTGGGCGGAGATGGAGATGATTGGCAAATATCACGGCGTCGGCGTCGGCTTCAAACCTGAGCACTTCAAAGACATCGTTGAATCTCATCCCAATCTTGGCTTTTTCGAAGTCCATGCCGAAAACTATATGGGCGATGGCGGCGTCCCTCACCGCATGCTTTCAGCGTTGCGCGAACGCTACCAACTCAGCGTTCACGGTGTTGGCCTTTCCCTTGGCACTATGGGCGAACTGGACCAAAAACACTTGCACCGCCTGAAAAACGTCGTGGACCGCTATCAACCCGCGCTCGTTTCCGAGCATCTTGCCTGGTCTAGCCACGACGAAGCGAAAAACCTTCTTTTCCTCAACGACTTGTTGCCTATTCCTTATACCCAGGAAACGCTCGACCGTGTCGTCGATCATGTTGACCAAACACAAACAACCCTTGGGCGACAAATCCTTGTCGAAAATCCCTCAACTTACGTTGCGTTCTCTGACACACAAATGAGTGAAATTGACTTCATCAGCGAACTGCAAAAACGATCGGGTTGCGGGCTAATCCTTGACGTGAACAACGTCTACATTTCCGCAAATAATCAAAAAATGGATGCGTTTGAATATCTTGATGCTTTTCCAACACAGTCCGTTGGTGAAATTCATCTCGCAGGCCACGCAGAAGATGTCGATGATAGCGGCGATAAACTGCTCATTGATGCACACGACAGACAAATTGCACCCGATGTTTGGGACTTGTACCGGCATGTTATTCAAAAGACAGGCGAAATAACAACGCTCATCGAATGGGACAATGATGTGCCAGATTGGCCAACATTGTATCAGGAAGCCGCCGACGCGCAGTCGTTGATGGCCGAAATCGGGGCAAATACACATGCCGCTCAATAAAATGCAGTTTTCGCAAACAGAATTCGCCACCAATCTCTTCGATCCAGACGCCCCAGCGCCTGCTGGTGTTGTCGACCCCGCAGGCAACCCGGCGCCAAAGCGCTACTCAGTTTACAAAAACAATGTGGTGGTCAGCTATCTTGAAGCACTCGCAGCGGCCTACCCTGCCTGCAAGAATCTGGTTGGTGAGGAATTCTTCAACGCCATCGGACGTGCATACTTGCAGAAGAAGCCGCCAAACTCTCAGCTGATGATATTGTTTGGCGAAGGTTTCGCCAGCTTTGTTGCCGGATATGGGCCAGCGCAACAGATTCCGTTTCTACCGGATGTGGCGCGCGTTGAACGTGCTTGGCGATTGGCTTATCACAGCGCCGATATTGCACCAATTTCACGGGATAGATTGGGCAAACTGCCGCCCGAACAACTCGGCGACGCCAAACTAGTTTTTTTACCATCAGTCGCAATTATCACTTCGCCTTTTCCTGTACATGCGCTTTGGCAGGCAGCAATTTCTTTGCAGCCGCTGGATGCGATCGCCCCCGGGGCTGCCGAATCTGTCTTGATTGTGCGACCGACACTCGATGTGAATGTTCACAACATTGATGCGAGCTTTGGACCATCCATCCAAGCATTGCTTGATGGCAACACACTTAATGAAGCCGCAGAAACTGGCATAACAAAGAATGAGAACTTTGATTTCTCTGCCATGTTGGCGCTTCTCATCCAATCAGGCGCAATCGCCGACATCAAGATAAATAATGAGGGGAACAAATAATGCTAGGAACCGTATTTGGACGCTTTGATCGTCTACACATGTTTGGAATGCCCGGCGCGATTATTGCTTCGGCAGTGCTCTTATGGGTGCGTTTTTTTCTCGGCATGCCTTATTGGAACTCGGGCTGGACGAAATGGTCTCAGTTTCCATTCAGCACGAATTCCTCAGCCAAATACCTATTCGCTGAAGAATATCGGCTGAACATTTTTGGTGCGCAAATTCCTTTTCCCGCACCAGATGTCATGGCCCACCTTGCGGGCCTAGGGGAAGTTATCCTGCCCGTCTTTCTAATCGCTGGCCTATTCTCACGATTTGCTGCACTTGGCCTATTGGGCATGACCGCTGTCATTCAGCTCGTTTACCCCGGCGCTTGGATGATTCATGGTAGCTGGGCGCTTGCTGCTATTTGTATTATCGTGGCCGGTCCCGGCATGTTCTCGCTGGACGAAGGCGTGCGCCGCGTCCTGAAACTAAAATAGTTGCCCTTTGGCCACGCTGTTTGCGTGGCCTTCCCCTTTATCTCTCGCACTTGCCACAATTGCGCCTTGAAGTCGCGTAAACGACTACTCATGCGCAAATCAGAGCAATGGGAACCCAACGGGGCAAGGCAGATGAACAAGACAGTATTAGCTATTATCGCAGCAGTCATCGTAATTGGTGGCGGCTACTACATTTACGATAGCGGTCAAAAAGCAGAACAAGCACGCATTGAAGCAGAGGCAACGGCCAAAGCAGAAAAAGAAGCAGCCGAGAAAGCTGCTGCAGAAGCAAAAGCCGCCGAAGAGAAAGCACAGGCTGAAGCTGCTGCAAAAGCTGAAGCAGAAGCCAAAGCAACGGCAGAGGCTGAAGCGAAGGCAAAAGCCGAGGCTGACCTAGCCAAAGCCGCTGAAGAAGCAGCCAAACAGGCGGCGGAAGATGCAGCAAAGGCGGCAGAGGACGCTGCTAACGCGGTGCAAGAAGAAGTGTCCGAAACGGTCGATGCCGTCCAAGAAGCTCTATCGGTTGAATCATTGACCAAAGCTGTTGACGATTCCAACCTTGGCGATGTCGAAAAATCATTGCTCAAAGCTGCAATCCAAGCGGCTGGTGAAAACCAAGAGGCGCTCAAAGCAATTTGGGACGATTTCACAGCCAAAACGGCTGAATAATTCTAGCGACTCAATGCCATCGCCGGGTTCTTTCGGCGATGGCTATTTTTGATGATTTCACTAACGCTCAAGCGCACGTCTATATCTAAGTGCGCAACGTCACGTCCAAAAACGGCCTCAAATTTCGAACAGTCCATCGCCGCGTTTTTTGGCCGAACTGCTCTTGATGGAAACTGTGATGTATCGATTTCTGTTACTGAACAGATGGGGCCACCTTGAGCAGCGCTTTGTTCAAACACAACTTTCGCAAAGTCAGCCCAACTCATCGTTTCCGGGCCAGCAAAGTGGTAAACTCCAAACGAGTCAAATTCAGGTTCAACAATCAACTTGGCAACGGCAATAATTGCCTTTGCGATCTCATATGCGCTGGTTGGGTTGCCAAACTGGTCACTTACCACACCAACTATATTTTTTTCTTTCGCAATGCGGAGCATAGTTTTGACGAAGTTTTGCCCAAATACGCTGAATAGCCAAGCAGTGCGTAAAATAATGTGTTCAGGATTGGCACCAGCAACAAACCTCTCCCCGGCTAGCTTCGTGCGACCATAGGCTGTTTTAGGGCTTGGCACGTCAGTTTCGCTATACGCCCCATCCTTGGTGCCGTCAAAAACATAGTCGGTAGAAATGTGTATAATCGGCGCATCACATTTTTTTGCAGCAGCCGCGACCGCTCCAGCGCCAACAGCGTTAATCGCGAAGGCCAAGTCCTCTTCGTCTTCTGCCAAATCAACGGCGGTATAAGCTGCTGCAGAAACCACAATATCGGGCGAATAGCGGCAGATTTGATCTTCGACGGAAGATGTCTCCAATAGGTCAAAGTCCGGCCGATGCAAAAAAACGATATCCAAATTTGGTTGATCGTTAGCAACCTGCGCCAAACAACGCGCGACTTGTCCCGAATGTCCCGTGACTAGAATTCTCATGATGCTGCATTCGAAGCCGTGGCTGCGCCCAGCCTTTCACCAGCATATTTGGCCTCTCGAATAGGCTTCCACCACCAATCATTGTCCAAATACCAATCAATGGTTCGCAATAGCCCAGACTCAAATGTCTCCTGAGCAACCCAGCCCAGTTCACGTTCGATCTTACTGCAATCAATTGCATATCGACGATCATGCCCCGGCCGATTGCCCACAAAAACAATCTTATCAGCATATTTGCCCTCTCGCTTGGGGCGCCTTTGATCCAATTGAGAACAGATCGTTTCTACCACTTGTAGGTTTGTGCGTTCGGCGTTGCCGCCAATATTGTAGCTCTCGCCGACTACGCCTCGCATCACGACGGCTTCAAGCGCGCGCGCATGGTCTTCCACATGCAGCCAATCGCGCACATTTTCACCCTTACCATAGATGGGCAATTCCTTGCCATCCAATGCGTTGAGGATAACGAGCGGGATTAACTTCTCTGGAAAATGGTAGGGGCCGTAATTGTTTGAGCAATTGGACAGTACAACAGGCAACCCATAGGTCTCATGCCACGCACGTACAAAGTGATCTGATGCCGCCTTTGACGCCGAATAGGGCGATGACGGTGCGTAGGCCGCTTCTTCAGTAAATGAACCTCGTTCAAATGGCAGATCCCCAAATACTTCATCAGTCGATATATGATGAAACCGAAATGCTTGTTGCTGTGCTACGGGCAGGCCCCGCCAGTACTCCAATGTCGCTTGTAGCAGATGGAAAGTGCCCACCACATTCGTCTGCACGAATGTCTCAGGGCCATCAATGCTTCGATCCACATGGCTTTCAGCCGCCAAATGCATCACCGCATCTACTTTGTGCAATCTAAGCAATCTTGAAATTGAATGGGTGTCGCAAATATCGACTTTGGCGTGCGTGTAGTTTGAACTATTCTCTACACTTTTCAGAGAATTGAGGTTTCCTGCATAAGTCAACTTATCTACATTCACCACATTTGTGTTTGGACGGGAAACAAGCAAACGACATACAGCGGAACCAATAAAACCTGCGCCGCCAGTGACCAAAATTGTTTTGTGCGCTTTAGCCACATTCCCCCCCTTATTCCAAGTCGCTGTCTTCCAGAGACGGCGCCGAGGCATCCTTTGCAGAAACAATCATCCGTCTTGCACCAATTGGCCAATTCACACCGATCTGCGGGTCGTCAAAACGAATTGAGCGCTCATGTTCCCTTGAATAGAAATCGCTAACTTTGTAAGCCACAATGGTATTTGCTTCCAATGTAACAAAACCATGCGCGTATCCTTCTGGGACTAGAATTTGGTTCCATTTCTTCTCAGAAATCTCCAGTCCAACCCATTCGCCAAACGTCTTTGAACCGCGTCGAATATCAACTGCGACATCGAAAATGCGCCCCTTTATGACGCGCACGAGTTTGTACTGCGCTTTGGGCGATTTCTGAAAATGTAAGCCGCGCATTGTACCAACAGCAGTTGAGAATGATTGATTGTCTTGCACAAATTCAGTTTCAATGCCGGCGTCAAGCAAACCATTACGATTGTAAGTCTCGGAGAAAAAACCGCGCTCATCCTCAAACCTGTTTGGGAAAATTTCATATACGCCATCTAGGCCCAGCGAACTAACCTGCATATGCACTAGCCTTCTCAGCAACACAGCGACGCAGATATTTTGCGTATTCAGTTTTGCCAAGCATATCCGCGCGTCTTAAAACGGTGCTCTCGTCAACCCAGCCTTTGTCGAACGCAATTTCTTCGGGACAAGCAATTTTAAATCCTTGTCGATGCTCAATCGTCCTTACAAATGCACTTGCTTCATGCAAACTTGCATGCGTTCCCGTATCCAACCAAGCAAATCCACGTCCTAGCTGTTGAACGCTGAGCTTTCCGCGCTTCAGATATGAATTATTGACATCTGTGATTTCCAGCTCACCCCGTGCGGAAGGCTTGATTGACTTTGCTATGTCAACAATATCATTGTCGTAGAAATATAGCCCCGTCACAGCCCAACTCGACTTTGGCTGCGTTGGTTTTTCCTCAATCGAATGCGCATTTCCTGTATTCTTATCGAACTGCACCACGCCATATCGCTCAGGATCTTCAACATGAAAGGCGAAAACGGATGCACCTTCATTATTCTTGAGCGCATTTGCGCAAATTTGGGGCAACCCGACGCCGAAGAAGATATTGTCACCCAAAATCATCGCAACGCTGTCAGTTCCGATGAATTCTTCGCCAATTATGAACGCCTCTGCGAGGCCATTCGGACGAGCTTGTTCAGCATAATGCAGTCGCAAGCCAAACTCCTCTCCAGAGCCAAATAGCGCTTCAAACTGCGGAAGGTCGCGCGGTGTCGATATGATCAAGATATCGCGAATACCGGCAAGCATCAAAGTGCTTAGCGGGTAATAAATCATAGGTTTGTCATACACAGGAAGCAATTGCTTACAAACGGCCAATGTAAGCGGATACATACGTGCACCCTGCCCACCGGCCAGTATTATGCCCTTCATGGCAATCCCCAAAGTATCAAATAAATATGCGCTGAGTTTGAGGCAACTCGAAGAAATGTGCAAGCTCGAAGCGAAACACGCAAAACTTGCGGTTTGCGAAGTGCGTCATACGCCCGCCAATTTGCTTTCTCGAATTGACATACCCTACATTCAAACCATAAACATATTCATCTTCTGGAATCCGTATTTCACTGATGGCCGGAATTTGGGCATTTAACGCCTTTATACCTTGAAAAACAAACTGGTGTTGCGGCTCTAACTAGTCGCACGCATAAGAAAAATATTTGAATTAGGAACTATTTATGACTGGGTACCTGAACACGACAAAGTTTGTGCCATCAAGTGGATCTGCTTTGATCAATGGAATACTGACCGATACTGCTTGGGCCGATACGACGATTGACATTGCGTTTTCACAAAGTTCGTCACCATACAGCTACTCGGGCACGGGTTTGGAGGATCTTCCCGCAAATTTTGCGACAGTGTCAACGGCTCAACAGTCTGCGGCCTTGTTTGCGCTTGATATGGATAATGGCAATAGTGCTGATGATGGTTTCTCAGTCGAAGGTTTCACCAACCTAGGGGTGAATAATCTAGGCAACACCAACAGCACAACCGCCGAAATACGATTTGCTGAAACCTCGTTTAGCGCTTTGCCAACCGCAATGGTCGGTGATTTTCCCGGCAATGATGCTTCATCGTCCATTCAAGACAACGGCGACGTTTGGTTCGGTACGCAGTACAACTACAGAAACCCAACAGCTGGTAACTACTCCTGGCTTACAATGATCCACGAAATTGGCCACGCTTTGGGTTTAAGCCATGGTCATGACAGTTTCGAATACGGGACTCTGCCATCAAACTACGATGCAATGGAATACTCAGTCATGAGCTATCGCTCTTATGTAGGACAAAGCACAAGTGGCGGATACACCAACGAGACATACGGTTTCGCTCAAACCTTTATGATGGCGGACATTGCAGCGCTACAACACATGTATGGAGCCGACTATACCACAAATTCTGGCGACACAGTTTACAGCTGGCGGCCAGATAGCGGCAACACATATGTGAATGGCGAAGTGGCAATCGCCCCCGGCGACAACAAGATTTTTGCGACCATCTGGGACGGCGGCGGCATAGATACTTACGATCTAAGTGCTTATTCTGGCTATCTCGATATTAATCTGCGTCCGGGCGATTCATCCACCTTTTTGTCGAACCAAAAAGCACATTTAGGTAACAACGTTTACGCTAAGGGCAACATCTATAACGCTCTGACACACAACGATGACGATCGCTCGCTTATAGAAAACGCCATAGGGGGCGATGGCGGTAATTATATCATGGGCAATCAAGCCGACAATGTGCTTGATGGCAGAGGTGGCGACGACAACATCTCCGGGCAGGAAGGCAACGATACGCTGCTTGGTGGCAGCGGAAATGACACCCTTTGGGGCGAAACGGGTGATGACACCCTCCGTGGCGGCGCCGGAGGCGACACACTTTGGGGCAATGAAGGAACAGACCAACTCTTTGGCGACGATGGTGGTGACTATTTATCTGCTGGTGACGGCAACGACAGAATTGAAGGGGGCACTGGAAACGACACCCTTGTCGGAGGCGATGGCGGTGACGTAATGCTTGGCGAACAAGACAATGACGCACTTTTTGGAGGCAATGGTGGTGACCACATGGACGGTGGAGACGGCAATGATCATATGGCGGGCTGGACCGGCCAAGACACGATGATTGGTGGCGCCGGTGGTGACTGGATGCTGGGTGAACAAGACAATGATGCACTCTTCGGCGGCGATGGTAGTGATTACATGGACGGCGGAGACGGCAATGATCATATGGCGGGCTGGACCGGCCAAGACACGATGATTGGTGGCGCCGGTGACGACACGATGCTCGGCGAACAAGAAAGTGATGCTCTATTTGGCGGAGACGGTAATGACGCAATGTCCGGCGGTGAGGATAACGATCACTTGGCAGGTTGGACCGGAGATGACGTGTTGAATGGGGATGCCGGTTCGGATACCTTGCTTGGCGAGCAAAACAACGATGTGCTGAACGGTGGTACGGGGAATGATACGCTTTCAGGTGGTACAGGCATTGATCAGTTCATTTTTGACAATCTATGGGGGATCGATACAATTCTTGACTTTGAAGAAGGCACTGAATTCCTTGACCTGCAAAACACTTCTATTCAAGCAAGCGACGCAAACTTTTCGCTGACAAATGGTGGAGCGGATACCCTCATCACATTCGATGGAATTTCAGATCAGATTATCCTAGTTGGCCACACAGAAAACATCGACGCCACGGACCTCTTGTTCTCTTAGAAGGTCTCTGAAAACAGAGATAACAAAATCTGTTGAAAGCACTCGCATAAACTCAGCACCACATCTTTCACTCGCCCTGATTCAGGGCGAGTGGTCGACAGAACAATCGCTTAGCCAACTTCACATTCTTGCATGTACCACGCGTACATCATTTCGAGACCAGTGCGAAATTCTGTCTTTGCTTTCCATCCGAGCTGGGAAATCTTTTCGTTGTTCATGATTTTCCGGGGAGTGCCATCAGGTTTACTTTTGTCCCACGCTATCTTGCCCTCATAACCAACAACGTCAGCAACAAGTTCGGTGATTTGGCGAATAGTGTATTCGTCTGACGTTCCAACGTTAATCATGCCGCCGTCGTCGTAGTTCTGCATCAAATAGATGCACCCCTCAGCCAGATCATCGCAATAGATAAGTTCACGAAGCGGACTACCGGTACCCCAAGCAACAACTTCGGGTAAGCAATTGACTTTTGCTTTATGAAACCTCTGCATTAATCCCGCGACAACATGACTATTCTCAGGGTGAAAATTATCACCAATGCCATAGACATTCGGAGGCATAACAGTAAATGCATTGAAACCAAATTGTTCGCGATAGGCATCGCACATAACTGTCCCGGCAATTTTCGCAACAGCATAAGGCAGATTTGTCTCTTCCAGTTCACCGGTCAGCAGAGATGTTTCCTGAATGGGTTGTTCTGCGAATTTTGGATAAATGCAAGAGGAACCCAGAAATAAGAACTTCTCCACGCCATGTCGATATGCAGCATCAATAATGTTGACCTCAATTTGAAGATTTTCGCGGATGAAATCGCCACCGTACAGCTTATTCGCCTGTATGCCACCAACTTTTGCAGCCGCCAAAAACACATACTTTGGCCTTTCCACTGCGAAAAACGATTCAACTTCATTAGAATTGTCTAACGGCAATTCCTGACGTGTTCTGGTGATTACGTTTTGATATCCGGCTTTGGTTAATGCTCGAAAAATTGCAGAACCGACCATGCCTCGATGCCCTGCAACAAATATCTTATCATCAAAATCCAATTGAATAGTCTCCAAATTGCCGTGTTACTTTTTGCTAATCATCATGAAGCCGTTCGTTTTCTAACTATCTACCAGTATCCTCCAAGGCAACCGGTAATTCCATGCCGTGGGCTTTAAGTAGTGAATGTCGTTTTGCAGATATCAAATCCTCATTAACCATTTCCCGACACATGGTTCTGACGTCAATTTCAGGTTCCCAGCCTAATTTCAGCTTCGCCTTCGTCGGGTCTCCCAGAAGTGTTTCCACTTCCGCGGGACGAAAATACCTCGGATCGATACGCATTATCGTATCGCCAACTTTCAATGCAGGTGCCAAATCACCATCAATCTCATCGACCTTGGCTATTTCATCCACTCCTTCCCCTTCAAATCGCAATTTGATTCCAAGCTCGAACGCTGTCCAGCGCAAGAAATCTCTCACCGAATGTTGCACACCTGTCGCAACCACAAAATCTTCCGGAGTTTCTTGCTGCAACATCATCCATTGCATTCTTACATAATCCTTTGCGTGCCCCCAATCTCTCAAAGAATCAATGTTGCCCATGTACAAACAGTCTTCCAACCCCTGTGCGATATTGCACAACCCGCGCGTGATCTTTCTCGTAACAAACGTCTCCCCGCGGCGAGGACTTTCGTGGTTGAATAGTATTCCATTGCACGCGAATAAACCGTATGCTTCACGATAATTCACTGTGATCCAGTATGAATAGAGCTTGGCAACGGCATAAGGACTTCGCGGATGAAATGGCGTATTCTCACTTTGGGGAATTTGCTGAACTTTTCCAAATAGCTCTGAAGTTGATGCCTGATAAAACCGCGTTTTCGCAGTAAGGCCCAAAAACCTTATCGCTTCGAGTATCCGAAGTGTGCCAATAGCGTCTACATCAGCGGTATACTCTGGACTGTCGAAACTCACAGCGACATGACTCTGCGCTCCAAGGTTGTAGACTTCGTCTGGTTCTACTTCTTGCAGTATGCGAGTGAGATTTGAGGTATCAGTCAAATCGCCATAATGAAGTATTAGCCGCGCTTCCCGATTGTGTGGGTCATCGTAAATGTGATCAATGCGCTGAGTATTGAAGGACGAAGCACGCCGCTTGACACCATGTACCTCATACCCCTTTTCAAGCAGTAACTCTGCTAGATACGATCCATCCTGCCCCGTAATACCGGTAATGAGAGCACGTTTTACCATATTATTCTCCAATTCGCGAAATTTCTATTCAGCGTAAACGTCATCAAAAATGTCACAACAGTCAAAATTGCATGTCGTACACTTTAGATCTGGCGCAATGGCAACAAAATCGAAGTAATGACATGATGCTCGCCCATACTTCGATTCAATGTGCAATCGATTTAGGTGCCAATCAACTTGGCCAAAATCTCGCCCGGGAAAAGCTACAGGGAAACCCAAGTTCGAAAGAATCAATACTCTGTAGCCAAATGCTTGAAGCCTTTTTATCGGATCTAGAAACTGACCAAAAGATCCAGAATTCATCTGTTCCTCTGTTGGTCCTTCGAACGAAATAACCTTTACACGTCCGTCACCTTGCTCAATACAATTGACTAATTCACATAAAATCTCCGCGTCGAAACCATCGGTATCCGTCTTGAACACTAACGGGCCAGGTATTCTCTTGAGCAACTGACTGACCGAGATGTATGACCCGCGATAAACCTCGCCGTCACCGAGAACAGTCCTTCCTGTTTGAACAATCTTCTCGAAAGAAACAGCACCTTGATACTCCTGCGGGCAGACCAATGACTGCAATACCGAAACGTCGTTGAACTGATTGCAGTTTTCTTGACAGAACCCTCTAAAAACCTCATCCGGCTCAATTGCAATTATGCGCCCCAAGTGCCTGCGGCGAAAATGTGCGATGGAGTCGCCGACATTTGCACCAACATCTATCAAACCGATATTTGACAACCCGTTTTCGGCTACCAACGATGAGATAATATTCCAGTGAACAAAATCATATGATGGATGCGCTAGATATATTTCTCTCAGAGTATGATCATCGGGCAAACGTAGAGTGGCCCGGCCTATTGTAATTCGGTTTGTATCACTCATTTTCATTCCGATTTGTTTTTATATTAGCCACCGCGGGAATGAAATCCTTAGCAAAACACTGAGCCAAGGTTTTTGCTACCGCCTGAAGGTGAGTACCTTTTTTGCAATTCTTGCTAAGTTCTGAACACCTGGCAGGGCCCTAAATCTGAACGAAAGCGCTTCAAGAAACGAAACAGTCGCATACTCGCGAGGGTCATATCCAGATCGCAAAAAGCTGGCCAACCGAGCCAAAAACAATCCAAAATCTGAACGTGCATACTTTGTTAGAGCCAAGTACTTTTGCACAAACTCGTTTGAATTTGGGCCGAAATCTGCCTTGGGTGTTGTTAATACGTAATATAGAACAGCGTGCCGAGCCTGTGTCCAAGTCTCTAAGCCTTTTTCAAAGCTCCTACGTGCTGACTCGCCAAGCCGGTTAGCCTTTGCCGGAGTTAAT
This sequence comes from Maritalea porphyrae, assembly GCF_030159895.1. Lineage (GTDB taxonomy): Bacteria > Pseudomonadota > Alphaproteobacteria > Rhizobiales > Devosiaceae > Maritalea > Maritalea porphyrae. The sequence goes on from NZ_BSNI01000002.1 coordinate 2,281,250, forward strand.
ACTATTTCCTTTTCGACTGCGGTTCGCTCAGGATAGCGGACAAACTGAGGCGGATTACCATAGTCGATCAGGATACCGTTTACACCATCGACAATGTATTCATTTGCCGTCACCTCATCATGTGCAACCACGCACATCCCACGTGACATCGCCTCGGTTATTGTGTGACCAATTCCTTCAGTCATTCTCGGAGCTACATATATGTTTGAAGCGGTAAGTGCGGCTTTATACTCATCCCCCGATTCGGTAAAATGGGAGACAGAAACATCGCCTGAAGGCGTCCAATCTCTCGCATTTTCAGTATCGGGTGCATTGTGAATGTGCAACCTCTGCACAACCCGACCAATCAGTTTTTGAACAAAACGGTGATCCAAACCTTCTTCAGGTCTTCGCTGCCAAAAAAATCCATTGAGGGTCTCAAATTTTGACTGTGCTTTAGTGTCTCCTGCTCCTTGAAAATACTGGACAGAGAGCGAGTCTAATCCTAGTCGTTTCAGCCTATTATGCAGTGTCGTCGAAAAACAAACAAAGCGAGCTTGCGCCATGGCAGTCCAATACCAATCTGGTGCCGTTGCAACGCCGTCATACATGGGCACGCAAACAACTCGTTTTCCCACTAATAAAAAATAGGGGGCAGCAAACTCAGTTTGCCAGCAAATGATAGTCTCATACGAAGACTGCGCCAACTCTTGCAAGGTGGCCCTAGGATCCGTGTCTACATAGAAAACGTCAACCTCGAATTCCTCACTTAGAAGCTCAACAAAGAATGAAGACGAACGTGTTTTTCTATGAAAGGGTAAATCCAAAAAAGCGATTTTGTGTTTGCTCATGACTGCAAAATCTCCGCAACCTGCGTAAACGCCGATTCCACATCCCGTTCAAATAGGTTTCTTGCATCGCGGCATGCTTTTTCCACCTTCTTTTTATCCCAGCTGGATAACTCTACTAGCGCATCGGCAAATTCAGTGTCAGATTCAGCTAAAAGACCGTTGCCATATCTCACAACCAGATCGCTAAAGCCGAGATCACGCGAGCAAACTACCGGCCGACCGACAGCAAGTGTCTCTTGGTAAACTGCTGACCCCCGCATGGCATAAGTTTCCGCGTCATAAGGCAAGAGCATAATATCAGACTTCTCATATACAGAATTAATCTCATCCTGACTAAGCCGTTCTGGCCGCAGGTTCATTCTCGGAATTCGGGCAAGACCGCTTTCGTACCGACTACGGTAGTCGCGGTCGCGCGTCCGCATATTCTGAACATCATACTCGAACCGAACTTCAGGATAATGCTCAGCGATCTCACCAATTATTGAGTTCAATCTAAAAAAGCCTTTGTCTGCTCGCCCCTGTCCTGGTGACGCTATGGTTTTGTTTTGTCGCCAAGGAATTGAAGCACTCTCTGACGCAAGTGGGTAAGGCACAAACAAAACATCAATATCCAAAATATTTCGCAAATACTCAACATATCTTGGAGTCTCGGCTGAAACACTAAGACGAGTGCCATTCAATTTTGCACGACGGATCGCATCTAAAAAAATGGGTCGTGCCTGTGAAAACGAATACTTTACATTTTCCCCAACGCCAATAAACCTAAAGTGAACCGAAGGGCGCTCCGTTTCAGGCAATTGACCCAGCAATTCCAACAGCGTCACGCATCCATAGAATTCAGCACTCGGGAAAAAAATCGCATCTGCTCTCGAGATTTTGTGTCGTCTGAAAATAGATTTCCAATCCGAAAGCGTTCTACCGGAAACTATGTCTATACCCAAGAATTCAAACGACGCTGTGTAAAGAGCCTTGCGTACCAAGCGATTGTTTAGCAACGGTCGAATACCCAGCTGAGTCTTGTTGACTGCAACGCCATCACTTCTCTTGGTTGCCGCAGCACGCTCTAGTACTCCGTCGTATGGAAAACTCAGTTCTCGTCTCACTTGATTTGCTTGTTCCGCATAATCGGGCAACGCGCTACATGCGAGGCACATTGTGCCTTCAAAAAAGCGCCCGAGCTCTCGCTCGAACAACACCATTGCATTAAGGTTGTGTCCAAAAGGGAGTACGCACATATGATCGACAAGAAACAAGCGTCGAGTTGAGCTATTAGTTGTCATCATTAGATCTCCATTGATTTTGGTGACCCAGGGGAAACCAATCGCCCATGTTCAAACTTCATCACTTTGTTGCAATAGTGTGAGATGATGTCGTCAGAATGTGACGCAAGCACCATTATTTTTGCACTGTCAATCAAGTTTTCCATACGTACTTTGGCCCGCTGCTGAAACTCTGCGTCGCCCGCGCCAAGCACCTCGTCAATTAGCAAAATGTCAGGTTTTACAGCCGTTGCGACCCCAAAAGAAAGCCTCGTCATCATACCCGCCGAGTACGTATGTACAGGCATTTTCAGAAAGTCGCCCAACTGAGTGAATTCTTCGATATCTGGCACAAAGCTTTCTGCCGTATTCTTGCTGGCACCAAAAAACATTCCCATCCGAACAATGTTCTCATATCCGCTCAACTCAGTATTAAGCCCGGCACCCAAATCAAAAATTGTCGAAATCTTACCTTCTGTCGCGGCTGTACCCTGCGTTACCGAATAGATCCCAGCCATGGTGCGGAGCAATGTCGATTTTCCGGCGCCGTTGTGACCTACAAGGCCAACCCGGTCTCCGTCTTGAATGCTAAACGAAACGTTATCGAGTGCCTTGACGGTTATGATATTGTTGGTGCCGCGTTGAACTACACCGCCGGTTCCCACCTTCACCAAAGTATTTCGCAAGCTCATGCTTCCCGCACTATAAATCGGATACTCAACAGAAACATTTTCAAACTTGATAAACGCCATACTAATGCACCCAATATGCTAGACGTCGTCGCTTGGCCGCGGTCATCCACAGTGCCGCAATCCATGACACCACCGTCATGACAACAACGATGAGCCATGTCTCTACTGGCGGAACCTCTCCCATCAGCGGGCCTCTGATCAATTTCAACCAGTGCGCAAACGGATTAAAATTCAAAATATACTCGTTTGCACCTAATTGCTGTGGTCGAAAAATTACCGGTGTCAAGAAAAACAATGGCTGCATAATTGCTGCAAGCAAAGGTTCTAGGTCACGATATCGAGCGCCAATATAGCCAACCAGCTGAATAACAGCGAGCATGTTTAGCGCCACCAAGAACATTCCAGGAAATGCGATTAAGTTTTCAAATCCGAGATGTTGCGGAAATAGAAACACCGCCACCATTACGACCACCAAATTGTGGGCGAAGTTTACAAGCTGACGCATAAGCAATTGAATTGAAACCAGAAACGAGGAGATTGGTAAGTTCAACATCAATTGCCTACTGTTGTAGAAAACGGAAGAAGACTCGACGATTGTCGCTGACAGAAAATACCAAACGACCAACCCAATGGTTAACGACAGAACAAACTCCTCTCGATTCACATCGAAAAGAGTACTCCAAACAAATGCCAAACCACCGACGCCGATTGCAGTTCCCAGGACCAGCCAAAATGGGCCAAGAACACTGCGGCGGTAACGTGTTCGGGTATCACTCCATGCCAAATATAGGGCAAGATCGAGCCGTTTGAGCGCTTGGCTCAACTCCAACCTAAGCAATTCCAACAAAACATCACCCTTTAACAAGCTTAGAGATTTGCCTAACAACCCGCTCGCAAGTGGACCATAACCACATTGGTCACGGCATTCTGCAAATCCGCTCAACAATTGGCCGCAACCTATCGAATACAAATAGCAGTTCCAAGAAAAATATTCACACATTCTGATGTTATTAGACATTGCGTTCGAATGTGCTATTTGGTTATTAAGCGAATCCGTTCGCACTCACTGTGTCAGACACAAAGAGTGTCAAAGACGCTCCTGCGCTTCGGTTGAAGTGATTTGTTTTCCTTAGGAAATCTCAATGCGCGTGATGCAAGTCTACAAAGTATACCGCCCCGAGGACTTCACAGGTGTGCCACGGGTTATTCACAGCATTGCGGAAGGGCTGACCTCTCGGTCTGTCGAAACGGTCGTTTTGGCGACATCGAAAGGCTGTAATCCCAAACCAATAGTGGTCGATAGTCATCAAGTCCACCTTGCAAAGCGCGACATCCAAATAGCCTCAACAAGCTTCTCCAGAGAGGCTTTTGGCAAGTTCGCAGAATTGGCGCAATCCGTTGATATCATACACTATCATTTCCCATGGCCGGCGGGCGATTTGCTCGAACTCGCGCATCGACACAATTTGCCGACATTAGTTACTTATCACTCGGACATCGTAAAACAGAAGTCTTTGTCCAAAATCTACAATCCACTAATGAAGTGGTTCCTAAACAGGACCGATTCAATTGTTGCGACATCAGTAAACTATGCAGAATCAAGCCCCGTTCTGCAAAACTTCCGAAACAAAGTGACTACGATCCCAATCGGTTTAGCTGAGAGACCGAAATTGAACAACAAACTGGTAGGTAAGTGGCAAGAAAGACTAGGTAATGATTTCATTCTTTTTGTCGGTGCGCTCAGATACTACAAAGGCATTAGATACCTGATTGAAGCTTCTCGCCTGACAAACATTCCGATTGTGATAGTTGGCGAAGGCGCACTAGAGACATCCAGCAAGGCACCTCTTCCTGACAACATCACACACATTACCAATGTTTCAGATCCTGATAAAGAAGCATTGCTCGAACTGTGCAAGGCGTTCATTCTTCCGTCACATCTTCGCTCAGAAGCATTCGGCATATCGCTATTGGAAGCAGCTCGTGCTGGAAAACCAATGATCAGCTGCGAAATTGGCACCGGAACAAGTTTTGTGAACGTCAATGGCAGAACCGGCATTACCGTGCCGCCAGCTGATCCCATATCGATCAAAGAAGCTATGGAAAAGCTCTTTTACAACCAACATCTGTCACACCAACTAGGCATTGGAGCCAGAAGGCGATTCATGGACCTGTTTACCGTCGAAAAAATGGCCAATAGTTACGGTGATCTCTACCAACAGCTTATCGAAAAACGCAGAAGAAACTCAGAAATGCACAACCCGTCTAAGGCAGCGCTTTAGATGCCGAAGAATGTAATCTACCACGACTATTTTGATATTAGGGGGGGCGGCGAAAAACTCGTTCTAACACTCGCTGAATCGTTGCAAGATTGTGCCTTGACCACTGGTTATATAACGGAACAATCCTACGCGCTAGATCGCTTTCCTGCAGCCACCAAATCCCTCGACATTCCGCTGGCGCTGCGTAGAAAAGGAACCAGACTTTTGTCGCTATGCAGTGCCTTTGGGAAAGAAGCTGCTCTTTCAACACGTCACAACGTCAGGATCTTCTCTGGCGTGGCAGCGCCCATGGCTGCCACCAAAACACAACTTGGCATAAACTTGTACTATTGTCACACACCGCCGCGTTTTGTTTTTGATCAGAAAGAATTCTACCACGCCAATCTTTCTCCGCTTAACCAAGTCATAGCGCCCCCAATACTGTCCTGGTATAAAACTCGTTACGAAAAAGCGGTCTCAAACATGGACGTCGTCGTTGCGAATTCTGAGAACATTAAGAGACGAGTAAAAGAATTCCTAAACATCGACGCGGTCGTAGTATATCCGCCAGTCGAGACAACGTCTTTTAACTGGCAGCCAGCAAAGGGATATTATCTGTCGAATGCGCGCCTCACTCCGCTGAAGCGAGTAACCGAAATTGTCAAAGCGTTCCGCAAATTGCCAGATGTACAACTGATAGTTGCATCTGGTGGCGAAGAACTCGACAAAATTAAGGCAATGTCAGCTACCGCACCAAACATTAAAGTGTTGGGTTGGGTAACTGACAATGAAATGAAGAAATTAGTTTCAGAAGCAATTGCAACTGTTTATCTAGCGCGAGAAGAAGACTTTGGAATGTCACCGGTTGAGTCTATGGCGGCTGGTAAACCCGTCATTGGAGTTGCGGAAGGTGGCTTGGTGGAGACTGTGGTGCCTGGAAAGACCGGAATACTCCTTCCTTCAACCTTCAAAACGATGGACGTTATAAACGCAGTCCAACAACTGTCTCCTGCTGTCGCCAAAACAATGCGCAAAGATTGCGAGTCACGAGCTGATCTATTCTCTGTTGACAGCTTTGAAAAAAACATGCGCAGGTTGATCGAAGAAACACTAAGAGAAAAGAAAACCAAACGGGCAGCAACCCAAGAGTTCGGCTAAAAAAGCATATATCATCCCAAAACACCAAAAAGCCCCGTGAGCAATTAAGCTTCACAGGGCTTTTTTGATTGGTGCGGTCGAGAAGACTCGAACTTCCACGGGTGTTACCCCACAGCGACCTCAACGCTGCGCGTCTACCAATTCCGCCACGACCGCATCCGGTAGAATGGCTCGCAAATCACGCGAGCGCGCCACCAATTAGCAAATGCATTTGCAGGTGACAAGCGATTTGATTGATTTTATGAGAACTTTCCAGCTGCCTATTTGTGGCGCACAATCTTCTCGGTAATATCCACCGAAAGCTGGCCATCATCAATCTTGATTTCACCAATCGCAACCAGCGTATTGTTGGCATAGATTTTCAATGGATCATGCTCGGTTGCATCAAGTTCAATCACAGCGCCACGGCCCATGCGCAGCAAATGGTGGATCGGCATATCGGTTGCACCAAGTTCAACCGTTATATCAACCTCGATCGCTTTTAACCTATCCATGAAACTGCCAACACCAAATCTTGATACAATAGACAATTGAAGCCACGGCAGAATTGCCCTAAATCAGACTCCACAAAGATGACTATGCTGAATTTATAGTTAGCGAACCATTAACAACAGCAAATCACCTGCACCATTTTGAATAGGTTAGAACACCAAGCTTATGCCAGATGCAACTCTTTTTCGCACAGACGACAAACCGGTAGCATGGCAGATAGAAGACGAGCTTGTGCCCTACCCGCTTGCACTTAAAAAAATGAAAAATCAAGTGGCCGAAATGGCGGCAAATGGCGTACAGGAGCGGGTATGGTTGCTTGAACACCCACCACTCTACACAGCAGGTACATCAGCCAAAACAGACGATCTAACTGACCCAGATTTTCTGCCTGTTTTTGAAGCCGGGCGCGGTGGACAATATACTTATCATGGTCCGGGCCAAAGAGTGGTCTACTTCATGCTCGATCTTCGCGAGCGCGGTAGAGACGTGCGTGCATTCGTGCGGACGATGGAATCACTTGTAATCGACACTCTCGCTCAATTTAACATTGAAGGTTATCAAGTCGACGGCCGCGTCGGCGTTTGGGTCAAACGACCGGACAAGGGGTTCGGCAAAGAAGACAAAATCGCTGCAATTGGCGTTCGCGTGTCTAGATGGATCAGCTTTCACGGCATTTCTATCAATCTCAATCCAGATTTAGGCGACTACAAAGGCATCGTGCCATGTGGCATAACTGATCAAGGCGTCACAAGCTTTGAGGATCTTGGTCAATTGGCGTCAATGCCCGAACTCGATTCCGCACTAAAACTCAGCTTTGAACGGCATTTTGGCCCAATTGAAATCAGCAAAGCAAAATTCTAGATAACGAACTGCCATTCTGATAGAAATAGAACTGGCCAATCCACCAACAAATCAGATTTTGAGCAAAACAATGACACTCGATGACCTAAAGAAGCTCGCCACGAGCGGCACCATTTTTAATCTCGACCGAATGATCGCACCAAAAATCATCAAAATGCTCTATCTCTTAGGGCTTGGCACGATTGCGATTTGGGCAATTCGACACCTATTTGGCACATTTGGGCAGTCATTTGCAGACGGCATTTGGGGTCTACTGGAAATTGGCGTTATTGGCCTAGGTAGCTTTGTCTTGCTTCGCGTAATTTGCGAAACACTATTGGTGTTTTTCAAAAAGAACGAAGAGCACGTCACATTGGCCGCCAGCGTACGTCCGGCAACCAGCATATTTGATGATGTGAAAGACGCGTTGGAAGAGCTTGCCGAAGACGATGTTGAGTTTGAAGAGCAAAAAGCCATTGAACCAACGCCTAAAAAAGCGCCTGCGAAAAAGCCAGCTGCTAAACGCGCACCAGCGCGCAAGCGAACAACCGCAGCGCGTAGCCGCACAACTAAAGCCAAATCAGAATAGCAAATACAAATCTTTGGGTTGATGCGGTTTGTGCATCAACCCATTAAAAGAATTCGCACCAGCGGCCCCACTTCCCACTGTCGAGCAACCGCAATTTCCACTATGTTGCCGACATTGGATACAATCTAACATCTCGGGTCGCCTATGTCTGCGTTTGATATTCCTCCCCCAGCTTTCAGCTCCACCCAAATCGATGAGATCCTGCGTGATCACTTTGGACTAAGTGGCGAGCACAAAATGCTTGAGAGCGAGCGCGACCAGAATATCGCCGTGCAAACCGCCAAGGCAAAATTTGTTCTTAAAATCGCACATGGCGAAGAAGACTTAGAGTTTCTAGAATTACAATCCCAAGCAATGGCTCACCTGGCCAATGCAGGCTATCAATTTGCGCCCACTCAAATTGAAAATCGTGACGGGAAAAACATCTTTACCGTCGAGCAAGACGGCAAGACGCATGCGGTACGTTTGATTTCGTTCATTGATGGCCCGCTACTTAGCGCGTCAAAGCCAACGATCCAAACGTTAGAAAACCTTGGTGCAGCAATTGGTGAATTGTCCGCAGCATTGCAAGGGTTCTCACATTCAGCAGCCAATCGTCCAGATTTTGAATGGAATCTCGACAATGTTGGAGCGCTTCAATCGATGTGCGACGACATCGTCGATGACGCAAATCGCAAACGGGTCAACGACTTGTTTGAACGCTATCACTCAGTTGTCGCACCAAAATTGAAGAATCTGCGCAATGCCGTCCTATATCAAGATGCCAATGACAACAACATCATCGTTGACCCGAATGATACATTCCAAATCAAAGGGGTTTTCGATTTTGGCGATATGTGTTTTGGGCGTCAGGTCAATGAATTGGCCGTATGCCTTGCCTACGCGCTGTTGGGCCAGGAAGACATCTACACCGCTTCTCACGCCTTAGTGCGCGGTTACACAAAAGCGTTTCCGCTAACCGAAAATGAGCTTGAAGTGCTGTTCGACTTGGCGCGAATGCGGCTCGTCTCCAGCGTTTGCATGTCCTCTCGTCAGGCCAAAAAGTATCCTGACAATGAATATCTCACCATTTCGCAGGCACCAGCATTTGAACTGCTTGAGCGACTGGATTCTGGTGACGTTGGCTTTATGACGGCTTTGTTCCGCGATGCTGCAGGAATGGAAGCAATTAGAGGTGGCAATGCGGTTGCCGCCTACTTGAAGGCTCAACGATCCCACCTCGCGCCAATGTTTATGCCTGACTTCAAGTATCAACGACGCTTCGTTATCCCTGCAGATGGCAGCGACCCTACGGTGCCGGACATTTCAGCCGAAAACTTCGACAGCTGGTTCAACGCCAAGCGCAAGCGAACCGGTGCACGCTACGGTGTTGGACGCTACGGTGAAGATCGATCAGTCTATCAGTCAGCGGCGTTCACTTCACCTGCTTCACCTGAGCGCCGAACGGTGCATATGGGCCTTGATGTGTTCGTGGACGCCGACGAACCATTGTACGCTCCGATTGCTGGCACGGTTTACACAGTTCACAACAACGCTTTTCATCTCGATTATGGCCCAACTCTAATTTTGCGTCACGAGACGGATGAAGGGATCCCCTTCTACTCGCTTTACGGCCACCTTTCTCCATCAATCTTTGATCTGCACAAAGTCGGCGATGAAATTGAGCCAGGACAATTGATCGGACATATCGGCGATTGGGATGTTAATGGCGGTTGGTCGCCACATCTACATTTCCAAATCATGACGGATATGTTCGGGCATACCGAAAACTTCTACGGGGTTGGACACAAAAGTCTTTGGCATATTTGGCAACAAATCTGCATTGACCCTGATCTTATGCTCGGCCAAGCAAGTGAAACATACAATATAGACAATGCCGGCCCTGAAAAACTGATGGAGCGCCGCAACAAGTTGCTTGGCCCTTCGCTCAGTGTTTCATACAAAAACAAGCTAAAAATTGTGCGTGGCGAAGGGGCTCACCTTTATGACCATACTGGTCGCGCCCACCTCGATTGCGTCAACAACATTACGCACATTGGCCACTGCCACCCTCATTTGGTGGAGGCAATCAGCAGGCAAGCAGCAATCCTAAATACGAACACCCGCTACTTGCACGAGTTGGTACTCGACTATGCAGAGCGCATCACCTCAAAACTACCAGATCCGCTTTCGGTTGCATTCTTCGTAAACTCAGGCACAGAAGCCAACGAACTCGCTTTGCGCATCGCACGCCAAGCGACAGGGCAGAAAAACACAGTTGTCTTGGATTGGGCATATCACGGTAACTCACAAGGTGCCGTGGATATTAGCCCTTACAAATTCAAGCGCAAAGGTGGCTTCCCGCAACCTGACTTTGTGGAAATTGCCGACTTCCCAGATCCCTATCGCGGTGCACACAAAGGCTATTCTGAGAATTCAGGCAAAGCTTATGCGCAATCAGTTGCCGAGTGTGTATCAACGATCAAGGGAAAAACAGGCAATGGAGCCGCAACCTTTATCGCTGAGTCTATTTCAGGCGTTGGCGGTCAAATTGCCTACCCCAAAGGCTATCTAAAAGCGGCATATGAAGCGATACACGCCGAAGGCGGTATTTGCGTTGCTGATGAAGTGCAGTGTGGGTTTGGGCGCGTTGGTGACCATTTCTGGGGTTTCGAATTGCAGGATGTGGTGCCTGACATTGTGGTAATGGGCAAGCCAATCGGCAATGGCCACCCCCTCGCCGCTGTAGTAACAACGCGCGAACTGGCCGAGAATTTCGCAAACGGCATGGAATATTTCAATTCATTTGGTGGCAACCCCGTTTCAATGGCCGTCGGTATGGCGGTAATGGACGTCATCGAGAATGAGAACCTGCAAAGCCACGCAAAAGAACTCGGCGCCTACATCTTAGATCGCTGGCAGTCGCTAAAAAACAAATACGAATTTGTTGGCGACGTCCGCGGCCACGGTTTGTTTTTAGGCATCGAATTGGTGAAAGATCGTCAAACGCTCGAACCCGCGACAGACCTTGCGGGCCAGATCGTCAATGAAATGCGCGAACGGGCAATCTTGCTTTCGACAGATGGTCCCTTCGAAAATGTTTTAAAATTCAAGCCGCCAATGGTGTTTAGCCGCGCCAACGCTGACTTCTTGTGTGATACTTTGGACAAGGTTATGGCCGACTTTGCTTGACGTACGGCATGAAAGCGTTAGAAAGCGCTTTGATCCTTCGAAAAGGCAAATTGGATGAACCAGAACCCAACCATCGGACTTGTTAGCCTCGGCTGCCCAAAAGCGCTTGTTGATTCAGAACGCATTCTGACAACACTGCGTGCACAAGGTTACAATTTCTCGCACGACTATGAAGGCGCAGACCTTGTGATCGTCAATACGTGCGGGTTCTTGGATAGCGCTAAAGCTGAGAGCTTGGAAGCAATTGGCGAAGCGATCAATGAGAATGGCAAGGTCGTAGTTACGGGTTGTTTGGGAACTGAAGAACAACTGATCCGTGACACGCACCCCAAAGTTCTCGCCGTGTCTGGTCCACATCAATATGAAGCGGTAGTTGAAGCGGTTCATGAAAATCTACCGCCTGTGCACAAGCCTTTCGAAGACTTGGTTCCTGCCGATGGTTTGCGCCTAACTCCGCGGCACTATGCCTATTTGAAAATTTCAGAAGGTTGCTCAAACCGTTGTACTTTCTGCATTATCCCCGCCATTCGCGGCGATTTGCAGTCTCGCCCAATTGCCAGCGTTCTTTATGAAGCAGAACGCTTGGTCAAAGCTGGCGTGAAAGAAATCATGGTCATCTCGCAGGATACAAGCGCATATGGCCAGGACATCAAATACGCGCAATCACGCTTCCACAAGCGCGACATTGATGCTCGCTTTCATGACTTGGCGCGCGAATTGGGTGATATGGATGCATGGATTCGCATGCACTATGTCTACCCCTACCCGCATGTGGACAAATCAATTCATCTGATGGCTGAAGGCAAAATCCTGCCATATCTGGATATTCCATTCCAGCATGCAGCACCGAATGTGCTCAAAGCAATGCGCCGCCCTGCAAATCAAGTCAAAACCGCTGACCGCATTAAATCGTGGCGCGAAATCTGCCCAGACCTGGCCATCCGTTCGACATTTATCGTTGGCTTCCCTGGTGAAACCGAAGAAGACTTCCAACAACTGCTTGATTGGTTGGACGAAACCCAAATCGATCGTGTTGGTGCATTCACCTATGAACCTGTCGCTGGTGCGCCGGCAAATGATCTAGAAGGCGTCGTCCCAGACGAGGTCAAACAAGAGCGCTATGGCCGCTTGATGGAAAAAGCTCAAGCGATCTCAATTGATCGTCTGGGCCAAAAAGTTGGCAGAACAATTGACGTCTTGATTGACGATGTCGCTCCAGAAGACAATCGCGCGCTGGGACGTAGCCAGTGGGATGCGCCAGAGATTGACGGGCAAGTGTTCATCGACGACGCACAAAACATCAAACCCGGCGACATGGTCAAAGTCACGATCACCGATTCTGACGAATATGATCTGTTCGGTGCACCAGCTGAAGCACAGTATCAGGTCAAACCAGATGCATAAGTCTTTCTCCCTCAAAATGGGCGATAAGACTTTGGAACTGGGCCCAAAACCATTGGTTATGGGCATATTGAACGTTACGCCGGACAGTTTTTCTGACGGCGGCGACCACAATGTTGCCTCAGAGGCTGCAGAGCAAGCCAAGCGCATGATCGCACAGGGCGCTGACATAATTGACGTTGGCGGTGAAAGCACTCGACCCGGCGCTGATGAAGTGGGCGCACAGGCCGAACTTGATCGGGTCATGCCAGCCCTGGATGCGCTAAAGGCAGCGGGAATCGAGGCGCCAATTTCGATTGACACCTACAAAGCGATTGTTGGTCATCAGGCTATTCAGGCGGGTGCAAACATCATCAACGATGTTTGGGGGTTCCAACGCGATCCTGAACTTGCTGACGTTGCAGCACACTATCAAACACCTTCGATTCTGATGCACTGGGACCCTGAACGCGACGTAGCAAGGGACATCATCAGCGAATTAAAGCGTTACTTTGATAAAAGTATTCAAATAGCTGAATATGCGGGATTATCTAAAAGCCAAGTAGTCTTAGATCCAGGGTTTGGTTTCGCAAAATCCTACGAAGAAAACTTTGAATTGCTCGGCCGGATCGACGAACTTGTAGAACTGGGCTACCCTGTTCTAGTAGGATTCTCACGAAAATCCACATTGGGGAAACTCTTGGGGGTTGAGCCTAAAGAACGGGTTGCGGCAACTGGTGCAACCACTGTACTAGCATATGGGCAAGGCGCGCATATTTTCCGCGTTCATGATGTGCGAGAAAACTTTGATGCCTTGCAGGTTGCTCGCGCAACCACTTATGGCCCACCGCCCGCTCAGGATATTTGAACTTATGTCGAACCCAAATCGAACAGAAGATAAGATCGTTCTCGCAGACCTCGCCTTCTATGGCTACCATGGTGTTATGCAGGCCGAAAACGACCTCGGGCAGCGCTTTCGGATTGATTTGGAATGCGGTGTCGACCTGTCAAAATCTGGACAGTCCGACGAAGTCGAAGACACGATTTCATATGATCAGATTTTCAACCTCGTCAACGAGCGGGTCACCCAAACACGCTTCAAGCTAATTGAAGCTTTGGGGCAACACATTATCGACGGACTATTTGAAACATTCACAACAATCGAATGGGTCAAAGTACGTGTACGCAAACCTGAAGCGCCTATTCCCGTTGTTGCCGGTGAATTTGCCGTTGAAATGGTGCGTGATCGGGAGCAGGCATAATGGGAAAAGCTTGGCTGGGCCTAGGTGCCAACATTGGTCGTCCACGCGCACAATTGCTGGAAGCTCTGCGCCGTCTCGATGCACATCCTGACATTCACATCACCCGCAAATCCCGGATTATTGAAACAGACCCTTGGGGCAAAACCGACCAAGACCCATTTCTCAACATGGCAATCGAGGTTGAAACCGCGCTTGGTCCAATCGACCTGCTTGATTCATGTTTGATGATCGAAGAGGCAATGGGCCGCAAGCGCGAAGAAAAATGGGGCCCACGCCTCATCGACATCGATGTAATCGCATTTGGGCAGTCCATACTGCAATCCGAACGGTTGACTATTCCTCATCCACACGCACATGAACGCGCATTTGTTATCGATCCCCTCGAAGAGATCGCACCATCTGTCGTTGAATGGATAAAAAAACAAGCAAACGCTTGAGCACTAAGCAGCAACTAATCCCAAAACCGTAACTGCCGCGTCAAAATCCTGACGCTTGAAGGCACGCATGCGTGTCGCTTCTGCGTCCTCGCCCCAGTGTTGAGCTTGGTAGTCTTCATCAACATAAGCCGTTTCAAGAACTTGCGCAGGGGTAAACAACCCCTCTTTCAAACCAATCGCAAGTACAGCAGAACCAGTAATCGAAGTGATGGACATCGTTGAGCAAGCTTCAAAGTCACTATAGTGAGCGATAATCTCGCCTATACGCGCCTGAACTTCAGCCGGTTGGTCTTGATGCATGACGCCAGTAATAACGTTGAATGACACGTCATAACGTTTTGAAAAAGCCTCGAGCGCGCCGCCCCAATGCTTGGTTTGCAAATCGACCAATTCTTGCGGACTATCTGCGCGATAAACCAGTAGATCATTACCAGCAAATTTCACAATTTCAGCCTTCACATCATCAAGTGCTTTATTCCCGCGCTCAACAATCGTGTTGACCAACCGAGTGAGAGGCATCGTCGCCGGGTCAATTTCTTTTTCCTGCGCGGCCCATTCTTTGGCTACCAAATTAGCCAGCTCCTCACTTGGAACAACCACATTGACTTTACCGGGCGTCTTGATGTTCTTACCATCAAGCAAAATAGCGAAACCACCATCGCGCTCACCCACACTTGCTTCTTTATAAAAGCGTTTGGGCAATTGTTGTTTTTGGTGTTTTTGTGCGCGCCCATATCCATCTTCGATATGCGCCTGTGCGTCTTCCAAAATCTCACGCATCTGGTCTATCCTGTTAATTCGTCAATTGCATCAATAAGCTGATGATAGTGATCAATCACCAAATCCGCGCCATTTTCGCGTAAGGTAGAATGATCATGATATCCCCAATTCACGCCGATCGCTTTCACACCAGCGGACTTGGCCATGGCCATATCATAAGATGTATCGCCGATCATCACTGTTTTGTTCGGGTCGATGCCAGTATCCGACATCGCTGTTTCAATCATGCCAGGATGAGGCTTTGATGGATTATTATCTGGCGTTTGGAGCGTGTGGAAATGGTGGCCAAATCCCCAGTCCTTGAACAACCGTTCAACGCCCCTCAGACGTTTGCCGGTTGCGATACCTAAAAAGGTTTCATCTTGACCTGCAAGCGTTTCAATCGTCGCTATTGCACCGTCATAAAGCTGCTCTTCAATCAAACCATTTTCAATTTTGTTATTGAAGTGGTCGCGATAGTCTTGTGCCAACGCTTCAGCTTCGTTTTCGCTAAGACTAGGGCAAAGTTTTAGCATCGCAACTTCCAAATTCAGGCCGATAATACCGCGCACATCCGCATCAGTTGGCACGGTCAACTCGTTCTGACGAAACACATATTGCGCCGTATCTACAATATGCGCAGCGCTATCAACGATAGTGCCATCTACGTCGAATATTGCCAGCCTCATTGAGTTTCCGCCCTTGCTCGCAAACCTTCGTCTTTCAAAGACTTGTCATGTTCAATTGCTGCCAAAACAACGTCCCTCAAGCCATCACGTGCCAGGTCCGACATCGAGCGAAATTTGATGTGTCGCAAATCTTTGCCCGTCCCTTCGAGTAAGCCTTCAGGGTTAGGCAAATGCGCCCCATAGAAAAACTGCAAATTGACGTGATTGGGCTGCCCACAAACGGTACAAATCGTCGAGTTGCCGACAAAACCGGGAAAACCCCAACGCTTCATGCGAGCCAAATCAGGATTGATTTCAGCCACCATCTCGTAAACGGCATGTGCAATCGCTGCGACTGGTTCACTCAACTTGTCGAAATGGCTTAAATTTGGCATGAGATCAATCCTCGTCTAAGGCGTCTTCTTCACTCGGATCATAGTGCTTGGTGTTGAATCCAAACATATCGAATGTCTTTTGCATATGTGGCGGCAAAGGCGCTGTAATGTCCAAGCGTTTACCGCCCGGCAAAGGCAAAGCGAGCCTTCGCGCATGCAAATGCAAACCTTCGCCCAAATCGTCAGGCTTTTCCCAATTCTCGATATCAAAATAACGCGGATCGTTGATGATCGGTGTGCCCATTTGCTGCATATGCACACGCAACTGGTGCGTACGACCAGTAACTGGTTTTAGCGTGACCCAAGCAAATTTGCCGCCGGCATCTTCAGTAACCGAATAGTGGGTCAGCGAATGCTGCGCGCCATCAACTCCATTTGCAACCACACGCATTTGCTCACCATCTTCAGTTTGTTGACGCGCAACAAAACATGAGATCTTGCCTTGTTTCGGGTGCGGAACATATGCGGTTACTGCCCAGTAAATCTTGCGCGCAGAACGTGAGCGGAAAACCTTCCCGAAATGAGATGCAGCTTGGCGTGTTTTAGCAATCAACAAACAGCCTGACGTATCTCTATCCAAGCGATGAACAAGTCGAGGCTTTTCGCCTTTTTTGTTGGGAATGCTCTCAAGCAACTTGTCGACGTGATATTTGGTGCCACTACCGCCCTGCACAGCAAGACCATGAGGCTTGTTTATCACCAAGATCGTATCATCTTCGTACAGTGTTATGTCGCGCAGCAATCGCACATCTTTTTCAATAATGCGCGGCACATATTCACGATGAGACTCTGGCAAATCCCCAATCGGTGGCACACGAATTGTCTGCCCTTTGGCCAGCCGTGTATTGGCTTTCACTCGACCTTTATCAATCCGCACTTCACCCTTGCGAATAATCCGCTGCAAACGCGAAAACGGAAGATCTGGGAAATGAATTGAAAACCAGCGATCAAGCCGCATGCCTTCTTCTTCTGCACTCACAATTCGTTGCTGTACGCCACTCATAGGGCTAAACCTCTCATAAGCGCCAATGCGCCAAACAATGCTGCAATAGAAAGCACAACTGAAAAACCAACATATCCAGCGGCCGCCAAAACCTGTCCGCGTTCATACAAGACAAACGCATCGAGCGAGAACGCAGAGAATGTGGTAAAGCCGCCGCAAAATCCTGTCGCCAACAAAAGGCGTGCAGATTGACTCCACTCAGGTGTTGATTTGGCCAAATAGCCAATCACCAACCCAATGATAAATGAGCCAAGCACATTCACAATCATGGTGGCGTAAGGGAACCCAGTAAAACCAAGGCGCAGCACCAATTGACCAACACCGTGTCGCCCCATAGCGCCAAGTGCGCCGCCCAAACCGACAAGCAAATACGACATCTAACTGTCTTTCACTTCATTCTTCAGGCTAGTTTTTGCCTGTGCTTTTATTGAGACGCAAGCGCTTGAAATAGTCCATACGCTTTTGAACATCTCGTTCGAACCCGCGTTCTACAGGATGATAGAACTCTTGTCGCCCCAAATCGTCAGGGAAATAGTTTTGACCAGAAAAGCCTTCGGGCGTGTCATGGTCATAAATATACCCTTCGCCGTAACCTTCATTTTTCATCAGTTTGGTCGGGGCATTCAATATATTCATTGGCGGCATTGGCGAACCTGTTTGCTTGGCAAACGAAGTTGCTTGTTTATATGCCGTATAGACGGCGTTGGATTTTGGCGCCGTCGCCAAATAAACCGTAGCTTGCGCAAGCGCCAACTCGCCTTCTGGCGACCCAAGCATTTGATAGGCGTCCCGTGCCGCAACACACTGGTTCAGCGCCTGCGGGTCAGCCATACCAATATCCTCAACCGCCATCCGGATAAGACGACGCGCAAGAAACATCGGGTCTTCGCCCGATACCAACATACGCGTCAAATAATAAAGTGCGGCATCCGGATCAGACCCACGAACCGTCTTATGAAGCGCAGAAATCAGATTGTAGTGACCGTCTTGCCCTTTATCGTAAACCGGCGCACGGCGTTGTACGACCCGCTCCAACCCTTCGCGATCAAGTTCGTCGCCTTCGCTCGTCGCGGCAAACAACTCTTCGACCAGCCCTAATAATGCCCTCCCATCGCCATCAGCAAGCTCTGCGAGCGATATACGAGCATCTGCGGTTAGTGGCAGCTCACGCCCCATATGCGCTTCAGCGCGTGCCAAAAGCTGTGCAGCAGCATCTTCATCATGCGCCTTGAAGGTCAAAACTTGCGCTCGCGACAGCAAAGCGGAGTTGAGCTCAAAAGAAGGGTTTTCTGTGGTTGCACCAACCAGCACCAAAGTGCCATCTTCCATCACGGGCAGAAAACTATCTTGTTGTGCCCTGTTGAAACGATGGATCTCATCAACAAATAGCAAAGTGCGCTTGCCCGACCTTTTGAGATCCTTTGCCTGTTCAAAGACTTTTTTGAGTTCCGCAACACCCGAGAAAATTGCCGAAATCTGATGGAAATGATAGTCGACATTCTCTGCCAACAGACGCGCGACCGTGGTTTTGCCCGACCCAGGTGGTCCCCAAAATACCAGCGAACCAAGTCGACCCGAATTGATCATCCGTGTCAGCACACCATCTGCACCCAACAAATGGTCTTGCCCAACCACATCTGTCAAAGATTGCGGACGCAGAAGATCGGCCAAAGGCCGATCTTGATCAGGTTCTTGTCGCAATTCATCAACAAACAGGTCGGTCATATCATCCGCTTACAAAGCTATTGATGACCTGATTACCACGCCGCACGGTGAGCCGCCAACTATTGACCCGCTGTTGCACAATTTTCTCCAATTGTCGCACATCACGAATCTCAGTGCCATTTAGCGCTAGGATGATATCGCCTTCGCGTAGGCCCAATCGCTGCGCCGGTGAGTTGTCCGCCAACGCTTTGATGATCACACCGGAAAAATTGTACGGTAGGCCAAACTCCTCAATCGCCGCAGGACCAATGTCTGCCACATAAGCACCAGAAAAGCGCCCAGCCTGTTGCAGCATCAACTGATCGCCATCTAGGCTTGCATCAAGTGGAATAAGCGGCAGATTAATTTCAATCGCGTCCCCGCCCCTCGCCACATAAAGCTGCACCTGATCACCGATTGGCTGAGTTGAGAAACGGTATTCAAATGCGCCAGGGTCCTCAATGCGACGTCCATCAACCTCCAAAATCACATCGCCAGATTGCAAACCGGCGATTTCAGCAGGACCACCCGGATAAACATCGGTTATCAATGCGCCGCGTGGCGGACCAAGCAACAATCCTGCGGCCAAATCGCTGGACACGGCCTGCAATCTAGCGCCCAACCACGGACGGACAATTTCACCACCATTAATGCCAGCAGTCGCAATGAACTTCGCCATGCTCGACGGTATGGCAAAACCAATGCCGTTCGAACCACCTGAACGCGAGTAGATCGCTGTGTTGATGCCAACAAGCTCGCCGCGCATATTCACAAGCGCCCCGCCAGAATTACCTGGATTGATCGCCGCATCGGTTTGAATGAAGAACTGAAAGTCACTCACCCCAACGCCAGTGCGTGCTAACGCCGATACGATGCCACTGGTAACCGTTTGTCCAACGCCAAATGGGTTGCCAATTGCCAACACCAAATCACCCACCTCTAGACTCTCATCAGTAGCAAATGGCAGCTCAACAAAACCATCAGCAGGTGGGTTTTTCACTTTCAAAACGGCCAAATCGGTCTTTTCATCTGCGAGGACTAGTTCAGTATGAAACTCCTGACCGTCCGCCAGAGATATCCGAATATCTTGCGCACCCTCCACCACGTGGTGGTTGGTTAGGATGATCCCAGAACGATCAACGATTACCCCTGAACCCAAAGACTGCGACTTGCGCGGGCGCTGTTCAAAGAATGGGCTGTCTTGACCAAAGAACCGATCAAAGAATGGATCGTTAAACACAGATTGCCGCTGGGCAGCAATCTTGATGGCATAAACATTCACCACAGATGGCGCCGCGCTCTTCACAACCGGCGCGAATGACAAATCAATTTGCACCTTAGATTGAGGCACTTGCTTTTCCTGCGCTGCCACCGGCCAAACACAACCAAACAGAAGCACAAAAGTTATAAACAGATGACGGAACATAGACTTATCCCACTTAGCTGAATCACTTTATTGCAAAACAAATAGCATCAGACTTGGGCAGTTTTGAGAGGCAAATACAAAAAAAGGCGCCCCGAAGGACGCCTTAATTCTTGTCAGATAGCCGAAGACTTATGCTGCGGCTTCTTCTGTCTCTTCTTGACGATCTGCTGTTGGGCCAGAGTCCTGACCTTTTGCAGAAACATCGCGATCAACAAGCTCAATCACAGCGATTGGTGCATTGTCACCATGACGGAAGCCAGCTTTAAGAACACGTGTGTAGCCGCCTTGACGGTCTTGATAACGTGGACCCAAAACATCAAACAATTTCTTTGCTTGTGCTTCATCACCAATGCGAGATGCTGCGATACGACGAGAGTGAAGATCACCCTTTTTCGCCAGTGTAATCAACTTCTCAACGATTGGGCGTAGTTCTTTGGCCTTAGGCAAAGTTGTAACGATCTGCTCGTGCTTAATAAGCGATGCAGACATATTAGCAAACATCGCTTTACGATGGCTTGCTGTCCGGTTCAACTTGCGACCAGCTTTACGGTGGCGCATTCTATTCTCCTGTCAACTCAATGCGGTAAGCGAAAAAGATCAATAGTGATCTTCAAAACGCTTCGCGAGATCTTCAATGTTTTCAGGCGGCCAGTTGGCTACATCCATACCAAGATGTAGGCCCATTTGCGCCAGAACTTCTTTAATTTCATTCAGTGATTTACGGCCAAAGTTCGGTGTGCGCAACATTTCCGCTTCCGACTTCTGGATCAAATCACCAATGTACACGATGTTGTCGTTCTTCAAGCAGTTTGCAGAACGAACAGACAATTCAAGCTCGTCAACTTTCTTCAAGAGAGCTGGGTTAAATGCAAGCTCAGGCGTTGCATCTTCAACCACTTCCTTCTCAGGCTCTTCAAAGTTCACGAACACATTCAGTTGGTCCTGCAAAATACGTGCAGCAAAAGCCACAGCATCTTCAGGTGAAACTGAACCGTCTGTCTCAACAGTCAAGTTTAGCTTGTCATAATCAAGAACTTGTCCCTCACGGGTGTTCTCAACTTTGTATGACACACGCTTGATTGGTGAGAACAACGCATCAACTGACACAAAGCCAATTGGTGCATCTTCTGGACGGTTGCGATCAGCAGGTACGTAACCTTTGCCAGTCTCAACTGTGAATTCCATATTGATCTCAGCACCATCATCAAGGTGACAAAGAACCAACTCAGGGTTCAGAACTTCAATATCGCCAGAAACTTCAATATCACCGGCAAGAACGGCACCAGGGCCCTTCTTAGAAAGAGTAAGACGCTTAGGTCCCTCTTCTTCCATGCGAATAGAAATTTCTTTTACGTTGAGCACCATATCGGTGACATCTTCACGAACGCCAGGCACAGAGGAAAACTCGTGCAATACGCCATCAATTTGGATTGCAGTAACAGCAGCCCCTTGAAGTGAAGACAACAATACCCGACGCAAAGCGTTACCCAATGTCAAACCATAACCACGCTCTAGTGGTTCAGCGACAACTGAGGCAACCCGTGCCGGATCATTTCCCGGTACAATGTCCAGTTTTGTCGGCTTAATCAGTTCCTGCCAGTTTTTCTGGATCATTATAGTTTACACCCTTTCAATAATGCGGACTATCCGCCAATAGCCGCATGAAATGTAAAATTCCACACCCACCCGTTTGGCCGAACGGGCAGTAATATGAACTAAACGCGACGACGTTTGCGTGGACGACATCCGTTATGTGGAATTGAAGTCACATCGCGGATGCTTGTGACTGTAAATCCAGCAGCTTGCAAAGCGCGCAATGCTGACTCACGGCCAGAACCTGGACCGCAGACTTCAACTTCCAATGTCTTCATGTTGTGCTCTTGTGCTTTTTTAGCAGCATCTTCAGCAGCAACCTGTGCAGCATATGGAGTAGACTTACGAGAGCCTTTGAAACCCATTGTGCCCGCTGATGACCAAGCAATCGCGTTGCCCTGTACATCAGTGATGGTGATCATTGTGTTGTTGAATGTTGAGTTTACGTGCGCAACACCAGAAGTGATGTTTTTACGCTCGCGACGCTTTACGCGTGCTTCTTTAGCCATGCTTTTTCCTTATGCGATCTCATCACCACCGTTCTCAGACGGTAGCTCCACCGAAACAAATAGTGCCCTGACCAATTCAGGGCACCAAAATTACTTTTTCTTACCTGCGATAGGCTTCGCTGGACCCTTACGAGTACGAGCGTTGTTGTGCGTGTTCTGACCACGCACAGGCAAACCACGACGGTGACGAAGACCGCGATAGTTACCCATATCCATCAATCGTTTGATGTTCATAGCAACTGAGCGACGAAGGTCACCCTCTACCATGTAATCACGATCGATTGTCTCACGAACCTGAATAACTTCCGCGTCGGAAAGTTCCATCACGCGACGTTCAGCAGGAATGCCGACTTTTTCACAAATTTCAGATGCGTGTTTTGCACCAATCCCGTGAATATATTGAAGCGCAATTTCTACACGCTTATTCGTTGGGATGTTCACACCAGCAATACGAGCCACGTTGCTGATCTCCTTAAATTCTCTGCAGAATCACCATGATCTGCGTCCACACAACAGCAACAGACCAGCATTCGATCTCTTGCAATTTTCAAGAAACCGAGCCCAGTCGCACCAATGCGTATAACTAAGCGCGGTTCATAACCGAGTTTCCTGACCAAAGTCAACAGCTAGGTTGACCCGACAGAAAGCTGATATTTAGTTAGCGTCCAAGGCCGCCATTATTGATGCAGTGACTTCGTCGATTCCCGCCATGCCGTCAACGGTTTTAACAAGGCCCTTCTTCGAATAAAAATCCACCAAAGGAGCTGTAAGCTCATGGTAGACGTCCAAACGATTGCGAAGAACCTCTTCGTTGTCGTCTTCACGAGCACCGCCAGATTCAGCTGCACGCTGCAAAATACGGCCAACGAGCGTGTCCGCATCTGCTTGGATTTCTACAACAGCATCCAAGGCAATTCCCTTATCACTCAACAACTCCTCAAGCGCCTCGGCTTGAGCTGTTGTGCGAGGAAAACCATCTAGAATGAAGCCGTTTGCACAATCTGATTCGTCTAAACGATCAGAAATAATTCCAACCACTGCTTCATCAGGAACCAAATCCCCACGCGCAATGATGTCTTTAACTTCAAGCCCGAGCGCTGTTTCTGCAGCAATGGCTGCACGAAGCATGTCGCCAGTAGACAATTGCGGGATACCGTACTTCTCAATCAAAAACTGAGCCTGAGTACCCTTGCCTGCCCCTGGTGGTCCTAAAAGAATTAGCCTCATTTTTTCCGCCGTCCTCCCAAACGTGATTTTTTCACCAAGCCCTCATATTGCTGCGCAATCAAATGCGACTGGACCTGTGAAATTGTATCAAGTGTTACCGTCACCATAATAAGCAACGATGTCCCACCAAGGAACGCCGAAACGTTCAACTGCGACACAAGGACCTCAGGAATAAGAGCGACGAGTGTCAAATAAATGGCGCCCACAATCGTGATCCGCGTCAACACATAGTCGATGTGCTGTGCTGTGCGCTCGCCTGGGCGAATGCCCGGAATGAACCCACCTGACTTTTTCAAATTGTCTGCTGTCTCAGTCGGGTTAAACACAATTGAGGTGTAGTAGAACGCAAAGAAGAAAATCAATGACGCAAAGATAGCAAGATAGACCGGCTGTCCACGACCCAACACAGCAGCGGTTGTTGTCAACCAGCCTGGCGCGTCACCTTGTGCTGCAAACGAAGCCATTGTGGCCGGCAGCAACAGCAAAGACGAAGCAAAGATCACTGGGATAACACCAGCTGTGTTCAGCTTAAGCGGCAAGTGAGATGTATCGCCTTGGAACATCTTGTTGCCAACCTGGCGCTTTGGATACTGCACCAACAGCTTACGTTGCGCTCGTTCAAAGAACACAATCACCGCAATCACCACAACCGCAAGAACCAAGAGCCCAACAACACCAATTGTTGGCAATGCGCCTGTACGGCTAAGCTCTAGAGTTTGTGCAATCGCCGCAGGGAGTGTTGCCACAATACCGGCGAAAATGATCAGCGAAATACCGTTACCAACACCACGCGATGTCACTTGTTCACCAAGCCACATCAAGAACATAGTGCCACCAACGAGTGTCACAACTGTTGAAATTCGGAAGAACCAGCCCGGGTTAGACACAACGCCTTCACTCGCTTCCAAGCCAACAGCAATGCCATATGCTTGCAACGCACAGAAAACCACTGCCAAATAGCGGGTGTACTGGTTGATCTTACGACGCCCCTGCTCACCCTCTTTCTTCAACGCTTCAAGCGTTGGCGAAGCGGTGGTCATCACTTGGATAACAATCGAAGCCGTAATGTAAGGGATCAAGTTGAGGGCAAAAATCGCCATACGCTCAACCGCACCACCGGCAAACATGTTGAACATGCCAAAAATGCCAGATTGTGCACGGTCAAACGTCGCAGCAAATGCGTCGCCGTCAATTCCTGGAATAGGAATATATGTGCCGAGCCGATAGACCAAAAGCGCACCTAGGGTAAACCAGATGCGCTGTTGAAGATCTTTTGCCTTGGCAAAGGTCGAAAAATTTAAGTTCCGGGCAAGTTGTTCTGCTGCCGAAGCCATATAGCTCAGTCCTTAACTCAAGGAAAAATGTTCGTTATTACTCAGCTGCAGGAAGGTCTACTTTACCACCAGCAGCTTCAACGGCCGCCAAAGCGCCCTTTGATGCGTGATCAACTTTAAATGTCACTTTTTTCGCAGTGAATTCGCCACCAGCGATCAAGCGCACACCGTCTTTAGCACGACGGATAACGCCTGCACCAACGAGAGCTGTCACATCAACCACACCCTTGGCGTCCAAACGACCAGCATCGATAGCTGATTGAATGCGATCCAAGCGCACAGCATTAAACTTCTTCGCGAAAGGATTGTTAAATCCACGCTTAGGCATTTGCTGGATCAGGTTAGTCTGTTCACCGCGGAAGCCATTTACAGACACGCCTGAGCGTGACTTTTGACCTTTAACACCGCGGCCACCTGTCTTGCCTTTGCCAGAACCGATACCACGACCAATGCGTGTACGGCTTTTTGTAGAGCCTTGATTGTCGGCCAACTCATTCAGTCGCATGACAAACCCTTTAATTACTTCTCGTCGACAACGCGAACGAGGTGGGAAACTTTGTTGATCATCCCGCGAACAGCTGGTGTATCTTCCAGTGTTTTACGACGATGCATCTTGTTCAAGCCAAGACCAACAAGCGTAGCGCGTTGGTCCTGAGTGCGGCGGATTGGGCTACCAATCTGCTCTACTGTTACTGTTTTATCAGCCATGTCTCAACTCCAGTTCAAACGCTTATATTATGCGCTTGCTGTTTCGCCAACGTCAGATTCACGACGGCGACCTTGGATTTCAGAAACTTTCAAACCACGACGTGCAGCAACTGAACGTGGGCTTTCAAGGTTTTTCAAAGCATCAAAGGTAGCGCGCACCATGTTGTATGGGTTTGCTGAACCTTGAGATTTCGCAACAATGTCGGAAATACCCAAAGTTTCAAAAACCGCACGCATAGGACCACCAGCAATGATACCAGTACCAGCAGGAGCTGCGCGAAGCAGAACTTTACCGGCGCCGTGGCGACCATTTACATCGTGGTGCAATGTACGTGCTTCACGTAGTGGCACACGGATCATTTGACGTTTAGCTTGCTCAGTTGCCTTGCGGATCGCTTCAGGCACTTCACGTGCTTTACCATGACCAAAGCCAACACGGCCCTTCTGATCACCAACCACAACAAGTGCAGCAAAGCCGAAACGACGGCCGCCCTTTACCACTTTCGCCACGCGATTGATGTGGACCAGGCGATCAACAAATTCGCTATCGCGCTCTTGATTGTCTCTCATCGTCTCAACCAATTCTTCTCAATTGTTCTCAATTCAGTCATCGCATTCATTAGAAGCGAAGACCACCTTCGCGTGCTGCTTCTGCCAAAGCTTTCACGCGGCCATGATAAAGATATGCACCACGGTCAAACACAACGTCTTCAACGCCGGCTTTCACTGCACGTGCAGCAAGCAATTTGCCTACTTCAGTCGCAGCTGCTTGGTTTGAGCCTTTATCAACTTTGACATCGCTGTCCAATGTTGATGCAGCAGCTACCGTGCGGCCTGTTGTGTCATCGATGACCTGAGCATAAATGTTTTTCTCAGAGCGGAATACCGACAAACGAGGACGCCCATTAGCGCGCAACTTAACTGCGCGACGTACCCTCGCCTTACGGCGGTCCTTAGATTGGCTGCGGTTCGCCATGTTTTCGCGTCCTTACTTCTTCTTACCTTCTTTGCGGAAGATATATTCGTCTTCATAACGGATACCCTTGCCTTTATAAGGCTCCGGTGGCCGGAATTCACGAATGTTTGCGGCAACTTGCCCAACAACTTGTTTATCAATGCCAGAGATAACAATCTCAGTCGCCTGTGGCGCCTGAAGTTGAATACCTTCTGGGGCTTTGAAAATCACGTCATGTGAGAAGCCTAGCGCCAACTTAAGGTCAGAACCTTGCATTTGCGCACGATAACCAACACCGCTGATTACCAACTTCTTTTCAAATCCATCTTTCACACCGGTAATAATATTTTGTACCAATGTGCGTGACATTCCCCATGCAGAACGAGCAGCTTTCGTTTCGTTCACAGGAGTGACCTTGACGCCTTCGTCGGTCATTTCAACAGTCACGAGATCCACCAGATCGACAGACAATTCGCCTTTTGGGCCTTTTGCCTTAACCGTCTGGCCTTCGATTGTGACCGTCACACCATCAACTGGGGCGACTGGTTTCTTGCCAATACGAGACATTTTCTTTTGCCTTCTCGGATCAAACCGTAGCTTTTAAAGAGGATAATTGTGAACGCCTTAAAAGACGCGGCACAACACTTCCCCACCAACATTATTGGAACGTGCTTCGTGATCAGCCATCACACCTTTTGGTGTAGATACGATCGAAACGCCCAAACCATTCGCAACTTGTGGAATATTCTTCACAGAAGCATACACGCGACGGCCAGGTTTAGAAACACGCTGGATTTCGCGAATGACAGGCTTGTCGTCGAGATATTTCAACTCAACGTCATATTCTGCAGAACCGTTTTCAAATTCAGTAACGGTGTAGCCGCGAATAAAGCCTTCAGACTTCAAAACATCCAACACACGAGCCCGCAATTTAGATGCAGGTGTTTTGACACTAGTCCGGTTACGCATTTGCGCATTCCGGATACGTGTCAGCATATCACCAAGCGGATCAGTAAAACTCATCGCTTAATTCTCCTTACCAGCTCGATTTCACGAGGCCAGGGATTTTTCCCTTATTGCCCAAATCGCGTAGTGCAATACGTGACATTTTGAGCTTGCGATAATACCCACGTGGGCGACCAGTTACTTCACAACGGTTGCGCAAGCGAACTTTTGCACCATTGCGAGGTAGCGCAGCCAATTTTAGCTGTGCTTGGAACCGCTCTTCCAGTGGAAGTGAAGCGTCTTTCGTGATCGCCTTGAGAGCCGCGCGTTTTTCAGCATCACGTGCTACCAAACGGCGCTTTTTCTCATTGTTCTCTACGGCGCTTTTCTTTGCCATTCTTCTCTCGTCCTTATCCGACTGTCACGTTTTAGGCTGTTTGCCCAAACGGGAAGTTAAAGCCCTTAAGAAGCGCCAACGCTTCTTCATTTGTGTTTGCAGTCGTACAAACAATCACGTCAAGGCCCCAAATTTGGTCGACTTTGTCGTAATTGATTTCAGGGAAAACGATATGTTCTTTAATGCCCATAGCAAAGTTGCCACGACCGTCAAAGCTTTTCTCGTTCAGACCACGGAAGTCACGTACACGTGGCAAAGCAATGTTTACCAAACGATCCATGAATTCATACATCTGCGTCTTACGTAGAGTTACTTTACAACCCAAGTTCATCTCTTCACGAACTTTAAAGCCCGCGATAGATTTCTTAGCTTTAGTAATCACTACTTTTTGACCAGCAATTGCTTCCAAATCAGCAGCTGCTGATTTCACTTTTTTGCTGTCATTAACTGCTGCACCAACACCCATGTTCAGCACGATCTTGTCGAGCTTAGGAACCTGCATTGGGTTCTTGTAGTTAAATTCTTCGATCAGCGCTGCACGAACAACTTCGTCATAGTGCGTGCGCAGGCGTGGGACGTAGTTCTCAGCCATCGATCACTTCTCCCGAACGTTT
Organism: Maritalea porphyrae; assembly: GCF_030159895.1. GTDB lineage: Bacteria > Pseudomonadota > Alphaproteobacteria > Rhizobiales > Devosiaceae > Maritalea > Maritalea porphyrae. Next base: position 2,309,858 of record NZ_BSNI01000002.1, read on the forward strand.
TGCAACGCGCTTTTTCTCGCCGTCCTTAACAACAAAGCCAACACGAGTTGGTTTGTTCTCTTTAGGATCAACAAGCGCGATGTTTGACAAATGAATTGGCGCTTCTTTTGTAAAGATGCCGCCCTCTTCAGTTTGGGTCGCACGCTGGTGACGCTTAACAAGGTTCACACCCTGGACAACCGCACGGTTGTCACCTGGGTTGATGCTCAACACATCGCCGGTTTTACCCTTGTCGCGACCTGTGAGGACAATAACCTTGTCGCCCTTTTTAATTTTCGCAGCCATTGCTAGAGCACCTCCGGTGCAAGCGAAACAATCTTCATGTGGTTCTTTGAGCGAAGTTCACGAGGAACTGGGCCAAAGATACGTGTGCCGATTGGCTCTTCACTAGTGTTCACCAAAACCGCTGCGTTGCGGTCAAAACGGATCGTGGTACCATCAGGACGACGAATGTCTTTAGCTGTACGTACAACAACTGCACGCATAACTTGTCCCTTTTTAACACGGCCACGCGGAATAGCTTCTTTAACGGAAACAACAATTGTGTCGCCTACAGAAGCGTATTTACGCTTAGAGCCGCCCAGCACCTTGATGCACATAACACGACGTGCACCGGAGTTATCCGCGACATCGAGATTCGTCTGCATCTGAATCATGACTGGTAGCCTTCTTAATTGTTGGTTGGTTTATGCCAACCTCTACTTAAATCCAAAGTCCGAAGTTCAAAGCTCTTAAGAAGCTTGAATAACGGCCCATCTTTTGTTCTTCGAAATCGGCGCACATTCTTGGATTTGAACAATATCGCCAGCTTTCGCTGTGTTCGCCTCGTCGTGAGCCTGATATTTTTTCGAACGACGTACCACTTTTTTCAGTAGTGGGTGTGTGAAGCGACGCTCGACGCGCACAACAACCGTTTTGTCGTTCTTGTCAGAGACTACTGTCCCTTGCAATATACGTTTAGGCATTTAAGCCGCTCCTACTCGCCCGCTACGCTTTTTTCGCGCAGGATTGTTTTAACCCGTGCAACGTCGCGGCGTACTTGCCGAACTCGCGCGGTGTTTTCAAGCTGTTGCGTTGCACCTTGGAAACGCAGGTTGAACTGCTCTTTCTTAAGGTCCAGCAATTCTTGCTTCAGCTCATCTGCGGTCTTAGCCCGCACATCATTCGCTTTCATCTTATCGATCCCTTAGTCGGCGATACGTGTAACAACACGTGTCTTGATCGGCAACTTCATTGCTGCAAGGCGCAAAGCCTCACGTGCAACTTCGTCCGATACACCGTCAATCTCAAACATGACCCGACCAGGCTTAACCCGAGCGGCCCAATAATCGATCGAACCTTTACCTTTACCCATCCGAACTTCTGTCGGCTTCGTGCTTACAGGCACGTCAGGGAAGATGCGGATCCAAACACGGCCCGCACGCTTCATGTGGCGGGTCATCGCACGACGAGCTGCCTCAATCTGGCGAGACGTCACACGTTCTGGCTCTTGTGCTTTAAGGCCGTGAGACCCAAAGTTCAATGCGCTACCGCCTTTTGCCACGCCGCGAATACGGCCTTTGTGCATTTTGCGGAATTTGGTGCGTTTAGGTTGCAACATTTTTCAATATGCTCCTTAACCGGCGTTCTGACGACGCTGCTGACGCTGAGGCTTTTCGCCTGAGCCTTCTGTAGCGCGACGTTCGTGTGCCATTGGATCGTGCTCAAGGATTTCGCCTTTAAAGATCCAAACTTTTACACCGATAATGCCGAAAGTTGTTTCACCTTCTGCTGTACCATAGTCGATATCAGCACGAAGAGTGTGCAACGGCACACGGCCTTCACGGTACCATTCAGTCCGCGCAATATCAGCACCGCCCAAACGACCCGCAACATTCACACGAATGCCTTGAGCGCCCATGCGCATTGCTGTTTGTACGGCACGCTTCATAGCGCGACGGAACGAAACCCGACGCTCAAGCTGCTGTGCGATACCTTGCGCAACCAAAGTTGCGTCAGTTTCAGGCTTGCGAACTTCAACAATGTTCAAGTGCACTTCTGAATCTGTAAACTTGCGCACTTTTGCGCGAAGTTTTTCGATGTCAGCGCCTTTTTTACCGATCACGATACCAGGACGCGCTGTGTGAATAGACACACGACACTTACGGTGTGGACGTTCGATAACAATCTTAGAAACTGCAGCTTGCTTAAGAGTCTTCTCAAGCATTTTGCGGATCTTCAGATCTTCCTGCAACAACGTGCCGAATTCGCCTTTGTTGGCGTACCAGCGGCTGTCCCAAGTGCGGTTTACGCCGAGGCGGAAACCAATTGGATTGATCTTATGGCCCATTATGCAGCCTCCTCAACTTCACGCACAACGATTGTCAAGTGAGAGAAAGGTTTCAAGATCTTTCCTACACGACCACGTGCACGCGGACGAAAACGTTTCATCACAAGCGACTTGCCAACATATGCTTCAGCAACGATCAACGCGTCTGTATCCAGACCGTGGTTGTTTTCAGCATTGGCAATTGCGCTTTCCAATGTCTTTTTCACGTCTTTGGCAATTCGTTTTGGTGAGAATGCCAAATCAGCCAAAGCTTTTTCGACTTTCTTGCCACGAATAGTTGTTGCAACAAGGTTCAACTTTTGAGGGCTGGTGCGCACTTGGCGCAGCACTGCCCGTGCCTCGTTGTCTTTCAGCGTACGCTCACGCTTTGCCTTACCCATTGTTACTTCCTCTTCGCCTTCTTATCGGCGCCGTGGCCGTAATATGTGCGGGTCGGAGAGAATTCGCCAAACTTGTGGCCAATCATCTCTTCAGTCACATTCACAGGCACGTGTTTCTGGCCATTGTAAACGCCAAAGGTCAATCCAACGAACTGAGGCAAAATTGTAGAGCGACGGCTCCAGATTTTGATAACCTCGTTGCGGCCAGATTCCCGGACCTTCTCGGCTTTTTTGATCAGATATCCGTCTACAAACGGACCTTTCCAAACAGAACGTGTCATGTGACCTACCTGCCCTTCTTCTGATGACGTGAACGAACAATAAATTTGTCCGTTGATTTGTTAGAGCGGGTACGCTTGCCCTTAGTTGGCTTACCCCAGGGTGTCACTGGGTGACGACCACCAGAAGTACGACCTTCACCACCACCGTGTGGGTGATCGATCGGGTTCATGGCCACACCACGAACCTGAGGACGTTTGCCCAACCAGCGTTTACGGCCAGCTTTACCAAGGTTTGTGTTGGAGTGATCGGCGTTAGATACCGCACCAACTGTTGCCATGCAAGAGCCTGGAACCAAACGTGTTTCACCTGAACCCAAGCGAAGGATAGCCATACCTTGGTCACGACCAACATATTGAACATATGTGCCAGCTGAACGAGCGATCTGACCGCCCTTCAATGGCTTCATTTCAACGTTGTGTACGATTGTACCAACCGGCATGCGCTCAAGTGGCATTGCGTTGCCTGGCTTGATGTCCACTGAGTTGCGTGAAGCGACAACTTTGTCACCAGCACCCAAACGCTGTGGAGCCAAGATATAGGCTTGCTCGCCATCTTCATAGTTCACAAGAGCGATGAAGGCTGTACGGTTTGGATCGTATTCCAAACGCTCAACAGTACCAACAACGTCATATTTGCGACGCTTGAAGTCTACCAAACGGTAGGCACGCTTCACGCCACCACCTTGGCGACGCATGGTGATGCGACCAGAATTGTTTCGTCCACCCTTAGATGTCAGACCTGACGTCAACTTCTTGACCGGACCGCCCTTGTGTAGTTCAGAGCGATCGATACCGATCAAGGCACGCTGGCCTGGCGAGGTGGGATTATATTGCTTCAAAGCCATTTTCTAATCGTCCCTGCCTTAAAGTCCGGTAGCAATGTCAATTGACTGACCTTCAGCCAATGTAACGATTGCCTTTTTCACGTCTTTACGCTGACCAACCCGGCCACGGAAACGCTTTTCTTTACCCTTGCGGATCAACGTATTAACGGCTTGAACCTTAACAGAGAACAAACCTTCAACCGCCTTTTTGATTTCAGGCTTGGTTGCGTCGATCGCGACGTCAAAAACAACTTGGTTATGCTCAGAAGCATAAGTTGATTTTTCAGTCACAACTGGGTTGCGAATGATGTCATATGCGCGTTCGGTGCTCATGAGAAACGTGCCTCCAAGCTTTCCAATGCCGCCTTGGTCAAGACCAATTTATTGCGACGAAGGATGTCATAAACATTGATACCTTGCGCAGGCAAAACATCGATATGTGGAATGTTGCGCGCCGCACGAGCAAAGTTCTCGTCTAGCTCAGCACCACCAATGATCAATGCGTTGTCAAAACCAAGTGCACCAAAAGACTTTTTCAATTGAGCTGTTTTTGGCTCTTTTGCTTCAGCTTTATCAAGGATCACAAGGTCACCCGCTTTTGCCTTAGAAGACAAAGCAAGTTTAAGCGCCAATGCACGTACCTTTTTCGGCAAGCTAATCGCATGTGAGCGAGTAACTGGTCCAAAAGCACGACCACCACCACGGAATTGTGGAACCTTACGGTTACCGTGACGAGCGCCGCCTGAACCTTTTTGGCGAACAAATTTCTTTGTTGTGCCGCGAATGTCAGAACGACCTTTGGTCTCGTGAGTACCAGCCATTTTTTTCAACTGCTGATAGCGAACCATACGGTGCAAAATGTCAGCGCGTGGCTCTAGACCGAACACGTCATCTGCAAGTTCAACTTTACCAGCAGCTTTGCCCTCAAGGGTTTGAACTGAAAGTTCCATTATTCAGCGCCCCCTTCTGAAGCTTCAGCTGCAACAACAACCGCTTTAAATGAACCAGGAGTTGGCACATCAGCAGGAATTGCTTTTTTCACAGCATCGCGAACCATAATCCAGCCACCTTTTGAGCCTGGAACAGCACCCTGAACCATGATCAAACCGCGTTCTACGTCAGTTTTAACCACTTTAAGGTTCTGAGTTGTTGTCCGAACAGCACCCATATGACCAGCCATCTTCTTACCTTTGAAGACTTTACCTGGATCTTGACACTGACCAGTCGAGCCGTGCGCACGGTGAGAGATCGAAACACCGTGAGTAGCACGCATGCCGCCAAAGTTGTGCCGCTTCATCGCACCGGCAAAACCTTTACCGATTGAAGTACCTGAAACGTCAACCAACTGACCAACATTAAAGTGGTCAGCCAACATTTCGGCGCCCACATCAATCATGTTGTCTTCCGATACACGGAATTCAGCCAGCTTGCGCTTTGGCTCAACTTTAGCAACCGCGAAATGTCCACGGCTTGCCTTTGTTACATTCTTTACTTTGGCTGTACCCGCACCCAATTGGAGCGCTGTATAACCATCTTTGTCCGCCGTCCGCTGAGCGACAACTTGGCAGTTCTGAAGACCAAGAACCGTTACAGGGATGTCTTGACCATCCTCAGTAAAGATCCGGGTCATGCCCAGCTTCTGTGCGATCACACCTGAACGCATCGGTTTACACCTTTTTCTTTTATCTTAAAGTTTGATCTCGACGTCCACACCGGCCGCCAGATCCAACTTCATGAGTGCATCCACTGTCTGTGGAGTAGGCTCAACAATGTCCAAAAGACGCTTGTGAGTCCGAATTTCAAATTGCTCGCGGCTCTTCTTATCGATGTGCGGCGAACGGTTGACAGTGTATTTGTCAATTCGTGTTGGCAACGGGATCGGGCCACGAACTTGAGCGCCTGTGCGCTTAGCAGTGTTTACGATCTCGCTCGTTGAACTATCGAGTACTCGATGGTCGAACGCTTTAAGCCGGATACGAATGTTTTGACCATTCATGTCGATGCTTCCTAAAAATACGCGTCAGCGGCACGTTAATGAACGCGCCGCCTTTGCGCTGTTAAATCTACTCGATGATTTTTGAAACGACGCCGGCACCAACGGTACGGCCACCTTCACGGATAGCAAAGCGGAGTTGCTCTTCCATCGCGATCGGCACGATCAATTCAACATTCATCTCAACACGGTCACCAGGCATCACCATTTCGGTGCCTTCTGGCAATGTCACAACGCCAGTCACGTCAGTTGTACGGAAGTAGAACTGTGGACGGTAGTTGTTGAAGAATGGTGTGTGACGACCACCTTCGTCTTTGGTCAAGATAATCGCTTCACCAATGAACTTGGTGTGAGGCGTTACTGAACCTGGCTTACAAAGAACTTGGCCACGCTCAACTTGCTCACGGTCAACACCACGGATCAAAGCACCGATATTGTCGCCAGCTTCACCGCTGTCGAGCAACTTACGGAACATTTCAACACCAGTAACTGTTGTTTTCTGCGTGTCTTTGATGCCAACGATCTCAACTTCTTCACCAACATTGATCACGCCACGCTCAACACGGCCGGTAACAACTGTACCACGACCAGAAATTGAGAATACGTCTTCAATTGGCATCAAGAATGGCTGATCTTTAGGACGTGCTGGTGTTGGGATGTACTCATCCACTGCAGCCATCAACTCAAGGATCTTCTCTTTACCGATATTGTCGTCACGGCCTTCCAAAGCTGCCAATGCAGAACCTGCAATGATTGGAATGTCGTCACCAGGGAATTCGTAAGAAGAAAGCAACTCACGTACTTCCATCTCAACCAACTCAAGCAACTCTTCGTCGTCAACTTGGTCAACTTTGTTCATGAACACAACAAGTGCTGGAACACCAACCTGACGTGCAAGCAAAATGTGCTCACGTGTTTGTGGCATTGGGCCATCAGCTGCGTTAACAACCAAAATAGCACCATCCATCTGAGCCGCACCAGTGATCATGTTTTTCACATAGTCAGCGTGCCCTGGGCAATCAACGTGCGCATAGTGACGGTTGTCTGTCTCATACTCAACGTGAGCAGTGGAAATGGTAATACCACGTGCTTTTTCTTCAGGCGCTTTGTCAATCTCGTCAAACGCTGTAGCTGTACCACCTTGAGCCTCAGCCAATACTTTCGTAATCGCTGCTGTCAATGTTGTCTTGCCGTGGTCAACGTGACCAACTGTCCCAATGTTTACGTGCGGCTTGTTCCGCTCAAACTTTTCCTTCGCCATGCGTAATTTCTCCGTTCGCTTAGCATCCGGCTAATTAACAAACAAAGGGACCAACCCCTGCCGGAATTTCGGGGGTCTCTTAGCGCAAAAATTGAGCGAACAAAAGCCCTAATTTTGCATGATGTAAGAAGCTGTTAATATTGGGCCAACCGCTCAGTCAATAATGCGAAGAATCGCGTTCGATCTGCCTTGTATGCCCACATTGCATTTGGCGTGTTTCCTGTAACACCCCAAAAGTCGACCGCAGTGTGTCCGCGCGTAAGCTCACTGCGCGTTTCAATGGCCACATGGCACGCTTTGAGCTCAAAAATCTCAGGCTCCAACAGCCAAGCAATGGTGCATGGATCGTGCAAAGGGCCACCATCAGCGCTATATTTTGCGGCATCATATTGGCCAAAGAACTCAAGCATGCCCGCAGATGCGTGTGCCACCCGATTATCGAGCGCCCGCATATCCGCAACCACTTTGTCGTCGGTCATCACTTGGTGAGTAACATCGAGCCCGAACATCACAATCGGGCGGCCACAACGCATCACCACGTCTGCTGCGTGCGGATCCACATAAATATTGAACTCAGCAGAAGGGGTTACATTCCCCCCCTCAAAGCTCGCACCGCCCATCAAAACGATCTGCTTGATCTTTGCCGCAATGTCCGGCGCCTTCACCAGCGCCATCGCAATATTGGTCAAAGGCCCAGTTGGCACCAAGGTGATTTCATTGTCTTCAGCTGCGCGTAGCGTTTCGATGATGAAATCGACACCGTGCTGCGCTTGCTTCTCAATTGTTGGCTCGAAGAAGTCGATCCCATCAATGCCCGTTTCACCATGGACATACTCCGCGGTGAACAAGGGTTCAACCATCGGTCCTTCGCATCCGGCGAACACCGGCACATCGGTGCGCCCCGCCATCTCCACCAATATCCGACAGTTCAATTCGGTGCGTGCCAATGGCACATTGCCGCCACACGCTACAACGCCGCGCACATCCAATTCTGGCGCATTGAGCGCCAAGAACAACATGAGGGCATCATCCTGGCCCGGATCGCAATCAATGATAATGGGTAGTTTAGACATAGAACCTCCAATTGCCTTAGAGGCTATGTTACGCCCAACCCCAGATGTCAAGAAATGTGACTACATGCAATGCCGACACTTGGTGGCGTAGGCAACAATATCAAGCCGCGCGTCAGATATCTCTTCGCCACAATTTGCGCAAATGCCAAATGTACCATTCTCCATGCGAGACAAGGCGTTATCAATTTTCTTCAGCTCTTTAAGCCCAGCATTGCCCAAGCCTTCAAGCATTTCGTCGTCTTCACGCTCAACCGCACGCTCTTCCGCGTCTGGGTTTGGCGTATCGTCAAGCTGGTCTTCAATTTTGTGCAGACGCGCATCAAGCTCGGCCTTGCGCGCCAGCAGACGGTTTTTGTAGATCTCTAAATCACGCATAATGGTACCCCTTTTTGGTTGCACCCATCATGACAAGAAAATAGTTGCGCCAAATTGATCTGGCGCAACTAGGCGTTGTTAAGCAGTTTGTGGAAGAAACACCCCACCCCGATAGCCTTTTCGCCGCTGCGCAACCACAAGCACCGCAATGGTTAAACACACCATTATGATGTCCCCAATCGGTGACGCATACCAAATACCTGGTTCGCCAAACAAGCGCGGCATCACCATCAAAAGTGGGAACCCTATCAGGTAGTTGCGCGACAAGCTTAGGATCGCCGCGCGCTTTGCATCACCAATCGCTTGATAAAAGCCCGACAAGACAATCGCAGGCCCGGCGGTGAAATACATGATCATCAAGTATGGCAATATGCGCGCCGTCTCACTGATCATGCCAGCGTCTTGAACAAACAACCCTGCCAACTGACCGGGAAACAGCATGAAGGTGAACTCGATCACCAAACAATAGCCCAAGGAAACCAGCAACGCCGTTTTGGTGCTAAAGTTCACCCGGCCCGCCATATTGCCACCGAAATTGTTGCCCGCGATGGATTGGAATGCCATCGACAAACCCAAGAGTGGCATGAATGAAAAGGTCAACAAGCGAGTGACGATGCCATAGGCACCAACGGTCACCGTATAATTGTCGGTGCCATAAAGCTTAAGCATGGCCACAACGCTGCCAGCGATCAGTGAAATCGAGAGATAATTTAGGCTCAGTGGCGCGCCGAGAGCTAGATTCTCTTTCGCAATTTTGCGGAACACTGGGCCAGTTGGCATGTGAAAGCCAAGTTTTGATTGACCGCGCAGCCGATAGACCATAATGGCAATCAACGACATCATTTGCGCAGCAACTGTGCCCCAAGCGGACCCGGCAACGCCCCACTGCAAAATGACAATAAAGACATAGTTGAACGCCACATTCGAAAGGGTCACCCCAAGCGAAACCAAGGTCATAAAGCCAATCTTGCCTTCGCTGCGCAGCCCGTCATATTGCACAGACAAGATGAAGATAAGTGGCGACGTGAACATCATAATCGACATATATGTCCACGCCATTTCGGTGAGTTCTTGATCGCCATTGGTCACCCAAGAGACCAGCGCTTCGCCAAACAATAAAAACGCAATCATCATTATGACACTCAGGCCGACGCCCATGACAATAGCCACGGCAAAACTCTCCGCTGCGCCGCGCATGTCCTTTGCCCCCAAGCGTCGCGCCACGATAGAAGCGAAACCGTTGGCGATCATGGTGGTCAGCGAATAGATCAGCATTTGCACGGGGAACATGATGGTGACGGCGGTCAGTGCCGCTGCCCCCACAAATATCCCAAGGAAATAGGCATCCACCAAGTTGAACAGCCCATTGACCAACATCACCAAAATGATCGGCAATGCTGTTGAAAGAAACAAGCGCCCAATGGGCTGCGTTAAATAGTTATTATCTTCAGACACTTGCGTATCATTCATGATTCAATTCCTTAAAACAAAATATTGCTATTGAGGCGCAAATGCATCTGCGGAAAGCTGGCTCAGATGTGAACGCAGCCCGTCCGGCCAATCCGCAATTTGCGCATAAAATTTGTCGCCATCAGCCGCGAACAGCGCACGGATAGCCTCTTCATAATTGGGCAAATCGCCTGCAACTGCTGTCATGAGGTGATAGACATTTTGCTGCGATTTCCGCCGCACTCGATCATCGTCAGCAGCATGCATTGCCTCGCCAACTAGCTTGCGTAAAGTCACCGAAGCGCCACCGCGTTGCTCTTTTAGCCACTCCCAATGGCGGGGCAGCAAGGTCACTTCCTTACTGATGACACCAAGTTTTGGTCGCCCCGGTTTCTTGACCTTTGTTTGTGACCGCTGGGGCGCAACAGACTGCTCAAGCCGAGCAAAAACTTCATCCATTGACCCACGCAAATCGAGCTCGATGACATTTGACGTTTTGTTCTCAAAAACCAAAATCAGATCATTTGGATTCTGGTCGTAATGGCGTTTGACTTCATGCACCACTTCAGCCAGCGCACCGCTGGCGATCAGTTGATGGCCAACAAAGGCCGCGCATTCCAAATCTGGTGAATAAGACACAACAATAGTCTCCGCGTTAAGTTGCGAGAGTTTTATCGGGGTAAAACTAAAGAGTCAATAATACCCGGGTAAAATATTTTATCGGGGTAAAACTATCTAACTGAGCCTGTCAGCCAAATAGGGCAAGCTGCGATCATAGCGATAGTCAATCGAGAAGTGATCATCCGGAAACTCTTCATAGACATGATCAACCCCTGCTCCCTTCAATTTGCTTTGCATGCGGCGCGCCACATAAACAAAGTTGAACTGATCTACATCGCCGCAATCAATCCACAAGCCCTTGAGGGATTTAAGTGCATCAACATGATCGTCGAATACATGCAGAGGATCCCATTTCAACCACTCAGCCCAACGAGTCTCATCCAACTCGCACGTGTCGTGATCCACCGGCAATCGAATGCCGCAAAACGCATCGGGGTCTGGATCATATGTTGCGCCCATCGCCAAAATCATCAGCGCATGAATGTCATCGTGCCCGGGATTGTGGTTTTCCTCAACCGCACGCACAAATTTCTCAGCTGATCCTTCATGCTTAGCCAATGCGCGCAAAGCCTTTGGCATATCAGGCAGATAAGCAACGTCAAAGCCCATATCGCCTGAATGGCAAGCAATTGCCGACCAAGTGTCTGCATAGAGCATGCCGTGGATCATCGCCGCATAGCCACCAGATGATTTGCCCATCACCCCACGCTTACCAGCACCGCCACAGCCGAACTGGGCTTCAACCTGCGGCAACATCTCTTTGATCAAAAAGTCAGCCCAGTTCCCCATGGCTGCTGAGTTGATATATTGATTGCCGCCAAGCCGGGTGAAGCAATCCGGGAATGCCATCACACAAGGTTTCATCTCGCCTTTTGCAATCAAGCGATCCAAACGCGCGGGCACATTTTCGTCAAAGCCCTTCCAGTTCGTGCGCGACAGGCCGCTACCCGTATAACCGGCCAAATCCACGATCAGCGGAAGGTCCTTACCATCATGGCCATGCGGTACATACACATCAACTTCGCGCACCGTGTGGTCGTCAAGCATATTGGCTTCTAACGCAATTGATTGAACTTTGATGCGGTGAATGGTGCCTTGGGGCAATGAAAAATCGCGGCGCATAAGTCTATCCCTGTTCTCAAGTGAACAGACGGTAGCAACCAACTAAAAATTCAACCACTGCAAAAATTGCCAAAATCGCAAATATTCTGGCCAATATGGCATTGAGTTTTGTTTTAGTTCAGAGGATTATCTAGGGGTGGCCATTTTAGTTTGATTTGGATTTGACGGTGCCGTTTTCGAGCCAGCTATCAAAAACCCGCAGCGCTTCATAACAAAATTCCCGATCGTTGATGTGACAATCCAATTCTGAGAAACCCACTGACGGCTGAACAGCACTTGCCAATTCCTTCACAAAAGCCGCGTGATTTTCCGGTTCATGCGCAGGCTCGCCCGGCTTGTCCCACTCCTCAACGCCCTTGATGGTCGAAATGATATGCGTCGGCGCTTTGTTTTCAGCTGCACGTTTTGCCAACTCCCGCGCTACCTGTCGCCGTTCGTCCGCGTTCAAGGTAGCAGATGACAAAAGCCGATTATGAGCATGGAACGAGCGATCCCTAAATTGCTCTGGAAAACTCTGCCAGCCAGGGAAGTCCACCAAATCCACACAACCGGGCGCAATGATCGCCGGTGTTTTAGAAGCGGCGGCGCCGCGCAATCGATCTGGGCCGGAATTGACTGACGACCCCATTAGGTGATTGCCCATTTCTTGCGGCGCAAAATCCATGACGCAGGCAAACGCCCCTTCCCGCGCCAGGTTCTCAAACGCCATGCCGCCCATTCCCGTGGCGTGAAATATGGCGACTTCGAAGCCCCGCTCCTCAAGCTCGGGTTTCAACACCTTCATATATTTCAAACAAGATGAGCCAAGGCTTGTCATCCCAACCATTGGCACCTTTTGCGGCAACTCAACCGCTTTCGTTGCGCCCAATACGGCACCCGCCGCTTGGCTGAGCGACGCTTTGCAAACAGAATTGAGACCATACAATCCACCCGCCCACAAAATCATCTGGATGTCGGTTGCCAAACGTTCTGCTGGAATGAGTGTTGAAAACGCAATGGTTGAGATAATGTATTTGGGCACGCCAAGCGGCAATGCCCGCGCGCAATCCAGCGCCAAATCTGTGCCCATGGAGCCACCCATGGCGATCATCCCGTCAATTCGACCAGCAGAATATAACATTCGGCAAAGGGCAGAAGACCCGCGCGCCATGATCTGCATGGCAGTGTTTTCATCTCCACTGTCAATTGCTTCTTGAATAGATGAATTGGCTGTTTCCGCAACTTGATGCTTGGAAATATCCGTTGGCGCGGGCGGATCGCCCAACACGCTCACATCCATAGTGAGCACATTGCCGCCTTGCTCTTTGATGGCTTGCGTAAGATAATCCAATTCGTCAGATTTTGTGTCGTAGGTGCCAATCACCAAAATCGTCTTTGTCATTATCTGCCCCTCACAAACTGATCCATGCGGTTTTTAGGTTTTCATATTTTTCCAGCGCATGAAGCGACTTATCTGCCCCATTGCCAGATTGCTTCATTCCCGCCAACGGCACATTGTTGCCCGCTCCACCATAAGTATTCACATGCACAACGCCTGATTTGATGTTGCGGACCATTCGATGCGCGCGAGATAGTTTGGACGTCCAAACGGCGGCAGCAAGGCCAAAGTCTGTGCCATTCGCCAGCGCAACAGCTTCTTCTTCATTCTCGAATGGCGTGACAGCAACAACCGGCCCAAACACTTCATGTTGGAAAAGGTCCATCTCCGGCCTCACGTCAGCAAAAATGGTGGGCTGCATATAGTAGCCACCGCTTGCTGCATGAAGCTGCTGACCACCACAAACCAGTCGCGCACCTTCCGCAACGGCGCGTTCAACAAAGGCCAAATCACCTTCAAGCTGCTGCTTGGTGCTAATCGCGCCGATGTTATTGGCGAGATCAAGTGGATCGCCAACCTTCAGCTTTTCGGCTTGGTTTTTCAGCCTTTCAATAAACTCATCATAGATAGCTCGCTCGACAAGTATCCGCGAACCCGCGACGCAAACTTCACCCGAATTTCGGAATATGCCCGCAGCCGAAACTTTGGCGGCTTGGTCCAAGTCTTCAGCGTCGGCAAAAATCACGTTTGGGGATTTGCCCCCCAGTTCCAAATAGAGCCGCTTCATATTTGAGCGCGCCGCATACTCCATCAAGCGCCGCCCGGTACCGCCTGAGCCCGTAAATGCAATGATATCAATGTCATTGTGCAACCCCATCGCTTCACCGGCCACAGCGCCATTGCCAGTAATCACATTCAAAACGCCGGGCGGCAATCCAGCTTCAAGGCATATATCCGCCAATCGCAACAAGCTTAGCGACGCGGCTTCTGAAGGTTTGAGCACAACGCTATTACCTGCCGCCAAGGCGGGCGCAATTTTCCAAGCACCAATCATCAAAGGGAAATTCCACGGCACGATGGCTCCAACAACGCCCACTGGTTCGCGATGCACCAGCGCCAGCACATTGTCTGCCGTGGGCGCAATTTCACCATAGACCTTGTCGATTGCCTCTGCGTAAAAGCGAAATGTACCAGCGGCAGAGCCCGGCTCAGCTTTTATTGCCATGCAAATTTCTGTGCCATTGTCGCGCACGCCCAAAACCGCCAGTTCCTTTGCGTTCTGAGCGATCAGGTCAGCAATGCGGTGCATAATTCTCATGCGACCCTGCGGCGCCATGCGGGACCAATCACCGCGCTCAAATGAATTACGTGCGGAAGAAACGGCGACATCCACATCAGCTGCTGATGCGGCAGCAATCGTTGTGATCTTTTGTCCATCAATTGGACTGACAACATCGATCTCCGCGCCATTTTCAGCGTCTTGCCATTTGCCGTTGATCAGCAATTGTTGCGGCTTGATCTCTTTGTGCCGAAGCGCATCAATTTCTGTTTGCGTAATCATTTGGCAGTTCCCTTTGATGGCTTAGTGCGCAATAGCGAGAAGATATGCGCACCGAGTACAATGATTATTAAGCCGAAAATGACTTGCGCCACTGGCCGTTCTATAAAATCCCATGCGGTTTCCACTCGCGCCATGCTGGTGCGAAACTTCACTTCCATGATACCGCCGAGAACCATGCCCAAAATGATCGGCACAATCGGCAATTTGAGGCACTTAAGCATCAGTCCAAACATGCCAAAAGCCGCCGCGATGGCGCAGTCGATGATCGAGTTGCGCAGGGAATAGACGCCGACAAAGCTGAGCACCAAAATCACCATGCCCAAAAATCGGTTGGGGATGCGCACAACGTGAGTTAGCCAGCGCGTCGCACCCAGCAAAAAGGCAAAGGCGAGAACATTCAATGCAATCAACGCCAAATAAAGGCTGAGGATAAAATCGAACTCATTGGCGAAGAGCTGCGGCCCGGGAATGACGTTATGGACGTAAAACACTGAAAGCATCATCGCGGTCAGCGCTTCGCCTGGGATGCCCAGCGCCAACAATGGGATCATCGCCGCTGCAGGCACCGCATTGTTCGCCGCTTCAGATGCAACCAAGCCTTCCGGTGCGCCTTTGCCGAATTTTTCGCCATTGCCAGATGTTTTGCGCGCAAGCGAATAAGAAAAGAACTGAGCCAAAAACTCCCCGACGCCGGGGATCATGCCCATCACAACGCCAAAACTGGCAGATGGCAGCACAATTTTTGGCATCCGCAATACTTCCTTGAAACCGTCGAACAAGCGCCCAACAATTGCGGGCGGTTTGTTGTCTTCATCTTCTCCCACCAAAAGTAAAAATGCTTGAGACAGCGCAAATAGGCCGAGGACTACAACGATCAGGTCAATCCCTGACGCAAGCCACGCCTGCTCGAACGTGAAGCGTTGGGTGTAGCGAATTGATTCAAGACCAATCGTGTTGATGAAAATGCCAAGGCAAAGCAGCGCCCCTGCAGCAAGTGCTTGTCCGCGATGGGTGACGACCACCAAAACCATACCCAACAACGCTGCAAGGAATATCTCGCGAGAGCCAAACATAGGTGCAACGGCTGCCAAAACCGGCGACAAGCAAATGAGCGCTATGATGGAAATGATTGCACCGCAAAAACTCGCTCCAAACGCGAGTGACAAAGCACGGGTCGCCTCGCCGCGTTTGGTCATTGGGAAACCGTCATAAGTGGTGAGTGCATTCACTGCCGTGCCGGGCGTGTTGACCAAGATGGCTGGAATGGCGCCACCATACATGGAAGAACCATAAACACCGAGCAATAAGGTCAGCCCAACAATTGGTTCCATGGCAAAGGTTGCCGGCAACAATATTGCAATCGCGATTGCGGGCCCAACCCCAGGAATGGCGCCGATTACCACGCCGCCAATCGAGCCGATTAGCAGCGCGATCGCCACATCTATTCGGGCCAACGCACTTAGACTTGTCAAAAGGAGTTCCACTGACTGCTCCTACAAATACAAAATGGCAAAGCTGCGCAGTGCGTCAGGCAAAAACTCGTAAAAGGCCCCGCCCGGAATTTTGACCTGCAAGAAGCTTTTGAACACCACGACGATCAGAACCCCGGCCAAAATTGCAGACGCAAAATACTTTGTTTTGCGATAGCCAAGACGCCACGACATCAACAGCAAAAATCCAAGCGTTGTCGGCAAATAGCCAACGAGCGGCACCAACGAAACGTAGATCATGAACCACAGCACATACTCGCCGGCGCGCGCCCAAATCAGCACTTCAGCAACAAATCCGGGCGCTTGCAAACCGTTGCGGTGAAACCAGAATTGAACCATTTGGAAAAAGCCAAATATCAGCATGCCCACTATGCCAATGGCGGCCCAAAGCCCAGGTTGTTTTTCGAGTGGCATACCCTCAAAGAACTTAGTTTGACTGCCCAACTGACTGGCCAGAAACACCGCCACAAGGAAAGTGCAAACGCCAAACCAAACCAGCGCCGAGCTGTAAGGCGAAATGAAGTAATCTTCGACCTTGCCTTGCCGATTTGTTTTCGCCCCAATCTCATTTTCTTGGATCATAACCCGAATAAACCTGTTTCAGCATCTGCCGGGGCATGTAGCCCCGACAAGCATTGCATATCTATTCGGCGAATTTGGCAATAGAGTCAGCGATCACGCTATCCGCTGCTATCTGCGCCACAGATTCTTCTGCGCCTTTCCAATAAACACCTGCGCCGGTTTCTGCCGCCAACTTCATGGCCGCATCGCTTGCAAGTGCTTTTTGGGCCGCCGCCGCAATCTTTTCGCGCACGTCAGCTGGTGTGTCTTTATGCACAAACAACCCGTTCCAAAGCGCGATATTAAGCGAAGGCTCTAACTCGCCAACGGTTGGGCTATCTGGCACCAGCGGAATACGCTCTGAAGTGACCGTCGCCAAGACATTCACTTTGTCCAAGCAAGGCAAAATCAATTGAAGCGTTGTGTTGATCACATCCGCATCGCCAGAAGCAAGCGTGTTACAATCGAGCGCATCAAACGCAGCGTTAGAATAGTAAGATGTGCCGTTTGCCTCACCCAAGGCCATTGTTACTTGGGTCGGAATGAGGAACGAGCCGAAATGCCCAAGCAACATTTTGTTGTCTTTTGAATAAGCCGCCAACTCATCCATTGTTTGATAAGGCGCATTCTTGGATGCTGCGATCACAAATGGATAAGTGAGGAAAATGCCAACTGGCTCAAACGGATCTGGGTTGAGCGCTGGGATGCCCACATAAGGACCGACAAGTGGCACATCCACAACGAACGAGCCAATTGTATAGCCATCCGCTGGCGCTTGCGCCACTTCGGCAGCGCCTGGGAATGGGCCGCCGCCACCGCCGGGCTTGTTCACGACCGCCGCTGGCACGCCATACATAGACTGAAACTCTTCCGCGATCATGCGGGTCAAAACATCTTCCAAATCACCTGGTGGAAATGGCACCACAAATGAAACTGGCTTTTCTGGATATTCAGCAAAACTTGGCGTAACCGCCCCCGCTACTGTTGCAGCTCCTAATAGAGCCGCCAAAATCATCGCACGCATAATGTCCTCCCCTACTGCGTTCGCACACCAACTGGTTCATTATTATCACCATCGGTACAATTAATGGTTGCATTGTGAAACAATCTGAGTCAAGATTTTTATTATCATGTGAATGAATTGAGTTTCTCGCCAATGAAAACTGTCGACAAAGCGATGCGCCTTCTAAGCTACTTCACGCCATCTCAACCCGAGATTGGCCTATCGGAGCTGGCGCGCCTTGCTGACCTTGATAAGGCAACCACGCGACGCATCCTCGTTTCACTCAGCAATCACCATTTCATCGAGCAGAACGGCCTCACCAAAGCCTATCGGCTGGGCAGCGGCTTCTTGCACTTGGCGCGCATACGCGAGGCAACAACGCCAATAACAGCCATTGCGAACCAAACGGTTGATTGGCTTTGCGAAATATCCGGCGAAACCGCCCATGCGAGCGTCGCCGGACCGGACGCCTTAATCACTGTCGCGCACAAAGAGCCAAACCGTGGCACTGTGGTGATGATCGACCCAACGGAACCACTGCCGTTTCACGCGACAGCATCCGGAATCACTTACTTAGCTTTCAGCCCTAACAGCCTGATCGAAAAAGTGTTTGCCCAAGAGTTGCACCGCCATACGGATCAAACCGAAACCAATCCTGAAGTGCTGCGCAAGCGGATAGACCAAGCACGCAATGATGGGTTCTATCTCAATGAGCATGGCTTTGAATCCGAAGTTGCGGGCATTGCCGCCCCCTATATCAATGCAGACGGTTCTGCTGCTGGCGCTATTGCTGTTGCCATGCCGATCAATCGAAAAACAAACGAAATTGTTGAGAAAACCAAGCGCCATGTGGCAGCAGCTTCTGCCCGCATCACAACCGCAATTGGTGGCGTCGTCCACCCAAACGTACAGCAGCTAATTACATGAAGCTGACTAACAAAAATCTGCCAACAAGTAGTTGTCTAGGGAGCAAATTATGCGCGATTCAAATTTCCTGAAAGAAAACAACGCCAAACATATGTGGCACCCAATGGCGCACCCGGCTGACATGCGATCCAATCCGCCAAAAATGATCACCGGTGCTTCAGGCGTCGAGATTACCGACATCGACGGGCACACAACCCTTGATGCTGTGGGCGGACTTTGGAATGCAAATCTTGGCTATTCAGTAGACAGCATCAAACACGCAATGACTGAGCAATTGATGGAATTGCCCTACTATTCCGCGTTCCGTGGCACCAGCAACGACAAGGCGGTTGAGCTGTCATATGAGTTGATGGAATGGTTTAAACCCGAAAAACTGGTGCGCGCCTTTTTCACCTCCGGCGGTTCAGATTCAGTTGAAACCTGCCTGCGCCTTGCCCGGCAATATCACAAAGTGCGCGGCGAAGGCGAACGCACCAAGTTCATTAGCCTCAAAAAGGGATATCACGGCACCCACTTTGGCGGCGCATCGGTGAATGGCAACGCAAATTTTAGACGCAATTACGAACCCCTGCTGCCGGGCTGTTTCCAACTCCCTGCCCCTTGGACCTATCGCAATCCGTTTGGCACAGACGACGCCCAAGAAATTGCCAATCGCATCATCGCGTTGATGGAAGAGGAAATTGCGTTCCAAGGCGCGGATACTATTGCTGCAATGATTATGGAGCCGGTGCTGGGTGCTGGTGGCGTTATCGTGCCGCATGAGACATTCATGCCAATGGTGCGCGATGTTTGTGACAAGCACGGCATTTTGCTGATCGCGGACGAAGTCATTACCGCATTTGGGCGTACGGGTGACGTTCACGGTTCGCGCCTTTGGGGTGTTGCACCAGATATGATGTGTACTGCAAAAGCGGTCACAAACTCTTATTTTCCTTTTGGTGCGGCAATGATTGGCGAAAAAGTCGCCGAAGCCTTTGAAAGCAACAAAGACGCGACAGGCAGCATCGGCCATGGCTACACCTATTCAGCCCACCCGGTGGGTTGTGCGGCCGCTCTTGCAACCTTGGCCGAAACAAAAAAGGCCCGCGTTTGGGAAAACGCCAAGGACCGCGGCATTGAGTTACAAGCTGGCTTGGCCCAACTCAAAGATAAACACCAAATTGTCGGCGACACACGCGGCATCGGCCTGATGGCGGCGGTGGAATTGGTTGCTGATCGAGACACAAAAGCGCCAGCATCAAAAGCGGCTGTCGGGGCGGCGTTTGACGGCGCTTATGAAGCAGGCGTGACCATCCGGGTGTCCGGCAACAACATTATATTGTCGCCTCCATTGGTCATCACCGCGACTGATGTTTCCCGAATTGTCGATGCAATTGATAAAGGGCTATCGGCTGCCGCCAACGCCTAGCAATAAAGGCGTCGCTATTTGGCGACGCCATTCACGCTTGTTTGCAATTCGTCGAGTAGATCTACGAGCTGGCGCAGCTTTTCTTCGCCATAGGCGTCAACAAGATCGTGATAGATGGCAGCACCCTTTGGCGAAACCGTTGCAATAAAACGCATTCCCTCTTCGGTCGCAGAAAAAAGCATCCGCCGACCATCATCTTTGTCGCGTCGCCCTTCAATCCAACCGTTTGCCTCAAGCGTTTTCAGCATCCGCGTCAAGCTTGGGGGCAAAATGCAGGCATGATGCGCCAGATGGCTCGCATCCAGCTCGCCCATTTCACTAAGAACCCGCAATACACGCCATTGCTGCTCTGTCAGCCCGTGCGCTGCTAACATGGGCCGAAAATGTGCCATAACCGCTTCGCGCGCTCGCAACAACACAATGGGCAATGACCGATTTGTAGTTTCCAATAATTGCTCTGACGTCATGCTGTGATTCTCATTTTCCATATACTAGGGTTTGCTGAAATCTCACGAATTTGCAAGAAAACATACCAATTGCGCATATTGACAATACCAACAGGTTTACTTAACATGTTAATTGTTAGGAGCGAATATGCCACACCTTCAACTTCAGTATTCTGACAATTTGCCCAGCCGCATTGATTTCGCGCAACTGTGCCGGGATCTAAATTCAACGCTCGCCGACACTCAATTATTTCCTGTTGGGGGCATTCGCGTCCGCGCCATTCCCGTCGCCGTATATTCTATCGCCGATAATCACGAAGAGAATAGTTTCTTGGACGCTGTATTGCGCATCGGCGTTGGCAGGTCACAAGAGCAAAAAAACATGGTCGGCAACAAGCTGACGGAGAAGCTCGAAGCAAAATGCACCAATTTGCTCGCGACCCCCCATTTCGCTTTGTCGCTCGAGATTGTCGAGATCAATCCAGAGTTCAGCTGGAAAACCAACTCCATTCACCCGCGCCTGAAAAACCAACCCAAATAGGACTGATTTTATGACCAGTTTTCAATCCAACTTGGATAAAGCCAATCGCTATTTGGAACGTTTCCGCGCTGAAGGTGTAAGCAACTACATCAATGGGGAAGCATGCCCCGCACAAGATGGCGCAACCTTTGAAAACATCACCCCGATTGATCTTACAAAACTTTGCGACGTCGCACGCGGCAAAGCCGCAGACATTGACCTTGCCGCGAAAGCAGCACACGCCGCTTTCAAAAACTGGTCCACAACGCCCGGCACCGAGCGCAAGCGCATTTTGCACGCAATCGCTGATGGCATTGAAGCACGGGCGGAAGAAATCGCCCTAATTGAGACAATGGACACCGGCCAGTCTATGCGCTTCATGTCAAAAGCAGCCCTGCGCGGCGCGGAAAACTTTAGGTTTTTTGCTGACCGTGCGCCAATGGCGCAAGATGGCCAGTCGTTGCGTAAAGAAGGTCAGATCAACATGACCACGCGCAGCGCTATTGGTCCAGTGGGCGTCATCACCCCGTGGAACACGCCCTTCATGTTGTCCACCTGGAAGATCGCCCCTGCATTAGCCGCCGGCTGCACAATTGTGCACAAACCAGCAGAGTTTTCGCCCATAACAGCGCGCCTGCTTGTGGAAATCGCCGAAGAAGCGGGCCTACCAAAAGGCGTATGGAACCTTGTGAACGGGTTTGGCGAGGATGCAGGCAAAGCATTGACCGAACACAAATTGATCAAAGCAATTGGATTTGTCGGCGAAAGCCGCACCGGATCAATGATTATGGCGCAAGGCGCACCAACCTTGAAACGCGTACACTTTGAACTGGGCGGCAAGAACCCCGTCATCGTGTTCGAAGATGCTGACCTAGACCGCGCCGCCGAAGCCGCTGTGTTCATGATCTATTCGCTCAATGGCGAACGCTGCACTTCGTCATCACGGCTACTGGTGGAACAATCGATCTACGAGCAATTCACCGCTAAAGTTGCACAAAAAGCCAGCCAAATCAAAGTCGGGCATCCGCTTGATCCCGCAACGACCATTGGCCCATTAATCCATCCAGAGCATGAGAAAAAAGTGCTCAGCTATTTCGACATCGCCAAGCAAGATGGGGTGACCATCGCTTTGGGCGGCAAAAAACATGATGGGCCAGGCGGCGGCTGCTATGTGCAACCGACATTGTTCACCAATGCCAACAACAATATGCGGATCGCGCAAGAAGAAATATTTGGACCGGTACTCGCCGCTATTCCATTCAAAGATGAAACCGAAGCATTGGAAATTGCGAACGACATTGATTATGGCCTTGCAGGCTATGTCTGGACCAATGACGTCACTCGCGCCTTCCGTGTGTCCGATCAATTGCAAGCGGGCATGGTGTGGGTAAACTCCGAAAACTCCCGACACCTGCCCTCACCCTTTGGCGGCGTCAAGTCATCAGGCATTGGTCGAGATGGCGGCGATTGGTCGTTTGACTTCTACATGGAAACAAAAAATGTCGCGTTTGCGACAACTGATCACAGAATCCCAAAATTAGGTGGATGATCGCAAAATACAATGCGAGCATGTGGGAGAGTCATGCGCGCGAACAGTTGAGGAAAATTCATGCCATTGCCAGAGCATAATCTTTATCCGCCCTTCAATGTGCTGCGCCTAAGCCATGTTGAATTCGTCGTAACCGATTTGGCAGCCAGCCGCGCATTCTATGTTGATACATTGGGCCTACAAGTCACCCACGAAGACGAGAATGAAATTTATCTACGTGCCATGGAAGAGCGCGGTCACCATTGCATCATCTTGCAAAAGGGCGAGAAAGCCCAAGCCAATGTTTTGGGCTTCAAGGTCTATGACGAGCCAGAACTGGACAAGGCAGAGAGTTATTTCCAATCAAAGGGCCGTCCAACCGAATGGATTGAACGCCCATTCCAGGGTCGGACACTTCGCACATCAGATTGTCATGGTATTCCGCTTGAGTTCTATTTCAAAATGGATCGGTTGGAACCGATTCACCAGAAATACAAGCTCTATAATGGGGTGAAGCCGCTGCGCATCGATCACTTCAACGTATTCTCGCAAAATGTCGATGAAAGCGTTGCCTTCTACGCAGACTTTGGCTTCCGCACCACCGAATATACCGAAGACGAGGAAAGCAAACGCCTTTGGGCCGCGTGGATGCACCGCAAAGGCGGCGTGCACGACATGGCTTTCACAAACGGTCTAGGCCCGCGCCTGCACCACACCGCTTTTTGGGTACCAAACCCACTCAACATTATCGACCTGCTCGATTTGATGTCGACCACTGGTTATGTCGCAAATATTGAGCGCGGCCCCGGCCGGCACGGCATTTCAAATGCGTTTTTCTTGTATATCTTGGACCCAGACGGTCACCGAATTGAAATTTATTGCTCAGACTATCAAACAGTTGACCCGGACCTTGAGCCAATCAAATGGGACCTAAAAGACCCACAGCGCCAAACCTTGTGGGGAGCGGCAGCGCCGCGCAGCTGGTTTGAACATGGCAGCACTTTCGCCAATGTGGAGCCCGTGATGTCTGATCTGAACGCCACACCAATCATTGCGCCATAGGAGCATTTATGGACTGGAACCAATTCCGCCAATGGGGCAAACGCTTTGTCGATTGGGGCGCAGACTATCGCGAAAACCTGCGCGACCGCCCCGTACGGGCGCAAACAAAGCCCGGCGAAATTATTGCGCAACTCCCAGACACCCCGCCTGAACAGGGCGAAGATATGGAAGCGATCTTTGCTGATTTTGAAGAAAAAATGATGCCCGGCATCACCCATTGGCAGCACCCGCGGTTCTTTGCGTACTTTCCGGCCAATGCCGCTCCAGCTTCTGTGTTGGCTGAAATGTTGGTCAATTCAATCGCGGCGCAGTGCATGTTGTGGCAAACATCACCTGCCGCCACAGAAGTTGAGACAAAAGTCCTTGATTGGTTGCGCCAAGCCATTGGCCTGCCCTCTGGGTTTACAGGCGTGATCCAAGACAGCGCCTCTTCAGCCACCCTCGCCGCCGTTTTGACCATGCGCGAACGCGCACTGAACTGGCAAGGCAACACAAAAGGATTGGCTGCGCACAAGCAGCTGCGCATTTATTGCTCTGACCAGGTGCACACCTCCATTGACCGCGCTATTTGGGTTGCGGGCATCGGCGAAGAAAACTTGGTCCGCATTCCGCACAAGGGCAAATTGCGCGGCATGGATGTGGACGCACTCAAAAAAGCAATCGCCGAAGATCGCGCCGCTGGTTTCATCCCTGCAGGTATCATAGCCTGCGTTGGCGGTACGTCTGTCGGCTCAACCGACAATATTGCAGACGTTATTGCTGTCGCCAAAGCTGAAGACCTATATACGCATATTGATGCGGCATGGGCCGGTGCGGCAATGATTTGCCCCGAGTTCCGTCATTTCTGGACGGGCATTGAAGGCGCTGACAGTATTGTCTTCAACCCGCACAAATGGCTGGGCGCACAATTTGATTGTTCTGCCCATTTCGTTGCTGATCCTGACGCACTTGTCAGCACGCTGGCGATCAAACCGGAATATCTCAAGACCCACGGCACCGATGGCATCATCAATTATTCTGAATGGTCCGTACCGCTAGGTCGGCGTTTTCGCGCGCTCAAAATCTGGTTCTTGCTACGTGCATATGGGCTTCAGGGTTTGCGCCAAATGATCCGCAACCATGTGGATTGGTCGCAGCAGCTTTTTGACAAATTGTCTGCTCATCCTGACTTTGAAATGATCACGGAGCCGATGCTATCGCTGTTCAGCTTCCGCTATGCGCCAAAAGGGGTTGATGATCTTGATGCGCTCAATTTGAAGCTGATCACCAACATCAATAATGATGGTCGCATCTACCTCACCCAAACAAAAATTGAGGGGCAATTTGTCATCCGCTTCCAGTGCGGTTCTTTCGATATGGAACAACGCGATATGGAATTTGCATACGATGTGATCACACAAATGGCAGCGCAGCTATGATGGATAGATTTATCTCCTACACCATCAAGGGCACGCCGATGTGGGGCGCAACTGATGGCAAAGACATTGTCGACCTATCGCCCCTCATGACACAATTTCCAACCTTGCGCGATGTGTTCCAGCTCAATGCCCAGAACGAAGCACTTGAATTGGCAGAAAAGTGCGAGATTTCGCGTGAATTGACCGGAACAGTTCTCGACATTCCAATACCAAATCCGGGCAAGATCATCTGCGTTGGTGTCAACTTCCCGGCCCGCAATGAAGAGTATAAAGATGGGCAAGAGGCCCCTCCAAACATGTCTTTGTTTGTGCGTTTTCCAAGCTCTTTCACCGGCCACAATTCACCGCTAATCCGACCAAAAGCTTCGCACCAACTCGACTATGAAGGCGAAATTGCAATCGTCATTGGCAAAGGCGGTCGGCACATTTCGCAACGTGAATCTCTTGATCACATTGCAGCCCTAACCATTTGTAACGAAGGCACAATTCGCGACTGGGTACGCCACGCAAAATTCAACGTCACGCAAGGCAAGAACTTCGACAAATCTGGCGCCATGGGCCCTTGGCTTGTGCCATTCAGCAATCCGCAACAGGTTGAAAACGCAGACATTATCACCCGCGTAAATGGCGAAATCCGCCAACAAGACAATACGACTCGCATGTTGTTCCCGATCCGTAAGCAAATCGAATATATCTCCACATTTACCACACTTGAACCCGGCGACATCATCGTCACCGGCACACCAACAGGCGCTGGCGCGCGGCTGGACCCTCCGCAGTTCTTAAAGCCCGGAGATAATATTGAAGTTGAAGTGTCCGGCGTGGGCACGCTCATCAACGGCGTTGAGGATGAGCAATGACACCGGAGCAAATCCAAACAGCCGCTGACGCCCTGTTTACGGCAGAGAAATCGCGCCAACAAACGGGCCTGATCTCACTCGCCCACCCGGACATGACAATGGATGATGCCTACGCCATTCAGTCTGCACTCGTTGGGAAGAAGCTTGAAGCAGGCGGCAAACAGCGCGGCTGGAAAATCGGTCTAACATCGAAAGCCATGCAATCTGCTCTGGGCATCGACATTCCGGACAGTGGTATTTTGTTTGAGGATATGTTCTTCGCCGACGGCGGCCAAATTCCGCGCAACCGCTTCATCCAACCACGCATTGAGGCAGAGATTGCCTTTGTGATGAAATCTGCAATCACCGGACCAGATATCACCCGTGAAGACGTGATTGCCGCAACGGATTATGTCTGCCCGTCCCTCGAGATTTTGGACACGCGCATATTGCGCCAAGATCCATCAACCGGAACACCGCGCAAAATCTTTGATACGATAGCCGACAATGCAGCGAACGCTGGAATTGTGCTTGGCGAGCAAAAGCACGGGATTGACGCGTTCGACCTACGCTGGGTCGGCGCAATTGTTGCCACGAATGATGAAGTTGAAGAAACCGGCCTTGGCGCAGGTGTTCTCAATGACCCAGTGATGGGCATTGTCTGGCTCGCTAATCGTCTGGCACAATATAATCAGTCTATTAGCGCAGGTGACGTCGTACTTTCCGGTTCATTTATTCGGCCAGTTGAAACACAGCACGGCGACAAAATTCATGCAGACTTTGGACCGTTCGGTCATGTCAATTGCACATTCTAGAACTTGAGGAAACCAAATGCCCGCACCAACAAACAAGTTCAAACAGGCCCTCAAAAATGGCGAAAAGCAAATTGGTTGCTGGATCGGCCTTGCCGATTCATATTGTGCAGAAATTGCCGCAAGTGCAGGATTTGATTGGCTTTTGGTCGATGGCGAACACGCACCTAACGATCTCCGCTCAATGCTTACGCAACTACAAATAATCGAAAAATCAAATTCGTCAGCTGCCGTACGACTGCCCATTGGCGAAACCTGGATGATCAAACAGGCCTTAGATGCCGGGGCACAAACGATTCTTGTGCCCATGGTGGAGAGCGCTGAGCAAGCACGAAAGTTGGTCAAAGCCTGCCACTACCCGCCAAACGGCGTACGCGGTGTCGGTGCTTCCCTCGCCCGCGCCTCAAACTTTGGCGGCATTCCTGACTATCTAACCACCGCAGACGAACAGATATGTTTGCTGGTGCAGGTTGAAAGCCAAGCTGGCATGGATGCGCTCGACGATATACTGGCGGTGGAAGGCATTGATGGTGTGTTTATCGGGCCAGCGGACCTCGCGGCCGATATGGGTTATCTCGGGAGCCCAAAGGAACCAAAGGTTATCAGCGCAATTGAAAATGCGATTTCAAAAATCGCAGCGTCAGACAAAGCGGCTGGCATCCTCACCCTGGACGAAACGTTCGCCAATAGATGCATGGCACTCGGCGCAACATTTGTTGCAGTTGGCATCGACGTAACGGCCTATGCCAATGCAATGCGCAACTTGGCAAGCAAGTTCAAGAGCTAAACAAATTTGCGGCGATCAATAGTGTTCCGACGGTCCGGATGATCGTTTGGCGCGGCTGCACGAACCGTCTGACCGCGCCCAAGTTCTTTAGCACGATATAGGGCTTGGTCCGCACTGCGGATTACAGTTTTGGCGGTCAAAGCGTCGTCTGGCCACCATGCAACGCCAATGCTGGCGCCAACAGCGGCGCTGCCATTGTCAAAGACCACCTCTTCACACACGCTTTCAATTATGCTGTCGCACAGCATCATCACACTGTCTTCGTCCAATCCATTGCGCAGCAATATGATGAATTCATCACCACCAACGCGGGCAGCCATACCTTTATCGCCAACAATATCTGCAATTCGGTTCGCAACCGTTTTGATCACCGCGTCACCGGCTTGGTGACCATAGGTGTCATTGACCGCCTTAAATTTATCAAGGTCGGTACAGATAATTGCACAACGGTCCAATTCGCCTTTGGCGATAATGTCATCTAGTTGATTGTCAAACTGCAGCCGGTTCGGCAGCCCAGTCAACGCGTCGTGCTCTGCCATAAATCGATTGCGTTCTTCACTAATTTGAATACGCGTAACGATCTTGGAATATCTATAGCCAATGAAGCCAAGACCCACAGCAATCAAGCCCAACAATCCCGCCAAAAATGGTATGGTTTGATCCCAAATATTGGTCGAAGGCTTTGTCGCCTGCCACACCGCAACGATTTTGTCATTGCCCAGCCCACCGATTACCATTTGATCCAGTTCCGGGCTCGCTTCTGATTGCTCAACAATGGCAAACCGGCTCAACCCCAACTGGTCACGCACTTGCGCAAAAGCGAACTTGTTGAGCGGGCGGAAGGTGAACAATACTTTTGGATTTCCGTCTGGCAGAACCTCTAAAATGTCTGGGACAATTGCTTGCGCAACGGCCATACCCAACTGTCCTTCGACAATCCGATAGTCCGCCGCATAGATTGAAGTTTTTGACCACACAGGATCACCAATGGTGACAAACCCTTTGCCGCGCACCTTGCGATTAGCGAAATATTTTGTGCGTGCACGTTGTATCAAATCGAAATTGGCAACAATATTTGCCAAGCCATCGTTGGGATCCATCAACTGGTCACGATAAACTGTAACTTCGGGGCGCCCTTCCTCATCAACGACGATGACGTGCTCCAAATCCATTTCGTCCCAACTGCCATCAACGATTTCTTCCTCGACAAAATCCATGTCGATATCATCTCGGTAAAACGCATAAACGCTTTCATCCCAGTACGAAATGTCGGATTGGTCGTCCGCAAGGTCCTGAAGTTCGAGTTGGACTTCTTTAGCAACGAGGTTCGCCTCTGCCTCATGTTGCACCTTGTTGGCGACATCGCCAGCGGTGCTCAAAACGTAGAAGTTTGACCCGGCAAAACCCACAACAATAGCCGCGCAGAGCACATAAATGCCGATTGCCAAGTTGAATTTGAAACCACTTTTTGCAGCAGCCATAGCTAAACTCCCCGAAATCCTACGAATAATCTAATCTGGGAAGCTGAATTCGGCGCTAAAAGACATGGTTTTTAAAGGGTTAAGCAAATCACAGGGCGCGCCGGCACCATATGAACCCAAAATGAACACCACGTTCCCATTCCACTCATTTCGCGCAGCCTAATGTGCTCCCTATCAAAACACACAACCATTGGGGAATATCATGACAATTCAAAACATTACTTCAGCCACACTACTCGCACTTACTCTTAGCCTATCAGGCATCACATTTGCCCAAGCCGCAGACAATGTAGCGCCGGAGATCACATTTGATGATGGGCAATTGTTCCAGAACTGCATGTTGGACGGTGGCAAAACAAGAAACGGCAAGAAAACCTATAGCTGCACGCATGACGGCAAAACCACAACTTGCGACAAGAAACCCGTAGACAAAGACGCCCCCTGCTCAACCGAAGCAACCTCTGAGCGCAAAAACGCGTTTAGATCTAACTTGTTCACTAGCTTTGTGGTGATGAAGCGGTAGCGAACACGCCTCGCGAAAAACCCATGCACAAGCCGCGCTTGTGCATGTTGTGCGTTAAACCGTGGATTTAATGAAACCTTGGAGCGGGTAGCGGGAATCGAACCCGCATATTCAGCTTGGAAGGCTGCTGCACTACCATTGTGCTATACCCGCGTCCGGTTCGGTCCGCTTAAATCATTGAATGGTGGAGGGGACTGGATTCGAACCAGTGTAGCCTAAGGCGCCAGATTTACAGTCTGGTGGTATTAACCACTCACCCACCCCTCCACATTTATTCAATGCAACTCGGGACCGAGTCTTGTTGGTTTGCACAAATAAATGAAACAAACTAACGCGCGGTTTATGGTCACCACGGCGCAATCTGTCAACACCAAATATGTTGTTTTTGTGAACCTTTTTACTTCACGCCCAGTTTCCCGCGCTTTTGCACGACAATGAATTATCGAAATGTGCTGGACCTCACTGAACTTTCACGTTACCGAGCGTGATATGAAAGATAAATCGCGCTTCGCACCCCGCCGGAAACCTAAACGCAACCCAATTGATGAGGGCCAGTTCTATATATATGGACTGCACCCTGTTCAAGCCGCTTTGGCGAACGAAGGGCGTGTGAAACACACCCTTTATGCCACTCCAAACGCCATCCGTCGTTTGGAAGAAGAAGGCGCGGAAATCAACGTCAAAGTAAAAGACGTTACGCCAAAACGCCTTGACGAAATGTTGGGCAAAGACGCGGTACACCAAGGTGCAGCACTCCACTGCAAACCGATTGAACGCCAGTCGTTCAACGGATTAGAAGATGCCAAGCTATTGTTGATACTTGATCAGGTTACCGACCCACACAATGTGGGGGCAATCTTGCGCTCCGCTTGTGCTTTTGGTGCCGATGCAGTGGTGACCCCTGCCCGATTTACCCCGCAAGAATCTGGCGTTTTGGCCAAATCTGCTTCTGGTGCCCTTGATTGGACGCCAATGATTGAGGTGCGCAACCTTGGCAATGCCATCCAAGAACTCAAAAATATGGGCTTCACCTGCCTTGGATTTGATTCAGAGGCACCAGAAGAGCTGCAAGCGGGTGGCACAAGCGACAAACTCGCTATTGTATTGGGCGCCGAGGGCAAAGGCCTTCGTCAGCGTACGCGCGAACTGTGCGACCAAATGGTACGTTTGGATATGCCCGGGCCAATTAAATCCCTCAATGTGTCAAATGCTGCCGCAATCGCTTTATTTGCCGCAACTAGAAAATAGCGACAGTTTGTCAGGTCCAAGCTACGGATAAAGTACGCTAGCGTATGTTTATGGATGGTTTGGGAGCAAAAAAATGACATTTAGAACGCTTTGTTTGCTGACAGCTGCTTTGTCGATCAGCCTATTTGCCATTCTGCTGCTTTACCCGCCGCTCATCTATTCGATTTTTGCCATTCCTGCCCATGAAAGCGCGGATTTGTTGGCAAGGCGTGCAGCGATGCTGTTTTTAGGCGTTGCAGTTTTGTCGTGGAACTTCCGAGGCGCGAATGCGCCGCAAACGCAGCGTGCATTTTCACTTGGAACCATCGTCATGATGCTTGGACTGGCGTCCGTCGGGATATTTGAACTGGCGCGCGGATTTGCTGGTTTCGGTATTCTATTTGCAATTATCACTGAATTGGCAATTGCGGCAGCATTCGTGAAACTCTTGCGATCACTGAAGGCTTAGTTTTGGCCAGCCTGCAACAGCCCAAAAACCCAATCGTTTTTTGGTCAAAATCAACAAACTAACTACTGAGAACAAGGTGGTGGCAAGCGTTGCACTCGCTGCACCATAAATGCCAAATGTTGGGACCAACGCTAGATTAAAGACGACGTTGAGCACCAACGATACGATCAGAATGATCGACAAGCCCTGCTGCCCACCTGTCATGGCTAGGCCGAAACGAGTAACTGCAGAATAGCTTTGCGCCAACAGGCCAAATGCCAAAATGAGCAGCGGGCCGTGCGCAACCGCATAAACATCGCCAAACAAATAAAGCAGATAGCCGCCCAACACGAACAGCCCAACAAAACCCAACAGCGTCGGCCAGAACGCCATCGCCGTGAATTGATACATCAAGCTGCGCACTTTCTGATGGTCTTCTTTTGCGTAAGCAGCCGCAATTGGCTTTCCTGCCGTTGCGCTAACCGCAAATGTAATGAAACCTAAAAGAGCGGCAATTTTCGTCGCAACAAAGTAGAACGCCAACTGGTCTGGTGACACAAAGAATTTGAGCACCAAAATGTCCGTGTTTGCCAGCAAGATATTATAGGCTTCCATGGTGGTTAGCGGTAGCGCCGTCATCAACCATTCGCGTTTTTGCCCCTTTACGGCCCCTTCACCTGAAGTTTTCCCAAACATGGCGCGCAGGTGCCACAACTGCCAAACAAACGCAACCAATAGCACCGCCACGCACAAGAGCATGACCTGTCCGGCGTTCAATTCAACACCGAAATAGTAAAGCGCCACGACACCGGCACCCAACAAAATAGGACGCCACAAAAAACCAGGCGCATATGCAATTACATTCCGCCCCAGACCGCGAGCGAGCCCTTTGCCGATCTCGGTAAGCGTGAACAGAGGAATACAGAATGCGCCTACAAATAAGGCTGGCCGATAAACCGCTTCAATCAGAGTTGTGGGCACAATGTTAAGGACAAGAATGACAAGAACTGCTGCAACAACAGTTACGCCGAGTGCCACAAGCACAGAGAAACGTGAAAACAGGTTTAGCCGCGCGGGCTGGTCTTGATCCTGATAGGTGGAAACAAACTTTGTGGCTGCAACGGGCAAGCCAATGCCGCAAAATGTGCCAAGCAAGACCACAATTGTCCAAGCAAAAACATAAACACCATACTCAGATGGGTCCAGAAGCCGCGCAAGCAGCAAGTGCGATAAAAAGCCAATCCCAGCACCCATCACGCGAACCAAAAGCGTGGCAAGTCCGGTGGATGTATCGCCCGTAATTTTGCTCTTCAACTTAGAGATGATGCTCACGGCCCTGCCCTCAAAAACACCCGGTGTTAGCTGGCAATGTCGTGCTTCTCTTTCGCCCGCTCACTATCAGCTTGTGCAGAATGGGTTTTATTCTGTGTCGGGGCATTGATGTCACCAGCTCTGCGTTCAGGTTGACCTTGCTTGTTCCAAACAACCCGATCAATCCCGCGCCTCAGCAATGCTGAAAACTCGTGAATACCAGGCCGTAGATCATCCCACACAAAACTATCAGAAACCTCGCGACCACGCGCGCAATTCAAAACATGTGCCACCGTCTCTCCAAGACAGGAGAACACAAGAGGAATCGCGCCTTTGCTGCGCCCCTGAAACTTATGCAGCAGCGTCAAAACAAGGTTTTTACCGACAACACTAGATTTGTACTCGCCATCATATTCGGCGTTAAGTCCAAGTTGGACATCCAAGAACATAGTTGGAAAATCAACGCCTAGCGCCAATGGCAGCGGCATGGAGCCCCACGGGCGCGCATTCACTTCCAACAAAATCCATTCCTTGGTTTCAACAGACTGGCGGAATTCAAACATTGCAACGCCGTTCAACTCGGTTGCAGCACACATTTTTTCCACGGCATCCAGCATATCCATATCTAGATCTTCGCTAATCCGCACAGAACTGCTGCCACCGCCTGGCTTTTCAATCAATCGGCGATGTTGAAATGCCGCCAATATCTCACCATTGCGCGCAGCGACTGATACACCAATGCCATCAGCGCCACCTTCTTTGGGGAAAAACCCTTCAACCAAGAAGACATCATCTTCCAAAAGCGCACGCAACTCATCGTCCAATTGCTCGACCGAATGAACCGCGAACACCTCACCGCGATCCTCTAAATCCTCCGCGGAGTAAGATTCGCGCGCTTTGAACATCATCGGAAGTCCAAGCTGAGCAACCAACAGCTCTGCATTGGAGTGGCGGTCGACCAACTCTCCAGACGCAATTGGAATATCCAATTTCTGCGCCAACTCGCGGGTCTTTGCTTTATCAAATAAATACTTGAGTGCTTTCGCGCCCGGTTCCGCAACTTTGAAATTACGCATTTCTTCCGGTACAGCACACAACGGAATTAGGGCGCGTTCATCGCATGGCACAACCAAATCAAAACAATGATCGGCCTGCAGTTCACGCACCGCATTAACCCAAACATTTGCACTTCGGCCAAGCCGCGGCAGCCTGTGAACTTCACGCACATATTTGGACTTAAGCGCAGGCGCTGACCAATTAAACGGAGCGGCATGCACTTCGACCCCGCGACGCCCCAAAGCCCGTGCACAAGCAAGGAACGAACGCATATCATCGCCGACCAAAAGGACACGCAAATCTTTCACCTGCTTTTCACAGTCAGTTGCAAAAACCACAAGTAACTCCATCTCGGATTGCAATTCAAAGTTGAGTTAAACAAACTCTATCCAGCTTTCTACAATGCAATCGCAGGGTTTTACCAAAGTTTAAGAAGGTGATTTCACGCACTTTTCCACATAACGGGGTTAACAAGATATTATGGGCAATCGAACCTTCCATCTGTTTTGGTCATTGCGCGAATGAGCAACGCGTAAAACAACCACAGATAATTCGTTTAAGGCCCTTGCCGCTTGGCGACATTTATAGAAAATTGACCCGGCGGGAGAGCATTATGAAAATTCTTGAAATCAACGATTTGAAACGACTTGCACAAAAGCGGGTCCCAAAGATGTTCTTTGACTATGCGGACAGCGGGTCATTTACTGAAGGCACCTACCGCGCAAACGAATCTGATTTCGAAAAAATCAAACTACGCCAACGTGTTGCGGTGGATATGAGCAACCGCTCGCTTGCCACCACTATGATTGGCCAAGATGTTTCGATGCCACTTGCAATCGCGCCAACAGGTTCAACGGGCATGCAGCACGCCGATGGCGAAATCTTGGCGGCTCAGGCGTCTGAAGAGTTTGGGGTGCCCTACACGCTCTCCACAATGAGCATTTGTTCACTAGAGGATGTTGCCGCAGCAACCACCAAACCATTGTGGTTCCAACTTTACGTGATGAAAGACCGCGACTTTAATAAGCGGTTGATCGAACGTGCAAAAGCAGCAGGCTGTTCTGCGCTGGTCCTGACACTTGATCTGCAAATACTTGCGCAACGACACAAAGACCTGCGCAACGGCCTTAAAGCCCCGCCAGAAATCAATTTAAACACATTCTTGCAATTCGCCACGCGCCCGCGCTGGTGCTGGCAAATGCTTCAAACCAAGCGGCATCAGTTTGGCAACATTTATGGTCATATCAAAGACGTTACTGATTTGGCGTCGCTGCACGAATGGTCTGCCAAACAATTTGACGAAACATTGTCTTGGCAAGATGTGGAGTGGATCAAAGAACAATGGGATGGCCCATTGATCTTAAAGGGCATTTTAGACCCCGAAGACGCTCAAATTGCGATTAAGACCGGTACGGATGCGATTATTGTTTCAAACCATGGCGGTCGCCAACTTGATGGCGCACATTCAGCCATCTCTATGCTGCCAAGGGTCTTAGACGCTGTACAAGGCGATATCGAAGTACATATGGACGGCGGCGTGCGTACGGGCATAGACATAATGCGCGCCCGCGCGTTGGGCGCACAGGGCGTCTATATCGGGCGTCCCTATTTGTATGGACTTGGTGCAATGGGCAAACAGGGTGTTACGAAATCGCTCGAGATATTGGCAAAAGAATTGGACACCACAATGGCCCTTTGTGGCGAGCGTGACATAAACGATGTCGGGTTGCACAATATCGCCGAATAGCTCCACAAAAAACGCCACTACGATTTTGCTTAAACTAGACATTCCCAACTGAACAACCAAAGCTGACGCCCAAATGAATATCCAGATAACAATTGCAGTGATCTGCCTCGCTATTTGCGCTATTTGCGCGCCAGCGCATGCCCAGACAGCTGAATTAGAACGCGCATTGACTGCATATATCGATGATCAAGACATTGATGGCGCTGTGTTTTACGCGAACATCAATGGCAAGGTGCTACAGATCGCTGCTGGGACAATTGACGAAAGCCAAACGACACCGACAACAGATGAAACTCGTTTCTATATTGCCTCGACAGGCAAGATGATGACCGCCGCCGCCATCCTTTCATCGGTAGAAGAAGGCAAGCTGAAACTTGATGCACCTATCTGGCCACACATTAAAGAGATTGATGGAGTTAAAGCGCTTGCAAACGCAGACAAGGTCACTTTGCGTCAATTACTGAACCATACTTCTGGATTGGCGGAGTATTTGGGCGACGAGTTTGATGACGCGAGCAAAATGGAACCAACAAAACGCTGGAAAGCAGCGGAGGCATTGCCATTTGCCTTTGATCTAGAACCAGCCTTTCCACCCGGAACTGCGTTTGAATACACCAATACAAACTACATATTGCTTGGCCACATCCTGGCGCAAATTGACGGCTCTTTGAGTGCTTCTCTCAAATCTCGTGTTTTCGAAAAGGCAGGCATGCGAAAGAGCACTGTTGGCACAGACCAAAGTGACGGCTCGCTCGCCCATGGATTTGACGAATTTGGGGAAAACGCCACAGCACAAGCCCGAGCAAGTGTGATGGGTGACGGACCTGTCATTTCAACTGCTCAAGATGTTGGCAAGTTCATGCTCGCGCTGTTGCAGAACAAAACCCTCATTGGTCCTGATACGCTCATCGAAATGCTTTCCGGATCAACACACGAGCAGAGCTATGGCTTGGGTATTGGCTACGAAACGGATCGTATAGGGGAATGGTTTGGACACGCAGGCTCGTATGACGGATACGAAGCTGATGTGCGATACTATCCGAAATCAAAAGCAGCCTTTGTCATTCTGATGAACGGAAATCCGTATTCTGAGGAAACATTCCTCGATCAAGCGGTAGAGATACTGTTCTAAGGACTTATCGAAAAACTATTTCGCGGTCAGAAAATCGCGCAACTCGTCGAACTGCTTATAAGTCGGCGAGATATTGGCAATGATTGGCGAAACCTCAGATCGCTGCAGCCACTTGAGTGCCTGGCTCAGCGGCATTGGGTGACCAACACCAAATCCCTGAATAACAGTGCAACCCGCTGCTTGAAGCTCTTCAGCCTGCTCGATCTCTTCGATGCCTTCAGCAACGACAGTCATGCCCAACTCACTGCACAAAGCGATGATCGTCCGCACAATTGTCAGCGTTGCAGGATCAAGCAACATATTGCGCACCATCGAACGATCGATCTTAACCCCATGTGTGGTAATGCGTGTCAGGTGCGCAAGACCGGCATAGCCCATACCGAAGTCATCCAGCTCGACCTTAAATCCTTCATTGCTGACCTCGCGAATGGCCTCCAAATTGGACCCATTCATGCCTTCCAAAAGGTTTGTTTCGAGCACTTCAAGCGTAACGCGGTCATTGCTCAACTCACGAGAACTTACCGCAGAGCACAGATCTTTAACGTAGTTTGGCTGATTAAGCGTTGCGGTGGAAACATTGATGGAAATGCGCAAATCATGATGACCGGCATCATCCATCGCACGCAACGCATCTAGTGCACCATGCATAGCAACACTATCGACTTGCGACATCAATCCATTTTGCTCAGCAATGGTCAGGAACTCTTGTGGCGGCAGTTTGCCATATTTGGGATGATGCCACCTTATGAGCGCTTCAAACCCATGTACCGTTCCACGCTCAAGATTATACTGGGGCTGAAGCTCAACGCACAACTGCCCCTCTTCAATTGCACTCGCGAGCTGCGAAGACAATTCCATTCGACGCGCATAGACCGTGCCCAACACCTTGTTAAAACACGAAATATTGTGCCTACCGCTCCGCTTCACTTCATAAAGCGCAACGTCCGCGTGCTTAATAAGATCATTAGCGGTTTTTGCATGGTCGCCCGTAATAGCGATGCCGATGCTGCAGCCAAATTGAACAACATGATCGCCAGACTGAAATGGTTGCTCTAACGCATTTAGAATTTTCTTGGCTATTTCCTTGAGTGGCTCAAATCCGAACGTTTCTTCAAAAACCACCAAAAACTCGTCACCGCCAAATCGACCAACCATGCCCATTTCGCCCACAATGGCAGTCATTTGCTCCGCAGCGTGAATAAGCACCTTATCGCCCACCGAATGGCCGAGCGTGTCATTGATTGTTTTGAATTGATCCAAATCGATGTGGAGCAAGCCAGCCGTTTTTCCGCTTTCCATTGCACTGGCAACAACTGCTTCCAAATGTTTGGACAGCTTCATTCGGTTTGGCAATCCGGTCAAAGAATCAAATTCAGCGAGTTCCTTATTACGGCTCTCGGAACGCTTAAGCTCCTCTTCATGCTCGCGCTGCTCCGTGATCTCGCGCGCGATGATGACAACCTTAGGCTCTGCCCCCTCTTCAAAGGTAGCAACCGCAAAACTAAGCTGGTTCCAAAAGAGTTCGCCATTCTTTCGAATGTTGAGAATGCTCTCAAAATCTTCCAAGTGCCCAGATGAGATATCGTAGCGGAATTCTTCAATCTCTTCAGGACTTGGCCGCGATTCCGGTGGGATCACAAACTCTTGCGGTTTTTTCCCGCGAATCTCATCAGCTGAAAACCCAGTCATCCTAGAATAGGCTGGGTTAGACCATTCAATTCGACCTTCCAAATCCTGGATCAGAATCCCATCATTCGCGTTATTAACGATCAATTCCATGATCGTATTTTCACTACGCGTGTTCTGAAGTTCTTTATTTAACGCTCTGATTTTCTTACGAAACGCTGCTCGGGTTCGCAAATGCTTTCGCGCATAGTAAACCAGGCCCGCCCCCATTAGGCAGCCCAAAATAAGCACCAAACCATGTACAATAATGACCGAACCCACGGGGCCATATACTCCTATTATGAAGTCCAACATACACTGGCACCCGTTAACCAGTGCCAAACAGCATTGGATTTTTTTGGCCAAACACGAGCTGTCAAAACAGATCCGGATGCGAAGAGATTATAACAATAAGGGGAGAAAAGTGGTGCCGGTTGAGAGACTTGAACTCCCGACCCTCTGATTACAAATCAGATGCTCTACCAACTGAGCTAAACCGGCAACGCGCGCTTGATACATAATGATTTGATTTGGTGCAAGCATCAATTTTCAAAATTGTAGAGATTTTTCACACCACCTGCGAAAAACTTAGAACCATTTGTCAAAATTGGGGCTTTTCGATTGCGCTCAAGCTGTGGCACGGTGCAACACAATAAATCGAGCAGCCTTTTTGGAGCGCCATTTTGCCTAAATTCTCAACAGACAAAGTTACATTCGTCTCTTCTGGTTCCAAGGAGTCTGAACAGGCACGCGATGTTTTGAGCGCAAAGTACGGCAACTGCTCAATGGACGAAGCTGAAGTAATCGTTGCCCTTGGCGGTGATGGCCTGATGCTCGAAACGCTGCACAACGTAATGGACAACGGCATTCCTGTTTATGGCATGAATTTTGGCTCTATTGGCTTTTTGATGAACGACTATGGCGCTGACAATCTTGCTGAGCGCCTAGCAAATGCGGAACCGACCGTCATTCATCCCTTGCGCATGACCGCAACAGACACGCGTGGCAATGAGCACACAGCCCTTGCCCTCAACGAAGTTTCATTGCTTAGAACGTCATATCAAGCCGCAAAAATCGAAATTCTCATAGATGGCAAACCACGCTTAGAAGAATTGGTATGCGATGGCGTGCTGGTGGCCACACCGGCTGGCTCCACAGCCTACAATCTTTCGGCGCACGGCCCGATTCTGCCAATTGAGGCGCCGTTGCTGGCGCTAACGCCAATATCGCCATTTCGCCCGCGACGCTGGCGCGGAGCGATTCTTTCAAATCGCGCTGAAGTCACATTCCGAATTCGGGAAATCGAGAAACGCCCCGTGAACGCGGTCGCGGACAGCAAAGAAATCAATGACGTTGTCGAGGTAAAGGTGAGTGAATCGCGGACCCATTCAGTGACGCTACTGTTTGATCCGGGGCACAGCCTTGATGAACGTGTGCTCAATGAGCAATTCGACTACTAAAAGATGTTAAGCCGCAGGTAACGCAAGCTGTTCGTCGCGCAAATGCGAAATAGAAATTGAAGCGTCTTCACTTGCCTCTTCGACAAAGCTTGCCATGACACCGCGCGCGGCTTCGCGCGCCAATGAGACATTCTGCTCGTTCAAATACCCAAATACGCTTTCCAAGCTCTCCGGAATATCGCCATCATGATCGTCGATAAGAGCCGAAATGAGCTGAGAAACCACAAAATGGCGTGCCGCCACATCGGTTTCTAAATAAGCATCGCGTGCCAAAATTGTTAAGCGTGCCATTAGGTTTCGCAAAGAGGGTTCAAATCCACATCGGGTAAACAGAGCATGTAGTGCGCGACGTGTGCCTGATCGCAGAATGCCTTCAGCCTTTCGCGTGGGCAAATCTGCCAATACGGCCAAAGCGGTAACAAAGAACTGCAGCCGACCATTTACAACGGAGTTGATGAGCAATCGCGGCGTCAAGCGGTTCGATTGATAAAGGGCATCAAGATAATTGTAATGTTCAGCAGTTGGGTCACCATTTACCAAACCCGTCGTTGCTTTATCGAGTTGATCCCGCATCAAGCGTGAAAGCCGCTGCTTTTGGATACTTCCCTTCACGATACGTGCGCCAAGCAATGCATCGGCAATACGTTCGGTGAGCAGAAAACGCGCCGCAATTGGCAGATCATCACGGTTGAGCAACGTTCCACGCATTGCAGCGTCATCGCACCACCGGTCAGCAAGCTCGATCAGCAAATCATAAGGCAACGCCAAATCCCGTCGCTGCAACAACATCTCATCAATTGATCGAGAGTGTTCTTCGGCCAAAATGCGACAAACATTGAGACCGACCCGCGCTCGAGACAAAATCG
Organism: Maritalea porphyrae; assembly: GCF_030159895.1. Classification (GTDB taxonomy): domain Bacteria; phylum Pseudomonadota; class Alphaproteobacteria; order Rhizobiales; family Devosiaceae; genus Maritalea; species Maritalea porphyrae. Next base: position 2,350,162 of record NZ_BSNI01000002.1, read on the forward strand.
CTTCTGCAATTCGCGTAGACCCTTTGCGCGCCAGGGCAACCAAATCGCTATCAAGCAATACAGGGGAAAATTGAACAACCGCGGCGGCGATAATCGCCTCATCCTGCGCCAGCGCAAACATCACGGGACGAGGTGCATTGGGCGATCGCAGCAACTCATATGCCAGCGCTGCCCGCACTTTCACCGAACTATCATCAAGAAAGCTCAAAACTGCGGCATAAAGAGCTGCTTGCTCATCGGCAGGGCCGTCATGTTCCAAATATGCTCGCGCAGCAATACGCGCAGCTTGGCCGCGTTGCTCACTATGAGCAGACTGCGATAATCTATGATATTCGTGGAAACCGAGCACGCCTACGCCTTCAAACAACTAACCCCATCAAGCGGTTACCCAAAGACTACCCGGGAAGACTTAATGAAGCGTTCACCATAAATGTAGGAGGTCTATTTTGAATAAAAGCGTGAAAAAAAGCTTTGGCGACGCGCGTCAATTTCTTCTTGGGAAAGCACAGCAGGCTGCGAAGTCGGCACCGCCGTAGCACCAGCGCCTACCCTACTTTGTATTTCAACGCTTGGCGCGGCTCTATAGAGCATCGCAAACGGAGATGCAGGGCCTTGGGTTTGCGAAACTGAGAATGGGCCTTGATTTGATGTTGCCATCTGTTGAGCGGCAAATGCCGCAGTTTGAGTGCCCGGCGCCTCAACACTCAAAGCCCGGTGCTTTGCAACAAGCACTTGATATACTTGCTTTATCGTGCGCGGCTTACCCTTGTCGTAAAAGATCGCCTCGTTTGCGCGCGCCTGTGCTGGAAAATGCTTAACGGCGTTGGCATTGGGACTAGTTAGGCCCAGATTGAAAAATTTCTCAGCCCCACGCGCGCCCATAAAATGAGCAATATATAGCTCCCCCGGAGACGGCATACGGCCAAACTTGTCATGCAAATAAGCCCCATTTCGCCGCGTAAAAGCTGCCGCCAGATCAGCCGACATTTCTGGATTCTCGCGCAATGCCAAAATGCCATCCCGCATCTTTGGGTCTTTTACTTCATACCCGTCGTCAGTACGCGCAATCTTGTCCGAAATTGAGCCGTAGCCGAGCTTTGGCCCTTCTTCTTTGAGCACTTCGAGCCAAGTGCCTTCAATGAATTGAAACAATCCGACTGCACTAGAAGTCTTTGCTTTAGCATGTGGATCGAGAGAACTTTCACGAATGGCTGTTTGCAGCAAATAGTCAAAATCCACACCATTCTTGTCCCCTGCCCGCGTCAGGGCCTGGGTAAGATGGTTTGGAACTTGAACCGGTTTTACACTTGGCATTGCAAAATCAAACCTTGCTCGATCAACATCTTAACAAAACATAAATGCTGTTAAGCAATCATTAACCGCACCAATATTCGACCACTGCATCAATATCCGGCCTTGGGCGCTCTTGCGGGGTAATTGAAGCAGTTCCAATATGAACAAAACCCGCGAAAAACTCACCTTCTTTGGCACCAAAGATTACGGCAGCTTCAGCGTCGAATGCGTACCAACGGGTTACCCACTGCGCAGCAAATCCAAGTGCATGAGCGCCATGAACAAGATTGAAACACACACAACCAGCTGAGAGTTGCTGTTCAATCTGAGGCACCTTTGGATGCGCCTGAGTAGCCGAGATCACGCCAATGGTCAGTGGCGCTGGCAAAAACCGATTATATTCCGCATCTAACAAATCATCCGATATATCAGGATCGCGCTTCTTTGCTAATGCGGCAAGTTTTTCGCCCGCAATCGCGCGCTGATCCCCTGCAATAACAATCAACCGCCAAGGCGCCAGCTTTCCGTGATCAGGCACACGTGTGCCAATCTCCAGCAAAGTCTGTAACTCTTGTTCGTTGGGTCCTGGCTCGGACAAAAACGGCAATGTTACCGAACGGCGCGATTTGAGATAGTCGATCATTTGTTGGTTTTTGCCCATTTCGCGATTCATCCCCATGTCACTTTGAAAATTTGGATTGTTTATGCCATAGCTTGGCCGCAAACTTAATCCAAAAGCTTCATAGTTTGTTTGGTCGAAAAGGCATAAGCTGCGATCAACAATTGTGGAATGGCGAATGCGGCGCACATGAACAAAATTAGATTAACTTCTGCCCTCATGATCGGCTTGTGGCTGGTGTCTCCAAGCTTAGCACAAGAGACCGCGCCTGTTCCGCCTGTTCGACCGGATTATTTAGATATTTCAAGCCCTTCTGATCAAAACCAGAATCAGGATGAGAACGCTGAAGAACCAGAAGAGCTGATGGATGCGCCAGACGAAGGCCCTGAAACGGTTGTCCCTCCGGCAAGTGATGGCCCACCTCAACCGGTTACTATGAGTGCGCGCGTTGCAGAAGATGGTCCCTTTATTCCTTCCGGCGTAGAGTGGCGCATCTACTCAATCACACCAAACGAAAAAGGTGAGCTGGACCTATTGGCACGCTCAAGCGATTCTATCGCGAGCTTTTCACTACCAGCTGGCCAATACATCGCCCACGCTGCCTATGGCCGCGCCCAAGCGTCAGACACGGTAACCGTTGTAAATGGTCCAAACCAAATTGAGATCATTTTGGATGCAGGCGGACTGGAATTGAACGCCGCCGTTGTTGGCGATATTCCAATTCCTCGCCGTTGGCTGCGCTTCACGGTTTATGGGGAAAGCCCAAATGGCGGCGGAAAGAAGATTGTTGCACAAGCCGTCGCGCCGGGCCGAAAACTCTATTTGAATTCTGGCGTCTATAGTGTGGTATCTCACTTCGGCGACGTAAACGCCAGCGCGCGCGCTGATTTGCGGGTAGAACCGGGCCAACTCACTGCAGCCACCCTTTATCATAAAGCGGCTCAAGTGACGTTCAAACTGGTTTCTGAACCGGGCGGCGAAGCCATCGCCGATACATCTTGGATCATTAAAACCCTAGACGGTGAGACAGTGTTTCAGGAGAAAAACGCATTTCCGCAAACAGTTCTGGAACAAGGCGAATATATTCTCATTGGAAAACTTGGAAGCCGAGTATTCAACCGCGAATTCGAAATTGTACCCGGTCTTCCCAGAGAAATTGAATTATTAGCGGAAGCGAACTGATCCAGTTCTATCACTCCTGCGTAACCTCCCCAACTTCATGTGGGAGAACAAGATGAAAAAGCGAACCATTATTGCTGCAGCTTTGATCGGCGCGATGAGCATTGCATCAAGCGCGATCGCTGGCCAATTTCCAACGATAACAGCGGAAAACCTAAATAAAGTCGAGATGAATCTGCCGCAAGACTTCGGTGCCCGTCGCTCGATTGTCATGATCGCATATACTCAAAAGCAGCAAGACGATGTGAATACTTGGCTGCCTTTTCTAGATCAAATGGCTAGAAAATCAGGCGTCAAATACTACGAAACGCCAGTGATATCATCTGGCTACAAACTAATGAGTGGCTTCATCGATAATGGTATGCGCTCTGGCATAACCAGCAAATCGACACGCGCGAAAACTATTACGCTTTACACAAACGTATCAAAGTTCAACCGAGCTGTTGGTGTGAGCGGCAAGAGCACAATCCATGCGATCGTAATCGATCGAAATGGAAAGGTGCTCGCAACAGTAAGCGGCGCCTACTCCAAGGACAAAGCCAAGAAAATAAGCGCCGCTCTTTAATCAATCAAGATATTGCTAGCGAAGGTCTGGAGGGGTTCCCTCTGCGACCAACATAGCAATTGCGTCCTCGACGGGCATGACCTTTTGGCCTTGTTCCCCCAAGCGGCGGACGGAAACGGTTCCTTCGTTCGCCTCACGCTCGCCGAGGACAAGAATCGCCGGCACTTTATTTGTCGAGTGTTCGCGTACCTTGTAGTTGATCTTCTCGTTGCGGAAATCGGTTTCAACACGAATACCCGCAGCTTTCAGTTTCTCAACCACTGCCAATGCTGCTGGGTCAACGCTTGAAACAATCGTTGCCACAACCGCTTGGGTTGGCGCCAACCAAACAGGCATACGTCCCGCATGGTTTTCAATCAAAATGCCAATGAAGCGCTCAAGTGAACCCAAGATCGCACGGTGTAGCATCACAGGCATCTGGCGAGAGCTATCCTCCGCCACATAAGTCGCGCCCAAACGCTCTGGCAAAACGAAATCAAGCTGCAAAGTGCCACACTGCCACGAGCGACCAATCGCATCTTTTAAGTGGAACTCAAGCTTAGGCCCGTAAAACGCGCCTTCACCTTCAGCAATCTCGAACTCACGGCCTGTAGCACGCAAAGCGTCACCCAAGCCTTTTTCAGCCTGATCCCAAACTTCGTCGGTACCCGCACGCATCTCGGGGCGTGTCGCCAACAAGATTTTGACCTCGGTGAAACCCATATCTTCGTATACGGAATCCAGCAACGCACAGAACGCCTCTGTTTCAGAAGTCACTTGATCTTCACGACAGAAAATATGTCCATCATCCTGGGTCATTTGGCGCACGCGCATCAAACCGTGCAAAGCACCATGTGCTTCGTTCCGGTGACAACAGCCAAATTCAGCCAATCGAAGCGGCAAATCTCGGTAAGATTTGATACCCTGATTAAAGATTTGGATGTGGGCGGGACAGTTCATTGGCTTAAGCGCCAATAGTTTTGCGTCCTGCTCAATTTCCAAATGCTCTGAGTCAGAGGCAAATTCAATATCAGGCACAACAAACATGTCTTCGCGGAACTTAGACCAGTGGCCAGATTGCTCCCAAAGTTTGCTGTCCATCAATTGTGGCGTCTTCACTTCACCATAGCCAGCGCCGCGTACCTTGCGACGAATATACTCTTCCATCTGATTGTAGATGGTAAAGCCTTTTGGATGCCAGAATACTGACCCCTGTGCTTCTTCTTGCAGGTGGAACAAGTCCAACTCTTTGCCAAGTTTGCGGTGGTCGCGCTTTTCAGCCTCTTCAATCATATGAAGATACGCATCAAGCTGCTTCTGGTTTGCCCATGCTGTGCCGTAGATGCGAGACAGCATTTTATTGTTGCTGTCGCCACGCCAATAAGCGCCCGCTACCTTCGTAAGCTTAAATGCGGTGCCGATGTCTTTTGTGGTACGCATATGCGGTCCACGGCAGACATCCATCCACTGGCCCTGCTTGTAGATTTTGACGCTTTCATCCTCAGGAATCGCATCTATTAGCTCGACCTTGTAGTCTTCGCCCTTGGACTTGAACACGCGCTTTGCTTCATCGCGGTCCCAAACTTCCTTGGTAAACTCCGCGCCACGTTCGATAATCTGACGCATCTTTTTCTCGATAGCTTCAAAATCTTGCTCGGTGAAATGCTGATCACGTGCAAAGTCGTAGTAAAAGCCGTTTTCAATTGAAGGACCAATTGTGACCTGTGTATCTGGCCACAATTCCTGTACCGCTTCAGCGAGAACGTGCGCACAATCGTGACGAATGAGCTCAAGCGCTGCATCGTCATCACGCAATACAAATTCAATTGCACCATCGTGCTCAAACGGCTGAGCCAAATCAACAAGTTCGCCATCAACGCGCATGGCTACAGTTTTCTTAGCCAATGACTTGGAAATGGAGTTTACAATGGTGGTGCCGGTGGTACCCCGAGGATATTCTCGAACAGCACCATCAGGAAACGACACATTGACCATGATCTTTCTCCATTTCATATAAAATCGTCGCGGCAGCACTATTGCCCCGCATTCGGTCAGAAAAGTTGCTTTAACATGTTTTGGAATTATTTCCAGCGCCCAAAACGCCATGGCGCGTACCAACGGCCATTTGAAGGTAATTTTTCTGGGACTGGGTCAAATCCGTCACTACCGCCCGGGCGACACCTATAGACACGTCCCGCCCCCATCCAGCCACCGGGCCAGAAACCAAATCGCTTAATCGCGTCCATTGTGAACTCAGAACAACTTGGCGCGTGGCGACAAGTTCTGCCCATAAACGCAGAAAGCGAATAACGATAAACAAGGATAAACCCGACGGCGAGCCATCGGAATGGAAAGTCAATTATCTGGCCAATAATCCGCAGCATTATCCGGCGCGTTCAGTTCGATTTAGCTCATATTCGTCAATGGCATCAACCACCGCTTCAAACACCAGCAAGGTCGAAGTGTGGCGCGGTTTGTAGTCTTTTACAGGCTCAAGATATTTTAGATCTTCCCACCGGCCACTTGGCGGCGGACCGTCAGCTTTGAGCATGGCCACCATTTGAGTGCGAACGGTGCGCAATTCATCAAAAGTTGAACCGACAACGTGCTGCGCCATAACCGAAGCAGCGGTCTGCCCCAGCGCACAGGCATTTACTTCGTGCGAATATTGCGTGATTTGGCCATCTTCAATTCCCAATTGGACATCAATTGACGATCCGCAAACCCGAGAGACGCGGCGCGCTGTAGCATCCGGCGCGTCAAGCGGCGGCAATTGTGGCAGGTTGCCCGCCAGTTCAAGAATTTTGTCGCTATAGATTTGGTTGATGCTCATCGCGCGTTCATCACAAAGTTGGGTACACACTTGTTTATTGTTACACCATTACCTTATATAGGGTCGAGTTGAGAAAACACCAGTGCTCGGTTATTTCGATGAGGCGTTCGAAATAGTGAACCGTTCAGTCGCTGCGTGAGTATTAAAGGTCGACGCCATCAGGAGATGATTATGGATGCGACCGCCAAACCAATTAAACCTGCTCTAGTAGTGGAACCCGAAGTACAGCGTCCCACTCGCGCAGAAGCAGAAGCTGCCGTAAAAACCCTAATCGCATGGGCTGGCGACAACCCAGAACGCGAGGGCTTGCTGGACACGCCGAAGCGCGTGGTCAAGGCTTATGAAGAGCTCTATGAAGGATATCGGCAGAACGCACACGAAATTCTAAGCCGCACTTTTGATGAAGTTGGTGGCTATGACGACATCGTATTTGTGCGTGACATTCCATTCTTCTCCCATTGCGAACACCACATGGTACCGTTTGTTGGCAAGGCGCATATTGCCTATCTGCCAACCGAAGGCGTTGTTGGGCTGTCAAAATTGGCGCGTGTAACCGACGTCTTTGCGCGTCGTTTGCAGACCCAGGAAACCCTGACCGCTCAAATCATTGACGCGATCAATGATGCGCTTAATCCACGCGGCGCTGCAGTTATGCTTGAAGCGGAACATATGTGCATGTCGATGCGCGGCATTAAAAAACATGGCGCATCCACAATCACCCAACGCTTCACGGGTGTTTTTGCCGAAGAAACAGCTGAACAGCAGCGCTTCTTCTCGCTTCTAAATATGCAAAAAAGCTAATCCGGAATCTCGGATTGACCGAATATCACGAGTACAGAATGTCCATTTTCGCCGACCCAAAAGAACTGACTAAGTCCGAACTGGAGTCCGGTGACGTTTTCGCACCACGATTCGATGAGAACGAACTTATTCTCGCAATCACGTGCGATGCCAACACAAATGAATTGTTGATGGCAGCCTATATGAACCAGGAAGCGGTTCGCCTTACCCTTGAGACCGGGTTCGTGCATTATTATTCACGTTCTCGCCAAAGCCTTTGGAAAAAAGGCGAAAGTTCAGGTGAGTTGCAAGAATTCGTGGAAATGCGCACCGATTGCGATCAGGACATTTTACAGGTCTTAGCCATCCAAACCGGCACAGGGGCTGCATGCCACACCGGCCGCAAGTCCTGCCTCTACCGAAAAGTATTCATGGCAGATGGGGATGTAAGGCTGCAATCGCTGGACATGCCACAATTGTTTGATCCGGCTGAGAAATACAAATCGTGATTGCCTAGAATGGTCGGCGTTCCAACCACGCGACCATCAAGTATCCTGCAAGATATCCACCCAAATGCGCTTGCCACGCAATAGCGCCTTCAACGCCCATCAAACCCGGCATCAAGCCAAAAACGATGTTTAGTCCCAACCAAAAGCCCGCGAAGCTTAGCGAGCGCTTGTTCTTAACAATTTCAGTCAATGTTGCCAGTTTTCGGCCCAAAACATGCACTTGGCCCGTGTCCTCATCAACCAGCGTTTGCACAGGCTGAAACACGAATCGTGTTGCCCCACCAATCAGCGCAGAAACGGCACCTGATGCACCGATGAGCACCGAAAACTGAGCACCTGTGAAAAAGGCAAATACGATTGCCCCACTTGCCGAGCCAAAAAAGAACACACCAAAAAATCCAAGATTGCCATACCGGCGAGCAATTGGACTTCCAAACACGGCCAACCAAGCAATATTAAATAGCAGATGTTGCCACCCAGCGTGCAAAAAAGCGTGTGAAAACAAGGTGTAATAGCGCGCCAACTCACCACCTCTAAACTCATCAGGCAAGAGGTCCCGCTGCGCAATGTAGCCAAATTGCAAAAAGAAATTGCGGTATGATTCGGGCGTCAAAACCAGCTCAGCAGCCAAATGAATAAGAAACAAAAGGCCAATCGTGGCCCCAACAACTAAAGGCAAGTTGAACGCTGGTGGATTTTTGCTCGGTTCAGGCGCTTCGTCCTGTCCAGTTGGTTGGTTCATAAATACTCCTTCCCCCTCTTATGCCCGTCTTTTACGTACTTTTCCACAATCACCCGCCGCGTTAACCTTAATAAAGCTTTAAGGGCGATTTTTTGCGCGGTTTGGTCCAAATTGGCTCCACTGAAATTGACGAATGAGGCCGAACTGAGCACCGAGCAAACGGTGCCAGCCAGTTTTATGCGGGGAATATGACGAATATGCAGATGCAAAGCACGCAGCGGCTCTATAAATATTGGAACGAATTGCGGGGCACACGCAGTGCGCCTGAACGCCGTGACGTGGATCCGACTAAGATTCGCAACGCTTTGGCGAACACTTTTATTCTGGAAGCCTCCCCTGACCACGAGACCTTCAATTTCCGTCTCGCCGGTTCGCATATCTGCTCGACCTATTGCCGTGAGCTAAAGAACCGCTCATTCATCGACCTTTGGCACCGTCGCGACAAAGATGCGATTGAAACCTTGATCAAAGCTGTCACCGACGATCACGCCGCAGCGCTTGTTACGTTCAACGCAACAAGCCAGCACAATGCGCAGCTGACGTTCGAAACATTGCTTTTGCCACTTCGCCACAATGGTGCAACAAACAACCGGATCATCGGCTCAATCACCGCTTTCGACGAACCGCTCTGGTTTGGCACTCAACCTATTATGGAACAACGTATTTCTGGTCTTCGACTGATTTGGCCAGACGACCATCAAAATGAGTTTGCTGGCCAAGACTTTAGCACAGAAGTCGCAGCGGATGACGACGCAGATGTCATTGATATTCGATCTTCTTTTGGGCAATCAGCCAAAGTATTTGGTATTAATGCAAGACGTTACGCTCATCTGTCGGTAATTGATGGCGGAAAACAGTAATCAAAGTACATTTGCCATTACACTCGGTTAACTAACTAGGTGTTATCTTTGCTATAGTTGATCAGAACAATATGGCAAATGCCCTATGCACACCCAGGCGTTGAGAACAGAGCATCCAAACCAGGTTGAACCTGGCAGATTTCAACGCGTCAAGATATCGCTACTTGGTCGCTACATGCTGGCGGACCGCCGCGAGTTCCCTTGTCAGGTTGTCGAAATGTCACCGGGTGATGCAGTTATTATCGCACCTGAGATAGGCAAACTGGGCGAAAAAGTTATCGCCTATATTGATCATCTCGGCCGGATTGAAGGCACAATTCAAGGTGAAGAAGAAGGCGGATTTGTTATCAGCGTAAACGCTTCGCCGCGCAAACGCGACAAACTTGCCGCGCAGCTAACATGGTTCGCCAACAAAGACATTCTCAATCTTCCAGAAGATCGTAGACATGAACGTCAGGTACCTGACATTCGTCACTCACGTATCATTTTGGAGGATGGTCGCAACTATCGTTGTAAGATTGTTGATATCTCGCTTTCAGGCGCTGCCGTTGAAATAGACGTAAAACCCGCCATGGGCACACCAATTACATTGGGTAGAATGCGCGCCCGCGTTGTTCGCCACTTCGACGACGGTATTGCGGTTGAGTTCTCTTCTGTCCAAGAGATCTTTACAGTCGTTCAGGCAAACTTACGATCCGAATAAGATAATCAATCCTGCATTGAATTGAGCCCGCCATTTTGAGCGGGCTTTTTTGTGCGCGTTGTTTAAATGCAAACCTGCAGGTGTTGCCCAACGGCTCTCCCACCATGCTTAACAGCACCTGAATCTAACCCATTGTTTTTGAATAAAAGTCTGCCGTTTTATTTTTCAGGCCGGAAATTTCCGATCTCCATAGTGGTCCTCGTCAGGGAGACTACAAATGAAGAATTTAAAACAGCTATTTCGCAACTGCATGATAGGCATGACCGCGCTCGCGGCATTCGCTTCGCCTGCGCTTGCTATTTCATCCAACGATGCATTCGTTGCAGAAGTACGTGAAACCTCAATACCGATGGGGCACGCCGCCTTTTGTCAAACGCGTCCATCCGAATGCGCACAGAACACACATTTCGTATCTTATGAAAAGCTTACGCAAGCCAAGTGGCAGCAGCTTTTAAACGTCAACGCCAAGTTTAATACCGAAATTAAGCCGATCAACGACATCGATTTGTACCAAACCGAAGAATACTGGACCTATCCACGCGGGTATGGCGATTGCGAAGACTATGTCTTGGCTAAGCGAAAAGCCTTGATCCAAGCCGGTTGGGCACCAAGCACGCTGCTCGTAACGGTTGTACGCCAACAATCGGGCGAAGGACACGCGGTGCTGACAGTGCGAACGGACAGAGGTGACCTAATTCTGGATAACCAAGAAGGACTAATCAAAGTTTGGAGTGAGACGCCGTACGCCTACATCAAGCGCCAATCGCAGATACATGCGGGCCGCTGGATGGAGCTTTCGGATAACAGAACCATAACTCTAGCGAGCAACTAATCGCTCAATAAATTCCCCAACTTTCGGCCAAACTTCCAACCCTGACACCGGCCGAAACACAAAGACCAGCTTTCCCCGAGGCTGGTCTTTGGCCTTTTTGGATACCGTTTGGCCCTAAAGGGGCTTAACAGCTGTCAAATAGTGCTGACCGCGATCCACATAACCCATTGCATGCGCGATGCGATCATCAAAACTTGATGGATCTAGTTCTTTCTTGACCTTGCCAGGCATGCCCAAAACCATTGAAAATGGCGGAATAATCTGACCTTCGGTCACAACAGCCCCTGCCCCAACAATCGAACCCTTGCCAATAACGCAACCGTTCATGATAGTTGCGCCCATCCCCACGAGCACACCTTCTTCCAACTTGCAGCCATGCAAGATTGCGCGGTGGCCAATTGTGCAGTATTCACCAATTTCGACTGGAAATCCTGCATCAGTATGAATCACAGTGAGGTCTTGGATATTGGCATTTTCGCCAACAATGATCGGTTCGATATCCCCGCGCAGTACCGAGCCATACCAAATATTTGACTTGGATTTAGCCACAATGCGCCCAATTAGGTCTGCACTGTCGGCAACAAATGCGTCAGATGCGATTTGCGGCACATCACCTTCAAATGAGTATTGCACGTGCTTACAGCTCTAAAACGCCGATATAGGTGTATAGAACGAACAGGCCGATGATAAAGCTCCAACCGAACGCGATGAAAGCAGAAAGCAGCGCTTGACTCATGTGCAAACCACCAGCACTGTCACGTCGCCAACCCATGTTGAGCATGATGAACGGGCCACAAACAAAACTCATCATCAAATGAGCCGCTGTGCCAAACACATTCGCACCATCGAATCGCAGTACAGCTTCTTGTTTCCACACCCATTGGTAAAAATATGTAGCCCCGCCGGCAAATGCCATGCCCACAGCTATAATATACAAAGAAATCAAAAACTCGTTGGCCACAACTATCTCCCGCCCAAACAACGTGCGCACGTTTACGATTTGTTAAACATATTCTTGGCGCTATCACTTGTCACGTAAGAGCACGCGAAATGGTTAACGCCGCAACTGGAGAGAAATGACCAAACCAAGCTCCCAAAAAGCGAAAAATGGCTTAGGAACCAACATCTTAATCCTTCTTATTTGTCTAAGCCTACTGGGTTTGGCAACGGTCTACGCATTAGATTTTTTTGAAGAAACCCGAAACATCCAACGCCAAGCGGACAATAAGTTGGTGGAGTTTTCAATTTCGGCAACAAAAATGCAGGCGCCAAGAACGTGGATCACTTCCGATTTCAATGAAGAGCAATCAGTGGTGAACTTGCTGCAATTGAGCATACCAATTGAGATTGAAGACTTTTCGATTAAGGTAACAACCACGCTGCTACCTGCAGCTCGTGCAGCGCCCAGCGCGTATCTGCTCGATTCCCTTTACATTCACAATTTCGCGCCCGGCCCTTCCGATCAACGGTTTGGCCTTGTTGTGAAAAAGCTGCGTAACGAAGCAGGATATGAGGATGAGTCGATCTGGTACGATGCGCTAAGCGCCAGCCCTTTTGTTGCCAAATGCCTCAACGAAGAGGCGGCAAACACGAATGCAAAGAATTGTATTACAACCGTGTTGGTCAATAAGCGCGTATCCGCGCTTATTCAGTTTGAACAAAGCCTGATGCCCTATTGGCGGCCATTCTCAGTTGCGATGGAACGGCGCTTGGCATCACTACAAGCAAATTAGGCGTATTCTTCCAAATCGATATCAAGAATTGCCATTTGGAAGTTAAAAGAACGCTCGCCCTCATCTTCATCCAAATACATTACGCCAATGAATTCATCGCCGAGATAAACTTCAGCAGAATCATCCTTTTTTGGACGCGCGCGCACTTCAAACGCCGGATTTCCAAATTTGCCGCGCAAATATTTGGTGAGGTTTTCGATTTCTTCTTTTGTCATTTTGACCACCGCTTTTGGCGTTAAAAGTTAGAGGGCGAAACTAACAAGATCACCCAATTGCTCAACAGCTAGTTTGGTTTTCCCCAACCTTAGCCGAATTTCGCGTTTTGATGGTGAAAGGTTTTTTGCCAAGCCCCATCGCGTTCAATCCATAGCGCCATGCAAATATCAGGCTGCGTCCGCTCAGCTTCGCGCATATAGGCAAGACAACAACTATTCTCAGACCCAAAATGCGCCCACAAGCGCGTGATTCCTGTGCGCTCCGAGTCGGTATTGTTCAACTGATCAACATACTCGTGCTTGGCAACAGTGTTGCCCTGCGCATCAAAACTGACAAAATCAGACGCGACCATATTGGCAACGTCTCCGGACGTAGCAGAAGGCACCGCCAACTGCTCTTCCCGTTGCCATATCTGATCAACTATATCTTGTTCTGTTGCTGTAAGCTCATTCTGATTTGGATTTACCGCTATCATCGACAATCATTTGGTCCATTCTGGATGCAGGTTGGGCGCAACCGGCCTCTCCCACAACCTTGGCGGGAACGCCAGCAACAGTGGTCTTAGCAGGAACATCCTTTAAAACTACTGAACCAGCAGCAATTCGTGCGCAATCCCCAATTGAAATGTTGCCCAAAATCTTTGCGCCAGCACCAATCATAACGCCACAGCCAATTTTTGGGTGGCGATCGCCGTCTTCTTTGCCTGTTCCACCAAGCGTCACAGCGTGCAAAATGGAAACGTCATTTCCAACACGCGCAGTTTCACCGATAACCAAACCAGTTGCATGGTCGACCATGATACCGCGTCCAATTACAGCTGCGGGGTGAATGTCCACCTGAAATACTTGCGATGCTCTGCTTTGCAGATATTTTGCGAAGTCTTTGCGGCCCGTCTTCCACAACTCATGAGAAAACCGATAGGTTTGAATGGCTTGGAAGCCTTTGAAGAACAACACCGGATCGATTGCACGATTGCATGCAGGATCACGCTCAAGTGTTGCTGCCAAATCTGTACGTATGTTGTCGGCAATCGCCGGGTTGTCCCGAAGCACATCAAAAAACGCGCGACGGATAATCGCCGCAGGCATATCCCGATGGTCCAATAGCTCCGACGCACGATAAGCTATCGCCTCTTCCACCCGCTCGTGGTTCAGCACATTGGCGATGACAAAGCCTGAAAACGCTGGCTCATTCGCCATCATTTGCTCCGCATCGCTGCAAATTGAGCGCCAAACCGGGTCTACAATTGTCGGTTTTTGCGATTGCAGCTTTGTCTCAGCCATCGGAGATCTCCTAATTCAACTCAATTCTATATGGGTGATCAAATCCTAGATTTCCACCCAACGCGCACTAAATTGGATATTGGCGCTCTAGGAATGATAACACAGCTTGCTTAAACTGTTTATCCCCCGTCGCGCGCATGTGATCGCGACCTTCAATTACGTAAGATTCGCCCTGTTTCATCAACGCAGCCAACGGCTCTGGGCGACCGCCAACCTCGTCTTCGCTGCCCACAGCCACGAGCACGGGCAATTCGATCTTTGAAATATCTTCTTCTGTAATACGTTGCCGCGACGAAGCCATGCAAGCAGCCAGTGCCCGACGGTCACTCTTTGTATGATCAGCAAAAATGCGGAACATCCGACCGGTTTTGTCCGTAATTTCTTCCAAAGTTGGTGCCAACAATGCATCAACAATCACCCCAGAAGTTGTCATGCCGATGGTCATTCGTTCGCCCAAACCGCCAAATACCGCACATTTGACCAATTCCGGCGCAGACATTGAAACGTAAGCGGATATGCGCGCGCCCATGGAATAACCCATTATTGCAATCTGCTTGAGTCCAAGAAACTTGATAAGATTGACCGAGTCCTTGGCCATCTCGCTCGAAGGATAGGCGTCACTGTCATAAATCTTCTGGGATTTTCCGTGTCCCCGATTATCAATCGTGATTACCCGATAGCCAGCGCGCACCAAAGAATCGACCCAGCCCGTATCAACCCAGTTCACTTTGCCGTTCGAGCCAAATCCATGAACAAGCAATATTGATGGCCCTTCGCCATAGATGGAATAGGCAATTTCATAGCCTTCAGATTGGAAGTGCGGCATTTTGGACCCTATTTAGTTGCATTTGCACCGCTCAATATCAGCAAAATGTGTTTTGGCAAATTGTCAACTTGATCGGCAGGCGTTATACGCTGGTCAACGCGATTGGGTTTGGATATGTTTCAACCTAATTTGTCACGAGACCATTTTTGAAAAAACGAGAGCAATATGGCACACGGCACAACACCGCATTACCACAACGCAATGGGCGTCCAAAAAATCGAAATTGGGTCCAAAGAGTTTAAATGTGTGGGCGCATTGCCGCCATTTGATCATCCACATGTGTTTTTGGATATGGGCGATGATAGTGACATTGTGTGCCCCTACTGCTCTACGCATTATATTCACAATGGCAATCTGGGCGCCGCAGCATCTTCTCCAAAAGAAGCCGTTTACGACGCCCACAAGGCGTAGCAAACGAGGAAAAACATGGGCCCCGAAAAGACGATTTCAATCAATGGGGCTGGCATTGCTGGCTTAACGCTGGCGCTTGCGCTCGCAAAATTTGGGTTCCGCGTGGTCATCGCGGAACAGCATCATGAGATTTCTGAATTTGGCGCAGGGATGCAAATCAGCCCTAACGCGCGCCGGGTTCTCACCGAGCTTGGTCTAGATGATGCAATTACTGCTCACAGTTTTGAGCCAGAAGGCATCGACATTTACCGGCACGGTAAAAGCGATCCAATTTCTCACGTCAAACTCGGTCAATTCGCCAAACAGCGTTACCAGGGCACCCCTTACGCCGTAATGCATCGCGCTGATCTCGCTCAACAGCTTTACAAAGCGACCAAAGCTTTTCCAAATATCGAAATTCTTTTTGGCGTCACAAAAACGCGTGTCGAAGATTTGGGAGACGCTGTATCCGTAATGATAGAGCGCGAAGGTAAACCAAGTTATCCGCTGACGGCGCGCGCGCAAATCGGTGCGGATGGAGTTCGATCCGTAACGCGTACTGAATCGCTCAGCGGTCAACGTCCACAATATTCCGGTTATGTGGCATGGCGTGCCATGGCCGATCTTGAGCAACTTGGCAATTTGCTGCCGAAGGATCGCACATCCCTTTTCTGGGGCACTGACTACCACATGGTTGTCTATCCGCTGCCACAACGCGATCAATTCAATGTAGTGCTCGTCACCGAGTTTGCATTGCCACTTGAAGACAGTGACACGCCGGAAATCAGCAACAAATCTCTGCGCAAAAACAGTAAGTTATCTGCGATTATGGAATCAATTTCTGATCCTTGGACCGCATGGCCGCTGTTTAGCGTAAAGACAGAGACTTGGCACAAAGGCAACGTGGCAATCCTTGGTGATGCAGCTCACGCAATGCTGCCTTTCCAGGCGCAAGGTGCGGCCATGTCAATTGAAGATGCGGGTCTTATGGCAACGATTCTTGCCAGCGAAACCGACAACGCGACGGCATTTGGCAAATGGCAAAATCTACGACATGCTCGTGCAACCAAGGTTCAAGATCAGAGCCAGAAAAACGGATTCGTATTTCACATGTCTCCACCGCTTAGCTGGGGTCGGGACGCAGTGGTCGCTGGCAAAAGTGCAGAAGCTCATCTAGAACGCTTGGACTGGATATACGCTCACGACCCGTTTGAAGGTATGGTCGGGCCAAATCCACCTGAAGAATAATTCGCAAACGCCTGTTTCAATTCTTCGCGACTGTTCATGACAAATGGGCCCTTTCGCACAATCGGTTCGCCAATTGGTGTGCCACCAATCAGCAGCAAACGCCCACCTGTATCACTATCGATATCGACCGCTTCGGATGTGGGTTCAAATTCAACCATTGCGTTTGGACCCACAATTATGGTGCCGCCATCATTGTCTGGCACGCAGACGGTGCCTTCTATCACTAACCCCAGTAGCGACGATGCTTCAATTTCCCGATGAATCCGACTACCTGGTCGAAATGACACATCAAGAAATTCAATTCTCTCGGGCAACCCAGATTGCACGGGCAACGCAGCGCCAAGCTCTTTGACTACAACACCATCCTTTTTGTTCGTCTGAACAATTCTGTCTGATTTGATGAGCGCGTATTGCGGCGGCTGACCTTTTTCTGCGCTACTAAGGTTTAGCCAAAGCTGCACGCCTTTTGCGCCGACCCCGTCATCACCATCGCGTAGTTTTTCCTCATGAATGACACCATTGCCAGCCCGCATCCACTGCATGTCGCCCGAAATAGCCGACCCAGAGTTGCCCTGATTATCCTTGTGATCGACCGCGCCGGATAGCACAAGGGTCAACGTATCAAATCCCTTGTGCGGGTGTGCTTCAAACCCTGCCGCAGTGGCGCCAACTTGCATTTCAAACACATCGAGCAACAAAACTGGATCAATATGCTCAACACTTTGCCCCCCCACAAATCGATGCACATGCGTCGATTTTGCCTCACTAATATCTTGGGAATAATGAATACGCTTGGCGCGGCGGCCCGTAACCTGTGACATCAAAACATTCTTCGCCTAGAAAACACAACCTTAGATTATAATAGCATGGCAATGCGCAGTAGCGTCATCAAATAGATGCGAAAAACTGCAATTGACTGTTGCACCCAAATTGACAGCACGGTCAAAAAGACGCGCCTGCCCCTAAACAAAGCGCTTGCAAATCCTATATTGGACGTGTCAATTGCCCCAAATAATCAATCAAGGCTGAAGAAATCCGATGACGGCAGTGAAAAACCCCCGGCTTGCGCTGATCTTTATTCTGGTCACCGTATTTATCGACATTCTTGGCCTTGGGATCATTGTGCCAGTGCTGCCTGGTCTGCTTGAAGAGCTGACCGCAGAGAAAGTTTCAAGCGCTGCCGCATATGGTGGCTTTTTGATTTCGGCATATGCGTTGATGCAATTCATCTTTTCGCCGATTCTAGGAAATCTATCCGATCGATTTGGGCGTCGCCCGGTGCTGCTCGCCTCACTGCTTGGGCTCACACTTGATTATCTTTTGATGGGCTTCGCACCAACCATCGTCTGGCTCTTCATTGGTCGCATTGTCGCGGGCATTATGGGCGCTGCAATTTCCACAGCGACCGCTTATATTGCCGACATCTCACCAAAAGAAAAACGCGCCCAAAACTTCGGCCTAATCGGTGCTGCGGTTGGCGCAGGATTCATTATCGGCCCCGCCATTGGTGGTCAGCTTGGTGAATTTGGCACGCGCGTACCGTTCTTTGCAGCTGCTGGCGTTGCGTTCCTTAATCTGATCTATGGCTACTTTGTGCTGCCCGAAAGCCTAGGCATGCGCAAACGTCGCCGCTTTGACGTAAAGCGCGCCAATCCACTTGGCACAATTCTCTCTCTCAAGCAGTTTCCATTCGTAATCTCGTTCCTTGGCGTACTGTTCTTCTTCTCGCTTGCCGGCCAAGCCTATCCAAGCATTTGGAGCTTTTTCACCATCGAGCGATTCCAATGGTCACCAGGGCAAATTGGCATCTCGCTTTCAGTCTTTGGAATTATGTTCGCGGTGGTGCAAGGCGGACTAATGCGCCCAGCAATTAAGTTCTTTGGTGAACTCTGGACTGTTGTACTTGGACTCGCCTTCGCAGCTATCGGGTTCTTTGGCATGGCTTTTATCGATACTGCAGTGGGGCTCTATATCTTCCTGCTCCCCGGTGCTTTAGGTGGATTCGTTGGTCCTGGGCTTAACGGCCTCATGTCCAACCGTGTCGCAGACAACGCGCAAGGCGAATTGCAAGGCGGCGTGAATGCGGTGAATTCCATCACCGCAATTCTTGGCCCCCTCGCCGCGACGCAATTGTTTGCCTACTTCACGATGTCGCCAAATGCGCCAGCATACTTCCCAGGCGTTGCGTTTTTTGCCGCTGGCATCGCCATTTTGGTCGGCTCCGCAATCTTCTTCCAAGCCACTGTACGTTCAGGATTATTCTCTAAGAAAAACAAATCAGCGAAAACTGGCGAAGCAGAAAATTAGGCTGACCATTTGTCATAAATGAGTTTGGCGACCATTAGATCAAGATGGGCACCACCGCCGTTCTTAAAAACAGTGATGTCTTCGGCACTTCCACGCCCACTAGCCTCACCATTTGCAAAATCATAGTAGTCGGCAATCACGTCGCCTTCTGACAACACGCCAGCAGCAATTGGAATGCTTAGTTCACCAATGTCATGAATGGTTGTGTCGCGAGAATCGACAAATAACTTGCCCTTCCGCATCAAAACATCGTCCGCTTCGCGCATGTCCAATCGAAATGCGCCGATCAGATCCACATGCGTACCGGGACGAACCCAGTCACCCATTATGATCGGCTGTCGCGCCATAGTGGCTGTCGAAACAATGTCTGCTTGCTCAACAGCCCGCTGCAAGTCATCTGCCACCGAGCAACCTTTTGTATCTGCAAGCGCACGTGCATTGTCCAAGTTGCGGCTCCAAATGTGAACTTCTTCAAGCGCAGGAAAGACTTCGCGATACGCATCAACAAGTGAACCCGCAACGGTTCCGGAACCGACAATCAGCAAGCGCTTAGAATCTGGTCGAGCCAATAGACGTGCACCCAATACACTGTCGCCCGCAGTTTTCCATTTGGTTACCAGCTGACCGTCAATCAGCGCGCGAATTGCGCCTGTTTCATCATCAAACAACACAACAACAGATTCGATTGTTGGCAATGGCGGCTTCCGGTCTGCGTTGTCGGGATAAATTGTCACCGACTTAAGGGCTAACCCCAATCCATCAATCCATGCCGCACGGTTGAGCATAGACTGTGTACCACGCTCCAGCGCAAGGTCTCCAAGGCGGGCTTTGTTTTGCCTGTGCCCTGCAAGCATGGCGTCAGCGACCTCTCGCCAGCGCAGTTTGTGCTCAACTTCTTCAATAGAAATAAATGGAATTTGCATGTAGACCTCTTAGATTTCACACCCAGTCGACAGCATCGCATAACAATTTTCAAGCGCACAAATCATCAATTTAGTTCGTTTTGTATATTTTATCCAAAATTGCCATGCAAAGGAAACGCCGTGCAACAATGTTGCACGGCGCAACCAACAAACCGTCTTAAACGTTGCTATGCGCGGCCGAACTCGTCCTCGATGCGTACAATGTCGTCTTCACCTAGATATGAGCCCGTTTGCACTTCAATCAACTCCAGCAAAATCTTGCCTTTGTTCTCGAGCCGGTGAACTGCGCCCAGCGGAATATAAACTGATTCATTTTCGCTAAGCGTCTTCACGCTATCGTCGACAGTCACTTCAGCCGTACCGCTAACCACAACCCAATGCTCTGATCGGTGGTGGTGCTTTTGCAACGAAAGCTTTTTGCCAGGTTTCACGAACAACCGTTTCACTTGGAAGCGATTACCCACAACCAAAGAAGAATATCCACCCCACGGGCGATAGCATGTGCGGTGTGTTTCAGTCAGCGGCGCAGTACGCGCATCGCTACGAAGCGTTTTCACCAACGCGCCGACTTTTTGCGCATCACTAAGCGCACCGACGAAGATCGCATCTTCACTAACGATGACAGCCACATCGTCCAGACCGTTGACGGTAACCTGCCCCGTTTCGGAGTAAACGAGTGAATTCTTTGTCTCGCTGAGCATGACATCGCCAACAGCGACGTTGCCTAATTGGTCCTGAGCGCCAACTTTCCAAACAGCATCCCAGCTTCCCAAATCAGACCACTCGATGGGCGCAGGCACAACCGCTGCCTTTTTGGTTTTCTCAAAGATCGCATAATCGATTGAAATGTCGGGGGATTGCGCAAATGAAGCCTCGTCCAAACGCACAAAGTCCAAGTCTTTGTCCGCTTTTTCAACCGCGGCAGCAACCGCCCTTGCAACATCAGGCGCCAATGCCTCACACTCAGCGATAATCACATCACGCTCAAACAAGAACATGCCAGAATTCCAAAGATGCTGGCCGCCAGCCACAAGCTGTTCAGCGACGTCTTGATTTGGTTTTTCAACAAATTTCGCAACTTTGAAGCCGCCGCATTCTATGGCCTCACCCTGCTCGATATAGCCATAGCCCGTTGCAGGTTCTGTTGGTTTAATTCCGAATGTAACCAAATTGCCAGCTGCTGCGCATAGTGCTGCCGCATCAACAGCTGCGGCATAATCTGCATCTTCGACAATGCGATGATCTGAGGCCAAAACAAAAATCAGTGTGTCTTCACTTTGCTGCCCTGCCAGATACTTTGCTGCAGCCAACACAGCAGCGGTTGTATTGCGCGCAACTGGCTCTAACAAAACAGCACTAAGTTCAACACCAGCTTCAAGCGCCTGCTCAGCAACCAAAAAACGATATTCATTGTTGGTGATGACGATGGGTTCAGCGAATTTTTCACGATCTGAAACACGTTCAAGCGTCTGTTGGAAAAGGCTGTTATCGCCAGCGAGGTTCAAAAATTGCTTTGGCCGCGCAGACCGAGAAATTGGCCAAAGCCGCGTTCCTTTGCCCCCCGCAAGGATTACCGGCACGATACGCCCAACACTGCACGACATGAAAAACTCCAATTTTAGATCTAAAGATTACCGAATATCGTCATTTCCATACCAATGCAAATTTGAATTGCCAACCTATTTATCCAGATTTTGATAACGTCAAAGCACATCATGTATTGTTGGCAACTTACCCATTGAAATGGTGTCAATTTTATGACAAACCGACGCCAGTGACTGTTCTGTCGCTCAAATTCGCGGACGTGGTGAAATTGGTAAACACAAGGGACTTAAAATCCCTCGCCCTAACCGGCTTACGGGTTCAAGTCCCGTCGTCCGCACCAAATAATGCAATACTAATTCAACGACACTTTCGTTAGCCATCAATATCTACAAGGTGAGCGTAGTAGGTAGACTCAATGATCCGCCCCTCTTTTTGGCGCCTGTTCTCGTTAAGTCCAAGATGCCGACCATTCAGATAGTATGAGTTTGGTGTCTCCGGCATGAGTTCGCCAGGAAACGAAAACCTAAAATCATCAATCTTGAACTTCTCAAATGTATTGAAAACGCTAGCCAGCCACTTACTACTCTTCTGGTTTCTAAGACGGGAAAAAAGACCTGCGCGAAACACAAGACCTTTGTGGAAGTATGCTGTCGACAACTGCTCATTGAAAAGGGGCATATGCGCACTCCACCCCATCGCATGCCACTTGTTCTTATTTGACCTCACCATGCCATAACCATAATCAATCGACTGGTATTTTTTATCGGCAATGAAATCTATTATGTCGCCCACCTGTCTACGTTGTTCATTATCAAATTGCTCATAGAGGTGCGAAAAGACAAATACATCATGAACAAGTGGCAGGCAAAGTTCACCACTTGCGTAAAGACCTGGATTAATCAATTTTCGACCTTCATATGCCTTCGGCAATTTTGCATGCAAGCTATCAACAAAAATGTTATGGCGTTGAGATGGACTCCTTACAAACGAGTGAAGTGACTGCAACCTGTCCGTAACAATGGTCACTGCCGTTGGATGAACTTCACCTGTGATGCAGAAATAGCTGGCGACGACATACCGAGCGAGCCACGCATAAATGTCGTCATTTGTTGATACCTCCAGATAGCGAAGATATTCGCGCCTTTGCTTTGCAGTTAGAATATCTTCGATTGCAAGGCCAAACTGCAGCAGCTTGCCAAACGCATTTTCAAAACAACCATCGTTACTGCCCAACAAAGTGGACGCAGATATTTCATTTGGAATAAGGCTCCGCCATTTTGCGACTTCAGGAAGTGCCAACATTTCCTCGTAATTGCTTGTGCGTTCTTCGTTGCTGCCAATATCAAATCGCTGAAAAAGGAGATGACGAATTGTCGGCCCTGCATTTTCCATTAAGTATTGCAGACGCTTTTTCCGCCGATTTGCAAGCATAACAATACCTCCCTAAGCACACCAATTAGCAAACAACAACACCAGCATGCCTCACCACATCACCGCAAAACTGGAAGCAAAAATCAGTCTGGTCCGTCACTCAACAAGGCGCATTGATTTGGCTCATGGTTCTGCAATGCGAAGATGCAAACGATTTTTGGAACTGTACCCATAGTCTTGTGGCATACGCACAAAAAAGCGCCCCGCAGGGCGCCTTCGCTTGTTTGCCTAATTGGTTGCCGCTTAGTCATCCGACCCATGAATTGGTGGCGCGTACGAAACGTCCATGTCCCATGGGAAATAGATCCAAGTGTCCTGAGATACTTCCGTCACAAAGCTGTTCACTAGGTCGCGTGCTAATGGCTTCGCGTAAACGGTCGCAAAGTGCGCATTGGGCAGCATTGCCCGCACGGCGCGTCCCGTTTTGCCGGTGTCGACAAGGTCGTCAACAATCAATACCTTTTTGTCATCCGCCGCATCAAGCGCCAGGATGTCATCTGCGATGGATTTGAGCACTTGTAGCTTGCCCTGATCCTTATACTCATATGAGGAAATCGAAACGCTCTCAATCACACGGATACCCAGCTCACGCGCAATGATTGCTGCAGGCACAAGACCACCGCGGGTGATGCAAACTATGGCGTCAAACGGCCCTTCGGAGTTCAATCGCCACGCCAATGCGCGCGAATCGCGGTGAAATTGGTCCCATGAAACGGGAAAGCTTTTATTTTGCGGTGCGCTCATGGCCAACCTCTTTAGATTTTCAATTTGTTCTTCGTTGCCGCAGCAATAATGTCCCGAACTTTTTGCGTCGCTTCATCCAATAAAGGCTTATCGGCGGAGCGCAACACAATTTGCGTTACATATTTGTCCGACCCCATTTGAGGGTAAGAGCCGATTTTGACCGTTGGGTAAGAATTTTGCAATGCCGCAAGTGGCTCAGATAGTGAACTTTCCCCAACCTGTGAGTCACAACTGGCCGAAAAGACCTCTATTCCCGTTTCCAATTTCGGCGCAATTGCTTCGAGCATGCCCTGCATGATCTTTGGCACGCCAGCCATCACGTAGACATTGCCGATGTGAATACCCGGCGCACCAGAAACGGTGTTGGGGATCAACTCGCCACCATCAGGGATGCGTGCCATGCGCAAGCGTCCCTCATTCATTGGATAGTCGGTGAACCTATCTTGCATCATCTTGATGGCACGATCATCCACTTTCAGTGCCACACCAAATGCTTTAGCCACGCCGTCGGCGGTGATGTCGTCGTGCGTGGGGCCAATGCCACCTGTTGTAAAGACATAAGTGAACTTCTTGCGCAGCGCGTTCAACGCATCAACGATTTCATCAATCTCATCAGCGATGACCCGGACTTCACAAAGCTCAATGTTAAGGTCGGCACAAAAGTCTGCAACTGTGCCAATATTCTTGTCCTTCGTGCGCCCGGACAAAATCTCGTCGCCAATCACCAGCATGCCGGCAGTCACTCGTTTCTGGTTATTCGCATCAGCCATATGTTTCACCTAACTCTTTGCTTGACTGAATGCCCAAGCCTAAGAACAATTGCAAGCCTGTTCGGCACCATCATCCTACCCCGGAGTTCAGTTTTGCGCCTTCCCTCGCCACTTTTGCGTGGCACGTTGATTAAACGATACAAACGTTTCCTTGCAGACATAACGTTAGAAGGCGGCGAGTTGATCACTGCCCACTGTGCAAATCCAGGCGCAATGCTAGGACTTAACATGCCCGGCCTGCCTGTATTTGTTTCCAAGTCTGACAACCCAAAACGCAAACTTCAATATTCGCTTGAATTGGTAGAGCTCCCAACTGGCCTTGTGGGGATCAACACCAACTACCCAAACAAAATTGTTGGTGAAGCGCTTTCGGAGGACGCCATTTCGGAGTTAAACCCAATTGAGGACTTCAGGGCAGAAGTCAAATATGGCGAAAACTCGCGCATCGACTTCCTTCTCAACCAAAAAGCGAACCAAATGACTTATTTAGAAGTCAAAAATGTACACTTGGCACGCGGTGATGGCTTAGCGGAGTTCCCCGACTGCGAAACGGAAAGAGGCGTCAAACACTTGAATGAGCTTGCGAATATGGTGGCTGCGGGACATCGGGCGATAAATCTCTATCTGGTCCAGCGCACGGATTGTGATCGTTTCGGGTTTGCGCAAGACTTGGCGCCCAAATATGCAAATGCGGTCCGCAAAGCCCACGATGAAGGGGTTGAATTTTTGTGCTATGATTGCGACATCAGCCGCAATGAAATTCGTCTTGCTTCAAGGCTTCCAATTTTATTGCCTTCAAGCTAGTTTGCGCTCAAATCGAATTGAGAAGAACTAATGGTCACCTACGCATCCGCAAAACCATATCAAAAGCGCACACCTGGCATCATCCCGCTTCATGGCGAAGAAGGCTTTGAAGGCATGCGCAAAGCTGGTGCACTTGCTGCCCAGGCGCTCGACATCATGTATGAGCACGCCAAACCCGGTATCACCACAGCTGAACTTGACCGAATTGCATTTGAGTTTGCCAAAGACAACAATGCCGTGCCTGCCACATTGAACTATCGCGGCTATCGGCATTCAATCTGCACCAGCATCAACCATGTGGTTTGTCACGGCATTCCAAACGAAAAAGCGCTCAAAGATGGTGATATCGTCAACATTGACATCACTCTGATCGTTGATGGCTGGCACGGCGACACGAGCCGGATGTACCCAATTGGTGACATTTCAAGAAAAGCAGAGCGCCTAATTGAAGTGACCTATGAAAGTCTTGCGCGCGCACTTGAGGTGGCAAAACCCGGCAACACCACTGGCGACATTGGGGCAGCAATTCAATCTTTTGCCGAAGGCGAGCGCACGTCTGTTGTTCGCGATTTTGTTGGCCACGGTATTGGACGCCTATTCCATGATGAACCAAACATCATGCATTTTGGCACGCCCGGCACTGGCCCTGAATTGAAACCCGGCATGATTTTCACCATCGAGCCAATGATCAATTTGGGCCGACAACATGTAAAAGTTTTGGCTGACGGCTGGACCGCGGTGACACGTGACCGCACACTCTCTGCACAGTGCGAGCATTCCATTGGAATAACCGAGCACGGATGTGAAATCTTCACACAAAGTCCAAACGGCTTGTTCAACCCGCTTGAGGCGAGCAGATAATGGATCAAGGCCCGAAACAGTCCGACAAAAACAAGTTGTCTGGCATGTCTGAGGCGCCGCAGCCACATTATCATGGCCACCGAGACCGACTACGCGCACGCTTTCAGAAAGCAGGCGCGGAAGGCATGCAGGACTATGAATTGCTCGAATTACTTCTGTTCCGCATTCTGCCGCGCCGCGACACGAAACCCATAGCCAAAGCCCTAATTGACCGATTTGGTAGTTTCTCTGAGGTATTGTCAGCGCCACCAAATCTCTTGCAAGAAATAGACGGTTTGGGCCCGACAGCGGCAACAGACATTAAAGTCATTCAGGCCGCAGCGCAGCGATTTTCCAAATCAAAAGTTCCTGAACGCCCAACACTTGGGTCATGGTCCGAGCTTCTCGACTATTGCCATGCACAAATGGCATATGAAAACAAAGAGCAGTTTCGGATTTTATTCTTAGACAAGAAGAACAAACTGATCGCTGATGAAGTGCAGCAGGTTGGCACTGTTGACCACACGCCCGTCTATCCGCGCGAAGTGATCAAACGCTCATTAGAATTATCCGCAACAGCGCTGATTCTATTGCACAATCACCCGTCAGGCGACCCAACCCCGTCAAATGCCGATATTCAAATGACCCGCGCGATAGATGAGATCGCCAAGCCGCTTGGTATCACCGTGCACGATCATATTATTATTGCAAAAGACGGGCATGCGTCATTGCGGGGGCTGAAGCTATTTTAAGTCTTAAGGACAGGCGGCAATATGCCTCTAATCGTTTTGTAAAAAGCGAATAGCTTTGCATTTCCTTTTACGACCATCTTAAGCCGTTCAATCCCGGCTTGGGCGACAAAGAAGACCCACCCTTTTACAGTACGCGGAATAAAACAGGTGCATACTGGTTGCATAACGTTGCACCAGCGCCGCTTCTCATCAGCCTCGCCGACACCAATATCAACAAGGTTAAAACCGTCGTCATTCAACTCAGTTTTTAGCACTTCGAGAAGGCATTGATTGCCTGGCGATCCAGCCATGACACCCGCATCATCGGTCATTGACGAAATCAGCATAAACAATTTGCGCTGATGTGCGATACAATAGCGCGCAGAAATCACTTCACCATCAAGGCATAATGCATAGATAATTGGGCGAACAGAATTAGCCGTCGCGAACACATCCGCATAAGCAGCACGCACCTTTTCATCGGCAAACGGATCTTCAATGTCGAGCTGTTCAAATCGAACGCGCTTTTGCGCAAATACAGTTTTGAGCGGATGCACTATCTCACCGGGAAGTTCAAAGCTCTTCAGCTCAACTTTGCCGAGTGCATCTAGCTTTTGGCGATGCTGCTTGTCGCGACGGCGGCGCTTACGGTCCCTGCGTTCCTTATCCGCTTCTTCCCAACTGTCAAACTCAGTTCGATAAACATAATCACAAACAGGCTTCTTGCTCTGTCCCTCGAATGCTTCGAACTCAATATTCTCGCCCGTGAGCACGCCAGGCATATAAACCGCATCTGAGGGCGGCAATGCGCGCACCAAGGTCCGCCAGAATTCTTTTCGATCGTCTTCGGACAGTTTGGACATGATGGCCGTGTTGATTAACGGACCATTGCAGGCCACATGCGAGCCCACGAACCACGTCAGAACTGTTGCGCCCAAGCGCCGGGTCATCATGAGCGGCAGAACCACAAAAGGTTCTCGGTTGCAGTATGCGGTGACATAGAACTGGCGTTGCAGTGGAATTTCGCACTGCTCTACCCACGAGCGCACAAAATCAAAGCTTTGCCCAGGCGACTGGATGCCAAAGGCCTCTAGCGCGCGCCATTGCGGCTCTACTTCGTAGATGTCCGATGTAACGGTGAACATGGGCTTCCAATCTGAAGGCGAACCATCATGCACCAATGCAGATTTCCCATTTTTATGTTCGTCAGCCAACTTCACAGCATGCTCCTAAAATATCGCGGAGCATCCTCACACCAAAACCCTTAAAACCTTCGCAAACGATAGCAAAGCTGGGCTCTAGATAAGCGAACAATTTGCTTTAGGGTTAATATTACCCAAAGCTCTGCAGCACAGGGAATGTTTCAAGCAGCCAAAAGCTAATCCGTGTGAAGTCGCCGGTAAGAAATAAAATGCCGGTGATGATCAAGAACACTCCCATAACTTTCTCGACCATTCCTAGGTTTTTCTTGAACTTTGAGAAGAAGCTCATAAATGGGCGAACCGCTAATGCCGCCAAGAAAAACGGCACGCCTAAACCCGCTGAATAAACAGCAAGAAGCCCGGCACCTTGCCAAGCGGTTTCAGAGTTCGCTGCTACTGGCAAAATCGCCGCCAATATCGGGCCGATACAAGGTGTCCACCCCAGCGCAAAAGCGAGACCGAGCAAATATCCCCCGAGCGGACCAGATGCTTTGGACGGCCCATCAAACTTGGCTTGTCGATACAAAAACCCGATGCGCAGGACGCCCAAAAAGTGAAGCCCCATCACAATGATGGCTATGCCAGCAAGAGAAGTGAGCCAGGAAAGTGACGAGCGCAGCATTTCCCCAAACAGGGTCGCGGTAGCACCTAAGCCAACAAAGATTGTCGAGAAGCCAAGAATGAAGAAGAATGAAGTGAGAACAGTGCGCCACCAAACAGCGCTCCCGGTGCTTCCTTCACGGCGCAACTCTTCAAACGTTGTTCCCCCCATATAACTCAAATATGGCGGCACCAGCGGCAACACGCACGGTGACAGGAAACTCAAAATACCGGCGCCGAAAATGACAGGAATGCTCAAAGAGATCATAAGTGCTCCATTCTGTCCCCTCTATTGCCCGATCAACACCAAACGCGCAAGCACCTCACTGTCGCACTCAAGCGATTGTGAATCTTGTTGAGAATCTCGCAAAATGCCAGAAATCCGCCGCTTTCGCCCTTCGGCCAATTGGCAGCGTGCAAAACATGTGCTAACCCGCGCCTCATAACCCCCTATGATACATATTGGACAGTGTGATGACCGACTTGCCGATCAAGATCGCCCCTTCCATCCTTTCCGCAGATTTTGCGCGCCTTGGCGAAGAAGTTAAAGCCATTGATGACGCTGGTTGCGAATGGGTCCACGTTGATGTGATGGACGGACACTTTGTGCCAAACATCACCATCGGACCAATGATCGTCGAGGCGATCCGTCCCGTGACCAAGAAGATCTTGGATGTTCATCTCATGATCGCACCCGCTGATCCTTATCTCGAAGCTTTTGCAAAAGCTGGGTCAGATATCATCACCGTTCACGCTGAAGCCGGTCCTCACCTAGATCGCTCCTTGCAGGCCATTCGCAACATGGGCAAAAAGGCTGGCGTTTCACTAAACCCTTCAACACCCGTTTCTGTGATCGAAAATGTGATTGATCGTTTGGACCTCATTTTGATCATGAGTGTGAACCCAGGATTTGGCGGACAAGCCTTTATCCCGCAAGCGATTGAAAAAATCCGTCAAGCCAAAGCCCTTGTCGGCGACCGTCCAATCGACATCGAAGTTGATGGCGGCGTGACAGAACACAACGCTGCAGAAATCGCGGCCGCTGGTGCCAATGCACTAGTTGCTGGTTCTGCCGTTTATAAAGGCAATGATCCGACCACATATGGACCGCGCATGGATGCGATCCGCAACGCCGCCCTTTCGGGACGCGGCTAATCCAATCCTGAATCAAAAATTTCAGAAAGACAGCTAAGCCCATGATTCCTCGTTACTCTCGCGAACAAATGACCTCAATCTGGTCGCCTGAATCAAAATTCAAAATCTGGTTCGACATCGAGGCACATGCAGCCTCGGCGCAGGTTAAACAAGGCGTTGTGCCGCAAGAAGCAGCCGATGTGATTTGGGCAAAAGGCAAAGACGCACAATTCAATGTTGAGCGCATCGATGAAATTGAACGCGAAGTCAAACACGACGTTATTGCATTCCTGACGCACCTAGCTGAAATCGTTGGGCCTGAAGCGCGCTTTGTACACCAAGGCATGACATCATCTGACGTCTTGGACACATGCTTTAACGTGCAATTGGTCAAAGCGACCGACTTGTTGCTTGAAGATATGGACAAGTTGCTTGCTGCCATCAAAAAACGCGCATTTGAGCATAAAACCACAATCACCATTGGCCGAAGCCACGGCATTCACGCCGAGCCAACCACATTCGGCATTAAGTTGGCGCAGGCATATGCAGAGTTTGATCGCTGCAAACAGCGCTTGATTAACGCGCGTGAAGAGATTGCCACATGCGCAATTTCAGGCGCCATCGGCACCTTCGCCAATATCGATCCAAGTGTTGAAGAATATGTGGCGGAACAAATGGGTTTGGCATCTGAGCCAGTATCAACCCAAGTGATCCCTCGTGACCGCCACGCAATGTATTTCGCAACTCTTGGCGTTGTTGCCTCATCAATTGAACGTTTGGCTGTCGAAGTCCGTCACCTGCAACGCACCGAAGTCTTGGAAGCTGAAGAGTTCTTCTCTAAGGGCCAAAAAGGCTCATCGGCCATGCCACACAAGCGCAACCCAATCCTTACTGAAAACCTCACTGGTTTGGCGCGGATCGTACGTAGCGCGGTAACACCAGCGATGGAAAACGTAGCGCTTTGGCACGAACGCGACATTTCACACTCTTCTGTTGAGCGCATGATTGGCCCGGACGCGACCGTCACTTTGGATTTCGCACTGATCCGTTTGACCAACGTAGTTGAAAACTTGGTTGTCTATCCTGAAAATATGAAGGCCAACATGGACAAACTTGGTGGCCTGCACAATTCACAGCGTGTGTTGCTTGCTCTCACCCAAGCTGGTTTGTCACGCGAAGACAGCTACAGCGCCGTACAACGCAATGCCATGAAAGTCTGGCGCGGCGAAGGCGAATTTGCAGCATTCTTGAAAGCCGATGAAGAGGTTTCTAGCGCCCTCACCGATGCTCAAATCGATGATATGTTTGATGATGCCTACCATCTCAAACATGTGGACACGATCTTCACTCGAGTTTTTGGCGAGGCATAATCTATCCATCAAATTGTCTTGATGTGATCTTGACCATATTGAATATGATTGAAAGGGTGGGCAGAGTTGCCCGCCCTTTTTCTTTAGGTCCTTCTCATGCCCATTCGCGACGTGTTGCTCGCCATTCTTGTCGTCGCCATTTGGGGCTTCAACTTCGTCGTAATCAAAGTTGGCGTTGCGGAAGTGCCGCCTTTGCTGCTGACCGGGTTGAGATTCCTGCTTGCCGCTTTTCCACTAATGCTATTCATAAAACGCCCAGCAACAAGTTGGGCGAACATTATTGGCTATGGAATAAGCTTAGGTGTTCTGATGTTCGGGCTGCTCTTTCTCGGCATGAAGCTTGGCGTAAATGCATCCATGTCTTCGATCATTCCCCAACTTCAAGTGTTTTTCACGATGGGTTTCGCCGTCCTCCTGCTCGGTGAAAAGCCAAAGCCCTGGCAACTCGCAGGTGCTGCCATTGCCTTTTCCGGCATTGCCATAATGGGAATCGAACGCTTAGGCGGCTCAGCATTCTTACCATTTATCCTTTTGGTGATTGGTGCCGTGTTCTGGGGCTTAGCCAATGTGATCGCCAAAAAGGCAGGTCAAATTGATATGTTTGCCTTCACCATCTGGACAAGCATCGCGCCCGTTATTCCACTATTTCTGCTTTCATGGCTCTTTGAGGATCACGATGCTATCGTCGCGACATTTACAAATCCTACTGCGTTGGGAATCGGCGCCGCTCTGTTTCAAGCGTACCCGGCAACCATCGTCGGATTTGCCATTTGGAACCAGTTACTTAAAAAGCACCCCGCCAGTTTGGTCGCACCATTTTCATTGCTTGTACCAATCTTCGGCGTTTTTTCCGGCGTACTCTTTTTAGGCGAAACCATGAGTGTGCCTGCTATTATTGGCGGACTCGTGATCTTTGTTGGTTTGGCCATCAACATCTTTGGTAGCAAATTTGGGTTATGGAAGACCAAACTTGTCAGCTAACAAGTTTTTCAAAAGCTCCTATAATATCCGGCCACCCTGTTTCTGCGCCCAGCGACTGACGCACGCTCGCTGCACGTTCGCCATAACGTTCCAACTTTGAATGGGTAAGCCTGACAGCTGTGCCATCACTTGTTGCTGAAAAGGTCACCAACACTTCGGTATAGACCTCCGGATCAAATTCCCATTCCGCATTGAGATGCCAAGCAAATAGAATGCGCTCGCCGGGCGTGAACTCCAACACCCTGCCCCAATCACATTCCTGTTCACCACACACCTCATACCAACGGCCACCCAGCTTCAACTCAACAACCAAACCAGTTCGCGGTTCCTTGCAAATTGAATGCCCCATTGGCCAAAAATCATGCATCCGCTTGGTGAAAAACTCAAATGCATCTATGGGCGATTTCTTTGTTTTCACATCAACGACCACAGGTTCAATCATCTCTTACCTCCTCATCTTTATCGGCAGCATCGGCAAAGTCCTGCATGGCTTTCGTCCAATAGACATCCAACCATTCGCGCAATTCTTGCAGCTTTTCCGGATGCGCCGCGTAGATGCGATTGCGTCCGACCTTTCTCGCGTGCACCAAACCCGCATTACCAAGCAGCTTCAAATGTTGTGACACAGCCGAACGCGACACAGGCAGTTGATCGGCAATTTCTTGCACACCGCTATGTTTTTGCGCGACAATTTCAAACACAGCACGCCTTGTTGGGTCGCCCAGCGCCAACCACATCGCGTTTTCTGTATCAACTTTATATAGGTTAGTCATTACTAACCGTTAGTATATACTAACCTATTAAGTCAAGTACTTTGTGCTTGCATCCATTGCGCAGATTGTGCACCTAAGGCACATGAAAATAGCAGACGCAGACATTCTTATCATTCCCGGCTATCAAGGCTCCCCAAAGGGACATTGGCAACATGGCTGGGCACAAAAAATGCCAACAGCCCAAATTGTCGAACAAGATAATTGGGACAAGCCTGACCTCCAATCTTGGGTCGAAAATGTACATCAGGCAGTACTGATGTCGACCCGGCCGGTAGTATTTGTAGGGCACTCCCTTGGGGTCACCACAATCGCGCACGTCGCAGAACGCTTGACAGATAGCAAGGTTGCCGGTGCACTGCTGGTTGCTGCACCCGACCTTGATCAGAAAAAGGGCATTCCGAAGCAAATCAAAGGCTTTGCCCCGATACCGCACAACCCGCTGCCATTCCCATCATCTTTCATCGCGTCCGCAAATGATCCGTTCTGCTCGGTAGAGGCTGCCGCGGAAATGGCCAGCGCATGGGGTTCAGCATTCAATGTGCCAGGTGAATTGGGCCATGTGAACCCAGCATCCGGTTTTGGCGCTTGGCCCGAAGGGCTAATGGCATTCGCCAACTTGATGAAAAAGCTCTAATTGGTTTTTGCTGGCCATTCCGTGTGGTGGCCATCAATCACATATTTATGGCTATGGCGCACCGCCTCATGTTTATGCGGGTGGCGATGCGGTTCTGGCCCCTCCCACCCCTCATGCTCATGCTGGTGGTGCGGCCCATGATAGTGCAGATGATCATGGTAAAGTGCATCATGCTGATGCTCAATTTCAGCGGGATCGTCAGTTTGCCAAAGCTGCTGGGAAAGCAACATTGCAAGAATTGATGCAATCGCAAAAATTATAAAAGCTGCATTGAAACCATATACATTTGCCAACCAACCAGCGGCCGGATAGGCTAACAACCAACAGGCATGGCTCAACGTAAACTGAGCGGCAAACAATTTTGGCAAATCTTCGTCATTTGCAGAGCGACGCAACACTCGTCCTGCGGGTGTTTGCACCAATGAATACCCAATACCAAGAGCAAACCAAGCCAATAACAGCAATTCAAATTGGCTCACATATGAAGCCAGAACCAACATCAAAGCCAACAGCCACCCACCGCGCCGCATCACAGCTTGATCACCCAAGCGATTGACCAAACGCGGCACCATCAGCGCAGCAATCAACGAGCCAAGACCAAACGCACTCATGGCGATGGCAACTTCGCTTTCACCGCCGCCAAATTGCACACGCACCAACACAACGGTGTTCACAATAACCATCGCACCAGCCGCGGCCACAACCAAAAACATGGCTAACATGCCCATCAGCCGTGGCGTCTTGCGATATATTTTAAATCCCTGCGCAATCTTTTCGCGTGCCGACATCGCTTTGTCTTGCATATCAACAACCATCGGCATAGTCGCAGACAATACGAGACCTGCAGACACAACGAATGCTGCTGCATTCGCGACAAAGAACACGTCAAAACCGACGACCAACAATAGCGCAGCGGCGATTGTCGGGCTCAAGAGATTTTCAAGATCATATGCCAATCGCGCCATCGATAGCGCCTTGGTATAGTCTTCTTCGTCCTCAAATATCTGCGGAATGATCGATTGAAATGTCGGGGTAAAACCAGCCGAACAAGCATTCAAGACAAAGATCAGAATGTAGATTTGCCAGTCGGTTGTAACGAAAGGCAACAACAGTACACATGCGGCGCGCGCAACATCAAGCGCAACCAAAAGCGTTTTTCGACCCTGTGGGCGGATCAATCCGCCGACTATTGGCGCCACGAAGATAAAGGCGATCATTTTGATTGCTAGTGCGGTGCCAAGCACCAGCCCAGCGCGTTCACCAGCAATCTCGTATGCCAACAATGCCAAGGCGATGGTCGTAAGGCCCGTACCCGCCAAAGCAATAAGCTGCGCACCAAAGAGTTTGCGAAAAGTAACATTCTGAAAAATCGAACGTTTGCCGCTCATATCCCCACCACTTTTTTCTGTGATGTCAGCATAGCGCGCAATAAAACGCAAAGAAAAACGGCCCCGCAAATGCAGGGCCGTTTCAAAACTTGTAGATTTGGCCGACTTAGTTGGTTGGCTTAAATGTCTCTGCGACTTCTGCGTAAAGCGATTTCATTTTGCTGCGCAAATCATCGTCTGAAATTGAAACACCTTTTGCGTCAAAATCACCACGCACTTTGCGGAAAACGTCTTCGTCGCCAGCTTCTTCAAAGTCAGAAGAGATAACTTCACCAACGTAAGCTTCGATCTCAGAAGCAGCGCTCATGCCCAGTTGTTCTGCCGCCCACTGACCCAAAAGCTTGTTGCGGCGCGCTTCAATTTTGAATTTTGTCGCTTCGTCATGCACAAACTTTGCTTCTGCTGCCTTTTCGCGATCATCAAATCCGGACATATGTTCGTCTCCGTTTATAAGGGTTGAGCCCTTTGGCCTCGTTACCAACGAGATAGAGCTAATAGGCGAATAAATCAACGATACATTGACCATTTCCGAGGTGATTTTTACTGGTTTTGATCGAATTCGCATTGATTGGGGTCAAATTTACGTGGAACGCCAACTGTTCTCGCCTCAATCAGTGATAAATTACTTGCAATTAAACCCCAAAAAGGCGCATGAAGCGCCCAACAGCTTTTAACTGAGTTCAGAATCACGGGGAACAAGATGAACCGTCGCCGCAAAATCTACGAAGGCAAAGCCAAAACCCTCTATGAAGGTCCAGAACCAGGCACGCTGGTTCAGCACTTCAAGGATGACGCAACTGCGGGCAACGGCGCCAAGCACGAGATCATCGAAGGCAAAGGCGTTCTGAATAACCGTATTTCAGAATACATCTTCACCAAGCTAAACGAATTGGGCATTCCAACCCACTTTGTTCGCCGTATGAACATGCGCGAACAGCTTATTCGCGAAGTCGAAATCATACCGCTTGAAGTTGTTGTTCGCAACATCGCGGCTGGTTCGATTTGCCCTCGTTTGGGTCTTGAAAGCGGCACTCGCCTGCCCCGCTCGATTATCGAGTTCTACTATAAAGATGACGCGCTGAACGATCCAATTGTTTCAGAAGAGCACATCACCGCTTTTGGTTGGGCGAACCCTCAAGAGCTTGATGACATCATGACTTTGGCTGTGCGCATCAACGACTTTTTGTCTGGCCTTTTCATGGGCGCCGGCATCCAACTTGTCGATTTTAAAATCGAATGTGGTCGCCTTTATCAAGACGACACAATGCGCATTGTTTTGGCTGACGAAATCTCGCCAGACAATTGCCGGCTATGGGACGCAAAGACCCAGCAAAAGCTAGATAAAGACGTCTTCCGCCAAGGAATTGGCGATCTTGTCGACAGCTACCGCGAAGTCGCGCAGCGCCTCGGCATCCTTGTTGAATCAGAAAACGCGCTGACCACCGGCCCGCGTTTGGTAAAATAACTGGCCATCGGGCCAATAGATGAATTGAATGGTACATCAAATGAATGCACGTGTATTCGTCACCCTAAAAAATGGCGTTCTTGACCCTCAGGGCAAAGCAATCGAAGGCGCACTTGATAGCCTTGGTTTTGAAGGTGTTGACGCGGTTCGCCAAGGCAAAATCTTTGATCTCAAGGTCAATGCCTCTTCAAAAGAAGAAGCAGAAGCAGAGATTGCAAAAATGTGCGAAAAGCTTCTTGCCAATACAGTGATTGAAAACTATTCAATCGAGCTGCGCGATTAACCACGCATTCAGTTTGCGTTCAGCCAAACTGAAATATTCCTGTTATGAATTTGAATTAAATGCTCAAGGCATCGGCTTTGGGCACGTTGGAGTTGTCATGTTAAAATCTATTTCTTTGTCTCTTATGTTTTTTCTAGCAATGGGTATTTGGGTCGCCGCCTATGGGACTTTGCCCGCCTAAACCAGATTTCAGATACCAATTCGATAAAGTTTTACGCGTTAAGATTACCCGTTAATCACACTCACCAAAACCTGCCTCTCTCACATCCTCGTGATCGCACCTATCGTTAAAATCTGGTAAATTCAATTCAACGCATATGTAATGAGGAGCGTTGAAATGGATCAGACGAAACGGCTTGATTGGGTTGATGCAGCAAAAGGCATATCAATCCTGCTTGTGGTGATGCTGTACGCCACCAATGGCGCGGGCGAAGCGACAAACGGCGTTGGTGCATTTCACTATATTATTGGGTTCGCAACCCCTTTCCGCATGCCAGAGTTTTTTCTGATCTCAGGCTTGTTCCTCGCAAATGTAATCGCACGCCCTTGGGCTAAGTTTGCCGACCGGCGCGTCGTTCACTACCTCTATTTCTACCTTTTGTGGGCAGCCATCCATCTCATTTTGAAAGTTGGATTGGCATCTGCTGACCCTGTTGGAGCCGGTCAACAGTTTGTTTGGGCTTTGGTTCAACCCTATGGCGTTTTGTGGTTCATCTACGTGCTTGCTCTAACCGGCATTGCAGCAAAAGTTGTTACCGAACTTCGCATACCGCATTGGCTGACATTTGCCGGCGCTGCAGCCCTATCGATGGCGCAGTTCGATACGCCAAGCTATGCGTTTGACCAATTCGCTCGCTACTTCGTGTTCTTCTACGCAGGCTACGCGCTTGCACCAGTGATCTTCAAACTCGTTAGCCGCGCTATCGCAGCTCCTGTTATTGCAACAACTGGATTACTGGCATGGGCAGCGTTGAATGGTGCTCTGGTATTCACACCGGGCTTTGTGGCTGAGCCTGGGCATTTCACCATGGGATTGGCAGAAAACCCATTGCTCGAGTTTGCACTCGCACTGTCAGGCTCAATTGCGCTGTGTGTTCTAGCTGGATTGCTCTCGAAGGCAAAATGGATGGGCTGGCTCACATTAATTGGCCAGCGTTCCTTGGCAATCTATGTCGCCTTCGTTATTCCACTTGGATTCTCACGTTTGGCATTGGTGAAACTCGGGCTAATTTCTGACACCACCATGTTGAGCGCAGTGACCATGATCATTGCACTGATTGTGCCGCTTGCCGGTTATTGGGTCATTCAAAAGGTCGGATTTGGCGGCTTTTTGTTCAACAGACCGCAATGGGCAACACTGTCTCAAAACGGCAAAAAATCTGACCATTCAATCAAATATGGTGCGCCCGCAGAATAACCGATCAATAAAATGTCATAAAAGCAAAAAAAGAGGCTCAGCACACCGCTGGGCCTCTTGCTTTTTACCTCAGTTTTCCGTCAAAGAAGGGCAAAAGTGGCCGTCGCCTTTTTTTACGTCATGCCACGCCCAATCCAGCACTCAACACCCAATGGGGACTGAACATGAAATCAGCTGTGATTCTCTTTCCTGGTCTGAACCGCGACCGGGATATGCTTGCCGCATTAGAAAAAATCACCGGACACAAGCCACATGCTATTTGGCACGGTGACGCCGAATTGCCCAAAGTCGACCTGGTGGTCGTACCTGGCGGCTTTTCCTATGGCGACTATTTGCGCGCAGGCGCCATCGCAGCACGGTCCCCAGCACTTGCCGAAGTGAAGAAGCACGCAGACGCTGGCGGTTTGACATTGGGTGTTTGCAACGGTTTTCAAATCCTCACTGAAGCGGGTCTGCTCCCCGGCGCGCTGATGCGCAATCGCGATTTGAAATTCCTATGCAAGACAATCCATCTAAAGGCAGAAAACACAACAAGCGCATTCACCAACCAATATGCTGAAGCACCAGTGTTCCCCTGCCCGATTGCCCATCATGATGGCAACTATCAAGTTGATCCAGACGGTTTGAAAGAATTGCAGGATAATGATCGGATTGCATTTAGATATTGCGATGCGGATGGGAACACATCGCAAGCGGCAAATCCAAACGGGTCAATCGACAATATCGCAGGCATACTCAATAAGCGCGGCAATGTGCTTGGCATGATGCCACACCCTGAAAACCTGATTGAAAAAGCGCATGGCGGCATCCAAGGCCGTTTCATCTTTGAAAGCCTTGTGAAAGCGGTGGCATAAATGCTCAAGAATATCGACATCGAAATCACCAAAGACCTTATCGCTGAACACGGCATTAATGATGAGGAATATGCAAAAATCCTCGAACTGATTGGTCGCGAACCAACCTACACCGAACTTGGCATTTTTTCTGCAATGTGGAACGAACACTGTTCCTACAAGTCGTCAAAGATCTGGCTCAAGACTTTGCCGACCAAAGGTGACCGAGTAATCCATGGACCAGGTGAAAACGCTGGTGTTGTTGATATTGGTGACGGGCAGGCAGTTGCTTTCAAAATGGAAAGCCACAACCACCCATCCTACATTGAACCATATCAGGGCGCAGCAACCGGCGTCGGCGGTATTCTTCGCGACGTGTTCACCATGGGCGCACGCCCAATCGCTGCGATGAACGCTCTGCGCTTTGGTGCACCAGAGCACGAGAAAACCCGCCACCTTGTATCCGGCGTTGTTGAAGGTATTGGCGGCTACGGCAACTCATTCGGAGTACCCACAGTTGGCGGCGAAGTTGAATTTGACCCGCGCTACAATGGCAACATCCTGGTAAACGCGTTTGCTGCTGGTCTGTTGGACACCGACAAAATCTTCTTGTGCGCCGCAAAAGGCGTTGGTCTGCCCATCGTATATCTTGGTGCCAAAACCGGCCGTGATGGCGTTGGCGGCGCTACAATGGCTTCTGCTGAATTTGGCGATGACATTGATGAAAAGCGCCCAACCGTCCAGGTTGGTGACCCGTTCACTGAGAAATGCTTGCTAGAAGCATGCCTTGAATTGATGGCCACCGGCGCGGTGATCGCCATTCAAGACATGGGCGCAGCTGGTCTTACCTGCTCGGCTGTTGAAATGGGCGCACAAGGCAACCTTGGTGTTGAATTGAACCTCAACGATGTGCCAACGCGCGAAGAAAACATGACACCATACGAGATGATGTTGTCCGAAAGCCAAGAACGCATGTTGATGGTTCTTGACCCCGAAAAAGAAGATATCGCCAAAGCTGTCTTTGAAAAATGGGAATTGGATTTCGCAATCGTTGGCAAAACAACCGACGATTTGCGCTTCCGCTGTATTTATGACGGCATGGAAGTGGCAAACTTGCCAATTAAAGATCTTGGCGACGAAGCACCAGAATATGATCGTCCTCGTTCTGAATATCCAGCGCCTCCGGCCCTTGGTGATATTCCAGCCGATATTGACCCTGCTGCGTCACTTATGACGCTAATTGGCAATGCCAATGGCGCATCTCGCCGCTGGGTCTGGGAACAGTATGATACGCTCATCCAAGGCAACTCGGTGCAAATCCCAGGCGGTGACGCCGGTGTGGTACGCGTTGAAGGCGCAGACGGCAAAAAGGCCCTCGCCTTTTCAGTGGACGTGACCCCGCGCTATTGTGAAGCAAATCCGCGCGAAGGTGGCAAGCAAGCAGTCGCTGAATGCTGGCGTAATCTATCGGCAGTGGGTGCCCTTCCTTTGGCTTCAACTGATAACCTCAATTTCGGCAATCCAGAAAAGCCTGAAATCATGGAACAGTTCGCCCAATCAATTTTGGGCATTGGCGATGCGTGCCGCGCACTCGACTTCCCAATCGTTTCTGGAAACGTGTCCTTGTACAACGAAACAAACGGTATTGGCATTCTGCCAACCCCTGCCATTGGCGGCGTCGGCTTGATGGCCGATTGGTCAAAAATGATGACTCAAAGCTTCAAAAACGAAGGCGATGTGATTCTTTTGATTGGCAAAAATGGCACCCATCTTGGTCAGTCTGCATTTTTGCGCGACTGCCTTGGACGGATTGAAGGTGACGCGCCAAAAGTTGACTTGGACGAAGAAGCAAAGAACGGTGCATTCGTACGCGGCTTGATCGATGCCGAGCTGCTAACTGCATCGCATGACCTATCAGATGGTGGGCTGGCGGTTGCTTTGGCAGAAATGTCGATTGCAGGCAATTTGGGTGCGACAATAAATGTTAGCACAGATCTACAAACTTTGTTTGGAGAAGACCAAGCGCGCTATTGCATTACAGCTAATTCTGCTAATATCGACTCAATTCTGGCGCGCGCGTCTGAGCAAAATGTCACCATCGTCCAATTGGGAACAGTTGGCGGAGACCGCTTGATGTTTGGCGATGCGTTAAGCCTGAAGGTAACAGATATGCGTGTAGCACACGAAAGCTGGTTCCCTGACTACATGACGGCGGAAGCAGCGCAGTAGCTGCAACGCAAAAAATCAAAGGGAAAAGGCAATTTATGTCTATTGGCACCGCAGAAATTGAACGCTTGATCACCGAAGCAATCCCCGGCGCAGATGTGCATGCGGAAACTGACGATGGTCATCACTATACAGCAACTGTTGTTGCAGATGCGTTCAAAGGCAAAACCCGCGTGCAGCAGCACCAAATGGTCAATGCTGCGCTAAAAGAAGTGTTAGATAGCGGCGCGTTGCACGCCCTCGCTCTTAAAACCAACGCACCGGAATAATTTCGGTGCGTGCCGTCCTTTTTGATGTGGATGGCGTGCTCATCCACTCCCTATTCCATCCAGATGCCTCCCGAATTCGAAACTGGAAACAGCATCTGGAGATGGATTTTGGCATCGCCGTAGAAGACTTCAAAAAGTTCTTCCAAACCAACTATCAAGGTGTAGCCACGGGTGAACG
Organism: Maritalea porphyrae; assembly: GCF_030159895.1. GTDB lineage: Bacteria > Pseudomonadota > Alphaproteobacteria > Rhizobiales > Devosiaceae > Maritalea > Maritalea porphyrae. The sequence goes on from NZ_BSNI01000002.1 coordinate 2,391,600, forward strand.
CTCTATCGTGGCAGCTTTGGACGAATTTCTGCCTACAATAGGCGCAGAACATGTCAACAGCCTCGACCTCTTGGAATACTGGTTTAAAAACGACACGCCGCTGAACCGTCCCCTACTCGACGGCATAAAACAACTCCAGCGCAAAGCCGATGTGAAGCTCTATCTTGTCACCAATCAGGAACACTTGCGCGCATTCTTTTTATGGCACGAGCTCAAGTTAAGTCACATATTTGATGACATGTTTTACTCCGCAAGATTAGGCTGCAAAAAGCCGGACCCAGCTTACTTTGAAAAGGTGACTGCGCTGCTTGGCGACCAAAGCACTGCCCCATTGTTTTTTGACGATAGCAAAGGCAATGTTGAAGCTGCGACTAATCATGGTTGGGAGGGCGTACATTTCCTCACGGAAAACGACTTCTTCAGCCACCCTTGGGTCAAAGAGCAACTAGAGTAACACGCGATCCTGAACTCCTATCCTTACCGAGGAGCTGGGACAAAAAGTGCAGAAATCGATCTGTCCACGCCGTCCGCAAGTCTGTGCTCTTTGACGTTTAGCAAAAAAAGATAGATGCTGAACCCGAGCGAGGATTCGAATCGTACTTAGACTTTATTCAAAAAATAGCATTCTTCATTTTCCGCAAGCGAAACAGATTTGGAGAAAATGACTATAAAAATTGTCCCAATTGCTGATGATCATTGGGTAAAGTTGCCCGATATTCACCGTGCCGCGATTCTTGCGGTTCCCGACAAGTTTTATGACGAAAGCACCAGGAAAAGCTGGGCAACGGGCCTTATCCCCGAGGGATATATTCATTCAGCAGAAGACGGAGAAGTATTCCACGTCGCGCTCGATGACAGCGAAAACCCAATAGGCTTCTGCGGTTTTCGTGGGTATGAGATCACCGCAATATTTGTAGCACCAGACCACCAGCGCAAAGGTGTTGCCACAGCCCTTTATAACAAGGCCATTGACGAATTGTTGAAAGGACGCCCGGCGCAAATCACGTTGACCACCAGCTACACCGCACTCGCTTTCTTCGAAAAGCAAGGATTTGTCACCTTGCAAGAACGGGAAGAAATCACCCGGGGCGGCGCATTTATGCCGGTTTTTGACATGAAGGCCCCAATATCCTCTCCACCACACACAGGTCGTGAAGTTGAGCTGATGCAAGCAGGCAAGAAGAACATCGCCTACTTTGAAGATAGTGACCCAATTGAACAGTTTCGGCCCCATTTAACAACAGGTGAGGTTAAACGCTTCGTTTGGCAGGATCGTGCGGATCATCTAAAGCAACAACTGCAAGACAATGGCGAGTTGGACATCAATCCTGTTGCCCCGGTGATTTACTACCTTGCGCAGTTTGAAAACCAAAAAGACCGACTTGTAGCGCTTTTGCACAAACACATGATTGAAGGGCAATATGACAGCGCGGAAGAGCTGGAAATGGGTGAGTTGTTAGGTTATCCAAGCTACGCGATAAAAGCCTTTTTAGAGCGCATGCGAAATCGTCGCGAAGACTAATTTGATATGCCGATCACTGCGCGTATCATACCACCCCCTCAAAAAGAATCGCAAATATGAAACACAGCATGAACCCTTGGGACAATGGCTTCATCATCCGCTCTTGGGATGAGGAAGATGGCCAAGACATGGCAGCTTTGCACAGGCGCGCTATCCTTGCCACAAGCGACGAATTCTACACAAAAGAGCAACGCGAAAGCTGGGCACACGGGCTTACCGGCGAAGGCTACGCAAAAAGCGCTGCCAGCGGTGAAAACTTCATCATAGCGGTTGATGAGAATGACAAGCCCTTCGCCTTTTGTGGTTACAAAGACAATGAGATATGCGGACTTTACGTCACCCCTGAACATCAGGGGCGCGGCATTGGCAAACGGCTTTTTTTCCGCGCCTGCATAAACATGTTTCAGAAACAACCGGAAAAAATCATAGTCAGTTCCAGCGCACCTGCAGTCCAGTTCTACGAGCATTTTGGCTATCGAGTTGAAAGAGAAGTCACGCACGATACGCGCGGCGGCGTCAAACTCAACGCCTTCGATATGACCTCGGGCGAAATCGAATACTCCGACCTCATAGGGCCACACGAAAACCGCGAACTGTCGCTAATGCTTAAAGGCAAGAAGCGCCTAGCTTGGTTTGCTGATCTGGACCCAATTGACGTGTTCGCCCCGTATGTTGAAGAAGGCGTAATTTGCAGATTTGCGTGGTATGACTACACCCGAAATTTCTATGAGCAGTTCAAAGAAAACATCCGCGAAGGCGCTGTTATTGAGGTTGCGGCCATTTACTACCTTCCGGGTGAAGAAGCTCGGGTCGAGGAGTTCATGGAGCTAGTCGCAAAAAGGCATTCTTCGCCAGACTACAATTGGGAAAGAAAAATCGGCAAATTGCTCGACTATTCACCACAAGCGATCGACGCATTCATTGCGCAATTGCAAACACGTGCAACAAAAGGTGAAGAGAGCATTCTCGACAATTGAATATTGATCACTTAAATAGTGGACAACGAAATTCACATTTGCGGGCGGCGTACCCTTGCGTCTGCTTGATCAAAGGAACGCAAAAGGACAAAACAATGAGCGACATCAACGCATTCATCGAAGAGCAAGTTAAAAACAACGACGTTTTCTTGTTCATGAAAGGCTCACCAGATTTCCCACAATGCGGGTTTTCCGGTCAAGTTGTGCAAATCTTGAACTATCTTGGTGTTGACTATGCTTCCGCCAATGTTCTTGAGAGCGACGAATTGCGCGAAGGCATTAAAACCTACACCAACTGGCCAACGATTCCGCAACTTTACGTCAAAGGTGAGTTTGTTGGCGGTTGCGACATTATCCGCGAAATGTTCCAGGCGGGCGAATTGCAGTCGCACATGACCACGAATGGCATCACTGTTAAAGAAGCCAGCTAATGCGGCATTGGAACGTCTATCTATCGGGCGAAATTCATACCGATTGGCGACAAGAAATTGAGGCTGGTGCGGAAGCAGCTGGCCTTAATGTTTCGTTCTCATCACCAAACACCAATCATGCGGACAGCGATGATTGCGGTGTGGCCATTATGGGTGCCGAAGACAAGAAGTTTTGGCACGACCACAAGGGTGCAAAGCTGAACGCCATCCGCACCCGCACGCTGATAGAAGAAGCCGATTTGGTCATTGTTAGATTTGGCGACAAATACAAACAGTGGAACGCTGCATTTGATGCTGGGTTCGCAGCAGCGTCAGGCACACCTCTTGTTGTGATGCATGGTGATGATCATCAACATGCCCTCAAAGAAGTCGATGCTGCAGCGCTAGCGGTTATCGAAACACCAGCGCAAGCGGTCCAAATTCTTTCCTATGTCATCAATGGTGACATGCCAAAAGGCTAATTTACACGAATACTGAATTGGCGGGCTTGCGCTCTTTGCGCCCGCCATTCACTTTCGGGGCACTCCCTCCTTAAAGTCTTTGCCCCCATGCACCTCAATCCACATAAGAACAAAGTTGAGTTTATTGTCCTTATCGCTTTGATGATGGCCCTAAACGCCGTTGCGATCGACATTATGCTGCCTGCCCTGCCGATCATTGGCGACGAGCTGGGCGCAAAAAGCGACAACGACCAGCAGCTTATGCTGACGCTCTATCTTGTTGGATTCGGATTATCGCAGCTTTTCTATGGACCGCTATCGGACTCAATTGGCCGTCGACCCGTTGTCTTTATCGGCACCATTCTGTTTCTTGTGCCCGTCGCTGTTGCACCATTTTCGCCTGACTACAGCACCCTTTTGGCCTTACGCTTTTTCCAAGGGTTGGGCGCGGGAGCATCTCGGGTCATTGCCACCTCGATTGTCCGAGACAGGTTTGAAGGTCGCGCGATGGCGGAAATCATGTCATTGATCATGATGATTTTCATGGCAATGCCCATAATCGCCCCAAGTTTGGGGCAAGTCATAATCATAGTGAGCACGTGGCATTTCACATTTTTGTTCATGGCCGCCATGGCAATAATCACCCTATGCTGGGCCTATTTCAGACTTCCAGAGACGCTGCCACCAGACAAAAGGAAAAGCTTTTCACTTCAATCGGTTGCAACAAGCTTTTCCTTGGTGCTGAGACACAGATACGCAATTTCGCAAACGCTAGCGAACATGTTCTTGTTGGGCACTGTACTTGGATTTCTGGGCATTTCGCCATTGATCTATTTGAACATTTACGATCTTGGCGTGCTCTACCCGCTCATGATCGCATTCACTGCATCCAGCTTGGCAATTGCTTCGCTGATCAACTCAAGGCTTGTAAGGAAATTTGGCCCCGAAAGGATAGCCATTTCGGCAACCCTTGGCTTTGCCATTCTCGCCGCTCTTTGGAGCGCAACGGCATGGCAAATCGGCATATTACCGTTGTGGATGTTTATCGCCTTTCATCAACCATTGATGTTGTGTTTTGGCTTTGCTGGAACCAACCAAATCACATGCGCTATGCAACCATTAGGCAAAGTTGCTGGAACAGCATCGTCGACCATCGGCTTTTTCCAAACAGCTGGTGGCGCTGCCGTCGGCGCGGGCATCGGCTATTTCTATGACGGCACAATATTGCCGGTCACACTAGGATTTACGCTGTGCGGTGTGATTGCATTTACGCTAATGCTCTTGTCAAAACCAAAAGAAGTGCAGGCTGAACCCGCAAACTAAGCGAAGTAAACTTCACCTACCCAAATTGCAATCGGCACCGTGAGGAACGACAATACGGTCTGCACCGTCAGCGTCGAAGCGTAAAGTTCTGCGTCACCACCCATCTTCTTTGCCAATACATACCCATTCATAGCAGCTGGCACCGACGCAAGGATCAGCATCACTTGCGCAGAGAGCCCGGAAACGCCAAAGATCAAACACAAACCTGCGGTCAAAGTTGGAATGCCGATCAAACGGCCAAGCACACCAACCCACATTTCTTTACTCGGGCTAAGCGCAGCCTTCAGGCTCAGACCAGCGCCAAGCGCCAACAAACTGAGACCCAACGCGGCCTTGCCCAACAGGTCCAACATGGTCACAGCGGGTTTCCAAATGGGAATGCCAAACAAACTGATCAACAACCCAGCAACTGCAGCCATAAAGATTGGATTCTTAAAGGCGGTCACCGCGACGTTTTTGACGCTGAAATCGCCCTTGCCATTATAAACCACCAAAACAACGATATTAATGAATTGATTGATCGGCACCAAAACGGCAAATGAAAGCGCGATAACAGCTGCACCCGCCTCACCAAATAACTCGAGCACAATCGCAAGCGCGATAAAGCCGTGATATCGGCTAACTGTTTGAAATATTGTCGTATATTGAGGGTCTTTTGTTCCCCACACGGCGCGCAAAACCGCGCGTAACCCGAGCAACAAAATAGTCGTCAGAAAGACTGCCATCAACATTACAATTGTGACGGCACCAAGCTGTATTTGGCTAAAATCCGCTTTGATCAAAGTATGCGCGAGCAGCGCAGGAAACAGCACCCAAAAGCACAATTCATCAACAATTTGCCATTTATCTGCTTCGACAAAATTGCTTTTGCGTAAGCCAAAACCAATCATAACCAGCGCAAAAATTGGCAAAATATTCTCGAATGCGGTGAGCATGGGGCTTCCTTCAGTGACAAATGGGGCTAGGAAATTGGCAGGTTTTATATCGCTACGCCCATACTATGCGGGTGTCAACGATAGTTCAAAATTGGTCAAACCTATTGCCAAGGCCGTTTTCGCCTGACATTATCCAACAAGACATATTGATGTGCGCCACTTACCCTAGCGGCCCTGCACTTACCGACAGATCAATCAAGCCCAACCAACAGCCGCCAATCTTGCGGCTGCGCCGACGGTTCTCTGGAGCATAAATGAAAATCGCAAAACTAGACATCACCAACAACCGATACGAGTTCATCGCGCTAGCTGCCCTGGTCATGGCGCTCAACGCGCTGGCCATCGATATTATGCTGCCAGCCTTGCCAGACATTGGCGATGCAATCGCGGTCGTTAGCGAGAATCATCGGCAATATGTGATCACAAGTTTTCTCATTGGCTTTGGCATCAGCCAACTGTTCTTTGGTCCGCTTTGCGACGCCATAGGACGGCGCAAAACATTTTTCATCGGCGTAACGATTTACATTATCGCAGCGGTTCTAGGTTCAATGACTGAAAGTTTTGCAGCCATGATTACCATGCGTGTCATTCAAGGCATCGGCGCGGGTGCAACGCGCGTCGTTGCGCTGTCCATGGTTCGAGACAGTTTCTCGGGCCGCGCGATGGCAGAGGTCATGTCGCTGATTATGATGGTCTTTATGGTTATGCCCGTTTTGGCACCAGCGTTTGGGCAGTTGATTATTATGGTCGGCCCATGGCAATGGATCTACATCGCCATGGCCGCAATCGCGCTTGTTGCCTTAGTTTGGGTGACATTCCGTTTGCCCGAAACTCTAAAGCCAGAAAATCGCCGCGCATACCGACCAGATGTGGTGATTGACGGGTTCAGGATCGTGTTCACCAACAGATCTGCGCTAATGTACGGCTTGGCCAATATGGTGAAAATCGGCGCACTCTTTGGCTTCCTAACAGCGTCGCAACAAATCTATGGCGAACTATACGAACTTGGCGCATTGTTCCCCGTCGCATTTGGCTTCATTGCTCTAGTGATGGCCAGCGCATCTTTCGTGAACTCGCAATTTGTGGGCAGATTTGGCATGCGTTTGCTTTCACATGCCGCCTTGCTAGGCTTTGTCGCCTTAAGCGCAGTTTGGTCGGTGCTAGCCTATTTTGATGCGCTACCCCTTTGGTTGTTCATCGCTCTGCAAGCGCCAATCATGTTCCTGTTTGGCCTAACGGGGACAAACTTTAACTCGCTGGCCATGGAGCCATTAGGCAAAGTTGCTGGCACGGCAGCTTCTGTATTTGGCTTCATGCAAACCGCAGGTGGCGCGCTGTTGGGCACGTTGATTGGCCAATCATATGACGGCACAGTGCTGCCAATCGCCCTCGGCTATCTGATTTTTGGCTCCATCAGTGTGATACTTGTTCTAATTGCCGAAAATGGCACTTTATTCCAAGCGCATCACGACCCCATCTGATTTATTGATGGCTCAATTCGATAAATTGATTTGTGGCTGACGCGCCCCAGCGCTACCGTCAGCAACCGCTTTTGATAGGGTGAGAACCATGACAAACTCCAAATCCGCAGCTAGCGTAGCGCTGCCAATCATTATTGTCGCAGGCTGTTTCATCGCGATGGCTTCATTTGGGGTGCGCTCAACATTTGGGCTATTCACCCTGCCCGTTACCGCTGAGTTTGGTTGGGGTCGCGAAGTCTACGGCCTCGCCCTAGCGATTCAAAACCTTGTATGGGGCCTCATACAGCCAGTCGCTGGCGGCATGGCAGATCGATATGGCACCGCCAAAACGCTGTCCGCGGGCGCACTGATCTATGCCGCGGGCCTGCTGTTAATGGCACTTGGTGGAACTGAAGCAAGCCTTTATCTTGGTGGTGGTGTCCTTGCTGGCATTGGCATAGGCACGGCGTCTTTCGCCGTTGTAATGGCCGCGTTTGGTCGTGCGGTGCCTGCAGAAAAACGCAGCTTTGTATTCGGTATTGCCACAGCCGCCTCGTCAGCCGGTCAGTTTGTGTTCGCTCCAATCGGGCAGCAATTCATCAATTCCTTCGGCTGGCAAACGACGCTGATTTACTTTGCCGCAGTTCTGATGCTGATCTTGCCCTTATCGTTTGCGCTGAAAGGCAAAACCGAGCATTCCGCCGAAGACACCGAAGACCTCTCCGTTGTTGAAACGCTGCGACGGGCATTCAAGCATCGTTCTTACAATCTACTTGTTGCGGGATTTTTCGTTTGTGGCTTCCACCTTGCTTTCGTCACGGTGCACATGCCCGCTTATTTGGTGCAGTGTGGCCTTTCGCCAGATGTTGGCAGCTGGGCGCTGGCGCTTATCGGTCTATTCAACATTGTGGGCTCGCTCGGCGCTGGCTATTTAGGCGGAAAGGTGCCAAAACAGCTATTGCTCGCTTCCATCTATCTCTCGCGCGTCGTGGTCACGGGCTTGTTCCTGCTGATTCCAGTCAGCGAAGTTTCAGCCTATTTGTTCGCCGCGTTCACCGGCTTGCTGTGGCTAGCAACGGTCCCGCCAACTGCGGCACTGGTTTCAGGCTTCTTCGGCCCGAAGTATATGGGCATGCTCTATGGCTTTGCTTTTCTATCCCACCAAGTTGGTTCGTTCTTTGGGGTGTGGCTAGGCGGCATCGTGTTCGACCGCACAGGTTCATATGACCTTGTTTGGTATCTCGGCATTCTACTCGGTCTAGCGGCCACCGCATTGCATATTCCGATTAGCGAAAAACGATCCGAACGTTTCCAAGCGGCCATGCCAGCGCAATAGTTAGATTTTTGCGGGCGTGAGCTCAGCAAAATCAAACAATTGCGCATCGAGCATGTGTGAAGGGTTGATGTTGGCCAAGGCGAGCATCATCCGGTCCTTGCGCCCTGGGTCAGCCTTTTCCATGTCCGCAAGCATTTTCTTCGTCATCACGCGCTGCAATCCGTCTTGCGAACCGCAAAGGTTGCACGGAATGATAGGAAACTGCATTGCGTCAGAGAATTTTTGCAGATCGTCCTCAGCGCAATAACTCAAAGGGCGCAACAAAGTAAGGTCACCATCATCATTGAGAAGCTTGGGCGGCATCGCTGCCATCCGTCCACCATGGAACATATTCATCAAAAACGTTTCAAGGATATCATCTCGATGGTGTCCGAGCACAACTGATAAGCATCCTTTCTCGCGCGCAATGCGATAAAGATTGGCGCGTCGCAAACGAGAGCATAAGCCACAGTAAGTCGCGCCGGTTGGCACCTTTTCTTTCACTATCGAATAGGTGTCACGATACTCAATATGGTGTTCAATGCCCAGTTGGTTCAAATAGTCAGGCAAAATATGCTGGGGAAAGCCCGGCTGCCCTTGATCCAAATTGCACGCCACAAGCTCAACAGGTAGCAAGCCCTGGGCTTTCAAATCCATCAGAAGTGCCAGCAAGCTGTAGGAATCTTTGCCGCCGGAAAGTGCAACCAACCAGCGCGCACCCTCTTCCACCATTCCAAACTGGTTCAATGCCTCACGCGTTTGCCGCAGCAAGCGTTTGCGCAGTTTCTTGAATTCAACGCTCTGTGGAATATCGCGATACAGATTGGTGAATTCATCGCCAATTTGCTGCTGCGCATTTGTCATGGTTCAACACTGTCCCAATTTTTTTTGTGGGTGCAGCGATACGTTGTTTAGTTGCTTTTGAAAAGGGGCAAGACAGCGCGTCTTTAGGCAACACTTTTTTGTTGCTGCTCTTTCAACTTCATGTTGCGCAGATCTTCCAGCGAACGCCAGAAAATCACATAGGTCGCAAAATCCTTGGTGAAGTTTTCGAACTCATGCACAACATCGACGCCAATTGGCACCACATCGCCTGGCTGCATGTCATGCTTCTTGTTGCCCACCTTAAGATGGGCGCGGCCACGCATAACAATGTAAATGATGTGAACCCCGGGCGGAACCGGATACATGCCGGACTTTGGCGTATAGAGCTGAACCGACAGGGTATCACTTGCGAACGCCCGAGCGAACCAGACACCGTCAGGCCACTTTTTCGTCGGGGGACCGGGGATCCGGTCCATAAGATCATCAAATCCAATTCGCATTAATATTCCCTACCACGATCAATGAGCGTTTTTTACGCCATTGTTGTCCACCAGTATGCGCATAGACATCGCTTCGATACGGTTAATAACAAAACTCTTATTTAAATAGAGTGAAAAAACTGGAAACAAATAGACCGCTTTTTATCTATCACGCATTTTTGAACCTCAAAAAGCCATGCATTTTCATTAACATATTAATAGATTCAGGTATTTGCTTGCGTCTTTTGGAATATGAAGGAAGGATGACACTCACAAACGAACCACAAATGGGAGGTAGCTTGTGTTTCGATCATTCTTTCCAATGCCAAAGGTGTTTTTTGGCTCCGCAGTCATCTGGACAGCAATCTGTTTTTTGATTTGGTTCACTGCTGGACCAGCACTGCAAAGCGTGATCAGTCTCGATCCGCTAATAACCCCAAATGCAGGCGATGATTCAACGCCCTTTCTAACCAACCAAAAAGCATGGCTATATCAATATGTGGTCATGGGTGTGTATCTGTTTTGCGTGCCCTGGTACTTTATCCAAAGGCACAGATGGTACTGGTGGTCGGTTGTCGGCTCAGCAACGATTATCTTGATGCTGTTCGCAAACGTGCAGGTACAGGCATGGCTAAACGATTGGTACGGCGACTTCTTTAATCTCCTGCAAACTGCCCTTACCAGCCCAGGCAGTGTTGCCCCTGAAGACTATTGGGGGAACCTGATATTCGTAGCCTATGTTGCGGCGCCAAACATTCTTTTGATTGTGTTGATCAATTTCATAACGAGCCACTATGTCTTTCGCTGGCGTACCGCTATGAACTTCTACTACATGAATTTCTGGCCGCATCTTAGGCATATTGAAGGCGCGTCACAGCGTGTGCAGGAAGATGCAATGCGGTTCGCTGACGGAGTTGAATCGCTCGGCGTAAACTTCGTCTATGCAATGATGACACTTGCAGTTTTCCTACCTATTCTCTGGGGACTTTCCCAACAGATCACAGCATTGCCATTGATTGGCGAAGTTCCTGGGTCCCTTGTTTGGGTCGCACTCATATCCGCATCATTTGGTACTGTCGTTCTTGCCGCCGTAGGCATCAAATTGCCGGGACTAGAGTTCAACAATCAAAAAGTTGAGGCAGCCTATCGCAAAGAACTCGTGTACGCAGAAGACCATGAAGACAGAGCGCAACCGAAAACCATCAAAGAGTTATATGCCGACGTGCAGAAAAACTATTTCAAACTGTACTTCCACTACCTCTATTTCAACTTGGTACGCTCGACTTACAATCAGGCTTCGAACTTCATAACTCTCATCGCGTTAGGTCCATCGATTTTGGCCGGAGCGATTACACTTGGAATCTATCAACAAGTGGCAAACGCGTTTGGGCGGGTAGAAAGCTCCCTGCAATACCTTGTCGACTCTTGGCCGGCAATCATCAAGCTGATGTCCGTTTACAAGCGTTTGCGCAAATTCGAAGCCGAAATCCCAAAGGATTCGCCTCTGCCAAAATCGCCGGTTTGATCCATTCAATCCCTAAACAAAAAGGCCGCCCATTGGGCGGCCTTAAAATCTCTTGAGTTGTGCTCGTCTCGATTAGCGAGAGTAGAATTCCACAACAAGGTTTGGTTCCATTTGAACCGGATATGGCACGTCTGACAAAGTCGGTACACGTGTCATAGAAACTGTTAGCTTGTCGTGGCTCACGTCCAAATAGTCTGGAACATCGCGCTCTGCCAATTGTGTTGCTTCCAACACAAGAGCGAGCTGCTTTGATTTTTCACGAACTTCAACAACATCTCCAACTTTCAAACGGTAAGATGGGATATTGACGCGTTTGCCGTTAACAAGCACATGGCCGTGGTTCACAAACTGACGAGCAGCAAAAACTGTTGGCACAAATTTCGCACGGTATACAACCGCATCCAAACGACGCTCCAACAAGCCGATTAGCAATTCACCTGTATCACCACGAAGACGTGTAGCTTCGCCATAAACACGCTTAAATGCTTTCTCGGTCATGTTGCCGTAGTAGCCTTTAAGCTTCTGCTTAGCGCGCAACTGAAGACCAAAGTCACTCAATTTGCCTTTACGACGCTGACCGTGCTGACCTGGGCCATATTCGCGACGGTTAACTGGGCTCTTAGGACGACCCCAGATGTTTTCGCCCAAACGGCGGTCAATTTTGTACTTCTGCGAATGACGTTTTGACATCGCTTTTCCTTTTTGTTTTCTCTTTAGTTACAGCGCCCTCCTTTGATTTCCTGAACCTTTGATTCAACAAACCTGACAGACTGTGCGAAAAACACATCAAACCGTTTCCGGCGGGCCAAATCGCTTTGTCCCTCATGAAAACCGACAGTCTCGGGTGCCCCTAATCACTCAAATAGAGTCATCAAGTGGCGCGGATGTACCGCTCTTCACCCCTAAAGTCAACGGTTTTCAGCCGTTTTTGACCATTTCCGCAGCAATTTCCCGGCGCAATTTTCGCACCTGCCAAATTATTTTTTGCCTTGCCCTTGCAATTTCCTGTTGCAATCCTGATTTGGTGTGTTACTACTGTAGCACACTAAATGAGTGAGACACATGAATCAATTCAATGAAACACAACCGATCTTTGTTCAAATAAGGACACGCATCATTGCCCTTATCCTGAGCAAAACAGCAGCTGAGGGTGAATCACTTCCTTCAGTTCGACAGATCGCCATGGACCTATCAGTGAACCCACTGACGGTCACAAAGGCGTATCAGTCACTTGTTGAACTCGGTGTCGTAGAGAAACGAAGAGGGCTCGGCATGTTCGTTGCTGAAGGCGCACGCGAAATATTGCTTAAACACGAGCGTGAGAAATTTCTCACCGAAGAATGGCCCCGAATTGTTACCCAAATCAAGGCATTAGACCTTGATATCAAAGAGTTATTGAAAGAAGAGGGCAAAAAATGACCAACCCAACTCCCCTCGTTAAAGCCTCGGCACTACGCAAAGGGTTTGGCAAAAAGGAAATCTTGCATGGTCTGGATTTTCAAATTGAACCAGGTCGCATCGTGGGTCTTATTGGCCACAATGGTGCGGGCAAAACCACAACATTAAACGCGCTTTTGGGGCTAACCGATTGCGAAGGTGACATTACTGTATTGGGCAAAAATCCTTATGCCCAACGTGCTGCGCTGATGAATGACGTTGCGTTCATTTCTGATGTCGCCAGTCTACCCCGCTTTTTGCGCGTTCGTGAGCTCTTCGATTTGCTCGACGAGATTCACCCAAATTTCTCTAGGGAGAAGGCAAATGGATTTCTTCACGGAACGGACATCCGCGCTGATGCAAAGATTAAAAATCTATCAAAAGGTATGGTCGCTCAGCTGCACCTTGCTGTCGTCATGGCGATCGATGCTCGGCTTCTAGTCTTAGATGAACCAACCCTTGGTTTGGACATCACCTACCGCAAACGCTTCTATAAGCGATTGCTTGAAGACTATATGAACGAAGAACGCACGCTTTTGATCACCACCCACCAGGTGGACGAAATAGAATTTATGCTGACAGATCTGATGTTTATCCGCGATGGACATCTGGTTTTGGACAGCCCAATGGAGGAAGTTGGCGAACGATACGCTCAACTTGTCGTCCATCCTGACTTTCTGGAAGACGCTAAGAAGCTCAAGCCAGTATTTGAAGAAACCAAATTTGGTCAAAACATCATGATTTTTGACGGTGTCGACCATGAAAAACTAAGCACAATGGGCGACGTTACAATTCCCACTGTTTCCGATCTATTCGTCGCTCTAATGCAGCGCGACACGGCTCACCAAGGAGAAATGATATGAGATCTTGGGTCGCCCTCGTCAAACGAGAATTCTTAGAACACCGCGGCGCATTCTTGTATGCGCCAGCAATTATCACGCTGGTCGTAACAACAGTACTGGCCATTGCAATTCTGATGAACCAACCAGAATTTGCGGCAGAAGCCGGTGAAATGCCTGGCAGCGTGCTGTTTTATGAAGTCACTTTCATGGCAACATTTTTGTTGTGGGCCATGTATATGCTCATTGCGCTGTTCTTCTATTTTTCCGACGCTTTCCACTCGGATCGCCGCAACAACTCCATGTTGTTCTGGAAATCGATGCCAAAAAGCGATCTAGAAATTCTTGGATCGAAGGTCTTGTCGGGCTACACAATATTCCCACTCGCCATTGGCTTTTGGGTCATGGTAACCGGCGTTATCGCTTATGTCTTTGCGCAAGTGATTGACATGGTTGTTGTTTTCTACACAGCGCCGAGCATCATGCAATTCATCAACAGCTACATTCAAGTACTTTTGGTTGGCTCATTCTATGCACTGATCGCACTATTATGGTACGCACCAATCTTTGGCTGGGCAGCATTTTTGGGCACATTGTTCAAGCGTTGGAGCATTCCACTATTCTTCGTAATCCCGGCGCTTGCTGTTCTCCTAGAACGTGTGATCAACATCCGCGACCTTGCTTATGAAAGCCAAATATTGCGGTTTATCCAATTCCGTTTGGAAATGGTTGGCGAAGACGATGTGTCATTCGACCCAGAAGTTTGGATCATGAGCAACACAAAAATCGATGCATGGGGCATGATCAGCTATGGCTTCACGCAGATTGATTGGCTCCACATGGTAATTGGCTGGGCAATTCTTGGTGGATTTATTTATCTCGCTAGCGAATATCGCCGTCGACTAATTGAAGCCTAGTTGAACTTCAAAAAGCTCTAACGAAGGACGCCTACTCGGCGTCCTTTTTTTGTTTATATTTCGACTGATCACGCTTTGGGTTTGGTCGTTCATGACGCCGATCCAGCGCAGCAACCACACCGCGAAACGTCCGCACTTCTTGTACGTTCATTTTGGCGCGCGCAAACATTGCCCGCAGGTTTGCAACCATGGATGGTCGCTTGCCCGGAGTCTTGAAAAAATTCACTCGATCCAATGCTTCTTCAAGGTGCAACATCAGTCCAACCAAATCTTCGCGCGTCGCCGGCTGCTCTTCAGGTCCTTCAAATGGCAAACTGTCAGCACCATTGAAGGCGCGACGCCATTCGTAAGCAAGAACCAATACAGCCTGCGCGATATTCAGCGATGCAAATGCGGGCTCAACCGGAAGCGTCACGATTTTGTCGCACAGCGCAACCTCATCATTATTGAGGCCCCAGCGCTCACGACCAAACAGAATGCCAACCTTCTCACCGTTCTTAATCGGCGCAACCATTTCGTCAGCGGCAACGTCCGGACCAATGACAGGTTTGTACATATCCCGCGATCTAGCCGTCGTCGCGTAGCAGCGGGTTAAGTCGGCAATTGCCTCTTCTACCGTGTCAAACACCTGCACGCGATCGATTACATGGTCCGCCTTTGACGCGGCTGCCCGAGCTTTGTCGCTTGGCCAACCGTCACGTGGGTTTACAATACGCATATCCCACAAGCCAAAATTGGCCATGGCACGCGCCGCTGTACCAATATTTTCGCCAAGTTGCGGTTCACACAAAATAATCGCGGGCCCCGCTTTTAGCTCTAAGCCCTTTGTGCTGTCGGTACCTGCCATTTATCGCTCCAATAATTGAGGGCGATGAATGGGCCAAACCGCAAAAAAGATCAAGGGTGCAGTTCAAGCCATTCGCGTTGCAATATTGCGTAAATGAGCAGCTCATCCCACTCACCTTTAAAGATCGCCTGCTCTTTGAAATGCGCTTCGCGCCGCATGCCAAGCTTTTCCATTAGTCCCCATGAGGGCGCATTTGCAGCGGAGCACTTGGCCTCAATTCGATGAAGGTTTGCGGTCTTAAAGGCGGCATCCATCAGCGCAATTGCTGCCTCTTTCGCATACCCCTTGCCTTGAAAACGTGGATTGAGCACATAACCGATTTCCCCTTGCCGCGCCTCTACATCTCTAGAGAACAACAAGAATTCGCCAATCATCTCACCGGTTTCCCTAAGTTCAACATGCAAAAACAGTGGGTGCCCATCTGGGGTGAATTCCGTGAACCCAAGCCGTCGAACCATTGACTTTCGTATTTCGTCCTCGTCGCGCGGTTCATACGGCAAATAGCGACAAACTTCTGGATCGGCGCTGTACTCCATCAAAGCCGCCACATCATCTTCACGAGCCAGACGCAAAATCAACCGGTCAGTTTCGAGCGGCAATTCAAATGGCAATTTCATAAACAAACTATCCAATATTCGTTTTTAAGTTGCATCCAAACAAAATGATCGGCAAGCTGAACATATGAATGAATTGAGTGCAACTTCATGCGCTTGCGGCGCTGTTACGGTCAAAATTTCTGGTGAGCCACGCACAACAATGCTGTGCGCATGCAAAGACTGTCAAAAAGCCACTGGCACTGGACATAGTGCACTAGCGCTTTTCAGCGACGACCATATCGAAATTGAAGGCGAAACCAAGTCTTTTTCAGTTACCGCAGATAGCGGTGCCACCGTGGACCGAAAATTTTGCCCCAATTGTGGCACACCAATTTTTGGCATAAGTGGCCGCGTACCCATGCACAAGCTTTTGCCAGTCAGCATGCTGGGCGAAGACGCTCAAAACTATCAACCACGCGCAATGATATTCAATCGATCCCATTATGACTGGGACATTGTTGATCCCGAATTACCGAAATTTGAGAAATATAAAGAGAAGTAGAAAGGTCGCACGAAATGACAAAAACCGGCCAATGTCACTGCGGTGCAGTAACGTTTGAAGTGGATGCAGAGCCGGTCCGAATGGCACAATGCCATTGCGAAGCCTGTCGCCGGCTCACAGGAACCGGCCATGTTGTACATGCATTCTTCCGTCGCGAAGATGTCAAAATATCCGGAACCACAAAATCTCACAAATCTATATCCGATGCGGGAAATACTCGCACACGGCATTTTTGTCCTGAATGCGGTTCTAGGCTCTTTGCCGAGAACTCCAAAACCCCAGGCGCGCTTGGCGTATCAGTTGGAGCTTTTGACAATTCAGAGTGGTTTAAGCCTGAGGTTATTTTGTATTATTCGCAGCGTCCAAAATGGGACCCTGTGGACGACACTATAGAAAAACACGAGTTTATGTAGATGACTGAAGAACGCGAAGCCTTGGCAGAACGCATCCGCAGCATTATCGGTGACGATCCCAACATCACCGAAAAGAAAATGTTTGGCGGCATCGCCTTTATGCTCAATGGCAACATGCTCGTTGGTCCGCACAAAGATGGCACACTGATGGCGCGTGTAGGGCCCGACTTATACGAAGAGGCACTTTCCCGCCCTGGTGCCAGGGTCATGGACTTCACAGGCAAGACCATGAAGGGCTTCATTCATGTTCATCCCGACAAGATCACTGATGACGAAGCGCTTGCCACATGGATCGCTTTAGCAACAGAATTTGTTGGTGCCCTACCCGCCAAATAGTACTGTAGTAGCGGGATAACACCCGCCCACGCATTGGATAGGTAAGATTTCTCCTCACACCAATCTTGAGGAGGATATGATGGGTGCAAAGAAAATTCTGATGATTGTTGGCGACTTTGTAGAAGACTATGAAGTTATGGTGCCCTACCAATGCTTGCTGGCAGTTGGACACGAGGTCGATGCCGTCTGTCCAGACAAAACTTCAGGCGACAGCGTTGCAACAGCAATTCATGACTTTGAAGGCGATCAAACATACACCGAAAAACCCGGCCACAGATTTGCGCTCAACAAGACATTCGCAGACGTGAACGTTGAAAACTACGATGCGCTGGTTATCCCTGGTGGGCGTGCACCTGAATATCTGCGCCTAAATGCTGACGTGATTGCGATGGTTCAGCATTTCTCAAGTGCCAACAAACCAATTGCTGCTATTTGCCATGGGGCGCAGCTTTTGGCAGCGGCAAATGTGATCAAAGGCAAAAACGTTTCCGCCTATCCCGCATGTTCACCGGAAGTGACACTTGCCGGTGGCACTTATGCCGACATCGAAGTTACAGAAGCAGCGACGGACGGCAATCTAGTCACGGCACCTGCTTGGCCTGCCCATCCAACATGGATCGCACAGTTCCTCGCTGTTCTTGGCACTCAGATTACTCATAACTGATTTGCCAACAGATGCGATTTTTGCTGAATTAGATTCTGCGCGGTTTTTCCGCGCAGAATTGGGAGGAAAAAATGTGCCAACTCTTTGTCGGTGCTGATACAGGCCTTTGGGAAAACCAAACACGGTCAATGCGCATTGATGGCATGGCCACCAGCGTGCGTTTGGAAGAGTTTTACTGGCAAGTGCTCACCGAAATCGGGGCAAGAGACGGCCTTTCTGTTGGCCAACTGGTTACACGCCTATTCTTAGAGACAACAGAAGCGGGCCACGATCCAGATAATTTTGCGTCATTCTTGCGGGTTTGCTGCGGTCGATATCTTGCATTGCAACTCACAGGCGATATCCCAACCGACAAAGACGCGGATATAGCCTCGCTTGATGCGTCCAGCATTTTGGCGAAAGAGCGCCTCTCCCGCCAAGACGCTAAAGACCAACCGCTGAACAAAGCCAGCTAAACGGCGCTAAAGATCAACGACGCATTTACGCCGCCAAATCCAAAACCATTGGACAAGACATGTTTGATGTCCCATTCCCTTGGCTTGTTCGCGACAAGCTCGAACTTGTCCGCTTCAGGTTCAGGGTCCTCAATGTTAAGCCCCGCTGGCACGATATTGTTGCGCAGGGCCATTATCGAATAGACCGCTTCAATTGCGCCCGCAGCGCCAAGCAAGTGCCCAACCGAGGACTTGGTTGAAGTGACCGGCAAATCCTTGCCCCGCCCCTCAAACACCGCAGATATGCCCGCGATTTCGGCTGCATCGCCCACCGGCGTCGAAGTACTGTGCGCATTAATATAACTGATATCTGACGGCGCCAGCTCTGCCATTCGCAATGCTTGACGCATCGCGCGCTGACCACCTTCACCGTCTGGCGCTGACGCCGTCAAATGAAATGCATCGCCGGAAGTTCCATAGCCGGATAGGACTGCAAGTGGTTCTGCACCGCGCTTTTGTGCATGGCTTAATCGTTCAATCACCAATACAGCCGCACCTTCGGACAAAACGAAACCAGCATGTTTCTTATCAAATGGGCGGGATGCGGTTTCTGGCGTATCGTTGAAGTCAGTAGCCAAGGCGCGCGCAGCCGCAAACCCACCGATAGATACGGGGTCAACACAGGCTTCCGCGCCCCCACATATCGCCACGTCCGCCTCGCCCGTCATAATGAGGCGCATGCCGTCACCAATTGCTTGAGCCGATGCCGCGCAGGCAGTGACGGGAGCACCAATTGGTCCTTTGAGTTGGTGCAGAATTGAAATGTGACCTGCGGCCAAATTGGCCAAGAAAGAAGGCACCACAAAAGGTGACAAGCGCCTAGGGCCCCGGCTATCGATCGTGCGAGTTGCGGCGGTCATTGCAGGAAAACCGCCAACACCAGTGGCAATAATGGTGGCGCTTCGCTCTTTTTCCTGATCAGTTGCAGGCGCCCATCCAGCTTGGCTTAGTGCCTCGTTGGCAGCTGCAATGCCATATTGGATAAATAAATCCATCTTCTTGATGTCTTTTGGCGCAATGTGATCATCGGCTGCAAACCCAAACTCATCGTCTTCTTTTGTGGGCACCACACCGGCAATCTTTGCAGCAAACTCAGTTGTATCAAAACGGTTGTGGGCAACAACACCACTTTTGCCGCCCAACAATCTATCCCAATTCACCTGAACGCCGACGCCAAGTGGGCTTACCGCGCCCATTCCTGTCACCACAATTGGGTCTTGCTTTAAATCTCTAAAATCCATTTGCTTTCTCTTTCAGTTCAATCTCTTTTTGTTCGCCGACAAGTCATCTAGCACCGTGTATTTACACAGCTTGGCGCGCGATATTCCCAACCCGAGGTGGTAACTAACACACTGATTTCACCCAACTTTCGTGTATATACACACCAATAGGACAAACAGATTTTGGAACAGCGAGCATTATGAGCTTTCAGCGCGACTTAGTTCAGCTGTTATACGTCTAAGGACATCCAAAGCTTGATCCACTTCCTCACGCGTAACACGTTTAAACGCCATATTTTGCGCTTGACGCCAAGCGGGTGTCATATCTGTCATCAATTGCCGGCCACTGGGCGTTAATTGCACAGTACGCGCATTGCCCTTCCTTGCAGCAACAAGTTTCACCAATCCCTTTTTTTCAAGTAGTGCTAAATTGCGCGTCAAGGTAGTGCGTTCAATTGCAAGAAACTCGGCCAATGCCGAAACTGAATTGTGGTCGGTGCCCACAAGGGATGCGAGCAATGAAAACTGCTCGGTAGAAACATCAAACTCACGCATATGCTCAGCGAAGCGACGCGTCATTACCCTTGCAGCGGCTCGCGTATTCCGCAACAAACACTTTTCGATTTCAGATTCCATGCTCCAATCACTACTGTGTATCTACACAATGTCAAGAAATATTGTTTCTGCACAAGCCAATGGCGCCAATTTGACCCCAGCACTTTGCGTTTTTTGATTACAGTGCTATAGGGCAGCGGAATGCCTGTCCCCCACAAACAGGTCTCCCCGTTTAACCAACGCTATGCGGAGTATCCCATGAGCAAAATCAAGGTAACGAACCCAATCGTCGAACTCGACGGCGATGAGATGACACGTATCATCTGGCAGTTCATTAAAGACAAACTCATCCACCCATATTTGGACGTGGACCTGCACTATTACGATCTTGGAATCGAAGCGCGCGATGCGACTGATGACCAAATCACCGTGGACGCTGCAAACGCGATCAAAAAGCACGGCGTTGGCGTAAAATGCGCAACCATCACACCTGATGAAGATCGTGTTGAAGAGTTTGGCCTGAAGCGCATGTACCGCTCACCAAACGGCACAATCCGTAACATTCTTGGTGGCGTTATCTTCCGCGAGCCAATCATCTGCCGCAACGTACCGCGTTTGGTTCCAGGTTGGACGCAGCCGATCATCGTTGGCCGTCACGCATTCGGTGACCAATATCGCGCAACCGACTTCCGCTTCCCAGGCAAAGGCAAGCTGACAGTTAAATTCGTTGGCGAAGATGGCAAAGAAATCGAGCACGAAGTGTTTGATGCACCAAGCTCAGGCGTTGCCATGGCAATGTACAACTTGGATGATTCAATTCGCGATTTCGCACGCGCATCAATGAACTACGCTTTGCAGCGCGGCGTGCCTTGCTACCTGTCCACAAAGAACACAATTTTGAAGGCCTATGACGGCCAGTTCAAAGACTTGTTCCAAGAAGTGTTTGATAACGAATTTGCTGACGCATATGCAGAAAAGAAAATTTGGTACGAACACCGCTTGATCGACGACATGGTTGCATCAGCTCTTAAATGGTCTGGCGGCTATGTTTGGGCTTGTAAGAACTATGATGGCGACGTTCAGTCAGACATCGTTGCGCAGGGCTTTGGTTCATTGGGTCTAATGACTTCGGTTCTGATGTCACCAGACGGCAAAACAGTTGAATCAGAAGCAGCACACGGCACAGTGACCCGTCACTACCGTCAGCACCAAAAAGGTGAAGCAACTTCAACCAACTCAACAGCTTCAATCTTTGCTTGGACACGTGGCTTGGCTCACCGTGCGAAGCTGGACGACAATGCTGAGTTGGCAAAGTTCGCCAAAACGCTTGAAGAGACTGTGATCAACACAATCGAAAGCGGCGGCATGACAAAAGATTTGGCACTGCTTGTTGGCCCAGAGCAAGAATGGCTTTCAACAATTGGCTTCCTTGAAGCAATTGACGAAAACCTTCAAAAGGCCATGTCTGCTGGCTAGTCAGCTTTAATCGCTGTAAGATTTTGACCGTCCGCACCTAGTGCGGGCGGTTTTTTGTTGGAGGAACTATGACTAACATAAAGCAGTCGGGCCGTTGTTTATGCGGCGGAGTAACCTACGACGTGTCCGCACCACCAATTCACACAACGATCTGCCATTGCAAAATGTGCCAGCGCTCAACGGGTTCTGCATACCTATTGGAACCAATTTTTTACGTTGGCGACTTCAGTGTAACTGCAGGTGAGACCAAGGTTTACACGCATATTTCCGATCGCAGCGCCCTAGCGCTATATGTAAACTTCTGCGCAAATTGCGGGACAAAACTGTTCCAAACTTTTGAGCGTTTCCCAGAAGCCCTCGGGGTGTTTGGCGGCACATTTGATGACCCCAATTGGTTTGCTCGCAACCCAGAAAACACCAGACATATATTCGTTGATTCAGCCATCAAAGGCGACATCTTGCCGGCCGATTACATGCTCTACCACCAGCACACCGCTGATGCCGCTACGGGTGAAAAGCAAGAGCCGTTTATACATAATGAGCACAAGACGGTCGAATGAACTACTACTTTGCTTTAAGTCGCTCTTTCGCAATTTTACGGAAGTCTTCTTCCAAATGCGCATTGTGCATCAGCAAATAATTGAAGTCCTGCGCGTCAAGTTCCAGCAGGTCACACACGGTCGCTGTTTTTGCTGAAAGCATGTTCAAGTCCTGCGCCAACAATGCTGTCTCACCAAAATGCTCGCCCGGCCCCAGCCGCAGCGACTGCCCGCCAGTTTCCACAACCACCTCGCCCGTGACGACAAAATACATCGCGTCGGTTACATCCCCTTCGCGCACAATAGTTGTGCCTTTGGGCAAATGTCGTGATTTAAGCAACTCCATAATTTCGGCTATTTCGCCGGCATCTAGCTTTGCAAACAAATCGACTTTCGAGATCATATTCCAGGTCACAACGAAATTGCGTTGGTTTACCTCCATCGCAAAGCCATTGGAAAGAATGCCGATGGGAAGAGCAAAAACTCCAACGCCAAAAATCATGATTAGCCCCGCAAACCATCGCCCCAGTGCCGTCACAGGAACCACATCGCCATAGCCGATTGTCGTCAAGGTCGCCAACGCCCACCACATTGCAGAGGGAATGTCGCCGAAATTCTCGGGCTGCACGTTCCCCTCAATGGCATACATCCCCGAAGCGGCAATCAGCACCAAAGCAACCAATATGAGTAGAACGCCCATCAAAGAACGCCCCTCTCGGTGCACGACACGGCCAAACAATTGAAAAGCTGAAGAATAGCGCGCAATTCGCAGGAACCTGAGCATCGACAAAACACGTAAAATGCGCAAATCGACGGAGCTACCTGGACCAATGTAGAATGGCAAGATTGCAATCAAGTCGACCAACGCAAGCGGCGTAAACATGTATTGGACACGTGCCCAAACCGGGTGACCATCACGGCGCAAAGGGTGTTCAACACAGACCCACAGCCGCAGCAAATACTCTATTGAGAAGACAATAATTGACACATAAAGAATGATATCAAGCTGAACAGCATAGTCTTCTTTAAAGCCGTCCACCGTCCCCAATACGAATGCAAATGTGTTCAGAAAAATCAGCGTTACCAACACCACATCGCTTATCAACGACGCTTTATCGCCGCCCGCTGAGGGTTCCAAAATCTCAAACCATCTGCGCCGAAGCCGCTCCATTCTCGCTCGTTCCATGGCCATCCGCCTTTCAAACATCAAAACGAAATTAGACCAAAACGGTAAAAAATCTGGTTGCGAGGTTTGACTGCGGTAATTTGCCCCGCAGCATTTTCAAGGCCCGAATTGTTCATTTTTTGCACTTCCTGCCCTTTAAGGCATGCAGGCAATGGCCATATGAGACATACATTCTTGATGGAGCCAAACAGTGACCCGCAAAAAACTTATTGCCACAGCATCTATTCCATTGTTTGCCCTTGGGCTTTCAACCGCATATGCCGATACAACGAAAAACTATGAGTTTTCATCATTCAACAAAGTTGAAGCGCAAGAAGGACTGAACGTTTCAGTTCAGCCAAGTGACGAATTTGTTGTCGAAGCAATTGCCGACAAGTCCGACCTTTTGGACAAGCTAGAAATCATCCAAGACGGTGACCATCTCATCATCAAGCGCAAAACTGACTGGGGAATCACAGGCCTTCTCGATTGGATGAACAATTGGACAGACCGAGTGCAAATAAATGTGTTAATGCCAAACTTGGAGAGCGCCGAAGCTTCGACAGGCGCTGATTTGCGCATAGGCGCCTTTAATTCCGAAAAGTTGCACCTCGAAGTTTCAACTGGTGCCGACTTGATCGTCAGCGACATAACGGCTGGGAACTTATCTGTTGATGCAACAACTGGCGCAAACCTGACGGTAACCGGCACTTGCGACATGGTAGTCGCCGACGCTTCTTCAGGTGCAGATATTTGGGCCAAGGATCTTGTTTGTGAAGACGGTCGTGTTGAGGCCGCGAGTGGCGCAGATGTCGACGTTTCCATTTCCGAAAAAGTGAAGGCTGAAGCGTGGTCCGGCGGCACTGCCAACATCCATGGCACCCCAAAAACGACTGAAATCGAAGAAGGCTCTGGCGGCAAAGTCAACATTTTCCGTTAGGCAATCGCACGAAACTAGATCGCCTCAAAGCTGACACCTTCCAACTTTATCCACTCTGATAGAGTTGGGAGGGCGAAGTGAAAAAACGATACTGGATTCCTTTGACGATTGTCGGTGCAATCTGGGCGTGGAATAGCTCACTCTTGGCCACGCCACCTCCCAAGGCACAAGCCAAGCTGCTCAGTCACCGCGGTGTCCATCAAACTTTTCATCGGCAAGACCTGACAAATCAAACCTGTACTGCCACGCGGATCGACAACCCCAGACATGACCTAATTGAAAACACGCCGGATTCAACGCGTGCAGCATTTAACGCCGGCGCCGATGTGGTTGAAATTGACATACATCCAACCACTGACGGTCATTTCGTTGTATTCCATGATTGGACACTAGATTGCCGAACAAATGGAACCGGCGTCACACGCAAACAATCGCTCGCAGAACTTCAGTCTCTTGATATCGGCCATGGTTATACAGCTGACAACGGAGAGACATTTCCATTGCGTGGCAAATATGTGGGCGAGATGCCCGAATTAGCGGACTTCATGCGCAAAATTCCGGGCAAGAAATTCCTCATTAATTTCAAGAGCGACGACCCTGCTGAAGGACCAGCCTTCATGCGTTTCCTCAAGGAAAACACTCAGGTCGAGAACCAAATCTTTGCAGTCTATGGAGGGGCTCGACCGACCGAACACGTTTTAGCGGCACGTCCCGGATGGCTTGGCTACACTAAACCGCAAACAAAAAAATGTCTCATTGAGTATTTGGCAGTTGGCTGGACTGGCATTGTGCCAGAGCCGTGCAAAAACCGGCTCGTGGCCATTCCCGCAAACTATTCCTGGGCTCTGTGGGGATGGCCCAACCGATTTCAACAACGCATGGTTGACGCGGGATCAAAAATCATACTTCTCGGGCCCATGGGATTGGATGATCCAGGGTCAACCGGTATTGACACACTAGAACAAACTTCAATGATCCCAACAGATTTTGATGGCTATGTGTGGACCAACCGCATTGAATTGATCGGCCCACATCTAAAACGGAGCAATTAGCCCGCTATTGCGGCGCGAATGGCCTCAATAGCGGCATTTGCTTTCGCACCGTCAGGGCCACCACCCTGCGCCATGTCTGGGCGACCGCCGCCACCTTTGCCGCCAACGGCTTCAACACCAACGCGCACGAAGTCCACAGCGCTGAATTTTTCCTTCAAGTCATCTGTGACGCCGACAGCAATACCCGCTTTTCCATCCTCAGATACACCAGCAATCGCAACAATACCTGATTTGATTTGCGCTTTGCCTTGATCAACTAGCCCACGCAATTCGCGGGTCGGGATGCCCTCAGCAACACGACCAACAAATGAAATGCCAGCAATTTCCTCTGGTCCACTTTCACCGGATGCGCCGCCGCCCATCGCCAGTTTTTGGCGAGCTTCGCTCAGTTGCTTTTCAAGTTGCTTGCGCTCGTCGATTAGTGCCTCGACGCGAGTCGCCGCATCGCGCGGGGCAACTTTCAAGCGGTCAGCAATGGCCTTTACGGTTCTGTCTTGTTCATCCAAGTACGCACGAGCGCCATCAGCGGTAAGCGCTTCTAAGCGCCGCACACCAGATGCCACCGCACTCTCGCCAACAACTTTTACCAAACCAATTTCGCCGGTGCTGCGCACATGCGTGCCGCCACAAAGTTCCATCGAATAGGTTTTGCCAGCTTTGTCGCCCTCGAGCGCCGTGCCCATAGATACGACGCGCACTTCCTCACCGTATTTCTCACCAAACAATGCCATTGCGCCCGCTTCCTTGGCGTCTTCAACACCCATCAAGCGCGTTTCAACTGGAGAGTTTTGCAAAATGATCGCGTTGGCCATCCGTTCAATGTTGGCAATTTCTTCGTCGCTAACAGCTTTTGTGTGCGAAAAGTCAAAACGCAAACGATCTGGTGCGACCAGAGATCCCTTTTGCGCGACATGTGCACCCAATGTTTCTCTGAGCGCTTCGTGCAGCAAGTGGGTTGCCGAGTGGTTCGCACGAATTGCAGCGCGACGTTCTCGGTCGACCTTCATATCAAGCGGCTGACCAACCTTCACAGTGCCGGCTGTTACGTTAGCCGCATGCGCAAATACCTTTCCGACATGTTTGGTAACATTGCTAATTGCAACCTGACTGCCCTCACCTTGGGCAACACCGTGGTCGCCAACTTGACCGCCACTCTCGGCGTAAAAAGGTGTTTGATTGAGTACGATAAAACCGTCTTCACCTTCATTTAGGATGTCAACTTCCGCCCCATCCTTCACAATAGCGGTTACAACGCCTTCGGCACGTTCATGCTCATACCCGAGAAACTCCGTTGCGCCAGCTTTGTCAGCAATTGCAAACCAAATTGCTTCATTGGCCGCATCACCCGAACCGCTCCAATTTGCACGCGCTTCTGCTTTTTGCGCTTCCATTGCAGCGTCAAAGCCCTTTTGATCAACCTCAACACCACGTTGACGCAATGCATCTTGGGTCAAATCAAGTGGAAAACCATAGGTATCATAGAGTTTAAACGCCGTGCTGCCATCAAGCACATCACCTTCACTAAGGTCCGCGCTTTCTTCCTCTAGAATAGAAAGTCCACGGCTCAGTGTTTTGAGGAAACGCTCCTCTTCCAAACGAACAGTTTCCGAAATCATCTGTTCACCATGCACAAGTTCTGGATAGGCTTGTCCCATCTCTCGAACCAATGTCGGGACAACAGAGTGAATGACGGGTTTGTCCGTGCCCAACAAAGTGGCGTGGCGCATCGCACGACGCATAATGCGGCGCAGAACATATCCACGACCTTCGTTCGATGGCAAAACACCTTCCGCAATCAAAAATGACATTGAACGCAGGTGATCTGCAATCACGCGACGACTCTGATCGCCTTTGTCACCAATATCAGTGTTGGTTGCGTTGGCGATATCACCGATCAATTTCTTGAACATGTCGGTTTCATAATTGTCGTGCGTGCCTTGCAACAATGCTGCAAAGCGCTCCAACCCCATGCCCGTATCGATCGAAGGATTAGGGAGATTGGTTCGCTCACCATTCGCGTGCTGTTCATATTGCATGAACACCAAATTCCAGATCTCGATAAAACGGTCGCCATCTTCTTCCGCAGATCCTGGAGGACCACCCCAAATGTGATCCCCATGGTCGTAAAATATTTCTGAGGAAGGACCACAAGGACCAGTGTCACCCATCGACCAAAAATTGTCAGAAGTTGCAATGCGAATGATCTTGTCGTCACCAATGCCAGCAATCTTTTTCCAAAGGTCATATGCCTCGTCGTCCTCGGCATAAACGGTCACCAACAGTTTCTCAATTGGAAGACCATATTCTTTGGTGATCAGGTTCCACGCCAATTCGATAGCATTTTCTTTGAAATAATCGCCAAACGAGAAATTGCCCAACATTTCAAAGAATGTGTGGTGACGCGCAGTAAAGCCTACATTATCCAAGTCATTATGCTTACCACCAGCGCGTACACATTTTTGTGCTGACGTCGCACGCGTGTAGTCACGTTTCTCTAGTCCAGTGAACACGTTTTTAAACGGCACCATGCCTGAGTTTGTGAACATCAAGGTAGGGTCATTTTGCGGCACCAAGGGACCTGACGCGACCACCTCGTGACCATTTTTTGAGAAATAGTCGATGAATTTTGAGCGGATTTGGTTGACGCTACTCATAAAGCCTTACCGGATAGGTTGATGGCCCCAACTATGCGGAGCAATTGACATTTTTGCTGGTTTTACCTTGCGTAGTGCCCCCTGTCTAGTTGAGTGTACATATCTGCCATTTGCACACAAAAAAAGCGCCAGCAATTGCCAGCGCTTCTTTTTATGAGCATGGAGCATTTTACGGCCAATGTGAGGATCGACCGGCAGTATCAAACCCTACTCAGGGTCACTTTCAATCAACTGAGCGTCAACTTCTGTAATTGCAGGCGGCTCGATCATATTATCCGTGCTTAAGCCGGCGCTTTCCCGCACACCTGCTTCAATTTCAAAGGCAATATGCGGATTATCTTTGAGGAATTGGCGTGAGTTCTCACGTCCCTGGCCTAAACGTTCGCTATTATATGAGAACCAAGAACCCGATTTTTCAACAATTCCAGCCTTAACGCCTAAGTCAAGCAGCTCTCCAGTTTTGGAGATACCCTCGCCATACATAATGTCAAACTCAACTTGACGGAATGGAGGTGCCAATTTGTTCTTCACCACCTTCACGCGCGTCTGGTTTCCAACGACTTCGTCACGATCTTTGATCGCACCGATGCGGCGAATATCAAGACGAACAGAGGAGTAGAACTTCAGCGCATTACCACCAGTGGTGGTTTCAGGCGAACCAAACATCACACCAATCTTCATACGAATTTGGTTGATGAAGATCACCATCGTTTTAGACCGCGAGATCGATGCGGTCAGCTTACGCATTGCTTGGCTCATCAAGCGAGCTTGTAGGCCGGGCAATGAATCACCCATTTCGCCTTCAAGTTCAGCTTTGGGCGTCAATGCCGCAACAGAGTCGACCACCAAGAGATCAAGTGCACCGCTTCGAACAAGTGTATCGCAAATCTCCAATGCCTGCTCGCCGGTGTCCGGCTGAGAAATCAGCAAATCATCAACGCTAACACCTAGTTTGCGGGCATATACAGGGTCCAATGCATGCTCAGCATCAACAAAAGCACAAATGCCGCCAGCCTTCTGAGCTTCGGCGATGGCATGCAACGTCAACGTGGTTTTACCAGAGCTTTCAGGGCCGAAAACTTCAACAATTCTGCCACGCGGCAAACCGCCAATACCCAAAGCAATATCAAGTCCGAGTGAGCCAGTCGGAACAGACTCAACCTCAACAGCTGAGTTCTCCCCCAGCTTCATGATCGAGCCCTTACCAAAATTGCGTTCGATCTGCGATAGTGCAGCTTCCAACGCTTTGTTCTTATCCATAGAACCCCCCTCGACCACGCGAAGTTGAGAATTAGCCATTACCTTCTCCTTATTCCAAAACCAACGCCGTCATGCAATCCGTCGGGTGAATCTATTTTAAAAGTTTGTACTATATTTGTTCTCATATTCTGTTCATTTTGTCAATACGAATAAGGTATTGAAAAATATGCAATAGTTCAATTTATTCCACATTTGTTCTCACTTTTGTCACCGACTAACAGGTATGACCCTTAACTGTGTCCCTCAACAAATGCTGCCCTCACACACGCACATTGTCTTGAAACAAACAGAATCACCTATATATTAGAATGATCGTTCTAATAATTATGGGCAGATATCAAAGTGAAACATGAGCGATTATTTGGGCTAGATTTGGCACGCTTTTTTGCGTTTTTTGGCATGGTCATTGTCAACTTCCAGATGGTAATGCGCGATCAATCCTTGCAAACACCAAACTGGCTCGAAACCATATTGGTCCTGTTTGAAGGCAAGGCCGCAGCAACTTTTGTGGTGCTTGCCGGAATTGGCGTTGGTTTGGCCTTCCAGCGTGTTGAAACACAGGGTTTTCGCATCACCATGCTTAAACGCTCGCTGTTCTTACTGGCAATCGGCTTGGTCAACATGTCGATCTTTGAAGCAGACATAATCCACTATTACGCGTTCTACTTTGCGCTCGGCATCTGGTTTCTGCCTCTGGACAAATACCAACTCCTTTTTCTAACCGGCGGCATAGTTCTAGCGTTTCCGTTCCTAATCTTAATCAGCAACTACGACACCGGCTGGGATTGGAATAATCTCAGCTATTCAGGGCTTTGGACGCCCGAAGGATTTTTAAGAAACCTAACGTTTAACGGCTGGCACCCAATCGTTCCATGGCTAGGCTTTTTCACTTTCGGCATTTTCTTATCCAAACTTGACCTAGCAAAGCGCGGCATTGCCATTCGTATCGCGGCCATAGGCATAGTTGGCAGTATCATCACACCAATTATCAGTGAAACGAGTATTGCTTTTGCAGCACCACTAATCGGCACGGATGCTGCCACAATTTTGGGAACATCACCTATTCCCCCCGGACCATTTTACATGCTCAACGGCATGAGTGCAGCGTCGCTTGTTGTTGGTCTTTGCCTGCTGCTGCCGCCCACCATTTATCAAAATCCAGCAATCAAAACGCTGTGTAAAACGGGTCAACAAACACTCACGCTTTACTTCGCACACATCTTAATCGGTATGGGCATAATTGAAATGATGGGTCTAATCAGTGCGACCAGCTCGTTGGTGCCACTAAACGCCGCCGCACTTTTCGTAGCTGCTTCAATAATTTATGTGACGATGTGGAATCTGAATTTCAAACGCGGCCCACTAGAAGAATTAATGCGCCGCACCACTGGCTAAATCGAAGAAATTGGTGGGCGCCTATTCAGCGCCCTCCAAAACGGTTTTCACTTTCTGCGCAAGTTGCTTCAACGAAAACGGCTTAGCCAAAAACTCGACAGAGCTATCATCCTCGAGCCCTTTGCGGATATTCTCTTCCGCATAGCCTGAAACGAAGATCACTTTAATTTCGGGGTATCTTTCACGCATATGCGTAAGCAATGTTGGCCCGTCCATTTCTGGCATCACCACATCAGAAATCAACAGCTCAATTTCGCCATCAATTTCTTCAAGCACTTCAAGCGCGTCCACCCCACTATCCGCTTCATGCACAACATAGCCTGCTGACGATAGTGCCCGAGAAGCAAATGCCCGCACACTGTCTTCGTCCTCAACAATCAAAATGCGTTCTTGGCCAGTAAGATCACGAACCTTTGTTTGTTGCTCAATTTGTTCCGGCTTTTCTTCTTTGCGAACATAGCGTGGCAAGAATATCTTGAAGGTAGTGCCCTGACCCAATTCGGTATCCGCGTAAATAAATCCGCCAGTTTGCTTCACAATGCCATAAACAGTCGAAAGGCCAAGTCCTGTACCTTTGCCAATATCTTTGGTTGTAAAGAATGGCTCAAATATCTTGGCAAGCACTTCCGGCGGAATGCCCGTACCGCTGTCTTCCACTTCAATCAACACATAATCGGCCGCTGGCATGCCGCGATAGTTGAATGTCGCCGCCACGGATTCTTCAACATTGCTGGTGCGAATTTTAACACTACCGCCCTCAGGCATCGCATCACGAGCATTCACGACCAAGTTGATAACCACTTGTTCTAGTTGAATATGGTCGGCGCGAACCGGCCAGATATTTGGCGCATGGTCGACTGACAATGTGATGCTATCACCAATCAAGCGCTTAAACAGAACCGTCAAATCATCAACAAGCAGCGAAACTTCCAAAACCTCAAGCCGCAATGTCTGACGCCGTGAAAACGCCAACAACTGACGCACCAAGCCAGCAGCGCGGTTGGCGTTTTGCTTGATTTCCATCGTGTCTTTGAACGAAGGGTCATTCGGTCGGAGATTGAGCAACAACAAATCTGAAAAGCCAATAATCGCTGTTAGGATATTGTTCAAATCGTGTGCAATACCGCCCGCCAACTGACCAACGGCCTGCATCTTTTGGCTTTGAGCAAATTGCTGTTCCAGCACACGTTGCTCTGTGGTGTCCATTGCATAAACAATAACACGCTCGTCGCTATCGCCAGCGTCAGCCACGCCAGTAACGTAAAGCCGCACGCTGCGCTCTTCGTTGGCGGCCAAGACTGTATCCACAGGCTCAATAGTTGATTGATTAGACTTGGCTGTTTCAATCGCATTTATGAAGCGTGAGCTGGCTTCTGGGGCAACAAGCTCGGTAAGCGGCAATCCTTCAGTGGCTTTCTCGCCATGCTCGTTGCCAAAAGTGCGAGAGAACGGTGCGTTTGTGCGTACAATTTTGCCGCTCTCATCCAGTGCCGCAATCGCAAATGGCGTGTCGTTAAAGAACCGGCTGAACCGTACTTCTGCGTTGCGCAGTTCTTCAGAGGCATCCACGCCGGGCGCGCGGTCCAGCACAAGTGTGCGCGTTTCGCCCAAATCGCCCTCTGCCAATCGCGCAGCGCGGTGCAGCAAGCGTACAGGCAGATTTGTGCCATCACGCTTTACCAAATCGATATCAATCACTTCTGTTTTTATCTGGCCGTCATTGCTGCCGCCAAGCAACAATCCAGACCCATCGCCCCGAACAATTTCAGACAGACGCAACGATCCGGCATCAAATTCGGCCAAATCATAGCCAAGCCAATGTGCCAATGTGGCGTTTAAATACTGAATTTTCCCGCGGCCATCTGTCGAAAAGAAGCCTGCCGGCGCATGATCAAGATAATCGATTGCCTTTTGCAGCTCCAAGAAAATGTTCTCTTGTCGCTCACGGTCACGCGAAATGTTTTCAACGGACCAAAGCACAAGTTTCTTGCCACCAGCACCTTCAATTTCTGGCAATATTTGAACAGAAACCCGATACCAAACTGGTTGATTGGCGACGCCGTTCAGCGCATCGCCTTCGGTTAGTCGAATATCTTCCACTGCCCGTCGACCGTCGTGCGCGGCGCGTGACAACCGATAAATCGCCTCACTTGCCTCCGCAGCACTAGCAAAAAGCCGCGGCACACTCACAACCGACTTGCGGTTCAAACCAGCAATCAGCTCGCCATAGGCCGCGTTGGCGTAAATAATGCGCCCCTCGCGGTCGGCAACCACAGCGCCATAATCAAGACTATCAACAATTGCGTTTTGCAGGGCTGGTCCGTCATCGCTATGTGCAATTTTGAAAAGACCCGCGGCCAAACCAAACAGACAAAAAACACCAATAACAGCAAGAACGCCCAACACAAGCAGAAGCATGTCCGCAGGGATTTGATCGCCAAAGATCGAATAGGCAACCGCGAGCCCAACAAAACAGGCGGACAGCAAGATGACGCGCCAAACGCCACCGCCACCCAAACGGGAACGAGCAGCGGGTTGTGGATAGCTATCTTGGGCCAGCGGCGTCATGGACATTTTTTGCCCCTATTCTGTCTTGTGTCGGCGCGGCCATACTGCTGCGAAATCACACAAGAATCATGATTATTCTTGTTCTCTAATCAACATCAAATGATGCGCTTGCATCAAGCAAGTTTAAGACATTATTCATCAATTCGAAGGATTGCGCAGTATTTTTGTTTGAAATAGCCGCTTTATCCCAAACTCACTTGGCCTAACCCGCACTCCACGAACGTGATTTGCGCAACTGCATCACATAACCGATAACTTGGGCTACCGCCTTAAAGTGTTCCGCTGGAATTTCTTCTTCAATCTCAACGGTTGCGTGCAAGGCGCGCGCAAGCGGTGGATTTTCAACAATTGGTATCTCGTTTTCACCGGCAATTTCACGAATTTTCAAGGCAACCGCGTCGATGCCCTTTGCTAAACAAACCGGTGCGCCCATGCCCTGTTCATATTTAAGTGCCACCGCATAATGCGTCGGGTTGGTGATAATCACACTCGCGTCAGGTACCGCAGCCATCATGCGCTTACGGCCACGCTCTGCCCTCAATTGGCGGATTTTCGCTTTGACTTTCGGATCACCTTCCATTTGCTTGTATTCGTCGCGCACTTCTTTGATGGTCATTTTTTGCTTTTCCCACCATTTGTTGCGCTGATACATAAAATCTAGGCCCGCAACGACAGTAATAACGGCCAGCGTCCCAATAATGATCTTGATGCCCATTTCCTGGAATACTGGCATTATCATCGAGGGATCGGCGGTGATGATTGTGTCTAGTCGATCTCGCTCTGGCCACATCACCAAAAACATTATCAATGAAACGATTGTAAGCTTAGCGATACCTTTCGCGAAATTGACCAGCGCTTCACTGGAGAACAAGCGCTTCGCGCCGCTCAATGGCGAAATCTTGGAGAATTTCGGCTTGATGGGATCAAGCGACCAAACCGGGCGGTGTTGTACCAAATTTGCGGCCAAAGCGAACAAAGCCATAATGAGCAAAGGCACAATGGCAACCAGCAATACCGTGCCTGAAAGGCCTTGCCAGAAGGCCCCAAATCCAGGGCCACCCACTTCAATTTGATCTGCGTTGAGCATGATCATCTTCAGCTGGTTCATCAGACTGGATGCGGTTATTGGCGCCATGAGTGCAAAAACGAAAGCCGTGCCAACCATCATGAACCAAGTCGTCAACTCTTGGCTTTTGGCAACATCCCCTCGTTTGTGCGCATCTTCGAGCTTTTTGTCAGAGGGGTCCTCGGTTTTCTCGGACTTATCCGGTTCGTCAGCCACGCTGCCCCCTACCCAACCAACTTGAGCAAGAACTGCTCAATATGGTTCATATACCAGGTCATCATCATCGTAAGCAGCAACACAAAGAGTAGAAGGCCTATCGCGATGTTCGCTGGCATTGCGATAAAGAAAACCTGCAACTGCGGCATCAAACGTGCCAGCAGACCAAGGCCGAAATAAAACACAAGACCAAAAACCAAAAACGGTGCGGCCATCTGCACGCCGACAACAAAACTGCCCGCCACAACATCAACGGCCATGTCGGCAGCATCCTTCAGATCAAATGGCGCTCCCGGGGTGAAAATCGAATAACTTTGGTAAATCGCCGCCAACACCAAATGGTGCAAGTCGAGGGTAAAAATCAGCGTGACACCCAACACAGCAATGAAATTACCGAAAATAGCGCCCTGCACGCCGCCTTGCGTTGGATCAGACGTTTGCGCAAAGGAAAGACCTGTTTGAAAGGCAATCACAGTACCCGCCACCTGCGCCGCAGACATCAAAATGCGCGACACGCCACCGATGATAAGACCAACACCAATCTCTGAAAGCAGCAACACAATAGCTGGGTAAAACGCTACTGCCTGCGCCGGATAGTTTTGCGAAATCAACGGATACATGATGAAGGTGAAGACCAATGCAATTGTCAAACGCATCCGCATCGGCAAACGCTGCGAGCTGAAGCCGGGCATGAGCATGACCATTGTGCCCAATCGCGCAAATATCAGAATGTAGGTCATTGCGGTTTGTGGGAGCCAATCGATGCTCATCGCACTAACCGCCAGATATGATTAGATCAGCCACACGGTTCATGTAGCCACCCATCATCGATCCCATAAAGGGAAGCAACAAAATCATCGTTATGAAGATTGCCAAGATTTTTGGCACAAATACCAATGTCATTTCTTGGATTTGCGTGAGCGCTTGAAACAGCGCAATCACCACACCAACCACCAACCCCACAATCATGAGGGGTGAAGAAACATAGATCAGCGTCCAAATGCCATCCTGTGCAACATCGAGCACTTGTGCACCGGTCATTTTGCGCCTCCGATCAAACTTGCGAAGCCGCTAAATCGGCATCCGCATAATTTCTTCATATGCGCTGATAACGCGGTCACGAATCGTCACCATGGTTTCAAGCGCAATCTCAGTTTCTGAAATTGCGGTCACCACATCAACCACGTTGGACTTTCCATCAACAAGATCTAGTGCTTTTTGATCGGCTTGGCGGCCCGTTTCGACCACACTACCGATAGATTCAGCAACCAACTTGCCAAAATCAGGGCCAGCGCCCATATCTCCGGCCGCCGCACCTGGCGCTGCTTTGGAGGCCTGATCGACAAGTTTGGTTGCGCTTGCGTAAGCATTTGATGCCGCAGAAAACGGTACGCTCATTTCAATTCCCCAACTTTTACATTTGCCTTCGCCGTTTTCGTGTTCCCCAACACAAGCGCAGCAATTGGCTCTCCGTTAACGCGGTCTAGCCACGCAAAATATCCAACGTGCCGCCAAGCATTGCGCGGGACGTGGAAATAACATTCAAATTCGCCTCATATGTGCGCTGTGCCTCGCGCATATCCATGGTTTCAATCAAAGAGTTCACATTTGGATAGAGCACATAGCCACGCTCGTCGGCAGCCGGGTGCCCAGGCTCATAACGACTTTGGAAATCGCTCATGTCATAGCTCACCTTGCCAATTTCAACTTGGTGCGCGGCAAGCTCGCGATTATAAACCGCCTCAAATGTAGGAATTCGGCGACGATAAGGCTCCCCGCCCGCCTCTTTTGCGGCTGAACTGGCATTGGCCATATTCTCTGCAATAATCCGCATACGCGCAGACTGGGCATGCAACCCGGTTGCTGCGATCTTTAGAGAATTTGAAAAATCTGTCATTGCTTAACTCCTAACTGATCCCCAACCGGCAAAACCTAGACTTTGCCTAATGCTGTCCGGATCAGCTTTATTGAACGCGAATAAAGTGTCGTTGCGGCTTGGTAGTCCATTTGGTTGCCCGCAACCTTCATCATCTCGTCTTCGAGCACCACCTGGTTGCCTTCGGGCGTAATTTCAAAACTATTGAGCTTGCGCGCGCCAAATTTGCCTGCGCCCTGCCCTTCAACCGTAAAATGCTGTGAATCAGTTGCACTGGTCGAAACATTCGACATTTGCAGCGCGTTCATCTGTTCTGAAAATGAATAAGGTTTTAGGTCTCTGCCGCGATAGCCAGGTGTTTCAGCATTGGCAACGTTTTCAGCCAATAATGATTGGCGTGTCTGATGCCACTTCATTTTTTGACCAAGCGCCTGAAACAATGGCAATTTAGAGATCGACATAAATTCGCTTCCACTTCTACTAGGCAGATATTGCCGCCCAATTGGTTAACACCTCATTAACGATATCTTTCATATTGCGAAATTTACGTGTTTTTCGGCCTTGTCCTTGCCCAATTTGCTTGTATAGCTGGGACTGTGGGAATAAATATCCGCAACAGATACGTGCTTTTTGATGGGCAAGTTTGGCACGACAAACGGGGAATGAGCGAAAAATGGGCTTTATCAACGATCTATTCGGCAATGTTGACAATAATCTTTGGGTAATAGCCGGAAGCCTGGTTACAGTAGTTGTTGCAATAGTCTTGGTCGTTTGGCTTCTCAAATTTGCATTCAATGCCAGCAGAAACGGACTTGGCAACCGGGTTAAAAGGCTAGGCGTAATTTCAACTGCGGCCGTGGACAATAAGCGTCAGCTGGTCATCATTCGTCGAGACAACAAAGAACACCTGATTATGATCGGTGGCCCAACTGACGTGGTCATTGAAACGGGTATTGATCCCGATGAATCCGTGGTGCAAAAGACCCCAGCAAAACGAGCAAAAACGGTAACCACCCAAACCGAACAGGCCAAAGCAGAACCAAAGGTGGAGCCAATTTCCACTGAACCTAAGTCCCCAGCGCCAAAACAGCCGATTTCCACAAAACCATCTACAAATGGCACCGTTCCGTTTAATCGCGCAGCGCCACGTATTGTCCCGGCACCTTCAAGCGAAACGAAGGAACCGGCGCCAGAATCTAACGTCACCGCGATTGAAAAACTGCGTGAACTCGGCAAGTCCAGCCCAGAAACAACCGCGTCGACACTACGCTATCCTGGTATTTTACGCCCAGTAACACGTCACAAAGGCGTGGATAGAAGCGAGTTGGATCAAAATAACGACGATGATTTGAACGACTCAGATAAATTAGCTGCTCAGGAAGCACCCGAAATTGAGGTGGTGCAAGGAGCAGATGGTGACAAGGACGACGATGCGACCAACGACAAAAAGTCAGGTCGCAAGCCAGCAAACAGCAAATAGCAGCGGCAACGACATAGACTTCGTTAAGGCAACGCTATTGCGTTGTCTGAAGCTTTCTGCGGCATGTTTTGCGGTCATGTTAGTTGGCTCTCTCATCGCATTCCCAGCACTTGCACAAGACATTTCTGTCGATTTCGGCGATCAAACCACACTAACTGAGCGTGCGGTCCAGTTGATCGCCATTATCACAGTCCTATCGCTTGCGCCTTCCATTTTGGTCATGGTGACAAGTTTCACTCGCATTGTGGTGGTCTTGTCGCTTCTACGGACAGCGATTGGCCTACAGACTGCGCCACCAAACTCGGTGATGATCTCACTTGCGCTCTTCCTTACGGCCTTTGTGATGGCACCAACTTTGCAGCAATCCTATGACGCTGGCATCGCACCGCTTGTTGCAGGCGAGTTGCAATTAGAAGATGCGCTACCGCGCGCGGCCGAGCCAATTCACGAGTTCATGCGCCTTCATGTTCGCGACAAGGATGTGCAGCTATTCTTAGATCTAACGGAAACCGATATTCCAGAAAATCCGGAAGACCTTTCGCTGACCATTTTGGTGCCAGCCTTCATGATTTCTGAACTTAGGCGGGCATTCGAGATCGGCTTCTTATTGTTCGTGCCATTCATCGTCATCGACATGGTGGTTTCATCTGTCCTTATGTCCATGGGTATGATGATGCTGCCACCAATCGTGATTTCGTTACCGTTCAAGCTGATTTTCTTCGTATTGGTAGATGGATGGCACCTGGTCGCCGGATCGCTCATTCGAAGTTTCGGCTAGCCGTTACGATGGCGAGACCTTAGAGCACGTCCGCCTGCGGCGCGATGGCGCCACTATCGACATATTGCGTCTTATAGGCATTGAGGAACGAGTTTAACGAATCTACGTCCGCGATTTGGCGGGCAAGTTTTCTAAACTCCACGGTGCCATATGCAGTTTTGCTGGTAACAAATTCAAATACTGGCCATTCCGGCGTCCCCGCCATGCGGCCTGAATATTTCGCCCGCAGCCTTGTTAGGCCAATTTCATCGCCCGCCAAAGTATAAGCGACCGCCGCTTTGACCATATGGTTGCGCACGGAAGTTGAAAGCGCACCACTTGGCAAACCATCAGAATAAATCCGTTCTAACATTTCGCCAGCTTCCCGATAGCGACGGCCAGACCAATGCGCATCGACCTCCAGCAGCGCAGCATCACGCCCCTCAAGTCCGCGCAAAATATCCACTGCCAATTCGTCGCGGCCCGCATCTATAAGCGCTCTCGCCTCTAGAATCCGACGCTGGCGCTCAAGTGTTGGCACCAAATTGGCAAGTCGCGTTCGATAAAGTGTCTTCAAAGCCAAGTCGGGGCGATGGTCAGCAATTTGAATAACCGCGAGATCTGCTGCTACTTTTGAACGTGCAACCCCCTCCAAGCGATTATCAATTTGATATTCAAGCAAGCCGCCAGCTTGTTCCAGCAGGTCGACTTTCACCAAGCGGCGCGCCAGATTGCGGATCATTTCATCGCCCTTAGCACCAACAGGCGCCAAATGGCGGAAATCATAAAACACAGCAAGCGCAGAGATTGGGTCCATCCGATCCGCTTCACCATCTAGATAGAGGTCCGCAAAGACCTGCTTTGCTTCCTCGTAAAGCGCGGTTTCATCGGGCGTGTCTTGGTATTCTGCCGCCATCAGCTCTAGAGTTTCAAATCCAGCGCGATAGTCGCCTGACCGAAATTGGAATTGTCCCATCATGTGCTGAATTTTCGCCGCCAAATGACCACCACGCCACGTCAGGGACTGTAGCTCTAGGGTTTGCTTAGCTTTTTCAACATCCACCTTGTTGGTTTTGTCCAAAATAACCAACGTGCGATAAACAGCTTCTGCATGGGTAGGACGAATGCCCGCATTCATCACAGAACCATAGGTATCAAGCGCTTCTTCATAGCGCTCCTCTATCTCATCAATCCGACCAGAAAGAAGATCATAGGTTGAAAGATCTTCCTGATCCAAGCGCGCAAAATCAATGGCATCCAGATAACGGACCGCCAAACTTGCATCGCTTTCCTCAACTGCTGCGCGCGCTGCAGCAAAGTAGAACTTGTTTTGCAACCAATCGGGGTAATTCTGAACAGCCTCTTCTGACAACAAAGCATCCGCGCGCGCCATATCATATTCCGCGCGCTGCACCCGTGCCATTGTACGCCACATTATCGCATCAGACGCTTCTGCAAGGCTATCCTCCAGCAGCAATTCAAGCGCATCATCCGGCCGACGGGCCAACACGCTCGCGGCTGCTTTTGCAATTTTTGTTTTCTCAAGTAGTGCGGGGCGTTTTGTGTCCGCCAGTAAGACGTTGGTTATACCAATAGCTTCGTAGGCAAGCTGTTCGGAAAGGAAAAAGCGCGCCAGTTCAAGTCGCGTCGCTTCCAATTGAGGACCCTCTGCGTCCGCTGCCCGATTGAATATTTCTTCAAGCTTATCGCGGTAGTCCTGCGGGTTGTTCACCGAAAAACTTGTTAAATCTAAGTAGCTTATCCGGTTCTCATTCTCTTCCGTGGTCTGATTGGTTCGCCGCTCCAAACCAGAAGACAAAATCAATCCATCGTTGGAATCAATGATCACTCGGCTTTCAGCGATTTCCAAAGTTAGCTCGTGATGAAACGGTTTAACCACTAAACCGTGCACAGCACGAAGCGCTCGAAAGTCTACATATTCCAAATCGCGAACCACCGCGCGAGATGGCGGATATGCAGTTACCACATGCAACATATCCCCGACATTCGGGTCACGGATTTTGTGCACTTTTGCAGGGCGCTGCAGATCAGCTGAAATACGCACGCGGCCCGTCGAAGTCGTCTCCTGCTCCAATGTCATGGGCTCTGTTGGCGCGATCAAGATATCGCCGAGTGACAGAACCCAAGATCGACCCTCAGAGCCCAGCGTGGCCAATCGATCAGCATTCATATTCAAACGCACAATTTGCGTTTCGCCCGCACTATCAACCTCAATATCGCTCGCAATTCCGCCCATCATGTCCATGTCAGCGGGCTTGTCGATACTCACGTGAGTATCAAAAATCATCCAAACCGCTCCGCCGCGCTTATAGACCGCAGCAGGCGTGTCCTGTTCAAATGGGAAGACTAAGCGAACAGTACCGCCGATGCGGTTGATAAAAGGCGTAATCGACGTCTGTCGCGAGAATGCAGGCCCGCGCTCAAGTTTCTGCTCTTGCATAACTTCTGCTGGCGTCTTCTCTTCTTCCTCGGTCGTCAATTCAAGATCATCAGGAATATTGCCTTCGACCAAATCTGCCAACGGAACGCTGATGCTTTCGTTATTTGAAAAGTCCAGATCGAGCGTGTAGCGCCGCTTTTCTTCGTTGAAAAAGCGTGGGTCCACCTCTTCGGCCAATTGAAACACGATCAACAGCCCATCGTCGGAGACAAGTTTTGAGACCCCCAAGATTTCAGGCGGCAAATCAGATTCGATCTTGTAAAGATCAACATCAACGGGCCACTCGAACCGCAAAGACGCAGTACGATCTTCCACATTAAACTCGGCTTCTGTTTCCATCGACCAATCGAAAACGACCCTAGAAAAAGTGGGATGCCGACCTAGGCGTATCTCCATTTCGGGCTTAGATTCGCGGGCAATCTTTGCTTTGCGACGTCGTTCAGCCAGCAAAGCGGCTTGCTCGGCACGCAAGGCAAGTTCCTTCACCACTTCCTCAGGAAGCGCAGGATCCAATCCGGTCCAATCCTCTGGGATTAGGTCGATAAACAGCCGTTCGCCAGCCTCAATCTTGTTGATGCGATAATCTCGCTTCAATCCAAATCGCAACCCTTTGCGATCCGGGTCAAGTCGACCAACTGCAATATATTCGCTTAGATGCTCGGTGACGTCAGGGAGAGCAACTTCGATTGGCTTAGAAAACTCAAGCGACATCACGCCGCCCTGCGTCTTAAGTGTATAGGATGGCAAATTGAGCCGGTCTTTAAAGCGGATAATTAGACGGCCATAGCCCGTTTGCCCTTGGGCAATAACTTCAACACGCTCACTTTGCACGCTCGTTTGAGCGTAAACTGGTTGCAAAAATGCACACACCAAACCAATCGCCATCCACAATAGGATCGCGAAAGCGCGCAGATCAGCGGCTTTTGGTGCGTTTTTTACATTCATCGACCGCAATGGGCTCCGACATTTTCACTCCATACAAATTATCGCGGTAGGCTTAACGGCGCCTTACTATTTGCCCATTCTACTGACCAACAATCTGCGGTAATTCGTCATTGCTTGGACCATCAACCGTCTGACTCATGTCCGTGAGGTTGGGATTTGCCAGATTTATGGTGAGCGCTTCAGCTTTTTCAGGGTCCATTGCCGACATAATCGTCGCCATTTTTCGTGGGTTAATGCGCTCAACCATGCGCACCAGTACAATCATATCCAAACGATCAAATATCCGAGCAGCATCTTTGGCCTTCATGTTCTCATATGTAGCCACCAACGCTTTGAACTTTTCTTCTTCTTGGCTTTCTTTGCGGTCCACCAATTCAGATATTCGCGCTTCGATTTGTTTCAGTTCATTTGCGCGCGTCTCAAGAC
Source organism: Maritalea porphyrae (assembly GCF_030159895.1). Taxonomy (GTDB): domain Bacteria; phylum Pseudomonadota; class Alphaproteobacteria; order Rhizobiales; family Devosiaceae; genus Maritalea; species Maritalea porphyrae. The sequence continues at coordinate 2,433,928 of NZ_BSNI01000002.1, forward strand.
GCAATTCAGCTGCCCTTACAATAGATTCTTGCACCGCCAACTGTTCCGCCAATGCATCAAGCTGCTTGCGCCGCTCACTCAAACGCTCCAAAAACTCAAGTTCCGTTGGCGCCACGCCCGAGGCTTCGCTTAAGGCTTCAAGTTGTCCTTGTGTATTCAAGACCTTGGCAACAGCATCGGTTGGCCGGTTTGGATCCAGCGCCGCATTTGTCGCTTCAACAACTGGATTGGTTGCTTCCTCTTCGCCGCCTTGTTCCGTCGCCTGTTCACCTTCCGCAGCAGCTTCTGCTTCCTGCGCGATAACTTCACGGGTGCCAAAAATATAGAGGTCGCCAGTTACAAAGCCAAAAAGCTTGAACAGTAGCAGCGCGGACGCCACGACCATCACGACCGGCAAAAGTCTCACTGAGTTCACGCAGCAGCTCCATCACGCCGCGAAAAGTTATCGAGCTGGTCAAGCGCGGCTTTCGCTTTAAGCGGCTTTTCCTTAGGTTGAGGCGCCGCGTTTTTCGCAGTCTGGGCAATCATGGCGATTTTACTCATCACCGAATGACCAGCATTGACGTGATGCGCAAGTTCAATCGAAAAACTCTCGGCTTCACTTAGACGCGTTTGGATCATGCCATCGCACTCAATCGCCGTTTTGCGCAATTCAGTAATTGCGCCATTCGCCTGATCGGTTGCGCGCACCAAGTCAGTAATCATGGTTTGCAGAGCGGCGCGATCATCGCGCAAACGCTTCAGCCTCACATTTAGTATGTAGCAGTAACCAATTGTAAGAATGAGCAGAACAGCGACGGCACCCTCTACGATTAGTCCAAGTGCAAAATTACCCATAATTAGTCATCTCCTTGCTCATCCATGGCCTCGAACACTGCCATGGTCACTTTTGGAGGGTTAAGTGGTCGCGTAACCCGCACTGAAACATTTTTCCCAATATGACCCATAATGCCCTCGGTCAGCATCACGTCGCCGCACCGCAAAGACACCGGATCACTGGGCGAACGTTCAAACATCAACGTGTCGCCCTCTTCTAACTTCAACATGTCTGAAAGGGGGATTTCCCATTCATGCAAGACAGCCTCAATGGAGGTATCTGCATTGAAAATTTCGGTCGCAAGGTGCCCTTCCCAGATGGGATCGCGACCAAACTTCTCACCCATGAACATTTGTAGCAATTGCTCACGAATTGGCTCGATCGTCGCATATGGGAGTAGAATCTCGACCTTGCCGCCGCGATCATCCATATCGATGCGCAGTTCGATCAAAATCGCAGCATTTGCCGGCCTTGCGATAGCGGCAAAGCGCGGGTTGGTCTCCATGCGTTCAATCTTGAAGTTAACCGGTGTCAACGGCTCAAAAGCCTTGTGCATGTCGTCCAAGATCAACTCGATCATGCGATTGGTCAGCGACATCTCAATTGTCGTATAAGGTCGGCCTTCAACCCGGATCGTATTGTTGCCGCGGCGTCCACCCAAAAGCACATCAATCATGGAATAGATGAGGTTACTTTCAACCGTCATCAAACCAAAGTTGTCCCACTCTTCGGCCTTGATTACCGTCAAAATCGCTGGAAGTGGAATAGAGTTCAGATAGTCGCCAAAACGAACAGACGTGATGCTGTCCAAAGACACTTCAACGTTATCAGAGGTGAAGTTGCGCAAAGACGTCGTGGTCAACCGCACCAAGCGGTCAAACACAATCTCCAACATCGGTAGACGTTCGTAGGAAACCAGAGCCGAGTTAATGAGCGCCTGGACCCCGGAAAGGTCTCCGATGCCCATGTCGCCACTATCAAATCCTAGAAGGTTATCAATTTCGTCTTGGTTTAGAATACGATCGACGGCAGCGCCATCTTCATCATCATCGCCACCTTCGATCATTGCAGCCCATTCAGCAGCCGCGCCTTCGCCATCTCCGTCCGAGCTTTCCTCGTCACCAGAGATTCCAAATTCTTTTAAGAGATCGTCAGTGTCAGATTCCGACATGCTTCAAGCGCCCCTATTGCACCAATATCTCTTTGAAAACAATGCTCTCAACTTGAGTTGGGAACAGTGCCAAATTCACACGGCGGCGTAACTCTTCCTTCAAGCGATAGATACCCGCTGACCCCTCAAGATCAGATTTGCGCAATTCGCGAAGGTAAACTTGGAAAGTATCCAGAACGCGCGGCATCATTGCATCAACCTGCGGCACCAAGCTTTCATCGGCCAATTCAAGAGAAACAATGACTTTCAAGAAGAGCTCTTTGCTCTCCCCTTTAGAGTTCAAGTTTACTGTGATGGTCTCAAGGTCATGAAAATAGGTCTGGCGCACTTGCTCCGCCTGAACGGACGCCGCATCATCTCCACCGCCCGAAAACAAAAAGAAGTAAGCCGCACCGCCGCCGCCAAGCAACAAGATGACCGCCGCACCAATGATGATCATCATTGGGGGGCCTTTTTTCTTCTCGCCTTCTTCGCCTTCTACGTCTTCAGCCGTCTGGTCTGCCATGTTTTTGCTCTACTGGTACGGTGCACATCAATAAGGAAATTCTTTCCACATATCCACGTAACGACGAGAAGGTTAACGAAGTATTACCATTTCAAACTTGCTGGGCAATTTTTGCCGAGGAGTTTTTACCCCAGCACACAAAGCGCACCCTACCTAAAGCACAAACTTCAACAAAAACCTATATATAACAATTACTTAAAAACTGGCACGATCCTCGCATTATGTTGGACAGGCGAAAAACTTGGGGAAGTGGCTCGCTGAACAAAATTGGGGAGATTAGTGCAAAATGGAAAATGCACAGCTCATAAACTTATCGCGGCAAATTGCGCTGCAACGTCAAATGGACGTTGTTGCGAACAATATGGCCAACATCAACACCGCCGGGTACAAGAACGTCGATATTCTTTTCGAAGAATACATTATGCCCACTGCGCGGCATAAAGACTTCAAGTCACTCGACCAGCCTCTGTCCTTTACGCAAGATTGGGCAACCATCGACGATTTTGCCTCAGGCTCAATCGAACTAACGGGCAATGAACTGGACATGGCCATTCAGGGCCAGGGTTTCTTTGTCGTCCAAACACCTGCTGGCGAACGATATACACGCAACGGCGCATTCCAACTCAACCAACGCGGCGAATTGGTGACGTCAGAAGGATATAATGTCCTTGCTGATGGTGGTTTTCTAACCTTTGCCCCTGAGGAAACGGGTATCATCGTGACCAAGGACGGTCGCGTTTCCTCCTCAGCCGGTGACAAAGGTATTCTGCGCGTTGCAGAGTTTGAAGACCCGCAAGCGCTAAAGCGCGAAGGCGACACCATGTTCTCCGGCGAAAACCCAATTTTCGATAATCCATCAAGCATCGTTCATATGGCCATCGAGCGCTCAAACGTTTCTGGCGTGAATGAGATGACAGAAATGATCCGCGTCACCCGCGCCTACACTTCAATGGCGAACTTGCAGCAAAAGCAAGATGAGTTGCGACGCAATGCGATCAAGCGCCTAGGCGACCTCAACGCGTAGTTTGCGCTGTCCCAGCAAGAAGGAATTGAATAAATGAAAGCTCTATACACAGCATCAACCGGGATGGCCGCTCAGGAACGCAACGTTGAGGTGATCTCAAACAACATCGCCAACATGCGGACCACTGGCTTTAAGAAGCAACGCGCTGATTTCCAGGATTTGCTCTACCAAGTTTATCGTCGCTCCGGCTCACAAACCTCAGAAGGCGGAACACAATTGCCAACGGGTGTTGAAGTTGGATCGGGCGTTAAACTCGGTGCTACACCTCGTATCATGAGCCAAGGCAGCGTCGCACCAACACAAAAAGAACTTGATGTTGCCATTCGTGGCGAAGGCTTCTTCTCTATCACCATGCCAGATGGTCGCACGGGCTACACCCGCGATGGATCGTTTGAGCGCGACAGCCAAGGTCAACTGGTGACAATTGAAGGTTATCTGGTTCAACCTGGCATCATTATTCCCGACACGGCGCGCTCGGTATCAATTTCAGCCGACGGGCAAGTTGAAGCTTTCTTGAACCAAGATTCAAGCCCAACCGCTCTTGGCCAATTGCAGCTGTCACGCTTCGTGAACAAGGCTGGCCTCGAAGCCGTTGGCGACAATCTATATGTCGAAACAGCGGCCAGCGGATCGCCCCAAACCGGCGCGGCCAATGCCGATGGTTTTGGCAATTTGTTGCAAGGCCACCTTGAAATGGCAAACGTGAACGCAGTGACCGAGATCGCCGATCTTATCGCTGCACAGCGAGCCTATGAAATGAATGCGCGGGTCATCTCTGGAGCAGACGAAATGCTTCAAGCGACTTCGCAGCTTCGCTAAGGGATAGTTAGAATGTTTCGCTTCACCAAATCACTTCTAACCTCTGCGCTAATCGGTGCACTTAGCATCACTGCTGGGTTTGCAGCACCAACGCTCAAAGCCAATGTGACCGTTCACTCAAAAGTCGTCACCGTAGGCGACATGTTTGACGATGCTGGCATGTTGGCTGAAGAAGGCTTGTTCCGCGCCCCTGCCCCAGGCACTGTTGGCGCGGTGACCCTACCGTCGATCAAATTGGCCGCACAACGCGTTGGCATTGACAGCTTTGACGCTCAAGGCATCACGCATGTTCGTGTAGAGCGCCCAGGCATTGCAATCGACAACCAATTTCTAAGTCAGATTTTTGGCCAAGAAGCTGCTGCGCGCGGTCAATTACTTGATCACCAAGAAGCTCAGTTTGCACCGTTCGGTTCATATGAAGCGATTTATGCTGACCCTGCAGCATCAAGCCCTGCAACTTTGCTTGATTTCACATTCGAACCGCAAACGGGCCGCGTCGCTGCGCGATTGGCGCTTGCTGGGCACACCAACCCAATTCGCGTCAACGGTCGACTTGAGATTTTGGAACCAGCTGCTCACCTTGGCCGCACAATGGTAAAAGGCGAGATCATCGACATCAGTGATATTGAGTTCAAATCTGTGCCAGTTCGTTTTTCCAAAACACAGGGCGATTTGCGCCTGGAAGACCTTGTCGGCAAAAGCCTAACCCGCGCCGTTCGCGGTGGCAGCATGATCAAAATCTCCGACCTGTCCGACCCTGTTATTATCGACCGGAACGAATTGGTCACGCTGTTCTATCAACACGGCCCACTCAAACTTACTGTCAAAGGTCAGGCACTTCACGCTGCCACCGAAGGACAGTTGGTCACCGTTCTCAATCTGATGTCAAAGAAACCTGTTCAAGGCTTTGCCGCAGCCGCTGGCACGGTGTTGATCACAAACGATCCAACCCGCATTGCAAGCCGGTAATTAGGAGCCAATCATGAAACTGTTCAAGATCATAACAATCGTCGCTCTTGGCGCTAGCTTGGCTGCCTGCACAACTGCAAACCGCTTGGCAGGCATTGGCAAAGCACCGACGCTAACAACAATTGAAAACCCTACAGCGCAAGCGGGCTACAAGCCAGTCAACATGCCGATGCCTGCACCGGAGCGGGTTGCATACTCACCCAATTCGCTGTTCATCTCTGGCACACGCGGTTTCTTTAAAGATCAACGTGCCAGCAAAGTTGGCGATATTCTGACCGTACAGGTGACGATTTCTGACAAGGCACAATTCTCAAACAAGACCGCCCGTTCGCGCACCAGCACTAACGATGCTGGCGCAGGTGGCGTGGTTGGATCTTTGTTCAACTCCGTTGTTCCCGGCGTTTCACCATCAACCGCAATCGAGCTGAAATCAGGTAGCGCAGACAGTGGCAATGGATCGGTTGATCGCTCAGAGACACTTGAAACTCAAGTTGCAGCGGTCGTTATTCAAGTCTTGCCAAACGGCAACTTAGTGATTGAAGGGCGCCAAGAAGTGCGCGTCAACTTTGAAGTTCGTGATCTGATTGTCGCCGGCATTGTGCGCCCAGAAGATATCGGGGCTGCAAACACAATCCCATCATCAAAGATCGCTCAGGCCCGCATATCATATGGTGGACGTGGTCAAATCACCGACGTGCAGCAACCACGATACGGCCAACAATTCATGGATGCGATCCTACCATTCTAATCTGACACAAGTTTTGCCAATCGAATTTCCCCAATTTTTCGGTTGGCTCTCCCCAGAAGGGCGCGGCTTTCCCCAATTTGCCGCGTCCTTCTCTATTTTTGATCTCGGCTAAGATTGAAGACGACGACACCCAGAATGATTGCCGCACCGCCAGCCAACAAAGACAACGTCGCAGGCTCACCAAGCAAAAAAATCCCCAACCCGGTACCAACAAAAGCGATAATGGGTCCAATTTGGCTCAAATAGACAGCGCCAGCGATTTTTTGCAGCAAGAAATAGAACGCAAATCCAACGGCGAAGATCATCACCTGAACTAGCAAGACTTGCGCCATTTCTAAAGATGGCAATGCCACAATTGGTCGTCCTAGAGCCAAGGCAACTATTGCTGAAATGAAACCGGCAAAAATCAACATTAATGGCGCAAGCGCAAAAGGAGATGCCGCCTCGGGCCATGCCCAAGATCGATAAATATTGCCGATTGCCAGAAACACAGGACCTGCAAGCGCCACCAATACCCAAACAAGGGGAAAACTGCCGTCCGCTAATTTGCCCACACTAAGCGCAACTGCTCCCAAAAGAGCAATCGTCACACCGATCGCGCTTTGCCATTTGTATGTTTCTGTGCGCAGGAGAACGCTAAAGACATAGGTAAGTACCGACGCAAACGCTGTAACCAGTGCAACAAATCCAGCGCCAACATGCGGCACCGCAATAAAAAAAATGAGATTTGGCAGTGCAAACAGAAACCCGCTGAGCAAAGAGAACCGCAATACAACAGCACGAAAATCCATTCTGTGGCCGAACAGTCGCAGACCAAACATCATTAGCAAGCCGCCAAGCGAACCAGATAGCGCTAGGAAGACAATCGGATCCCAGCCTGCAATTGCAGCAATTTTGCCGTTTACTGCTGTTGCGCCAAAAAAGCTGCCCACGATGAGCAAAAGCATCAATGGCAAAAACTTTTTGACGTCGAAGAACCCCTGCAGAACTGGAGGCACAACGAGAGGAACGCCGCCTAAGGGACTATCCTTTGGCGACGCTGGCGTGATATGGCCAGCCATAGATATTCTCCATTTATCATTTGGATTGTATCTTTACATAAAGTATCTTAATGTCAAGATAAATTGAGGGATTTATGGACCGCGCGCAATTCGCTGCCGATCAGTGGCAAAAAGAATGGCCTGAAATCAACAGCTTACCCATGCTCACCCTTGGACGATTGGCTGAGGTTTCTGCTCGTATCATGCAACAAAAGCTAGAACCATTCTTTGCAGAGCACGGGCTACATCCCGGTGAGTTTGATGTTTTGGCAACATTGCGCCGCAGCGGCGAGCCTTATGCCCTCACCCCGACACAACTTTATGAAGCCACGATGGTCTCGTCTGGCGGCATGACCAACCGGATCGACCGGCTGGAAAAGGCTGGATTTGTTGAACGCCGCAAAAATCCCAACGACCGCCGCGGGGTTATTGTGGCACTAACGACAGCTGGCTTTGACAAGATTACCCAACTCATTCCAATGCATGTGCAGAATGAGGAAAACATCCTCGCCTCGCTATCAACTGACGAATTGAAACAACTCAATAGACTGACAAAGAAACTGCTGGCAGATCTAGATAACTAGGCGTCAAACGACGAAAATGACGAGAATAACTCTGCCGACTCAGGCAAATCGCCGACCGGCACATAGTCACAAAGCTCAGCATATTCTGCCCACATTTTCTGAACATTTGGGTTTGAATGCGCTGCTTGCATCGCCGCCTCACTGACCCATTCAAAGACTTCAACAAACGTGCCGTCAGCCGTCCGCATAACGATGGACTGGCGATCCGTTGCAAGTCCTTCGTCCCGAAGACGGGGCACATGGGTTTTCATTAATGCAGCTAACTGATCATCACACCCAGGTTTTGGCTTATACCCGACAATGACGATCCGTGACATGGCAGAACCTATTTCAGCACGTGCCGTTTTTGAGAAAGCTCAGCCAACAACGGATCAATGTGGGCAGAAAACTCTTCCTGTCGAGCACTTTTGATCTGCTTGAGCACCTGCATCGCATGTTCTGCGGTGAATTTCTCAAAATAGCGCCCGGCGTCCAGCCCATCTGGCCAAACATTGGACAAGCGCCGGTTGATATACTCTTCGACCATATATTGCTGGCGTTGTAATGACTGAGCAAAAGTGCCCAAGTTCCAAGCCATTTTCAGCGCGTAGAGGTCTACACCAGCCCGCTGTCCACCCGTTAAACCAAAGCGCTGCATATATTGCCGGCTTTTCGCTTCAAATCGATGCGGCGCGTAATCGTGGGTGACATCTTGCCACCCCAACCCGCGCAAAGTTGCAACCAACCCACTTGGCGTCACACGTTCTTGGAATTTCAACCCGAAACGCTCGGAATCCGCCAGAACCTTTAACACCAAATCCGAACAAGAAAGCCATTCCTTTATTTGCTTGGCGTTGCTATCGCGTGGTCCGCGACCGATCCCCAAGAAGCGACGCAGGCCATATTTCGATTCTATATACCGCCAAGCTTTGAGCATAGACTCGGCGCCAAAAGCGGTCTCAGGCATACTCAAACCTGGCGCACGAAGCACCATGAAGTCGCGATAGCGATTTTGGCTGTCATAACAAAGGTCAATCACCGGCACAAAACGCACACCGCCAGGGTGCACCATGTCGGTGTAATAGCCTTTCACGGCACGCGGATAAGCTTCAATGGCTGTTAGCTCCGAGCCCACCAGCGCACAATGCGTGAATTTCCGCTCAGATTTAAAAGCATCTAGATCAAAAAGGTGCTGAAAAGTAACGTTTACGTTCGATTTTGGGCCATACGAGCGGTAGAACACGACGTCATATGGTTTGGAAATCGGCCAAAGGTTGGGATCTGGGCGCATGTCTGACCCTGAAGCAAAAGCTGGCTGATCATGCAAAACTGCTTGATTCATGACCAACCCTACCCCTTTACGCCAACAGACAATTGTTAATTGCGCTCATCACACAACGAATGCATCAAAAACGCAACCATTTTAGCACAGACCAAGTCTAGGCAAACAACGATCTAGATCAATCGTCCCGATAGACTTTTTCGCGACGTTCGTGCTTTTCCTGTGCTTCAAGGCTCATTGTCGCGATTGGGCGCGCATCCAAACGGGCCAAACCAATAGGCTCACCCGTCACTTCACAATACCCATAAGAACCATCATCAACACGGGCCAAAGCAGCATCAATCTTTGAAATCAACTTGCGTTGACGGTCACGCGTACGCAACTCAAGCGCCCGGTCGCTTTCTGAAGACGCACGGTCAGCGATATCAGGATGGTTTTGACTTTCTTCTTGCAGCGCCTCTAGAGTCTCTTTGCTCTCGCGCAGAATGTCGTCTTTCCACGCCACCAATTTCTTACGAAAATACGCAAGCTGGCGGGGATTCATAAACTCTTCGCCTTCGGTCGGCTGATAAGTCTCGCTACTGTCGAAACTTGTCTCCTCTAGATCGACCTTACTCTCCAAATCCATTGACACGGCAATTTACTCCCTAAGTCTATGCGCGACATATATAATGGCCAAGCTCACTAACGGCAAGTGAGTTTGTTGCGCAGCAGTTAAGGATTGTGTGTGACATAAATATGAAGTTCCGAATTTTACTTTGAAAATCAGGTAACCATCAGAATTTGTTGAACTTTGCTAGTTCGACTCGAACACGCAATTCAATATCATCAATCAGTGAATCTAGTGTCGGGTCCAGGTTTCCACGCGCTTTTGTAACCAAATTGAGCATGTTGTTGAGCCGAGATTCGGAAATTTGTCCAACCAATAGATCCGTTTTGATTTGCTCCAAACCATCCAGCAAATCATGCCCCCGCTTTATCGCCTTTTTGCGGGCAAATGTCGGATCTTCTACAGCTTGCAACGCCAACAAAGCATCAATCCCGCCCACATCCTGACTTTGTGACGTCGCTTCGGTTTGTTTGGGAGAAGATTCTTCTTGGCGAACCGAAAATGCACCATCACCTGCCTTGCCCGCTTTTTTCGCAGACTTCTTGGCGGGGCTGTTTATCCGATTTGCATCCGTAATGCGCATCTGTGCTCTCTTCTTTATCTGTGCCGCTCAATAATCAAATCAGGCACTAGGCAAAATTTACCACAAATCACTTACCACTTACCAAGAATAGGCAATTTTTTCCTCTAAAATCTTATCGAACGATTTTGCTCTAAAATTACCCAACTACTTCAATAACTTACATCAAACGCAAATCTGGCACGATACTGGCATTATATTTGTCATCGATGGTGTGCATTGCGCTGGGGAGCGTACCAAACACCAAAGCAATTGGGGAATTTGATGACTAAACTGAGCAAATTCATAGTTCTCATGATCGGCCTAGCTGGACTAGCTGCAACATTGGTTGCGCCATCCTATGCCGCCCGGATCAAAGACATTGTTGATATTGAGGGCGTCCGCGAGAACCAACTTGTTGGTTATGGCCTTGTTGTTGGTCTAAACGGCACCGGTGACGGGCTTAACAACTCACCTTTCACCAAGCAGAGCTTACAAGCCATGCTTGAACGCATGGGCGTTAACACGCTGGGCACAAACATGCGGACCGCAAACGTCGCAGCAGTGATGGTAACAGCCAACCTGCCCGCATTTGCGTCGCAAGGCTCACGCATAGACGTAAATGTTGCCGCTTTAGGCGACTCAAAGAGCCTGCAAGGTGGTACACTACTCGTTACCCCGTTGATGGGCGCTGACGGCGAAGTCTATGCCATCGCGCAAGGCCAGGTTGCAATTAATGGCTTCCAAGCGAGTGGTGATGGCGCATCCATCGTTTCAGGCGTTCCAACCACCGGAAGAATTTCGTCAGGCGCTATTATTGAACGTGAAGTGAATTTCGCTCTCGGTTCGCGCCGTTCTGTGCGCTTGGCGCTGCGCAATCCAGATTTCACAACATCTCGCCGCATTGCGCTCGCCATCAACAATCTCATCGGCATGCCAACAGCAGTTCCAGTGGATAATGCAACGGTTGAACTCACTCTGCCACGTGGCTTCAACGGCAACATTGTTGATCTAGTGACAGACATTGAACAGCTTGTGGTCACTCCAGACCAGACTGCAAAGATTGTAATCGACGAGAACTCTGGCATTATTGTGATGGGTCGCGAGGTTCGCGTGTCCACAGTTGCCGTCGCGCAGAGCAACCTAACCGTCACAATCACCGAGACACCAGAAGCAAATCAACCCAACCCACTCACTTTGGGTGAAACCGTTGTGCTGCCCAGAACAGAAGTTGACGTAGAACAAGTCGACAGCAAACTCGCGCTCGTTGAAGAAGGCGTCACATTGCAGGAGCTGGTCGACGGATTGAACGCGCTAGGCATTTCACCGCGAGACCTCATCGCCATATTGCAAGCGATAAAATCTGCAGGTGCGTTGCAGGCAGAAATCGAGGTCATGTAATGGCTTACTCTACAATTCATATACCGGTAGAACGTCCGGCCCATATGCCAGAGCAAACCTTCAATCAGCTTAAAAGCAAAGCCGTGGAACTCGAAGGTGTGTTTTTGAACACCCTGCTTTCTCAGGTTGCTTCAAGTGTCGACACAGAAGGCCCATTTGGCGGCGGATATGGCGAAGAAACTTGGCGCGGCATGCAAGCAAGCGAATTTGCCAACAACATCGCACGCGCTGGCGGCATTGGCCTGTCAGATAGTATTTTGCGCGACCTCATTGATACACAGGCCGCCGTTTCCCAACAATATGCAACCCCACCTGCTGGAGCTTACCAGAAATGACCCCACAACAAATACGCGCTCAAGCACTAGCCAACGCAAAGAAACTTCCGATGCCCGAAAACCCAGAGCAAGTCTGTGCGGATGCTGACGTTGCCCTTAGGGCTTTGGTTGATGTCACCAACAACGAAACCACGCTACTACGTGCAGGCAAACTGGTGGAAGCCAGTGAATTGGCGGCAGAAAAGGCCGAATTGGCCCAAAAATATGTCGGGCTGGCACGCTCAATCCAAGCAAATGCGGCGGAAATCAAAAAACAAGCACCCCATTTGTTGCAAAAGCTACAGCAGGGTCAAACAGCGCTCGCTACGCAGATGGCCGAAAATCTGCGCGTGCTTGCCACCGCTAAATCTTTGACCGAAGAAATCGTATCAAGCGTTGCCAACCAACTCGGACAATCCAGCCAGACAGCAGCCTACGGGAACACCGGGCGCGGCACAGCGGGACAAGCGGCATCAGTTAAAGGCGTTTCAATAAACACAACGCTTTAGTTTCAATTTGAATTAATTTACACCAATTCAAATCACCTCATCTAAACACGGGTACTCCATACTGAAAGTTGACCAGAAGGCCAATTTTTCAATGGAGAAGACCCGTGACCCTCAGAATTGAGTCCGCAGCCGGTTTTCAAGGTGGAGCACTTAGTACTGGCAATGCCAGTGTTAAAGGCGAACATTACAGTAAACCTGATGCTGCTGCTACAAATGCACCAGCAAGTGATGCGAACGCTGCACCACCTGCTCCAAATAAAGTCAACGCTGTCGCTGACAAGTCAGTCAAAGAGTATCCAAAACTCGTTGGCCCCGAAGCACCGGCAAGCTTGCTTTTTGAAGCCTCTTTGGCCGCAAGCGCTAAGCAACGCGGTGATGGCGAGAGCCACGGTGCGCACATCGATTTCCCACGCATGATCAATAGGCAATGGGTGCCCTCACCCAGCGAAATGAACATGCTCGAACAACTCAAATAAATCAATCAGTTAAACGAAAGGAGCTAACCCTCTATTAACCCTAAAAACGCCCCTAACTGCCTTGTTAAGGTTTGATTCAGTCGAGCCGGGCTTTATGGGTGCCATGCTGGAGAAAACACTTAGTTGGTGTTGACCCAGGTTATACGCGGGCCAGAAAGGCTCGTTTGACAGCCAGAATGGAGTATTTAGTATCATGGCTATTCAACTATCATCTGCCGTACGGCAAAACCTAACCGCCCTTCAGGGCACTGCTGACATGTTGAGCAAAACCCAGAACCGTCTTTCGACTGGTTTGAAGGTTAACTCAGCTTTGGACAATCCAGGTTCATTCTTTACAGCCCAATCACTGAATTCTCGCGCTTCCGACCTTTCATCACTTCTTGATGATCAGGGCCAAGCGGTTCAGACGCTTAAAGCGGCTGACGAAGGTATTCAGGCGATTACAAAACTTGCTGAAGCGGCTAAAGCGAAGGCAAACCAAGCTCTACAATCATCTTCAAATGATGACCGTCGCAAATATGCTGGCGAGTATAACGAACTGCTTTCGCAAATCGAAACATTGGCGAAAGATAGTGGATACTCAGGTAAAAACTTGCTTGGCGGCTCTGGCAACGATTTGTCAGTGGTGTTCAACGAGTCTGGTTCTTCTAAGTTGTCAGTCTCAGCGGTTGATTACACAGACACTTCAGGCGCCTTGGGTCTTTCTGATTTGACAGTTGGTACTTCATCAACTGCAACAGTAACTGAAGCGAACCTTGAAGCTGGCGACGAAGCTGGTGACACATTGACCCTAACCTTAGGCTCAACAAACCACTCAATTGCATACGGTGCTGGCACAACGACTGAAGACGTTATGGCTGCAATCAACGCGATTGAAGACGTATCAGCTACCACTGATGGCACAACAATGACGATCACTTCGTCAGCTGGTGAAATCACTCTTGACGACACTGACACCACTGCAAACCTTACAACTGTAAGCGGTACAGGTTTTGCGGCTGGTACATTCGACACTGATGCATCAATCAACTCAACATTGACAAACTTGACTAACGCCTTGGGTACGTTGCGTTCTCAGGCTTCAACATTCGGTACAAACCTAACCGTTGTTGAAAACCGTCAGGACTTTACAAAGTCAATGATCAACACGTTGGAAGAAGGTGCAGGCAAGCTAACCTTGGCCGACACCAACGAAGAAGGCGCGAATCTTCTTGCCCTTCAAACACGGCAAACATTGGCATCGACTTCATTGTCTTTTGCTTCTCAAGCCGACCAAAACGTGTTGCGTTTGCTTTAATAAAGCGCACAGAATTTCTAGGAAAAGCGGGCCCCGGCCCGCTTTTTTTGTACGTAATTTTTCCTATTAACTTCTCATTAGCCATAATGGGGCATTTTTTAAGGACTGGTTCCAGGAAGGAACTGAGTATCCCTAGAAAAGGAAATTAGTACATGTCTGAAATGATTCATCTGTCGGCTGCAGTACGCCAGAACCTGCTCTCCTTGCAGAATACCGCAGACCTGATGTCTAAGACACAAAACCGCCTTGCAACTGGCCTCAAGGTGAACTCTGCCCTTGATAATCCTGGTTCATTCTTTACAGCGTCATCATTGAACAACCGCGCATCTGACTTGGGCGGCCTTTTGGATGATATGGGCCAAGCGGTCCAAACGCTTAAAGCTGCGGATGAAGGTATTCAATCCATCACCAAGCTTGTTGAAGCGGCAAAAGGTAAAGCTAACCAAGCTTTGCAGTCCTCTTCAAACGACGACCGTCGCAAGTATGCGACTGAGTACAATGAACTGCTTTCTCAAATCGAGACATTGGCGAAAGACGCTGGCTATTCTGGCAAGAACCTTCTTGCCGGTACAGGCAACGATCTGTCAGTTGTTTTCAATGAAACAGGCACATCAAAACTGTCAGTTTCAGCTGTTGACTACACGGACACAACTGGTGCGTTGGGCCTTGCGGACCTAACAACTGGCACTGTGTCTACAGCAACAGTTACTGAAGCCAACCTTGAAGCTGGCGACGAAGCAGGTGATACATTGACCCTCACTTTGGGTTCAACAACTCACTCAATCGACTACAGCGCAGGCACCACAACTGAAGAAGTTGTAGCAGCCATCAACGCAATTGCTGATGTTTCAGCTTCGACTGACGGCACAACTGTTACCATCACTTCATCTGCTGGTGAAATCACCCTTGATGACAATGTGACTGGCAGCAACTTGTCAACGGTTAGCGGTTCAGGTTTCGTTGCAAGTAGCTTTGATGCAGATTCTGGCATCAACACTTCACTATCGAGCCTCACCTCAGCGTTGAACACACTGCGCTCACAAGCGTCCACCTTTGGTACAAACCTCACCGTTGTTGAAAACCGTCAAAGCTTCACAAACCGGTTGATCAACACTTTGGAAGAAGGTGCGGGCAAGCTCACATTGGCCGACACAAACCAAGAGGGTGCGAACTTGCTAGCGTTGCAAACACGTCAGCAACTGTCTTCGACATCACTTTCATTCGCCTCACAAGCGGACCAAAACGTGTTGCGTTTGTTCTAAACCAAGAACAACAAAAACAGCTCCAAATGGGCGGGTCTTCGGATCCGCCTTTTTTAATGCTTATTTAACAGTAACTTAAATTGACGTTAGTCATTTTCTGATATGGTTAATAAGCCTTTACAGAATGTAGAGGTGCGTTCCTAGAAAAGGATTTGAGTAATGTCTGAAATGATTCATTTGTCAGCCGCAGTGCGTCAAAATCTGCTTTCGTTGCAGAATACTGCGGACCTGATGTCCAAAACCCAGAACCGGCTCGCCACGGGCCTCAAGGTCAATTCCGCCCTTGATAATCCTGGGTCTTTTTTCACTGCCTCGTCGCTAAATAACCGCGGCTCTGACCTTGGCGCTCTGCTAGATGATATGGGCCAAGCGGTGCAAACGTTGAAAGCGGCAGATGAAGGTATTCAATCCATCACCAAGCTTGTTGAAGCGGCAAAAGGCAAGGCAAACCAAGCTTTGCAGTCCTCTTCAAACGACGACCGTCGCAAGTATGCGACTGAGTACAATGAACTGCTTTCTCAAATCGAGACTTTGGCGAAAGATGCAGGCTATTCGGGCAAGAACCTCCTTGCTGGTACTGGCAACGATCTCTCAGTGGTCTTTAATGAAGTTGGCACGTCAAAACTCTCTGTATCTGCTGTTGACTATACCGACACGACTGGCGCGTTGGGTCTGTCTGACCTAACAACTGGAACAGTCTCAACGGCAACCGTTACTGAAGCAAACTTGGAAGCTGGCGACGAAGCTGGCGACACATTGACCCTCACTTTAGGTTCAACAACTCACTCAATCGACTACAGCGCAGGCACAACAACTGAAGAAGTGGTAGCGGCCATCAACGCCATTGCTGATGTGTCTGCTTCAACAGATGGTACAACGGTGACAATCACGTCGTCTGCTGGTGAAATTACGTTGGATGACAACGTCACTGGTAGCAACCTGACAACCGTTAGCGGTTCGGGCTTTGTCGCAAGTAGCTTTGATGCAGATTCCGGCATCAATACATCTCTATCAAGCCTGACTTCGGCGCTGAACACCTTGCGTTCACAAGCGTCCACGTTTGGTACGAACCTGACAGTTGTCGAGAACCGTCAGAACTTCACCAACCGATTGATAAACACGCTCGAGGAAGGCGCAGGCAAGCTAACGCTGGCAGACACCAACCAAGAAGGTGCTAACTTGCTGGCGTTGCAAACGCGCCAGCAACTGTCATCAACATCGCTTTCGTTCGCTTCACAAGCGGACCAAAACGTTCTCCGACTATTCTAGGGTAGTAAGTAAACAATAGAGCTGTTCTATCGACGTAAAATACACGCCGATAGAACCCATGGTTTCGTAGCATTATCGTTAATGCCGAGTTAGTCTTTCAACGGTATGCTGGAGTTTATACCCCTAGAATAGGGGTTAATTTCCTAGGAAAGGAAATAAGTATATGGCTGATATGATACATCTATCGTCCGCGGTGCGTCAAAATCTGCTCTCTTTGCAGAATACCGCTGACTTGATGTCAAAAACACAGAACCGATTAGCAACAGGCCTGAAAGTCAACAGCGCCCTCGATAATCCCGGTTCATTTTTCACCGCCTCAGCACTAAACAATAGGTCCTCCGACCTTGGTGCATTGCTCGACGATATGGGCCAAGCGGTGCAAACCCTAAAGGCTGCCGATGAAGGCATCCAATCCATCACCAAATTAGTTGAAGCTGCCAAAGGTAAGGCTAACCAAGCCCTACAGTCTTCTTCCACTGACGATCGCCGCAAATATTCAAATGAGTATAATGAATTGCTGTCGCAAATTGAATCGTTGGCGAAAGATGCAGGCTATTCTGGCAAGAACTTGCTTGCAGGTACGGGCAACGATCTATCAGTTGTGTTCAATGAAACAGGCACGTCCAAACTGTCGGTTTCTGCAGTAGATTACACAGATACGACGGGTGCGTTGGGTCTTTCTGATCTAACAACACACACCGTTTCAACTGCGACAGTAACCGAGGCAAACTTGGAAGCTGGCGATGAAGCTGGCGATACGCTTTCTGTTACCGTTGGTGGCACAGTTGTCGGCACAATTGCTTATGGTGCTGGCACAACAACTGAAGATGTTGTCACCGCACTTACAGCATTGGATGGCGTCTCAGCATCAACAGACGGCACAACAATGACTGTGACGTCGGCCTATGGTGAGATATCAATCGATGATACCAACACCACTGCAAACTTGGCGACAGTCAGTGGCTCTGGTTATGTGGCAAACTCGTTTGATACAGATGCCGGGATCAACGCATCGCTGACATCATTGACATCTGCTTTGAGCACCCTTCGCTCACAAGCGTCTACGTTCGGTACAAACCTTACGGTTGTTGAAAACCGTCAAGATTTTACCACACGTCTTACCAATACTTTGGAAGAAGGCGCGGGCAAGCTCACATTGGCAGACACTAACGAAGAAGGCGCGAACTTGCTTGCATTGCAAACAAGGCAGCAATTGTCTTCGACGTCATTGTCATTCGCTTCACAAGCGGATCAGAACGTATTGCGGTTGTTCTAAGTCTAGTCGCAACAACAATTTCCATCAGGCGGGCCATCTGGTCCGCCTTTTTCGTTTATCGAGCCTTCAACCCAAGCAATCCACACCTTAATAAACATGCCAGTTAAGCAGCTGTTTCTGCACGACTTTTTACGTCGATTAACACTCTATTAACCAGCCAAATATATTCGATACTTAACAAGCTCAGAATGAGCGATTCACGCCTTAGAATTTGGTGCCTATGTCTAGTATTCAGTTGTCTTCCGCCGTCCGGCAAAATCTGTCTTCGCTTCAGGCAACTGCAGACATGATGTCCAAAACCCAGAACATCCTTGCTACAGGATTGAAGGTAAATTCTGCACTGGACAATCCAAGCTCATTTTTCACAGCATCTTCCCTCAACCAAAGGTCTTCCGATCTAAGAGGGCTGTTGGACGACATGGGACAATCTGTTCAGACCCTAAAGGCTGCTGATGAGGGCATTCAAGCCATTACAAAACTTGTTGAGGCAGCCAAAGGCAAAGCCAACCAAGCTCTACAGTCATCCGACACGACCGATCGCGCTCGATACGCGACCGAGTACAACGAATTACTTGGCCAGATTGAAGCCCTGGCAAGCGATGCCGACTATAAAGGCAAAAACCTTCTTGCAGGCGCAGGGAATGACCTAGCTGTTATCTTCAACGAGCTTGGCGATAGCAAACTAAACGTTACCGCAGTTGACTATACTGACATTTCTGACAGCGGCAGCCTTGGGCTTGCCCGACAGGCAGCCCCAGTTAGTGGCACGTCCGCGTCAGTAACAATATCCGGCGCAGAACTCCACGCCGCAACCGCTTGGGCAGATGATGACGCGCTGACCATTCAAACAGCGAGCGGTGACACGCTTTCGAACAGCATTCCACTCAGCCAAGGTGCTTCTGAGAACGGCACGGCTATGCTAACAGCAAACGCCATCAACAGCGCAGGCATTGATGGTCTGTCGGCAACTTGGAACATGGGCGCACAAAGCGTAACGATCACCTATGATCATGATGACATCATTATCGATGACAACGATCTATCTGGCGGGAACTTGGCGACCAAAACCACGTCAAACTATGTTGCGGCAACGGCTGGCAGCTTTGCAACCGACCAACTCATCAATGAAACACTTGGTCAGCTCAATGACGCGCTCAGCGCGCTGCGCTCGCAAGCATCCACATTTGGCACCAACCTGACAGTTGTTGAAAACCGCCAGAGCTTCACCAATTCACTAATCAACACACTTGAGGAAGGCGCGGGCAAACTCACCTTAGCCGATACCAACAAAGAGGGCGCGAATCTGTTGGCGTTGCAAACAAGGCAACAACTATCGTCCACCTCCCTCTCATTTGCCTCCCAGGCGGACCAAAATGTGCTCAGACTGTTTTAACAAAAGAGCATATCTTCATTCAAAGGGCGGGTCATTTGATCCGCCCTTACTGTTTTAACATGTTGATTTTTAACAATTCTCGCATTTTGCAACACCGATATTCGCATTATGCAAGTTCATTAACCTTTCATTAGGCATAATCATTCATCCTCTAATCAAGGCCCCAGAATGGGGTTCTTGTATAGCCTAGAAGAGGAAAAATAATGTCTGAGATGATTCATCTTTCAGCGGCCGTACGCCAAAACTTGCTCTCGCTGCAATCCACAGCGGACTTGATGTCGAATACCCAAAATCGACTGGCAACCGGCCTCAAAGTAAACTCCGCCCTTGATAACCCCAACTCATTCTTCACCGCATCTGCGCTCAACAACCGTGCGTCAGATCTCAGTGGTTTGCTTGATGATATGGGTCAGTCAATTCAAACGCTCAAAGCGGCGGATGAAGGCATCCAATCAATCACTAAACTGGTTGAGGCTGCAAAAGGTAAAGCCAACCAAGCGCTTCAATCTTCCAGCAACACAGATCGTCGCCGGTACGCTTCAGAATACAACGACCTTCTTGGTCAAATCGAAGCACTTGCAAAAGACGCAGGTTATTCTGGCAAAAACCTGCTGGGCGGCGGCACAGCCAACGACCTTTCTGTTGTGTTTAATGAAACTGGTACATCAAAGCTCGGTGTTACCGCAGTTGACTACACAGACACATCAGGCGCGCTTGGCCTTTCTGACCTAACACTTGGTGTTGTTTCAACCGCAACGGTAACCGAAGCAAACCTAGAAGCTGGTGACGAAGCTGGTGACACGCTTACATTGACGCTAGGCTCTACAACGCACAGCATCGACTATAGTGCTGGCACCACAACGGAAGAAGTTGTTGCAGCAATCAACGCCATCCAAGATGTAACAGCATCAACAGATGGAACAACCGTCACAATCACATCAACAGCGGGCGAAATTACGCTGGACGATAATGTGACAGGCAGCAACCTTTCAACTGTCAGCGGTTCTGGATTTGTCGCCAGTAGCTTCGATACTGATACCGGAATTGATAACACGCTGAAAAGCTTGACGTCGGCGCTTGGGACGCTTCGCTCACAAGCTTCTACCTTCGGTACAAACCTAACCGTAGTTGAAAACCGCCAGGATTTCACAAAACGGTTGATCAATACGCTCGAAGAAGGTGCAGGTAAACTGATCCTTGCTGACAGCAACGAGGAAGGTGCGAACTTGCTGGCATTGCAAACACGCCAGCAACTGTCCTCAACATCCCTATCATTCGCATCTCAGGCAGACCAAAACGTTCTACGACTCTTCGGATAGTAGGCACGCTAGGCTCGGTCAGAAAACGGTCCGTGGGAACGGGCCGTTTTTTTATGCACAGATGAATCCCCCACCCGTCCCATTCTGACACTCACTTTGGACTAGCGTTAACCTTTCGGTAAGGTTAACAATTCATTGTCGCAAGGAATCAAAGCGCAAGAATTGTTAACTTTTAGCCAGGATGGTTTGACATGGCCGACATCACCCTCTCCCAATCCGTAAGACAGAACCTTTTGTCATTGCAAAGCACCGCGGATCTTCTGGGCAGAACACAAGATCGTTTGGCAACGGGCAAAAAGGTCAACTCGGCCCTCGATAACCCGAATTCATTCTTTACTGCGCAGGGATTGAACAATAGATCCAATGACTTATCGACATTGCTCGATTCTATGGGTCAGGCTGTTCAAACCATTCGCGCGGCTGATCAGGGCATGTCCACAATCGTAGATTTGGTCGAAGCAGCCAAAGCCAAGGCCAATCAAGCGCACCAGTCCAACCTTGTTTCGGACCGGCAAAAATATGCCGCAGAATACAACGAACTTTTGGCACAGATTGAAGCTGTCGCTAAAGATTCGGGATATTCGGGTAAAAACTTGCTTGCCGGTGCAGGTAACGATTTGCAGGTAATCTTTAACGAAGATAGTACCTCAAAACTGAACATCAGTGCTGTGGACTTCACCGATACTTCAGGCCTTTTGGGACTACCGGACCTCACAGTTGGCACGGTTTCAACGGGTACAGTAACTGAAGCAAACTTGATTGCTGGACGCGAAGCAGGTGACACGCTGACACTGACGATTGGGTCAAAAACACACACTATTGAATATGGTGCATCCGCAACCGCAGCTGAAATCATCGCGTCACTGAACGCTTTGCAGGACGTAACGGCGACGACCGACGGCACAACAGTGACCATCACAACTGCAGGTGGGGCTGACTTCACACTCGATGACACAAATTCAACCGCCAACATGGCAACGGTTTCCGGTTCAGGATACGTACAAAGTAGCTTTGAAACCGATACGGCAATCAACAACACCTTGTCTGCGATCACCGAAGCGTTGAACACGCTTCGCGGTCAGGCTTCCACGTTTGGTACCAACTTAACGGTGGTTGAAAACCGCAAGGACTTCACCAAGAACATGATCAACACACTGCTCATTGGCGCAGACATGTTGACATTGGCAGATAGTAACGAAGAGGGCGCGAATATGCTTGCTTTGCAAACAAGGCAGCAATTGTCCTCAACCGCCCTATCGATGGCATCACAAGCCGACCAAAACGTACTGCGTCTCTTCCAATAAGATACGCAAAGGAATGAGCTAAATGGCGCTAAAAGTTGAGTTAAAGCCAAATGAAAAGCTGATTATTGGTGATTGCGTAATCACCAATTCAGACCAACGCACACGCTTTTACGTCTCCGGTCGTTCGCCAATTTTACGCGAAAAAGACATCCTGACATTTGAAACGGCAGATAGCCCTGCAAAGCGGATCTATTTTGCTGTTCAGCTGATGTATTTGGACGATGATATCGAAAAAGTGCAGGAAGATTATTTCACTTTAGTGAACGATTTTGTGCGCGCCGCACCGTCGACTGTAGCCATGGTTGACGAGGTAAATAATGAGATATTAACGGGTTCACTGTATAAAGCTTTGAAAAAGGCTAAGAAACTCATTGAGTATGAACGGGAATTGTTAGGGCATGCAACAACAGGCGGCAGCAGCGTATCAACAGACAGCCAAAAAGACGGCGAGTCCTCGTGAGTTAGAGGCAAGTCTTCTGTCGAAATCCGCAGCACAATTGCAGCGCATCAAAGACGATTGGGACAACAAACAAAGCGAACTTGAAGGTGCCCTCACCTACAATCGCAAGCTTTGGACCGTGTTTTTGACTTCAGTTACCAAAGATGAAAACCCGCTGCCAATTGCCATCAAACAAAATGTGGCAAATCTCGGCATATTCGTGATGAACCAGACCATCACGGTCTTGGCGCGTCCGGCACCTGAAAAGCTTGCGGTTCTGATCAACATCAATCAAGAACTCGCAGCTGGCTTACGCACGCAGATGGCGCAAGCCGCTGAATAAGCAAAGATTTCCTTGAATAGATAAAAGGCGAGATCGGTTCCGATCCTCGCCTTTTTTATTGCCTAGTTAAACTTCCCAAAGACTACTGAACGTAGTTGACCAGCGACAGTTTACTTACAATTGAAGCGGTCTGATAGCTTGCCTGCATACGCGTTTGCAGTGAGAGAATTTTCATCGCCACTTCTTCAATGGGCGCCTCTTCGATGTTCACCAACATATTGTCCAGCATCGCTTTTTGCTGGGTTTGACGCTCTTGAATACGTCCGTTTGTCGTTTTAGCCAGTCCCAACTCCATTTGGATCACTTCAATCGATCCCTTTTCGGAATTGTGGTTTTCGCTCAAACGGTCGCGCACGGCGTTGTTGAGCGATTGATATTTCAACTTTGCGTCCGGATCAGATGGTGAAAACCCTTCCGCCGCAAAAACAGCAAGCGACCGAATTAACCGCGTCGGACCATCTTCGTTGGCTTGAACACCATAGTGAACTCGAGTGTTTTCATCCACCCGCGCATCAACCGTTTGGCGCGGATTTGTGTCGCTTTGCCCCTGATACCAAATAACCGTATCAGCATCCGTCGCAGCTACCAGCGCTGTCGCTGTATCATAAGGTGGTCCATCGACCCGTTGCGCCGTTTCACCGTTGGCTGCAAAGAAATTGTCAGAAGCTGCGAATGCTGAGGCTGCCACCAAGTCTGTCTTTGTCAACTCAGCGATTTTCGCATCCATTGATGCCTTAAAGTTCGCAGCGGTTGCCGCAGTTGTGCCGCCAATTTGGAACTCATTGGTTGCAGTTGGCGGACCAGCCACCGCCTTCATTTCCATTTGGATAGTGCGTCCATCGGGCATATCCAAACCAATAAAAATCCGTTCATTATCATTGGGTTGCGCTGCAAAATCCACTGTCAACGAAGGTGGAGCGCCTGCAGGCGCGGTTAGCGTTGCCGCAGCACCATCAGATGTTAGCGTATCAAGCTTAAAGCCAAATGGATGGGTTCCATCCTCAGACAAAGTCACGGCTGTGCCAGCAATACCGGAAGTCAACCTGCCCATATTGGCAGCACCCATATCAGCGAGCTTTCGCTCTGCCATTACCGTGCGAAAACCTGCCTTGCCATCCTTACCGTTCATGATTGCATCATATTGTGCAACAGGATCGTTTTCGGTCTCGTTGCCGCCAAACAAATGCCGGCCATTGAGCTCGCTATTCATCAAATCAATCAGCTCAGTCATTCGGGTCTCAGCCAAATACTGAGCAGCGGTCATGTTCACGCCGTTGATTTCATAGGTTCCTTGTTGCGCCGACGCCCGAGCAGCGCCCTCAATTTCATCCATACGCTCCATTGTCGTAGACATGAAATTGACGCGGATATTCACCATCTCCACATTTTGCTTGAAGCTGGAAAGCGAGCTCAGCCGTGATCGCAACGTCATATCGACAACGCGATCACCACCAAGCTCAGACAAAGTTTGAGCCTTTTCGCCCGTGCTCAATTGTTGCTGCAAACGACTTAGATCGCTGCGCATATCCGCAATTGAGCGATAATTGAATTGGGCCGGAAACATGGAGTTATTGATAATCATCTTTATCCGTCCCTATATCTGCATCAGTGTTTCAACGAGTTCTTTAGCAATCGTCACAACCCGTGCATTCGCTGAATAGGCATTTTGCAATTGCAGGAGCATTGCCATTTCCTCGTCAATATCAACGCCATAAGCTTCTTGAGCGCGCATTTCCAACGTCTCCATCACAATGCCTTGGCTGGCATGCGCTTGGTTCGTGGTCGAAATAATGTTGCCCTGGAAGTTCAAGGTTTGTTTGACCAAACTTTCAACATTGCCGGATACCCGAAAGAAGCCACTGGCTTGGTCAGCTGTTGTGGCGCCCACAAACTCCATCCCAGCAAGCTGATCAATCATATAGTTTGGTCGCGTTGCATCGCCTATCGAAGTTGTCGCTGTGTGCTTGACCAGCAAGGTATTATCGGCAACCACAGACTGATTAACCGCAATACGTGAAGAAAACCCGCGTTTCTGCGAGACACCATCCAGTGAGTTAGTAAAAACTGTTCCGCCAGTATCGGTGAACAAGGATAGGCCAACACCGGCACCTTGATCCGCGGTCACAGTGTGGAATGCACTAAAGCTGTTAATGTCCGTTGTGTTTCCAGCGCCATCATCAAGAATGCGAATAGTTGATCCAGCCGGATTGCTAACCGTTACAGCCGCCCCAAGTGCGGCATTAAGCGCTGTTGCGACGGCACCGATGCCACCACTGAAATCCAGCCCGATAGTGCGCACACCATTCGCTGATGTTTCATCCATTGGCAGCTTCGTAGCGTCATCAACGCGAACCACATTCACCGTTTTTGGCGTTCCACCCTCCATATATTTGACGGTGAAATGATTGCCCGGCTGCATATTTGCAACATCGACGTCGAAACCATCAGCGCCGCCTGATGAAACGGCACTTCCAGCCGTCTCAACCGTCGACATAGCCAATGCAAGCCCAGAAGCAATTTCGTCCAACTGGTTCTGGACCGTTACCAGCGTATTATCACGCTGCTCAAGCAACGATTCAATGCGGCCCGAGTGCAATATGCCATGCGCAACCACATCCATCGCCAAGCCAGACGGTGTCGCAATCGTAAGGGCGCCAACGCCAGATTTTGCAGGATCTGCGTCATACAGAGCCGTCGCTGCCAGGTTTCCAGCGGTCTGAAACTGAAACTGCGATGCTTTGCCATCCAACAGGCCAACGCCCGAACGGGTATGCAACGCAACGGAGCCATCGTCTCGATAGTCCACAGTAACATCGACCAGTTCTGAGACTTTTGAAATCAAACGATCCCGTTCGTCCAACACACTAATACGCGTATCGTCGTCACGCGTCGTGTCCATCAGGTCTTGGTTGATATCTGCGAGCGTCGAAAGGTACTGATTAACCTCAGAAACATGAACCGAAATTTGGCTTTCCGCTTCAACCCGCATGGTCTGCACAGACCGAGACAAGAAGTTGAGTGTTTCAGCCATTGACTGCGCGCGATCAACAACTTGCGAACGCGCAACAAAATCTTCTGGACTTGTCGTCAGCGATTGAAAGGAGGCTCTTAGATTGGACAGTTGTGAATCAAGCGAATTGATGCTGCCAGGTTTGCCCAATAATTGATCAAGCTGGTTCATAAACCCAGCTTTGACATCCATTGCACCCATCTTACTGGTTTCACGATGGGTTTGCGTTTCCAAGGCCTGCACATAGGCGCGCTGTACCTTGGCAACGCGGACATTGACGCTGTTTGAACCTAAATCTTCAACCAGCGTCAGGCTCTGACGGTGATAACCAGGGGTGCCCGCATTCGCCACATTGCGTGACACAATGGTCAAACCGCGCTGGTTCATATCCATGCCAGCAAGAGCGTTGCTAAGTGTTACACTTAATCCCATAGTAATCCCGTTACAAACCTAATCGACCCCAAAGGGCCATCAGTTGGGCGCAAAAGCGCCCAACATTTATCGAACCATATTGAGGGCTTCTTGCAGCATTTCATCCGCACTCGAAACAATCCGAGTGCCCGCTGCATAAGCCTGCTGCGTCACAATCAGTTTCGTGAACTCTTCAGAAATGTCTGTGTTTGAGCTTTCAAGCGCCGCACCGGTCACCTTGCCGTCAATATCCAAGATCGCATCACCAGATTCTGATGTCGCAGAATAAACACCGCCATCATGCCGTCTGAGTTGGTTCTCGGAATTAAAGTTGGCCGTCACAACTTGTGCCAGTTCAACCTTTTTACCATTCGAATAGTTGGCAACAATTCGCCCTTCACTATTCACCTCCACCGACACAAATTCACCAGCAGGGAAACCGTTTTGCGAAAGCTTGGTCACTTCGGCCGTACCGTTTGCATCGGCAAATTGGGTTACGCCGTTTGAACCGTGAAGCAATGACACATCACCAATGGTAATGCCGTCAATCACCAAACCAGTGAGGTTCACGGATGAAATAGTCGGCGAAAGCGAACCGTTGGTGCCAAACACATAGTCTGTGCCAACATTCTTCCATTGCGGATTGGTACCAGCCGCATCACCGTCAAATTGGTAAAATAGGTTCCAAGTATCCGAACCACCATTCGCGTATGAATCTGTCTTCGCCCAACGAAGTTGCACGTTAGCCGGCGCACCGTTTTCAGCGTAAACCGTAATCGCGCCACCGGCGATTGAATCCGCCAGGAAAAGGGCGTTGTCGTCGGCAACAATGTTTGGATCAATCGAACCACCATTATAGGCAGTTGCATCGATCAATTCCGAGTTTGGGTTGACCGGATCATAACCCGCGTTTTTCGGCAGTTGTGGCAGGTTCAATTGGTAATTGAAAACCGCTGTACGCTGTGAAGGCAAGAAGGAGTTGTCGAGTTTAATTACCTCAGGCACAGAACCCGCAACGTTGCCGGTTTTGCTGTCAATCGGCAACCCCTTCAAGTACGCAGAAGAGCCATTGACCAAATAGCCCTCTTTATCAACGTCGAAATCACCCCGACGCGTGTAGAAGTCGGTTCCACCAAACACCGCATTGCCATCATTGGTACCGATTTTCTTTTCAACAACAAAGAAACCCGAGCCATTGATCGCCATATATGTGTTTCTGTCAGCAACCGTAATATCGCCCTGCACATCGTTTGTAGCGCGTGATTGCGCCAACACCGCACCGGCAATTTGCCGCTTTGATGGCGCATCTGGGATCAAATCGACAAAGTCTGTTTCAATCCGTTTATAGCCAGTTGTTTGAGAGTTCGCGATATTGCCTGAAATATGCTCAAGCGCGAAGGACTGAGCCTGTAGCCCCGTCACGGCAGTCGCCAACGCACCATAAATACCCATTACATTCTCCTTTTGATCACGACGCACGCATCGATTGCCAAATAGAATGCAATTAGGATGCCAAACCCATAAGCTGTTGATTTAAATGGTTTTAAGTCCTTATTCACCATGAGAGATGCCACTACAGCGGCAGATTCATCCCAGCAAGCGGCAAGATTTTCCCACTTAGCTGCCCACAAGACCCATGACAGATTGTCTGGCTTGCGGGCACCCACAATCTCCGCTATGAGCAATTCAGTGTTGTTTCGCCCCACTTTGTGGGATCAATTTTGAGTAAAGGTCTGAAATGCTTTTTGCTTCTGCCAAAGACTATAAGGAAAGCCCGCGCAAAGCGGTTACCGCCTTTGGTATGTCAGGCGTGGGCAAAACCATGGTGGCCACACATTTGCGTCGTTCCGGCTGGTTCCACTATTCAGTCGATTATCGCATTGGCACCCGCTATATGGGCGAGCATATTGTCGACAATTTCAAACGCCGCGCCATGCGCGATCCGTTTCTCGCGGGATTATTGAAGTCAGACAGCATCTATATCGGCTCAAACATCACGTTTCACAATCTCTCGCCGCTTTCCACCTATTTGGGACAACCAGGTAATCCGGAAAAAGATGGCTTAGCGTTTGCAGAGTTCCAGCGCCGGCAAGCGCAGCATCGCGTTGCAGAGATTTCCGCTTTGCAAGACACTGGGTACTTCATCAAGCGCGCGCACGAAATATATGGCTATGATCACTTCATCGCCGATACTTCAGGTTCGTTCTGTGAAGTGATTGACCCGAATGATGCGAATGACCCTGCGCTTAAAGCAGTAACTGAGCACACGGCCCTATTGTACATTCGCGGCACACAAGAAGATGAGCAGCGCCTCATCTCAAACTTTGTCAAAGCGCCGAAGCCGATGTATTATAGTCCTGACATGCTTGAAAGCGCTTGGGGCCGCTATAAGGCCGAGAAAAACATTTCAAACGATACTGACGTTGACCCAGACGATTTTGCCGTTTGGGGCTTCGCTGCCCTCGTGCGCCATCGCCTGCCGATCTATCAAGCGATTGCTGACAAGCATGGATATGTCGTGGAAGCCCGCGACTATGAAACCATCCGCGACGACAAAGATTTCGACGCGATGATGATGATGGCGGTTGCACGCCGCCTAAACGGTTGAGTTCTTAACTTCTTCCGCCTAAATCTTTTCTACCCTAAATTCGAAAACCCGAAAATCTGCGACGTCAGATTTATATAGCAACCCAAAATTGGAGTATTTCCATGCCCATTAAGATCCCAAACAATCTGCCCGCCCGCAAAGTGCTGGAAGCAGAGGGCGTTATGGTAATGGACGAAGATCGCGCCACCCGGCAAGATATTCGCCCGCTGCAAATTGGCTTGCTCAATCTCATGCCGAACAAAGAACGCACCGAAACCCAATTCACCCGTTTGATCGGCGCCACGCCGCTTCAGGTGGATTTGACTTTGGTGCGCATTACAGACCACCAATCCAAGAACACCCCACAAACCCACCTTGAGAGTTTCTACAAGACCTGGGACGAGGTGAAACATCGCAAGTTTGATGGGTTCATCATCACTGGTGCACCAATCGCTCATCTCGAATTCGAAGATGTCGGCTACTGGGACGAGATGAAAGAAATTATGGATTGGACCCGCACCAATGTGCACACCACCATGTTCGTATGTTGGGGCGCTCAAGCTGCCTTGCACTATTTCCATGGTGTTGAACGGTTCCGTCGCCCGAAAAAGGCATTCGGCGTATACCGCCATCAAGCGGTCGCCAAAGCCTCGAAATATCTTTTGGGCTTTTCAGACGATTTTGCCATACCAGTGTCACGCATAAACGACATCGACGAGGCATCCGTTCCAAAGAACTTGGAAGTGCTTGTTAGCTCGAGCGAGGTGGGTCTTTGCTTGCTCGACGATGCAAAGAACCGTCAATTGTTCATGCTCAATCACCTTGAATATGATCATCGCTCTTTGGCCGAAGAATATCTGCGCGACAAGGCAGCGGGTCTTGACATTCAGCCGCCAATCAACACGTTTCCCAACGATGATGTGACCGCAGAGCCGCTCAACCGCTGGCGCTCGCACGCTTACTTGTTGTTCGGCAATTGGATCAACCAAATGTATCAAACGACAGAGTTTGATTTGGACAAAATTGGTCAGAAATAGCCAACTCCGCAGAATCTAATCATCAAGAATTGGAGCCAAGCGTTTGAAAACTCAGCGCTTGGCTTTTTTTTGCGTCTCATTGCATCTTGCAATATATCTTTTAGATACATATATATCGGCTAGATACATTTGACGGAGCGATAAGATGAAACGCGTTTGGATTATTGGTTTGCCGCTATTGGCCCTCGTGCTGGCGGTGGGATATTTGTTCACTCAACTCCAGCCCGAGCTGCCACAACCAACAGGTGCGCATAAGGTCGGCTATGAAAGATTTGCAATCGTTGAAGGCGACGAATGGGTAGATGTTCAAGCATTTTACCCAACCAGCGAAACCTCAGAGCAGCAGCCCCAAGCCATTCCTGCGGACTTGGCTGTTGAGTTTGGCAAGGCCTACAATACCCCAGCAATCGCCATGCAGGATGACAGACCACTCCCCGCTTTCATCGGTGCCAAAGCAGTTGACGGCAATCATCCTGTGCTGATTTTTAATCATGGCCACGGCATGTATGCGACGCAAAACAGCCATCAGATCATCGAATTGGCCAGTCACGGCTATGTGGTCCTCGCCCTCAACCATCCGGGCCACAGCCTATTGAGCAAAAACGGCGACCTTGCCGTCCCGCGTCAGCCCGGCATCGCCGAATACTCACCCGAAGAAGTCACAACGCTTCTAGAACGCCAAAAACGTGGCAATGACGAGTTGCGCGCCACGACGTCGCTTGAGGAATGGAAAATTGCCATGCGCGCAATCCAAAATGAAGCGTTCGCCGACATCGTTGACCAATTCCCCGTTTGGACCGGCAACAACACCATTGTGCTTGACGCTTTGGAAAGCGGTAGCGTGCCCGCGACCATTGCGGACAATCTCGACCTAACAAAAATCGGCTATTTCGGCCATTCCTTTGGCGGCTCTGTTGCCACACATATGGGCCTGAATGATGATCGCGTAAAAGCTGCGTACAACATGGACGGGCCTGTTTTCACCTGGTCGCTTCAGGACAATTCAAGCGCTGCGTTTTGCTTTGCCTATGGCGATTCAAACAATCAAGGCGGTGTTGCAACTGACTTCTCTTGGGTCAACCAGCAAATCGCCAAAGCAACAAATGGCTGCGAGCGCACATTCCTTGGTGCAAGCCACATGAACTTTAGTGACCTCAACGAAATCTCGATGATGAAGTGGTTCGGACAACTTGGACCAATCGACAAATACCAAATGCGCGACAACCTAAACGGCTCTTTGCTGGAATTTTTCAACCTGCACTTGCGCGGCACGGGTAAAATCAGCGAACGTGCTGGCACAAAACTCATACAGCACTAGGGCACATATGCAGGACATGATCATATTGGGGCTCCTCGCCTATCAAGACGCGAGCCTTTATGACCTCAAAAAGACGATGGAGCAGTCCACAACGATGTTTTACAACACATCGATTGGCTCCATCCACCCTGCTCTCACCAAGCTTGAGAAAAACGGCCACGTGACAAGCCGAGAAGAAGCCACGGGCAAACGCATCAAAATAATCTACCACCGCACTCCTGAAGGCGCTGAGGCATTTCAAGCATGGATCAGCGAACCTGTGGCCGTCTTCAAAACCCGAGACGAAAGCATGCTGCGCCTTTTCTATATGGGCCACGTTGAAGGCGATGTGAGCGAACATATCCAACTCTACATTGACGAAGCTGACAAATGGATCGCACTGCTTGAAGGCATGTTGGCGGCGCAGGACCTATCCAAGGTACCGCCAGAGTTTCAAAAAATTGCCTTCTTCCAATTCGCCACCATGCGATATGGCCTGGATACTATCAAATTCGGCAAAAAGTGGTACACGCAATTGCTCAAGGATTACCACGCGCAGAAAATCGGTTAGCTGCTTGCGGCTAAAGCGAAACGGTTCGCTCTTCCCACAAACACCCACCACATAAAACACACGCCGCCGCCCAGGCTCGCCGCCACAAACATCATTGGAATGGGCGAAGGGCCAACCAACGAGAATGCGCCTACCAAAGTGGTCACCATCCCCGCCATTGAGCCAAGCGATTGGTCAAATGCTGCGAGTTGGGCGGCTTTGTTTTTCGGTTGTTGAAATACATAGCCCAATATCGAAACGGTGAAGCACGTTTTGGCGAGTGTCAGCACCGTAAACAGGATGGGAATGAGGAGGAATGCAAGAGATGTTTGAACCACTGCGGCCAGTCCAACGAACCCTAAACATACGCCTATCCAAGACAATCCCACCATGTTGCTTGGAAAACCTTCTGGCTTTTTGCCCCAGCGCACAAACGCCAAATTCGTCAACAATCCAGTTGCAGCCGAGAGCGACAGCGCAATCGACAAAGCAATCTTGGGGACTTCAAACAGATTGAGCGTATAGGGCATCAAATTCGACATCATCACGGATAAACCGCTCACCCCAACAATCGGCAACCCCATCAGCAGCCAAGTCCGCACATCTATACGCACGCCTTCTCGCTGTGGCTTTGCCATTTGCTCATCTGCTTGCGCCGTTGCTGACTGCAAACTGAAAACCAAAGGCAGCACCAAAATGCACGCGGCGGCGCTGGCCACAAACACATATTTCTCACCCACAAGAACGCCGAGCACGCCCCCTACCAGCGGCGCCAAAACCCGAGCGCCAGAATTGGTAAGATTGGTCCACGCCGCAAACTTGCCATGTTTTTGGAACTGTTCTGCAAGCGCTGCAACGGTTGGGTAAAACAATCCAATCGCGGTTGATCGAAACAACACCAACAACACTAGGCTTGGCACATCACTGACGAAAAACATCAGCCCAGTCGCAACACCGCGCAAGCCAAGCGATGCCAGCATCAAATCACGCGCGGCAAAGCGTTGCGCCAATTGACCGTAGAATTTGCCTAATACCGCCAATGGCAAGAACATCGCCACTGCGATAAAGGCCACGCCTTTCGCATCTGCTTCTAGCACATAGCCAGCAAAAGTGAGGATAGATATCAGGTCAAGCGACGCGGTGATCGCCGCAACCGCCATAATGGCTAAAAGCTTGTACATGAGGTGCCGAGGGGCGCTCCTGAAACAGAGTACGGCCCCTCAAACTTTGCGATTCTAGCGGCAGTGTAAAGCAGAGATGTTGCCAACTTAGCTCAATCGATGCCTATTCTTGCCGACGTGCTTTCACCCGAGCGATCAACTCGATCGCTTCTGGCGGTGGCGTTTGCTCGATCCGCAAATACGCGGCCCCATCTTTTGAGCGTGAAACCAATTGATAGCCAACCATGACCCGCCGCAATGTCGCCGGATCAGAAAAGCTATGCCCCTCATTCAGCAAGACGCTTATTTGCCTCTCGGTCAGGTTTCGCCCCTTAGGCAGCATCGCCCAAAACACCCAAATGCAAGTTCTCTGCACCAGGTTCTTTGAAGGCCAACGTATCAACACACCATGCTCATCAAATTGATTGAGACACCGCTCCACCAGTTTGAAATCTACAGTGCTGGTTTGCACATCATCCAATCGCTCCCGCGATTTGTGTGCCGCGCGCATATGCTGGAAATTGCGAAACCCATTTGCTTTGGCCAGCATGTTGAGCATACGCACATGCGTCAGCGGCGCATCATTTTGCAAAACCTGTTTGGTCAAAGAACGGGAGAATTGAGAGATATCGTCCGCCACAAGCGGAATAATTTGTTTCGACATTTGACATCCATATGTGCCGAATTACGTCTCGTTGGTCGCAGACTTAACGAACCGGCACTCAAGAAAATGTTCAAATGCGTTAGCTCAGTTGAAGGGGCAGTTTTAGCATGCTCAATTGCGAGCCAGCGACGCCTAGGTAGTGCCCGACCAAAGGCCAAGCTATTGCACAATTGTTGCAAATGCAAATTGATTCACTTCATCAACTGACTGAATCAATTCTTCAAGCTCAATCGCTAAACAATTGTGGTTAGGCGATTTTTCCAGCCGCCCAACCACATGTTGTTGTATTATCGATTGTCAAATTGTGGACGCACAGACTCACGCCCTTTACGTGTAATCCGATAGGCTTTGCCGCCCTGAGATTTCACAAAGCCGCGCTTCTTTAGGCGATTAAAGACCGACAACTTGCAGTCCGTCAGCACAAATCCTTCGCGCGAAAAGCATGTCACGTCGATAACCTTGCCATGCACATTGCGCACATAAGCAATCCTGCCGCCTTGCGACAGAACGTGCAAAACACGTTGTTCTAATTTTGAGATATTCAATGGAGTAGTTCCGATTAAGCAGTCGCAATCAACCGCCCGCCTCGCAATGCGCAAAGGCGGCGATATTCTTGGGTGCTTCCGTTTCAGGAAGCTATCGGATGGCTACAATCTCTGACATAAACTCCACGTGCATTTTGCATTGATTTGAAAAGCACAAGCCGAAGCTAGGCCGATTTAGACGCCAGTTCAATCGCGCCAAAGCAGCATTTTTCGCTCCGTTGCAATCTGGCAACAATTACGCCGCGACAAGCCAACCCCTTGTGATCGCGCTAAAAATCCCTACCTTGAAATCAACAAGGGCAAAATGAGGAACATAGCTGCATGAGCAATTGGGTGGACGAAACCCGCATCGCGCTCGATAACGTGGTCGACAATGTCCAAAACATCTTCACCCCTCATCTGCGTTTAGGCGTTACCGGCCTTTCTCGGGCTGGCAAGACCGTGTTTATCACCTCATTGATCCACCAATTGATCGAGGGCAACAACCTCCCCCTATTCAAACCGCTGGCCGAGGGGCGCATCATCGGCGCAAAGCTGTCCCCGCTGCCCAACCACACTATGCCGCGCTTTGGCTTTGAGGAGTACCTCAAAGCCCTTACCGGCAAAGACCGCCATTGGCCAACCTCAACACGGCAAATCTCTGAGTTGCGCCTCACCATCAAATATCAAAGCGCGAGCTGGGTTGGCGGCATCACCGGACCGCAAGAACTGCACATCGACATTGTTGATTATCCCGGCGAATGGCTGCTCGACTTGCCCCTTTTGAACAAGAGCTACGCGGAATGGTCAACCGACGCATTCGAGCGCGCCAGTGAACCAGCGCGCAGCGACTTGGCAAAGAATTGGAAGCTCTTCAGCAACGCCATCAAACCCGACAGCGATATCGTTGAAGCCGATGCGCAAGCGCTATCTGAAGCGTTCAAGACCTACTTGGCTGAATGCCGAGAAGATGTGCACGCACTGTCCGCTTTGCCCCCGGGCCGGTTCTTAATGCCTGGCGATTTGGAAGGATCCCCGGCACTCACATTTGCGCCTTTGCCGCCTCAGTCTGGCACCAAGCCAAACAACAGTTTTTACGCCACCATGGAGAAGCGCTATGAGGCTTATAAAGACCTCGTGGTGCGCCCGTTCTTTCGCGATCATTTCGCACGACTTGATCGGCAAATTGTACTCGTCGACACTTTGTCGGCTCTCAATGCTGGCCCGGCTGCCGTTCAAGATTTGCAAGGCGCGATCAGCGAAATTTTGAGCTGTTTCCGCACTGGCTCAAACAATATTCTAACCTCGCTTTTCTCGTCCAATATCGACAGGATTTTGTTCGCCAGCACCAAGGCAGATCACTTACATCACACAAGCCACAACCAGCTGGAATTGATCCTCAATCACCTCGTGGCCAATGCCGCCCGCGACGCCCAATATAAAGGCGCCGCTACGTCGTCGATTGCCCTTTCGTCCGTTCGCGCCACCCGCGAGGGCGAGGTGGAGCATGAGGGCGAAATGCTCCCGACGATCATCGGCACGCCGCAAAAAGGCGAGAAGCTGGATACAAAAACCTATAACGGCAAAACCGAAATTGCTTTATTTCCCGGCGAGTTACCGCAGAAACCTGAATCTGTTTTTGATCCTGAAGCAGACCATATTGGCCAGCTCAAATTCTTACGATTTTGTCCACCAGCGCCAGAAACCACGGATAGCGGCAACATCAAATTGCCGCACATTCGCATGGACCGCGCCATCGAGTTTTTGATTGGAGACAAGCTGCAATGAAGAAACCCGTCGCCATCGAACTCGATCCAAAACCAACCAAGCAGCCCGCGCAGAAACCTTCTGCCGAAGCGCCAAAATCGCCGCAAGCTTTTGCAGTGGCGAAAGCCAAGTTGGAAGAACCCGACTTCAACGCTGACCTTGAATTGGTTAGCGATGTTGCGCTACCCAAAAGCACCATTTGGTCCAAGCTATTTTGGGCTGCTTTGGCATTTCTAGTTTCCCTAGGCACGGGGTTGGCGCTTGAGCGTTTGGTCTCGGATTTATTTGCCCGTTACCCGGCATTGGGCTGGGTTGGTTTAGCCGCCGTTGGCATATTGCTCCTTGCATTATTCGCCCTAATCATCCGAGAACTGTTTGGCATTTTGCGCTTGCGAAAGCTTGAGCATTTGCGCCACGCCGCGCAAGAAGCCCACGCCAATCATAAACTCAAAGATGCGCAGAATGTCGCCTTAGACATTCGTTCACTTTATGCCGAACGTGCCGATTGCGCGCGCCATGTTGCCGCTTACGACAAAGGCGCAGATGGCGTGTTTGACGCTGACCATCTTTTGCCGTTTGCCGAGCGTGAGCTGCAACACCCGCTTGACAAGAAGGCGCGCGCTTTGATCGCCAACTCTGCCCAGCGCATCGCATTGGTGACCTCCGTCAGTCCCCGCGCCATCGTTGATATTGGCTTCGTGCTTTATGAAAGCATCCGCCTTTCCCGCCGCGTCGCTGCGCTTTACGGCGCCCGCCCCGGCTTTTTTGGCTTTATGACCTTGTTCAAAGCCATTCTTGGCCACCTCGCCCTCACCGGCGGCATCGCGCTGGGCGATAGCGTGGTGCAGCAATTGCTTGGTCATGGAGTTGCCGCGCGCATCTCCACCAAGTTGGGCGAAGGAGTCATAAACGGGCTGATGACCGTGCGGGTAGGCATCGCCGCCATGCGCGTGACCCGGCCCATGCCTTTCCTTTCCGGCAAAGCCCCCTCGGTCAGCGAGTTTTTGCCTGATCTGATGAAAATCACCAAGGATGATAAGACACCTCAATAGCTATCCTTGTGCTTTAGCCATTCCATCGCATAGCCTAGTCCATCTTCATCGCGCCCCTTCGGGGTTAAGTCCAAATAGTTATAGGTGGCGTTCATCAGATCGAGCCCGCGACTAAACGTTGAATAGGTGTGATAGATATCCGCCCCATCGCGGGCGAACACCGAAATGCCCGGCATCTCTGTGCCACCAGAAAATGGCTTGTAATTATATCGCCCTTCTTCTTCCTCATTAAACGACACCTCGAAATCGAAATTGAAATCTGATGGCGCAGACGAGACCCAATCAAATGACCAGCCCATGCGCTTTTTGAAGGGCATAAACACATCCATCGGCGCACGAGAAATGGCTTTGAAAGATACGTCCCGCGCCGCGAAATGCGCTGTGTTATGGTCAAAGCTATCCGCCCAAAACGAACAGCTTTTGCACCCCTGTTTCCAATCAGGCCCGTACATGAAGTGGTAAACCACCAACTGGTCGCAGCTGCCGAACAGTTGTAACAAGCCCTCTTCGCCGCGCTCGGTTTCAAACCGATAATCCTTTTCAATTTTCACCCAAGGCATTTCCCGCCGCTTGGCGCTCAGCGCATCACGCTGCCGCGTGAATTCTTTTTCCGCCGCCATTAGTTCTAAGCGCTCAGCTTCCCAAGTTGCCCGATCAACAATTTTTTGTGGTTTCATCTCACCTGCTCCCTATTCAGTTATGCTGACACATTCGCGTCGCTAGAACCATGTCGCACTGGCATCGCGATTTTCGACAGGCAAATAAAATAAGCGAAGAATTTCCAAATCCGCTTGACCGGCCCAAACTTGAGGCGTAGAGGCATATTATGACCTTCTCTGCCCGCCTTGATAAACTCCGCACGCCCTATTTCATGCTGATCCTGATGGCCATCACCATTCAGGTTGGCTTTGCCTCATGGAGCGCGATCCTCAACAATTTCGCCCACGATAAAGCCAGCTTTTCGGGTGCGGATATGGGGCTTTTGCAGTCGATCCGCGAAATTCCGGGCTTTTTGGCATTCACGGCGGTGTTTTTCATCCTTGTGTGGAAAGAGCAAACGTTTGCGCTGATCTCCCTCTTTGTGTTTGGCATCGGCATAGCCCTCACCGGCATGTTCCCATCTGTCACCGGGCTTTTGATCACCACCTTCATCATGTCACTTGGTTTCCATTATTACGAAACCATGTCGCAGAGCTTGCAGTTGCAGTGGTTGCCCAAGGAAACTGCGGCCAAGCAGTTGGGCACCATT
The DNA here is from genome assembly GCF_030159895.1 of Maritalea porphyrae. Taxonomy (GTDB): domain Bacteria; phylum Pseudomonadota; class Alphaproteobacteria; order Rhizobiales; family Devosiaceae; genus Maritalea; species Maritalea porphyrae. Next base: position 2,471,945 of record NZ_BSNI01000002.1, read on the forward strand.
TTGGCTGCTAGCGCCTTTGGACAATTATTGATCTATGGCCTTGTGATCCTCCTTTGGAAAGTGCTGGCGCTGCCCTACATCGCTATGTTCTGGGTATTTGGCGGGCTCACCCTTTCGCTGGTTATGTTCATCATTTTCTTTTTCCCACAGTTCAAACAACCCCATGTGCAGAACAAGAAACTGATCCTTCGCAAACGCTATTGGCTCTATTATGCGCTGACCTTCATGTCCGGCGCACGGCGGCAGATTTTCGTGGTTTTTGCCGCTTGGATGATGGTCGAGAAATTCGGCTATCATGTGCATGAAGTGGCCCTGTTGTTCATCATCAACACCACTTTCAACATGTTCTTTGCCCGCCGCATTGGCGCCGCCATCGGCCACTTTGGCGAACGCGCAGCGCTGACCTTTGAATATATCGGGCTAATCATTGTTTTCGTCTCTTATGCCTTTGTAAATAATGCATTTTTGGGTGCATCTTTATATGTGATTGACCACTTCTTCTTCGCCCTTGCCATTGCTATGAAGACCTATTTCCAAAAGATCGCCGACCCTGCCGACATGGCCCCAACGGCTGCAGTGGCCTTCACCATCAACCACATCGCCGCAGTGGTGATCCCGGTGGTCTTTGGCATCATATGGCTGGTGAACCCGGCCTATGTGTTCCTTGCAGGCGCCGGCTTTGCGGTGCTGTCGCTGGCCCTTTCGCAACTCATTCCCCGCCATCCGGTTGAGGGGCATGAAACGTTGCTCGTGAAGCCTAAAGTTGCAGTTGGTGAGTAGGTTGCGATAAGAAATCTCCATGGGTTGGGACGCGCTTCAATTTTGGGATCAAGACGCAAAACGCATTAAGCGATTTACCAACGGTGTCGCGAACGAAGTATGGTCTGTCACCATTCGCGATCAAAAGGCAGTCGCACGATTGGGCTCTCGAAGCGATGCGGATCTTCAGTGGGAAACGAATCTCCTGATATTTCTCGACCGAAATGGCATCTGTGTACCCAAACCAATACCAACGCTAGATGGCCGATTGTTTGCTAATGGGCTGGTGGTTATGGAGCATTTGGACGGTACCACGCCCAAAACCAAAGATGATTGGAAACGCGTCACCGAAACCATTCGCCGCGTCCACGAATTGACAAAAGACTGGCCACAACGGCCCGGATGGAAATCGTCAATTGATCTTATCAATTCAAACTCAGGCACAAAAATCGATTTGACTGCGATGCCCGCCGAAGGCGTGAAACGATGCCGCAACGCCTGGCGAAAAATCGAGGGCCTGCCGCAAAGTGTTGTTCACGGCGATCTGAACCCCGGCAACATCTTAATGTCGGGGGATAAAGTCGCACTGATTGATTGGGACGAGTCCCGCGTTGACGTCTCCTCTCTTGATCTTGCACTTCCCCATAACGCTGCTGAAATCGATGCAGATCGACTTGAAAAAATCGCGCAAGCCGTTTCCGCTTGGGAAGCTGCCGTATGTTGGGACGATGACTACTCAAGGAGGCGATTGGCAGAAGTAAAACCCGTTTGATTGCGCCACGTTCCATCCTGTTCTCTCCTCTGCAAATGCAACCAACCTTCAACTCAATCCCTAGTTCACCGCCGAAAGACGCAACCAGACACACCGAATCCTCTGGTCAGCAAAACTGCCAGTTGATGAAATTGCAGGGCGCGAGGCGTTTGAAATCTCGTCTTTGTTTTTAGAAAATGAGACGTCAAACGCCTCGCGCAAATGGCTTTTGCATCCAACTTTGCGCTGCCCCGGGGTGCTAGACCCTTCTATCCCCTTAACCAGCGCTCCACCAAAACTGTTATGACCTTGGTCATTTGGTGATATTGGGAAACAGCGCCCAATAAGCGGCTTACGGCTGCCTTCGGTGTCAGACTGGACAGGCAAAATGGTGCGAACCATAAACGTCTTATGATCCGGCCATCCCCCTTGATTTGGTCAGCGCCCCGCCTGATGCGGTTTGCCCTCCACCGCCCGCCATTCGTCAACAGCCTGCACGGTTTCAATCAAAGGTGAGACATTGTGGCATAGGGATTTTTGGCGGGGATAAGTTTTTTTAGGAAACTACACGACAGTCGGTGCCGCTACCCCATCATACCTTCATGCAATGAAAGCTTCCCGAGGATAAGTGCGAAGAAAGCGAAAAATAGTTCTGCCCCACCGGCTGACATTGCCCAACCCTCGCCACGACCAATTAAAAATCGAGATGATTAAATCTCTATCTTTTGGATTAAGCTTTGCTTTAGCCAAGCCATATACGTTCGCCAACAATACTTAGCGACGTAGAATTTTTTCTAGTTTTAGCTCAACTTTTTGAATTGCCAGAAGGACGCGTGAGAATGTTAGCGCAACGAGTTTTTGCATCATTTCTTTGCTTATTTGCCACACCCAGTTTTGCGGGCGAACTGTTCCCATATACAGATTATGTTGTCGAGGTAAACGGAACTGTCGACGGGAAACCTCTCGAATTTTATGCGAATGAGTGGTGGCGCTGGGCCTACTCCATGAAGCAAACTGAGAGCCCGGTGCACGATACTGACGGTTCATTCTGTGACGTCAACCAAGAAGGTCCGGTATGGTATTTGGGCGGAGCATTCGGCGACACTTACATCAAAAGAAAATGCGACATTCCGGCGGGAAAACACCTGTTTTTCCCAATTATCAATCTGGTTGTCGCGACCTACCCGGATGAGGAGCAGACGTGCCAAGCGGCCAAGGTCAAAGCGACCGCCGCAGCACAAGGCTTCCAATTTATAAGAGCCTTCATAAACGGGACAAAAGTCGACTACCCAGAAAGATATCGGGTCGGATCAAAAGAGTGCTTTAACTTGTTTGGCCGCGTTCCCGCGAAGTTTCAAGCACCGTCCATGGAGCCAAGCGCCACCGATGGGTACTGGCTTATGCTCAAACCACTACCCTCAGGGTCACACACTATACAATTTTCGGGCTTACACATTTTCGAACCCTACAACGAAAAAAGTATGGTCCAAAATGTCTATTATGAGCTCAATGTGCAACCAGAATGATATTTGCACGCCCATCTTGCTGCGATGCGGCAAAGGATTTCCGCTCCACCCTCTGAACAGCCTGCGCGGCGTGAGCATGCAAATGAAATTAGGAAACCTTCGACTGAGTATTAATGAACACGAGCACCTTAGTTCAACTAGGAATCAGACCTGGATTCCCGCCTTCGCGGGAATGACTTAGGGCCTATTCGCTGTGCTGGATTTTATTGTTTTTTGCGCCACCAGATAAAGTTCTCTTGGTCATCCTCGGGCTTGACCCGGGGATCCAGGACTGAACAAATCAAGCCATGAGCGGTTTCGTTTACATAATGGCAAGCAAGAAGAACGGCACTATCTATGTTGGCGTCACAAGTGATCTTGTCAGGCGCGTTTGGGAACACAGGGAAGCCGTTTCCGATGGTTTCACCAAAGAACACAACATCAAACTGCTGGTCCATTTCGAGCGTTTTGATGAAATAGGCGCTGCAATTTCCCGAGAAAAAAATCTCAAAAAATGGAACCGCGAATGGAAGGTCCGATTAATCGAGAAGTCTAACCCCAATTGGAACGATCTTTATGCTTCTGTTTGTGGATAATCAGACCTGGATTCCCGCCTGCGCGGGAATGACGATGGAGGGTGTTGTCAAAAACATTTAGAAAGAAAATACTGAACCAATTCTTGGGCGGTCAGCCCGGCCAACTTTTTGGCCGCCCCGTTGGAGCGCCAACAGTTTGCACAGCGCGGTATTAGCGCGTCGTGCAAACCGTGATACGGCGCGTGAGATCCGTTAAGCCACTTTTTCTTCAGGCTTGGCGCTTGGGGCCAAAGAAACCTTTAGCCCATCAAGCTCTTCGCTCATCAGAATTTGGCAAGAAAGACGAGAATTGTCTTGGACGTCTGGCACGGTGTCCAACATGTCTTCTTCCTCATCCGTTGCAGGGTGCAACTTGTCTTGCCATTCAGGATCAACGAATACGTGACAGGTGGCGCATGCACAGGCACCGCCGCACTCGGCTTTAATCGGCAATTCCCAATCGCGGATAACTTCCATTACCCGCCAGCCATCAAGGGCTTCTAGTTCGTGCTCTTTGCCGTCGTGGTCTGTCACATAAACGCGCATCATTTCACTCCAAGCTTCTTCTGCAAGCTGGTTGAAGAAGTGGTGTATTGGAACACAACCTTTTGATCCGGATGGATAATTTTCTTCGCAGCTTGTGCCATCAGGGCGGCTTCGTGGAAGCCAGAAAGGATGAGTTTCAACTTGCCCGGATAGTAGTTAATGTCGCCGATGGCAAAAATGCCTTCTTCAGATGTGGCGAATTTTTCTGTGTCCACATTGATTAGGTTCTCGTGAAGATTGAGGCCCCAATCCGCAACTGGACCCAGCTTCATGGTCAAGCCAAAGAATGGCAGCAAACGTGTTGCAGGCAGCAACTTCTCACCCTCTTTGGTCTTCAAGTTGACGCCAGTGATCTGACCGTTATCGCCCTCAAGGTTGGCAATTTGGCCAAGCTCAAAGTTGATCTTGCCCTGCTCAACGAGCGCACGCATTTTATTCACGCTGTCCGTGTGGGCGCGGAAGCTATCGCGGCGGTGCACAAGGGTCACAGATTTGGCGATTTCAGCCAAGTTCAATGTCCAATCCAGCGCGCTATCACCACCACCAACGATCACGATATCATGGTCGCGGAATTCTTCGCGCCGACGCACGGCGTAGAAAACAGACTTGTTTTCAAAATTCTCGATTTCAGGAACTGGTGGGCGCTTAGGCTGGAATGAACCGCCGCCAGCAGCGATCACCACAACCTTACATTTGAAGGTTTGGTTGTCGTCTGTCTTGACGATATACGATCCATCTTCTTGCTTCTCAAGCTCAGTAACCATCTGATTGTAATGGTAAGTTGGGCCAAATGGCTCGGCTTGCTCAAGCAGATTATTGGTCAACTCTTGTCCAGAAATCTCAGGGAAAGCTGGAATATCATAGATCGGCTTTTCTGGATAAAGCTCGGCACACTGGCCGCCTGGCTTGTCCAAAATATCAATCAGGTGGCATTTAATGTCCAACAGGCCCAATTCAAAAACAGCAAAAAGACCAACAGGCCCTGCACCGATGATCACCACATCGGTGACAATCTCACGCTCGCTCATTTCTTGTACTCTCTTCGTATTTTATCGCGGGCGCTGGACCACCCAATTCAATTTTATTTTGCCCGTCGCAAAAACGGACGTGTTCCAACAGGCACCTCTTGCGATGCCCCGATAGGCTGCATAAACAGATTGACCGAACCAAGGTCATCGTTCTGCAACGCCTTTTTGGTCGCTTCATTTTGAACAGTCAAGGCATCGAACCCACATCTGAGGAAATAGGCCACCTGATCGGTCAAAATGTCGCCACGCGCACGCAATTCACCTTCATAATTGTACCGCTCCCGCAATAGTCGCGCATATGAATAGCCCCGACCATCGGTAAACGCTGGGAACTCCACAACAATCGATGAGAATTGCTTGGCAGCTTCGCCAAGCGCATCCACATCGTCACCGGGGCGAAGGATCAGCCCCAAATCACGTGGATTGGCGTCAATTTCTTCGCGGTTTTCAAGATAGACATCAAACGGGATGTGAACATGATCGAGATCAGTCACCGCCTCATCTTCTTTCAAGTCACGCCACAAATCGGCAACAAACGCGCCATTTTTGAACAAATTCATTGGCTTTTGCCCAATTTCAACTGTTGGATGCGCGATCTTGCCGCTCACATCGAAATGAATTCCACATTCGGTTTTGTCTTTACCGCGCCAACGGCCAGAACGAGGGTCTTCCCCCTCTTTCACAACAGATGTGCACGGCTCACAACCGATTGACAAAAAGCCTTTAAGGAACAATGGGTGCGCTGGCAAGTCATGAGCCTTGCGATAGGCAGCAACATCATCATTGTCCCAATAGGCAAGCGGGTTCACTTTGATCCGCTCATCCGTGGTCAATTCAAAATGCGGCAACACGCCCCGGTCATTGGTTTGGAAGCGCTTACGCCCTGTCACCCAGCCGCCATACGTCTTCAAAGCTGCATCAAGCGGCTCAGTTTTGCGGATGTGGCAGCAGCTATCAGGATCAGTTTCCCAAAGATTGCCTTTCGGGTCGAACCGCTCAACGTCCTTTGTGTCAGGCTCAAGAAAACGCACATTGGTCAGACCAAGGTGCTTTTTCGTGATTTCGATATACTCAAGCGTTTCAGCGAAATGCTTGCCCGTTTCCAAGAACAGAACTTCTTGGTTCGGGTTGATCTGGGCAACCATATGCAACAGCACAGAGCTATCCGCACCAAAAGACGACACCATTGCAATGGGCGCAGGCGACACGTCACCAGTCAATGCGTGACGCAAAACGGACAAGCCGTCTTTTTCGTCAAACATGCCGTTAAGCGCAACAAGCTCCAGATCGGATGGACGCGGTTTTGCGGTTTGGGCGTGAGCCAAGTTCGAACTAGCCATAAAGCGCCTCCTTAAACGGTGCGTCACCTAAGCGGCGATAGGCAGCCAAGAAGGACTCTTCAGGGCCTGTGCGTTCCGCCATATAGCGATCGAGCAGCTTCTCAAGCGCGTTCGGCACTTCTTCAGGCACAACGCCGCGGCCCAAAATGGTACCAACTGAAGCGTTTTCAGTGGCGTCGCCGCCAACTGTGATCTGATAAAGCTCTGTGCCTTTTTTCTCCACACCAAGAATACCGATATGCCCCACATGGTGGTGACCACACGCATTGATGCAACCAGAGATTTTCAGCTTCAGCTCACCAAACTCTTCTTCGCGATCTGCAAACTTCTCAGAGATAGCTTGCGCGATTGGGATCGAGCGTGCGTTTGCCAAGGCGCAATAATCAAGCCCAGGGCAAGCGATGATGTCTGAGATCAGGCCAGCATTGCCTTCTTGCAAGTCGTTGGCCACCAATGCGTCGTAAACGGCGCGAACATCCTTGATCGCCACATGTGGCAACACAAGGTTTTGCTCGTGAGTCACGCGAAGTTCGTCGAAACTATATTGCTCAGCAAGGTCCGCAACCGCTTCCATTTGCGTATCCGTCGCATCACCCGGCACACCGCCGATGGGCTTAAGCGAAATCGTCACGCTAACATAGCCGTCTTTGGCGTGCGGATGCAGATTGTGCTTTAGGAACCGCGCATAAGCGCTGTCTGTTGCTTCAAACTGTGCAACATCAATCTTGGTTTCAGTTTGTGGCTCAAAATTAGGCGCTGCGAAATATTCAGTAATCCGCGTCAGCTCGCCTTGCGGCAGCTTCAACACGCCCTCTTTGATTTCTGCAAATTCAGCTTCAACCTGTTCACGAATGGTCTCAATGCCTGTTTCGTGAACAAGGATCTTGATCCGCGCCTTATACTTGTTGTCGCGACGACCATACATGTTGTAGACGCGCAAAATCGCTTCGAGATATGGCAGCAAATATTCGTGCGGCACATAATCCGATATCTCTTTCGCAACCATCGGCGTACGGCCCAAACCGCCGCCAACAAACACGCGCCAACCCACGTCACCTGCATCATTGGTCGCAGCCATCAAGCCAATATCGTGAAACTTCACGGCGGCACGGTCTTGCGGCGCGCCCGTGATGGCGATCTTGAATTTACGTGGCAAATAGCTGAATTCTGGGTGCAAAGACGACCACTGACGGATGATCTCGGCCACAGGGCGTGGATCGATAATCTCGTCAGCAGCAGCACCAGCAAACTGATCTGTGGTCACATTGCGGATACAGTTGCCAGACGTTTGAATTGCGTGCATTTCAACGCTCGCCAACTCTTCCAAAATCGCTGGCACATCTTTGAGCTTTGGCCAGTTATATTGAATATTTTGGCGCGTCGTGAAGTGCCCATAGCCCCGGTCATAGGTGCGTGCAATATGCGCAAGCTTGCGCATTTGCGTCGAATTTAGAGTGCCATAAGGCACCGCAACCCGCAGCATATAGGCGTGCAGTTGCAGATAAAGGCCATTCATCAGGCGAAGTGGGCGAAACTGCTCTTCAGTCAACTCGCCAGAAAGGCGACGCTTAACTTGGTGGGCGAACTGTTCGGTGCGCTGACGGACAAAAGCCGCATCAAATTCATCATAGCGATACATGATCGGCTCCTTCCAATGTCTGGCGCGCAAAGCCGCCAACAGTTGGGCCATTGGCCCGGATTTGTTCGCGCAAGCGATTGGCCCAAACGGTGCCCGTTTCGCTTACCTCAACGGCAATCGGTTCAACGCTCACCAATCGAGGGTTGGCCAATGTTTTTTCAAGCATTGCGTCTTGGGTCGCTTGCTCATCAGCACCAAATAGTTTGGCTTTTTGCAGGTCGACACCAAAGTCGCCATTCTCGTAAAGGTACACAACCGCACCTGAAATAAGTTCGTTTGCTGTAATCGCGTTCATCGTCATATCCTTCACGCCACCTCAATTGCGGTGGACGTATCCCCATTCAAATTATGTACTAGGCTTGGCGCTTCGATTGCGCTTACCCATTTGCCACTGGCGACCGCCTCACCCACAAATACAATTGCGGGGCCGTCAGCCAGTTCCGGCGCTTGGCTTGAAATTTCTGCCAATGTGGACAAACATCGTGCGCTATTCGCACGACCAGCATTGACAACAATGCCAACCGGCGTTTGCGCTGAAAGCCCATGCGCAACCAACTCACCTGCCACATCGCTAATGATTGATTTGCCCATGTAAATGCCAAGGGTGAGACCAGATTTGGCCAATGTCGCCCAGTGAGTTACCGCTGCATCATCAGCACCATGCGCCGTTGCATAAACAACACCGGAGGCCACATTACGCAAAGTCACTGGCAAATGTGCATCCGAAGCTGCGGCAGCAGCGGCAGTAACACCAGGCACGATTGCATATTCAATGCCTGCAGCATCCATGGCTTCGATTTCTTCCGCTGCGCGTCCAAAAATCATCGGATCACCGGATTTTAAACGCACAACCTGCTTGCCCGACTGTGCAAGATCAACGAGCAACTTGTTGATCCGCTTTTGGGTAAAGGAATGGCGGCCTTTGGCCTTACCAACCGGCACGCGCTCAGCATCACGTCGACCCATTTGCACCACACCTTCGGGCACCAATTGGTCGTGCACAATCACATCTGCGCTCTGCAATACCCGTTGTGCACGAAGGGTCAGCAAATCTTCAGCCCCCGGCCCTGCACCAACCAAATGTACAAAACCACTGCGCTGATCAACATTGGCGTGATCCACCAACAAATGATTTGCCCATTGATTGGCCTTATCTTGATCGCCAGCACCCAGCGCAACTTCAACCTGAGGTGATGCCAAAAGCTCCTGATAAAATTTCCGACGACGGTCGCCCGAATGAATCAATTTCTCAACCAGATGACGCAACCCACCAGCAAGACTTGCCAATTTGCCCAAATGCAAAGGAAGCGCTGCTTCAATTTGCGCCCGCACCAAGCGCGCTAAAACCGGCGCTTCACCTTCTGATGAGATGGCAACAGAAATCGGTGCACGGTCAACAATGGCTGGGGTGAAGAAATCACACAGGTCAGGTTGGTCCACCACATTAAGCGGTAAACCAGCCTCTTTCGCCAACCGTTTGGCGATCTCCGCATCAGGGCCCTCATCGCCCACAAACACCAAAGCTGCATTGTCCAAATGATGCGCTGCAAACACTTCTTCGCGCACGTCCAAATGGTCATTTTCAAGGTCAAGGGAGGAGAAATCAGCTTCGATTTTGCGGGCGATTACAACAACTTGCGCATCGGTTTTGATCGCCAGACGCGCTTTAGCCAGCGCCTCAGCGCCGCCACCAACGATGATGATTTTCTTGCCCCGCACTTTGTAAGAAACAGGGAATATGCCTAAGCGTGTCATGTTGCGACCTCGATTAATCGATGCCGCTAAAATAGTGGAGTCTCAGACCAATGCCAAGTCACTGAAATTGTTAGATTTTTCTTTATTCTATCAATCTGGAAGATGATAAAATGCCAGCAAAGCAATTGCGCAGAACTTGAGCAATTTGATCTCAATTATTGGGTGATTAGTAGAAAAATTCTTCTCACCACCCCAATTGTGGAAATCTATGCTTGGTTTTCCGGCACGTGAACCACCAAGCCATCAAGCTCATCAGAAACTTTGATTTGGCAAGACAGGCGGCTGTTGTCATTCACGTCAAATGCAAAGTCGAGCATGTCTTCTTCCATCACTGACGGGCCACCAGCTTTGGCTGTCCATGCCTCATCGACATAAACATGGCATGTTGCACAAGTGCACGCGCCACCGCATTCAGCAACAATACCCGGCACATCATTGCGGATCGCGTTTTCCATGACCGTTGAACCGTTCTCCGCTTCGACTTCGTGGCGGGTACCATTTGCTTCAACATAGGTGATTTTGGCCATAGTGGGCGTTCCTTATATCTGATCAACGGGCGATCTATATCGTCCAATGCAAATGCCTGCAAGCGGTGCGTTTACAAAAGCGGCCGCGATATTTGCGCACATTGCAACTTCGCAATTGTCAGTTGTGAATGAAAAATGAGATCTAGGGTGCTTGGCGCTTGCCTAGTCTTCCAGCAAATCCGTGATGAAGTTGGCGGTTTCCTGCAGCGCTTGACGCAATCGATCAATTGCCCCGGGTTGCACAGTACCGTTGGTCATCAGTTCTTTTTCAGCCTTTGCCGCAAGCTGCCCAACTTCAATGGCGCCAACACCGTGTGCCGCCCCTTTAATCGTGTGCAATCTAACCCGCAACTGCGCTCCGTCTTCCAACGTTGCAAGCTGAGTTAGATGAATTTCAATTTGTGATTTGAAAAGCTTCAGAATTTCAATCTCAAGCGACTTTTTTCCCATAGTCTGACGCCCAAGAAAAACCAGATCAATCCACCTTGGGTGATCACCTTGGGAAAACGCCGAACCCGTGGTTACTGCAAGTGCCGCTGCTTTGGCCATTTCAATGCCCTACTCAAAACTCAACAAGAAACTATTCACAACTTTATCATTGATGAATGAACTTAGGCTTAAGCGCCACAAATCGGGCACATTTAAAGGCCTAAAAGTACGGGCACTTTGACGCGTTAACCATTTATTAATAAAAAGATAAGCTCCACGTCGAAAAAGTGTATAAAGAAGTGATACCAACGTTCGGCGGCGTTGTGTGATTTGGCCAAAAACGCATTGATTTTATTGCGTTATTGATTTTCCGGGGGACGCTCCGGGCGTGTTTTTACTTATATGACACGAATTGCCTGAGCTCACCTTAGCCGCTTCGTTGGGACGTGTGCGGACGCAAAGGTAGTAATGAGTATGGCAAATAAAAAAGGTTCAACACCTAAGGACCCGGCAACTCTCGCATTTTCAGCGGTAGAGAGCGCATTGGAAAATTCGGTTGCAGCAAAAACTGCAGACGACAAGCCAAACGACGCCCCGCAGACATCTCCAAAAGCATCATCATCGCCGAGCCGTACGCGCTCAGCCGAACGCATTGCTGCCCGCACAAAAGGCATTGCGAATGATGATCGATCAAGTGCCGCTGGCATTCTTTATTCCTTGCAGTCCAAATCTACATCCACGCCATATTGGGTCGCCGCACTCGCCTCAATCGTGTGGGCCATCATTATTGGTACATTGGGCTTTTTCCGCTTTGGCGCAAGCTTGACCGATTCTGCACTGCTAACTGAAACGCTGCGCACACCAGAATTTGCTGCCTATAGCGCTTTGCTTGTTATCCCAGTCCTTGCGTTCTTTGCGATTGCCGCAATGACAAAACGCGCGAACGATCTGCGCCTTGCCGCCTCTTCGATGACCCAAGCGGCCATGCGCCTAACTGAGCCAGAAAACGCTGCATCACAACAGATCAAAACCGTTGGCCAAGCCGTACGCCGTGAAGTCAACGCGATCGGCGACGGGCTAGAACGCGCCCTGTCTCGCGCAAGCGAATTGGAAGTGATGGTGCACAACGAAGTGAATTCGCTTGAGCGCACCTATGCGGACAATGAATTGCGCATGCGCGCTTTGATTGAAGAGCTTGCCTCTCAACGCAAAGCAGTTGTCACCAATTCTGACCGCGTTCGCGAAGCAATTTCTGATGTGCATTCAGACTTCGCCACCAAATTGGACAGTGTTGGTTCCTCATTTGTAAATCAAATGAAGACCGTCGGTGGCAACATCACGTCAACAATTGAAAGCCAGAAAAATGAAATCACTGATTCTGTACACACTGCGGGCATGGCGATCGATGAAACCATCCAGAACCGCCAGGTAGATCTGATTGCTGCGCTAGAAGACAGCACAGAGAAACTGAATATTACCGTTGACGAACGCACCGCCAGCCTTGCGTCTGCAATTGCCGAACGAACTGGCGAGTTTGACCACGTATTGGCCAACAGAACCAATCAGCTACAAGCCTCGATTGAGGACAAGACCTCAGCGCTCGACAGCACACTCGCAGCGCGTACGACAGAGTTGCAGTCAAACTTTGATGAGCGCAATGAGCGCCTTGATCGCCTCATATCCGCGCGCACAACACAACTTGACCAAGTGTTGGTGGAGCGCACCGATGGTTTTGGCGACCTTGTTGATGAACGCATGAAAGGTGTTGCCCAGCTGTTGGATCGCAATACCAACGCATTTACCAGCCTGTTCGACGACAAAACCAATCTGCTCACCGCAGCTTTGAACGACGGTTCAGATAGCTTCAATGCAAATGTGAATGATCGCATCCTTGCCCTCACCTCAACATTTGAAAGCGGCGCATCTGCAATTACCGCGGCTGTTGATAGCGAAAGCGCAAAACTTAGCAACGTATTGCGCGCATCAGGCGAAGCTGTATTGGTTGATATGTCACTACGCGGCGAAGAGATTTCCGAACAGCTTGCCGCTGTTGGCAGCAGGTTGGCTGATAGCGTGTTGGCAAACTCTGCAAATGCTCAGGCAAGCTTGACCGAATTTGGCAGCCGCTTTGATGAAACTTTGGCAATTCAAACCAACAACCTTGAATCAAGTGTTCAATCTGCATTGCTACAAATTGGCGGTGTACTTGAAGAACGCGCGGATGATGCACGCAACTTGTTGCAAACAGCAGGCGATGCAACTGCCGCACAACTTACCTCTCGCGTTGACGAAGTGGCCGTTATCCTTGATAGCCGCCTGAAGTCTATGGACGAGATTGTTGGCGAAAAAGGTGGCAAACTGATCGAAACCATCGATCAAAACAGCCGCAGCCTCACTCAAAATGCTGCTGCATTGGAAGAAACGCTCAACACACACACCAACGCAATTTCTGAGCGGATTCAGTCCGGTTCTGAAATGCTTGGTTCGCAACTGCGCGAAAGCACCGAACACCTCGGCAGCACATTCGATGCATCTGCAGAAAAACTCAGCGCACAAATGCGCGAACGCACCACTGAATTCAGCCAGAACTTCGAGCAATCTAGCGACAAGCTGGATGCGCAAATGCGCGAACGCACTGCCGAATTGTCATCAGCATTTGACGCGTCAGGTGAGAAATTCCGCGACAATATCGATGCGAGCTTGCGCGATGTGAACCAGACAATGGAAACACGCACGCAGCAAGTATCTTCTATGATCGAGAGCAAAGTTGCTGAAGTGAACGAACACTTGGGTACAGAAATCGACGGGGCAATTTCACGTCTTTCTGACGCAGAACATGGTGTAGCCGGCAAAGTAACAAGCGCTATTGCAAGCATTGAAGAGAGCACCGACCGTTTGGCTGGCAAAGTTGAAAACGCCTTGTCACAGTCTACCGAGACATTTGAAACCGCGACTTCTGAGTTGGACAAAACAATTGCAGGCCGCGTGATCAAGTCTGCTGAAACATTGGGCCGTGCAACGCAGCACCTCACCTCGTCAATCGAAAACAGCGTTTCAAATACCGAACAGCGCCTAGCTGCAACTATGCAAGGGCTGACAAGCGAAACCGAAGAGCGTGTAACAGAGACCGAACAGCGCTTGTCCAAAACGGTTACTGAGCTCACCTCGTCCATCCAAGAACGCGTTTCTTCAAGCGAAGAGCAGTTTAATGCAGCGACCGAAGGTCTGGTGTCCAACATTGAAGGCCGCATGAGCGAGAGCGAACAGCGCTTGGCCGCGTCCGCTGAACAACTGTCTTCAACTGTAGAAACCCGCGTCTCTGACGGCGAACAACGTCTTGCTGCAACGCTCAACAGCCTCAACAAATCAGTCGAGGGGCGCATCAGCGACAGCGAACAGCGCTTGGCAGCTTCTGCGCGCAACGCCGCTGAAACCATCGAAACGAGCGCAACGCAAAGCGAAACGCAACTGGCAACGACCGCTGAAAACTTCAGCCGCACAATTGACGAAAAACTGGGTACATTGCCTGACGCCATTGCTGCACGTGCCAACGCAACAGCTGAGCGCTTGAACGAAATCAACGCTTCTGTTTCTTCGGCCTTGGGCAAAACAATGTCCAATATCGATGAAGGCGCAAGCCGCATCTCTGCAACGCTTGAAGAGAAATTGGTTGGCATGACAGCCGACATCTCAACAGACGTTGAAATCACCGCAACCCGCATGGATCAACTGGTGCGCGGTGCGATGGAGCAAATGCGCGAAGTTGGCGACAAGCTGCAAGATTTGGTTGAAGTACGCGGCGTCGCCACTGCTCAAGAGTTGAGCGACAAAGCGAGCGCGATGAACCGCGTGGTTGCTGTGCAATCCGAAACCTTGTCCAAAATCATCGACCAAAAAGCCAACGAACTTGATGATCGTCTGGCCAACCACCAGAACATCCTCAACGCAGCGCTTGAGAGCACAGCCGGTAGCGCTGAAGAGATCATGTCGACCTCGACAGCTCGCATCGAAGAAGATGTTACCCGTGCATTGGCCAAGCTCAACGATTCAAACATGCTATTGCAGCAAGTTCTTGAAACATCAGGCAACAATTTGGCGACGCTCGAGGGCAATATTGGCCAACACACTGCACGCTACTCGGATGCGGTACGTGATGCCCTTGCCGGCACGGATGATGCAGGTCGCTTGATGAGCGAACACGTATCTGCGTTGCAAGCAACAATTAGCGGCTTGCTAGCAGAAGTTGGTGAAGTGAAGCACTCGCTTGAGGGCCAAGCACACGGCTTTACTGACGCTGCACAGGAGCTGACCAATGCAAGCATGGTGTCGATTGAAACCATCGAAGGTGGTCGCACCGCTCTTGACGCATTGGCGCACGGCTTTACCAACCGCGCGGAAGAAATCGACAACCGCTTGCGCATCTTTGCTCGCTCTTTGGCCGATACAGTGGCCGAAGCCGAACAGCGGATCAACGCAACACAAGAAGCGCTGGACGAAACAGTTCGCAGTGCATCTTCATCGGTTTCAAACAACCTACGCACTTTGACAGAGACAGCAGGCATAGAAAGCCAACGCGCACAAAGCGCCGTACAGCAAACGCAGAAGGCGCTCGTCGAAGAAATGCAAGATGCAATTCGTCAGGCAACAGCACAGTTCAACGAAACAGCGCAGGCCATGCGCCTAACAGCTGGCCAGATGAACGAAGAGCTGCAAGCCACACGTGGCGAGTTGCAACGCGGCATGCTCGAATTGCCAGAAGAAACCAAAGCCAGCGCCGCTGCAATGCGCCGGGTGGTTGCCGAGCAAATCGAGGCATTGAGCGAGTTGAACAACATCGTCAACGCACAATCTAGCTCACATAGCTACACGGCGGCGACAACAGCACCACGCCACGAGCCAGCGCCTGAACCAAAGCCTGCGCCGCGTCGCGAGACCCCGCGTTTTGAGCCAAAGCCAGAGGCACTGCGCCCTGTTGAGCCAAAGCGCCCTGCACCACAGCAGCGTCGCCCAGAACCTGAAGTTCCATCTCGCGAAGAGGACATTTCATCTGAACAAATTGCGGCACTCTTGGAACGTCAGATTGAAGCTGAACAGCAAAATGCCCAGGCACGTCCCGTCATCGAAACGCGGCGTCCAGAACCGGCGCCTGAACAACGTCGAGTTGCACCACAACGGCCAGCACCTGCACCGCAAGCAGCGCCAGCGCCACAAAGTGATGATGATGACAACTGGGTGCGCAGCTTGTTGCGCAACGCCTCGGCCAATCATCAAGGTGAAGCCGAGCAGCAGCAACGTGACAGCAATCTAAACAGCCTCACAAGCGAAATGATTGCGGCTGTCGACCAGCGTGCCCTTGAAGACGCATGGATGCGCTACCAGAATGGTCAAACAGATGTGTTCTCCCGTCGCCTTTACACATTGGCGGGCCAAGGTACATTTGACGATGTGCGCAAAAAGCTAAAACGCGATGAAGCATTTGCCGGGACCGCTCGCGAGTTTATGTCTGAGTTCGAACAATTGTTGCGAGAAGCAGCAAGCGGCCCGAACCCTGTACGCGACACGCAAGCGCAGCTAACCTCTGACCGAGGCAAGGTCTACACCATGTTGGCCCATGCTTTTGGTCGCCTTGGATAAGGGCGCTGTCCCAATATCTTTAAGAACAACAAAGCCCGCTCCTAGGAGCGGGCTTTTTGATATGGTCCATTTCAGTGAATGAGCCTTTATGCCTCTGAGCGTGGATTGATCAAGATAAGTGATCCCATCACGCATAGGCCGCCAATGCCCGCAATCGCAACAGAAAGACCAAATGCGTTTGCCCCAAACTGCGCAAACACAAAGCCGAAACCAAACACAGTGGTTGCCAGCAAACCCTGCCCCAAAACCTGGACGCTACTTTGCGCTTCCGCCGCAAATTTCTCTGCCGTCCAGTTGGCGACAAAGTTAAGCGTGCCCAAGTATGTCACGCCAAACGAAAACGCGTGCAGCATTTGCAAAACAAAGTATCCGTAAACTGGCAATTCAAGCGTCATCCCATACCAGCGCAAACACGTCATACCAGCAGCAAACAGCATAAGGTGACGGGCTGAAAAGCGTCGCGCAATTCGCGCAAACGCGAGAAACACAACCACCTCAGCAGCAGACCCAATTGCCCAGAGTGGCCCAATCACCTCTTTGCCAATACCCTGCTGATCCCATAGCAGTGACCCAAATGTGTAAAGCGGGCCGTGAGACGCTGTTATTAAAGCGGACCCAACAATCGCAAGGATGAACCACGGGCGAAACATGTGTTTGAACTCTTGCGCCTGCAACCGGTGCGGCGGCGGTGCGTTCTTCGCTTCTTCTTTGATCTTTGCATCTTCAGGCGCGGTTGCGCGGAACGCAGGCAATTGAAAAGCCACAACGCCACGCAAAAAACTCAAGCCAACAAATAAGGGTAAGAACAGTGCAATACCTGCCCACCCCAAATACCAGCCGCCGATCAAGTTTGCAGCCACATACCCCACGGTGCCCCAAACTCTGATCAACGCAAACTCGCTTCCGCGACGGCGCGTCATGCGAACCGTTGCTGCATCAATGATTGGGGATAGCGCCATGACGGGCAAAACACACAAAGTCCAAATGGCAATGATCGGCCAAACATCGCTAGTGAGGAACAGAAAGAAAGGGGCGACAGCAGCGATCAAACTGCAAACCAAAATCACTGAGCGCCAGTCGGACGCTTTGTCTGCTAACCGACCAACGAAAATGTTGATCATCACCATGGTCCAAATCGGTATGGCGTTCAAAATGCCGATATCTGCGTCGCTGAACCCTTTATGGCGCAACCACAACGGCAGGAATGGCACCGCGACACCAACCGCCAAAAACATAGAACCGTAATAGTAAGACGCCCGTGCCTCGGAAGAGGACAAGCGCGAAATGATACCGATGGACATGAGCCATTTCCCGAATAGGAGACAATGTGGACTTGCATCGTTGCCCTGAAATTGCCTATTCGGCAAGCAATTTTATACTTTGGTATTAGAAAAACTACGCCGCAACACTGATTTCTGAATCGGTTGGGGCGAGATAATCAAAGAACATTTTTGCGCATTCGGCCCATGTAAACCTTGCAGCATGGCGCAGAACATCTTCCCTTTTGAGAGATAGCGCTTGCGTAACAGCAATGTCCAACCGCTCATTCATCCGCCCGGCAAGCGGATCAGTAAGCACGTCAATTGGCCCGATTACAGGATAGGCAGCAACCGGAACGCCACACGCCATCGCTTCAAGCATGACATTCCCAAACGTGTCTGTTTTTGATGGAAAAACAAACACATCAGCACTTTGATAATGCGCGGCGAGTTCTGCCCCAGTTTTCTGCCCCACAAAATGCGCCTCAGGATATCGCGCGCGCAGCTCATCAAGCTGTGGACCGTCGCCAACCACAATTTTTGATCCCGGCATATCAAGTTGCAAAAACGCCTCGACATTTTTTTCAACTGCAACGCGCCCCACACACACCATGTGAGGTCCAGGCAGTTCGCCAAACAATGTTTTCCGCGCTGGGAAAAATTGTGCTCTGTCGACACCACGTGTCCACGGCACCACACCTTGAAAACCCCGCTGCGCCAAATCAACAACAACAGATTGCGTGGGTACCATGGTGCGCGCAGCTGCTTCATGGAACCAACGCAAATAGGCATAGCTCCATTCAGCCGGAACGGGTAAGCGCGCGGCAATATATTCTGCAAATCGGGTATGATAGCTGGTGGTGAAAGGAAGGTGGCGGTTCAAACAAACTTGCCGCGCCAACAGCCCTAAGGGCCCTTCGGTGGCAATATGTATGAAGTGAGGCTGCACCTCATCAATTACATCTTCAACATGGCCCAAATGGGCAAGAGAAATTCGAATTTCTGGGTAAGTGGGCAGTGGCATGGTCCAGAAACGCTCGGGCGTCAGATAATCAACCACATGTCCAAAAGTTCTTAGTTCATCGCCAATATTGTCTAGACAGCGAACCACGCCGTTGACTTGTGGATGCCAAGCATCCGTGACGATGAGAATGCGTTTCATGCAACCTTTCGCGATTTCTTAGGTCGCGTCCCCGACTTCGGCGATGCCATTTCGGTCCAGCGGATCAGCTCAAATTCACCATCATGGTGTTCTACAATGGCGGTGCAGCTCTCCACCCAATCGCCTGTGTTGATATATCGGGTACCATATTTGTCGTGCATGTCAGCATGATGAATGTGGCCGCAAATTACACCGTCAACGCCGGACTGTTTTGCTTCGTGCGCCAGTGCCTCTTCATACCGACCGATAAAGCTCACCGCGTTCTTTACTTTATGCTTTGCCCAAGCCGACAAGGACCAATAGCTAAAGCCCATCTTGCGACGTACAAAATTGACGCCGATATTCAGCCGAAGCGCCGCGTTGTAAGCCCAATCGCCTACATGTGCGAGCCATTTAGCGTGGCGAACCACCACATCAAACTGATCGCCGTGGATCACCAAGTAGCGTTTGCCGTCAGCAGCATGGTGGACTGTGCGATCAATGATCTCAATATCGCCGAAATGGGTACCAAGATAGTTGCGCAAAAACTCATCATGATTGCCTGGCAAGTATACAATGCGAGCGCCCTTACGCGCCTTGCGCAGCAACTTTTGAAGTAGAATATTGTAGGCGGCTGGCCACCGCCAGTTTTTCTGCAAACGCCAACCGTCCAGAATATCGCCAACCAAGTAAATGGTTTCAGCATCATAGCAGCGCAAAAAATCGAGAAGCTGATCAACCTTGATCGTCTTCATGCCCAAATGCACGTCCGATATAAACAACGCTTTGACGTGCTTTGAGTTGTTTTCTGGTGTCATTGATAACGCTCACTTCGTTCTTTTGCGCGGGTGAAATCTATCTAGCCGATTCCAAAATCACAATTATGACAGTGTATATTGAACTCTAACATCCGGCAAAGACTAGATTTTTCATCACATTCAAACCCTTGCACTTGGTCGTCGCAACATAATCATTGCAATCGATTTTTCAAGGCGACAATCCGTTTGTAGCTGGCTTTGATTTTGGCTGCGAATGCAGGATCGCGCTGCGCTTCAGCTTCTAACACCGCCAAAATTCGATCCGGCAATCCCAGCGATGGCTTCACCGTGTTGGAGAACAGCAAAATGTCATTGCCAGCATTAACCGCACGCACAATTGCATCTTCAAAACCAAAGTGCTTGGTAATCGCACCCATTTCCATGTCATCGGAAATGATCACCCCGTTAAAGCCCATACCCTGCCGCAAAACCGTCGTCAGCGCCACAGGCGAAAGGCTTGCAGGCACCTGCCCTTCACCATCACGCACATAGCCCTTGTGGAACAAATGGCCGGCCATCACCATGTCGGCTTTACCCGCCTTGATGAGCGTTTCAAATGGTTCATATTCGGCTTCAACCCAACTCTGCGAGATATCGACAAACCCCAGATGGCTATCAGCTGCGCTAGAGCCATGGCCGGGAAAGTGCTTAAGCGCTGTGATCATTCCATGCTGATGATGGCCATCAATAAAGGACGTTGCGAACTTGGCCGTAATGTCAGCACGCGAGGAAAAAGAACGGCCATACTTGGCAATAATTGGATTGTTTTTGTTGATGATTAGATCAACCACAGGACCAAAATTTGTGTTGAACCCCAGTTTGCGCATCCGCTTGGCCAAATCCGTGTAGAGTGCTTTGGCGCTATCTTTATCCATATTCAGCGCAACATCTCGCGCGCGCGGAATTTCTTTGAACCCAACAGCACTTGTGAGGCGTTCAACAACGCCCCCTTCCTGATCGATCGCAATCAGAGGCGCCAATGCAGAATTGGCCGTTGAGAAATCTTTATTCATCCGGGCCACATCGTTCTGGCTTTTCACGTTGTATTTCAGATACATCACACCGCCGACACGGCCGTCGCTGATCAATTTAACCAATTGTCGATGCTGTTTGGCGCTAGCGCTATCATGGGCAAACCCAATCATGATCATTTGTCCCGCCATGTCGCGGAGTGATTGAGCTTGAACGGCTGTCGAGATCAAACAAGCTGATAGAAGAACCACAAATCGAAGTAAGTGCCGCATAAAAATCCTGTGCATTGGAATATGAAATGAAGGGGTAATAGGCAAAAACGGCAAACAAATGGCGTTTAGCTTGCAGCTTTTTGCAAAATCTCTTGCGGCTCATCAATGGCCAGCATCTTGCAGAATTTTTCGTTCGATTGCGGACGTCCAAACAAATAGCCCTGCCCAATGCCGCAACCCGCAAGCCGCAAAACCCACGCTTGATCTTTGGTCTCAATGCCTTCAGCAACCACTCGCTTATTCATCGCTGTAGAAAGCGAAAGAACTGATTGAACAATAGCCATGGATTGCTCATCCTCAGGCAGGTTTTTCACGAACGATTGATCAATTTTCACTTTATCAACTGGCAGACGGCTCAAATAGCTTAGCGACGAATAGCCGGTGCCAAAATCGTCCAGCGCAACACCAACGCCCATATCAACGATCTCATTCAGCGTCTGGATGAACTTGTCCTGCTTGGTTACAAAAACGCTTTCTGTGATTTCAATGTCCAAACGATCTGCTGGCAATTTTGAAACTTCGAGCGCGTGTTTGATGGCAGAAACCACATCGCCATATTCAAATTGAACGGCAGATACGTTCACAGCCAGCTTACCCGGCTTTGGCCACTTCATTGCGTCAGCACAAGCTTGCTCTAGCACCCAACGACCAATCTCGATGATCATGCCACTATCTTCAGCTACCGAGATAAAGCGGTCCGGACGTACGGTTCCAAGTTCAGGATGTTGCCAGCGCACCAACGCTTCAGCGCCCAAACAGTACCCAGTTTCCATGTCCACTTGTGGTTGATAATGGATATATAATTGTTTGTTGGCCACCGCATCCAGCAGCGCCATTTCTACCCGTTGACGGTCTTGAATACGATCATTGAGTTCGGACAGGAATAGTGAATAACTATTGCCTGGTATGTTCTTAGCTTCAGAAAGCGCCATATCGGCCTGAGAGATTAGAGCCTTCGGCGTGAATCCAGAATTATTCGTGTCGGTCATGCCAATGCTTACGCCAATCAAGGCACGGTGCCCTTCAAGCTCGTAGGGTTTCGTCATCACCGAGATTAACTCTTCAGAGAATTCATCAATATCTTCGTAAGACATCAAACCAGGTTTTGCTGCAGCAAACCGGTCCGCACCCAAGCGCGCAACGCTGTATAGGCCAAATTCATTCATCCGTTTTGCCACTTCGCGCAGCAACAAATCACCCGCCGCGTGACCCAACGTTTCGTTGATGTTCTTAAAGCGGTCGAGATCCAACAAGATCATCGTTAGAGGTTGCCGGTTTGCAGCGCTGTCTCCGATGAATGCGAGAAGCTCCTCTTCCAAACGCGAACGCGTAAAGGCACCAGTCAATGGATCATGATTGGCGAGATAGTTCATGCGCTTTTCGTGATTATATCGGTGCGTGATATCCCGGAACGTCAAACAAGCCACATAGTCTGTGAGCTGCTTTTTCGCATCGTTTTCATCGAATTTTGCCACCCGCGAAACCGTCACTGAGTACTCAATGACCAGCTCTGGCTCATCTCCACTACCGTGACGCAAGATAAGCGTTTCTGGAACGACATTCTTCTCACGGTTTTGCTTTGCCAACCCAAGCGCCGTTGTAACTTCTTGGAACAATTTTTCCGGCAGCACAGAACTAGTTGAACCGACAAAGCTGCTGCGCAAATCAAGCATTTGACGCGCCGGCGTGCTCGCCGCCAACACGATTAACGCGCTATCGATAATGATCACGCCATCAAAATTGTCGGCAATAACGCGATCAAGAATGGCCTGCATGCGCGAGTTCTCGCCAGAGACTTTGCGCACCAGCAAACGCTGAATGTCCATTGCCTCAAGCACTTTAAGCACATAAGTCAGCACAATCCCAAAATGCACCCAGAAAGTCTCTGACAAAATCAGAAGGTGCGCTTGCCCTAAAAACGCAACCGCTTCAACGATGATAGATACGCCGATGAAGGCGAATGCCATTCGAATGATCGGCGGACGCCGAAAGAGTGCAACAATGGCAGCGAATATGCCAAATATCAGCCAGCCAAAGACAGAACCGCCATCTGACAGCTCTCGGTTTTGAATGCGCGTTTCTGCAGCCAGAACTTGCACAAGTGGGCCGGGAATACGACCATAGCGTGGCACTTCAAGCAGATCGCCCAACTCAAGCGCAGATGCACCAATGATGACCTTTTTGCCTTCAATGCGTTGGGCATCAATTTGACCATTTAGCAAATCGATCAGCGGAATTCGGTCAATGCTGCCCAGCTCAATCGAATAATCAACGTAATAGAAATTGTTGTTCGATGTCTCTGGCTTGGGTGAAAACAAAGTCGGCAATGAAGGGACGATACGTTCCTCAATCATGCCATATTTGGCAAATTCCCACACCAGACCATCTTGTTCAGGTTCAACATTGACCAACGCCAACTCTGAATGCGCGCGAAACTCTTCCAGCGGCAAGTTGGTCAACAAGGTCAATTCGCCGTTGGTGCCAAACCCAATTTGTTGAAGTGCCGCAAGATAGGTGAACCCGCCTGCTCGCTCCAAAGCCTTTGCAAATTCTGCATCATTTTCTGGTTGAGAGCGGGATGAAAAATCGACATCAAACGCGATTTCGTAGGCGTTGAGGCGCACCAACTCATCTAGAACACCTGCGTAAACCCAGCGTGGCCATGGCCAAACACCAATTTGGTGCAAGCTACGCGCATCAATGTCCACCATGACGATTTCGCCAGAGACATTCACGTGATGTTGGGAAAAACGCCATTCTCGAAATGTGTTGTCGATACCGCGAAAGAAGCCATTTTGGCTAGCTAAGAACGCAGCAATCCCTAGAAGGAAAATAGCGGCAAAGTTTCTTAGTCCTGGACGCATCGACAAAAATGACTCAACTCAACAAACAATTGGGGCGCCATAATGCAATATTTGCGTTACGACGCCCTTAACTATGCACGGGCCATATCTAGGTTTTGTTGTCTATTACAACTTCAAAGCATCTTTTGCTGCTTTCTCGGCCTCTTTAGCCGCATCTTTTGCAGCTTTTTCTTCGGCTTCAGCAGCTTCCTTGGCTGCCTTCTCCGCTTCCTTAGCGGCATCTTCTGCCGCTTTCTCAGCGTCCTTAGCAGCATCTTCCGCGGCCTTAGCGGCATCTTTCGCGGCATCCTCAGCGGCCTTTTCGGCTGCCTTCGCGGCCTTTTCTTCGGCCTCAGCTGCTTCCTTAGCGGCTTTTTCAGCTTCTTTGGCCGCATCCTCGGCTGCTTTTTCGGCTTCCTTCGCGGCCTTTTCTTCGGCCTCAGCTGCTTCCTTAGCAGCTTTTTCAGCTTCTTTGGCCGCATCCTCGGCTGCTTTTTCGGCTTCCTTCGCGGCCTTCTCAGCATCCTTCGCTGCATCTTCGGCAGCTTTTTCCTTGGCTTTTGCCTCTTCCGCTGCTTTCTCTGCAGCTGCAATTGCCGCTTCATCTCCAGACTTCTTGGCGTCTTTTAATGCTTGTTCCGCAGCCTTTTTCTCAGCCTCAGCTTGTGCGGCAACTGCTTCGGCATTCGCTGCATTTTGCGCTGCTGCATTTGCATTAGCTGCTGCCTGGTTAACCGTCGCATTCGGCAACTGCGTATTACCTTCAGTCGCCGCCTTGATATCAGCAACCTGCAGTGGTTGACCTTGTTGCTCTGCAACTTCTTCTACCTGTGCAACCTCAATTTTTGCCTGCGGATTTGCTTTTTTAGCCTTTTTAACAATCTCTTTGACCGTCAAAACCTTATTCGTTGCTGTAGAACGGATTGGCTCTTTCGCGCCGCTACCTTCGACAGTCAAAACAGGCTTGTCTTTAGTGTTTAGTTTCACCTTTTGGCGTGGCTTGACATCAACCTTCATGCCTGCACGGTCATCCCGCGCCTCAACGCGACCACGGTCCACTTTGATTTCGGCAGCCCCGCCGTTGCGATCCGCGGTAACAGTAAATTTGGTACCTTTTACCACCGCGGCCAACAACGGCGCGCGCACTTCAAAATGCTGCACATTGCGTTTTTCAACATCGACAGTCAGTTCACCAAAGTCCTGTGACACGACAGTGTATTGCGACCCATTCTTATCGGAAATACGCACACGGGTATCACCACGCAAGCTTATGCTTTCTTTGCCGCGTTGAAGTACCACACGCGCATTCTTCGCTGTTTGGATCGCGCTGTCATCAGAGACAACGTCACCGCGCTTCAATTGCACCCATTCACCCGATTTAAAGATGAACACACCACCACGCAACTTGCTCGCAACCCAGTCGTCAGCAATCGATGCCGTGGTCATCGCAACGAATGCGATAATTGTGATGATAAACTTTTTGAACATGATCTGCCCTGCCAAACAATTCTTTGTCTTTTCGTTGCCGCCATCATCGCCGAGGCTAGTAAACAAAGCTGTTAACATGAGTGGTAAAACCAATTTTGGCGTAAACAGGTCATTAAAAAGGGCGCTAAAACTTTACGTTTCAGCGCCCAAATCACTTCAAAACCAATTCAAGAACGATGATCAGTCATCATCATCATCATCATCATCATCATCATCATCATCGTCGTCATCATCATCGTCACTTTTGACCGGCTTAATAATGTCGACAACTTCTTCGACAGGTGCCGTATCCCCCGTACTATTTTCGACAACGGATTCCACCTGCTCCACAACAGGCGTCACCTGCTCAACAATTGTCTCAGTCGTATCGCTTGAAACTGTCGACGGTCCCGGCACAGTTGAAGCAGCACCGTTGTTACTATTCGCGATCGGCGCAGTTGTGTTGACAACAATTGTCGTTCCAGTCTTAACAACGTCTAGCACCTGAGGTTTGGTAACAACCACTTGCGCAGTCTGATCTGGCCCTACATCTAGTTTCTTGCGTGTTCTACTATTCTTAACCTCGACGCTGCCCCGTTGAACGTCGACTTTCGCCGCACCACCGCGGAACGACACGCTGAATTTCGTGCCTTTAACCACCGCTGCAAGCAATTGCGTGCGCACTTCAAAATGCTGCACGTTGCGTTTCTCAACATCAACAATGATTTCGCCAAAATCCTGCGAAACCACTGTGCGCTTTGACCCGGTTTTGTCGGAAATACGGATGCGCGTATCACTTCTAATATCAATCGACTCTTTGCCGCGCACAAACGTAACGCGCGCACCTTTTGCTGTCTGGATTGCGCTGTCATCTGTCACCACATGCCCGCGTTTGATTTGCAGCCACGCGCCATTTTCAAAAACAAAAACGCCACCACGCAAATTCTTCGCAACCCATTCGTCCGCAATTGCGCCTGTGAGTGCAGTAAGCAAAAATACCATAGCTACGATGATTGATCTGAACATGATAGCAATATCCCTTTGCGCGCTTTGTCGCCTGTAATCGAATGCATAACCTGCGGCGCAAAGGTAAAGATACCAATTACGGCGAACGCAATACCAGCAATTCAAAAGCAACGTGTGTTGCTATGGCAAAGAAAGTGTAAAGAAAAAGGCGCCGAAACAGAGTCCCGACGCCCATTGTTCAACTATGTCGAACAGGATTTACCTGTTCTCGCGGTGCTCAATAAGATCATCAACAACGCCAGGATCAGCCAAAGTTGACGTATCGCCCAACGCTCCAAAATCGTTCTCAGCAACCTTGCGCAAAATGCGGCGCATGATCTTGCCAGAACGGGTTTTCGGCAAGCCCGGTGCAAATTGGATGTGATCAGGGGAAGCAATTGGTCCGATTTCCTTGCGCACCCAATTGCGCAACTCAACCTTAAGGTCCTGATTTTCTTCTTCACCAGCCATCAATGTCACATAGCAGTAGATACCCTGCCCTTTAACATCGTGCGGATAACCAACAACAGCCGCTTCAGAAACCTTATTGTGCGCAACAAGCGCGCTTTCAATTTCCGCCGTTCCCATACGGTGACCTGACACGTTGAGCACATCGTCAACACGACCGGTGATCCAATAATAGCCATCTTCGTCCCGACGACAGCCATCACCTGAGAAGTAATAGCCCTTGTAATCGGAGAAATATGTCTTCACGAACCGTTCGTGATCGCCGTAAACAGAGCGCATTTGGCCCGGCCAGCTATCTTTGATGCACAAAACACCCTCAGCAGCAGTTTCGTGAATTTCTTCACCACTCTGCGGATCAAGCACAACAGGCTGAACGCCAAAGAATGGCTTTGTGGCAGAACCCGGTTTCGTCGCAGTGGCACCGGGAAGTGGCGTCAACAAGTGACCGCCCGTTTCAGTTTGCCACCATGTGTCAACAATTGGGCATTTTCCCTTGCCAACCACGTCATTGTACCAATTCCAAGCCTCAGGGTTAATTGGTTCACCCACGGTGCCCAAAATCCGCAAAGATGACAGGTCGCACTTTTCAACATATTCGTTGCCCGCGCCCATCAGCGCACGGATGGCCGTTGGCGCTGTGTAGAACTGGTTGACCTTGTGCTTTTCACAAACCTGCCAAAAACGCGACGCGTCCGGATAGTTTGGCACACCTTCAAACATCAATGACGTGGCGCCATTCGCCAACGGTCCATAAATGATGTAGCTGTGCCCAGTGACCCAACCCACATCTGCGGTACACCAATAAATATCACCATCATGATAGTCGAAGGTATATTCGTGGGTCATCGCCGCATATACGAGATAGCCGCCTGTGGTGTGCAAAACGCCTTTTGGTGTGCCGGTTGAACCTGACGTATAAAGAATAAACAGCGGATCTTCAGCATTCATGCGCTCTGGCTTACAGAACTCGTCAACGCCAGTCGCAGCTTCGTGCCACCAAATATCGCGGCCACCCTTCATCGCGATTTCGTTGCCGGTATTTTCGACAACTAGAATTTTCTCAATACCAAGGGCGTGCTTCGCCGCTTCATCAACATTTGCTTTCAGCGGAACTGTTTTGCCGCCACGACGACCTTCGTCTGCTGTAATGACAACTGTTGACTTACAGTCTGTAATGCGGCCAGCCAACGCTTCAGGAGAGAAGCCAGCAAACACAATCGAGTGCACCGCACCAATGCGCGCACAAGCCAACATCGCGTAGGCTGCCTCGGGGATCATGGGCAAGTAAATCGTTACACGATCGCCCTTTTTGACACCCATATTGCGCAAAACATTGCCGAAACGGCTGACGCGACGGTGCAACTGCGCATAAGTTATATGCTCGTCATTGCCTGGCTCATCGCCTTCCCAGATTAGAGCGACTTGATCTGCGCGATCTGGCAAATGCCGGTCGATACAGTTCACCGAAACATTCAACTCGCCATCTTCGAACCATTTGATGGAAACATTTGAATGCTCAAAGCTGGTGTTTTTGATCTTTGTCGGCTCTTTCATCCAATCCAAACGTTTAGCGGCATCGCCCCAAAATCCTTCGGGGTCGTTCACAGAACGCGCATACATTTCTTGGTATTTGTCCGCATCGATCAGGGCGTGTGAGACAATCTCTTTAGGTGGTTGATAAATGCTCTCACTCATCGAGCCACTCCTCCTCGTTTTAAAGTCTACTAACTAGGGCATTTCTGCCGGACTTACGGTTGGTGGCGCAAAACTAGCGCGCCACGCGTTGTCCCCACAACACCGTGTCCAAATGGCTAAAGCTTTGACCGCTTTAGGTCAATATCTGTTGGCATCTTTTTGGACTTGTTCTGGGTAATAGCTGCAATATTGCGACACTTTTTGTACCTGCAACGAAACGGAAAGGTGATGAAGCTATATTTGGCGCAACAATTCGCATTTCGAAAGCGTGAACGAACATGTCTGAGCATTCTGAAATACAAACCGAAACCGTTGGACCAGCGCAATCCGCCGATTTGGGTTGGATCTTAACCCATGTTCACCAAGCGATTGACGAGCTTGAATTCTACAACAATGAATTCAAAGCTTTCGAAAAACAGCGGGTGAACAAGCATCTCATTCGCGCATTGTTTGATTATGACCCGCATCACTTGCTGGTCTTGCGAAAAAATGGTGAGCGTGCCGGGTTTATGATTTCAGGGCCCGATAATGGCGTTGTTTTTCTCTATTGGTCCTACATTTTGCCTAAATTTCGCAACTCAAAGCTTGCGATCGTCGGCAACACGTTCTTCAAGACCTATTTCGACAATGGCCACTGGCATAAGCTTTCGACTTTCACGCGAACGGGCAACCGCACCGCACTTATCATTCTCAAAAGATTTGGCTGGACAGAAGTGGCTCATCTTGAAAAGCACATTTTTGGCGAAGACTACAAGATTTTTGAAATTGCTCTTGAGAAAACCGTGCCCGGCTATCGCCCGTTTGTCGTTCCAGGTCGCATTGGCCGCATAAAAAGCTGGCTCAAGGGCTTTTTATCCTAGGCGACTCAGCGAAATTTTTAGTCAGACGGTGTGTTCTTTTTCAGCGACAGAATTCGGCGCATAATCTGCGCTTTCACGTCCCTAGCCAAGAACAGCGTGTTCCCCAAAAGCCTTGGCATAAACCAATGCGCATAGTTCATCACTTTTGGCACTTGCGACACAACGCCGGCTTTTCCGACCATACCATTCTTGAATTGGTGCAGCCCTAGAAAGCCGTCAGTTCCACCCAAATCGTACCATTTGATCCGCTCTTGTCGCGCCAGCCAACGCATTATGTGCCAATGCATGAAATAACCAGCGCGAAGCGGCAAAGCCTGATCGTTCGTCGCACCATATAGATAGACAGAGGTATCCCCTGCCGTAAAAATCACACCACCGGCCACCGGTTCGCCCTCATGCCGAACCAAGAAAAGCTCAGGGCGCGCACTTTCGTGTATATTGTCCATCAGATGATGCAGTGAATCAAAAGCCGAATAATCCGGAAACTGCTTGCGCGCTGTCATCTCTCGATAAAGTTCATAAAAGACAGGCATTTGCGAAACGTCACAATGCTCAAATTCAAGCCCGTTCTTTTCGCTCTTTTTTAGATGTGCGCGCCACTTTTGGCCGAAACTCGCCCGCATCGCATCATCGGTGAGCTGAACATTCACAAAATAGCGATTTGGGAAAGGTAGGCCCGCGCCTTCTTTGAAGCCCCGTTCCTGCAGTTTCTCAACGGCAAAATTCGTTTCCGCAGGCTGCGGCCGCGGCAACATAGACAGCATTAAGCGGCGCTCTACCGCATAATGATTGATCAACATATCAACGACGTCGCCAAACAGTTGCTGCGCATTGGGCGCTGCAGCATCGAGCAGAATTGGTCCCCACTTGCAAACTGCTAAGCCGCCAAGACCAAGCGGTGCTGCGCGATGCATCACCAAACAACCAGCGACCAGTTCATCATCCAGTTTGAAGTGCAGGCAATCAATTTTCATGCTCGGCCAACGTTCAGAGGCGAAAACATGCATTTGCTCTTGGCACACCCCATCAAACAAATGAGCGGTCTCGTCCCATTCTTTTGGCGTCAAATAACTCATTGTCAGCTTCGCCCCTTTCGGGATCGAAACATCAGAACTATTCAGCATTTTTGCGGTCATATCAGCCATTGCAAGAATTTTGCCTATAGAATTGGGCGCGACTAAAACTATTATTCAAACAGTTGAATTTGAAACTCCTGCAAAAAATGCCTTTAAACAGATAATTTGAAGTAAATTGTACACAAAGAACCCCGCCCTCAATTGAGAACGGGGTTTCTATTGAGTTAATTAGCGTAACAAATGAACTACATTTGCTCCATGGCCTGATGCCGTGTCTCAGCCCAAATCGCATAATCTTTCATCGTCAGCTCCGCAGCTGCGGCTTCGTCAACAACGACAATCGCATGCTCGTGTAGTTGTAAAGCCGACGCTGGACACGATGCTGAAACCGGCCCCTCAACACAGCCCTTTATGGCTTGCGCTTTGTGCGCTCCGGTTGCCAGCAACACCACTTGGCGTGCATCAAGTATAGTACCAATGCCCATCGTCATAGAATCTGTGGGTTGGCGCTCATCATCTCCAAAGAAACGCGAATTGGCCTCAATGGTTGATTTGGTCAGTGTTTTGACGCGTGTACGCGAAGATAGACTGGAAAGTGGCTCGTTAAACCCAATATGTCCGTTAATGCCTATACCCAACAGCTGCAGATCTATACCGCCCGCCAATGCAATCAGCTCTTCATAGCGCTTGCATTCATCGTTTGGGTTGTCGGCAACCCCATTCGGCACGAATGTGCGAGCTAGGTCGATGTCCACATGATTGAACAATTGCTCGTTCATGAAATGGCGATAGCTCTGCGGATGATCACCGCTAAGGCCAACATATTCATCCAGGTTAAAACTGGTCGCTTGAGAAAAACTCAAGTCGCCAGCTTTCTGCCGAGATATCATTTTTTGATAAAGCGTGGTCGGTGAAGAGCCCGTGGCTAACCCCAACACACTCTTAGGCTTATTGGTGAGTTGTTGTGCAAATAAATCGCACGCGAATTCTGCTACATCGTCAGAATTCGGCAAGATAACAAGACGCAAGGAATTGCTCCCATGTGATGATGATTGTGAACTTTAAAACGCAAAGGCGATACATTGCCGCCTTCGTCGTTTGATTGCTTATTCTTAGTCTTCGTCTCCAACATCTGTTGAATAGATATAGCGGTCACCTCGATAATATGAGTGGGTGAATTCAACCGGCTTGCCGCTCCGGTCAAAAGACGTACGCTCCATATCCAAGATCGCAGAGCCTTTTTCGACACCAAGATAGCCGCCCAATTCTTTGTCGCAGTTCGTCGCTTTGATTGATTGGCGAGCCTTTACGGGCCGGAACCCACGCGCATCCAAATGCGCATATAGGCTGTCGCCCTCATCTACCGCATCAGCGTCAATTGCTTCCAGCGGGAAGTAGGCGTGTTCATAGGCCATGATACTGCCATCCGCATAGCGAATGCGCCTAAAACACGAAACGCGCATATGGGGCGCAACGCCAAGCGCTTCGCAAACCTCAGGAATAGGCGATACCAACCCCTTAAAGACCAATTGCGAGCTCGGCTCCATGCCTCGATTTCGAATGTCTTCGGAAAAGCCGTTCAAGAACTTTAGTGACTTTTCAAGAGACTGCGGTCGATTGCGCGGCACATAAGTGCCCAAGCCACGTTTTTGAACCAACTGACCGTCATCGAGCAGAGGTTTAAATGCTCGGCGGATAGTGACACGGCTAAGGCCCAATTTTTCAGAAAGCTCGCGTTCAGCGAGCAAGAATTCGCCCGCGGTCAATATGCCCTTCTGGATGGCTTGACGCAGCGCTTCGGCCAGCAGTTCATAACGAACGCCAGGGCGCTCCAATGCGGTTTTGAGATAACCAATCAAATCTGGCTGTGTCGCTTCGTCAACGTTCGACATTCTCAATGTCCTCCAACAATAGGTCAGGTCACCCGCTGAACGACGAACGGAATCATCTACTCAACAACAACCATACCCATCAAATACCAATTCACAACCAAACTTGCAACAAACAATACCAAGCCGATAGAATTGGGCAGAAGACTACTTTTGGGATGCACCGTTTCTAAAGATTGGGACAGTGCCAGTCCAAAGTATGCGACAGACTTCGTCTTTCACATTTTCCCAGCTATGCGTGCGCGTCGAGCGAAAATGCAGGCTATCGCCTGGGCCAAGAATGACCTTTTCATTTTCCACATAGGTCACCACCTCACCCTCAAGGATATAGATGATTTCTTCGCCCTCATGGCTGACTTGTTCCGACTTATATCCAGCGGGCACAGTGATGATAAACGACGACAACGCTTTACCCGCGAAGTCTGCACCCAAGCGTTCATATTTCAGGGATGAATCATCAACAGAAAAGCTCTCACGTTCGCCTTGGCGCGTACGGCCACGATGCACGGCAGGCGAAGAGACGAAAAACTCCATCTCAACATCCAAGCCCTTGGAAATCATCGACAATGCACCAAGAGAAGGCGTTGCTTGATCGCGCTCAACCTGAGACAAGAACCCAACAGAAAGATTGGCCAACTCACCAAGTTCTTTCAAAGTCATGTTCATGGCACGACGACGTTCGCGAATGAGACCACCAACCAGCGGTGTTCCGGCGTGATGAGATCGCTCCTCGCCACCACCAGAAGCCACAAATTCTGTTCTTTGATCCAAATCGGCGTTGATCATGTCAGCTATTCCTGCCCGTCTATCCCTCGCCAGCGTAAAAGTGAGTTTACACCAGCGCCCTAAGCTCCCTAAATGCGCAGTGATTCCAAAAGCCCGCTCGCTCCCGGTCAGCGCAGTTGGGTTCGCTTAAACCAAACCGCAAGCAAACGCGACAAAAAAACCGAAAAAAACAAGAATTTGAGTTCAAAATTGACAAATGGAAAACAATGCAATTCAGAGGATTGCAATGCAATTTATCATTCTTTGTTTTTGGCCGCTGAACACAATCCAGGCTGCAAGCTGCTCACGGTTATGGAGCTAGATCTGGATGCCGGCTTAGCGAAGCGTGCTTATTCTTCCAACCCAGATGCCTACCCAACGAGCGGCACCAAACCGATCATCCACAATGATTGGTTTGAAAAGGTTGTTATGCAGCAAAAGCCATTTCTAGCCAACGCCCCAGACCAAATGGGCGATCAATTCCCCGACCTGGACCTGATCACATCATTGGGGTGTGGCGCGATCGTCAACGTGCCCGTGGTTGAAAACGGTAAAACCATCCTAGTCATCAATATCCTGCACGAAACAGGATTTTTCACACCTGAGAAATTTCAAGCCGCTTGCGCTCTAGCAGAGCTATTTGACTAAACAAACTGTCACCACAACACCGCATAGTCCAACTTGACTTAGCCAGTCACATCGCCATGTTAAAGGCGAACCAGAATTATCAGCTGACGATGGAGTTCACCTCATGGAATTAGCGCAACTAACAACCGCGACTTTGGATTGGATCAATGGCTATGGCACCAATGTCCTTGTTGCATTAATTGTGTTGATTGTCGGCTGGTATTTGGCGAAATGGCTCGCTTACCTCGTTGTACAATTGCTGCCAAACACCAAAGCATTTGACGACACCGTTGCCCCCATGTTTGGCCAGCTCGTGCGCTATGGCGTCATCATCACAGCGATTGTAATCGCTTTGAGCGGGCTTGGCGTGCAAACCGCATCCATTATTGCGGTCATTGGTGCGGCCGGTTTGGCAATCGCCCTAGCTTTGCAAGGCACACTTTCAAATATTGCTGCTGGTGTGATGATCATCTGGCTGCGCCCTTTCAATGTGGGAGACTACATTGAATCAAGTGCGGTAAATGGCACGGTGAAACAAGTTGGCTTGTTCGCAACGCGATTGCGCACGATTGATGGCCTTTATGTATTTACCCCAAATGCGAAGATTTGGGATGCCACCATCACCAACTACAATAAGGAAATGACACGTCGTCTCTCTTTTGATGTTGGCATTGACTACAAAGCTGACATCGACCTTGCGCGCAAAGTCTTGCTGGACGTCGCAAATGCTGACGAGCGCGTGCTAAGTACACCAGAACCCGTTGTCTATGTGATGAATCTAGGTAACAGCTCGGTTGATCTGCAACTCCGCGCATGGACCCGCACATCCGACCATTGGGAAACCCGTATGGCGATCAATGAAGCTGGCAAAAAGGCTCTTGATGCAGCTGGCGTGGATATCCCCTTCCCGCACATGCGAATACTTGCGCCAGAACTGGTTCAAAAATAATTCACCTTCGCCCTTGACCTAGAGCAGCTCCAACCCCCTATTTATCTGAGATAGTCAGATGAAAGGGTGTCAAAATGAATATTGGCGAAGCAGCAAAAATGAGCGGACTATCTCCCGACACCATTCGCTTTTACGAAAAGCGAGGGCTGATCTTGTCTACCAAAAGGGACGAGAAAGGGCACCGCTACTACGCAGAAAGTGATGTGGGGTGGCTGGGGCTATTGGCGTGTCTACGCGGCACCGGCATGCCACTGGCAGAAACCGAAACGTTCACCCATTTGGTGAACGAAGGTGAACACACAGTGCCAGACCGCATCGACCTTTTGGAAAACCATCGGGAAAGACTGGCCGAAAAACGCGCTGAACTCGACGCCTACGAAAAACACTTGGACGAGAAAATCGCTTACTACAATTCAGTACTTAAAAGCCAAAAACATGAGGCCGCGCAATGAATAAGCCTGAAATTGAACTGTGGACCGGCCAAACAATTCCCCGACTAGGATTTGGCTGCTGGGCCATTGGCGGCCCATTTTGGGCTGATGCCATACCGGTTGGCTGGGGTGTGGTCGACGACAATGAATCCAAAGCCGCAATTGCCGCCGCAATTGATGCGGGGATCAAATTTTTCGACACTGCTGACGTATATGGCGCTGGCCATTCTGAGAAAATCCTTGGCGAAGCGCTCAAGGGGCATGATGACATTTTTGTGGCCACTAAGTTTGGCAACAAATTCAACGAAGAGAACAAACAAATCACCGGAAAAGGTGCTGACCGCGCTTACATACGCAAAGCCGTGCAAGCGTCACTTCGGCGTTTACAACGCGAGGTCATCGATCTCTATCAATTGCACATTGACGATCTAGACGGCGACGAAGCAATCGAAGCTCAAGCCGCCTTAGAAGAGCTCGTCACTGAGGGCCTAATTCGTGGCTATGGCTGGTCATCCGACCACCCAGACCATTCCAAACAATGGATTGGTGGCGCAAACTATCGAGCAATTCAGCATGATCTTAACCTGTTCACGCCAGCAACAGAGACACTCGATATTATCAACAAAAACAACCTGTTGTCGATAAACCGCGCGCCACTTGCCATGGGCATGCTTGGAGGCACGTACAAAATCAATCACAGTTTTGGTGAGGATGATGTGCGCGCAAGCGGCGAGCCTTGGGTCAATAAGATGGGCGCCGTCAGCAGCGCAGAAGACGCGCAAGAACGTCTAGATGGCATCAGAGAAATCCTAACAAGCGGTGGCCGCACTGTCGCCCAGGGAGCACTAGGTTGGATTTGGGCACACAATAGTACTGCCATCCCAATCCCTGGTTTTCGCACCGTGGCGCAAGCACAAGAAAATGCCGGCGCGCTCGAATTCGGTCCACTTGGTGTCGACGCGATTGCTGAAATCGACGCGTTGGTGAAAGGCGAAATTGCCTAAGACAACATTCCAAAAATATCAAAAACTAAGGGGTGCCAGCGCACCCCTTTTTTGCTTCAAGCTTGGTCTTATTATTTCTAGCTTCGCTAGTGGTCTTTTATGCCCTGATAGGCACGTTTCCCCCAGAGCTGTTCAACTCGTTTGTTGCGCCCGCAGGTGAACCTATAGAAATTATATTTGAGGCTATTCTTTTTGTAATAGTCTTGGTGATAATCCTCAGCCGGATAAAACGGCATCGCAGGCTGAACAATTGTTGCCACATGGGCGCCGAGCTCAATTGAGGCCTGCCGCTTCGCCTCTGCCGCTGCCTTCAACTCTTCCTCGCCATCCGCAAAGATTGCTGTGCGATAGCTCTCCCCGCGATCACAAAATTGTCCATCCGCATCAGTTGGATCGACCGAGCGAAAGAAGATATCAACAAGCTGGCTGTAAGCAATCACATTGGGATCATAGGTAATCTCAACCGCCTCAAAGTGGCCAGTACCACCCGCCGTTACTTGCTTGTATGTTGGGTTTTCAACAGTGCCGCCAATATACCCGGACCGCGCTTCGATTACGCCCGTCACATGTTCAAAGTCGCTTTCAACGCACCAGAAGCAGCCGCCTGCAAATATCGCACGCTCTTCAGCAATGCTGGCAGAGCCAATGCCGATGAACAAGGTCAAGGCCGCTAGTGCATATCTCATAACTATTCTCCAATCCCTTTTAGCGACATGCAATCAGAATAGCCGAACACAAACAACTCACATTGCCTTGAATCAAAAAGGGCGCGCCCAAATCAGACGCGCCCCAAAACCTGAATTGCAATTGAACTTAACCAGCCATCGCACCTTGTGCAGCCGCACCGCGCTCGACCAACAAACGGTTGTACGCATTCAAATACGCCCGCGCCGAAGCCACAAGCGTATCGGGTTCTGCTGTTCGACCAGAAGCAATGCGGCCATTCATTTCAAGACGAACATGCGCGTTAGCTTGCGCATCGGTACCGCCAGTAACCGCATCAACACCATAGTGGACAAGGTGCGGATCGGCACCAACCGCTTCTTTAATCGCGTTAAAAATCGCATCCACAGAGCCAGTTCCAGCCACTTTGACCGACTTCTCATCACCTTCAACCGAAACGGTCAATTGGCACACATGATCACCGCCGATTGACGACGAAACGCTCATCGCCACAAGCTTGATCTTGTCTTCAATCGAGCCCATTTCATCATCGACCAAAGCAATCAAGTCTTCGTCATAAACGTTCTTTTTGCGGTCAGCCAATTCCTTGAAACGCACGAAGGTTTCTTGGAAAGCATTGTCGCCCAACTCGTAGCCCAAATCCTTCAACTTGTCTTTAAACGCAGCACGACCAGAGTGCTTGCCCATTACCAAAGACGTTTCTTTGATCCCAACGCTTGCCGGGGTCATGATTTCGTAAGTTTCTGCGTTCTTCAGCATACCATCTTGGTGGATACCGCTTTCGTGTGCGAAAGCGTTCTTACCCACAATGGCTTTATTATACTGCACCGGAAAATTGCAGGCAGCTGCAACAATTTTTGAGGCCCGTGCCAAATGGGTGGCATCAATTTCTGTGTGATATGGCAACGCGTCTCCACGTGTTTGCAATGCCATTACAATCTCTTCAAGCGCTGCGTTACCAGCACGCTCGCCTAAGCCATTGATGGTACACTCAACTTGCCGCGCTCCTGCCCGAACACCCGCCAAAGAGTTTGCAACGGCCATACCCAAATCATTGTGGCAATGGGTTGAGAAAATGGCTTTGTCAGAGTTTGGCACGGTCTCGATCAAGGTCTTGATCATCTCGTAATATTCTTCAGGCACCGAATAACCAACAGTGTCTGGAATATTGATGGTGGTTGCGCCAGCATTGATCGCCGCTTCAACACACTTCGCCAAAAAGTCCATTGGTGTGCGGGTCGCGTCCATACCTGACCATTCGACATCGTCAATCAAGTTGCGAGACTGGGTTACGGTCTGAGTGACAATCTCCAAAACCTCTTCTTGGGTTTTACGCATTTGGTGCGCCAAGTGAATTGGCGAGGTCGAAACGAACGTATGAATACGTCCGCGTCGTGCGTGTTTTACTGCAGCACCAGCTCGATCAATGTCAGCGGGGATTGCCCGCGCAAGGCCTGCAATCACAGCATTCTTGGATCTGCGAGCAATTTCCGACACCGCTTCAAAGTCGCCATTTGACGCAATTGGAAAACCCGCCTCAATAATGTCGACACCCATATTGTCAAGCAATTCAGCAACTTGCAGCTTTTCTTCGTGGGTCATTGTAGCGCCTGGCGATTGCTCACCGTCGCGCAATGTCGTGTCGAAAATATAGACGCGGTCTGTATTGGATTGTGATGTTTGGCTCATGATATAGTCCTAATGTGGCCGACCCCGGATAAACAAAACGGGCCGGAAAAATCAAATTCTTTCGGCTTTTGTTTTCTCCCCTAAACACCCGCTCTCACGCTGAGAACTGTCGGTACTCAGGGGCTAATAAGGAGGAGGTCGAGGAGTAGGTTTTGCTGACCGCGCGCAAGATCAGGTGCCGCAGCATATTGCTGAGCAATCTCTAGATCTTCGATTTTAAACGCGTCGCGTATCATGCAACCATTGCTCCAAGCATTCACGAATTAATCAATGCGCTAAAAGGCATAGCAAACTTTTTTGCCGCTGCAAACGCCATAATTTACCATATCCGTCCAAATAGCGCAAAAACTGACGCGCCCAATCTGTCATTCTATGAAAACGTCAACACCGCCAATATCAGCGCCAATGTCGACATGGCTCCGCCAAGCATTCCCAACTTTTTGCCAAGTGCACGTGCGCCTGCATCACCTGCTGCAACTTTGGGACCAAGGGTGCCGGCATAAAAAACAGCCCCCGTTAGAACGACCACTGCCGCAATTTTGAGCATAAATGTCGCGCCCAAACCAGCTGGATCAGGATAGGAAATCACAACCATCGCAATGCCGGTCAACCACAACAAAATCACGGCACCCCGGCCAATTCTTTGCAGTTTCTTCAAGGCGCCGAGCATTGCTTTGCCCGCATCACTTGCAACGTCACCAACGCCCGCCGAAACGACCGCAATTGAAATGCCAACCCCGATGCCTAAAGCCATCGAAAACAAATGCACCATCAACAAGATGTTTGATAAAAACGTCATGGTTCCCCCCCATAAGATCCACAAAGGTTAGGCGCGCGCAAACCCCAATGCAAGTGAATTGCACCTACAAGAAGCGTCCTATTCCTCTGGCAGCATCAATGTGCCTTCTGCCAATACGATTGCATTGCCGCCAATGCCAGCATGGGTCAAAACGCCATCATCACGCTTGACCTGCGCTTCAATAATACTGGGCCGCCCCATATCTTGGCCTTGCTCGACAACAAAATCGATCAATCCGTCATGTGTGAAATGCAAATCGGATAGCAGGCCACAAAGAGCAGCAGCCGCTGAGCCGGTTGCAGGATCTTCGCGCAAATCACCTAAATGAACAAAGCAACGCGCAGCAAATTTCGGGGCGCGGATCGCATCAATCGGTGTATAGGCATAAACTTCTTTGCTTTGCCCTTCATAAACGCCAGACCAGCCGCGCCGCTCCAACTTGATGTTTGCCAATGCTTCACGATCTTGAACTGGCACCAAAACAAACGGCACACCCGCGCTATAGACCGCTGGTTGCATTGCACCGCACCCAATTTGCGCAACGTCTAATCCCAAGGTTTTTGCAATATCCTCATTTGCTGGCGCATCGCCCAACCTCTCGGGCAATTTTGGCAAACTAAAGCGAGCGTGCCCACTCACCTTGTTGATCCGCTCGGTAATCGCAACAATTGTGCCTACTTTTTCTTCCAAGCGCACAGCGGTGATACGTTGGCGCAAACCCAACAGCACAGCTGCCCCAACGGTTGGATGTCCAGCGAACGGCAATTCTTCAGACGGTGTAAATATGCGCAGATTGGCTACATGTCGTTCGTTCTTGGGCGAGCAAACAAACACCGTCTCACTCAGGTTGAACTCCTTGGCAATGTTCTGCATCTGCTCGGTTTGCATATTGTCCGCATCAAACACCACAGCCAGCGGATTGCCCTCCAGCCGTTTTTTGGTGAACACATCAAGAATTGTATATGGCAGTTGCATGTTGCCCCCCGCATTGCGCAACAAGGCACCTCTTTTCGCTCCAGGCACCCGTTCAGTATCAATATCATTGATTCGATCATCGCATGTAATCATGTCCAGCTGATTTCACCAAAGCAGCATTGGAGAATTTGATGATCACTTGCTATGTAAATTATGAAATCGAGCCCGACAAACTGGCAGAATTTGAGCACTATGCCAAACTCTGGGTCCCGCTTGTGCAAAAGCACGGCGGCTACCATCACGGATATTTCATGCCCCACGAAAGCGCCAACGATTTAGCGCTCGCCCTATTTTCGTTTGTATCACTTGCTGACTATGAGCGATACCGCAACGACATAGCGAACGACCCGAAATGTGTTGCGGCATTTCAGTATGCAAATGATACAAAGTGCATTCGGCGCTATGACAGGCAGTTTTTGAAGCCATTTATGGCACCAATGGCAAGGTAAACAACGAAAAATCAGTAGAGACCCTGTTAGTACAAGCGATCTGTTTCATTATACATTGTACGCACCTCAATGTCTTCTACAGGCTCATCCAAATCGCCGTGGTCTTTCAATGCTTGCGCATAAGTTGGCAATCCTTCGACGCTCTCCCATTTTTCAGGGTTCCACATGCGTGAGCGTATCATCGATTTGCCGCAATGAAAGAAAGCTTCTTTCACACGGACCATAATAGCCATGTCCGGCAACTTATCATTCACCACCATCATTCCGAGAACCTCTGGGTCCTTTATGATCAGCGCGTCACCATTCACACGAACCACCTCACGTCGGTTTGGAACAACAAACAGAATTCCAACGGCTGGATTTTCAAGAACGTTCAACATCGTATCACCTCGGTGATTGCCGATGCGATCTGGAATAGCCAGAGTGTGATCATCCAAGACTTTAACGAAGCCAGGTGGGTCGCCTTTTGGCGAAACGTCCATAAATCCGCCTGCAGAGATGCTCGAAATAACAACAAATGGCGACTTGGCAATCCAATTGCGACAGTGTTGATCAATATGGTTTATTATCTTGTTGCTTTGACTTGGAAACTGTTCGCCTAAAGTCTCTCGAATTTCACTCCCTGTCGTCACTTGGTGCGTTGGTTCGTACATAATTTCCCCTCCCAAATGATGCAGAGTACATCAAAACTGCGACCTGCGATAAAAAAAGGGGTGCTATGAAGCACCCCTCAAGTTAGCTCTGGGAGAGCTAGGGTTTATTCTATTGAAAGCAAAGCGCCTTAGTTGCGTTCTTTATCAACCAATGCGCCTGCTTTAATCCAAGGCATCATATCGCGAAGTTTTGTACCAACTTCTTCGATTTGGTGCGCGTCATTATTGCGACGTGTCGCCTTAAACTTCGCAGCACCGGCGCGATATTCCTGCATCCAGTCTGAAGTAAACTTACCAGATTGGATATCTTCAAGTACACGCTTCATTTCAGCTTTTGTTTCTGAAGTGATGATGCGTGGACCCGTTACATACTCGCCCCACTCAGCTGTGTTTGAGATCGAGTAGTTCATGTTCGCGATGCCGCCTTGATAAATCAAGTCAACAATCAGTTTAACTTCATGCAAGCACTCGAAATAGGCCATTTCTGGCGCATAACCAGCTTCAACCAATGTTTCAAAGCCAGCGCGGATCAATTCAACCAAACCACCACAAAGAACAGCCTGCTCACCGAACAAATCAGTTTCGCACTCTTCTTTAAATGTAGTTTCGATGATGCCTGAACGGCCGCCACCAACACCAGAAGCATATGCAAGACCAATGTCTTTCGCATTGCCAGTTGCGTCATGATGGATCGCGATCAAACATGGCACGCCGCCACCTTTTTGATATTCGCCGCGCACGGTGTGGCCAGGGCCCTTTGGTGCAACCATAAGCACGTCAACGCTGTCTTTTGGCTCGATAAGGCCGTAGTGAACGTTCAAGCCATGGGCAAAAGCAATCGCTGCGCCGTCACGAATGTTCGGTGCGATTTCGTTGTTGTAGATATCTGCTTGCAACTCATCAGGCGTTGCCATCATCATCACATCAGCCCAAGCCGCAGCTTCTGCAACTGTCATAACTTTAAGGCCATCTGCTTCAACTTTTGCAGCGGTTGAAGAACCTTCGCGCAAAGCCACAGCAACATTTGTCGCACCAGAGTCTTTAAGGTTCAACGCGTGCGCGCGACCTTGGCTACCATAGCCAATAATGGCAACTTTTTTTGATTTGATCAGATTAAGATCTGCGTCTTGATCGTAATAAACACGCATTGGTGTCATCCCTCTTGTAATTTATATTCTTCTTATGACGGGATTGGTCCCGCCTTGTTTCATCGCACGCCGTAAAGCGTTACAAATTGTTCAACTGCGCGCTTGGCATCGCGCACCACATCGGTTTCGCTTAACACCAGTTCTTCACCCAACAGTAGTCGGATTTGCACATCTCTGATCACCAAACCGAAAAATGTTCGAAATGCTTCTTCTTCGTCGCTAAAGTGCAACAACCCTGCCCCACGACCTGCCTTCAATAGCGGTTTAAGGCGTTGACCAACGGCAAAGCGCCCATTCATCAGAACTGTTGTGCCCAAATTGCTCAGCGGCCCAGCATGTGTAATCGCCAACCGGTTCAGTGCAACGGAAATGTCGCCCGATATCACTTTAAGCCAATCAAATGCAAACTGCTCGAGGTGAGACTGCAACGTCTCTTTAGACATGCGCTGCGGACCAACAGGAACAGAGCGAACCTTTGCCGCTTGCCACTGGACAATCGCTGTAAGCAACCCGTCGCGATCGCCAAACCATTTATACAGCGATTCCTTCGAGCAACGTGCACGCCGCGCCACGCCGGTCATGGTCAGTTTGTCACCGACCTCCACCAACAATGAAAGCGCAATATCGAGCACGTCCTGCTGACGTGATGTCAATTCTTCATCGCCGAGACGCACTGCTTGAGCCAACACAATTCTCCAATGGTTAAGTGATCGTTATTGACAGAACCGTACCGTACGGTTCGGTAAATTGCAAGAAGAAATTTGAATTTGTGATTTTTCCTTTTTGCATCCCGCTTTGGAAGTGTTTGGCGGGGGTGCAGAACACCATGTTGCGGGGCTGATGCAGACCCCGGATCTACCCAAGCGGCGCTTGGCGCGTGCGGGGTGGTGCGGGCGGAAATTAAGTATATCTCGCACCGGCCCTTACAACCAAGTGGCGTTCGCGCAACGAGCGCTGATAAGGGACCTATTAGCGCGGCTAGCGCAACTCCCTTGTCGTCACCCACGGGCTTGACGAGGGAAAGAAACCAACGCCTCAAAAAACTCCCCTCACCGCCAGACATTCGTCAATGTCCTGAGCGGTTTCAAGAAAAGGTTTGAGCATCATCGCACAAGCTTTTAGCGAGCAAACATCCCTTAGCCGTAGCAAACAACGGACCAATCCAATGTTGATCCACATCATCGCGCCAAGCGTACTAAGCACCTAAACTGATAGTATATTTCTGGGGGAATGATATGCGCACACTCGTTATCTACTATTCAAAAACCGGCAATTCACGAGTTGTCGCGCGCGCAATTGCAAAAA
Organism: Maritalea porphyrae; assembly: GCF_030159895.1. GTDB lineage: Bacteria > Pseudomonadota > Alphaproteobacteria > Rhizobiales > Devosiaceae > Maritalea > Maritalea porphyrae. The sequence goes on from NZ_BSNI01000002.1 coordinate 2,515,676, forward strand.
AGCTGCAAATTGACCTGCAGGAAATCCGATGTGATCAGTATCTAGGCGCTGCGGGCGATTTGCGCGCGGGCTTAGACAACATTCTTGGGCGCAAACCTAAACTTCCGCAAATTCCAGATCTTGATGAATATGACCAGATCATACTTGGTGGACCAATTTGGCTTGGGCGACCCTGTGCCCCTATACGCGCTGCGGCACACCAATATCTCAAATCCAAAAAGAGTGTCGGACTATTCGTATGTGGCATGGGGCCAGACGATTTAGATAGCGCGGCCAAGGAATTGGCGTCTTTGTTAGACGCGCCAGTGGACGCTGTCCTAAAGGCACACGGAGAAATGCTTGATACGCCGGAGTTTAAGAGTTTGGTCGAAGAGTTCTGCAATGCGATGTCCCGCGAACCGACGACAGCATAGTTTGCAAAGTCACCACTTGCGATTGTGGTGATCGCCGTTATTCGCCCTCGCGAACTTCATATTCGCGCGGAATACCTTCTGTCACTTTGAACCATTTCGAAGATTTTGTGCGTTCCTGATGTGCCTCAAACGCGGCGCGATTCACAAACAGTTCTGCCACTTTAAGCCGTCCTTCAACTTGTGTTGAAGGCACAACCTCAAAGGACACGCATCCAGGCTCGGCGCGCGTCAGTTCGATATGCATTGGCAATGCCGCTTCAACTTCTTCTAGCCGGTCCAAAGGCACGTCTATATAGCCGTTGAGATAGATCATTCCTGACATAAGGCCTCCAAGGCACAAAAAGGGTCGCGCTGATTGGCGCGACCCTTAGCAGCTTTGCTAAACGTTGGCCAATGCCTGATCAATGTCAGCGATGATATCGTCGACATGCTCGATGCCAACAGAAATACGCACCAAATCCTCAGACACGCCAGCGGCTTTCAGCTCATCCGCACTCAATTGACGGTGCGTGGTCGAAGCAGGGTGACAAGCTAGCGATTTTGCATCGCCAATATTCACAAGGCGCAATATCATTTTAAGGGCGTCGATAAACTTAGCACCATTGTCGCGCCCACCTTTGATGCCAAAGCTAAGGATGCCAGATGCTTTACCGCCGGAAATCTTGTTGGCCAAATCATGATAAGGCGATGACTTCAGCCCGGCATAATTCACCCATTCAACCTTGTCATGCGCTTCAAGATATTCAGCAACTTTCTGCGCGTTTTCGCAATGACGCTCAATCCGCAAACCCAGCGTTTCCAAACCCTGCAAAATCAAGAATGCATTCATCGGTGAAATGGCAGCACCGGTATTGCGCAATGGCACAACGCGCGCACGGCCAATAAATGCTGCCTCGCCAAGTGCTTCAGTGTAAACAACGCCATGATAGGATGGATCTGGTTCATTAAGCATTGGGAATCGTTCTTTGTTGGCCGCCCAATCAAACTTGCCGCTGTCAACAATAATACCGCCAATCGATGTGCCGTGGCCGCCAATATATTTGGTCAATGAGTGAACAACAATATCCGCGCCATGTTCAAATGGACGACACAAATATGGTGTAGCCACGGTGTTGTCGACAATCACAGGCACGCCGTGCGCATGTGCAATTTCCGCCAGCTTTTGAATATCAACGACATTGCCCGCAGGGTTGCCAATGCTTTCACAAAATACAGCTCTTGTGTTGCTATCGAACAAATTTTCGATACCCTCAAAGCTTGCATCAACCATGCGCACATCGATGCCCTGACGCGGCAATGTATGTTCGAACAAGTTGTAGGTGCCACCATAAAGCTGCGCGACGGAAATAATATTATCGCCAGCTTCCGCAATGGTCTGAATGGCATAGGTGATGGCCGACATGCCTGAAGCAAGCGCCAAGCCTGCAATACCACCTTCCATCTCAGCAACACGTTGCTCCAATACCGCTGTGGTTGGGTTCATGATGCGAGTATAAATGTTGCCCTGCACCTTTAAGTCAAACAGGTCAGCGCCGTGCTGCGTATCATCAAAAGTATATGATGTCGTTTGGTAAATCGGCACAGCTGCTGCTTTGGTGGTGGCCTCAGATTCATAGCCATGATGAAGCGCGAGTGATTCAAGTTTCATCGGTCAGTCCTTCGCTAGTGGTTTTCGACGGTCAACCTAGCAAGAATTGCCAGCTTTGGACTAGTCAGATTGACGCGATCTGGACCGACGAGACAATTTATCTCAGCATGCCGGCAACTCTGACTGCGACCAGGAAAACCTTGATATTTGTCAACGAAAATAGAACAATGCAGACAACTATTTTGCCAAGACTTATGGATTTCCATAGCTTGGAGCGAATTAAGATTTTGAGATAAAAGCAAAAACAAATTACGCGCCACAAACACAGATGGCAAAAGGGAGAAACTATCATGCGCAAAATGCTGCTCGCTAGCGCGGTGCTTGCTTCAAGCTTGCTGGCCACCAACGCCACTTTCGCAAACGAACGAACAATGATTGTCTTAGACGGCTCAGGCTCGATGTGGGGCCAAATTGATGGTGTGCCGAAGCTGCAGATCGCGCGAGATACGCTGCGTGAAGTCCTAAAGTCCGTGCCTGACACAACAGAGCTTGGCTTGATGGCTTATGGCCACCGCAAAAAAGGCGACTGTAACGACATTGAATTGGTCGTGCCGCCTGCGCTTGGCACCGCATCAACCATTGCGGACAAAGCCGACAGCATGAAGTTTTTGGGCAAGACGCCCCTAACCGAAGCCGTAAAACGCGCTGCTGAAGAGCTGCGATATACAGAAGACACGGCAACGGTCGTCCTGATCACCGATGGACTAGAAACCTGCAAAGCAAACGTTTGTGAACTCGGCGCATTGCTTGAATCGCAAGGTGCAAATTTCACAGCGCACGTGGTTGGATTCGGATTATCTAAAGAAGAAGGCGCACAAGTCGCTTGCCTTGCCGAAAACACTGGCGGTCAATACTTCTCCGCCGATAACGGTGCGGCACTCGCAGACGCGCTCAAAGAAACTGTGGTGGCGATCACCCCATCGGTGACACTTGTCCCCGTCGATCAAAGTGGCGAAAAAATTACCGACATCACGCTCACCTGGAGCGTTTTGAATGCAGATGGCACTGAAGCCTTTACCGACTACGGATTTGGCAGTGCGGGCGGCAAACTTGGCGCTGGCGACTATACCGTAAGTGTTGAAGGACCAGCAGCTTCAGGTGGTGGCGCCATAAGCGTTGTCGCAGATGTAAAATCCCAAAGTTTTGAGATCACGCTTGAAGTTCAGCGCCTTGAAGCAACCGTCACAGCCCCTGCCCAAATTGCGGCCGGCGCAGAATTTGACGTAACATGGGAAGGGCCAGATCACAAAAGCGATTACATCACCATCGTTGCTAAAGGTAGCGACGAAGGCACTTACAACGACTATGCATACACGAAAAACGGCAACCCATCCGAAATCAACGCACCCGACGGATTAGGCGCATATGAGGTGCGCTATGTGCATGGCGAAACGCGTAAGACGCTTGGGGTCGCAGACATTGAAATAGTCGAAATTACCGGCTCAGTTTCCGCGCCAGAACAAGTTGCTGCTGGCAGTGAATTTGAGGTGAATTGGACGGGCCCAGCCTATAGAAGTGACTATATCACTATTGTCGAAGTCGGCGCTGAAGAAGGCAGCTACAAGGACTATGCCTATGCCAAAAATGAAAACCCGGCAAAAATCCAAGCGCCGGACAGTTTAGGCACGTTTGAAGTCCGCTATGTGATTGGCGCAAGCAAGCGCACTCTTGCCGCTACGACTGTCGAAGTCACTCCGGTTTCTGGGACGATCAATGCACCAGAGAGCGTGCCTGCTGGTTCTGAATTTAAAGTTGAATGGACAGGTCCGAGCAACCAAGGTGACTATCTCACTATTGTGCCAGCCGGCGCGGAAGAAGGCAGCTACAAGGATTACGCTTACACCCAGCACGGCTCGCCATCGGAGCTGACCGCGCCTGATGATGTGGGGGCATATGAGGTGCGCTACGTCATCGCCTCGAGCAAGCGCACGTTGGCGTCACAGCCGATAACACTAACAGAAGTCTCCGCGAGCTTGAACGTTCCCGGACCCATTATTCCTGGCGGCACCATTCGTGTAGAATGGGAAGGCCCGAACGGACCATCCGACTATATTACGGTTGTGGAAATGGGAGCGGATGAAGGCACCTATATGGATTACGCCTATACCAAAAACGGCTCACCGGCAGAGATCAACTTGCCCAAAGCGCTAGGCGTATTTGAAGTTCGGTATGTTGTTGGCTCATCAGATCGCACCTTGGCAAGCGTGCCCATAACCCTGAAACCAGTAAGTGCAACCGTGACGCCACCCGCAACAGCCAAAGCTGGTGAAGCGATTGAGATCAGTTGGACCGGCCCGGCCGCAAAAGGCGACACCATCGAAATCGTGCCCATGGGCGCGGATGACGGTGCGGCACCACTTGCCAAGGCTGGCACGGTGCAAGGCAGCCCCCTATTCATCTATGCACCTGAAGATGCAGGTGAATACCAAGTGCGCTATAAGGTGAAAGACACTGGCAGGGTATTGGCAAGAGCACCATTGAGCGTTGAATAGGCAACGAAAAAGGGCCACCCAAACTGGGTGGCCCTCTTTAAAACTCAAACCGTTGAGTTGGACTTAGTCCAAAAGCTCAAGATTTGTAGCTGACTCGCGACCGTCGCGACCAGCTTCAAGTTCGTAAGAAACTTTTTGACCGTCGTTAAGGCCTGAAAGACCTGAACGCTCTACAGCAGAAATGTGCACGAATGCATCTTTGCCGCCATCGTCAGGAGAAATAAAGCCGAAGCCCTTGGTTGAATTGAAGAATTTAACTGTACCGTTAGCCATGGTAATACCTATTGTAGTGGTGCTGGTGCGAATTATTCGATCCAGCGGATTGTCCTTCTTGCAACATGCAATAAGGGGTAACGTTCGCAAATATCAGGGGGAAAACCATTCTAACCGGCAAGCCGGGCATCAAGTTAGCCAAAGACGGCTGAAAACGTAGAAGTCTCTATGCATGTGAATAAGACAAATGGCAAGTTTTTTCTTGTCTCATTTCTTATTCAGCAATTGCCAATTTATGGCGCTGCACCGAAAAATCGAACACCTGTCGGGCGTTTTCCAATATCTCCACGTCAGGGAATGGGCCATAGATTTTTTCAAAATCGATCCCTTGCATCGCATTCTCAATGCCTGAAAGTTTGGACAGGCCAAGCGGCAAGCGATTTGGAAAACTGCGCATAAATGACACTGATTTGCGATCGGGATTTGGAAAAACTGTATCGCCTGAGAACATCAAATCGCCGTTCGCGCGATGTACAGTCATCACACTTGAACCTTCAAAATGCCCACCAGCGCATATTAGCTTCGCGCCGCCATTCAGATCCATATGTGTCCCGCTCCAGGTCACCAACGCTTCAAATGGCTGCCCAATCCAACGCGCATCGTTTTCATGCACATACACCGGGATAGAAAGCAGCTCCGACCACGCTTTGATCGTTGAATAGAAATGCGGGTGCGATATCGCCATGGCCGACACGCCGCCGTGGCGATCAAAAAACTGTTTTATTTCTGGGTCGACCATGGGCACGCAATCCCAAAGCACGCCCTTCCCCTCAGTCTTGATGAACCACATACGTTGCCCAATGCCGAATGTCGGCGTGACCCGAATTTCATAAACCCCCGCTTCTCGCTCAATGATTTCAAATTGACGCCCCGCACTGATTTCATCCAGCGTGCGCCACTCCTGCCCAGTTGCGGGCACATATTGCCGTTCATCCGCGCAAATCGGGCACAAATCTAGTTCTGGATTATCATTTCGCTGAACGCCGCATGTTTCACAAATCACAACACCACCTATAAAGAAAGTTTTTTCTTATTATATAAATTGGTCGTGTGACGTCAAGCACAACAGAATTTGCGGCATTAGCTTGGCTGATTGAAATCTCATGAAAACTACTTATTTGCCACTTGCAACGCTTGGAACTGGCGGCTCTTCGCACTCAGCAGTGCTGGCGCCATTATTTCTAAAGATGGCGAGGAGATCGCCACTGGATATCGGTCGTGAAAGCAAAAACCCTTGCATTAGCCGACAGTCCATTTCCAGCAGCAGATTTCGCTGAGCTTTGTTTTCGATTCCTTCTGCCACGACCGAAATACCAAGTTCGCGAACCAGTCGAATGACTGACCGTACGATGCTCTGTGTCTTTGGATCATGTTCAATTGTTGCGACGAAACTTTGGTCTAGTTTTACGCGGTCAAACGGCAATCGTTGTAAGTAACTCAAGCTCGAAAAGCCTGTACCAAAATCATCCAACGCAATCTTTGCACCGAGCTCCTTGAGTTTTAAGAGCATCGCTTCTGCTTGATCAAAATCCCGCACGATTGACGTCTCTGTTATCTCAAATGTTATGCGATGCGCTGGGAACCTAGAGTTTGTGACCATTTCAACTATTTTGGCCATTGTATGCTCAGAGCCAATATCCGCTGCGCTCAGGTTGAAGGACAAGCTTACCTCATCGGGCCATGCGCGCGCCGCACGAAGCGCCTTGCTCAGCAACACTTCGGTCAACTTACCCATCATGCCGCAGCGCTCTGCCTGGCGGATGAACACGTCTGGCGAAAACTGCACCCCATCTTTGGACCAGCGCGCCAATGCTTCAACTGCAGCAACCTTGCCGTTTCTTTGGTCAAATATTGGCTGAAATGCCAAGGTAAGTTCTTTTTCTAAATCAGCGTTTTTCAGTTCTGTTTCGACAAAGCTGCGCTGTCGAATAGCTTTTTCATGTTCTGCAGAATAGATCACGATCTGCCCACGACTGTTTTGTTTAGCAAAGTACAGCGCGTGGTCTGCCTTTTCGAACAACTGATTGGCCTGCACCGAACCATCGACGGGCGCACTCAAAAGCCCAATTGATGCTGAAACACGAACGGTTGCCTGTGCCAGATGGATTGGCTCAGAAATGCACTTGCAGATGGCTTCCCCAAGTTCCTTTGCTCGGGCATCATCCAATGCCGGTTGCACAAGAAACCCAAATTCATCGCCACCAAGACGCGCAACAGTGACTGTATCGCCAGAGAACTTTGATAGACGATTGCCGACTTCCACCAATAACTGATCACCGGCAATATGACCGTAAACGTCATTAATGGGTTTAAACCCGTCGATATCAAGCAACCCAACGGTTACATCTGTTGGCCCTTCAGTTGAATAGCCTGACTCAAGCGCCTCAAAGAATTTTCTCCTGTTGGGCAGACCCGTCAAACTATCAAGATTGGCAAGCTTTAAATTGTCGTTGCTCAACTTCCTTGTTTTTGCGTTACCAGAAATAAGACGCGCAAAATCGTTATTGTAAGTGAGCATTGCATAAGCTACCGCGCCAACAACCAACATGGCATTGAACGCCATCGAAATATGCACCAGCTGATTAGTGGCAATATAGTGGATGCAGAATGGCACCAAGACGGCTGTTGCAACGCTCATTGCAGCGGCGCGCAGATACAACAAACAGCAAGTAACACCGACGATGGTTACAACTACAAAAAACGCAATATGGCTGTGCGCCACGGCATCACCGAACGGGTAAAGAGACAACGACCAGGAAACAAAACCAAACCCCAGCAACGCAGCAAGACGCACCGACCCTCGCAACCGCACTATTGCCTCGCGATAGGTATATTTACGATGCTTTTCTTTGACCCAATAGCGCAAGCGAACTGCACACACAGCAGTAAGTATCATGGGCATACCAATGGTCAAAATTGGTGGCGCAAATTGATATTGCGTCAGTGCAAGACCAAATGAGCTCACACATGTAATGAAATAGATCATTGGCATTCGCTTAGCGAGCTCGCGTAGCTGCGCCTGAGCAAATTCTGGGTTGTCGATCGGCACCCGGTACAAATCAAAAAATGCGCGGATTCGGTCCAATTTAAATCGCCTATTCAAAATGCTTACTGCGGCGCATTATGGGAACCGCAGATAAATAACGCGTTAAATGACATCTTCAGCTCCAATCAACACCCTAACTATGTGTTGCCACGCGCTGATTCCCGAATATATGATGAGCGCTCCGACATTCTGGGCAGACCCCTGTTGATTGCCAATCACGCGGGCGCGGTCGTCCAGACTTTTCCAGAGTTGAAAGCGCCCGACATGACAAACCATCACACGAATCCCAAACTCGGCATGCTCTTGATGATCTCAATGGCCATGTTGTTGCCGGTCATGGACACTATCGGAAAATACCTGACCAACTTTCTTTCCCCCGGAACAATTGCGCTTTTCCGGTTTGTGCTTCAGGCAACTTTATTTATGCATCTTTTGGGCATCCAGCGAAAGCTAAGTCTGCCGCGCGCTCAGTGGAAAACACTCATGGGACTGGGCGCGCTGATTTGTGTTGTAATGCTAACGCTCATGCTGGGCTTAAGCGTTTTACCGCTCGCAACATTTATCGCCATCTTCTTTGTTGAGCCGCTAATTCTCGTGTTCTTTTCCGTTGTTTTCTTAGGCGAGAAAGTTGGCTGGCGGCGGATCACAGCGTGTTTTGTTGGACTTCTGGGCGCGCTAATCATCATTCGACCAAACTATGCGACGTTTGGCATTTACGCCCTAATGCCTGTCCTCACCGCCATTTGCATGGCCGGCTATTTCACTTTGACGAAACAGCTCCAAGGCAAAATGGATGGCATCGCCGTTCAAGGGTGGGCAACATTGTTTGGCACTGGCTTTCTGTGCGCCGCCATGATTGCCGGGCATCTTTCTAGTTTTGAAGACATGGCCTTCGCCCTTCCCCAAGGCATCCACTGGGCGTGGCTGGCACTTTCCGCCACCATCGGCGTGCTTGCCTATGTGCTTATCGCAGAGGCGTTCAAACGCGCACCGGCGAGCCTTTTGGCACCATTTCAATACCTAGAAATCGTTGCAGCAACAATCTTGGGCTATCTTGTCTTTGGTGATTTCCCAGACGCAATCACATGGCTAGGCATCGCCATTATCCTTGGCGCCGGACTTTACGTCTTCTACCGAGAACAAAATACAAGCGAGCTTAGTGATTAGATCGCTACGACAAATAGCGATCCCGCAAATGGTTTTTGAAGATTTCAACATCAAGCGGTTTGCCGGTTGCTTGGGTGATCAGCTCAGGCGTTGAATGCAGCGATGCTTTCTGGTGCACATTTTCGCGCAGCCAAGCAAACACAGCACCAAATTCCCCTTTTTGTACGTCTTCAGCCCAACTCGGCACTTGCGTTTTCAAGGTATCAAAAAGCTGCGCCGCGATCATTGCACCGATTGTGTAGGTAGGAAAATAGCCAACCGCACCGCTGGGCCAATGAATGTCCTGCATGCAGCCATTGCCAACACGATCAGGCACCACGCCGACAGATTTTTTCATTTCGTCGTTCCAGGCAGCTTCCAAATCGTTGATTTGTAGATCGCCAGAAAGAAGTGCCTTTTCCAAACGATAGCGCAACATCACATGCAACGGATAAGTCACCTCGTCCGCATCCACCCGGATGAAACCGCGCTCAACTTCAAGCAGCGATCGCTTGAAATTCTCAGATTCCCAAGTATCACCAGAAACACCGAATGTGTCGCGCACGACAGGCAGCGCATAGGCAAAAAACTCATCCGTGCGGCACAGTTGCATATCCAAAAACAGTGATTGGCTTTCATGCATAGACATGCCGCGCGCCTGGCCAACCGGCTGACCGCGCCACTTTTCCGGCAAACCAAGTTCGTACATTGCGTGCCCAGTTTCGTGCAAAACGCCGTAAAGGCTCTGGCTAAATGCATCGTCATTATAGCGCGTAGTCAAACGCACATCGCCCGGCACACCGCCACAAAATGGATGCGCTGACACGTCAATTCTGCCGTGATTAAAATCAAAGCCAAGCGCCGTCATAAATTTGCGGCCAAGTTTTTCTTGCGCTGCGGTTGGCGTGTCGCCTTCAAGGGGTTTGAACTGACGGTTATTGGCTTGATGCTCTAGCGCTTCGCTTAAAAAATCCGGCAAGAATGCTTGCAAGGAACCAAAATATTCGTCCACCTGCGCAGAGCTCATGCCCGGATCATATTCGTCCAACATTGCGTCATATGGCTCAAGACCCAAAGCTTCCGATTTGGCCACTGAAGCTTCACGCACCAGTTTAAGAACCGGCTCGAACGCTTTGGCAAAAGATTCAAAATCGTCTTTTGGTCGTGCTGCTTGCCAAACATGTGTGCAGTGAGATGTCGCTTTGGTCAGCGCCGAAACCAAGTCGTTTGGCAAAGCATTGGCATGATGGAAGCTACGCTCCATCTCTTTTAGGTTCGCCGCATCCCATCCATCAAGCGCCTCACCTTTCGCTTGTTCGATCATATCACTTAATGCAGCATCGGTTATTTTTTCGTGTGCAACACCTGCAAGAGCTGCCAACTGTTCGCCCCGCACACCGGCGGCACCGTCGGGCATCATCGTTTCTGCGTCCCAGCTAAGCATAGACGAAGCCCCACGAATTGCAGAAATTTGATTAAAACGATCAACGAGCTGACGATAGGCCGACATAGTATCCAACATTTTTTGATGTGACTAAAGCGATGTGAGTTTTGAATAGAACCGTTCAGATTTGATCTGTCAATTTCAATTGCACACACGCACAAAAAAAGGGCCAGCGAACGCCGGCCCCAAGTATTCCGTCAGGAAGGATGTTAGTGTGCGATTAGCACAGGCACTTCTGCTTTTGTGAGAACATCGCGGGTTACACCGCCCAGAACCCATTCGCGGAACCGTGAATGGCCATATCCACCGATCACAAACATGTTCGCATCTGTACGCTCAATCTCATTCAACAAAGCTTCGCCTGGGTTGTCCCAACCAGTAATGTTGCGCAATTCAACATTGACGCCGTGGCGATCAAGGTGACGCGCCATGTCAGCACCCGGTTCAATCCGAAGTTCTTCGGTTGAGTCACCTTCGTGGACCATGGCGAGTGTGACTTTATTTGCCTTCTGCAAGAATGGAATCGCATCAGCAACAGCGCGTGCGGTTTCTCTTGAATTGCGCCAACCCACTACGATGTCGGTAAAGGGTTCTTTGGCCGGAACCGCTGGTGGCACGAACAAGCATGCGCGACCAGAACTAAACAGGATTTTCTCTAGCAGTTCAGGCTGCTCGGAATAATGTCCATATGGTCGTGTTGCCACAAAAACATCAGCAACCCGCGCTTCGTCTGAAATGGCAGCGCCCATTTGCGAACCCACAGTATCGATCCGGCGAAGCTCGTTTCGCACTTCGAGCTTTGCAAACTTCTCCTTCAGTTCTTTCTCCGCGTTGTCACCGTGCTCATCAGCTTGCGCTTGCAGCTCCGCAGCGACCTTGCCCACGGAAAATACACCGTCGCCCGCGCTAATCACATCTGGAACCTCAATGCACAGCAAGCCTGTAAGCATTGCGTCATGCCGCTCAGCAATCGGCACTGCATATGAAAGACGCACATCGTCTTCCTTACTGCCGTCCAAATATACCAAGATGTCTTTGATCATGTCTGTCTCCCCAAAAAGAAACCCAAAGTGCCCGTCCACAATGATCATGCATGTTCCCCTTGCGGCCCGCTTTGATCTCAATCAACATGTTAACAATGAGGTATGAGGGAGCACGACAAATGGAAAAGGTAACGGGCGTGGGCGGCATTTTCTTTCGGGCGAAAGATCCCAAAATGCTCTCCAACTGGTACGAAAAGAACCTCGGTATTGCAAAAACGCCGGACGAATACGGCATATTGGGCTGGCGCCCGAATGGCGGAACGCTTGTGTTCCAGCCATTTGATGATGACACTGACTATTTCAAAAACCCAGAAAAGCAATTCATGCTCAATTTTCGGGTCGCCAACTTGGACAGAATGGTGAAACAACTACGCCAGACTGGGATCGAAGTCACCGTTCAGCCTGATGCGGAGCCAAATGGACGCTTTGCGCAGCTATTTGACCCTGAGGGAAACTGCATTGAACTCTGGGAACCTGTTGGGATCGATAAGGAAAATGAGGAACACTAAGCGTGATCGCTGACCTTCTATATCACCAGATCCAAAGCCCCTTGGGTGTCCTTACTCTTGCAGGCACAGATAAAGCTCTAATTTATTTGCGTTTTGCTGAATATGACACGCCATTCAAAGTGCCAAACAGTTGGCAGCGAGACGCTAAGCGATTTGAACATGAAGAGGCGCAGCTTCAATCCTATTTTGCGGGCGAACTCGACGTTTTTGACATTGCAATCGACCTACAAGGTTCGCACTACAATATGAAAGTCTGGAAAGAACTGACACATATCCCATTTGGTGAAGTCATTACTTATGGCGAATTGGCACGGCGTGTCGGCACCCCGGAAGGCGCACAAGCGGTTGGCAACGCAAACGGGAAAAACCCAATTCCAATAATCGTGCCCTGCCATCGAGTGATCGCCGCCAAAAACAATATTGGCGGCTTCACCGGTGGTGTCGATAAAAAGCAGTTCTTACTGAAGCTCGAAAAAGCAAAGAACGTACAGTTTGACCTATTTTGAGTCCGTAAGGGTAATTGCAGATTTGTAGCGTCGAACCGCTTCTGCAAATCCCATCAACAATGCGTCCGCTGTTATGCCGTGACCAATCGAAACTTCCGCAACGTTGGGCACCTGTTCCATAAATGCTGGCAGGTTCTCAAGCGTTAGATCATGTCCGGCATTAATCACAAGGCCAGCCGCACTTGCCGCCCGCGACGTAACCTGCATGCGTTGCAAATGATGATCGCCTTCTGGCGTGCCAAAAGTGCCACCATAAGGACCCGTGTAAATCTCAATCCGATCCGCACCAATTTCAGCTGCATCTGGCGGGATGTTTGGGTCTTCATCAACGAACAAAGAAACGCGAATGCCAGCTTCTTTCATGCGTCGAATTGGGTCTGCCAACACATTGTGTGAGCCTTTGACGTCCCAGCCATGGTCGGACGTGGCTTGGTTCGGATCGTCGGGCACAAAGGTGACTTGGTGCGGTTTGTTTTCCAACACCAGCGCAACAAAGCTATCGTCTGGATAGCCTTCAATGTTGAACTCTTTGTCCGGATATTCGTCGCGCACAAGCGCTGCCAAGTCATACACATCAGAACGGCGGATATGGCGCTCGTCTGGCCGAGGATGCACGGTAATGCCATCCGCACCCGCATCCAAAACAATGCGCGCAATACCAACAACGCTTGGCCAAGGCAAATCGCGTTGGTTACGCAACAGTGCCACTTTGTTCAAATTTACAGAGAGTGCGGTCATCTGATCTCCCCACACTTAGGGGCTGAGCCCTTAAAGAAATGATTACTCAAAGCGTTATGCGAAATCGCGCGATGTGGCAACCGGGCACTGGCTAATCTAAGACCAAGGGATGACATATTTCTGCCAATAAGCCATAAGATCAACACCAACGCTTCCGCTTCAATTCCCTCCAATAAATGAGCAGCAATTGACTTACCCCAAAATCCTATTCATGCGTCACGGCGAAACCGAATGGAACCTAATCGGCCGCACGCAAGGCATTTTAGATTCTCCGCTGACTGCAAAAGGCGAAGCACAAGCTGAAGCGCTTGGACGAATTCTGAAAGGGCGAATTGGCACAGCATCTGGTTTTGATCAGTTTGTCAGCCCACTTGGTCGTACGTTGCAAACCGCGAACGGCATCAAAAAGCATTTCAGCTTTAACCCGACCGAAGATGATCGCCTTAAAGAAGTAGCACTTGGCGATATTGCGGGGATGACACTTTTTGAAATTGGCCAAGAGTTCCCTGACCACCTGCAAGGCAAGAAAGGGCTAGAATGGTATTTTGATGCGCCAAACGGCGAAACCTTTGACCAAGTGCATAGTCGCGCCAAATCTTGGCTCGACGGTCTTATCGGCCCAACAATTGTCGTTTCACACGGCCAGGTCGGCAAAGTGATCCGTGGCATTTATTGTGGACTTGATCGCGCGGCCTCCATCGCACTTGATGAGCCACAAGGCGTGGTGCACGTGTTAGAAAATGGCCAAGAAACACTTTGGGTCGAAACCGAAGACGCCTAGTCGGCCCTCCAGCGCTCTAGCTTTGGAATACCGCGAGTGAATATCCATGCCACAAATCCGGGCATTCCCTGCTTCTTCATCTGCTGAATGCAGAAATCCTGCATTTCTTTTGCAGTGAAGTCCGGATTGAAGAACTTGCCATCCTGATAGCAAAGCGAACAATACTTATCGCTCTTGCTCCCATCAGTTTCCGTTCCACCGCCACCTGGGTCTTTATCCATCGGCATCGAACAGCTTTGACAGAGTTTAGCCATTTCGTTTCCCTCCATGTTTGATGTCTAATCCTCACACGGCTTTCGTGACCCAACAATGACTCAGCGCAATTCTAATTTTTGCCCTCGTCATAGGCTGCCCGCATTGCATCCATCGCCGGCTGGTTTTCAATTGCCCATTCAGCCAACATGCCGATAGGCTTAAGCAACGAATTGCCGAGCACGGTCAACTCGTATTCAACTGTCGGCGGGCGGGTATCTAGAACAGTACGGCGCACCAAACCGTCTCGCTCCAGTTTTCTCAACGTCACTGTGAGCATGCGTTGAGAAATGCCATCAACCGCACGCAGCAACTGCAAAAATCTTTGTTTTTCGACGCCTAAACGCAGCACCACAAGGACTGTCCATTTATCCCCAACACTATCCAAGGTCTGCCGCACCGGGCACACACCGGCATAATCTGCCTCTGCCCACGCACGTGTCAGGTCTGCTTGGGCTTTGATATCCAGTTGCTTCTTAGCCATTCCAAAGCTGCCTTTGCCTTACAGTTACTTGCAGGTGCCTATCGCACTTCAAAGTGCATTCTTTCATCAATTCGCTGACACCACTATATCGGTTACTCAAAGTAACTATCAAGGATAATCCCATGTCCAAAAGACCGACATACGCTGTTTTCAATGCCAACAGCGATCAGGCGAACCCAATCGTTGCTGAGGCTGCTCGGCAAGGGCTGCAGGTTCGAGCGATCAGCCGAAACGAGCCGGACAAGTCCCAATGGCCAAACCCGCAAAATATTGAAACCAAAGCATCTGACTTGAACAGCTTTTGGTCCGTCTTTAGCGCCCTAAAAGGGATTAGAGCCGCTTTTTGGCATTTGCCCACGCCACTGGACGCAAAGTCGCCCAGCATCTGGATTCGCAATCTCATCATCGCTGCGCATATGCGACGGCTCAATCTTCTTGTCATTTCGACATCTGGACCAAGTGATGCGCGGTTTGACGATGCGGAATTGATCACAAACAACAAAAAGCTGGAAGACGGATTTCTCAAGTCTGGGCTTAAAGTGATCGTCTTGCGGCCAACTGTGTATCTTGAAAACCTTAAAACGCACGCTCTCGCGCCGGGATTCGTTCAAGGGGAAGACCTCTACTATCCACCAATCTCAAATGATCGGAGGATTAGCTACACATCGCACCAGGACCAAGCAATTGCTGCAATAGCTGCACTGCAAAGGCCAGACCTTGCTGGTAAAAGCTTTGACATTTCAAGCAAGGGGGCACCAACTGGCGATGAAATTGTTGCCTATTACAACACACACACCGACGCGAACGCGCAGTTCAAGCCAGAAAGCCCAACCGAACTTGGAGCGCGTATCACCAATACGACGGGCATCCCACAAATCGGCAACATGATGCGCGAGCTCTATGAAAAGATAAACGCAATGCCTGAAAACGGTATGGTTCTTGAAGCTTCGAAAGCAGAAAAAGCACTTGGCGTAAAATTCAGCGACTGGAAATCACGTATGTCAGAATGGCAATAAAAAAAGGCGGCCATTGGCCGCCTTCATCCACGTCTATCGCAATTGCGAAAATCTACATGCCTTCTTTGCCGCGAGAAATCGCGGTAAGGCCGGTGCGCACCACTTCAACAAGGCCAAGTGGTTGCATCAGAGTGATGAACTGCTCAACTTTGTTCGGGCGCCCCGTGATTTCAAACACAAAGCTCTCAATTGACGCGTCAACAACGTTGGCGCGAAATGCTTCTGCCAAACGTAGTGTTTCGACACGGTTTTCGCCTTTGCCAGAAACTTTGATCAGCGCCAATTCACGCTCCAGCGCATTGCCTTCAGCGGTTAAATCGTGCACGCGGTGTACAGGCACCAAGCGCTCGAGTTGCAACTTGATCTGCGCCAAAACCTTCGGCGTTGCCGTTGTAACAATTGTGATGCGCGAACGGTGACGATCATGCTCTGTTTCTGAAACCGTGAGGCTTTCAATGTTGAAACCCCGTGCAGAAAACAGGCCAACGACACGCGCTAGGACACCTGGCTCGTTATCGACAAGAACAGTCAATGTGTGGCGCTCAACCAGCTGGTTGCGCTCTAAATCCCAACTTGGCTTAAACAAGGACCTTCCCCTTTTCATCAATGATGTTGCCGATATCTGCCGTGTCCGGCAAAATCATTTCGTGGTGTGCCTTGCCCGATGGGATCATCGGCAAGCAGTTTTCTTCCTTGGTCACGCGGCAATCAAAGATCACCGGTTTGTCGCTATCAATCATCTCCATGATCTTGTCGTCCAGCTCAGCTGGATCTTCGCAAATGATGCCGTGCGCACCAAATGCTTCAGCCATCTTCACGAAGTCTGGCAAGCTCTCAGAATATGAGTTGGAGTAGCGACCGCCGTGCAGCAGTTCCTGCCACTGACGCACCATCCCCATATATTCGTTGTTCAAAATGAAGACCTTAATCGGCAAACCATATTGAACGGCCGTCGACATTTCCTGCATGGTCATTTGAACGCTTGCTTCACCGGCAATATCAATCACCAATGCGTCGCGATGGGCCGTTTGCACACCAACCGCTGCGGGCAAACCATAACCCATGGTGCCCAAACCACCTGATGTCATCCAACGGTTTGGCTCATTAAAGTGGAAATGCTGAGCCGCCCACATTTGGTGCTGTCCAACTTCTGTGGTGATGTAAACGTCGCGCTCTTTGGTCAATTCAAACAGGCGCTCAATCGCATATTGCGGCTTAATCACCTTGTCGGATTTCTCATAAGCGAGTGACTTCACGTCGCGCCATTCGTTGATTTGCTTCCACCAAGGCGCAATCGCTTCAGTGCGCGGCTCGTTTGTGCGCGAACGCCAGATACGAACCATCTCTTCAAGCACCAAACCGCAATCACCAATAATTGGCAGATCAACGACAATGTTTTTGTTGATCGATGATGGGTCGATATCGATATGAATTTTCTTTGAGTTTGGCGAAAAGCCATCCAAACGGCCCGTGATCCTGTCGTCGAAACGTGCGCCAACGCAGATCATCAAATCACAGTCATGCATCGCCATATTGGCTTCATAAGTGCCGTGCATGCCAAGCATACCCAACCACTGGTCAGATGACGCTGGAAACGCGCCCAAGCCCATCAATGTAGAGGTAACTGGATATCCGGTAAGGTCCGCAAGCTCGCGCAGCTCTTTGGATGCCTCTGGCCCAGAGTTCACAACGCCGCCACCTGTGTAAAAGACCGGTTTCTCAGCCTTCAGCATCATATCAACCGCCATTTTAATGGCCTCAAGCTCGCCTTCCATCTGCGGCTTATAAGTTGGATGTGAGCCATTGTTCGGCTTCATATAGCTACCGAGCGCAAACTGAACATCTTTTGGAATGTCGATAACAACAGGGCCAGGACGGCCGCTGGTCGCCACATAGAATGCTTCGTGCAAAATACGCGGCAAATCTTCAACCGACTTCACCAAGTAATTGTGCTTCGTACAATTGCGGGTAATCCCAACCGTGTCGCACTCTTGGAAAGCGTCCGAACCGATCAAAGGCGTTGGCACCTGCCCTGTAATGCACACCATAGGAATAGAATCGAGCAAAGCATCTGCTAGGCCCGTGACTGCATTGGTGGCCCCTGGCCCTGAAGTCACAAGCACCACGCCGCATTTTCCAGTTGATCGCGCATAGCCTTCGGCCATGTGTGTTGCACCCTGTTCGTGCCGCACAAGAATGTGCTCAACTTTGTCCTGTTGGAAAATTGCGTCGTAAATCGGCAAAACAGCGCCGCCGGGATAGCCGAAAATATGTTCGACATCCTGATCGATCAACGCTTGAATGACCATTTCTGCACCGGTCATTTGCTGAGCCATCGTTCTATCTTCTCCTCAGTTGGCCGTACCCAAAGTTACTTTAGATACGAATAAGCCATAAAAAAAGGCCCCGTTTGGGACCTAGACATGCACCGACACTCGCAAACCTCTAAGAGATGTTTGCGCCGCCGGTGCCACTAATCACGAGTACGAGTACGTTCCGCATGGAATGCTCTACCTAAATTCATTTGTTGGGCAACATTGGTAAGGGGGCATTTTTTATCGGTCAAGCCCCAAAATGGCTCAAAACCGTTCGGTGAGACAATTTTACTTGACTGGTACAACCAAATTTGAAAGCCATATGGCAAAAGAAACTGCTCCCTCCAAATGACCAATTGGTCAAAAAAACACCGGACACCCATATATGACTTTGAATAAACTTGATGCGGTCAGAAGCTATGTCGACGACAATTTTGACGCATCTGTTAACCGGCTCATCGACTGGCTCAAAATTCCATCCGTCAGCACAGACAGTAAATTCGACGAAGAAGTTCTGCGCGCCGCAAACTGGATGGGTGAACAACTTCAAGCGCTGGGCTTTCAGATCAAGCTGATCGAAACCGCTGGCCACCCAGTGCTCTATGCCGAGCGCGCATCAGATGATGCCGGCGCACCAACTGCGCTTTACTATGGTCACTATGACGTACAGCCAGGTGACCCATTTGAACTATGGGAAACCGCACCGTTTGAGCCAGTCATCAAAGACAGTAAATATGGCAAAAAGCTAGTCGCCCGCGGAGCGCAGGACGACAAGGGCCAGGTTATGACTTTCATCGAAGCGTTTCGCGCTTGGATCGAAGTGGCTGGCAACCTTCCCTGCAACGTCAAAATCATGCTTGAAGGCGAAGAAGAAACTGGCAGCCCAAGTCTTGCAGGTTTCTTAGAAGCCAACAAAGAATTGCTAAAGGCTGACGTGTGCGTTGTGTGCGACACAGCGATGTGGGACATCGACACACCTGCCATTACCTATTCATTGCGTGGCCTAGTCGACGCAGAAATCACCATCACTGGCCCAACGCGAGATTTGCACTCTGGCATGTATGGCGGCGCAGTGGTCAATCCACTGCACGCGCTTTCAGCGATCGTGGCGGATTTGCACGACAAAGACGGCAAAATCCAAATCAAAGACTTCTACGATGGTGTCCCTCCCCTTACCCAGGAAGAACGCGACGAACTCGCAGCGTTGAACCATGACGATGATGGGTTCTTTGGCGAAATAGGACTATCCGGCCCTGCCGGAGAGCCGGAATTCACCGCACTTGAAAAACTTTGGGCCCGTCCAACTTGCGACGTGAACGGCATGTGGGGCGGATATATTGGCGAAGGCCACAAAACAGTTATCGCTTCCGAAGCAAGCTTGAAACTCTCTTGCCGATTGGTGGGTGATCAAGACCCCATTGCAATACTGAAGAACATCGAAGCGTTTTTCCAAGAACGTTTGCCTAAAGACTTCACCATGAAGTTCACAAATCATGGCTTTGGACACCCTGCCAAACTACCAATCGATAGCCCATTCCTAAAGGCAGCAAAAGCTGGCTTGGACTATGAGTTTGACAATCCAACCAAGCTGATCGGTATGGGCGGTTCAATCCCGGCTGTTGGCCAAATCAAAGAAACCCTGGGCCTTGATAGTGTTATGGTTGGATTTGGTTTGTCGGATGACAACATCCACTCGCCAAATGAGAAATATGAACTGACTTGTTTGCAGCGCGGCATTCGATCTCACGCAGCAATTCTAGCAAAGCTTGCCGAAGTGAAATGAGCGAATTGAGCACATCAGAAAAGCGCGTGGACGAAGCTCTGCGCGCTTTCGGTTCCAAAGCGACAATCGTTAAGCTTGATGAGTTGGCACACACCGCTCAACAAGCCGCCGATGCGCTAGGCGTAGATGTTGCTCAAATCGTGAAGTCACTTGTTTTTCGCGGCAAAGAAACAGATGCGGCGTACCTTCTGCTCGTATCTGGTGCCAACCGTGTTCATGAGCGGCGCACCAGCAAGCAAATAGGCGAAAAGCTTTCCCGCGCAGATGCTGAATTTGTCCGCGAACATACCGGTTTTGCGATCGGCGGCGTGTCGCCACTTGGCGCGGTTGGTGACGTCAAGATATTTATCGACCAATCTCTTCTAGAACTTGGAGACATTTGGGCAGCAGCCGGCCATCCTCGATCTGTGTTTCCAACAAGTGTACAAGAACTCATTTCAATCACTGGTGCACAACCGATTGACGTGCTCTAATTGCCTTCATGCACATGGAGGAAATATGCGGTACTCGATTTTCATTATGAGTTTTCTGTTGGCGACAAGTTCTGCGAACGCGCAACAAATTACCCAACAATATCTGGCCGACTTCTTTGCCCCCATTCAAGAAAAATCGATTGCTGACGAACGGGAATATTGCGGATATTTCGGGCTAAACGATGCTGGCAAGCTGATCGCCACGAAGCCCAAACGCGGCCGCGAGGACAGCTGCTTGGCGGAACCGAGCGACGATATGGTTGAGGTTCTGGCCTCTTACCACACGCATGGTGCATTCCACTATGAAGCGGATGCTGAAACGCCTTCATCTGCAGATCTGGAAGCGGACATTGATGAGGAAGTCGATGGTTATGTGGCGACACCTGGTGGCCGGATTTGGAAGAACGATGCGGACCGGGAGAAAGCAATTTTGTTGTGTGGCCGTAACTGCACAGTCTCCGACCCTGATTATGACAGCCAAGCTTTCCCACCAGTAAACGGCAGCTACACGCTAGATGGGCTTTATGAACGCGATGATGCGGAGTACTAGGCGCTTGCGGTTTTCGCTGAGGCACGCAACACCAACATTGCAACCGCACAGCAAAGGCCGATGCCAAATACCGTGGGCCAAATATTCTCAATACCCCAACGCTCAATAAATAACCCACTCAATAGCGGGCTCATGCCGTAGCCCGCCCCGATGAGCAGATTTATTGTACCCGACAATCGACCTCTAAAATTCTTTGGGCTTTCATTGGCAATATGCGCTTGCGTATTTGTGGCGGACATCACCTCACCAAAGGTGAATACAGCGATGCACATTGCTAAAAGCATCAAACTGTTCGTGCTGCCCAGAAGCCCAAACCCGATCGCATAACAAACCGCGGCAAATGCAAGATTCGCATAGGTAGAATACTTCCCGGAAAAACTGGCAACCAATGGCGTGAAAACGACAACCATCAGCGCGTTGATCATCCAGAGCTGCCCGAAAATTCGTGCGCCATCATCCCCAAAGGTCGCGTTTAAATGGATCGGCACACTGAATGCCATCTGTCCATAAATCAGATGTAAGAAATACCCCACCAGCGCAAACAACAACAGGCGTGGACGTGACAATAACAATGACCACATACCGCCCTCATGGTCCTTTTCCGAATCGCGCTCTACTTTTTCAGTTTCGACATTCTCTGGCTTGTTTCGTGGCAACAAAAACAATACCAGGAGCATCGCCAAGAAGGTTGTTGAGGCATCACCCCAAAACATCAGCTGAAAATGATTATTGAACAAAAGGCTGGCAACTGCGGGGCCAATGGCAAACCCTAAATTCCAACCAAAATAGCTGGCACCAAAGACCATCTGCCGGTTCTCCGGCGTCGAATAATCCGCCTGCCATGCCTGAATAACAGGCGAAACCATGCCATTCGTAAAGGCGATTGCAAAAAGGAAATAGATCAGCTCAAATTGGTTCGCGAAGAACCCAGCGGATGCAGTCGCCAATATCTCCAAACTTATCGCGCCGAGATAGACGACCTTGCGACCAAACCGATCGGTCAACCAGCCCCCAAGAATGGTTGCGGGGACATAGGCGACAAAGACGATGTTAACATAGAACGCCGTTTCCATCGTCGACATGCCCAACTTTCTCGTCAGCATCAACGTCATGAACGGCATCACAAAGGCGCCGGCTGCAACCACAAAATTGGTCAAACAAAAAATATAAGCGATGCGCGGCAACTGCCGCCATTTATTAAAAAGAGTATGCAACGAATTCTTCCAAAGAAACGTACGGCCAAGTCAGCCGCAAATAGAAATGCTTGGAGCTAACATAGGTACTTATGCGAGCGGATCAATCCAATGCCAATCTTTCATACGATTGCGGAACCATGTCCGTTGACGTTTGGCATATTGGTGCGTTGCGATGATGGATTTCTCAGTCGCCTCTTCCAAATCCATCTCGCCCCGCAAATAGGCAGAAATTTCCGGCACCCCGATGGCGCGCATGGCGGGCAAGGTCGGATCAAGCTTAAGCGCGTTGATAGCTTCCACCTCTTCAATCGCCCCTGCTTGCATCATAAGCTTGAAACGCAACGCAATCCGTTCGCGCAAAACATCCCGTTCAGGATTGAGTACAATCTTCTCAATGTCATAACCCTGAAGAATTGACGGCTCATTTGGCTCATCCTGCCACTGCGCTAACGATTTGTTTGTAGCTTCTATGACAGATATGGCGCGCGCAACGCGCTGTGGATCTGGTGCCTGCAACCGCTTAGCCATCTCTGGGTCTTTTTCCGCCAGCAACTTGGCCCGCCCTTTAGCATCAAGTGGTTGAATCACTTCTTCAACTTGTTGAATCACTTCTTGAGGTATCTCAGGTATCTGCGCGAATCCGTTTGTTAGCGCATCAAAGTAAAGCCCTGTTCCACCAACAAAAATTAGCTTTTGATAGTTGGTGCCTTCTTGTTGAATCAACGCTTCAACATCGCGCAACCAAGCACCGGTTGAAAACCGAACTGAGGGGGGCACATAGCCATACATCTTGTGTGGTGCCTGCGCTAATTCTTCAGCATTTGGTCGCGCAGAGATGATGTTGAGCACATCATAAACCTGCATTGAATCGGTATTTATGATCAGCGATCTTTCATCCGCCGAACGCGCAATCGCCATCGCTGTCTTGCCGCTTGCGGTTGGACCCGCTATCAACAATGCGCGTTGCGCCATTATAGTTTCCTCAAAGGATCGACATGCCAATTCTTGTTCTCACCACCAACCCATCAAATCCAAAACTGGACGCCGAATTGGTGGCCGCCATACATGCTGAAATTGGCGGCAGCGTCAACTGGCTGCACCAATCTATTGCGGTGGAATTCATCGATCCTAAGGCAAGCGATGCGTTGCAAATTGCAAGAGACATCATCGCCGACACAAAGGTTGATGCCAACCTGGTGCCGAACAAAGGTCGTCGCAAAAAGCTTTTGATCGCGGATATGGATTCAACCATGATCAACGAAGAGTGCATCGATGAGCTTGGCGCTGCCCTGGGGATCAAAGACAAAATCGCCGACATTACGGCCCGAGCCATGCGCGGAGAATTGGACTTCGAAGAAGCGTTAGATGCACGTGTTGGGCTTCTAAAAGGCTTACCACTTGATCAAGTGAAAGAAGTACGTCGCGAGCGCATTACCTATGCACAGGGTGGTCGCGTGCTGATCCAAACTATGAAAACACACGGCGCTTACACCGCGCTAGTATCTGGTGGCTTTACCCTGTTTGCAGACTATTTCGGCAAACGAATTGGCTTTGACGAGGCGACCGCCAACATTCTCGAGTTCGCTGACGACAAGCTCACAGGCACGGTCGCGCGTCCGATTGTCGACAAAGACACCAAACTGCAAAAGCTAACCGCACTCGCGGCCGAAAAAGGCCTTTCATTGGAAGACACAATGGCTGTCGGTGATGGGGCAAATGATCTGATGATGATCAAGGCCGCTGGCATGGGCGTTGCGATCCACGCAAAGCCAATTGTAGCTGCGGAAGCGCAATACCAGTTCAACCATTCAGATCTAAGTGCTTTGCTGTATTTACAAGGATATGAGGAAGCCGATTTAGTACGGCAATGATTGAAACAGAACGCCTCATACTCCGTCCCTTTCGGGAAAAAGACACTGAAGCATTTACAAGCTTCACTTCAGATCCAGAAGTCATGCGCTTCTATCCGGAGGTGCAAACACGCGAACAAGCCGAGCAATGGCTACAAAGCTGCAATGAGCGATTTGAAAAGAACGGCTTCCACATGATGGCCGTAGAACGCAAATCGGACGGCGCCCTACTCGGTCTAGCGGGCTGTGGCCGTCTTCCCTATGATGTACCAGGCCCAAGCGACGTGGAAGCGGGCTGGCTTCTTCGGCAAGCAATATTGGGGCAAAGGCTACGCAACAGAAGCGGCCAGTGCAGCGATCAAACATACATTTGCCAATTTTGACGTGACAGAGATTGTCGCCATTACCTACCGCAACAATTGGACATCGCGCAAAGTGATGGAAAAGCTCGGTTTCAAACACAACCCTTTGCGCGACTTTGATCACCCCAAGCTGCCGCGCACAAGCAAGATGCTTCCACACGTGCTGTACAGCTTTAAGAATGGCGGTTGAAGACTATTTATTGAGGCGTATCGCCACAAACCTACGTGAACCTGTCGGGTCCGCGATTTTGAGCAAAATCACTTCGCGACCGGCCTCTGCTGCTGTCCCAACAATGTTTTTGACATCCAAAGCTGAATATACAAGTTGCTGGTTCACTTCGAGAATGGTGTGCCCAATGCGCAAACCCTTGTCTTCTGCATCCGAACCGACCTCAACTTCGCTAACAACCGCACCATCAATGTTTTTTGGAATGCCAAATCTTTCGCGCCATCCATCATCTATGTCTGCAACCGACAAGCCAAGCAAGGAACCTGTATTCACCGGCACTTCTTCAGGTGGAAGGTTTTCAATCCCCATGAATGGGTCAACTTGTTCAAGCCGACCAAGCGTGATTTCCAACTCCACGATTTGCCCGCGCCGCAAAACACCTAGTTTAACTTTCTTGCCGACTTCGGTTTCGGCAACAATACGCGGCAGATCCCGCATTTTTGAGATCGATTTGCCGTCAAATGCCAAAATCAAATCGCCCTCTTCAATCACGCCGTCGCTCGGAGAACCTTGCACCACACCCGAAACAAGCGCGCCCGCCGTATCAGGTCGCCCAAGGCCCGCTGCGATGTCCTCGCTCACATCTTGAATTTCAACACCCAACCAGCCTCGACGTGTTTCGCCGAACTCAATAAGCTGTTCAATAACCGGCTTTGCAAGATTGATTGGGATCGAGAATCCAATACCTAACGAGCCGCCCGATTGAGATATGATCGCGGTGTTGATGCCAACAACTTCACCATTCATATTGAACAAAGGCCCACCGGAATTGCCCTGATTGATGGCGGCATCCGTTTGGATGAAATTATCGTAAGGGCCGGAGCGAATGTCCCGATTACGTGCAGAAACAATCCCTGCGCTTAAGCTGCCGCCAAGGCCGAACGGATTGCCAATTGCAACCACCCAATCGCCGACAAGCGCTGTGTCACTATCGCCCAGCTCAACATGTTTGAGCGAACGATCCACATTGACTTTCAAAACGGCCAAGTCAGTTTTTTCGTCAGCGCCAATAACTCTTGCTTCAACCCGCGTGCCGTCGACAAATGCGACAAACACCTCGGTAGCACCTTCAATGACGTGATAGTTGGTTACGATCGTGCCATTCGGATCAATGACGAACCCTGAACCCAACGAACGGCTTTCAATCGGCTCATCGCTTTCAGGTGGCTGTTGGGGTTGCAATTTGTCAAAAAATTCGCGCAATGGCGAGCTTTCAGGCACATTGGGGAATGGAAATCCGCGCCCGTTGGAATTCACAATATAGGTTGTCGAGATATTGACGACTGCCCCTTGCAGCTCAGCAGCAAGCGGCGCAAAGGAAGCAGGGCCCCGCGCCAAACTGGCAACAGCGCTTGCCGCCACCAAGATAAGCGCAAGCGTAATACGCAAACATGCACGCATTGGCGTTTTTAGAACCGGCATAGTTTCCTCCCCAAAATGGCTACACCTTTAATACGGCATTTCACGCCAATCAGTTCAACTGCGCAACCAAAACAATACAATAAGGCCCAAAACCGCAGTTGTAAGGCCGATCACGCGTATTTGTCCGTCGGGCGATTGCAGGATCGTCGCAATTGTTTTCTTCATAAAAACAGGAAAGGCTGCATAAAGCAGCCCTTCCAATACCAACGCCAATGCGAGTGCTACAAATAAATCTTGCATCACTGTCCTGACGGTGCCGTTACCGTATCAGATTTGAAATACTGGAAGAATTCCGAATCTGGCGAGAGAACCATGGTGGTGCCATCGCTTTGTAGCGCATTGCGGTATGATTGCATTGACCGATAGAATTCAAAGAACTCAGGGTCTTTGCCAAACGCATCCGCAAATACCTTGTTTCGAAGACCTTCACCTTCACCGCGCAAGATATCCGCATCACGCTGTGCTGTCGCTACAAGTTCAACTGCTTGACGATCAGCCTGCGCACGCAATGTTTGCGCCAACTCTTGACCACGAGCACGCAAGAACGCAGCCTCAGCCAAACGCTCCGCTTTCATACGATCGTAAGTTTGTTGCGAAACCTGCGTTGTCAAATCTGTCCGAGTGATCCGCACATCGATAACTTCAATACCGGCGGCAGCCAACTCAGGACCAACTTGATCCCGCACTTCGCGCATCATCTCTGTACGCTGTTCAGAAAGCGCCGCATTAAATTCACGCAAACCGTAAACTTGACGCAATGCTGAATCCAAACGTGTACGAATACGGTTTTCCGCTTCGCTAATTTGTCCACGAACAACTTCACGGAACTTACGAGGATCAACGATTTTGTACATCAAGAACGCATCAACTTCGTAGAACTTACCACCGCTCACTTGCACGGTGATGTCTTCAAGTTCATAGCGCAAAATGCGGTCTTCAACGATTTGTACCGTTTCGACGATGTCTGTTGGCAATTTAAAGTTTAAGCCAGGCTTCTGCTCAACGCGTGTAATCTCACCAAAGCGCATCACAATCGCTTGCTGACGCTCATCCAAAATAAAGATTGAGCTCGCAAACAAATACAGTGCGATGAAAAGACCAGCGACTAGGACTATTAAACGTGCATTCATGATTAGTTCCCCGCGCTTGAGTTAGACCGAGAGTTCAGTTCGTTCAGCGGCAGATAAGGCACAACGCCCGTGCCACCAGCATCATTCTCAATGATAACTTTGTTTGAACGACCCAACACTTCTTCCATAGTTTCAAGGAACAAGCGCTTGCGTGTCACCTCAGGTGCCTTCGCATACTCTTCATAAACAGAAGTAAAGCGAGCCGCCTCACCTTCCGCTTCCTTTACGACTTGGTCTTTATAAGCTGCAGCTTCTTCTGAAATCTGCGCAGCTCGACCACGTGCTTGACCAAGCTTCGTATTTGAATATTGACGCGCTTCTTCTTGGAAGCGGTCTTGGTCTTGCTCGGCGCGCTGCACTTCGTCAAACGCATCAGCAACTTCGGTTGGTGGGGCCACATCTTCGATCTTAACGTCGTTGATGGTTACGCCTGTCAAATAGTTGTCGAGCATGGATTGGATCGTGGTTTTCACTTCCAACTCAATGCCTTTACGTTCGTCACGGAAAATGTCTTCCGCTGGACGACGACCAACCACTTCGCGCATCGCGCTGTTTGACGCACGGCGCAACACACCATCTGGGTCAGCAACGTTGAACAAATAGTGGTTCGGGTTTGTGATCTGCCATAGAACCGTAAAGTCCAAATCAACAATGTTCTGGTCGCCTGTCAGCATCAAGCCTTCAGTAGAACCCGAACGTGAATTGCGAATGCTGCCAATACGCGTTTCGTTTTCTGACGTTTTTGCAATCTCAACAGTTTCAATAGGCCAGAACATGAAGTGCAGACCTGGATTTGAAAACTCTTCTTTTGGCACGCCGAAACGCAGCTCAACACCAATTTCATCTGGCTCTAGCTGATAAATCGAACGTGAACCCAAAAAGGCGATCAACAATACGAGGCCGATCAGCAAGATCCAGCGTAAATCAGGTAATCCGCCGCCGAATTGGTCCCGCCCTTGTGATAGAATATCTTCTAGTTTTGGTGGACCGCCCGGACGACGAGGTCCGCCACCACCACCGGGAGATTGGCCCCATGGGCCGCCGCTATTATTTTCGTTCCAAGGCATTGGAAACCTTTCAATTGATCTGAACTGTGTTCGTTATATAGGAAAACCGCGCGATTGGATCAATGCGAGCGCAATTTTTATCTTTTTTCGTAAACTGAAATCTCATATTGTGCCGTATCTTTTTCATGCGGCTCAAATTCAGGCTTGTCTACACATACCCAAACATTCTCGATGGGTGGAAATACGACATCACCATCAGGTTCCGCATCAATATGAGTGATATATAGCCTGTCCGCAATCGGCATTGCGAGTTTATAGATCTCTCCGCCGCCAATTACCATCACTTCATCAACGCCATCAGCTTTTGCAATGGTCTTAGCGTGTTCAATTGCAGAATCAAACTCATTGATAACGATAACGCCATCTGGCTGATAACCCTGCTGCCGTGTCACCAGAATGTTGGTCCGTCCAGGCAATGGCTTTCCAACAGTTTCAAACTGCTTGCGGCCCATCACCATCGGCTTGCCCATGGTCTGCGCTTTGAAAAACTTGAAATCTGATGGCAAATACCAAGGCATGCCGCCATTAGCACCAATCACATTATTCTTCGGCACAGCAGCGATTAGCGCTATCTTTATGTCACTTGTCATGATCATCCAAGTACACGAACCATTTGTCGCGTAGTTCTTTTTCCAGGTCGATATTGTTGTTCTTCGCAAACAGCAAAAGGTGAGCCAAGACATCAGCACATTCTTGACCGAGGTCCGCGCGAATCTCGTCGGCGCTTTTCCCTTTTGACCGCCCGCGCCCGCTCAGCCTAAGATACTCGGCGTTAAGTTCACCAATTTCTTCGGTCAGCTTAAGTGCATACCAATCATCGTCACGCCTAATCGCGCATCGCCGAGCATAGGTATCACTGACCTTGGCAACTTTGTGAGTTAGTTCTTCAAGCGAGAGCTGACTCATACCGCAATTGGTGCCTTGATGGTCGGATGCGCGTCGTATCCGTCAAACGAGAAATCGTCAAACTGGAAGTCGAAAATCGACTTGCGTTCTGTGTTGATCACCAATGTCGGCAATGGCTTGGGTGATCTTGTAAGTTGCAGCCGAGCTTGCTCAAAATGATTGTGATAAATATGCGCGTCACCAAACGTGTGCACAAACTCACCAACCTCATACCCTGTGACTTGCGCAACCATGTGCGTGAGCAACGAGTATGATGCGATATTAAACGGAACCCCTAAGAAAATGTCCGCTGAGCGTTGATATAGCTGACAAGATAGCTTTCCGTCCGCAACAAAGAACTGGAACAGGCAGTGACAAGGCGGCAACGCCATGTCTTCGATTTCAGCCGGGTTCCAAGCCGAAACGATGTGACGACGCGAATTGGGATTGTTCTTGATCCCTTCGACCAAACGTTCAATCTGATCAATGGTTTCGCCATCACCTGCGGGCCATGAGCGCCATTGCGATCCATAAACGGGACCAAGATTTCCATCTTCGTCCGCCCATTCGTCCCAAATGCGCACCCCATTTTCTTTGAGATAAGCGATATTCGTCTCACCCATCAAAAACCACAAGAGCTCGTGGATTATTGACTTGAGATGAAGCTTTTTGGTGGTGAGCAGCGGAAATCCCTTTTGAAGGTCAAACCGCATCTGGTAGCCGAACACGCCGCGCGTGCCCGTGCCGGTGCGATCACCGCGATCCACACCATTTTCCAAAACATGACTGAGTAAGTTCAAATAGGTCTGCATAAACCTATCAATAAACGATTCTCAAAACTGGGTTGAGTCTCATTCGCTATTCCGAAACGTTGGGCCAAGATTCCAACAGTTTTGGATAATTCACATCCGCTTTTGCAACATTCCCCGGAATGTCTGTTTTCCACAAAGCGCGCACGGACTTCGAGAAATTCAAATAGAGTTTGTCCTCATAAACCGTCCATGCTTCAGGATCACCCTTTGCCAAAGCGCCTTTGGATGCAGCATAGGCACAATATCCGCCATATTGAGGTGCGTATTTTTCAGGATCGGCCAAGAACAAATCTAGATTTTCTTGGCTAGAAAATCGCCATTCTGCGCCCTTAAAGCTGGTCGTTAGGGCTTTATCGCCTTTTGTCGCTTCACCAATTGTGAAATAGGCCACGCTGTCATAGCCCCCAATCGCGACGCCGGGCACAATACCGGTGTAAATTTCATCCGCGGCAAAACTTGGCGATAAAAACATAAAAACACCGCTCGTTGCCAAAGCAGTTTTTAAGAAAAGACGGCGATCCATGGCTAATGTCTCCAACTGAATGTTTCATCTAACATAGCAATAATAGCGCATTCAGCACCTCAATTGTCGATCACAAGCCTGCGAACAAACAAAAACGGCGCCCAATGGACGCCGCGATGCAACTAACAGTCTGTTCGAAAAGACTATGAGAATACTGAGAGCTTGCCAGCTTTTTTAGCGCACAGATAATAGAACGTCAGCCGTTCCTTCATCCGGTCAGCCTTCATGTCATTGGCGACTTCGGCAATAATAGCATCCAACTTGTCGTCGCTATCTTTCATGCCAAGCTTCTTTTTCAAGAAGTTTTCACGAACCGTTTTCAGCTCTTTTTCGTCGCTTGCAGAAACATAGGCGCTGTCGCGCTTGCTCAACACCAAACGATATGTTTTGGCCATTTTCTCCACAATTGCCGGATCGGCCTTTGCATCGTATTTTTGAATTTCTTCTAGGTGCTTGCTCATTGCCACACAACTCCCTCAATTTGCCGCCTTTAGCCACTCACAACCGGTGACCCCGCATATCGAACGATTCCACAACCAAAACGCCAAGTAAAGCGTTTTACTCGCACACTGTGGATTGCATTTTGTAGAATCGAACCTATATTAGAGGTGCTGGCAACAGCTATGGCGATAAATCGCGATCGTAATAAACCATTCGGACCCGGGGGCGGTACCCGGCGCCTCCACCAAAACATCTAATGCGATGCTAAAGCATAAGATTTTGGGGGCGAAATAGGATCGACGAGGGTGTAAAAGGTTTGCTTTCGCTCGGCATGGTACCACCGCATCGGGCCATTATGATAGTTGCAAATGACAACTTCGCTGAGGCACGTCTGGCTGCGTAATGCGGTTCGACACCTCGAATTGAAGCCCTATTCCCCTAGCAGGGTCTAGGCGGGGTTCGCAGGTACCTGGCAACAGAAACCTGCACTCATTTTTTACCCAAGTCCCAGTTTCAGCTGCCTATCCACTTGCAATTGCAATAAATTTAGGGCTGATATGGTCATGAACCGGATTCGGAATAACAACAAGGAAAAGTGATGGCCGAAGACCTCATTCGCTACGATGTTTTGGCACAAGAAGCGCTACGTGGCGTGGTGCGCAAAGTATTGACTGAAGTAGGCAAAACTGGACTACCAGGCGAACATCATTTCTTCATTTCCTTTGTGACAACCGCCCCGGGTGTTCGCATCTCCGAAAAACTGCTTAAGCAGTACGAGAACGAGATGACTATTGTTTTGCAAAACCAGTATTGGGACCTAAAGGTGCACGATACCGGCTTTGAAGTTGGACTGTCGTTTGACGGACAACCAGAAAATCTTGTTGTGCCTTATTCAGCAATCAAAGGATTCTTTGATCCATCTGTGCAATTTGGCCTTCAATTTGATGTTGTTGACGAAAATGGTGACGTCACAACGCCGATTGCGGAAAACGGCGACGATGATGACGCACTAGAAGACACCAAGTCTGAAGCTGGCGATAAGGCAGAAGACGGCGATGATGACAAAGAAAATGTTGTCAGCCTCGATTCTTTCCGCAAAAAGCCCTAATCCCATCATGAAAAAACGATCCATCACAATTGCCGGGCACCGCACAAGCGTGGCGCTCGAGCAAGAGTTTTGGAGTGAAATTGATGATCTGGCCAAAGAGCGCTCCCTTACACTCTCTCAGCTCATTGAGGAAATTGATGAGGCGCGCACCACGGAAAACCTTGCATCCGCACTGCGTTTAGCCGTGCTTGAAAACCTGAAGAACCAAACTTCTTAGTTGCCGCCCTCGATCAAATCAATTGGCACGTCTTCGTCCGTCAGGTTGGGATCAAAGGGCGCATTCGGGTCGAACAAGGCATCCAAATCAAGCAATGGTAATGGCTGATCATCTAAGTTCAGCGGTGGAAGCTCAGTAACGCTCGGGCTTTCGCTTTGCTGTTCTGCAGCGGCAGCCTCAGCAGCAGCTTTCGCCGCAGCTTCCTCACGTTGCTTTCGCCGTGCTTCTTCCTCTGCTGCAAGCTTTGCAGCCTCTTCCCGCGCAAGTTGCGCTGCTTGTTCCGCCATGCGCCTTTGTTGTTCTTCAGCTTGCGCAAGTGCCCGCGCTTCCTGTTCTGCCCGCAACTTCTCAAGCCGATCTACTTCTAACTCAAAAGCTTTCACCTGAATAGAATCGACCATTTGCTGAATATCAATGCGATATTCTGGGGCCATAAGTGTGCCGGAGATTAATGCGTCAACCCGACCTGTGGTTTCGTCGAGCACAGAACCATCGCCAATGTTTTGTGTCGGCGTAAGTGACCAACCGCTCTCTAACCCCATATCAAGCAAAGCCAGGCTCGCATCACCAATCAAACGGGTGCGCTCATCTTCAATTGCGATATTGCTGATCAACACTCTGCCTGCAGCTAAGCTGAAAAGCCCCTCAAATCCCGTCGAAACAAACGGAGCGCCAGCAAGCTCGGTTAGCACCCTTGCTTCCAGATCCTGCGCCTCCATTTCCAAGATATTTTCAACGGCATTGATCTTTTCAAATATCTTGGGATCAAAGTCCTCAACCCGCAGCCCCATAACCGAAAAGCTGCCATCGCCGCCCAAGCTATTTACAACGCCCGCGAAATCTTCGCCCGTTCCTGAAAACTGTCCACTTCCCGACACTTCGCCTTCAATACGATTTGCAACGGCTTGGGGGAATAGGTCATCAAATGTCACCCCATCAATTGCAAAGCGACCCGCGACTTGTTTTTGCGCGACACTGCCGTGGCAACATAGCGAAATATCTGCAGAAACCTCTCCCTGACCACGCGCGCCAACAAGGTTTCGAATTCGGTTCTCGTCTTTGGTCCACGTGACATCAAAACCCACTTCGGTAAGAAGAGCATCACCATTTGCAAGCAGAAGCGGCGTCTCGACATGAAGCCGTCCGCGCGTATTACGCGCGCCATTATCAACGCCAAACGGCCCATTGGGCCAAATCTGCCCTTCATCCCCTAGATTGGCTGCTGCGCCACCCAAGAACGTTGAAAATGCAGCAACATCCAAACGGCCGACATTAATATCTCCGGTCACAACGCGCACATCGCCTAGAAGGCGGATTTGCATATTGCCTGAAACATCTTCGTCACCAGCGCGCAATTGCAGATCATTCAATTCGACATTGCCGACGCCAGTAAACTTAAGGTTGGTTTTGCCATTGACGACGGGGACCTGAAAACTCTCTAGTCCGATCCAATCTGCGAAGCCTTCCGTATCGGCAAGCTTTACGCGCAATTCGCCATTTCCGCGCAGACGGTCCAAATCGCTTACAATTAGAGACCCTTGATACCCCAGCGC
The DNA here is from genome assembly GCF_030159895.1 of Maritalea porphyrae. Lineage (GTDB taxonomy): Bacteria > Pseudomonadota > Alphaproteobacteria > Rhizobiales > Devosiaceae > Maritalea > Maritalea porphyrae. Next base: position 2,549,383 of record NZ_BSNI01000002.1, read on the forward strand.
GTCGTCAGCGCTGGTATATATTCCAGTCAACTGTACGCTGTTAAAAATCGTGCCTTGATACTCAAGTTTAAGCGCGGCGGGCACTTGATCATCAAATGCATCACCGTCGAGCCCCAATTGAGCAAATAGTGCGCTTGCGGACGGTGCATTGACTTCAAACTTGCCAATTGTGGGTGTTGTAAATGCATTGGTCAGCCCTTCAGTAAGCATGACCTCTGCGTTCATGCTCAACTCCCCTGCACTGCTGGTGAGCAGCAGTTTCTGCTCGTTCGCCGACCCTGGTTCTGTCAATTCAAAATCAAATCGCGCAGGCCGATTAGCTGAAAAAACACTTTCAATCGAAGGATGTAATTCTGGTAGAGGTAGAACGGACCAAAGCGCTGCAACATCAGCTTGTGGCTGCAGGTCGGCGCGCAAAGTACCCTCAAAGCGAGGCGACACAACTTCACCTGTCATTTGCCCCGCACCTTCTAAGCGAATTTGTGCGATTTCCTCAACCCGACCGCGCGCTAGATCAATAGCATCTGGGCTCCACTGCCCTTCAAACGCGACGCCGCGCGCGAGTTGGCCAGAGATATCAAGACTTTGCGCAGCAATATTAAAAGTGCCAACCGGAAAACTGTTTTGAAACTTGTCGGCGCGTTTTGGATCTGGCAACAGCCCCATCAATTGCGCTGTCGCCTGCGCATCGAATGCCCCTAATTCGGCACGAACAGACAACCGACGCTGATTTTCTTCCCGCCAATCAACTTGTCCACTTATTTCATAGCCATCGAGGTTAAAGGCCAAATCTGCAAATGTAGCGCCTGAATTTGAGAAATCTATGCCGCCAACAATGCTCGCCTTTGCGCCAAAGAGTGGGTTGCTTTCGCCAAATGCTCGCCAGGAACGTGCAAGTGCATCCAAGCGTTCCGTTTCAATTGAAAAGCTGCCATCGAACGCTGCGTTGCCTTGAGCCTCGATGAGCTCCCCTGACAAAGACAACAAACTATCGCCAGCCAGCTTGGCGCTAAAACTATCGACGGTCCAATTGGCACCATCAGTTTTTGCATCAAGCAGCACATTGCGCAGCGCCAACTCCCGCACGCCCAATTCAGAAATATCAACAGACAATGCGCCGCTTACATTGCCCAGCGCTGGCGGCGCTGGCAATTGGGTCAAAAGAGAAACCAAGGCATAGGGATCACCTTGGGTTTCACTGAGCGCATCTTTGGGCAATAAAGGCACAACCCCGCCTGAAATCACCGCATCGAAATACCGGTCCGCACCAAGCCGCAGGTCAACTGCACCCGTGAGCCGAGTCCCGGCTCGATTTTCATCAGGCTGGATTGAATACTCAGTTAGCTTAAGCCGATCTGGCGAAAGCTGCACCTTGCCTTCCATTACCATATCGCCGCGCACTTCTGTTTCGGCAACATTTTGCGGCGTCAGCCGCAGCGTCACTTCGCCATCATAAAATGGTGACAGCGCAGTAGTGGTCAGCAACCCCTCGCTTGCAAGAGAAAATGACTTATCTGGTGGTGACAAAAACGAGCTTACGCGGATATCGCCGCGCGTATTCAGGTCTGAGGTGTTTAGTCGTAACGCCAGCTCTTTTTCGTTAAACACGCCAGAACCCGTAAAGGCAAACGGACCACGTAGGGCTGTTGCACTCAGGTGTCCTTGAATATTTTCAACACGCCAATGCTCGTCGGAGCGCAAATCGCTGAGCAAAAACGACCCATTGATGATGTGAGCATCTTCAATTGAAACATTGTCGCGTCCGCCATTTTGCGCCAGCGTCACGGGTAAATCTAGGCCACCATCTTCGGCTACTTTGAGATGAAATGATGGTGTGTCCAACACAAGTTTTTGCACTTCATAATAGTCGCGCAAGAACTCCATCAGCGCCAAATGCGCGTCAACGCGGTCGATTTCTAGAATCGGTGCGCCCTCTGGCCCAACGACCACGCGCGACATCACCATTTGCGGCTGCGGCAGCAGCGTAAACGACAAATCACCATTTATTTTGACGTCTGTGCCCAGCGCTTCAGAAGCGATAACTTCCATGCGCTCACGATATGGAGACCAGTCATAAAGACGCGGAACCACGAATGCTGCCGTGAGCAGCAGAATAAGTACAACGCCTACAACAATATAAAGCCGATTTAACAAGGAACTGACCGCAGCAATTCGAAACCTCTCGCAAAATCCTATGCGTTTGCGCCTGCTACGTCACCCTAAAATAATGCCAATTTCAACAATTGTGTGTTTGAAATCACCGCATTACGGCTTTACCCCTTGCACTTATGGCGCAAACCAGCCTATCACCGAATAAGGTAGGAGTGCGATTTTAAGGGGGATCGCGCAAGAATATGGCAAAAAACGCCCGTCTCATATACCGCGTTGTCCACCGCTGGGTGGAACCCCACTTGGCGACTTTTCGCACCGCTCAACAACCAAAAATCTGGCTGCTATCCATCGGCGCCGGCATCGCTGGCGGCATTGTTGCGATCCTATTCCGATCAATGATTGGCTGGCTACAATTCCTATGGATCGGCACAACATCCGAACGCATACTTGATCGCCTGGCCCAATTGCCTTGGTATTTCACCATGGGCGGTCCCATTTTTGGCGGATGTCTTATTGGCCTGATCATCTATTTCAGACCCAAATCACGCTATGGCGGGGTTGCCGACGTTATTGAAGCGCGCGCCCATGACGGCAAAAAACTCTCGCTAAAAGAGGCCCTAATTGGCACCGCAATTTCTCTCATCACACTTGGTTTTGGTGGCAGCGCCGGGCGTGAAGGCCCGGTGGTCTATTTTGCGGCGTCTGTATCAAAGGCCTTGTTTCGCTACTTTGAACTACCGCCTTCTGCCCGCCGCATCATGCTCGGGTGTGGCGTTGCCGCCGCTATTTCCGCCAGTTTTAACGCCCCAATCGCTGGAGTGCTGTTTGCGCATGAGGTGATATTAGGGCATTTCGCCATGTCCGCCTTTGTGCCCGTTGTGATTGCATCCGTGATCGCCTCGACCATGTCGCGCGCGTGGTTTGGCGACAACCCCGCATTCCTGGTTCCAGATTTTCAAATCACCTCCTACTGGGAAATTCCAGCCTTTGCGCTGCTAGGCGTCACTTGTGCGGTCGTCGCTATCTGTTTCCAATCCTCATTGATTGGCGGGGACTGGATAGCCCGTCACTTCAGAATTAAGGCATTCATCCGCCCCGCAATTGGCGGTTTACTTGTGGGCTTTATCGCCCTTGCCTTCCCTCAAATTCTTGGCGTTGGATATGAAGCGACCGACGCTGCATTGACCAACCATTGGTCGTTGCAAACAATGCTTGCATTGATCATTGCCAAAACAATTGCCACCTCAATTACGCTCGCATCCAGAATGGGTGGCGGCATTTTCTCGCCTTCGCTTTACCTCGGGGCGATGACAGGTGGCGCGTTTGGTTTGATGGCGGCAAGCGTTTTTCCAGAACTAGCGTCATCCGAAGCGCTCTACGCGATTATCGGCATGGGCGCAGTTGCGGCGGCGGTTCTTGGTGCACCAATTTCAACAACTGTGATGATATTCGAGCTGACAGGTGGCTTTGCCTTCTCTATTGCGCTGCTATTTGCGGTATCGATTTCAACGGGCATAAGCCAAGCCGTAATGGGGCGGTCATTCTTTTATTGGCAGCTCTATACCCGCGGCATCATGCTCGAAGAAGGTCCGCACAAACACTTTGTGAAATATTTCCGTGTGCGCGATTTCATGACCCCGTTTGACAAAGACGGCGACCAGGAACCTTTCGACATTCTTTCTGGCAAGCCCTGGCTGAAATCCAATGACACACTGGAAAATGCCTTGCGTGCCTTTGACGCGACACACAAAGAGTGTCTCCCCGTTATGGAAGGGTCTGGCAAGCGAATGCGACAGGTTGGCTGGGCAACCCATGTGGCAGCCCTTTCAAGCTTCAACAAGGCCCTAGTCGACCAAAGTCGCGAAGAGCATTTGTAACCATAAACTCTTCGCTTCCCCCTGCTAGACACCTATTGCGGTAGGGTTGCAGGTGTGTACTGGGCTGCAAACTCAGCGCTTGGCGGGATGGGCTGAATGATATCAATCATCACACCATTCGGGTCCTGAGCAATGAAGTGACGCTGGCCAAAATCTTCATCACGAATATCCAACAAAAATGAAATTCCAGCGCTCCGCAGCCGATCATATTCAACGTGAGCATTTGAAACCTCAAAATTGAGGATCAACCCATTAGTTCGCGCTTCTGCCCCTGCTGGCACGGTTGGATGATCAAATTGCAGCACTGCAATATTGACCAATTCATCTTCTTTTGACTGCAAATGCACGTACCAATCACTTTCGAATGTGGGCGTAAAATTGAAGTGATTGCAGTAGAATTCAACTGTCGTTGCGACATTATCGACCATCAAAACAGGATAATAAGAACTTGTTTTCATCACTTTACCTCTCTGCTCAATTAACATACAGTCTGTATGTATCTTCCATTTAACATACAGGCTGTATGTATGCAATCAAAAATCTACAAATCAAACAAAGACAGAACCCAAGCCACACGCGCTCAATTAATTGCAGCAGCCAGAGAATTGTTTGTTGAAGGCGGATATGCCGACACGGGCACGCCAGCGATCGTCAAGAAAGCCAAGGTGACAAGAGGCGCGCTTTATCATCATTTTGTGGACAAAGCGGATCTGCTTACAGCGGTTATTGCTGAAGAAGCACAGGCAGTAGCTGAGAGCATAATCAGCCATGCTGAAGGGACCTCAGCAATTCAGTCCCTCAAGAACGGTTCTCGAGCTTACATTGAGGCCATGCAAGTGCCAGGCAGGACGCGCTTACTGCTCGAGATCGGCCCTGCTGTTTTAGGCACGAACCTGATGCGCAAAATTGACGATGGCGCAGCGCATCGAACCCTTTTAGATGGACTAAAAGCGGCATTTGATGATGACCAAGCAAAATCCAAAGACATTGAAGTGCTAGCAGACCTTTTGTCCGCAGCATTTGATCGCGCCGCGATTGCAGTATCAGCGGGTGCGGATGCAGAAATATACGTAAACGCTATGGAGCGATTGATTGAAGGCTCGCTTGCCCGCTAAGGCGCGCAACTGGCTATGTCAACTTAGTCTCAATAAGAACATGGCTAAATGCAACTGCGAGCACCAAAACTACGCCGCAATTCGCAAAACCACAGAACCAACCTTACGGCCCGTGTCCACGTGATTATGGGCAGCAACGACCTCTTCTAATGTGTAGGTGGCATCAATAACGGGCTTCAATCCGCCTTCAATCGTCAACTCCATAAGCTTCTTATACATCTTCGCCGACATGACGTCTTTTTCATCATCGCCGGTCAGCAACAATGCGCGCTTGTTGAAGCTGTTTTTGATCATTTCCCAGACGTTTTTGAAAATAACGACAAGCAGCTTACCCTCAGGCTTCAGCAAGTGCTCTATCTCGCCGAATGGCGCATTTCCCACATTGTCCATAATGTAGTCGAACTTCTCGCCTGAAGATTTAAAATCGGCCTTAGTATAATCAATGACCTTGTCTGCACCCAGCGATGTAACCAGCTCGGCATTTTTGCCGCTACACACACCCGTTACATTGGCGCCGATTTGCTTGGCAAGGGGAACTGCCGCCACCCCAACCGCGCCAGAAGCGCCGTTGATCAGAATACGGTCGCCTTTTTTTAGACCCGCCGCATCGAAATAGGCCTTCGCCGTTGCCCCGCCAAACAACACCGAAACCGCCTCTTCATGGCTTAAGCTGTCAGGTTTTGCGGCAATCGCACCGCTGGCATCTAGACAAACATATTCTGCGTGACACCCAAACTTGAACCCAGACGAGCCCACGACCTCATCGCCTACGCTAAATCCAGTTACACCTTCGCCAACTTGCTCGATAACGCCAGAAAGCTGCAAACCAAGCACCGGGTGTTTGGGTTTAAAGGGGCCCATGGCCAATCGCGTTGGAAATGATAGACCGCCCGGAACGCGCAATGCCCGAACGCGCACATCGGCAATGTCCACCGTTGATGCAATCACCTTGACGAGAATTTCGCCCGCTTTCGGGGTCGGCTTGTCAACTTGTTCGATTTTTACATTTTCGGCCGGACCGAACTCGCGGTAAACAGCAGCTTTCATAATGATTGTTCCCTTATTGGTGTTCACAACACATGGGAAGCACCAAGCCAATGTCAAGCGTTTCAAGCAATTGTCTGCTCCAATCCGCTAGAGCACCTTTGCAAACTCTTCGCGCAATAACCGCGCCCGTGCGCGCATTGAAGCTGCTTTGTCATCTTGTGCGTGTTGCAAAAGCGTCTGAATTGAAGACCCATCACCATTTGCCTTAGCGGTACGGCAACGGGCGTCTAGAGCCCAAACGCGCAGCAAAGTCTTCTTGTCAGCGCAATATTCAGCAACGAGTTTGCTGAGCTTATCAGTGGTCAAAAGATCGTTCGGCATATATTTAACGGTTTGCAACAAGTGCAAGCGCGGCTCCCAATAGGTGAATTGCGGTGCCGCCAAAATCAGTTTTTCAAGAACCTCTGGATAGATCGCTTGCCCCCTTTCGGCAGCGTTTTTTACGAGCCAAGTTGAGGCCGATTGGTGCATACGATCATCTGAATCAAAAAAACTCAAAATCTCGCGCCAATCATCTCGAGAGAGTTCATTGCTCAGCGCATGTTTCAATTCATCAACATGCGTTCCATCAAATCGCAAAATGGCTTCAACAAGCGACATTTATCCCCCAAACTTCAAACATCAAACTTTGTCCTCCAAAATGGGTAGAACTTGAATGATGCTCGAAAAAGCGCCCGAACAAAACTGCCCGGACGCTTTAGTGTTTATGAGATATTGCTAGATGCTAAAGCTTGCCAATCGAGAAGAACAACGTCTCCCCTGAGTGATCGTCAACCCCGTCATTGTCGGTAACGGCGAATCCTTCACCAGCGGCGTCAATTGCAAAGCCTTCAATTTTGTCCTGAACGTAACCGTTCAGCGATTGAAGGTCAGGAATGAAATCACGCACCTCTTCTTTGGCAACAATTGGCAAATCGGAACCAAGTGGGGCAGCTTGCATATCATCAAGTTTTACGCGGTAGAGCTTTTTGACTTTCGCATTTTCAGCGATCTGATTGTCACGCTCAATGATATAAACGTATTCGCCATATGTCGTAATCTCAGAAAGGCCAACCCAGCCATTTGCTGTCTCATCAAGCGGGTAACGCACTGCACCCCATTCGCCAGTTGAAGGTTGGTAAGAAACCAGTTTCACCTGCCCTTTTGGGTCGTCCTGCCATTCCCGCTGGATGGCAATCCAAAGCACCATATCATCGCCTTCACCGACACTTGTGATGCCTTCGGCAGCGAAGCGTTTTTCTACAGCAAGCAATTCAGCTGGGAATGGCACTTCTTGCTTGATCTCGCCCTTTGCATTCACATTGTAAATCGCATGTGGTGTCAAACGATCAGCACGGCCCTCAGAGGCGAGCCAATAACCGCCTTTGCCATCCAAGGTGATGCCTTCAAGGTCTAGCTTTTGCGCAGGTGCACCATCACGCGTCACCCCAATACGCTTTGTGATTTTGGCGGGCATGCTCGTTGCATCAATCTCATAGATTGAAGGTTGCGCCCGCAGGAAGCTGTCGTTCACCGCGTAAAGCTTTCCAGGCACTTCGGCGTCAGCTACAAGCCCTGACAGAGCAACCCAACCAATTGGGCGATGGTCGTCAGCCATTTCAGACATGATTTGCGGGTAAGCAGCTGGTGCGTCTTGCAATTCATAAATCATGACATGTGAACGTACGCCGCCATCTTCGACCAATTCCGCTTCGTTTGCAGACACAAACAGATTGCGCGAGGGAATTGTCAGCGCGCCTTCTGGTGCAATCCCGGATGGTAGCAACTGCACAAATTCAGGGTCAGCACCGGTGTCTTTGTAGACGCCGACCAACGATGCACGCTCCAGCAACACGAAGAAGTATGTGTCATCGCCAAAGGTACCTGTTGCCAAGCCCTCAGGTTCCACACCCTTATTGCCAGAGCGTTTTTCCGGGTAGTGACCAGCGCGCGCGGCCAAGATTTCCAAAGATGTGCCCGATTCAAACTCAACTGAACCATCTTTGTGGTAGATGGTGAACCCGCGAGAACCGCCGTTAAAGTCGCCCTCATTAGCGCCAATAAAGCGATTATCATCCAACCACTTCACCGCATCGGGTTCGCGCAAACGTTCAGTTTGGCTACCGTCAAATGTGAATGCGCGTTCTTCTTCAACATCGATGTAAGAAAGATCAACTGCACCAGCTGAAAAATGAGATTTCACTTCGCCAGTTACACCGTCGATAATGGCATAATGGTTGTTTTCCTGCATTGAAACAACGATCTCATTCAGCGCATTGAAATCAACAAACTCTGGCTCTGGATCAGAACCACCAATCTCAGCCAGACCTGTCAATTCAACCTGCTTTTTGCTTTCACAATCAACAACGCCGTTCGCAACACTGAAGATCGTCACAAAGCCGGCTGGCAATTGAGGCAACTCGCCATCGTTCAAATCCTCGTCGCGCTCATTCTCAATTGCAATTGCGACCAGTGAATCGTCGTGTGAAACCGCAACGCTGTCAGGCTGACCGCCAAGATCGCACTTGGCGACTACCTCTTTTGAGGCGATATCAATCACTGCCAAATGCCCAGAGGGTGCCACATTGCTCTCAGAGGTGTTCACACCAACAAAGGCGCTATTGCCAACAATCGAAACCGATGTTGGCTCGCCAGTCAGCGTCAAAAAGCCTGCCGCCTTTGGCGCTTTGGGGTCCGCAATATCGATGAAGCCGATACCACCCAATGGACTGTCTGAGTAAATCAACGTCATACCGTCTTCTGTGGCCGCAATGATTTCTGAGGATGATTCGCTGTTGGCATCTATGCTCGCTGGAATATTGCTGGCAACGGGGAAGCTGGCGATCCGGTTAAAGTGGGGCGCAGCGGCTGCATTTAGGGCGGTCAAGCTGATCGCACCAAATGCAAAAGCGCCAAGGATATGTTGGAATTTCATGTTGTACGGTTCCTTGATTGTGAGATAAACCGCTGTTGGGGATATTCCGGCCATGCAACAATGAGATGACAATTCTAAGTTGACCGCTGCATATACAAATATTGGCAACTGACCTATAAAGAACAAAACGAGATTCGAGCGCGTTCTATGACTGCAAGGCCGGGCAAAGCCCCCAGTTCACAACCTGGACCAATTACGTCGCAATTTGGCGGCGGCGCACCGCGCTATCTAGATGGCCTAAATCCCGAGCAACAAGACGCGATTGAAAGCATTGAGGGACCGCTTTTGGTGCTTGCTGGTGCAGGCACCGGAAAGACCCGTGTTCTGACCACCCGCATCGCGCACATCCTGGCCACCCGCCGCGCCCGTGGCCATGAAATTTTGGCCGTGACCTTCACCAACAAAGCGGCCCGCGAAATGAAAGAGCGGATTTCCAAATTTGTTGGCGGTTCTGTTGAAGGCATGCCTTGGCTTGGCACATTCCACTCGATTGGCGCAAAGATTTTGCGTCGTCACGCCGAGCTCGTGGGATTGAAATCCGATTTCACCATTCTTGATACTGACGACCAAATCCGTCTGCTCAAGCAATTGCTGCGAGCGGAAAATATCGACGAAAAGCGTTGGCCTGCACGTCAGCTTGCGCACATGATTGATGGTTGGAAAAATAAGGGCCTACAGCCTAAGCAGCTCGATGCATCAGACGCAGGTGTTTTTGCAGATGGCAAAGGCGCAAAGCTTTACGCCGCCTATCAGGCGCGGCTGAAAACTCTTAATGCGGCCGACTTTGGCGACTTGTTGCTCGAATGCATTCGCCTTCTTAAAGACAACCCGACCGTGCTCGAAGAATTTCACCGACGCTTCAAATACATGCTGGTGGACGAATACCAAGATACGAACGTGGCGCAATATTTGTGGCTACGATTGTTGGCGCAAGGCAATTCCAATGTCTGCGTTGTTGGCGACGATGACCAATCCATCTACGGGTGGCGCGGTGCTGAGGTCGACAATATCCTTCGTTTCGAAAAAGACTTTCCAGGCGCAAAAGTGATCCGATTGGAACGCAATTATCGCTCCACTTCAAAGATTTTGCGCGCTGCGTCTCACCTTATTTCACACAATGAAGACCGTCTGGGTAAAACCCTTCAAACCGATGTGGGCGAAGAAGGTGATCCGGTCACTGTTACTTCGGTTTGGGATTCAGAAGAAGAAGCCCGCCATATTGGTGAAGAGATCGAGCAATTTCAACGTCAAGGCCATACGCTCAATTCAATTGCCATTTTGGTGCGCGCTTCATTCCAAATGCGCGAATTTGAAGAACGTTTTATCAAACTTGGCCTAAACTATCGCGTCATTGGTGGCCCACGCTTTTATGAACGCAAAGAAATTCGCGACGCTCTCGCCTATTTGCGCGCCACAACGCAACAAGCTGACGATTTGGCGTTCGAACGCATTGTCAATGTGCCCAAACGCGGACTAGGCGACGCAACTATTCGCCTTCTGCATGACGCGGCTCGTGCCGCCAATGTGCCGCTTATTCAAGCCACCCGCGATCTTATTGAAACCGACGAGTTAAAGCCAAAACAGCGCTCAACCCTGCGCTTTTTGATCAGCCAATTCGACGATTGGGCCAACCGTTTGCAAAACATGCCGCACGCCGAAGTCGCCGAAGCAATATTGGACGAGAGCGGCTACACACAGATGTGGCAAAACGATCGCTCTGCCGACGCGCCGGGCCGTTTGGAGAACCTCAAAGAACTTGTTCGCTCAATGGAAGAGTTTGAAACGCTTGGCGGATTCTTAGAGCACGTTTCCCTCGTCATGGAGCGCGACAGCGGCGATGGTGCCGAAGACGCGGTGTCCATCATGACTTTGCACGCGGCAAAAGGACTTGAGTTCGATACGGTCTTCCTTCCCGGTTGGGAAGAAGGATTGTTCCCCCACCAACGCTCGCTTGATGAAAGCGGTCGCATCGGTTTGGAAGAAGAACGTCGCCTCGCCTATGTGGGCATCACCCGCGCCAAAAAACGCGCCAAACTTACCGTCGCACAAAACCGCCGTATCCACGGCCTTTGGCAGTCGTGTATTCCCTCGCGTTTTCTAGATGAATTGCCGGCTGACGCTGTGGAAGTAAAAGACACAGGCTCAAGCTATGGCGGTTACAATTATGGCGGACGTAATGCCGCGTCCAAATTCGACACGCGAGACCCGTTTGATAGTGTTTATGAAACCCCTGGGTGGCAGCGCGCGCAAAAACAAAACAAAGCACGGGCTCACGACCGAGGCCCCACGATTGAAGGCGAATTGGTTGTCCGGTCTGGCAGCATAAACACCTCATCATCTTCATTCAAACAAGGCGACAAAGCATTGCACCTTAAGTTTGGTGAAGGCATTGTGGCCAGCGTTGATGGCAACAAGCTGACCATTGACTTCCCATCCGTTGGGCGCAAAAAAGTGCTCGAGAGCTTTATTAAACGCCCATAAAGGCAGCACCCAATGACCCTTGAACAAATCTTTGTCCCGATGTCCAAACAAGACGCATTTGCCCTGGCCGACGCGGTAATGGAAGAGTTTGGCTTGGCGCTTTCCGCCTCAGCCTTTGAAAATGAGAATGGCGACTGGGTGTTTGAAGCAACGTGCGATCAAAAGCCTGACGTTGAGCGCTTCAACGAACTGGCGCAACGTGTTTTGAACGGCAAAGTTGAATTCACCATCGGGCAAGTGCCAGATAAAGACTGGGTCGCCCACTCACTTGAAGGGCTGTCGGCAATCGACACAGGTGAATTCTTTGTGCATGGAAGCCACGAAGAAACACCTATTCCTGATGACAAGATCGCCATCAAAATAGATGCGGGCCAAGCCTTTGGCACCGGCCACCACGAAACCACTACGGGTTGTTTAGAAGCCGTATCTATCGTGGCCAATTCTGACCTCGCACCAAAAAAGATTCTTGATTTGGGAACTGGCACCGGCATTTTGGCAATTGCTGCCGCAAAACGGTTAGATCAGAATGTGCTGGCGACAGACATTGATGCCAAGGCAATTGAGGTGACGGCTGAAAACACCGAAATCAATGGCGTTGCTGACAAAATAGAAACCGCGGTCGCCACTGGCATGGATCATGAAATCTTTGCACAACGCGGACCCTTTGATTTGGTTTTGGCCAATATTTTGGCCGGGCCACTGGTAGAGTTGGCACCTGATATTGCCAAACACACCCATGAAGGCAGTGTGGTTGTGCTAGCCGGGCTTTTGAACCGTCAGGCTGACGGCGTGATTGAAGCCTATGCCAAAAACAAAATCGCCCTTCTCGAACGTGTCGAAAAGGGCGATTGGACAATCCTAAGATTGCAACGTGAGGCGTAAACCTTAGAAGCTGTTGCGTGAACGCTCTTCGTTCAACAAATTGCGGTAGCCATGTGTTTCCACAAAGCGAGCAACTTCGCGCTCAGCGTGCTTAGAACGTGATGTTACGATTGCGTCCATTACGTTGCGGAAGAAACCAGATTTAGCCATTTTGTGCATCCTAAAAAAGTGTGGCGATTACGCCAAAAATCAAAAGCCGTTCAAACGATCATTGTTGATCGCTTCGTGTCCGTGGGTTTTCAAAAAGTTTGCAACCTGGCGCTCAGCGTGTTTTGAGCGAGAAGAAACCATTGCGTCTACTACGTTGCGAAAAAATCCAACTGTCTGTGCCATATTCGTCTCCTACAATTTCCACCAAAAGTGGGGTTGCTTTTTTGAATTCGTGAAACCAATGTAGCGCAGTAAAATTTTTTAGGTAGAGCTGGAAACGCACCACAGCCATGCGTTTTTGGAATACCGATAGACCAATACAAACGGAGACATGCAAAACGCGCCGCTTTGAACAAGCTGCGCGTTTAAAAATCGGATAGAATAATGTGAAATGGCTGTCTATAGCGTGTGATTTTTGGTGAAATCATGGTGCTCTGCTTCCACGATGTGGTCGATATCATGTTCAACCGCTTTCGAGCGTGAGTTCATGATTGCAGCAAAAATATCGCGTACAAATTCAAATGGCTTAGCCAATTTTTCCTCCTGTCCGAGAAACCAACAAACAAATCAAATCGCAGACACATCGCAGTGAAAGATCGGCGATTCAAAGGATACCGTACCGAATGTTTAACAATGACGGCTCAATTCAATTCCAACAATTTGATGAAAAAGCTGACTCAACCCAAGTTCTGCCGCGCCTAACTGCATTGCGCGCCGCGCTATCTGCTGCAAATGTGGATGCCTTTATTGTCCCGCGTGATGATGCGCACCGCGGTGAAAACGTTCCGGCGGGTGACGAACGCCTTGCCTATATGACAGGCTTTACCGGGTCTGCAGGCTATGCACTTGTAACCAAAGACCGCGCGGCTCTCGTGGTTGATGGGCGATACACGATCCAAGCGCCAGCGCAAACAGATACCGACCACATTGAATGCGTCGACATGAAGCCAGATGCTGCACAAAAATGGTTAGTTGATGCGCTTGAAGCCGGAAGCAAAGTCGGGTTTGACGGTTGGCTACATACACCGAACGCCATCAAAACGCTGCGCGAGGCTTTGGCAAAAGCCGAAATCAATCTGGTTGAAACCAACAACTTGGTTGATGAAATTTGGACAGACCGTCCTGCCCCGCCAACCGACAAGATTTTTACATTGTCGTTGGATCAAACAGGCAAAAGCGCTGCGGACAAAGTGAGCGATCTGATCAAGACAATTGAGGAACGCGAAGCCGACGCTCTCGTTCTGACTTTGCCAGAAAGCTTTTGTTGGTTATTCAACATTCGCGGCTCTGACATTCCAAATACGCCGGTGACACTAGGCTTTGCGATCATCGAGAAATCTGGCAAAGCAACACTGTTCGTGCAACCTGAAAAGATCACTGCCGACGTTCAAAATGAACTTGGTGACGTGGTAGCACTGCGCCCGATTGGCGACTTAACCGGTAACCTTGCAGAACTTGCACAAGACAAGACCATTTGGCTAGACGGCAACACCTGCCCTTCCAAATTGGCCAACATTGTCACCGAAGCTGGCGGCAAACTAGTCAATGAAGCTGATCCAGTTCTCAAAATCAAATCACGTAAAAACGCTGTAGAAATTGATGGCATGAAAGCCGCTCAGCGGCTTGATTCAGCCGCGATGGCGAAGTTCTTGTCTTGGCTTGACGCCGAAGCACCAAAAGGCGAGTTAACCGAAATCGCTATCGTCAAACAGCTTGAGCAGATACGTCGCCAGGCCAACTCTCTCGTCGACATCAGCTTTGAAACCATTTCAGGCTCAGGCCCAAATGGCGCGATTTGCCACTACCGTGTTACTGAAAACTCAGATCGTCGCCTTATCCCTGGCGAATTGATGCTGGTCGATAGCGGTGGTCAATATCGCGAAGGCACAACTGACATTACCCGCACCATGGCCACTGGCCCTGCAACAGCAGAGCAAAAAAAGCACTTCACTTTGGTGCTCAAGGGCATGATCGCTCTTACTCTAGCAACATTCCCAAAAGGCACGACCGGCTCGCATCTGGATATTTTGGCGCGTCAATTCCTGTGGGCAGAAGGTCTTGATTACAATCACGGAACCGGTCATGGCGTCGGCGCTTTCTTGGGCGTACACGAAGGGCCATGCGGCATCTCTCCACGCTATACAGCACCACTTGAAGTCGGCAACATCATCTCAAATGAACCGGGTTACTATTTGGAAGGTAGCCACGGCATCCGCATTGAAAACCTGATTGTTGTTGTTGAAAGTGACAAGGGCACCAAAGACCAGCCATTCTATAGCTTTGAAACCATCACTTTCACGCCAATCGACACGCGCTTGATCGACAAAAGCTTGATGACGGAAACTGAAATCAACTGGCTGAATGACTATCACAAAAAATGCTACGAGATCGCAGCGTCACAATTGAGCGATAGTGACAAGGCGTGGTTGGCGAGCGCGACAAAAGCGATTTAAAAAACAAGGCGTGCCCAACCAAAAGGGTATTTGATTGTGTCACGTCCATTGTTTGAAATTTTCAACGCCTTTGCAAAACTCGGTCTCACCTCTTTTGGTGGGCCGGTTGCTCATATGAGTTTCTTTCGCGCCGAATTCGTTGAAAAGCGCAAATGGCTCACTGATGATGCCTATGCTGATTTGGTTGCGCTTTGTCAGTTCTTGCCCGGCCCTTCCAGTTCGCAAGTTGGCTTTGCACTCGGCGTGCAGCGCGGTGGATTATTTGGCGGCATCGCTGCCTTCTTGGCTTTCACTTTGCCATCCGCGCTATTTTTGGTGCTGTTTGCCCTTTATGCCGACACGCTATCAGGAACGTTTGGGGACGGTCTTATCCACGGCCTGAAAATTGTCGCCGCAGCAGTCGTCGCACAGGCGATTTTGGGCATGGCGACAAGTCTATGTAAGACACAAGCCACTGCAACTATTGCGGCTCTGTCCCTGCTTATTGTCACACTGATCGCTGGCCCGCTCGGCCAGGTCCTAGCAATCACCTTTGGGGCGTTTTTAGGAAAGTTCGTGAATAAGTCAGAACATGTCCCTACATTCCAAAACACACCAACACGACATATCCCCGTTTTTGCTGGATACATCGCCTTAGCGTTTTTTTTCGCACTACTCCTATTTCTTCCCCTATTGGCGCAGTTCACATCGGACCTTCGGATCCAGCTCCTAGACAGTTTTTATCGCGCTGGCGCATTGGTTTTTGGCGGCGGTCATGTGGTCTTGCCCTTGCTTAAAACCGAGGTCGTCGCCACAGGAATTGTCAACAAAGACAGCTTCTTAGCCGGCTATGGCATAACCCAAGCGGTGCCCGGGCCAGTTTTCAGCTTCGCTGCCTTTTTGGGCGCTGCAAGCGCGCCAATGCCCGACGCTGCGCTGAACGCCGCCATCGCCACAATCGCTATTTTCTTGCCCGGTTTCTTGCTGGTCTATGCTATGCTTCCGCATTGGCAGAAATTCAGAAACTGGCAGGGCGCACGGTCCATCTTGGCTGGCGCAAACGCCGCTGTAGTCGGGCTTCTAGCCGCTGCGTTCTTCACACCGATTTGGCAAAGCACTGTCCTTACAGCGCTTGATTTTGCATTGGTAATAGCTGCATTTCTGCTGTTGATGGTTTACAAGCTACCGCCTTGGCTGGTGGTCTTAATCGGCGCCATCGTTGGCACTCTGCTCGGACAAATCTAAAGCATTCCAAGCGCTGCGCGCAGTACAGCGACAGACACAACCCCAACGGCCACAACGCCAAGCAAGGGCAGTCGAAAAGCAGCAAGCATCGTGATGATCGCAGCGCCCGTTTCAGCTGGTCCAGTGGCAAGAACTGTCGGTGCAATTACCGCCATCAAAACAGCCACGGGTACCGCCTCCAAAGCGGCACGAGTTCGGCCCTTGAGATCTACAAATCGGACCAGCAACAGCCCAGAAATACGGGTGACGTAGGTGGCGACACCCATGCCTAAAATAGCGAGCAATGTAAGCGGATCAGTGTGGAAAAAACTCTCCATTTCTAACCCTCCACCGCTTCTGGATCGGTCAAAATGGCAGCGACCAACACGCCAGCGGCCGCACCCGCGGCAATGTACCAAGCCCCAGGCACCAATGCCTTGCATGCAATAGCCGCCAACCCGCTGGCCGCTAGAATGATGCCCGTTTTTTGACCCTGCCAGAAGCCCATAATCAGTCCGATAAAAATCGCTGGGAATGCAAAGTCAAAACCCCATTTCGCTGGATCGAGATTAGCAAGGAGCGTGCCCAAACTAGAGCCAACTCCCGTCATCACCACCCAATTTATATAAAACGGCATCGCAAGCCCCATCATGAAGGCAAAGCTGGCGTCCTGTTTTCGTGCACGATGCTCAGATAACGCCCAAATCTCATCCGCAAGAAAACCAAACGCGATCAACTGCTTACCGAATCCCATTTGATGGGTCTTGGTGCCCAGCGATGCACTCATCAGCACATGGCGAATGTTGACCAAAAGCGCACTAATTGTAATGGCAACCCACGGCACTGGGTCCGCCCAGAAGTCGACAGCAACGAACTGCGAGCCGCCAGCGAACACCACGCTGCTCATCAACATGGTTTCGAATGGTGACAAGCCCTTTTGGGCAGCCAACGCGCCAAACACCAAGGCGATAGGAAACGCAGCGACAACCAATGGCGCGATCGCACGCAACCCATCCGCAAAGTCGTTTGGCCGCAAATCTGTGTTGGATGAAATTGTCATCATTGATCTCCTATGTCCTAGGACTTTAGAGACAAAAACACTGAATGGATTGGACGAAATGCGCTAGTTTTGGTGGGCGTGCATATTTTTGTAGGCGCCGGGGGTGATGCCAATCCGGCGTTTGAAATGCCGGTTCAGGTGAGACTGATCAAAAAAGCCACATTCAATTGCAACGGACATGGGGTCTCGCCCCAAATTCAACAGCTTCCGCGCCGCGCGGATGCGAATATCGGTGAGATAGCTATGCGGCGTTTGGTTCATATTCTTGGCAAACACACGCACAAAATATGCCCGGCTCATGCCGGCGATATTGGCCAGCATTTCAAGGTTTAACTCATCGCCAAAATGCGCCTGCATATAGTCGCAAACACGCGCAATTGCGCGCGGTTCCCGCTTTTCCAACAGTCCTGTCGACCAACTTCCATATTTGTCGATCAAAGCACCCAAGGAGCGAAAAAGGGCTTCGTCTTTTTCCAAGGGGTCTCTGCTGTGCTCAATAACGTTGTGCGCTTCAATCAAGGCGCGGGCAATGCGCTTGTCATCACACATCAGCTCTCGAAAGAACAAAGAACCAGATTGGCGAATGCCAGGCAAATCAGCAGCGATCTCATCCATCAAGCGGACCGACGGATAGAACATGCGGTAAGTGTACCCCTGTTCCAAAGGACGACCATCGTGCACATCCTCGGGGTTCAACATGAATACAGAACCAGGACCTCCAACAGACTCCGACCCCTTCAGTTTGTGGCGTTGATAGCCAGAAACCACTGCACCAATTACAAAAGTATCATGGGTGTGAGGGGAATACTCGTGGCGAAGAAATGTGGCTTTGAAGCACTCTAGGCTGTCATAGCTTTCTTCACGCCAAAAGGTAGCGTGCTCGCCCTGCTTGAGCTCAATCGTCGTTTCATCTTGCCCCGAAATCATCTCCATGCACAAACACTAGCGCAATGGTGACAAGCCGTCTTGGACAAAATTGCACATCTCAAATTAGAAGAAACTAGCGACCGACCAAATCAAACCAACCTTGTTCATCGGTGGTTTCAACGCCCAAATCTTGAGCCTTTTTCAACTTTGAACCGGCACCCGGCCCTGCCACCAGCAAATCAGTTTTTGCCGAAACGGAACCAGCTACCTTTGCCCCCAGGCGCTCAGCCATAGCCTTTGCTTCTGAACGCGACATGTGCTCGAGCGAACCGGTAAAGACCACGGTCTTGCCTGCCACTGGGCTTTCTTCTGCCGAGGCCACTACATATTCGAGCGGCTTAACCTCAGCAAGAAGCGCATCTATCGCCTCGCGGTTCTGGGCGTTGGCAAAGAAACCCACTACCGATTGCACGACCGTTTCACCGATACCGTCAATTGACAATAGACTTTCACGTGCCGCTGCATCGCCATCGCCGGCAGCGACGCATGCCGCCATGAAACCTTCAAAAGTCCCGTAGTTTTTGGCGAACATAGCGGCAGTAGTGCTGCCAACATGACGTATACCGAGCGCAAATATGAACTTGTCCAACTCAGGCATGCGACACGCATCAATGGCATCAAAGAGTTTGCGCACCGAAGTGGCGCCCCACCCTTCTTGATCTTTTAGCTTTTTAAAGCTCTCAGCATCGCGATCCCGAAGCGTGAAAATGTCAGCGGCAAACTTGATACGTCCTTCTTCGTAAAACGCAGCTACCTGTTTGGCGCCTAAGCCATCAATGTCCAACGCGTCGCGTGATACAAAGTGTTTAAGCTGGTTGACCGCCTGTGCCGGGCAAATCAATTCGCCGGTACATCGACGAACCGCATCCAGCTTGCCTGTTTTTTCATTGATCTCCCTTTCCGCCGGAGACCCACAAATTGGACAATGGGTCGGGAAATCGAATGCCTTCGCGTCAGCTGGTCGTTTTTCAAGAACTGGCCCCAGCACTTGCGGGATTACGTCACCTGCGCGCTGAATGGTCACCGTATCACCAATCATCACGCCCTTGCGCTCGATCTCATCTTCATTGTGCAGTGTTGCGTTAGATACAACGACACCGCCAACGGTGACAGGCTTAAGCTTTGCAACCGGCGTTAGTGCCCCGGTGCGACCAACTTGAATTTCGATGTCTTCTAATATGGTTGTTGCTTTTTCCGCTGGAAATTTAAAGGCAATCGCCCAACGCGGCGCGCGCGCAACAAAGCCCCATCTCGCCTGCAAATCCAAGCGATCAAGCTTATAAACCACTCCGTCAATATCGTAGCCAAGGGTTGCTCGCTGCTCGCCAATCAATGTGTGATGCGCAACCATTTCCTCAACGGATTTCACACATCGCATCAATGGGTTAACCTTAAAGCCCCATCGACTGAAAGCCTCGACTACACCCATTTGTGTATCCGCAGGCAAAGCCGAATAATCACCCCACGCATAAGCGAAGAATTTAAGGTTGCGACTCGCGGTAATGTTTGAATCAAGCTGCCGTAATGACCCAGCAGCGGTGTTGCGCGGGTTCACATAGGTTTGCTTACCTTCGGCTTCCAACTTTTTGTTGAGCGCCTCAAAATCTGCATGAGACATGTAGACTTCGCCACGCACCTCAAACACTGCGGGCACATCATCGCCGACCAACTTTTGCGGAATATCTTTGATCGTCTTGAGATTTTCGGTGATGTCTTCACCTTCAGAACCATCACCGCGCGTCGCACCTTGAACGAAAATGCCATTTTCGTAACGCAGGCTTGCCGATAAGCCATCAATTTTCGGCTCCGCCGTAAATGCGATTTCTAGCCCGGCGTCTTTGGCAAAGAACTTTTGAGCTCGGCCAACAAAATCAGACAGGTCTTCATCAGAGAACGCATTTCCCAGCGAAAGCATGGGAACGCGATGAGTGACTTTTTTAAAGCCATCAGCCACTGCAAACCCAACCCGCTTTGTCGGGCTGTCGTCGCGTACCAAATCAGGAAATGCCGCTTCAATCGCTTCATTGCGTTTGCGCAACTCATCATAAGCCGCATCGGCAATCTCGGGGGCATCATTTTGGTGATAGGCCGCGTCATGCTTGGCAATTTCCGTTGCCAAAAACGCAAGTTCTTGCGCTGCTTCGTCTGCGGATAGATCCGCAACTTGTTTCTGCTCGGTCACGCCGAAACCTCATCAATCAATCTATGTGCTGCGGCACGTGCTTCATCAGTGATGGTGGAGCCCGCAAGCATGCGCGCAACTTCTTCGCGGCGCGCTTTGTCATCCAACTCAGCAACATCGGTGCGGGTCAAACTGCCTTCGGCGATTACCTGCTTTTCTATCAGCAAATGCTTGGTCGCCCTTGCCGCCACTTGCGGCGCATGGGTAACCGAAAGCACCTGCACCTTTGCTGATAAACGCGCCAAGCGCTTGCCAATTGCATCAGCAACAGCCCCGCCGACGCCTGTGTCAATTTCGTCAAAAATCAAAACTGGAGCGGAACCCTTGTCGGCCAGCACAACTTTGAGCGCCAACAAGAACCGTGAAAGTTCGCCACCTGATGCCACTTTCATCATTGGTCCAGGATGAGTGCCCGGGTTGGTCTGCACGTGAAACTCAATCACATCAAAGCCGTTTGCGCTTTCACGGGTTTCATCGATCTGATGATCAACAATGAACTTGGCTTGCCCCAATTTGAGGTCAGGCAATTCGGCTTCAACGGCTCCAACAAGTTTGTCGGCAGCCTGTGCCCGTTGTTCAGCCAATGCCTTGGCGGCAGCTTGATAATCTGTTCTTGCCTTGTCCAACGCATCACGAAGCGCCGTCAGATCATCGCCACCTTGCTCCAAATCCCGAATGGCTTGTGCATATTTGTCCAATACGGCCGGCAACTCGTCGCAAGACACTTGATGTTTGCGCGCAGCAGCTCGTAAGGCAAATAATCGTTCTTCGGTCCGCTCAAGCTCTAACGGATCAAACTCCATCTGACGCTTAATTTCTTCTAGCGCCTCAGAGCTTCGATCAAGTGCCACAAGCGATGCATCAAGACTTTCCACCAGCGGCGTGAACAAGCCCCCCTCCGCCTCACCTTTGCGCATCAATTGCCGCATCAGCCCCGCCAGTGCGCTTGAAGCGGCATTGGGACCGTTCAACACTTCGTCCGCATCGCGCACTTCATCCGCGGCCTTTTCAAGCGCCATCAATCGTTGGCGCGTGGTGGCAAGTGCCTCTTCCTCACCAACTTCTGTATTGAGCTCCGACAGTTCAACAATTACATGGCGGGCGAAATCTTCGTCTTCTTGTGCCTTTGCAACTTTGGCTTCTTGTCGGTTCAGTGCGTCCTGTGCTTGGCCAAGCGCTTTGAATGCTGCTGAGGTTTTTGCCAACGCCATTTGGCAATCACCAAACGCATCAAGCAAAGTACGGTGTGTCGCGGGATCAACCAAAGCACGATCATCGTGCTGACCATGAATTTCAATCAGATGAGCGCCGAGCTGGCGAAGAAATTTGGCAGATACGGGCTGATCATTGATAAACCCACGTGTCCGACCATCTGCATATTGCACACGACGCAAGATGATTTCTTCGTCATCATCTAGTTCGTTCTCACGCATCAAATCGCGCACGAGATGTTTTTGTGGCAAATGAAGGGTGGCAACAACTTGGCCCTGCGGACAGCCTTTGCGCACTAATGCCGCATCCCCTCGCCCACCAAGAGCAAGCGACAATGAATCAAGCAGAATCGACTTACCCGCGCCGGTTTCACCCGTAAGCGCAGTCATGCCGCGATCCAGCATCAGATCAAGCTGATCTATCAATACTATGTTGCGAATTGAAATGGCACTTAGCATGC
Organism: Maritalea porphyrae; assembly: GCF_030159895.1. Lineage (GTDB taxonomy): Bacteria > Pseudomonadota > Alphaproteobacteria > Rhizobiales > Devosiaceae > Maritalea > Maritalea porphyrae. The sequence continues at coordinate 2,571,458 of NZ_BSNI01000002.1, forward strand.
CACGGAATCCATCACAATTTGCAGATTCTGTCTAGCGCCTGAAAGCAGTGATACCCTAGCGATTTGAGAGCCAGTTGCCGCTTTCAACCTCAGGCGCGAGCCCCTGCTTTTGCAAAAGCTTGTAAGCATCTTCGTACCAACGGCTAGATGGGTAGTTATGCCCCAACACAGCCGCAGCGGTTTTTGCTTCATTGACCAAACCGAGCGCCAAATAGGCTTCTGTGAGGCGCAATAGCGCTTCTTCCACATGAGTTGACGTTTGATGGTCTTCAACAACAGTACGGAAGCGGTTGATCGCGGCAGTGTAGTTATTGTTACCCAGGTAATAGCGGCCCACCGACATCTCTTTGCCCGCCAATTGGTCTTTGGCGATCAAAATGCGTTCTTTTGCATCTTTGGCGTAACGAGAATTTGGGAAGTTATTGATGATCGCTTGGAAAGTCGCAATCGCGTCTTCAGCAGTTTGCTGATCCCGCGTAATATCTTTCATCTGATTATATTGCGCAGCGCCCTTCATGTACATCGCGTATGGGGCGTCCTGAGATGAAGGGTAAAGCGCCAAGAAACGATCGGCAGCCAATATTGTCTTTTGGTACTGGCCGGTGCGTGCTGCGATATAAACAGTCATCAAACGTGAACGTTCTGAATATTCCGAATATGGATGCTGACGCTCTAGCTTGTCGAATGTCTTTTGTGCAGATAGATAGCGCTGATCTTCCACCTGACTAATGGCTTTGTCATAAAGCTCTTCAGCAGGGATGATTTCTTCTTCAACGATCTTCTTTTCGCCGAAGAGGCTAAACGCTGAACAGCCAGAAAGCGCGAGCGCCAACAACAAGACCGAAGTCAATCGAAATGAAGACTTTAGTGCACGCAACATACGTTCTATTCCCATACCCAAAACGCCTTCATTTCAACAAAACTCGGCAAAATCAAAATTGTCGCCAAGCGAGATAGCCCGCAAAACGAACGAAACTATGGCACAATGAATAAAATTAGCCAACCGAGCGAATATAGCCCTGAGCTGTTAGACCAACAGGCACATCTTCCAAAGCGTCAAACTCGAGTGGCAAGTCCGAAGCATCGACAATATCGTAGTTTTGTTCACTGGCAAACAAACCGTTTAGCACCAAAGCGTTAAGCCCATGACCGCCTTTGTATGAACGGAATTTGCCATAGATCGGCATACCAGCCAACGCTAGGTCACCTACAGCATCCAATAGCTTATGCCGCACAAACTCGTCTTCAAATCTCAATTCGCCTGGGTTCATGATTTTGTCTTCATCAACCGCAATAGAGTTTTCAAGAGATGAACCCAACGCGTACCCTGCCTGACGCAAGATTTTAGCATCCCGCAAAAAACCAAATGTGCGGGCCTTGGAGATATCCTCCGCGTACCGCGCAGGCGTCCAATCAAAAATCATCCGCTGGCGACCAATGACGTCGTTTTCAAAGTCGATTTCAACGTCGAATGCACGACCATTATATGGCTCAAGCGCCGCAAATGCATCATTTGAACGCACCAGAATAGACCGCTTGATCTTGATAAACTTCTTTTCTGCAGGTTGTATAGCGACGCCTGCCTCAACAATTGCGTCTACATAAACAGACGCACTGCCGTCAAGGACCGGACATTCTGGGCCATCAACAACCAACATGGCATTATCGATGCCCAAACCAGAAAGCGCCGACACAACATGTTCAATCATTGAAATTGTGCCAGAATCGCCAAGATCAACAGCGGTGCACAAATAGGTGCGTGCAACACGATCATGGATCAGTGGATAAACGTCCGAAACGCGCCCATCTTCGAATTTTCGGCAAATTGAATAGCCGCTATTTGGCTCTGCTGGTTGGATAATAAGACTGGATGGCTGCCCATTATGCACGCCAATGCCGGTAAAACTCAGTGCCTCTGCAATTGTGCACTGTTTGGTGGCAAGTCTTTTCATACTGATAACCCCAGCCTATCGCGCCCCGAGCGCGTTGCCCTTTTTCTTGGTACTAGTAAACAAAAAGCACCCAATGCGAAAGTCGCATTGGGTGCTTTTTTTAGAAAATTCCCAAGATTCTATCCGTGCCGTTTCAAAAAGCTCGGAATTTCAAGCTGTTCTTTCTTAGGCGCATCCGCAGCAGGTGCGCGACCGGTACGATCAAGATTGCCTTGCGCACCTGGTGTTTCCACCCGTCGGCTTGGCGCACTTGCCTCAACAGCACTGCGAGCTGCAGCATCGTCAGCTGAAGCTTCAATCGCCTCATCCTCTTTTGGCTGTAGGCCAACATTGCTTGCCAAACGACGGAACAATGCACGGGCGTTTCGTGGCTCTGTCTCTGTTGCTTGTGATTGGGCTACGGCTTCACGCGCGGGCGCTGGCAGTTCATCAGCTCGTGGCATGCGACGTGGACCTGTAGGACGTTGTGCAGATTGGGGCACATAAGTCTTTACTGGCTCAACGTCTTTCACTTGTGGCCGTTCATCAATCTCTGCCTGCACAGGGTCGGCAGATGGGATGTATGGCTCGACAGTCACTTCGCTTTCTTTTGCAAGGTGAGCATGACCTTCTTCAAGTGCTGCATTTACGGCCTTCTGCATTTCCGCATCAAGCTGATCTACAGGGCTTGGTGCCGCAGCTTTCACGGGCTCTGCGCGTGGCGTTTCCATTTTTGGCGCAGCAGTCACTGGCTCAGAAGCTTTCACTTCACGTTTTACATGGATCGCACGATCAGCATTTGGTTGAACTGGATCCATGGCCTGCACCATTGCAGCATCAGTGCCTGTCGCGACAACTGAGACCCGAATTCTGCCCTCAAGGCTATCATCGAATGTTGCACCTAGAATTATATTGGCGTCTGAATCTACTTCTTCACGAATGCGGCTTGCAGCCTCATCCACTTCATAAAGCGTCATATCTTTACCGCCGGTAATCGAGATCAAGAGACCTCGAGCACCTTGCATTGACACATCATCCAGCAATGGATTTGCAATTGCCGCTTCAGCAGCGTGACGCGCACGATCTTCGCCTTCGGCTTCACCTGTACCCATCATGGCTTTACCCATACCGCGCATTACAGCACGAACGTCAGCAAAGTCGAGGTTGATTAGGCCCTCTTTGACCATCAAGTCGGTGATACACGCAACACCTGAGAAGAGCACTTCGTCAGCCATTGAAAACGCATCAGCGAATGTTGTCTTGTCGTTGGCAACACGGAATAGGTTTTGGTTCGGGATCACAATGAGTGTGTCGACGTGGCGATGCAACTCATCAATGCCGTCGTCAGCAAGGCGCATGCGTCGCGCGCCCTCGAACTGGAATGGCTTGGTAACAACACCAACGGTCAATATCCCCTGTTCACGTGCAGCGCGTGCAACAACTGGCGCAGCGCCAGTCCCTGTACCACCGCCCATACCGGCGGTAATAAACGCCATATGCGAACCACTTAGGTGATCGTTGATCTCGTCGATTGTCTCTTCGGCTGCTGCTCGCCCTACTTCTGGGTGCGAACCTGCGCCTAGACCTTCGGTAACTCCCACGCCAAGCTGCACAACGCGCTCTGCCTTGGACAAAGCCAGTGCTTGCGCGTCTGTATTGGCAACAACAAATTCCACACCCTCAAGGCCGGAATCGATCATATTGTTCACGGCGTTTCCGCCGGCACCGCCAACACCAAACACAGTGATGCGTGGTTTGAGTTCGTGAATATCTGGAATTTGAAGTTTGATGCTCATTTCTGGCCCCATTGTGCTCCTGAACTCCAGAATTACGCCTAGATCGTTAAGCCATCCCTAACAATTGGATCATTTTCATTAACTTTCGTGCAATTTGCATCACAAATTCACGTTGTTAAACAATGTGTTTAGCTTAACAGAACCTTAAGGCGCACCAAACCCTACAGCGCGAAGTACTGCATATTTAGTTCTGCGATGAGATTGAGTTGCCAGCTAGAAACTAGTGCGCAGCCAGTTGCCAATACGTGAAAAGTAGCCGTCTGTGCCCGTCAATTTGTGTTGCACCACAGGCTCGACATATTCCAGTTCGCAAACCTGCGGATAGATCAACATACCAACAACGGTTGAGAACGCGGGACCCTTTGCAACGGTCGGCAAATTGGCCACGCCCAACGGACGACCCTGCCGCACGTTGCGCGCAAGAATGCGTCGTGCCAGCTCAGAAAGACCAGTCAATTCGCTGCCGCCTCCTGTGAGTACAAACCGACGACCACAGACATCCATCATGCCTGTTGCCACCATTCGGTCGCGCAACACGGTCAGGATTTCCTCAACCCGCGGGCGCACAATTCGTGTCAGTGTCGAACGTGGTATTTGAGTTGGCGCTTCGTTCTCTTCAGAACCAACCGGCTGAATGGGCACGAGATCACGCTCATCGCTTTGGCCGGGCAGAACGCTGGTATAAAGTGTCTTCAATCGCTCTGCATCTTCGATGCCGACAGAAAGCTGTCGAGCGATGTCCAACGTAATGTTATGGCCACCCACAGCAATGGCGTCGGCGTAAACCAGATAGCCATCCTTAAAGACGCTCAAAGTTGTGGTTGAACCACCAAAATCAATTGCCGCCACACCAAGCGAGGCTTCGTCATCAACTAGGGCAGACAAACCACTCGCGTAAGGCGTAGCCATAAAAGCCTGAACCTGCAGGTGGCATTTGTTCAAAACCAATTCCACGTTGCGCATAGCCAGCGTTTCTGCAGTAACGACCGAGACGTCCACCCCAAGTGTTTGCCCCACCATGCCGCGGGGATCGCGGATACCACTATGCCCGTCAAGCGAATAGCCGATAGGCAAGGCATGCAACACCGCACGATCTTCGCGTACCGAACGTTCATTGACCGTGCGCAGAACCTTCTCCAAGTCGCGGTCTTCAACTTCATGCCCATCTAGTGAGACACTTGCCGAAAATGTCTCGGAGCCGAGGCGACCTGCAGAAATATTCACCACGATAGACTGAACGGTGACACCTGCGTTGCGTTCAGCCATACCAACGACAGAACGAATAGCATGCTCTGCTTGGTCAATATCGGTGACCACGCCACCTTTGACGCCAGCAGATGGCCCATAGGCGAACCCCAAAATCTCAACGCTGTGCGTGCGCCCTTTTAAGGCCTTGCCTTCATCGCGTGGGCTAAGCCGTGCAACCACACAACAAATCTTTGTGGAGCCAATGTCCAGTACAGTGATTAGACTCGAGCGGCCCGGTTGTAGCGGCTTCAATCTTGCAGTCATGGCTTCATTTAGCATTATTGCTGTTCCCCTTCTGGAGCTTCAACAGGTGTGCGATCAACGGGGCGAATAGCGATATAGTCTTTCAAGCGCATATCCAGAATAGCGATGTCACGCTCAAATAGCTGGTGCTGATTTTCCATCGCTACAATTTGTGCAAGTGCAGCATCAGCGCCCACTTCAGGCAGCATGATACGTAAACCGGTATCGTAAATCAGATCCCAACGACGATCACCAATACGGCTTGAAGCCAACAGCCCCTCATTTAGCGTTGGAAATTGTCTCAACAACTCAATCATTGCAGGCACATCATCGGCTGCGCCATCACCCACAAACAGAGGCAAGCCTTCGATTGGTGTTTCAACAGGCGCGATCCGATTGCCTGCACCGTCGATTGCAAAATTCACGCCATCGACTGTCCAAATGGCTACCGGCTGCTTTTCAACCAATTCTACGATCAAAGAATTTGGATAGACCTTACGAATGGTGGCACTTTCGATGCTCGGCAGAGCTTCAAGACGAACCCGCGCAGCTTCAGCATCAAAGTTTACGAGAGACAGATTGGGCTCCAGCCCCACTGCACCAAACAAAAGCTCTTCGTTTGTCAACGCGTAGCCAGACAATGAAAGCTCTGCAACCGACAGTCCTGCCTGTGCGAACAAGGAAGAAACACGGCCAGAAAAATCTTCAAAGTAATTCGCAATATGGGTGCGATTGGCAATACCTGCTGCGCCAATTCCTGCAACCAAAAACAAGGCGATAAGCCGAATAGCCAATTGTTTGTGGAGCACCCATAAGTTGCGTGACTGAGCAGCGATCAAATGAGTTGCTCGACGCACCACCAGGTCAGCACCGAGCGGCTTTGCAACAACAATAGCTTGTGACGGCTTGTCGGCCTTTACCTGTTGCAACTCGCGTCCTCCACGATCCACGATACAAGTTCCTCAAATCCATGCCCGGCATGCTTTGCCAACTCTGGCACCAATGACGTTTGGGTCATCCCTGGCTGCGTGTTGATTTCCAAACAGATCAACTCGCCTTCTCGCCCGGCATGTTCCATATAACGGAAATCCGTACGCGTGATGCCGCGACAGCCAAGTACTTCATGCGCTTTTAATGCTAGTTTTTGAACAGTCTGGTAAATTTTCGGTGAAACAGGCGCAGGCAATAAATGCTCTGATCCGCCAACTTCATACTTTGCTTCGTAATTGTAGAAGTGCAAGTCCGTGACAATCTCCGTCACCCCAAGCGCGACGCCGCCCATTACCGCACATGTCAGCTCCCGACCAGGAATATAGCGCTCGACCATCAGATGATCGTCGCCCTTCCAATCAGATCGCAAGATTTCTTGCGGTGGATGCGTCGTTCCGGTCTTAACTATAAATACGCCGACACTTGATCCATCATTGTAAGGTTTAATGACGTATGGCGGCGGCATTTGGTGCTTGCCTGCGATTTCGTCGCGGTGAGCGATAATGTGGTCTGTAACAGGGATACCCGCAGACTTAAACAACATCTTGGATTGATGCTTGTCCATAGCAAGTGCAGAGGCGAGCACTCCAGAATGGGTGTATGGAATACCCATCACTTCTAAGACACCCTGTACCATCCCATCTTCGCCATAGCGGCCATGAAGTGCGTTAAACGCAACATCCGGCTTAACGTCGGCCAATTGCGTCGCAATATCGCGGCCCACATCGATCAGGCTAACTTGATACCCCGCACGTTCAAGTGCTGCGCCGCATTCGCGGCCCGTGGAGAGCGAAACCTCACGTTCGTTTGACCAGCCGCCATATAGAACCGCAACATGCTTTGTCATGATCAAACCTGACCGGTGAACACGTCACCATCTAGAAATTCACGCACTTCTTTTCCTGGCACAAAGTGCCCCATCCGTCGGATTTCCCACTTCAATTCGATGCCAGAATTCTCGCGAACTTTGTTCCGCACGGTTTCGCCAAGCGTTTCAATGTCGTGTGCCGTTGCATCTCCAAGATTGAGCAAGAAGTTGCAGTGCAATTCGCTCACCTGCGCATTGCCCACCTGCAACCCGCGGCCGCCAGCAGCGTCGACGAGCTTCCAGCTAGAATGCCCTTCAGGGTTTTTGAATGTTGAACCACCAGTGCGCGAACGCGTCGGCTGCGATGTTTCGCGCCGCTCGGTGATTTCCTTCATCCGAGACTTAATGTCTTCAGGGTCGCCCGCAAAGCCTTGGTAAACGGCTGAGGTGAAGATGATGCCGCGTGGGCCATTATTTTTGCGGTACTTGTAACCCATATCCGCATTGGTCAGTTTAACGATTTCGCCGTCACGTTTGACGCCACGCAATTCAACCATTCGGTCTTTAGTTTCAGTGCCATAACAACCCGCATTCATATATAACGCGCCGCCAATTCCACCCGGAATGCCGCGGTAGAAAGTTAGGCCATCGATCCCGGCATCCGCAGCGGCTGTCGCCACTTTTACGTCTGGAAGCGCCGTCCCTACTCGAATTTTGTAATCGTCAAGTACTTCTGTGGAACCAAACCCCTTTGCAGACAGGCGAATAACCACACCATCCAACCCGCCATCACGGATCAAAAGGTTTGAACCCAAACCGATAACGGTGATTTTGATGTCTTTTGGCAAATGCTTGAGGAAATATTGCAGGTCTTCTTCATCTTTAGGTTGGAAGAAAAGCTGCGCCGGTCCACCAACACGGAACCACGTAATCTCTGATAGCAATTGATTTGGCACCAAACGGCCACGGACGCCATCAATCCAGTCTGAGAATTGGGGCAAAAGGTCGGGAAAACTCATCTATTTATCTCCAATAAGAGCTTGAAGTTCACTTGGCAGCTTGGCTGCCCATTGTGTGATTGAGCCTGCCCCCAGACACACCACATAGTCCCCTTTTTTGATGCGTGCCGCCAAAACTGGCGCCAACGCTTCTGGTCGATCGACAACCCGCGCATCGCGGTGGCCCTTAGCCCGAAGTCGCTCCACCAAACTTTCATGGCTAACGCCATCAATCGGCTGTTCTCCCGCGGCAAAAACCGGCGCCACAAGCACAGTATCTGCATCGTTGAAACAGCTCGCAAACTCTTCAAACAAATCATCCAAACGCGAATAGCGGTGGGGCTGCACAATCGCAATCACATCGCCCTTCGTCGCCGATCGCGCAGCTTTTAGAACCGAAGAAATCTCAACTGGGTGATGCGCGTAATCATCAATGATCCGCGTTCCCGCGACTTCACCAACTGTTGTAAAGCGACGTTTGACGCCCGAGAATTTATCAAGGCCTGCACGAATATCGTCCGCATCCACATGCAACTGGTGCGCCACCGCAATTGCAGCTGTTGCGTTCAAAACATTGTAGATGCCCGGCATCGGCAACACCAAGTCTTTGATGACCTCAGATGTTCCGGCTAAGCGATCACGAATTTCAACAGAAAACACGGACTTGCCGTCTTTGTTACGCACATCCTTGAGCAACACATCAGCTTGTGGGTTCTGTCCGTATGTGATGATCCGACGGTCAGTTACCTTGCCAACCAGGTCTTGCACGGTCGGGTGGTCCAGACACATCACTGCAAACCCATAAAAGGGTACGTTTTCAACAAACGTCAAAAATGCGTTCTGAACCGCTTCGAAATCACCATAATGGTCCAAATGCTCCGCGTCGACGTTGGTCACAATTGCGACGTCCGCTGGCAGTTTGACGAATGTACCATCGCTCTCATCAGCTTCAACGACCATCCAGTCGCCATCACCTAGGCGCGCATTGGTGCCATATGCATTGATGATGCCACCATTGATAACGGTAGGGTCGACACCGCCAGCATCAAGCAAGCTAGCCACCAAAGAAGTGGTTGTTGTTTTGCCGTGGGTACCGCCAATCGCAATGGCGTTCTTGAACCGCATGATCTCTGCAAGCATTTCAGCGCGACGCACCACGGGCAAAGAGCGCTCGCGCGCTGCAATAAGCTCAGGGTTGTCTGATTTGATTGCCGATGAAATCACCACAACTGCGGCGCTGTCCAAATTTTCCGCGCGCTGACCAATGTCGACGTGAATGCCTTTTTCCTGCAGGCGCTGCACGTTTGGGTTCAAAGACAAATCCGAACCGCGCACCTCATAACCCTGATTGTGCAAAACCTCGGCTATGCCGCTCATGCCAATGCCGCCAATTCCAACAAAATGAACTGGCCCGATATTTTGTGGCATCTTCATATCGATGCTCTCCTATTCTTCTTCATTGGCTGCTTGTTCGGCAACCGATGCAAGCTTTTGCACGGCATCGTGCAAGCTTAGCTTTTTGGCGTTGGCCGCCATGTTTTTCAATTTTTCTGGATCACTCAGAATGATGGTAAGCTCTTTAGCCAGCAAATGAGGTGAAAGCGTGCCTTGCTCTAGAATAACACCGCCTCCCACATCAACCATATTCTTTGCATTGTGCAATTGATCCTGATCCAACGATCCCGGCAGTGGAACATAAACACCCGGTCGCCCTATGCGCGCCAATTCAAAAATTGTACTTGCGCCAGATCGGCAGATCACCAAATGCGATCTTGAAATTCGTCTTGGCAAATCCTTGAAGAATGGTGCCAACTCGACGTTCAAACGTGTTTCCGCGTAGACAGCAGTCACACGTTTCAAGTCTTCCTCGCGACATTGCTGCACCAATCGAATGCGCTGGCGCAACTCGTCTGGAATGTTCATCATCGCGCCCGGCAGCATGTCAGAAAACACGCGCGCACCGTGCGATCCACCAGTCACCAAGACGTTGATCGGGCCATCAGGATCAATCGCAGGGTATGGCACCTCCGCCATCTCGTGGACGACTTCGCGCACAGGATTGCCTGTCACGGTACATTTGTCCTCGAACTTATCGGCATATTTGGTGCAATCAAAGCTCAACGCGATAATATCCGCGAAACGTGCGGTGGCTCGATTTGCTCTACCGAGCACAGCATTTTGTTCATGCAGTATTGTTGGAATGCCACGCAGCGTTGCCGCAATCAATGGTGGAAATGTTGGATAGCCACCAAATCCGATGACCGCGTCAGGGTCTTCTTTCTTTAAAATTCGACGTGATTTTGCAATGCCCTGCAAAATCGAAATCCCTGCTTCGAGCGCCTTAATCGGGCGTCGAAAATTAGGTGTCGCCGATGGTATCACATGCACTTTTTCCGCTGGAAAATCTGCCGCAAAATCATTCGCGCGGCCATCTGTCATCAGTTGGACAGAATGCCCGCGCTTAATGAATTCTTGCGCAAGAGCTTGGGCTGGGAACAAATGGCCACCTGAACCGCCAGCAGATACGATAAACTTACTCATGCAACCTCTTGACCAGCTGCCATACGGAAAGTGGGCAACCCAGATTGAATTGTGTGTTCAGGTTTGCGGCGAGTTAGGCCAAGCAGAATGCCCATGCCAAAAGCAATCGCGATCATCGACGTGCCGCCCGAAGATACAAACGGCAGGGTCATCCCTTTTGGTGGAATAAGGTTGAGATTAACGAGTAAATTAATACAGGCCTGCATACCAAACTGAACGGCAATTGCGCTGATCGCCAAACGTGAAAACAGATTCTGCTGCAACTGCGCCAAATACATGCAGCGCGCTACAACAAATGCGATCAAAGCGACCAAACCAAGGCAAAACAGTATACCGAATTCACCAGCCGCGGCAGAAAACACAAAGTCGGCATGCGCATCAGGCAGTGCACGCTTTGCCATACCCTCACCCGGACCTAGACCAAACCAACCACCTTCAAGTAGTGACTGCAGCGCTTTCTCCACCTGGTAGTTGTCGCCCGTCTCAGGGTTCAAAAAAGCGTCAAAGCGCCGGGTAACGTGCGGGAACATGAAATAGGCAGCCGTTATTCCAGCAAGCGATATGCCGCCAAGCACCAAAATTACCCACCACGATATGCCGGAAATGAACAACAGCCCCGCCCAGGTCAAAACAACGAGAGCGGTTTGCCCAATATCGGGCTGCAACAAAAGCACCCCAGCAATGCCAATCAAAATTGCAATTGTCAGCAAATGCCCTGGCAATTCTGGTGCGCGCATCTGCTCAGAAATGAGCCACGCGGCAATGATCGCAAATGCCGGTTTTACAAACTCAGAAGGCTGCAAAGAAAAACCCATCAACGAAATCCATCGTTGTGAGCCTTTAATCTCAGTACCAATAAACAGGGTCAACACCATCAGCGCCGACATGACAATGAGAACGACGAATGCCAGCCGCCGTGCTTGTTTTGAAGAAAGAAACGAGCCTGCGATCAAAACACCAATTGTTGGGACCAAAAAGATGATGTGACGGATGGTAAAATGCCACTCGCTCAGACCAATCCGAACAGCAACAGCGGGACTTGCGGCAAACGACATCATGACACCAGCCGCCAACAAACCAAACAACGCGGCGAGCAATGGACGATCTACCGTCCACCACCATTCCGCTAATGGGGTTTTACGTTCTCTCGAAAACTCGCGTAAAAACATGTAGTTAACCGCACAACACAATTGGTCTCAAACTTGGTATATAAAACTACACCAAATTTGGTTACCAACTCGCAACGATTTGACAATTTATCTGAGTACTGTCTACCGCAGTTTGAGCGACGATAGACCAATCATTGCCAACACGAACGAGATAATCCAAAAGCGGATAACGATCTGGCTCTCAGTCCAACCCAGATGTTCGAAATGGTGATGGATTGGCGCCATCTTAAAGATGCGCTTTCCTGTCGTCTTAAATGAAATCACCTGCACAATTACAGAAACCGTTTCCAACACAAACAGCCCACCAATAATTGCCAGAACGATTTCGTGTTTTGTCGCGACCGCAATTGCACCCAACATACCACCAAGCGCGAGTGACCCGGTATCACCCATGAAGATTGATGCGGGGGGTGCGTTGAACCACAAAAAGCCCAACCCGGCCCCAATTAGCGCACCACACAACACAGCCAGCTCACCTGTTCCGGGAACAAAGTTGATCAACAGATAATTTGAGAAAACCTCGTTACCAACCAAATAAGCAATCAATCCAAACGATCCTGCAGCAATCATCACCGGCACGATTGCAAGCCCATCAAGGCCATCGGTAAGGTTCACCGAATTTCCCGCAGCTACGATTATGAACCCGCCAAAAACGACAAAGAAAATGCCAAGATCGACAGCAAAGTCTTTGATAAACGGAAAGGCCAGTGAAGTCGCAAATGGTGCTTCGCCAAGCTGAGAAACTGCGTAGCAAGCAATGGCCGCAATTACAGACTCAAGCACCAATCGCTGTCGTCCGCCAAAACCAGAATTGGTGGCTTTGCTAACTTTCAGATAGTCATCATAAAAGCCAATCGCGCCAAATCCGACGGTTACACCCAAAACTATCCATACATAGGGGTTTGAAAGGTTGGCCCACAAAAGCGTTGAAACAATCACACTTACCAAAATCATCAGGCCGCCCATTGTTGGCGTCCCTTTTTTGGTAATCAAATGACTTTGAGGTCCATCTTCGCGGATCGGCTGACCGTGCCCTTGGCGCACTTTGAGATGTGAAATCACCTGAGGTCCAAAGATAAAGACGATAAACAACGCCGTTATTGTAGCGCCACCGGTTCTAAACGTTAGATACCGAAATACATTTAGCGCTGCAAACTGATCGCCAAATTGCTGCAAAAAATAGAACATGCAGGTTTCAACCTTTTGTCTTGCTCAAACTCAAGAATAGCGCCCACGCAGCTGATCAACAACAGGGCTAAGTTTGGTGCCTTTTGATCCTTTGACCATAACAAGGTCACCTGGCGCAAGCTCTTCGGTCAACAAATCAGCAACATGCTCCGCGCTTGCGTGGTGAATTGTGTCCAGTTTACCTTCGAGTCTTTGCGCAAGATTGTCCATAAGCGGCCCAACCAAGATGACTTTGGAGAAACCTGCAGACAACACCGCGTCTTCGAGTTCTTCGTGCAGCTGAGGCGAACTATCTCCCAGTTCCAGCATGTCACCCAAAACCCCAATTTTCCGGTGCTCCCGGCTCAAGCCTTGAACGATACCAAGTGCAGCTCGCATTGATACTGGATTTGCATTGAAGCTCTCGTCCAGAAGCATAGCGTCACCTTCCGCCAAATTCAGTTTAATGATTTGCCCACGACCAGGCGGCGCAATGAATTCCAGCATCGCATCAGCCAAGACACGCACATCCAGACCCAGCGCATCGCCAACGGAAATTGCAGCAGCGGCATTTGACATCGCATGCGCACCGAATTGAGGCACGCGGATTTGAAGAGTTAACTCTCCGATTCTTAAATCACCACGCATTCCAGTTGCTACGCGCTCGACATTGTGCAGCGATATGTCTGCTTCAGCATCAAAACCAAAAGTCGCAATGCTGGTTATTTCGAGTTCTGAAGCGCGATCTATTAAGGCGTCCAAACAGTCATGATCTGCACCAAGCAGCACTTTGCCGTTGGGCTCAAGCCCTTCGAATATCTCCGCTTTCGCGGCAGCAATACCCAGTACGTCATCAAAGTGCTCGAGATGCACAGCGCCAACATTGGTCACCACAGCAATGTGTGGCCTGATCAATTTCACTAGCGGGCGGATTTCATTGGCATGGTTCATCCCCACTTCAAACACACCAAATTCAGTGTCCTTGGGCATGCGTGCAAGCATAAGTGGCACCCCCCAGTGGTTATTGAAGGATCGAATGGATGCGTGGGTGCGGCCGACACACTCAAGCCCAATCCGCACAGCTTCTTTTGTAGATGTTTTGCCCACGCTGCCCGTAATCGCAACAATCTTGGCATCAGTACGGGCACGTGCTGCCACAGCCAGACGTTCTAGAGCACGAAGCGGGTCATCAACAACAATTAGCGGCAAGTCAGTCGACGCGGTTTGTGCCCATTCTTTTGCAACCAGCGCGGCACCTGCGCCTTTTTCAATTGCCTGGGCGACAAAGTCATGGCCGTCAAATTGTTCGCCTTTAATGGCAACAAATAGTTCGCTGGGCACGATATCACGTGTATCGATCGATATGCCAACAATTTCATCAGCACACATAGAAGAGGCCACCCCATTGGTGGCCGCCACAATCTCATTCAGTTGCCATAAGGACATGGGTTAGGTACCAACCGCCTTCAGCACCACTTCATGATCAGAGAAATGGTGCTTCGTTTCACCAATAATCTGGTAGTCCTCATGGCCTTTCCCCGCGATTAGCAAAACATCACCAGGTCCCAGTAACGAAATGCCGTGTTGAATCGCCTCGCCGCGACCAGCAATTTGCACAAGATTAGAGTTTTCCGCCAAGACGTCTGCACGAATTGCAGCAGGGTCTTCAGTCCGCGGATTGTCATCAGTCAAAATGGCAATGTCTGAATTGTTGCCCGCCGCAGCGCCCATTGGGCCGCGTTTGCCTTTGTCCCGATCGCCCCCGCAACCGAAAACAGATATCAGTCTCTCTTTGGCAAATGGACGAAGTGCTTGCAAAGCGGTCTCAAGTGCATCCGGTGTATGCGCGTAATCGACGAAAATTGCAGCCCCATTATGTTCAGCGACCAATTCCAAGCGCCCCTTTGCACCTTCAAGTTTAGAAAGGCTTTCAAGGGCATCATCTTTATCAATGCCTGTTGAAACAGCCATTGCAAAAGCAACCAAGGCATTGGTGACCTGAAATTTACCAGCCAATGGCAAATAAAACTCAGCATCTTCGCCAACCAAACGGCCTGTCACGCGCTGTCCGTAACCTTCAGGTTCAATATTTGTGACTTCGAAATAGGCACCATTTTCACCCACAGTGATCACAGTTGCCTCACGCTCAAGACCAGCAAACATAAATGGCGTCGCTTCTTCGTCATCCATATTGATCACGCAGGTGCCGCCTGGTGCCATCAAGTCTTTGAACAGTCGAAGTTTAGCGTCGTGATAGGCTTCCATCGTTTCATGATAATCAAGGTGATCACGTGAGAGGTTTGTAAAACCGACAACACTGAACTCCATCCCATCCAAACGGCGTTGATCCAGACCATGGCTAGACGCTTCCATCGCAACGTGGTCGATGTTCGCGCTTTTGAGTTGCTGCAACGTCTGATGCAAACTCATGGCGCCCGGTGTCGTCAATTCGCCACCAGTTGTGTGACCATCAACGGTAACACCAAGCGTGCCAACGCTGGCACCGCGCACATTGTTCAACTCCCAGATTTGCCGAATAAACGAAACGACAGATGTTTTGCCATTGGTGCCTGTTACCGCAACTGCAACTTCTGGTTGCGGCTCACATACTCGACGTGCAGCGCGGGCAAAGCACGCGCGTACATCATTCACAAGATACACAGGCACGCCCGCATCAAAGTCCAATCCCCGATCTGTAATGATCGCGGCAGCACCTAGCCGTATGACATCCCGCACAAATTCGTTTCCGTGTGCCTTGGCACCGGGTAAAGCAAAAAATGCAAACCCGCTCGATACCTTTTGCGAATGCGAAGTGATACCTGCAACGTCCATGTCGCGGATCTCTTGAGCGTCGCTCGCGCCTTCCAAAAGCATTTTGAGGGAAAAGCCCATATTGTGCCCCTTATCGTAATTCAACTGGTACCAGTTGTGCATCGAGTTCTGGATCAAGATTAGGCACAATTCCTAGCATTGGTGCAACCCTTTCAATGATCCGGCCCGTCACAGCACCGGCGTTCCAAGCAGCAGTATGACCACTGCGTTCATCTTCTTTTTTCGGCTCATCCACCAAGATGACCATCGCATATTGAGGTGCATCCATCGGAAATGCCGAGGCAAAAACATTTAGTAGTTTGTCATCAGAATACTTGCCATCTACCACCTTCTCGGCGGTTCCGGTTTTGCCACCAACACGATAGCCATCCGGCGCAGCTTTGCGGCCAGACCCCTCAATCGCATTAAGACGCAGCAAATAGCGAATTTGATCGCTAGTGCGTTCATTTATAACCTTTTTGCTGTTCGCAAGCGCGGCAATTCTGTCGCGTGGCAGCAATGTCGGCGCAATCAAATCACCACCATTTACAAGTGCTGCATATGCAGTAAGAAGTTGCAGTGGCGTAATTGAAAGCCCATGCCCAAAAGAGGCGGTGGCGGCCCCGACCTCAGAGAACTTATCTTTGATTTGGCTTTGTGTCTTTTCAGGCAATTCGATGACCGGTGAGCCATCCATTCCAACGTTGGTTAGAAACGCACGAAAACGCTCTTTGCCCATCGCCTGCATCATTTTGATGGTGCCGATGTTTGATGAGTATTTGATCACTTCCGGCAAACTAAGAACACGTTTTTTGGCATGAAAATCGCCAATTCTAAAGCGGCCAAATTGCACCGGTTTCGTTGCATCAAACTCATCAGTTATTTGCACCAAACCGGAATCGAGCGCAGCAGCGGCGGTAATTGGCTTCAAAGTCGAACCAAGTTCAAATTTGCCTGCCGTAATACGATTGATCCGCCCCTCTTCCAGCGCGCCTGCAGGCATGTTTGGATCAAAATCAGGCAGCGAAACCAACGCAACAATTTCGCCGGTCTGCACATTCATCATAACACCAGCAGCAGCAATTGCTTGGTACCGGGTCAGCGCATCTTCAAGCTCGCGGTGCATTGCGTGCTGAACACGCAAATCAATAGATAATTCAACAGGTTGTAGCGACCTGTCACGGGCAAACCCCAAATCTTGCAGCAATGCAACCTCACGTTGATCCAAGTGGCGCTCCAACCCTGCAATTCCGACATTGTCGACGTTCACCGCACCAAGGATGTGCGCAGCAACATTTCCGCCTGGATAGAAGCGCCGAGATTCTGAAACAAAATCGATGCCAGGAATGCCCAAGCGTAATATGCGCTCTTTTTGCTGTGGCGTAAGTTCGCGTTTGAGCCAAACAAAACCCTCATCGCCATCCAGGCGCTCGCGAAGCCATTTGCGATCCATGGTGGGAAATTCAGCAGAAAGTGCTTCAACCGCCTCATCAACGTCGATGATCCGACGAGGTTCTGCGAACAATGATGGCACTTGAATATCAATCGCCAATGGACTGCCATTTCGATCCAGCAGCGCAGGACGAGTCGCCGTCAGCGCCGGACGCGCCTGCCCAAGCGTCACGTCATCGACTTGAACGGTCGCCAGCATCACAAGGCGAATGGCAACAACCGCAAAAACGACCATAGCAATTGCGATCGTTAGCCGAATACGGCTTTTGGTCATATGTCCACGCGACTTACGCGCGCCATCAATGGCAATGCTTGGCGTGTTTTCGTGCATCACATCACTCATTTGCCGACAACCCATCTAAATTACTTGGATCAACACCGGCGCCAAGTGACATCAAAAGCGCGTCCAAACCATCAACATCTGGCTCTTTTGGCCGCATCGGCACATCATCTAATGAACCATATTGTTCCACAACCAACGGCGCGATATTCAATGCCTCAGCATGTCGCTCTACAATCGCTTGCAATCGTGCAGGCTGATTTAGGAAGGCCCATTCGGCATCTAACGCACTAAGTATCTGCTTTTGCCCAGCAATTTCTTGCTGCAATTCAATGACATTGGATTGCACAACTTCGGTTCGGTACTTTTGTCCGTACACCATGATCAGCGCTAAGAAGCTTGTGC
Organism: Maritalea porphyrae; assembly: GCF_030159895.1. GTDB lineage: Bacteria > Pseudomonadota > Alphaproteobacteria > Rhizobiales > Devosiaceae > Maritalea > Maritalea porphyrae. Next base: position 2,589,297 of record NZ_BSNI01000002.1, read on the forward strand.
ATAATAGGAAAAAATTGAACGCGCGCATCAGGAAACAAACTCCCGTCTTGCGTAACCAGGCACACCCAGTCCTTCAATACTCAACTCGCGCGCAGGTTCAGCATTTCGAGTAGCAAAGCGCAAGGTTGCAGAACGAGCGCGTGGATTGCGCTCCAATTCTTCTTTGCCTGCGCGAATTGGTTTTGAGACATCGTCCCATGGCAACGCAGCTTTTTGTTGCATTGGCGCGTGGCGCGAACCTTTTACTTGCGGTTTAAAGAAACGTTTCACGATCCGGTCTTCAACCGAATGAAAGCTAACCACTGCTAAAACGCCACCTTCGGTCAACAGTTTTTCGGCAGCATACAAACCACGCACAAGTTGCCCATATTCCGCATTTACGGCAATGCGCAGCGCCTGAAAGCTCTTTGTTGCAGGGTGAGATGCCCCGGCCTTGCGACCAAGTTTTGCCTCAATCAAATCGGCCAATTCTGCAGTTGTCTCAAATGGTTTTTCCGCGCGCCGAGCGACAATAGCGCTGGCAACTTGCCGTGCACGGCGTTCTTCGCCTAGTTCAAATAGAATGTCGGAAATTTCACGTTCTTCACGCTCATTCACCAGATCGGCCGCGCTTTCACCTGCTTGCTCCATGCGCATATCGAGCGGTCCATCGCGCATAAATGAAAAGCCACGTTCGCCTTCATCTAGCTGCATTGAACTGACGCCAATATCGAGTACAACAACATCGATTGGCGCAAACGCATTATTTGAAGCAAGTTTTTCGAGATCGGAAAAGCGGCCCCTTACGAAATTAAAGGTTTCACCAAACTCTTTCGAGATTTCTTCGACAAAGGCTTGCACATTCGGATCTCGATCTATGCCAGTGACCTTCGCTCCTGCGCGCAAAAATGCCCGCGTATAACCACCCGCACCAAACGTGCCGTCGACCACGTGACGCCCATCAAGGGGCGACACAGCTTGAACGACTTCGTCCAAAAGCACTGAAATGTGGGGGGATTCTTGCGTCAAACAATTCTACGCAGCGTGCCAAAACACAACTAGCTGTACTCCCTATGCGCCCAATACTCAGGCGGTGCTACTCAAAGAAACTGATCTTTAACGCAGAACAATTCCAAGCCGCATTTTCTATGATGAGGCTTAATTTTGTGTTGCTTTTGAAGTCGGTAAGGAAAAAAGCCAGTTGGTCTATAAGCCGGATTTTGTAGGGCATAGCAGAGCTATACGCGGCAACCATTCATCTAGGGCGTCTGTTGCCAAACGCCTCGTGCAACCTACCCGGATAACTAGCCTGGAAAATGGCCGGTCTTGCGACCACGTTATCCCTATTTGGTTTTGCTCCCGGTGGGGTTTACCTTGCCAACGCCATTGCTGGCCTTGCGGTGCGCTCTTACCGCACCCTTTCACCCTTACCACGCCAAAGCGCGGCGGTTTGCTTTCTGTGGCACTTTCCCTAGGGTCGCCCCCGCCGAGCGTTACTCGGCACCGTCATTCCGTGGAGTCCGGACTTTCCTCTCCAGCTTGCGCTGCAGCGGCTGCCCGACCAACTGGCAGATGTGGCATATGCGGTGGCGCGTAAAAGGTCAAGCGAGTGAGTTATCTTGATGCTGTTTGCGACCATCCAAAATCGCATCATATGCTGAATTGATGGCAGCCATTTTTTTCGAGGTCACCTGCACCAAATCACTTGGCACGCCTTTGGCTATCAAGCGATCCGGATGATGTTCGCTGACCAGCTTGCGATAGGCAATCTTGAGCTCTTTTTCAGAAACATTTCTATCAACGCCCAGAACAAAATAAGGATCTGTGTCTGCCATCACCACATGACGCGCCGCCAAGCGGGCAAACTCTTCATCTGTGAGACCAAATATCTCACCTACAACCTGCAAGTACTCAAGTTCGTCCTCATGTACGAGTCCATCGGCCTCAGCGATATGAAACAAACCATCTAACACGTGCTCAAGCGCGTCACGATCTTCATGGAACAGCCGCTCAATTCGTTTGGCGTAGGATTCAAAGCCAGCAACATCCTGCTGCGCTAAATCAAAAATCCGCTCGACTTGTTCTTCAGCCCCAACCGGAATTTGAACATTCTGACGAAAGGCCCGAATTTCATCGGCAGTCACAACACCATCGGCAGCAGCCATTTTTGCAGATAGCGCCACCAGTGACAGCGTAAACGCTGCGTCTTTGCCGCCAAGCAACCAATTTTCCGGATCAAAAAGTTGCGCAAGCGAACCCGCGATGCCCGTTCCTTGCGAAAATGAGCCTATTTTTTCCGAAATGATTTGCCAAACCGACATGTGCACCGCCCTCACCAATCCAGCAATTCGGGCTGGATTGGCTTAAGATATAGAACAAAAGTGTGCGCTTTCTAGGGTGAAAGTGAAAACCGCGTCACTTTATGCGGGCCGCCGACCAAGCAATCGCGCCAAAGCAAATACCAAAGACGAGCGGTTCATTGTGTAGAAATGGAATTCCGTGACACCGCGATCTACTAGTTCAGTCACCTGTTCCGCTGCAACCGCTGCAGCAACCAGAGCATGGGTTTCAGGATCATCTTCAAGTCCTTCAAAGCGATCCGCCAACCACGCCGGAATTGATGTGCCACAACGTTTCGCAAAATTCGCAACTTGGGTAAAGTTGTGAATTGGCTGGATGCCTGCAACAATCGGCGCATGTATGCCCGCATTGCGCGCACGATCGACGAACCGCAAGTAATCGCTATTATCAAAGAACATTTGCGTAATGGCGCGACTTGCACCTGCGTCGATTTTGCGTTTCAGGTTCTCGATGTCGCCATGCCAATCAGGACTTTGCGGATGCATTTCTGGGTAGCACGCTACTGATATGTCAAAATCGCCGATTTCCTGAATGCCTGCAACCAACTCCGCGGCATTTTTGTAACCTTGCGGATGGGGTTGAAATGGCATCCCGACACCTTCCGGTGGATCACCGCGAAGGGCAACAATGCGTGATATTTCAGCCTCTTGATAGCCGCGAATAACATCGCCAACTTCTTCTTTCGAAGCACCAACGCATGTCAAATGCGCTGCTGCATTCACACCAGTATCTTTTTCAATACGCGACACAATCTTGGTTGTTCTGTCGCGCGTTGTGCCGCCGGCACCGTAGGTAACTGAAACAAAGCGCGGACTCATCGGCGCCAATTTGTCCATGGCCACCCAGAAGCGTTCTTCCATTTTATCGTTTTTCGGAGGGAAGAATTCAAAAGACAATTGTAGCTTTTCTAGCTCATAGTCTGATTGACGCGACAAGCGCTCTGGTTGGCTCGATATAGGTGTATCACTCATGGTTCTGTTCCGGTCCGTTTCAGGATTGGTCTGTTAAGTGCCAAATGCAAACGGTCAGACCGCCACTTGGCTTGTTGTGAGGAATTTCTTTAGCATTCGAGACTTTCAGTCCCGCCGCGTTGGCCCACGCGTCCATTTGTTCATGAGAAAGGCCAAGGCGCTTGTGAGCTTGTTCTTCTCGCAAAAACTCTAGCTTGTGCGGCATAAAGTCGACCACGACGATCCGACCGCCAGGTTTCAAAGTTTGTCGAGCGCTCTGAAGTGCCTGTCCCGGATCTACAAAATGGTGCAACACTTGGTGCAACATGGTTACATCGGCACTCGATTGATATTCGTCCAACTGACCAATATCCCCCAGCCGAACGAAAACATGCTTCTGGCCACTGCGCTCAAACTTTGAACGCGCAACCGAGATCATTTCTCGGCTAGAATCAATCCCAACACCTTTTTTGAAATGCCCATCTAACAATTCAAGCATTCGGCCTGTACCAGTGCCAAGATCGATAAACAGATCAACATCGATGCCCGCCATCATATCAACAATGGCCTGCTCCACCGCAGACTCGGGCGCATGCAAAGACCGCACGCGATCCCAATCTTTAGCAACTTTAGAGAAATAAGAGGCTGCACGCATCTGATGATCACGTTGCACAGCCTCTAATCGTGCAACGTCAGCCTGCATAACCGGATCGCTTTCGTCCAATTGTTCCAACAGATGCTGCACCAATGTTGCAGCACTTGATTCATCGGACAGACGAAAGAAAGCCCATGCGCCTTCTGCGTGGCGAGTGACCAACCCTGATTCGGTCAAAAGACGTAAGTGTCGGGACACGCGGGGCTGACTTTGGTCAAGAATTTCGGTAAGATCTTTTACCGAAAGTTCTCCTGCTGACAGCAGCGAAAGCAGCCGTAGCCGGGTGATTTCACCCGCGGCGCGCAATATGTCTACAAACTCTCTTAATTCAGCCACGCTAGCCTCAAATCACACAATGGAGGATATAAAGCTATCTTTATATCCAAAATACAGAATTTAGCAACGAAATAGGTTAAAGCACTTACACCGTTCGAACAGACGACCTGGTTTTCCAAAACCGCAATTAAATCAAGAACTAAACAAGAGTCGTAAAAAAGATGACAAAAAAAGGTCACGCCACGGTGGAGGAAAGGGAGGCAAACAAGCTTGAGCTTTGCGCCATCCTTAATGCACTTTCTGATCCTGTAAGGATTTCGATTGTCGAGCAACTTTCATCACACGGAGAGCTATCGGTAGGCACGCTTAGTGAGCCTTACGCGATTACAGCTCCAGCAATCTCTCGACATTTGCGGGTTCTAGAAGCCGCTGGATTGATTGAAAGACGCATAGATCGCCAATGGCGCATCTGTTCCTTGAACAAAGATGCGCTTGGACGAGTTTCAGATTGGCTGGGTGAAAACGGCTAGATCTCGGCAAGACCTAGCCCTGATTGTTTTCCTAAGCGACGTTGACCGTTTGTTGTCGCTCAGGATTGCCCTTTTTTGCGAACGAATGGGAACGCCATAGTTCGAATATGTCGTGCGCATCTTTTTGCGACAGACTGTCGTACTTCTTAACTGCAACGCCTGCTTCCTCGGCGTCGACCTTGTCCCGCCAAGGCAAAGATGAAAACACCCGTTGAAACAATTCTGGCTTGAAGTTCATCGCCCGAATAGCAACGATCATCGCCCCGGTATCCTGAGTGGCCAGCCACTTCACCAAGACTTCCGGCTTAATGCGTAACAAGATTGCAAGCGAACTTGCCACATGGTGGCCGTATCCAAACCGACAGAACCGCTCGATTGATGACAGATTAAACTGTCGACGATCTGCAAGCGCTTTGACTTGCCCCCAAGCGACTTTCCATTCGGTGGCGCTAAAGCCAGCCTCGTTTTTCGCGCGGTTCAACACAACAGCTTTTGCATCCGCGAGTTTTTCTTCATCAACTGGCACATTTGCAGCCGCAAGGCTCTTGAGGGCACGCTTGCCCGCTTCGGACAACCGCGCATGAATTTGTTGCCAATCCACATCTTTACGGTTGCCGAGGCTAGCAGCAATATTCTTATCGCCAGCAGCGCGAGCCAAAAGACCCGTACCGGTATTCTGTCCAATTACCGCATCTTTGTTGCTCACCAGACGTAGTACTGTGCGGCTGTCAGCGCGCTTCACGAGTTCAGAACCTACGCGGTCAGTGACCGGGCTTCGACCCGCAATCGCAAAACGATGGTCGTTTGATTGTTCTTGCACAATCTCAATCAAATCATCATCTGACAAAACAGAAGAAAACTCCAATAAAGGAGCCGCCACTTCAATCTCATCATTTGCAAGCTTAATCACCACATGACCAGGCGCTCGGCTTAGTGGCGCCAAAAGCTCAGCCACATCCGCTCGCGCTTCTGCTTCCACCAACTCAGCGAGTTGACATAGCACTTCGTCATACTTTGCGATTTGTTCGTCATCACAGCGATCTACCACATGGCGGAACAGTTTCGCCATGTTGCGCATAAGTTCGGCGCATTCCGCGCTATCGGGATCGTTATTCAAGGCATTGAAACTCGAGAACGCCGACCCTTTACCAGTAACACTATCCACAGCTTCACCTCCACAGTCCGAGCTATTAACCGCCGAGTATGCCGAACAAGTGTGCGAGCCAGTTGAAACTTTTAGAGTCGAATTAAATCAAAACTGCCTCAATGGCGACCGACAATCTCAACGATTTGCTAACCAAGAGGTAGCCACAAAAAAAGCCCTTGGAGCACTAATGCCCCAAGAGCCATTTTCAACAAATCGAACAACACCTATAGCGCTGCACGCACCCCTGCCCCATATTCAGGGTGTACTTGATCAAACAGTGCCAATTGACGCTCAGCGATATCTGCCGGCACGCCCTGCATTGCGGCCGCGATGTTGCTAAACAGGCGTTGTCTCTCTCCTTCATCGAACAACTCAAACAATGCCCGAGGCTGTGAAAAGTCATCGTTACCGTTGCGGTGATTGTGTCGATCTGCCGTACCTTCTACCGGCAAAGGCGGCTCAGCCACATTCGGGTCTTCCTGCGCACCGCCAAAACTATTCGGCTCATAATAGGCGTCAACATTTCCGGTTTTCGCACCCATGAAGTTCATTTGCCCGTCCTTGTGATAGTGATGAACTGGACATTTCGGCTGATTTACCGGCAGAGCCTCATAATGTGTCCCCAAGCGATAACGGTGAGCGTCCGCATAGGAGAACACACGTGCTTGCAGCATTTTGTCTGGCGAATAACCAATACCGGGAACCACATTAGAAGGTGAGAATGCGGCTTGCTCAATTTCACCGAAATAGTTCTCAGCGTTCCGGTTTAGCTCCATAACCCCAACGTCAATCAATGGGAAGTCGCCGTGAGGCCATACCTTCGTCAGATCGAATGGATTGTAGGGCGTTTGTTTAGCCTGCTCTTCCGTCATCACCTGAATGCAAACGCGCCATTTTGGGTATTCACCCCTATCAATAGTGCCAAAAAGCTCTTCTTGATAAGTTTCTCGACTTTCACCGATCACCTGCACGGCCTCGTCATTCGTGAAATGCTTGTGACCCTGCATAGTTTTGAAGTGGAACTTAACCCAAACGCGCTCACCATCTCTGTTCCACATCGAATATGTGTGTGAACCGTAGCCATTCATAAACATTGGTGCTGTGGGCAAACCACGGTCTGACATCAATATCGTAACCTGATGAAGGCTCTCAGGTGATAAAGACCAAAAATCCCACATCGCCGTCGGAGACCGAAGATTTGTTTTTGGATGACGCTTCTGTGTGTGAATAAAGTCTGGGAACTTCAACGGGTCCCGAACAAAGAAGACCGGAGTATTGTTGCCAACTAGATCCCAATTGCCTTCCTCGGTGTAGAATTTGAGCGCAAAACCACGCACGTCACGTTCCGCGTCGGCAGCACCCAGCTCGCCAGCCACGGTTGAAAAACGCGCAAGCATTTCTGTCTGCTTACCCTTTTGAAGAGCGGCCGCACGGGTGTATTTTGAAATATCTTCAGTAACCGTGAGCGTGCCATATGCACCCCAGCCCTTTGCGTGCACCACACGCTCAGGAATACGCTCTCGGTTTTGATGCGCCAGCTTTTCAATCAACTGATAGTCCTGCATTAATACCGGTCCACGCTCCCCGGCAGTCTGCGAGTTTTGATTGTCTGAAATCGGCGCCCCAGCGCTTGTCGTCATTCTTGGTGGTTTGGTCATGATGTGGTCCCTTCCTTATTTTTGAGGAAAGGGTACCCACACAATCCCAAACAGTCCAATTGATTAAACTTTCATTTTCCATTAGAAAAACTAATCATGGCTATCACATTGAAACAAATGCGTTACGCGCTCGCGCTCAAACATCACCAACATTTTGGCAAAGCGGCGGAAGCATCGTTCGTAACTCAGCCCGCACTTTCCCAGCAAATGACATTACTCGAAGAGCATTTGGGTTGGTCGATTTTTGAGCGCATGGGAAAAAGCGTGATCCCCACGCCCCGCGGCAGAGCTTTTCTCGCCGAGATTGACAAAATTGTACAAGCTACGGCTGACGTCGAAGAACAGTTTGCGCAAAAAGACCGACAAACCAACGTCCAAATCTCGATGGCATTGATTCCAACTATTGCCCCTTATCTTTTGCCCAACCTCCTACCAGAGCTCAACAAGCAACTAAGCTCGGTTTCATTTGCTGTGGGCGAGCGCACTACGGACGAGCTTGTGGATTCAATTCGAAGCGGAAAATGCGATGTCGGCATTTTGGCGACCGATACCAACGACGAACGCCTTGTTTCGACGCCCCTTTTCGCTGACCCATTTGTTCTTGCGGTCGGCGCACATGATGAAATCTGGGGCCCGGTGGATTTGTCGAAAATTGAACGAGAGAAACTATTGCTTCTGTCAGAAGGGCATTGCTTACGCGATCAAACAATGGATGCGTGCCACATTGGAAGCGAGTTGAAACAAAAAACTTTTGCTGCGACGTCGCTTTCTACAATTGTTGAATTGGTTGCCAACAATATGGGTATGACGCTACTTCCAGCGATCAGCTTACGGCGGGAGACCGTCTCAGGGCGTGTCAGAACCATAAGCCTTGAAAGCCCCGGCGCGGGACGCACAGTATATATGGTGTGGCGGCGCTCATCGCCTTTGCATGATTTATTCGAACGAGTGAGCGACATTGCCAAACAGGTTGGCAAAGGATTGTTGATTGAAGATGCTAGTGCCCATCAACCACATACAATTCCTGTGGCCAAATCCTAACCTTAATCTCATCTCCAACATTTATCTTACCGGGGCGCTCTACCCAACCAACAAGACCACGCGTCTCCTTGGCGGCTTGAACAAATCCAAACTCAATGTCGTCACGACCATCATGCACGTCTTGCAGGCTTTTGCCTGAAATCTTGCAAGGTGCATTGTACCCATCAATGCGCACCACTGCCCCCGACGGAAAAAAGAACTGAGTTCGCGGTGGGATCCGCGAAAGATGGGGTATGCCTTTGGTAACAAAGTTGGCCCCAATCCGACCTGCATCTAGTCCAGAAATGTCGAGCGCGTCTGCAATTCCCGCGAGTTCTTCTTCGGACAAAATCGAAACATGACGCTCGTTGCGCATTTGAGTGCCTCGCTTATACCACGGCTCTCGTCCACCCGATTTACGCGTCGCTCCGTAATGGTAGTCGCCGATTATGCCTTCAAAGTCTAACTCAATGCTGTCGACTGGGCGTGAAACGAAGTCGTTTCCGTCCGCCAAGAAAAGTTGTGTCAATTCACCGACTAATTTCTGCGCACCAATTGAATTGCTCATGCCATTTTCTCTTTTCGTGCTTTCGCAGCTTTTCTGTTTTTTGCGTTCGAAGACAGGGAATCATATGTGAAAACCGCCAACGAAACCCAAATCAAAACAAAGCTAATTAGTCTAGTTTGACTTAGCGGCTCGCCAAGCATCCAGACAGCTAAAACGAATTGAATTGATGGCGCGATATATTGAAATATGCCGATGGTTGTGAGCCTTAAGCGGCGTGCGCCAATTGAGAATAAGATCAAAGGCACCGCTGTAATTGGCCCGCACAGCATCAGCAATAACCAATAGTTGATACTCGCATCAGACGCGAGCAACGGGTTGAGTGGCCCTGCCCACACCAAAAAGGCCAGTGCGAATGGCACCAATAAGGTCGTTTCAATCAACAATCCAGGTGCCGCGCCAACACCAACCGTTTTCCTGAAATAGCCGTAGAAAGCGAAGCTAAATGCCAGGGCCAACGAAACCCATGGCAACCCGCCCAAACCAAACGCTTGGATTGCAACAGCCACCAATGCAATGCCAATTGCTGTCGCCTGAAGTTTGTTCTGACGCTCGCCCAGCAAGACCATCCCAAGTAAGACGTTCACCAAAGGATTAATGAAGTAGCCAAAACTAACCGCGAGAACCATGTTGTTGTCGATCGCCCAAACAAACAATGTCCAATTGACAGTGATTGTTAGCGTCGAAAGCACAAGCCATCCCATCGACTTTTTGGATTTGAAAACCGGTACAATTTCGTTCCAGCGCCCGAGTACCAACAAAAACAGTGCAACAAACAAGGCAGACCAAACAACGCGGTGCGCAATGATGGTATAGACATTTATATCGCCAACGAGTTTGAAATAGAGTGGAAAAACACCCCACAAAATATAGGCTGAAATAGCACTTATTCCGCCAAGCCTTGCTTCGCGTGCGTTATCATCTTCACTCATGTCGAACTCGTCAAATTGGTTGGACCATGACCATAACAGCAATTGGCATTCGCGACCAACAAAAGCTGGTCATGTATGGCATCACCAAAATCGATTGATTTCTAGTATGAGCCAAGAAACTGCGACAGAAACGGGTTGAACAAATCTGGCCGTTCAAAGTTTGGCAAATGCGCTGTGCCTTCAATCATGATGGAAACAGCATTTGGCAATTCGTCTTCTAAAACCTGATGAATCTCAAGAATATCTGGCGAGTCAAAACTTCCACAAATCAATAAGGCAGGCTGAGTAACAGATGAAAGCTTATCGTGGGCCGGTGGAGGAACAATCTCCTTTTCCAGCTCAGGCGCCCTAAGCGCGATCATGTTCATATCATAGAACAGCTGGCGTATTTCCCCACCGACGCGACCACTTTGTTGAAGGGGCCCATCCAGCCAATGATGCGCCTGAACGGAATTGAGCATATCTGGGTCTCCCATTTCGCGTGCAACATCGGCTGCTTGCAAAACTGGCGACATTTCTTCAGGGAGTTCAAAGTCTGGCGCACCAGTTAGCGCACTACCCACAAGAACCATCCCAGCAACACGATCGGGATAGGCGAGCGCATAATCAATCGCAAGCGCGCCGCCCATAGAGCAGCCAACAAGCACGGCGGCACGAATACCAAAGTGATCAAGAACGATACTTAGGTCATCCAGCTCGCTAAATTCGACATTCTCAGATTGTGTTTTGCCGAAGCCACGGCGATCGTAGGCGATGGCGTGAATGTTTTCATCCAATGCTTCAAATTGGCTCAACCACATACGGTGATCGCACACCCCTGCATGAAGAAACACCACAGGCAAACCATTACCTTGCTCGATACCGTGCAGTGAACCACCGTCTACTGGAATGTCAAAAGCCGCCATTTTGCGCTCCCTCGCTAATTCCAAACCAAGATACGCGAGTCGCCGCTAATTGCATTCAAATAATCAGGGCACAACGCTCAAAAGCTAGATGCCAACCGCCGTACAGGCAAGCTGACGCACATCAAGTCGTTGGACAGAACACCATGTTAGCCTGCACTTCTGAAAGGAGACAGCTCATGAAACCTCAAAATAGGCGCATACTCGTTGCAAGCGGCACAAAAGCGCGTTTCTTCGATCACAAAGGTACAGGCAAGGCCCTCGCAGAAATCGAATCTAAAGTGCTTGAGAGGGAACACTTGCGCGCGCAAGATATTCAAAGTGACGCCCCAGGTCGAACGTTTGCTTCTCAGGGTGATGGACGCAGCGCCATGGCCCCAAGAACAGAGCCAACAGAAAAGGCACAAGCTGATTTTGCTGCGAGCATATGCGCACAATTGCAGAAAGACGAAAAAAACGACGAATATCAGCGTTTGGTGATTGTCGCCTCCCCCTCTCTAATGGGAGATTTGCGAAAAGCGATGCCCGACGCAGTCGCAAAAAAGGTGGAGCATGAGATCAGTAAAGACCTAACTCACATTCCACCTTCAGAAATTGGCAAACATTTGGACGAAGTAATTTTCGTCTAGTTGCCTTGTGCCACAAAAAAACGCTTATCGAGTGAGTGGTTTGTAGGTCACACGTTTTGGGTTAACCGCATCGGGCCCAAGACGTCGGATTTTGTCCGCTTCGTATTCCGCAAAGTTACCTTCAAACCACTCAACATGGCTGTCGCCTTCAAAGGCGAGCATGTGTGTAGCAAGTCGATCAAGGAACATCCGATCGTGAGAGATCACCACGGCGCAGCCCGCAAACTCTTCGAGCGCTTCCTCAAGTGCAGAAAGTGTTTCCGTATCCAAATCGTTTGTCGGCTCATCGAGTAGCAACACGTTTGCACCAGACTTTAACATTTTTGCGAGGTGCACGCGGTTGCGCTGACCGCCGGAAAGCGAGCCAACTTTTTGCTGTTGATCGCCGCCTTTAAAGTTAAACGCAGATGTATAGGCGCGACTGTTCATTTCGCGCTTGCCCAACGTAATGATGTCATTGCCTTCTGAGATTTCTTCCCAAACGGTTTTGTTGGCATCAAGCGCGTCACGGCTTTGGTCAACGTAGCCAAGCTTAACAGTGTCGCCAATCTTTATCGTGCCGCTATCAGGTTGTTCCTGCCCGGTGAGCATTTTGAACAAGGTAGATTTACCCGCACCGTTTGGACCAATAATGCCAACAATCCCACCTGCAGGCAGCTTGAAATTCAAGTCGTCGATCAACAACCGATCGCCAAAGCCCTTATTCAGACCTTCAACATCAATTACTTGATCTCCAAGACGCTCACCCGGCGGGATAATAATCTGGGCAGAATTTGATTGGGTACGTGCTTCGTTGATCTTCACCAACTCATCATAAGCTTTAACACGTGCTTTTGATTTAGTTTGACGCGCTTTTGGCGACGCTGCAATCCATTCTTGCTCACGTCTCAACACGCGCTCACGCGCGGCATCTTCACGACCCTCTTGAGCAAATCGTTTAGCTTTTTGCTCAAGGTAGGCAGAGTAGTTGCCTTCATATGGAATGCCGCGTCCACGGTCCAATTCCAAAATCCAGCCCGTAACGTTGTCCAAGAAATAACGATCGTGAGTAATGATCAGCACAGAGCCTGCATATTCACGCAAGTGCTTCTCCAGCCATGATGTTGTTTCGGCGTCCAAATGGTTGGTCGGTTCGTCGAGCAACAACAAGTCAGGAGCTGCCAATAGTAGCTGACACAAAGCAACGCGACGTGCTTCACCACCTGATAGGTTTTCAACTGAAGCATCGCCCGGTGGGCACCGAAGGGCTTCCATCGCCATTTCGACTTTGCTGTCGAGATCCCAAAGGTTCTCCGCGTCAATTTGATCTTGAAGCGCAGCACCCTCTTCTGCGGTTTCATCCGAGTAGTTCATCATTAGTTCGTTATAGCGATCTATGATGGCCTGCTTCTCTTTAACGCCAAGCATCACATTGCCTTTGACGTCAAGACTTGGGTCCAGCTGAGGTTCCTGTGGTAGATAGCCAACCTTTGCGCCTTCGGCCACCCACGCTTCGCCTTGGAAATCAGTATCCAGACCTGCCATGATTTTTAACAGCGTCGACTTACCAGCGCCGTTTGGACCCAATACGCCAATTTTTGCGTCGGGGTAGAAGCTAAGGTGAATATTATCCAATACCTTCTTGCCACCAGAATAGGTCTTGGACATGCCGTGCATGTGGTAGATGAATTGACGGGCCATTTGGGATCCTTCAAATGTCGGAAAGGCGTGATAAAAATTTAGCCCTTCATGTACCTAGCTGTGCGCCGCAACGCAAGCACCAGATTTTGCCTATACGGGCAATCCGCTAAGCGGTTTCACAATTCTAATGGCAAGGTTTGATTGGATTTTCGTTACATGGGGCAATCTCGAAAGCCTAGTCCGGTGCACGCGTTCAAAATCTTCAGCATCTGCGCAAACCAACCGAAGTAGATAATCCGCAGAACCCGCAACCAGTGCGCACTCCAAAATTTCGGGTGCATCACGTACGGCTCCCTCAAATTCTTTCAATGTTGCCTCGCTCTGATCGGTCAAACTTATCTCCACATAAAACGCCATACCGAAACCCAAACGATCAGGATTAAGATGCGCGTGATATCCAGAGATCAACCCACGTTCCTCCAACAGTTTAACCCGTCGATGGCAAGCAGAGGATGACAATCCCACCTGATCACCGAGCTCCTGCATCGGCGTGCGGCAATCCTTTTGCAACGCTCGCAAGATTCGCTTATCCAACTGATCAAGCACTTTTATCCCTTAATTCTGCGAATTTGTCGGATTTAATCCCATTATCGAACCAACGTACATGATATTTGCAAATTTCTCCAGCAGCGATTGCGCTAGAATTTGATCAAATAACGCGTGAGGAGGTCCAAAAATGCGTATTGGTGTTCCAAAAGAAATTAAAAACCACGAATATCGTGTCGGCCTAACGCCAGAGAGCGTGGCTGAACTTGTTGCAAATGGTCATGAGCTGTTTGTTGAAACACAAGCGGGCGCTGGTATTGGCGCTGCAGATGACATTTACGAAACAGCGGGCGCCAAAATTCTGGCAACTGCCTCAGAAGTCTTCGAGACGGCTGAGATGATCGTAAAGGTGAAAGAGCCACAAGCTGTTGAACGTGCCATGCTCAAGCCTGGTCAGATCCTATACACTTATCTTCACCTTGCTCCCGATCCAGAACAAACAAAAGACTTGGTAGATAGTGGCGCTGTTTGCATCGCATACGAAACAGTGACTGATGACCAAGGCGGATTGCCCTTGCTCAAGCCAATGAGCCAAGTCGCAGGACGCATGTCCGTACAAGCCGGCGCAACCGCGCTTGAAAAAGCACATGGTGGCCGTGGCGTACTTATGGGCGGCGTGCCAGGTGTTGCACCAGCCAAAGTTGTCGTCGTTGGCGGTGGTGTTGTTGGTTTCAACGCGGCGCAGATGGCGGTAGGTATGCACGCTGATGTGACGATCCTTGATCGTAATCCAGCTACGCTTGAAAAACTTTCAAACCACTTCGAAGCCAGCGCCAAGGTTGTGTACTCCACAAAGGCAGCACTTGCGGATTTGGTCGCGGAAGCTGATCTGGTCGTGGGTGCCGTATTGGTTCCTGGTGCAGCAGCGCCGAAACTGGTCACACGCGACATGTTGAAAACCATGCAACCAGGCGCAGTTCTGGTTGATGTTGCGATCGACCAAGGTGGATGTTTTGAAACATCAAAAGCAACCACTCATGCGGACCCAACATACGTCGTTGACGAAGTCGTGCACTATTGCGTGGCAAACATGCCAGGCGCCGTCGCACGCACCTCAACATACGCATTGAACAATGCAACACTGCATCATGCCGTAAAGATCGCCAACAAAGGCTGGAAACAGGCGTTAAAAGACGACGCACACCTGAAAAACGGCCTGAACGTTTGTGAAGGCAAAATCACATGTGAGCCAGTTGCAAACGACCTTGGCTACGAATATGTGGCAGCCGACAGCTTCTTGAATTAGGCTGCAGCGCAAATTTATTTGCGAATAATGGCGCGTTGGTGATCCAGCGCGCCATTTTTGTAGTATACTAAAGAAATAGATAACTAAAATTAATTGACCAGACAGTTAAATAAACTATTGGATTCTACTTACTTAAAGTGTTACAGACCGTCTTCAGTTTAACGACAAACGAACGCTTTTCGCGCAACCAATTATAATTATTTAAGAAAATCTTCAGCGCGAAGAGAATCGGTCAAACTACCTAATTGACGATCGTTCATAATTTTGTTGATAATACTGTTAGATGCGGAGAATTGTTTGAAGGGGTAAGAAAATGGACATGCTCAATGCAATGCAAACTTTCGTCGCAGTTGCTGAAAACAGCGGCATTACAGCCGCCGCAGATAAGCTAGGGTGCTCGAAAGCAATTGTGTCACGAACACTCAGCTTGCTGGAAGAACGTTTAGACGTCCGCCTCCTCAATCGAACGACACGTAAAGTTTCACTAACAGAAGCTGGGACCGAGTATCTCGAGCATTGCCGCGCAATGTTGGAGCAAAACGCCGAGATTGAAAGCCGCTTTGCCGAAAAAGGCTTGGAACCGCAGGGGCATTTGCGCATCAGCTCACCCATGACTTTTGGCACACAGCACATTACCCCTGTGCTGCCTGAATTCATCGACAAATATCCCAAAGTTCAAGTCGATATTCAAATGACTGATCGCTTTGTCGACATCGTCGAACAGGGAATGGACCTGGCCATTCGCATTGGCGCGACCGGCTCAGATTCACTCATTGTGCGCAAGTTCGCTGAAACACAACATCAGGTCGCAGCATCACCGGAGCTCATCGAAAAGATGGGCGGCATGCCAAAAACAGTTGAAGACTTAAAGTCTTGGCCAACTGTCGCCTATAGCCTGCGCACCGCGGCGCCGTCTTGGCAATCATCACGGGTAAATCCTGAGCTCGAGCGCGCACGATCCAACAATGGCGAAGCAATCCTTCGGCTCGCTGAGGCCGGCGTCGGACTAGCGTATATTCCGACATTTATCATGGAAGACTCGATCAAGGCGGGCAAACTGAAGGTGTTACTGCCGGGCATCGCGCAAGAGTCTACGCCGCTCTATATCCTTTACCCACATCGTCGGCGGCTAGCGCTCAAAACACGCGTTTTCATCGACTTCATGGTGCAAAAGTTTTCGAACATGTAGCTTGTCTGGTCACTTCTCCCCCAAGACCACAGGCATCATGCAAAAAAGGTCAGCTGTCCAGAGCTGACCTTTTTCGCGTCAATCCCAACAATTCATTGAATGCGCTCTATTCAAAAAACGTCGAGATTTCAGGGAGAGGTTTTTTGATTTGTGCATGCTTGGGAATTTTTGCCCCTTCGGCAGGATAACCAACTACCAAAAGAATATATGGCTTGTCCGTCGCAGGGCGACCGCATATCTCTGTCAAAAAGCTCATTGGATTTGGCGTATGCGTCAGCGTCAACAGTCCTGCTTCGTGCAATGCAAGCAATAGGAAACCGGTGGCAATGGAAACAGATTCCGGGACGTAATAATTCTTGTATTTACGTCCATCAGCGCCAATCGAGCGCCTTTGCCCAAATATACTGATCAACCAGGGCGCGGTTTCCAGAAACGGCTTTTCGGCATCGGTACCAATTGGTTTAAGCGCCTTAAGCCACTCTTCTCCTGCCCGCCCCTCATAAAACGTTCGCTCTTCCTCTTCAGCAGCAGCGCGGATCTTTGACTTCATCTCTGGGTTTGAAATCGCGCTAAAGTGCCAAGGCTGATGGTTTGCTCCATTTGGCGCAGTCCCTGCGGCCAAAATGCATTTCTCAATTATATCGCGTGGCACAGCACGATCTGAAAAGTCACGAACAGTGTGCCGCTTTTTCACGCGTTGATAAAATGCATCAGCAGCAGCACGCATCTCATCAACCGACTTCTCTACAAAATCGGGGAGCGGAACCGCTTCAAACTCCTCACCAAATTGATCTTTCATAATTCGCCTATTGTCTGATTAGATTGTCAGACAATATAACTTTTCAATAAAGAGTCAACTGGCGCATGAATGCCCGCACGCGAACTACTGTGCTGCTAGTCAGATTGGAAGTAGTCGTCGTCCAAATCTTGAACCAAATCGCTCGCCTTCAAGATATGCCGGACCATAGCAGCTTCAGCCGCGGCCGCGTCCCCAGCGACAAACGCCCGTACAATCTCTTGGTGGTCATCATTGGTAGTGAAAACGGCATTTTGGCCAACAAGCACACGAAACTGCAGCCAGAAGATGGATGTTTCAAAGCGCTTAATCGCTTGCAGCAAATAATCGTTATCAGCTGCATCAGCAATCATGCTGTGAAATTCAGTATTGAGCTTGGAAAACAAACTCAAATCGGATTTCGCAACGGCAGCATCTAAACGTTCCTGCAGCTCTATGAACTGTTGGGCTTTTTCATGTGCTGCTGGAGTTGCAAGGCGTGCCGCCAACCCTTCTAACGTTGCTCGCACACGATAGACGTCAATCGCTTGTTTTCTTGTAAGCTTGCAAACAGAGACACCGCGATGTCGCTCAAATGCCAACAAACCAGAAGAAATCAAACGTTGAAAAGCTTCCCGCACGGTACTGCGACTGTACCCCAGCCCTTGTGTGTAGTCTGCCTCAACCAGTCTAGTCCCAGGCACTAATCGGCCGTTCCGAACCGCCTCGGTGATAATATTTACGACTGCCTCTACGTTTGATCCTGCCATTGTGCCCTGCCCCTCCGGTCCAACAAGAACCTTCGTCGTTGTATGCAAAAATCCGCATTAGACAAAGTCCAACCTAGCCAAAACAGACCCGACTGACAACTTTGTCAGACAACATTGCACGGTTTTTGATAATGCACTACCTTGCCGTCAACTAATATGGGGGATGGATTTCTATGGCTTGGATCACCACAATCGACTTCGCGAGTGCAACTGGAAAGCTAAAAGAACTGTACAAACGCGTAACTGGACCAGACAACAATGTCGACAATATCATGATGATGCATTCGCTACGTCCCCACACAATGGAAGGGCACATGGCCATATACAAATATGTGCTGCATCATCGAGACAACACGGTCCCAAAATGGTTTTTGGAAACAATTGGTACCTATGTGAGCTACCTCAACAAATGCGACTATTGTTTCGAACATCATTTTGTCGGGCTGAAACGAAACCTAAAAGATGACATTCGAGCTGACGGCATAAGAGCTGCGATCACAAGCCAACAAATTGCCAACGCGCCGTTAAACGTCAAAGAACTGGCTGCGCTCGAATATGCCGGCAAATTGACCACCACGCCTGCTCGAATGATCGAAAATGACATAAAGAGGCTGCGAACCGTAGGTTATACCGACGGCGAGATTTTAGAAATCAACCAAGTCACAGCCTATTTTTCATATGCCAATCGCACAGTGTTAGGCCTGGGCTGCTCTTTAGATGGAGATATTATTGGGCTATCACCCAACAACTCCAATGACGAAAACGACTGGAACCACGCCTAGGTCAAAAGCGAAACCGGACCATCCGTCGACCAACAATAAAGCGAAATGTTGGCTTCCTTTGCTTTGTCGAGCGCGAAACCTGTTGGTGCTGAAATTGACACTACGGCGCGGACGCCGTGGCGTGCTGCCTTTTCAATAATCTCATAGGAGCATCGGCTGCTGACCAACAAAAAGCCATCTGTTTTACCTGCAGCCCTTACACGAGCACCTAGCAGCTTATCAACGGCATTGTGACGACCAATATCTTCGCGCACCAAATCAATTTCACCCGATGGGTTTACCCAAGCGGCGGCATGCACCGAATAAGTTGCAGCATTTAACACTTGATGGTTTGGCAGATCATCGACAGCGCGCGTAATCACATGATCTTCAAGCGTCATTTGTGTTTCAGCAACGCGCGGCAGCCTAGCCAAGAAGCTGTCCGCATTCTCTAAGCCACACAACCCGCAGCTGGCAGAACCAACCATGTTGCGGCGCTTCTGCCTTACATCAAGCCGCTCCAGCCGCTCAGGTGAAATTTCAACCTTCACGTCATATCCCAATGACACTTCTTGTACTGCAATGGATGCAATTTCTTCTGGCGCGTTGACAATTCGCTCGGAGATTGAAAAACCAATCGCAAAATCTTCCAAGTCACTCGGAGTTGCAAGCATAACTGCATAATTGCGTTGATTATAGACCAACGCTATTGGTCGTTCTTCCGCAATTTGCCAGAGGATTGTTCCCTCGCCAATTGAAACTTTAGATTGGCGAGAGACTTTTGCATTTCGGTCAGAGGCAGCCATTACTCGGCTGGCTCAACGGGTGCCTTTTGCGCAATCTTACGCAAGGAAGGCGTTTCAAGCGCATAGTGTTCCTGCCACTCAGACTTGTGGTTTGCAGGCGTTACTTCAACTGCTGTCACCTTGTATTCGGGACAATTGGTTGCCCAATCCGAATTTTCAGTTGTAATCACATTCGCACCACTCTCAGGGTGATGGAATGTGGTGTAAACAACCCCAGGTGCCATACGTTCAGAAATCTGCGCCCGCAAAGTAGTTTCCCCTTTGCGCGACCGAATTGAAACCCAATGCCCATCGCGAATGCCTTTTGCTTCTGCATCTGAGGGATGAATTTCCAAAACGTCCTCTTCCCACCAATCCACATTGTCCGTGCGCCGCGTTTGCGCGCCAACATTGTACTGACTCAAAATTCGACCTGTTGTGAGAATAAGCGGGAATTTGCGGTTAGTTTTCTCGGTTGTCGGCACATATTCTGTGACGATGAATGCCCCCTTACCTCGCACAAATCGCTCTTCATGCATAATTGGGGTACCGTCCGGCGCAGCATCATTACATGGCCATTGAACCGAACCTGTTTCATCTAGCCGCTTGAAACTGACCCCGGCAAATGTAGGTGTCAGAGCAGCGATTTCGTCCATAATTTGCGCGGCATTGGAATAGTTCATCTCTGTGTAGCCCATTGCATTTGCAAGACGTTGGGTAACTTCCCATTCTTCCAAACCGGTGGCCGATTTCATCACTGGTCGAACTCGGTTAATGCGGCGTTCAGCATTGATGAATGTTCCATCTTTTTCCAAAAATGAAGTACCCGGCAAAAACACATGCGCAAAACGAGCTGTTTCGTTCAAAAACAGATCTTGCACGATCAAAATATCAAGCGCTTTAAGCGCCTCCTCAACATGAAGTGTGTTTGGATCTGACTGAGCAATATCCTCGCCCTGCACATACATGCCTTTATATTTGCCAGCGATAGCCTCATCGAACATATTCGGAATGCGATAACCCGGCACAGAATCTAATTCACGTTGCCAAGCTGTTTCAAACGTTCCCCGAACCGCATCATCGGCAACAGACCTGTAGCCCGGCAACTCATGCGGGAATGAGCCCATGTCGCACGAACCCTGAACATTGTTTTGGCCACGCAGCGGGTTCACCCCCACACCGCGTCGACCAATGTTGCCAGTTGCCATTGCAAGGTTGGCCATGCCCATCACCATGGTGGAGCCTTGGCTATGTTCCGTCACGCCCAAACCATAATAAATCGCCGCATTGCCGCCAGTCGCGTAAAGTCTGGCTGCAGCCCGGATGGCATCAGCGTCAACGCCACTTTCTTGCGCGATTGCCTCAGGTGAATTCACTTCATCGAGTATGAAGTTGCGCCATTCATTCAAGCTCTGCAAATCGCAACGTTCTTGAACAAAGGCCTCGTCAATCAACCCCTCTTTAGCAATCACATGCGCCAACGCATTGACGATGGCCACATTGGTTCCCGGCTTCAATGCCAAATGATGGTCAGCTTCAATGTGAGCCGATTTGACCAAGTCAATTTTGCGCGGATCAACGACGATCAGTTTTGCACCCTCGCGTAGCCGGCGTTTCATCTGCGAAGCAAAAACTGGATGTGCGTCGGTCGGGTTTGCCCCGATAACGATGATCACATCGGCTTCTTCAACGCTGTCAAAGTCTTGTGTGCCGGCAGATGTACCAAAAGTTTGGTTCAACCCATAGCCAGTTGGTGAATGACAAACGCGGGCACATGTATCAACATTGTTGTTGCCAAATGCTGCCCGGATGGTCTTTTGGACAACCCAGACTTCTTCAGCGGTGCAACGCGACGATGTGATACCACCAATTGCCTTCACACCATGCTCGGCCTGCGCCTTTTTCAAACGTTCCGCCGAGAATGAGATCGCTTCTTCCCAGCTGACTTCACGCCATGGATCAGTGATTTTCTCACGGATCATAGGCTTTGTGATGCGGTCATTGTGGGTTGCATACCCCCAAGCAAACCGTCCCTTAACGCAAGAATGGCCATGATTTGCTTTGCCATCTTTGTACGGCACCATGCGAATGACTTGATCGCCCTTCATCTCAGCTTTGAACGAACATCCAACACCACAATAGGCGCAGGTCGTAAGAACCGTGCGATCGGGCGTACCGTGTTCAATAACCGAGTTTTCTTGCAACGTTGCAGTGGGGCACGCCTGCACGCAAGCACCACATGACACACATTCAGAAGAAAAGAAGTCTTGCCCCCCAACAGCCACCTTGCTGTCAAAGCCGCGACCATCGATTGTAAGAGCCAATGTACCTTGCACCTCGTCGCAAGCACGAACGCAGCGCGAGCAGACAATGCATTTAGTCGGATCAAACGTAAAGTATGGATTGCTTTGGTCTTTTTCAGCGTCGAAGTGATTTGCGCCCTCATATCCATAGCGGACATCACGTAGCCCGACAGAACCCGCCATGTCTTGTAACTCACAGTCACCATTTGCGGCGCATGTCAAACAATCCAACGGGTGATCAGAGATGTAGAGCTCCATCACACCGCGGCGCAGTTTTTCAAGCCTTGGCGTCTGTGTGAATATCTTCATGCCTTCGGCAACCGGTGTCGTGCAACTTGCCGGCGTACCTTTTCGGCCCTCGACCTCAACCAAACACAATCGACATGACCCAAACGGATTCAAACTATCCGTTGCACAAAGCTTGGGAATATCGATACCAACCTCGGAAGCCGCACGCATCACGCTAGAGCCAGCAGCAACCTCAACTTCAAAACCGTCAATTTCGACTTTTACCGTTTCATCTGCTTTGGGTTTTGGCGTACCAAAGTCTTTTTCTTTCAAGATAGCCATTGTCTATCTCCTATTCTGCCGCTTCGCGGACGTGCCGCGGCGCAAAATCATCAGGGAAGTGCTTTAATGCACTCGTGACAGGGATCGGCGTCATTCCCCCCATCGCACAAAGTGATCCATCGACCATCAGCTCACACAAATCTTCCAGCAAAACCATGTTCTCGTCATAGTTTGTGCCTGCAGCAAGTTTGTCGATCACTTCTTCGCCACGTACAGCGCCCACGCGACATGGGGTGCACTTGCCACAGCTTTCTTCTGCGCAAAACTCAAATGCATAGCGCGCTTGAGCCATAAGGTCGGCTGTATCATCAAATACAACGATACCACCGTGTCCTACACCGGCACCATTTTGAGCCATCACCTCATAATCCATAGGCAATTCTAGCATTGCTTCAGGCAAATAGGCTCCCAAAGGGCCACCAATTTGAACGGCCTTAAACGCTCGTCCCGAACGCGTGCCGCCGCCATATTTATTGATTAGATCCCCCAGTTTAACGCCAAACGCAGTTTCAAACAAACCGCCTTGTTTGATGTTGCCCGCAAACTGGAATGCCAATGTGCCTTTTGAACGCCCTTGACCATACTGAGCGTAGGCATCACCGCCATTCGCCAATATCCATGGCACAGCACATAAAGAAAGCACGTTGTGCACCAATGTCGGCTTGCCAAACAGCCCCTCAAGCGCAGGCAGCGGCGGCTTCGCGCGCACTAAGCCACGCTTACCTTCAAGACTCTCCAACAGCGATGTTTCTTCACCGCAAATATAGGCACCTGCGCCAATGAATACACTCAATTCAAAAGCTTTTCCGGAACCAAGCACATCATCACCAAGCAAATTGTTGGCCTTCGCAACTTCAATTGCTTCGTTCAAAATGCGCCCTGCAATGGGATATTCTGATCGTAAATAGATGTAGCCCTTGGTTGCACCGACACCCAATCCGGCGATGACCATGCCTTCTATTAAAAGCAGCGGATCGCCTTCCATAATCATGCGGTCAGCAAACGTTCCGCTGTCACCTTCGTCCGCATTGCAAACGATATATTTCTGGTCACCCGATGCGCCTTGCACCGTGTCCCACTTGATCCCAGCCGGGAAGCCAGCGCCACCGCGACCACGAAGGCCTGAGGTCTTGATTTCAGTGACAATTTCTTCTTGTGATTTCCCTGATGCCTTTCGCGCGCCTTCAACGCCGCCATTGGCAATATAGTCTTCAAATGAAAGTGGATCTGTTTGGCCACAGCGCGCAAAAGTCAGGCGTTGTTGGTCGGCCATAAATGGGTGATCATCCACAAAACCGACTGATTTCTCATGCGTACCACCATTCAAAAAATCAGCATCAAACATGCTTGAGACATCGGCGGCTTCGATGGGGCCAAAGCCCAACCGCTTCCCGTCGACTTCAACTTCCACAAACGGCTCAAGCCAATGCATACCGCGTGAGCCGTTGCGCACGATTTCAATCTCAACTTTGCGCGAATGCGCTTCTGCGAGAATTGCATCAACTACATCATCCGCCCCCAGCGCTACCGCAGCACTGTCGAGCGGCACATAAACCCTTTGTTTGCTCATGACGATACCTCGTCTGCAATACGCTGACCATCGACACGGGCAATAAGCTTTCCATCCACTTCAGCAGCAGGCGCACAGGAACAAAGTCCCAAACAATAAACCGGCTCGATGGTAATGAACTCTGCCGCGTCCGTTTCACCCATTTTAACGGCGAAACGGTCCTGCAAATCAGCCTCAATGGCGCGCGCACCAACAGATTGGCACGCCTCTGCAACGCACAAGCGAACATGATGTTGACCAGGTTTTGCGTCGCGAAAATCAGCATAGAAGCTAATCACGCCACGCACTTCTGCCTGGCTTATGTTAAATAGTTCTGCCGCGATCCTAACGGTCTCGCCGGGCACGAACCCGCATCTTTCCTGCACATGACGTAAGCCGGTGATTAACCCACCTGTTTCTCCAACATGACCGGAAAGAGCCTCCTCGATAATCTTTTCCATGCCCAATCGTTCCCCCAATGAAGCATCAAGGTCAAGCATGTTTATATAAATCTTTAGTCACACGATTTTCCAACATGCTGGACTTAGCGCAACACTAAGCCCAACAAAGGTCCGCATTCAAGATTTATTTTAAACATAAAATATCTAAACGCGCCGATGGATTAGATCAAGCTGTATTGCCCTTAGCCTGCGATGAGAAATCAACAAGCCCAAGCTTTTCCCGCAAAGCAAACCGCCAGTTCAGAATCACAGCGACAATAGCTAGGCCTCCAGCAAGCCCTAGCCATACGCCGACCCCGCGCAGTTCAGTTTGAAAGCCGAGATAGTACGCAATAGGCAATCCCATCAGCCAATAACCAAATATCGCGCCATACATGGGAACTTTAGTGTCACTCAAGCCACGCAATGACGCAGCGGCCATCGCCTGAGCCCCATCGACAAGCTGGAACAGCCCCGCGACGGCCAAATAAGAGGCGGCGAGCGCAAAAACCTCTAGGTTTTCAGGTTTCGAAGCGTCAATAAACAGAGATACGAACATGTTCGGGAACAAAATGAATAGCGTACATGTAATCGCCATAAAGCCAGTTCCAAGTGCAATTGATGTCCAGCCTGCTATGCCAATCCCAGCTTGATTTTTGCGACCATACTGTAACCCAACTCGAATTGTTGTGGCCTGTGACAGCCCCAAAGGAACCATGAAAGAAATTGATGCTAGCTGAATGGCAACCGCGTGTGCCGCCAGTTCTAAGGTACTTAGCCATCCCATCATCACAGCGGCAACGCTGAACAAACCTACTTCCGCTGTGAGCATAAAGCCAATCGGCGTGCCTACACGGATGATTTCAAAGAAACGTTGCCAGTCGGGTTTCCAGAACCGCAACAGAAGTTGATAGTGGCGATATTTTTCGCGCGTCAGGACATAGCCAAGACCAAACAGGAACGTCACGCTGTGCACAATAATCGTTGAAATACCTGCCCCCGCAAGCTCCAGGCGAGGGAAGCCAAAATTGCCGAACATCAACGCATAGTTACCAATCGCATTCACAACGATACCAATTAGCGTTGCGATGAGCACAACAGTTGTATCTTCATGCGCCGACAAAAATCCACGCAACACCGTAAACATCAAGAATGGATAGAACTGGAACGCTGCAAACTGGATGTAACTATCCGCCAACTTTCCAAGCGCGGGATCTTGTCCCAACACCTTGAATATCCACTCGATCTGCAAAATAAAGGGAACAAGAATGGTCGCAAACAATATCGCCACCCAAAAGCCTTGTCGCACGGTCCGTCGAACAGAACGATAGTCCTCACGACCCACCGCCTGCGCCATCAAAGGCGAAACAGCGGTTGCAATGCCGATGCCGAAAATAAGGAACAGAAACATGATGGATGTGGAGAGCGTGCCCGCAGCCAAATATTCCGGCCCAAGCCAGCTCATCATGATTACGTCGGTTGTACCCAGTCCGATTTGCGCCAATTGCGCCGCTATTAACGGCCATGCCAAAATCAGAGTCGTTTTTGCTTCACGCAGCCAATCGGCCCGTCCAGCCTGCACGTTCGTCGCGTCAGACATTTTAATCCCCAATAAGCTATATCCTGGCAAGAGCGAGATCGTTGTCTTTGAACGTTTCTGTTCAAGAGGACAACCGCAAACAATGCGATTACCAGCGCGATGAATTCGCGATTCTTGGGGTTAGATTTTCACTGCCGCGACAATTTGGCAAGCGCTTCTTATCATCCGATCAAAAACGCCGCCGGTGTGTCGCCAATTTGTCACCACTTCGGTCAATGCTCGTTCTGGGGCAAACCGTCGGTAATTTCGTAATAATCGCCCTTTTCTGCGGTGAATATATGTTTGGCCAATTTGGTGTCTGTCGGTTTGTCAAATGCACCCATCGCAACACCGATCCAGTCTTTAAAGATCGCATCAAAGAAAAGCGTGGAACCACACATCAAACAAAAGCCACGACGGACTTTTTCAGATGATTGGAACCAGCTGATATTCTCTTCACCGCTAATCTTGAGATTATCCTTTTTAACGTCCGTGGAGACCAAATAGTGTCCGGTGGATTTGCGACATTCATTGCAATGGCAGGCATCGGGTGCCTCAAGTTCGGCTGTCACTTCAAATTCAACCGCGCCACATTGGCAGCTTCCATTGTGCATTTTTCTCTCCAATAGCAAAACCCGCCCAGTAGTTTACCGAGCGGGCGAATTCTTTCAAATTCCAAACGGCCCTACATGTTGGGGTAGTTTGGTCCTTCACCGCCCTGCGGGGTAGCCCAGGTTATGTTTTGTGACGGGTCTTTGATGTCACAGGTTTTACAATGCACGCAGTTTTGAGCGTTGATCACGAACTTTGGACCAGAGCCATCAGTTTGTTCAACCACCTCATAAACACCTGCCGGGCAATAGCGCTGCGCAGGCTCTGCAAACTCCGCCAAGTTCTTGTTAATCGGCAAATCTGGGTCTGCTAATTTCAAGTGGCAAGGTTGCTCTTCAGCATGATTGGTGAAGCTAAACGACACATTGGTCAGCCGGTCAAACGACAAGGTACCATCAGGCTTAGGATATTCGATTTTTTGATGATTGGCTGCTGGCTCAGTCGCCATGGCATCAGACTTGCCATGCGCCCATTTGCCAAACAAAGGCGAACCGAACAAAGAGGCAAACCACATATCGGCACCAGACAGCAGAGTACCCCACAATGGCCCAAGTTTTGAGCTCATTGGTTTGACGTTTCGCACCTTGTTCAAGTCATTTGAAATTTCACCGGTGCGCACCTCAGTTTCATAATCAGTAAGCTCATCGCCCTGACGTCCAGCTTTCAACGCCGCTGCCGCTGCATCGGCTGCCGCAATGCCCGAAAGCATCGCGTTGTGGTTGCCCTTAAGGCGCGCAAAGTTCAACAGGCCAGCGGAACATCCTAGTAGAGCCCCGCCTGGGAACACCATTTTTGGCAAAGACTGCATGCCGCCACTCGCAATCACGCGCGCGCCATATGCGGTGCGACGACCACCTTCAAGCAGCTTCGCCACTTGTGGGTGATGCTTGAATTGCTGGAACGCCATATAGGGGAAAACATACGGATTTTTGTAATCCAAATGCACCGTGAACCCGACATATACCTGATTGTCTTCTAGGTGATAGATAAACGAACCACCGCCAGCTTCACCGCCAAGCGGCCAACCAAGCGAATGCTCCACATGGCCTAGTTTGTGCTTAGAAGGATCGATTTCCCAAATCTCCTTCATCCCAAGACCAAACTTTGGGTAATCAGCATCTTTGTCTAGGTTGTAGTTAGCGATTACTTGTTTTGCGAGCGAGCCGCGAGCACCCTCGCTCAGCATCACGTACTTCCCGCGCAACTCCATACCCGGCTCATATCCCGGTCCAGGTGTACCATCAGGATTTTTTCCAAATTCGCCAGCTACGACGCCAACCAGCTCACCATTTTCGCCGTATACCAATTCAGACGCCGCAAACCCGGGGAAAACTTCAACGCCAATTTCCTCTGCCTGCTCTGCCAACCAGCGGCACACATTGCCCATTGAAACAATATAGCAGCCCTTATTGGACAAAAGCGGTGGCATCAGAATGTGCGGAATTGAAAAGCCGCCCTTCTCTGAGAATACGTTGAAGTGGTCGCTCGTCACTTCGGTATTCAGTGGCGCGCCCTTTTTCTTCCAATCCGGAATAAGTTTATTCAAACCGGATGGATCCAGAATTGCACCAGAAAGGATATGAGCGCCGACTTCTGAACCTTTTTCCAGCACCACGACCGAGATATCGTCACCACCAATTTGCTTCAGTCGAATTGCAGCAGATAGCCCCGCGGGCCCTGCACCAACAATCACAACATCATATTCCATGGATTCGCGCGCGACTTCGGTCATCCCGTTTCCTTTTCAAATGCTCAAAAACGGCCTGCTTCTAACAGGCCGTTCGATTGTATTATTTGCCGATGTTTTAAACACAAAATGGATTTATGCAAAATCAGCATTTCGCATCATACAACAATCATGCTGCATGAACGCGCAATTTCATGGCTAAAGCTTTGCTGCTGTAATCATGATTTCGACATCAAAATCAGCGGTTGCCAACTTGCTTTCGCCACACGCACGCGCGGGCGGATTAGCTGGATCAATCCAAGCATCCCAGATTTCATTCATTTCAGCAAAGTACGCCATGTCCGAAAGCCAAATCTCGGCCTTCAACACGTTTGATTTTGATGTTCCGGCTTCAGCTAAAAGAGCATCAATGTTTGCCAGAATTGTTTTGGTTTGATCAGCTGGGTTCTCGCCGGCATTGCCCACTTGACCTGCAAGATAGACCATATTGCCGAACACGACCGCTTGGCTCATACGCGGACCGGGTTTAATTCGTTGAATGCTCATAACTACTTCCTAGTTTTTTAGCGCCGCCCTATCTGGCGACAAATCATCAATTAGCTGTTGGTCAGCAAACGTGGGCAATTCTTTGCCTTGCACCATTTGCGCGGCAAGAAGTGAAAGTGCGGGTGCCGTTTGGATGCCATATCCGCCCTGGCCTGCCAACCAGAAAAATCCCTCAACCGTAGGTGCAAATCCGCACACTGGTGTCTTGTCTGGCGCAAAAACACGCAAACCGGCCCAACTACCTTCAACATGAGAAACTTCATATTCTGTCGCTTCCGCAAAGCGATGCAACCCTTCGGCAAGCACCATGTCATCCACAAAAACATCGTGCGGTGGAACGGGGTCTTCGTCGGCTGGTGACACCAAAAAGCTTCCCGCGTCAGGCTTCATGTACCAATCTTCGGACGCACTCAAAAGCATCGGCCAACTATGTGAAATATCTGGATGAGAAGATGGCAGCGTGGCGATGGTTCGCCGCTTTGCCACCAATCGGACCTGATCCGCGCCAAAAAGCGCCGCCATCTCGTCAGCCCAAGCACCAGCCGCATTTACGATCGTTTTCGCCGTGTAAACACCATTGGTGGTTTCAACCTGCCAAGAGCCACCTATGTGGGAAGCACCAACAACTTTTGCATCACAAACTATTTTCGCTCCGAGCTGTTTTGCTTGTTTCAGCCAGCCTTGATGAAGCGCTGCAACATCCAAATCCTTCGCCCCGCGCTCTAGCCCGGCGGCAACACATTTTGAAAGGTCAATTATCGGAATAATTTCGGCAGCCTCTTGCGGCGACATCCGCTCAATATCATCCGCTCCCGCCATTAATTCTTCAAACTCTTCAAGTGAGTTTTCGTCTGCAATATGCAATACTCCACGATCACTCAGAACCGGATGTGGAAAGTATTCTGGCGGCAAATCATTGAGCATGGGCCATGACGCCCGATTAAGTTTTTTGATTGGATCGTTGCCATAATTCATAGCAAACATCGCTGCGGATCGCCCAGTGGAATGATAACCTGGGCGCGCTTCCATATCGAGCACGACAACAGATTTATCCGCTGCTAATTGTGCTGCAACACCGGCCCCGGCGATGCCTGCGCCAATGACCAAAATATCGACTTGATGATCCATGAATGCCACTCTACAAAAACGTAAATACGCCCCAACGTGCACATCATTTCGCAACAATTGCAAGCTTGAATCAGCTTATGAAGGTGCTGAATCGGTTTTTCGACAATCCTCAGTAAGCGACTGTTTTGTAACTATCTTCCTACAGCATATCCTTGCATAAACCGTGCATTTGCCCCAGCCCGCAAATAACCACCGGTTTTGGATGCAGCAGTCATTCGACCCAAGGTCCAGTCGCCATCAACTTGAATGCGGTGCCCCTTCTTGCGCAATGATTGAACGGTTGCCTCAGGAAAACGCCCCTCCACGACAAGATGCCCTGCATCAGCTTCACGAGGGTAAAAAGAACTTGGGAAATGGTTGGTGTGGAACCCTGGCGCGTCAATGGCTTCTTGCAAATTTTGCCCGAAATGAACATAGCGCAGGAAATGGTGCAGAGACCACTGATCTTGCTGATCGCCGCCTGGTGTCCCAAATATCATTTCCGGATCACCATCCTTCACCGCCATTGAAACCGACAAAGTTGTTCTAGGGCGCTTGCCCGGCGCGATACACGAAGGCGAGCGCTCATCCAGCCAAAACATCTGCGCTCTGTTGGTCAAGCAGAAACCAAGCTCGGGAACCACTGGCGAGCTTTGCAGCCAGCCGCCACTTGGCGTCGCTGTGACCATATTTCCCCATTGATCGATAATATCGAGGTGGCAGGTATCACCCTTGGTGCCGCCGTCTGCCGCAGTCTCCAAATCGTCAAATCGCGCAACGGTTGGCTCGCCAATATCTTTGTTGTCACGTCCTTCAGGCGTTTCGCCTTTTGGTCGATCTACCACAGGGCCGCCAAAACCATCAATTTGTCCCGGCTGCAATTTCATGGATGCTTCATCAGATATGAGCTTGCGCCGTTCCACATTGTACGTTTCGCTCAACAACTGATCCATTGGAACATCGACAAAGTAAGGGTCACCGTAAAATGCTTCCCGATCTGCAAATGCGAGTTTTGTCGCCTCAATGACCAAGTGCACAAACTCAGGATCCGTCGGTGACAAAGCGTCCAAATCAAATCCATCGAGCAATGCGAGCTGCTGCAAAAATGCTGGCCCCTGCCCCCAAGGTCCAGTTTTGAGAACATCGTAGCCTTTGTAGTGGAAACTCAAAGGCTCTTCGTAGCTTGCACTCCATCGCGCCATATCGTCACCAGATAGCAGACCACGATTACGACGGCCGGTGGTGTCCATAAATTCATTTTGTGCAAAGAATTGATCGATAGCTTCAGCAACAAATCCCTCGCGCCAATCTTGTCGCGCCTTGTCGATCTGCTTCGTGCGATCGCCGCCCACGGATTCTGCCT
Source organism: Maritalea porphyrae (assembly GCF_030159895.1). GTDB lineage: Bacteria > Pseudomonadota > Alphaproteobacteria > Rhizobiales > Devosiaceae > Maritalea > Maritalea porphyrae. Next base: position 2,620,409 of record NZ_BSNI01000002.1, read on the forward strand.
CTGAGATAATTCTTAGATAGGTGTCCGCTATCGCCGGGTTTGCAAACCGACCACCAATTGTCGGCACCCGGCCGTTAGGCAAATAGACATTTGCCGAGCTTTGCCAGTGATCCACAAACAAGTCCTGAACGCGCTGGATCGTTCCCGCAATATTTGGCAATACGGGAATGCCATTTTGAGCGTAAGAAATAGCGTAAGATAAAACGTCTCGCAAATGGAGCGTCCCGTAATCGCGCAACAGCATCATCCACGCATCGAAAGCGCCCGGAACCACTGCCGAAAGCAATCCACTGCCAGGGACAACCCCTAGGCCCTGCGATTTATAGTATTCTAAGGTTGCAGATTGCGGTGCCACCCCCTGACCGCAAACCACACGTGGCGCTTCGCCCTTGTTTGCCACAAGCATCGGCACTTCCCCACCCGGACCGTTTAGATGAGGCTCGACAATTTGGAGTGTAAATCCAGCAGCCACCGCCGCATCAAACGCATTGCCACCGCGCTCAAGCACTGACATGCCCACACCGGAAGCAATCCAATGTGTGGATGCCACAACGCCAAAGTCGCCAACAATCTCCGGTCGCGTAGTGAAATTGTGCATATTGCCTCCCAAATACCACTCAACTCAGACTTAACGCACACAAACAATACTGACAAGAAATGGTTGTACCAATTCCACATTTCATCCAAAATTGCGTTGCAATACTGAGTATTCTCAACCAATTGAAGACCTGATAGTACAAAGAAAACTGTTGATTTTCCGGCATTTTTGACGCTTTAACATTGGGTCAAAGCAAAATTGGTTGAGCATTCACATTGATGAAAACGCACAAAACAAAGAGTTCTAATTCGAACAATGCAGCACCAAACACCCATACGGTGCGCGCCTATGAATCTGTTGTGGCAAAAATTCGCTTGCTAATTGAAGAAGAAAAACTAGGACCTGGTGACTTGTTGCCACCAGAACGCCAGCTGGCGGATCGCTTCAAGGTCTCTCGACACTCATTGCGTGAAGCAATTCGGGTTCTACAAGAACAGGGCGTCCTCTCAGCCAAACAAGGTAGCGGCAATTACATCCAGGCTGCGAGCCAAGCAGACCTTATTCGAGCACTAGGCTTTACCAGCAAAGGCAGTACACGCCGTCTATTTGACCTGTTTCAACTTCGCGAAATGCTTGAACCACAAATTTGCGCCCTTGCCGCCGAAATGGCCACCACAGAGCAATTGAACACGATAAGAGACTTTGCCGAAAAGGTTGAGACCACGGAAGATTTCCAAGAGGGCCAAAAGCTAGATCAATCATTTCATGAAGCGATTGCCGCGGCAACGGGGAATGAGCTCTTGTATAACGTCTTGCGCGAAATAAACAAAAGCATGCTACCCACTGCATCCACGCCGACAGAACGGCAGCGTCGAGACAGAGTTTCCAATGAAGGGCACAGGCGCATCATCGCAGCGCTTGAGGCACAAGACAGCGAAGCTGCAAGGGAGGCAATGCGCCTGCACATCTCAGAAATTAGATCAGAGGTCATATAGCCACCGCGTCCCACGCGGCGGCTATTTGAGTTGGATTAGACCACCACGCGCAAGTTGCGAATTGGACGTCCGGTCACAAGATTTTGCGCAACAGACACAATCGTGTCCGCGTCAATTCCATAGTGGCTATATAAGTCACCCACTGTTCCTGTTTGACCAAAGTGCTCCACGCCAAGTGGAATGGTTTCATGTCCAGCCACAGCACCAAGCCAGCTCAAAGTCGCCGGATGCCCGTCAGTTACCGTGATAATTTTGCAGTGTGGCGGCAACTCCGCCAGCATACGTTCAACATGTGACATCGCTTCGGCATTGCCCCGGCGTCGTGCACGTTGAGCCGCTGTCCAGCCAGCGTTTAGGCGGTCTGCAGAGGTACAAGCCAAAACGCCAATATCGCGACGGTCTTCGCCAATACGTCCAGCTGCTTCCAATGCCTCTGGCGCAACCACCCCTTGATAGGCAATTACGACATCGCAATTCGCACCCGGCTTGCGCCACCAATAAGCACCGTCAATCACGCCTTGCTTAAACTCAGCATCTTCCCGCCAAACTGGCTGTTCCAGTGGACGCGTAGACAGGCGCATATAGACTGATCCACCCGTTTCATCGCGCAACCACGTGCGTTCATCCGGATCACCTTCACCATCGCGCTGCATGTAATCAAATGCCCAATTCATCACGACAGACAACTCATCCAAATATGCTGGCTCAAACGCAGCCAACCCGTCTTGGCTCATACCGATCAACTGAGATCCAATTGATTGGTGTGCGCCGCCTTCTGGAGCAAGAGTTATGCCTGATGGCGTGCCAACAATCATGAAGCGACTATCTTGATAACAAGCATAGTTGAGAGCATCCAAACCACGCGCCACAAATGGATCGTATACAGTGCCAACGGGTAACAGACGTTCGCCAAAAATGCTGTGCGACAATCCAGCAGCACCCAGCATCAGGAACAGGTTCATTTCTGCAATGCCCAGTTCGATGTGCTGTCCTTCTGGTGAGAACTGCCACTTTTGCGCTGATGGAATTGCCTCGTCTTTGAATGTGTCTTGCAGAACTTTGCGGTCAAACAAACCTTTGCGGTTTACCCAACCGCCAATATTTGTCGAAACTGTCACATCAGGCGAAGTGGTAATGATACGCTCTGCCAGCTTGTCGTCACGCTTTGCAATTGAATCAAGGATTTTGCCGAATCCAGCCTGCGTAGACTGCATACGATCGGTAAGTTTGACCTGTTCACCAACAGGCACCGCTTCGGCTTCGTACCGGCGGGTTCCTTTCGCAAAGAATGGCACCCTATCCAGAAATGCTTGTGTCTTCTTTTCATCCGCAATTGCGCCAAATTTTTCCCATTCGCTGCCAGTTTCAACGCCAACGCTTGTACGGAAAATCTCCATCTGCGCAGGTGTCATCAAACCCGCATGATTATCCTTGTGGCCAGCAAGAGGCGTCCCCCAACCTTTAATAGTATAGGATAGGAACATGGTTGGCTTATCATGATCGATGCTTTCAAATGCATCGACCAATGTTTCCATACACTGCCCACCAAGATTGTTCATTAGCTGGGACAACTCATCGTCCGTGCGCTTTTCAATCAGCGCCGTTACGTCGCCTTGGTCGCCAATCTCATCAAGCAACCGCTTTCGCCATGCAGCGCCGCCTTGGAACGTGAGGGCGGAATATAGCTGGTTCGGACAGCTATCAATCCAATCGCGCAATTTATCGCCACCAGGTTCCGCAAATGCAGCACGTTGCAGCGAGCCGTGCTTGATACGTACGACTTCCCACCCAAAGGCCTTAAAGATTGTCTCCAACCTTTCCCACAAGCCCTCTTTAATCACACCATCAAGGCTCTGACGGTTGTAATCAATGATCCACCAAACGTTGCGAAGGTCGTGTTTCCAGCCCTCTTGAAGGCATTCAAAGATGTTTCCCTCATCCATTTCTGCATCGCCGATCAATGAGATCATGCGGCCCATGGGCTTGTCCTTTGCCCATTTTTTCGCTTGCAAATAGTCTTGGATCATCGATGCGAACGCCGTAATGCCCACCCCTAGGCCGACCGAACCGGTCGAAAAATCAACGTCGTCAATGTCTTTGGTTCGGCTTGGATAGCTCTGAACACCGCCAAAACCGCGGAAATTCTCCATCTTTTCCCGCGTTTGATTGCCCATCAAATACTGAATGGCATGAAAAACGGGCGATGCGTGCGGCTTAACTGCAACCCGGTCTTCCGGCTTGAGAATATGAAAGTACAGCGCGGTCATAATCGAGACAATTGACGCTGACGACGCTTGGTGGCCGCCTACTTTGACATCGCCATGTTCTTTTTTGCGCAAATGGTTGGCATTATGGATCATCCAACACGCCAACCACAGCACTTGATTTTCCAATTGCTTTAATTGCTCAATATCTTTTTTCATGACGATCTCCCTTCGGAGTTACTTTGCTGTTCAATCTGCCAAGCAGCCACAACCGCGACCACCAATAAAGTTGTCAGACATCTTACATTATTAACTAAGACAGACAAGCCGCAACTCGCCTATTCCGTTCTCCCTTGGAGTGAGGCGCACCCTTTCCATCTTAAAGACAAAAAGAGCGCACCTCGAGGAGAAGACAATTAGGCGACTTTTTGATCCGCCATCGGCAACGCCTGCATGATATCAGCGATGATATCATCTGGATCTTCGAGCCCCACGGACATGCGCACCAATCCTTCACTGATCAAGTGCTGTGCACGCTCTTCTGGCGTATAAGTGGAGTGCGTCATGCTGGCAGGGTGCTGAATTAGTGTCTCAGCATCGCCCAGGCTAACCGCCCGCTTGATCATTTTAAGGTTATTCATCGTTGCCTTGCCCGCCTCGATACCACCGATCACCTCAAATGCAATCATGCCGCCAAAGTCTTTCATGGTGCGCTTCGCCAACTCATGTTGCGGAAAGCTCTCGAGGCCCGGGAAATACACTTCAGAGACCATAGGATGAGCCTCAAGCGCCCGCGCAACCTTCATTGCGTTTGCGCAATGGCGCTCCATGCGCAGCTCTAGCGTTTTCAATCCACGCATGATCAGCATCGCATTAAACGGCGCCATCACCGCACCGGTCATATCCTTCATGCCAACGACGCGAATTTCCGTGATATCTTCAAGCGAACCAGCAACCATTCCGGCGATCACGTCGCCATGGCCACCCAAATATTTGGTTGCTGAATGCACAACAATATCCGCGCCAAGTTCAATGGGGCGCATCAGGTATGGCGTCGTATATGTATTGTCGACCACAACCTTTGCACCATACTCATGGGCGATATCAGAAACTGCAGACACATCAACCAAACGCATGTTCGGGTTTGCAACCGTTTCAAAGTAGACAATCTTAGTCTTATCGCTGATCGCGGCCCGAACATTCTCAGGATTGGTCATATCAACATGAGTGATCTTGATGCCAAATTTCGCCAACCCGTGTGTGAAGAAAGCAAACGTGCAACCATAAAGCGTCTCATCGCAAATGACTTCATCCCCAGGGGACAAAAACGTCCACATAACCGAGGTAATCGAACCCATACCTGATGAGTTGGCCAACGCCGCTTCTGCGCCTTCTAGAATGGCAATTCGACGTTCCAGCAAATCACATGTGGGGTTGGAGATACGCGAATAAACATGACCTGGTTGTTCTCCGGCGAAAATCTCGCCGCCATGCTCCGCACTCTCAAACGCAAATGTTGAGGTTAGGTGAAGTGGTGGCGTAAGCGCACCTTCTTCGTCCAGTGGATCATAACCATGATGAATCGCTCTTGTCGAAAACCCTAGCGGGCGACCCATTGCATCATCTTTCATTTCGCGTACCTCCAATTTGCTGCCTGGCGACATCTTCGCCATTCTTGGATACATAATACTGCTTTTTGACGGGCATTTTCTGGCTTTTATGACCCACATGGGGTAGTGAATTGGCAGATTATTGCTTCAGTAGGCGCAAAATGGACAAAACAGACCAGAAGATAATTCGAGAACTTCAAGCGAATGGCAGGCTGACGAACCAAGAATTGGCTGAGCGCGTAAACCTCTCGCCATCGCCCTGCCTTCGCCGCCTCAAAAACTTGGAAAAAGCAGGCATTATCAAGGGCTACTGCGCCATCGTTGATCAAAACGAATACGGGCTTCCGGTAACCGTATTCGTTAGAATCAAGCTGCAACACCACACGGAAGACGCTGTGATGGGTTTCGAAACCGCGATAAGAAATATCGACGAAATTCTAGAGTGTCACCTAATGACAGGCGATTGGGACTATCTAATGCGTGTGGTTGTTGCCAGCTTAGAAGACTATGAGCGCTTCACGCGCAAGAAAGTCCACAAGATCCCAGGCGTTGCAGCGATTGAAACGAGCTTTGCTTACGGTGAAGTGAAGCGCGTCAACATCTTTCCCGCGGTTTAGCTAGGCAAAAAATTACGAGAGAACTTCATTTAGCTTGGGTGTTTGAGGTTTAGGGATGATCGCACCTGGAAATTGTATAACGCGTGCCGCCACTCTCTGCCCCGCAAGGGCTGACGCGCGAAAACTAGCACCCGATAACTGCGCCGCCAAAAAACCAGCGCTAAAACTATCGCCAGCAGCGGTGCTATCGATGACGTCTGCAACAACATCAAACAGAACGTCCTGCATTTCGCCGTCTTTATACAAGACAATACGACCGGCACCATCAGTAACCACCAGCGCAGCATCGCCAAATCGAGACAGTGTTTGAACCGTGTCGTTCGGGCTTTTGCAACCAAAAATGTCCTGCGCCTCGTCGTGCCCGACCTTTACTATCGACGCCATCGCAATGGCTTGTTGCACAATATCTTGAATATCTATGTTTGGCGCATGGCTTTGCCAAAGATGAGCGCGGTGATTGACATCAAACATTACAGTGCGGCCCTCTGCCACAAATTGTTGAGCAATTCTTAGCAGGCACTGACGCCCCTCATCAGAAAGCACCGCAAGAGTGATCCCAGAGAAATACAAAGCATCAAAGTCTCGCAAGAATTCTTCTTCGCTACCGGCAGATACACCGGTCAACAATTCACGTGCGACTGCGTCTTTGCGCCAGTAGGTAAAAGAGCGCTCGCCTACTTCATCGGTTGAAATAGCATAAAGGCCCGGCGTGCCGGCTTCGGACTGTGTGTTAGAAGAAAGCTTGAGCCCCTCATCTTTCAATGATGCAACAAGTTGGTCTGAAAATGCACCTTGCCCCAGGCGAGTGAGATAGCCAACTTCGCCATCCTGATTCAGCAAACGGGAAAGATAGATCGCAGTATTGCAAGTGTCACCGCCAAAGCCAAATCTGGCAGAACCGTCCGGTTGAACACCAGACAGCTCGAGCATCACTTCACCTACACAGACCACTGATTTCGACATCTACTTCACCCTTTTGAACTAGACGAAGTGATAACGCAGTCTAAGTGCCTCGACCAGCCAACATTACGCATTTTGGTACGATCCTACAAATCTAGTATACTAGATGGAGTCGCAGTGCCAACTAACAGTTTCAACGCCGCCAAATTTCGCGAATTGGACCAACTCTCTTTCAAGGGCGGCAAAACGCGCATCTCCCCATTTCACCTTAGGTTCCTTCCAAAATGAGATAACGTTTAAGCATGACTTTTTTCGGTCGGCTTTTAATTCGATGCGACCAACAAAGCGATCATTCTGCAGCAACGGATAGACATAGTATCCCCACTGGCGCTTCGCAGCTGGAACAAAGATCTCAATTGTGTAGTCAAACCCGAACGACCGTTTCAACCGATTGCGGTCGCGTATGAGTGGGTCGAATGGATTGATGATCCGAAGCCGAGACGTGGGCTTGGTCATCAGCTCAAGCTTGTTTTCAATGTCTGCTTCGGCAAATGCCTCTACCCAGCTTCCATCGCGCGACTGCACTTCAACGGTCGTCAAATCAGCATTATCTGCCCAAGCTTTTGTCTCGCGGGGACTAACAGCTTCCCAAAATTTCCTAATTTCGCTCAAACTTGCGATACCCAACCGCTCAATCGCTGCCTGACAGAGCCAATCAATCTGTGCCTGTTCTCCCAACTCAATGGCGAGAGTCTCGGATGGGATTACGTTTTCGATTAGATCGTAATACTTTCGAAATTTCTCCCGATGTGAAGTCGTGAGCACACCCGCATACCAAAGATAGTCAAGTGTTTGCTTATGCGGCGGCCGCGCCCACATCCGTTTTTCACCTTCGATTTTAGTGTCGAATGCCTCGGTAGAAAGCGGCCCTTCTCGTCTGATGCGGTCAATGATGAGTTGTTGCTCATCACTACCCTGCATTTTTTCGTGATACCAATGCCGCGCAACACGCTCCCCCATGCTGTTAAATTGTCTGCGCCACATTGGAAAAAAGTCAGACGGGATCATCGACGCATCATGGGTGAAATGCTCAAATAAATCCCCTGAACGGCCCAGATGCTTATCGATCATTTTAGATCGATATTTATGGTTTCGGCTCCACAAAATATGGTGGTGCGCGCGGGCAACGTTTTGAATGGTGTCAATTTGCACAAACCCCAGATCCTTGACCGTTTGTAGCAAATCAAATTTGCCGACTGGCGGCTCGGCGAGCAAATTCTTGTTCAGCCAGAGCCAACGCGCTTGTTTGTTATCAATCCTGAGCACCGATTCCCCCCGATCCGAACACAGTGCGAGTCTTGTACAAAACAAGAACAAATCCAAGTGCAATCAACGCTTGGCATCAAAATAATTCGTTTTCACATCAAAGCAATTGGTGCTTTGTATAGGAAAAAGGGATGAAAAAGATGATTGTAACCGTTTGCCAAATTGACCCGCGCGCATCTCAAATTGAAAACTACATTGCTGAATTGAAACTGCATATCGCACAAAACAAAAGCGATTTTGTGCTCTTACCTGAAATGTGCTTTGCCGAATGGGTTGCAGCAGAAAAAACACCGTCGGCGACGAAATGGGCAACTGCAGTAGATGACCACAACAAACATATTGCAGCGCTTTCACAATATGGCGCGAAGGCCATCATGGGCACACGCCCTTCTATCAACAGTGCCGGCTCGCGTCGCAACCTAGCTTATTTATGGACGCAAGAATCCAACATCCCAGCACCGGTTCATGAGAAATACTATCTTCCTGATGAAGAAGGATATTATGAGCATACTTGGTATGATCGCGGTGAAAAATCTTTCGACCTATGTCGAACACTCGACATGCGCATCGGCGTTCAAATCTGCACCGAAATGTGGTTCCTGGAATGGGCACGCCATTATGCACGCTCTCGCGCCGATATATTGTGTGTGCCGCGTGCGACACCGCACGGATCGACGGACAAGTGGCTCGCTGGCGGGCGCGCAAGCGCAGTGTGCGCAGGCGCTTACAATTTATCGTCAAACCTTTGGTGCCCGCCGGGTGAGAAAGCAAATTGCGGTGGCCTGTCTTGGATAATCGACCCAGAAGGTAATGTGCTGGCTACAACATCAGAGCATAGTCCGTTTGCTTCGGCCGAAATCGACCTCGACTTCGCACGAAAGAGCAAACAAACCTATCCGCGATACGTCCCAGAATAACTTTCTACTGCTCGATTGAACTGGCCCAGCTCCGCACAAATGTTTCGCGGCGGAGTTGGTCTAAAAACACCAGCAGCCCCGGCCCAAGCCGAATGGGGCGCATCACAGTGCCTGCAGGCAAAGGCTGATCGACAATCGAAGGAAGACCAGTGGATTCGGACAATTCAGGGTGCTGACCAAGCCGCACTAGGAAGTCGATAAATCGTCCAGCGGCGTCCGGGTTGTTTGCACCGACAGGAATAATTGCGGTGCGCATCATCACCCCGACAAAATCATCAAGCGGGACAATTCTAAGGCCGTCCCGGCCTTCAATTTGGCTCGCCGCATAGCTCCCTAAAACATTGTAGGCCAGGGCCAATTTACCAGAAGCGACATCTGAGATCATCCCGCCCGAACAGCAGTAAAGCTGCGCATCTAGTCGCCCCATAACCTCTGTCAAACGCCAAAAGCTTTCAGTGTTGCGAGAATCTTGTGTGGCGAACAAATAACCCAAACCAGAGGTGCGCACATCATATGTACCCACGCGCCCTGAAAACCGTTCTGGATTCTCTCGAAGTGTCTCGATTAATTCCTGCCGTGTCCTAGGAACTTCCAAACCCTCAAATGATGCTTCTGAAATCACCATAACGGCCGGCTCTTGCGTAAACCCAAATACCTGATTTCGCCACCTTGCCCAATCCGGCAAAGCGTTTGTCGCCTCAGAAGAATAATCAAGCGCAAATCCATCATTGGCCAATTTGGTTTGCAGGTCCATGGCCGAAGAAATCACCAAATCAAATTGCGCCTGCTCCTTATAAATTGCCTTCATCACCTCAGTGCTGCCTGACGTGACATAGTTGATATTTATTGTCGGATTGGCACGTTGAAAGGCCAGAATGATGGGCTCGAAAACAGCAATGTCTGCAGTCGATAGGATCGAAAGCGACTGTTGCGCATTGGCTCCAGAATAGCGTTTTTGCTCTTCTATTTCAAAAGCATACGATATGCTGCCTAAACCAAGAAGCAGCAAAATGCCTACAAAGAGCGATCGAATATTAGCATTACGCATGCGCCCACTCCCTCTTTGTTTGGCTCAATATGCAATTGCCCACCATGCGCCTGCATGACTTCATCTGCAATTGTCAAACCAAGCCCGGACCCAACAATATCATCGACGTTCGAACCACGCGAAAAACGCGAGGTAAGTTTACCTAGGTCTGCATCGCCAAATCCGCGCCCCTGATCAATGACTGAGAGCACTGCTTGATCGCTAGAGTTCTCAACACGGACCGTTATGACGCTCTCCGCCGGGGAGTATTTAATGGCATTGTCCAAAATATTGCGTACGGCATTTTGCATCAAAATTCGGTCACCAAAGATTGTCGCAGGTTCTTTTGAAAACGTTCTGACAATCTCAATGTCTTTTAGCTCTGCAGTTGGTTGCAATCGGTCGCATGTCTCATCCGCTAAAGTCGCCAAATTAATTTCATCTTGTTCAAGTTGGTCGGTGCGAAATGTCACCATGGCGTGGTCTAAAAGTTGACCGGCCGAGCGCGAACTCTCATCCACAGCCCGGATCATTTCGCGCAGTGCTTTGCGATTTTCCGGCTTTTCCATTTGCCGATGAACGACCTCAGCTTGTGTGCGTACGGTAGCCAATGGCGTACGCACTCGATGGGCAGCCTCGGCAATAAACTCTTCAGATCGAGTGAGCGATGCTCGCAACCGCATCATGAAATTATTCAAAGCATCAACAAGAGGAACGAGTTCACCCGGCGTTTTTGAAATAACAGGCCGCAGGTCTTTGGGCCCACGTCGTGTCACTGATTCAGCTAATTTTTTGACCGGCGCCACCGCGCTTTGCGCAGCCAATAGGCTAAGCGCAGTAGCCATCAAGAAAAACCCAATTGCAACTGCCATTGCATTCGTCGTGATCTGGGAAGAAATTTGCGCCAGTCCTCGACGTGTTTGCGCAATAACAATGCGCACATCCGCCGCGCGCACGCCATTGCTCACTGCTCGCGCAATTGAGACAACCCGCACTTCTTCGCCACGGTATTGTTCAGTGACAAAAAGTGCAGCTCGTTGACCTTGATCAGCCTTTGGCACGGCCAAATCGTCATAGCCGGTCACCGTTTCGCCGTCAGCAACGATCCGGTAAAACACTCGATCCTCAGAAATTGTGCCCAACATCGACAATGCAGAATAAGGCAATTCAACCCGAACCTGCCCGCGCTCGGAATAGAGTGCATCTGCAATCGATGTTGCCGACGCCGCCAAAATATTGTCCTGCGTATCTGCCGCGGCTTGTTCAGCAACTGAACGAACGGCAACAAAAAACACGATGGAGAGAAGGGCCGCCATAATCGACAATTGGAAAACCAAGCGTCGTCTGATCGAACTGGTGACCAAAAACCGGATCATGATTGTTGAATCATCCGATAGCCCAGGCCGCGAACCGTTTCGATGCGCGCCTGCGAACCTTCTAATTTTTTGCGCAAACGCCCAACATAAACTTCAATGGCATTTTCCGACACGTCTTCATCAAATGAAAACAGCCGATCCATCAAATAGGTCTTTGAGAAAATCTGCCCCGGCGATCCGAAAAATACTTCCAACAAACGCAATTCTCGGTTCCGCAACCCACGCTCTTCCCCTGAGACTTTTAGGCTGCCTGTTGTTGGGTCAAATACGAGATCAGCGAACTCTCGCGCATTGTTGACACTTCCACCCTGTCGGCGCAAAACCGCACGGCAACGGGCTTCCAGCTCGGCAAAGTCAAACGGCTTTGTAATATAGTCATCAGCGCCAAGATCGAGTAGGCCGACACGGTCTGAAACTTCAGACCGTGCCGTCAAAACAATCACGGGCGTCCGCTCCGCTTTGCCTCGGTGCGTCTTCAAGAAGGACCTTCCATCGCCATCGGGAAGCATGATGTCGAGCAATATCAGATCGTAAGCGACGGTTGATGTGCTGGTCATCGCGTCGCTAAGATCTTCCGCATGATCAACAACATGCCCTTCAAGCGCAAAGCGCTCTTTGAGCGCCTTGGCCAATTGCAAATTGTCTTCAACAAGCAAGAAGCGCAATGCCGACTCCATTCATTTCGCTGTCTGGCTCAGATTATGCCACAGTTTCTATCGCCCTGTAAGCACAACCATTTGACAAGTTACAGTCTAAATTCCTTGTGTGGCACCGCCATCACATCGAATGACAGAACCGTTCACATAACTCGCACGCTCAGAGACGAGGAATGCGGCTAGTTCACCAAATTCTTCGGTCCGACCATACCGCCCAACAGGAATTGCAGCAAAGTTTTGCGCCCGCACCTCATCAATCGTGCGGCCGGATCGTTCAGCATTTCCACTGTCCAATTGGTCAAGGCGCGCTGTGTGAATGCGTCCCGGCAACTGCATATTTGAAGTGATACCATCCTTGCCCACTTCACTTGCAAGCGATTTGCTCCAACCAACAAGAGAAGAACGCAATGTGTTGGACATAGCGAGATTTGGAATTGGTTGTTGCACGCCTGAAGATGCAATCGTCAGCACACGACCCCACCCTTTAGCTTGCATATCGGGCAAGCACAAATTGGTTATTTCGATGACACGCAAAATCATCGTGTCAAAATAGCTGCGCCACGTATCCGCATCTGGCAAAGTCGTGGTTCCAGGCGGTGGCCCACCGGTATTGTTGACCAAGATGTCGACGCGGCCAAGTTTGGCTTTTGCACCCGCATAAAGATCAGCCGCTGCATTTCTGTCCGACAGATCGGCTACAACAAAATCAGCTTTTCCAGGCCCTTTTGCGTTCAATTCCTTCGCTTGCTCAGCCAATTTGTCCTCTGAGCGTCCACTGATAACAACATGCGCACCCTCGCCGACCAACGCGGTGGCCACCGCAAGCCCTAATCCTTGGCTTGACGCCAAAACCAGCGCCTTCTTATCTGCCAACCCTAAATCCATATCAAACATCCTTTCAAATGCCGCCACTTACTCAACATCACACCAGCGTTCTTCACGCCTCAATCTAATGTTTGTGCCAACGCAAAGAAACAATTTCTGCTTCTGTTATTTCTAACCATAGGCGCTCGAAACGATAAGTCGACACCGAACGGGAAAAGAAATGCTGCAATCCACAATTGGGCCCGAATTGAGCCTAGACGAGATTATGCAACGATGGCCGAACACCATAGCCGTATTTCTGCGCCATAGAATGCTTTGTGTGGGGTGCCCAATCGCCAGCTTTCATACAATCAACAATGCATGTCGCGAATATGAGTTGGATAGAGAAGCGTTTTTACAAGAACTCAATCTTGCGATAGCGGATTAGTGCCCTTCAGCGATGGTGACCAGCTTGTGCGCGGACAGCACTTCAATTTTTTGGCGTCCTACGGCCACCAGGCCCTGATCTGCCCAGCTTGAGAAAATGCGACTAACAGTATGGAGCGTCGTGCCAGACATTTCAGCAATATCCTGACGTGAAATAGGCATATCTATCCGAATACCACGTTCTGATGGCTTGCCTGCTTGCTTCACCAAACGTGCAACTGCTCGCGCAACGCGACGCTCTACCTGTTCAGTTGCCATTTCAACAATTCGATCTTGAGAATCGTTTAGGCGTTCGCCGACAGCACCATGTGCGTTTTGCACAAATCTTGGCACCTCATTGGCAAATTCTTGCCAGCATTTGTTCGGCCAATGCAATGCGACACAATCCGCAACAGCCAAAGCGCTTGCGGGGTAGGTATCGCGATTGAGTGCAGGTGCGATTCCAAAAACTTCACCGGGTGCAAAGTGACGCATTATCACCTGTTCGCCGTTTTCAGTTGTGCGTACAACTTGCAAAAACCCATCTAGGAGGACGAAAAAGCGCTGCGCCCGTTCGCCTTCACGAAAGAAAGCGTCACCCTTAGCAAAAAGGCTAGAATGCGCCTGATCCAGCACACGTTCCAACTCCCCTTGTTCAAGGCCCGCAAAGGCCTTCAAATCTTGGATTAATGTAGGATCGACCTTATTCATTTATGACCATTGCACTCAACAAATTCTCAACTGTTTGATCTTTAGCAAACATTTCGCCAAAGCGACAGACTAGAAGTGGTTTGGGTGGTTGATGAAAACGACCACCTTGGACAGTGGGTTGGTTGCGATCTGACTAGACAGCCCCATTTTACAGCACGAAGAGGCATCATGCTACACGATAAAGTCCGCCCACGACCGAGTGACGGCCCGGCCATTCTTTCTTATGGTTTTCGGCCATTTTTCTTTTTTGGCGCGCTTTACGCGGCGCTCAACATTTTGTTGTGGCTGCCGTTTTATTTCGCGGAAACGTCTCTGCCGATTGTTGTTTCAGCGGTTGACTGGCACGTGCATGAACTAATATTTGGCGTTATGCCCGCCATTATCGCCGGCTTTTTGCTTACCGCAATTCCAAATTGGACCGGACGACTGCCGGTCAAGGGAACACCATTGTTACTGCTTGTCAGCATTTGGTTTGCGGGCCGAATTGCTTTCAACTTATCCGCATATCTGGGTCTAGCCGCGACGGCATTTGTTGACTGTGCTTTCCTCGTCACTTTTTTCGCAGCTGCCGCAACTGAAATCGTCGCAGGCAAAAACTGGCGCAACCTGCGTGTACTCGTAATTGTCGGTGCGCTAACTTTGGGCCATATCGGGTACTATTTTGAAATTGCCATGACCGGTGAAGCGGACATTGCGCGTCGCGTCGGCATTGCTGCAATCACTCTGCTCATCATGCTGATCGGCGGGCGTATCATCCCCAGCTTCACCAGAAATTGGCTTGCACGCATGAACCCGGGTCGTCTGCCCACTCCATTTGGCAACACCGACAAAGCCACCCTAGCCGTATCAGTTGTGTCGCTTGCCGGGTGGTCGTTTTGGCCCGAAAACCAGTTCGTTGGCTATTTGTTGCTGATTACCGCATTTGCAAATCTATATCGGCTTAGTCGCTGGGCGGGCGACCGCACAGCCCACAGCTATATCCTGTTGGTTTTACACCTCGCATATTTGTTCTTACCGATTGGATTTGCACTTTTAGGTGCCGGCATTCTTTGGCCCGAGCATTTTGTTGAAGTTGCTGGCATCCATGCGATTGGCATGGGCGGCTTCGGTGCAATGGTGCTTGGCGTTATGGTTCGCGCAACTCGTGGCCACACCGGACACGACCTATCGACCGACCTTGGCGCAAAACTCGCATTTACTCTGGTTCTTGGCGCTGCTGCGCTACGTGTTTTGGTCGCATTGCAACTGTTTGGCAGCTTTGAGCAAGTTCTGCTTCGAATATCGCAATTAGGATGGTGTGCCGCGTTTTTATGCTTTGCAATCGGATATGCACCAAAGCTTTGGCAGCCTCGTCGCATGTAAGAGTTGGGACAAGCTTTTATATGTGACCGGCGAACGCACTTCGCTCACCAACCTGGTGCGTTCGCCATTTCTATTTCAAGCTAGAATAAAGGCGCGCCAGGTAATCTGACGCGCCTTATTATTATTGTTATTTCAACGAGAAAGCCTACCAAGAAAGGCTTTCAATCCCGTCAAAATCAATTGAACCACCATCGTCAAATTCGATCGTACCGCTTGAATCTTGGCTGAAAATCATTTCGCTTTCGTCGATCGAAATAATCTCACCGCTTGTAACAGTAACCGTCCAATCGGTCCCAAGTGCACCGACATCGGCACCTGAACCTGACCCGTCCGACAATGCGATACTGTCCGTCCAATCTGTGCCAGTTCCACCAGAAACAACATCATTGCCATCGCCTTGAGAGTATAAGAACACGTCGTCACCCTGGCCGCCGTGCAGCACATCATCTCCTGTGCCACCTTCGATGATATCATTGCCCTGGCCACCGCGAACTATATCGTTACCGTCGCCAGCATTGATCGTATCATCGCCACGGCCACCAGAAACAACATCGTTACCATCACCAGCGTTGATTGTATCGTCACCTGCACCACCGCGCACTACATCGTTGCCGTCGCCAGCGTTGATTGTGTCGTCGCCAGCACCGCCGTTTACACGGTCATTACCGTCGCCAGCATTGATTGTATCGTCACCAGCACCACCGTTTACACGGTCATCACCAGCACCAGCATTGATCGTATCGTCGCCAGCTCCACCGTTGACGCGGTCATTACCGTCACCAGCATTGATTGT
>NZ_BSNI01000003.1 GCF_030159895.1 Maritalea porphyrae
TCCCCTTTTGACGCAGAAACGCCCCGCTGGCGAACCAACGGGGCGTTTTGTTATTTAATATCGTGAAGAGAATTTCTTTGTTTTTAGCAGACTTGGCGACGACCTACTCTCCCGTGCCTTAAGACAAAGTACCATCGGCGCTGAAGCATTTAACGTTCGAGTTCGGAATGGGATCGTGTTCTGGGCGCTTCGCCATAGTCACCAAGTCAGCAAAAAACAAAGACGTGAAGTTAAATTTGATTTATTCGCGCATTCTATTTGAATGCAATACAGGAACATATTTTCTAAGCGTTTTGCTTAGAGATGATGTTGTTGGTATTGGTGTATACGGACATTGATTAATGAGAACAATCAAGCCAATCGAGCTATTAGTACCAGTAAGCTTCACACATTGCTGCGCTTCCACACCTGGCCTATCAACGTGGTGGTCTCCCACGGCTCTCAAGGGAATGCTAGTTTTGAAGGAGGCTTCCCGCTTAGATGCTTTCAGCGGTTATCCCGTCCGGATATAGCTACCCTGCTATGCGGCTGGCGCCACAACAGGTCCACCAGAGATCCGTTCACCCCGGTCCTCTCGTACTAGGGGCAACTCTTCTCAACATTCCTACACCCACGGCAGATAGGGACCGAACTGTCTCACGACGTTCTAAACCCAGCTCGCGTACCGCTTTAATTGGCGAACAGCCAAACCCTTGGGACCTGCTCCAGCCCCAGGATGCGATGAGCCGACATCGAGGTGCCAAACAATGCCGTCGATATGGACTCTTGGGCATCATCAGCCTGTTATCCCCGGCGTACCTTTTATCCGTTGAGCGATGGCCCTTCCACGCGGGACCACCGGATCACTATGACCGACTTTCGTCTCTGCTCGACTTGTCAGTCTCGCAGTCAGGCGGGCTTATGCCATTGCACTCGACGACCGATTTCCGACCGGTCTGAGCCCACCATCGCGCGCCTCCGTTACTCTTTGGGAGGCGACCGCCCCAGTCAAACTACCCACCACACACTGTCCCGGACGCTGTTACGCCGCGGTTAGACATACATGACGATAAGGGTGGTATCTCACATTGCGGCTCCCTATAAACTGGCGTCTATAGTTCAAAGCCTACCACCTATTCTGCACATGCCGACACGAATGCCAGTGTGAAGCTATAGTAAAGGTGCACGGGGTCTTTCCGTCTAACCGCAGGAACCCCGCATCTTCACGGGGAGTTCAATTTCGCTGAGTCTATGCTGGAGACAGTGGGGAAGTCGTTACGCCATTCGTGCAGGTCGGAACTTACCCGACAAGGAATTTCGCTACCTTAGGACCGTTATAGTTACGGCCGCCGTTTACCTGGGCTTCAATTCAAGGCTCTCACCTCTCCTTTTAACCTTCAGGCACCGGGCAGGCGTCAGACCCTATACGTCGTATTACTACTTCGCAGAGCCCTATGTTTTTAGTAAACAGTCGCCACCCCCTGGTCTGTGCCACCACACAAGAGTTGCCTCCTGCATGGTCACGCTTATCCCGAAGTTACGCGTGTAATTTGCCGAGTTCCTTCAGCATAGTTCTCTCAAGCGCCTTAGTATTCTCTACCTGTCCACCTGTGTTGGTTTAGAGTACGGTCTATAATGGTGGAGCTATTTCCTGGAACTTACTCACTGCCAGAACCAATCCGATAAGGACTGACAGCTCTATAAATTCGTCACTACCACCAGGTTCAGGAATATTAACCTGATTCCCATCGTCTACGACTTTCGTCCTCGACTTAGGGGCCGACTAACCCTGCGCTGATTAGCATTGCGCAGGAACCCTTGGACTTTCGGCGAGAGTGTCTCTCACACTCTTTATCGCTACTCATGTCAGCATTCGCACTTCTGATACCTCCAGGACCCCTCGCGGGTATCCCTTCGCAGACTTACAGAACGCTCCGCTACCGCTTGCACATAGTGCAAACCCGAAGCTTCGGTGCATGGTTTGAGCCCCGTTACATTTTCGCCGCAAGATCGCTTGACCAGTGAGCTGTTACGCTATCTTTAAAGGATGGCTGCTTCTAAGCCAACCTCCTGGTTGTCTATGCAATCTCACAAGCTTTCCCACTTAACCATGACTTTGGGACCTTAGCTGTCGGTCAGGGCTGTTTCCCTCTCCACCACGGACCTTAGCACCCGTGGTGTGTCTGCCAGATATTACTTCCAGGTATTCGGAGTTTGGTTAGGTTTGGTAATCCGTTGGGGACCCCTAGCCCATCCAGTGCTCTACCCCCTGGAGTATTCGTCTGACGCTCTACCTAAATAGATTTCGCGGAGAACCAGCTATTTCCAAGTTTGATTGGCCTTTCACCCCTAGCCACAGGTCATCCCGTTCTTTTTCAACAGAAGTGGGTTCGGCCCTTCAGTGCATGTTACTGCACCTTCAGCCTGCCCATGGCTAGATCACTTGGTTTCGGGTCTAATCCAACATACTCAACGCCCTATTCAGACTCGCTTTCGCTGCGCATACACCTAACGGTTTAAGCTTGCATGTTAAATTAAGTCGCTGACCCATTATACAAAAGGTACGCCGTCACCCTTGCGGGCTCCGACTGTTTGTAGGCATCCAGTTTCAGGAACTATTTCACTCCCCTCGTCGGGGTGCTTTTCACCTTTCCCTCACGGTACTTGTTCACTATCGGTCGCACACGAGTACTTAGGCTTGGAGGGTGGTCCCCCCATGTTCAGACAGAATTTCACGTGTTCCGCCTTACTCGAGGACTAAATTGCTTTCTACCGGTACGGGGCTATCACCCACTATGGCGAAGCTTTCCAGCTTCTTCCCGTTCTTACAATTTAGCCACTGGCCTAGTCCGCGTTCGCTCGCCACTACTAACGGAGTCTCGGTTGATGTCCTTTCCTCTGGGTACTTAGATGTTTCAGTTCCCCAGGTTTGCTCCCTTTCGGGTGACCATAAATGGCCGGGTTGCCCCATTCAGAAATCGTCGGATCAAAGCTTATTCGCAGCTCCCCGACGCTTATCGCAGCGTATCACGTCTTTCATCGCCTGTGTGCGCCAAGGCATCCACTAGATGCCCTTAAGACACTTGATTGTTCTCATTATCAATATCCGCAATCCGTCTCGTGCAAGACATAATGGACCGTCGAATATGATAAGGTTAGATCATATTTAAATTTAACTTCACGAAGATAACCTGTTCTCCCCGGGTGTGGGTCAAACAAACAAACTATCTTTCTCTTTACGATATATAAGATCATGCAAAATCAACTCGCGTTGACCTCACAAAACTTGTTCTTTCTTAAGTGACTAAATGTTCAACCGGCGATGCCAACATCCAGCTTCCAATGGTAAATGGTGGAGCCAGACGGGATCGAACCGACGACCTCCTGAATGCAAATCAGGCGCTCTCCCAGCTGAGCTATGGCCCCTTATTCCAGGATGATCGTCATCGACACCAAAGCCTCAGCGCACTATCAGCACCCAACCAACTGGCGGGGATGCCGGGGAAGCGAACAACGTTCGCGACGGCGGCGCGTAACAATGGTGGGCCTGGGTAGATTTGAACTACCGACCTCACGCTTATCAGGCGTGCGCTCTAACCAACTGAGCTACAGGCCCGAAGCCTATAGTGCTAACGTTTTATCCCAACCAATTGGCGGGGGTGCCGGGGTAGCAAGCGCTAGCTTACGACGGCGGCGCGTAAAACACTATCACGTGATGAACGTCACTTAATGTGAAGAAAGAGAAACGAAGGCGGCGATGTCCCGCTTTTGTTTTAGCGATCGGTTTTGACTAAACCAATCTTATCCAATGAAAGTCTAATAAAGCCAGCCTGCCGGCGCGAGGCCAATAAGCTGTTTTTGAAAGACAATCCTTAGAAAGGAGGTGATCCAGCCCCAGGTTCCCCTAGGGCTACCTTGTTACGACTTCACCCCAGTCGCTGACCCTACCGTGGTCGCCTGCCTCAAAAGTTAGCGCAGCGCCTTCGGGTAGAACCAACTCCCATGGTGTGACGGGCGGTGTGTACAAGGCCCGGGAACGTATTCACCGTGGTATGCTGACCCACGATTACTAGCGATTCCAACTTCATGCACCCGAGTTGCAGAGTGCAATCCGAACTGAGACGGTTTTTAGGGATTAGCTCCTCCTCGCGGAGTGGCTGCCCTCTGTCACCGCCATTGTAGCACGTGTGTAGCCCAGCCCGTAAGGGCCATGATGACTTGACGTCGTCCCCACCTTCCTCCGGCTTATCACCGGCAGTCCCCCTAGAGTGCCCAACTAAATGCTGGCAACTAAGGGCGAGGGTTGCGCTCGTTGCGGGACTTAACCCAACATCTCACGACACGAGCTGACGACAGCCGTGCAGCACCTGTATCCTATCCAGCCGAACTGAAGGTCTCCATCTCTGGAGACTGCGATAGGTATGTCAAGAGCTGGTAAGGTTCTTCGCGTTGCTTCGAATTAAACCACATGCTCCACCGCTTGTGCGGGCCCCCGTCAATTCATTTGAGTTTTAATCTTGCGACCGTACTCCCCAGGCGGAGAGCTTAATGCGTTAGCTGCGCCACTGAAAAGTAAACTTCCCAACGGCTAGCTCTCATCGTTTACGGCGTGGACTACCAGGGTATCTAATCCTGTTTGCTCCCCACGCTTTCGCACCTCAGCGTCAGTATCGGGCCAGTGTATCGCCTTCGCCACTGGTGTTCTTCCTAATATCTACGAATTCCACCTCTACACTAGGAGTTCCATACACCTCTCCCGATCTCTAGACTAGCAGTTTTAAAGGCAGTTCCGGAGTTGAGCTCCGGGATTTCACCCCTAACTTGCTAATCCGCCTACGTGCGCTTTACGCCCAGTAAATCCGAACAACGTTAGCCCCCTTCGTATTACCGCGGCTGCTGGCACGAAGTTAGCCGGGGCTTCTTTACTAGGTACCGTCATTATCTTCCCTAGCGAAAGAGCTTTACAACCCTAAGGCCTTCATCACTCACGCGGCATGGCTGGATCAGGCTTGCGCCCATTGTCCAATATTCCCCACTGCTGCCTCCCGTAGGAGTCTGGGCCGTGTCTCAGTCCCAGTGTGGCTGATCATCCTCTCAGACCAGCTATAGATCGTCGTCTTGGTAGGCCATTACCCCACCAACTAACTAATCCAACGCGGGCCAATCTAATAGCGATAAATCTTTCCCCCAAAGGGCGTATACGGTATTAGCAGTCGTTTCCAACTGTTATTCCGTACTATTAGGTATGTTCCCACGCGTTACTCACCCGTCTGCCGCTCCTCACCGAAGTGAAGCGCTCGACTTGCATGTGTTAAGCCTGCCGCCAACGTTCGTTCTGAGCCATGATCAAACTCTCAAGTTTGATATAGACTTTTGTCGACGCAATGCACGTTTTGACGAGGACACCACTTGTCACTAATGCGCTTCGCAGCGCATCCGTAAATTTGGTGTTCTCTAATAGAAACGTACACCCATCGAAGTCTTGTATGATCTGGTAAACCAGATCCGCAAGGACCTCGCCGTCCACGTTTCTCTTTCTTCTTCTTCACACTGTCAAAGAACAGACCCGCCAACCAAAAGCCAACACGTCAAAAATATCACCCTAAATCAAACACATAGAGAAATCTCGCCGGACAAGCCAGCAGATCAATCTCTGCCCAATTCAGGAAACACCAAACAAACAAACCAAATCATTCGCTCAGTGTTGCGGGTTATAAGGCTACCTAAACAACCTGTCAACACCCAAATTCTAATTAAAATCAACAAACTT
>NZ_BSNI01000004.1 GCF_030159895.1 Maritalea porphyrae
GGTCGTCGCCAAGTCTGCTAAAAACAAAGAAATTCTCTTCACGATATTAAATAACAAAACGCCCCGTTGGTTCGCCAGCGGGGCGTTTCTGCGTCAAAAGGGGAAAGTTCATGATTTTGGCTCTATATGTGTGTCTCAATCTTTGTTCATTTGTTCTCTTTGGCTGGGATAAACGAGCATCGATCAAATCCTACCGTCGTGTGTCTGAACGAACACTTTTGTTAGCTGCGTATTTGGGCGGCGCATTGGGCGCGATTATTGCATCGCAATTGTTCCGACATAAAACTCAAAAACAGCCGTTTAAGATGTTTTTGTGGTTTGCACTTCCCACAAATCTAGCAGTCCTATTGGCTTTGAACTTTTTGGTATTGGGTGCTTAGTTTTCACGTCTATGCGGATTCGCGAATAGTTCCGCTTTTAGAATAGGTTTATGCTGCTCCCATATTTTGTTTATTGGGTAGCAGTTATGTTCTTAAACCGTGTTGCGTGTACTCTTGTAGCCACCCTTCTTGCTTTCCTTGGTAGTCAGGTCCACTCCTTTGCTGCGATATGTGAGCCAAACTTTACACAAAAATTATGTGTTGCCGGCCACGCCTATGACCGACACTGCACCCCTCTGCCAGATAGTTACAGCGACTATCAGATCGATAGACAGCTACACGACCTGTTCGAGCTTTCACCAGGTATGGTGCAAAAAGGATTTTGTTCGGTAAGCGAAATTAGGATCGTCAAAAACTGGGGCACGATTTCTCATGGTGGATTCGTGGATGGCACACGCATTTTCGTGGACCGAGATTTTCTTTTTCAAATCGCATTGATGGAACCAGATAGGGCGTTCGAAAGAAATACCTACTATTTTCCTCAAGGCAGTGATGCCGAGTCGTTTGAACTGGTTGATCATCACCAAGTTGAAAAGCACCCAAAGCACGCCTTTGGTGGCGAGTTTGTTGTGCGTTATGAGTTTGCGCATTTCTTTTTGCATGAACTGGCGCACATTCTTGATTTCAATTGGGAGATCAACACGCATGCTGGCGTCGGATACTTTGGTTGTTTTCACGCTCATCAAGTCTTGGGGTATGAAAATCATACTCAAGGATGGCGCTATATTTCGATTGTTTCCAAACCATTTCCTAAAGGACTGACGAGCGAAGTCTATTCTCAGTTGCTAAATAGTGAGTTTGCTAGCTTCTACAGTATGAGCTCGCCGCGGGAGGATTTTGCTGAATTGTTTGCTGACTATGTGCTGTTGCAATATTTTGATGTCAACTACACAATTGAAAAGAGCGGCGAAGAGCTATTTGATCGAATGCTGCAATTTGAAAATCCTAATATTCAAAAGAAGCTCAATATTGTTCGATTGGTTTTGTCATGGTCTGAAATGACCAAACAGAATCAAATTCAGTTTGCCAACGATCGTGGTGCTTGCCGAGGCGCGTTTGATCCGCGCTAATTTTTGTCAAATTCAGGTTTTTGGTGGCGTTGGTATAGTCAGGGTGAACAAGATTTGGGTCCAAAACGAACCGCGAATATAAAATAGCCTTTCTATGTAGTTTGTAGATTTGATGTCAGAAACAAGAATCGCAGGGTGGCCGACTTTATTTGGGATTTTCTGAGGTATGCCCTCCCGACAAAACTACCGAGGATCTCTAGATCCTAGAATCGTAATTTGTTTGGACTAATCAACAAAGCGAAGCGTAAGGCCACTAATTGTAAGCGCAAATGATACCGTTTTTGCGCTTTTCCTTCGTACATCGCCAAGGGTGGACCGCTAAGCGATTGAATTCCTTAGTGAATGCATAAAAGTTCAAAATTTCAAAGATTTCTCTCATATTGTCGTTGACTCTAAATTGGTGCGGCCCTATAACCCCCAAGCGCTGACGGAAATGATGTCGCAAGACGGACACAAAGTTAGCTAACTATTTGAAAATAAATATAAAATTTTCGAATAGGGGTGTTGCAAAACGAGGTTATTCTTGCTAGCAACAGCGGACTTGGAAACTGAAGGTTTTAACCAAAAGTTACCAAAATTTTCTGATTAAAGTTTGTTGATTTTAATTAGAATTTGGGTGTTGACAGGTTGTTTAGGTAGCCTTATAACCCGCAACACTGAGCGAATGATTTGGTTTGTTTGTTTGGTGTTTC
>NZ_BSNI01000005.1 GCF_030159895.1 Maritalea porphyrae
ACTTTCGTAATCGCTGCTGTCAATGTTGTCTTGCCGTGGTCAACGTGACCAACTGTCCCAATGTTTACGTGCGGCTTGTTCCGCTCAAACTTTTCCTTCGCCATATCGCTCTCTCCGTATTTCGTATCAGCGTAGTGCTGGCGTTAAAATTAACTGGCGCTTGCCGCCATGACTTCGTCGGCCACTTGTTGTGGCACTTGCGCGTAGTGATCAAAGACCATGCTAAATTGTGCACGACCTTGGCTCATTGAGCGCAATGTATTCACGTAACCAAACATGTTGGCGAGCGGTACAAACGCATCAATAACTGTCGCATTACCGCGCATATCTTGGCCCTGAACTTGACCACGACGTGATGTCAAATCACCAATGATGCCACCGGTATATTCTTCAGGGCTCACCACTTCGACCTTCATCACTGGTTCAAGAAGTTTTGGACCAGCTTTCTTGATCGCTTCACGGAAACCGGCACGACCTGCCAATTCAAAAGCCATCACAGAAGAGTCAACATCGTGGTATGCACCATCAGTAAGCACAAACTTCACGTCGACCAATGGGAAGCCTGCCAATGGACCTGCGCCCATGATTGACTTAACACCCTTCTCAACACCTGGGATATATTCCTTAGGAACGTTACCGCCAGTAACTGTGTCAGAGAAATCAAGGCCAACACCTGATTCACCAGGCTCGATTGTGAACTTGATACGCGCGAACTGACCTGAACCACCAGATTGCTTCTTGTGGGTATAGTCGTGATCAGCTGTTTGCGTAATTGTTTCGCGGTAAGCCACTTGTGGCTGACCAATGTTCGCTTCAACACCGAATTCACGCTTCATACGATCAACAAGAATGTCGAGGTGCAACTCGCCCATACCTGAAATGATTGTCTGACCGCTTTCTTCGTCTGACTTAACGCGGAAGCTTGGATCTTCAGCAGCCAAACGGTTCAAAGCAAGACCCATTTTTTCTTGGTCAGCTTTTGTTTTCGGCTCAACAGCAATGTCGATAACTGGATCAGGGAATTCCATGCGCTCAAGAATAACTTTTGAGTTAGGAGCACAGAGAGTGTCACCTGTCGTCGTGTCCTTAAGACCAACGATCGCAACAATATCACCAGCATAAGCATGTTGAATTTGTTCGCGTGAGTTTGAGTGCATCTCAAACATACGACCAACACGCTCTTTTTTCTCTTTAACTGTGTTCTCAACAGAAGAACCAGCTTCAAGCGTACCAGAGTAAATCCGGCAGAATGTCAATGAACCCATGTGTGGGTCGTTGGCAATCTTAAACGCAAGCATTGAGAATGGAGCTTCGTCAGACGCTTCGCGAGCAACTTCCTGCTCAGTCTTCACATCGATACCCTGAATAGCAGGAATGTCGACTGGAGACGGAAGGAAATCAACCACAGCATCAAGCAAAGGCTGAACACCTTTGTTCTTAAACGCTGAACCACAAAGAACTGGGAAGAACTGTACGTCGATTGTACCCTTACGGATCAAAGCGCGGATCTTATCATTGTCAGGCATTTCGCCTTCCAAATAAGCTTCCATTGCTTCTTCGTCAGCTTCAACAATCGCTTCGATCATTGCTTCGCGGAATTCTTCAGCTTTTGCTTTCAAGTCTTCAGGGATCTCAACAACATCCCACTCAGCGCCAAGCGCTTCAGACTTCCAAACAAGTGCATTCATCTCGATAAGATCAACAACACCAGCAAATTCGCTCTCAGCACCAATTGGCAACTGCAAAACAACAGGTGTACCGCCGAGACGCTTTTTGATCATGTCTACAGAGTTGTAGAAATCAGCGCCGATCTTGTCCATTTTGTTGACGAAGATCATGCGAGGCACGTTGTACTTGTCAGCTTGGCGCCAAACAGTCTCTGTTTGAGGCTCAACACCGGCGTTCGCATCAAGCAATGCAACCGCACCATCAAGCACACGCAAAGAACGTTCTACTTCAATCGTGAAGTCAACGTGTCCTGGTGTATCAATGATGTTGAAGCGACGCTTTTTGCCGTCACGACCAGGCCAGAATGTAGTTGTCGCAGCAGAGGTAATTGTAATACCCCGCTCCTGCTCTTGCTCCATCCAGTCCATGGTAGCCGCGCCGTCATGCACTTCACCAATTTTGTGGCTTTTACCTGTGTAGTACAGGATCCGCTCAGTCGTTGTGGTTTTACCCGCATCGATGTGCGCCATGATACCGAAATTGCGATAGTCTTCGATCTTATATTCGCGAGACATAATCGTGATACCTTCTTCGATCTACCAGCGGTAGTGTGAGAAAGCACGGTTGGCATCAGCCATACGGTGCGTATCTTCACGTTTTTTAACGGCTTGGCCGCGACCATTAAGGGCGTCCAAAAGCTCACCTGACAAACGATCAACCATTGTGTTCTCGCCACGGCCACGAGCCGCAGAAATCAACCAACGAATTGCCAACGCTTGTTGACGCTCAGTACGAACCTCAACAGGAACTTGGTAAGTCGCACCACCAACACGGCGAGAACGAACCTCAACCGCAGGGCGAATGTTATCCAAGGCCTGGTGGAACACACCAACCGGATCTTGTTTCGTACGCTCTTCGACCAAGTCAAAGGCACCGTAAACAATGCGCTCAGCAGCTGACTTCTTACCGTCAATCATGAGCGAATTCATAAATTTAGAAACAACGAGATCACCGAACTTTGGATCCGGGTTAACCTCACGTTTTTCTGCGCGATGTCGACGTGACATATTACAACAGCTCCTTACTTAGGCCGTTTAGCGCCGTACTTAGAACGACGTTGCTTACGATCCTTGACGCTTTGAGTATCCAAAACGCCGCGCAAAATGTGATAACGCACACCTGGAAGGTCGCGAACACGGCCACCACGAATAAGAACAACAGAGTGTTCTTGGAGGTTGTGGCCCTCACCTGGAATATAAGAAATAACTTCACGCTGGTTGGTCAGACGAACCTTCGCAACTTTACGTAGCGCAGAGTTAGGCTTCTTAGGGGTCGTTGTGTACACACGGGTGCAAACGCCACGCTTTTGTGGGTTCGCTTCCATCGCTGGTACTTTGTTCCGCTTCGGCTTTGGCGACCGAGGCTTGCGGATCAACTGGTTAATGGTCGGCATATTGCTCGAACCTTCTTTTTCATCCGTTCAAAAACTCATGTTTAACAGCTCACAACAACCAACATGGCACCAGCCCCACCTCAAAAGAGGCCCGGCAGCGCCAAATAATACAGAGGATTCACCCAATTTCTTGGAGAATCTTGCGTCTCGCAATTGTCGCGTCTGTTACCCGTCAGTGTGTTTGAAGCACTTGTATTTCAAACCTTTTAGGTTGGTTCGAATAGTGAGGTGCTCCACGACCTACTGTGAAGGTAGGGCGTTATTAGTTCGAACAGCGCCTGACGTCAAGGGTTTTGGGGATTTTTTTACGAATTCGAGCCAACCCGCGCAAAAAGAGCACTCAATTCGATCATTAGCCGCGCATTTGGAGCGCATAGAGCAATTATACGACATGGAATATGCCAACGCGAACAATTTTAGCCCCATTCAACAGAAGAAAGGAATCGCAAATCAAGGATTTATCGCTTTTTCCAGAATCATTGCCTGATCCTGTTGAATCATCACTTCAAAAGCAAAGGGCGCCCAAATTGGGCGCCCTCTAAATCGTTCAGCATGCACTTAGTGACTAAGTAGAAGGCTGCTCGCTGTTCTCAGGTGAAGCTTCGATCCGCAACGCATTGCGTGCTTCCATCTCAGCATCAGCTTGGCGCTTGCGTTCCGCCAAGATGAGATCATCACGCTTACCAGAAACACGCTGTGTTTCCGCCGTGAAGGCACCCGTCCCTACTGGGATCAAGCGACCAACAATGATGTTCTCTTTAAGACCCTCAAGCGGATCCGCCTTGCCGCTAACCGCAGCTTCGGTAAGAACACGTGTTGTCTCTTGGAACGACGCCGCTGAGAAGAACGAACGCGTTTGCAATGACGCTTTGGTGATACCAAGGAGAACAGGATTACCAACCGCCGGCTTACGGCCATCAGCAACCAAACGCTCGTTAAGTTCATCAAAGTCGATCTGGTCAATATTTTCTTCTTTGATCAGACCTGAATCACCTGGATCGGTAATCTCAACTTTTTGCAACATCTGACGAACAATCGTTTCGATGTGCTTATCGTTGATGCCCACACCCTGCAAACGGTAAACCTCTTGAATTTCATTCACGAGATATTTTGCAAGTTCCTCGACGCCTTTAATCGCCAAGATATCGTGTGGAGCTGGGTTACCATCCAAGATGTATTCGCCACGCTCGATTGGATCACCTTCTTGCAGATGGAACGGCTTGCCTTTTGGAATGAGGTATTCCGCTGGCTCCATTGTTTCATCATGCGGCTCGATAACAATGCGACGCTTGTTCTTGTAGTCGCGGCCGAAGCGGATAGTCCCATCGATCTCTGCGATAATCGCATGATCTTTCGGACGACGCGCTTCAAACAATTCCGCTACCCGTGGCAAACCACCGGTAATGTCTTTTGTTTTCGCACTTTCAAGAGGAATACGTGCAATCACGTCACCAGCTTTGATCTTCGCACCAGGTTCAGCCGCAATAACCGCTTCCACTGAAAGCAAGTAACGCGCATCGCCACCACGATCTAGCTTAGCAATCTTGCCGTCTTTACCCATCACAGTCAGAGCAGGTTTGAGGTGCTCACCACGTGGGTTTGAACGCCAGTCGATAACCAAACGCTTGGTAAAGCCAGTGCTTTCGTCAGTTTGTTCGGAAACAGATGCGCCTTCGACCAAGTCTTCAAACGCAATCTCACCGTCAACTTCTGACAGAATTGGACGCACATATGGATCCCATTCAGCGACACGCTGACCAGCAGTAATTGTGTCGCCTTCTTCAACTTTAAGCGTTGAACCATAAGGCACCTTGTGGTGACCAAGCTCAGCGCCATCTTCGCCAGTGATGACGAGTTGAAGCGAACGGCTCATATTGACCAATTTGCCTTCGCTGTCCTTCGCAACGCTACCATTGCGGAAGGAAACCTTACCGCCGTGGTTCGCTTCAATGAACGAGCTATCAACAACCTGCGCTGTACCACCAATGTGGAACGTACGCATGGTCAACTGAGTACCAGGCTCACCGATAGACTGCGCAGCAATAACGCCAACTGCTTCACCCATATTCACAGGTGTACCGCGTGCCAAGTCACGTCCGTAGCATGTACCGCAAACGCCGTGACGTTGCTTACATGTTAGGACCGAACGGATCTTAACGGCGATTACTTTGGCTTCCTCGACACGATCAGCATCGGCTTCATCCATCAACACGCCCTTAGCAACAAGCACTTCGCCAGTTTTCGGGTGAACGATGTCTTCTGCAGAAGTACGACCAAGAATACGGCTACCGATCGATGCGATTACGTTACCGCTATCGATGATTGGCGTCATGGTCAGACCATCTTCGGTACCACAATCATTTGTGGTGATGATGCAGTCTTGCGCAACGTCAACCAAACGACGAGTTAGGTAACCAGAGTTAGCCGTCTTCATCGCTGTATCAGCCAAGCCCTTACGTGCACCGTGGGTCGAGTTAAAGTACTCGTTAACGGTCAGGCCTTCTTTAAAGTTCGAGATAATTGGAGTCTCAATGATGCCACCATCCGGACGAGCCATCAAACCGCGCATACCTGCAAGCTGCTTCATTTGTGCTGGTGAACCACGAGCACCTGAGTGAGCCATCATGTATACCGAGTTGATTGGTTTCTGGCGCTTAGTTTCTTCGTCAATTTGAACAGAAGAAATACGAGCCATCATCTCATCAGCAACTTTGTCACCACACTTGGCCCAAGCATCAACAACTTTGTTGTACTTCTCGCCGCGTGTGATCAAACCATCATTGTACTGCTGTTCGAACTCTTCAACTTGATGACGTGTATCATCAACGATCTTCGCTTTGGTATCAGGGATAACCATGTCATCCTTACCAAACGAAATACCTGCTTTACACGCGTTGCGGAAACCAAGATCCATCACTTGGTCACAGAAGATAACAGTCTCTTTTTGACCGCAAGCACGGTAAACCGTGTCGATCAGTTTCGAGATCATTTTCTTTGTCATCAACTGGTTGCAAGCATCAAACGGCACATTGACGTTTTTCGGCAACAATTGCGCAATCATCATACGACCAGGAGTGGTCTCATGAATCTCATTCACTTCGTTACCTTCAGCATCGACAGTTGTGAAACGGCCTTTGATTTTGGTGTGTAGCGTAATGATACCGCGTGAAAGCGCATGCTCAATTTCGCCCAT
The DNA here is from genome assembly GCF_030159895.1 of Maritalea porphyrae. GTDB lineage: Bacteria > Pseudomonadota > Alphaproteobacteria > Rhizobiales > Devosiaceae > Maritalea > Maritalea porphyrae. Next base: position 6,315 of record NZ_BSNI01000005.1, read on the forward strand.
AGAAGCGAATGCCATGCCCTCACCTGGCTCATTATCTGACATCAATGACAGGTAATAAAGACCAAGAACAATATCCTGCGACGGCACGATGATCGGCTGACCATTGGCTGGGTGCAAGATGTTGTTTGTTGACATCATCAACACGCGTGCTTCGAGCTGAGCTTCCAAAGACAACGGTACGTGTACCGCCATTTGGTCACCGTCAAAGTCAGCGTTAAACGCAGCACAAACCAATGGGTGAAGCTGGATCGCTTTACCTTCGATCAATGTCGGTTCAAATGCCTGAATGCCCAAACGGTGCAATGTAGGCGCACGGTTCAACATCACTGGGTGTTCACGAATAACTTCGTCCAAGATATCCCAAACTTCAGGACGCTCTTTTTCAACGAGCTTTTTCGCTTGTTTCACAGTTGTTGAAAGGCCTTTGGCCTCTAGACGCGAATAGATAAACGGCTTGAACAATTCAAGCGCCATCTTTTTCGGCAAACCACACTGGTGCAGCTTCAATTCAGGACCAACGGTAATAACAGAACGACCTGAATAGTCGACGCGCTTACCAAGCAAGTTCTGACGGAAACGACCCTGCTTACCTTTCAGCATATCTGAAAGTGACTTCAAAGGACGTTTGTTCGCACCAGTAATGGTGCGGCCACGACGACCATTGTCGAACAACGCATCAACAGATTCTTGAAGCATACGCTTCTCGTTCCGAATAATGATGTCTGGCGCACGAAGCTCCATCAAACGTTTCAAACGGTTATTCCGGTTGATCACACGTCGATAAAGGTCGTTCAAATCAGAAGTCGCAAAGCGACCGCCATCTAGTGGAACCAATGGACGCAATTCAGGTGGGATCACCGGAATGACAGTCATGATCATCCACTCAGGACGGTTACCTGAAACGATGAACTGCTCAACAACTTTCAAACGCTTGCCCAATTTCTTAGGCTTAAGCTCTGTTGTTGCTTCAGCAATTTCGACGCGAAGTTCTGCAGCAAGCTTCTCAAGGTCAAGCGAAGCAAGCATTTCGCGGATCGCTTCAGCACCAATCATGGCGGTAAAGCTATCTGCACCATACTCGTCTTGTGCGTCGATATACTCTTCTTCAGTGATCAACTGGTTGACCGCAAATGGGCTCAAACCAGGTTCAATAACCACATAGTGCTCGAAGTACAGAACGCGCTCAACATCCTTCAATGTCATATCAAGCAACAAAGCGATACGAGATGGAAGTGATTTCAAGAACCAAATGTGTGCAACCGGAGCTGCCAATTCAATGTGGCCCATGCGCTCACGACGAACCCGAGACAAGGTGACTTCAACGCCACACTTCTCACAGATAACGCCTTTAAACTTCATGCGCTTGTACTTGCCACAAAGACATTCATAGTCTTTTTGCGGACCAAATGTGCGGGCACAGAAAAGGCCATCACGCTCTGGCTTAAACGTACGGTAGTTGATGGTCTCTGGTTTTTTAATTTCACCAAAAGACCAGCTCAGGATTTTCTCAGGGCTCGCAATATTGATCTTAACTTGATCAAAAACTTGCGCCTGAGCCTGCGGATTGAAAAGATCCATAACTTGATGGTTCAATTTCGTATCTCCTATGTTGCAGGTGGGGTTGGACGTCTCCAAACCCCTTTATCAACCTGCGGAAAAATTAAGCGACTTGAGGGTGCGACTGATTATTCAGCTGCATCTGCAGGTTGATCTTGTTCGATCTGTTCCTGCGGATCCTCATCTTCAAAGTCATCCTCACCGGCCATACTCAATTCAACATTGAGACCAAGTGATCTGATTTCTTTGACCAACACGTTAAAGCTTTCTGGAATTCCAGCTTCAAACGTGTCATCGCCCCGTACGATGGCTTCGTAGACTTTCGTCCGGCCCGCAACATCATCCGATTTAACTGTGAGCATTTCTTGTAGCGTGTACGCTGCGCCATAAGCTTCAAGCGCCCACACTTCCATCTCACCAAAGCGCTGACCACCAAACTGCGCCTTACCACCAAGCGGCTGCTGGGTAACAAGAGAGTATGGTCCAATTGAACGCGCGTGGATCTTATCGTCCACCATGTGACCGAGTTTGAGCATGTAGATGTAGCCAACGGTTACATCACGGTCGAACTCTTCACCTGTACGTCCATCGATCAAGCGAGATTGGCCAGAAGCTTCAAGCCCTGCCCGCTCAAGCATTTCAACGATGTCAGCTTCTTTCGCACCATCAAATACTGGTGTTGCGATTGAAACACCTTTGGTGCCCAAATATTCAGCCAAACGTACAACGCTGTCATCATCAAGGTTGGTCACATAGTCGTCGCCCGCATAAAGCTCATTAAGCTCAGCACGTAGCGGCTCTACATTGCTTTGACCTTCACGCTTGTACTGGTCATACATGTCGCCAATTTTGCGACCCATACCAGCACACGCCCAACCAAGGTGCGTTTCCAAAATCTGACCAACGTTCATCCGGCTCGGCACGCCAAGCGGGTTAAGAACGATGTCAACAGGTGTACCGTCAGCCAAGTGAGGCATATCTTCAACTGGCATGATGCGTGACACCACACCTTTGTTGCCGTGACGGCCAGCCATCTTATCGCCAGACTGGATCTTACGCTTAGTCGCAACAAAGACTTTAACCATCTTCATCACGCCTGGTGGCAATTCGTCACCACGCTGTAGCTTGTCAACCTTGTCGATGAAACGCTGCTCAAGTTGCTTACGGCTGTCTTCGTACTGGCCCTGCAGCGCTTCGATTTCTGACATTACTTTGTCGTCATCAACCGCAAACTGCCACCACTTAGAACGTGGCTGGCTTTCAAAAACAACGTCATTCAGTTTGGTGCCGGCAACATAGCCCTTTGGACCAGCTGTCGCTTCTTTGCCGAACAACATCTCTTTAAGACGCGCATAAACGTTACGATCAAGAATTGACTGTTCGTCATCGCGGTCTTTTGCAAGACGTTCAATCTCTTCACGCTCGATGGCCATCGCGCGTTCGTCTTTGTCGATGCCGTGGCGGTTAAACACACGCACTTCAACAACTGTGCCTGCGTCCCCAGGAGGAACACGCAAAGATGTGTCACGAACGTCAGATGCTTTCTCACCAAAGATCGCACGAAGAAGTTTTTCTTCAGGTGTCATTGGGCTTTCGCCCTTTGGTGTAATTTTACCCACCAAAATGTCACCAGCTTCAACATCCGCACCAATGTGCACAATGCCCGCTTCGTCGAGATTTTTCAGCGCTTCTTCAGAAACGTTTGGAATATCGCGAGTGATTTCCTCAGGACCCAATTTGGTGTCACGAGCCATCACTTCGAACTCTTCCAAGTGAACCGATGTAAACACATCGTCTTTCACAATGTTTTCAGAAAGAAGGATCGAATCTTCGTAGTTGTAACCGTTCCAAGGCATAAACGCGACGAGCACGTTACGGCCAAGAGCCAAGTCCCCCATATCCGTTGATGGACCATCAGCAATGGTGTCACCAGCTTCAACATGGTCACCCACAACAACAAGCGGACGCTGGTTGATGCATGACGATTGGTTTGAACGCTGGAACTTCATCAAAGTGTAAATGTCCACACCAGACTTAGAAGCATCAGTTTCTTGGGTGGCACGAATAACGATACGTGTCGCATCCACTTGGTCAACGATACCTGGGCGTTTCGCCACAATCGCCGCACCTGAGTCGCGCGCTACAACCGGTTCCATGCCTGTACCAACAAACGGTGCCTGTGCACGAAGCAATGGCACAGCCTGACGCTGCATGTTTGAACCCATCAAAGCACGGTTCGCATCATCGTTTTCCAAGAATGGAATTAGCGATGCCGCAACCGAAACAACTTGTTTCGGTGACACGTCCATCAAATCGATCGCTTCACGTGGGGTCAAAGACACCTCACCTGCGTGACGTGAAGTCACAAGATCATTTTCGAATGAACCATCTTCGTTCAGCTTAGCGTTAGCCTGCGCAACGTTGTATTTTGCTTCTTCCATTGCTGAAAGATAAACAACGTCGTCAGTCACTTTGCCGTCAACAACTTTGCGGTATGGCGCTTCAATGAAGCCATATTTGTTGACCCGAGCGAATGTCGCCAAAGAGTTGATCAAACCAATGTTTGGACCCTCTGGAGTTTCAATCGGACAAATACGACCATAGTGCGTTGTATGCACGTCACGAACTTCAAAGCCCGCGCGTTCACGTGTCAAACCACCAGGGCCAAGCGCTGAAAGACGACGCTTATGCGTAATCTCAGACAATGGGTTGGTTTGGTCCATAAACTGTGAAAGCTGTGATGAACCAAAGAACTCACGTACCGCTGCTGCAGCTGGCTTTGCGTTGATCAAATCCTGCGGCATCACTGTGTCGATTTCGACAGATGACATACGCTCTTTGATCGCGCGCTCCATGCGCAACAAACCAAGACGGTAGTGGTTTTCCATCAACTCGCCTACAGAGCGAACACGACGGTTACCAAGGTTATCAATGTCATCGATGTCGCCTTTGCCGTCCCGCAGGTCGACCAATGTGCGCACAACTTCAACAATGTCTTCTTTGCGCAAGATGCGAACAGTGTCTTCGCACTCAACGTCCAAACGCATGTTCATTTTCACACGGCCAACCGCTGACAAGTCATAGCGCTCTGAATCAAAGAACAATGATTCAAACATCGCTTCAGCAGTTTCAATGGTAGGTGGCTCACCCGGACGCATCACACGGTAAATGTCAAACAACGCATCTTCGCGAGATTCGTTCTTGTCCAAAGCCAATGTGTTGCGCAAGTACGCGCCCACTGTCACGTGGTCAATGTCGAGCACTGGAATGCTGTCAAAACCAGCTTCCACCAATTTTGCCAATGAAGCGTCGTCAAGTTCGTCACCAGCTTCGAGATAAATCTCACCGGTTTCAACATTGATTAGATCTTCAGCAACATATGAACCGAACAGGTCAGCATCTTCCACCAAAATGTGGGTCATGCCGCCTTCGTGCAGTTTCTTTGCAGCACGAGCAGACAATTTCTTGCCAGCTTCGTGAACCACATCACCACTGTCCGCATCGATCAAGTCAGTTACAGGCTTCGTGCCACGCAGCTTTTCCCAATCAAACGGCTGGCGCCAACCACCATTAGCGCGCTCGAACGTGATTGAGTTGTAGTATGTATCAAGGATTTCCTCAGCATCCATGCCCAATGCTTTGAGCAATGAAGTCACTGGGATCTTACGACGGCGGTCGATACGGGCGTATACAACGTCCTTCGCATCAAACTCGATGTCGAGCCATGAACCACGGTAAGGAATAATACGCGCAGCAAAAAGCAACTTGCCTGAAGAGTGCGACTTACCTTTATCATGGTCAAAGAACACACCAGGCGAACGGTGCATTTGCGAAACGATCACACGCTCGGTGCCGTTCACCACAAAGGTACCATTGCCAGTCATAAACGGCATGTCACCCATGTAGACGTCTTGTTCTTTAATGTCTTTAACAGACTTCGCGCCAGTTTCTTCGTCGATTTCAAACACGATCAAGCGAAGTGTGACCTTCAACGGCGCTGCAAATGTCATATCGCGCTGGCGACATTCATCTACATCATATTTTGGCTGCTCAAATTCGTAAGACACAAAGTCCAACGATGCAGTGTTTGCAAAGTCAGAAATTGGAAATACAGATTTGAAAACTGATTGAAGACCTTCATCACCCCGACCGCCTTCTGGCTCGTCGACGATCAAGAACTGATCATATGATGCTTTTTGAACTTCAATTAGGTTCGGCATTTCCGCGACTTCGCGAATGCTGCCAAAGGATTTGCGTACTTTGCGACGACCCTGATAGGTGGTGGTCATGCCCGCTCCTTGTGTGTTGAAATGCTTTAAGGGCAACTGTCCAGAATACCGACAATCAGCCGTCGGTACTCGGGACATCTGCCCTATTTCTTGTTTACCGCAACTTCGCATACCCCCTTGGGGATAGGCCAAATTTTTGCCCAGTTACGCCGGGCGAAAAGAAGTGACGCAGCGCTTATACTGCGCCACTTCCAAAGACTTACTTAAGCTCGACAGAAGCACCAGCTGCTTCAAGTTTAGCCTTAAGTTCTTCAGCTTCTGCTTTCGCAACGCCTTCTTTAACAGCTTTAGGAGCGCCTTCAACGAGGTCCTTCGCTTCTTTCAGGCCAAGACCTGTAATTGCGCGAACTTCTTTAATCACGTTGATTTTCTTGTCGCCTGCACCAGCAAGAATGACGTCAAATTCGTCTTTCTCTTCTGCAGCAGCGCCACCAGCGTCACCACCAGCAGCAGCAGCAACTGCAACTGGAGCAGCAGCTGAAACGCCCCATTTTTCTTCCAACATTGTAGAAAGTTCTGAAGCTTCCAGAACTGTAAGTGATGATAGGTCTTCAACGAGCTTTTCTAGATCAGCCATTGTAATTTCCTTTTAGGTTTCAATTCGAACTGTGGTTTTGATGCGAAGGCGCTATGCCGCTTCTTCGCCCTTTGTAGAATATGCTGAGATAACACGAGCGATTTGACCGCCAGGCGCATTAAGAACAGCAGCAACTTTCGTTGCAGGCTGCTTAACAAGACCAGCAAGTTTCGCACGTAGTTCATCAAGACTTGGAAGCTCAGCCAAAGCAGCAACATTTGCTGCGTCTAGCTTAGTTTCACCCATCGCACCGCCAAGAACGACATATTTGTCGTTGGTTTTGGCGAATTTGGCAGAAATTTTCGCTGCCGTGATTGGGTCTTCCGCATATGTCAAAACCGTTGGACCGGTGAGGAACTCACCAAAATCCGCGATATCAGCATTTTCAAGAGCGAGCTTGGCAAGGCGGTTTTTCGCAACTTTAACTTGGCCACCGGCTTGTTTCATCTGCACACGCAGATTTTCCATGTCGGCAACAGTCAAGCCTGAATAATGAGCTACTACGACAGAACCAGACGCGTTAAACGCATCTTGCAATGACGATACCAGCTCTCGCTTTTCCGCTTTATCCACTGCTTCTCTCCACTAATGATCCGAGGAACAACCCTCGAACCGTTTCAGTTTTGATGCTTTGTTTTCCGATTAATTCAGATAAGCAAAGCAACGGTGAAATGCCTGCCAACCTGAAATGACCAAACAAAGCTTGGACAAAACTGGTTTGTTCGAACCGAAACATCATCTGCCCATTCGGGCGAAATCAAATTCGGTTGTCACTCCGTCTATTGTTGGCTGGTTTATTAAGCCCCTTAAAAGAGCGCCTACAGTCTCGGACAGGTCTTTATTTCAATCACCGGCGAACCGGCTTTTGAAAATCGGGTGACCGAAACCACCCGAATTCTTTTGTCATGGCAACAAAGTGCCAAGTTTCAGCTCAAGCAGTTATGCTTGAACCGAAGACACGTCAACATGAACGCCAGGGCCCATTGTAGATGTCAAAGCAACACGCTGAATGAATGTGCCTTTTGCGCCAGATGGCTTAGCTTTTTGAACAGCGTCAGCAAATGCTTTTACGTTCTCAACCAGCTTAGCTTCATCAAATGATGCTTTGCCAACACCAGCGTGCAAAATACCAGCTTTCTCAACGCGGAACTCAACTGAACCAGCTTTCGCAGCTTCAACAGCAGTTTTCACGTCAGGTGTCACTGTGCCCACTTTTGGGTTTGGCATAAGGTTACGAGGACCCAATACTTTACCCAAACGGCCAACAAGTGGCATCATGTCTGGAGTTGCAATACAACGATCAAAATCGATGTTACCTTTAAGAACTTCATCAACAAGCTCTTCAGCACCAACGATATCAGCACCCGCAGCTTTCGCTTCGTCTGCTTTTGCATCACGTGCAAACACAGCTACCCGCGCTGTACGGCCTGTTCCGTTTGGAAGAGCAACCACACCACGAACCATCTGGTCAGCGTGACGAGGGTCAACACCTAAGTTGATTGCAACTTCAATTGTCTCGTCAAACTTTGCTTTTGCATTGCTTTTTACAAGCGCAACAGCTTCGTCCAATGTGTACAATTTCTTGCGGTCAACAGCTTCACGAGCAGCTGCGGTACGTTTACCTAGTTTAGCCATCTCGATTACCCCTGAACCTCAAGACCCATCGCACGAGCTGAACCAGCGATTTGTTGCATCGCAGCTTCAATTGTATCGGCGTTTAGGTCAGCCATTTTCTTTTCTGCGATTTCGCGCAACTGGTCTTGCGAAATTGAACCCGCAACTTCGTGACCAGGCTTTTGTGAACCTTTAGGCAAGCCCAAAGTCTTCAACAAGAAGTAGCTCACTGGCGGCTGCTTCATTGTGTATGTGAAGCTCTTGTCCGCAAAAATGGTAATTGTCACCGGAATAGGTGAGTTCTTTTCCATTTCCTGTGTCGCAGCGTTAAACGCCTTACAGAATTCCATGATATTCAAACCACGTTGACCCAAAGCTGGACCAATCGGGGGTGACGGCGATGCAGCACCGGCCGGCACTTGGAGCTTCAAATAGCCCTCAATCTTTTTTGCCATTTTGTTGCCTTTTCAAATGCGTCCGCACCATGCGGACATTCACAACAGTGTGGTGCAAGGTTTGATGTGCTGATTTGGCCAACCAGCACCCTCTCCCACACATTTTAATGGTTAGGCTTTTTCAACCTGACCATATTCCAATTCGACCGGGGTAGCCCGACCGAAAATAGAAACTTCAACTTTAAGGCGCGCGCGCTCTTCATCAACTTCTTCAACAACGCCGTTAAAGCTAGCAAATGGACCGTCCGACACACGAACGCTCTCACCAACTTCAAAGCTGATTGAAGGCTTAGGCCGCTCAACACCTTCTTGCACCTGATGCAAAATCGCATTCGCTTCAGCTTCTGAAATTGGGATCGGTTTGTGCTCCGAACCCAAGAAGCCGGTCACTTTCGGCGTATTTTTGATCAAGTGAAATGTTTCATCGGTCAGTTCCATTTTAACAAGAACATAACCAGGGAAAAATTTGCGCTCTGCGTCAACCTTACGGCCGCGGCGCACTTCCACCACTTTTTCAGTTGGCACAAGCACGTTCTCAAACAAGTGGTCGAGACCTGAAGCCACAACTTTCTCTTGAATTGATTCCGCAACCTTGCGCTCAAAATTCGAGTAGGCCTGGACGATATACCAGCGTTTTGCCATCAGTTTAAAACCTTACCGTTCACCAGTTTCGCTCAGCCAATGCTAAGCAGCAATCCTACAAACCAAGCCACAACCTGATCCGCCGCTAAAAAGAACACACTTGCCAATGCAACCATGATCAAAACCATGATCGTAGAAACCAAAGTTTCGTTACGGGTCGGCCATACGACCTTTGCAACTTCCGAACGGACCTGCTGCAAAAATGTGAACGGATTTGTCCGAGCCATAAAATTCCCTTTAGTTTCAACGCGATTCGGCAACCAAATGCCCATAACCAAATAGCCGCGCGAGTCGCCCGCACGGCTGGAGTTGGTGTAATAGACCCAGTTTAACGAAAACGCAACCCCTTTGATGTGTTCGAATTCATCATATTATACAACGAGCTCTGCTTTGATCAGCCCGCGCAAGCTATTGCCCACAAACAGTGTATCCGCATTGGCCAAGTCTTCCACCAATACAATCTCTTCACGAGCTTGGCCCTCGCGAAGCAATTCTTCACGCAATATGCCAGGCAATAGTCCACTCGTCACAGGCGGGGTCAGCAGCCCCTCTCCCTTTTCAACAAACACATTTGTAATTGTACCTTCGCACACTTCACCCCGCTCATTGAGCACAATCACCTCGTCGATCCCTTCAGGCAATTCCGCACGTAGCTGATTGTAGAGTTCTCGCTTTGTCGTTTTGATCTGCAACCAAGGATCGTCTGACCGAACACGCTCGTCCGCAATGGCAATGCGCCAAACCGTTTCTTTTGGCAGCGACTTGACATCCCACGTTTCAATTTTCACATCATTTTCAAAGCCCACCGACAGGCGCAATCGTTGCGCTTGCCGCGCCTTGATGACATCCAAGATTGATTTGATATTGCCTGCCTTAATGCCAAGCGCGTTGCAACCACGTTCTAAACGCGCCAAATGCAAATCAAGCCGCGGAATGCCCATGGTTGGCGTCCACAGCATTGTCTCAAATACTCTTAAGTCGCTAGGAGCTTGGTCGCGAAGCGTGCTTTCCATAATGCTTCCTCATATTCAGAAGTTGCTGTGCTGTCATAGACCACACCACCGCCGACATTAAGCGTGACATGGTTGTTCTCCACCATCAAGGTACGGATGGCCACGTTAAACTCCGATCGTCCGTCCGGCGCCCACCAACCAATGGTGCCGCAATATATGTCGCGCGGCCACGGTTCAAGATCACTGATAATTTCCATCGCCCGAATTTTTGGCGCGCCAGTGATAGAACCGCATGGGAACAGTGCTTTCAGGATATCGCCAAGTCTCGCACCCGATCTAAGTTGTCCTTGAACCAAACTCGTCATTTGGTGAACCGTTGCAAAGCTCTCCACCTGAAACAGTTCGGGCACTTTCACCGAGCCAATTTCGCAAATCCGAGAAAGATCATTTCGCATTAAATCGACAATCATCAAATTCTCTGCGCGGTTCTTTTGATCATTCTCCAAAAACAGCCGGCGCCTTGCATCTTCATTCGCATCATCTGATCGCGGCTGCGTGCCTTTCATCGGACGCGTCGAGATCTTGCCGCTGGTGTCAGTTGCAAAGAACAGTTCGGGCGAACGAGATAGTATGGCTGGCAAACCGATCTGCGCAATCTGCGCGCCATAGCCCACTTCTTGCGCCGCACACAACGCCGCGTATAGCGCATCAATATCGCCTTCAAAACGCGCATCAATTGGAAAGGTCAAATTGGCCTGATAGATGTCACCAGCCACAATGTAGTTATACACCACATCAAATGCGCTTTGGTAAGCGTCAGCGCCCCACCGCGGTGCCGCAGACAATAGCGGCGCAGTTCCCTTACCGGGATCATATTTATGGTGATCATCATAGACACCAAATCGAAGTAGCGGCAGTCGACGGTTTTCCGGCAACCGGCTATGCAAGCAACCCTCAAGCGCATAGCCTAATTCATAGCTGGCATAACCTGCCAGCCATTTGGCACTCGAACATGCAGCGTCAAGCGCCGCTAACGCATCAGGCACATCGTGCAAGTCGTAAGCTTCAATGATTTGGATCGGGTCTGCAAAGCACGACGGCGTACCATCTGGACCTCGATCAAACTTTACCTGCATTTTGGGTGTCTCAATTAAGCTCGCGAAACGATTTCGCCTCTTCTATTGCCTGACCAAGACACAAAGCAAGCAATTCAAATGGATATTTGGCAAAGACCATCCAATCGCAGAATATAACCTTAGGGCACACAGGCGCACGTCGACTTCAGGGTGCAACGCGCCAAAGTGGATTAATTTACAGGCACGCGCAAAGCATTGCCTGGCGGATACAAATATATCCTGCTGAATGGTTGGTTAAGCATCCCAATTGCCGAAACAAATGGGTCACACACTTCACCCGATCCGTTAGCCGTATTGCATTTATCTATACACGCGGCCCGCGCTGATTCCGCTTGCGCCGCCGTGCAAGTGAATTTGGACATCTGGCTGGTGTCACCATCAATCCCAAACCAGAACCCGCGAGCAAAATTTTGCCACTGCGAATAAAACGGATCGCCATTCGAGGCTTCGCGAAGCCTTTCTGTGTATTCCTCAGCTAATAATTCTAAATCTAAAAGCTTGGCGCGTTGCTCCGCAGTTGGCGTTTTGCGAATGCTGCCCGTATATTCCAATGGCGGCGAAGGCTCAAAATATGGCCCGTCATGTTGGGTTATCTCGCCCGTCGTTTCATGCTGATAAATATGCAGTACGCCCGCATCCAATTGTTTGTTAAGTGCGGCAATCTCATCAGAGATAGCCATAAGCTGTGCTTCAAGTTGCGCGGCTTCGTCTTTGTTCTCATCTGGCTGTTCAATGAGCGATGAAATCAAAGGACGTAGCTGGTCATCCAAAAGCGCTTGATCTGCGTAAACATTGCACTCCGCAACGCAATGCGCTGGGGACTGCGTATCTGTGATTGCTCCAAGCGTTCTGCAAGAAGCTACCCATTCAGCGACTGCAACTTCGCAAATTTGCGCACGCTCACCGCCAAGTTTTCGACACGCCAACACGGGGTCATAGTCACAGTGACTGGTTTGATCGCGTCTGCCGCTCACAAAGATCATTGGCTCGGGGATCAAATCTGCCAATGTAGCTGGATCAACAGGCACAGCTGAGGAGACTTGCGTGCCCTGATCTACGGGAACATCTGCGCCATTATTGTCGGCTGCAATTGGCAAGGTCTGACCTTGATCAGTCGAATTGGCGCCAGAGCTTTCCTTTTCGGGATCCAAAATATCGTCAGGGTCCGGCAACATATCGGGCGCGTCGACAAGACCTGTTCCAGCGTCACCCTCGGCATCAATCACGTCAGGAGGAAACATAGTGATCTCTTCTACATCTGTATCTGGCGTTTTTGGTGCTGCAATTGGAGTGGTTTGTGCAGGTTCTGGCAAAGTAAGTCCGGTTGTACCCCCACCATCATCAACATCTGCGCCTTGTCCAGTAGGATCCGATGTCGGCCCCTTTTCATCCCTTAGCGCATCCAAAATATCTTCGGCCCCGTGCGGGCCAGCAGGTGCCTCTCCAGTTGAATCTTCAGATTCAAGCACATCATCCGGGTCGGGCGGTGTGAAATCTTGTGCCGCGGAATCGTCATCGGCTTCCAAGTCGTCAAGATTCAATTCAGGGATTGTTGGATATCCACTATCCAATTCATTTGATTGCTCTTCTTCGGAACTCGGTCCAGCGGCCGAACCCAATCCAGAGCTTTCTGGCTCAGTAGGATCCGATGTCGGCCCCTTTTCATCCCTTAGCGCATCCAAGATATCTTCGGCCCCGTGCGGGCCAGCAGGCACCTCTCCAGTTGTGTCTTCAGATTCAAGCACATCATCCGGGTCGGGTGGTGTGAAATCTTGTGCCGCGGAATCGTCATCGGCTTCCAAGTCGTCAAGATTCAATTCAGGAATTGTTGGGTTTCCGCTATCCAATTCATTCGATTGTTCTTCTTCAGAACTTGGCCCAGCGGCCGAACCCGACGCCGAGTTTTCAGGTTCAACCTCCGGCTCCACGCATGGTGGCAATTTGGCAAGACGGTCTTCAAACTCCTTAATTTGTTCCCGAGTTTTCCGTCTGGCCAACCGAGTTTGCTTTGCTGCGGCTTTAACCGTTTTTAACTTTTCACGTTCCTCCACAAGTCTGCGTTTCCAACGCCTTAAATCTGAATCATAGTAATCCAGAAGTTCCGCTACATATCGCAGATCTGCATTAGCACCCCATAGCCAATCCAAGCAATTTGCACGTTCATTTGGCGCAAAAAACTCCCATGCAGACTGCGCCCAACTTTGCGGGATTTCTACAATGCCAGTGTAAACAACCTCACCATTTGCCCGCTTAATAGGATTAACGAGTTTGACAAACTCCTTACAGCGCTCCGCTTGAACGACAGCGGTATCATAGTTACCCCTCACCCTAGCTAAACCCTCAGCATCACGTTTTGAGAGGTATAAAAATGCGTCGACCCCACTCTCGGTATACTTCAATTGCTTCATTTCATCAGCCAAGCGTTTGTCCAAGGTGCGATAGTTTCCTTCCAGTCGAGCAATATGACCCTCTAACTCAATGCGAAGTTTATCATCGCCAGATGCAACCGCAGTTGATGCCAACCAGCAGCACGCCACAATCAACATAAGAGAAGGACGCACGACCGCTCTTGCGAAAGACGCAAGAAGGGCCATTCCGCGAGCAAGTGATGTCGAAATTGCAAAATCTTTCATTTGCAGTTGTTCCTCGAACAAGCATCCGGCACCACTGTACGCCAAAACACTCAAATCGCAAATTGCACCCAAACGCGCAGCGAGAACTTTACGATTTTGGCCGTTGAAACAACTTTTGAATTTGCTTAGTTGCAGCTCTTGCTGATCACGTTGCAATCATCATCACGGAAGTAAGTGCAATTGCCTTCAGTGATAACTGCAGAACAGCTTCCGCCAAGGATACTGCCAGCGCCGCCCACTGGCGTATTGGCGGCCTGCAGAAGTGCCAGAACCAAAATGATGGGATAAACGAGTGCGAACCGTTTCCACAATCCGCCCAATTCTTTACGGTTCTTCCAAAGCAAATATATGCCGGCGGGAAAGGCAACAAAAACATAGAGCGGATGCGTGAAATTGATGCCGAGAACAAACGCCATGGCCACAGCTACGGTGACACCAAACTTAACATTGCGAATGAATTCTTGGTTTTTCCAAAGCCCGTAAATACCAACAGGAAAGAAGGTCAGTATCCAGGCAATGACCAAGTTCTTGTTGTCGTACCAGTGAACGGCTTCGTCATTGCCATTCGCGTGTGCTGTTTCTTCTTCCGACATGCCTGCTCGCCTCAGTACCAAAAGCCTTGATTGAACAATGCACCAACGGGTTCGTCAATGGAACAGGTTGAAGTATCAACCCAATTAATCACATGGCTTGTTCGATAGACTTCAATTTGTTGGAAAGAAATGGCAGGGGCGGAGAGACTCGAACTCACGACCCTCGGTTTTGGAGACCGATGCTCTACCAACTGAGCTACACCCCTGCATAAGCGACAAAAGCCGCTGGCAAGGGTCTAATGCCAACGGCGATTTGTTTCAAGTGCTTTTACGCACTCTTGCCAACAAAATTTATCCAATTAATGGCCAAGCCATCAAAACAAGTCCCACGAACCCGATAGACCAAACGATTGAACGCAACCACGGCACCGCAAACAAATAACACAGCAGATAAACAATGCGCGCCAAAACAAACAATTGAGCACCCAATATGGCGGTGGCGCTAACCTCGCCTAAAGCAAGGCTCAACAATGCTAATGCAACAAACGGGATCATGTTTTCGCGCAGATTATTGTGTGCCCGCTCGGCCCTTTGGCCAATGGCTGGCAGCGCCGGCAGATCGTCCCTGCTCCCCACATATCGGGATATCCCAATCTGTGGGATGCGTATCATCGAGGGCAAAAACAAATGTATGTAATAAACGACCAACGCCGCAAAAATCCAAAATACCATTTCGATCTCCGTTCTTTGTGTCCTATAAATTGACCGCATCAAGGAATAGATTTCAATTCCCTGCTAAGGAATTGCCTCGTCTCTGATTTGTAATACGCTCCATTAAGGAGAATGGACTTGAACAATTTTGGACACATATTAAGCGCGGAGCGCAAATCTCGCGGCATTAGCCAGCACCGACTGGCCAATGAGGTTGAAACAACACAGCGGCACCTCTCCTTTCTTGAAACTGGCCGCTCCAAACCCAGTCGCGAAATGATCATCCGGCTCGCCGAAGCGCTGCAAATGTCATTGTCGCAACGCTCCGAGCTGTTTGAATCCGCAGGCTTCACGTCGCCTTATAAGTCACGCTCGATGGACAGCCAGTCCATTCGCCAAACCATTCATATTCTGGAAAACTACGTCCTGAGCAATTGGCCATTTCCCGGGATTATTATGGACCCGGAAATGAACATTCTAAGCTTCAACCAAAGCGCAAAAATTTTGTTCATGTTGCCCGACCATAGCGATACACCCATGAATGTTTATGACATTCTCCTCAGCAATGGCTTCATGGAACGGGTGCAAAACTGGGAAGAATTGAGCTGGGCGGTCTATTTGCGCCTACGCCGCCAAGCGCGCAAACACCCACAATTCCAACAAAAACTAGAAAGCTACGAAGCATCTGGACTATTTGACGACGCAATTAAGCGCCTGGCCAACTCTTCTGACGTGCCCCCCTTCATCCCAATCTTGATGGAATTTGAAGACGGAACGAAACTGCAATTCACCTCCATAGAGGCGGGCCTTTCCACGGTGCATGACGACATCCTTTCCGGCATTACAATTGAAATGGTGTTGCCGTTAAATGGTGTGAGCGACCAGATAATCCGATCGCTCGCCAAAGCAAACTAGGCGCAGTTCACGCCTGCCCGAGCGCTGGCCACGGCATGCCGAACTCGATCGATTCCTGAACGCTTTCAGCAAGCGCATCGCGCCAATCGTCTTGTGCCACAAACCCCAGCTTTTGCTTCGCATATTCGATAGACGGTTTTCTGTCTTCACTTACCCGCACAAGTGAACGCGTTAGAAATGGTGCCTTCCCCGGCAAAACAGGATGAAGGATTTCCATTAAGCCACCAAAAACATATGCAGCCCAAAATGGAACAGAGAAGAGCGGTTTTGGCACCCGTGCAAGGGTCGACATCTCATTGACCACTTCGCGCATTGTCGGCGCGTCATCGTGACAAATGTTGAAACTTTCATTTGACTTCAATTCTGTTGCTTCGCAAAACTTTACGAAGGCTCGCGCCATATCTCTGCCACTCACAAGTGGCAGTCTATTGGTTCCCCCCGCAAGCCAAGGCACCATATATGTACTCAGCCTTGGCAATAAAGCTGGCGCAATGCCAAGCTTGTTGCCACGCCCCACAAAGTGACCAAGTCGCATATTCGTGAAATTGGTGTGCGTCGTCGCCTTCGTTTGCATATAGGCATCAAGGTCAATCAGATAATCAAGATGTGGCCAAAATCCGGATTTTTCTGGCGTCGCGAAATCATCAACCTCGCCAATGGATCGGCGACCAACCATTGCAACGGTGCTGGCGAGCGCGAAGCGATCCACTTTATGGCGCACCGCCAGATCAACCAGATCGCAGGCAACGTCAAAAAACCGTTCTTTCTCTTCGCTTCTGTGTCCCCAAAATGTTGCCCAGGTGCCAACATGCAGCACAACGTCAATATCTGAGAACAAATCCTGCCGGTAAGTTGGATCGGTCAAATCACCGGGGCGCACTTCCCCAACGAACCAGGCCGGCAAATTGCCAGGCGTTCGACAAGCTGCGACCGTTTCAAATTCTTTGTGGTCGCGCAACGCCGCAATTATGTGGCTGCCTAAAAAACCAGTGGCGCCGGTCACCAAAACCTTCTTTTTCGCACTCATGGCTTTATCTCCACGGACACTTTCAAAGGCTGAGCACCAAGAATTTTGCCCATCATGGCGCCCATCATTTTGCTCGCTAGTCGACGCGGCAGCAGCTTTGCCATAATGCGGTTCGCGCGCCCGGCAACCCAGCTTGGCTCACCCCGCATTAATGCGGACAAACCTTCAAGCGCAGTAGCGTGTGCACTCATAGGCTTCATCGGAAGTTTTTTACCACCAGCCATTGCATCAAGCGCAGGCGTTTGAGTTGGACCAGGCATTAGCACACTCGCTTTAACCCCTATTGGCTTCAGCTCGTGGTGCAACGCCTCGCCAAGACTAAGCACATATGCTTCAGCCGCTGCGTTGTTTGATAAATATGGAATGCCCTGCAGACCACCGGTGGACGAAACCAACAATATCGCACCGGCACCCTTTTGTTTCATCTGTCGAGCAACCGCATGGCTAATCGCGATATTGCCTTGGATTTTGAGCCCAATACCTTGCATATATTGCTCAAGTTCAATCTCGGTAAACCACCCAGGACTGGGCACCCCCGCATTACCGATGAGCACACCAACATCCAATTGGTTTATGCGATCAACCAATTGCATCTGCCCGCTTTCAGCTGCAAGGTCGGCAGACAATGTCTCAACCTGTATCGGGTACAGTGCCGATAACTCACGGGCGGCGCTGTCTAGCTTTTCCGGGTCCCGCGCTGCCAGCAACAGATCAAATCCATGCTCAGCTAGGATGCTTGCATGTGCAAACCCAATCCCAGACGAACCGCCAGTTATTACTGCCCAGCGACCCAATAGATCAGGCGCCAAGCCTTTTATGCTCTTCTTCATGTCGGCCTCCCAGCCATTACGTTTGTTTTTAAAGATTTTCGATCCACGCGATTAGCCGTGTGGTTTCCATTTCAACGACGTTTGGGTCGCCTAGTCCTTGCGCAATGAGCGATATTCCTTCGAGCGACGCCATGAGCTGGCAAGCCTTTTGACGCGCATCTTGCGCCGGCGAAAACTGAGCAAACTGCCCCTCCATCCAGTCAATAACCAACGCATAAATGCGCCCGGCCTTATCCAACAATTCAGGGAAATCCTTGCCGAACTCGGCACACAGCGTGCCAATTGGACATCCATAAAGAACAAGCTCATGCCGCGCTTCTTTCGTCATCGAGGCGAACTTGATTAGCCGCTGCTTCGGTGTGTCATCAGCACCCCAGCGTTCGAGCATATTTGTTGCCTGCCCCGTCAAATGCGCAACAATTGCCTCGCCAAGCTCGGTCTTTGTTTTGAAATAATAATAGACACTACCGACGGGGATATCCGCCGCCTTCGCAATGTCCGCAAGCGTGGTTGCCCGAAACCCATTTTGATAAACCACCCGTGTCGCAATCTCTTGAATTTCGGCGCGCTTCGATTTGCGCTTGCCGCCCTTCGCGTCTTCCTTGTCCATTCTCGCTGCCTTTTAAATTCGCGCCATTCGCATACTCATCACATACTAGTTAGTTCACTAACTATATAATATCGTACGGCGAAAGTTCAAGTGTTGGCAATTCAATTGAAGGATCGGGGATCGGCTTTGAGATGTATGCGAACAGATTGCCCGCTCGCCAGACCTGCAAAAATTTCGCACGCTAATTGCCCCAAGGCGAATTGACCTTGGGTTCAAATTACAGAAAAGCGCGAGGCGTAAAGCATCTCTTGCAAAACTGATATTTGTGGTGAGACGCAAAACGCCTCGCGCTCGTTGGCCGCTGCTTTTGCAATGCCTGCCCCGGGGTGCTCACCCATTTATCCCCTTACGTGCGCGCAATCTGATGTTGTGTTTTCAAATTTGAAAACCAAATTGCTGGGCATTCACCCACAATGGCAACATACCATTGACGACTTACCGCTGCCTTCGGTGTCGGACTGGACAGCAATTGCGAAAGCGCCTGACCATCGTCTGACCAAGCAACCAACATCTTCTCTTTAAGGGATTTGCCCCTCGCCGCCCCCTGTTCGTCAACAAGCTGCTCGGCTTCAAGAAAAGATGGGCTGATTATGACATGAGCAGAATGGGCGGGGATAAGTTTTGTGGAGGTGGCGGGTTCATGTCGACTTTGAGCCAAATTGAAACCTTCAGTGTTCAAATACGTACTCTCGCGAATGCTGCAACGAAAGGAACAGCTGTATTCGTGCTTTCGAACATATTCTTAACGACAGTGGTTGTAACTCTTAATAGTTTGACATTCCTTCCACATCATTATTGAAGCAAAGCAAAAAGATAAGCTTTTGATGTATTTTGAAGAAACGATGTAACACAGGTACGAAAGTGGTGTTCTGTCCATGAAAAATTTTGATTTCGATGAGTTTGTTGTGGGTCGCAAGAGACGACACATTTCAGAAGTACAACTCAACGTTAGTAGACTCGCATGCCGTGTATTTCTTGCGGCAATGTTAGTCTTCTCAATAGCATCACCAGGCTCGGCACAAAGTTCAATAGACATTGATGCGGTTTCTTCAGCGGATTCTACGCACCGCTCACTTTTGAACGAAATTCCGAGAATTATCGTCTCTGCTCGCTGCTCCACACCCTGTAATTATCTCAAGTTTCGATTGTTCAAAAAAGAGTACACGTTTAGCATTCGATATGCTCCTGTTGAACCAGCAAATGCAGATCACTTGTCGCAACTCGTCGGGAATCTGCTGAGCGCTTCCATTCCCTCAAGTCAGTTTTCATTTGTTAGTAGTTCTGCAGATCTGACTTTTGAGTTCATAGAGCTTTATGATGTATCGCTAAAGGAATCATCCGAGTTTTGCCGCATAAATCGTCCAGTAGAAGCGGGACTTGAAAACTCCATTATCAAACTTTGGTTTGATTATGAGAGCGGACATGTGCTGACAAAGTGTCTCACCGCAGCAATGCTTGACATCGCGGATTTTCCCGAATCGTCATTTGTAGCGAGCGCAGAACAGCCGTTTCGTGGGGCGTATGAAAACATGCTATTAAAAGCGTTGGCAAACATTCGTGCGGTTGGAAAGACAAATCTCACAGTCGAAGAATTTCACACACTTCTGGCGTCGGACTAAGTCAAGTCAAATCGCAAAAAATGAAAACGAGCGTAACGCTTCAAATACTCCGGAACTGAAGTAATCGCTTTGTCCGCTACACCGACTTTCACCTCGAACCCGTCATCCCCGCGCAGGCGGGGAACCAGGCCTGAGCATCGCAACCTCCAATCGCTGCGGTTCTTGGACAATCACTCCTGGATCCCGGACTTAATCCGCGATGACCGCTGTTCAATGCTTACCCATCAACCATCGACGTCACCCACGTGCGACTAAGTGGCGTTCGAGCCACGCAGGCTGACACGAGGGTCCATGTTGAGCTCACAAACAGTGTGACGCCTAAAACTGTTAGGGTTTTGGCTAGTATGCAACGCATTGTGGATACTCGGGTCAAGCCCGAGTATGACGACGAGAGGATACGCCTCGTCCGTTTTTCGTTGTGGAGTCTCGCGTGTACGGTGCACCGATCGGCGGCGTGAGAATGGGCGACCCGCAGGGTTCCCTATTTCATTTCAAATAACAGCTTCCTATCGTATAGCCTACCAACCGCTACTGTCCACCTGATACTAATAGCTTGACTATCGGGGTGCTTGTTATGACGATATCCCCGCCGATGGGTGATTGAGCAATAACTTCGCCAACTGGCTCGCTAGATGCAGTCAACTCAACGTCTATCGAGATGAGATAGTTCCCGAGAACTTCCATCGCTTCCTGTTGCATCATACCAACCACAGACGGAATAATTTTTCCCTTGCTGACATAGATGTGTAGCCACTTGGATTTTGTCCACGTACCATTTGGCACCCCTCCACGAGGCCACTGCGCACCAACTCTGTCATAGCCAACCCTATAACTGTCATCGACATATCCAACTGTTTCTACGCCAAAAAAGCCACACGAAATTGCTCGCTTGTTAGCTTCATCCACCGTCAATCCAACCAGGTTGGGCACGATGTTGGTAACACCCGCCCCTTCACAACCCTTGTAACTAACGATCGGATCCGCCGCAAAGCCGCTTGAAATTTGTACAAGAAATAATAGCAAAATCGGAAATAGCGCGCGGTGCATCTGAATTAATTCCAAAGACTAGGCCAAAGCATAATTGCAGCAACTGTAGCCGATAGGCCCTAGAATCCCAAACCAACTCGCCGTGCTCAAATTCCAAACCAAAAAAAGGGCGCCCCGAGGGACGCCCTAATTCATTTCATCTCTAAAGACCTAGAGACTACTCGATGATTTTTGAAACGACGCCGGCACCAACGGTACGGCCACCTTCACGGATAGCAAAGCGGAGTTGCTCTTCCATCGCGATCGGCACGATCAATTCAACATTCATCTCAACACGGTCACCAGGCATCACCATTTCGGTGCCTTCTGGCAATGTCACAACGCCAGTCACGTCAGTTGTACGGAAGTAGAACTGTGGACGGTAGTTGTTGAAGAATGGTGTGTGACGACCACCTTCGTCTTTGGTCAAGATAATCGCTTCACCAATGAACTTGGTGTGAGGCGTTACTGAACCTGGCTTACAAAGAACTTGGCCACGCTCAACTTGCTCACGGTCAACACCACGGATCAAAGCACCGATATTGTCGCCAGCTTCACCGCTGTCGAGCAACTTACGGAACATTTCAACACCAGTAACTGTTGTTTTCTGCGTGTCTTTGATGCCAACGATCTCAACTTCTTCACCAACATTGATCACGCCACGCTCAACACGGCCGGTAACAACTGTACCACGACCAGAAATTGAGAATACGTCTTCAATTGGCATCAAGAATGGCTGATCTTTAGGACGTGCTGGTGTTGGGATGTACTCATCCACTGCAGCCATCAACTCAAGGATCTTCTCTTTACCGATATTGTGGTCACGGCCTTCCAAAGCAGCCAATGCAGAACCTGCAATGATTGGAATGTCGTCACCAGGGAATTCGTAAGAAGAAAGCAACTCACGTACTTCCATCTCGACCAACTCAAGCAACTCTTCGTCGTCAACTTGGTCAACTTTGTTCATGAACACAACAAGTGCTGGAACACCAACCTGACGTGCAAGCAAAATGTGCTCACGTGTTTGTGGCATTGGGCCATCAGCTGCGTTAACAACCAAAATAGCACCATCCATCTGAGCCGCACCAGTGATCATGTTTTTCACATAGTCAGCGTGCCCTGGGCAATCAACGTGCGCATAGTGACGGTTGTCTGTCTCATACTCAACGTGAGCAGTAGAAATCGTAATACCACGTGCTTTTTCTTCAGGCGCTTTGTCAATCTCGTCAAACGCTGTAGCTGTACCACCTTGAGCCTCAGCCAATACTTTCGTAATCGCTGCTGTCAATGTTGTCTTGCCGTGGTCAACGTGACCAACTGTCCCAATGTTTACGTGCGGCTTGTTCCGCTCAAACTTTTCCTTCGCCAT